>CAWGBQ010000001.1:0-777211 GCA_963820885.1 uncultured Gammaproteobacteria bacterium
CATAACCATCGGCGATATACACCGTCGCCTGCTCATGCCGCGTCAAGATCAGCGGCACTTGGCCGTTTTCGTGAAGCGCGTCGAAGATCGGCAGGATATCGTCGCCGGGCAGGGTGGCGACAAACTTCACGCCTTCGGTTAGAAGAATATCAACGAGAGCATCGGCACCGCGCATATGGTTTCTTTCTATTTGGTTGAAAATTTCTTGAAGAAGCCTTCTTCTTCGAGTTTGTGTAAGAACCTCGCATCGACAAAATCCGCCGGGTTTTTCGCTTTAAAGCGGTCGCTTTGCTTCGTCAAGAAATCGAGCACGAACCGTATGCCTTCGAGCGACGGACTCACTCTCTGATTCTAGCAACTGCCCCACGGTCTGTTGCGACTGGCGCAACGCTGGGTCGTCTTTAGCGACACGCATGAACCTGGCGACCACCGGAAGGGTCAGCTCCGGACGCGCCTATATAAATAAATGGCCTCGGACGTCGCCTTGAGAATATTGAGAATGACGTTGGGATTGGCATCGATATACTTGCGCGTGCTCACCACCGAGATTACCGGAAAAGGAAAATCGAGGCTGGCCAGATCGAAAATTTCCCGATAGCCATTCTTAGTCGCGATCGTCGATGTCGGCGGTGTCAACACGCCCGCTTGAAAGTTACCCTGCTGCATCCCCGCGAGAACTTCTGGAGAACCGCCCGCTGTCATGACACCCACGTCTCGATTCGCGACCCAACCAAAATGTTTGAGAAAGGCCAACGCGGCAAAATAACTGTTACCGCCGATCGCTCCGGCCGCCAGTGTTTTTCCCCTTAGATCGCCGATCTGCTTGATCTGCGGGATCGCATGGATGGCAAAAGTAAGCCGGTTAAACACCGTACCGAGTATCGCAATCTCGGCGCCCTGCGCAGCTGCCGCGACCGCCGCCGCTCCCCCGACTTGCGATACGTCGATCGAACCGCCCAACATCGCCTGGATCGGCCGCGAACCACCGACATAGACAATCTCCGATTCGATGCCGTATTTCTCGAACAGCTTCAAGATCATGGGCAATCCAGAAAGGCGGATTGGCATAGGCGAGAGCGCTGAACGCCAGGCGAACCTTCTTCAGTTGTGCCGCTTCAAGTGCCGATGCTGAAAGATACCCGATGAGGAAGGCAAAAACGGATATGCAAGAGGCAAATCGTTTCATCCGGCAACCCTGGGTGATCAGGCAGAGACATATTTGCAAACGTTCCGGCAGTCAAGCTGTTTTTGTCGTAGGATGCGTAGTGTCTTATTGCTGCTGTAGGTTCGCAGCAACGATGGGTTATCGGCGCTTCGCTTCCAGGAGAGTCGCGCCCGCATTGCGCCAGCTCGCCGATCATGAAACCCATTTTGGGATGTGCGGGTTCAAAGTCGGGCTTGAGGCCGAAGCGGACGAGCGCTTCGCTGCAGACCGGGCCGATGGAAACTACTAGAGCTCGGGTCAACGAGGTCGGCAGCTTCGTATCCAATCCGTCTTGCTGCGCTACTTTGAAAACGTTTTCAACTTGGGTTGCGCTGGTGAAAATGACAACATCGGCGTTAGCGGCGACGATCTCGCGGATGGCAGCTTGTAACGGCGCGATATCTTCCGGCAACGCCCAGCGATACACCGGCACGCGCAATATTTCCGCGCCGCGCGCCGCCAGTCCGGAGAGAAGCTCCTGATTCGTGATCCCGTATTCTTGAACCGCGATGCGCTTACCTTTCAGTTGGACATTGGAATCCAGAACTCGCGAGTACTTCTTTCCAGGTATTCGGCTCCGGCGCCGTAAACGCGGGTTGCAATCCCAGCTCCTTCAGCGCCGCCACCGGCTTCGGTCCCCGAGCCAGAAGGATCACGCTACCAAGCAGCGCCGCGATTCGCTCCCGCGAATAATGAAGGGCGAGCGCATCCACCATGGTTCGCGTGCCGACTCCGGTGAGTAAAATAACCAGGTCGATCTGTCTGGCCTCGATCTTTTGGAAAAGTTCTCAACGGAGCGCTGTTTTCGGAGAGCGGCACCTCGCGCATGGACGGCGCGACGATGGGTTCACCACCGTGACGGCGAATCAACTCCGCCATCTCTTTTGCGCGGCGGCTTTCAAAAGAAATAATTCTAAGTCCTTGCAGGCTGGACCGCGAACTGGATTCCATGGACAGCGGGATTATAGCGGGTAGTCGTGAGTCTCGGCAACTCACCGGGCCAGCGTTAAACGATCATGCCGGCAGCGACGGTGTTATGGGTCGCATCGTCGATGACGATGAAGCTCCCCGTGGCGCGATTGCGCGCGTAGCTGTCAACGACAAACGGTTGCTGCACTTTAAGATCGACTCGGGCAATGTCGTTCATCTGGAGCTCCGATATGCCGTTAATGTGCCGCAGGGTATTGACGTCGACTCGATATTGGATTTGGTGAGATAAACGCTTTGGCCGTCTTGGTGGTGTGCTTGATTGCATACTTGCGCCGCATATCGAGCGGCTGTTCGCTGAGCCAGCAAATATCCGCATCAAATTGCTTCGCTACCGTCACCTGATCGCCGCTCCTGACGATCATGTCGCCGCGGGAGACGTCGATGTCGTCCTCCAGCAGCAGAGTCACCGATTGCGGCGCAAAGGCACGCTTCAGTTCGCCGTCCAAGGTGAGGATCTGTTTGACGCGCGACGACCGGCCGGACGGCAACACCGTCACGGCATCGCCGACGGTGACCGTTCCCGATTCGATGCGTCCCATGTAGCCGCGAAAATCATGATGTTCGTCCGTACCCGGTCGGCACACCCATTGCACCGGAAAGCGAAAATCGTCGAGATTGACGTCGTGATCGATATCGATGTTCTCGAGCAAGCTCCATAAGCGCCGGCCCCTCGTACCACGGCAGATTCTCACCGCGATCGACGACCATATCGCCGTTGAGCGCCGAGATCGGAATATAGATCGATATCGCGAAAGTGTAAGGCTGGCGGCAAACTCGGCGAACTCTTCGCGGATCTCGCCGAACACGTCGCTGCGAATAGTTCACCAGATCCATCTTGTTGACCGCCACGACCAGATGAGGAATGCGCTAACAAGCTGGCGATATAGGCGTGACGGCGCGACTGCGTGAGCACTCCATTGCGCGCGTCGATAAGAATCACGGCCAGATTCGCCGTCGACGCGCCGGTCACCATGTTGCGTGTGTACTGCTCGTGGCCCGGCGTGTCGGCGATGATAAACTTGCGTTTCGGCGTGGCAAAATAGCGATAGGCAACGTCGATGGTGATGCCCTGCTCCCGCTCGGCTATGCAGCCCGTCGGTGAGCAGCGACAGATCCACGCCGTCGATCGCCTCTGCGCCGCGTGGTTCGCTCCACAGCGGCCAACTGATCTTCGAAGATCGGCTTTGGAATCGTGGAGCAGCCGGCCGATCAAGGTGCTTTTGCCGTCGTCGACGCTGCCCGCGGTAATGAAGCGCAACAAGCTCGCTCTGATCAAACTCAATTCGATTCATCGGTCATCATTCAAACTGGGTGTCATGCCACCGGCTGACGATTGAAATTCTGGACACTGGTCGAAAGATCTCAGCTGCAAGCCGCGAAGAATTCGCGAGCGAGCGTTCAAGCGGTATTGGAGCGATGATTCGAGCCAACGAGCGATGTCTTTTTCACGAGCCTGTCAGAAGTATCCTTCCTTTTTGCGCAGCTCCATCGACGCTTCCGAAGTCTGATCGTCCATGCGCGTGGCGCCGCGCTCGGTGATTCTCGTCACCGCGGTCTCGGCGATGATTTCGTCCACCGTCGTCGCCGTCGATTCCACCGGGCAGGTGCAGGTCATGTCGCCGACCGTGCTGAAAGCGCACGGAAAGAATTTCCACTTTTTCGCCGTCCTTCGGCTGCACCAGTTCGGATACCGGCATCAGACCGCCGTTGCCCCGGCGGATCACTTCGCGCTGGTGGGCGTAATAGATGTTCGGCACTTCGAGCCGCTCTTTGGCGATGTAGCGCCACACATCCAGTTCGGTCCAGTTGCTGATCGGAAAAACCCGGATGTTTTCTCCGGCATGCACCCGAGTGTTGTAGAGATCCCAGAGTTCCGGCCGCTGGTTCTTCGGGTCCCACTGGCCGAACTCGTCGCGGAAGGAAAAAATCCGTTCCTTCGCTCGGGCCTTTTCTTCGTCGCGGCGCGCGCCGCCGATGCAGGCGTCGAAACCGAAACTCCTCGATGGCATCGAGCAACGTGACCGACTGGTGAACGTTGCGGCTCTCATCGGCAGACTTCAGAACCACTCTTCCCTGCTCTGATGGAGTCTTCCACTGACCGCACGATCAGCCGCTCGCCCAACTCCGCCGCTCGCTTGTCGCGAAACTCGATCACTTCGGGAAAATTGTGGCCGGTGTCGATGTGCAGCAAGGGAAACGGAAAGCGCGCCGGCCGAAAGGCTTTCTCGGCCAAGCGCAACAGCACGATGGAGTCCTTGCCGCCGGAAAACAGCAGCGCCGGATTCCGGCATTCGGCGGCGACTTCCCGCAGAATGTGGATCGACTCGCTCTCCAGCGCCTCCAGGTGAGTGAGCGGGGCGGCGAATTCGGCGGCCGGAGCCGGGACTTCAACCTGAATCCCAGCGCCGGCGGTGCATATCCGTTTGCATCAAAGTTGACAGTTGTTTCCATACATGTCCTCATCCAGATCTTAGAGGCCGATGAATTCTTCTTCGCCGATGACCATGTTTCTTCCGGACTCTCGGTGTCCGGCGCGAACCAATTGAGTTGGTTCTCTTAGCTCAACCACTTCGCCGACGACGATCAGCGCCGGCGCCTTGAGCGACGCGCTCTTCTCGACGATATCCGCCAGGGTTCCGATCACGGTTTCTTGCTCATGGGTGGTTCCCCGACGAATCACCGCCGCCGGAGTTTCCGGCGAACGGCCGTGAGCGATGAGCTTAGCGACGATCGCCGGCAGATTGTGCTAGCCCCATCAGAATGACCAGCGTATCCACCGCCGTCGCCAGCTTGGCCCAATCGACGGCGGATTTGCGCCTTACGTGCTTCATGTCCCGTCACCACGGCGAAGGACGATGCGAACTTTCTATGCGTCAGCGGAATACCGGCGTAGGCCGGCACGGCCACCGCGGAGCTGACGCCGGGAACGATTTCAAAGGGAATCCCTGCGTCGACGAGCGCTTCCGCCTCTTCGCCGCCCCGGCCGAAGACGAAAGGATCGCCGCCTTTGAGCCGTACAACCTCATTGCCAAGCCGCGCGTGGTCGATGAGTATGCGGTTGATTTCCTCCTGAGCGATGCAGTGTCGGCCCGCCTGCTTGCCGACAAAGATCCTGATGGCCGCCGGCTGAGGCCTCTTCAAGAAGCACGGGATTCACCAACTGATCGTAGACGATCACCTGAGCGCTTTGCAGCAATTGTAGTCCGCGGACGGTCATCAGACCCGGATCCCCGGGCCCCGCGCCGACGAGATAAACTTTGCCTGTTCTCATGATCTTGGCTCCTAACGTTTCCAGTAGAAGCTCTTTCGCCTGCTCCGGTTTCCCCTCTTTGATCAAGCGACGGAAGTCTCCCTGCAACGCCCGGTTCCATGCGCTCGCACCCGGGGAAACGGATTTTTCCCGCAGCTCTCTGCGCACCTCGCCTGCTATCTGGACAAACCTCGCATAGTCCGCGGTGAAGTATTCATCGAGCTCCTCGCGGATGGCGCGAGTCACCGCTGGACTCACTCCGCCGGTGGAAACTGCCACTGCAAGGTCGCCGCGCCGAATCACCGCCGGCAGAATGAAATCGCAATGATCTGGGTCGTCGGCCGAATTGACCCAAATGCGAAGGATCGTGCTTCGTTGGAAACCGCTGTATTGATCTCTGAATTATCCGTCGCCACGAAAACCAGGTCGTATCCCGCCCGATCGCCCGCTTGGTATTCGCGCGCCACGTGCCGGATCGCGCCCTGCTTGAGCAACTCTTGCAACCCGTCCGTTATTCCCGGGCTGATGACGGTGACATTGGCTCCGACTGCCACGAGTCCTTCGACTTTTCTTTCGGCGACTACTCCGCCGCCGATGACCACGCACCGTCGGTCTTTCATCTCGAGGAAAATCGGATAGTAGCCCACGTATCAAACCTTCGTTTCCGCGTTCACGTGCAGCCCGCACTCTTTAGTGTTCGGATTTTCCCACCACCAGCGGCCGGCACGGAGATCTTCCCCTGGTTTCACCGCCCGCGTGCAAGGCGCACAGCCGATGCTCGGAGTAGCCCTGCTTATGAAGGCGATTGTACGGCACGTTGTTTTTGCGTATGTAATCCCACACGTCGTCGTAGCTCCAATCCACCAACGGATTGATTTTGACGATGTCACCGTGATCTTTGTCCAGCTCGACCTTACGGACATCCGTTCGCGTGACCGCCTGCTCCCGCCGCAGGCCGGTCATCCACGCGTCAAGATTTTTCAAAGCGCGATTGAGCGGCTCTACCTTGCGAACGCCGCAGCACGACTTGCGCAGCTCGACGAGTTGTAAAACAGATTCAACCCGTTCTCCCGCACCATTTTCTCGACGCCCGTCGCGCTCGGGAAAAAAGACTTCGATCTGAACTCCGTAACGTTCTCTTATGGCGTCCATGCAATCGTAGGTTTCTTGATTCAGCCGCCCCGTGTCCAAGGTGAACACTCTAAAATCGGCGCCGCGCACGCGGTGCATGAGATCGATCAGCACCGACTCCTCGGCTTGAAAGGAACAGGCCAGGCCAATCCGCGGATTGAATCGTTCCAGGGCCCACGTAACGATTTCAGCGGTCGTTAAGTCTTCAAAGTCTTTGCTGCTTTCCGTCGTTCGCGAGCATTCATTGCTCCTCCTGCTAGATGGCTTGTAGATTGTTCAACAGGGTTTTCGTTTCAAATGACAAGGGCGTACTAAGGGTTACATTCAACCGATGTCTTGGATCTTCGTGATTCCTCAGCAACGTAAAATTCGTAGCTCGCATAAAGACGCCGCGCCAAGAAATCGATTTCGGGCCTGATCTCCTCGAAAGCCTCGCCGGTGTTCGGCGCAACCAGTCGATCATTCACCAAAATCTCCACTTCATTCCCCACAAATCTCAATTTGCCGCGCAGCGCCGGTTCTTGCTCCAACCGCTGGCAGTTTTCCAAAGCGGACCGCAATACCGTGCTTAATTTCTCCAGGTTCGACCCGCTCAGTTTACCTTTTTGACTATAGAGAAGACCTCGTCGATTGCCGGTCTCATCGATACTGACGTTGGCGTCATCGGCGACCAAGACGATCCCCGGACCGGCCTGCATATGGCTGTAGTCGGCAACGTCGTGGTAGACGCCGTCGGTGGCTTGGATCCAGCCGTGAAAAATATCGATAAAATCCGTCAGCGGAACGTTGTTGGGCTCCGCGGTAAAAACCTTTACGTTGATCTTTTGCAGTTCCATTGTCTTGGAAGCGAACTAGGCGCTCGGTTGCGCGATATTATCCAACTTCACTCCGTTCGCCACGCCAACCCGCAGCTTGTTGTGGCAATCATGCGCCGCGTCGATGAACAACTGCGCTTCCTGCACCAATTGCACGGCGCGATCGGCATCGACGGCCTTGCCCGCGCCGATAAACTCCTTGGCCTTGAACATGTACTCGGCGAATTTTCCGCCGGCATACTTGTCCCAGAAGAGCTGCGTTTCGTAAAAACGGCTGGTGAACTCGGCGAGAATTTGATTTTCATCTTCGGAGATGCCGGGATTTTGCGCCTTGACCAACCCTTGCGCCGCGCGCACCATGGAAGCATAAGCCGTTTTCGCGGCGTCTTGCGGGCGGCCGCCGTCCAAGTAACAACTGGGCCTCGAACAACTCGCGTTCGCTGGCAGCCAAGGTAAACTCAGCCTGGCTCACGACCTCGCCGGCGCACTCGCCGATTCCCATGTCCGCCAGGGTAAATTCCCGCGGGTCGCCCCAGTCGCTGTAATAGGCGCGATCCACGTCGTGGTCCGGAATCTTGGTTAGATCCTCCAACAGGTCCTTGATCTCTTTTTTGCCGATGCGGCGGACGAAATCCTGAAAGCGCTCGTCCTTCAGACGCTTGCGCACATAGTACTCCGTGATCGACAGCACCGCCTCCGGTATCCGCTTGGACGGAACGGCGCCAATGGGTACACCATACTCGCCGGCGTTGTCGTGAAACTTTCCGCCGAGAATCACCTGAAAATGCGGCACCTGGAATCCTTTCACGTTGCGGTTGATGCCGTAAAAGCCGATGTCGGCGATATGATGCTGGCCGCAGGAATTGAAGCAGCCGCTGACTTTGATGCGCAGATTCTTCACCGCCTCATCGAGCTGTAAGCTCTTCTCACCCAATCGATAGCGCAGTTCCCGGGCGAGACCGCGGGACGACGCGATTCCCAATTTGCAGGTATCCGTTCCTGGGCAGGCTGTGACATCCACGATAGTTGCAGCGTCCGGCGCGCCGAGACCGATGGCTTTAATGGCTCGGTAAAACTCCGGCAGGTCCGCTTCGCTTACCCAACGGAAGAGAATGTTTTGCTCCACTGTGGTGCGTATCGTATCTTTGACGAAACGACGCGCGATGTCGGCGAGCGCGCGCAATTGGTCGGCACTGGCATCTCCCAGCGGTAGGGTCACCGTCGCGGCCACGTAACCCGGCTGTCTCTGTTTGTAAACGTTGGTTGCATACCAGGCATCGAAGCCTTCCGGCCGTTCGCTGCCGTTCAAGCTCACGCCGGGTTTGAGCGGCTCTTCCGTTTGCTCATTGACCGATGCCAGGTGAGCCGTCCAACGCGGATCATTGGCCAGCTTTTGCCGCTCTGCCAGCAACGAGCTTGCGAAACTCATCGATGCCGAGATTCGCGATGAGAAACTTCACCCGCGCCCGCGCGCGATTGCGCTTTTCACCCAAACGCGCGAACACCCGCGAGATGGCCTGGGATATCGGCAAGAGCTCTTCTTCGGGCAGAAATTCATCGAACAACTTCGCCTTGTACGGCACCGAGCCGAGCCCACCGCCGACGTAAAGCGCGAAGCCGCGCTTTTCCTTGCCGTCGACGACTTTTGTCTTGGCGATGGCGCCCATGTCGTGCATGGTCACCAGACCGCAGGGATGTTGTTGGCAACCGGAGAAGGCGATTTTGAACTTGCGGCCGAAGTCCTGCGTATCGGGATGCCCCATCAAGAACCTTGAGCAAGCTTTGGCATAAGGCGTCGTATCAAAGGTTTCATCGCGGCAGATGCCCGCCAGCGGACAGGCCGTCACGTTACGCACTACGTTGCCGCAGGCTTCGCGGCTCGTGATTCCCACGGCGGCGAGGCGGCGCATCAAAGACGGCGTATCGTCGATGTGGACGAAATGGAATTGAATGTCTTGGCGCGTAGTCACATGGGAGACTCCGTCGGCATACTCTTCGGACAGTTCGGCAAGAGCCTCCAGCTGTTCCGGATTGAGCCCGCCAAACGGAATCTTGATGCGCATCATTCCGGGCGCGTCCCACAGCGTGTCGGGGCCTTTGATCACGTCCGCGGAAAGTTTGAGCTTCTGGATCCGTTTGCCGTCGTGTCGTTGTCCGTTGTCATAACGCTGCCCGTAAATGCCGCGCCGCAAACGCGTCTCGGCAAAGACCTTCTCGTCGATCTTCCCCTGCTTCCGGAGCTCCATCTGCTGTTCGAAGATGTCGATCTCCCTCGCTAATTCCGCCGGCATTTTTTCAGCGATCTTCTCTTTCCACGTAAGGCTTTTCTCCACGGCCTATCTCCTTTGGCTCATAGCTTTCCTGCTTGAACCTGACTTTCTAAATACACTTAGTCAGAAATACGCGGCAAAAAATTTTTCAGATGTAATACATCAACGCCGCCGGTTCAGGTTTACACAAATCAGCCAGCGTCATTTCTTCGAGAATGTTCTCCATCGCCTTGACGCCCCGTGCCCAGGTCTCAACCAGCCGCTGGGTCACGGGAGACATTCCCCTGCCATGTGTGCCCGGCCTTAGATCAATCCCCACCAACGGTCCCTCAAGCACATGTAAAACCTCTCTGACCGTTATGGCCTCAGGAGGACGGGCAAGTATATAACCACCTGCAGGTCCACGTGAGCCGTGAACGAGCCGCCCCCGTTTCAACAACACCATAATCTGCCCGAGGTACTCCGGTGGTATCTGCTGGTTCTTGGCGATTTCCTTCACCTGCACGGCCCGCCGAAGTTTGTAATTGTCGACGAACTCGGCTAGAGCAAGTAGTCCATAATGGCCTTTTGAACTGACCTTCATAAGTCGACGCGTCCTGGGAAAGGTAATCGATCCTAAGTAAGTTGGTTAGAAATGTCAAGAACCCAGAGATTGTCTTCATCGCGGCAAATACGGCCCCGGACTCGGTAGGTTTTCTACGCCCATAACCTGCCCTGGACACAAACTTACTTTTTTGGGTTGCCTGGGCCAATCGATTGCGGCTATATTCCGGCAAATCCTTAATCGGTTCGGTCACTTGGCTCTAGCAAATGTCGGAGGTTACGCATGAAGCGAGCTGTCGCAAAGATCCTTGTAAGCTTGCTGTTGAGCGTTTTGGTTTTCGCCACTAAAACTGACCTGCTCGCCGCTCCGGGTGAAGTCATCATCACCCATGCGAGCATGAGCACCACTGCGATTCCGCTTTGGGTTGCGCAGCGACAGAACTTCTTCGGCAAGTATGGCGTCAAATCAAAATCCGTCTGGGTGCGCAGTAATCCGACGCAGATCGCCACGTTAGCTTCGGGGGACACGCAAATAGCCTACGGTGGCGCAACGACGGCCCTCGCCGCTGCCGTGGGCGGCAAGGAGCTAAAGATCTTGGCCAGTCTCAGTAGCCGCGAAAACTTGGACTTGGTGGCCCGGCCGGGCATCAACAATCCAAAGGACCTGCGCGGTAAACGCTTCGGCATTCAGAGCATCGGCGGCGGCGTCTGGAAGACGGCTACGGTTTGGCTTGAACACTTCGGCATGGATGAAAAACGCGACAACATCCAGATGATGGTCATTGGCGATGTCACGGTGCTCAGCCAGGCTCTAGAAACAGGACGAATCGACGCCACCGTCGTGCCCACCTTCCTGAGCCGGCGGCTGGCGGAGAAAGGGTTTTGTGATTTTGGGCAAATGCGATCAGGTGCGACTCTCGTCAGTGGGCATGGCCATCGTTGTAGATAAAGACTACCTGCAACAAAGCTCAGACACGCTTCAAGATGTGGTCAAAGCGCTGACTGAAAGCATGGTTTTTATTACTGTCGCCAAGAACAAACCCGCGGTCCTGGATACTATTACAAAGCAATTCAAACTCACTGACCCCGCGGTCGCCGAGGGAGCCTACCAAGATGTGTTTACCCTCGTCCGCCTCGAAGAGTACCGCAAGCCCTACGTGTCGATCGACGGGCTCAGAATCTTACAACGCCTGATGAAGACACAGAATGCTCGCATCGGCGACATCAAAGTTGAGAATCTGGTGGACTCAAGCGTTGTGAAAAAAGTGGACGAGAGCGGCTTCTTCGAGCGGCTGTACGCGGAGTACGGGGTGAAATAAACTTGGCCTGGTTCCGGAAAGAGTGATTTGAAGATCGCGTATCATAACGTCCGAAGACTCGAAGAGAACCGGTCGGGTCCCGAGCATTTTACCCCGCGGAGAATGATGAACACGCGAGGACATTGTCACCGCCGCCGCTCGCCGAATGCGACGTAAAGTGACGCTTGCATCGCCTGTGAGGGAACCTATGCTGCGTAGCAAAATTCTTACTTATGCGGTCTGCCTCTGGTTATTTTCAGCCTGCCCCGCCTTCGCTGCCACCGTGCCAACGAAGGTCGTGGTCGGCTATGCGGCGATCAATGGCCGCGTGTCGCCAATGTGGATTGCGGCTGAGCAAGGCTTTCTCGCCAAATACGGCCTCCAGGCCGAACAAGTGTATGTGCGGGGCGCGCCGCTGCTAGTTGCCGGAATGGCATCGGGGGACATTCAATTCAGTCGCAGCGGCGGCAGCGCGACCTTGGCGGCCGTTGGCGCCGGCCATGATTTCAAAATTGTCGCGACTTTTTCGAGCCGCAATACCTACGACCTCATCGCCCGGCCAAACATCAAGCGCCCCGAAGATTTGCGGGGTAAAAAAATCGCCCTCATCAGCATTGGCGGCACGGGCTGGATGGGGGTGCAATTTTGGCTCGAGCATTTCGGTCTCGATCAACAGCGCGATCAAATTCACATGCAGGTTCTCGGCGATCAGGCGGTGCAGATGCAAGCCGTCGAGACCGGCATCGCCGATGCCGCCGCGCTCGACGGGGTGTACAGTAAAAACTTGAGACAGAAAGGCTTTACCCTTCTCGGCGAATACTCGGCCCTGACTCAACGGATCATAAGCCAAGCGATGGTCGTACCCCAATCCTTCCTCGCCCAGCGGTCCGACATCGTGGAAAACTATCTCAAGGCGGAAATCGAAGCGTTAGCCTTCTCGTTGGCACCAAAGAACAAACCCGCGGTGATCAAAACTCTCATGAGAAAGCTCAAAGTAGACGCAAATAACGCGGAGGAAGCCTATCAAGATCTATTAAAGGGCGTCGATCGTAAACCGTTCCCATCCCTGGACGGCTTGCGCAACGTGCAAAGATTGCTAAAAACGCGCAATCCAAAGATCGGCGAGATCAAAACCGAGGACGTAATCGACGCGCGCATCATGCGCAAGCTGGATGAATCCGGTTTTATCGACCGTGCCTACGCGGCGCAAGGAGTGAGTCTCAAATAATAAACCTCAGGTGTCAGAGATCAGCTCCGAGGCTTGCCCGATTGCCTTATGACCATTCACACTCAACTCTGCACGTTCAAGACCGCCGACAATGAAAGACTTCACGGTTTGCTTTTCACGCCGCCGGACGAGCAATCAGATCTTGCATTGGTGTTCGTCCATGGGGTGGCGATGAATTTTTATCTGCCGCCGTTTTCCATATTCGGACAAAAATTGGCGGAACGTGGCCATCATTGTTTTGTCATTAACACGCGCGGGCACGACTGGATTTCTCGCGCCGGCAATCTGACCAAATTCGGCGGATCGGCTTACGAAAATCTTGAAGACTGCTTGCTCGATTTTGACGGGGCTTTGGATTACCTCCATAAACAAGGCTATCGCCGTTTCGTTCTCGTGGGCCATAGCTTAGGGGCCATCAAATCGATTATCTACCAGGGCACGCGCCAGCGTGCGGACGTGGTCAGCGTCGTTTCTTGCTCCGCGCCGAAGCAATTCTTCTCGGAGCGGATTTCTCGGCAGGCCGGGTTTGGCGAAACCATAGAAAAAGCTGAAACCATGGTCGCTGAAGGCAGGGGTGAAGAGTTATTGTCCATCGCCGTGGGTGCCACACCGGGAATTTTTAGCGCGCGTACGCACCTGGACAAATACGGCAGAGACGATCGCAACGACTGCCGTCCCTACGCTAAACGGATAGGCTGTCCCCTGCTCGCCATCGTCGGCAGCGCCGAGCCCAAGTTCTTTCATGAATACGCGCAAGAGCTTGTCGCTGCCGCGGGGGCCAACTCAACCTATAAGCTCGTCGATGGAGGGAATCATTTTTACAACAGGCACACGGCGGAGATTGTCGAGATCATCTATCAGTGGCTGGCGCAGTTCGACAGGTGACGTCCCCCATATGATGTTTCGAAACCTCAGCGTGGGACGTAGCTTTCTTCTTTTCATCGTCGCGTCTTTCGCGTGCCTCAACGGTAATGAATGTACCGCCGCGCAGCCCACAAAAGTCGCCGTCGGCTACGCAACCATCAGTGTCTCATCGTTAGCCCTGTGGCTCGCCCAGGACGAAAAGCTCTTCGCTAAGAACGACATCGATGCTGATCTGGTCTTCATGCCCGGTTCTCCGACGTTGATCGCAGCCATCAACTCCGGTGCCATTGCTGTCGGCTTCACCGGGGGAACGGCGATATTGGCGGCCGCGGCCGGCGGGGCCGACTTCAAAGTCCTCGCGGCTTCTCACGTGCGCGCCAACCATGACCTCATCGTCAAGCCGGAGATCAAAAGAGCCGAGGATCTGCGTGGCAAACGGATCGGCGTGACCAGCATCGGCGGAACCGGTTGGATGGCCGCGATGTTGGTATTCGAGCAACTGGGTTTAAACCAGGATAAGGACAAACTGATTCTCAGCCTTCGGCGAGATGAGAATCATCAGCCGGGCATTAGAAACCGGAACCATCGATGCGGCGCTCGTCACCGGAAACTTCACCTCACAGTTCAGGCGCGCCGGATACAATATTTTAGGCGAGCTCGAACGGGTTCCGATGATGGGGAATGCGGTCGTGGTCAAACTGAGTTTTCTCCACAGCCAAACCGATTTTTTGCGAAATTTCCTGAGAGCTATAAGTGAGGCCCAGGTGTTCGTACTGAGTCCTATGAAAAAACAGTCCGTGCTGAGAGTTCTCAGCAGGCGCCTGAGCATCACGGACCCCGCCGTGGCCGAAGATGCGCTGCAAGACCTAATCAAACGGCTGGACAAGAAGCCTATTCCATCCGTCCAGGCACTGCGCAACATACAACGCTTTTTGCAGACGCGTAATCCGAAAGTCGGGCAGGTCAAGCTCGAAGAACTCATTGACGATTCTATCGTGCGAGAGTTAGACAAGAGCGGCTATTTCGACCGACTCAACGCGGAGTACGGGGTAAAGTGATGACTCATTCATCCATAAGGGTAGCCATGCGTTGGATTTGGGGATTCATCGTTGCCGCCTGCCTACTTCTCCCTTGTAGTGCTTCCACCTATGCCGCCGGCGGGCCGAAACTCATCATCGGCTACGCTGCCATGAGCGCGCGCGTCGTACCCCTCTGGATTGCCGACGAGCAGGGGATTCTCGGCAAATACGGCATCGATTCCGAACAGGTCTTCATCCGCGGCGCCCCCACTTTGGTTTCCGGCTTGGCGTCAGGCGACATTCACGTCGGCAGCACCGGCGGCACCGCCATGCTTGCGGCGATTGCGGCCGGCCATGATCTGAAAATCCTTGCCGCGTTTTCCACCCGCAATACTTACGATCTCGTTGCGCGTCCCAGCATCAAACGCGCCGAGGATCTGCGCGGCAAACGCTTTGGCGTCACCAGCATCGGCGGCACGGTGTGGATGGGCGCGCTGCTTTGGCTCGAGGATTTCGGGCTGGATGTGCAACGCGACCAGATTCAATTTCAAGTCATCGGCGATCAAACCATCCAGATGCAAGCGATGGAGACCGGCATCATCGATGTCGCCGCGCTCGACGGCGTCTTCAGCCGCAGGCTCAAGCAAAAAGGATTCAACATCATCGGTGAATACTCCCATCTGAAGCAACTGTACGTAAGCCAAGCCCTAGTGGTACAGCAAAAATTCCTCCAACAGCGCGCCGACACGGTGGAGAATTTATTGAAGGCAGAGATCGAAGCCATCGCCTTTTCTCGCGCCGAAAAATAAATCCACAATCATCAAAACTTTTATGCGCCGGTTAAAAATCGACGCCGGCGCAGCGGAGGAAGGTTACGCCGACCTGCAGCGGGCCCTCGATCGCAAACCGTACCCGTCCTCCGAAGGGTTGCGCAACGTGCAGCGCTTGATGAAAATCCGTAGTCCAAAAGTGGGCGAGATCAAGATCGAGGACGTGAATGATAGCCGGATCATCCGTAAACTCGACGAGAGCGGCTTCATTGATCGAGCGTACGCGGCGAGCAGGGCATGAGCTTGAAATGACGGCGAAAGTAATTTGGTGAACCCGCCGCGCTGTGAAATGGAAAAGAAGACTTTTCACTCTGTTCAGAATGACAGAGAGGCGAGCCGTCATCCTGAACCTAAGTGAAAGATCTTTTCGTCCGTCGACTGATCAAAGGAGGATCACCAACTTATGAATTATGTCCGACACTCAATGACACTCCTTTTCGGCCAGTACTTATCTCCCTCGCGCTGCAACTCTCCTGGTCTCTTCCAGTCGCCATCGCTGCCGCGCCGGCTAAACTAGTCATCGGCTATGCCGCCACGACCGCTCGTCTGATGCCGCTCTGGATCGCTCAAGATCAAGGCTTTTTCACCAAATATGGAATCGAATCGGAACCCGTCATGCTCCGCGGCGGAACTACCCTCGTCACCGGTTTAGCCTCCGGGGACGTTCAAATCGGCCGCACGGCGGGCGCCGCCGTTTTATCAGCCGTGGGGGCCGGCCATGACCTCAAAATGCTGGCGACTTTTTCTAGTCGCAATTCTTATGACGTGGTGGTTCGGCCAAATATCAAGAGAGTCGAAGACATACGCGGAAAAAAACTCGCCATCAATAGTCTCGGTGGCGGAACATGGATCGGTGCCATGTTGTGGCTTGAGCATTTTGGTTTGGATCTGCAACGCGATCAAATCCTTTTGCAATCCATCGGAGATCAAAGCGTTCAGGTCCAGTCTCTCGAGTCCGGCGTCGTTGATGTCGCGTTTGTGGATGGCTTCTACAGCAAGTTGCTGAAACAAAAAGGGATGACGGTTCTCGCGGATTACACGGAGCTCAAACAACCCTTGGTCAGTCAATCCATGGTCGTCCAACGCTCATTTCTGCAGCAACACCCGGAAGTCGTTGAGAACTATCTGAAAGCGGAAATCGAAGGGATGGCATTTGGCGTCGCGCCAAAAAACAAACCGGCAGTAATCAGAATACTCATGCGCCGCATGAGAACCGATGCCGCGGGCGCTGAGGATGGTTACCTGGACCTTGTGCGTGGTGTCGATCGCAAACCCTTTGGTTCGCTGGAGGGAATGCGAAACCTCCAACGGCTATTAAAACCGCGCAATCCGAAAATTGGCGAGCCAAAAGTGGAAGACGTCGTTGACAATCGCATTATGCGCAAACTCGATGAAAGCGGCTTCATCGAGCGCGCCTACGCCGCGCAAGGTGCAAGCATCAAAGGTGCAAGCATCAAATGAGTGCAACCGGGTAGGCCCCCACAGAGAATTATTTGCGGCCTTTGAGTTCTATGCGGTTAAATGTCTTCGCAACTTTAAGTTGCGGCTTCGCTGCGCCGGGATCAATGTGATTTGTTGCAACGTGGGCGAAAGGGAGATCAGATATGAATCATCATAGTCACCGAATCCTTCGGACGGCGCTTGTCGTCATTGCGTCGTCATTTTTCTGGCCCCTTCAGGCCTTTAGCGCCAGCGCTCCCGCGAAATATGTCGTCGGTTACGCGACGTACACTGCACGGATCGTGCCGCTTTGGCTCGCTAAAGAGCGGGGCTTCTTCGCCAAATATGGTATCGATGTCGATCCGGTTTTTATCCGCGGCGCGCCGACTTTGGTCGCCGGCATGGCCGCCGGCAGCATTCATATCGGACGTACCGGCGGCAGCGCCATTTTGGCCGCGGTTTCCGCCGGACATGACTTCAAAATCGTCTCCACGTTCAACAGCCGCAATACCTATGATCTCGTGGTCCGACCGAACATCAAGAGGGCCGAAGATCTGCGCGGTAAGACGTTTGCGGTCACCAGCATCGGCGGCACGAGCTGGATGGGCATCTTGCTTTGGCTTGAACATCTCGGTTTGGACCAGCAGCGCGACAACATTCGTATGCAGGTGATCGGCGATCAAGCCGTACAAGTCCAGTGCGTCGAGAATGGGCTCTGTGACGCCGCCGCGGTCGACGGAGTTTTTACCCGTCAACTCAAACAGAAAGGCATGACCATTCTCGGCGAGTATACCGATCTCAAAGCCCTCTTTGTGGGTCAAGCCATGGCCGTGCCGGCAACACTGTTGCAGCAACGTCCCGACATCGTGGAAAGCTACTTGAAGGGAGAGATCGAAGCCCTGGCGTTTTCGCTCGCGCCAAAAAACAAACCCGTCGTTTTGAAGACTTTAGCGCGTTGGCTCAAGGTGGATTCAGCAGGCAGCGAGGACGCCTATCAGGACCTCGTCCGCGGCGTCGACCGCAAACCGTTTGCGTCCCTCGAAGGGATGCGCAATGTCCAACGGCTTCTCAAGTCGCGAAATCCCAAAGTCGGCGAAGTCAAAGCCGACGACGTCATCGACAACCGCCTAATGCGCAAGCTCGACGAGACCGGTTTCATCGACAAAATGTACGCGACCTATGGAGCGAAATTGTAGTGCCGGTTTTAAAGCGTCTTCAAAAAATAAAACCCGGAGGGTAAAAACTATGCCTCACCTAAAAGCTCAAGACACCGAGATCTACTATGAAGTCCACGGCGACGGCCCGCCGTTTCTCTTCTGTAGCGTAACCGGTCTCGATCACCAAGCCTGGAAGTTTCATCAAGTGCGTGAGTTTTCTCGCGACCACAAAGTCGTTGTCTTCGACTACTGCGGCACCGGCAAGTCAAGCAAAGCGGTGCAGAAATATTCGATCAAGATGGGTCGAGTTGTCCATACTGCTCGGCGTTCTCCTCACGATCCCCGTGGGCCTGGTCTTTGCCCTTCCCGCACTGCGAACTCGAGGCGTGAACCTCGCGGTGGTCACGCTCGGCCTCGGCTTCCTCGTGTCCGAGGTCGTCTTCGCCAACCCGACCTAGCTCGGCGACGCCGACTCGACGGCGGCACCCGCATCGGCCGGGTGAAGTTGTTCGGTCTTCGACGTCGACGCGGTCAACCATCCGCACGCATGGGCGGCCGTGAGCCTGGTCGTGCTTCGTGCTCCTCGCGCTGCTGGTCGCCAACCTTCGGCGGTCGCGGACCGGTCGCCGGCTGATCGCGGTGCGCACGAACGAGCGCGGCCGCGGCCTCGCTCGGCATCACCGTGTTCGGCGTGAAGCTGTATGCGTTCGCGGTCTCGGCGGGTCTCGCCGCGGTCGCCGGCATCCTCGTCGGCTTCACGGGTCAGGTCATCACGTACGACGACTTCAACGTGTTCGCGTCGATCAACAGCGTCGGGCTACGCCGTGATCGGCGGCCTCGGCTACGTGCTCGGCGCCGTCTTCGGAGCACCGAACGCGGTCGGCGGCCTCGGCACGCGGGTCATCGTGGACTGGGTCGGCCTCAAGGACCAGTGGGACCTCATCCTCGGCTCCGTGCTGGTCTTCGTGATCCTCATCGTCCACCAGAACGGCATCGCCGACGTCGTCACCCACAACCGTCGCCTGTGGGAGAAGCTCCACCTCGTCGCTCGGCCGCAAGGAGCGTCCGCCGCTGCCCGCCGGCCGAGGTCGAGCCGGTGGCGGGAGCGACGCTGTCGATCGTCGGCCTCACCGTCCGCTTCGGCTCGGTGATGGCGGTCGACGACGTGTCGCTTCGAGGTCCAGCCCGGCGAGGTGGTCGGCCTGATCGGTCCGAACGGCGCGGGGAAGACGACGCTCATCGACGCGGTGACCGGCTTCGTCGCCGGCCACGCCGCGGAGCGATCTCGCTCGACGATCGCCGTATCGATCGCATGAACGCGACGAGACGTGCCCGCCTCGGGCTGCGGCGCTCGTTCCAGTCGCTCGAGCTGTTCGAGGACATCAGCGTCGAGGAGAACATCCGCGCCGGAAGCGACCAGCGGCTCCTCGCGTGCGTCGTGGGTGACGGACCTGTTCTGGCCCGGTCGCCACGAGCTGCCCTCGACCGCGGTCGCCGCGGTGCGCGAGTTCGAGCTCGAGCGCCACCTCGACCAGACGCCCGAGGAGCTGCCGTACGGCCGTCGCCGTCTCGTCGGCATCGCCCGAACGGTCGCGTCGGGTCCGTCGATCGTGCATGCTCGACGAGCCCGCGGCCGGTCTCGACGAGAACGAGAGCGCCGAGCTCGCCCGGCTCATCCGACGGCTCGCCGACGAACGCAACATGGGCGTGCTCCTCGTCGAGCACGACGTCGGCCTCGTGATGTCGACGTGCGACCGCGTCGTCGTCATCGACTTCGGCCGCGTGATCGCCAGCGGTACGCCCGACGGAGGTCCGCGGCGATCCAAGCGGTCCGCGACGCGTATCTCGGCCACGCCGATCGCGGTCGAGCAGGTGACGCAGTGACGGCTGCCGCGGACGCGCGCACGACGACCCTGATCGAGGCCAAGGGCCTGTCGGCCGGCTACGGCAAGATGGCCGTCGTCCGCGACGATCGACCTCCGCGTCGATGCCGGAGAGGTCGTCGCCCTCATCGGTGCGAATGGCGCCGGCAAGACGACGACGCTGCTCACGCTGGCCGGCGAGCTGGCGCCGATCGAGGGCGAGGTGCGGTTCCGCGGCAGCCCGACCCGGGCACCGATGCACGTGCGGTGCCGAAACGGGCTCGGGCTACGTCACCGAGGAGCGATCGGTGATCATGGACATGTCGGTGGCCGACAACCTCAAGCTCGCTCGCGTGCCTGCCGCAGGTCGCGCGTCGCGTTCTTCCCGGGGCTCGAACGGATCATGGACCGCCGCGCCGGGCTCTGCTTCGGGAGGCGAGCAGCAGATGCTGTCGCTGGCGCGGGCGCTCGGTCGCAATCCGACGGTGCTGCTCGCCGACGAGCTGTCGCTCGGACTGGCGCCGATCATCGTCAGCGAACCTGCTCGCGGCCGTCCGCGCCGCGGCCACCGAGCGCGGCGTCGGCGTGCTCCTCGTCGAGCAGCACGTCCGTCAGGCGCTCGCAGATCGCCGATCGCGTGTACGTGATGGAGCGCGGACGAATCGTCCTGAGCGGCACGTCCGATGAGGTGTTCGGCCAGCTCGACAAGATCGAGGCCGCCTATCTCGCCGAGAGCTTCTGAGCTGGCTTCGTTCTGGCGTCATGTACGTCGCAATGCGACGTGGTCACGCCAGAACGGGGTTGGCCACCGAGGTCTGAGGGGATCGATGCGGATCGGCGTGATGGTCGGCCCGGAGCGGGGCCGCTACGCCACGAAGGTCGAGCGCCTGCGCCGACGCCGCTGGGCCGAGGAGGCCGGGCTGTCCTCGGTCTGGATCCCGCAGATCCCCGACGACTTCGACGCCCTGACCGCGGTCGCGATCATCGGCGCGCGAGACCGACGCGCATCGAGATCGGCACCGCGGTCGTGCCCGGTGCAGCCGCGCCACCCGATCGCGCTCGCGCAGCAGGCGCTGTCGGTGCAGGCCGTGTGCGAGGGCCGGCTGCTCGCTCGGCCTCGGCGTGTCGCACCACTGGATCATCGACGAGATGCTCGGCCTGCCGTACGAGCGCCCGGCGGCGACGATGCGGGCCTACCTCGACGTGCTCGACCAGGCGCTCGCCGGGCCCGGGCCCGGTCGACGTCGAGAACGACGCTGTTCCGGGTCCACAACCCGCTCGACATCACCGACGTCACGCCGACGCCGGTGCTGATCGCCGCGCTCGGCCCGGTCATGCTGCGCCTCGCCGGCGAGCGCACCGACGGCACGATCCTCTGGATGGCCGACGAGCGGGCGATCGGCGTCCCACATCGCGCCGCACGATCACCGCGGCCGCCGAGGCGGCCGGTCGGCCGGCGCCCCGCGATCGTCGCCGGCATCCCGGTGTGCCTCTGCGGCGACGACGAGGTCGACGTCGCCGTCGCCCGCACCAACCGCATCCTGTCCGAGGCCGAGATGTCGCCCAACTACCAGCGGCTGCTCGACCACGGCGACGCCCGCGACGTCGGCGACATCCTCGCCGCCGGGCAGCGAGTCGACGATCGAGAAGCGACTGCGGTCCTTCGCCGACGCCGGCGTCACCGACGTCATCGGTGCGCGTCGTCCCCATCGGCGACGACCGCGACGAGCTGCTCGCCTCGTCGCAAGCGCACCCGCGACTACCTCGCGTCGCTCGACGGCTCGCTCTGACGGCCGATCGTGCATCTGCGGACTCCCCGACCAGCACCGGTTCTCATCCGAAGGAGAGACCGATGTCGCACGCCACGCTCGACATCCCGGTGTTCGACGCCGACAACCACCTGTACGAGACCCGGGACGCGCTGACGAAGTTCCTGCCCGACCGCTACAAGGGCGCCGTCGACTACGTCGAGGTGCGCGGCCGCACGAAGATCGTCGTGCGGGGCCAGATCAGCGACTACATCCCGAACCCGACCTTCGACGTCGTCGCCCGCCCGGGCGCGCAGGAGGACTACTTCCGCAAGGGCAACCCCGAGGGCAAGAGCCGCCGCGAGATCTTCGGCGAGCCGATGCGGGCGATCCCGGCGTTCCGCGAGCCCGGCGCCCGCGTCGAGCTGATGGACGAGCAGGGCATCGACCGGGCGCTCATGTTCCCGACGCTCGCCAGCCTCGTCGAGGAGCGCATGCGGGACGACCCCGAGATGATCCACGCCGTCGATCCACGCGCTCAACGAGTGGATCCACGAGACGTGGACGTTCGACTACGAGGACCGCATCTTCACCACGCCGGTGATCACGCTGCCGATCGTCGAGCAAGGCGATCGAGGAGCTCGAGTGGGTGGTCGAGCGCGGCGCCAAGGTCGTGCTGATCCGCCCGGCGCCGGTGCCCGGGCTTCCGCGGCCCGCGGTCGTTCGGCCTGCCCGAGTTCGACCCGTTCTGGGAGAAGGTCGTCGAGCACGACATCCTCGTCGCCATGCACTCGTCCGACAGCGGCTACGAGCGCTACACCAACGACTGGATGGGCAGCGACAGCGAGATGCTGCCGTTCCAGCCCCAGGCGTTCCGCATGCTGTCGGCGTGGCGGCCGATCGAGGACGCGGTCGTCGGCGCTCGTCTGCCACGGCGCGCTGTCCCGCTTCCCGGAGCTCAAGGTCGCGGTGATCGAGAACGGCAGCAGCTGGGTCGAGCCGCTGCTGAAGAACCTGGCCGACATCTACAAGAAGATGCCGCAGGACTTCCTCGAGGACCCGATCGACGGTCATCAAGCGCAACATCTACATCAGCCCGTTCTGGGAGGAGGACCTCGGCGCGCTGGCCGAGCTGATCGGCGTCGACCACGTGCTGTTCGGCTCCGACTATCCCGCACCCCGAGGGCCTCGCCGACCCGGCGCAGCTACGTCGACGAGCTCGCGGGGCTGCCCGACGAGTCGATCCGCAAGATCATGGGCGGCAACCTCGCCGGCCTCATGAACGTCGAGGACGCCGTCCTGCGTCTGACGGCGTGCAGACGATCCCGGCGTCGACCGTGCGCGCGGCGGAGCGCTTCGGCGGATCGCCTCGCCGTCGTCGACGGCGACGTCGCGGTCACCTACGCCGAGCTGCTCGACGAGGCGCGCGCGTTCGGCGCCGCGCTCGTCGCCTCCGGCATCGAGCCGGGCGACCGGGTCGCCATCTGGGCGCCCAACAGCGCGCGGTGGATCGTCGCCGTGCTCGGCCTGTTCCAGGCCGGCGCGGTGCTCGTCCCGGTCAACACCCGGTTCAAGGGCGCCGAGGCGGCCGACATCCTGTCGCGGAGCCGCGCCCGGGCCTGCTGGTGACCGTCAACGACTTCCTCGGCACCGACTACGTCGCGATGCTGCAGGGGTTCGAGCTGCCCGACCTCGACACCATCGTGATGGTCGACGGAGCACCGACTGGGACGCGTTCGTGGCGCAGGCTCCCGGCGGCGAGTCGCTCGCGGCGACAGGCCGCTCGGCCGTCGGCCCCGACGACCCGTCCGACATCCTCTTCACCTCGGGCACGACCGGCGTGCCGAAGGGCGTCGTGCAGACCCACGGCCGCACGCTGCGGGTGGCCACCGACTGGGTGGCGATGACGGGCTTCACCGCCGGCGACCGCTACCTGATGGTCAACCCGTACTTCCACATGTTCGGGCTGAAGGCCGGGATCCTCGCCTCGGTCGCCGCCGGCGCGACGATGCTGCCCGAGCCGGTGTTCGACGTCGACCGGGCGCTGCGCCGGGTCGCGGCCGAGCGGGTCACCGTGCTGCCCGGCGCCGCCGACGCTCTACCAGTCGATCCTCGACCACCCCGACCGCGCGAAGCACGACCTGTCGAGCCTGCGGGTCGCGGTCACCGGCGCGGCCGACATCCCGGTCGAGCTGATCCGCCGCATCGACGACGAGCTGCCGTTCTCGGTGATCATCACCGGCTACGGGCTCACCGAGGGCGGCACCGCGGGCGGCACCGGGCGCACCTCGCCGGACGACGACGTCGAGACCATCGCCACCACCGTCGGCCGCCCCCGGCCCGGCTTCGAGCTGCGCATCGTCGACGACAAGGGCGGCGACGTGCCGCCGGGCGAGGCGGGCGAGATCCTGCTGCGGGGCGGCAGCATCATGTCGCACTACCTCGACGATCCCGAGGCGACCGCGGAGGCGCTGTCGGCCGACGGCTGGCTGCGCACCGGCGACCTCGGCGTCGTCGACGAGCGCGGGCTGCCTGCGCATCGTCGGCCGGTCGAAGGACATGTTCATCGTCGGCGGCTTCAACGCCTATCCGGCCGAGATCGAGAACGCTGCTGCTGCGCCACCCCGACATCCAGCAGGCCGCGGTGATCGGCGTCCCCGACGAGCGCCTCGGCGAGGTCGGCATGGCGTTCGTCGTCCTACGCCCGGGGGCCGGGACGACGGACGCGGAGATCATCGCGTGGCGCGCGAGGAGATGGCCAACTACAAGGTGCCGCCGGCGGTCGAGATCGTCGACGAGCTGCCGCTCAACGCCACCGGCAAGGTCATGAAGGACGTGCTGCGCGAGCGCGGCGAGCTCGTCATGATGCACCGCGGCCTCGAGCGGGCCGCCGAGCGGTTCGGCGATCGCGCCGCGGTGCTCGCGGGCAGCGATCAGTGGTCGTTCGCCGAGCTCGACGCGGGGCAGCAACGCGTTCGCCGCCCACTCTGGTGGCGCACGGTGTCGGGCTGGTGACCGGGTGGCGATGATGCTGACGAACCGTCCGGAGTTCGTCACCACGGTGCACGGCATCAGCAAGCTCGGCGCCGCCGCGGTGTTGCTCAGCCCGGCGTGGAAGGCGATCGAGGTCGACCACGCGGTCCGCGCTCGACGCAGCCCTCGTACGCGGTCGCCGACGGCGGTCGGCGCGGCGCTGCTCGCCGAGCGACGTGGGCCACGAACGGGTCGTCGATCTCGACGACGCCGCGGCGCTCGAAGCCATGGCCGCTCGGCAGCCCGCCCTCGATTCGGCGACGGCGCCGTCGGTCCCGCCCGTCGATTCGACGACGGCGCCGAGGACGACGAGGCGGTGCTCGTGTTCAGCTCCGGCACGACCGGACTGCCGAAGGCGGTGCGCCACACCCACCGCTCGATCGGCCTCGCCACCGAGCACTGGTGCGACGCGCTCGGCCTCGGTCCGGACGACCGGTTCCAGGTCGCGACGCCGCCGTCGCACATCCTCGGCCTGCTCAACCTGCTCGCCGCCGCGTCGGCCGGCGCGAGCGTGCGCCTGCACGCGCGCTTCGATCTCGACGAGGTGCTGCGCCGCATCGCGACGCGAGCGCATGACGCTCGAGATGGCGGTGGCGCCGATCGCCCTGGCCATGGCCAACCACCCGAGCTCGAGGAGTTCGACCTCTCGTCGCTGCGCTACATCATGTGGGGCGCGACGCCGGTGACCGAGAGCGTCGCGGCCTGGGTGACGGAACGCACCGGCGTGCGCTGGCTGCCCGCCTACGGCGCGAGCGAGCTGCCGGTCATCGCCTGCAACCCGGTGCGACCGGCGCGAGGTGCGGCCGCCGGCGATCCCGTCGTGGCGGCTCGACTCCGCCGGTGCCTCCCGCGGGCGTCGAGCTGCGGGTCGTCGATCTCGACACCGGCGAGGTGCTGCCGCCGGGCGAGATCGGCGAGATCCAGGTGCAGAGCCCGTCGGTGATGGCCGGCTACCTCCCGGACGAGGCCAACGGTGACGCGTGCTCGTCGACGGCTGGTACCGCACCGGCGACGTCGGCTGGCTCGAGCCCGAGGGCTGGGTGCACCTCACCGACCGCTCGAAGGAGATGATCAAGGTCAACGGCTTCCAGGTCGCGCCGGCCGAGATCGAGGCGGTGCTGCACGGCCACCCGTCCGTGCTCGACTGCGCGGTGTTCGGCGTGGCCGACGAGCGCGCCGGCGAGGTGCCGGTCGCGGCGGTGCAGCTCGATCCTGCGTGCCGGTGTCCCGACGAGCTGCGCCGGTCGGTCGCCGACTCGCTGGCGACGTACAAGCAGCTGCGTCACGTGGTCGTGGTCGACGCCATCCCACGCCTGCCGTCGGGCAAGGTGCTGCGCCGCACGTTGCGCGACGAGTGGCTGTCTGGGAAGCAGTCAGACGCCGAGTACGTAGGCGGGAGCTGCTGGTCGATCCGACTTGCTCGGTCGACCAGCGACAAGGAGTCAGCGCCGTCCGAAGGACGGCACCGATAGGCCGACCCAAAAGGCTTTGCCTTTGGGTCGCCAGTCAGTCGTAGCCGTAGACCACGTGGACCGTTGGCGTGGTGGGAACGGCTTGGCAGGTGAGCACCCAGCCCTCGTCCACCTCCTCGGGTGTGAGCGCGTTGTTCACGTGCATCGATGCGCCGCCTTCGACGAGGCGGCCGCCATGCAGGTCGCGCAACTGCCCGACTCGCACGAGAACGGCGGTGACATGCCGAGCTGTCGTGCGGTCTGCAGGATCGTGGTCCCGGCCCGGTGGTCGGCGACGTCCGTGCGACCGTCGAGCTCGATGGTGACGCGCTGCCGTTGGTCGTCGCGCCCGTGCTCGCGGGCTCAGTCGCGGAGCAGCCGGCGGCTCGAGCGGTGTGAACCGTTCGATGTGGATGCGCGCCGCGTCGACCTCTGTCGGCCGGAGCCGCAACAGTCGGGAGTTCGAGTGCGGTGAAGCGCTCGATGTGGATGCGCGCCGCGTCGACACCGTCGGCCAGAAGCGTCTGCTCGACGATGTCCATGAACGGTGCCGGTCCGCAGATGAGAACTCGGCGTGTCGGCGACGACGGAGCGGACGACGTCCGCGTCGACGAACCCGTGCTCGACGTCCAGACGGTGGATGACCTCGAAGCGGTCGCCGTGCTCCTCCGCGAGCACGTCGATGGCCGCGCCGAAGATCACCGAGTCGCGATCGCGGTTGGCGTACAGCAGACGGATGTGGCGCGAGGTGCAGGCAAGCGCGGTCTTCAGCAGCGAGAAGATCGGCGTGATGCCGCTTCCAGCACCGAACGCGACGAGATCGCCTGTCGCCCGCGAGTTGGAAGAAGCCGGCGGGTGCGGCGACCTCGACGAGGTCGTCTTCGCCGATCGTGTCGATCATCCAGTTCGAGACGATGCCGTCCGGCACCCGCTTCACCGTGACCTGCAACGGTTCGCCGACGCCGCGCTGGACGACATCGAATAGCAGCGGATGTATTCACGGAGCTGCGAGGTTCGCAGGCCGCGCCGACGACATCGAGTAGCAGCGGATGTAGGGCTCGCCGTCCACTTGGACACGCACGTCGCAGAACTGGCCCGGCTCGTAGGCGAACGTCGACCGCAGCTCCTCGGGGACGTCGAACACGAACGAGCACGCGTCGGCTGTCTCGGCCACGACGCGAGCGACACGCAAGGCGTGGTACGTGTGATCGCGCGTCACCCGGAAAACGATAATGAAGTTCTCCTACAGTGGCAATGGCATAGCCGCCTCGTGTAGAACATGAGCCCGTGGGGGAGCGCAGCCACTGACGAGCGAGCGGTGGCGGTTGCGTGACGTCCCCGAAGCGCTCCGCCAGCGCTATCTCGACGAAGGCTGGTGGACCGACGCCAGCCTCGGGGACATGGTGGCCGACGGGCTGGACGCCAAGGCGGCCGCGCCGTTCGAGGTGCACTCGAAGGTGCATCCGTGGTCGGGCACGTTCGGCGACGTCGACCGCGCCGCCCGGTCGCTGGCGAGGTCGTTGCGCGACAGCGGAGTGGTGCGCGGGTCGCTGGCGAGTCGGCGCGCCGGGGCGTCGGCGCCGGCGACGTCGTCCTGTTCCAGCTACCGAACTGGGTCGAGGCCGGCATCACGTTCTGGGCGGCTGCGTACCTCGGCGCGGTCGTCGTGCCGATCGTCCACTTCTACGGCGCCAAGGAGGTGGAGTACATCCTCCGAGCCACCGAACCCGATGTCGTCGTCACCGCCGACCGGTTCGGCCACGTCGATCACCTCGCGATGTACGAGTCGTTGCTCGTCGATCATCCGAACGCGCGCTGGCTGGTCGCCGGGCAGGGCCGCGGATCGTGCCCGCCCGCCGGGAGCGACGTCGTTCGCGTCGCTGCTCGACGGCGAACCCGATCGACGCACCGGCGGCGGTCGATCCCGACGCGCCGGCGATCATCGCGTTCACATCCGGCACGACGCGCGATCCGAAGGGCGTCATCCATTCGCACCGCACGATCGGGTTCGAGACCCGCCAGCTCGACTACTTCTTTCCCGGCGGCGGCCCGGCGCAGATCACGGGTGCGCCGTCGACCGGCCAGATCACGGCGCCCGGTCGGCCATTTCATCGGCATGGTCAACGCGTTCCTCGTCCCGCTGCTGCGCGACCGGCCGGTCCATCTCGTCGACGTGTGGGATCCGGGCGAGATCCTGCGCCTGATGCGCGAGCAGCACCTCGGCGTGTCCGGTGGCGCCACGTACTTCCTCACCAGCCTGCTCGACCATCCGGACTTCACGGACGAGCATCTCGCGCTCGATGCCGTTCGGCGGCCTCGGAGGCTCGCCTGTGCCGGTCGCGGTCAGGGAGCGGGTGACCGACTCGGCATCAAGATGTTCCGCTCGTACGGCAGCACCGAGCACCCGTCGATCACCGGCTTCGCTGATCGACGAGCCCGAGGTCAAGCGGCTCACGACCGACGGCCACGCGCTGCCCGGCGTCGAGATCCGGCTGGCGACGACGGCGAGATCTTCAGCCGCGGCCCGGACTGCTGCGTCGGCTACACCGACCCGGCGCTCACCGACGCGGTGTTCGACGCCGATGGCTGGTATCGCCAGCGACGCGAGGCTGGTACCGCACGGCGACATCGGCGTGCTCGACGACGACGGCTACCTCACGATCACCGATCGCTTGTCCGACATCATCATCCGCGGCGGCGAGAACATCAGCGCGGACGAGGTCGAGGAGGTCATGCTCGGGCTCGACGCGATCGCCGAGGTCAGCGTCGTCGCCGCCCCCGACGAGCGTCTCGGCGAGCACGCGGCGGCGGTGATCCGGGTGCGCGACGGTGCTGCGCGCCGACCCTCGCAGACGTTCGAAGCGCGGCCTCGAGGCCGCCGGGCTGGCCCGGCAGAAGTGGCCCGAGTCGCTGTACGTCGTCGACGACTTCCCACGGACGCGTCGGGCAAGGTCCAGAAGTTCCGCTTGCGTCAGCAGGTCCGCGACGGAGACCTGACACCAGGGGGGATCCGACACGCGATGACACAGGACGCACGGGTCGCGATCGTGACCGGCGGCACGTCGGGCATCGGGCTCGCGATCAGCGAGCGTTTGTCGGCCGACGGCAACGCTGTCGTCGCCATCTTCGATCGTGACGGAGCGGCCGCCGAAGCCGCCGCGGCGAAGATCGCCGACGGTGGCGGGCCTGCGATCGGTGTCACCGTCGATGTCACCGATCGTTCCCAGATCGACGCCGCGTCGAGCGAGACACGGTCGCGGCTCGGCCCGCCGACGATCCTCGTGAACTACGCGGGGCTCGACGGGTTCGATCCGTTCCTCTCGATCACGGACGAGAAAGTGGAACCGCATCCTTGCCGTGAATCTCACGGGGACGTTTGCGTGCTGCCAGGCCGTCGTCCCCGACATGATCGAGGCGGGCTGGGGCCGCATCGTGAACATCTCGTCGTCGAGCGCGCACAGCGGCCAGCCGCTCATGACGCATTACGTGGCGGCGAAGGCCGGCGTGATCGGGTTCACCAAGGCGCTGGCTCTCGAACTCGCGCCGCAGGGCATCACCGTGAACACGATCCCGCCCGGGTTCATCGACACGCCGATGCTCCGCCGGACCGAGGAGAAGGGCCTCCTCGGCGAAGGGGTCGAGTACCACGCCGCGCAGACGCCCGTGCGTCGCGTCGGGCTGCCCGAGGACATCGCTGCAGCCTGCGCGTTCCTCGTGCGCGACGAGGCGAGCTACATCACCGGCCAGGTCATCGGCGTCAACGGCGGACGCAACACCTGAGGCGGAAACGGGCTTCTCGCTTTTCGAGATCCCTGCTATCCTGTCGCAGCAACCACGGAACAAGGTCAGGTCGAGATGCCGCACTTCGTGAAGCCGGCCGAGGGCAGCTGGACGGAGCACTACCCCGAACTGGGCACCGGCCCGGTGTCGTACGAGGACTCGATCTCGCCTGAGCACTACGAGCACGAGCGCGATGCGATCTTCGGTCGCACGTGGCTCAACGTCGGTCGCGTCGAGCAGTTGCCGCGCACGGGCAGCTACTTCACCAGAGAGCTCGATGCCGCCCGCACGTCGGTCATCGTGCTGCGCGGCTCGGACGGCGAGGTGCGCGCGTTCCACAACATCTGCCGCCATCGCGGCAACAAGCTCGTGTGGAACGACTATCCGCTCGAAGAGACGAGCGGTACGTGCAGGCAGTTCACGTGCAAGTACCACGGCTGGCGCTACAACCTCGACGGCGACCTCACGTTCGTGCAGCAGGAGTCCGAGTTCTTCGATCTCGACAAGGCCGACTACGGCCTCGTGCCGGTGCAGTGTGAAGTGTGGGAAGGGTTCATCTTCGTCAACCTCGACGCGGGCAACGAGACGCCGGTGGCTGCCTATCTCGGTGAGTTCGGCGCCGGCCTCAGCGGTTACCCGTTCGACCAGATGACGCAGGTGTACAAGTACCGGGCCAACGTCGGCAGCAACTGGAAGTTGTTCATCGACGCCTTCGCCGAGTTCTACCACGCACCGGTTCTGCACGCGAAGCAAGCGGTGTCCGACGAGTCACGCAAGCTGCAGAGCTACGGGTTCGAGGGCTTGTGGTACGCGCTCGACGGCCCGCACGGCATGGTGTCGTCCTGGGGAGGCATGTCGCCGCCGAAGGATCTGAACATGGTCAAGCCGATCGAGCGCGTGCTGCGGAGCGGGCTGTTCGGGCCATGGGACAAGCCCGACATCGGTGAGCTGCCGCCGGGCGTGAACCCGGCCCGCCATCCCGCGTGGGGCATCGACTCGTTCGTGTTCTTCCCGAACTTCATGCTGCTCGTCTGGGAGCCGAACTGGTACCTCACGTACCACTACTGGCCGACCTCCTACAACACCCACATCTTCGAAGGCACGCTGTACTTCGTGCCGCCGAACAACGCCCGTGAGCGTCTGCAGCAGGAGTTCCGCGCGTCTTTTCGATCCGGGCTCGCAACGCGGCAAAGTCTCGGCGCTCTTTGCCGATGCGTTGCTGCGCACGTTCGCGCTGCACGTCTTCGCGCGCTATGCCCCACCGGTGTTCGAGGCCGAGCACGCCGGCGATCGGCTCGCGCCGGCGCATGTGCGGCGCCTCAAGTCGTTCATCGACGCGCGACTCGAGCGGCGCCTTTCGCGCACCGATCTCGCACGTCTGGCGGGCTACGACGCGCGCGAGTTCTCGATCGCGTTCCGCAACACGTTCGGCATGACGCCGATGCAGTACGTGATCGAGCGGCGCCTCGACCGCGCGTGCCTCCTGATCGCGACCACGGCGCACGATCTCGCCGACATCGCGATCAGCGCCGGCTTCTCGAGCCAGAGCCACCTGACGACGACGCTGAAGAAGCGCCGCGGCATTACGCCTCTGCGCCTGCGCCGGCAGGCGGCGCGCGGGACTGCCTAGCCCAAAAAAAAGACCCGGGAGCGCAACTCCCGGGTCATAGTTTTTGGCGGTGCCCTCACTTGCTGTACGGCCACCATGGGGGTGTCGTAGTGACGGCGCTGCCGACTGAATAATCTCGCTGCCGTCGAGCGGGCGGAACTGTACAAGTGGGCCGCGTTGTACAGACCTTGCGCGGACCCGCCCGAAATGTGCACTGCGCTGACGGAAAAGCGCCCCTTCAGCCGTCGAAGCCATCTGTGAAGATCGTGTCGTGCCTGTAGAAGTACGCGGCGCCCTGGTTGCCGTTCGGGTGCAGCGTGCTGATCAGCGCGGTCGTGCCGTCGTAGTCGACCGCGAGGCCGAAGAAGTCGTCGGTCGTGCCGTCGCTCGACAGGAACGTGTGTTTTTCGACCCAGCTCGTGCCGTCGAAGCCGAAGAGATACGCCGCGCCGACCGTCGTGTCCGTGCCGACGTTCTGCCCGTCGGCACCGATCAGCGCTTCGCCGTCGTGCAACGCGATCGCGTTGCCGAAATACGAGAACTGGCTGATGCCGTCGACGCTGAGGCGCTGCTGCTGTTGCCAGCTCGTGCCGTCGTAAGTGAACACATAGACGCCGCCGGTGCCGCCGCTGAAGATCGAGCCGACCATCAGCGTCGTGCCGTCGAACGCGAGGCTGAGGCCGAAGTTGTCGCCGCTCGCGCCGTCGTCGGCGACGAGTTTCTGCGTCTGCGTCCACGTCCCGTTGTCGAGCTGGTACGCGTAGACCGCGCCCTGGCCGAAGTTGCCGCCGATCGCTGCCGTCGCCGCCCCGACGAACAGCGTATCGCCGACGATGGCCGTCGTGATGCCGAAGTTGTCGTACGCGACGCCGTCGTCGGCGACGACCTTGCCCGATTGCCCGAACGTACCGGCGTGGTTTGCGAAAATGTACGCTGCGCCCTGCGCTGGGTTGGTACCGACGGTCGCGCCGTGCGCGCCGATGACGAGCGTATTGCCGTCCATCGATGCGGTCGAGCCGAAGTTGTCGAACGTTTGTCCGTCGTCGGCGAGCAGGATCTGGGTTTGAGCCCACGTGCCTGTACCGTCCGGCGCGAATACATAAGCCGATCCTTGCGCCGTGTTATTGCCCGGCGAGCTCTGGTCCGCCGTCACGATCGCAAGGTCGCCGCGCAGCAGAACGCGATAGCCGAACTCGCTCGCCGCCGAATCGTCCGGCGTGATGCGCTGCAGCTCGGTCCAGCCGCTGTCGCCCTTCGCGTAGAAATAGGCCGCACCCTGAAAGCCGTTCTCGCCATCCGCGCCGAACAGCGCGAGCGAACCGTCGAGCGACGCCGCCGAACCGAACTGCGCATTCGAGCCTGCCTCGTCCGGCACGGCTCGCTGCTCGTTCCAGACATCCTCGGCGCGCAACGGAACCGAGACCAGCAACGCAACCGCGATCGAAGCAACCAGCGCTTTCATGGCAATCCCCAAGTCGATGCGAGGCGCGAGTATCTGGCGCCGTTCCGCCGCACGGCAACGCGGTGACGCGGCCGATGTCCGCCATGGCGTAGATCAGCCAGCGGCGTGTGCAGCAAGTCTCAATCGCCGAGCAGCCGCGACGCGATCCAGCCGATCTGGAAGCGGCTGCGCGCGTTGAGCTGCGTCATCAGCTCCGAGATGCGCCGGTTCAGCGTGCGCATCGAGATGCCGAGCTCGTGCGCGATCGCCTTGTCGTTGAGCCCGGCCGCCATCAGCCGCAGGATTTCGCGCGCCTCGTGCGCGACACCGGCGACGTCCGCGCCGGTCTTCAGCGAGCGATCGCGATCGAGCGACACCGGCACGGCGCGATCCCAGAGCGATTCGAACAGCGCGTACAGCGCATCGAGCAGCGCCGACGAGCGCACGAGCAGCACTTCGCTGCGCGGCGAGGAGAGATCGAGCGGAATCAGCGCCGTGCGCCGGTCCGCGAGCACCATCTTGAACGGCAGGCGATGCACGACGCGCACTTCGTCGCCCTTGTCGATGTCAGTGCGCACGTGCTCGACCGCGCCCGGCAGCGCGAGGTAATCCGAATCGACGATGCCGCGATAGCGGACGCCGCGGGAGCGCGCGTCGGTCTCGTAGTCGGGCGCCTCGGGCGCGGCCGGGCGCGAGATCAGGATCGGCGGACGCACGAGGAAGATCAGCTCGCGCTGCGCCGACGCCTGCAGCTGGCGGAACACCTGCCGCTCCGACTCGCGCTGCGTGATGAGCTCAATCAGCGGCTGCGGCGTCGACTGCCGGTGCAGCGCCGCGCGCTCGTGCAGCTGGCCGACGCTGCCGCGGATCCGCTGCAATTCCTTTTCGCGCTGCAGGATCAGCGCCTCGATCGCCATGTCCGGCGCGGCGAGCAGATAGCGCCGCGGCCGCTCCGGCGAATGCGTCACGAGCCCGCGAGCCTCGATCGCATCGAGCAGGCGCTGCGCGCGCCGCGCCGGGAGCCCCATCGCGTCGGCGATCTCCGCCGCGGTCGCGCGCGGATGATCGAGCAGCGAGAGATAGGCCGCCGTCTCGTGCGCATCGAGCCCGAGCGCTTCGAGCGAGAGTCCGTCGACCGGTGCACGTCGCGCCATGCGTGTCTGCCTCAACGAGGTGCGTGTCCAAAAGATCGCACGATACCGCGCCGCGCGCCGATTCCGTCGTGCCGGGCGCACGATCCGTCGCACGTAACGAGACGCGCTCGGGCATCATTCACCGATGCCCGCGGCACCGGACTTCCGCCTCTATCACGGCAACGCGCTCGACGTGCTGGCCGAGCTCCTCGCGCGCGAGCTCCAAAACATCCCGCCGGGCACCGGCCTGCTCGAGCCCGATACGATCCTGATTCCGCAGCCGTCGATGCGCCGCTGGCTGCAGGCGACGCTCGCGGAGCGGCACGGCATCGCGGCGAACCTCCGCTTCCTCGCGCCGGGCGAGTTCGTCGGCGAAGTGCTCGCCGCGAACGTGCCGGAGCACGACGATGCGCGCACGATCGAGCCGTCGCGGCTCGTCTGGCGGATCTACGCGGTGCTGCAGGATTCGGCGTCGCGGAACTCCGCGCCGATCGCGGCCGCGCTCGATCGCTACCTCGATGGCCCCGACCGCGCGCTGCGTGCGTGGTCGCTCGCGCAAGCGCTCGCTGACGCATTCACGAAATACCAGGCGTGGCGGCGCGACTGGTTGCTCGCGTGGGATCGCGGCGCCGACCGCGACGACTGGCAGGCCGAGCTCTGGCGCCGCGCGACGCACGGCATCGCGCACCGCGCGCAGGCCATCGACCGCTTCCTGCGCACGTTCGACGGCATTGACGCGCCGGCGCCGCGTGGATTGCCGGCGCGCATCTTCGCGTTCGCGTGCCTCAACGTGTCGCCGGACGTGCTGCGCATCATGACCGCCGCCGCGCGCGGCGCGACCGTGCATTTCTACCTGCCGACACCGACGCGCAAGTACTGGGGCGATCTCGTCACGCTGCGCGAGCGGCTCGCCACCGATGTCGACGATCCTCTGGACGACGGCGAGAATCCGCTGCTCGCCGCGTGGGGCCGCGCCGGCCGCGACTTCATCGCTACGCTGTTCTCGTACGAGATCGTCGCGCCGCACGAGATCGACGCCTACGCCGAGCCCAAGCCGCGCGGCCTGCTGCAGCGGTTGCAGCTCGACCTGCTCGAACGCCGCGCGCCGCACGGCGAGAAACTCGCGATCGACACGATCGCGCACGACCGCACGCTGCAGATCCACGCGTGCCACACGCGGGCGCGCGAAGTCGAAGTGCTGCACGACCACTTGCGCGCATTGTTCGAGGACGATCCGACGCTCGAGGCGCGCGACGTCGCGGTCATGACGCCCGACATCAACCAGTACGCGCCATACATCGCCGCCGTATTCGGCGGCGCGCAAGGCACGCCGCGCTTCATTCCGTACACGGTTGCCGACGAAAGCTCGCTCGCGGCCTCGCCGGTCGCCGATCTTGCGCTGCGCATCCTCGGTCTCGACCGCGCGCGGCTGACCAGCAACGAAGTGCTCGACCTGATCGCGCTGCCGCCGCTGATGCGGCGCTTCGATCTCGACGCAGAGTCGATCGATCGTCTGCGCACATGGATCCAGGATGCCGGCGCGCGTTGGGGTCTCGACGCCGCGCATCGCGCGCGGCTCGGCGCGCCAGCCGACGATGCGTTCACGTGGCGCTTCGCGCTCGACCGGCTGCTGCTCGGGCATGCGGCCGGCGGCGACGCCGACATCGCCGGTGTCGCGCCGTGGCCCGATCTCGAAGGCCACGCGCTCGACGCGCTCGATGCGCTGATCCATCTGCTCGCCGTGATCGGGCGCGCCGCGCTCGATGTTTCGCGCGCGCACACGCCAGCCGACTGGCAGGCGCAGTTGACCACGACGCTCGAAGCGCTGTTGCCGGCGAATCCCAGCGATGTCGCCGACGCGCGCGCACGCGATCGCGTGTTCGGCGAAATCGACGCGTTCGGCCGCGCCGCCGCCGAAGCCGGCCTCGACGAGCCGCTGCCGGCCGATGTCGTACGTGCGCATTTCGCCGCGCGGTTCGCCGAGCCCGACGCGCGTCAGCCGTTCCTCGCCGGCGGCGTCACGTTCTGCCGCATGGTGCCGATGCGGCTGATTCCGTTCCGCGTGATCTGCCTGCTCGGTCTCAACGACCGCGACTATCCGCGCCGCGAGCCGTCGCCGGTGCTGAACCGGCTCGCGGCCGCGCTCGACAAGCCGGGCCAGCGCCGTCGCGGCGACCGATCGGTGCGCGACGACGATCGATTCCTGTTCCTGCAGTTGCTGACCGCTTCCAGCGACGTGCTGTATCTGAGCTACATCGGCCACGACGCGATCGACGATTCGGCGCGCGAGCCATCGGTCGTGATCTGCGAGCTGCTCGATGTCGCCGCGTCGTACTTCGACGATTCCGCCGAGGCGCGCCAGCGACTCGTGCTCCAGCATCCGCTGCAGCCGTTCGGCCGCGCGTCCGACGCCGATCCGCGTCGCGTCCGATTCGACACGTCGTGGGCCGGCGCGCTCGCGACGACGCCGGCCGCGCAAGCGCTGCCGCCGTTCGCGCCCGTGCCGTTGCCGCCGGATCCGGACGTCGCGCCGGTCGATACGATCGACTACCTCGCTTTGCAGCGCTTCCTGATCGATCCGCCGAAGATCTTCCTGCGCGAGCGCCTGCGCGTTCGCCTCGACCGTTACGAAGCGCACCTCGACGAGAACGAGCCATTCGTGTCGGCCGATGCGCTCGACCATTTCATCCTGCTCGGCCGCGTGCACGACGCGCTGATCGCCGATGCCGCGATCGACGAGGCGCGTCTGTGTCGCCGCCTGCAAGCCGAGGGCGAGCTCCCTTCCGGCGCAGCCGGCGCGCAGCGCCTGCGCGAGATCCTGCGTCAGGCGCGCCCGATCACCGATGCGGTTCACGCGGCGCGGCGCGGCGCGCTCGGCCGGCTGCCGTTCGAGATCGCGCTTGGCGACGTGCGGCTCGCAGGCACGCTCAACGACGTCGACGACGCGCAGGCGATCCGCACGCGTGTCGGCAAGGTCAGTGCGCGCAACATCGTGCGCTGGCATCTCGATGCGCTCGTGCTCGCCGCGCTCGGCGATCCGCGGCCGGTGCTGACGTTCGCGAACTTCGACGGCGGCGACGTCGGCCCGCGCGCGCTCGCCGCGCATCCGCGCGAAGACGCGCGCGATGCGTTGCGCTGGCTCGTCGGTGTCATGCGCCGCGGTCTCGCAAAGCCGCTGCCGTTCCGGCCCACCGCCGCGTGGGCCTGGCTCGACAAGGTGAACGACGATGCCGCCGCCGCGGACGAAGCGGCCGCGAAACAATGGATCACGCGGACCGGCGGCGGCGAGGGCACTGACGCCGCGACGCTGCTCGCGCTGCGCGGCGCGATGCCATTTGTCGACGACTCGGCGACGATCGCATTCCGCGCATGGGCAACGAACGTGTTCGCGGCGATCTGCGACGCACGCGTGCCGGAGCCCGCGGCATGACGACGCCGATCATCGACTGGCCGCTCGAAGGCACGCATCGCATCGAGGCGAGCGCCGGCACCGGCAAGACGTTCGCGCTCGCGCTGCTGCACACGCGGCTCGTCATCGAGCGCGAGCTCCCGGTGAAGAAGGTGCTCGCGGTCACGTACACGATCGCTGCGACCGAGGAGCTTCGCGAGCGCCTGCGCACGCAGCTCGTCGCGGCGGCGTCGCTCGCGTCGCTCGATCGCGGATGCACTGCGCGCCGCATGCGACAGCACCGATGCGGCTGTCGCGATCACCGCCCGCGTGCTCGAACGCCGGCTCGCGCTCGAACCTGCGCCCGCGCTCGCCGCGCGCCTTCGCCGCGCCGTCGGCGAGATCGATCTCGCACCGATCCACACGATTCACGCGTTCTGCCAGCGCATCCTGTCCGATCACGCGCTCGCGAGCGGCGAGCCGCTCGTCGCGACCGATTTCGTTACGAGCGAGCGTGCCCTTCATGCTGAGATCGCGTACGACATCTGGCGATGGTTTACGCGCGACGACGACACGGTGAGGCGGCTCGAAACACTCTGGAAAACACCCGAAGCGCTCGCACGCGATCTGCCAAAACTGCTCCTCGCCGAGACGCTGCTGCCGGCACGCGCCGATCCCGATCGCGAGGCGCTTGCGGCGCTGGATGCGGCGACGGAGTCGCTTCGCGACGCTTGCCGTCGCGATCTTGCCGAATGCCGTCGCGTGATCGATGACGCGCGCGCCGCCGGCGTGCTCGTACGCAACCGGCCGCAAGACGCGACGATGGCGCAGACCTGGGTCGCGCTCGCGGCATTCGCCAATGGATCGGCGCTCGACGAGGCTTTCAACGAGCGGCTCGAAGCGTTGACGACGGCGGGCATCGCCGATCGGCGCAAGGGCAACTTCAAGCGCCAGGCGCCGCCGGCGGTCGCGCTCTCCGCCGCGGTCGACCGCTATCTCGTCGTGCGCGCTGCGTCGCTCCGCGCGCACGCGGAGGCGCGCGCAAACCTCCTGCACGATGTGCATGGGGCGGCGCTCGCACGCATGGCTGCCATCAAGCGTGACCGCGGCCTCGTCGGCTTCGACGATCTCGTCGAGCGCGTGCACGCGGCGCTTGCGTCGCCGCAAGGCGCGCATCTGGCGAGCGAGCTCCGCCGCGATTGCCCGGTCGCGCTCGTCGACGAGTTCCAGGACACCGACGCGAAGCAGTGGGATGTGTTCCGCCGCATCTACGTCGAGCGCGACGACGTCGCGAAGCCCGCGTTATTCCTGATCGGCGATCCGAAGCAGGCGATCTACCGCTTCCGCGGCGGCGACGTGCACACGTACCACGCCGCCGGGGCCGACGCCGAATCGACCGAGACGCTCGATCGCAACTTCCGCTCGCGCCCGCGCATGATCGAAGCGGTCGCCGCCGTGTTCGCCGAGGGCGGCGCGCATCCGTTCGCGGACGGCGTGACCGGCTATCCCGTCGTGCGGCCGGGCGGCAACGTCGCCGACGCCGATCTCGCCGACGGCAAGCGCGTGGCGCCTGCGCTGCATCTGCTCAATCTTTCGCGCGGCGACGGCGAGCCCGATCCGCGGCCGATGAAGATGGACGCCGCCCGCGCGCTGGCCGCGCGCGCGGCGGCGAGCGAGATCGATCGAGTGCTCCACGATGCACCACTCCATATCCAGAGCGACGGCGCGCCGCGGCGCATCGAGCCCGGCGACATCGCGGTGTTGGTGAACCGCAACGACGAAGCGGCGCGCATACAGCGCGAGCTCGCGCTGCGCGGCATCGCGAGCGTGACGGCGCTTCGCGAAAGCGTGTTCGGCACGAGCGAGGCGACCGAGATCCTGCGCCTGCTCGAAGCGCTGCTCGCGATCGGCCACGAGAGCCGGCTGCGCGCGGCACTGCGCGAGCGTCCTGATCGGCGTCGATGCGCTCGCGATCGATGCGCTGTCGCGCGACGAGGCCGCGCATCGCCAATGGCTCGACGCGTTCCAGGATTGGCGGGAGCGCTGGTCGCGGTTCGGGCCGCTCGCGGTCGTGCGCGAGCTCGTCGCGCGCGCGGCGCCGCGACTCCTGAAGCTCGCCGACGGCGAGCGGCGTCTCGGCAAGTACCTGCAGGTCGCTGAGGAAGTGCAGGCGGCGCGCTCGCGCGTGCTCGGCGAAGCCGGCGAGGCCGACTGGCTCGCGCGGCAGATCGACGAGAGCGACGGCTTCGACGAGGCGCAGCAGGTCCGGCTTGAATCGGATGCGAAACGCGTGCGCATCATGACGCTGCACAAGGCCAAAGGCCTCGAGTTCGATCTCGTGTTCCTGCCGTTTGCAGGGCTCGCGACCGCCGAGATCTGGTCGAGCGGCGTCGGGCTTATCGCCGATCGCATCGACGGACGCCGCGTGCTGCGCGCCGAAATCAAGGGCATCGACGACGCGGCGTACGACGCGGCAAAAACAAACGAGCGCGGCGAGCTCCTCTCCGAACAGTTGCGCCTTCTCTACGTGGGGCTCACGCGCGCGCGCCACGCGGCCTGGCTCTATGCGGCGTCGGTCAATCCGGGGCGCGGCGAGAAGCCGGCGCTGTCGTGGCTCCTCCAGGGCGGCAAGGACGGCAGGATCGGAAGTACCAGCGCCGATGCGATCGACGATGCGTTCAAACGTCTCGTCGAAGCGGCGCCGCGCGCGATCGTGCGCGATCCGTTTCCCGATCTCGTCACGCGAGCGCTGCCGCTGCCGATCGACGACGGACCCGGCGTCACGATGCGCGAAGCGCGCCGCGTCCTGCGTCGCGACTGGTGGGTGCACAGCTTCTCGCAGCTCGCGCGCGAGGAACCCGGCACCGAACCCGACGCGATCGACGCGCAAGGCGCCGAGGACGAGCCGGCCGAAATCGCGCTCGAGCCCACGGCATCGCCGTATGTCGGCGCGCGCTTCGGCAACGCGCTGCACGCGGCGCTCGAGACGATCGACTTCGCGCGCTGGCGCGACTGGCAGGACGATGCGCCGCCGGATGGCGAAGAGGAAGCGCTCCGGCACGCGCTGGGCGCGAACGGCTATGTCGACGACGGCATCGCGGGCGGCCTTGCGCCGCTGACGGCGCTCGTGCGCGATACCGTCAACGCGCGATTGCCCGAAGGCGTGCGGCTTGCGGACATCGCGCCGCGCGAGCGTCGCGCCGAGATCGAGTTCCACTTCGCGCTGCAGCCGGTCTCGGTCGAGCGGCTCGTCGAGCTGCTGCATCGTCACGACCTGCTGCGCGATCGCGACGGCTTCGGCACGCGCGAGCGGCTCGAAGGCCTGATGACGGGGCGCATCGATCTCGTCTATCTGCACGCGGACCGCGCGTACATCGTCGACTACAAGAGCAATCGCCTCGCCGACTATTCGGCCGACGGCCTCGCGCGCGCGGTGCGCGAGAGCGAATACGACCTGCAATACCTCATCTACACACTTGCGCTGCATCGCTGGTTGCGTTTCCGGCGCGCCGATTACGACTACGACACGCATTTCGGCGGCGTGCGCTATCTCTTCTGTCGCGGTCTCGATCTCTCGCGCGACGCCGCCGGCGTGTTCGTCGCGCGGCCGTCGCGCGAATTGATCGAAGCGCTCGACGCATTGCTCGCGCCGCAGCGCCGGGAGGCCGCATGAGCGTGCTCGATCGGTGGCTGCGCGAAGGCTGGCTGCGGCCGCTCGATCACGCGCTCGGCGCGAGTCTGCAGCGGCTGACACCCGGCACGCACGATACGGTTGCGCTGGCCGCGGCGCTGGCGAGCCGCGCGCTCGCGTTCGGTCACAGCCGCGTGCCGCTCGATCGTGTCGCCGATCTCTGTGCCGAGATCGCGCCGGAGCGCGTGCCGTCGCTGCCCGAGCGCGGCGAGTGGGAAACGCGGCTGCGTGAGTCGGCAGTACGTATCGGTCGACGGCGCGAACGGACAGCCGCTGGTGTTCGCATCGGGCGCGATCGCTTTGCGTCGCTATCACGACTACGAAGCGCGGCTCGCCGAAACGCTTCGCGCGCTGCGCGGCCCGGTCGAGCCGGCGCCCGACGCAGCCTGGTTGCGCGAGCGGATCGCGACGCTGTTTCCGTCCGATGCGAATGCGCTGGACAAGCAGGCACTCGCCGCGGCGCTCGCACAGATCGAGCGCGTCGTGCTGCTGACCGGCGGTCCCGGCACCGGCAAGACGACGACGGTCGCGCGCGTGCTCGTGCTCGCGATCGAAGCGGCGCGGCGTCGTGGCGAGGCGTTGCGGGTTTCGCTCGCCGCGCCGACAGGCAAGGCGGCCGCGCGTCTTTCGGAGGCGCTGCGCGAGAGCTACGACCACCTGCTCGCGCACGGGCGCATCGACGCGACGCTGCGCGAATCGCTGCCGAGCGCGGCGAGCACGCTGCATCGGCTCCTCGGCGGACGGGCCGATTCGGTGTACGTCCGCCACGACGCGACGAATCCGCTCGCGGCCGACCTCGTTGTCGTCGACGAGGCATCGATGGTCGACCTGCCGCTGATGTGCAAGCTCGCGAGCGCGCTGACGCCATCCGCGCGGCTGATCCTGCTCGGCGATCGCGATCAGCTGCCGTCGGTCGAGACCGGCGATGTGCTGGCGGCGCTGTGCGATGCGGCAGGCGACGGCAAGGCGTGGCCGGATCGGATCGCGCGACAGCTCGCGTCGGCGCTTGGCACGGACATCGCGACGAGCAAGGACGAATACGTGCTGACGCGCGTCGAGCTCGATCGAAGCCATCGCCAGTCGGCTGCGCTCGATGTCTCGGCGATCAGCGCGTCGATCCGCGTCGGCGATGCGGCGGCCGTCGTCGCCGGTTTGCGCGAGAATGCGTATCGCGGCGTGCACTGGCACACGGGACGCGACGCGGCGCTTGCCGCGTTCGTGCTCGAGCACGCGCTACCGCACTATCGCGCGATCGCGGACGCGCCCGATGTCGCGACTGCGCTCTCGATGCTGCGCCGCCACCGCGTGTTGACGGCCGTGCGCGAAGGCGACGCCGGCAGCCGCACCTTGAATGCGCGCATCGCGCTCGCGTTGCAGAAAACCGGCGCGCGCGAAGATGCGTTCTTCCACGGCCGGCCCGTCATGATTCGCGAAAACAGTTATCGCCACGGGCTTTACAACGGCGACGTCGGGCTCGTCTGGATCGACGCGGACGGCAACGCGCGCGTCTGGTTCGACACGGACTCGGGCCCGCGCGCGTGGCTGCCGGCCGCGCTGCCGGCGCACGAGAGCGCGTTCGCGCTGACCGTGCACAAATCGCAGGGATCGGAGTTCGACGACGTGCTGCTCGCGCTGCCCGAGAAGAGCGTGCGCGTCGCGAGCCGCGAGCTGCTTTATACGGGCATCACGCGCGCGCGCCATTCGCTGACGCTGTGGGCGAACGAGAATGTGCTCGCGGAGGCGATTGCGCGCCGGGCACAGCGGTGGAGCGGGCTCGCCGACAAATTGCGCGGCTGACCGATCGGGAGGCCGTTCGACCTCCCTCGCCCCGGCCCTTCCCGTAACCTGACGAAGGAGAAAGCCACTGGCACTTTCGGCATTCCCCGAGCCCGCTCCGCGCGGCGATAATCGGCGCGTCCAGGGAGATCCCGAATGCGCGTCCTCTTCTGCATCGCCGTGCTGGCGATGAGCCTGCCGATCAGCGTGCCTGCGATGGCCGAAAAACTCACGATCGATCGCATCTACAGCGACCCCGACCTCAACGGCCCCAGCCCGCGCGCGCTGAAGGTCGCGCCCGACGGGAGCCGCGTCACGTTCCTGCGCGGCCGCGAGGACGATCAGAACCAGCTCGACCTCTGGATGTTCGACGTCGCGACGAATACGACGCGTCGGCTCGTCGATTCGACCGCGCTCGGCAAGGCGCCGGAGCTTTCCGATGCCGAGAAGGCGCGCCGCGAGCGCGAGCGCATCGCGCAGCTGCACGGGATCGTCTCGTATCGCTGGTCGCCCGATTCGAAGAAGATCCTGTTCGGGATCAGCGAGCGGCTGTGGCTCTACGACTTCGACGCAAGGCCCGGCGCCGAGCTTCGTGCGCTGACGCCGACCGGGCTCGATGTCATCGATGCGCAGGTGTCGCCAAAAGGCCGCTACGTCTCGTTCGTCAGCCGCCAGAATCTCTACACGGTCGATCTTGCAGACCGGCAAGAACTACCAGCTGACGCGCGACGGCAAGGGTCCGATCCACAACGCCGAGGCGGAGTTCGTCGCGCAGGAGGAAATGGATCGCGCGACCGGCTACTGGTGGGCGCCGGACGATTCGCAGATCGCGTTCGAGCGCTTCGACGAATCCGGTGTCGACGAGATCAAGCGCAACGAGGTCTACGCCGATCGCACCGAAACCGTGAGCCAGCGCTATCCCGCGGCCGGACGGCCGAACGTGACCGTGCGGCTCGGCCTCGTGCGTCCGCACGATATGCGCGCGCGCTGGATCGATCTCGGCGCGAGTGTGGGCAAGAGTCCCGACATCTATCTCACGCGCGTGAACTGGCTGCCCGATGCGAGCGCGGTGACGTTCCAGCGCGAGACGCGCGATCAGCAGACGCTCGATCTCGTCAGCGTCGACACCGGCAGCCTGCATCAGCGTACCGTGCTCACCGAAACGAGCAGGACGTGGGTCAACCTCAACGACGACCTCAGGTTCTTGAAGCACGACGATGCATTCGTCTGGGCGTCGGAGCAGAGCGGACACAAGCATCTCTACGTCGTCGGCCTCAACGATGGGAAGCAGCGCCGCGCATTGACGCAGGGCGACTGGGACGTCGACAAGGTGCTCGCGCTCGACGAGAACAGCGGCACGGTCTATTTCACGTCGGGTCGCGACGATCCGCTGCAGCAGCAGATCTATGCGGTGAAGCTCGATGGCACCGACGCCGCGTCGCCGCGCCGCATCAGCGCGGGCGAAGGCTGGCACGAAGCCGAGTTCGGCGAAAACGCGCAGGCGTATATCGATACGTATTCCGATCCGGCCACGCCGCCGCAGGTTTCGCTGCGCAAACCCGATGGCGGATTGATCGCGTGGATCGAGCCGAACACGCTGAAGGAAGGCCATCCGTACTGGGCGTATCGCGACAGCCTGATCCAGCCGGAGTTCGGCTCGCTGAAGTCCGAGGACGGCCAGGCGCTGCTCTATCGCCTCTACAAGCCCGCCGGACTTCGACGCGAAGAAAACGCTATCCGGTGTTCATGACCTACTACGGCGGCCCGGGCCGGCAGTACGTCAACCGCGCGTGGGGCAATCATTTCGAGCAGTACATGGCGCAGCACGGCTATGTCGTGTTCGCGCTCGACAACCGCGGCTCGCCACGGCGCGGGCGCGCGTTCTCCGATGCGATCTTCCGCCAGCTCGGCAAGGCCGAGGTCGCCGACCAGCTCGCCGGCGTCGCATGGCTGAAGCAGCAGCGCTACGTCGACGGCGATCACATCGGCGTATTCGGCTGGAGTTACGGCGGCTACATGACGCTGATGTTGCTGTCGAAAGGATCGGACCAGATCGCGGCCGGCGTCGCCGTCGCGCCGGTTACCGACTGGACGCTCTACGACACGCACTACACCGAGCGTTATCTCGACACGCCGCAGCACAATTCAGCGGGCTACGAGCTATCGAACGTGTTCCACTGGCTCGACGGGTTGAAGTCGCTCTGCTGCTCGTGCACGGCATGGCCGACGACAACGTGCTGTTCGCGAACTCGACGAAGCTGATGGCCGATCTGCAGAACCGCGAGACGCAGTTCCGCCTGATGACGTATCCGGGCGGAAAGCACGGGCTCTCGACGCCGGCGATGCGCAAGCACGTGTACACGCTGATTTCGAGTTACTTCGACGAAATGCTGAAGCCGAAACACTAGGCCCGGCTTCAGCAGGAACGGGACGCGGCGCTCAGAACCGGCCCGACTGAAAATCCTGGATCGCCTGAACGATCTCGTCCTGCGTGTTCATCACGAACGGCCCGTACTTCGCGACGGGCTCGTTGAGTGGCTTGCCCGCGACGAGGATCAGCCTGTGGGTTCGCTGCCCGCGGAGAACAGCACGTCGTCGCCGTCGCGATCGAGCACCGCGAGCTCGCCGCGCGCGACGAGACGCGCGGCATCGGCCGGACCGATGTTCGCGTTGCCCGCGTATACGTACGCGAACGCGTTGTGACCCGTCGGCACCGGTGCCGCAAAACGTGCGCCCGGTTCGAGCGAGACGTCGAAATAGAGCGGCTCGACCGCGATCCCGCTGACCGGCCCGACAACATCGCCGACGCGGCCCGCGAGCACGCGCACGTGCACGCCCGAGGCAGGTTGCGCATCCGGAATGCGCTCAGGCGCGATGTCCTGATAGCGCGGCGCCGTCATCTTGTCCTTCGCGGGCAGGTTGACCCAGAGCTGGAAGCCCCACATGAGACCGTTCTCCTGCTCCGGCATTTCCGAATGCACGATGCCGCGGCCCGCCGTCATCCATTGCACGCTGCCCGGCGTCAACAGGCCCGAGTTGCCCTGGTTGTCGCCGTGGCGCATGCGGCCGGCGAGCATGTACGTGACCGTCTCGAAGCCGCGGTGCGGATGATTCGGAAAGCCGGCGAGATAGTCGGAGGCCGTGTCCGAACGGAACTCATCGAGCATCAGGAACGGATCGAGCATGTCGAGCTCGCGCTGGCCGATCACGCGCGTCAGCTTGACGCCGGCGCCGTCGGACGTCGGCTGGCCGCGCACGGTGCGGACGACGCGGCGCGAGGTGGATGCGGCAACGGCATTCATGGGAGACCTCCGAAAATGCGATACCGCAAACATGCGCCCGCGGATCGGCTCGGACAAGGATCGCCGGCGTGAACGGCGCGGTGCGCAGCGTGAACGATGAGCCGGGTCAGTGCACCCAGCGCCCGCCGCGACGCCGCGGCCGTCGCTGCGGCTCGATCGACGCGTGCTGCTGCTGCTCTTCGCGCGTCGGCGGATGCTCGCGCCAGTATTCGGCGATGGCGCCGACTGCATTCGGGATCTGCGCGAGACACTCGTCGTAATCCTCGTCGCCGAGCGGCGCGAACTCGGCGTCGCTTTCGAAGACGCCGTCGTCGATCGCGAGTGCGATGATCGGGCCGAGCAGCTCCATCAGCTGCGAGTCCTGGCCGAGGCGGCTTTCCCAGACCGGCGCACGAAGATCGATGCCGCGCGAGAAGCCTTCGCACCAGCCGCGCGCAGTGAACGCGGCCGAGCCGTCGTCGGCGTCGATCTCGCCGAGGATCGGCTCGTACATGCCGGTTTCGAGCTCCGGTGAGATCGCATCGTTGAGCCGCGCGAGCAGAGTCAGCACGCGCTCGCCCTCGGCGTTGTCGGTGAACGGTTCGTGCAGTACTTCGGGCAGCCACTCGTCCGGCGTTGCCGGCGCGGGGCCAATCGCGAGCGCCGTCAGGAGACCGTGCACGCCGTCGAGCAGGAGATCGTCGTCGCCGTTGCGCCCGCGCAGGAACTGGTCGAGCTCTTCCAGATCCTCGTCGCTCGGTGAAGTCGGCCAGTCAGCGGCTGCCATCGTTGATTTCCATTGATACGGGGGTGTGATCGGATGCGCGGTCCCACGTGCGCGGCGCGCGATCGATCGATGCTGCGCGACAGTCTTCGCGGAGCGCTTCGCTCGCGAGGATCAGATCGATCCTGAGACCGAGATTGCGCCGGAACGCACCCTGGCGGTAGTCCCACCAGCTGAAGTGTCCGCCGTCGTCGTTGAACAGGCGGAAACTGTCGAAGAGCCCGGCGTCGAGCACGCGCTTCAACGCGTCGCGTTCCGGCGTCGAGCAGAGCACTTGCTCGTGCCATGCGACGGGATCGTGCACGTCGCGATCATCGGGTGCGATGTTGAAATCGCCAAGCACGACGAGGCGCGGGTGGCGGCGGATTTCCGCATCGAGGAAGCCAGCAACCTTCGCGAGCCAGTCGAGCTTGTACGCGTATTTCTCGGTGCCGATCGCCTGCCCGTTCACGACGTAAAGATTGACGATGCGCACGTCGCCAGCCGTCGCCGACAGGATCCGCTTCTGCGGATCGTCGTAACCGTCGATGCCGTGCACGACATCGACGAGCGGTTGCCTAGCGAGGATCGCGACGCCGTTGTACGTCTTCTGGCCCGAAAACGCCGCGTGGTAACCGGCCGCTTCGAGCGCGGCAACCGGGAACTTCGCGTCCTCGAGCTTCGTTTCCTGCAGCGCGAGCACATCGGGCTGCTGCTCGGCACACCAGCGCTCGACGTGCGGCAAACGCACGTTCAACGAATTGACGTTCCAGCTCGCGATCTTCATGTCAGACCGCGATCAGCGGATTGCGTACCGCGATTTTCGGAAACCGGCTGAAGTCGCGATCGGCCGAAAGCAGCTCGCGCACGCCATGCTGCACGCAGAGCGCGGCGATGCGCGCGTCGTGCACCTTCGGTCCTTCGATGCGCGCATCGACGATCATTGCGCGAAGACTCTCCCAATGTTTCTGCGTCTCGCCGAGCAATACGAGCGAGGGCGACGCGAGCCACGCCTCGATCTGCGCGAGCGCGCGCGGCATCGGTGTCGGCGGACGATAGATGCGTGGATGCGTCACGATCGCGAAGAACTCGTGGACACTCGGCCAGGCGATCGACCATGCGTGCACGCCCTCGGCGAGCGTCTGCAGCAGCGCAGCGGCCGGTGCGTGGAAATCGGAGTCCTTGCGATGCGCGTAGACGAGGATGTTGGTGTCGACCGCGATCACGCATCGGTTCCGTAGGCGAGATCGCGGATGCGCTCCCACGACGCGGCGCGCAGGTCCGGCGCAATGCCCTCGCCGTCGAACGCCTCGTCCTTGAGCTTGAAGATGCCGTAGTGGGAGCGGTGCTCGGCGACGCGCCAGCGCAGGCCGCTTTCGACGAGCGCGCGTACGGTCGTGCCTTCCTCGGCCGCGATGACCCTGGCTTCTTCGAGCAGCGCGTCGGCAATCTCTATGGTTGTCTTCATATGGCTACGCCATATCCAACGATATGGCGATACTGCCACAGCCAACGATTCGCGTAAAGACAAAGACTTACGCGGCAAGACCGTAGCTGCGCAGCAATGCGTCGGGCTTCGGTTCGCGGCCGCGAAACTCGACGAAGCTTTCGAGCGCCGGCCGCGATCCGCCGACCGCGAGGATCGCGCTCCGGTACGCCGCACCGACGTCGCGATTGAAGATGCCTTCCTGCTCGAACCGGTCGAACGCGTCGGCCGACAGCACCTCGGCCCAGAGATAGCTGTAATAGCCGGCCGCGTAGCCGCCGGCGAAGACGTGCGTGAACGAATGCGGGAAACGCTGCCATGCGGGCGGCATGATCACGGCGACTTCGCGGCGAACCTCGTCGAGGATTTCGAGCGCACGTGCGCCTCGCGCGGAATCGAACTCGCGGTGGATGCGAAAATCGAACAGCGCGAACTCGAGCTGTCGCACAAGGAAGAGCCCGGCATGGAAATGCCGCGCCGCGTTCATCCGATCGAACAGCGCATCGGGCAGTCGCTCGCCGGTCTGGTAGTGACGCGCGAAAAGATCGAGCGCTTCGCGCTGCCAGCCGAAGTTCTCCATGAACTGGCTCGGCAATTCCACGGCATCCCATTCGACGCCGCTGATGCCGGCAACACCGGGATAGTCGACCTCGGTCAGGAGGTGATGCAGCCCGTGGCCGAACTCGTGGAATAGCGTCAGCACGTCGTCGTGCGTCAGCAGCGACGGCGTCGTCGCGGTCGGCGGCGCGAAGTTGCAAGTGAGGAATGCAACGGGCAGCTGCGTCTCGCCGTTGTGTCGAAAGCGGCTCAAGCAAACATCCATCCACGCGCCGCCGCGCTTGCCGGCGCGCGCGTAGAGATCGACGTACGCGCCCGCGAACACACGGCCGTTCGCGTCGACGAGATCGTAGTAACGGACGTCCGGATGCCAGACGTCGACGTCGTCGCGCCGCTTCAGGCTGACGCCGAAGACGCGCTCGGTGATCGCGAAAAGGCCGCCGATCACGGCATCGAGCGAGAAATACGGCTTCAGCTCTTCCTCGTTGAGCGCGTACTTTCGCTCACGAAGCTTCTCGGAGGCGTAGCCGACGTCCCACGGTTCGCAGATGCGCAATGACGCAGTTCTTTCGCGGCAAAATCGCGAAGCTCCGCGAGCTCGCGCTCGGCGACCGGCTTCGCGCGCGCGGCGAGGTCGCGCAGGAACGCGAACACCGCGTCCGGCGACGCCGCCATCTTCGTCGCGAGTGATTCTTCGGCCGAATCACGAAAGCCGAGCAGCGCAGCCGCTTCGTGGCGCAGCGCGACGATCTTCTCGATGCGCGCCGAATTGTCGAAGCGGCCCGCATCGGGACCCTGATCCGACGCGCGCGTCTGATACGCGCGATACACGCGCTCGCGGAGCGCGCGATCCTTCGCGTACGTGAGCACGGCCTGCACGCTCGGCTGCTTCAGCGTCACGAGCCAGCCGTCGACGTTCTTCTCCTGTGCGTAAGCGCGCAGCACCGCGCGACCCGATTCCGGGATGCCGGCGAGCGTACCTTCGTCCGCGATCGTCTCGCTCCACGCATCGGTCGCGTCGAGCACCGCGTTCTCGAAATCGGTCGAGAGCTTCGCGAGCTCGTTCGCGATCTCGCGAAAGCGCGAACGCGCCGGTTCTTCGAGCGCGACGCCGGAAAGGTGGAAATCGCGAAGCTCGTGCTCGACGAGCGTGCGTGCAGCGCGCGGCAGCGCTGCGAAATTGCCGGCATCGGCGACGGCGCGGAACGCAGCATAAAGCTCGCGGTTTTGCCCGAGCTCGCTCGCGTGCTCGACGATCTTCTCCTGCGCCGCGGCGTATGCATCGCGCAGCGCCTCGGAATCCTTGACGCCGTGCAGGTGCGACACCGGCGCCCACGCGCGATTCAAGCGATCTTCCAACTCCTCGCCGGCGAGCACGACCGCGTCGAAATCGCGCGGCGCGGACGATGCAAGCAATTCATCGATACGCGCGCGATAGTCGGCGAGCACCTGGTCGACGGCGGGTTCCACGTGGGCGGGCGTGATCGCGGAAAAGCGCGGCAGGCCCTCGGTTTCGAGCAGTGGGTTCGATTCGGACATGGCGGGATGAAGAAGGCGGGGTCGCAAAGGAAGTTGGAGCAAGGCCGCGCCGAAATCAAGGATGGGCCGGCGGCCGCCATGGGGTGGGACGAGGGAATGCTAGGCTTCGTCGCATGAGCTCGCACAACATCCGCCCATATCTCGACGCGATGCCGCGCCTCGGCGCGAACGTCTACGTCGACCCGGCCGCGGTCGTGATCGGCGACGTCGAAATCGGCGAGGACAGCTCGATCTGGCCCTGCGCCGTCGCACGCGGTGACGTGCATTACGTGCGCATCGGCGCGCGCACGAACATCCAGGACGGCGCGGTGCTGCACGTCACGCACGACGGCGAATACACGCCCGGCGGATTCCCGCTGATCATCGGCGACGACGTCACCATCGGCCATGGCGCGATCGTGCATGCGTGCACGGTCAAGGATGCGTGCCTGATCGGCATGAACGCGACCGTGCTCGACGGCGCCGTCGTCAGCAAGCACGCGATGGTCGGCGCGGGCGCTGTCGTTTCACCGGGAAAGACCGTCGGCGAAGGCGAGCTCTGGGTCGGCAATCCCGCGCGGCGCGTGCGGATGCTGAGCGATCAGGAGATCGAGCGGCTCTATTACTCGGCGCGGCATTACGTGAAGCTCAAGGATCGGTACCTGACGAAGTAGGCGCGGGGTGCGTCGCGCGCTCGAGCGCCTGGAGCGTCGCCATCGCTTCATCGCGACTCGTGCCGCACATCGACGGGGAAGGTCGCAGCCGACGGCAGACTTCCGGCCGCTCCGGTTTGCCGAAAATCGCGCAGCGATAGTCGTCGGTCAGCTGCACACAGCGCACGCCCGCGGGCTTGCCGTCCGGCATGCCGGGAATCGGCGACGAGATCGACGGCGCGATGCAGCAGGCGCCGCAGCCGGCGCGACAGTCCATCGTCAGGCTCCTGCGAGCGGATGCTCGCGACGCAGCGCGCCGAAGACCGGACGCCGTTTCGGGCGGTGCGGCCGTGCCAGATCGCAAACGACTCGGCCGCCTGCTCGACGAGCATGCCGAGGCCGTCGGCGCTTCGCGCAGCATCGGCCGATTGCGCCCAAGCGCAGGAACGGCGTCGCCGCATCGCCGTACGAAAGGTCGTAGCACAGCGCTCGTGCGCGACGATCGATGACGGCAGCGCGAGCGGTGCGCCATCGTGTCCCGCGGCAGTCGCGTGCACGAACGAGATCGAACGCGCCGGCAAGGGTCGAGCGCGTGCCAGTCGACCACCTCGACGTTCGGCGCGTCGATCGCAGCAGCGAGCTCGCGGGCACGCTCGGCGTACGGTTCGCGATAACGAGCGTCTCGACGCCGGCATCGGCAAGCGCGAACGCTACGGCACGCGCCGCGCCGCCGGCGCCGAGCAGCAGGCAGCGGCGGCCGCGCGGTTCGAACGTCATGTCGCGCACGCAGATCGCGCAGGAGTCCGATGCCATCGGTGCTGTCGCCGCGCCAGTGCCCGCCATCGCGAATCAGCGTGTTCACGCTGCCGCAGCGTCGCGCGCGGTCGCTCGCATCGGAGCAAAGCGCCAGCGCATCCTGCTTCAGCGGCAGCGTGACATTCGCACCGACGACCGCCTTCGCGCGCGAATGCGTCGAGCGCGCGCGCGAAGTCTTCGCGACCGGCTTCTATCGCACGATAGTCGAGCGCGATCCCGAACTGCGCCGCGAACATCGCATGGATGCGCGGCGACAGCGAATGCGCAATCGGCTGACCGAAAACCGCGAATTGGAGCCGCGCCGGCACGACCGTCTCAGCGCGCCTCGCGCAGCCACTTCGCGACATCGAGCGCGAAGTAGGTCAGGATCGCGTCGGCACCCGCGCGCCGGATGCCGGTCAGCGCCTCGAGCACGCACGCGCGCTCGTCGAGCCAGCCGTTCGCGAACGCGGCCTTCAGCATCGCGTACTCGCCGCTGACCTGGTACGCGAACGTCGGCACGCCGAAGCGATCCTTCACGCGCCGCACGATGTCGAGATACGGCATCGCCGGCTTGACCATGACGATGTCCGCGCCTTCGTCGAGATCGAGCGCGATCTCGCGCAGCGCCTCGTCGCCGTTGGCCGGATCCATCTGGTAGGTGTACTTGTTGCCTTTGCCGAGATTGCCGGCCGAGCCGACCGCGTCGCGGAACGGCCCGTAGAACGCCGACGCGTACTTCGCCGAGTACGCGAGGATGCGTGTGTGGACCTGCCCGGCCGATTCGAGCGCGCGCGCGGATCGCGCCGATGCGGCCGTCCATCATGTCGGACGGCGCGACGATGTCGGCGCCGGCCTCGGCGTGCGAGACGGCCTGCTTGACGAGCGCCTCGACGGTCTCGTCGTTGACGACGTAGCCGGAATCGTCGATCAGCCCGTCCTGGCCGTGCGTCGTGAACGGATCGAGCGCGACGTCGGTGATGACGCCGAGCTCCGGATACGCTTTCTTGAGCGCGCGCACGGCACGCTGCGCGAGGCCTTCGGGATTCCAGGCCTCGCGCGCGTCGAGGCTCTTCGCCTCGGCCGGCGTCACCGGGAACAGCGCGAGCGCCGGGATGCCGAGCGCGTGCGCCTCGCCGGCGACGCGCACGAGCTCGTCGATCGAAAGCCGGTCGACGCCCGGCATCGATGGCACCGGCTCGCGAACCGTGCGGCCTTCGCGGACGAAGACCGGCAGGATCAGGTCGGACGGCGCGAGATCGGTCTCGCGCATCAGCGCGCGCGAGAAGGCATCGCGGCGCATGCGGCGAGGCCGGATATGCGGATAGGGCATCGGAAAGTCGCCGGAAACTCGGGATGCGCATTGTACGCGCCGAGGTCCGGTGCGGCCCGAAGATGAATCGCCGCGTGTCACACGGCGCTCACCGGCGGCTGCATTATGCTTGGGACACACCGGCGGCGGACCGAGCACCAGAGTCCGCGCCGGGCTCGAGCAGGGGGCTCGACGACCATGACATCCGGAGCCGCGCAGATCGCGGCGAAGCTCGGGCTTGCGCGTTTCGCCGCGGCGGCGCTGTCGATCGCGATCGGCGGGCATGCGCTCGCGGGCGATCGGCCGTTGGCGGCCGGAACCTCGCACGACGAATCGGCCAAGGCCGGCGAGACGCGGAGCTATCGCATTGCGCTCGGCGCCGGGCAGGCGGCCGAAGTCTCGCTGCGTCAGCGCGATGCGACGGCGCTCGAACTTCGATGGTCGGCCGCGGGCGCGCCGCCGCTCGTGCTCCGCACCGAAGCCGGTCGCGATTCGCTGTTGCGCGCGACGCTCGCCGCAGACAAGGCGACATTGTGGACTGTCTCGGTCGCGCCGGCGCGAAACGATGTCGCGTTCCGGTACTCGATCGCGCTGACACCCGCGCACGCGATCGCCGAGGCGGATCGCGCCCGCGTCGCCGGAACTTCCTCGCTCGCCGAAGCCGAAGCGCTCCGCGCCAAGGGCGACAAAGCCGTCGCCGACGACGCGCGCAAGCGCTATCGCGATGCGATCGAATCTTCCAGACGCGCGAATGACGGTTGCGCCGTGCGGCACGCCTACGTCGCATGGTCGGGCTTCGAGCACGAGATCGTCGACGCGGCCGCGCAAAAGACCACCGCGCAGGCGGCGATCGATGCGACGTGCGACGACGGCGTCGCGGACAACGCGCTCGCGTTGCGCCTGCTCGGCAGCGCATACATCAATCAGGGCGATTTCGCGTCCGGCACGCGAGAAACCGAACGTGCGGTCGCGGCGTTCAAGGAAACCGGCGACGCCTACCAGCAAGGCGTGGCGCTCCGGAATCTCGGCCTCGCGTACGCCGAATCGGGCGAAGTCGAAAAGGCACTCGCAACGACACAATCGGCACTGCGCGCGGCCGAACAGACCGGCGATGGCAAGCTGCTCGCGCTCGTGCGCAACGACCTCGCGTTCATGCACAACGTGCGCGGCGAGTTCGCGCTCGCGATCGATGCATACCGTCAGACGCTCGATACGCTCACCGCAAATCCGTATCCGATGGCCGAGGCGGTCGCGTGGATCAACCTCGGCATCGCGTACGGCCAGCTCGGCGACGGCGAGCAGGCGATGGATGCGTACGCGAAAGGCGAGAAGACGGCGACGGCGATCGACTGCTGGTCGTGCCTCGCCGAGATCGCGGTCGATCGCGGCGATGATCTCCTCGACGACGGCAAGGCGGCCGCGGCCGAAGCCTCGTACCAGCGCGCGCTCGAAATCGCCGATGCGCACGCGCTCGTGCGCCAGCGCGCCGAAGCCCTGCGCGGGCTCGGGCGCTCGGCGATGACCGCGCAGGACTGGGATCGCGCGCGCACGCTGTTCGAGCAGGCGCGCGACGAGCTGCATCGCACACACGGCGTCGTCAACGAGTCGGTCGTCTATTCGATGCTCGGCGATCTCGACAATCGCCTGAACCATCACGACGCAGGCGCGCGCGAACTACGACCACGCGCTCGAGCTTGCGAAGCAGGCCGACAATCAGGCCTGGCAGGCCGTCGCGTATGCGAGCCGCGCGCGCGTCGCCGAGCAAACGGGCGATCTCGCCGGCGCGCGGCGCGACATCGAAGAGGCGATCGCGCTGATCGAATCGGAGCGCACGCGCATCAGCGCGCCGGATCTGCGCACGAGCTATTTCGGCACGAAGCGTTCGTATTACGCGCTCTACATCGACATCCTGATGCGTCTCGATGATGCGGCCGGAGCGCTCGTCGTCGCCGAGCGCGCACGCGCACGCGAGCTGCAGGATCAGCTTGCCGAACGTGCGATCGACATCGACAAGGATGTCGATCCGAACCTGATCGCCGGCGAGCACGAAGCCGAAGACGCGCTGCATGCGCTCGCATATCAGCTTTCGCAGGTGCAGGACAGCGACACCAACGGCCGCATGACGCTTGGCGCGCGCATCGACGAGGCGAGCCGCGCGCTCGATGCCGCGCGCGGCCGCATCCACGCCGCGAACCCGCGCTATGCGGAGCTGAAGCACCCGGCTGCGCTGAGCGTCGCGGAGATCCAGCGCGATCTCGTCGATGCGAATGTCAGCGTGCTCGAATACTGGCTCGGCGACGAGAAGAGCTACCTCTGGGTCGTCTCGCACGATGCGTTGCGCGCATTCGTGCTGCCGCCGCGCGCGACGATCGAGCGCGACGTCGATACGTTGCGCGCGAAGCTGCTCGCGCCGGCAGCGGCAGCGGCGACTTCGATTGCGATCGAGCAACGCGCAGCCGCGGATGCGGCCGGTGTCGAAGCCGCGCGCGCTGCGGCAGCTTCGCTCGCCGCGGAAATCCTGCCGCCGGCCGCGCACGCGCTGATGCGGCACGACGTCGCTATCGTTGCCGACGGCGAGCTGCAGTCGCTGCCGTTCGCCGTGCTCGGAACGGACGCGGCACACGTTTATCTGCCGTCGATCGGCGCGCTGCGTGGCCTGCGCGCGGTCGATCGTCCGGCGGTCGCGTCGAATCGCGTCGCGATCCTCGCCGATCCCGTATTCCGCGCCGACGACGAGCGTCTCGGCGGACGCGCTGCGAAAACGCCGGCGACCGGACAACACGCTGCTGCTGCGCGCCGCGACCGAAGCGGGCATCGCGAACCTGCCACGCCTGCCGCACACGCGCGACGAAGCCGAGGCGATCGCGGCGCTCGCCGATCGCAATGCGTCGTGGCTCGCGCTCGATTTCGCCGCGAACCGCGATGCGGCAGTCGGTGCGCGCTGGAACGACTACGGTATCGCGCACTTCGCGACGCACGCGCTGCTCAACGCGCGGCATCCCGAGCTTTCGGGCATCGTGCTGTCGCTGTACGGCAAGGACGGCCGCGCCGAGGACGGATTCCTGCGCGTCAACGACATCTACAATCTGCATATGCCAGCCGATCTCGTCGTGCTGAGCGTCTGCGAATCGGCCGTCGGCAAGAGCATTGGCGGCGAAGGCGCGGCGACTCTCGCACGTGCATTCTTCTACGCCGGCGCGCGGCGCGTCGTCGCGAGCCTCTGGCCCGTCGACGATCGCGCCAGCGTTGCGTTCATGCGCGCGTTCTACGGTGCGATGCTCGGCAAGCACTTGCGTCCGCAGCAGGCGCTGATCGAAGCGCAGCGCGAGATGCGCGCGAATCCACGCTGGCTGGCGCCGTATTACTGGAGCGGCTACATCGTCGAGGGCGATTGGCGATGACGGGAAGCGCCGCTGCCGACAACACCGGCGCGTTCGGTGCGCTGCTCGCGCGGCTCTCGGCCGACGGCGGCGATGCGTCGGCGTACGAAGCGCTGCGGCGGCGCCTGATCCAGTTCTTCAAGCTGCATGTGCCGGCCGAGGCGGACGATCTCGCCGATGTCGTGCTCGACCGGCTCGCGCGCCGCATCCACGAAGGCATCGACGTCGCGAGCGTGCCGTCGTACGCGCTCGGCATCGCGCGCATGGTGCTGCACGAGGCGTACGCGAAGTCGGCGCGGCGGCATCTCGCCGAAGCCGATCCGACGCTCGCACCGGACGAAGATTCGGCTGACGACGCGCGTGATCTCGAAAGCGTTCTCGCGGCGCTCCGCGGTTGCCTCGAAGCGGCCGGTGCGACTGCGCGCGGACTGATCCTCGCGTATTACGGCGGCGACGGTGCCCTGCGCATCGCGACGCGAAAGCGCCTCGCGGACGAGCACGGCATATCGCTCAACGCGCTGCGCAATCGCGCGCTGCGACTGCGCGACGCGCTCGAAGAATGTGTGCGCAAGCGCACGAATCCGGACGATCGCGCGTGATGAAAGCCGATGCGCGATCACTTGCGACGAGGACCGGCACTTTGCCGCGAAGTCAGGCCCTGAGATGACCGAACCGACCGACGACACGCTGCGCGACTGGCTGCTCGGCACGCTCGCGCCCGCCGAGGCCGAGGCGCTCGAGCAGCGTCTGATCGAGGACGAGGCGTTCGCGGCACGGCTTCGCGCTGTCGAGAACGATGTCCTCGACGACCTCGCGCGCGGCGCGCTCGCCGGCGACGAACGCGTCCGCGCGGCGGCGTATTTCGCGGCGACGCCGCAGGATCGCGTGCGTCTGCGCATCGCGCGCGCGCTCGCGGCCGTCGGGGCCGAGGCGAACGCCGCGACTTCGCCGCGCGGGCGCGGCCCGAAATGCGCGATGGCACGCGCGCGCACGCGACGCGGCCGCGTCGTCGCTGGTCGGCCGCCGCGCTCGCGCTCGCGGGCATCGCGGCGATCGCGGTGATCGGGATTCGCCTGTATCCGAATGCGACGGTGCCGATCGCGTTCACGATCACGCTGACCGACGGCCAGACGCGCGGCGCGTCGTCGATCGAAATCGCGGTGCCGGCGGTTGCGCGCGAGCTCAGGCTGCAGGCCGAAGTCGATGGCGATGCCGGCGCGCACTACCTGCTTTCGATCGACGACACGTTCGCCGCCAGCGGCCTTCCGGTGCGGACGACCGGCGCATACCGGTTCGTCGAGACCGAAGTGCCCACCGCCGCGCTCGCGCCCGGCGCACATCGCGTACGCGTGGTTGCCGAATCGGGTGCGCCGAGCGAATCGAGCTGGACGCTGACGACGCGCAACGAATGACTGGCAATTCGGTGCGTGATGTTTCGCGCGCCCGGCTCACTCCCCCATAAGCGTCCTTCGTGGCGCCGACCAAGTCCAAGGGGGACTCCATGTCGTTCGTCGATTGCGTCGCCGCCGCGATTCCGCGGCTCATCACCTTCAGCGCGTCGTGGAAGCGAATCGGATTCGCGGCAGCGGCGCTGTTCTGTCTGCTGCAGCCGGCGCTTGCGGCCGAGCCGCCGCGAACGAACCTCGCGGGCCACGTCCTTCCGGTGCTCGGCGAGTCGACGCGCATCGCGCGGAAGTCCGCGAGCGACGGCAACGAAGCGCTGACGCTGACGGTCGTGTTGAAGCGCGACGACGAAGCCGGCTTCCAGCAGTTCCTCGCCGACGTGCAGGATCCCGCGTCATCGAGCTTCCACCGCTTTGCCGATCCGGTGTCGCTCGCCGATCGCTTCGGTCCGTCCGGCACCGCCTACGCCGCAGTGCGAACGTATTTCACGAGCCAGGGTTTTGCGGTCACCGAAGACTCGACGGATCGGCTGACGCTGACGTTGCGCGGCACGGTCCATCAGGCCGAGAGCGCGCTTGCGGTCGATATCGTCGATTTCTCGCTCGGCGATCGCGCGTTCCATGCGAACGAGAACGAGCCGTCGCTGCCGGTCCGACATCGCCGCGCAGGTGCAGGCGGTCGTCGGGTTGTCGAACCTCGCCATGCCGCAGCCGAACTGGTTCGCGCGCCCGCTGATCGAGGCGATCTGCGCGCTGCAGGCCAATCTTCCGATCGCGACCGCGCCGAACTACACGCCGCCGACGCCGCAGCAGCTCTTCGACGAATGCGTAACCGCGCTCCTGAGCTTCAACCACTACGGGAATGGAGGCGGAGGCGGCGCGCTGCGGACACCGTTCGGGACCGACGACGACGGCGGCAGCGGGCAGACGATCGGGCTCGTCGAGTTCGACAGCTATCTGACCACGGATGTCATCGATTTCCTCGAGATCGCCGGCTTTCCGGCGAGCCTGATCGGCCACGTCAGCAACGTCCATCTCAATGGCGGCGCGCAGCGCGGCGCCGGCGAGAGCGAGGTGCTGCTCGACATCGACACCGTTGCTCACGGTCGCACCGGGCGCGAAGGTCATCGTCTACGACGCGCCGTTCAGCGGCGCGACGAGCTTCCAGACGATGTTCAACGCGATGATCAACGACGGCGTGACGATCATCAGCAACAGCTGGGCCTACTGCGAGGACCAGACGACGCTCGCGGACGTCCAGAGCATCGATTCGATCCTGCAGACCGCAGCGGCGTCCGGCATCAGCGTCTTCAACGGCAGCGGCGACAACGGCAGCACGTGCCTCGACGGCAGCGCCGAACACGATCGCGCGTGCCGGCCGACTCGCCGCACGCCACCGCGGTCGGCGGCACGTCCGCGAACGACCGCGGCCGGCAACATCTACGCGGGCGAGACGTGGTGGAACTCGGCGGCGGAATCGCCGCCGGGCGGCCAGGGCGGTTTCGGCGTCAGCCGGTTCTTCGCGCGTCCCACGTTACCAGGACGGCTTGAACGCGTCAGCGATCCGCTCGATTCCGGACGTCGCCATCAACGCCGATCCCGCGACGGTCGGCGTCATGCTCTGCCAGGCGCAGCAGCGGCGGCTGTCCGACGGGCCTTCTATACGGCGGAACGAGTTTCGCGGCGCCGTTCTGGGCGGCGCTGCATGCGCGGCTCGTGCAGAGGCTCGGCGAGCGATCTCGGCGACGTCGAATCTCGCGCTCTACCCGCTCGCGAACACGGCCGCGTTCCACAACGCGGCGTCGATGGGCAGCGACTTCGCGCATGTCGGCCTCGGCTCGGGCGATTTCGGGCGGCTGTATCTCGCGCTGTCGGGGCAGACTGCGGGCAGCGTCGACGCGAGCGCGTCGAGCGTGACCGTCTTCATGACGCCGGCCCTCGTCTCGTCACCGGGTTTCTCCGGCATCCCGGCCGACGCCACGTCGAGCGCGAGCGTCGTCGTGACGCTCCGCGATGCCGGCGGCAACCTCGTCGGCGGAAAGTCCGTCAGCCTTGCGGCGACCGCCGGGAGCAGCGTCGTGATCTCGCCGCCGAGCGCGGTCACGTCGCCGCTCAACGGCTCGGTCGTGTTCACGATCACGGACACGACGCCCGAGCAGTTCACGCTGACGGCGAAGGACACGACCGACAACGTCACGCTCGCACAGACCGCCGATGCGAAGTTCGCGGTGCCTACGGCCGCTTCGGCGGGCATCATGGCGTTCCCGACGACCGTCGCCGCGGATGGCGTCAGCACGACGACGATCACGGTCACGCTGCACGACGCGCTCGGTCATCCGACGCCGGGCAAGGTCGTCACGCTCGCGCAAGGCGAAGGGCGTTCGGTGATCACGAGTCCCGATCCGGCGGTCACCGATGCCAACGGCCAGATCGCTTTCACGGCGACCGATCGCTTCGAGGAAGTGGTCACCTACATCGCGACCGATGTCACCGACGGCAATCTCGCGGTGCCGGGCTCTGCGATCGTGACGTATTCAGGCTCGGCCGCAGGATCTTGCGCGACTGCGCCGACCGCCGCGGACGGCTATGAGTTCACGTCGTTCATCAACGGCTTCGCGTCGGAGCTCTTCTTCTTCGGCAACGTCAACTTCGGCTGCGCGGGCGCATCGCAGGTCGCATTCGATGCGGACGGCAACAGCTACGTCGTGTACTTTCCGACCGGCGCGCTCTACAAGTTCGGTCCCGACGGCGGTGCCGCAACGGCGCCTCTATCGACGCTCGGCCCGACGCTGAGCCAGCCGGTCTTCGGACGCGACGGGCGCCTCTACGCGACGCATTCCGCGACCACCGGCGACTTCACGACCGGCGATCTCGTCGAGATCGATCCCGACACGGGCGCGCAGCTGCGTGTGCTCGCGGCGAACCTGACCTGTCCGCAGGGGCTCGCGACCGATCCCTTGAGCGGCGATCTCTTCTTCGACGATGCGTGCACGGGCGCGGGCTCGGACAATCCGTCGATCTTCCGCGTCAGCAATCCGGCGAGCGCGACGCCGACCCTGTCGGTTTACGCAACGATGCCCGCTTCGCCGAACGGCGCGCTCAGCATCGCGCCGGATGGCACGATCTACGTCGTCGTCGGGTACTACCTCAATCCGAACGCACCGGTCTACTCGATATCAGGCACGAACCAGCCGATGCCGCCGATCGCAGCGCCGGTCGCCGGAGTGACGTCGAACTATTGGGTGAAGGTCGGCGCCGCGAATCCGGACGGTTCGGTGGCGACGCTCATCATCCTCGACAACCTCTCGCTCGAGACGGTCGATCTCGCCGATACGACGCAGCGCACGCCGCTTGCGACCAACATCGGCGCGGGCACGACCGGCCCCGACGGGTGCATGTACCCGGGCAACGGCGACGTGATCTACCGGTTCGCGCCGACGGCCGGCGCCTGCGACTTCGCGACGACGAACCCCTCGCCGGCGCTCGTGCTGACGCCTGCGAGCGTGACGCCGAATCCGACGCAGGGCGGTGTCGTCACGCTGACCGCGACGGTTCGCAACCTCGCGGCCCCGTCCGGTACGGCCGTCTATTTCGAAGTGCGCGGCGCGAATGCGGGCACGCATCTCGTACGCACGGACGACAATGGCGCGGCGACGTTCTCGCTGCAGGGGCTCAGCGACGGCGACGACGTCATCACGGCGACGACGACGATCGGCGACGCAACGCTGACGTCGAACGTCGCGCGCGTCACCTGGAACGCGGGACCGCACACGAGCCTCGTCGATATCACGGGCCCGACGACATCGACGGCGGGACAGACGGTGACGCTGTCGGCGGTGCTCGTCGACGTATCGGTCGATCCGGCGGCGCCGATTGCGGGCGGCAGCCTGCACTTCGCGGTGCAGGGCGCGAACGTCTCGTGCGATGCGGCCGCGGGCGCGAACGGGCTCGCAAGCTGCAATGTGACCGTTCCGAATCCCGGCGCGTATCAGTTGAACGTCAGCTACGCGGGCAACTCACAGCACCTTGCCGCGACCGCGAGCCGCCTGCTCGTCGTGCCGACCGACGGGATCGATCTCATCTTCGCCGACGGCTTCGACGGCGATTGAGCCGAAGTCGCCTCGGGGAGGCCCATCACGGGCCTCCCTCGAGGCGTTCGCGTCGAAACGTTGCCGTCGCGGTCAGTTGTTGACAGAACCGGCGCCGGAAACGCGCCGCGGACCCCGACCTGACCGGCGCGTTCGCGCCCGAAACCTGTCGGACGCAACGCGAAAGCGCCCCTCAGGCCGCCTTTTCGGCCGCTCGAAGTGCCGAATTCGTCCCAATTCCACGTTTTATAGGCTGCCGAAGGAACTTTGGCGGCCTCGAGGGCACTTTTTTTGCTACCTCCAGCACGATCTGCTGATGTTCTGGCCAACGAGCTGTTCAGCAGAGGGTCGGTACGCCGGAGCAATAATGTTAAGTGCTTGTTATCCGTTGGGATCTGTGCTTACATTGAGGTTCGGCATTAAGTATGTGTGGTAAGTCGTTGTAGAGAGATAAGAAAATGCTGTCCCCGATGATTCTGATGGCGCTCGGCGCCATAGCGGTACTCGTTTTCGCCTCAATCCGACGGATTCCCGAAGGACAGGTGTACACGCTGCGCCGTGTCGGTGGGCACACGCGCGTGATGCACTCCGGCATGCACTTCATGGTGCCGCTCGTCGAGCGCGTCGCGCACAAGATCAGCCTGACCGGCTCGAACGTTCCGGTCGACGGGCTCGTCGCTTCCGATCAGCAATATCAGGGCATCGTCTACTTCCAGGTGCTCGATCCCGCACGCGCCGATCGCGTGATCGACGGCATCGACGGCCTGCTGCAGGAGCGCACGCGCTCACTGTTCGCCGATGCCGCGCTGCCGGAGTCGTCCGACAGCCGCCGTCAATGGCTCAAGCAGTCGCTGAACTCGGACATCCGCGATCGCGGCCTGCTCGTCACGCGCGTCGATCTCGCGGCGCTGAACTGAGGCGAGCGACACCGTGACATCGGGCCGCGACGGCCCGATACTGCCGCGCCGCGCACCTGTGCGTTGCGCGCTCAAGAATCCCAGGTTTTTTCCGTGGCCGATCGCGAACCGTTGCGGCAACGCCTCGATGCCGGCCTTTCGGCGCTCGGCATCGCGCTCGACGAAGCGGCGATCGCGCGCCTCCTCGACTACGTCGATCTCCTCGAACGCTGGAATGCCGCGTACAACCTGACCGCCGTGCGCGATCCCGCGGAGATGGTGACGCGCCATCTCGTCGATTCGCTCGCGATCCTGCCGCACGTTTCGGGCGCGACGCTCGCCGATCTCGGCAGCGGCGCCGGTTTGCCGGGAATCCCGCTTGCGATCGCGGCGCCGACGCGCGCAACGCAGCTCGTCGACTCGAACGGCAAGAAGGCGCGATTCCTCCGCGAGGCGGTGCGGCGCCTCGATCTCAAGCACGTACGCGTTGCCGAGAGCCGCGTCGAGGACGTGACCGGCACGTTCGACTGCATCACGGCGCGCGCGTTTGCGAGCCTCGGCGACATGCTCGGCTGGGGCGGCCATCTGCTCACGGACCACGGCATCTGGCTCGCGATGAAGGGGCGCGTGTCCGACGACGAGCTCGCCGCAGTTCCAGCGGATTTCCGCGTCGAGAAGATCGTCCCGCTGAACGTGCCGGGCCTCGACGCCGAGCGGCACCTCGTGATCGTCCGCCGCAGCGATCGCCACGCGTAACGCGACTCGGATCGCTTCCGGCAGCTAGAATCGCTCTCTTTTACAATCGGCCTTTCCTGCCCGCAGCGACGCTCGTTGCGCGGCATCCGAAAAGCACGAGGTCGCCGGGGACCGGCCCCACTCCATGACGCGCATCATCGCCATCGCGAATCAGAAAGGCGGCGTCGGCAAGACGACGACGGCGGTCAACCTCGCCGCCGCGCTCGCCGAGACGAAGCGCCGCATCCTGCTCGTCGATCTCGACGCGCAGGGCAACGCGACGATGGCGTCCGGCATCGACAAGCGCACCGCGAAGCCGAACGGCTGCGAGGTGCTGCTCGAAGAAGCACCGATCGAGCGCGCGATCGTCGCGACCGAAGGCGGCTTCGATCTGTTGCCCGGCAGCCTCGATCTCACTGCGGCCGAATTGAAGTTGATGGACACGCTCGCGCGCGAGTCGCGGCTGAAGGAACAGCTCGTCAAGCTCGGCGACCGCTATCACACGATCCTGATCGACTGCCCGCCGACGCTGCACCTGCTCACGATCAACGCATTGACTGCGGCGCACGGCGTGCTGATTCCGGTGCAGTGCGAATATTTCGCGCTCGAAGGCTTGTCGAGTCTGCTCGACACGATCAAGGCCGTGCGCCAGCGTCTCAATCCGAAGCTCGAAGTCGAAGGCTTGCTGCGTACGATGTACGACGTGCGCAACAATCTCGGCAACGAAGTCTCCTCGCAACTGACCAAGCATTTCGGCGAGAAGGTGCTGCGCTCGATCATCCCGCGCAACATCCGTCTCGCCGAAGCGCCGAGCCACGGCAAGCCGATCAATCTCTACGATCGCGAATCGCGCGGCGCGATCGCGTATCTCGGCCTCGCCGGCGAGATGCTGCGCCGCGAGCGCACACCGACGCCGGCGAGCCCCGCGGCGCATTGACGAAGGACAGGTAATTTCATGGCGGCCAAGAAGCGCGGACTCGGACGTGGCCTCGAAGCCCTGCTCGGCGGCGATGCCGAGCCGGCGACGCAATCATCGGATGCCGACGGCGAGCTGCGCACGCTGGTAATCCAGTCGATCCAGCCGGGCAGGTACCAGCCGCGTCACGCGATGGATCCGGAGCGGCTCGACGAGCTCGCGGCGTCGATCCGCGCGCAGGGCGTGATCCAGCCGATCGTCGTGCGCGAGATCGCGAAGGATCGCTACGAGCTCATCGCCGGCGAGCGTCGCTGGCGCGCGGCGCAGAAGGCGGGTCTCACCGAGATTCCGGCGCTCGTCAAGGCCGTGCCCGATCAGGCCGTCGTCGCGATGGCGCTGATCGAGAACATCCAGCGCGAGAATCTCTCGCCGCTCGAAGAAGCGCAGGCGCTGTCGCGCCTGATCGACGAGTTTCATCTGACGCAACAGGAGACGGCCGACGCAGTCGGCCGCTCGCGTCCGGCGGTGTCGAACCTTTTGCGACTGCTCGATCTTCCGGCCGAGATCAAGCGCCTGCTCGACGAGCGCAAGCTCGACATGGGCCACGCACGCGCGCTGGCGACGCTGCCCGAGGCGCGCGCGACCGCGCTCGCGCTCGAAGCGGCCGAGCAGGGCTGGTCCGTGCGCGAGCTCGAGGAAGCCGCGCGCCGCGCCGAGGCGCCGCCGAAAGGCAAGGCGAAGAAACCGGGCCCGCGCGATCCGAACATCGCCGCGCTCGAGCGCGATCTCGCCGAGAAGCTCGCGACGCGTGTCTTCATCGCGCACGCGAAGAACGGCCGCGGCAAGCTCGTCATCCACTACCACAGCATCGACGAGCTCGACGGAATCCTCGAGCGGGTCCATTGATTCTGCCGCGGTGACGAATCTTGCGCGTTTTCGCGCGGCGTGAGGGTTTTCACTCTCGTTTCGCTGAACGCGCCGCCGCATGCTCCCCGATCTGCGCGAAGAGGGCTGCGCAGGTACGACCAACCGGAGGAGCCATGAATCGTATAAGCCTACTCGCGGGGGGCGCGCTCGCGCTGTTCGCCATCACCGCATCCGCCGTCGACCATCAGGTCGTCGCGATGAACACGCCGACCCGCCACTTCGAGCCGCCTACGCTCACGATCAACGTCGGCGACACGGTCACTTTCACCAACGATCCCGCCAATCCGGGATTCCACAATGTCGTGTCCGACACCGGGGCGGTGACGCAATTCCGCTGCGCCAACGGCTGCGATGGCGACGGCGCCGGTGGCAACGGCAATCCCGACAGGACGCGTGGACCGCGACCGTGACGTTCCCGACGGCCGGCACCGTGCCGTTTCTGTGCGAGGTGCACGGAATACCCGGCGGCGGCGGCATGTACGGCACGATCACGGTCGTAGGCAACGGCACGCCGACGCTCGAGCTCAGCCCGGGCTCGCTGACCGGCAGCGCCGACGAAGGCGCGTCGACCGCGGTGCCGCTTTCGATCGGCAACAGCGGCGATGCCGACCTCACCTGGAGCGCCGATACGGCGGTGACCGATTGTGCGTCGCCCGAAACGATCCCATGGCTCTCGCTCGACCCGGCCAACGGCACGGTCGTCGTCGGCGATCCGGCCACGATGGTCAACGTCACGCTCGACGCGACTGCTTTGACGCCCGGCGTTTACAACGCGAACGTCTGCGTCCAGAGTAACGACACGGCGAACGCGCTGGTCCCTGTACCGGTAGAGTTCACCGTCAACGTCAGCGCGGCCGACCAGATCTTCCAGAGCGGTTTCGATCCGTAAGGGTCGGCGATGCATGGCGACCCTGCGTGAACATGGAGTTGACGAGGCGGCCGTGCGCGGCCGCAAAGTCCCGATCATGCCGCCGAATGCAAGCCAGGGCGCCGAACCCCGGTCCTCGACTGCTGTGAGCACCCGCCAGCAGCAGTTCGAGGCGCTCGTGCGCGCGCATTCCGGCGAGCTTTACCGGTACGCGTACTGGCTCTCGGGCGAGAGCGCACTGGCGCAGGACCTCGTGCAGGAGACATTCCTGCGCGCATGGCGCTCCTTGGATGGGCTCCGCGAGACGGTCGCCGCCAAGGCGTGGCTCACGACGATCCTCCGTCGCGAGCACGCGCGCCTGTTCGAACGAAAACCGATGCCGACCACTGATCTCGAAGACCTAGACCTCACCGACACGGGCCCCGGGCCCGAGCGCACGGGCGAGGACGCGGTCATGCGGGCGGCGATCGCGAAGCTCGAGCCGAAATATCGCGAGCCGCTCGTGCTGCAGGTGCTCGGCGGGTTTTCGTGCGAGGAGATCGCGTCCCAGCTCGGCATCACCGAAGCCGCTGTCATGACGCAGGTGTTCCGTGCGCGGCAGAAATTGAAGGCGATGCTCGAAGGCGAGCCGCGCGAGGCGGAGCTCTATGGATTGCCTTGAGCTCCGCCGCCAGCTCGGCACCGATCCGCGCTTGCTGGATCCGGCTGCGCGCGCACATCTGGAGTCCTGCCCCGGCTGCCGCGATGCACATGCGCGCGCGCAGGCGTTCGATGCGCGCATTGCGCACGCGCTCGCGATCGGCGTGCCTGAAGGCTTCGCCGATCGCGTGCTGCTTGCGCAGTTGACCGCCGAGCGGCAACGGCCGGCCGGGCGCTTCCGCTACGGCTGGGTTGCGCTCGCGGCAGCTGCGGCGCTTCTCGTCGCGGTCGGCATCGCGCGCCGTCCGAGCGTCGTCGGCCCGTCGTTGCCCGATCTCGTGGTTTCCCATGTCAACGGCGAGGAGCGTCCAGCGCTTGACCTGCGCACGCCGCTGCCTTCGGCCGATGTCGCGCGGGCGTTCGCCGATCGCGGCGTCACGCTCGCTTCGGTGCCGCCCGATGTCAGCTACGTGCAGAAATGCCCGGTCGGCGCGTACAAGACCGTGCACATGGTGATGCCGCGCGACAACGAGGGCGTCAGCGTCCTCTACGTGACGAAATACCGCGCGCCGGGCGTGACGAACTTCGAGCGCGCCGGCCTCCATGGCCGCGAAGTGCCGATCGCCGATGGCACGCTCGTCATGGTCGCCGCGAACACGGCGCCATTCGACGGCCTCGAGCACGCGTGGCGCGACGCGCTGCAGGGCCCCGCGCAAACCGCCGCCGGCAGCCGATAGAACGCTCGGGGTCCCGCGAGAGGTCTCCGCGAAAGCGCGGCGATTTCGGCGATAATCCGCGCCCCCGCATCGCCGTGCCGTCGTCATGCCCGACATTTCGGTCGTCGTGCCCGTCTTCAACGAGCGCGACAACATTCCGCCGCTGCTCGCCGAAATCGCCGCCGCGCTCCGCGACCGCGCCGATTTCGAGATCGTCTACGTCGACGACGCGAGCAAGGACGATTCGCTCGACGTGCTGAAAAACGCGAAGGCCGCGTATCCCGAGCTTCGCGTCGTCCATCACGTCTCGCAGAGTGGACAGAGCACCGCGATCCGCAACGGCGTCAAGGCCGCGCGCGGCGTGTGGATCGCGACGCTCGACGGCGACGGCCAGAACGATCCGGCCGACATCCCGAAGCTGATCGCGATGCGCGCCGAATCGCCTGCGGCGATCAAGCTCTTCGCCGGCTGGCGCGTGAACCGGCAGGACAGCGCGAGCAAGCGCTTCGGCTCGCGCTTTGCGAACGCAATCCGCCGACGGCTGCTGCGCGACGACACGCCCGACACCGGTTGCGGCATCAAGCTGTTCGAGCGCGCGGCGTTTCTCGATCTGCCGTACTTCGATCACATGCACCGCTATCTTCCGGCTCTGATGCAGCGCGCGGGATGGCAGGTCAAGAGCGTGCCGGTGAACCACCGTCCGCGCGGCATGGGCGTCTCGAAGTACAACAATTTCGGTCGCGCGCTGGTTGGCATCGCGGATCTTCGCGGCGTCGGCTGGCTGATCAAGCGCTCGAAGCGGACAGCGGTCGAAGAGCTCTAGCGTCGCCGGCGCGATGCCGCGCCTAGCGCACGCAGCCGCGCTCGAATCCACTCGTAAAGATCGGATCGTCGGTCCCGCCCTGCCATTCGAACGCGCCGATGTCCGCGTCCACGCCGACGACGCGCGCAAAGCCGTCGCCGCGCTGATCGTTCGCAAGCGCCTCGACGTTGTCGCCGGTATCGATCGCCGGGCTCGCGTGCAGGAGCGCATGCGTCAGCGTCGCTCCGCCGTTATCGGCGAGCGGCAGCAATTGCGGGCAGCCGCGAACCGTGCCCGGTGGCACGGTGTTCGCGCGGACAATGAGATTGTGCGTGCCGCTGACGCTACCGCCGGTGAAGAGGCTTACATCAGTCGCATTGTCGGCGACGATCGTGCTCTCGAGCTGCATCGCATAGCCGGACACGAGGCCGATGCCGCCGTTGAAGGCGATCGTGCTGTTGTAGAGCGACAGCGGAATTCCCGCGTAGACGCCGCCGAACGGCCCGCCGTCGGTCGGCATGTTTCCCGACACGGTCGAATCGACCATCACGGCGGTGGGCGTTCCATGCGCCTCGAACACGATGCCGGCGACGTTCTTCGCCTGGTTGCCGCTGATCGTGCTGCCCATGATCAGCACGTCGCCGAATGTGTCGGCACCGCCGCCCACCGAGAACGTCCCATCCGGCGGTGGCGCGGTTCGCGCCGTGTTGTCGCGGAGCGTGCTGTCGAGCAGATGCAAGTAACCGCCGACGAGGAAGCCGCCGCCCGACGCGTCGAGCGTGCCGCCGTCGGCGAGATTTCCGGTGACGACGCTGTCGCTGATCGTGAGGTCGTGCACGGCGAAGACGCCGCCACCACGCGCGAATCCGCCGGTCACGACGCAATCGGAGACGACGCTCCGGTACAGCGCGACGTTGGCCGTCGAGAACACGCAGCCGCCGTGGCCGTAATACTGCGCGAAGTAGCCGCGCGTCAGCGTCAGGCTGTCGAAGCTGAGCGTTCCAACGCCGCTGTGACGCACGAGGCTCGACTGGCCGTTGCCGTCGATTGCAAGCGACGTGGCACCGGGGCCGATCAGCGAAAGGTCGTCCTGCGCGACGCCAATCGCACCGGTCGTCAGCGTGATCGTGCCGCAGTCGAGCTGCGTGAGATCGATCGTGTCGCCGCTCGCCGCGAGCGCAATGGCAGCGCGGAGGCTTCCGGGTCCGTCGTCGTCGCAGTTCGTGACGACGATGGCGCCCGCCGGCACAGGCGCGTGCGGCGCCGCCGCGAACGCGATTCCGCCCGTCGCGAGCATGAGGCACGCTGCGAGTGGTCGACGGCGAAGGCCGAGTCCCATGCGAACCCCGGCAGGGATCCTGCGGCGAGGATACGCGCGCCAATTCCGGGCAGCCATGGCGACGACCGGGACGCCGAGAAGCACGCTGCACTTGCCGCAAGCCGCTGATTCCGCTATAAAGCTCGGCTCGCTCAGCCGGTCTCGCCTCGTCCCGGGGCCACGCGGATCACGGTACCCGGTCCGCCCGCGTCGTCCGGCCAAGCCCTTCCAGCACCGCGTGGCGCATCGCCGCCGCTGGGCCGCCTCCGTCCTGGCCAAGGATGGTCCGAAGATTTCACGAGGTTCGTATGTCCAGAGTCTGCCAAGTCACCGGGAAGAAAGTCCTTTCCGGCAACAACGTTTCGCACGCCAACAACAAGACCAAGCGCAAGTGGCATCCGAACCTGCACGATCGCCGCTTCTGGGTGCCGAACGAGAACCGCTGGATCCAGCTGCGCGTGTCGAGCCACGGCCTGCGCACGATCGACAAGAAGGGCATCGAAGTCGTCATCGCCGAGCTTCGCGGCCGCGGCGAAAAGATTTAAGGAGCTAAGACCATGGCATCCAAGCGCGACAAGATCCGTCTCACGTCGTCGGCCGGCACCGGCCACTTCTACACGACCGACAAGAACAAGAAGAACACGCCGGACAAGATGGAAGTGAAGAAGTACGACCCGGTCGTGCGCAAGCACGTCATCTACAAGGAAGGCAAGATCAAGTAATCGATCGTCGCCTGTGAGCGAAAAACCCGCCTTCGTGGCGGGTTTTTTGTTTGCGCAAAAAGAAAGCCCGCCAGCGGCGGGCTTTCAGTATTCCTGGCGAGGGCGAGTTATGCCTGGTCGCCGACCAGCCTGTAACCCTTGAGCCGCGCCGCGAACTCGGCAAGCGTCCGAATGCCGGTCGCTTCCGCTTCGTGGCACCACTGCTTGAGGCTGTCGAGCAGCGCGTCGCCGTTGCGGCCGTTGCGCTCGGTCAGCGCCGCGAGACGTGCGCGGAACTCGCACACGGTGCGCAGCTGCGGACGCGTTTCGGTGAACGCGTTCAAGCGCTCGCGCGAAGCGGTATCGAGCCAGCGTCCGCCGTTGCCGAGTGCCTTGCGCAGCTTGCGCGGCAGCGCCTTGATGCCGCCGACCGCATTCGCCGCTTCGTCGCCGAGCGTCGGCACGATGACGCCGCGGAAGTAATCGCTCATGACGTGGAAGCGGTGCGCGAGCAGCGCCTTCACGGTGTCGGCGTCGGGAAGGTGCACGTTCGGGCGCAGATCAAGCGTCGGCGCAACGCGCAGCACGGTCGCGAGCTTGAGCGTTTCGAACAGGCGAATCGCCGCCCAGCCGATGTCGAACTCCCACTTGCGCAGCGCGAACTTCGCCGAGCTCGGGAACGCGTGGTGATTGTTGTGCAGCTCTTCGCCGCCGATCCAGAAACCCCACGGCGACACGTTCGTCGACGTATCGGCCGATTCGAAGTTGCGGTAGCCCCACCAGTGGCCGATGCCGTTGACGAAGCCGGCGGCCCAGAACGGAATCCAGAGCATCTGGATCGCCCAGATCACGCCGCCGACCACGCCGAAGAGGACGAGATCGATGATCAGCATCAGCGTCGGGCCAAGATACGGATTGGCGCTGTAGAGATGGCGCTCGATCCAGTCGTCCGGCGTGCCCCGGCCGTATTTGTCCATGTCGTCGCGATTGTGGGACGCGACGCGATAGAGCTCGACGCCTTCCCAGAACACCTTGCGGATGCCGTAGACCTGCGGGCTGTGCGGATCGTCCTCGGTCTCGACCTTCGCGTGGTGCTTGCGGTGGATCGCAACCCATTCCTTCGTGACCATGCCCGTGGTGATCCAGGCCCAGAAACGGAAGAAGTGCGCGATGACGGGGTGGAAGTCGACGCCGCGATGCGTCTGGCTGCGGTGCAGGTACAGCGTCACCGAAAAGATCGTGAGCTGGGTGACGACGAGCGTGTACGCGATCCAGGTGCCCCAGGACGCCTGGGTCAGACCGCGCGCAGCGTAAGCGAGCAGGGTGTCGAGCATGAATGTGAACCGGAGGGACGGGAAAAGTCGGCAAGAACTATACGCCACGCTGGATGGGGGTTCTATGGCATTTCGTCAACCTTTGAGACATTCGTTGACGCTTGGCGAGAAGGGCCGCGGCTGCGCCGGCCGCTTGCCGTCGGCGGCTCCGGCCTGAACAATCGCGGCCCATGACCGCCTCGCCCGTACTCGCCCTCGACCGCGTCAGCCGCGACCTCGCCGGCCGTCGCGTCGTCCGCGACCTGACGCTCGCGCTCGCCAAGGGCGAAGTGCTCGGCCTCCTTGGCGTCAACGGCGCCGGCAAGTCGACGACGCTGCGCATGATCGCGGGCGTCCTCGCGCCGACCACCGGCAAGGTCCTGATCGATGGCAACGATCTCGGCGAAGCGCCCGAGCTCGCGCGCCGCCGCATCGGCTACCTGCCGGAAGTGCCGCCGCTGCATGTCGAGCTCACCGTGACCGAGTTCCTCGCGTTCTGCGCGCGCCTGCACGGGCTGGCGCGCGAGGCGGACGCGGCCGTCGCACGCGCGATCGATCGGTGCGGGCTCGGCGACGTGCGCCGCCGGCTGATCGGGGCGCTCTCGAAAGGTTTTCGCCAGCGCGTGGGCTTGGCGCAAGCGATCCTGCACGAACCGGCGCTGATCGTGCTCGACGAGCCGGCCTCGGGCCTCGATCCCGTGCAGACATTGAACCTCCGCGAGCTCGTGCGCGGCCTCGGCGCCGATCACGCGGTCGTGCTGTCGACGCACGTGCTGCCCGATGTCCTCGCGTGCTGCGATCGCGTCGCGATCCTGCACGAGGGCGTGCTGCGCCACGAAGGCAGCCTCGCGGGCTCGGCGATTACAGGCGTGTACGTGCGCACGGCGAAGCCGCTCAAGACAGCCGATCTGCTTTCGCTGCCGGCCGTCGCCGAAGCTGCGCCCGCTGCGAACGACGGCATGCACTGGCAGATTCGCCTGCGCGACGGCGCCTCGACAGCGGCACTCGCCGCCGCGATCGTCGAGCGCGGTTTCGGCCTCGAAGAATTGCGCGCCGGCACCGCGGCGCTCGAAGAAACGTTCATGGCCATCGCCGCCGGCGGCGCGTCGGCGGTGGCCGCTTGAGCGCGTCGCTGCTGATCGCGCGCCACGAATGGCGCCGCCTCGCCGTGCAGCCGTTCGCGTGGCTGCTCGCCGCGATCGTCGTCGCGCTGATGGCGTGGCAGTTCCTGCTCGCGCTCGAAGCGTTCCTCGAGCTCTCGCCGAAGCTCGGCAACCTCAAGGACGCGCCGGGCTTGACCGACATCGTCGCGATCCCGCTGCTGCGCAGCTTCTCCAATCTCCTGATGCTGCTCGTGCCGCTGATCACGATGCGCGCGATCGCGAGCGAGCGCCGCGCGCAATCGCTCGTGCTGCTGCTCGCGGGCGGCGTCGGCAACGTGCGCGTCGTGCTCGGCAAGTATTTCGGCGCGCTCGCGTTCGTCATCGTGCTGATCCTCCTGATCGCCGCGATGCCGCTCGCGCTCGCGTTCGGCACGTCGCTCGACTACGGCCGTCTCGCGGCCGCGCTGATCGGGCTCGTCATGTTCGCCGTCGCGCTGACGGCGATCGGCGTGTTGTGCTCGGCGTGGACTTCGCAACCGGCGCTCGCGGCCGCGGGTGCGTTCGCGATCACGAGCCTGCTTGCGATCGTCGACGCCGGCGCGCGCCTGAAAGGCATCGACAATTCCGGCATCAACTACCTCGCGCTGCCGACGCACATCGAGCCGTTCTTCCGCGGCCTCGTGTCGAGCGTCGACATCGTCTATTTCCTCATCGTCGCCGTCGTCGCGCTCGCGTTCGCCGCGAAGCGCCTCGATCGACTGCGCAGCGTCGCCGACTGATGCGCGCGCGCTTCTCATCGGCGATCTACGGCGTGCTCGTGCTGATCGCGGCCGTGCTCGTCGCGTTCCTGTCGATGCGCTTCGGCTTCGAGCGAGACTTCAGCCACGCGAACGGCGCGAGCCTCAGCCCCGCGTCGGTCGCGCTCCTGAAGACGCTCGATTCGCCGGTCGAAGTCGTCAGCTACGCGAGCAAGCAGGGCGGCCTGCGCGCGATCATCGCGGACTTCGTCGATCGCTACCGGCGCGCGAAGCCCGACGTTTCGTTGCGCTTCGTCGATCCCGACGCCGATCCGCAGGCGATGCGCACGGCCGGCGTCAGCGTCGACGGCGAGCTCGACATCCGCTACCGGGATCGCAGCGAGCGCCTCAAGGTGTTGAGCGAAACCGAGTTCTCGAACGCGCTGCTGCGCCTGTCGCGCGCACGCGAGCGCATCGTCGCGTTCCTCGAAGGCGACGGCGAGCGTCAGCCGCTCGGCAAGGCGAACGCCGATCTCGGCACGTTCGTCGGCGGCCTCGCCGATCGTGGATTGCGCGCGGTGCCGCTGCCGCTAGCGAACACCGGCAAGGTGCCCGAGAACGCCGATCTCGTCGTCGTCGCGAATCCGCGCGTCGCGCTCGCGCCTGCGGTTGCGAAGGAGCTGCTCGACTATGTCGATCGCGGCGGCAATCTCCTCTGGCTCACCGAGCCCGACGAAAACGCGGGCCTCGATGCACTTGCGAAGTCGCTCGCGATCCGCGTGCTGCCGGGCACGGTCGTCGACGCGAGCGGCAGCGCATTCGGCCTCGGCGATCCGAGCTTCGTCGCGCTCGCGAAATATCCGCCGCACGCGATCACGAAAGGCTTCCTGCTGACGACGCTGCTGCCGCAGCCGGCCGCGCTTGCGCAGCTCGCCGATCCGCACTGGGATCTGAAGCCGATCCTGCGCAGCTCCGACAAATCGTGGAACGAGACCGGCCACATCCCGAAAGTCGGCGAGTCCGCCGATACGATCCACCAGGACGCCGATCAGGGCGAGATTCCGGGCCCGCTCGATCTCGGCTTCGCGCTGTCGCGCATTTCGCCGCGGCCGGACAAGAAAGAGCAGCGCGTCGTCGTGATCGGCGACGGCGACTTCCTCTCGAACAGTTTTCTCGGCAACGGCGGCAATCGCGAGCTCGGCCAGCGCATATTCGACTGGCTGCTTGGCGACGACGACCAGATCACCGTGCCGGACAAGTCGGCGCCCGATCGCACGCTCTCGCTGACGCAATCAGAGCTCGGCGCGCTCAGCATCGTGTTTCTCGTCGCGCTGCCGCTCGTACTCGCCGCGAGCGGCATGCTGATCTGGTGGCGGCGCAGGCGGCGTTGAGATGCGGCGGCGCGCGCGCACGAATGTGATCCTGCTCGGCGATGGTCGTGCTGCTCGGCGCGGCCGCCTACGCCGAAATCCGGCGCGAGCGCGCGCAGATGGCGGATCCGCTGACCACGCTCGATCCCGGTGCGATCAAATCGCTAGCGATCGCATGCCGGGGCTGTACGGCGCGTCGCTTCGAAAAGGTCGACGGTCACTGGCTGATGCGCGAACCGAAGGTGCAGCCGGCGAACGACAACGCCGTCGCGCGGCTCGCCGCGATCGTGCGCGCGCCGGTGCGCTATCGGCGGCCGGCCGCTGAGCTCGACATGTCGAAGCTCGGCCTCGATCCGCCGGTCGCGACGCTCGAAGCCGACGGCACGCTATTGAAGTTCGGCGCGACCGACGCCATCCGCAACGATCGTTACGTCGAGGTGGGCGGGACGATTGCGCTCGTGCCGGATCGGTTCAGCGTGCTGCTTTTTGCGACGCCGGAGACCGAGCTCGCCGACGCCACCGAAACCATAACGACAAGTCCCCTCTCCCGCTTGCGGGAGAGGGCTAGGGTGAGGGCATTCTTGGTTCGACCGAACCAGCGTGCCCTCATCCGCCTCCGGCACCTTCTCCCGCATGCGGGAGAAGGGAAAAGAATCACGATGCCCGAACTACCCGAAGTCGAAACCACCCGCCGCGGCCTCGCGCCGCATCTGATCGGCCGCACGGTCACGGCGCTCGACATCCGCCAGCCGCGCCTGCGCTGGCCGATTCCACGCGCGCTGCGCGAGAAGCTGCCGGGCCAACGCATCGAAGCCATCGAGCGCCGCGCGAAATACCTGCTCGTGCACACGAAGGCCGGCAGCGCGCTGCTGCATCTCGGCATGTCGGGCTCGCTGCGCGTGTTGCCGGCGTCGACGCCGATCGGCGCGCACGATCATGTCGACTGGCGACTCGATTCGGGCAAGGTGTTGCGCTACACCGATCCGCGCCGCTTCGGCTCGCAGCTCTGGCAGGCGCCCGGCAAGGTGCATCCGCTGCTCGCCGATCTCGGTCCCGAGCCGTTGAGCGATGACTTCGACGGCGACTCTCTGTTCGAACGGTCGCGCGGCCGTTCGGCGTCGGTGAAAGTGTTCCTGATGGATCAGTCGATCGTCGTCGGCGTCGGCAACATCTACGCGTCCGAGGCATTGTTCCACGCCGGCATCCATCCGAAACGCGCAGCCGGATCGATCTCTCGCGCGCGCTACGCGAAGCTCGCGGCCGACGTGAAGCGCGTGCTCGAATACTCGATCACGCGCGGCGGCACGACGCTGCGCGATTTCATCAGCCCCGACAGCGAGCCCGGCTACTTCGAACAGGAATTGTTCGTCTATGGTCGCGAAGGCGCACCGTGCAAGGTCTGCGGCACGCCGATCAAGGCGATCACGCTCGGGCAGCGCTCGACGTATTTCTGTCCGCGCTGCCAGCGTTGAGTCAGTCGGGCCAGCGGATCGCAAGATGCACGTTGTTGAACTCGGAGTCGTTGAGCGATCCCGCGTGCTCCACGCGCATGCTCGCGGGCAATCCTTCGATCGACGATCTCGCGCCCGTCCTCGACGATGCCGCCGAGCGCCTGGAAGTCGGCGAACCGGTCCGCGAGCTGACCCGCGTGGCCGGCGTATTCGGGCGGCACGTTCCAGATGCCGATGTCGGGCCGCGCGAACTTGCGCATGCCGCGCGTGTGGATCCAGCGGCGGTTGAACGCGCCTTCGTCCTCGCTCTCGAGGATTGCTACGTGGTTGCGCGCCACGAACTCGTCGGATTCGAAAAAGCGCGCGCGCCATTCGACCGGATCGAACAGCGAGAGCATCTGCGGATCGACGACGGCAGCGCCACCGAGCTCGACGAGCGCGGTGATCGTGCCGACGAGATCGCGCAATCCGTCGAGGTCCGCGGGGTCGGCGACTTCGCCGCGCAATAGGATGCAATCGCGCGTCGCGCCCGCGCGCGCGAAGAGCGCCGCGTTTTCGCCCTCGAAAAGCGCGCCCATCGTGCCGCCGAGCGGATAGCCGTCCCACGCGCGGATCGACGCGTGCGTGTAGCGCAGGAGGTCGACGCCGTCCGGCGTTCCGCGCGTGCCGTAGCGCGCGGCGTCGATGCGGAAGTCGTCCGCGAAGTCGCCGAACACGAACCAGAGGTAGAACGCACGCGCTCCGCTGTCGTGCCACTGCGGGCGCGGCCACTTCGGCGCAGTCACTGCGTTTCTTCCGGAATGCCGAGTGGCAGCACGTTCTGCTGGAGCTCGACCCTGCCCTCGCCCGACATGATCTTCTTGAACTCGGCGCGGCTCACCGAAACGTAGCGCTCGTTGCCGCCGATCTCGACCTGCGGACCCGCCGTCACCGCGCGGCCTTCGTCGTCGACGCGCACGACCATCGTCGCCTTCTTTCCGGTATGGCAGATCGTCTTGATCTCGATGAGATTGTCGGCCCATGCGAGGAGATACTGGCTTCCTTCGAACAGCTCGCCGCGAAAATCGGTGCGCAGGCCATATGCGAGCACCGGAATCGCGAGCGCGTCGACGACATCCGTGATCTGCCAGACCTGCGCTTTCGTCAGGAACTGCGCCTCGTCGACGAGCACGCAGCCGAGCTTGCCGCGCGCGGCGACGTCATCGCGCACGAACGCGAGCAGATCGTCGTCGCGATCGAAACGGCGGCCCGGCGCCTTGAGACCGATGCGCGACGCCACCATTCCTTCGCCGCCGCGATGGTCGAGCGCCGGCGTCAGGATCAGCGTGCGCATGCCGCGCTCGTGGTAGTTGTAGGCGCTCTGCAGGAGCGTCGTGGTCTTTCCGGCGTTCATCGCCGAGTAGTAGAAATAGAGCTTGGCCATCGGATCGCTCACCAGTGCGCGGCGTACAGTAACGACTTTGATGACTCCTGGCACATTCCCGACTGGAAGCAGCACCGCGCTCGCGCACTTCATCGCCGCGCATCCGCGTCTCTTCGTGCTGACCGGTGCCGGTTGCAGCACGGGCTCGGGCATTCCGGACTATCGCGATCTCGACGGCGGCTGGAAACGCCGCCCGCCGGTGACGCTGCAGGCATTCATGGGCGATGCGAAGACGCGCTCGCGCTATTGGGCGCGCAGCCTCGTCGGCTGGCGGCGCTTCGGGCGCGCGCGGCCGAACGGCACGCACGCGGCGCTCGCCAAGCTCGAAGAGAACGGACGCATCGAAGTGCTGTTGACGCAGAACGTCGACGGCCTGCATCAGGCGGCCGGCAGCAACAACGTGATCGACCTGCACGGACGGCTCGATACCGTGCGCTGTCTCGCGTGCGAGGCGCGCACGCCGCGCGATGCGTTCCAGCGCGCGCTCGAAGCGCTGAATCCCGATTGGCTCGCGCTCGATGCGCTCGATGCGCCGGACGGCGATGCCGATCTCGAAGGTCTCGATTTCGCATCGTTCCGCGTGCCGGATTGCGAGGCGTGCGGCGGATTGCAGAAGCCCGATGTCGTGTTCTTCGGCGAGAACGTGCCACGCGAACGCGTCGAGCGTGCACAGGCGCATCTCGCGGCGGCCGATGCGATGCTCGTCGTCGGCTCGTCGTTGATGGTGTTCTCGGGTTATCGCTTCGCGCGTGCCGCTGCGCGCGCCGGCAAGCCGATTGCCGCCGTGAATCTCGGGCGCACGCGCGCAGACGACTTGCTCGCGCTGAAGGTCGAAGGTGATTGCGCCGCGACGCTGGATGCCGCGTTTCCCCTCTCCCGCTTGCGGGAGAGGGTAGGGTGAGGGCGAGCGGAGTGAAGCGCTTCAGAAGATGCTTCGATCGGGGCGTCGAACCAAGATTGCCCTCACCCTAGCCCTCTCCCGCAAGCGGGAGAGGGGACATGCCTGCGTAGTGCGAAAGGGATATGCCGGCGCAGCGCGAGAAGGCACAATCCCGACCTGCACGTTTCGTCCCGCCGATGAGCCTCAATCCCCAACAACGCGCCGCCGTCGAGTATTGCGACGGGCCATTGCTCGTGCTCGCCGGCGCGGGCTCGGGCAAGACGCGCGTGATCGTCGAGAAGATCGCGCACCTGATCCGTCACCGGCATCTGTCGGCATCGAAGATCGCCGCGATCACGTTCACTAACAAGGCGGCGCGCGAGATGCGCGAGCGCGTTTCGCGGCGCGTGCAGGGCAGCGCGGCGGATGGGCTCACCGTCTGCACGTTCCATGCGCTTGGCCTCCGCTTCCTGCAGATCGAGCACGCGCGCGCAGGTTTGCGCCGCAACTTTTCGGTGTTCGATGCGGACGACAGTCAGTCGATCCTCAAGGATCTGCTGCCGAAGGGCATCAAGCCCGACGCGCTGTTCGCGCTGCAGTCTCTCGTCTCGCGCGCGAAGAACGAAGGGCTTTCGCCGGACGAAGCGCTCGCGCGCGCGAAGAGCGGCCGCGAGCTCGAAGCGGCCGAGCTTTATGCCGACTATCAGCAGCGTCTGACCGCATTCAACGCGGTCGATTTCGACGACCTGATCCGCTTGCCGCTCGCGGTGCTCGAAGCGGATACCGAAGCGCGCGGCGCGTGGCAGGAGCGCATCCGGCATCTGCTCGTCGACGAATGCCAGGACACGAACGGCGCGCAGTATCGCCTCTTGAAACATCTCGCCGGCGCGCGCGGCATGTTCACCGCGGTCGGCGACGACGATCAGGCGATCTACACGTGGCGTGGCGCCAATCCCGAGAATCTCGCCGAGCTCTCGCGCGACTATCCGACGCTCAAGATCGTCAAGCTCGAACAGAACTACCGCTGCGCGCGCCGCGTGCTGCGCGCGGCGAACGCGCTGATCGCGAACAACTCGCATGTGTTCGACAAAAAGCTCTGGAGCGATCAGTCGGAAGGCCCGCCGATCCGCGTCGTCGAATGCCGCGACGACGAGCACGAAGCCGAATGCGCGGCCGCGGCGATCGCGCATCTGGCCGAAAAGAACAAGGCGCAGTGGCACGAGTTCGCGGTGCTGTATCGCGGCAATCACCAGTCGCGCGCGCTCGAAAAAGCGCTGCGGCTTGCGCGCGTTCCGTATCACGTGACCGGCGGCACGGCGTTTCTCGATCGTGCCGAGGTCAAGGATCTCATCGCGTATCTGCGCCTGATCAACAATGCCGATGACGATGCGGCGTTCCTGCGCGTCGTCAACACGCCGCGGCGCGACATCGGCGCGACGACGCTCGAAAAGCTCGGCGCGCTGGCCGGCCAAAAGCACGTGTCGCTGCTGCGTGCGGCGCAGAGCGATGCGGTGCTCGGCGAGATTTCATCGCGCGCGGCGTCATCGCTCGGCGGCTTCGCGGGAATGATTGGCGAGTTCGCGGGACGCGCCGAGCGCATCGCCGCGGCCGATCTCGTCGACGAGCTGTCGGCGCGCATCAACTACGCCGATCACGTGTCGTCGCAGGTCAAAGAGCCCGTGATCCGCGAGCGGCGTCTTGCGAATCTCGCCGAGCTTTCGGATTGGCTCCGCGCGATGCAGAAGGAAGGCGCGGCGGGCGATCTCGCGGCGCAGCTCGCATTGCTCGGCCAGGGCGATCGCGACGAACCCGGCAACGCCGTGCGGCTGATGACGCTGCATTCGGCGAAGGGCCTTGAGTTCCGCTTCGTGACGATCGTCGGCATGGAGGAAGGCTCGCTGCCGCACGAAGGCAGCCTCGCCGAAGGGCGCGTCGAGGAAGAGCGGCGGCTCATGTATGTCGGCGTCACGCGCGCGAAGGAGCAGGTCGCGCTGATGTATGCGAAGCGCTCGCGGCGCTACGGCGAGTACATCGCGAACGAGCCGAGCCGGTTCCTCGCCGAGCTTCCGGCCGATGACCTGCACTGGTCAGGCCGCGACGCCGAGCTCGACGCTGCGCACAAGGAAGAGATGGCGTCGTCGCACATTGCGCGGCTCGCGAGCCTGCTCGCGGACTGACGCGCTGCCTTTCCCTCTCCCGCTTGCGGGAGAGGGCTGGGTGAGGGCGATCCTGGTTCGTCGCTGCACGTCCGACTCCCCTCACCCGCGCTGCCGCGCGGCCTCTCCCGCAAGCGGGCGAGGCGAAAGCGTCACGTGCGCGCCGATACACTCTTCAAGCTGCAGGAGAATGCTCGATGCGAATGCCGATCATCCGAATCGCGCTGTGCGCGCTGCTTTCCGGCTGCGCCGACGCGCCCGAAAAATCCGCGACAGCACCGACGCCCGCTGCACAAGCGTCCACGCCGCCGGCGTCGACGCCGAATGGTCCCGCGCCGAACGACAATCTCAACGCGGTCGCGTGGACGCAGACCGCGATCGAGCACGAGCTGATCTATCGCGAGGTCTATCGCGTCGCCGACGAAAAGCTCCGCGCCGCGCTCAAGGATCCGAAGTGGGACGCGCTGCCCAAGCGCGACCGCAAACAACCGCTGACGCCGAAACTGAAACCTGCGGTCATCGTCGACATCGACGAGACCGTGCTCGACAACTCGCCGTATCAGGCGCGCCTCGTCGCGAACGGCAAGGCGTACGACGAGTTCACGTGGTCCGAGTGGTGCCGCGAGAAACGCGCGAGGCCGCTGCCCGGCGCGCTCGAGTTCGCGCAAGGCTGCCGCGAAGCGCGGTGTCACTGTCTTCTATCTCTCGAATCGCGCGCAGGATCTCAACGCCGCGACGCTCGAGAATCTTCGCGCCGACGGCTTTCCGGTCGAGAACGAGCGTGTGTTCCTCGGCCTCGGCACGATCGTCGACGGCTGCGAGCAGATCGGCACCGAGAAAGGCTGCCGTCGCGCACAGGTCGGCCGTACGCATCGCGTGCTGATGCAGTTCGGCGATCAGATCGGCGATTTCGTCGACGTCGACGCGAACACGCCGGACGGCCGCCGCGCGGCGATCGAACCGTACGCGAGCTGGATCGGCGAGCGCTGGTTCGTGCTGCCGAACCCGACCTACGGGTCGTGGGAGCCGGCGCTCTTCAATAACGACTGGGCGCGCCCGGCACCCGAGCGGCGCAAGGCGAAGATCGAGGCACTGCGTCTGCAGTAGTCATATAAATCAATAATTTACGTACCAATACATAAGGTATTGCTTTAGCAGAATAGGCTAAGTATCATGAATCCATACCGATTCTGTGACGACAAAAGACAAGCGCCCCGAAGACCACAGAACAACCCCCAGAGAAAACGACGCATAAGTTCCCCCTCCGGCTACTGCCGGATTGAACTCAGAAGGTCCGCCTTCTGAGTTTCTTTTTTCCGGGACCCTTCGCCGCGGTGGCTGCCCGCACCACCCCCTGCTAGAGTTCGCCGCCCTTTCGCGGGTTCGCCAGGTAACGACCATGTCCACGCGCCTTTTCCGTGTCGCGCTTGTCGCGCTGCTCGCCGCCGCGGCTGTCGGCTGCGGAAACCAGCAATCGCCGACGCCTGCTGCGGTCAACGCGAACTCGCCCGACGCGACGATCAGGAAGTCCGTCGAGCTTCTGAAGCAGAACGACATCGCGGGCGTCATGCAGAACGCGCTGCCGCCGGCCGAGTACGAAAAGGTCAAGGCCGACTGGGCCAAGGCGAACAACGAGCGTCCGGTCACTGACGAGGATCGCCAGAAGTTCCAGGAGACGATGACGCGTCTCACGGCGCCCGACGCCGACAAGACGATCTACGCCGAGATCGAGCCGCAGCTCAAGCAGTTCGACGCGCAGTACCAGCAGCAGATCCCGATGTATGTCGCGATGGGCCAGGGCTGGCTGACCGGCATGGTGCAGCAGAACAAGGATCTCTCCGACGTCGACAAGCAGCAGGCCGTCGCGGCGATCAATGCGCTGGCGGCCTGGGTGCAGAAGACGCGCTTCACCGATGCCGAATCGGTCAAGAAGGTGCTCGCGATCACCACGAAGTCCGCGCGCGATCTCAACCTCAAGACGCTCGACGAAGCGCGCGCGCTGACGTTCGACCAGTCGATGGCGAAGGCGCGCATCGCGCTCGGCGGCTTCAAGGAAGCGCTCGCGGTCTATGGCTTTTCGGTCGACCAGACGCTCGATTCGGTCAAACCCGAGGTTCTCAGCAACGACGGCAAGACGGCGTCGGTCAAAGTCAGCTATACGCTGCTCGGCACGCCGCTGACGGCGACGACGCAGATGGTCAACGTCGACGGCCGCTGGTACGGCAAGGACACGATCGAGAAGCTGAAGGAACAGCAGCAGCCGCAGAGCGCGCCGGACAAGGCCGCGCCGGCTGAAACGCCGCCGCCCGCGAGCCCGGACAAGACCTAACCGGCCTGCAAGACCCGCCGCCGCAAGGCCGGCGGGCTAAACTCGTGCACATGAACGACATGCCAGCCGCGCCGCGTGCGACGGCGAGCGCACGGCCTCCCGCGGGGATGGAGCTGCTCGGCGCGCTGTTGCGGCCATGGCTCCGGATCCGTCGCGAGCCTGCCGATGCTGCGCGGCTCGTGCCCGACGACGCGACGCCGACGATCTACGTCGTCGAGCGTTACGGCCTTTCCGACACGCTGATCCTCGAGCAAGCCTGCCGCGACGCCGGCCTTCCGTCGCCGTACGCGATCGCCGAGAAGCTGCCGATCAAGCGCAGCAGTGCCGTCGTCGCGCTGTCGCGCCGGCCCCGGCTTTTCGGGCGACGCCCGCATCCGACGCGATCGGAAACGTTGACCCGGCTCGCCGCGGCGGTGACGGCCGATCCGACGATTGACGTCAGGCTCGTGCCGGTCTCGATCTTCGTCGGGCGCGCGCCCGATCGCGAGTCCGGGTGGTTCAGCGTGCTGTTCTCGGAAAACTGGGTCGTCGTCGGCCGGTTCCGGCGCCTGCTCGCGCTGTTCCTCAACGGTCGCGACACGATCGTGCAGTTCGCGCCGCCGGTTTCGATGCGCGAGGCGATCAGCGGCGAGCCCGAGCAGGAACGCGGCGTGCGCAAGCTGCAGCGTCTCTTGCGCGTGCACTTCCATCGCATTCGCGCCGTCGTCATCGGGCCCGATCTTTCGCACCGGCGCACGGTCGTCGATGCGCTGCTCAACACCGATCCCGTGCGCAATGCGATCGAGGCGACCGCGAGCAAGGAAAACATCGCGATCGACGCCGCGCGCGAGCGCGCACGCAAGTACGCGATGGAGATCGCGGCCGACTACTCGCATCCGGTCGTGCGCTCGATCTCGTTCATGCTGAAGGCGTTCTGGAACAAGCTCTACGATGGCGTCGACGTCCATCACTTCGAGACGCTGCGCGAAGTCGCGCCGGGACACGAAGTCATCTACGTGCCGTGCCATCGCAGCCATGTCGATTACCTTCTGCTTTCGTATCAGCTGCTGACCAATCACGTCGCGATTCCGCACATCGGCGCCGGCGTGAACCTCAACTTGCCGGTCATCGGCCCGATCCTGCGCCGCGGCAGCGCGTTCTTCCTGCGCCGCACGTTCAAGGGCGATCCGCTTTATTCGACGGTATTCCGCGGGTACATCTCGCAGCTCTTCATGCGTGGCGTCTCGCTCGAATACTTCATCGAAGGCGGCCGCTCGCGAACCGGACGCCTGCTGCAGCCGCGCGGCGGCATGCTGTCGATGACGCTCCGGAGTTTCCTCCGCGAATCGCGCCGTCCGGTCGTGTTCCAGCCGGTCTACATCGGCTACGAGAAGATCATGGAGGGCGACGCCTACATCGGCGAGCTTTCCGGCAAGCCCAAGGAAAAGGAATCGCTGCGCGGCTTCTTCAAGGCGTTCAGTGCGCTGAAGCAGCATTACGGCCGCGTCGCGCTGAACTTCGGCGAGCCGATCTTCCTGCGCCCGTTGCTCGACCAGGTCGCGCCCGATTGGGAAACCGCGACCGAAGATCCCGACGCAAAACCCGAGTGGCTGAACCGCGCCGTCGACACGCTGGCGACGCGCATCCTCGAGAACGTCAACCGCGCCGCGCACGTCAATCCGATCAACCTGCTCGCGATCTCGCTGCTGTCGACGCCCAAGCACGCGATGACCGAAGCCGATCTCGCCGCGCAGCTCGAGTTGTGCAAGGCGCTCGCTGACGGAGCTGCCGTACTCCGATCGCGTCACGATTGACCGCCGCTTTCGCCGGCCGAGATCATCGCGTACGGCGAGAAGATGGGCTGGATCAGCCGCATCGCGCATCCGCTCGGCGACGTGCTCGGCCTCGACGAGAAGGCCGGCGTCCTGCTCTCGTATTTCCGCAACAACGTCGCGCACCTTTATGCCGCCCCGGCGTGGGTCGCGTGCTGCTTCCTCAACAACCGGCGCATGGCGCGCGCGTCGATCGTACGGCTCGGCCGGCTCGTCTATCCGTTCATCCAGTCCGAGCTGTTCCTGCCGTGGACCGACGAGCAGTTCACCGCGCGCATCCAGCAGACGATCGATTTCTTCATCGCGCGCGGCCTCCTCGGCACTGATGCCGACGGGCGCGTGATCACGCGACATCCGGGCCAGAGCGATTCGGCGTTTCGCCTGCGCGCGGTCGCGCGAAACCTGCTGCCCGCGATCGAGCGCTATTACATCGGCCTCGCGCTGCTCGTGAAGAACGGGCCGCACACGCTCTCGGCCGGCGAGCTTGAAACGCTCTGCTGGCTCACCGCGCAGCGTCTTTCGCTGCTGCACGAGCTCAACGCGCCCGAGTTCTTCGACCGCTCGCTGTTCCGCGGCTTCATCCAGAAGCTGCGCGAGCGGCGCGTCATTTCGGCGGACGAAAACGGCAAGCTCGTGTTCGATACCGAGCTCGACGCCGTCGCGAAGGATGCGCGCGTGATCCTTTCGCGCGAAATCCGCCACGGCATCCTGAAGCTCACGCCCGAAAAACAGGCGGAGCTGACGCGCGACAGCGGCCAGGACTCCAAACCGGCCTGACCGCACGTCCGAACGATCGTGCGAGGCGATTGCGGTTCCGCCGTCACACGCGTCGGCGTATGCTCGAAGCGTCGTCGACTCGGGAGGATCGAACGATGCGCGCGCGAGCCGAATGGATGCTCGGAGTTTTTCTCGTCGCTGCAGCGATCGCGGCTTGCGATCGATCCGGCGCACCGTCCGCTGCCGCGCAACCCGCTGCGACGGCGGCACCGGCTGCAAGCCTCGCCGGTACGTCCTGGCAACTCGTCAGATTCACCGGCAGCGACGGCAGCAAGGTCGTGCCGGACGAGCGCGCGAAATACACGCTCGCGTTCGAACCTGACGGCGTCGTCGTCGCGCACATCGATTGCAACCGCGGCCGCGGCTCGTGGAAATCGGACGCGCCGGGACAGCTGGTGCTCGGGCCGCTCGCGCTGACGCGCATGATGTGTCCGCCGGGCTCGATGCACGATCGCGTGGCGGCCGATTTCGGCGCCGTGCGTGCCTACGCGATCAAGGACGGGCACCTGATGCTGTCGCTGATGGCCGACGGCGGCACCTACGACTACGAGCCCGCGACAGCCGCGCCGTCCAGCTGAAACGCCTCACGCGTCGAGATCGGGAATCAGCTTGTTCTCGAGATACGTGATCATGTCCTTGAGCCGGAGCTTGCGCTTCTTCAGACGCGTCAGGTGCAGCTCGTCGCTGCCCGCGTCGATTGCGAGCCGTGCGATCGCCGCATCGAGATCGCGATGCTCGCTCTTGAGCTCGGTCAGCTTGCGGGCGATGGCGGCCGGATCTTCGGGGAACATGCGGGCGTCAGTTTAGCGCCGCGGCCGCGACGAGCGCAGCCGTAAACTACTCCGTCGTCCGCGCGAAGGCCGGGTCGAGCGCGGCGACGACGTCGGCGATCGATGCGACGACCGCATCGCAATCGATCTCGTCGACCGGCACGTCCTCGCTGTAGCCGTAGCCGACGAGCACGACCGGCATGCCGGCCGCGCGTGCCGCGAGCGCGTCATTCGACGAATCGCCGATCATCAGGCAATCGCGCGGCGCGAGGCCAAGTCGCGATGCGGCGTGCAGCAACGGCAGCGGATCGGGCTTGCCTTTCGGCAGCGCGTCGCCGCCCTGGATGAACTCGAAATAGCGATCGAGTCCGACCTCTTTGAGCAGCGCGTCGGAAAACGCCTGCGGCTTGTTGGTGACGCAGCAAAGCCGGAGCCCGAGCATTCGCGCGTGCACGATGCCCTCGAGCGCGCCGGGATAGACCGATGCCGTGCGGCCGTTGTGCGCGCCGTAGTGATCGAGGAAGACATCGCGCGCGCGCTCGTGCTCGTCGCTCGCGGCGCTGCCGTCGAGCGTGCCGGTCAGGACGCGATGCAGCAGCACGTCGACACCGCGGCCGATGTAGCTTCGCACCGCCGCTTCGCCGACCGAAGGTCGTTGCAGATCAAGCAACGTCGCTTCGACGGCCGCGGCAATGTCCGGTGCCGTGTCGACCAGCGTGCCGTCCAGATCGAACAGGATCGCGTGCACGCCGGTCATGAATTGCATGCGCTCAGGCGGCCTTCGCGTACTGCGTCGCGATGCGATCGAGTGCGATCGGCCGGATCGCCGATGCGCGCCCGGCGCTGCCGAACGCCTCGAAGCGCGCCTTGCAGACCTCGCGCGCGGCCACGATCGACGCCTTGAAGAACTTGCGCGGATCGAACTCGCTGGTGTCCTTGGCGAGCGCGCGGCGGATCGCAGCGGTCATCGCGAGGCGGATGTCGGTGTCGATGTTGACCTTGCGCACGCCGTGCTTGATCCCTTCGACGATCGCCTCGACCGGCACGCCGTACGTTTCCTTGATTTGACCGCCGAACTCGCGGATCACGGCGAGCCATTCCTGCGGCACCGACGACGAGCCGTGCATGACGAGGTGGGTCGACGGAATGCGCGCATGGATCGCCTTGATACGTTCGATGTCGAGGATATCGCCGGTCGGCGGCCGCGTGAACTTGTACGCGCCATGCGACGTGCCGATCGCGACCGCGAGCGCGTCGACGCCGGTCTTCGCGACGAAGTCGGCGGCTTCGTCAGGATCGGTCAGCAATTGCGAATGATCGAGGATGCCCTCGGCGCCGACACCGTCTTCCTCGCCGGCCGTGCCGGTTTCGAGCGAGCCGAGGCAACCGAGCTCGCCCTCGACGCTGACGCCGACCGCGTGCGCCATGTCGACGACGCGGCGCGTGACCATGACATTGTATTCGTACGTCGAAGGCGTCTTCATGTCTTCCTTCAGCGAGCCGTCCATCATGACGCTCGTGAAGCCGGAGCGGATCGACGCCTGGCAGACGGCCGGGCTCGCGCCGTGATCCTGATGCAGACACGACGGGAATCTGCGGCCACTGCTCGACGGCCGCGAGCACGAGATGGCGCAGGAACGGCTCGCCGGCGTAGCCGCGTGCGCCGGCTGATGCCTGCAGGATCACCGGGCTGTCCGATTCCTCGGCGGCCTGCATGATCGCGTGGATCTGCTCCATGTTGTTGACGTTGAATGCGGGCAATCCGTAGGAATGCTCGGCGGCGTGGTCGAGGAGTTGCTTGAGCGAGATGAGGGCCATGGCGGTTCTCTCGTTAGCAAAGGTTGGATGGTTTCCCTTCTCCCGCTTGCGGGAGAAGGTGCCGGCAGGCGGATGAGGGCACGCGTGAGAGGACATCCCAAGACTGCCCTCACCCCAACCCTCTCCCGCAAGCGGGAGAGGGGGAACATCAGGGGATCGGGGTCGCGCAGCGACGAACCACTTCGGCGACGCGCTCGGGCGTGAATCCGAAATGCTCGAACAGCACAGGCCCCGGCGCCGATTCGCCGAAGCGATCGATGCCGATGACGCAACCCTCGCCGCGCACATACTTCCACCAGAGCGCGCTTGCGCCGGCTTCGAGCGCGATCTTCGGCACGCCGCTCGGTAGCACGGCTTCGCGATAGTCCTGCGGTTGCCGATCGAACGTCGCCGTCGACGGCATCGACACGACGCGCACGCCAATGCCTTCGCCCGCGAGCTGCTTCTGCACCGCAAGCGCGAGCCCGACTTCGGAGCCCGTCGCGATGATGATCCGATGCAAATGCAATGCGCCATCGGGATTGGAAACGACGTAGCCGCCTTGCGCGATCGCTTCGATCTGCGACGCGTCGCGCGGCACGAACGGCAGGTTCTGCCGCGACAGGATCAACGCCGTCGGCCCGTTGCGCCGTTCGAGCGCGAGCTTCCAGGCGACCGCCGTCTCGACCGTGTCGCACGGCCGCCAGACGTCGAGATTCGGAATGAGCCTTAAGCTCGATGTGTGCTCGACGGCCTGATGCGTCGGTCCATCCTCGCCGAGACCGATCGAATCGTGCGTCAGCACATGGATCACGCGCAGGTTCATCAGCGCCGCCATGCGGATCGCGTTGCGGCTGTAGTCGCTGAACGTCAGGAACGTGCCGCCGAACGGAATGAAGCCGCCGTGCAGCGCGAGGCCGTTCATGATCGCGGCCATGCCGAACTCGCGCACGCCATAGCTGATGTAGCGGCCGGCTTCGCTGCGCTTGACGACCGGCGCGTTCTTCCAGATCGTGAGGTTCGAATGCGTGAGATCGGCCGAGCCGCCGATCATTTCGGGAACTGCGGGCGCGAACGCCTCGATCGCGAGCTGGCTTGCCTTGCGCGTCGCAATCGTTTCGCCTTTCGCCTTCGCACTCTCGATCAGCGTCTTCGCGATCGCGTCGAAATCGCCCGGCAATTCGCCGGCGAGCCGACGCACGAACTCGGCGCCGGCTTCGGGATAGTCGACGCAGTAGCGGTCGAAGCGCGCGTCCCAGTCGTATTGCAGCGCCGAGCCGACGCCGCGCGCATCCCACTCGTGCCGGATGTCGCCCGGAACTTCGAACGGTGCATGCGGCCACGCGAGCGCCGCTCGCGTCGCGGCGATTTCGTCGGCGCCGAGCGGCTCGCCGTGCGCCTTCGCGGTGCCGGCGCGCGTCGGCGCGCCCTTGCCGATCGCGGTCTTGCAGACGATCAGCGTCGGCCGGTGATGATCGGATTTCGCGAGCACGATCGCGCGATCGACCACCTCGACGTCGTGGCCGTCGACATCGTCGATGACCTGCCAGCCGTAGGCGCGGAAGCGTTGTGGCGTGTCGTCGGTGAACCAGTCGTCGACCTTGCCGTCGATCGAGATGCCGTTGTCGTCGTAGAACGCGATCAGCTTGCCGAGCTTCCACGTGCCTGCGAGCGCGGACGCTTCGTGCGAGATGCCTTCCATCAGGCAGCCGTCGCCGAGGAACACGTACGTGTGGTGATCGACGATCGTATGGCCGGCCTTGTTGAACTCGGCCGCGAGCAGACGCTCTGCGAGCGCCATGCCGACCGCGTTGCTGAGGCCCTGGCCGAGCGGGCCCGTCGTCGTCTCGACGCCGGGCGTGATGCCGACTTCCGGATGGCCCGGCGTCTTCGAATGCAATTGGCGGAAGCGCTGAATCTCCGTGATCGGGAGGTCGTAGCCGGTCAGATGCAGCAATGCGTATTGCAGCATCGAGCCGTGCCCGTTCGAGATCACGAAGCGGTCGCGATCGGGCCACTCGGGATCGCGCGGATTGTGGCGAAGATGCCGCGTCCAGAGCGCGACCGCGACTTCGGCCATCCCCATCGGCATGCCGGGATGGCCGGACTTCGCCTTCTCGACGGCGTCTGCCGCGAGCATGCGGATCGCGTTCGCGAGCTCCGCCGTGTCGATGGATTCGAGCTGCGGCGAGCGCACTTCGCTGACGACGAGCGGCAATGGTGTCACGGCGTTCATGCGACGGCCTCCAGGTGCATCTGCCGAGCGACGGCCTTTTGCTTGCGTTCGAGGATGCGCCAGATGAACGGCGTGAAGATGATCTGCATCGCGAGCTCCATCTTGCCGCCCGGCACGACGATCGTGTTCTGGCGCGACATGAATGAGTCGTGCAGCATCGAGAGCAGATAACGGAAGTCGATGCCTTTCGGATCGCGGAAGCGGATCACGACGAAGCTCTCGTCCGCGCTCGGAATCGCGCGCGCGATGAACGGATTCGACGTGTCGACGGTCGGCACGCGCTGGAGGTTCACGTGCGTGCGCGAAAACTGCGGGCAGATGTAGTGCACGTAGTCGTTCATGCGGCGGAGCACGGTGTCGGTGACCGCTTCGGTCGAGTAGCCACGGAACGAGCTGTCGCGGTGCAGCTTCTGGATCCACTCGAGATTGATGACCGGCACGACGCCGATCAGGAGATCCGGATGTTTCGCAACGTCGGTCTTCTCGTGCACGACCGCGCCGTGCAGGCCTTCGTAGAAAAGCAGATCCGACGGCGGCACGTCTTCCCACGCGGTGAACGTGCCGGGATCCTGCTTGTAGGGCTCGGCTTCGTCGGCGTCGTGGAGGTACTTGCGGCGCTTGCCGCGGCCGGTCGCCGCGTAGTCGGCGAAGAGCTTTTCGAGGTCCTCGAAGAGGTTCGCCTCGTGCCCGAAATGGCTGAAGTGCGAGCTCGGCTGCGCGTCGGCTTTGGCGACGGCCTCGCGCATCGCCTTGCGGTCGTAGCGGTGGAAGCTGTCGCCCTCGATGATCGCCGCGTTGACCTGCTCGCGGCGGAAGATGTTCGAGAACGTGCGCGTGACCGAAGTCGTGCCGGCGCCCGAGGAGCCGGTGATCGCGATGATCGGATGGAGTTCGGACATGGTGGGCTCCGGTCAGGTCACGCGGTTGTCGTGAAAAGGCCACGCGTCGCGAACAGCGGTTGTTCGCTGTCGCGGCGGTCGCCTTCGATGTGGTAGCGCTCGATGCGCTCGACTTCCGAGCGCGAGCCGAACACGAAGCCGATCTTCTGGTGCACCGATTCGGGTTTGACGTCGAGCATCCGCTTGTAGCCGGTGCTGGCGCGGCCGCCGGCCTGCTCCATCAGGAACGCGATCGGATTGCATTCGTACATGAGCCGCAGCCGCCCGTTGACGCCGGGCCGCTTCGTGTCGCGCGGATACATGAAGACGCCGCCGCGCATCAGGATGCGGTGCGCCTCGGCGACGAGCGAAGCGATCCAGCGCATGTTGAAATCCTTGCCGCGATCGCCGGTCGAGCCCTTGAGGCATTCGTCGACGTAGCGCTGCACCGGGTACTTCCCAGAAGCGATGGTTCGACGCGTTGATCGCGAACTCCTCGCGTGTCGTCGGGCACGCGAAGATCGCGGTGCGAGAGGATGAACTCGCCGAGCAGCGGATCGAGCGTGAATCCGTGCACGCCGTTGCCGGTCGTGAGCACGAGCATCGTCGACGGTCCGTAGATCGCGTAGCCCGCCGCGACCTGTTGCGCGCCGCATTGCAGGAAATCGCCCGGTGTCGGATCGACGTTCGGATGCGGCGCGCGCAGGATCGAGAAGATCGAGCCGACCGCGACGTTGACGTCGATGTTCGACGAGCCGTCGAGCGGATCGAACAACAGGAGATACTTGCCGCGTTCGTGTTGCTTCGGCAGAAGGTACGGATCGTCGAGCTCCTCCGAGACCATGCCGGCGACGTAGCCGCGGTTCTCGTTGAGCTTCAGGAAAATCTCGTTCGCAAGCACGTCGAGCTTCTTCTGCCGCTCGCCGTGCACGTTGCTCGCGTCGGCGTTGCCGAGAAGATCGGCGAGGCTCCCGTGCGCGACCGCGCGCGAGATCGCCTTGCACGCGGTCGCAACCGAGTGCAGCACGCCGTTGAGATCGCCGCGCGCTTCGGGATGGCTCCGGCGTGCTTCGATCAGGAACTCGGTGAACGTGGTTTTATCGGTCAGAAGCATGCGGCCCTCCCCAAAGGCTCGTGTGCGATGGCCAGGCGATGCCACGCGCGAAGGCGCGCGATGTCGACGAACGGTGCGCCGGGCGTACCCTTGGGCAGCGGCTTTTCCGGATCGCCGAGATGTTCGAGCGAGACGAACGACGGCGGCAGCGACTCGGCGAGCGAGTACCACGTCGGCGTCGCGACGACGGCGAGCCCCGCGGCTTCCGCGGCGCGGATGCCGTTCGCCGAATCTTCGAACGCGAGGCATTCGCTCGCGTCGAGACCGAGCTGGCGCAGCGTTTCGATGTAGACGTCGGGCTCAGGCTTTCGAGACGCTTGATCTCGCTGCCTGACACGATCGCGGCGAAGCGCTCGCGCCAGGTGCGGCCGAAATGCGGCTCGAGCAGCGCGTCGAGATTCGCCGCGGTCGTCGTCGTCGCGATCGCGAGCGACAGATGTTCGTTCGCCGCCTCGTCGAAGAGTCGCGAGATGCCGGGCCGCAGCGGCAGCGGCTCTTCACGAAGCGACGCATCGTAGCGGCGCGTCTTCGCCGCGTGCAGCGCCGTCAGCAGTTCCTCGAAATCGGCACGCTGCGTCGTGACGCGATCTTCGCGCTCGGCGAACGCGCGCATGCGCTGGCGTCCGCCCGCGACACGCAGGAGCTCGCGATACGTCGTGCGGTTCCACCACCAGTGGAGATCGGCGGCCGAGAACGCGGCGTTGAATGCGCGGCGATGGAACTCCTCGGTGTCGGCGAGCGTGCCGTCGACGTCGAAGATCAGCGCGCGAAGCTCGGTGCTCATGCGCGCTCCTTCTTCGGCCCGGTCGCCGGCACGCCAGCGAGCACGCGCGATTGCAGGATGTCTTCGGCCTCGATCGTCTGCAGCGCCGACTTGTCGACGGGGCTGCCCTCGTCGAGCAGCCGTCGCGCCTGGCGCAGGCGCGCGCGGTCGAGCGCGTTGCGGATCGAGCGCGCGTTCGCGAAATGCGGCTGCGTGCGGCGGTGCTCGATGTAGCTCGGCGAACGCACTCTGCGCGCGCGGCGCGAGCGTGTAGTTCCAGTCCGTCAGCATGAGCTCAGCGATCGCGAGCAGCTCGTCGTCGCTTGTAGTCGGGGAAATCGATGTGATGCGCGATGCGCGAGCTCATGCCCGGATTGCGAGCGGAAGAACGTCTCCATGCGGTCCTTGTAGCCGGCCAGGATCACGACCAGGTCGTCGCGGTTGTTCTCCATGCACCTGCAGCAGGATCTCGATGGCCTCCTGCCCGTAGTCGCGCTCGTTCTCGGGCTTGTAGAGGTAGTAGGCCTCGTCGATGAAGAGCACGCCGCCCATCGCCTTCTTGAGCACTTCCTTGGTCTTCGGCGCGGTGTGGCCGATGTACTGGCCGACGAGATCGTCGCGCGTGACGGCGACGAGATGACCCTTGCGCACGTAGCCGAGCCGGTGCAGCAGATCGGCCATGCGCAGCGCGACCGTGGTCTTGCCGGTGCCGGGGTTGCCGGTGAAGCACATGTGCAGCGACGGCGCGCCGGCCGCGAGGCCGCATGTCGCGGCGCAGCCTTGTCGACCAGCAGCAGCGCGGCGATCTCGCGGATGCGCTTCTTGACCGGCGCGAGACCGATCAGCTCGGCGATCGAGCTTGTCGAGCACGGCTCGCACGCCGGACTCGTTCCAGATGCGCTCGAAGGTCGATCGTCGATTCGCTCATGGCAGAGGACTCCGCTGGCGACGTGCGCGCTCGCCCGACGCGCGCGATGTGATCGCGCCGTCAGCTGTAGCGTTCGCCTTCGGGCTTGTCGCGCCGCATAGCTCGTGACCGTGTAGCGAACCTGCCGGCCCGGGCCTTCCTGGCGCATCAGCCCGAAGCCGGGTTCGTTCTCCGGCCGGTTGACGATGAACGACATGCGCCGCGACTCTCGACGCCGCGCGTCGGAGTCGAACGCCGTGACGCGGATGTAGTGATTCGGGAACGTCTTGCGGCAGTCGTTGATCTCCAGCAGGATCCCGGCGGGATCCTTGCAGGTCGAACATCGGGTTGCCGTACATCTCCCAGTAGGTGTTGCGCGGATGCGGATCGTCGGTGTACTCGACGCTGACGGCCCAGCCGTTCTTGAGCGCGTACTTGATCTGCGCGGTGATCTGCTCGTCGGTGAGGTCGGGCAGGAACGAGAACTGCCCTTGCGTGATGCGGTTGCCGGTATTGGTCATCATGGCGGCGGCTCCTTGGCTCAGGCGCTGGCGGTCGCGGTCGGGACGAAGTCGGCGGTGTCGGTCGATTCGTAGTTGAAGGTGATGTCCTTCCAGGTATCGAGCGCGGCCTTGAGCGGCGTGCACCATTTGCGCCGCCGCTTCGAGGATCTGCGGACCTTCGCTGCAGATAGTCGCGGCCTTCGTTGCGCGCCAGGATCATCGCTTCGAGCGCGACGCGGTTCGCCGTCGCGCCGGCCTGGATGCCCATCGGGTGGCCGATCGTGCCGCCGCCGAACTGCAGGATCACGTCCTCGCCGAGGTAATGGATCAGCTGGTGCATCTGGCCGGCATGGATGCCGCCCGACGCGACCGGCATCACCTTGTTGAGCGACGCCCAGTCCTGATCGAAGAACAGGCCGGTCTCCAGACTCTGCGGCGTGGTTGCCTTCGCGCAGCGTGTCGTAGAAACCCTTGATCATCAGCGGATCGCCTTCGAGCTTGCCGACGACCGTGCCGGCGTGGATGTGGTCGACGCCGGCCATGCGCATCCACTTGCAGATCACGCGGAAGTTCATGCCGTGATTCTTCTGGCGCGAGTACGTCGAGTTGCCGGCACGGTGCAGGTGCAGGATCATGTCGTTCTTGCGCGCCCACTTCGCCATCGACTGGATCGCCGTGTAGCCGATCACCAGGTCGATCATGACGATGCACGGAGCCGAGCTCCTTCGCGAACTCGGCGCGCTCGTACATGTCTTCCATCGTGCCGGCGGTGACGTTGAGGTAGTGGCCCTTGACTTCGCCCGTCGCGGCGGACGCCTTGTTGACCGCTTCCATGCAGTAGAGGAAGCGGTCGCGCCAGTGCATGAAGGGCTGCGAGTTGATGTTCTCGTCGTCCTTGACGAAGTCGAGGCCGCCCTTCAGCGCCTTCGTAGACGACGCGGCCGTAGTTGCGGCCGGACAGACCGAGCTTCGGCTTGGTCGTCGCGCCGAGCAGCGGCCGGCCGAACTTGTCGAGGCGCTCGCGCTCGACGACGATGCCGGTCGCCGGGCCCTGGAAGGTCTTCAGGTACGCGACCGGAATGCGCATGTCTTCCAGACGCAGCGCCTTCACGGCCTTGAAGCCGAACACGTTGCCGATGATCGACGCGGTGAGGTTGGCGATCGAGCCCGGCTCGAACAGGTCGAGGTCGTAGGCGATGTAGGCGAAGTACTGCTGCTCGGTCTTCGTGCCGGGACCCGTGTTCGGCACCGGGTCGACGCGATAGGCCTTGGCGCGGTAGAGCTCGCAGGCGGTCAGGCGGTCGGTCCAGACCACGGTCCAGGTCGCGGTCGATGATTCGCCGGCGACGGCGGCGGCGGCTTCGTCGGCATCGACGCCGTCCTGCGGCGTGATGCGGAACAGCGCGATCACGTCGGTCTCCTTCGGCTCGTAGTCCGGCTCCCAGTAGCCCATCTTCTTGTACGGGATGACGCCGGACTTGTAGCGCTCGGCGACCTTCTCGTTGGTGCGGATTGGCGTGACGGCTGCGTTCATCGCACGGCTCCTCGATCGCGGTTCGAGCTCGAATGTACGCAGCGGCACCCATCAGGTATATTCAAATTGTCTGTGTCGCTGCATAAGTTTTCCTTATGGATCGGAGGCGCCGATGAAGCGCGTCACGCTGCGACAACTGCGCGTTTTCGAGCAGGTTGCGCGCCTGCGCAGCGTCTCGGCCGCGGCCGGCGTCTGTCACCTGACGCAGCCGGCGGTTTCGATGCAGATGAAAGCGCTCGAGCAGGAATGCGGCCTGCCGCTGACGGAGCTCGTCGGCCGGCAATTGCGTTTGACGGACGCCGGCGAAACGGTCGCTGCGTACGCGCGGCGCGTGCAGCAGCAGTTCGACGAGCTCGAGCAGGAGCTCGCGCTGATGCGCGGCCAGCAGCACGGCAAGCTCAACGTCGGCATCGTCTCGACCGCGAAGTACTTCGCCTCGCACATGCTCGCGACGTTCCTGCAGGAGCACGCCGGCGCCGAGCTTTCGCTCAAGGTCGAGAACCGCGCGCAGATCTTGCAGCTGCTTGCCGACAACGAAATCGACATCGCGATCATGGGCGTGCCGCCGGAGTTTCTCGACGCGGTCGCGGTGCCGTTCGCCGAACATCCGCACGGCCTCGTCATCAACGCGCAGCATCCGCTCGCATCGCGCGCGAAGCTCGCCATCGCCGATTTCGCCGAGGAAGCATTCCTCGTGCGCGAGCCGGGCTCCGGCACGCGCGCCGTGATGGAACGTTTCTTCGCGGGCCAGTCGTTCTCGCCGCGAAAAGTAATTCAGATGACCGGCAACGAAGCGGTGAAGCAGGCCGTGCTCGCGGGGCTCGGCGTCGGATTTCTTTCGCTCAACACGATCGGACTCGAGCGCGGTCTTGGCCTCGTGAAAGTGCCGACGGTCGCGGGCTTGCCGGTCATGCGCCGCTGGCACGTCGTGCATCGGCGCGGCAAGCAGCTGTTGCCGATCGCACAGGCTTTCTGCGATTTCGTGCGCGACAGCGGCGGCGCGTATGCCGAGGCGAGCACGTCGCCGCGGTCGGGGCGTAGTCCGAAAAGCCGAACGCGGCGCGACGATCGCAAGCGCCGCCGCTGATTTGTTTTCCCCTTTCCCGCTTGCGAGGAGAGGAGAGGGTGAGGGCAGTCGGAGTGGAGCGTCGAACCGCTTGCCCTCACCCCGGCCCTCTCCCGCAAGCGGGAGAGGGGGAAAGGCGCAGCGCGGAGAGCACTCTCGTCGCGGCGTACAATGCGCGCCCGATGAACGCCCGCCTCGCCCGCAAGCACGACTACGAAACCGGCAAGCTCGCCAAGCGCCTGCGTCGCCAGGCTGGGCAGGCGATCGCCGACTTTTCGATGATCGTCGACGGCGACAAAATCATGGTTTGCCTTTCGGGCGGCAAGGACTCATACGCGCTGCTCGACATTCTTCTGAAACTGCAGGCGAAGGCGCCGGTGCGCTTCGAGCTTGTCGCGGTGCATCTCGACCAGAAGCAGCCCGGCTACGATCCGGACGTGCTGCCGAATTATTTGCGCGAGATCGGCGTCAAGTTCCACATCCTCGAGCAGGACACGTACAGCGTCGTGCGCCGCGTGATTCCGGAAGGCAAGACGATGTGCAGCCTCTGCTCGCGCCTGCGTCGCGGCGCGCTGTACACATTCGCGGCCGAAAACGGATTCACGAAGATCGCGCTCGGCCATCATCGCGACGACATCGTCGAGACGCTGTTCTTGAATCTCTTCCATCAGGGCGCGCTGAAGGCGATGCCGCCGAAGCTCCGCTCCGATGACGGCCGCAACATCGTGATCCGGCCGCTCGCGTATTGCGCCGAAGCCGATCTCGCCGACTACGCCGAGGTCCGCGGCTTTCCGATCATGCCGTGCAACCTCTGCGGCTCGCAGGAGAACCTCGAGCGCAAGAACGTCAAGGCGATGCTGGCCGAGTGGGAGGAGAAGCATCCGGGCCGCATCGAGACGATCTTCCGCTCGATCACGAACGTGATGCCCTCGCAGCTCGCGGATGCGAATCTCTTCGACTTTGCCGGCCTCGACGGCGCCGGTCTCGATGCGGATCTACAGCGCGTCGATGCCCATGCGTGGCTCGTCGATCCGGACTCGACGCTCGACTCCGGCTGACGCGCCGCGTCGCCACCTTCCTACCGTCATTCCCGCGAAAGCGGGAATCCATCGTCGTCGCGGGAAAGCACAATGGATACCGCTTTCGCGCGATCACGAAAATCAACGTCTTCAGGCTCGCCAGGAACCCGATGTTCTTCCGCAATCTGACCCTCTTCCGTTTCGCCGAAAACCTCCCGCGCTCGATCAAGAAACTGCCGTCGTCGCTCGATGAGCATCGCTTGCGCTCGCCGGGTCCGATCGAGCTCGCGACACGCGGTTTCGTCTCGCCGTTCGGCCGCGACAGCGAGGAACTCACGCACCAGATTGGTGCATTTGTCCTGGTCACGATCGGCGGCGAGGATCGGCTGCTGCCGAGCGTCGTCGTCAACGAGGAATTGTCGGCCCGGATCGCGAAAATCGTCGCCAAGCAGGGCCGCCGCGTCGGCGCGAAAGAACGCAAGCAGTTGAAAGAAGAGGTAATTTCTGAGCTACTGCCGCGCGCCTTCATACGCCCGTCACGACTCAATGCTTATCTGGACGCAGAGAACGGCTGGCTCGTCATCGATACCGCGAGCCGCAAGGCGGCCGAGGAGGCGGTCGACCAGTTCCGCACCGCAATGGGTCGTTTTCCGGCCGTGCCCGCCGCGCCCGAAATATCGCCCCGAACCGTGATGACGGACTGGCTGATCCATGGCAAGCTGCCCAAAGGTCTGGCCTTGGCGGACGAGTGCGAATTGCGCGATCCGGCCGAGGCCGGGGCGGTCGTTCGGTGCCGCCGGCAGGACCTTGAATCGGACGAAGTGCGGGAGCATCTGAAGTCAGGCAAGCAGGTGTTCCAGCTCGGCTTGACCTTCGATGACCGGATCGGTTTGGTGCTCGGCGAGGACCTCGTCGCGCGCAAGCTGCGTTTCCTCGACGCCGTCACCGACGAACTCGGCGACGAGACGCCGGAGTCGGCGCAGGCGGAGCTCGACGCGAAGTTCGCGCTGATGTCTCTGGAGCTGAGACGGCTCCTCGAGAAGATGGACGAATGGTTTGGATTGCCCCGGCCCGGGGAGCAGGTTTAGCAGTCGGGGTTGCCCGCTGGAGAAGTAACGTGGTGGACCTCGCGAACGACTATCTGGAACTCCCCACCGCAGCGGGCGACAAGATCAAGGTGCTGCGCAAGAGCCATCCGCGGGCGCGACGGCTGCGCCTGACGGTCACGTCGGGCGGCGCGCGCGTCACGTATCCCGAAGGCACGCATCCGGCGCAGGTCGTCGCCTTCCTCCGCAAGCATGGCGAGTGGCTGGAACGGAAGCTCGATGAGCTGTCGCTCGGCTCGGCGCCGCCGGCGCTGAAAGTCGGCGCGGCGACCGTCATTCCGCTCCGCGGCGAGACGACGCGTCTTTCCTGGCGCGACGGCGCATATCCCCATATCGAATTGAACGGCGACCGCCTCGTTCTGACGCTGCCGCGTCCGCACGGCAAGGCGACGCTGCCGGCCGCGCGTGCGCTGCTGCGCTCGTTTCTCGACGCGCAGATCCGCCGCGACGTCAGCCGCTATCTCGCGCGCTATTGTCCCGAGCTCGGCCGTGCGCCGACCGCGGTGAAGCTTCGGCCGCTGAAGAGCCTCTGGGGCAGTCTCGATACGCGCGATCGCGTGATGCTCGATCTCGCGCTTGCGCTCGCGCCACCCGCGGCGCTGCGCTACGTGGTCGTGCATGAGCTCTGTCATCTGCGCATCCGCAGCCATTCGCCGCGGTTCTGGGCGCTGGTCGAAAAGCTCTATCCGGAATGGCGCGAGCAGCGCGAGTGGCTGCGCGTGCACGGACAGGCGTTGAAGGCCGAGCTCGCGCGACTGATCCAGTCGAAATAACGTCAGGCGATCGCGCGATCGCGAAGAAACCGCGACGCAATTGCGAACACCGCATCGGGCGATTCCAGATGCAGGTGATGATGTCCCGCGACGTGCACGACTTCGATGCCGGCGACCTGTGACGCGCGTTCCTGCATCATCGCGCCCGGCAGATAGCTCGTCGCGGGCTCGGCAAGAATCAGCAGCGTCGGCGCGCGAATGCCGCCCAGCATCGCCAGCACCTGCGCCTCCGAGTAGCGCTGCGCGCTCGTCAGCGTGAGGCGCGGATCGCTCGACCAGACGTAGCCGCCATCGACGTGCTGCACGCCGCGCTCGACGAGCGCACGCGCGACCTCGTTCGAAAAACCGCTCGCCATCGCGCGCGCTTCGATCGCCGCATCGAGATCGCGAAACACGCGCAATGCGCGGCGGTTCGCGAACGCAGCGCGCTCGTCGAGCCCGCGCTTCAGTTGCGCGAGCGTATTTTCAGGCGGCACCGTCAGCGGGCCGAGTGCTTCGACGAGCACCAGTGACTCGACGCGCTCCGGATACGCCGCCGCGAAAAGGCTCGCGAGCGTGCCGCCGAGCGAATGACCGAACAGCGTCGCGCGCTCCCAGCCGAAATGATCGAGCGTCGCGCGAAGATCGTCGAAGTAGTCGACATAGTGATACCAGGCGCCCGCCGGCAGATGCGACGAGCGGCCGTGGCCACGCAAGTCGATCGCGACGACGTAGTGATCTTTCGCCAACAGCGGCGCGATCGCCGAAAAGCTGGCCGCGTTGTCGAGCCAGCCGTGCAGCGCGAGCAGCGGTGGCCGCGACGGATTGCCCCATGCGAGCGCCGCGAGCGTCCGCGCCGCAAGCTCGATCCGCACTTCCTCAGCGCGCATCGCGCATGCGTTCGGCGCGACCCTGCGCGGCAGTGCGTTGCGCGGCGACGCGCGCGGCGTCCCATGCCGGATCGAACTCGGGCCAGCCCTGGCCGTTGCGAAGGATCAGATCGGTCAGCGCGGCGACGTGATCGTCGCTTGCGTTGAGCGCCGCGATGTATTCGAAGCGCTCGCCGCCGGCGTGGACGAAATATTCGCGGTTGCGGATCGCGATCTCCTCGAGCGTTTCGAGGCAATCGACCGCGAACCCGGGACACACCACCTGCACGCGCTTGACGCCTTCTGGCGGCAGCTTCCGCAACACCTCGTCGGTGTACGGCGCGAGCCACGGCTCGCGCCCGACGCGCGACTGGAACGAGACGATGACTTCGTCCTCGCGAAGATCGAGCCGCTCGCGCAACGCGCGCGCGGTCGCCTGGCACTGGCAGAAATACGGATCGCCGTTTCGGAAGTAGCGCTGCGGAATGCCGTGGAACGACAGCACGAGCCGCTCGGCGCGGCCATGGCTTTGCCAGTGCGCCTCGACGCTGCGTGCGAGCGCTTCGATGTAGCGCGGCTCGGCATGGTAGTCGGTGATGAAACGGAAGTCCGGCACGAAGCGCCAGCGCGCGAGCTCGGCGCCGACCGCGTCCAGCGCCGATGCGGTCGTCGTTCCGGAATATTGCGGAAACAGCGGCAGCACGATCAGCCGCCGGAGGCCGGCGCTCGCGAGGTCGCGAAGTGCCGCCGCGATCGAAGGCTTGCCATACCGCATCGCCACGCGGACGACGATCGGTCCGGGCCGCTGCTGGGCGATCGACCTCTGCAAGGCGCCCCCGAGCGCCTCGGTGCCGGTCAGGAGCGGCGAGCCGGCCGGCGTCCAGATCGACTCGTAAAGCTTCGCCGAGCGCGCCGGCCGCACGCGAAGGATCACGCCGTGCAATGCGAGCCACCAGAGCCAGCGCGGCAGCTCGATGATGCGCGGGTCGGACAGGAACTCGGCGAGGTAGGTCCGGACCGCCTTCGGCGTCGGTGCCTCGGGCGTGCCCAGGTTAACCAGCAGCACGCCGGCTGTGGCCGGGCTGCCATGGCGGTAGTCGGCCTGTCCGAAATAGGCGGGCATGAGCGGGGATCGCGCCTTGGCGGGCTCAGGAATCAGCCTTAACGCATCTCGCGACGGTCGTCACGGTGCGGCCACGGGCTGGTTTGTAGGGTCCGAAATTGCTTGCTAGACTCGTTTTGGCTATCGCGGACCACCGCGAAGCTGACGATTACCTATAACGATAACACGCCGCCATGCGCTCACTTGTCTGCCTCGTTGCAGCAGGGATGCTTGCCTCTTCCGCGACCGTCGCCGGCGCGGATGAAGTCGCCTATGGAGCGGCGTACGACACGCTCTATAGCATCGATATCGCGAGCCATACCGCGGCCGAGATCGGTGCGGCCGGCTCCTATGGCGGCGTCCCGATCGTCAATCTCAGCGGCCTCAGCTTCTCGCCGGATAACGTCCTCTTTGCCGTCGCCGGTGGCCTCGGCGCGCTGTTGCGCATCGATCCCGCAACGGGCCATGCGACGCCGGTCGGCTCGTTCGGCCTCAGCGGCCAGGGCGATCCGCAGCACAACGATGCGCTCGATCTCAGCATGACGTTCGACTGCGACGGCACGCTGATGCTCGTCTCGGCCTACGCGAACAAGGCCTGGACCGTGAACCCGTCGACCGGCGCAACGACGCTGATCGGCCCGACCGGTCACACGATCACCGGCATCGTCGCGCACGGCAACGTCGTGTACGGCGCCGGCGGCCGCGGCGACAACGGCTTCTACCGTATCGACACGCAGACCGGTGCTGCGACCGAGATCGGCAACTTCGGCGACAGCCGCTGGATCAACTCGGTGTCGATGAGCTACGACGACGCCGGCGTGCTCTGGGCGGCGATCAACTACGTGCCGCCGGCGCCCGGCTCGGATTCGGTCGCGGACTGGAGCGATCTCGCGCGCATCGACGAGTCGACCGGCAAGATCACCTTCGTCGGGCCGATCACGGGTCCGGAATCGCTGCTGCAGATCGGCATGAAAGGCTTCGCGATCGGTCCGCCGCGCTGCACGCTCGGCTCGGTGCCGGCCGCCGCAGCGCCGGTCGGCACGCCGCCGTGGCTGCTCGCGCTCGCGGCGTTGATCGTCGCGCTGGGCGCATTCTCGCTGCGTCGTCGCCGCGTCCACTAGGCGCCACCGCGAACCTTTATTCCCGCCGCGCGTTCGAATGGACGCGCCTGCTTCATCGCCAGCTCAGGTCGAGCTGCTAGCTTAGCGGCGCCCCGTCCCCGCTCATGGAGTTCTGCATGAAGTCCCGCCTGCTCGCGATTGCGTTCGCGTTGCTCACGATGACGACGCTCACGGCACAGGCCGGCGAGGAAGAGAACAAGCGCGCCGAAAACGCCGTGCGCGTGCTGAAGGAAATCATGATGGCGCCGGACAAGTCGATCCCGAAGGATCTGCTTGCGAATGCGCACGCGGTCGCGGTGATCCCGGATGTCATCAAGGCCGGCCTCGTCGTCGGCGGTCGCCACGGCGACGGACTCATCTCGGTGAAGACGCGCGACGGCACCTGGTCGAACCCGAGCTTCATCGGGCTCACCGGCGGCAGCCTCGGCTTCCAGGCCGGCGTTTCCTCGACCGACGTCGTGCTCGTGTTCCGCACGCAGCGCGGCGTCGATTCGATCGTGCACGGCAAGTTCACGCTCGGCGCCGATGCGTCCGCGGCGGCGGGGCCCGTCGGCCGTTCGGCAACCGCCTCGACCGACGCGCAGCTCCATGCTGAAATCTACTCGTACTCGCGCTCGCGCGGCCTCTTCGCCGGCGCCGCTCTCGACGGCTCCGCGATCACGATCGACAACGACGCGAACCAGGCCGTCTATGGCGAAGGCATAACGCCGCGCCGCATCTTCGAGGGCGGCGTCACCAGCGTCCCGAACCCGGTCGTGGACTTCCGTGACCGCCTGGAGGAGTACACTCAGGAGAAGGGAGAGTGACGCCAAAGGCGTCGGACAAGCGATTGGCAGGGTGAGCTTTTTTCACTCCTAACCCCTTCCGTCTCGCCGTACTCTTCAGTCCACCGTTTCCTGAGGATTGAATCATGGGTGGTTTCAGCATCTGGCACTGGCTCATCGTGCTGGTCGTCGTCGCGCTGATTTTCGGAACCAAGCGCCTGCGCAACATGGGCGAGGACCTCGGTTCGGCGATCAAGGGCTTCAAGAAGGGCATGCAGGACGGCGACGCGCAGCCGCAGCTCAAGGCCGATCCGCCGCCCTCGCAGCCGCAACCGCAGCCGGGCGAGACGAAGTCCGAGCGCGCCGAATCCTGAGCGCGCCATGTTCGAGGTCGGTTTCGGCGAGATCGCGCTGATCGCGGTGGTCGCGTTGCTCGTGCTCGGACCCGAGCGCCTGCCGGGCGTCGCGCGCACCGTGGGCGCGCTCGTGCGCCGCGCGCGCGCGAGCTGGCAGAACGTCAAGGGCGAGATCGAGCGCGAGCTCGCGGCCGAGGACATCAAGAAGAATCTCGACGAGGCGCGCCGCGCCGCGGCCGATGTCCAGGGCGAGGTGAACGCCGCCGCGAGCGACATCGAGAAGAGCTCAACCTCGCAGGGCCCGTCCTCGCATGGCGGCCAGTGATCCCGAGGGCGGCAGCGAACAGTCGTTCCTGTCGCATCTGATCGAGCTTCGCGAGCGGCTGCTGAAGGCCGTCGCCGCGGTGCTCCTCGTGCTCGTCGCGCTGATCCCGATCGCGAACAAGCTCTACGCCTGGCTCGCGCTGCCGCTGATCAAGCATCTGCCGCAGGGCGGCACGATGATCGCGACCGAGATCGCCTCGCCGTTCCTGACGCCGATCAAGCTCGCGTTCTTCGTCGCGCTGATCATCGCGATGCCGTTCGTGCTGTACCAGCTCTGGGCGTTCGTCGCGCCGGGGCTCTATCGCCATGAAAAGCGGCTTGCGGTGCCGATCCTGTTTTCGGCGATGGCGCTCTTCTACGTCGGCTGCGCGTTCGCGTATTTCCTCGTGCTGCCGGCCGTGTTCGCGTTCCTGACCGGCGTTGCGCCGGCCGGTGTCGCCGTGATGCCGGACATCTCGCATTACCTCGATTTCGTGCTCGTGCTGTTCCTCGCATTCGGGCTCTGCTTCGAGCTGCCGGTCGTCTTGATCATCCTCGTCACGCTCGGCGTCGTGACGCCGGCACAGCTCCGGAAGAGCCGCGCCTACGCGGTCGTCGGCGCATTCATCGTCGCGGCGGTGCTGACGCCGCCCGACGTGCTCTCGCAGATGATGCTCGCGATTCCGATGATCCTGCTCTACGAGATCGGCATCTTCGCCGCGCGCTTCCTCGCGCGCCCGCCCGAGGCGGGCGCGACCGATTCGACGACGCCGACCGCCTAAGGCTGCGGCGGCGGCGCTTGCGGCGCCGGCGGCGGCGGCATCGCGCTCGCGGCGTTAGCGACGCCTCCGTAGACCTGGCGCCACGCGACGAAGAGCGCGGCGCCGAGGATCACCGTCGTGAAGCCCGACATCACGATCCAGCCGATGATCGGGATCCAGATCAGCACCATCCCCGCGACGCAGCAGATCACCGTTAACACGACGCCGAAGACGAGGAACGCGCCGATGTTCGCAAGGCATGCCGCAAGGCTTTCCTTCATCGCCGCGAACGGTTCCACGCCGTCGAGCATCACGCGCGGGATCGCGAAGAACTGGAACGCGTAGATCGCGAGCACGACGAAGACTCCGATCAGGCACAGCAGCAGGACGCCCCCGCCGATCGCGCCGGCGCCGAGGCTCGATCCGTTCGCTGCCGAAAGGCCGCCGCTGACCAGCGCGCCGAGCCCGAACACGAGCCCGAACACGAGCAGCAGCGCCCCGCCGACGATCGTCGGCAGGCAAAGCAGCAGCATCGGGCCGACCTTGCCGCGGCTCCTGGAAGGCCTGGAACAGCTGGCCGAGCTCGGCCTTGCCGCCGTCGGCCTCGGTTCGCGCCGCGTAGACGACCCCGCCAATCAGCGCAGGGCCGCACACGACGATGGCGAGGCTGCCGAGGAGAGGAACGATGTTGATGACGCCGACGATCAGCGCCATGACGAGAAAAGCGCCCGGATTCCTGAAAACGATGCCAATCGCTTCCGTCAGCCAGTTGAGACCATTGCCCGCATCGACCTTGCCGAAGCTCATGCCATCCTCCCGAAGCCGCCCATCGGTCCGTTCCCTAAGCCTAATGCGCTAAAAGCGCCTTCACAAATCGTCACAATCGGCATCGGAGCCATCTATCTCGCAGGATTGCAGACAGTTACACTAATTCACTGAAGCAACGGATTGCCTCACAAATCCCGCGAGGGGGGAAAAATGAAAAAGACCATCGATCAAGACGATGCACGCGACGCGAGCCTTCGCGTCTCCAAACGCGTTCGCGACAGTCTCAAGGCGGCAGCTGCGGTCATGGGCCGTCCGCTTTACGACGTCACGAACGAGGCGATCAACAACTACCTGTCGGGCTTGAAGCTCGGCGATCCGCTCGCGGCCTTGCGGCGCGGGCGCTCGCGCAAGGTCGCCTAGACCGACGCCGGCAGCGCCGGCGCCACACCTCCGCTTCGGTTGCGCGGCGATCGCGAGGCGGGCGGCTGTCCTTGAAAAACGCCGGAGTCTTCAGAACTCCGTCGGCGGCAGCACGTTGACGACCTCGACGATCGTCGTGATCCCGCGCGCGACCTGCGATGCCGCCGAGGCGCGCAGCGGCCGCATGCCGTCCGCGTAGGCCGCTTCCATCAGGCGCGCGAGATCCATGTTGGCCTGGATCATCGTGCGGATCTGCGGCGTGACCCGCAGCATCTCGTAGATGCCGGTGCGGCCGAGGAAGCCGGTCTTGCGGCATTCGAGACAGCCCTTCGGGCCATACACGCGCTCAGGCGGCGAGAGATGCCAGCGGTGTGTCAGCGCGGCCCATGCCTGCACGTCGAGCTGCGTTTCGGTCTTGCAGTGCGGGCAGAGCGTGCGCACGAGTCGCTGCGCGACGACGCCGGTCAGCGTCGACTGGATCAGGTAGTACGGTACGCCGAGATCGAGCAGACGCGTCAGCGCGCTCGGTGCATCGTTCGTATGCAGCGTCGACAGTACGAGATGGCCCGTCAGCGACGCCTGCACCGCCATGTGCGCGGTCGGGAGATCGCGGATCTCGCCGATCATGATGATGTCGGGGTCCTGGCGCAGCAGCGTGCGCACGCCGGTCGCGAAATCGAGGTCGATCGCCTGATGCACCTGCATCTGGTTGAACTCGGGCGAAACCATTTCGATCGGGTCTTCGACCGTGCAGACATTGATATCCGGCGTCGCCAGCACCTTCAATGTCGAATAGAGCGTCGTCGTCTTGCCCGAACCCGTAGGGCCCGTGACGAGCACGATGCCGTGCGGCCGCTCGACGAGATCGCGCCAGATCTTCTCTTCGTCCGGCGCGAAACCGAGCTGGCGGAACTCCTTGACGACGATGTCGGGATCGAAGATGCGCATCACGATTTTTTCGCCGAACGCGGTCGGCATGCTCGAGAGGCGCAATTCGACTTCGCGCCCGCCCTGCGAGCGCGTCTTGATGCGGCCGTCCTGCGGGCGGCGTTTTTCCGCGACGTCCATGCGGCCGAGGATCTTGATGCGCGACGTTACCGCGGTCATGACCGGCGTCGGCAGCTCGAACACCTTGTGCATGACGCCGTCGATGCGAAAGCGGATCGGGCTCGAATCGCGGCGCGGCTCGAGATGGATGTCCGACGCACGCTGCTCGAACGCGTATTGCAGCAGCCAGTCGACGATGTGGACGACGTGGCGGTCGTCCGCGCCGACTTCGCCGCTCTTGCCGAGCTCGACGAGCTGCTCGAAGTTGAGGATCGCGCGGCCGTCGTTGACGTCGTGCTTGGCATCCTTGGCGCGCTGGATCGAGCGCTGCACGCCCCACCATTCGGCGAGATAGCGGCCGACATCGAGCGGATTGGCGACGACGCGCTGGATGTCCTTGCGCAGGACATGCGCCAGATCGGCGATCCAGCGCGTGTCGAACGGCTCGCTCGTCGCGAACACGACCTGCATCGGGCTCACCGCGATCGGCAGGATGCGATAGCGGTTTGCATAACCGTGGCTGACGACCTGCGTCACCGCGGCGACGTCGATCTTCATCGGATCGACTTTTACGTACGGCAGCTGCGCACGCTGCGCGAGCCACTGCGTCAGCACTTCGAGGCTGAGCGGCTTGTCCGGATGGCGCGGGTCGTTGAGCTTGAGATTCGCGACGAGCACGAGCGGATGCAGCTCGAGCCGCCCGCGCGCGGTGCGCACATCCATGCGCACGAGCTTCGCGTCGGCATCGGTGAGAAGGCCATCGGCGATCAGCGCCGCGAGCGTCTCGTCGAACTCGAGCCGGCGATGCAGGCCGAGATCCAGCGCCGCAGGCTTCACTGTCGTCGACGGTGGCTGTGGCACGCTCGCCATGCAGAGGGAATCCCCGTGAAAGCCTCGAACCGGCCGCTATACTAGCGCGCTTTGCGCGACTTACCGTGAGCCAAGTCCATGACGGGCCCGACTTTTCAGGACGTGATCCAGATACTGAACCGCTACTGGGCGGAGCAGGGTTGCGTGCTGATCCAGCCGCTCGACATCGAGGTCGGCGCGGGCACGTTCCATCCGGCGACGTTCCTGCGCGCGATCGGACCTGAGCCGTGGGCCGCGGCTTACGTGCAGCCGTCGCGTCGACCGACCGATGGCCGCTACGGCGAGAATCCGAATCGGCTGCAGCATTACTACCAGTACCAGGTCGTGATGAAGCCGAATCCGGATGACATCCTCGACCGCTACATCGGCTCGCTGAAGGCGCTCGGTGTCGATCCGCTCGTGCATGACCTGCGCTTCGTCGAGGACAACTGGGAATCGCCGACGCTCGGCGCGTGGGGCCTCGGCTGGGAAGTCTGGTTGAACGGCATGGAAGTCACGCAGTTCACGTATTTCCAGCAGGCCGGCGGCATCGAGTGCAAGCCGGTCACCGGCGAGATCACGTACGGTCTCGAGCGGCTCGCGATGTACCTGCAGAACGTCGACAACGTGTTCGATCTCGTCTGGACCGTCGCGCCGTATGGCGTCGTGAAGTACGGCGATGTGTTCCACCAGAACGAAGTCGAGCAGTCGACATACAACTTCGAGCACGCGAACGTCGCCGAGCTTCTGCACTGGTTCGACGTCTGCGAAGGCGAGGCGAAGAAGCTCGTCGAGGCGGGATTGCCGTTGCCTGCGTACGAGCAGGTCATGAAGGCGAGCCACACGTTCAACCTGCTCGACGCGCGCCGCGCGATCAGCGTCACCGAGCGGCAGCGCTACATCCTTCGCGTGCGCACGCTGTCGCGCGAGGTCGCGCAGGCGTACCTCGCGCAGCGCGAGAAGTTGGGATTTCCAGGATTGAAGGGCAGCAGGGAAGCCGCATGATGGCGAGCGCGAACGAAGCATCCTTGCCGGTCGATTCGTTATTGATCGAGATAGGCACAGAAGAGCTGCCGCCGAAATCGCTCGACGAGCTCGCCGCGGCGTTCGCATCCGGCATCACGAGTGGACTTGCGAAGCGCGACATCGCCGCCGACGTTGCAGCTGCGAAGACGTATTGCTCGCCGCGCCGCCTCGCCGTGCTCGTGCCGCGCGTCGCGAAGATGCAGCCCGATTCGACCGAGGAAATCTTCGGTCCGCCGGTCAGTGTCGGCCGCGACGCAAACGGCGAACCGACGAAAGCGCTGCAGGGTTTCGCGAAGAAAGTCGGCGTCGAAGTCACTGCCTTGCAGGAACTGACGAAAGCCGACGGTACGTACTTCGGCTTCCGTCGCGAGAAGCGCGGCCAGCCGACCGCGTCGCTCGTCGCCGAGATCGTCGCCGAAGCGCTGAAGGCGCTGCCGATCCCCAAGCCGATGCGCTGGGGCGATCACGACTACACGTTCGTGCGTCCGGCGCACTGGCTCGTGATGCTGCACGGCGCCGATGTCCTCGACGGCGAGGTGCTCGGCCTGAAATCGGGCCGCCATTCGCGCGGCCATCGCTTCCATCACCCGCAACCGGTGCATATCGTCGATGCCGACAGCTGGCTCGACGCACTGCGCAGCGCGAAGGTGCTCGCCGATCCCGTCGAGCGACGCGCACGCGTGCGCGCGCAAGTCGCCGCGGCGGAGCTCGCCGACGGCGCCGGCGTGCCGCGTCTTTCCAACGCGCTGCTCGACGAGATCGCCAACCTCACCGAATGGCCGGTCGCAATCGCGTGCGCGTTCGAGGCTGAGTTCCTCGACGTGCCGCACGAGGCGCTCGTGATGACGATGGAGACGAACCAGAAGTTCGTCTCCGTGTTCACCGCGGACGGCAAGCTCAGCGAGCATTTCGTCGGCGTCGCCAACATCGAGTCGAAGGACCCGAAGGAAATCCGCAAGGGCTACGAGCGCGTGATCCGGCCGCGCTTCGCCGACGCGAAGTTCTTCTTCGACGAAGACAGGAAGCAGCCGCTCGCGGCGTATCAGGATGCGCTGAAGACGGTCACGTATCAGCAGTCGCTCGGCAGCGTCTGGGACAAGTGCGTGCGCGTCGCCGAGCTCTCGCGCGTGATCGCGAATCGGGTCGGCGTCGATGCGGGCCTCGCGGCGCGCGCGGCGGCGCTCTCGAAGTGCGATCTGATGACGCGCATGGTCGGCGAGTTTCCGGAATTGCAGGGCGTCATGGCTCGCTATTACGCGACCGCTGGCGGCGAGAATCCGGACATCGCAAACGCGCTCGACGAGTTCTACGCGCCGCGCTTCGCAGGTGACGCGATCGCGAAAGGCGATGTCGGCCGCGTGCTCGCGGTCGCGGAACGCTTCGACACGCTCGCCGGCATTTTCGCGGCCGGCCTCAAGCCGTCCGGCAACAAGGATCCGTTCGCGCTTCGTCGCGCCGCGCTCGGCCTTGCGCGCACGCTGATCGAAGGCGACATGAAAATCGACGTCGTCGCGCAGCTTCGCGAGGCCGTCGATCTCGTCGCCGACATGGAACCCGCGGCTGCGTCCGATCCGAAATCGAAAACAAAACCGATCAAGATCGAAAATCGCGATGCGCTCGTCGCCGAGCTTTACGATTTCATTCTCGATCGCCTGCGCGGCTATTACGCCGATGCCGGCATCGGCACCGAAGCATTCGAAGCCGTGCGCGCGCTCGCGCCGCACGACCTCACCGATTTCGACCGGCGCCTGCGCGCCGTCGTCGAGTTCGCCAAGTTGCCCGAAGCGCAGGCGCTCGCGGCGGCGAACAAGCGCATCGGCAATATCTTGCGCCAGGCCGGCGTGACGACGGCGGGCGATGTCGCCGCGAATCTCGTCGAGCCCGGCGCCGAAGCCGCGCTCGCCGAGGCGCTCGCGGCGGCCGAAAAAGACATCGCGCCGCTCGCCCAATCGCGCGATTACGTTGGCCTCCTGAAGCGTCTTGCCGAGTTGCGCGATCCGGTCGACCGCTTCTTCGATGCGGTCATGGTCATGGCCGACGACCCGGCCAAGCGCACCAACCGGTTGAACCTGCTGGGTCGGCTGCGCGGGCTCTTCTTGCGCGTCGCCGATATTTCACTATTGCCGACTTCGGCGGTTTGACGTGCGATTTTCGGACGATTTCCGGCCTAATTGTTTTTGGTGATTTAACGCGTTCCGAACGAAAACGGTGTCCGGATTCCGGCCTTTCCCTGCGTCTAAATGAAAGGTGGGTGCCGGTCGACCATTTTCCCCATCGCGGTCGAGATTGCGCCTCATCGGCACCCACTTTTTCTTTTGAGTGTCGAAGCCTCCAAAGCGCGCGGGTCGTTCGCGTAAACTGATCGGGTCATGCCCTGACCGCCGGAAGCCGATGAGCGCACGTCAAGACGACGGCACGACGCAACGCCGTTCCATCCGGCCCGCGCGCGCCTATGCCGACGGCCGCGAGCCCGCGTGTCTCGTCGTGCTGCAGGGCCAGCGCCTCGGCCAGCGCATCGACATCGGCGATCAGCCGCTCGTGATCGGGCGCGGGCCTGAGTGCGAGTTCCAGATCCTCGAGCGCAGCGTGTCGCGCCAGCATTCGAAGATCTGGCGCGAGCCGTCGGGTTTTCGCGTCAAGGATCTCGATTCGACCAACAAGACGTTCCTCAACGACCAGCCGATCATCGAGGCCGAGCTCAAGGACGGCGATCACATCACGATCGGAAGCTGCGTCCTCAAGTTCATGGATCGCTCGTCGGTCGAGGCGCGCTATCACGAGGAGATCTACCAGCTCGCGACGGTCGATCCGCTGACCGATCTCTACAACCGCCGCCAGTTTCTCGAGCTGCTCGAAAAGGAGCTCGCGCGCGCGACGAATCATCGCCGTCCGGTTGCGCTCCTGATCATCGACATCGACCACTTCAAGGCGATCAACGACCGCTACGGCCATCCGGCCGGCGACGGCGTGTTGAAGCGCGTCGCGCGCACGCTCGCCGCGCACGCGCGCGAGGAGTTCATCATCGCGCGCATCGGCGGTGAGGAGTTCGCGGTCGTGCTGCCTGAGCACAAAGTCGAGCAGGCCGCCGAGTTCGCCGAGCGCCTGCGCATCGCGATCGGAGAGCACGACATGGACCAGACCGGCGGCGGCCCGAAGAGCTGCACGGTCAGCATCGGCGCGGCCGAATGGCTCGCCGGCATGACGGCGTCGAGCGAGCTTTTGCGCGCCGCCGACGAGCAGCTCTATCGCGCCAAGCAGGAAGGCCGCAACACGGTGCGCCGCACCGGCACGTGAGCGCTTTTTGCGTACGCAATGCGCACGCGCGGCAAAGCTCCGTGCGCGCGCGAATGTTAACTTTCTGCAACCGCATGCGCTGAATCGCCGCAAAACGGCGCCCGATGGCGATTGCGCGATGAACGCGCGCGCATTATCGTCGCCATCCCGCGATTTGGCCTGATCCGGCGCAATCGGCGCATTCCCCGCGCCTTTATCCAGACGGGCTTGCGCATCCATTGTCTCAATTCACGTGCGCCGCGCTATGCTTTCACGTGATCTACGATTCTTTTCGTTCTTTGGAGATGCCGTCATGAGGAAGCTCTCGATCGCCGCCTTCATCGCTCTCGGCCTTCTGGCCGGCTGCAACAACGCCGGTAACCAGGCCCCGACGACCGCCGGTGGTCAGACGACCGCGAAGAATCCCGCCGCCGCGGCCGCAGCCGCTGCGAATGCGCCGATTCCCTCGACGGTCAGCGGCAGCGTGACGCTGAAGGATCCCATCCAGATCAGCCAGGGCGCGAAGCTCGACGTCAAGCTCGTCGACGTCGCGACGCCCGACGCGCCGATCGCCGAGAAGAACCTCGACGTCAGCGGCAATCCGCCGTTCCAGTTCTCGCTCGACATCGATCCCGCGCGGATCGACCGCAGCCGCACCTACACGGTCAACGCCGTGCTGACCGACGGCGAGCGCCGCTTTCTGCCTGCGCTGACGGCGCCGGTGCTGACCGGCGGATCGCCCGCGACCGCGCAGATCACGCTGAGCCCCGAGCCGACTGCGGGCGAGAAGCTCAAGGACGAGTACGCGAAATTGCAGGGCCGCATCGGCGGCATGAAGGCGGTCACCGGCACCTACACGACCGATGACTCATCGATCGGCTGGGATGCGTTCGCCGAGCACGGCAAGGTCGTGTTCGTGCGCGTCAACACCGAATACGACAAGGGCGGGCGCACGTCGGTGAAGTACGCGTTCAAGGACGACAAACCCATGTTCGCCAAGCAGACCGGCGGCGCGACAGTCGGCTGGGACGACACCGGCACCGCGATCGTCAACGAGAAGCAGGGCGGCGGCTCGCTCAACGACAAGGAGCTCGGCCCGCTGCACGACGCGGCGACGAAGGCGTTCCAGATGGCGCAGGAAAAGGTCGACGCTTCGAAGAAGAAGTGATTTTGTTTTTTCGCCTCTCCTGCTTGCGGGAGAGGCCGCGCCGCCGGCGCGGGTGAGGGAAGGCTTTGGCTCTCGTCGCAACGAGCGAAGAACCGGCGTGCTCCTCGCCCTACCCTCTCCCGCAAGCGGGAGAGGGGAAAGACTAAGATCAGGCGACGCGACGGCCGCCGCGCTTCAGATGCACGAGCAACAGCGAAATCGCCGCCGGCGTCACGCCCGAAATCCGCATCGCCTGCCCGATCGTACTCGGCCGCACCGCGACGAGCTTCGCAGTGACCTCCGCCGAAAGCCCACGCACGTTCCTGAAGTCGAAGCGCTCCGGAATCTCCGTGTCCTCGTTGCGGCGCTGGCGCAGGATCTCGTCGCGCTGGCGCTCGAGATAGCCCGCATATTTCGCCTGCACTTCGATCTGCCCGACGACCGCGGCATCGTCGACGCCGCGTCCGATGCCTTCGACGCGCGCGAGATCCGCGTACGTCATTTCCGGCCGTCGCAATAGATCGAGCGCATGCGTCTCGCGCGACGGCGCGACGCCGAGCGTCTTCTCGACTTCGCGGCCGAGCGCATTGCCCGGCGTCGCCCAGAGTCCACGCAACCGCTCGGTCTCGCGCGCGACCGCATCGCGCTTGGCGCGCATCGCATCGCAGCGCGCCTGCGGTACGCAACCGAGCTCGAAGCCGCGCTCGGTCAGGCGCAGGTCCGCGTTGTCCTCGCGCAGATGCAATCGGTACTCGGCGCGCGACGTGAACATGCGATACGGCTCGTTCGTACCGTTCGTGACGAGGTCGTCGATCAGCACGCCGATGTACGCCTCGTCGCGGCGCGGCGTCCACGGCGCGCGATCCTGCGTCGCACGCGCGGCGTTGAGGCCCGCGATCAGGCCCTGCGCGGCCGCTTCCTCGTAGCCGGTCGTGCCGTTGATCTGGCCGGCGAAGTACAAGCCTTCGACGGCCTTCGTTTCGAGCGAGGGCTTCAGGCCGCGCGGATCGAAATAGTCGTACTCGATCGCGTAACCCGGCCGCGTCACATGCGCGTGCTCGAGCCCCGCGATCGAATGCACGAGCGCGAGCTGCACGTCGAACGGCAGCGACGTCGAGATGCCGTTCGGATAGACCTCGGTCGTCTCGAGGCCCTCGGGCTCGATGAAGATCTGGTGCGAGCTCTTCTCGGCGAAGCGCACGACCTTGTCCTCGATCGACGGGCAGTAGCGCGGCCCGACACCCTCGATGACGCCGCCGTAGAGCGGCGAGCGGTCGAGCGCGCCGCGGATGATCGCGTGCGTCGCCTCGGACGTGTGCGTGATCCAGCAGCTGACCTGCCGCGGATGCTCGGCGATGGAGCCGAGGAACGAGAACACCGGCGCCGGATCGTCGCCGGGCTGCTCGCCGAGCTTCGAATAGTCGATCGAGCGGCCGTCGATGCGCGGCGGCGTGCCGGTCTTGAGCCGCCCGACCGCGAATGGCAGCTCGCGGAGCGCCTCGGCAAGCTTCGTCGCCGGCGGATCGCCCGCGCGACCGGCCGCGTGCTGCGCGAAGCCGACATGGATCTTGCCGGCGAGGAACGTCCCCGCCGTCAGCACGATCGCGCGCGCACGGAACTCGAGGCCGGTCTGCGTCCTGACGCCCACGGCGCGGCCGCCCTCGACGATGAGCGCGTCGACCGCCTGCTGGAACAGCGCGAGGTTCGGCTCCGTCTCAACCCGACGGCGGATGGCCGCTTTGTACAAAACACGATCGGCCTGACAACGCGTTGCGCGGACGGCCGGCCCCTTCGACGCGTTCAACGTGCGCCACTGGATGCCGGCGCGGTCGGCCGCCGCCGCCATGACGCCGCCGAGCGCGTCGATCTCGCGGACGAGATGGCCCTTGCCGATCCCGCCGATCGCGGGATTGCAGCTCATCTGGCCGACGGTCTCGATGTTGTGTGTCAAAAGCAGCGTGCGCGCGCCCGTGCGCGCGCTGGCTAGCGCCGCCTCAGTGCCGGCGTGGCCGCCGCCGATGACGATGACGTCGTAGTCGTACATGAGAGGTTCGCCCGGCTATCCGGGTGGGCACGCATTCTACCAAGGCCGGGGCGCGTGTCTGGCACGAAACCTGCTCCTGCTCTTGGCGCACTCCCACCGACGCACGGCGTCTGCGAGCACGCCGCAGGTCGGAATTCAGGGGCCGGCCATTGCGTCGGTGGGAGGACGCACCAGGCCCGCTTCGGCGGGCCTTTCTCTTTTCAGCCCGAGACGAGGCGACGCCACGTCCCGGGCATGCTTTTCGTTGAATCCGCGGCCACACGACGGCCGCTCATGCCCTCGCGGGCATGGATGCCCGCACAAACAAATGGATCTGGCGCCCGGCGGTCATAGGAACAGGGGGAATCCAAGAGGACCGTGTGCCGGGCGCCAGGAACTGAAAGCGCGAGAACCGCAATTTCCACCAAGCCGCCGAACGAAAAGCTCGGCGGCTTTTTCGTATCGGTGGCCGAACCGTAACGGCATCGGTGAATGGCTAACTGTGACGACCGTCGCGGATTACTGGCGCACGCAGGATCGGTCGTGACAGCGCGGTCAGAATCCGACGCGCTTGGTCAGAACTGACACGCGTTTTTTTAACGCCATGCGTACCCGGCGAACCCGACTGCACGCGATCAAGCCGTCATCGAACGCTGGCACGCTGCTTGCTCAATCACTCGCAGGGATAACTGGAGTCATCGTCATGAGCAACCTTGCGAGCCTGAGCATCAACCCGCTGTTCCTGCGCCACGATCTGATGATCGAGCTGGGTCGCCTCGAGATGGCGATCGACGATGTGCGTCTGACGCAGCCCGCCGCGAACGATCGCAGCTCGCTGGTCAACGAGCTCGAATCGAAGTGCGCGCGCATCAACGAGGCGCTGAGCAAGCTCCCCGCCTGAGCCGCTAGAGAAACTCCCAGAGAAAGGCCGCGCATCGCGCGGCTTTTTCGTTTCCGGGGCTGCGAGATTCGGGATTCGAGATTCGCAAACGCGCGCTCTAGCGAATCTCCAATCCCGAATCCCGGCTCTTCAAGCCAGCGCACGCGTCACGAGATCGGCAAGATCCGGCGAGCTCTCGCGCCGCGCCGCCAGTCTTTCCAGCTCATGCCGCATCAGTGCGCGCCGGATCGGCTCGAAGCTGCGCCACGGCCCGAACGCGGTCACGACGCGCGCCGCGACCTGCGGATTGATCGCATCGAGCCGAACGATCGCATCGGCGACGAACCGATACGACGCGCCGTCGGCGCGATGGAACGCGCGCGGATTCCGGTGCGCGAACGCGACCAGCAGCGCGTAGACCGCGTTCGGCGTGTTCCAGCGGAACGCCGGATGCGCGGTCAACGCCTCGACGCGGGCGAGCGTCTCGGGCTCGGCGCGCGTCGCCTGCACCGAGAGCCACTTGTCGAGCACCATCGCGTCGTCGGCGTAGCGCGCCGCGAACGCGTCGAGCGCCGATTGCGCGTCGGTCGCGCCCGTGCTGACCAGCACGCCGAGCGCGGCGAGCCGGTCGGTCAGGTTCTGCGCACCGACGAACTGCGCGCGCGCGAGCTCCAGATGGCGAAGGTCGACGCGGCAAAGCGCCGCGAGGCACGCATTGCGAAGCCGCCGTCGCGCCTGCGCCGGCGGCGCAACATCGGCGCCGCCGCCTTCGAGCGACTTGTAGCGCGCGAGCAAAGACGTCGCGAGCGTCCGCGCCAGCGCGGTCTCGATCTGCGTCCGCGCGCGATGCACGGCTTCGGGATCGATGTCCGTGAGGCCCGACATCAGCGCCGGCGCGTCGGCGATCGCGAGGATCTCGGCTGCGAGTGCGGGATCGACGGCCCTGTCGTCGAGCACGGCGCCGACCGCGTCCGACCAGAGCTTCAGCAGTGCGGCATCGGGCTCGCCGGCCGCGAGTGCCTTCGCGAACAGCCGCCGGGCGAGCGCGTCGGCCGCGAACCAGCGATTGAAGCCGTCGGTGTCGTGCCGGACGATCCGCGCGAATGCCGCGTCGTCGGCGCTCTGATCGAGCCGCACCGGCGCCGAGTAGCCGCGCAGGATCGAAACCGTCGGCGCCTCGGCGACATCGACGAAACGGAACGTCGCCTCTTCGCCGTCGAGCGGCAGCACGCGCTCGGCTTGCGTGGCGTGATCCTCGCCATCGAGCCGGACGCGCAATGGCGCGCCGTCGTTGCCGAAAAGCTGCACCGCGACCGGCAGCGGCAGCGCATGCTTGCGGGCCTGGTTCGGCGTCGGCGGCGTCTTCTGCGCCAGCGTGATCTCGTAGCGCTTCGCCTGCGCGTCGTAACGGCCGCGCACGGCGAGCTGCGGCGTGCCGGCCTGGTTGTACCAGCCGAGCCAGGCGGAAAGATCGCGCCCGTTCGCCTCGCCGAGCGCCGACAGGAAATCCTCGACCGTCGCCGCGCGTCCGTCGTTGCGATCGAAATAAAGATCGAGCCCGCGCCGGAACCCGTCGCGGCCGAGCAGCACCGCGAGCATGCGCACGATCTCGGCGCCCTTGTCGTAGACGGTCGCCGTGTAGAAGTTGTTGATCTCGGCGTAGCGATCCGGGCGCACCGGATGCGCGAGCGGGCCGGCGTCCTCGCTGAACTGCGAGCGCCAGAGCGTCTTGACGTCCTCGATGCGGCGCAGCGTGCGCGAGGCGAGGTCCGACTCGAACTCCTGCTCGCGATAAACCGTGAGCCCTTCCTTCAGCGAAAGCTGGAACCAGTCGCGGCAGGTGACGCGGTTGCCGCTCCAGTTGTGGAAGTACTCGTGCCCGACGACCGCGAGCACGTGGCGATAGTCGTCGTCGGTCGCATGCTCGGGATCGGCGACGAGGTATTTCGCGTTGAAGACGTTGAGGCCCTTGTTCTCCATCGCGCCCATCGTGAAATCGCGCGTCGCGACGATGTGGAACACGTCGAGGTCGTAGGCGCGTCCGAAGCGTTCCTCGTCCCAGCGCATCGCCATCTTGAGGCACTGCATCGCCCACGCGCAGCGCGCGACGAGGTTCGCCTCGGCGTGGATGAAGAGGCGCACGCGACGGCCTTCGCTCGTCGTGTATGCGTCCTCGATCCGATCGAGCCTGCCGGCGACGAGCGCGAAGAGATAACTCGGCTTCGGATGCGGATCGACGAAGCGCGCGAAGTGGCGTCCGTCCGCAAGATCGCCGCTGCCGTCGCTGTTGCCGTTCGCGAGCAGGAGCGGAAAGCGCGCCTTGTTCGCGCGGAGCGTCACCGTATAGCGTGCGAGCACGTCCGGGCGGTCGACGAACCAGGTGATGCGGCGGAAGCCTTCGGCCTCGCACTGCGTCAGCAGAAAGCCGGTGTCGCGCTGGCCGCTGAGATAGAGACCCTGCAGCGCCGTGTTGCGCTCGGGCACGATCAGCGCGCGCGTCTCGATCGTCGCTGCGCCCTTGAGATTGCGGATCGTAAGCCCGCGCGCGTCGACGTCGTACTGATCGTCGCCGATCGCGTGACCATCGACGCGAAGCTCGAGCAAGTCCAGGCCTTCGCCGTTGAGATGCAGCGGCGCGCCGGGTTGTCCGGGATCAGGTTCGACGCGAAGGCGCGCGGCGACAGTCGTCGCCGCCGGATCGAGATCGAACTCGAGCTCGACCGAGTCGACGCGCCATGCCGGCGCGCGATAGTCGCGCAGGAAAACGGTCGGCTTGGCGCCGGCGGCAGGATTCATCAGCGGGAACGCGCGGAATGACTTGCGGCAGGCTAGCATGCGCGAAGCGGCCGCGTGTATCGTGCGCCGCAGCGCGAACGAACCGCAGGACGAATCGATGTCCGTCACCTCTCATCCGGCTGGATCGAGTTTGATTGAGCAGGAGCTTCCGGATTTCGCCGCCGTCGAGGCTGCCGCCGCGCGCATCGCCAAGCACGCGCAGAAGACGCCGGTTCGCTCGTCGCATTCGATCGATGCGCTCGCCGGCGCCGAGCTTTTCTTCAAGTGCGAGAACCTGCAGCGCGTCGGCGCGTTCAAGTTTCGCGGCGCGAGCAACGCGATCTGGTCGCTGCCGGATGACGTCGCGAAGCGCGGCGTCGTCACGCATTCGTCGGGCAACCACGGCGCCGCGGTCGCGCTCGCGGCGAAGACGCGCGGCATCGCGGCGCACGTCGTCGTGCCCGAAGGCGCGGTCAAAGCGAAGGTCGCAGCGATCGAGCGCTACGGCGCGATGCTGCATCGCTGTCCGCCGACGATGGCCGCGCGCGACGCGGCCGTCGAGCGACTGCTCGCCGAGACCGGCGGCACGCTCGTGCATCCGTACATGACGCCGGCCGTGATCGCGGGCGCCGCGACCGCGTCGCTCGAGCTGATCCGCGAAGCCGGGCCCTTCGATGCGCTGGTCGCACCGATCGGTGGCGGCGGACTGATCGGCGGCAGCGCGATTGCGGCGCGCGCGCTGTTACCCGGCATCCGCGTCTACGCGGCCGAGCCCGAGGGCGCCGCCGACGCGTACGAGTCGTTGCGCCGCGGCGCGCGCGTGACCGAGCTCAAGCCCGACACGATCTGCGACGGATTGCGCGCGATCATCGGGCCGATCAATTTCGAGCTGCTCAGGAAATACGAAGTGACCGTGCTGCCCGTTGCCGACAGCGAGACGATCGCGGCGATGCGCATGATGTTCGAGCGCATGAAGCTCGTCGTCGAGCCGTCGAGCGCGATCGCGCTGGCAGCCGTCATCAAATATCGCGATCATTTCGCCGGCAAGCGCGTCGGCCTTATCCTCAGCGGCGGCAACGTCGATCTCGACGCGCTGCCGTGGTGAAACCAAAGGAATCCTGACGATGTGGCTCGATGCAATTCTCGCCTACCTTCATTTCATGGCGATCTTCGGCTTGTTCGCGACGCTGATGTACGAAGTCATCCTGCTGAAGGGCAGCGCCGCCAACCTCGACATCGAGACGCTCGCGCTGACCGACCGGAAGTTCGGCATTCAAGCCGTCGTCGTGCTCGTTACAGGTGCGCTGCGCGTCGGGTTCGGCGCCAAGGGCGCAGCGTTCTACATGCACAATCCCGTGTTCCATCTCAAGATCGGGCTCTTCGTGCTGGCTGCGCTGATCTCGATCGTGCCGACCATCGCGTTCCTGCGCTGGCGCAAGGCGCGCCGCAGCGATCCTTCGTGGCGCGTGCCGGAATCGGAGTGGCAGCGCGCACGAAAGCTCGTCAGGCTCGAGATGGTCATCATCGCGCTGATTCCGCTGGCCGCCGTGATCATGTCGCGCGGCCTTGTGATCATGTAGGTGCTTACGAGCTTTCGCGGCTCGCCGGACGTTCACGATCGCCAGCGCAACGCAGATCGCGACGATGCCGGCGCTTTCGGCCGCCGACGGCACTTCGCCGAGCAGGGCCCACGCAAAGCCGATGCCGGCGATCGGAATGATCAGGCTCGAAAGCCCGGCGATGTTCGCCGGCAGCTTCTCGACGACGTACGACCACAGCAGCCACGCGAGCCCGCTCGACAGGACGCCGTTGTAGAAGAGCGCGCCGATCAGGTACGGCGTCCATTCGATCGGCTTTCCCGGCACGGCGAGCGCGATCGCCACGAGCAGCAGCGTGCCGAAGAACATCTGCCACGTCGTCAGCGAGAGCGCCGTCGCGCCGCAGTGCTTGAAGAGGCGCTTCGAGAGCACGACGCCGAGCGCCCAGCAGATGCCGCCGAGCACCGCGAGCACCGCGCTGCCGTTGCCACCGAGGCCGTGCCATGGCTCGAGAATGAAAACGAGCCCGAGCGCCGCGATCGCGAGGCTGACCCACTGCCGCGCGCCCGGCCGGTCCGAAAGGATCAGCCACGAGAACAGCACGACCCAGAACGGCATCGTGTACGCGAGCAGCGCCGTCTTGCCGGCGCCGCCGTTGACGAGCGCCCATTGCACGAACGCCTGGAAGCCGGCCGTCTGCGCAAATCCGATCAGCGCCGTCTGGAAGATCGGCGGCGGCTTCGGCGATTCGCGGCGGAGCACCATCGCGAGCGTCAGCACGAGCGTGCCGAACACGTAGCGCAGCGCCGAGAAATCGAACGGGCTCGCGTAGCGCAGCACCTGCTTCAGCACGATCCAGTTGAAGCTCCAGATCAGCGTCAGCACGATGAGCGCGATGGCCGCGGAATGGCGGGGAGCGATGCGGAGCGCCACGGGTTGGCTTTCAGGTGCGCGGCGATGCGCGCGAAGCGCCGTATGATACGAGAACGACAGCGGAGCGAAGTACATGCCGGGAGCCGTGAAGCGCTGCAGCTGGGCCGATTCGAGCGATTCGATGCGCGCCTACCACGACACCGAGTGGGGCGTGCCGCTGCACGACGATCGCGCGCTGTTCGAGTTCCTCTGCCTCGAAGGCGCGCAGGCCGGGCTTTCGTGGAGCACGGTCTTGAACAAGCGCGAGAACTATCGCCGCGCGTTCGCCGATTTCGATATCGCGAAGTGCGCGCGGCTGACCGATCGGCGCATCGAGGCGTTGCTTGGCGATGCCGGCATCATCCGGAACCGCCTCAAGATCACCTCGGTACGCGACAACGCACGCACGGCGCTCGACGTCATCGGCGAGCACGGCAGCCTCGACAAGTACCTCTGGTCGTTCGTCGACGGCAAGACGATCAAGAACGCACGCCGCGGCAACGATGTGCCGGCGACGACACCGGTCTCCGATCGCATGAGCAAGGCGCTCGCGAAGCGCGGCTTCCGCTTCGTCGGCTCGACGATCTGCTACGCGTTCATGCAGGCGACCGGCATGGTCGACGATCACCTCGTCACGTGCTTTCGCTATTCCGCGAAGCCACGGCGCGCGCGCAAGGCATGATCGTCACCGATCCCGCTGCGTTCCTCGCCGCGTATTCGGCGGAGCGCTTTCCGGTGCGCGCCGCAGCGACGGCGCGCGCGGCATTTCTTGTCGCGCCGGCCGGCGCCACGCTCGCGGCCGAATCGGCGAGCGACAACCGCTACATGGATCTTGGCCAGTCGTTCGACGTCTCGCGCGCGCTCGCGCAGCACGCGGACCTTGCGCGGCGGCTTGGCGAAGACGTGCCGGTCATCTCGTTCGCCGGCAGCGCCGAATGTCCCGACGGCATGTTCCCGAACAACGTGTTCGGAACCGCGCCGGGATGCTTCATCGTCGGACGCATGCGCCACGCGGTGCGACAGCGCGAAGCCGCGCGCGCCGACGTGCGTGCGTTCTTCCGCGATACGCTCGGCTATCGCGTCGTCGATTTTTCGCAAGAGAGCTTCGTCGCCGAGCTGACCGGCTCGCTCGTGATCGATCGCGCGCGCGGCATCGGTTATTGCGGCCTTTCCGAACGTTGCGATCTCGCCGGCGCGCGCGCGATGCACGAGGCGTTCGGGCTTTCGATGACATTCTGCTTCGAGCTCGCGGACGGCGAGTACCACACGAACGTCGTGCTCGCGCTGCTGGCGAGCCGCATGGCGCTGCTTGCGCCGTCCGGATTCCGCGATCCGGAAGTACCTGCAGCGATCGTGCGCGCGTTTGGAAACCATGCGGTCCAACTCGATCGTGCGCAGAAAAACGCTTTCTCCGGCAACGCGATTACGCTGGCACCTGATCGCGTCTGGCTCAGCGCGCGCGGCGCTGCGGCGCTTGAGCCCGCCCAGCGCGCGGCGATCGAGCGCGCCGGATTCGCGCTTGCCGACGTCGAGCTCGGCGAAATCGAGAAGGCCGGTGGCAGCCTACGCTGCTGCGTTGCGGAAATATTCTGATCGCGCCGGCAACGCGCGGGGCACGCCCAAGCAACACGTCGAGGATTACCTTCGCTCCATCCCGGGGAGGATGTGCGCGACCCGGCGAAACGCATAGATTCTGCCCGTTCGGACAGGGGTATCCTGCCGACGTTCCGTGCGCGTCGCGACGACGCGCCGGATTCCGGTGCGGCGTCGGTGCGCGTCGGGCAGTGGATTGCCAGGATGCGTCACCGAGTGTCGCGATCTCGTCGTGACTCACTCGGTGGGAAAAATGCGCAAACCGATTACGACAGCCATTCTGGCTGCACTCGTCGGCGCTGGCGGCTTGCTGGCGTCTTCCGACCAAATCGCCTTCGCGGCCGCAGGGCCGTCGTCGGGCAAGTCTTCCGCAAGCAAGACCGCGAATGCCGGCACGTCGCGCGTGCTGCTCGCGCGCGGCGCGATCGGCGCGCAGCAGGCCGGTGCGACGCTGCTGCACGACTACGGCGCGTTCGCGCTCTATCGCGTCGACGGCGCCGTGCTCGATGCGCTTTCGCACGCGGGCAAGCTTTCGCAGGGCGTCGTCTCGAACCGCATCGAGTTCACGTCGACGATGCTCGACACCGCAGGCCCGCCGCCGGCGATTCCGGCTGCGTTCCAGGCCAAGCCGAACAGCGGCGCGAGCCTCCAGATCGTCCAGTACGTCGGCCCGATCGCGAAGGAATGGATCGCGGCACTCGACGCGACCGGCGCGAAGATCGTGCAGTTCATGCCCGAGAACGCGTACGTCGTGCAGGCGACGGCAGATCAGCTGACGGCGATCCGCGCGCAAACGCGAAGCGGCACGTCGGTGCAGTACGTCGGCCCGTATCTTCCGTACTTCAAGCTCGCGACGACGCTCGCCGAGCGCGCGAACCGTGGACTCACCTCGGCGCGGCTCGACGTGACCGTGCAGCTCGTCAGCGGCGACAACGCGGCGACGAAGTCGGCGATCGAGCATCTCGCCGGCGCCACGACGCCGAAGGTCTGGCAGGACCTGAAGGGCGTCGAGGCGCTGACGCTCAACGTCGCCGAGACCGACATCGCGACGCTCGCGCAGTATCCCGATGTGTTCGCGGTCGAGGAATACGTCAAGCCGACGCGCAACGACGAGGTGCAGGACCAGATCATCGCGGCGAACTTCAACGCCGATCAGAGCGGTCCGGCGGCGCCGGGCTATTTCTCGTTTCTCTCGAATCTGGGCTTCTCCGAGAACATGAGCGACTACCCGATCGTCAACGTGACCGATGACGGCATCGGCGACGGCACGACGACGAACGGCGCCGGCGATCTGACTCTGACCGATCACGAAGACGGCACGACCTCGCGCATCATCGCGGTCGCGAATTGCACGGGCTCCGGCCCGCCACACGGCCAGGACGGCCACGGCCATTTGAACACCGGCATCGTCGGCGGCTACGACTCGCGGACCGGATTCCCGTACGTCGACAACCTCGGTTATCTGCGCGGCGTCGGCATCAATCCGTTCACGCGTCTCGCGCACACGAAGATCTTCGCCGACGGCGGCAGCTACAACATCTCGAACTGCGGCAACACCGATGCGGGCGTGTCGCACCAGGAAGTCGTCAACGGCGGCGTGATATCGACGAACTCGTGGGGCGCGGCGGTCGGCGGCGCGTACAACAGCGATGCACGTTCGTACGACATCGCCGTTCGCGACGCGGACAACCAGCAGGGCGGCCAGCAGCCGATGATCTACGTGTTCTCGGCCGGCAACAGCGGCCCGGGCTCGTCGACGGTCGGCGCGCCGGGCACGGCCAAGAACGTCATCACCGTCGGCGCGACCGAGAACAAGCGTCCGAGCGACGAGCAGGGCAACTGGACCGACGGCTGCGGCATCGGCCCGACCGGCGCCGACAACGCGATGGACACGATCAGCTTCTCGAGCCGCGGCCCGGTGCAGGGCGGCCGCACGAAGCCCGAAGTCACCGCGCCCGGCACGCACATCCAGGCGTCGGCGAGCGTCTACTCGGGCTACGACGGCACGGGCGTCTGCGACAAGTACCGTCCGAACGGCGGCGGCTTCGCGCAGACCTCGTTCGCAGCGTCGTCCGGCACGAGCCACTCGACGCCGGCGACCGCGGGGGTCGTCTCGCTCTCGTACTACTGGATCGAGAACGGCGGCGTCGGTGCCGCGGCCGGCACACTCGACGAGATTGGCGGCAGTCGTGCGCCGAGCCCGGCAATGGCGAAGGCATGGCTGATGGCGCATCCGACCTACCTCACCGGCGTCAGCGGCAACGGCAACTTGCCGACGAACACCCAAGGTTATGGCATGCCGAACATGTCGATCATGTTCGACACGACGCCGAAGGTGCTGCTCGACCAGTCCGAGACGTTCACGTCGACCGGCGACACGCGCACGTACACCTGGGGCATCGCCGACACGTCGAAACCGGTACGCATCACGATGGCTTACGCGGACGCGCCCGGCTCCACGACCGGCAATCCGCAGGTCAACAACATCGACCTCAAGGTCGACGTCGGCGGCCAGACCTACCTCGGCAACCACTTCACGAACGCCTTCTCGTCGACCGGCGGCTCGACCGACACGGCGAACAACTACGAAGCGGTGTTCCTGCCGGCGGGCACGTCGGGCGACATCACGATCACGGTCACGGCAGCGAACATCGCCGCCGACGGCACAGGATCGGGCAGCGCGAGCCAGGATTTCGCGCTCGTCTGCAGCAACTGCTCGCAGGCGCCGTCGTTCACGATGTCGACCGGCCAGACCGGCGCCGACCTCTGCGCCGGCACCGAGTTCGACGCGACGATCAACGTCGGCGTGATCCAGGGCTTCAGTGATGCCGTCGATCTCACGGCGAGCGGCAATCCGTCGGGTTCGACCGCGTTGCTCAATCCCGCGACCGTCAACCCGCCGGGCACGTCGGCTTTCAGTCTCACGAGCGATCCGAGCGTGATTCCGGGCGAATACACAGTCACCGTGACCGGCACGTCGGGTGCGATCTCGAAGTCGGTCGACTTCGACATCAACTACTCGACCGCGGCCGCGGCTGTGCCGACGCTCGATTCGCCCGCGAACGGCGCGAACTCGACGCCGCTGCAGCCGGTCTTCACGTGGGAGCCGGCGGCGCAGGCGTCGTCGTACCTCTTCGAGCTCGCGACCGATGCGAACTTCACGAACATCGTGATCTCGCAGGCCGTCGACGGCACGACGTTCCAGCCGGCGGCGCGCTCGGCAACGACACGCCGTACTACTGGCGTGTCACGGCGACGAACACGTGCGGCTCGAACGTCAGCGGCGTCTATTCGTTCACGACCGCGCCGGCACCGGGCGAATGCAGCACCGGCACGACGACGCAGGTGATCTTCGAGGACGACGTGCCGAACGACGACACGCAATGGACGCACGATGCCGCGGCCGTGGCACCGACACACTGGACGATCTCGGGCAGCCGCACGACGTCGCCGCCTTCGGCGTGGAAGGCCGTCGACAGCGCGTCGATCGGCGACTCAGCGCCTGATCTCGCCGGTCATGACGCTGCCGAGCGATCTGGGTGGCCTCAACTTCCAGTTCCAGCACTGGGTGCTGATCGAAGGCTCGGGCGCGACCTGCGCGGACGGCGGCGTGCTCGAAGTCGCGGTCGACGGCGGCGCGTTCAACGAGGTCCCAGCCGGCCAGCTCATCGCCGGTGCCTACAACGGCACGATCACCGGCGGCAGCGGCAACCCGCTCGCAGCCGGCACGCCCGCATGGTGCGGCCTCGCCTCGTCGTTCAATCAGGTGATCGCGGACGCCTCGCCGTATGCCGGCCACGACGTCCAGTTCCGCTTCCGCCTCGGCACGAACAATTCGAGCCCGCGCGAAGGCTGGTACATCGACGACATCAAGGTGCAGGGCTGCGGCAGCGGCACGCCCGACGACACGATCTTCGCGAACGGCTTCGATCCGTAAGAAACCGGTCGTGAAGCCCCGATTGGCCGCGCCCGGAAACGGGCGCGGCCTTCTTTTTTGCGCGCGGCGGCGCGCTCGCGTGCGGGCGCGCCCGGTCGAGTTCAGCCGCAATTCAAAACGCGGTGACGAGACTGAACGCGTTTCCGGTGCGGCTGTCGGCCGGGATCTGACAGGCCGAGCATGCGAGCCAGACACTTCCTTCATCCACTCAGGGCTTCACTGTGCGCGCTCGCGCTGGCACTCGCCGCGGCGAGCGCGGGAGCCCGCGAGCTGACGGCCCAGGAAGCCGTGGCCAAGGTGCAGCAGGAAACGAGCGGCAAGGTCCTGTCGGTGCAAACCCTGATGCAGGGCAAGCGCAAGGTCTACCGGATCAAGGTGCTCACGTCCGACGGGCAGGTCCGCGTGGTCCAGGTTCCGGCGGAGCAGTAGACGACCGCACCGCGAGGGGATCGGCTTTCGGTTCCCGGCGGATTGACGACCGGTGCAGACGATCGCCCGGCGAATGAGCGAACTTCGATATTCAAGGAGAGGACGATGCGCGTACTGCTGGTGGAAGACGAGGCGCCGCTGCGCGAAACGCTCGCGGCACGCCTCAAGCGTGATGGCTTCGCGGTGGACGCCGCCGGCGACGGCGAGGAAGGGCTCTATCTCGGCCGCGAAGTGCCGTTCGACGTCGCGATCATCGACCTTGGCCTGCCCAAGCTCTCGGGCATGGATCTCGTCAAGCAGCTGCGCGAAGCGGGGCAGCGCTGCCCGATCCTGATCCTTACTGCGCGATCGAGCTGGCAGGACAAGGTGCTGGGCTTGAAGAACGGCGCCGACGATTACCTCGTGAAGCCCTTCCACGTCGAAGAGCTCCTCGCGCGCTTGAATGCGCTCGTGCGCCGTGCGAGCGGCTGGTCGCGGCCGCTGCTCGAATGCGGCCCGATCACGCTCGACACGACCGCGCAGACCGTCAGCGTCAACGGCCAGCCGGTCGATCTCACGAGCTACGAGTACAAGGTGCTCGAATACCTGATGCTGCATGCAGGCGAGCTCGTCTCGAAGGCCGATCTCACAGAGCACATCTACCAGCAGGATTTCGACCGCGATTCGAACGTGCTCGAGGTCTTCATCGGGCGCCTGCGCAGGAAGCTCGATCCCGACAATGCGATCAAGCCGATCGAGACCGTGCGCGGCCGCGGCTACCGCTTTGCGCTCGAGCGCACGAACACCCCCGATACGCCCGAACCCGCGCCACAACCGACGGAAAACAATTCCACCAGCAGCACCTGATGGACAATAGCGAGCGTGGCCCGCCCGCTATCCCTGCAAGCGCGTTCCCTGGCGGCCGCAAGCTTCGTGCTTGCGGCTTTTCTCGGGCTTGCGTTTTTCGCGCTTGATCGCGCGTTCTACGACGCGGCCGAGAGCTCGCTCCGCGACCGGCTGCAGCAGTACATCTACTCGTACCTCGCCGCGGCCGACCCGACGCGCGGCGGCTCGCTGCTGCCGCCCGAAGTCGGGCCTGATCCGCGCTTCGACCGGCCCGTGCAATCGGGCCTCTACGCCGGCATCCTCGGCGAGAAGATCATCGGCGCGAAGAGCAACCAGTGGCGCTCGCCGTCCGCGATCGATCGCGACCTTCCGTTCAATACGCCGCTGCCGCGCGGCGAAGTGCGCTTCACGGGCCCGGTCCGCACGGCCGAGGGCGATCTCTTCGTCATGGCGCAAGGCGTCGACTGGAACGTGTCCGGCGGATCGCCGAAGGATGCGCTGCATCTCACGTTCTACGTCGCCGAGGACGTTCGCGGGCTTCGCGAGCAGGTCGACGTCTACCGGCGCACGCTCGCGATCTGGCTCGGCGCAACCGGCGTCGTGCTGCTGCTGCTCCTCGTCATCGTGCTGCGCTGGAGCCTCGCGCCGCTGCGCAAGGTGACCACCGATCTCGCGCGCGTCGAGCGCGGCAGCCAGGATCATCTTGCGAGCACGTATCCGACGGAACTGTCGGGCCTGACGACGAGCCTCAATTCCTTCATCGACGCCGAGCGCGATCGCCTCAAGCGCTACCGCAACACATTGAGCGATCTCGCGCACAGCCTGAAGACGCCGCTCGCGGTCATGCGCAGCCAGCTCGAATCGGGCGAGGAGGGCGAGAACCTGCGCTGGACCGTGCTGGAGCAGGTCGGACGCATGGACGAGATCGTCGCCTACCAGCTCTCGCGCGCGGCGACGTCGGGACACCAGACGTTCGCGGCGCCGCTGCCGATCGAGCCCTACGCCGAGGAGATCGTGCGCAGCCTCGAGAAGGTCTACGCGCACAAGGGCGTGCTCTGCGAGTTCGAAATCGCGCCGGGTGCGCGCTTCCACGGCGATCAGGGCGACCTGCTCGAGCTCCTCGGCAACCTGATCGAGAATGGCTTCAAGTGGGCGAAGCGGCGCGTGCTGCTCAGCGCGAACGTGATTCCGGGCGGCAGCGGACGGCGTACCGGCATGGAGCTCGCGGTCGAGGACGACGGCCCCGGCATCGACGAGGACAACGTCGACTATCTCCTGCAGCGCGGCGTGCGCGGCGACGAGCGCGTGCAGGGGCACGGTATCGGCCTTTCGATCGTGCAGGACATCCTGCGCGCGTATCAGGGCGAGCTCAGCGTCCACCGCTCCGAGTCGCTCGGCGGCGCGCGCTTCGCGATCCGCTTCGTGCCGCGCTGATCAGCCGCCGGTCGCGGCGATCACGGCCTCGATCTCCGCCGCGAGGCGCTTTCGCACCTGCTCACGCCGGTAGCGGTTCGACACATACGCGCGCGCGCGCTGCGCTTCCTGCTCGCGCTGCGCCGGCGTCGCTGCGGCCCGCGCATCGATTGCCGCATCGAACTCGCCGCGATCGCGATACGCGCTGCCGGAGCCGCTCGCGACGACGTGCTCGGCGAGCGGCCCGCACTGGCCGTTGACGACGATCGGCGTGCCCTGCGCCATCGCCTCGAGCGCGACGATGCTGAAGCTCTCGTAGCGCGAGGGCTGCACGAACGCGAGCGCACCGGCCATCAGGGCGAGCTTGCGCTCCTCGCTGACGAAGCCGAGGAACTCGACGTTCGGCATCTTGCGAAGGCCGAGCGTGTCCTTGCCGGTCAGTACGAGCCTGAGATTGCTCCCGGGTCGTGCCGCGCGGTAGAGCGCGAACCACGCGAGCAGCTGGTCGACGCCCTTCAACGCGTCGATGCGCCCGCAATAAAGAAGATACGGATACGGCATCGACTCCGGCGTCGCGGTTGCCGCGTCGAGCGTCATGCCGATCACTTCGCCCTGCTCGACGCCCCAGAGCCGCGTCGCGAGATCGCGCTCCGCGTTCGTGAGCCACAGAAACCGCGCGATGCGATCGCGGTAGCGCTGATACACCGGGAGATGCGCGGCCGGCTCATCGTGCAGCGTCGGCGCCATGAGGAGCTTGCGCGAATCGAAGCGGCACGAGACGAAGTAGCTCGTCGGATAGAGATACGTCGTCAGCACGACGGCCTTGTAATCGCCTGCGTGCGCGTCGAGATGCGCGAGGAGGCCCGGACACCACGGCCCCTGCACCTTGATCAGCTCTTCCTGCAGCGCCGTCGTCCAGCGCGGCAGCGCGCGCTCGGCGATCGCGCCGTTCGAGAAATCGGCGCGAAGCTTGCGATCGAGCGTGAAGAAATACTCGCCGCGCGTGAACGCAGTCGCGAAGCGGTGCACCGTGACGTTGCCGACGCGCTCCGCGCCTTCGGGGAGCGCGTTCGCCCACGTGACGTAGTCGAGCGCGGTCGACGTCAGAAGGTCGACCTCGAAGTCCTCGCTCAGAAGCTCGGCGTACTGCCACGCGAGCGCTTCCGATCCGCCGACCATGTCGGGCGCCCAGCGCTGCACGACGATCGCGATGCGCGGCTTCATCGCGCGACACCGGTCAGCGCGAGGAAGCGCTCGTCGAGATGCGCCGGCGCGTAATCGGTGCGATAACGTTCCGCGCCGCGCTCTTCGAGGCGCGTGCGCAACGCGGCATCGTGCATGAGGCGCGCGGCCGATGCCGCGTAAAGCACGGGATCGGCGTCGGGCCAGAGGATGCCGGCATCGCCGACCGTTTCCGGCACGGCCGCGCACGCGCGCGCGACGATCGGCAGCTTGAACGCCATCGCCTCGACGAGCGGCACGCAGAAGCCTTCGTGGCGGCTCAGCAGCATCAGCACGTGACTCGCAAGATACGCGGCCTTGAGCTGCGCCTCGCTCGCGACGAGCAGCCAGCGCGCGCGATGGCCGAGCTGGTGCTGCGCGATGCGCTCGTGGATCGCCATCTCGTACGCGCGAAGGTGCACGTCGGTCTTGCCGATCAGGACGAGCCGCGCGTCGTCGCCGAAGCGGTCGACGTAGGCCGCGAACGCATCGACGAGATCGAGGTGCGACTTGTTCGGCGCGACGCGGCCGACCATCAGGAAATTGCGCGTGCCGTCGCCGAGCTCGTCGAGGAGCGCGAGGTCGGCTTCGCGGGCAAGCAGCTCTTCGATCCGATGGAACGGCGGCAGCACGGCGACCTGCGCGGCGGGCGTGCCCGCGGCGACGAGCTCGGCGCCGTTGAAACTGGAGTCGGCGAGATAGAGCTCGCAGCCGAGCGTCGCGATGACCGGAATCTCGGCGCGGCCGCGGCTGCAGGTGTCGACGTGGAGCGGCGAGATGCCCTCGAAGAACGCCGGCGGCGTGATGTTGTGATAGCGCACGACGCGGAATCCGCGCGCCTTGCGCAGGATCTCGATCGCCTGCGTCCAGCCGATCGAGTAGTGATAGACGATCAGATCATCCGGCCCGCCGGCGAAGCGGAGCAGCTCGGACACGGGATACGTCGTCGTGGCGACGTCGTCGCGGCCGTCGCAGAAGATGCGCGTCTCGACGCCGGCCGCGGTGAGGCAGGCGAGCATGCCGAGCACGTCCGCGCCGATCGCATCGCGGCTCGCGAACACGGGCAGCAGCAGCGCGGCCTTCATGCGGCGAACCTCGCGAACGCCGCTTCTAGGCCCTTCGCGAGCGCATCGGGCGCGAACACGGCGCGATAGCGCGCGCGGCCGAGCTCGCGCAGCATTTCGCGCAGCATGAGATCGGTGTGGATGCGGATGACCGACATCGCGACAAGGTGCGGATCGGGTTCGTTCCAGACGATGCCCGGCATCGCCGACGGTCCACGCGAGCGCACTCGATCCGAGCGCGACGATCGGCGTGCCGAGCGCCATCGCCTCGACGATCGGCACGCAGAAGCCTTCGTGCGCGCTCAGCATGACGAGCGCATCGGCGGCGGCGTACGCCGCGCGAAGCTCGGACGACGTCGCATCGTCGATCGAGATGACGGCCGATTCCGCGCCCATCGCGCGCATGTGCTCGCGCACCGCGACGCCGTAGCGTTCGAGATTCGGATCGAGCTTGCCGATGCGGAGCAGTCGCGTGCGCGGATCGGAAATGCGCCGGCAGACGGCCAGCGCATCGATCAGCGCGAGATCGCCCTTGTTCGGCGCGATGCGCCCGACCATCAACAATTCCGGCGCGCCGTCCGCGTTGTTGCCGAGCCGTCGCGCGTCGGGATTGCAGGCGAGCAATTCCTCGACCTTGTGAAACGGCGGCAGCACTGCGCAGCGTGCGGGATCGACGCCGCGCTTCAGGAAATCCTCGAGATTGAACGGCGAGCAGCCGAGGTAGAGCTCGCAGTTCAATGCCGCGTAGGCATCGAGCTGCGCGCGCCCGGCCGTGCACGCGCCGACGTAGCCTTCGGACCAGCCTTCGAAGAACTCCGGCGGCGTGATGTTGTGATAACGCAGCACGCGCCGCGCTTTCGTGCGGCGGAAGAGATCGAGCGCGAAATCCCAGCCGATGCAGTAGTGGTAGACGACGACATCGTCGTCGCCTGCGAGCCACGATTCGATATCGGTGTGCGGGTGAACCGTCTCGGCGACATCGCGCGAGTGCGGCGCAAACACCGCGACTTCGTGGCCGAGCGCGCGCAGCGCCGCCGTCATGCCGAGCGTGTCGTTGCTGACCGCGTCGTAAGGCGCGAGCCCCGGAACGAGCATCGCGATTCTCATGGGCGTGCGAACTTGACGCTCACGCGCGCCGCGCCAGCACGGCGTCGGGACCGCCGAAACCTGCATCGACGGCGAAGCCCGCCGCGCCGAGCAGCGCCGCGGCGACCCCGCGATCGAGCACGCCGATGCGGCCCGTCGCGAGCTCGGAGAGACGTCGCGGCTCACCCGCGGCGATCAGCAGCCAGCCGCCGGGCTTCAGCGCGCGCGCGGATTCGGCGAGCAATGTCGCGAACGCATCGCCGGCCGGTACGCCCGAGAACGTGATCGCGTCGAGGCTCGCATCCTCGCAACGCGTGAGCGCAGTCATCGGATCGCCGGCCGCGACATTCAAGCCGCGTTCGCGCGCGCGTCGCGCGAGCACGCCGTTCGATTCGAATCCGGCCACATCGGCGCCGATGCCGGCGAGCAACGCGGCCCAGCTGCCGTCGCCGCTGCCGAGATCGACCACACGCGCACGCGCGCCGAGGTGATGCCGCATCGCTTCGATCCACGCCGACTGGCGCGCACCGCGCGCCGCGGCGACCTCGCTCGCGTCGTAGATCGCCGCGATCAGCGCATCGGCATAGGCCTTGTTCGCATCCGACGCGCCTTCGATGCCATCGATCGCTGCCTGCAGCGAGACGAGCCAGTGGTTGACCGCATGCACGTAGTGACGCAGCGACGGCACGTCGCTGAGCCGACTCTCGTTTTCGCTGACGCGCGCTTCGAGCGTGCCGACACGCGCGTCGAACGCGGCGGTCAGCTGCACGAGGCGCGCGTTCGCATCGCCAAGCTCGCTGCGGACGCCGTCGATCCGCGCGTTCGCGTCACCGAGCTCGCTGCGGACGGCGTCGATCCGCGCATTCGTGCCGCGCACGTCGTCGGCGATGCGGCCCGCGCTCGCTTGCGCATCCTGGAATTGCGCCGCGTTGCGCGTGTCGGCGGCGCGCTGATGGCGCAGCATCAGCGGCAGGCCCGCGAACGCGATCAGCCAGTTGAGGACGAAGCCGACGCCCGGCACACGCCCGAGCTTGGCGAGCGCATAGCGCGGCAGGAGCCCGCTGAACGCGCGTGCCGATCGTGCGTCCTTCCGGCGAATAACGCAGGTTGCCGAGCACCTCGGCCTTCGGCGCGCCGGCGGCGAGAAGACGCACCTGCGCTTCGAGCCCGGACTCGTCCGGCGGACGCTTCAGCAGCGCACGGAACGCGCCGTCGACGAAGGCCGTGTAGTGATCGCCGGTCAGCTCCGCGATCGCGTAGTCGAGACGCGCGCGATCGATCGTGCCGTCGTGCGAAACGGTCTCGGCGCGTCGCGGCGGCGGCGCCTCGTTGCGCGGCAGCGGCGCGCGCAGGCGCGCGGCGTCGGCCTCGGCACGGATTTCGGCCTTCACGCCCTCGAGATAGCTGTCGTTCGCGTCGGAACGGGCGTGCTCCGCGCGGGGAGACATCGGCGTGATTGGCATGGATTCCGGGTGTTCGATGGGACGAGGGGCGGGGGCTGGCCGGACGGCGGGAATCGCCGGCGCGACTCCCCGAAGTGCCCGCCGAAATTGTGCCATAGCGGGCGCGGGCGATCGATGATCGCGGCCGCGGACGCCGGGCCGCGCGCTCAGCGCATCGGTGCGGCGCGGGCGGCGACGCCGTGCCGGCGCTCCGTGGCGCTTTCGCGGACCGTTAGCGGGACGATGCCGTAGGCGCGCGCCGTTTCGATGTCGATCAGCGCGTAGTCGGGCCGGTGCGCCTTGTCGAAGCGGTTCGCGACGCGGTTGAAGTGCAGGCGCCCGGCCGCCCTCGCGGCGTCGAACGAGCTCGCCGCGCCGTGCGGCAGGTGCTGCGCATCGGTGCCGAGCAGCGTCGTTTCGAGGAACTCGGGCCGGCCGCGGTTCTCGGCCCCGCTGTTATCCGATGTGTAGAACCCGACGAACGCGTGCTGCGGCACGAGCACGATGAAGCTCCGGATGCCGATCCGCTCGAGCACCGAGGCGATCAGCACACTGCTGTCGATGCAGTTCGCGCGCCGCTCGGCCCAGCTTTCGGCGACGAGGCGCACGCGCTGGCTGTAGATGCTCGGGCCGCGGCTCAGCGCAGGATCGCCCGCCGCGTAGCGAAGTCCGTGCGTTTCGAGCGCGTTCCAGACCGCGCGGACCTGCTCGATCTTCGCATCGGTCGTGCCGGCGTCGTCGTCGACCGGCGTGCCGGCATCGCGCGCCAGATCGAGCACGGCATCGACGGCGGCGTCGTGCGGATCGACGTAGGCCGCGAACACCCATCCGAGATCGACGCGATCGCGCCCGTCGCGGAAGTAGTACAGCGCATCGTCGAGCGGATGCACGCGCACGGTCAGGTCGCGCACTTCGGCGGGCAGGCCCTTCGCCTCGATGCGGATCCGCATCGGCTGCGCGCGCGGCGCCGCGAGGCCGCGAAGGTACGGCGCGTCCCACGCGAGCCGCGGGCGAAGCTCGACCGGAACGCCGCCGCGAAGCGTGCGCGCGTCGACGATGGCCGGCTCGACGAGGCCCTCGGTCTCCAGCGTGAGGCGAAGATCGCGCGGTATATCGGTCGTCGCGCGCACCGCGACGAGGCCGCTGCCGTCGCCGGCCGTGCCCTTCGCGGCGGCGGGTGCCTGCGAGAGATCGAGCACCGGAAAGATCTCGCCGTCGGGCGCGACATCGACGCTCCAGCGCAGCGCCCCGGCCCACGCCGCGGGCGTGCCGAGGAAAACCATCGCGAAAGTCAGCCACGCGAGCAGTCGCGCGAGCCGGCCGGTTGCCAGCGTATCCATCGCCCGACTATCGTTGCCGCGGTCCGGGGTTGTCCAGCGACCCCCGTCGCAATCCGAACGTTCCGTCGAGCACGTCCTTTCAGTGGAGCACGTCATGCGCCAATCCGCTCTCGCCCTCCTCATCGCCACGCTGCTCGCCGCCTGCGGCGAGTCCCAGCCGCCCGCAGAAACCGCGCAGAAGACACCGCCCGCCGCGCCCGCAGCTGCCGCGAAAGCGCCGGCCGCAGCTCCAGCGCCCGGCACCGCGATGGCCGCGAAGGAAGTGCCCGAGGGCGATTGCGGCGATCAGGGCAAGGTGTCGGAAGACCAGCGCGTCGCGAACACCGCGCGCTGGAGCACGGCGAGCGAACAGAACAGTTTCTCGTTCGACGTGTTCCGCAGCGAGACCGAGAAAGGCGAGTTCACGAAGATCACGAAGATGCCGATGATGGGCGCCGGCACGACCGACGAGACGCACAAGTACGAGTACCGCGACGACACGATCGATCCGTGCAAGGACTACTGGTACTACGTCGAGAGCACGTCGACGAAGGGCGAAAAGGAGAAGTTCACGCCCGTGTTCCACGCGCCGGCGAAGCGCCGCGCACGCGGCAGCGCGCCGCCCGCGTCGGGCCAGCCCCAGTCCGGGCAGTAGACGGCACACCGACGCACGATGGTCGCCGCCCGTCGCACACGCAGGACGGCGGCATCGGCGCTCGTCGCGACGCTCTTCGTCGCGAGCCAGGCGCTGCTCTGGCTCGCGTACTACGGCGGCGCCGCGAAGCGGCTGATCGGCGACGAGGAAAGCTACCAGGCGTTCGCGCTCGCGATCCTCGGCGGCGGGCCGTGGATGCCGAGCACGATCTGGCCGCCGCTGCAGTCGCTGTTTCTCGCGGCGATCTATGCGACGTTCGGCGTGCACGTCGTCGTCGTGCAGCTCGTGCAGACGTTGCTGTTAGTCGGCTGCGCGTGGCTCTTGCGCGGCATCTGGCGCGATCTCGGCGGCGGCGTGCGTGCCGCGAACACCGCGGCGCTGCTGTTTCTCGTCGATCCGGCCAACGCCGCGTATGCGCACTGGCTCTGGCCCGAAGTTCCGCATCTTTTCCTCGTGCTGCTCGTATTCCGGTTGCTGTTCGCGTGGCCGGGCGCGCGCCTCGCGTCCGCCGCGGCAGGTGCGTGCGCGGGGCTCGCGCTGCTCGCGAAGAGCCTGCTTTCGGCGTTCTGGCCGCTGTTCCTGATCGCATTCGCGCGACGCGAGCGTCCGCGCTTTCGCCTCGTGCCGGCCATTGCGTTCGTCGCCGCACTCGGCGTCGTCACGGCGCCGGCGCTCTGGCACGGCTTTCGCGAATACGGGCGGCCGATGATCGCGGACAGCTCGATCTACAACGTCTGGGTCGGGCTCACCGATCGCTGGCGCAGCGACTATGTCGACGACATGGGCGGCGCAACGCTGCCCGCGTTCCTCGCGAGCGGCGACACGCCGGAGCAGCGCAACGCGATCTACCGCGAGAAGACGCTCGCGTTCGTGCGCGAGCGCGGATTTTTCAGCATTCTCGGCGATCAGCTCGGCCGCCAGTATTTCCGGCTCTTCAGCGCGAAGACGCCGCTCGTCTCGCAGCTGCCCGGCCCCGCATGCGCGGGACATCTCTCGGTCTATTCGACGCCGGAATGGCTGACGCGGACGCTCACGTGGTGGAACGACGCGTTCCAGATCCTGATCCTCGGCGCCGCCGCGTTCGGCCTCGCATGCTGGCGCAAGCGGCCCGATGTGCGGCTCGTGCTGGTCGGCCTCTACGTCGCGTACCAGCTCGCGCTGATGCTGCTCGTCCATGTCAAGGCACGCTTCCTGTTTCCGATGATGCCGTTCTTCTGCGCCTTTGCGGGCTCGTTTCTCGCGGCGTGGTTCTCGCGATTCACGGCACGCGAAGACGGCGCGGACACGCTCGCGCTGACGCCGCCCCGCCTCGCGATCGGCGCAGCGCTCGCGGCGTTGCTGCTGTTTCTCGCGTTCGCGGGCCCGGCGCTCGACGGTCTCTGCGCGGGCTGATTCTGCGCGGGCTGAGCGCGGCCGATTCCGGTATCCTCGCGGACCCTGTAACACCGCCATAACGCCGTTTCCCGGCACCGCATGCGCCAGCACCTGATCGAGCTCGTCCTCTTCAGTACGTACGCCGAGCTTCGCGCCGAAGCCGCGCGCAGCTATCTCGGACTCCTCTGGTGGGTGCTCGAGCCTGCGCTGATGATGGGCGCGTTCTATCTCGTCTTCGACGTCATCCTGAAGAGCGGCGGCCCGGATTACCTGCCGTTCCTCCTGATCGGCCTCACGGTCTGGCAGTGGATGAAATCGTGCATCACGCACGGCGGCTACGCGATCTGGACGAACCTCCCGATGGTGCGCCAGGTGCGGCTGCCGCCGCACGTGTTCCCGCTGATCGCGATGCTGTCCGACACGGTCAAGTTCTTCTTCATCTTCGCGCTGCTGCTCGTGATCCTCTGGTGCGCGGGCTATCCGCCGAACGCGGCGTATCTCGCGCTGCCGATCGTGTTCGCGGTGACGTTCCTCGCGGCCGCGGGCGCGGGTTTCGTCGTCGCGGCGCTCGTGCCGCTCGTGCCGGACATGCGCTTCGTGATCGAGCAGGTGCTGACCGTCGTGATGTTCCTCTCGGGTGTCGTCTTCGCGCTCGACAAGGTGCCGCCGCCGCTCAGCACGATCATGGCGCTCAATCCCGTCGCGGTGCTGATGGAGGCGACGCGCGGCATCCTGATGTACGGCCAGTGGCCGAACTGGGTTGGCCTCAGCAAGGTCACCGCGATTGCGCTCGTCGCGTGCTGGCTCGGCGCGATGTTTGTCAGCCGGCTCGCGCCGCGTTATCCGAAGCTCGCGACATGAGCGATGAAATCCTGATCGAGCTCAAGAACGTCGGTGTCGCGTTCAGCGCGCAGCGGCGCATGTCGGGCGGTCATTTCTGGGCGCTCGAAGACGTGAGCCTCCAGCTTCGCCGCGGCGAGCGGCTCGGCGTGATCGGCCGCAACGGCGCCGGCAAGAGCACGCTGTTGCGTGCGATCGCCGGCATCCTCGCGCCCGATCGCGGCACGATCCGCCGCGCGCCCGTGTCGTGCCAGCTGCTCTCGCTTGCGCTTGGTTTCGTGCCGCATCTGTCGGGCCGCGACAACGCGGTGCTGTCGGGCCTGCTGCTCGGCCTTCGCCGCCGCGAGATCATGAAGCGCCTCGACGCGATCCGCGAGTTTTCCGAGCTCGGCAATTTCTTCGAGCAGCCGATCGCGGCGTACTCGGCCGGCATGACGATGCGCCTCGCGTTCTCGGTCGCGATACAGGTCGAGCCCGACGTGCTGCTGATCGACGAAGTGCTCGCGGTCGGCGACGCCGAGTTCCAGGAAAAATCGGGCGCCGCGCTTCGCGCGCGCATGGGCGAAGGGCACACGGTCGTGCTCGTCAGCCACAACGAGAGGCAGATCGCCTCGATCTGCAACCGCGTGCTGTGGATCGAGCACGGCAAGAGCGTGCTCGAAGCCGATCGCGACACCGTCTTCGAGGCGTACCATCGCGACATGCATCCGGTGGTCAACGCCGCATGAGCGAATCGATTCCGCGCGACGTCGATGCGCAGCGCCTGGCGGCGCTCGCTGCGCGGCTCGATGCGTCACCGCGCGAACTGCTCGCGCTCGCAGCGCGTCTCGCGCCCTCGCACGAGCGCATCGACCGCGCGCGCATCGATGCCGAGCTCGCGCGCATCCGCGCGGCGGGCGACGGCGCCGATGCCGGCGTCGGCATCCTGCTGCTCGGCTTCGCGAAGTTCGCCGCTGACGACATCGATCGCGCGCTCGAGATCGTCCGGTGCGGCGCCGACGCCGAGCTCCGCTGACATGCGCGGCGCCGCGCTGATCGTCCTCGCGTGGAACAAGTGGCCGCTGACGGAGCGCTGTCTCGACTCGCTGCTCGCGACCGATCTCGACGGCGCCGAGGTCATCGTCGTCGACAATGGCAGCAGCGACGAGACGCCCGATGCGATCGCAGCGTACGCATCGCGCGTGCGCTACATCCGCCTGCCGGAAAACCTCGGCTTCGTGCGCGGCATGAACACCGGCATTGCCGCGGCGAGGCCCAACGACGACGTCGTGCTGCTCAACAACGATCTCAAGTTCACGCAGCGCGACTGGCTGAATCGCCTGCGCGACGCAGCGTATGCATCGCCCGACACGGGCGTCGTCGGCTGTCGCCTGCTCGGCCCGGAGCCCGAAGGTCGCGTCTATCACGCCGGGGGCTTCATCGAGCCCGATGCGCTCTGGGGCCAGCAGACCGAGAGCGGCACCGTCGAGCGCGACATCGCGCAGTTCACGCAGACGCGCCGCGTGCAGGGCATCGCGTTCGCGCTTGCCTACATCCGCCGCGATTGCCTCGACCGCATCGGTGCGCTCGATCCGATGTTTCACAGCTATTTCGAAGACACCGACTACTGCCTGCGCGCCGCCGATGCCGGCATCGCGACCGTCGTCGCCGGCGGCGTGACGATCCAGCACGACCAGCACGGCTCGACGCAGGACGACGGCGGATTCCGCCGCAGGCTCTGGGAAGCAAGCCGCGCGAGCTTCGCCGCGCGCTGGCAGCAAAGGCTTGGCGATGCGTATCGCGGCACTGTGCTCTGGCAGGGCACGACGCGCCATCCGCCCGCCTATGCGAACCTCGCGCGCACGCTGCTGCGCCGGCTCGATGCGCGTGGGCTGCGCATGGCGTTCGCGCCCGTTGCGCGCGAGATCGCCGATCCACAGGACTACCGCGTCGATCTCGCCGGCCGCCGGCGCTGGGCGGCGACGCCCGACGTCGCGCTCGTCTGCGCGCCGGCGCCACATTTCGACAAGGCACAAGGACGTTTCCGCGCGGGTCTCGCGTTCGGCGAATGGGATCGCGTACCGGCGCGCTGGGCCGAAGCTGCGCGCGCGCTCGACCTGTTGCTCGTGCCGGACGAGTTCCAGGCCGACGCGTTCCGCGCAAGCGGTGTGCGCGTACCGATCGAAGTGCTGCCGCTCGGCGTCGATCGCGACTATTGTCATCCCGACGTGCCGGCGCCGCGCGACGAAGACTCGCGCTTCGTCTTCGTCGCGTCTGTTTCCGATGCTGCGCGCGACGCACCCGAGCTGCTCGTGTCGACGTTCCGCCGTACATTCCGCGGCGACGAGCCGGTCGAGCTGCTGCTCTACGTCGATCCAGCCGCCGGAGTCGACGCGAATGCGGCGCTCGAATCGGCACGGACCGGCGAGGGTGCGCGCGTGCGCGTGATCACGAGCTGGACGTATCCGGATTATCAGCGCGCACAACTGCTCGCGGCGGGCGACGCGTATGTTTCGGTGCGCCGTGGTGCCGGCTGGGATTCGCATGCCGCTGAAGCGCTCGCGTGCGGCAAGCCGCTGATCGCGACGGCGTTCGGCAGTCAGGCTGCGCTCGTGCGCACGTACGGCCATCCGGTCGAGGTCGCGCGGCTCGTCGACGATCCTTCGCATCCGGGATGCCGCTGGGCCGAGCCCGACGCGGAATCGCTCGCCGCACAGTTGCGCGATGTGTTCGCGCGTCGCAACGCACTCAGTGTCGGCGCGGCCGGACGCGCTGCGGCCTTCGCGTCGCGGCACGATCTCGATGCAACGGCCGATCGCCTGGTCACGCTGCTCGCACGCGGCAAGACACTTTCGCCGGCGCGCCCGCGCCCGCGTGCACACGCGCCCGCCGACGACGCACGCGCGAGCGGCCAGATCGTCGTGCTCGGCATGCATCGCTCGGGCACGTCGAGCGTCGCGGGCCTGCTCGCGCGCATGGGCGCGTGGCCGGGCGACGATGCCGCGCTGCTGATCGGCCCCGACAATCCGCGCGGCCACTACGAGCTCGGCGCGCTGCACGGCGCGTGCCTGCGACGGCTCGAAGCCGCCGGCGGCGACTGGAAACGGCCGCCGACGAATGCGCCCGCCGCGGCGGTCGATGCGTTTCGCCGCGACGCCGCGGCCGTGCTCGACACGCTCGACGCGCGGCGTCCGTGGTTCATCAAGGAGCCGCGGCTCTGTCTTGTCGTGCGCGAGCTGTTGCCGCTGCTGACGCGGCCGGTGTTCGTGCACGTCGTGCGCGACCCGATCGAAGTCGCGGCGTCGCTCGAAGCGCGCGACGGGCTCGGCCGCGACGAAGCGCTCGCGCTCTGGGAGCGCTACACGCGCGCAGCGTTCGCCGCGACGTGCGGCTGGCCGCGCGTGCTCGTCGACTACGCCGATGTCGTCGCCGATCCGTTCGCGGCAGCGACGCGGCTCCACGCGGCGCTCGCCGCGTTCGGCGTAGAAGGCCTCCGTGCGCCTGAAGCCGCGACGGTCGGGGCCTGGATCGAGCCTGCGCTGCATCGCCAGCACGCCGAGGCCGGGCAGCACGCCGCGCTCCGCCCTTCGCAGCGCGATCTCGCTATGGCGATCGCCGACGGCAGCATCCTCGCGCCCGATTTCGGCGTGGTCGACGAGCCCGCCGGCGCCGAAGCTGCATCCGCGCGCGCCTGCGGCTAAGCTCGCGCGATGCTCTCGTTTCTGCGCGCCCGCTCGATGCGATCGTCGTCCGCTGACCTCGAATGGTCCGGCAGCGAGCTGACGCTACGCGTCGATCCTGCGCGCGACATCACGCGTGTTGCGCTCGATCTCGACGGCGTTTTTTTTGCGGAGGTCCCGGTCGATGCCGACGGTTTCGCGCGATTCGCGTTCGCGTTCGCGCCGGTCGCGAGCGGCGAAGTCAACGCGCTCGTACGCGACGGCCGCGACGGCGCACCGCTTGTCGACGCACCGTTCGCGATCCGCTTCGGCGAGAGCGGCACGCACGCGGCACGTGAGGCTGCAGCCTCGCTCGGCGACATCGGTGCGCACGTGCCGTTCGGCATCGATTGCGCGACGAACGAAGTCGCGATCGTCGTGCCCGTTTACGGTGCACCCGCGCTCGTCGCACGTTGCCTCGATGCGGTGCTCACGCACACGACCGGCCGCGCGCGCCTGATCGTCATCGACGACGCGAGCCCGGATTCCGAAATCGCGCCGCTGCTCGCGCGCTACCCATCGCACGCAAACGTCAGCGTGCTGCGCAACGAACGCAATCGCGGCTTCACGGCGACCGCGAATCGCGGCATCGCCGAGGCAGGCCGCGCCGACGTCGTGCTGCTCAACGCCGATACCCAAGTGGGTCCGAACTGGCTGACGGGCCTGCGCCGCGCGGCCGCGAGCGCCGACGATGTCGCGACCGTGACCGCCGTCTCCGACAACGCCGGCGCATTCTCGGTGCCGGAGCTCGAGCGCGAAAACGCGATGCCCGCGCGCTGGACGCTCGACGACACCGCGCGCGCTCTCTGGCACGAAGCCGGACACGCGTATCCCGCGCTGCCGACCGGCAACGGCTTCTGCATGTACATCCGTCGGGCGGTCATCGACGCGGTCGGCGTGCTCGACGAAGCTGGATTCCCGCAGGGCTACGGCGAAGAGAACGATTTCTGCCAGCGCGCATCGGCACGCGGCCTGCGGCATCTGATCGCCGGCAACGTCTACGTGCACCACGAACGCAGTGCGAGCTTCGGGCACGATCGCCGCGCGCAGCTTGGCGTGGCTGGCATGGCCGTGCTGCGCGAACGCTGGCCGAACTATGAGGCCGACGTCGCCGCGACGCTGTATTCGTATGAGCGCCGCGTGCTCGACTGGCGCGTGCGGCGCATTTTCGCGACGGCCGACACGCCGGTGATTCGCGTGCTTGCGGTCGGCAACGCTGCGGACGACTGGCGTGACGAGCGGCGCGCATGGGACGCGTTGCAGACCGATGCGATCGAGGCGATCGTCGTCGACGGCGAATGTCCGCCTGCGCTATCTCGTGCCGCCGCGTTGCTCGGTATTCCGTTCGTGCAGCGTTCCGCGAACGAAAGCGTTGAATCGTGCGGCGAGCGCGCAATCGCCGCAGCGCGCAGCTTTCAGGAGGTGCTGCGATGAACCTGCCGTATCGCCGCGCACTCATCACCGGCATCAGCGGCCAGGACGGCGCGCTGCTCGCGGCGCAGCTGCTGCGCGTCGGCATCGCGGTCGTCGGCACGCATCGCCCGGGCAGCGGCACCGACTTCTGGCGCCTGCGCGAGCTCGGCATTGCCGATCACGCGGCGCTGGAGCTCCGCGCGCTCGATCCGCTCGATAGCGAAATGTGCAATACGGTCGTCGCTGCGGCCGCACCGGATGCCGTTTTCCATTTCGCGGGCCAGTCGAGCGTCGCGGCGTCGTTTGCCGATCCGGTCGGCAGCATCGAAGCGAACGGCATCGGCACGGTGCGCATGCTCGAAGCCGTACGTTCGCAAAAGCCCGACGCGCATTTCGTGCTCGCCTCGAGCGCTGAAATCTTCGGCGCGCCGACCGAGGCGCCGCAGAACGAGGCGACGCCACTGACCGCGATCTCGCCCTACGGCCTCTCGAAGCTGCTCGCGCATGGCGCGGTCGCGAGCTGGCGCGCAACACATGGCCTCTGCGCGTCGAGCGCGATCCTGTTCAACCACGAATCGGAATGGCGCGATCCGTCGTTCGTGACGCGCAAGCTCAGCATCGGCGCGGCGCGCATCGCGCTCGGGCGCGAGGAATCGATCCTGCTCGGTAATCTCGACGCGCGGCGCGATTTCGGCTACGCACCCGACTATGTCGCCGCGATGGCTGCGATGGCGGCGCGCGGCGAGGGCGGCGAGTTCGTGATTGCGACAGGCAAAGCATCGAGCGTGCGCGACTACGCGTGCGCCGCGTTCCTCGCGGCCGGCATCACGATCGACTGGTTCGGCGAGGGCTATGACGAAGTCGGCGTCGAGCGCGGCAGCGATCGCGTGCGCATCCGCCTCGATCCGAAGCTGTTCCGGCCGAGCGATGCGCCGCTGCTCGTCGGCGATGCATCGCGCGCGCGGCGCGAGCTCGGCTTCGCGCCGTCGCTCGACACGGCGGGCCTCGCGCAGCGCATGGTCGACGCCGATCTCGCGCGCGAGCGGGGAGCGCGTAGGTGCGTGAAACCCGAGATCGCCTGCGCGTCATCTTCAACGTCGACGCAATCACCGCGCCGCTGACCGGCATCGGGCGCTATGCGCTCGAGCTCGCGCGCGGACTCGCGCATCACGAAGCGGTCGAGGAGCTCAGGCTCTATTCGGCGTACCGCTGGGTCGACGATCCCGCGCAAGCGCTCGCGGCGAATCGCACGCTTGCCGCGATCCGTCGCAACGTGCCGTTCAAGACGCAGGCGCTCGAGCTCTACCAGGAGATCCGCGGCGGGATGTTTCGCTTCCACACGCGGCGCATGAAGGGCTTCCTGCTGCACACGCCGAACTACGTGCTGATGCCGTTCGACGGCCCGGCGCTGACGACCGTGCACGATCTTTCCTGGCTCAGCTTTCCCGAAGCACATCCGATCGAGCGCGTACGTTTTCTCGAAAAACATCTGCCCGAAACGCTCGCGCGCGCGAATCTCGTTCTGACCGATTCGGAGTTCATCGCGGCCGAGATCGCGTCGCGCTTCGCGTTGCCGCGCACGAAGATCCGCGCGATTCCGCTCGGCGTCGACGCGGCATATCGGCCGCGCACGGCCGAGGAAATTCTCGCGACGCTCGCCAAGTACGGGCTCGAGCACAGCGCATACCTTCTCGTCGTCGCGACGCTGGAGCCGCGCAAGAATCTCGCGCGACTGGTGCGCGCTTACGCGGCTCTGCCGACCGCGACGAAAGCGCGTCATCCGCTCGTGATCGTCGGCGGACGCGGCTGGCTCAATCACGAGCTCGAGCAGACGATCGCGCCGCTCGAAACGTCGGGCATCGTGCGCCGGCTCGGCTATGTCGGCGAGGACGAGCTGCCACAGATCTACGCGGGCGCGCACGCGTTTGCGTTTCCATCGCTGTACGAAGGTTTTGGCCTGCCGGTGCTCGAAGCGATGGCGAGCGGCGTGCCGGTGCTGACGTCGAACGTATCCTCGCTGCCCGAGATCGCCGGCGATGCGGCGTTGCTGGTCGATCCGACCGACGAGGAATCTTTACGCCTCGGGCTCGCGCGCGTACTCGACGATTCGGCGTGGCGCACGAACGCGTCGGCGCGCGGGATCGCACGCTCGCGCGATTACCCCTGGTCGCGTTGCGTCGAGGCGACGATAGATGCCTATCGCGCCGTAAACGTCGCGTGAACACAGCGTTGGACCCACGGGCTCGACGGCGTTAGTCTCCATTCCATGGAGATCGCGATGAGAGCAAGTGCATTTGCTCGATTGGCAGGACGCGGCATCGCGCTCGTCTTCGGCGCGTTCGTGTTCTCCGCGACCGTCGCTGCGCAGAGCGCAGGCACCGAGAGCGGGAGCCCAACGCCGCCGGTCGCGCAGCCGGTGCCGCCCGAGCCGCCGCTGATGCCGCCGACGCCGAATGTTTCGGCTGCGGCTGAAAGCATCTACGCGGTCGCGCGTCCGGGCCTGCTGCAGATCCGCACGCTCGTCGAAGCGGCGGGCCGGCAGTCGTCGATCGGTTCGGGTTTCCTCGTCAGCTCCGACGGGCTCGCGGTGACGAACTACCACGTCGTCTCGCAGTACGCGCTCGAGCCGAAGACGTACCGCCTCGAGTTCGCGCGGCCGGACGGCTCGCAGGGCGCGCTGAAACTGATCGCAATCGACGTCGCAAACGACGTCGCGATCGTCAAGCTCGACGGCACCGACCTTCCGCATCTCGAGTTCGACAAGGCCGCCCTCGAGGACAAGTCGCCGCGCGGCGAGCGTCTCTACGCGATGGGCAATCCGCTCGATCTCGGCTTCACGATCGTCGAAGGCACGTACAACGGCTTCGTCGAGAAGAGCTACAACCCGCGCGTGCATTTCACCGGCGCGATCAATCCCGGCATGAGCGGCGGTCCGGCGGTGACGGGGGCCGGCAAGGTCGCTGGCATCAACGTCGCGAAGCGGCTCGACGGCGAGCTGGTGAGCTTCCTCGTGCCGGCGAGCAAGGCCTCGGCGCTGTTCGAGCGCGCGAAGACCGAGCCGCCGCTCGATCTTTCGCACGTGCGCGACGAGATCGACCGACAGTTGGTGACATGGCAAAGCGCGTTCTATCACGCGCTCGGCGAGCAGGGCTTCAAGGCCGCGACGCTCGGCCCGTATGAGGCGCCCGAAAGCCTGGCGCCGTGGTTCAACTGCTGGGCGCGCACCAACGCGGATCAGACGCCGAAGCCGCGCGCGCAGCTCGATTCGACGAGCTGCAGCTCGCAAAGCTCGCTCTTCATCGCCGAAGATATCGAGACCGGCCGCGCCGAGCTTTCGCACGCGTACGTGCGCAGCGTCGATCTCAATCAGTTTCAGTTTGCCGCGTTCGTCTCGCAGTACTACGGCGGCGCCGGCATGATCCGCTCGTGGTCGCGAAAGCGCCTGACGCAGCCGGAATGCCACGAGGATTTCATCGAGCGCAGTCAAGGCGAGAAGGGCGAGAAGGCCGGCCCCGTGATGCGCACCGTCTTTTGCGCGCGCGCGTATCGCGATTTCGCCGGTATCTACGACGTCGCGATCACGACGGTCACGCAGGACCGCGACAAGGAAGCGCTCGTCTCGCGCCTCGCGATGCAGGGCGTCAGCTACGAAAACGCGGTCACGCTCGCGCAGCGCTTCGTCGGGGAGCTCGCATGGGCGAAGTGATGATCCCGACGACACCGGTCATCGACCCTGCGATCTGGGTCGAGGTGCTGTCGCGGCTGCACCACGACGTCGCCGCGCGCCACAAGTTCAGCGACGTGCCGATCACGATCGGCCGCGCGTACGACAATGATGTCGTCGTCGACGATCCGCACGTGGCCGCGCATCACCTGCGCATCACGCGCGGCGAGAACGGGAACCTGATCGCCGAGGATCTCGGCAGCATCAACGGGCTTTACGTCGATCGCGCGCGCAAGCGCACGAAGGAAGTCACGCTCGACGCGGGCCACGAGCTCTCGATCGGCGCGACCGTGGTCCGCGTGCGCACCGCGACGCACGAAGTGCCTGCCGAGCAGCCGATGCTGCGCGGCCTTCCGTACTGGCCGACGGCGATCCTCTGCATCGTCGGCGTGTTCGCGCTCGCGGCGCTGGATCTGTGGCTCAGCGAGACGAACGAGCCGAAGGCGATCCGCTATTTCACGCCGCTCCTGATCCTGACGGCGGCGATCTTCGTCTGGACGACCGTCTGGAGCGTGCTGACGCGCGTCTTCATCGGCCGGCCGCGGTTCGGTCTCCATTGCCTCATCGTCGCGGCGGGCCTGCTCGGCTATTCGGTCTACAGCCAGCTCGCCGAGATGGGTGCGTTCGCGTGGTCGTGGACCGCGCTTGCGAACTCGTCGTATATCGTCGCGTGGCTTTTCCTCGGCGGCATCGTGTTCGCGCATCTGCTCGTCGTGAATCGTGCGCGCCTTCCGATGAAGGTGATCGTCGCGGTGATCCTCGCCGCGGCCGGCATCGCGATGCAGACGCTGAGGCAGAGCGAATACCGCTCGACGTACGGGCAGCCCGCGCTGCTCGGCCGCCTCGAGCCGCCGGCACTCCGGCTCGTGTCGCCGCAGCCCGAGCAGGCGTTCTTCACCGATTCCGAGGCGCTCCGCGCGAAGCTCGACAAGGCGCGCACCGAGGAACCGACCGGCGGCGGGGCCGCAAGCGAAGACGACGACGAATAGCGCTCAGCGGTACAGCACGAGCGCGAGCGTGGCGAGCCAGCCGGCGACCGAAACCAGCAGCACCGGATCGCTCACCGCGAGCGCGGTCGGATCGCTGCCTGCGCCATCGCGGAGCGCGAGCTTGAGATAGCGCCCGACCCCGAGCGCGACCCACGGCGTCGAGAACACCAGCGGATGATGGCCGTGCCGCGCGAGCACGGTCGGCGATAGCGTGTAGAGCACATAGGCCGTGAACGTCGCGGCCGCGATCGCGACGAGGATTCGCTCGAGCGTCGTGCGGTCGTAGCGCAGGCCCGCGCCAACCGCGCGCGCGTTGACGAGATCGCCGTGCCGCTTGCCGAGCGCGAGCAGCAGCGCGAGCAAAAAGCCCAACGCGACGATCCACGGCGTCAGCGGCACGCGCGCGCCGATGCCGCCGGCGACGATGCGCAGCACGAATCCGACAGCGATCGCGAACGCGCCGAGGTACGGCACGTGCTTCAGCGCGAGCGAATAGCCGAGCTGCAGCGCAAGATAGGCCGCGAGCGTCGCGACCAGCAGCACACCGCCGGCGAGCGCGCCGAGCGCGAAAGAAATCGCGACCAGCACGCCCGAGAACAGCAGTGCCGCGGCCGGCGTCACGGCGCCACGCGCGACGGGCCGATTGCACTTGGTCGGATGGCCGCGATCGCGTTCGGCGTCGACGACGTCGTTGCCGGCATAGACGGCCGACGAAAGCAGGCAAAACGCGAGCGTCGCGAAGAGTGCGCCCTGCAACGCATCGGGATTGCCGACCGCCTGACCGAAGATCAGCGGCAGCAGCACGAAACCGTTCTTGATCCACTGCTCCGGCCGCGCGAGCGCGAGCAGTGCGCGCACGGTGTCAGCGCGCTCCGCTCGCCGCAGGTGCGGTCGACGCGGCTGCCGTTTTCGCCGGCGGATCGTCGAAGCCGAGCTGAGCGATCGTGTCGGGTGTGCGCGGGCGCGGCTTGAACGCCGGCCGCGTGAAGTCGCGCCACCAGGCGACGGCGCGTGTCGCAAGCGTCGGCCCCAGTTTCGGATACAAGGCATCGGCGCCGCCGGCGACATCGCGTCCTGTCGTCGGCGACGACGCGTAGATGCGTACGCCAGTCGGCTTGCCGGCCGCAAGCGCGGGCAGTGCGAGGCGAAAGCGCGGGTTGTTGATCGTGTATGGCGTCGACGCGAGTTTCGTGCCGGTCGCGTCGATCCAGTCGACGATGGCGTTGCCGTTGAAGCGCGGCACGCCGAGATCGACGTCGAAGCCGGGATTCCAGCGATCGGTATCGAACGTGACGCGCGCTTCGTCGCGCGGCCGCTCGAGCACGACGGCCGGATCGCCGAGCAGGTTGTACATCTCGACGAGCGTGCGGTTCTCCATGGTCTTCTTCGCGCGCACGATCGCTTCGCCGATCGTAGCGCCGGGCTTCAGGAGCTCATCGATGATCGAGCGGCTGAACTCCGTCGACGGCGCGTTGCGCCACGACGCAGCGAACACCGCGATCGCACCCTTGCCTGGCTCGCGCAGGAACTTCTCGCCGATCGAATCCTCGGTCGGGTTGTCGAACGGTGCCGAGTAGCAGGTCATCGACAGCACCATCGGCAGGCGTCCCGCGTTCGTCAGCGTGCCGACGTCGTCGAGCGTGAAAAGATCATGGTTCTTGCGCAGGTCCGGCGGACCCGTGCGCCAGATGTAGCGGCCGCCGTGGCCGATGAAGTGCACGATCAGGCGTCCGTCGTCGATGCCCTGCCGGATCGCATTCTGGTGCGCGATGTTGTTGGCTTCGTCTGCGCTCGCATAGACCTTGTCGGCGACGAAGCCGTCCTTGCCGAGCGATTTCGCGATGTCGTTCGAGGCGGTCTTGAAGTAGTCGATTTCGTCGGTGATGAACATCACGTCGCGCCGCCACGCGCCGAGCTGCGGCTTGGAGAGGTAATCGATCGTCTTGGCGACGATGCCCTTGACCTCGTCGGGCTCGACGACCGGGAAGCGGCCGACGGCGATGACCGGATGCCAGTCGTCGCCGTTGATCGTCGCGAATGCGTTGTCGCTCGCGGACTGGCCTTCGGCCGACGGGAACTGCCAGGTTGGAATCAGGTTGCGATCGGCGAGCTTCTTCGGCGCGTTCGCGTAGGTCTGGCCCGGTACCGCGCCGAAATGGTTCGGATAGAGCAGCTCGCGATCGGTCCACTTCGCGTAGTTGAGATCGTTGTACGTGTCGTGGCGGATGTCGAAGCTCGCATCGCCGACCAGCAGCAGGAAGCGCGGCTTCGGATCGGGCCAGTCGTGGTATGCGCGATCGACGAGATTGCGGATCGCACGCGGGTGCGTGACGCCGCCGTTGAAATCGTCGTAGACGTCGTTGACGTCGAGCACGGCGACCTTGAGCCCGCGCTGCTCGTGGAACGCGGCGAGCGGCTTGATCGCGTCGATCAGTTTCGGATGCGCGACGATGAGATAGTCGTAGCCGTGCGCAGGATGCTGCCAGTCGTTCGCAGCCGCGGGGCGGAGCGAATCCGGTTTGGCGAGTGCGCCGTCGAGCGTCGGGAAAAGCTCGGTGCCGCCCGATGCTGCAGCGAACGCGTAGCGCCCGCCGCCGATCGCGCGTCCGGCGCGTCGCGTGCCGTCGCCGCCGTAGAGCACCGGCGTGCCCTTGCCGCGATACGCGAGCTCGAGCGTGCCGTCGGCCGTGGTCGTCGAACGGCAGCACGCCGGCGTCGAGATCGCCCGCGAGCGGATAGCGCGCTTCGAGCCAGTTGAACATGACGACGTCGATCGCGTCGTCGGTCTTGCTCCACGGCATCTTGCGCTTCGGCACGCCGAGCGTGAGCGCGTTGCCACGCGCCTTCAGCGATGCGGACGGCAGCGTGATCTCGCGGCGCACCTCGTCGCGGCCGTTCCAGGCGAGCGTCGCGATCGTCTTGCCGTTGAGGTTGACGATGATGGTGTGATCGTCCGGATGCTTGCCGTTGTAGGTCGGCGGCGCGACGAGATCGGAGAGGCCGCGGAAGTTCAGCGTCATCACGACGTCGCCGCGCGCGGCGAGATCGGGGAGATCGACCGACGTTGCGAAAGGCGCGGGATCGAGATGCGTCAGCTTTGCCCACTGCCAGACGTCGGCTTCCTCGCCGGGCTTCTGCTGGCCCTGGTCGAGGCGGATCATCAGGTTTTCCTGCTCGAGGTGCAGGCGGCGTTCGAGCGGCGCGCGCGTGCCGGTGCCGGCATCGGCCTCGGTCATGCGCGCATGCGCGCCGGGCGAGGCGCCGAGCAGGTACACGTTGTCGACGCTGAACGGGTCGAACCAGCTCTCGGGGCCGTGCAGCTGGTGGCCGACCCATTCGATCCGGGCGCCGGGCCCGAAGCGCCCGTTGCTGCCGCCGACGACGCGGATCGGCACTTCCTTGCCGGCTTCGGTCAGCGCGAGCTGGTCGGCCGGGCAGTCGCTCAATCCCGGCTGTTTGGCGACGATCGCATCGTAATCGAGCGCGTAGACGCCCGTTTGCTGCAATTCGATGTGAAGACGCCCTTCGCACGCGAGCAAAGAGAGCGGCGTGGCGGCCAGCGCGAGGCCGACGAGGCGAGCAAAGCAGATTCGGGACATCGGGAACGGGCTCGGCGGCCTGCGAGCCGCGACAACTCAACGATTAGAGGCGGCGAAGGCTACCGGGGGTCCGGGACCCCCGCAAGCCGCGGCCCATGAATGGACCGCGGCCCGCGGGCATCGTTCGTCAGGGATCGAAGCCGCTTGCGAAGATCGTATCGCTCGCGACGGATGCGCAGTCGGTATCCACCATGATGGCGCCGAACACGCCGCCCGCGACGCACACGCCATTACCGAGCGCGAGCGCCGTGAAGAAGGCGCTCGATCCCGTGAAGTCGTTCGTCCAATCGATGCCGTCCGGCGAAGTCAGCGCCTCGCCGAACCCGCCGACCGTCACGAACTGCCGGCCGGTCCACGCGACCGCAGCGAGACCGTCCTCGTTCAGCGCGGGCGGCAGCGAGACGTACTGCCACGTCAGCGCGTCGGTCGAAATGGCGACGGTGCGAGGATCGCCGGAGATCGTCCCGCCGCCGCCGACGGCGACGTAGCGCGATCCGTTCCAGGCGAGACCGATCACGGCCGGCCCGGGTCCCGCGGCGAGAAGATGCCGCGTCCAGCTGACGCCATCGCTCGAGAGGAACAGCGGCGTCGGATCGTGATCGCCGAAGATGTCCACAGCCGATCCGCCGGCGATGAACTGGCCGTCGGCATAAAGGATGCTGTCGATCGTGTCGCCGATCTCGGAGTTCGTCTCGCGCGAGGTCCACGTGATGCCGTCGGGCGACGTCACGATCACACCCTCGCCCATGTGGCCGCCGACCTGCGCCGTACCGATTCCGCCGACCGCGACGAACTGGCCGCCGCCCCACGTGACGGCGGCGAGCGAGCCCGTCGTGCCGGAGTCTTGCAGGGTCCAGCTGATCGCATCGGTCGAGGTGTAGATCGCGCCCGAGCCGCAGACGACGACGAACATGCTGTTACCCCATACGATCCCGGCCGGGAAGTCCGCGATCGCGCCGGCGTGCACGGTCCAGTGCATGCCGTCGGTCGAGGTCAGGATCGATCCGCCGTCGCCCGTCGCGACGAACATGCTGCCGTCGAACGCGAAGCTCGTGATCGACTCGCCGGTCACGGCTGTCGAATGCTGCGCCCACTCGACGCCATCCGGCGAGGACAGGAACGTCGCGTTTTCGCCGATCGCGACGATCGTGCCGCTCGTGTCGGCCGCGATCGAGAAGAGGCTGTCGGTCGTGTCGGTCGTCTGCGCCGTCCACGTCGTGCCGTCGGATGACGTGAGTGCCGTGCCGGAATCGCCGACCGCGACGAACTCGGTGCCGGTCCAGGCGAGGCCGTTGAGGTAGTTGCCGTCGGGTTGGCGCGTCGTCGTCCATGTCGCGCCGTCGGTCGAGCGCAGCGCAATGCCGCCTTCGCCGGCCGCGGCGAACTCGGCGCCGCTCCACTTCACGCCGGTGAGGCGGTTCGGCGTGCCGGAGTTTTGCGCCGACCACGTGACCGCATCCGGCGACGAGAAGATCACGCCGTCGCGACCGACCGCGACGAACGTGTCACCGCTCCATGCGACCGCGCTGAAATCGCTGTTCGAACCGGATGTCTGTTCGGTCCAGGTCACGCCGTCGGGCGATGTGAGGATGAGCCCGTGCCCGAAATCGCCGCCGGCCGCGACGAACTGATTGCCGGCCCAGATGACGGACCAGAGGATTTCGGTCGAGCCCGAGTCTTGCGCAGTCCATGTGTCGCCGTCGGGCGACGTCATGATCTCGCCGTTCCAGCCGACGAGCACGAACATCGTGCCGTTCCATGTGATGTCTTCGGGCGTGTAGATCGCGCCCGAATAGGACAACGTCCATTGCACGCCGTCGAGCGATTTCTCGAGCATGCCGGCATCGTCGACGCCGACGAACTCGCCGTCGCCGTAGGTGAGGCCGAGCACGAAATTGCCGGTCGGCTGCGGATTGCTCCACAGCCAGTGCGGCGTTCCGGCGACGCCTTGAGTCAATGCGAACAGCGCGGCGGTTGCGAGCACCGCGCGAACAGGATGAAGCCACTGCATATTCCGATCTCCCACGTTTCGTCAGTTGCAAACACCAATCGAGAACAGACGCGCGCAAATGCTCGCACGTCGCATCGCACCGCGGGCGGCGCGATGATTCAAGTCAGCGGGTGGGGGCTGTCTTGCAGATCGAGGCCGGCAGCCGTTGCGAGCGGGCCGCCGTCAGGGTCGGGCATCTTGCTACGAAGAACGCCATCCGGGCCCCGGGCTCGCTTCGGCCCGGCGCGCCGGATCAACCGTTCGGCGCTGCGGCGGCGCGCGGGCCGTAGAAGCGCGCGAGCAGCGCGGCGACGGCCGGCTCGAAGCGCGCGAGGCCCGCAGGATCGGAAAAATGCAATTCACTGACGCACGCGAAATATTCGTCCGCGCTCTCGGCCGCGTACGGATCGACGAAGGTCTCGCGCCCGCGATCGACCGCGCGCACGAGCGTGTCGTACGAGCCCTGCAGCGTCTCGATCCATTCACGCCGTGCGATCTCGCGCGGCAATCGCGGCACGCCGTTCATCGCGCCGTCGAGCATGTCGAGCTTGTGCGCGATCTCGTGCGCGACGACGTTGAAGCCGTCGAACGGCTGCTTCATGTCGGTCGCGATGTCGGCCCATGAAAGGATCACCGGGCCGCGCTCCCACGCTTCGCCGATCAGCTCGTCCTCGCCTTCGGTGACGACGCCGGTGTGCTCGTCGTGATGCTCGCGCTTCACGCGGAACTCGCCGGGATAGACGATGACCTCACGCCAGCCGGCGAGCCAGTCGAAGCCGAGATGCAGCACGGGTAGACATGCAAGCGCTGCGATCGCGAGGCGCTGCTCGTCGGTCAGCACGTGGCCCGCCGCCGCGGTGAAGGTCTTGCGCGCGAGAAAGCGCGCCGCGAGCTCGCGAAGTTGCACGCGCTCGGCGCCTTCGAGCTTTGCGAAGAGGCGCGAGCGCGACATCAGCGCATTCCACGCATCGTCGACGATTTCCGGACGCGACGCGATGAGGCCGCGCAGCCAGCCTGAAAGTGACATGCAGCAGGAAACGCGGTTACTTGATCGTGCCGGGCACGAGCGATTGCCAGCGATAGCTCGGCCGGAGGATCGCAGTCGTCGGCGAGATCGACACGCCGTGCGGCGAATCGGTCGTCGACGGTACCGATGTCGAAGCCTTCGGCGCGGGCGTTTCGGTCGTCGCGTGATGGGCGTTCGCGTCGGGTGCGGACGCTTCGTCGGCGCCGCGCAGGTTGTGCGTCGCGTGCGGCGGCGTCGAGTCGCCGCCTTCGGCCGTCTCGCGCAGCGTGCGGCCGCGATCGGTGAAATTGACCGTGACGTCGACAGCCGAATCCGCACCCGCCTGCGCGAGCATGTGCGTCGAGCCGAGCGAGAACTCGCCGGCATGCGCAACAGCCCCGCCGAGGACGACGAGGGCAACGATCGGAAGGAGCGGACGGAGGTTCGTCATCGGGCCAACCACGGACGGAGCCGCAGGATTTGTAATGCTCGCACGAGTGGGAAGCCGACTCCAGTCGGCGCGTCGTTAGCAGCAGCATCCGTGCCAGCAGTTTTTCGCGATCGTGACGAGTCACGTCGTGTGAAAACGGGGCCCCGCCTTGTCCACTTTTTCTTCTGGAAACAAACGATTGTGGTACCGCTCAGTCGGCGGAACGAGCGCCCGGTCCACCGCCGGGTCGTGTCCAGCGGACACCGGCGGACACGCGCGGACACCGTCCCCGCGCGTCCAGGCCCCGCCGCTCGATCGGGCCGTTCGGGCCGCTACACTGCCGCGATGAGCCGATCGCCCCTCCGCGCTGCAGAAACGCCGTCCCGGCGCTCCGCGCGCGGCGCGGTCGCTGCGCCGAATCTGCTTGCGTTGCTTGCGGGCGGCGGCGAAGTGTCGGGCGCCGAGATTGCGGCGTCGCTCGGCATCACGCGCGCGGCCGTCTGGAAGCAGATCGAGCAATTGCGCGCGCGCGGCCTTGCCGTGCACGCCGAAGCCGGCCGCGGTTATCGGCTCGGCGCGCCGATCGAGCTGCTCGATGCGTCGCGCATCGCGACCGCGATGACGACCCGCGAGCGCGAATCCGTCGGCGCGATCGACGTGCGCTGGCAGATCGATTCGACGAGCAGCGAGCTCGCGCGCACGGCCGAATCGATTCCGACGCCGCGCGCGTGTCTCGCCGAAATCCAGACCACAGGACGCGGCCGTCGCGGCCGGCGCTGGCAGACGCCACTCGCCGGCGGCATCGCGCTTTCGTTCGTGCGCCGTTTCGACAGCGGCATGGCCACACTCTCAGGCTTGAGCCTCGTTGCCGGCATCGCCGTGCTGCGCGCGCTCGCCGACACAGGAATCGACGGCGCCGCGCTGAAGTGGCCGAACGACATCGTCGCCCACGGAAAGAAGCTCGGCGGCATCCTCGTCGAGCTCGGCGGCGATGCACTCGGACCGTGTCGCGCGATCGTCGGCATCGGGCTCAACGTGCGCGTTGGCGCGGAAGAGGGCGCGGCGATCGATCAGCCGTGGACGGATCTCGCAGCGCTTGGTGGCGGTGCAACGCCGTCGCGGAACGCCGTCGCGGGCCGCATGCTCGCGCGGCTCGCCGACGCGCTCGAGACATTCGCGACGACAGGTTTCGCCGCGTTCGAATCGGAATACGCGCGCCACGACGCATTGTGCGGATGCGACGTCGTCATCGCATCGGGGAACGAGCGCTGGACCGCGCGGGCGGACGGCGTCACGTCGCGCGGCGCGTTGCGCGTCGTGCGCGACGGGCGCGCGATCGACATCGATAGCGGCGAAGTCAGCGTGCGCGCAACGGGGATTGAGCCATGCAGCTCCTGATCGACATCGGCAATTCGCGGCTCAAGTGGGCGACGGTCGTCTCGGGCGAAATCGCGGTGCGCGGCGCGGTCGCACACGCCAACACGCTGATCGGCGATGCGCTCGCGAGCGAATGGGCCGCGCTGCCGCCCGTGCGGCAGATCTATGTCGCGAGCGTCGCTCCGCTCGCGTTCGATACCGAGATCGAAATCTCTGCGCGCCGCCGCTTCGGCATCGACGCCGAGTTCGTGCGCAGCCCCGCCACCGCGCTCGGTATCCGCAGCGCATACGCGGACCCGCAGCGGTTCGGCGTCGACCGCTTCCTCGGCCTCGCGGCGATCCACGCGTCCGCGCCGCGCGCGCAAGTGCTCGTCGGTGTCGGCACGGCGATGACGCTCGATGCGATCGATGCCGACGGCACGCATCTCGGCGGCTGGATCCTGCCGGCGCCGGCACTGATGCGCGAGTCGGTGCTCGCGCGCACGGCGCGCGTCGGCGTTTCCGACGGCCGCCTCGTCGAGTTCGCCGACAACACGGCCGACGGGCTCGTTTCCGGCGCGCTCCACGCGGCGCGCGGCGCGGTCGAGCGCTTCGTCGCGAACACCGCGCGCGAGCTCGGCACGTGGCCCGCGGTCATCCTGACCGGCGGCGGCGCCGACGAGATCGCGCCGCTGCTGCCGGGTGCCGAGCAGCGCACCGATCTCGTCATCGAAGGGCTCGCGCTGTGGGCAGTTGCGGCGGAATCGCCGGATTTCGCGCGCGACGCTCGCTAGAATTACTGCGCTCGCTCCGATCGGTCTTCTCCCCTGATGTTCGTCCGCGCGTTGTTCCTTCTTCTGCTGGCTGCGAATCTTGGCGCGGCGAGCTGGCTCGTGTTCGCGCCGAACATGCACGCGGCGCCAGCGCCGGCGAGCGATCCCGGCGTGCCGAAGCTCGCGCTGCTCGCCGAGCGCGACCGCGGCGACGACGCGAGCGCCGAGATGGCTGCGCCGCCTGAGTCGCGCGCCGATCAAGGCAACGACGAATGCCACTCGATCGGCACGTTCCCGACCCAGGCCGATGTCCGCGCCGCGATCGGCACGCTGACGCCGCTCGTGCGTCGCATCCAGTTCCGCGAAGCGCACTCGACGCAAGCGCGCGGCTACTGGGTGTACCTGCCCGCGCTCGCGACGCGCGAGCAGGCGCTCGCGAGCGCGCGCCTGCTTTCGCAGAAAGGCGTGCGCGACTACTACGTCGTGACGGCCGGCGATCAGCAGAACACGATCTCGCTCGGCCTCTTCCGCGATCAGGGCAACGCCGAACGGCGCCGCACCGAGATCGCAGCGCTCGGCTTCAATCCGCAATCGATCGCGCGTACCGAGGAATTGCCGGTGTACTGGCTCGACTATGCCGTCGACCGCGCGCATCCGCTCGACTGGCGCGCGAAACTCGGCGCGGGCGCGGCCGCGCTGAAAGAACAGCCGATCCAGTGTTTCTAGCTAGAATGTGCGCCGTGCCGGCATAGCTCAGTTGGTAGAGCAACCGCCTTGTAAGCGGTAGGTCGTCTGTTCGAGTCAGACTGTCGGCACCAAATCGAAGGTCCAAGCGATCCCAGTAAGTCTCAATTAGGTCATGTAACCCCGCTAGATGCGGGATTTTTTGTGCCCAGCGTCCGATACTTTCCCGTTGCATCCCGGGGGCATCGGGGCGCGATAGGGGGCATATGCTCCTGGGGACTACTGTAGCGCGACCTTCGCATTGGCGGTGTCGATCGGTCTTTCGAAGAAATCCTTCATCGCGACGGTCCCGACAGGACGCAAGCGCGCCAGCACGTCTTCGTGACGAAGAGAGCGGGTCGGTCGCGCTTGGCGCGCCGACCCGCGGCGCCGCGCTGCAAGCTAGTGCAGTGAGCGCCCGAACTCCTTGACTTGCGCATCCGCCCGCTTCGCACGTATGGCGCGCAATGTCATCCTGAGAAGACTCGATAGGCGAAATCAGAGAGGAGCTTCGGCGGACTTCTAACGACCTGGATTCCGCCATTAGCGCCGGACCCGTGAAGCTCGACGGGAACTGGCTTCGGGAAAGGTTGCCGTTCGAAAATCTTGACGCCGCCGTCCCATTCTTGCAAGACTTTTTCATGCAGGCGGTGCCGCGGACCCCTGGTTGCGGCCCTTCGCAGTAGTCGGAATGCCTGCGCGAATTAACTGGAGGTCCGGGTGCCCTCTTCGGCCAACCCAAAACAAAACGGCCTCCTCGCGTCGCTGCCCGATTCCGAATGGGAGCGTTGGCAGCCACAGTTGGAACCCGTGCAAATGGCGCTTGGCCAGGTCCTGTATGAGACCGGCGTCAAGTTGACCAATGTGTACTTTCCGACGACCTCGATCGTCTCGCTGCTGTACGTCATGGAAGACGGCGCATCCGCCGAGATCGCCGTCGTCGGGCACGAGGGCATCGTCGGCATCTCGATGTTCATGGGAGGCAATTCGACGTCGAGCCGTGCCGTAGTGCAAAGTGCAGGTCAGGGATATCGACTGAAGTCGCATTTGCTCATGCAGGAATTTAACCGGGCGGGGCCGGTGCTGCATCTGCTGCTGCGTTACACGCAGGCCCTCATCACGCAGATGGCGCAGACGGCCGTATGCAATCGCCACCATACGCTGGACCAGCAGCTGTGCCGCTGGCTTCTACTGAGCTTGGATCGCCTGCAGTCCAACGAGCTGGTGATGACGCAGGAACTCATCGCCAACATGCTGGGCGTGCGCCGCGAGGGCGTCACTGAAGCCGCGGGCCGGCTGCACAAGGCCGGCATGATCAATTACGTCCGCGGTCGTATTACCGTGCTCGATCGCACCCGGCTCGAACGGCGCGTGTGCGAGTGCTATGCCGTGGTCAAGAAGGAATACGATCGCCTGCTTCCGGCGACGATGGCGACCTGAGCGTTCGCACCTATCAAAGCGCGAGCCGTCTCGCGCATCCGCAACAGAGGGGACGCGGCCAACATCCCTGTTCGGACCTGCGGGGAGGCCTCCCTTAGTGCAAGTCGTCCAGTGGGACCTTGCGCTCGCGATCGTAGCGCGTCCACGCACCCCTCACGACTTCATGTTCGTTCGACCCCCGGCAAGACGTGCGGGCGTCAACGATTCCTAGATGCGTCCCAGCAATACAAGGACCAGCACGATGGCGAGCACGACACCTAAGCCGCCAATCGGACGATAGCCCCAGGACCTGCTGTATCCCCAACGCGGAAACGCGCCGATGAGCATGAGCACCAACACGATCAACAGAATGGTTCCGACTGACATGTCTATTTCCTGAGATTGGGGCTCGAACGTACGTCATTGCACGCCCGTGGAAAAAAGCGCCTCAGATCAGCGCATCTCACGACGCGAACGTCGGCGGCAATCGAGACCCACCGCCCGGTCGTCGCGGTCCAGTTCCGGGTCAGGCGTTCGCGCTCATCTTTGAGAAAGATACTCGTAGTGACACCGATTCCCATCGGTATCGCACACCCAACGCCCCTCATGGCGGTAGTACTCGTTGTGGGAGTATTGCGACTCGCGCCAGCAATTGTCCCCATCTCGGTCGCACGTGATGGTAACGCAACGACCGCCATCCACATCGCAGCGTTCATAGGTGCGAGAAACGGCAGTCCTTGAGGTAGCTGCCGGGGAGTCTGAGTAACCCATCCTTGAGTGCTGGGGTGCTGCACAAGCCGACAACGCCAAGGTTACAGCGGCGAGGAGTATGGTTTTGGAAGTACGTGACATGTTCGATCTCCACCTCGACGAATCCGCCGATACTCACAAACTGATGCCAATCGTCCATCGTGTCTGTTCGCTTGCGCACGTATGCGCTCCGGTCAACGACCGGCAGTTTTCACGAGCGCCGCTGCAACTCGGTTTGGTGGCGCCCGCAGTACTGCTCGCGGCAAGATCATCTCCTAATGTTTAGGAGCGGCAGATGCTGGAACAAAAAAAAGCCGCATAGCGTGCGCGTCTCTCGACGAACTGCTCTGCGGAAAGTAACTCGAAGGGTCAGCCCACAGACACATGCGTGGCGAATACGCCAAGGGCATGCTGATTCGGTGAGTGACCGCGCATCATCGGCTGTCGCACCGCGCCTTGTATGTACGGCGGCGCACGTAGCCAGCGATCGTTTTCTCTTGCGGCAATCCCGGGCTCGCGGACTTCGATCGGCTTTCGGTGCCAAACAGAGAGCCACCGTTCCATTGACGGTGCGAGGAACGTCAGCGCCACGACTCACGCGTCGACGAGGTTGAACGGCCGGTCGCGCGTCGCGGCGACTTCCTCGAGGTCGAGCTCCTGCTCGATCGCGCGAAACACGTCTTCCTCGATGCGCGTTTCGCGGTAGAGATTGCCGAGCGCCTCGCGCTGGCGCTGCACCATCGCGAGCCGGAGCGCGGGATCGTCGTGCGGGTCGATGCTCTCGCTTTCCGCGTGCGCGCGCGCGGCGATATCGGCGAGCGTTGCACGCGCGAGCAGCGTCTCTTCGTGCTGCGAGGTGTCTTTCGGAAAGCGCAGCAGCCTGACGAGCGGCTCGAGCGTCAAGCCCTGGATCACGAGCGTGCCGAGCACGACCGTCAGCGACGCGAGCACGATGAGCCCACGCTGCGGAAAGTCCTCCGGCAGCGCGAGCGCGGCCGCGAGCGTGACCATGCCGCGCATGCCGCACCACGATGCGAGGATGCCTTGCTTGATCGTCGGCCCGGGTCCATAGCCGAGCCTGCGATAGACCGGCTGGATCGTGCGGTTGAATGTCATGACGAGCACGATGCGCACCGCGACCACGACGCCGAGCACGATGAACGAAAACGCCATCGCGTGGCGGAGCTCCATCGGATCGAGCTCGCGCACGATCGCGCGCGCCTGCAGGCCGACGAACAGGAACGCGAGCACGTTCAGCATGAAGACGGCGACGCTCCAGATCGAGTTCGTGTGCAACCGGTCGCGTGCCGACGCGCTGCCGGTGAATTGCGCGGCCGTCATCGCCGTCGCGACGACGGCGAGGATCGCCGAGAGGCCGAGGCGGTCGGCGATCAGCCAGACGCTGAAGGTCACCGTGAACTGGAACAGGATGCTGCCGAGCGTGCCGGCGAGATACGGCACGGCCCAGCCGCCGATGCGGCCGGCGACGATGCCGAGCAGGATGCCGCCCGGCACGGCGAGCGCGAGTTGCGGCAGCACGGTGCCCACCGTCGCATCGGTTTGCGCGAGCCTCAGGCTGACGCCGAAGATCATCAGCGCCGTCGCGTCGTTGAGGAGGCTCTCGCCTTTGAGCACGGTCGCCGTCGTGCGCGGCACCGATGGGCGATTCAACATCGCGACGGCCGCGGCGGCGTCAGGCGGCGAGACGATCGCGCCGAGCGCAACGGCGGCCGCGACCGGCAGCCCTGCCAGCGCGACCCCGACCCACGCCACTGCCGCCGTCGTCACAATGACGGCGACGACTGCGAGCGCGAACAGCGCGATCCAGTAGCGCTTGATCGCGCGCACCGGAAAGTCGTACGCGGCGTCGAGGATCGCCGGCGCGATGAACAGCACGAGCACGAGGTGCGGATCGAGCGTGATCTCGGGCGCCCACGGCAGCGCCGCGACGCAGAGCCCTGCCGCGGCGAGCATCGTCGGATACGGAATGCCGAGCCGGCGCGAGACCTGCAGCAGCACGATCGCGAGCAGCAGCAGCGTCAGGATGCTTTCGAAGAGGGCCATGCGATGTCCTCCTGGATGCGAAGGAGTCTAGCGCGTCGGTCGCCGGATGCTTCGACTCATGCATCCCGCGTGCGCGCGAGTGCGATCGGCCCGCGCCACTGGCGCAGCACCGCGTGCGTGAACGCGATGTCGCCGGGCTCGGTGTCCGCGAGCGCCGGCAGCGAACGCCACGGCAGGTGCGGATGCCGATGATGCGTCCGATGGAAATTGAAGTTCAGCAGCACGTGCTGCAGCCAGCGCGGCGCCGAGAGGTTCAGCGCGTGATCGCGGCGCTCGAGCGGCGTGCCGTGATGCGGCGCGTGATCGAGCTGCGAGCTGATGAACGCGCGCACGACGAGGAGCACGGCGAGGATCGGCCAGCGCGCGCCGTAGAGCGCGCACGCGCCGCCGTACAGCGCGATGACGGCGATGGCATCGAGGCGGATCTGCGCGAGCGCCACCGCCGACAGCACTTCGCGATCGGCAACGACGCCCATGCCGGGTGTGCCGTCGCTCGTGTCGGGGCAGAGCGCGTGCAGGTATTTGCGCAGCATCGGCCGTGGCAGCCAGCACAGGAGCGACACCACAAGCTCGCCGACATAGAGCCCGCACGTGATGCGCAAGTAATGCAGCACATACGCGGCGAACGTCGAGCGCTCGGCCGGATCGTAGATCTCCTCTCGACCCCACGCCGTCCGGTTGTAGCGGTGATGGCGCAGGTGTGCGAAGCGCACGGCGCGAAACGGCACGCCGAACAGGATCGCGAGCACGCGCGCCAGACCTTCGTTCGCCGCGCGCCCGGGCAGCAGCACGCCGTGGATCGCTTCGTGGATCAGCGCCCAGTGCGTCGGCGTGCCGAGCCCGGCGATCGCGATCGCGCCGATCAGCACGGCGTCCGGCACGCCACGCGCGGCGGGCAGCGCGATCAGCGCCGCAACATGCATGACGACGACCAGCGCGGCGAGCGCTGTATTGATGCGCATCGGAATACGGCGGATCGTGCGGGTCTGCATGCCTTGTCGGACCAAGTCGTTCGGCAGAAATCTGTAGCCGACATATATAAAGGCATCATGACGGCGACTATGCTTGGCGGCCCGATCCCGGTAGCGTAATCGCCATGGCACGGGTGCTGACCATCGAGGACGACGCGGTCACGGCGCGCGAGATCGTCACCGAGCTCAAGCGGCGCGGCAACGAGGTCGACTGGGTCGACAACGGCGCGACGGGCCTCAAGCGTGCGTCGGCTGGCGAATACGACGCGATCACGCTCGACCGCATGCTGCCCGGCCTCGACGGGCTCGCGGTCGTCAAGGCGCTCCGCGACGCCGGCGTGCAGACGCCGGTGCTGATGATCAGCGCGCTCAGCGACGTCGACGAGCGCGTGCGCGGCCTTCGCGCCGGCGGCGACGACTACCTGACCAAGCCGTTCGCGCCGGACGAGATGGTCGCGCGCATCGAGGTGCTGCTGCGCCGCCGCGTCGCCGAGCGCGCGACCGTGCTGCGCGTTGCCGATCTCGAGCTCGATCTCATCGCGCGGCGCGCGCGGCGCGGCGCGAACCTGCTCGAGCTCCTGCCGATCGAGTTTCGGCTGCTCGAGTTCCTCGTGCGGAACTCGGGCCAGGTGCTGACGCGCACGATGATCTTCGAGTCGGTCTGGGGCTACCACTTCGATCCCGGCACGAACGTCATCGACGTGCACATCGGACGCCTTCGCAAGAAAGTCGATCCCCCCGGCATCGTGCCGCTGATCCGCACCGTGCGCGGCTCGGGGTATCGCCTCGCAGAGGCCGGTCTTGCTGAGACTGAGTGACCACTGGCGGTCCGCGACGACGCGCCTGATCCTGATCTACGGCGCGTTCTTCGTGCTGTGGGGCATCGTGCTGGTCGGCGTCGTCTACTGGCAGACCGGCCGCTATCTCTCGCACGTCGTCGACGAAATCGTCGAGCAACGCGCGCGCTATCTCGAAGGTGTCGAGCGGTCGATGCTGCCCAAGGCGATGGAGTCGACCGGCGCGCTCGACCTTCGCGGCGTGATGTCGATCGGCCTTTTCGGCGCCGACGGGAGCTACGTCGACGGCAACATCGAGCGCGTGCCGGCCGATCTGCCGATCGACGGCGCGATCCATGTGCTGCCGAACGGGCTCGACCGGCGCGGGCGCGCGACGCGCGAGCCGGCGCGCGGGCTCGCTCGGCGACTCGATTCGGGCGAGGTACTCGTCATCGCACGCGATACGAGCGTGATCGATCAGGTCGCTACGATCATCCGCGAGGCGCTGCTCTGGGGCGTCACGCTGACCGTGATTCCGGGCTTCATCGGCGGGCTTCTGCTGAGCCGCCGTCCGCTGCAGCGCGTGCGCGCGATCGAAGCCGCGATCGAGCCGATCGCGCGCGGCGACCTCGGCCGCCGATTGCCGGTGTCGCGGCGCGGCGACGAGGTCGACATGCTCGCCGCGATCGTCAATCGCATGCTCGGCGAGATCGAGCGGCTGCTCGTCGAAGTGAAAGGCGTCTGCGACAGCATCGCGCATGACCTGCGCACGCCACTGACGCGGCTCCGCTCGCAGCTCCACCGGCTGCAGCAGACCGGCGGCGGCGAGGAGGGTGCCGAGGCGACGCTCGAGCATTGCATTGCCGACGTGGACTCGCTGCTCGAACGTTTCCGCGCGCTGCTACGCATCTCAGAGCTCGAAGACCTGCGAAGACGCAGCGGTTTCGCGAACGTCCATCTCGGCGAGATCCTCGGCGAAGTGCACGAGCTCTACGCGCCGCTCGCCGAGGATGGCGCGATCGCGTTCCGGCTCGATGCGCCGCCGAACCTCGGCGTGCACGGCGACCGGCATCTCCTGTTCGAAGCCTTCAGCAATCTCGTCGCGAACGCGATCAAGTTCACGCCGAACGGCGGCACCGTGTCGGTGCGTGCGTCGAGCGAAGCGCGAGGTCCGCGCGTCGAGATCACGGACAGCGGCCCCGGCATTCCGAGCGGCGAGCGCGAGGCCGTGCTGCAACGGTTCTACCGCAGCGAAAGTGGCCGGGAGCCGCCGATGCAGGGTTTCGGGCTTGGCCTCAGCATCGTCGCCGCGATCGTGCGCTTGCACGGCTTTCGCCTCGACATCGACGACAACGCAACCGGCGGCGCGCGCATCACGGTCGACTGCTGGGCCGAGATGACGCCGTCGCGCTGAGGCCGCTCCCGACTTTGCGAAGGCATGCCTGCGAAAGCTGCGCCGAAGCGACGCGGCCGCCGGTCGAACCGAATGGCTCTAGAAACACATGAAGTTTTCTTCATGTGCGGCCTATTGGCTTGGCCCTGTGCCGCACATACCTTGATGCGCCGCACCACTGTCTTCGCCATCCGCGCATGAATGGGTTAGTCCGCATTGCGTTGGATCGCCCGTACACGTTCGTCGTGCTGGCGCTCCTGATCCTGATCGTCGGTCCGCTGTCGGCGCTTCGCACGCCGACCGATATCTTCCCGGACATCCGCATTCCGGTCATCGCGGCTGCGTTCCAGTACACGGGCCTGCCGCCGGACCAGATGGCAGGGCGCATCACGACGCTGTACGAGCGCGTGCTGACGACGACGGTCAACGACATCGAGCACATCGAAGCGACCTCGTACCAGGGCTTCGGCATCGTCAAGATCTTCTTCCAGCCCGGCGTCGACGTCGCGACGGCGAACGCGCAGGTCACGGCGGTCTCGCAGACCGTGCTGAAGCAGATGCCGGCCGGCACGACGCCGCCGCTGATCCTCAACTACAACGCATCGACGGTGCCGATCCTGCAGCTCGCGCTGTCCGGCGAAGGCCTCTCCGAGCAGAACCTCGCCGACATCGGTCTCAACACGGTGCGCACGCGCCTGGTCACGGTGCCGGGTGCCGCGATTCCGTATCCGTTCGGCGGCAAGTCGCGCCAGGTGCAGATCGACATCGATCCGAACGCGCTCGCACGCGCGCGGGCTCTCGGGTCAGGACGTCGCGAATGCGCTCGCCGCGCAGAATCTCATCACGCCGGTCGGCACGCAGAAGATCGGCGAGTTCGAATACACGGTGCAGCTCAACAACGCACCGAGTGTGATCAGCGATCTCGGCGATCTGCCGATCAAGGTCGTCAACGGCGCGACGGTCTACATCCGCGACGTCGCCAACGTGCGCGACGGCAACGCGCCGCAGACGAACATCGTCCACGTCGGCGGCGCGCGTTCGGTGCTGATGTCGATCCTGAAGAACGGCGCGACCTCGACGCTCGACATCGTCTCCGGCATCAAGGCCAAGCTCGCCGAGATCAAGCCGTCGCTGCCGGACAATCTCAAGATCACGCCGATCAATGACCAGTCGCTGTTCGTGCGCGCCGCGATCAAGGGCGTCGCTTTCGAAGGCGTTATCGCTGCTGCGCTGACCAGCATCATGATCCTGCTGTTCCTCGGCAGCTGGCGCTCGACCGTGATCATCGCGATCTCGATTCCGCTCTCGGTGATGGGCGCGATCGCCTTGCTGTCCCTCTTCGGCGAGACGCTCAACATCATGACGCTCGGCGGTCTCGCGCTCGCGGTCGGCATCCTCGTCGACGATGCGACCGTGACGATCGAGAACATCAACTGGCACCTCGAGCAGGGAAAAGAAGTCCGAACGGCGATCCTGGACGGCGCCGCGCAGATCGTGACGCCGGCGTTCGTGTCGCTGCTGTGCATCTGCATCGTCTTCGTGCCGATGTTCTTCCTCGAAGGCGTCGCCCGGTTCCTGTTCGTGCCGATGGCTGAAGCCGTCATGTTCGCGATGGTCTGCTCGTTCATCCTGTCGCGCACGCTCGTGCCGACGATGGCGAACTACCTTCTGCACAAAGAGGCGGAGAAGGGCCACGACGAGAAGCCGGCTTCGCGCAATCCGCTGGTCAGTTTCCAGCGCGCGTTCGAACGGAACTTCCTGCGTCTTCGCGATGCGTATCACCAGGTCCTGACACTGGCCGTCGCCGATCGCCGCGTGTTCGTCGCGTGCTTCCTCGCGTTCGTGTTCGGCTCGTTCGCACTCGTGCCGTTCCTCGGCCGGAACTTCTTCCCGTCGGTCGACGGCGGCCAGATCCTGATGCACGTGCGCACGCAAATCGGCACGCGCGTCGAAGAAGCGGCCAACCAGTTCGCCGGCGTGCAGAAAGTCGTCCGCGAGATCATCCCGCCGCAGGAGATCGAGGCGATGGTCGACAACATCGGCCTTTCGATCTCGAGCATCAACCTCACGTACAACAACACCGGCATCGTCGGCGAGCAGGACGGCGACATCCAGATCGCGCTCAAGGAAGGCCACGCGCCGACGGCCGATTACGTCAAGAAGCTCCGCGAGGTGCTGCCGAAGCGCTTCCCCGGCGTCACGTTCTCGTTCCCGCCGGCCGACATCGTGAGCCAGATTCTCAACTTCGGCTCGCCCGCGCCGGTCGACATCCAGGTCCGCGGCGCGAATCTCGATGCGGGTTTCGAATACGCGACTCAGATCCTGCCGAAGATCCGCGCGATCGCCGGCGTCGCCGACGCGCGCATCCAGCAGTCGCGCCAGGCGCCGGTGTTCAACGTCGACGTCGACCGCACGCGCGCGCAGGAAGTCGGCGTCACGACGCGCGACGTCACGAACTCGATGGTCGTCAACCTCGCCGGCTCCTCGCAGGTCGCGCCGACCTATTGGCTGAATCCGCAGAACGGCGTTTCGTATCCGATCGTCATGCAGACGCCGCAGTACCGGCTCGATTCGCTGACCGCGCTCGCGAACATGCCGATCAACGGTTCGTCGGGCGCCGCCTCGCAGCAGGTGCTCGGCGGCATCGCGAACTTCAGGCGGACGAACGGCAACGCGATCGTGAGCCAGTACGACATCCAGTCGATGGTCGAGATCCATGCGACTTCGCAGGATCGCGATCTCGGCGCCGTCGCGTCCGACATCCGCAAGGTGCTCGCCGACACCGCGAAAGACGTGCCGAAAGGTTCCACGGTTGCACTGCTCGGACAGGTGCGCACGATGGAGACGTCGTTCTCGGGCCTTCTGTTCGGCCTCCTCGGCGCGATCGTGCTGATCTATCTCCTGATCGTCGTCAACTTCCAGTCGTGGGCCGATCCGTTCGTGATCATCACGGCACTGCCGGCCGCGCTCGCGGGCATCGTCTGGATGCTGTTCGCGACGTACACGCCGTTGTCGGTGCCGGCGCTGACCGGCGCGATCATGTGCATGGGCGTCGCCACCGCGAATAGCGTGCTCGTGATCGCATTCGCACGCGAGCGGCTCGACGAAATCGGCGATGCGTCGAAGGCCGCGCTTGAAGCCGGCTTCGTGCGCTTCCGCCCGGTCTTGATGACCGCGCTCGCGATGATCATCGGCATGATGCCGATGGCGCTCGGCCTTGGGGAAGGCGGCGAGCAGAACGCGCCGCTCGGCCGCGCAGTCATCGGTGGCCTGATTTTCGCGACGGTCGCGACGCTCGTCTTCGTTCCTGTCGTTTTCAGCATCGTGCACCGCAACGCCGGCAAAAAGGCCGCGCGCGGCGGCGCCACGGGAGAGCTCCAGCATGCCGTTTGATTCGTCCACGCCGGCCGCCGTCGACTCGGCCATTACGGTGAAGCGATTGCGCTTCGTCGGCATCATCGCGCTGATCGTCGGCATCGTCATCGTCGTCGTCGGCCTCGTGACGCGCGCCCACGGCAACGCGCGACTTCGCGAATGGACCGATGCGCAGTCGGTCCCGACCGTCGTCGTCGCGCCGCCGCAGTCGTCCGGTGACGCCGGCGCGCTCGATCTGCCGGGCCGCCTCGAAGCGTATTCGCGCGCATCGCTCTACGCGCGCGTGCCGGGCTATCTCAAGAGCTGGAACGTCGACATCGGCTCGCCGGTCAAGGCAGGACAGGAGCTCGCGACGATCGAGACGCCCGATCTCGACCAGGAGCTGCTGCAGTCGAAGGCGAACCGCGCGACCGCGCAGGCGAACGTCGCGCTCGCCGAAACGACCGCGAAGCGCTGGCAGGAATTGCTGAAGACGGGCGCCGTCTCCAAGCAGGACGTCGACGAGAAAATCGGCGACTACAAGGCGAAGCAGGCGATCGTGAAAGCGTCGCAGGCCGATGTCGATCGCGAGCAGACGCTGAAGGGTTTCGCACGCATCACGGCGCCGTTCGACGGGATCGTCACCGCGCGCAACACCGACGTCGGCGCGCTGATCAACGTCGGCGGCACGACCGGGCAGGAGCTCTTCGTCGTGTCGGACACGAAGAAGCTTCGCGTCTATGTCAGCGTGCCGCAGACGTACGTGCCGAGCATTCCGCCCGGTACTAAGGCGACGATCACGGTGCCCGAGCGCGCGGGCAGGAAGTACGAGGCGACTGTCGAGTCGTCGTCGCAGGCCGTCAACGTCTCATCGGGTTCCACGCTGATGCAGCTCGGCGTCGACAACGCGAACAGCGACCTCCTTCCGGGCGGTTTCGCCAGCGTCAGCCTGCAGCTTCCGGGCAATGCAGCTGCGCTGCGCATCCCGTCGAGCGCACTCCTGTTCGACAAGCACGGCCTTCGCGTCGCGACGCTCGACAAGGACGACAAGATCCGCCTGAAGCAGGTGACGATCGCGCGCGATCTCGGTCAGGTCATCGAGATCGGCTCGGGCCTCGCGGCCGACGATCGCGTGATTCAAAGCCCGCCGGACGGCGTGCAGGATGGCGACGCCGCGCACGTCGCGGAACCGCCGAAAGGCGCCGCGACGAACGGCGCGCAGGGAACGAAAAAAAGCTGATCTCGAGAAACGATCGCCGCGAAGCATTCCACTTCGCGGCGATCCAATGTCGTGCGATGCGCGGTCGCGCGACGCGCGTCAGTTCGCGCGCTGTGCCGTCGACTCGGGACGGATGTTCCGATTCGGCGCGGCGCGGCCGTTCGCGCTGCCGCCCGCCGGACGCCAGCTCGTGACCTTGCGATGATCCAGCGGCAATCCGTAGAGATCCACGAACTGCCCGTCCTGATAGGTCGCCGCCTGCCACTCGCCGTTGTCGATCTGCACCTGGACTGCCTGGCGCTCGAGCGGAAGTTCGCCTTTCATCGTTGTTCTCCTCGTTCAAAATCCTTGAGTGACGACCGTATTCGCCGCACCTTGACCGTGCGCTGAAGAGCTTGCGCCGTGTATACCTTGGTGCTGCGGCGCGTTCTGAGCGACTGCGTTGCTGAAACTGTGGTTTTTGCAGGTGCTAAGCGCCGCGGTTGCGGCGCCGTTCATTTGCTTGCCGTTGTGCTTCGTCAAAGTGACGCGTCGTCAGTGCACCGGCGTCGCGATGAAGGCGACGATCGCGCCGCTCGCATCGAGTCCGCGCCCGGCGATGACGCCGAAATCGTTGATGTCGTTCGCGAGCACGAGCGAGCCCACGAAATCGGGCGCGAGCGGACCGAGCTCGACCGGCACGCCGTTCTGCCAGACGACCGCACGGATATGACCCGCGGCATCGTTCGAGTAGCCGACGACCTGGCCGAAGAGGTTGATCGCCGTCGCCGTGCTCGAGATGTCGCCGGGCAGCACGCCGAGATCCTGCATCGCATGGTTGCGCCGTTTCAGGAATGCGTGCGTGAAGTTGCCGTCGATATCGTCTGGATCGGTCCCGGAAAATCCGACGACGTCGCCGGCCTCGTTGATCGCGGTCGGCGTATTCCAGCTCGTGCCGCCGAGATTGCCGAGGTCGTTCGCGCGGCCGTTATCCCAGAGCACGGCGTGCGTCGCCGTCTTCCGGCCAACGGCCTGATCGCACGTGCCGGAGATGCCGACGATCTGGTCGCGGTCGTTGATCGCGGTCGCGGCGCCCGACGTGTCGGCCGAGATCAGCGGCAGTTGCCGGCGCGGAAGCTCATGGCCGAGCGACCACGTGACCGGCTTGAACTGCAGCACCTGGTTCGAATCGCTCGCGCAGGTCGTGTCGTGGACGCCGTTCTCGGCCCAGCCGACCGTCGTGCCCCAGTCGTTCGTGCCGGTCGCGTAGCTGTTGATGCCGCCCGGCAGCGGCTTCAGCGGATAGAGGCGATGCTGCGAATCGAACGCCGACGTGACGAAGCCGTAGCAGACCTTGCCGCTGGTCGCGAAGAAGAAACCGCAGCTCCAGGTTTCGCCGAGCGGGTTGACGTCGCCGGTCTCGCTGATCCCCGAGATGAGCCCGAGGTTGTTCTTCACGGGCCAGGCGACGCTGCTGTTGAAGCCCGCGCCGCCAAGGCTCAGGAGATCGATCGGCGTCTGCGGTGCGCGCAACGACCAGATCGTCGCGTGGCGGACCGCGTTGCCGGTCACCTTCGAGTAGCCGCCGACGATGCCGAGATCGTCGAGGCTGTTTGCGCGGCTGTTCGTGCCGCCGAGCGAGGTCAGGACGGTAATCGTGTAGCGCTGGGCGTCGTGACGCTGCGGCGCCTCGGCGGCCAAGGCCGTGCCGGCGAGCGCGGCGGCGCAGGCGGCCGCGAGGATCGTGCGCGAAATCGATTGCATGGTGTTCTCCCTGGGTAAGTGGCGGACTGCGCGGCCAGCGTCGCCGTCCCGGCCGCGCGCCGGGAGCGCCGGTTTTGCGACGTTCGCTGGTCCGGTTCCGTCTCCTTCGCCATGCGCCGATGGGAACTCTCGGTTCCGCTCGATCCCGGCCGCGGGCAGCCGCTGTTCCTGCAGCTCGCGAGCGCGATCGCGGACGACATCCGCCGCGGCCGCCTGAAGCCCGGCGAGCCGCTGCCGGGCACGCGCGAGCTCGCCGAATCGCTTGAGCTCAACCGCAACACGGTCGTGGCCGGTTACGACGAGCTCGCCGCCGAAGGCCTGGTGCTGACGCGCGTCGGCGGCGGCACCTTCGTTGCCGAGCAGGCGCCGCGCGTGATCGCGCCCGCGGCGTTCGCGAGCGAGGTGCCGACATTCGCCGTCGCGCCGCCGCTGCCGCGTCTGCCCGACATGAAACCGCTGCCGCCCGGCATGCTGATGCTGTCGACGAGCATGCCGGATGCGCGGCTCTTTCCGGCGCGCGAGCTCGCGCGCGCGTTTCGCCGCGCGATCGAGCAGAAAGGCCGCGTGCTGCTGACCTATTCGCAGGCCTGCGGACACGAGCGCCTGCGCCGCGAGCTCGCCGCGATGCTGTCGCGGACGCGCGGGCTCGCCGTGACGCCCGAAAATCTCATGGTCACGCGCAGCATCGAGCAGGCGATCGATCTCGTCGCGCGTGCGCTGCTCGTGCCGGGCGACGTCGTCGCGGTCGAGCAGTGGGGTTATCCGCCGGCGTGGAACGTGCTGCGGCTCGCTGGCGCGCGGCTCGTGCCGCTGCCGCTCGACGAAAACGGGCTCGACGTCGAATCGCTCGAAACATTGCTCGCGCACGAGCGCGTGCGCGCGGTGTTCCTGACGCCGCATCACCAGTTCCCGACGGCGAGTGTGATGTCGCCGCAGCGTCGCGCGCGGCTCGCGCGTCTCGCGCTCGAGCGCGGCTTTGCGATCATCGAGGACGACTACGACCACGAGTTCCACTACGCCGGCAAGCCCGTGCTGCCGATCGCGGCGGGCATTGGACGCGCGAACGTCGTCTATGTCGGCTCGCTGTCGAACCTGCTCGCGCCCGGCATCGGGGCCGGATTCGTCGTCGCATCGCCGGTTGTGTTCGAGCGGCTCGCGAGTCTTCGCGCAGCGAGCGATGCGCGCGGCGATGCCGCGATCGAATGCGCCGTCGCGGAACTCTTCGAGGATGGCGAGCTGCTCCGGCACATGCGCCGCATGCGGCGTACGTATGCGTCGCGTCGCGACGCTCTGGTCGAAGCGCTCCGGCACCGGCTCGGCAGCGCGCTCGATTTCCGCGTGCCGCCGGGCGGCACGGCGCTATGGGCGCGGGTCGACGATGCGATCGACGTGCCGAAGTGGGTCGACGCGGGCGAGCGCGAGGGCGTGCGCTTCGCGAGCGCGCGCGCGTACGACTTCGCGCAGCGCGAGGACCGTTTCATGCGCCTGGGCTTCAGCTATCACGACGAAGCCGAGCTCGACGAGGCCGTGCGCCGCATGGCGCGCGCGCTCGCGAAAGCGCGCGTACCAAAATCACCGGAAGGACCCGCGCGACGTTCCGCGCAGGCGGCGTGAGCGTCAGACGCGACCGCGCGCGCCGAGCAGCCCTTCGCCCATCTTCAGCACGTCGCTGAGCCCGAACTTGCCGTCGCCATCCTGATCGAACACGGCGCCGAGCAGACCGCCCGCATTGCTGCCGCCGATCCGCTGCGCTTCCTGACCGAGCACGCTGCCGAGCCCGCTCGCATTCATGCCCTGGCGCTGGCTCATGTTGCCGAGCACGCCCATGACGACCGGCGCGAGGATCGCGAGCAGCTGGCCCGCGTTCTGCGAGCCGAGTCCGGTCTGCTGGCCAAGGCCTTGCGCAGCCTGATCCTGGCGCGCGCCGAAGATGTGGCCGAGGATCGCGGCGCCGTTGCCGATCCCGCCGCCACCGCCGAGCACGCTGCCGAGGATCGAGCCGACGTCGCTGCCGGCGTGATCGCCGAGCGCCGAATGCAGCGCGCCGGCGCCTTCGTCGGTCTGCGCGTTCCGCGCAAGGCCGCCGATCAGGAGCGGCATCGCCTGTTTGATCGCGCTCTCGGCCTCTGACGGATCGACGCCGAGTTGCTGGGCGATCGCCTGGATGCGCTGATCGTCGAGATGACCCATGACCTGGTTCGTCAGATCGCTCATGACCTTCTCCTCCACGACAGCCCTGCGGGACGCGCAGCATAGCGCCGGCCGCGTTCGCTTATCGTCAATGCGCCGCTGCGGGCCGATGCGCCCAAGCCGTATGATCGGCGAATGCTGCGATTTGCATTTTTGTGACCGCGACCTCGCCCCAGATGGATGCCCTGCACGCGCGCTATGCGCGCTCGCTCGCGTCCAAGCACGAGGCGCTGCTCGAGGCGTGGCGCGCATTCAGGACGGCGAAGGACGATGCCTCGGCAAGGAAGCTCCATGGCCTTGTCCACCGGCTCGCCGGCTCGGCGCCGACCTACGGCTATGCGTCGCTCGGCACGCTGGCACGCAAGGCCGACCACGCGTTCGCGCACGGCGGACACGATCTCGCCGAGCGCCTCGAAGGACCTATCCAAGCGCTGCTCGACGATCTCGCGCGGCAGGCCCAGCGCGCGGCAGCCGGGCACTGAAAACGCACCGGCGCCAGCCGATCAGCGGGCACGGCTATAATTTCCGCATCGCCGACTCGCGCGGCGCCGTCCCGACATCCGCATGGCCTCTCCCGTTCGCATTTCACTGATCGGCGCGCCGACCGACATCGGCGCCGGCCATCGCGGCGCGTCGATGGGGCCCGAAGCGCTCCGCGTCGCCGGCGTCGGCGATGCGCTGCGCGCGCGCGGCATCGACGTGCTCGATCGCGGCAATCTCGCGGGGCCGGTCAATCCGTGGCAGCCGCCGTCGAACGGCTACCGGCACCTGCCCGAAGTCGTCACCTGGACGCGCAGCGTCATGCACGCGGTCAAGGCCGAGCTCGACGCCGGCCGCCTGCCGGTCATGCTCGGCGGCGATCACAGCCTTGCGATCGGCTCGATCACGGCCGTCGCGAAGCACTGCCAGGAGCGCGGCAAGAAGCTGCGCATCCTCTGGCTCGATGCACATGCGGATTTCAACACGAACTCGCTCACGCCCTCGGGCAACATCCACGGCATGCCCGTCGCGTGCCTCGCCGGCAACGGTCCGCGCGAGCTCGTCGAGCTCGGCGGCAACGCGCCGGCGATCGCGGCGTCGTGCATCAGCCAGATCGGCATCCGCTCGGTCGACGCCGGCGAAAAGAAGCTCGTGCACGACACGGGCCTCGACATCTACGACATGCGCTACATCGACGAGATGGGCATGAAGCGCGTGATGGAGGAAGCGCTCGGCGGCATCGGGCCGGACACGCACCTGCACGTCAGCTTCGACGTCGACTTCCTCGATCCCGGCATCGCGCCGGGCGTCGGCACGACCGTGCCCGGCGGGCCGAATTACCGCGAGGCGCAGCTCTGCATGGAGATGATCGCGGACACCGGGCAGCTCGGATCGGTCGATATCGTCGAGCTCAATCCTGCGTTCGACGAGCACAACAAGACGGCGATCCTCGCCGTCGACCTCATCGAGAGCCTGTTCGGCAAGTCGACGCTGATGCGCGATTGAATATGGCGCGAGCGTCGAAGAGGCGTCAGTCGAAGCCGTTCCCGAAGATCTCGTCGCCGCCGGTCGTCGCAAGGCAGCTCGGCGTGTTCTGCGAGATCAGCGCGTTCAGCGTCGAGACCTGCGTCGGATGGAACTGCAGCACGTTCTGCCCGCAGTTCGCGCCGTTCGTGCCGCCGACGTTGCAGTAGCTCATGATCGTGCCGAGCGGATGGCCCGGGCCTGCCGTCGGGCAGCTCACGGCGCCGCCGTAGCAGCCGGCGCTTGCCTCGCCTCGATAGCACTGGTCGATCGTGTTCGTCGCGACCGGCGCGCTGCCGTTCGTGATGTTCGTGCAGTGCGTGTGCCAGGCGCCGAAGTTGTGGCCGAGCTCGTGGCCGACGATACGCGCCGAGAGGCTGACGTCGACCTGCGGATTCGTGAAGATCTGGTTGACGCTGTAGCTGCCGCCCTGCGACTGCGTTTCGCAGTACGCCTGGATCCAGGCGATGCCCGACGCCGAGTTGCCGCTCGACGACTTGCCCGAAAGCAGCATCGCGAATGCACGCGGCGTCGCCTGGTAATGCGCCGCCCAGTACGTGCCGAACTCGTTGAGATCATTGCCGTCGGCCGGCGTGTCGTTCTGCGTGTACGGATCGCTCGTCGTGCGCAGGATCGTCGTACCCAGCTGCAGCATGACGTTGACGTCGCGCTCGTACATGACGTTCATCGTCGAAAAGAGATCGGCGATCCAGGCCGCGGCCGCGGTCGTGTTGTTGCTGAAGCGCGCCGACATGAACTCGTTGTCGGTGTCGACCGCGACGGTCGCGTAGCGCAGCGCGCCCTCGGGTGCCTGCCCTGTGAGCGCGATCTCGAGCGCGCTCGGACTCGCACGGCCGCTCGGCAGCGCATCGTCGGTCGGCACGATCTCGGGCACGACGCCGGCGGGATACGTCGACTCGACCGGCACGGCGTTGAGCTTGAGCCCGTTCGCCGAGCGTTCCGCGCTGACGACGAACGTACCCGATGTGCTCGTGCCGACGCCGTGCACGTTGACGACGCCGGGATCGAACGCAAGGCTGACGCGCACGTCGCCCGCAGCGTTCTTGCCGATCAGCTCGACGCGCTTCGATTTCGGCAGCTCGTGCTCGCCGTTCGCATCGACGACGACGATGCGGGCGCCGCGCGCGTAAACATCGACGCGCTGGAACGTGAGGCTCGATTGCCCGCCGAATCCATCGGGGAAACCGTCGAGGACGACGCGCGATCCGACCGCGAGCCCGTTCAAGCGATCGAGCTTCGCGCGATCGAGCAACGCGGGCGCCGCGAACGCGCTCGTGCTCGCGGCGATCAGGAGGATGCAAAGAGCGAATCTACGCATGGCGGCGAATCTCAAATGACAGCGGCACACGATTGCAGAGTTCGCGCAGGCGTTCCATCGACTCGGTGTGAAGGCGTTGCAAAGTTTTCCGGCGGAGCACGGGAACGCGAAAGAAAATCTCCATCCGCGAACAAATGTCGCTCAGCCGGCCGAGTCGCCGGAGCGGAAGATCACCCAGCGTTTCGCCGAGATCGCAACGGCCTCGCCGGGCGCAAGCGCGTTCTCTGCGAAGCGGCGGCGCTCCTGAATCACGATCAGCGCTGCCGGGATCGCCGGGTGGCGCACCTCGATGCGCATCGTCGCGCCAAGATCGCGCACGGTCTCGACACGCGCCGGCGAATACGCCGCGGCCGCGGGAATGAGATCGAGATCGTGCGGCCGCACGAACGCGATCGCGTCGGCGTCGCGCACGCCGGTCCACATCGCGTGCAGCGCCGGCGGAAGCTCGTTGACTTCGCCGAGAAAGCGGCAGACGAACGGGCTCGCGGGTTTCGTGTAGAGCGTTTGCGCATCGCCGATCTGCTCGATGCGCCCGCGGTTCATCACGACGACGCGATCGGCGAGCTCGAGCGCCTCCTCCTGATCGTGCGTGACGAAGACGCTCGTCACGTGGATGCGTCGTGCAGGCCGCGCAGCCAGCGGCGCAGCTCGCCGCGCACGCGCGCGTCGAGCGCGCCGAACGGCTCGTCGAGCAGCAGCACCTCGGGCTCGACCGCGAGCGCGCGCGCGAGCGCGACGCGCTGGCGCTGTCCGCCGGAGAGCTGCGCGGGATAGCGGTTCGCCAGATCGCCGAGCTGCACGAGCTCGAGCAGCTCGCCGACGCGGCGCTTCAATTCCGCGCGCCGCGGCCGCTTCCCCGCGGCGCACGCGAAGGCCGAACGCGACGTTGTCGAACACGGTCATGTGCTGGAACAGCGCGTAGTGCTGGAACACGAAGCCGACGTGCCGCTTGCGCGCATCGAGCGCGGTCACGTCGCGCCTTCGAAGCGCACGCTGCCCGCGATCGGGAAACTCGAGGCCGGCGATGATGCGCAGCAGCGTCGTCTTGCCGGAGCCCGACGGACCGAGCAGCGCGAGCAGCTCGCCGGATTCGATCGAAAGATCGATGCCGTCGAGCGCAACTGCGTCGGCGTATCGCTTCGCGATGTCGGCAAGCTCGATGCTCATGCGGCCGCACTCCGCGCTTCGACTCGCCGCATGCGCCAGCCGACGAGCTTCTTCAGCACGAGCGTCACAAGCGCGAGCAGCGCGAGCAGCGACGCGACCGCGAACGCGGCCGCGCAGCTTGTACTCGTTGTAGAGGATCTCGACGTGCAGCGGCATCGTGTTGGTCACGCCGCGGATGTGGCCCGACACGACCGACACCGCGCCGAACTCGCCCATCGCGCGCGCGTTGCAGAGGATCACGCCGTAGAGCAGGCCCCAGCGGATCTTCGGCAGCGTGACGCGCCAGAACATCTGCCAGCCGCTCGCGCCGAGCGTCAGCGCGGCCTGCTCCTCCTCGCTGCCCTGCGCCTGCATGAGCGGGATCAGCTCGCGCGCGACGAACGGGAACGTGACGAACGTCGTCGCGAGCACGATGCCGGGCACCGCGAAGATGATCTTGATGTCGTGCGCGGCGAGCCACGGGCCGAGCCAGCCGCTGCGCGCCGAACAGCAGCACGAAGATCAGGCCCGAGATCGACCGGCGACACCGCGAACGGCAGGTCGATCAGCGTGACGAGCAGGCTCTTGCCGCGGAACTCGAACTTCGCGATCGCCAGGCCGCGGCGACGCCGAAGACCGCGTTGAGCGGCACCGACGATCGCGGCGACGAGCAGCGTGAGCCGGATCGCCGCGCGCGCGTCGGCGTCGACGACCGCGGTCGACGTAGAGCGCGAAGCCCTTCGCGAACGCCTCGCGAACACCGCGACGAGCGGCAGCGACGAGGAACACGCGCGACGAACGCGAGCGCGATCGCGATCAGCGCGCACCGCACCCAGCGCCGGCTCGCGCAGTGCCGTCGACGGTCTCCGCGACGCGCTCATCGCGCCGTCCGCGCGAGCCGTCGCCGCACGGTCCAGCGCTGCAGCAGCGTTGATCAGCGAGCAGCAGCGACGAACGACGCGAGCAGCATCACGACCGCGATCGCGGTCGCGCCCGCGTAGTCGAACTGCTCGAGCTTGGTCGACGATCAGCAGCGGCGCGATCTCCGGTCTTCATCGGCATGTTGCCGGAGATGAAGACGACCGAGCCGTACTCGCCGAGCGCGCGCGCGAACGCGAGCGCGAAGCCGGTGAGCGAGCGCCGGCCAGAGCGCCGGCAGGATGACGCGCGAGAGCGTCGCCAGCGCGTCCGCGCCGAGCGTCGCCGCGGCCTCCTCGATGCTCGGGCTCGAGCTCCTCGAGCACCGGCTGCACCGTGCGCACGACGAACGGCAGCCCGACGAAGGTCAGCGCGACCACGACGCCGAGCGGCGTGAACGCGACCTTGATGCCGAGCCGCTCGAGCCAGCGGCCGAGCCAGCCGTTCGGCGCGTAGAGCGCGGTCAGCGCGATGCCGGCGACCGCGGTCGGCAGCGCGAACGGCAGGTCGACGAGCGCGTCGACCAGCTGCGTGCCCGGAAAGCGGTAGCGCACGAGCACCCACGCGACGCAGCAGGCCGAACACGAGCGTTGATCAGCGCCGCGAGCGCCGCGCGCCGAAGCGTGAGGCGATACGCCGCGAGCGCGCGCGGCGCCGTGACCGCCGTCCAGAACGCGACGCGGCCCGATCGTCGCCGCCTTCAGCGACGAGCGCCGCGAGCGGGATCAGCACGATCAGCGCCGAGGTACGCGAGCGTGAAGCCGAGCGTCAGCCCGAAGCCCGGCAGCGCATCGCGCGGCGCGCTTCGCGCACGCGCTCATCGCCCCGGCTCGTAGATCTGATCGAACGTGCCGCCGTCGGCGAAGTGCGTCGCCTGCGCCTTCTGCCAGCCGCCGAACGCCTCGTCGATCGTGAACAGCGTCGACCTTCGGGAACTTGCTCGCGTACTTCGCGGCGACCGTCGGCGATCGCGCGGCCGGTAGTAGTGCTTGCGCGGCGATCTCCTGGCCTTCGGGCGTGTAGAGGAACTTGCAGGTACGCCTCGGCGACCGCGCGCGTGCCGTGCTTGTCGACGACCTTGTCGACGACGCGCGACCGGCGGCTCGGCGAGGATGCTGACGCGACGGCACGACGATCTCGAACTTGCTCCTGCCCGAGCTCGCTCGACCGCGAGGCAGCGCCTCGTTCTCCCAGGCGATCAGCACGTCGCCGATGCCGCGCTCGACGAACGTCGTCGTCGAGCCGCGCGCGCCGGAGTCGAGCACGGGCACGTTCTTGTAGAGCTGCGCGACGAACTCCTTCGCCTTGGCGTCGTCGCCGCCGTACTTCTTCGCGCGCGTAGCCCCACGCGGCGAGGTAGTTCCAGCGCGCGCCGCCCGACGTCTTCGGGTTCGGCGTGATGACGCGCGACGCCGGGCTTGACGAGATCGTCCCAGTCCTTGATCGCCCTTCGGGTTGCCCTTGCGCACGAGGAACACGATCGTCGACGTGTACGGCGCGCTGTTGTTCGGGCAGGCGCTTCTGCCAGTCGGCCGGCACGAGGCCGCCGTTCTCGGCGATGCGCGTCGATGTCGTAGGCGAGCGCGAGCGTGACGACGTCGGCCTCGAGGCCGTCGATGACCGCGCGCGCCTGCTTGCCCGAGCCGCCGTGCGACTGCTTGATCGTCACCGTCTCGCCGGTCTCCTGCCTTCCACTTCTGCGGCGAACGCCGCGTTGACGTCCTGGTAGAGCTCGCGCGTCGGATCGTAGGAGACGTTGAGCAGCGTCGTGTCGGCGAATGCCGTCGTCGCGAAAAACGAGAGAACGAACAACCCGCCGGCGATGAGCCTGCTGCGCATACGAATCCCCAGGGTGGAAGGTGCGGGGACGAGTCTGGCAGTCGAAAGGTTAGATCGACGTTAGGAATCAAGCGAAGCGAATGGACGTCCAAACGACGACGGCGGCCAATAGGCCGCCGCCAACCGGTTTCAGAGGATGAGATCGCTCAGCGCGACGGCGGATCGGGCACGAACCCATTCGGGAACGGCTGCGGATCCTGCCGCGCGATCGGCCGCTCGATGATGCCTTGCGCGACGAGGTTCCTGTAGCTGTCGTAGTAGATCGAGACCTGCTGGGCCGGCCAGCTGGTCGAACGCTCGAACGTCGTCGTGTCGATGTGCGAATACTCGCGCGCGCCGTGGCCGGTGCCGAGGCGCTCGTCCTTCGCGAGCGCGCCGGCGGACGCGCGCTTTTCGGCCTGCGCTTCGCTCGGCATCGGCTGCGCGACGGATTTGGCTGCATCCGCTGCCGGCGCTTGCTCGCGGCCCGCGATGCCTTCGTTCGCCGAGCTCGCCGGCGGCGCCGGCGCTTCGCTGCGCGAAAGGTCGTTCTCGCGATCGCGCCAGTAGACGCGCTCGTTGAACACGGCGACGCCGATCACGCCGACGTTCGCCGGCCGGCCGGTGCGCGCCGCATAGCTGTCGGGCAGCGCAGTGAAATTGAACTGCGCGATCTCGTCGTCGCTCTTGCGCCAGCCGGCGATATCGGCCGATTCCCACGGGCTCGAGCACGTAGCCGGACTGGCTGGCGCTGGCCGTCTGGCCGGTGATCGCGTTGACGCCGTCGACGCTGAGGCACGGTCAGCACGCGGCCGCTGGTGCGGTTCGTCATGCGCACCGAGTAGCGATGGCCGGGCGTGCCGGCGACGTAGAGCTTGCCGTGGTGCGAATAGGTGCGCAGCGTCTCGCCGGTGTCGCGGTCGACGACGGCAAGGTCGACGCAGGCTGCCGGCGTGCGTCGACGGCGCGGCGGCGCAGGCGGTCAGGGCGAGCAGGGCGGTACAAAGCAGGGCACGCATGGATCGGTACTCCTCCGGGTTGGTGATCTGTCCAACGCGGCCGGGATGGCGCCGGGGTTAAGCCCGGGCGGCCCGATCCCGTAGACTCGGCGTTCGAGCCCCGAAGAATCCTTCGAAAATGAGCCAGAAACGCCGGGTCCTGACCGGCATCACGACCACCGGCACGCCGCACCTCGGCAACTACGTCGGCGCGATCCGCCCGGCGATCGCCGCGAGCCTGCGCGCCGACGTCGAGTCGTTCTACTTCCTCGCCGACTATCACGCGCTGGTCAAATGCGACGATCCGGCGCGCGTGCAGCAGTCGACGCTCGAGATCGCCGCGAGCGTGGCTCGCCTGCGGGCTCGATCCGGAAAAGGTGTTCTTCTATCGCCAGTCGGACATTCCGGAGATTCCGGAGCTGACCTGGCTGCTGACCTGCGTCACGGCGAAGGGCCTGCTCAATCGCGCGCATGCGTACAAGGCGGCGGTCGACCAGAACAGCGCGGAGCGGCGAAGACGCCGATGCCGGCATCACGGCCGGTCTCTACATGTATCCGGTGCTGATGGCGGCAGACATCCTGATGTTCAACGCGAACGAGGTGCCGGTCGGTCGCGACCAGGTGCAGCACATCGAGATGGCGCGCGACATCGCGCAGCGCTTCAACCACATCTACGGCGGCGACTACTTCACGCTGCCCGAGGCGAGCGATCGAGGAAAACGTCGCGACGCTGCCCGGCACTCGACGGGCGCAAGATGTCGAAGAGCTACAACAACACGATTCCGCTGTGGCTGCCGGCGAAGGAATTGAAGAAGGCGATCCTCGGCATCGTCACCGATTCGCGCGCGCCGGGCGAGCCGAAGGATCCGGACGAGCTCGAACATCTTCAGCGATCTACCAGGCGTTCGCGAGCGCCGACGAAACGGCGGCGATGCGCCAGCGCGTTCGCCGACGGCATCGCCTGGGGCGATGCGAAGCAGAAGCTGTTCGAGCGGATCGACGCCGAGCTCGCGCCCGCGCGCGAGCGCTACGACGCGCTTGTCGCGCGCCCGCAGGAGATCGAGGATCGCCTGCTCGACGGCGCGAAGAAGGCGCGCGAGCGGAGCGGTGCATTCATCGAGAAGCTTCGCTGGGCGGTCGGTGTGCGCAAGCTGACCGATCGTGCGATCGCAGGCGATGCGAAGAACTCAGTCGACGATGCCGCGCCGCTGCCGCAGATGAAGAGCTATCGCGAATCCGACGGCCAGTTCTATTTCAAGCTCGAGGCCGACGGCGTTACGCTGCTGCAAAGCCGCGCGTTCGGCTCACCGAAGGACGCGGGACGGCTTTCCGCCGCGCTGATCGAAGCCGGCGACGACACCGCGGTGCTCGCGCCGCTGCTCCGCGATGCGCTGCCCGCGGATTCCGCCGCGGACATCTCCGGCGTCGCCGCGGCGCTCGGCCGTCTCAAGGCCGACAAGCTCGCGCGCGACCAGGCGAAGCGCTGAGTCGGCGTATGCTTGGTTCCCGCGCAACCGGATCCATTTGACGCAAGTGCAGCTCTCGATCCGCCTCGTCATCGTCGCATTGATCGCGTGGTATGTCGCGAGCGTGCTGTACGTGCATTTGCGCGGCCGCGCCCGGCTCAAGTTCTCGCGGCAGCTCCTCGATCACTCCGGCATCTTCGCGCCGTACAACATTCTGATGTACGCGTTCTCGGCGGTGCCGGCGAAGCCGATTCTCGATCGCCCGAATTTTCCGCACCTCGATCCGCTCCGCGATGGCTGGCGCACGATCCGCGAGGAAGCGCTGCACCTCTTCGACGAAGGTTTCATCCGCGCCGCCGAGAAGCACAACGACGCGAGCTTCGGCTCGTTCTTCAAGGAAGGCTGGAAGCGCTTTTATCTCAAGTGGTACGGCGAGCCGCTGCCGTCCGCGCATACGCTTTGCCCGAACACGGTCGCGATGCTCGAGAAGATTCCGAGCGTGAAGGCCGCGATGTTCGCGTTGCTGCCGCCGGGCAGCAAACTGAATCCGCATCGCGATCCGTTCGCGGGATCGCTGCGCTATCACCTCGGGCTCGATCACGCCGAACTCGGACGAGTGCCTCATCTTCGTCGACGGCGAGCCGTACTCGTGGCGCGACGGCGACGACATCGTGTTCGACGAGACCTTCGTGCACTGGGCCGAGAACAAGACCGACCAGACGCGCGTGATCCTGTTCTGCGATGTCGAGCGTCCGCTGCAGACACCGGTGATGCGCGCGATCAACCGGTCGTCAGCCGCGTGCTCGGACACGCGACCGCGACGCAGAACGTCGAGACCGAACGCGTCGGCGCGGTGAACCGGCTGTATGGATTCGCGCACCGCGTCGGCGAGCGCAAGAAGGCGTTCAAGCGCAAGCATCCGCTCGGCTACAAGATCGCGCGCTATGCGCTGATCGTGCTCGTGCTCGGCTGGCTGATGCTGCCGTGGGTGACGTGAGCTTCACCACGTCCGGCCGCAAGATGCCGAAACAGGCCAACTGAGCTCGCGGCACGCTGTAGCGCCGCTCGCGCGCATTTTCGCGCGTGTCGGTGTCGCCCGCGATACGACATTCTCTGCTCTGAGTGGGCAGGCAGGAGAGCGTCATGACAACCGGTTGCGTGGTCCTTCGCTGGCGGCATGCGTTTCGAGACCTGAGCGCGCTGCTTCGGCTCAGGCGGCCGCCGCGAACTCGGGCGTCACGTCGGCCGCCAGCGCGTCGAAGTAGTCGCGCGTCAGGCGCACCTGCTCGCGTCGCGCTTTCGGCGCGATTGACCACGGCGCGGAACGCCGCATTCTCGGGCCGATCCTTCGCGTACCAGCCAAGATGCTTGCGCGCGATGCGCACGCCCTGCTGCTCGCCGTAGAACGCGTAGAGATCGTCGAGGTGGCCGAGCAGGATGTCGCGCACTTCGGCGGGCGCCGGCGGCGCGAGCGATCTCGCCGGTCGCGAGGTAGTGCGCGATCTCGCGAAAGATCCACGGCCGGCCCTGCGCCGCGCGGCCGATCATGACCGCATCGCAGCCCGTGACGTCGAGCACGTGCCGCGCCTTCTGCGGCGAATCGACATCGCCGTTCGCGAACACCGGAATGCGGATCGCCTGCTTGATCGCCGCGATCGTTTCGTACTCGGCCTCGCCTTCGTACATATCGGCGCGCGTGCGGCCGTGTACCGCGAGCGCGGCGATGCCGGCGTCCTCGGCGATCTTCGCGATGCGGACGCCGTTGCGGTTGTCGCGATTCCAGCCCGTGCGGATCTTCAGCGTCACCGGCACGTCGACCGCGTCGACGACCGCATCGACGATGCGCGCGACCAGCGCCTCGTCCTGCAGCAGCGCACTGCCGGACCAGACGTTGCAGACCTTCTTCGCCGGGCAGCCCATGTTGATGTCGATGATCTGCGGCGCCGTGGTCGACGTTGTAGCGCGCGGCCTCGGCGAGCATCGCCGGGATCGTAGCCGGCGATCTGCACGCTGACCGGCTCGGGCTCGCCGGCGTGGTCCATGCGCTTCAGCGACTTTCGCGTCGTCCACAGGCGCGGATCGGCCGTCGTCATCTCGGACGACGGCAAGCCCCGCGCCGAGCCGCTTGCACAGCTGGCGGAACGGCTTGTCGGTGACGCCGGCCATCGGCGCGAGCACGACGGGCGGGTCGATGGAATAGGGGCCGATACGCATGGGGCGCGCATTGTACCGGCGCCGGGCGCCGGTTTCAGGACCGCCTTGCGCGTCAGCCGAAGCGCGCGATGACGTCGTCGAAGCGCGGCATCGCCGGCGCCGTGCCGACGGTCTCGGTCGACATCGCCGCGACGCGGTTCGCATGCATGACGGCATCGAGGAAAGGCCTGCCGCGAAAGCGCAGCATCGCGGCCGCGAGCGCGCCCGAGAACGCGTCGCCCGCGCCGGTCGAATCGACCGCGTTCACCTTCTCGGCGCGCACGCGATAGAACGCTTTCGCGTCGCCGCGCCTGTTCGAGCGCTCGTCGTGCGAAACGAAGCAGCCCTCGGCGCCAAGCGTGACGACCACGGTCGACACGCCGAGCGTTCGCGCCAGCGCGTGCAGATCGCTGTTCGGGCGTTCGACCAGCGTCGATGCCGCGACGCGCTCGCCCGCGATACGCTCGAGCAGCAGCGCGAACTCGGTTTCGTTCGGCGTGATCAGGTCGCACTCCGCGAGCAGCGGCGCATCGAGGTCCGGGTGCACCGGCGCCGGGTTCAGCAGTCGCAACAGGCCGTGCCGCTTGCCGATCGCGAGCGCAGCGGTGATCGCATCGAGATTGTTCTCGAGCTGCAGCACGAGGATCTTCGCGCCGTCGAACGCGTCGGCCTGCGCCTCGACGAACGCAGGATCAAGCCGCTCGTTGGCGGCGAGGTTCACGACGAGCAGGTTCGCGCCGGTCTGGTCGACGACGATGCTCGACGCCGCGGTCGGCGCGTCGCTGACGACCAGCCAGCGGCACGGCAGGCCTTCGTCCTCGCCGAAACGGCGCGCGATCTCGCCGAGGTGGTCGTCACCAATCGCACCGACGAACAGCGTCGGCACGCCCTGGCGCAGGCACGCGACGGCCTGATTGAAGCCTTTGCCGCCGGGTCCGGTGTTGAAGCCGAGTGCGCGGCGCGTCTCGCCGGTTTCGGGAAAGCGGTCCGTGAGCCAGGCGTGGTCCTGGACGTAGGAACCGACGACGATGACGTCCGCGTTGCGATCCATGGCTGCGCATCTTCAGGGGATGCGCAGCAGTGTAACCGCCTTCACTCTCCCTCTCCGTGACGGAGAGGGAGAGGGGGAGTGCGTGATTCAGCGATAGTCGCCCTGGATCACGATGTCGACGCGACGATCGTTGCGCGCGAGCCCTTCGCGGTAGCCGACCGTGCGCGATGCAATGCGCGAGCCGTCGACGCCGCGCGCATCGAGGTAGTCGCGCACTGCGTCCCCGCGCGCAGTCGCGAGGCCATCATCGCCGAACGCTTCAACCGTGATGCCCGCATCGCGGTCCGATGCGAGCACGCGCGCGACGCCATCGAGCGATTGCTCGGCGGTCGGCGTCAGCTCCGCGCGGCCGGGCTCGAACATGAAATCGCCGAGCCGCACGACCAGACCGCGCGCATCGAGCCGCGATTCGACGCCCGGCATCCGTTGCTGCATCGCTTCGAGCTCGGCGCGCCCGCGCGGCACGAGCTCGCCGCGGTCGTCGCGGATCGTCTCGCGCACAACAGGCGGCTCAGGCGTGATGTCGCTGCGCACGACGGCCGGCGCTGCTTCCGTCGTCGTCACGATCGTCGTGGTGCGCGCGTCGTTCTGCACGAGCAGGTGCTCGCGTTCGACGCCGAGCTCAGTGCCGCGCTGCTCCGCATACCGTGCGAGCGCCGTCGCCTCGGCGATGCCGACGAGCTTGCCGGCGATGTAGACGCCTTGCGTGTACGCGCGCGCGTCGAGCACGCGTGCGTTGCGCGCGAGCACATCGACGGCGGCGTCGGCATTGGCGAGCTCGGGGCCGGCGTTGTTCGCGATGCGCGGATCGCTATGCAGGCGGTCGAGGTCGTTCTGCAGGCGAACGACGTCGGGCGGCGGGCCGGGTGGCACCGTCGCGCACGCGCCGAGGAACAGCGTCGCGCCGGCCGCGAGCGCGCAAAGCTTGTTCGAAGTTCTCATGGCGCACCTCCAATCTGCTGGCGCAGCGAATCGACGCTGCGTTCGATTTCCGCGGTCGCCGATTCGGCGCGATGCTGGCGCGAGCGCGCCGAGGCGAGATCGCCGGCGACCTTCGCGCGCTCGGCGAAGAGCGCGGTGTCGTCCCACGAACGCGCATCGGCCGCGCCCTGCGCTGAGTTGAGCATCGAGTGTGCCTCGTCGAGGTCGGCCGGCGCGTAACGCGCGGCATCGTCTCGTTCGGCCGTCTGGACGGCCGTAATCGCCTGAGTCAGCTCAAGCTGCGAGGTGTCGCGATCGACAGCGGCGGCGGTGCCGGATACCGCCAGCGCCGCGAGGATCAGAAAGCCGGATGGGAGAAAGCGTCTACGCATGGGCCGATCTCCTTGAAAGTGCCCGCACCGGCGACTTCAGCCACCGATGTCTCCCGCTTTCCCGAACGGAATATGCGAAGCGCGCCGTGAACCGAAACGAAACCCGGCTCGCGCGTGTAAAGGCGCGAAACGCGCGCTGAACGGACCGCGACTAGAGCTGCTCGAGCACGCCGGCGATCGTCGCCGTCATGAACGTCGCGAGCGAGCCGCCGAGCACCGCGCGCAGGCCGAGGCGCGCGAGGTCGGCGCGCCGGTTCGGCGCGAGGCCGCCGATGCCGCCGATCTGGATCGCGATCGACGAGAAGTTCGCGAAGCCGCAGAGCGCATACGTCGCGATCAGCTGGCTCTGCTGCGTGAGCTGGCTCAAGTGTTTCGACATGTCGACGTACGCGACGAACTCGTTGATGACCACCTTCTCGCCGATGAAGCTGCCGACGAGGTTCGCGTCCTGCCATGGCACGCCGATCAGCCATGCGAGCGGCGCGAGCACCCAGCCGAACAGCGTCTGCAGCGAAAGCTCGACCGGTCGCCCTGCATTCGCGGAAAGCCACGCGTTGATCGACGTGCCGCCGTCGCTCCACGCATGTCCGCCGAACCACTGGATCGGCGCATTGACGAGCGCGATCAGCGCGATGAACGCGAGCAGCATCGCGCCGACGTTGAGCGCCAGACGAAGGCCGTCGCCGGCGCCGGTCGCGGCGGCGTCGATGACGTTCGCGGTCGTCTTCTCGACGTCGAGCTTGACCGTGCCGCGCGTCAGCGGTTGCTGTGTTTCGGGCACGAGGATCTTCGCGAGCATCAGCGTCGCGGGTGCCGCCATGATGCTGGCGGTGAGAAGGTGTTTGGCGAAGAACTGCTTCTGCACGGGATCATCGCCGCCGAGCAGGCCGACGTACGCGGCCATGACCGAGCCCGCGATGTGCGCCATGCCGCCGATCATGACGGTCATGAGCTCGGATTCGGTCATGCGCTCGATGTACGGCTTGATCGTCAGCGGCGCCTCGGTCTGGCCGATGAAGACGCTGGCGCAGACGCTCGTCGTCTCGGCACCGGAGACGTTCATGACCTTCGTGATGACCCAGGCCATGCCCTTGACGATCTGCTGCATGACGCCGAGGTGATAGAGCACGCCGGTCAGCGACGCGAAGAAGATGATCGTCGGAAGCACCTGCACGGCGAACACGAAGCCGAACTTCGAGGTGTCCATGAAGCTGCCGAAGATGAACTCGGAGCCGACGCGGACGAAGTCGAGGAGCTTCACGAAGCCGTGCGCGATCGTGTTGAACACATCGCTGCCGAACGGCACCTTGAGCACGACCGTCGCGAATGCGAGCTGCAGCGCGACGCCGCTCAGAACCAGTTTCCAGCTGACCGCGCGCTTGTTGTTCGAGAACAGGAACGCGATGCCGATCAGGACGGCAAGGCCGAACAGGCCGAAAGCGATATGGCCAAGCGGCTGGAGCATTGCGGTCCCCTGCCGGCGGGCGCCGGTCCGCGCGAGCGTAGAGCGGCGCGTGCGCGGCGCGCAAGGCGCTTTCCGGATCGGCGGCGTGACGGGCGTCAAAAGGTCCAGATGTCCGGCGCTGAACCCGGCCTCGTAGTAACGGCTAGAATCTCCGCGAGGGGAGGCGGCTCAGATGCCAGCGACGAAACCAGCCGAAGCGCGCCCGTCGGTCAGCCGGGTGCCGTATACGATCGGCGATGCAGTGAAGAAGCCCGCGGAAGCGGTGCGATCGACCGTCGACGACACCACGGCGATGCTCGGCCGCAGCGGCGCGTTGCGTTTCGGCCAGGGCGTGATCGCGACGGTGATCGCGCTGACGCTCGGCGTGCTGTGTCTGCTCGCGGTGCTCGCGTTCCACTTTCCCGAATATCTGACGACGCCGGAGCTGCGCCACGAATATTCGGTCGCCACGTTGCGGCAGCTCCTGCTCGCGGGCTTCTCGTCGCCGGCGGGCTGTCGCTCGCGATGCATCGTTCTCGGCATGCGGCGCAACGTCAATCTCGTCTCGTTCGCGCTCGTGATCGTCGCGGTCGCGCTCGGCGGCTCGCGCGTGCCGGTCGGCAATTTTCCGGACAACACGCCGTACATCGGGCTCGACTGGTTCATCCTCGATCTGCTCGGCTCGACGCTGATCTTCATCGTGCTCGAGAAGCTCTTTCCGCTGTATCGCGAGCAGCTCGTGTTCCGGCTCGAATGGCAGACCGACATGAAGCACTTCGCGGTCAATCATTTCCTGGTCGGGCTGATCCTCCTGACCGTGAACTTCGTGATCCATCACGGCGTTCGGCTGGATGGTCAATCACGATTTCCAGCTCGCGGTGCAGGGCATCCCGTTCGTCTGGCAGCTGTTGCTCTGCATCCTCGTCGCCGATCTCTCGCAATACTGGACGCATCGCGCGTACCACGAGATTCCGTTCCTCTGGAAGTTCCACGCGGTGCATCACTCGGCGAAGACGATGGACTGGCTCGCAGGCTCGCGCCAGCACGTGTTCGAGATCATCGCGACGCGCGTGCTCGTGCTCGCGCCGCTCTTCGTGCTCGGCTTTCGCGAGGGCGTGATCAACGCGTACATCATCATCGTCGGCTTCCAGGCCGTGCTGAACCACGCGAACGTGCACGTGCCGTGGGGACCGCTGCGCTATCTGATCGTGACGCCGGATTTCCATCACTGGCATCACTCGTCCGATACCGAGGCGATCGACCGCAACTACGCGGCGCACTATGCGTTTCTCGATTACCTGTTCGGGACGGCGGTGAAGGCGGAGAAGCGGTTGCCGGAGAAGTACGGTGTCGTCGGCGATTACATGCCGGATGGGTGGGTGACGCAGCAGGCGTTTCCGTTTCGGGCGAAGCCGGTGTCGTAGCGCGGACTGAAAAATAGGGTGGGCTTAAGCCCACCCTATGGACACTGATCCCGCCACCAGACGGTACTGGTGCGACCTACTTCGTAGACGAACCGTTGAGGCCGTACGAACTGCGCCGTCATCCAAGTCGGACGACCACCTGATACGATCGTATACGGCTGCACAGTGAAGGCTTCCGAGATAAGCTCTCGAATTTGGACTGCGCCATGAGCGGGTGACCGGCGACAGGTCCCAGCCGGGACCATCTGACCGACGTCCATTGGAATTTCATCTGTCGCGAACGTCGCGTGGCACCTAGTCGAGCACACTCAGATACGTATTGATCGGCGGTTGGAAAGCCGTGTCCGTGCCATGAATGACCTCAATCTGCTGATCGTATGTGCCACCGGAACCGTCAGGGGAACTCGATCGCAGAATCAGCGGATGGGTCCGCGCGATGACATTGCCGCGTCCATGAGCTGCGTCAAAGATACCGGGGTTCGTAGCATCGCACGACAGACTCGATAGTCGACCGCTGCATGCGACGCGGCGGACGCCGAGCAGATTCAATAGCATCAGCGTGCGCGAAGTTGAGTTGCTCCGATCGATGCCATGCAGCGAGCAGCGTCGCTGCGCATCAGCGGCTGCCTTGAAAAATCTTCGATGAAATCCTCGTAATGGTCGATGACTCGGCAGCGATCGCTGCCGAGAGGCGACTTGTCGCCGCAGGGCCCAGAATTCCGAGAAATCGCGTCGCGAACGGACATCGCGAGTTTCGCTGTCGTTGATATAAGGCGACTGCCTCGACGGCCACCGAGACCTGATATCGCGGCAGAAGTCGCGAGAACAGCCCGCCTGCTACAATTCCGCTCTTTTCCCGACGCCTTCCTGAGCGGCCGCCGCCATGTCCGTCCCCGCCACCGCCCTCGCGCCGCCCATCGACCGCGACTACACCCTCGACCACAAGTACACGCGCGCCGAAGGCCGCATTTACCTGTCCGGCGTGCAGGCGCTGGTGCGCCTGCCGCTGATGCAGCAGATGCGCGACCGCGCCGCCGGCATCAACACGGCCGGCTTCATCTCCGGCTATCGCGGCTCGCCGCTCGGCGGCTTCGACCTCGAGCTGTGGAAGGCGAAGAAGCACCTCAAGGCGTCGAACATCGAGTTCCAGCCGGGCCTCAACGAGGACCTCGGCGCGACGATGGTCTGGGGCACGCAGCAGGCGAACCTGTTTCCCGGCGCGAAGTACGACGGCGTGTTCTCGATGTGGTACGGCAAGGGTCCGGGCGTCGATCGCTGCGGCGACGTGTTCAAGCACGGCAACGCGGCCGGCACGTCGAAGTACGGCGGCGTGCTCGCGCTCGCGGCCGACGATCACGCCTGCCGCTCGTCGACGCTGCCGCACGGATCGGAGCTCGAATTCGTCTCGGCGATGATGCCGGTGCTCAATCCGGCCGGCGTGCAGGACATCCTCGACATGGGCCTGCTCGGCTGGGCGATGTCGCGCTTCACCGGGCGCTGGGTCGGTTTCAAGACGATCGCCGAAACGGTCGAGTCGAGCGCGAGCGTCAACGTCAATCCGCATCAGCTCGACATCGTGCTGCCGAGCGATTTCGAGCTGCCGCCGGGCGGCCTCAACATCCGCTGGCCCGATCCGCCGCTCGATCAGGAAATGCGCCTGCATCAGTACGCGGTGCAGGCCGCGATCGCGTTCGCGCGCGCGAACCGCATCGATCGCGTCGTCATCGATTCGCCGCGCGCGCGCCTCGGCATCGTCACGACCGGCAAGAGTTATCTCGACGTGCTGCAGGCGCTCGAATACCTCGGCATCGACGCCGAGGACGCGCGCGACATCGGCATCCGCGTCTACAAGGTCGGCATGACCTGGCCGCTCGAGCCGGTCGGCATCCGCGAGTTCGCGCGCGGGCTCGAGGACATCGTCGTCGTCGAGGAGAAGCGTTCCTTCATCGAATCGCAGATGAAGGAGCACATGTACAACTGGGATCACGCACACGCGTCCGTCGATCGTCGGCAAGTACGACGAGGCCGGCGACTGGATCCTGCCGTCGACGAGCGAGCTGACGCCGGCGATGATCGCGAAGGTGATCGCCACGCGTCTGAAGCGCTTCTTCACCAGCGAGCGCATCGACGAGCGCCTGCGCTGGATCGCCGCCAAGGAAGCACGAACTCGCGATGCCGCGCGCGAACTTCCCGCGCGCCGCGCACTACTGCTCGGGCTGTCCGCACAACACGTCGACCGCGGTGCCGGAAGGCTCGCGCGCGCTCGGCGGCATCGGCTGCCACTACATGGTCACGTGGATGGACCGGCGCACCGACACGTTCACGCAGATGGGCGGCGAAGGCGTGACCTGGTGCGGGCAGGCGCCGTTCACCGAAACGAAGCACGTGTTCCAGAATCTCGGCGACGGCACGTATTTCCATTCCGGTTCGCTCGCGATCCGCCAGGCGATCGCGGCGAAGGTCAACATCACCTACAAGATTCTCTACAACGACGCGGTCGCGATGACCGGCGGCCAGCCGGTCGACGGCACGCTGACGGTGCCCGACATCGCGCATCAGGTGCGCAGCGAAGGCGTGCAGACGATCATCGTGATGTCGCGACGACATCGCGAAGTGGTCGAAGCCGGAGATCTTTCCGGTCGGCGTCGAGTTCATCCATCGCGACGAGCTCGATGCGGTGCAGAAGCGCATGCGCGAAGTGCCGGGCGCATCGGTGCTGATCTACGACCAGACCTGCGCGACCGAAAAGCGCCGCCGCCGCAAGCGCGGCAAGATGGAAGATCCGAAGAAGCGCATCTTCATCAACTCGCTGGTCTGCGAAGGCTGCGGCGACTGCGGCGAGAAATCGTTCTGCGTGTCGGTGCTGCCGAAGGAAACCGAATACGGGCGCAAGCGCGAGATCGACCAGTCGCAGCTGCAACAAGGATTATTCCTGCGTCAAGGGCTTCTGCCCGAGCTTCGTCACGGTCCACGGCGGTGCGCTGAAGAAGCGCAAGGCCGGCGGCGAGCGTCGATTTCTCGACGTTGCCGCAGCCGGCGTTCGCGACCGATCTCGCGCAGCCGTGGAACATCCTCGTCACCGGCATCGGCGGCACCGGCGTCGTCACGATCGGCGCGCTGATCGGCATGGCCGCGCATCTCGAAGGCAAGGGCGCGACCGTGCTCGACCAGACCGGCCTCGCGCAGAAGGGCGGCGCGGTGACCTGCCATCTGCGCATCGCGCGCGCGCCGGACGACATCCACGCCGTGCGCATCGCGGCGGGCGAGGCCGATCTCGTGCTCGGCTGCGACATGGTCGTCGTCAACGACTACTGGGCGCTGTCGAAGATCCGCGCCGGCCGCGCGCACGTCGTGCTGAACACGCTACGAGGCGATGCCGGGCACGTTCACGATGAAGCCCGATCTGCAGTTTCCCGGCGAAGCAGATCGTCGATGCGGTGACGATCGCGCTCGACGGCGAGAAGCCGGAGCTCGTCGACGCGACCGATCTCGCGACCGACGCTGCTCGGCGATTCGATCGCGAGCAATCTCTTCATGCTCGGCTACGCCTGGCAGAAGGGCTGGGTGCCGATCTCGCTCGATGCGCTGATGCGCGCGGTCGAGCTCAACGCGGCCGCGGTCGAGATGAACAAGACGGCGTTCAACTGGGGACGCATGGCGGCGCACGACATCGACGTCGGTGCGTGCGGCCGCCAGCTGCGACGCCTTCGACGGCCGTCGCGACGAACGCCGATGCCGCTCCGCTCGACGATGCGCGCAATCAGCCGCACGCTCGACGAACGAGATCGCGCGCCGCGTCGCGTTCCTGACCGATTACCAGAACGCCGCGTACGCGCAACCGTACAAGGCGCTCGTCGACAAGGTGCGCGCCGCCGAGCAGCAGAAGACGCCCGGCTTCACGTCGCTGACCGAAGCCGTCGCGCGCTACGCGTTCAAGCTGATGGCGTACAAGGACGAATACGAAGTCGCGCGGCTCTACACGAGCGGCGATTTCGAAAAGCGCATCCGCGAGACGTTCGACGGCGACTACAAGCTGCATTTCAATCTCGCGCCGCCGCTGTTCGCGAAGAAGGATGCCGAAGGCCATCTGCGCAAGGCCGAGTACGGCGCGTGGGTGTTCAGCGCGTTCAAGCTGCTGGCGAAGCTGAAAGGCCTGCGCGGAACGGCGTTCGACGTGTTCGGCTACACCGCCGAGCGCAAGAGCGAGCGCCAGCTCGATCGCCGACTACTTCGCGACGATCGACGAGCTGCTCGCGACGCTCGATCACGACAACCACGCGCTCGCGGTCGAGATCGCGTCGATTCCGGAGCAGATCCGCGGCTACGGCCACGTCAAGGAGCGGCATCTTGCTGCGGCGATGACGCGGCAGAACGATCTGATGCAGGCGTGGCGCCAACCCGGCGAGCGCGGTCAGGCTGCGTAGCTTTCTTCGCCTCTCCCGCGATGCGGGAGAGGCGGGTGAGGGTTTGAGTGGCCCGCGTCGAACGCCTGACTACGCAGCGTCCGCTTCGATGAGATCGACATACTGAAAGCGCTCATCGCGCAGCACGCGCTCGCCGCATTCGAGCGCGATCGGCCGCCGAAGATCGGACCGGCATGGACGCACGTGTGGAACTCGCCGTTCTCGCCGCACGGATCGACGCCGGCAGGCAAGATCGGCGAGCAGCGATGCATCGAACTCGCGACCGCAGAACGCGCCGTCGAGCTGCTCCGTGTCGACGCAGCTCAGGATCGCGCGATAGCCGCGCTCGACGAAGTAGCCGCGCGAGCCGAGTCGGTGTCCTCGCCCCACAGCGGAAACCGGCCGTGCCAGCCGAGGCGCGCGAGCATCGCCTCGCGATACGCGCGCACGTCGGCGAGGAAGAGATCGCCGAATGCGATCGTGTCGATCGCGCGTCGAGATGCGCGCGCACGCGCGAGCGCATCCGCGAACGCGGCTTCATAGGTCGCGTTGTCGGCCTGCGGCGGAATCTCGGCTTCGATGAGCGGAATCCCGAGCAGCTCGACCTGCCGGTGCAGGATCGAACGCCTGACGCCGTGGATCGCAATGCGGTCGTAGCCGGTCGTGACCGTCGTCACCAGCGCCGCGACGCGGACGCCGGCATCGCCGAGCAACCGTTCGAGCGCGAGCGTCGAATCCTTGCCGCCGCTCCAGGCGAGCAGCACCGCTTCGCTCATTCCTGCCGCTGCCAGACGAGCGTGCGGTTGTTCGCCGGCATCGCGACGTCGTCGATCATCGCAAAGCCGGCTTTGCGCGCGAGCGCGTCGACCGCTTCGATGTCGCGGATGCCCATATGCGCCGCGCGCGACTTCAGCGATTCGTCGAACGCGGCGTTGCTCGCGCTCGTGAACGCACCGCCGTAATTGAACGGGCCGTAGATCGCGAGCTTCGCGTCGCGCGTCGTGATCGCGTCGAGCGCGCCGAAGAACCGCTCGACTTCGGGCCAGCTCATGATGTGCAGCGTATTCGCGCTGAAGATCGCGTCGAACGGCGTCGCCGGCCAGTCGTTGCCGTCCACGTCGAGCGCAAGCGGCGGCGGCGTGTTCCTGAGCTTCGCCTCATCGAGCCACGCGCGGATGCCGGGCAGGTTCTCGGCGACGTCGGACGTCTGCCAGACCAGAAACGGCATCGCCGCGGCGAAATGCACCGCGTGCTGGCCGGTGCCGCTGCCGATTTCGAGCACGCGCGAGCGGTCGGCGAAATGCGGGCGCAGCACGGCGAGGATCGGATCGCGGTTGCGCTCGCAGGCGGGCGCGAAAGGCTTGTCGGTCATCGCGCGAGTGTGCCCGAGCGCGCGCGCATCCGCGAGCTTCGCGCCGCGCGCTGTGCGATGCTTCGCGCATCGCGGCGACTCGGCGGCGCATGCTCAACCGGCTCTGGCTCGGCTTCTTCCTGACGGCGGCGCTCGCAGCGCTCGTGCGCTGGCTCGTCGGCGGCGACAGCGGCGTTTTCGCCGCAATGATCGGCAGCCTGTTCGACATGGCGAAGCTGTCGGTCGAAGTCATGATCCTTCTGTTCGGGACGCTGACGCTCTGGCTCGGTCTCCTGCGCATCGCGGAGCGCGCGGGTCTCATCGATTCGCTGGCGCGTCTGCTCGGTCCGCTGTTCCGGCGGCTGATGCCCGAAGTGCCGGCAGGCCATCCCGCGATCGGTCTGATCACGCTGAACTTCGCCGCGAATGCGCTTGGGCTCGACAACGCCGCGACGCCAATCGGCTTGCGCGCGATGCGCGAGCTGCAGACGCTGAATCCGAGCGAGGACACGGCGAGCAACGCGCAGATCCTGTTCCTTGTGTTGAACGCATCGTCGCTGACGATCCTGCCGGTCAGCATCTTCATGTATCGCGCGCAGCAGGGTGCGCATGATCCGACGCTCGTGTTCCTGCCGATCCTGCTCGCAACGAGCGCGTCGACGCTGACCGGGTTTCTATCGGTCGCGATCGTGCAGCGCATCAAGCTCCGCGATCCGGTCGTGCTGCTCTGGATGCTTTCGTTCGCCGTGTTGTTCGGCGGCTTCATCGCGCTCCTCGCCATGTTGCCAGCCGCGTCGCTTGCGCCGCTGTCGTCGCTCGCCGGCAATCTCGTGCTGTTCGCGATCGTCATCGCGTTCCTGATCGCGGGTGCATGGCGCAAGGTGCCGGTGTACGAAAGTTTCGTCGAAGGCGCCAAGCAGGGCTTCGAGGTCGCGAAGGATCTCCTGCCGTATCTCGTCGCGATGCTGTGCGCCGTCGGTGTGCTGCGCGCTTCGGGTGCGCTCGATTTCGTGCTCGACGGTATCCGCTGGCTCGCGGCCGCGAGCGGCTTCGATACGCGCTTCGTCGACGCGCTGCCGACCGCATTGGTCAAACCGTTGTCGGGCAGCGCCGCGCGCGCGATGCTGATCGAGACGATGAAGACGCACGGCGTCGACAGCTTCCCGGCGCTCGTTGCGGCGACCGTGCAGGGCAGCACCGAGACGACGTTCTACGTGCTCGCGGTCTACTTCGGCGCGGTCGGCATCAAGCGCGCACGGCACGCCGTTGGCTGCGCGCTGCTAGCCGATCTTGCCGGCGTCATCGCTTCGATCGCGGTCTGCTACTGGTTCTTCGGCTGACGGCCGAAATCGCGAGTCGCACACGCGGCGGCGTCCTCCGCCGCTCGCGGCCGCGTGCGCACGCCGGCAAGCTGAACGTGTCCGGTCGGCGGACATTACAGCGTATTGCATATGCAACCATTCATAGAGATAATTCCCCATGCAAACAGCCACGGTCATCGATATGATGCGAACCGCAGCGCGCAGGCCCTCCGTCCCGGACGCCGATCCCGCGCGCGTCCTGACCAAAGCCGCGCTTCGCGCCGCCGACATCCTCGAAGTGCCGCAGCGCGCGCTCGCCGACATCATCGGCGTCAGCGCGTCGACGGTCTCGCGCGCCGCAAACGGTGGCGCGCCGATCGATGCCGACAGCAAGGCCGGCGAGCTCGCGAAGCTCTGGGTGCGCGTGTTCCGCTCGCTCGATGCGATCGTCGGCTCGAACGACGTCGCCGCGCGTGCCTGGCTCAACGGCGCGAATGCCGCGTTCGGCGGCGAGAAGCCGATCGACCGCGTGCGCAGCGCCGAAGGGTTGATCCACGTATTGCACTATCTCGACACCGCGCGCGGGCGGCCCTGATACCTCGAACGTTCCTTGATGGCCAAGGATTCTGTGCGCACGAGGTCGCAGATCGTGCGACGTCGATCGGCGATGCTCGCCTCTGAATCATGATCGCGACGAAGCACTTCACCGCGCAGACTATCGAGGCGGCCGCGCGCAGCCTCAGCGCGAAGCCGTGGCGCATTGTCGAGGCGCAGCACCGCGTACCGACGATGCGGCTCGTCGACACGCTCGACGAGCAGCGCGTGCTCGAAGATATGCTCGAAGCGAGCAAGCCGCCGCTGCCGGAAGCAGCCGCGAAACTGCATTACCTGCTCGCGACGCCGTTCCGCTATCCGGCGCCGCCGCCAGTCGGATCGCGCTTTCGCGGCATCGGCGATCCTGGGGTGTGGTATGGGGCCGATGTCGTCGAGACTGCACTCGCGGAAGTCGCCTATTGGCGGCTTCGGTTTCTGTCCGATTCGCCGGCAACGCCGGACCTCTTGCCCGTGCCGCACACGGCATTTCGCGCGAGCGTTGCCGGTTCGGCCATCGTGTTGTCTCAAGCGCCGTTCGATCGGCAACGGAAGCAGTGGGAGGATCCCGCGAGCTACGAAGCGACGCAGGCGCTCGCGCGCGCCGCGCGCGAAGCGAGCATTGCGCTGATTCGGTATCGGTCGGTGCGCGATCCGGAGCATCGCGCCGCGCTCGCCGTGTTGACGCCGAAGGCGTTCCGAAAGCCCGCGCCGCTCGAACAGCACACGTGGCTGATCAAGGTCGGGCGTGCGCAGGTGTTGGCGGAGGCCGATCTCGGGCGCGAGCGCGTTTCGTTTTCGCCGGACGTGCTTGGGCTCGCCGCGCCGAAGCGCTAGCGCGAACTCGGGTGGCGCTTCGGAAAAGCGTAGACGCGCGTCAGGCGCGGCTGCGCGCGGGCCCGCCGCCGAGCAATCGCGCTGGCAGGAAGATGATCGCGCGCAAGAGCTCGAACACGCCTTCGACCGCGATGCCGACGATCCGGAACGGCAGCAATATCAACCACACGATCGGATACAGCACGAGCGCAAGCAGCGCGAGCGGCCAGCAGAACACCAGCAGAAGAACCCAGAGCAGGAACGTCAACATCGTCATTCTCGCCGGAGCGTCGCATTCGACGCGGTCATGATGTTCGCGAACATGGGGATCGCCCGGCAGTGCCAAAAGGGGTGGATTCGCGCGGCTTCGTTCAGCCGCCGCCGAGATACGCAGGTTCGCTCGGCGCCAGCCCGTTCGTCGCGGGTGCCGCTGCGTCGGGCGGCGGAATCTTCTCCGACGTCAGCGTCGCGCGAATCTCGCGGAGCTTCGCCTTGATTGCGGCTTCGTTGTCGGGACCGCTGCGCAGCAAAAGCTTCTGTCCCGCCGAGCGCGATTCGAGCGAAGGATCGGCGTACTCGTACATGACCTTCGACTGCGTCAGCGCCGGCGGCTGCGGCAGATCCGGCGTCGCCAGCAGATGGTCGATGACGGCGACGAGCCGGTCGTTGAAATAGCCGTCCGCATAGCCGAGCTGGCGATACGCCTCCTGGAACAACGGGTAGTAGTGCACGTACCACGCGACGACCTTTTGCGCGTCCATCGATTTCGCGATCGCGGCGTACGTGTCGTAGCGTGCGTAGTTCTTCGCGTCGATCGCGTCGCCGCCGGCTTCGCGCTTCGCGGCGAACGAGCCTGAAGCGCCACGTACCGGCAGCGCGTCCGAAGCGATCTTCTGGCGCGGCAGGCTGTCGATCGTTGCGACGGTGCGCTGGATCACGTGCTCCGGATTCAGGAGGGCGGTCAACCCATCGCCCGTGAGCGCGCCGAGCGCAGCGAGCACGGCCGCGTCGCTCGCATCGAGCGCGGGCAGTGGCGAGTTGTCGCTCGCGACCGCGGCCTGGTCGATCGGATGCTGGATCGTCGACGCCGGCGGTGTTGCGGGCGCAGGCGCGATCTTGTTGGCGCCCGGCATCTCGGAGACGGCCGGCGGGCCGGTCCGCGCAAGGTAGAGCCCGATGCCGATCGCGCCGGCGACCGCGAGCGCGCCGGCGAGCCAGGCCCACCAGGGCGTCGACGCGGGACGTTTGCGGATCGCGCTCGCGCGGGTGTTCATCGACACTTCGACTGGATCGGGGCAGATTGGTTCCATGCTGCGTTGGATGCGGTCCGACGCACCTGCGTTGCACCTACAATCATTTCGCGGAGACCTTCGATGGCGAAAGCAACGGCAGCAAGTCCGGCGCGCAAGCGCGCAGGCGGCAAGAAGACATCGGCGCCTCCGACGAAGCGCACGAAGGCGGCGCCGAAAGCGGGCGACGCCGTCCGCATCACGCATCCCGAGCGCATCGTCTTTCCCGGCACGCGCTTCACGAAGCAGGATGTCGCCGATTACTACCGCGCCGTCATGCCGTGGTTCCTGCCCGAAGTCGCGCGGCGGCCGCTGTCGGTGATCCGCTGTCCCGACGGTGCGGGCGCCGGCTGCTTCTTCCAGAAACACCACGCCGACAAGCTCGGCGCGCATGTCGCGTCGATCCTGCTCAAGGAAAAGGACGGCGGCAGCGATCGCTATCTTTACGTCGACGACGCGCACGGCGTGCTCGAGCTCGTGCAGATGAACGCGCTCGAGTTCCATCCGTGGGGATCGCGCGTCGACGATCCCGAGCATCCGGACCGGCTCGTGTTCGATCTCGATCCCGCGCCCGGCATCGGCTGGCGCGATCTTGTCGCGGCCGCGAAGGACGTGCGTGCGCGCGTCGAGAAACACGGGCTCGAAAGCTTTCCACGACTCTCCGGCGGCAAGGGCTTGCACGTCGTCGTGCCGCTCCGGCGCGGACCCGACTGGACCGAAGCGAAGGCGTTCTGCGAAACGATCGCGGACGAGATGGCGACCGAGGATCCAACGCGCTACCTCGCGCACGCGAGCAAGGCCGAGCGCGAAGGCCGCATCTTCATCGACTGGCTGCGCAACACGCGCGGCGCGACGAGCGTCGCTAGCTGGTCGCTCCGCGCGCGTGCGGGCGCGCCGGTCGCGATGCCGGTGCGCTGGGCCGATCTCGCAAAGATCGAAAGCCCGACCGCGTTCGATCTCGCGGCAGCGCACAAGCGCGCCAAGACGCTGCGCAAGGACCCGTGGGAAGGCTTCGCGACGACGAAGCAGACGTTGCCGAAGCGTTCGTCGCGCCGCTGAAAGCATTCGCCGCGTCGGGCGGTCGTGGTTACGCATTGCTAATGCGGCGTGCGCTACCGTCGTCGCAAAACCGTACGGCGAGTCGTCATGACAAGGAACCATCGCACTCGATCTTTCGCTTTCGCGGCAGTGGCCGGCCTCATCGGTGCGGCCGCGGCACCCGTTTACGCGGCCGACGATGCCGATCACGTCAGCGTCGAGCTGATCAGCGAGCACATGGCGCTTGCGCCGGGCCAGTCGCTTGAGCTCGGCATCCTGCTCAAGCACGAGCCGCACTGGCACACGTACTGGATCAATCCCGGCGATTCGGGCCTGCCGACGACGCTCGCGTGGACGCTGCCGCCCGGCGTCAAGACGCAGGACATCGCGTGGCCGATGCCGAAGCGCTTCGAGGTCGGCGGCCTTTACAACTTCGGCTACGACGGCGAGGTCGTGCTGCCGGTCGCGATCAGCGTGCCGGCCGATGCAGTGCCGGGATCGAAGGCGCACATCGCGGTCGATGCGAAGTGGCTCGTCTGCCGCGAGGAATGCATTCCGGGCAAAAAGACGATGACGCTCGATCTTCCCATCGCGACGAAGGACAACCCGCCGAAACCCGATGGCCGGTGGACGATGCAGTTCTCGCGCGCGCGCCTTGCGCAGCCGCAGGCGACCGCGTGGAAGGCGACGAACGCGGCCGAAGGCGAGCACATCGTCGTCACGCTGCGCGGCCCGAGCCTGCCCGCCGCCGACGGCCTCGATGCATTCGTCGCAGAGCGCAAGCTCGTCGACAACAAGCCGCCACAGATCAAGACCGCCGGCGACGCGCTGATTGTCGATTTCGGCAAGAGTGAGTATTTCGGAACTCCGCCCGAATCGTTCGATCTCGTATTGACGCAGCCGTCCGCCGCCGGCGTCCGCGGCTGGCGCGTGCAGGTTCCGTTCGCCGCGAACGCGGCGCCCTGACAACCAGAAATGATGGAGTTGGAGATCGTCATGACACTACGCACCACGCTCATCGCCGCCGCGCTCGCGTTCGCGGTGCCCGCACTCGCGCGCCCGCATTCGCAGGGCCCGTGGTCGGCAAACCCGCGCCCGATTTCTCGCGTCACCGACGCAACGGCAAGACGCAGATCGCTCTCGGCACTACAAGGGCAAGACCGTCGTGCTCGAATGGAACAATCCGGAATGCCCGTTCGTCGGCAAGCATTACGGCAGCGAAGAACATGCAGAAGCAGCAAGCCGCCGCGAGCGTCGGACGGCGTCGTCTGGCTCACGATCAACTCGGGCGCGGCCGGCAAGCAGGGCGATCTCGATGCAGCCGGCGCGAACGCGTACGTCGCGCAAAGTCGGCGGCAAGGCAGACGGCGTACCTGCTCGACCGCGACGGCAAGGTCGGCCACGCTGTACGACGCGAAGACGACGCCGCACATGTACGTCATCGACAAGGACGGCGTGCTGCGCTACATGGGCGGCATCGATTCGATCGCGAGCACCGACAAGGACGACATTGCGAAGGCGACACAGTACGTGCGCGCAGGCGCTCGCCGAGATCAAGGCCGGCAAAGCGGTCAGCGTGCCGACGTCGCAGCCTTACGGCTGCTCGTCAAGTACGGCTCGTAGCGACGCGCTTCAGCGCCCCGCGTCGCCGCCTTCGGCCGCGGGCTGCACCTGCAGCGCGCTCGCGTCGGAAACAATTTCTGCGCACGATCGTCGCGGGCACCGGCGCCGCGTGCGTGATGCGCCCGACGAAACTTTCCACGCGATCAGCCAGGCGATGCCGACGATCACCGCCGCAATGCCGAACGTGATGCCGGCCCATGCGTTGTGCAGATGCGCGTCGGTCACCGCGGCGAACGCGCGCGTGAACAGCGTCGGCGCGATGATGCCGGCGACGCTCGACAGACTCGCGACGGCGCCCTGCAGGCGGCCTTGTTCGCGTCGGATCGACCTGGTGCGTCATGATCGCCTGCGCGGCCGGCTGCGCGACGCCCCAGAGCGCGGCGATCGGCATCGCCGCCCAGAACCACGTAGCCGCTCGGCGCCAGACCATACAGCGCGAAGCCGAGCGTGCCGCAGGCCGAGACCGAACAGCAGCGTGCGGCGTTCGCCGAGTGCGCCGACGATCTTCTTGATCAGGCCGCCCTGCACGATCGCGGCGAGCACGCCGACGCCGGCCAGCGTGTAGCCGACCATCTGCGGTCCCCAGCCGAAGCGGTAGTCGGCATACAGCACGAACGTGGTCGGATAGACCATGTGCGCGAGCGCCATCAGGAACAGCACACCGAGATCAGGCCGAGCACCTGCGGATAGCGGCGCAGCAGCTTCAGCGCGCCGAGCGGATTGGCGTGCGCCCAGTCGAAGTGCGGCGTGCGCTTTTCCGGCGGCAGCGATTCCGGCAGCACGAAGAAGCCGTAGACGAAGTTCGTCAGGCACAAGCACGACCGCCACCCAGAACGGCAGGCGCATGTTGATCTCGCCGAGGAAGCCGCCGATCGCCGGCGCGATGACGAAGCCGATGCCGAATGCCATGCCGATCATGCCGAAGCCTGCGGCGCGTTTTTCCGGCGGCGTCACGTCGGCGACGTAGGCGTTCGCGGTGCTGAAGCTCGCCGCGGTGATGCCGGAAATGATGCGGCCGATGAACAGCAGCGGCAGCGTGTTGACCAGCGCCATCAGCAGGAAGTCGAGGCCGAGGCCGAGATTCGACAGCGAGGATCACCGGGCGGCGGCCGAAGCCAGTCCGACAACGCGCCCTGCACCGGCGTGAAGATGAACTGCATCGCCATGAACACGGTCGCGAACCAGCCGTACCAGATCGCGGCCTGCGAGACGTCGCCGCCGAGGAAGCTCTGGATCAGGTGCGGCAGCACCGGAATGATCAGGCCGAACGCGAGGATGTCGATCAGCACGGTGACGAAGATGAAGATCAGCGCGGCGCGTCGCGGCGCGCTCGCTACGGGCGTGTTCACGGAGGAGGCCGGGATTCGTTCGGGGTGGCGCACGATACCGCATCCCAGGCATCGCGCGATGCATCGCGCCGCCCGTCACGCTCGCTTCGTCGCCTCGCGGCGCGCGCGAAGCTCAGCGCGCGCTGCTCCTAGCGGGCATGAATCTCGATGAAGCGCAGGAACTCGGCGCGCGTGCGCGCGTCCTCGCGGAACGTGCCGAGCATCTGGCTCGTGATCATCGACACGCCGCGCTTGTGCACGCCGCGCGTCGTCATGCACTGGTGCGCGGCATCGATGACGACGCCGACGCCGCGCGGCTTGCAGCACGCTCGTCGATGCAGTGCGCGATCTGCGCGGTGAGCTTTTCCTGCACCTGGAAGCGCCGCGCGTACGCGTCGACGACGCGCGCGAGCTTGCTGATGCCGACGACCTTGTCGGTCGGCAGGTAGCCGACGTGCGCGCGGCCGATGATCGGCGCCATGTGGTGCTCGCAGAACGATTCGAACTCGATGTCGCGCAGCACGATCATCTCGTCGTAGCCGGCGACTTCCTCGAACGTGCGGCGCAGGTACTCGTGCGGATCGATCGCGTAGCCGGAGAACCAGTCGCGGTAGGCTTCGACGACGCGCTTGGGCGTGTCGAGCAGACCTTCGCGCTCGGGATCCTCGCCGGCCCAGCGCAGCAGCGTGCGGACGGCGTCCTCGGCTTCGGCCTGGCTGACACCGTCGGCTTCTTCGTTTTCTTCATCGGCATCTCCGCGGCATCGCGGCGCCGAGTCTAGCAGGCCCTCGCCGCGCGACCGCTGCACGCATGTGCAAACTCGGCCGTCGCATGGCGACGGTCCGGGTCATGTGCAAACTCAGCGCTTCGCGATGGTCTCGCGCCGCGCGGGCTTCGCGTCGACCGGCGCGAGTATCCACGACAGCGCGACGAGCCGATTGCGCGTCGTCGTGCGCGGCCGGTGCAGCAGCATGTTGATGCGCATCAGCAGGCGATTGATCTCGGCGATCTCGATGTCGCCGACCCACCCCTTGTTGCGCGCGGCCCAGAGCTCGCGAAGCGCGCCCTCGGCGACGGCGTCGGGATCGGCGATCGCGCGCTTGAAATCGCGGCCCGCGACGCGCAGCACGCTCGCGGCGACATCGCCGACGGCTTTCGCGTTCGCGTTCTTGCCGGGCTTGTAGCGCAGGCGCAGGCGCTCGCCCTCGGGCATGCGCGTGCGATAGCGACGGCCTTCGGGCGTCGCCGTCTCGATGAGCAAGCCGCCTTCGGCGAGCTGGCGCAAGTGGTAATAGAGTCCATCCGCCGGACGCCCGAGCTGCGCCGCGAGCTCGGCGACGCTTGCTTCGCCGCCGAGCGATTCGAGCGTGTCGACGATTTCGATGCGCGTCGGCGAGGCGAGGAGCTCGATCTCCTTCGGATTCTCGATCGGCCCGCGCGCTTTGGGCTTGTGTGCCATTGGTTGGCTTGCCTCTGTTGAAATTTGCGACGATTATTCAACAAACGGCGCCGCCAGGCAACGCGCGGCCATTGCATCGAAAGGGAGTAGATCATGTTCGCACGCTGGATAGTGGCTTTTGTCACATCGCTGCTCTTTTCTGCCGCGGCGCACGCAGCGGACTCGGCGGCCCTCATGGCGCGCTTCAAGGATGCGAGCGGCGGCGCGGCCTGGGATCGCGTCACGACGCTGCATGCGTCGGGCACGCTCGGCGCGGGCGGCATGAGTGGCGACGTGACGCTCGTCCAGGACCTTTCGACGGGCCGCTCGGCCGATGCGTACAAGCTCGGTCCGGTCGAGGGCGCGGACGGCTACGACGGCAAGCTCGCCTGGACGCGCGATCCCGGCGGCGAAGTCGCCGCGCTCGACACGCCCGACGCGAAGCGCCGCGCGCGCAGCCAGGCGTGGCTCGACGCGCGCGGCTTCTGGTATCCGCACCGCATCGAGGCGAGCTATGGCGCGGTCGCAGATCGCGACGCCGACGGCAGGCACTATCGCGTCGTCGAGGCGACGCCGCAGGAGGGCGACGCGCTGACGCTCTGGTTCGATCCGGCCAGCGGATTGCTCGTGCGCACGATGCAGCGGCAGGGTCAGGACACGGCGACGACCGTGTTCGACGATTATCGCGAGGTCGATGGCGTCCGGGTCGCGTTTCACGCGGTCACTGATCTAACCGACGCCGCCGGCCGTACCGATCCGCGCCGCCGCAGCGAGGTCAGCGCTCGACGAAGGTCACCTTGAACGACGCGATCGCCGATACCGATTTCGCGATGCCGGCGATGGCGCCGACGGCGCACATCGATCGACGCGTCGGGCACGCGCGCATTCCGTTCGATCTGTCAACAACCACATCTATGCGAACGGCACGATCGACGGCAAACCGGCGCGCTTGCTCGTCGACACCGGCGGCGTGAATATGCTGACGCGGCGGCCGCGGCGAAGAAATTCGGCGTCAGGGCGAGGGCAAGCTGCGGCGCGCGGCGTCGGCGATCAGCGCAAGTCGATCTTTCGTTCGCGCATGCGAAGGAAGTGCGCGTCGGCGATGCCGTGCTCGACCGATCCGGTGTTCTACGTCGTCGATCTCGGCGATCTGCCGAAGGTCGAGGGCGTCGCACTCGACGGCCTCGTCGGCTACGAGACTGTTCCGCCGCTTCGGCTCGACGATCGACTACGAGAAGCGCGCGCTCGTGCTGACCGACCCCGCGAAGTTCACGCCGCCGGCCGGCGCCGAGCATGGTGCCGTTCGATCTCGACGACCGCATTGCCGATCGTGCAGGGCGACGCTCGACGGCGTGCCGGCGCGCATGACGTCGACACCGGCTCGCGCTCGTCGCTGACGATGCACTCGCCGTTCGTGCGCGAGCACAAGCTCGTCGCGACGTATCACGCCTCGCCGGAGAGCCGTGATCGGCTGGGGCGTCGGCGGTGCCGTCGCGCGGGCAGCCGGCGCGCTTCGGCACGCTGCGAGCTCGGTGATCAGCAAGATCGCCGGGTATCGCCGGCGATCTCTACACCGGCGACAAGGGCTCGTTCGCCAATCCGGATATCTCCGGAAATCTCGGCGGCGGCGTGTTCAAGCGCTTCACGGTCGCGTTCGATTACGCGAACAAGCGGCTGTACTTCGCGCCGAATGCGAGCTACGGAAAGCCCGATGCGTTCGATCGCAGCGGATTGCGGTTGCTCATCGCCGATAGGACGCGCTGCGGTCGCCGACGTTGCGCGCGACAGCGCCGCCGCGCGGCGGGTTTGCGCGACGAACGATCGCATCGTCGCGATCGACGGCGAGGCGGTGGACCGGAAATCGCTCGTCGCCAGTGGAGGGCGAAGCTCCGCGGAATTGCCGGTCGGGACGAAGCTCAAGGTCGATCGTGTGCGCGACGGCAAGAAGGCACACGGTCGAGCTCGTGCTCGCAGATCGCATTCCAGCCGCATGAGTCCATCGTTCCCGCTTCTTGCGGGGACGATGAGGTGTCATTCGACGCGGCAGAACGCCGCCTTGAGATACCGCGACTCCGGCACGTGCGCCAGAAACGGATGATCGGCCCGGCGCCGGTGACCTTGATGCACCTGCACCGTGCGGTTCGCGTAGAACGCCGCACGGCGCAGCATGTCGAGGAACTGCTCCTCGCTGACCAGGCCGGTGCACGAGCAGCGTCAGGAAAATCCCGCCCGGCTTCACCGCCGCGAGCGCGAGCTTGTTCATGTCGAGGTATTTCTTGAGCGCCGGGATCACCTGTTCGCGATCGCGCGTCATCTTCGCCGGATCGAGCACCACGACGTCGAACGCTGCTCGCTTGGTTGATGACCGCGACGTCGCGCAGCCAGGCGAAGATGTCGGCCTGCACGAAACGCACGCGCGACCTTGTTCGAGCTTCGCGTTCTGCTCGGCGACGCCGAGGATTTCCTCGTCGAGATCGACGCCGACGACCTCGCCGGCGCCGCCGAGCGTCTTGGCGTAGATGCGCGAAGCCGCCGGAGTTGCAGCACAGATCGAGCACGCGCGCGCCGTCGCGCAGAACTCGGCGAGCATCTTGCGGTTGTCGCGCTGGTCGAGGAAGAAACCGGTCTTGTGCTTGCTGCCGGGCGCGACGCGGAACTTCACGCCGTGCTCGTGGATCACCGTCGGCGTCGGCGCCGGCGGGTGCGCGAAGTCGAACCATTCCTGCTTCTGCACGTGCTCCTCGGCGAACCAGTAGACGTCTGCGCATCGGGAAAATGCTCGAGCAGGCAGCGCTGGATCACATCGCGCTGGCGGAACATGCCGGCCGAGAAGAACTCGATCACGAGCGTGTCGGCGAAGCGATCGACGACGAGGCCGGACAGGCCGTCGCCTTCGGAATGGACCAGCGCGATACGCGTCGGTGACCGCGTCGAGCTTCAGCACGTCGCGGCGCAGCGAGCACGGCTTCGCGCGATCTTGCGCGCGAAGAACGCCTCGTCGATCGGCTTCGTCCGGGATCGGCCGTCAGCACGCGCAGCGCGATGCGCGAGTGGCCGTTGTAGAAACCGCGGCCGGCGCAATGTGCCGTCGCGATCGATGATGTCGACGACGCTGCCGGGCTTCGGGCGCACGGCCGGCTTCTCGACCATCTTCTGGAAGATCCACGGATGCGTCGAGCGGCGCTCGATCTTGAGATGGATGACGGGGAGGGCGGGGCTTGGGAGTCCATATGCGATTGATTAGTAGGGGGTGCGGCGACGCCGCGCACCGTCTTTTCGATTTCGACCGCCCGTCGGTGCGGCGGCGCACCTATTGCCGAATTGCGGCGGCCTCGCTAAGTCGTGGGGCGTCAGAAGGGGAGTAGCTCCCGCCGCCACGATCGTCAGCACGAGCCGAAAGGCTCCGGTCCGGTGGGCAGGCCAGTCGAGCGGCCTGCGAGCGAGACCTTCGCCGATTACGGCGAAGGTGCGCCCTGAGAAAACGTCAGGCCCCGTGCGCCCAACCGGCTCACGGGGCTTTTTGTTTTCTCTTGGGATCATCGATGCATACGATTGGAACACCGGGGCTTTGGGCGGCATTCGTCGCCGTCGTCGTCGTCGCGCTCGCGATCGACTTTCTCGTTCTCCGCTCGAACGGCGCGCACAAGGTCGCGTTCCGCGAGGCGCTCGTCTGGAGCGTCGCGTGGATATCGCTGGCGCTGCTGTTCGATCTCGGCCTCTGGTGGTGGCTCGACGCGCACGCGGGTACCGCGCTCGCGGACGAGATCGCGCTCGAGTTCCTGACCGGCTACGTCGTCGAGAAATCGCTCGCGGTCGACAACATCTTCGTGTTCCTGATGGTGTTCAACTATTTTTCGGTGCCGGCCGAGCAGCGCCAGCGCGCGCTGATGCTCGGCGTGCTCGGCGCGATCGTGCTGCGCGCGATCATGATCTTCATCGGCGCGGCGCTCGTCGCGCGGTTCCACTGGATCCTGTACCTCTTCGGCCTCTTCCTCGTGTTCACCGGCATCAAGATGCTGCTCTCGGCGAACCAGGAGCACGATCTCGAAGCGAATCCGATCCTGCGCTTCATGCAGAAGCGCCTGCCGCTGACGAAGCGCTTCAGCGGCGGCGCGCTCAGCGTCGTCGACGGCGGCCGGCGGCTTTTCACGCCGCTCTTCCTCGTCATGATCCTGATCGCGGTCACCGACGTGATCTTCGCGGTCGATTCGATCCCGGCGATCTTCGCGGTCACGACCGATCCGTTCGTCGTGCTGACCTCGAACGTGTTCGCCGTGCTCGGTCTTCGCGCGATGTTCTTCATGCTCGCGGGCGCGGCCGAACGGTTCCACCTCTTGAGCTACGGCCTCGCGTCGGTGCTGCTCTTCATCGGCGCGAAGATGCTGATCGCGGGCGTCTGGAAGATTCCGATCGGCGTTGCGCTCGGCGTCGTTGCGCTCCTGATCGGTGCGTCGATGGTCGCGAGTCTCGTGATCCGGCCGAAGCAGCCGGCGAGCGTGCAGATGTAATCAGCGCAGCGCTTCGATGAGCGCCGAGCTTGCTTCCACACGATTGCGGCCCGCGCGCTTGGCGGCATAGAGCGCGCGGTCTGCGGCGCGGAGCAGCGTCGACAGCGTTTCGAGGCCGGGGCCGAGCGTCGCGACGCCGGCCGAGATGCGAAGGCACAGCACGCGCCCGTCCACGTCGATCGGCGAGCATTCGAGATGCCGGCGCAGGCGCTCCGCGATGTCGCGCGCGTCGTCCTCGTCGGCGCCGGGCAGCAGCACCGCGAACTCCTCGCCGCCGATGCGGCTCAGGATCTGGCCTTCGGCCAGCGTCTCCTGCATCAGCGCGACGACAAGCCGGAGCGCCTCGTCGCCGCCTTCGTGGCCGAACTCGTCATTGACGAGCTTGAAGTGATCGATGTCGACCGCGAGCAGCGACAAAGGCTTCAGCTCGCGCGCCGCGTCGGCAATGACGATCTCGGCGCGCTCGTCGAATGTGCGCCGGTTGAACACGCCGGTCAGCGGATCGAGCATGGCGAGGCGCGAGAGCTCGTCGTTGATGCGGTCGTTGCACATCAGGAGGAATCCGATCGTGCCGATCAGCGGCAGGCACGAACCCGTCAGGAAAAAGAGCGTGCGGGCGAATGCGCGCGCGGCTTCGATGTCGATCCACGGCGCCGCGATCTCGATGCCCGCGCGAAGCAGCATCGGCACCGCGCTCGCAATGAAGAGCCCGCCGGTCAGGTAATCGGCCGCGCGGAGCGTGCCTTCGCGCGCGAGCACCGAGCGCGCGACGCTGAAGCTGAGCGCGGCGAGCACGGGCGCGCCGAACGCGAGCCGCCAGCGCGGCGCCGGAAAGAGGAATCCGAACACGATCGGCACGGCGACGAGGAGCGCGATCAGCACCATCTCGAAATACGTCGTGCGCGGCTCGCCGCCGGCGAACACGCGCACCGCGCGGCCCATCTCGGCATATGCGAACGCGAACAGCGTGTTCGCGAGCACGATCGCGGCCGTGCCCGGCAGCGCGCCGAGGAGGCCGAACATCAGGAACACCGGAATCTGCAGCAACAGGCCGCCGATCCAGATATGCATCGCCTGGCGCAGCCGATCCGGATAGCGCGAGACCGCGACGGCGAGACTCGCGCCGACCGCGAGGGTCAGCGTCGAGGTCACGATCATCGCGGTCGACACGTCGAATTGCATGCGGTCCCGAATCCGCCGGTTCAAAGCACGACGGGGGACTGCGCGCCGACGCGCGCCACGACTGGTACGGCTTCCCCCTCCCCGCCGGCGAGGAACATCCCGTCTCCCGGCTCCGGCCCATGCTACCGGCTGCAAACCCCGCGGAACAGGCGATATTGCAATTTTCCACGCGCGCCGGCCCCGATCCGATTCGCTCCCTTGCATGTCGCGGCGGCGGCCCAATCAAGCCGTTCATGGTCAGCGTCCCGCCGCTTCCTGAACCGACCGCCGCGTCCGTCGCGCGCGACCGCCAGCGCGTGCGCTATGCCGTGCTCGGTGCCATGGCGCTGCTCGGCGGCGTCTGGATCGCGTGGTTCGCGGCGCAAATGCTCGGCTGGTCGCTCGACGATCTCGGCATCACGCCGCGCACCGCACATGGGTTGATCGGCATTCTCGCCGCACCGCTCGCGCATGCGTCGCTCGCTCATCTCGTCTCGAACACGCTGCCGCTCGGGCTGCTCGCGACGCTGACGCTTTACTGCTATCCGCTCGGCGCGCGCCGGGCGATTCCGCTGATCTGGCTCGCATCGGGTCTCGGCGTCTGGCTGTTCGCGCGGCCGGAAGTGCATGTCGGCGCGAGCGGGATCGCGCACGGGCTCATGTTTTTCCTCTTCTTCATGGGCCTCTTGCGCCGCGACCGGCTCGCGATCGTGACGGCGCTGGTCGTGTTCTTCCTCTACGGCGGCATGTTGCTCAGCGTGCTGCCGCGCGAGCAGCACATCAGCTTCGAATATCACCTCGCCGGCGCGGTCGCGGGCGTTCTCTCGGCGTTTCTGCTGTACCGCCTTGATGCCGCGCCGCCGCGCAAGCGCTACAGCTGGGAAGACGAGGAACGCCGAGCCCGCCGGCGACGACGAATACGAAATGCCGCGCCCGGCCGATGTGCCCGTGCTGTGGAACCGGCCCGCGCCCGATGCCGAGCGCGGCCGCGTGATCGTGCTGCAGCCGCGCGACGGCGACGGCTCGCGGCGGACGATCCACTGACGCGCAAGTGATTGATCCGTGAGCGGTACGAGCCCGCAAAAGGCGGCCGATCGCGAACCGCGCTAAGCTTTCGCGCAGGAATTGCCGAGGTTTCCATCATGGCCGCGCTGAATACGCCGCGCCGCGTCGAGCACCAGCAGACCGACAAGGGCTACGTGCCGGTCTACACGACCGCGATCGTCGACCAGCCGTGGGCCAGCTACTCGCGCGCCGATCACGAAACCTGGGCGACGCTGTTCGAGCGCCAGCGCGAGATCCTCGTCGGCCGCGCCTGCCGCGAGTTCATCGACAACCAGCAGCGCTTCGGCATGACGCCGGACGCGATCCCGAAGCTTCGACGATCTCAACGACGTGCTCGCGAAGACGACCGGCTGGAAGCTCGTCGGCGTCGAAGGCCTGCTGCCCGAGCTGACGTTCTTCGATCATCTCGCGAACCGGCGCTTCCCGGTCACCTGGTGGATCCGCAAGCCCGAGCAGATCGACTACATCGCCGAGCCGGATCTGTTCCACGACCTGTTCGGCCACGTGCCGCTGCTGCTGAATCCGGTGTTCGCCGACTACATGCAGGCCTACGGCGCGGCGGCGTCAAGGCGCACGGCATCGGCGCCGAAGCGCTGGTGAACCTGACGCGCCTGTACTGGTACACGGTCGAGTTCGGCCTGATCAGGCAGGCCGACGGCCTGCGCATCTACGGCTCCGGCATCGTCACCTCGAAGGGCGAGTCGATCCATTGCCTCGAATCCGCCGCGCCGAACCGCATCGGCTTCGACCTGCGAGCGCATCATGCGCACGCGCTACCGCATCGACACGTACCAGAAGACCTATTTCGTCATCGACAGCTTCGAGCAGCTGATGGACGCGACACGGCCCGATTTCCGCCGATCTACGCGCAGCTCGCGGCGCGAGGAGTCGATTCCCGCCGGCGACGTGCTGCAAGCGATCGCGTATTCCATCGCGGCACCGGCGAAGGCTGGGCGAGCGACGGCGACGTTTGATTGACCCGCTGCCGATACGTGGCAGCGTCAGTCGTCGAATCCATTCGCGAAAATGGCGTCGCATGCGCTGTACCACGGCGTGACGCCGGTGGCGACGTCCCAGGCCGGATTGTCTGACGGCGTCAGCGCGTTCGGGCAGAGGTCCGAGAAGCCCGCGAGGAGCATGCTTGGCGACGGCACATCAGGCATGTCGCCGGTGAGCGCATTGTGACCGATCTTCAAATCGTAGAGGTTGACCAGCGCATCGAGCGCCGGAACGCCGCCGGTGAGCGCGTTGTGGTCGACTTCGAAATAGATCAATTGTCCCGATTGGGAAAGATCCGGCAGGAAGCCGCTGAATGCGTTATCGCTGACGATGAAGAACTCAAGAGCCAGATTCGCCGACAGATTGGGCAATGGACCGGTCAGATTATTTGAAGACGCGGTAAATGCGACGAGTCCCGGTTGCACGCTCAGGTCGGGAAGCGTTCCGGTCAGGTCGTTGTCGTCCACTTCGAAATAGTCCAGAGCAGCCGGTCCCGAGAGGCTCGGTATGCTGCCAGAGAAGTGATTTCGCAACGCGAAGAAGAACTGCAGCCCGCGCAGCGACGATAGATTCGGCAGCGCGCCGCTGAGCTGGTTATCGTAGATCGAAAAATTGCGGAGCTGTTGGAGCGAGGAAATGTCCGGCAACTCGCCACTGAGCTGATTGCCGCTGACGTCGAAGGAGTCGAGCACAAGGCCGCTCAATTCCGGAATCGGTCCCGTCAGCTGGTTGCTGTAGGCGTAGAACGTTACCAGCCCCGGCAGACCGGCAAGACTCGGAATCGATCCTGTCAGCTGATTTCCAGCGACGTCGAAGAACTGCAGCTGCGTCATGCCCGTGAGATCTGGAACCGAACCCGTCAGCTGATTGTCGAACACGCTGAAGTAATTGAGCGATTTCAAGCCCGACAGCGTGGGAATCGTGCCGGTGATCTCGTTGTCGTCGACCACGAATTGCTCCAGCGCGACCAACCCATCGAGCGGAAGCAGCGGTCCGGTTACCCGATTCAATCTGACGTCGAGATTTTGCAGTTGCAGTAGCGGTCGCAGATCCGGCAGCGGCCCCTGAAGATTGTTGGTCGGCAGTTGAATCAGCACGACGTGCTGTTGCTGATCGTCGCACTGGATACCGAACCATGAACATTCCGTCCCGGCGGCTCCGTTCCAACCGTCGTTGGCGAACCAGCTGTCGCCTTGCGTTCCCTGATAAAGCGCGATCAACACGTCGCGCTCGCTTTGAGGAATCGCCGCGTGCGTGGCGGCACATGCCAGCGGCGCTACTGCGGCGAAGACGACGAGCAGGTTCGATCGATGTTTGCGGTTTCGACGCATCGCGATCGCGTCGAACGGCGCGGTTCGGTCACGCATTGGCTCTCCCCCTGACGCGCATACTGTGCCCCAATTGTTGCCCAAACCGCCACGCATTGCTTCATGAGCCGGTGCGGCACGAGCGTACTATCGGCACTCGCCCAATTTGCCCGGAGCTTGCCTTGTTCCGTTCACGAATCGCCGCCGTCGTGCTCGCCTGCGGGTTCGCCGTCCACGCCGGCGCCGAGGTCAAGGAATCGAGCACCGACGCGTTCTTCCTCACCTACGAAGGCAGCATCGCCGCGCCGACCGCCAAGGCATACGCCGACATCGTGCAGATCGGCAAGTGGTGGGACAGCGAGCACACGTATTCGGGCAAGTCGGCGAACCTGACGCTGAAGCCTGAGGCCGGCGGCTGCCTCTGCGAGCGATGGAAAGACGGCAGCGTCGAGCACGGCGAAGTGCTGATGGCGATGCCGGGCAAGATGCTGCGTCTTCGCACGGCGCTGGGTCCGCTGCAGGAGCGCGCGCTGACCGGCATTCTCACGTTCTTCCTGAAAAACGAGAACAGCGCGACGACGCTTACGGTCGAGTATCGCGTCAACGGCGCGAGCGCGAGCGGCCTCGATCAGCTCGCGCCGAGCGTCGACGAAGTGCTCGGCGCGCAAGTCGATCGCCTGCGCCGCTACATCGCGACCGGAAATCCGGAGCCGTCCGCGGAGGAGAAAGCCGCGGCTGCGGCAGCGGTAACGGCCGCGAAGGATGCCTCCGACGAGGCCGACATTGCCGCGCGAGTCGATGAACTGAAGACGCAGATCACGACCGGCACGCCGGCGCCCGTCAAGGCCGGCGTTCCCACCGGTAAATCCGGCGCGACGAAGCCGAAACCGAAGCCACCCGACACGCCGCTGCAGCATCCGTGATGCGCGCGCCGCGCGCGTTCGTCGCCGCGTTGCTGGCGCTCGGTGCTGCCGCCGCGCACGCCGAAGGCGGACCGCCGCTCCTGACCGACGATCCCGGCACGGTCGAGCCCGGCCACTGGGAAATCAATCTTGCCTGGACCACGGAACGGAGCGCGGATGCGAAATACGACGAAGCGCCGCTCGTCGACATCAACTACGGGTTGAACGACACCACGCAGCTCAAGTTCGAAATGCCGTGGGTCGTCGAGACCGGCCGCGGCAGCAACGGCTTCGGCGCCGCGATCGCCGGCGTCAAATGGCGCTTCGTCGATCAGGGCGAACACGGCTGGCTCGTGTCGACGTACCCGCAAGCCCAGTTCCTGCCGCCCGGATTGCACCACGCGGCGTCGGCCGAATCCGGCGTCACGTGGCTGTTGCCGATCCAGGTACAGCGCGATTTCGGCGCATTCGACGCGGGCTTCGACATCGGCCGCACGCTCGCGCATGCAGGCGACGGCTGGTTCGGCGGTGTCGACATCGGCCACAAGGTCAACGAGCGCGTCGAGCTGATGGCCGAATTGCACGACGAGACGATCGACGGCGACGGACACGAGCTCGTCTTCGACGTCGGCACGCGCGCGAAGTTGTCGGAGCATCTCACGCTGCTCGCCTCGCTCGGCACCGACCTCGAGAACACGGCTGGCCCGCGCAACGATGTCGTGTCGTATCTCGGCCTGCAGCTCAATCTCTGACGGGGCGACAATGCGTTTCGATCGAGGTGAACGATGACGCTTACGCTTCTGGTCAACATCGACGTCGACGATCTCGCACGCGCCGAGACGTTCTATCGCGATGCGCTGGGCCTCACGGCGGCTCGCCGCTTCGGCGACGGCGGTGTCGAGATGCTCGGCGCATCGGCGCCGGTTTATCTGCTGCGCAATGCGTCCGGCACCGCCGCGAGCGATGCCACGACCGCAACTCGCGACTACGCGCGCCACTGGACGCCGGTGCATCTCGATTTCGTCGTCACCGATCTCGCCGCGGCGATCGCGCGCGCGGAATCAGCGGGCGCGGTTCGCGAAGGCGGCGTGCGTACGGCGCGCTGGGGTTGTATCGCGACGCTCGCCGATCCGTTCGGCAATGGTTTCTGCCTGATCGAGTTTCTCAATCGCGGCTATGACGAGATCGCGACGCCCGCCTGAAGCCAGCGCGCTACTTCTTCCCTTCTGTTGCGCGATGAACGCATCGATGCGCTGCTCGAGCACCGGCAGCGGCACCGAGCCTTCGGCGAGCACGGCGTCGTGGAATGCCTTGAGATCGAACTTTGGTCCGAGCTCTTTCTCGGCCTTCGCGCGCAATTCGAGAATCTTCATTTCGCCGAGCTTGTACGAAAGCGCCTGTCCCGGCCACGAGATGTAGCGATCGACTTCGGTTTCGACCTCGTGCTCGCTGAGTGCGGTGTGGTCGGCGAGATACGCGATCGCCTGCTCGCGCGTCCAGCCCTTGTGGTGGATGCCGGTGTCGATGACGAGCCGCGCGGCGCGCCACATCTCGTACGTCTCGCGGCCGAACTCTTCGTACGGCGTCTTGTAGATGCCCATTTCCTTGCCGAGCTTTTCGCAGTAGAGCGCCCAGCCTTCGCCGTACGCCGAGATGTAGTTCTTGGTGCGGAACTCGGGCTGCTCCTTCTGCTCCTCGGCGAGCTCGCCTTGCAGCGCGTGGCCCGGCGACGATTCGTGCAGCGTCAGCGCCGGCAGGTTGTAGAGCGGACGCGAGGGCAGGTCGTACGTGTTGACCCAGTAGGTGTGCGCGCTGCCGCGGCCCGCGGTCCAGAACGGCGCGATCGCGGCCGGCACCGGATCGATGCCGAAGCGGCCGCGCGGCAACAGGCCGAAATATTGGGAGAGCTTGCCGTCGACTTGCTTGGCGATCCACGACGCGCGCATCAGCAATTCATCGGGCGTCTTCGCGTAGAACTGCGGATCGGTGCGCAGGAACTTCAGGAACGCCGGGAAATCGCCCTTGAAACCGGTCTCCTTCATCGTCGCCTGCATATCGGCATCGATGCGCGCGACTTCCTTGAGGCCGATCGCGTGGATCGCTTCCGGATCGAGATCGAGCGTCGTGTATTCCCTGATCTGCTGGCGGTAGAACGCCTTGCCGTCGGGCAGCGCTTCGGCCGCGAGCGTCTTGCGCGCGTGCGGCAAGGTACTCGTCGCGGAAAAACTTCAGGAGCTTCGCGTACGCCGGAATCACATGCTCGCGGATCGCGCGCACGCCGTCGGCACGCAGCTTTTCCTGCTCGTCCGCCGCAATGCTCGACGGCAGCTTCTTGTACGGCGTGTAGAACTCGCTTTCCTCGGGCGACTTCACCTCGGCGTAGGTCGCGATCGAGACATCGCGCCCGTCGAGCACCGCGCGCGGCACCGTGAATCCGCGCTTCAGCCCGGCGCGCATGTTCGCGATCTGCTGATCGAAATAGCGCGGCACGTCGTCGAGCTTCGCGGTGTAGTTCCTGACGGCCTCCGCATCCTTGAGCGGACGGCGCGTCATGAAGCCGAGGTCGGACCAGAACTGCGAATCGCTGTTGAACGGCATCTCGTAGTCGCGGAAGCGGATGCTCGCGACGAAGTTCTCGAGCTGCGGCCTGTAGATCGCAAGGTTGACCTGGTTGTCGGCCGAGAGCTCGCCGACCCGGATCGTGCCAAGCTGCTTCAGCACGTCGTCCCAGTATTTGAGGCGCGCCGCCTGCGCGTCGGCGCCGACGTCCGTCAGGCGGTTGTCGGTCGGCTTCGACTCGCGATCCTCGTCATCCTGGCCGGGGAACTGCTCCTGCCGCCAGGTCCATTCCTTCTGATACAGCGCCTTGAAGCGGTCGTCGGCCGTTTCGGCGTGGGCGAGCGCCGACAGCGCGAGGCCGGCGGCGAAAAGCGAAGTGACGAGACGAACCATGAGAAGGACTCCGGCGCGCAAAGGAGCGCATCATCGCATCGCCGTCGGCACGCGGGAGTGCCGTTGGTTGAGTCGCGTCAGAAAATCCCGTCGCTCTCGCCGCCGACGCGGCCGAGATACGCGTTGAGCCCGCGCTCGTTGGTCTCGATGAAGATCTCGCCGGTCGGCTCGAACGACGCAATGCGATCGGGCCGGAAATTGCGGAAATCGATGCGCAGCCGGCACCACGCGCCGAGCGTCCACGCGCCGCCCCAGAACGCAAGGCAGAGCGGCTCGACCTCGCGCACGCTGCTGCGCTGCTCGCCGTCACGGTAGTCGAGCTTCAGCACGCGGTGCTCGGCGATTGCTTCGTGCAGCGTGTCGATCATGCCGGACTTGCCTTCGTACCAGCGCGTCGGCGCGAAGATGCGCGAGCGGAATGCACGCTCGCGCAATTCCGGCGGCAGCACGGCTTCGATCTTGAGCAGTGCGGCCTGCGCGCCGCCGGCGAGTCGCTCGCCGGCGAACGCGCGCACGAATCGCGTGCCGACGACGAGCGCTTCGAGTTCCTCTGCCGTGAACATCAGCGGCGGGATGTCCGCGCCCTTGCGCAGCACGTAGCCGATGCCGGCCTCGCCCTCGATCGGCACGCCGGAAAGCTGCAGATCAGCGACATCGCGATAGACCGTGCGCAACGACACCGACAGCGTCTCGGCGAGCCGGCGTGCCGGCAGCGCCGTGCGGCGCCCGCGCAGCGCATGGATGATGAGAAAAAGGCGATCGGCTCGACGCATCCGCGCATGATCGCAGCCTCGACGCGTCGCGGCAAAGACGCGCCGCTCTGCGCACTATCGCTCACGTCGTGCTCGGTCTCGTCGCGATCGCGACGCCGCGGAAGTTATCACGCGGCATTCGCCGTGCTCGCGGTGCTCTACCCGTTGTCCTGGATCGCGCGCCAGGTCGAGATCATCTGTGCGCACGGCACTTCGTCAGGCTGTCCGCCAGCGCGGACCGAGCGTGCGCCGCGTGATTTGCGGACGAAGGTCGCGCAGCCATGCGCGCTTCGCACGAGGCATGCGTGGCGCGTCGGCCGGGCCGTGCGGAGCGGCCGGACCGTCGATCAGGTGAAAGCGCCCCACGAGCGGCGCGTAGGCGATCACGAGCAATTCCATCAGTTTCATTGTGTCCTCCATGTCGGTCATGCCATTGCTTCATCCGGCGCCGCGACGAACCACGGCGGCGGAATCGCGTGCTTGAAGAGGCGATACCACGCCTCGGTGTCGCGCTCGTCGTAGAGATCGAGCGCGCGGATCACTTCGCGTGCGAACTCGATGCCGTTGACGCCGCCCGCGGTGATGACGCCATCGTCGGTCAGCGCGAGCGCATCGGCGTCGTAGTGCGCGCCGCCGAGGTAATCGGGCACGTAGGTTTCGATGTGCCCGACGTAGTTGCCGGTGTGGCGGCGCGTGTCGATGAGCCCGGCGTAGGCGAGCGCGAGCACGCCGCTGCAGAGCGCGCCGAGCGTCGTGCCTTCGGCGTGCAGGCTCCGCAGCGTCGCGCTGACGGGATCGATCTCGCCGCGTTCCCACGCCGTGCCGCCGGGCAGGATCATTAGCAGCGCGCGGTCGGCGTCGATCTCGTCGAGCGACAGATCGGGCAGTACGGTGAGCCCGCCCATCGACTGCACGGGCCGCCGGTCGAGCCCGACCGTGCGTACGCGAAAATCGCCTGGACGGCGGATTTCGCAGAGCGCGAGCGCGGCCTCCCAGTCGGCGTAGCCGTCGAAGACGAAGAAATAAACGGTGTTTCGCATGGCAACCTCCATCGATGCGCGAGGCACGTCGTCAGGGCGACCGGCGCGCGCGCGAAGTCCAGGTGGGTTCAGAGGTCAGTACGAGGATTGGCCGCAGCGTCTGCCCTCGAAGGCGCGCGACCTCGCATTTCCTTGGTGCCGGGTCTGCGCTTCTTCAAGGTGACGTTCGTCATCGCCGCTTTTGGACATGGCGCGTACTCTGCGCGCCCCCTGCTGCCACCGCTTTGTCAGCAGCGTTTGGGCGAATCTCCGTCGCGAGGCGGGCTGGCGCGTGCCGGATCGAGCCGCGACAATGCTTCGGCATGGAAAATCCAGACTTCATCGAGGTTTACGACAACGCTATCGACGCGGCGGCGTGCGCCGGCCTGATCGCGCGCTTCGAGGCGAGCAGCAAGCTTTCGCGCGGCGCGACCGGCAGCGGCGTCAACACGGCGCTCAAGGACAGCTGGGACATCGGCATCAGCCAGCACGAGGAATGGCGCGATGCCGAGGGCGCGCTGAATCGCGCGATGCTGCGCGGGCTCATGAGCTACGTGCGGCGGCACGCGTTCCTCGCGATCGCGCCGATGCAGTTGAGCCGCAAGGACGCCGCGACGGGCACTCTCGTGCCGCTCGACGGCGAAGCAGTCACGACGATGCCCGACGCCGACCTGCAGGCGCTGGTGATGAAGGTGTTCCGGCCCGGCAAGATCAACATCCAGCGCTATTTCGCCGATGAGGGCGGCTATCCGTACTGGCATAGCGAGCTCTACCCGAAGCAGGGCGACGACGAAACGCTGCACCGCGTGCTGCTCTGGACGATCTATCTCAACGATGCGTTCGAGGACGGCGAGACCGAGTTCCACTACCAGCGCCGCCGCATCGTGCCGCGCACGGGATCGCTGCTGATCGCGCCGGCCGGCTTCACACATACGCACCGCGGCAACCGGCCGAAGGGCGGCAACAAGTACATCGCTACGTCGTGGGTGCTGTTCGAGCGTGCGGAGCGGTTGTATGCGACGCCGACGCCGTCGAAGTAGGCACATTCTGGGGCCTCGAACCGGATTGCCCTCACCCTGCCCTCTCCCGCAAGCGGGAGAGGGGAATAGCGGGGTTCGAAGAAAAACGGAGTCTGTTCAGGTTAGACCAGCAAACTCTGCTGCCGGCGATTCGCGTCGGATGAGGAGGGTCTTCGCATGCGCACCGGATTCATCATTGCCGGCATCATCATTGCCGCGCTCGGCATCGCGGGCTGGATGGGCAAGCTCAACTTCAACCACGACAAGGAAGTGCTGAAGATCGGCGATCTCTCCGCGAAGGTGCAGGAGGAGAAGACCGTGCCGCAGTGGCTCGGCGGCATCGCGGTGCTGGTCGGCGCGGGGCTCGTCGTCGTCGGTGCGATGCGCCGATAGATCGGTTTACCGTGCCGAGGGTGGCATCGACGGCGGCGCCATGATCGCGACGCGCACGCCCGCGTCAGGCGCCGTATCGTCGAACCTGAGGCTGTCGCCGGCGCGCACGATCCCGAGGCGCGCATAGAGCGGCTTCAAATCCGGAAAATCGCGCCGCGTCGCATATGCGTCGAAGTGTTTGCGGAACACGTCGGTGCCCATCAGCGCATCGAGCTTCGCGACGAACTCGGCCGGCTCCCACGCGCGGTAGCTCGGCAGGCAGCAGTCGTCGAAGCGGTGCAGTGCCTCGTCGATGGTGAGCCTGTTGTTGCTCGTGCGGCGAAGCTCGTCGTCGACCTCGAGCCAGTACGCGGTGCCGGACCAGTAGATCCGCATGAAGTTCGGTCGCTCGCCCGAAGCGCCGAGCGGAATGTCGTTGCCGGCACGCGTCGCGCCGCGGCCGCGCGCGAAGCCGTAATCGATCTGCTCCCACGCGTCGGCCGCCGTCAGCAATCCGGCGCGCGCGCGCAGCACGTTCTGGTAATACGTCGCGAGCCCTTCGGCGAGCCAGCTGCCTTCGTCGTCGAGATACGGATGGAAGAGGTGCGAGAGCTCGTGCACCGCGACCCAGTCGCGATCGAACGCTTTCGGCGATTTGTCGGGATCGACGAACAGCGTCAGCGCGTGGCCTTGCCCGCGCGAGGACTGGCCGAACCCGACCGCCTCGTTGTTCGTGTCGCGATCCGGCACGATCAGCACCTGCACGTCCGCGAGTGGCAGCTTGCCGTACGCCGACAACGTCGCGCGGCTGACGTGCGCGAGCCACGCTTCGAGCATCGCGCGTTGCGAAGCATCCGCGCCGTCGAGGATCGAGAGCCGCAGCGTGCCGCCGCGTAACGGAATGTCCTTGGAGCCGAACTTGCCGATCGCAACGCGCGCGAGCCAGTCCTTCGGCGTCGGCGACAGGCTGAAGCGCGTGCCGTCCGATCCCGGCAGCGGATGCCAGGGCGCCGAGATCGCGTAGCCCGGCGGCAGCTCGACGTCGACCTCGGCCGGCACGCGTCGGTCGGCATCGTCGGTGCGCAGCAGCCAGACATCGGGATCGACGACGATCGCGCCGCCGTGCCGCGCGCCGAGGCCGCGGTCGCCCGCGTCGACGATGTGACCGAGCGCGGCGCGATACGAGAGACATTCGCCGGCGTGCCAGCCCTTCGCGGACCAGACGCCGCCCTCGCGCGCGGGTGCGGACGCGGGCTCGTTCGTGCGCGCGAGCGCGTCGACGAAGCGCGCCGCGGCGCGATCGGCCGTGAATCGCACCGTGTCTTCGGCGTGCGGGAGGCAGAGGCGCACCGCCATCGTTTCGGCGGCGGCGTCGTAGCGGAGCGTGTAGCGCGCGGGCGCATCGTCCGCGGCGACGGCAGAGCCGGCCGCGAGAGCAAGCACGAACGCGGCGATCGGATGGCCCGGCATGACCCCTATGATGCGCGAACGCGCCCGAATATTCCCGCGCGCGTTGCCGAACGCCGCCGTTAAACTTCGATCATGGATGTCTCGCACCTTCTCGATGGCCTCAATCCCGCGCAGCGCGAAGCGGTGACGGCGCCGGCCGGGCACTACCTCGTGCTCGCGGGCGCGGGTTCTGGCAAGACGCGCGTGCTGACGCACCGGATCGGCTGGCTGCTCGAAGTCGATCGTGTCTCGCCGTGGGCGGTGCTCGCGGTCACGTTCACGAACAAGGCCGCCGGCGAGATGCGCGCGCGGACCGAAGGCTTGATCGCGAACGACTTGCGCGGGCTCACGGTCGGCACGTTCCACGGCATCGCGCATCGGCTGCTGCGCCGGCACTGGCGCGAGGCGCGGCTGCCGGAGACGTTCCAGATCCTCGACTCCGACGACCAGCAGCGCCTCGTCAAGCGCACGATCCAGGGCATGGGTCTCGACGAAGCGCGCTTCCCGCCGCGGCAGGCGACGTGGTTCATCAACAGCGCGAAGGACGAAGGCAAGCGGCCCGACGCGCTAGACGGAGGCTACAACCCGGTCAACGCGACGCTGATCGACATCTATCGCGCGTACGAGGCCGCGTGCCAGCGCTCGGGGCTCGTCGATTTCGCCGAGCTGCTGCTCCGCGCGCACGAGCTCTGGCTTCAGAACGACACGCTGCTGCAGCATTATCGCGAGCGTTACCGGCATCTCCTGGTCGACGAGTTCCAGGATACGAACACGCTGCAATACGCCTGGATTCGCGTGCTTGCAGGTTCGACCGGACAGGTCTTCGTCGTCGGCGACGACGACCAGGCGATCTACGGCTGGCGCGGCGCGCGCGTCGAGAACGTGCACGATTTCCTGCGTGATTTCCCGAGCGCGAAGACGATCCGCCTCGAGCAGAACTACCGCTCGACCGGCAACATCCTCGCTGCCGCGAACGCCGTCATCGCGCACAACCCGGATCGCCTGGGCAAGGAGCTCTGGACGAGCGGCGCGGCTGGCACGCCGATCGAGGTCTACGCCGCGTACAACGAGCAGGACGAGGCGCGCTACGTCATCGACCGCATCCGCGAATACATCGCCGCCGATCAGAAACCCAGCGATATCGCGATCCTCTACCGCTCGAATGCGCAGTCGCGCAACTTCGAAGAACAGCTGATCCAGCACGACATCGCGTACCGCGTCTACGGCGGTCTGCGCTACTTCGATCGTGCCGAGATCAAGGATGCGCTCGCGTATTTGCGGCTCGTCGCGAACCGGCACGACGACGCCGCGTTCGAGCGCGCCGTCAACACGCCGCCGCGCGGCATCGGCGAGCGGACGCTCGATTCGCTCCGGCAGCGCGCGCGGCGCGACGAGGCGTCGCTGTGGGAAGCATCGCTCGCGGAGCTCGCGACCGACGCGCTCGCCGGCCGCGCCAAGAACGCGTTGCGCGCATTCCTGCAACTGATCGACACGCTGTCGCGCGATTGCCTGAGTCCTCGCAGGCCCGGCGAAGCCGAAGGCCCGGCCGTCGTCCAGATGGAGCTCGCTGCGCAGATGAGCGGCGCGCCGCGCGACGACGGCGTCGCGATCGACGCGATCGTCGAGCAGCGCGACGCCGACGAACCGCTGCCGCTCGCCGAGCAGATCGAGCACGCGATGGCGCGCTCGGGCCTGCGCGATTTCTACGAGAAGGACAGCCGCGGCAGCGCCGAATCGCGCGTCGAGAACCTCGACGAGCTCGTCAACGTCGCGAGCCGCTTCAGCCGCACGCCCGATGATCTCGATGCCGGCTTGTCCGAGCTCGCCGCGTTCCTCGCGCACGCGGCGCTCGAAGCCGGCGAAGGGCAGGGCGAATCGTGGGAAGACTGCGTGCAGCTGATGACGCTGCACTCGGCGAAGGGGCTCGAGTTTCCGCTGGTGTTTCTCGTTGGCCTCGAGGACGGGCTTTTTCCGAGCCAGAAATCGACCGAGGAACCCGGGCGCCTCGAAGAGGAGCGGCGTCTCGCCTACGTCGGCATCACGCGCGCGCGCACGCGACTCGTGCTGACGTATGCGGAATCACGCCGACTGCATGGGCAGGAGATGTACGCGCGCCCGTCGCGCTTCCTGCGCGAGATTCCGGCCGAACTTTTGCATGAGGTGCGTCCGCGCGTGCAGGTCAGCCGGCCCACGTACGGCAGCAGCGAGCGCAGCGTCGCAGCAGCCGTCGACACGACGCCGCCGCTGAAGCTCGGCCAGCGCGTGCGCCACGCGACGTTCGGCGAAGGCGTCGTCGTCGACTACGAGGGCAGCGGCGCGCACACGCGCGTGCAGATCAACTTCGAAGGCGCGGGCTCGAAATGGCTCGTGCTCGCCTACGCGAATCTCAGCCTGATCTGAGGCGACGGGCGGCGTTTTTACCCGCTATTTCAGTGTCCGCTTTTCGGGGTGACGCCGTATTGATGGGCGATCGCAATCGGCGATCGCTATCGATCGGAGGCTTTACCCATGAAATACGCTCTTTTCCTCTGCGGCGCGCTCGCGCTCGCCGCGTCCTGCGCGCACGCGGAGTACGTCTGCGAAGTCAACCTCGAGTCGCCGGCGCTCAATCCGACGCACGGCATGTACGGCGACATCCTGCTGGCCGCGTCCACGCAGCCGAACTGTGGCGGCACGACGAAGCCGGCGCTTATCTGCTCGAAAGGCTCGACCGACGAGGCGTGCGGCGTGCATGCCCAGTTCTCGGAGATCGCGCTGACGACGCTTTACACGGCGATTCACGACGCACAGATGCGCCAGCAGCAGGTGTCGCTGCAGGGGGACCTCTGCAATGGCTTCGGCAACAGCTGGTCGTGCCGGGTCGGAGTCGTGTTTCGCGGTCCGTGACGGACACCGGCGGCGCGCCACATCGCGCCGCCGATGTCGCACATAAACTGCCACATTGTTCGCGTGTCGCGATTGCGCACAACGTCGCGATGTCCGTTTGTGGAAGCGAAGCCGTATAGCGGTGGGTCGGCCTCCAAGCCTCGCACCGACGCGCACGTCATCCACAACTTCGGAAGGAATCCCATGAAGAACGTAGTGGCGTCTTGTCTCACTTCGATCGCGCTCGCTTCCGGCATCGCCCACGCGAACACCTATGTCTGCGAGCTCAGCCTGATGCCGCCGGTCGCCGATCCGACCCGCGGCAGTTACGGCTACATATCGCTGTACACGTCGGACCAGCCTGGCTGCAGCGGCGCGACCACGGCGTTGTCGATCTGCTCGAAAGGCGCGACGAATCACGTCTGCGGCGTGAACGCGCAGTATTCGGAGGCGACGCTGGTCGGCGTCTACGAGACATTGCGAAGCGCCGAGTCATCGCAGCATCCGGTCGTGCCGTACTGGAACGCGTGCATCGGCGCAGGCGGCAGCTGCACGGGCGGGGTGCTGCTGTATCCCGAGTTCTGACGCTCGCGGGCCCGCGCGCCAACGCGCGCGGGCCTTCGATGCGCCGCAATGCGCGCACATCGCCGGCCTCTACATCGGCCGCCTTCGATCCCTGACAGCAGTGCGCCGCTGCTCGGTTAGAGTAGCGGCGATGAGCGAGGACGATTCCGTTCTGACGCGCGCCGCGCGGCCGCCCGATGCGACGGTCGCGTACGGCGCGGATCGCGACCAGGTCGCCGACGTGCGATTCGGCGACGCGCGTGCCGAGGCGCGGCCACTCGTGATGATCCTGCACGGCGGCTTCTGGCGGCCCGAATACGATCGCGCGCACACGGGTCCGATGGCCGATGCGGTTGCGGACGCCGGCTGGACCGTCGCGACGGTCGAGTTCCGCCGCGTACCGGGCAAACCCGACGTGACGCTCGACGATGTCGCGGCGGCGCTCGCCGATCTGCCCGCGAAGATCGAGCATCACAACGGCCGCGTCGTCCTGATCGGCCATTCTGCGGGAGGGCATCTCGCGCTATGGGTCGCGGTCGCGCGCCCGCAACTGTCGCTCGCGGGCGTACTTGCGCTCGCGCCCGTGGCCGATCTGCAACGCGCGGATGCGCTGCATCTCGGCGATGGCGCTACGCGGCTTTTTCTCGGTGTCGATCCCGCGACGCGTGCCGACATCGATCCGTGCCGCCTCGCATCACCCGGTGTGCCGGTTGCGATCGTGCATGGCGAGGACGACGAGACCGTGCCGATCGAAGTGGGGCGCTCGTACGCGGATGCGCATCGCGCGACGAAGCTCGTCGCGGTCAAAGGCGCGGGACATTACGGCCCGATCGATCCGCTTACACCGACGTTCGCGATCGTGCTCGACGAGCTCGGCGCGCTGTCGCGCGCCGGCTCGTAACGCTCAGCCGCGTCCGCCGCGCGAGCGGAACTCCGCGAGGCGGCTGTCGACCGTGTCGAGCATCGGCTCGATCGCCTCGCGCGCCTTCTCGGCCGCGTTGAGGCTCGTGAAGTTGACCTGCTCGGTGCTGCTCGTCCACAGGACGCTGCCGTCCGAGACGCGATATGCCTTCACGCCGAGCTGCACCGTGTACAGCGTCGAGTTCTGGCCGTAATACGCGATCTCCTGCGAGCCGACCGGGCGCGCGTTGACGAACACGACCGCGTCGGCGCGACCCGCCAGCGCGTGCAGGTTCGGACGATCGCCGCCCGAGTGGCCGCCTTCGATCACGCGGAAGCCGCGGCTCTGCAACAGGTTCACCATCGCATCTTCGGCCGGCGACGAAATCACATCGTCACCGCCGACGACGACCGCGATGGTCGGCACGTGCGGCTTCGGCGGCGCGGCCGGTTTCTCGGGCACTTTCGCGCTCGCGATCTGCGGCGGCGGCGCATCCTGTGCCGCCTGCGCGGCCGGAAGCTCGCGGAGCGCATCGACACCCGCCTGCGACGCGCGCGCGGCGGGCGCGCCGGACGCATCGGTGCTTGCGTCGGCCGACGTGGCGGTCGTCTGGCCGAGTCGTCTGCCCGGTGCCGTCGTCGGCGCCGTGGCGAGCGTGTTCGGCGGTGCGGTGTTCGCGGCCGCGAGATCGGCGGCCGGCGTCGCGGGCGGCGGCGGTGCGCTCGGCTGCGTCGGCGTGTTCGTCGCGGGCGACGGCGTCGCCGCAACGGTGCTCGCCGGCGTGGGTGCAGCGCTCATGCCCGGAATGCGATCACGGAACGCGTACGCGCCGCCGGCGAGACGCAAGCAGCACGATTGCGGCGATCGCCCACGGCAGCGCAGAACGTCGCGGCGCCTGTGTCTGTCGATCGAGCACGGACTGATGTGGCGGCGCCGGTGGCATCGGCATACCCGACGGCGTGACGCGCGTCGGCGCGACGCCCGGCGACGCCGAAGCCGGCGTGCGCGGCGTCGCCGGCAGCGACGTCTGCGCCGATACCGGCGTCTTCTGGCCGATCATCGTCGCGGCGGCCGCCGACATCTTCGGTCTGCAGCGTGATCGGGCCGCCCTTCGCGACCAGCGGATGCGCGCCGAGCTCGGCGACGAGATCGTGGCAGCTCTGGTAACGCTCGTTCGGATCCTTCGCGATCATCTTGTCGAGGATGCGCGCGATCTCGGGATCGACGTCGGCGTTGAGCGCGCACACGTCCGGAATCTCGGCCTTGACGACTTCGAGCATCAGACCGAGCGGCGATTCGTCGGTGAACGGCATGCGGCCGGTCAGCATCTCGAACAACACGATGCCGAGCGAGAAGATGTCCGAGCGCTGGTCGACCGGCTTGCCCAGGCAGACTTCCGGCGACAGATAGCCCGGCGTGCCGACGAACTCGCCGGTCGACGTCAGCTTCTTCGAGAGATCCTGGTTCGACAGCGCGATGCCGAAGTCGGCGATCTTGACGGCGCCGCGGCTGTTGATCATCAGGTTGCCGGGCTTGATGTCGCGATGGATCGACGCCGTGGTCGTGCGCGGTCGAAAGACCCAGCGCGGTCTGCTGGATCACCTTCGCCGACTGCTCGACGGATGAGCTTGCCTTCGCGCTTGAGCATCGAGCCGAGCGATTCGCCGTCGACGAACTCCATGACGAAGTAGGTCTGGCCGCCCTCGTCCTCGCCGATGAAGTAGATCTGGATGATGTGCGGATCGTTGAGCGCGGCCATGCTGCGCGCTTCGCGCAGGAAGCGCTCCTTGACCGCTTCGTCGTGCGCCAGCGAATCGGCGAGCACCTTGATCGCGACGTAGCGATTCAGCGAAGTCTCGTAGCCCTTGTAGACCACGCCCATGCCGCCGCGGCCGAGTTCGGCGACGATGTCGTAGTGGCCCAGGCGCGTTCTCATTTCCACTCCCCCGGCGGGCGGATGCCCACGCTCGGCGCATCGTAGCACCGGGCCCCAGGGTGGGCGCCCGGACCGTCTTGGCAGGCCAAAGCGTGCGCGGCGCACGGCCTGAATGTGACGCGATCGTCATTCGGCCGCGATTGAGACCGACCGCGCCGCCCACCTACACTCGCGCACTTTCCGCTCGGGCGTCCTGCCGAATGCCGTCATCGCCGTCGTTGCCGTCGTGGGCGCCTGCGCGCGTTAGCGCGTATGCGGACGGCGCGAATGAGCGAAGCCGTCGCGAAACGGCCGTTGGTCGGCGCGCTGCTCGCAGTGCTCTGGGCTGATCGGCACGCTGCGCGCGCTGCTCCTGTGCATGCACGTGCCGCTCTACGCGTACGCGAACAGCTACGACGAGACGCGCTACACGACCTGTTTCCATTTCTATCCGGATCGTCCGGCCGACGTGCCGCCGCAGCAGCACAGCCCCGAAGCGCCATACGCGAAGTTCCGCTTCATCCAGACGCGCGATCCGATGTGTTACTGGTCGAGCGAGCTCGCGTTCACCGGCACGACCGCGCTGATCTGGTCGGCCGCCGAAGCGATGGGCGACACGACGCACGACGTGCGCTGGGTCGCGGCGCTGCGCTGGGTCGCGCTGCTCGCGCTTTCGATCGCGTTCTCGCGCGCGTGGCTGCGCCGCGGCGACGTGCGCGCTGCGATCGCCAATGCGGCGCTCGTTCCGCTCGTGTTCGCCGATCCCGGCAACACGCTCTATCTCGCGACGTTCTACGCCGAATGGACCGCGCTGCTCGCGGCATATGCGCTGTTCGCGCTCGTGCTGCTCTGGCGCGATGCGCCGCGCTCGCGCGGACGCTTCGCCGTGCTCGCGCTCGTCGCGTTCGTGCTCGCGACGAGCAAGATCCAGCACATGCTGCTGCCGCTCGGGCTCGGCATGGTCGTGCTCGCGCTCGATCGCTGGCGTCTCGGGCACACGAGCTGGCGCTCGGTCGCGCTGATCGTCGGCGCGCTGCTCGGCCTCTATTTGCAGTTCGTGCAGACGACGCGCGAGGGCCTGATGATGGACACGATCCGGCAGTACAACCGCGCCGACGTCGTCTTTACGGGCATGCTGCCGTTCGCCGACGATCCGCGCGCGCTCCTCGCCGAGATCGGCATCGATCCCGGCTGCGCGATCTACAACGGCAAGCGCGCCTGGGAGTTGCCGGATTTGCCCGAGCGCACCTGCACTGGCCTCGTCAATTTCACGCGCGGACGCGAGATTGGCGCGCTGATCCGCCATCCGTCGATCGCGGCGAGGCTTGCGGCGCAGGGCGTGCCGGCGCTCGATCCGTGGATCGCCGAGAACATCGGCCATGTCGAAGGCGTCGCGTTCCAGAAGCTGCCGGTCTCGATTCCGACTGTAGGGCGGCTCCTTCACGCGAACCCGGCGGTCCAGATCGTCCTGCTCGCGCTGCCGCTGCTGGGGCTGATCGTTCTGTTTGTGTGGCCGGGGCCGCGCAAGGGCAGCGCCGCGCTCGACGCGACCGCTCTCGTCGTCGTGACGATGGCCGGGACGCTCGCCGTCACGCTGCTCGGCGACGGCCTCGCCGACACCGCCAAGCAGGGTCACCTGGTCATCAACGCGGCGCTGGCCTGGCTCGCCGCCGGGCTTATGATGCGCGCTCCGGCAATCCGCACGACCGTTCGAACGGTTCGGACGCCGGAAAGCCCGACCTATCCGCCGAGGTGACAGGGATGACCGCTTCCGCGCAGCTGCTGGAGTTCTTGACGCGCCTTGGCTCCGAGCTCGAGTTCGATGTCGCGCGCGAGGTCACCTGCGCCGGCGGCACCGTCGACATCGTGTGGTTCGATGCCAGGCTGCCGTTCGCGGCGGTGACAGCGGACCCGGTCGACATCCGCGAGGCGCCGGTGCTGCCGATCGTCGCGTTCGTGACGAACACGGCTGACGCATTCCAGGCCGCCGATCTTGCCGCGACGATCGCATGCATCGAGGCGACATCGGCGTCGCTTCGTATTTTCGTCATCGCGCGCGACGGCAAGCAGGCGACGCTGGCGCCGGCGCTGCAGTCGATCGATACGCTGAAAAAGCAGGATGCCGACGCCGCGCTCCGCGGGCGCCTGGCGACGATGCTGCGCGAGCGGACGCAAGTGAACGGGCGGACGATCGCGATGTTGCAGGGCGAGGTGGTCGAGTGGGCGCGCAAACTCCGCGAAATCCACCCGCGCTCCTATTCGGCCGAGTCGCTGTTCAACCGGACCGGGCGGATCATCGACTAGGCGCCGTGCGCCTCAGGTGTGTACGCCGTCGATTTCGACGAGCAGCTCGCGGCGGCAGATGTCGCCGCGCAGCACGAGGATGCCGTCCGCGTCGCGCATCGTCTCGGAAAGCTTCGCGACGACGAGCGGCGCGTCGTTCGCATCGCGGACGTACACCTTGAGCAGGCTGCCCGCGCCGGGTGCCGCCGCGCCGTTGACGCGTGCACTCTGGATCAGGCTCTCGACATTCGTCAGCGTCTCGTCGAGCTGCGCCGCGACGTCTTCGTGATGGCGCGAGGCCGAGCCGACGACCGCCGCCGTGCCGGAAATCAGCAATTGTCCGGCCGGCGTCGTCATGCCGCGCGCGAACGTCGGCGGCGTCGGACCGTATTCGCGCGGATAGCGCCACGCGTTGACCTGGCGCGGATTCTCGACCGGCAACCCGGCGATGCGCGCCGCCAGCGCATAGACCTGCAGTACGCGCACGCCGTCGCGGCGGCCGATCGCGGTCGCGGCCGGATAGCGGTCCTGCCAGAGCTCGGCCATGCCGCGCGCGCGGCCGACGCAGAAGCGGCGGTAGCGCTCGTCGTCGCCGTCGCCTTCGTTGATCGCGTCGAAGTAGTTCCAGAGGCGCAGCACGTGCGGCGTCGCGCTCTTGTGCATGAATGCGACGATCTCGCGATACGCGGCCTCGGCCGCGGCGGAGATGTCGTCGGCGGACTCCTCGACTTCGATCGCGAAGAAGCCGTAATCGTCGTCGTGGCTCCAGCGGACGCGTCCTTCGCGACCCGAGTGGACCGTACCGTTGCTGCGCCAGACTTCGATCGCCGACGCTCCGACCGCGTCGAGGCCTACCGAGAGCCAGCGCGGATCGTCCACGCCGCCTTTGCCGATGCCATCGAAGCCGATCGCGGCCAGCACGTTCGGCTCGCGCAGGATCTCGGCGGCGCTGGCGCGCGCATAGCCAATCCGCAGCGGCGGCAACGTCGCATCGCGTTCAGCGATCACATCGGAGGCAGAAAGATTCGACACAGGCTCACGCGCTCTCGCCGGCGGGATGCGCGGCCGCGCGGATGATACACTGCGCGGCCTTTTTTCAGCCCCCAAGGGGACCCGAGGTCGTCGCACGATGGATACGCCCGCCGCCGCACAGACGCCCGCCGAGCACGAGCTCGCCGAGCTCATCGTGCAAAGCCTGAACATCGACTGGGTCAAGCCTGAGGCGATCGATCCGGACGCTGCGCTCTTCGGCGGCGATCTCGGCCTCGATTCGATCGATGCGCTCGAGCTCGCGCTCGCCGTGTCCAAGCGCTATGGCTTCCAGCTCCGTTCGGACAATCCGGACAACAAGCGCATCTTCGGCAGCCTTCGCGCGCTCGCCGATCACATCCAGAGCAACTGCGCGGCATAGGCCTGCATTTCCTAGGCTCACGACGGATCGACCGGCGTATTGCCTCCGCTGAACGCATAGCGCGCCTGCCGGCGCCGATTCACAAGATCGGCGAGGAAACGCGGCAGGTGCATCAGCCCGCCGATCGCATAGATCGTCTTGAAGAAGACCAGCCGGCGCAGCACCGGCGCCGAGTCGAACACATCGCCGGCAAGCATCGAGATCACGCCGTCCTCGACGCGCCAGATATTGCGCGGCGCCGCGAAGAGCCCGCGCATGATCGGCGAGTTGAAGCGGTAGATGAACCACGAGAAGACGCGGATGCCGCGGCGGATGCGCCTCGCGAAATCGGCCTGCAGCGCGGCCTCGCGCGAAGGTTCGGTCAGCACCGCGTCGACGAGCGCGGCAGCCTTCTTGCCGCTGTGCATCGCGAGATAGACGCCGGATGAGAACACGGGATCGACGAACGCGTACGCATCGCCGACCATGATCCAGCCGGGCCCGCTCATGCGCTCGCAGCTGTACGAGTAATTGCCGGTGACGCGCACCTCCGAAATCATTTCGGCGTCGGTCATGCGCGAGAATAGATCCGGCATCATCTTCAGCGTCTGGATCAGAAACTCCTCGTTGCGGCCGCGCCGTGTCTTGAGGTATTCCGGAAAGCAGACCGCGCCGACGCTCATGACGCCCTCGCGCAGCGGAATCAGCCAGCACCAGCCGTGCTCGAAGTTGTAGATGCTGATGTTGCCGGCGTCCTCGCCCGGCCGGAGCTCGACGCCCTTGAAGTGCGCGAAGATCGCCGCGCTCTGGTGCTTGTCGTTCTTGCGCTTGATCTTGAGCGCGTTGCCGAGCAGCGTGTCGCGGCCGGTCGCATCGACGAAATAGCGTGCGCGGATCGTCAGCGCGTTGCCGGTCGCATCGTGCGCGTGCGCCGTGACCTTGCCGACGCCGTCGATCTCGACCGTGTCGACCTTGACGCCTTCGCGCGCATCGACGCCGTTCTCGCGCGCATGCTCGAACAGCATCTGGTCGAACTCCTCGCGCTTGACCTGAAATGCGTGCGGCGGCGAACTGCCGAGCGCGCGCTTGAAGTGGAACGTCTGATAGCCGCTCTCGCGCGGCGACTGGAAATCGGCGCCATGCTTGACGACGCCGAGCGCGCGCACCTTGTCCGAGCACGCCGAGCTCCTCCAGGATCGGAAGGTTGCAAGGCAGCAGCGATTCGCCGATGTGGAAGCGCGGGTGGCGGTCCTTCTCGAGCTGGATCACGCGACGTCCGCGCCGCTGCAGCAGCGCCGCCGTCGTCGATCCGGAAGGGCCGCCGCCGACGACGAGCACGTCGCAGTCGTAACCATCGTCCGCACTCGCCATCACGTCCTCCACGCAATGTCCGTCAGCCGACGCTATGTTACATTGCGCCGCGTTTCACGCCCGCGCGTTTCCCGTGTCAGCGACCTTGCCCATTTCGCCATCGATTCAGAATCCGGCGCGTCGCTCGCGGCGCGGCATGCTCGTTTTTGCCGCGTATGTCGCGATCGTCGCGGTTGTCGCAGCGGCGTTCGCGAGCGGGCGTGAATGGCTGGACGAGCTCGCGACGCTCATCGTCGTCACGCTCGTGCTGTGGCCCGGCCTTCGCCGGTTGAGCCCGCCTGCGATCGTGCTGTGGCTCGCTTCGGCGTGCGGCATCGCGGCGCTCGCGATCGCGGGATGCGGCGACATCGCGCTCGACTTCCTTCCGGTCATCGTCAATCTCGCGTTGTGCGCGCTGTTCGCGCGGACGCTCGCGCCGGGCGCCGAGCCGCTGATCGCCCGGCTGATCGCCGTGATCGAGGATCCCGCGCGCGTCGCGCTGCCGCGCGTCGCGGGCTACGCGCGCGCACTGACGTGGGTGTGGGCAATCGTGCTCGGCGCGCAGGCGCTGCTGCTGGCGGCGCTGATCGTCTGCGCGGTGCCCGGCGGATTGCTCGCGCGCCTCGGCATCGCGTCGCCTTTCGCGATCGCCGCGGACGACTGGCGCTGGTTCCTGATCTTCGGCAGCTACGCGACCGTGCTCGCGCTACTCGTTCTCGAGTACGCGTTCCGTCGCTGGTACCTTCGCCACATTCCGCACGTCTCGCTGCCGGTGTTCATGAGCCGCCTCGTGCGCCGCTGGCCAGCGCTTGCGGCGAGCGTCATGCGCGATGCGCACGAAGAGGCGCGCGCATGAACGCGCGGAGCGACATCACCGAATCGCTCTGCATCGCGTCGCAGCATCCGGCGCTGCCGGGACATTTCCCCGGCAATCCGATCGTGCCCGGCGTCGTGCTGCTCGATCGCGTCGCAGCCGCGATCGAGAACAGCGGCGAGCGGCTCGCGCGCATCGGCGTCGTGAAGTTCCTGACGCCGCTGAAGCCGAACGAGAACGCGACGCTCGCGATCGTGCGCGACGGCGCGCGCGTCAGCTTCCGCATCGACCGCAACGGCACGCCGATCCTGCGCGGCGAAGGCGAGCTCGCATGAGCGAGCAGCACTGGAGCGCGCGGCGCGAAGGCGGCGGCTATCTGGCGCTCTGGCTGATCTGTCAGGTGGGGCTGCGCTGCGGCCGCAACGCAGCGCGCCTGCTGCTCTATCCGATCACGCTCTATTTCTTCGTGCGCCGCCGCTACGAGCGGCGCGTCTCGTACGCATTCCTCGAGCGCGCGTTCGGCCGCAAGGCGACCGCGTGGCAGGTCATGCGGCACCTCCAGCGCTTCGGGTCGACGATCCTCGATCGCGTGTTCCTGCTCGCCGACCGCTACACGCGCTTCGACATCAAGGTGCACGGGCTCGACGAGCTCGTCTCGCGCATGCATCCGGACCATGGCGTGCTGTTGCTCGGCGCGCACGTCGGCAGTTTCGAAGTGCTGCGCGTGCTCGCATCGGAGCGGCCGGACGTCAAGGTCTGCGCGCTGCTCGACACGCAGAAGACGCCGGCGATGACGAGGATCCTGCATTCGCTCAATCCCGCCGTCGCCAAAAACGTGATCGACGCGTCGCGACCCGGCACCGAGATCGTGCTTGCGCTCGGCGAAGCGCTTTCGGAAGGCGCGCTCGTCACGTTGCTCGCCGATCGCGCGCGCGAGCGCGAACAGACGGTCGTCGTCGATTTCATGGGATCGCCGGCGCCGTTCCCGGTCGCGCCGTTCCTGATCGGATCGGTGCTGAAGGTGCCGCTCGTCATGTGCATCGGCATGTACCGCGGCGGGAACCGGTACGATCTCTACTTCGAGGCGCTCGCCGACGAGCTCTTGCTGCCGCGCGCGGAACGCAAGACTGCGCTTCGCGCGTTCGTGCAGCGCTACGCGTCGCGCCTCGAGCACTATGTGCGGCAGGATCCCTACAACTGGTTCAACTGGCATGACTTCTGGAAGATCGAGCACGGCGGCGGCGCTGAGTCTTCTGATCGCGACGCTGCTCTCGCCGGCCGCAGCGCCGGCTGACTCCGGCGCCGATGCGCAGGCGATCGTCGCCGAGCCTCAAGCGCGACGCGCCGGCGCGGACGTCGTTTGCCGAAGTGCGTTTTTCGAGCCTGCTCGAGCGTCCGCTGATCCTGCGCGGCGAGCTCGAATACGACGGGCCCGGCAAGCTCTCGCGCACGGTGAAATCGCCGTACGACGAGCACATGACGATCACCGACGGGCAAGCGTCCGTGCAGCGCGGCGACAAGCCGGCACGCGCGTTCTCTCTGAGCCAGGCGCCCGAGCTCGAAGGATTCCTGCGTGGCTTCGCGGCGCTGCTCGGCGGCGACGCCGCGGCGCTGGCGCACGATTTCACGCTGACCGCGAGCGGCAACGCGAATGCGTGGCACCTCAAGCTGACGCCGCGCGACGACCGGCTCGCGAAGCGCATCACCGCGCTCGAAGTCGACGGCGCCGACAAATCCGCGCGCTGCTTCCACACGTTCGAGTCCGACGGCGACGTCAACGTGCTGCTCGTCGAATCGCTCGCCGACGCGAAGCTGCCGAACCGGCCGACACCGCCGATGATCGACGCCATCTGCCGCGGCATCGCGTCGCCCTGATGCGCGCCACCGCTCTTGAAGGGAACGGGTCGCGTCGCTGGCTCCTCGTTCTCGTCTGGGTGCTCGCGCTGATTCTGCTCGGCGTCTTCGCCGTGCGCTCGCTGAAGATCGGCACCGACCTTCGCAGCTTCATGCCGCCGCCGGAAACGCCGGATCAAAAGCTGCTGATGGATCAGATCGGCGAAGGGCCGGGCACGCGGCTGCTGTTGCTGTCGATCGACGGCGCGCCGCCGGAGCAACTCGCCGCGTCGAGCCGCGGCCTCGCCGATGCGCTGCGCAGCGATGCGCATTTCACGCAAGTCATCAACGGCGCGTTCGATCCGTCCGCGCTCGACGCGAAATGGCTGCCGTATCGTTATCTGCTGTCGCCGACGCTCGACCATCACGCCTTCGACGCCGCCTGGCTTTCCGATCAGCTGCAGCAGCGCGTCGAGGATCTTTCCTCGCCGGCCGCCTCGCTGCTGAAACCGTTGCTGCCGCGCGATCCGACGCTGGAAACGCTTGCGCTCGCCGAACGCTGGTCGCCGCCAAAACCGCCGGCGATGCGCGACGGCGTCTGGTTTTCGTCGGACGGCGCCGCGTTGCTGCTCGCCGAAACGAAAGGCGCCGGCTTCGATCCGGCCGCGCAAGGCGCTGCGATCGATGCGCTCGAAGCGGCGTTCAAGCGATTGCCCGGCGCGAGCACTGCGCATCTTTCGATGAGCGGGCCCGGCTATTTCAGCGTACTGATCAGCGCAAAGACGCGCGGCGAAGCCGATCGCATCGGCGCGGTCAGCACGATCGGCTTCATCCTCCTGCTGCTGCTCGCGTATCGGAGTCCGGCATTGCTGCTGCTCGCGGCGCTGCCGATCGCGAGCGGCGCGCTCGCCGGCATCGCCGCGCTCGCGTGGCTGTTTGACTCGGCGCACGGGATCACGCTTGCGTTCGGGTTCACGCTGCTCGGCGTCGCGCAGGAATATCCGATCCGTCTGCTGAGCCATCGCCGCGCCGGTGAAGACGCCGTCGCGAGCGTGCGCGCGTTGTGGCCTCTGCTCGCGACCGCGATCGTCTCGGCGGCGATCGCGTATCTCGCGTTTTTCGCGTCGGGTGTCAGCGGCTTGCGCCAGCTCGCGGTATTCACGATCACGGGCTTGCTCGTCGCCGGGTTTTCGACGCGCTACGTATTGCCTTACGTATTGCCATCGCAATTCCGCGACGCGGCGGACATCCCGGCCGTCGCCCGGACGCTTGCGATCATCGATCGCGTGCCACGTCCGGCATGGCTGCCATGGCTGCTGACGATCGCGGCGCTCATCGTGCTCTGGCGCGTGCCCGGACCGATGTGGGAAAACGATCTCGCCGCGCTGACGCCGGTGCCGGAAGACCTGCTGATCCGCGACGCGAAACTGCGCGGCGAGCTCGGCGCGCCGGACGTGCGTTATTTACTCGTATTGAGCGCGCCGGACGCAGACAAGCTGCTCGTGCTATCGGAGTCGCTCGAACCGCGACTCGACGCGCTCGTGAAGCAGGGCGCGCTCGACGCGGCCGAATTGCCGAGCCGCTATCTGCCGAGCATCGAAACGCAGCACGCGCGCCAGGCGAAGCTGCCCGATCGCGCGACGCTCGCCGCAGCACTCGCCGAAGCGAGCCGCGACCTGCCGTTCCGCGCCGATCTCTTCGCGCCGTTTCTCGACGACGTCGAAACCGCGCGCACGTTGCAGCCGGTCGACGCCGATGCGTTCTCGAAGACGCCGTTCGGCGCGCGGCTCGCTTCGATGCTCGTCAAGCGTGACGACGGCTGGCTCGCGCTCGCGACACTGTCGGGCGTGCACGATGCGAATGCGCTGACCGCGTTCACCGAGTCGACGAACGGCGCCGCACGCCTGCTCGATCTCAAGGGCGCGTCGGAATCGCTCGTGATCGCGTACCGCGAGAGGATTCTGCGCGCGCTCGGCGTCGCGTTCGTGCTGCTCGCGCTGACCGTGATCATCGCGCTGAAGAGCCCGCGCCGCGCCTGGCACGTGCTCGCGCCGATGTCGCTCGCGACGCTGCTCGTGCTCGTCGTCGAGCGCGCATCGGGGATTTCACTTTCGCTGTTCCATCTCGTCGCGTTGACGCTCGCGGCCGGCCTTGGCCTCCACTACGCGCTGTTCTTCGAGCGGCCCGTCGCGGACGCGGCCGAAGCGCGACGCACGCTGCACGCGACGCTCGTCTGCGTCGCGTCGGCGCTGCTCGTGTTCGGCATGCAGGCTTGGTCGTCGCTGCCGGTGCTGCGCGCGATCGGTCTCACGGTCGCGCTCGGCGTCGGCTTCCACTTCTGCCTGTCGATCCTGATGGCGCGCGCGAAGCGCTGACCGTCACTCCTGCGGCGGCACGCCGAGGTACGCGCCGGCCGCGCTGACCGTGGTCCAGATATCGCCCTTTCTTTCGAACGCGCGGTCGAACAGGCTTTCGGCCGTCGCGCGGTCGCCGTTGACGAGGTAGTACGCGCCGACGTTCGCGAGGCCACTCTCGTCCTTCGGGTTTTGCTCGACGTAGTGGTCGAACAGCGGCTTGGCCTTCGCCCATTCGTGCGCTTCGGCGTAAACGCGCGCAATGCGGAACTCGTCGCTGTCTGCGTGCTTGTTCGCGAGGATCGCGTCGAAAATCGCCCGGCCCTCGGTCTTGTGTCCGCCGAGATAGAGCACGCGGCCGATCGCGATGCGCTCCCAGCTGCCGTTGTCGGCCTGGATCTTTGCCTGCTCGACGAGCGCGAGCGCGGCTTCCTCGCTGGATTTGCCGTGATAGAGCGCCGCTGGGTTCTTCGTCGCGGCATAACCGATGCCGACGCCTGCGCAAAACAAGGCCGTGGCCGCGATCGCGGCCGTGCGTGTCTTCATGCGTTGACTCCCCTGGTTGGCGCGCCGCACGGCGGCGCGCCTGCGCAGATTACACTTTTCCAGCGGAGCGCGAACGCGCCGTCGCTACGGCTCGAAGCCGTTCGCGAAGATCGGATCGCCGGCGACCGGCGTCAGCACGAAGCTCTGCACGTTGTCGTCCGCATCGCGGCCCGTGCCGACGATGACACCGCTCGCGTTGATCGCGACCGCGTTCGCGAAACGCGCGAAGCCGGTGGTGTCGTCGACGACCGTGAAAAGATCGTACGCGGTGCCGTCGCGGTAGACCCATGCCTTGAGGCCAGGCACGGGACCGTTCGCCGAGCCGATGCCGGCCGTGCCGACGATGATGCCATCGTCGTTGATCGCGATCGCCGCGCCGTTGTCCTGATCGAGCGTCGCGCCGTCGATCGCGGTGAACGAACCATCGTCCGCGAACACGACCGGCACGAGCGTCTGAAGGTCATTCGAGCCGAGGCCGACCGCGACGCCCGCTGCGTTCATGCCGACCGCATTCGTGCGTTGCGTGTCGCTCGCGCCGCCCATGCCGAGCACGGCCGGCGTGCCGACGACGCCGACGGTCGCGTGGATGTCCGCGACGTGCACGTTCCAGAAGCCGATCAGCTTTCCGCTGTCGTTGATCGCGGTCCAGCGCGCCTGCTGGTCCTGCACGGTTGGATCCTGGATGCCGTAGTCGACAAGGCCGTCGGTCGCGGTCCAGACGAATGCGCGGCTCGGCACGCCCCAGCCGCCGGCGACGATGCCGTCGTCGTTGATGTCCGCCGGCGAGACCGGCGCGCCGGAATCGTTGTTCAGCACCGTGTATGTGCCGGGCGTCGTCGCGGTCCAGAGCAGGCCGAACGTCGGCTGCACGAAATCGTCCGACGTGCCGACGATCTGGCCCGCGTTGTTGATCGCGCGCGCGATGCCGTTGACCTCGTCGCCGGGCGGCAGCGCGAGCTCGTGCCAGCCGGCCGCGTCCCACAACACGGCGTGGCGGACGAAGTTCGCGTCGTTGTATGTGCCGACGATCTGGCCCACGTCGTTGATGTCCTCGACGGTGACCGAGCTCGCATCGGGCACGGTCAGCGGCGTCAGGTGGTAGAGCGGCGCGCCGGCATGCGCGGCGGCCACGGCGAAGGCGAGCGGGAGGAGGGCGGAGCTGGATTTCAGGTTCGGCATCGTTCGTTCCGGAGCGGTGGAGGATCGCCTGCGCGCGCAGGCGGGGCGCGCACTTTCGCCAACGCGGCGCTGCGGCGCATGTAGAAAGCGTGTAGCGGTCGTATCGGCGCCGGTCTCAGGGCCCCGCGGTGCGATTACGGCCTTCCGGCAGCTCGGCGAACACCCGCTCGCCAGCGAGCGTGCGGACGTTGCCGAACGCGTCGTCGGACTCCGCGTGCCGGCCGAGCGCCGCGTAGACGAGCGCCTCGATCAGCGCCGCGCGCGGGTCGCGGTCGGCGAACGCTGCCGTGCGGCCGTTGACCGACACGGCCTCGTCGACATGGCCCGCAGCGAGCAGCACGCGGACGTAGTCGAGCCCGACGCCGACGATCTCGTCGGGGATCGCGCGCGCGGTCGCGGCCGCCATCGCGGCGGCATATGGTGCGACGCCGTCGCTCGTGCCGGACGCTGCGGCGCGTGCCGCGTCGGCACGGAGCGACTCGACGCCGATCGCGCCCGCCGGCGCCGATGTAGCCCAGCCGCGCAGCTGGTTGGCCGCATCGGCCGCGGCCGGCGCATCGCCGCCGCAGAGCAGCGCTTCGACGCGGACGCGAGCCGCACGCGCGTATTCGGGTGGATGTGCCGCGTCGAGCGGCTCGATCGCCGCGGGCACGGCGAGCTCGGCGGCGTGTGCGCAGTCGCCGCGCGCGAGCGCGATGTCGGCGCCGAGCGCGCTCGCGCGCGCACGGACGGTTGCGTCCTGCGCGGGATCGCTCGCGTCGGCGATGCGTGCCAGGAGTGCGTCGGCTTCGCCGAGTTTTCCGGCGCCCGCGAGCGCACGCGCGCGGGCGAACACAAGATCCCAGCGCTGCGCGTCCGCCGCTTCGCGATTCGAGCGCGGCAAAACGCTCGCTCGTCGCGAGTGCGTCGGCGTAGTCGAGCAGCGAAAGATCGGCGTCGACGATCGCAGGCAGCGTTGCCGCGAGCGCATCCTCGCCGGCGAGTGTCGCGAACTGTTTCGCTGCACCGCGCAACGCCGGCAGCGCGGCGGCCGGCTGCCCGCGCTCGAGCGCGAGCATGCCGAGATTGAGATCGACCGCCGCCACGCCGAACACATCGTTGCCGAGATCGAGCAGCGTGCGTGCGCGCCCGTAGTCGGCGGCGGCTTCGTCCAAGCGCAGCCGCTGGCTCGCTACACCGCCGCTGCCGATGTACGCGTTCGCGAGCACGTCGCTGCGTTTCGTGTGCGCCGCGAGGCGGATCGATTCGGCGTACGCGCGCTCAGCTTCGTCGAGCCGCCCTTCGCGGAAATACGCGGCGCCAAGCGTGTTGAGCGCACGCGCGCGCAACTCGGCCGGCGCATCGGCGGGCAGGCGCGCGAGCAGCGCCCCGATCTTTTCGCGGCTCTTCGCGTAGTTGCCCGCGAAGAACTCGATCTTCGCTTCGCTGAAGGCGATCTCGGGCGTCGATTGCAGGTTCGGCGCCGCGTTGCGGATCAGGTCGCGCGCGACGTCGAGCTGGCCAGACAGCACGGCCGCCGTCACGCGCTGGCGCAACGTGGCCTGCGCGACCGACGCGTCGGCTTCATCGACAGCGGCCGGCACGTGGCCGAGCTTGATCAGGAGCTCGTCGGCGGCCTTGCGGCCGGCGTCGATCACATCGGACGCCGTCGTGGTGACGCGGATCTCGCGCTCTGCATCGCGCGCGTCGAGCGTGACGTTCCACCCGCCACGCGCGGCCTTCGCGGTCGGCAGGACGATCAGCGCGTCCGGAAACGTGCTGCGGTCGAGCATGCCGTCGTGCGAACGCGTCAGCGCGACGGCGTTCTCGCTCGGCGCCGTCGCGATGCCGCCGCGACGCAGGTGCGATGCGACGAGATCCATGAGTCCGAGCCGCACCCAGGCCTGGTCGGGCGATGCGTCGACGTTCGCGGGCAGCACGATCGCTGGCGTCGGTCCAGTTTTCGCGAGCGGCGCGCTCGCGTGTTCGTGCACGAACCACGCGGCGATGATCGTGACGAGCGCGAGGCCGGCAAGCACGAACAGCGCACTGCGCTTCTTCGGCGCGTGGCGCACAGCGCCGCCCGAAAGCTCCGGCGTGAGCGGCGTCGAGTCGACTTCGGCGTCGGATTCGACCGTGCCGTCCATGACCCAGCGATAGCCGAGCCGCGGCACCGTGCGGATCACGCGCTGATCGTTGCCGGTGTCGCCGAGCAACCTGCGCAGCCGCATGATCGCGTGGCTGAGCGACACCTCGCTGACGTCGACGCGACCCCACACCGCGGCCGCGAGCTCGTCGCGGCCGATCGGGCGATCGCGATGCTCGACGAGATAGATCAGGCTGTCGATCGTGCTGAGCGGAAGATTGACGCGCTCGGCGCCGTCGAACAGCTCGCGCGCCTGCGGATTCAGCCGAAAACGGCCGAACCGGTAATGCCGTGTTCCCATGCGGACAGGGTAACCCGGATCGCGCCACGCGCCGTTACGCCGGTGTGCGGCCGGCGCATGCCGCATAATGACGCCACCTTTTCGCAGCGCGCGTTTCGATGACCGCCGTCCGCTCCGCTTCCGGCGATGCCGCGCTCGGCTGGCAGGCGCTGATCCCGCACCAGGGCACGATGTGCCTGCTCGACGAAGTCGTCGCGTGGGATGCGAACGCGATCCACGCGCGCAGCCGATCGCATGCGCGCGCGGACAATCCGCTCCGCAGCGATGGCCGCCTTCGCGCCGTGCATCTTTGCGAATACGGCGCGCAGGCGATGGCCGTGCACGGCGGCCTGCTGGCACGCGCGGACGGCGGCGTCGCGGCGCCGGGACTGCTCGTGTCGCTGCGCGCGGTCGAGCTCATGGTCGCGCGTATCGACGATCTCGCCGGTGCGCTCGACGTGCACGCGGAAAAAATCGTCGGCAGCGATGCGAGCTGGCAGTACGCGTTCCGCATCGAGCACGACGGCGTCGTGCTCGCGCGCGGGCGCGCCGCGGTGCTCGCGACCGGCGTCTAGTCGAGCTCTGCGAACGCGCGCACCGGGAACGTGCCGATGCCGCGCACTTTTGGCGGCACCGCGGAGAACCGGAAGCCCGTTGTCGGTACCGATTCGAGATTGCACAGATGCTCGACGATCGGAATGCCGGCGCCGAGCAGCGTCGTATGCACGGGCCGCGTCGGTTCGGCCGTGTCGTCGATGTTGAGCGAATCGATGCCGACGAGCGTTGCGCCCGCGTCGCGCAGAAACGTCGCGGCATCGGCCGTCAGGAACGGATGGCCTTCGAAATACTGATCCGTGCGCCAGTGACGATCCCAGCCGGTGTGCACGAGCACGGCCTTGCCGCGCACGTCGAACGGCGCGAACGCGCTGCGCAGGATCGCGCGATCGTGCATGCCGGTCACGCGCACGACAACGGCATCGAGCGCCGCGATCGCATCGAGCGCGAAGTCGGCGACGTCGTCGCCGTCGGCGTAGCGGTGATACGGACTGTCGATGTACGTGCCGGTGTTGCCGACCATCTCGATGCGGCCGATCTGGAACTCGGTACCCGGCCCGTAGTTCGCGCGCGACGCCGCATGGCTCAGATGATCGCAGACGAGCGGCGCCGGAAATCCCTTGTAGGTGATCATGCCGTCTTCGATCGTATGGCTGAGATCGACGAAGCGCAGTGCATCCGTGGCATCGGCGACGCTGCGCTTGTGCGGTTCGGCGATGATCGTCTTGTTGCGGATGCGCACGGCGCCGACCATCAAGAGGCGCAGGTCGCGCACGATGTAGTCGGCGAGCGCGGCGTCGGCGATGTCGTCGCCGTCGATGTCGAGCCGGAACGCGCGGCCCGAAAGACCGCCGCCGTTCGAGAAGTCGACCTCGAAGTCGAACTGCACGCGCTTCTCGGTCATCGCTGCGAAGCCTCGCGCAATGCGTGCGGCGGCGTCGCGTACGAGCGGCGCCACGCGCGCCGGAGCTGACGCGCCGAGCCGAAGCCGCTTCGCTCGGCGACGCGCTCCATGTCGAGCCGCGTCTGTCCGATCAGCTCGCGCGCGAGCGAGACGCGCAGTCGATTGATGTACTCCGGCAGCCCCATGCCGGCGTGCTCGTTGAAGAGCCGCGACAGATGCCGCGGGCTCGTGCTCGCGATGCGCGCGAGCGTCGCGAGCGTCCACATGCGCGAAGGATCGGCCGCGATCGCATCCTGCGCGCGGTGCACGGCCGGATGGATGTGGTTGCGACCTTCGAGCCACGGCGAAAGCTGCGGATCGCTGCCGCTGCGGCGCAGGTACACCACGAGATGGCGCGCGACCGCGAGCGCGACCGCCGCGCTGCAAAGCTCCGCGACGAGATGCAGCATCAGGTCGATGCCGGCCGTGACGCCGGCGCTGCTATAGCGATTGCCGCTCGCGACATAGAGCCGGTTGTCGAGTACGCGTGCGCGCGGCGCGAGCAAGGCGAGCGCGCCGCAGACGCTGAAATGCGTCGTGCAGTCGTGGCCGTCGAGCAAACCTGCGCGTGCGGCGAGCAGCGCGCCCGAGCAGATCGTCATGAGCGTGTGCGACGGACGCACGACGCGCGCGAGCCACGCGACGATCGCGGCCTCGTCGCGCTCGACCTCCGCATCGGACGTATCCTCGCCGAACGCGATGTTGTCGGCGTTGCCGGGCACGACGATCATCGCACCGTCGGCGAGCGATTCGGGCAATGCGTCGATGCCGGACAACGTGAGCCCGATCGAGCTCGCAACCGCGGATGACGCGCCGACGTAACGCACGTCGAAGCGCACCTCGTGCTGCTCGAGGTTGGCGCGGCGCAGCACTTCGATCGGCCCGGCGATGTCGAGCAGCAGCGCGCGTGGCGGCACGATCACGGTCACGTCGATGCGGCGCTCGCCGGTCGTGTTCACGCCGCGAGCCTCGCCGATGCGCCGTCGAGCGCCTGCTCGACGGTCGCGATGCGCGCGAAGCGGTCTGCAAGCACGAGCTCGGTACGCGCGCGGATCTCCGCCGGCGTGTAGACGCGGCCGTCGCGCGCGGTCATGGCGAAGGTCAGTGTTGCCTCGGTCACGTAGTCGACTTCGAAGCCGCTGTCGGACGCGTGGCGCGTCGTCGTCTCGCAGCACTGCTCGGTGCGGATGCCCGAGACGATCAGCCGGCGGATGCCGCGCTCGGTCAGCCAGACCGGCAGGCCGCTGCCGACGAGCGCGCTGTGGCGGCGCTTGTGGAAGACCACGTCCGGCGCGATCGAAAGCGGCGCCATCGTGCGCACGTGGCCGCTCGCGAGCGAGAACGCGCCTTCGTCCTCGACATGGAAGATCTGCACGATCGGGATGCGGCGTGCCTTGGCGCCGTCGATCGAGCGCCTGCAGGCGGTCAAAAAAGGCCGGTGCCTCGTCGCCGCTCCAGTAGGGGCGATGGCGGAACGATTCCTGGGCGTCGATGACGACAAGGGCGGTGTTATCGGTTGTCATGGCAGTCTCGCATGGGTTCAGTGAGCGCATCGTAGGCGCCTTGGAAGCCGCGGAACAGTGCGATCCAGGACTCGAAGCGGACAAAAAAGGACACTCCATGAAATTGGACGTCTAAGCGATTTCGGACGCGAGCGTCATGCACTAGAATGGTGCAATGCCGCCGGCCTCCGAAGTCGCGACCTCCGTGCCCATCGACGCGTGCGCGACCGCAATGGCGATCGTCGACGCCGAGTTCGTCGTGCGCGCCGCGAATCCGGTGCTGTGCGAATGGCTCGGCTCGGGCTCGCGCACGTGGCGCGGCGATCCGCTTGCGATGCTCGATGCCAAACCGCCGCACCTCACGGACGCCGCGTCGCGCGCGGTCACCGAACAACGCCGCATCTGGCTGCGCGATGCGCGGCTTCGCACCGCGATCGGCGATCGCGGCGCAGATCTCGCGTTCACGCCGATCGACGATGGCCTGTTGCTCATCGAGTTGCACGCGTCGAATGCGGAGCCCGCGGGTCTTCGCCTTTCCGAATCGCTGCGCGGCTTCGCGCACGAAGTGAAGGGCCCGCTCGCCGGCGTGCGCGGCGCGGCGCAGCTGTTGCGACGTCGGGTCGACGGGCCGGATCTCGTCGAGCTCGCTGAGCTCATCATGGCCGAGGTCGATCGCGTCGCGGCGCTGTCCGATCGATTGCTGCGCGCCGGCGCGAAGCCGCGGCTCGCGCGCACGAACATCCACGAGGCGATCGAGCGCGTCGCCTCGCTCGTCGCGGCGGAGCCTTCGGCGCCTTCGATCCGGCGCGACTACGATCCGAGCCTGCCGCCGATCAACGCCGACGCCGACCGGTTGCAGCAGGCGCTGCTCAATCTCGCGCGCAACGCCGTGGAAGCCGGCGCCGAGAATCTCACGCTGCGCACGCGTGCCGAACATTCGGCGCGCATCGGCGAGCGCACGCTCCGGCTCGCGCTTCGCATCGACGTCTGCGACGACGGCCGCGGCGTGCCGGCCGACCTCGCCGAGACGCTGTTCGAGCCGATGGTGTCCGGACGCGCCGACGGCAGCGGCCTCGGGCTCGCGATCGCGCGCGAGATCGCGCGCGAGCACGGCGGCGAGCTCGGCTACGCGAGCCGTCCCGGTGCGACCGTATTCAGCGTGATGCTGCCGGTCTCCGACGACGGAGCGCGCGCATGAACGCCGACACGAAACCGAATGTCTGGATCGTCGACGACGATCGCAGCGTGCGCCTCGTGCTCGGCGCCGCGCTCCGCGAAGCGGGTTTTGCGCCGCGCGAGTTCGGCAATGCCGAAGACGCGCTCGCCGCACTCGCCGACGAAGTGCCGGCCGTGCTCTATACCGACGTGCGCATGCCGGGCATCAGCGGATTGAAACTGCTCGAACGCGTCGCGCTGCACGAGCCGCGCTTTCCGGTGATCGTCATGAGCGCGTTCACCGACATCGCGTCGACAGCGGCCGCGTATCGCCAGGGCGCGTTCGACTATCTGCCCAAGCCCTTTGACCTCGATCAAGCCGTTGCGGCCGCCGAGCGTGCGCTTTCGCATGCCAAGCACCTGCCGCCCGCATCGGTGCAACCGGCCGTCAGCGCGATGGAGCTGATCGGCCAGAGCCCCGTGATGCGCGAGCTGTTTCGCGCGATCGGCCGCGTCGCCGCGAGCGGGCTCGGTGTGCTGATCACCGGCGAGACCGGCACCGGCAAGGAGCTCGTCGCGCGCGCGTTGCATCGCGAAAGCGCGCGCGCATCGAAGCCGTTCGTCGCGTTGAATACGGCCGCGATTCCGGCGGAGCTGCTCGAATCGGAGCTCTTCGGCCACGAAGTCGGCGCGTTCACCGGCGCCGCGCGGCGTCATGCCGGGCGCTTCGAGCAGGCCGCCGGCGGCACGCTCTTCCTCGACGAAATCGGCGACATGCCGCTGCCGCTGCAGACGCGTTTGTTGCGCGTGCTCGCGGCGGGCGAGTTCTACCGCGTCGGTGGGCGCGAGCTGATCCGCGCCGATGTGCGCGTGATCGCGGCGACGCACCAGGATCTCGAGGCGAAGGTGACGCGCGGCGAGTTCCGCGCCGATCTCGTGCATCGGCTCGACGTCGTGCGCCTGCACCTGCCGCCGCTTCGCGAACGGCGCGAGGACATTCCGCTGATGGCCGAGCAGTTCCTCGCGCGCGCCGCGGCTGCGAGCGGCACGCCCGCGAAGCGTTTCTCGCCGGCGGCGCTGGGCGCGCTGCGCGACTACGGCTGGCCCGGCAACGTGCGCCAGCTCGAGAATCTGTGCCAGCGCCTCGCGGTGCTTGCGCCAGGACGCGAGATCGCCGTCGGCGACTTGCCGCCCGGCATCCTCGAAGGCGGTGCGAGCGAGCCCGTCGCCGACTGGACGCTCGGCTTGCGCGCATGGGCCGAGCGCGCGCTCGCGAACGGCGAGACCGGCATCCACGCGACCGCAAACGCGGCGTTCGAGCGCGTGCTGATCGAGACGGCGATCGCGGCCGAGCATGGCCATCGGCAGAACGCCGCGAAGGCGCTCGGGCTCGGGCGCAATACGATCACGCGCAAGCTCGGCAGCTCGCGCAAACGGCGCTGAAGGGAGTCGGCGATGCGTGAGACGTTGCGGTGGATCGGCTACCTGATCGTCACGACCTTCGTGCTGATTGCCCTCGTGTTCACGGCGTACCGCATCCGCGGACCTTCGCGCGCGCAGCGCGACGCACTCGCGCTGATGCGCAAGGACTATCGTCCGCAGCAGGGCGTGAACGCATTCCCGTTGCTCTGGTACGTCGAGTACGACGTGCCGGACGACGAAGTCGCGAAACGATATGCCGCCGAAGTCGCGTCCGCTGGACCCGAGCTCACCGCCGACTTCGGATCGCAACGCGCGCCCGCCGCGACGAAGCTGACCGAAGCAGATGGTGATCCGGCGCGATTGTGCGACAGAACCGGTGCCGGCTGCCTTGCGAAAGTACGGGCGGAACCCGAGGCGATGCGCGTTGCACTCTCGACGTATCCCGTTATCCGACGCCGCGCGAAGGCGTTCGAGGCAACCGATTACTACTGGAACGATTTTCGGGCCGACGAAGCGGCGTCTCTGACGGCGGTTCCGACGAAGGCGCAGCGCATCTGGCTCAGCACGTTCGCGCTCGAATATGTCGATGGCGATCGCGCGCGCGCGCTTGCAGATACGTGCGTGAATCTCGCCGCGTGGCGGCGCCTGCATCGCGGCACGAACTCCCTGATCGGCTCGATGAGCGCGATCTCGTCCGCGGACAGCGCGATGCGCCTCTTCGCGGACATGCTTGCCGCGCTCCCGGATGGCGAGACCGCTCCCGACGCATGTGTGCAGGCGCTGCGACCGATCGAGGCCGCGGATGTCGATCGTTGTGCAGAGATGGCTGGCGAGTTCGCGTTCAATCGCGACAGGTTTGCCGAGCTATTTGCGCGGCCGCGCGATGCGGCCCCGTCATGGCACGAGCGCGCAGGTACCTGGCTGGCCATCGACGTGACGCAATGGGAAGGCTGGATGGCCGAGCAGGACGCGCGCTACTGCGAGGAGCCTCCCGCCCGCATGCTGGCCGACTTGCCGCCGACGGCGCCGATCGTGCGCAACACCGAGCGCGTGGAATGCATTTCGAGCGTGATCGCATGCATGATGGCCGATATCGCGGCACCGGCTTTCGAGAACTACGACGAACGCACGCTCGACTATGCCGCGCACGTCCGGCTCGCGGCTACACTGCTGTGGCTGCGCGAGACGGCCGGCGCCGGGCCGCTCGCGCGGCGCCTGGACGCGCGGCCCGACGCGTTGGTGAGCCGCAATCATCGCGCGGGCTACGATGCGCAATCCCGAGCGTTGTTTGTCGACAACATGCACGGCTCGCGCGATGAGCCTTTCAGGCTGGCCATCGCCGATCCACCCGACAACGGCCGCTGACCGCGCCGCAGCACCATCAATCGCTTGCATCCGAGGACCCGGCAGAGCTTGAACACAATCACCGCCAACGACACCGCCATACGCGACGCGACACGCGAGGACGTCGAGTTCCTCGCCGACTGCAACGTCGCCATGGCCTACGAAAGCGAGCAGAAGCAGCTCGCGCGTGACGTGCTGACGCGCGGCATCGTCGCCGTGTTCGATCGTCCGGAGCGCGGCTTCTACATCATCGCCGAGCGTGGCGGCGAGCGCGTCGGCAGCCTGCTCATCACGCACGAATGGAGCGACTGGCGCAACGGCGGCTGGTGGTGGATCCAGAGCGTCTACGTGATGCCGGACGCGCGGCGAAGCGGCGTTTTCTCGACGATGTATCGCGAGATCGAATCGCGCGCGCGCGCGACGACGGGCGTGATCGGACTTCGGCTCTACGTCGAAAAGGAAAATGCCGGCGCGCAGGCGACGTACGAGGCGCTCGGCATGGAGCCTGCGCACTACAGCCTCTATCAGTGCGCGTGGTCCGAGCCGCCCGGCAAGTCCGCATGAGCACGCTTTCGCTGCATCGGGCTTCGCTCGCGTCGACGACGATCGCTGGCGATGCGCCGTTCGTGCTGACGGTGCCGTTTTCGGTCGACGAGGCGATCGCGTTCGACGTCGACATTTCGCTCGACATCGAAACCGAAGCGGGACAGCAGATCGCGCACGCGCAGCTCGCGGCGGCGGGCTGGGACGTCAGCTGGCTGCCGCGTGGAAGCTACGAGGCGCATGCGCTCGCTGCAAACGCAGGTCTGCCGGCGGGCCGATATGTTGCGCAGGTCGCACTCTGGCATCGGCACGCAGGCGCGTTGACGAAAGCCGGTGCTGCGTCGATCGCGTTCGAGGTCGCGTTGCCAGCGCGCACTGACGGGTTCGCGCCCGCGTGGCAATTGCGCAGTGGCGCTGGCGCGCCGCCGATCGAATCGCTGTCGTGGAAGCGCGGCGCCGCGGACTGGTTCTACAAGCACTTCGATCACGCCGCGCGCACGACGGCAACGTATCTGCTCGGCGACTCGCCGCTGTTGCGCGGCCGCATCCTCGACGTCGGCTGCGGCGACGGCATCACCGATCTGGGCATCGCACTTCGCTGCCAGCCTGAGGAGCTCGTCGGCATCGATCCGTTCCGCGGCTACGAACGGTTGCCAGAAATCGTGCGCAACGCGGGCGTGCCGGCCGATGTCGTGCCCGCGTGCCTGCGCTTCCTGCCGGCGAGCGCGAACGAGATTCCGTTCGAGGACGATCGCTTCGATGTCGTCATCTCGTGGGGTTCGCTCGAGCACATCGTCGGCGGTTACGCGAAGGCGCTCGCCGAAATACGCCGCGTGCTGAAGCCGGACGGACTTCTGATGGCGCATCCGGGTCTCTTCTTTTCGGATGTCGGCAATCATCTCGGCGAGTTCCGCTTCGCGCGCGACGAGCCCTACGTCCACCTGAAGCGGCCGCGCGAATGGCTGCGCGAGCAGGTGCTCGCGAGCGAGCCCGATCGGATGGATCGCTCCGGCGACATCGCGACGCCCGCCGACTACTGGCAGTGGTTCACGGAGCTGAATCCGATCACCGTGCCGACGTTCGAGGGCGAGCTTCGCGCGCACGGCTTCGAGCCGTGGCGCGTTGCGCTGCGCACGCACGATCGTGTCGACTACACGCCGGAGCTGCAGCGCTATTCGTTCGTTGACCTCGCCGTCGGCGAGCTTTACGTGTCCGCCTACAACCGCAAGCGCTGAGCGCATGTTCGATCTCCGCGGCTGGCTCGCCGACACGTGGACGCTCTCGATCGCGCCGGGCTGGCCGTCGTACCTGCCGTGGCCGCTCGCGTATGCGTGTTACCGCGCGCTCGCGCGGCAGCGAAGCCTGTACGCCGATTTCGCGAGCGGCGCGACGTGCGCGCCCGAGTACATTCCAATCGCGGACTTCGATGCGTTTCTGCACGACGTGCGCACGATGCACCTGCTCGATGTCGCCGATCTCGCGCTGTCGCGGCGCAAACCGGTCGAATGGTGGCCGGATCAGATCGACGTCGTCGGCGAGTGGCCTCGCAGCGGCGCATTCGTCGCGGTGACGTTTCACTACGGTACCGGCCTTTGGATCTGCCGCGCGCTGCGTCACGCGGGCCATCGCAGCATGTTCCTGTCCGGCCGATTCGAGCGCGATGCATTCGAGGCGCGGCCGCTCTTGCATCGTTATGGCACCGAGCGGCTCGCCGAGGTCGAGCGCATCACCGGTTCGCCGATCGCGTATCGGCCCGGCGCTCGCGAGACGTTGCTCGAGGCACTCGCGCAGGGTGTTTCGGTGATCGGATTGATCGACGTGCCGCCGCGCCTCGCGCCGCGCGGGCAGCGGCCGGTCGAGCTGCTCGGGCGGCCGGCGAGTCTGCCGGATGGATTGCTGCAGCTTGCGGTCGACGCAGATGTGCCGATCGTGCCGTGCTGGGTCGAGCTCGATTTTGCGAGCGGGCGGCGCCGCGTCGTGATCGGCGAGGCGCGCGCGGCGGCGCCGTATGATGCGGCGCTTGCCGAAATCGCTGCGACGCTGGATCGCCTCATTCGAAAATCGCCGGCCGAGTGGATGTTCTGGCGCGAGTGGAGCGGCTGGCTAAGCGATGCGGCGACGCTGCACGCCGATCAGTAGGGCGCGCCGAGATCGCGCTTCGCCTCGTCGTAGCGGGCGATCGCATAGAGACTTTGCGCCGGAAGGCCTTCGCGCAAGTCGCGGTGCTCGAAGCGCGGGTCGGCGAAGACGAGCACGTCGCCCGGCGCGAGCGACTTCAAGTCGCCGACAACGATCGGCACGCGCGCTTTCTCCGGCATGAGTGCACCGAAAAACACCGCGCTGATGTACGGCTGGTTGTCGGCGCTGTCGACGACGATGCGGTCCTGCGCGATCGATGCGGCACGCGCCAGCGCTTCCTTGAAACCGTAGTTCTCGAACGCGCGCGCCGATACGGCCGGATACGCGACGAAGTAGTCGTGCAGGTACAGCACCGCTTGCAGCGCCGCCGCCGCGGTCAACGCGCCGGCCGCAACAGCGCCGAACCGTCGTGCGATCCAGCGCAAGCCATAGGCCGACAGCAGGATCGCGAATACGACGAGCGAAAACGCACGCAGGCTGTGCGCGTGATCGAGCGTCAGCGCGGCGGCGATCGGCGACAACGCGCAGATCGGCGATCAGCAGTCGCGCGAACGGATCGCGCCGCGCGTCGCGTGCGGCGAGCGCCCATACGATGCCGACGGCGAGCAAAGCCGTCGTCGCGAGCAAAAGCTCACCGCCGAAGCCGGTGTGGTGACGCAGGTTCGGATCGCCGCTCAAAGCGAGGAACGATGGCGCGAAGTATTCGAGATAGCGCGCGATGAAATATTGCGCTTTGGCGCCGAGTGTCAGCGCCGGATCGTGCAGATACGTCAGGATGTCGAAACGCGCGGCGAGGTTCGCCGCGTGCGTTGCGAGATAGGCCGCCAGCGGCAACGCCGTCAGCGCGGCCGCGCATGCAAACGCGAGCAGCTCACGCCAGCGTCGCCTGTCGAACGTGCAAAGAAGCACCGCAATCACGTAAAGCGGCGCAAGCAGTCGCAGCGCCGAATAGGCGTACGCGGCAAGCCCGATCGCGCAACCCGCGACGATCGCCCACGTAATCGACGGCTTTTCCAGTACGCGCCGTATCGCGTAGAGATGCAACGCGATCAGCGGATAAACCGAGATCACCTCGAACGAAATGCGCGATAGCGCGAACAGCCACGGCGTGAACGCGAGGCACACGAGCACGTAGAGCCGCACGCTGCGCTCTTTGAAGACGCGCCACGCGAGCGCCGCGAGCACGGCGCTGCCCGCGAGCCAGCACAGCACGCTCGCGAAACGCGTCGTCCATTCGGAAAAACCGAGCACCTTGTAGACGAGCGCGAGGAAGTAGATGTAGACCGGATTCTTGTACTCGCCGAACGCGCGGAAATAGAGCGGCCACGCGTCACCGTGCTCGTCGCGGCCGGTCGTCGCGATCGACCAGGCGTTCCAGCCGATCGACGATTCGTCCGGATAGAAGCCCATCGGCAGATCGGCGATGCGCGAGACGTGCGCGGCGATCGCGCATAAGACGACGATTGCGAGCGTGAGCGGCCACACATACGCGCCGCGCGCTGCAAGGCCGCGGGCCGGAACGTCAGCCTCATTTGCGCCGGCGGCGCCCTGCTCGTCTGTCCGCACGCGGCGAGTCTACAGCGCGCGCCCTTCGGCAGAGTTCGTTTCTGTGACGCGCCCGGCTTGCCGGGCCGAAAAGCGTTGAGCGTAGAATATGTGCGAGAGGGACCGCCCGATATAACAAGGCAGATCGTGACCACGACCAGGCGAGTCGGCATCATCGGCGGAGTCCGCATTCCGTTCTGCCGCAACAACACGGCGTACGCCGACGTCGGCAACTTCGGCATGTCGGTCAAGACGCTCGGGATCGCTGGTCGAGCGCTTCGGCCTGCACGGCCTCGAGCTCGGCGAAGTCGCGTTCGGCGCGGTCATCAAGCACGCCTCCGACTGGAATCTCGCGCGCGAGGCGACGCTGTCGTCCGGCCTGGCGCCGACGACGCCGGGCATCACGACCGCGCGCGCCTGCGGCACCTCGCTCGACAACACGATCATCATCGGCAACAAGATCGCGACCGGCCAGATCGAGGCCGGCATCGCCGGCGGCTCCGACACGACGAGCGACGTGCCGATCGTCTACCGCGGCGCGCTTGCAGCAGCGCCTGCTCGCGGTCAATCGGCGAAGGACGCCGCTGGACAAGATCAAGGCGGCGGTGCACGGCTTTTCGCTCGGCGAGCTGAAGCCCGCGTTTCCCGGGTGTCGCCGAGCCGCGCACCGGCATGTCGATGGGCGATCACTGCGAGCTGATGGCGCGCGAGTGGAAGATCTCGCGCGAGGATCAGGACAAGCTCGCGCTCGCGAGCCACCAGAAGCTCGCGGCCGCGTATGAGCGCGGCTTCTTCAAGGATCTGGTCGTGCCGTTCCGCGGCCTCGAGCACGCGACGACTTCCTGCGTCCTGACACGACGCTCGAAAAGCTCGCCGCGCTCAAACCGGCATTCGACAAGACCTCGGGCCACGGCACGCTGACGGCCGGCAATTCGACCGGCTGTCGGACGGCGCCGTCGGCGGTGCTGCTCGCGAGCGAGGAATGGGCGACGGCGCGCGGCCTGCCGATCCAGGCGTACCTGACGCATTCGCGGGTCGCGGCGGTCGATTTCATGCACGGCGAGGGTCTGCTGATGGCGCCGACGATCGCCGTGCCGCGCATGCTCGACGCGGCCGGGCTCACGCTGCAGGACTTCGATTTCTACGAGATCCACGAGGCGTTCGCCGCGCAGGTGCTGTGCACGCTGCGCGCGTGGGAGTCGGCCGACTACTGCAAGAACCGGCTCGGGCGCGACAAGCCGCTCGGCGCGATTGATCCGGCGAAGCTCAACGTCAACGGCTCGAGCCTCGCGTTCGGCCATCCGTTCGCGGCGACCGGCGCGCGCATCGTCGCGACGCTCGCCAAGTTGCTCGAGGAGAAGGGCCGCGGACGCGGGCTGATCTCGATCTGCACGGCCGGCGGCATGGGCGTCACGGCGATCCTCGAACGCCCGTAGGCGAAACGCGACCGCCGGTCCCCCGGACCTCCGGCCGGATTTGCGTGTCCCGCAATTCCCCGTACGCTAGCGGTGGCGGGCCCGGTCGTCCGGACCCGGAGGGGGAGGGATCGATGGAAACCAAGTACGCGCTCGTGCTGACCGGCTCGACGTTGCCGGGCTTCGCGTCCGAGACGGTCTGGCCCGCGCTCGCGGCCTATTTCCGCATGGAGCCGGCGAAGCTGACCGATCAGGTGCTCGTGCGCGCGCCGCTGACGATCAAGGAAAGCGAAGAGCTCGGCAAGCTGCAGACGCTGCAGGCCGGTGCAGCCGCGGTCGGCGCCGAAGCCGAGATCTGCGCCCCGGATGGCCGTCCGGCGCTGTTCGTGCTGCTCGACGGCACGCCGCGCGGACCCGTGCCGCGCGTCTTCGTCGAAGAGCGCATCGAGCACGGCCTCTGGCCGGACCGGCTCATGATCGCCGAGGTCGGCTCGAACCAGTGGCGCGCGTTCCGCGAGCTCTCGCCGGCGGCGCCGGTCGGACCGGCCGAGGAAGTCGCTGCCGAGCCCGACATCGCGACGGCCGCCTCGCGTCCGACCGGCTACGCGCCGACGATGGCGGCCGATCACGGCCACAGCCTCGCGGGTGTGCGCTCGATCGACGACTCCGCGCCGGCCGCCGTGCTGCCCGCGGGTGAATCGATCCACGCCGGATTCTGGCGCCGCGTCGCCGCGTACTTCATCGATGGGTTCATCGTCGGCGTCGCGGCATGGATCGTCGGGATCGTGCTGATCCTCGGCATCGCCGCGACCGGCGGCGTCGCGGCGATGATCGCGGCATCGATGCTCAACTACATCGTGATGATCGCGATCTACTGGCTCTACTTCGCGCTTCAGGAAAGCTCGGCCGCGCAGGCGACGTTCGGCAAGCGCGCGTTCGGCCTCAAGGTCACCGACGATCACGCGCACCGCATCAGCTTCGCGCGCGCGACGGGCCGCTTCTTCGGCAAGTTCGTCTCGTCGCTCATCCTCGGCATCGGCTATCTCCTGGCAGGATTCACCGAGCGCAAGCAAGCGCTGCACGACATCATGGCGTCGACGTTCGTCGTGTTCCGCAATGTCGAGCCCGGCCAGCCACTGCCGGCGACGCGCCCGCCGATGCCGTGGTACGGCTGGGTCATCAACATTGTTTGCATGTCGCTCGCGCCGCTCGGCATCCTCGCCGCGATCGCGTTGCCGGCGTATCAGGACTACGTGACGCGCGCCCAGGCGATGAGCGGCGTCGTCGCCGCCGACGCGGCGAAAGCGGCTGTGGTTACGTTCTACGCGGCGCAGAACCGCTGTCCCGAATCGAACGAAGAGGCCGGGCTCGGCTCGACAGCGATCGCGGCTGGCTACGTCAGCGACGTTTCGATCAAGCCCGAGTGCCGCGTCGTCGTCACGTTCGCGGGCACGAGCGCGGTGAACATGCAGCTCCGCGGGCAGCAGATCGAGATGACCGGCACGCCGGATTCAGGGAACCTCACGTGGGCGTGCACGGGCAGCATCCCGGACCGGTTGCTGCCGATGACTTGCCGCTGAGGGATTCGACGCGGAACGGCGGCCGCTGCGCCGCCGCTCCGGCAATGCCGGCGGATCAGCCGCCGAACTTGAACAGCGACGGACGCCAGCCGCTCGAGCTCGAATAGCTCGACATGCGGCGGCTCTTCATGCGCGAGAGTAGCTCTATGCGGCGCGCCTCGGCCCATTCAACGCGCTCGGTCTTCAGCGCCGACGGATCGACGCCGCGGCGGCGCGCTTCGTCTTCACGATAGATGACGAAGTCGTCGTAGGCCTCGACCTCGTGCTGCAGCTCGCGCACGACGAGCTCGATCATGATCGCGTCGTCGAGGAAGCCGAGCACCGGCACGTTGTCCGGGATGATGTCCTTCGGGTTCGCGAAGTAGGTCAGACAGGCGAGCACGCGCTTCTTGTCGGCCTCTTCCATGCCGAAGCCCGCGTCGTTGACCATCGAGACCATGCTGTCGATCTTCGACAGCCGTTCGGAGATGAACGCCGGCAGTTTGTTGTCCTTGCCGTCCTGAAGCAGCTTCGACGCCGCGTCGGTGATCTCTTGGGGCGAGAGGTTCTGGCTTTCCTTCTGCGCGCTCTGCATCGCGTCGGCGAAGTACTTGAGATCATCGTCGGAGAGCTCGATGGTGATGGCGAGCGACATGGTCCTGCTCCGCGGAGAAAGGCCCGAAAGCGTGCCAGCTGGGGGCGGGGGCGTCAATCGCGAGGCCGGAATCCGGGATTCGGGATTCGAAAAATGCGCTCTGGGAACCGCCGGTCCCTAATCCTGGCTTCGTTCAAAGAATCCCGGCGAAACCGGCCCCGAACGCCGTCACGATCCGCGTATAGATCGTCTTCATCGGCAGATCGACCTCGGGGAAATCGCCGACGTCGTCGTAGCACTCGTAGAAATGCGGATCCGACGGGCGGCAGCGGCAGGCAGCCGGGCTTGAGCTCGTAGCTCGTCGCGTAGCGGAACGGCCAGAGGTCGAACAGCGGCAGCGCCGTCGAGACGTCGGCGATCACGTCGTTGACGCTCTCCACGAACGGATCGCCGTGGCGCCGGGCGATGACCCATGCATTCTCGGGCTCGGTGTCGCGCAGCACGGCTGCGCGGACGCGGAGCGCAACGGTCGCGTCGTGGATGATGAAGCCCGATTCGGTGTTGTAGTCGTCCGAGCGAGGATCGAAATTGTGCGAGCCGATCAGCGCGATCGTGCCGTCGATCACCAGCGATTTCGCGTGCATGCCGAGCCGGACGCCGCGGCGCTTCAGCGGCGCGCGGCCATAGCGGTGGTATTCGGCCGTGTCGATGCCGCCGGTGAGGCGGTCGTAATCGCGCACGAACTCCCCTGCGTCGCCGGGGAACGGCTTGAACTCGTGGATCTCGAATCCGTAGCGCTTGAGATAGCGCTTCTTGTACTTGTGCGAGAGCGCGTAGACGTAGAACGCATCAGTCGCCGCGAGCGAGTTGGTCGAGACGATGACCGGCACGCCGGCGCTTGTGGAGCGCGTGGAAGATTTTCTGCGCGCGCGAGCTCAGCACGAGATACGGCGTCTCGAACACGACTTCGCGTCCGGCATCGTGCAAGAGCTCGGCGATGTGCTGCGTCAGCGCCTCGGCGGCCGGCGATTCGGGATGCTCGGGCTTGTCGGGCGAGTCGGAGAAGTATTCGATGCGGCCGACGCGGAGCGCATCGTCGGTGAAGAGCGCGCGGATATAGCCCGCGTCGCTCGCGCGTGCGCGAAGCGATCCGATGCGCGCCCAGTCGATGCCGGCCGGCGGCTCGAGCGTCTCGGCGCGACCGACGTCGGCGACGATGCGCTGGTTGACGTCGTTGAGTCGCGTCAGCGGCACCGCGCGCCGGTGCGCCCAGAACGCGTCGAATGACGCCCGCATTTCGCGCCCGGCCGCGGGGCCCGCGACGAGCGCGTCGCGATCGCGGTAGTCGAACGCCTGGTCCCAGTCGAAATAGCGGTTCTCGATGTTGCGTCCGCCGGCGATGCCGATCTCGCCGTCGACGAGGAAGAGCTTGTTGTGCATGCGCTGGTTGAAGCGCGCAAAGCAGCACAGGACGCCGGCCGCGAACTCGATCGGCTGCGTGACGGCCTTGTCGAACGTCGGGTTGTAGACCTTGAGCTCGAGGTTCGCGTGCGCCTCGGCGATGCGCGAGAGCCATTCGATGTCATCGATCGAGAAAAGCTGGTCGACGATCACGCGCACGTGCACGCCGCGGCGCGCGGCCGCGATCAGCTCGTCGAGCACGAGCCAGCCGGCGTCGTCCTCGGCCCAGATGAAGGTCTGGATGTCGATGCTCTTCTGCGCCGCGCGGATCAGGTGCACGCGGAGCAGCAGCGAATCCTCGCCGGTCTCGAGCAGGTTGACGTAGTGCACCGGCGCATCGGGCGTGCTCGCGGCGTCGGCGTCGGCGACGAGCGCGCGATACGGCGAATCGATCGGGCAATGGTTTTCGCCGGCGCAGTCGAGCGCGATCGGACGCGTCTCGGCGACGATCGCATCGGCCTTTTTCGCGAGCTTGCTGTCGACGCCGCAGCCGGCGAGCATCGCGATCGCGAGCAGCAGCGCAAACCGCGCGGCGGCGCGCACGAGCTCGGTGCGGATCACGGACCCAGGCGCTCCGTCGACGGAATCGCGTACACCTCGAAATGGAGATCGACCTTGTCCGACAGCGCGCCGCGCCGCGAGCGCATGCCGAACGCGCTGCGCCGGATCGAGCCCGAGACGACGATCGGGCAGTCGTAGGCAGGATGATCGCAATCGGCCGCTTCGAGGGCGAACGTCTCAGGCAGCTCGACGCCGCGGATCGTCAGCGTGCCGGAGAGATGGCCGCCACGACGCAACCGCTGCAGCGGAAACGATTCGGAGACGAAACGGATATCGGGAAAGTGCGCGACGTCGAAGAACTCGTCCGACTTGACCCAGTCCTCGTAGGACTTCGTGCTCATCTCGACCGCATTCGCGTCGATGCGCGCATCGACAGTCGCAAAGCTGCGGAAGCGATCGACGTCGACGATGCCGGCGACCTTGCCGAAGCGGCCGTGGATCGGCAGGAGCCACATGATCTTGACGCCGAATGTTGCGTGCGAGCGCGCCGAGTCGAGCTCGACGCGATCGACCTTCGATTCTTCGGCTCGCGCAGGACCGACGAGCAGCGCAGCGGCTGCGATGAGCGAAAGCGCCGCGGTCAGTCCGCTGGGACAGCGTGGGCCACGGCGCGCCATCGCGGCGGTCGGCGGCTCATGGCCACCAGAAATGATGGACGGCGGCCGTGCCGGGATCGGTCGGCGCGTCGGCCGGGAGGCCAAGCCAGACGACGCCGGCCGGCGGGATGCCGCGGCCCGAGTCGGAGGCGCCTTCGGTGAGGAGCGCGACGAGGTTCTCGAGGCCGGGATTGTGGCCGACAAGCATGAGCGGATTGGCATCGGCGTGGTCGTCGAGCACACGGATCAGCGTGCCCGGCGTCGCCTCGTAGATGCGCGGCTCGGTGCGCACGTCCGCGTAGCCGATTGCAGCGAGCACGCGTTCGCAGGTTTCCTTCGCGCGTGCGGCCGGCGAGCAGAGCACGCGTACCGGCGCGGCGCCGTGGCGCTTGAGCCACGCGCCGGCGGCATCGGCTTCGGCTTCACCGCGGATGCTCAAGATGCGGGCGATGTCGTCCTGGCCAGCTGTCGCGGGTTCTGCATGCGCGTGGCGAACCAGGATGATTTCGCGCTCGGCCATGAGCGATCCCTCCGGATGGTGGCAATACGCCGATCATGCCCGAATCGCCGCGGGGAGGGCGAGTCAGCGGTGTAGGGAATCATCCGGACACAAAAACCGGCGGACGGTCTTACGAACCGCCCGCCGGCCCAACGGGGCAATCGCTCGGCGGACTCAGCCGCCGTTATCCGCAGGCGGGCTGGGCGCGGGACGGCGATGCTTGAAGGACCGCGTCGCTGCGGCCGTGAACTGGTCTTCCGTGACCGAATCGGCTCCATTGCTCATGTGGTCGAAGCGCTGCATTTCCTTCGCTTCGAAATCGGCGCGGCTGACCTCGCCGCGGCCGGTCGTGTCGTAGCGGCGCACGAAGCCCTGTGCGCGCTTCTCGACGCGCTCGGCGGCCATCGGCGAGGTGGCGACTTCGTCGGCGTTGACGACGCCGTCGCCGTTCGTATCGAGCTTGGCGAAGCGACCGTCGACCCATGCCTGGTATTCGGCGCGGCTGATGGTGCCGTCATGGTTGGTGTCGATCTTGTCGAAGAACTGCTGGCGCCACTGGCCGGGCTGAGCGTTCGGCGCGGGTGTCGTGCCGGCGTTCGAGCCGGGTGCGGCGAACGCGGCGCCGGCCGCGACGAGCGCTGTCAGCGTGAAGGCGGTGAATACGGTATTGCGCATGGCTTGGTGCTCATGGAACGGCCACGTCGGCCGCATGAGCATTGAACGCGCGAGGCGGGCCGATGCTGACCCGGTTGCTGCAAATGTCGCGCAAATGAAGGTTAAGCGTTGCCGGCTGGCCGCTGAACGAAGCGGCATTTCCCCCCTCTCCCGCAAGCGGGAGAGGGGAAAGGCACGGGTTTACATCAGGCTTGCTTCTTGAGCCAGCGCAACAGCTTCGCCCAGTCGTCCTGGTGCGAACGGACAACCTCGGAGTTGTAGTCGAAGATGCTCTTGCCAAGCTCGGAGGCCAGCACGTAGCCCTGCGTGTCGCGAAGCTCGGCGACGATCGGGAACGGGAAGCGCTTGATCGTGTCGATGGCCTGCTGGGAGGCGTTCGTCCAAGGCTTCAGGCGATTCGCGACAAGCGCAACCGGCACGTTGCCGCGCTTGATGCGCGGCAGTTTGGCGATTTCGGCCAGAAACGGCTCGGCCGCTTCGAGATCGATCGCCGACGGCAGGATTGGCACGATCAGCGCGTCGATGTCGTCGAGGAACTCGCCGACCTCGGCGGAGCGGATGCCGGCGGGCGAATCGATCACGACGCGCTCGGCGTCCTCGGGGATGTGCTTCGCCCAGTCGCGCCGGAGGCCCGAAAGCCCGAGCACGGCGTTGGGCATCTCCGCGCGCTTCTCGGCCCAGCGCTGGCTGGAGCCCTGGCGATCCGCGTCGACCAGCACCGTGTTCTTGCCGTCGACGGCGTAGTGCGCGGCGAGGTTCGTCGCGATCGTCGTCTTGCCCGCGCCGCCTTTCGAACTTGCCACCAGGACTTTCAGCATGACGCCTCCCGTCGGTACGCAAAGTGGCGGGCAGATTACACTGGCCGGCGCGCGCGGCGAAAGCGCGGCGGTGCTGATGTGCCGGGCGGGTTCGCTGCGGCGGTCGGACCGGCCCTTGTGTCAGCCGGCGCCGGCGCGCGCGATCGCGTCGCCCTCGGACGGCACCCAGCCGACCGGCGCCGCAGCCGGGAGGCCTGCGCGGTGCATCGCGCGCTGCATGACTTCGTATTCGTCGCCGAGCGCGCGCCATTCGATGGACGATCCGCGACCACAACGCGCCGCGGTGAACGGCGCGCAGTGCGCGACTGAATGCAAATAACGGCAGGAGGGGGGATTTCTTGAGCGCGAAGCCGCGGCGTTAGCCGGCCGTTGTGGCTTGCGGCTTGGACGGCGGGTTCCAGCCCTCGGGCGCTTCGGTCGGAAGGCCGGCGCGGCGCAGCGCGCTTTTCAGAACATCGATCTCGTCGCTCATGCGCCGCCAGTCGGATTCGTGCGCCAGCGCGTCTCGTGCATCGCCGTTCTCGCCGGTTCCGCTCAGCACATTGGCCTGGTACCACTCGAGGTTGCGTTTTGCGGCGCGGTCGGCCTCAGTCGCGGCGTCGAGATTGCGCAGGATCGCAAAGCCGATCGACCTTGCGATCAGCGTATCGCCGCGCTCGAGCATGACGCGCCCCGCAGTCGTGCACGACGCGGCGCGGTCGGAGCCCTCCGCGCGCGGTTTGCATGCGTTGACGATGGCTTGATACGCCGGCATCGCAGTCGCTGCGGCTTTTGCGAACGCGGTAACGAAACCCGCATCGTAGGCATCGGTGGAGAGTGATGCCGGCGGCGGATGGCGATCGTAGACATCGATCCATGCGTGCACGATGTCGACGAAATGATCGTCGAAGCGGCGGGCTTCGGCCATCCGCGCAAGTGCGTCGTCTACGGCGTCGTCGTCGCCCGCGCCGGCAGCGACGTTGAGCGCCTGCATCCAGACAGCTCCGTTGTCGGGCTCGATCCGCGTCAATGCCTCGATTGCGGCGCCGCGACGCGCGGCGCCTTCGGGCGTGCCGGTGTCGCCGTAGTTCGCGACGAGCCATTGCACGAGCGCGTCGCTCGGTGCAGCTTGCGCCGCGCGGAAGAGATCGCCATCGAAATGGGCCGTCGCCGCGCCGATCGTGCGCGACGGGTTTGGCGATCCGCTCGCTGCCAGCGCCCAATCGCGCGGGCGCGTGCTCGAGCGCATGGCCGTGTTGAGCGAGGCCTCGAAGGTCTGGTAGGCGGAACCCGATTCTGCGGCGGACGCGATGCGGATGCCGGCGGTCAGCGTGCCGTGCGCAGTGCGGCCGGTCGGTCCAGTGATCTGCGCGACGGCATCGGCCGCGAACGCAGCGAGCTCAAGCGCGAGAACGAAGGCCACGAAACGCAGCATGGCGTTACTCCGGCGGCGGCGGTCGCGAATGCAGTATAGCATTCCACATCTTCATCGCCGTTCGGCTGGCTTCACCGGCACCGAGCGCAGCAGATCCGCTCGCGACGGCTGCTTCCCGATCGGAAGCTCGATCTCACTCTGCCGCCCCGCCGCCAGGAGCGCGGCGCGCGCAGCGCAACCGGGAACCGCCGCGCAGCGTTGCACCAGCGCGGCGCCGAGCGTGCGCGTCACGCCGGTGCTCTCGGCGCTCGACGGCTTGCTCGCGAGGGCCGGCGCCTGCGTGCCGACGACGCGCGGATCGTGCACGTCGGTCCATAGATCGCCGTCGATACCGGTGCTCTCGTTCGCCCACAACACCTGTATGACCGGGATGTCGGGCGTCGCGGGCATCGGCTCGGTGAAGAGGTTGCGGTTGCTGACGCAGCGGAACAGCGCGTTCATGTCGATGTGGTACGCGACGTCCTGATGCAGCGCGAGCGAGGGCACCTCGAAGTTGCAGTAGTAGCCCATGTCCTCGGCGTCGATGTAGACGATGTCGGCGCCGGGATAGAACGCGCTTTCGGTGATCGGCCAGCTCCAGCGGAACGTTGCGGGCACGCCCGGCGGCACCGAGTTCTGCAGGTTGTAATGATAGAGCGTGATGAAGATCGCCTTCGGGCTCGTGCCCCAGTTCGCGACCATCCAGACGTACGAGGCGAGCACCGCGGGCTGCGTGCCGCCCGGGATCGGCGTCGTCGGCACGGCGTCCCAGAGCCGCTCGCCGAATGTCAGTACCGACGGCCGCGCCGGCCGGCTCGGATTGAGAAAGCCGAGCGGCTTGTTGCGATTGCCGCGGTGCGAGAACTCGCCAAAGCCGAGAAACGGGATGCCGCCGAAGATCGGGTTCTGGATGCCGATCAGGTCGAGCATCAGATGCGCGCGCCAGCGGTTGTCGCCGCTGACGTTGTCGGCGCCGCGCAGCGTCTCAAAGCCGAAAATGCCCTGGGCCGGCAGCGAGCGCGGCAGCGATGCGTCGGGCGGGCCCGAGTTGTGCGAGTCGGCACGCGGCTCGTTGTTGAGGATGATGGTCCAGTACGCGCCGGGCTGCGCCGGGCCGGTGCACGGATTGCAGGGCAGGTTCTGCGCCCAGTAGTTCGATTGCGCATAGAGCAGCCGCTCCGGCTGGCAGCTGCCGAAAAGGCAATCGCCGATCACGAGCGGATGCCCGTTCGTGCCCTGCTTCGGATCGACGTATTCGGTCTTGACCCCGGGCTTGTTGGTCATGCCCTGATCGTGAAACTGCGCCGACACGACGGCCGGCATGAGCGCGATGAGCGCACAAAAGACACGACGCATGCGGACGCTCCCTCGTCGCGAAACCGATCGTGCCGATTATGCGCCTGTCGTCGTGGTGGGCAAGCGCGCGTCGTTCAGTATCCGGCGGCCTGGCCGTCTTTACGGCCTTCCGATGCGCCGATGTACGTGTGGTTTTTCGCGTCCCACCCGATGCCCTGGTAGCCGCCGTACTGGCCGAGCGTGAAGCGCACGTCGTGGCCCTTCACCATGAGGCCGCGCGCGGTTTCGTACGGGAATCCGCTTTCGAGCTCGACCCAGCCGCCGTTCGTCATCGGCTCGGCCTGGCCTTCAGTCGGTGTGGAACCTTCGTGCTGGATGCGCGGTGCGTCGCCGGCTTCCTGCAGGTTCATGCCGAAGTCGATCAGGTTCATCAGGATCTGCGACATGGCCCTGCGGCTGCATGTCGCCGCCCATGACGCCGAAGCTCAGCCACGGCGCGCCGTCCTTGGTGACGAACGCCGGAATGATCGTGTGGAACGGCCGCTTGCCCGGCGCGAACGCGTTCGCGTGGCCTTCCTTCAGCACGAACAGCTCGCCGCGATCCTGCAGCACGAAGCCGAGTCCCGGCGGCGTCATGCCCGAGCCCATGCCGCGGAAGTTGCGACTGGATCAGCGAAACCATGTTGCCCCACTGGTCCGCGGTGGTCAGGTAGATCGTGTCGCCGCCGAGCTTGACGTCGCCGGGCTCGATCTTCTCGAGCGCGTGATCGCCGATCAGCTTGCGGCGCTGCGCCGCGTAGTCCTTCGAGATCAGTTGCGCGACCGGCGCCTTCGCGAAATCGGGATCGGCGTAGTACTTCGCGCGATCCTCGTACGCGAGCTTCTTCGCCTCGACGAAGAGATGCACGTGCTCGGTGCTGCCGAACGGGATCTTCGCGAAATCGTAGCCTTCGAGGATGTTGAGCATCTCGAGCGTCGCGATGCCCTGGCCGTTCGGCGGCAGCTCCCACACGTCGTAGCCGCGATACGTCGTCGAGACCGGCTCGACCCATTCGCCGTGGTGGCTCGCCATGTCTTCGTATGACAGGAAGCCGCCATTCGCCTTCATGTAGTCGCCGATCGTGTGCGCGATCTTGCCTTTGTAGAACGCATCGCGGCCGCCGTTCGCGATCGTCTCCAGCGTCGCCGCGAGATTCGCGTTCTTCCAGATCTCGCCTTTCGCCGGCGCGCGGCCGTCGATCGTCATCTGCTCCTTGAAGCCGGGATATTTCGAGAGCCGCTCGACCCCGAGCTTCCAGTAGAACGCGATCAGCTCGGTCAATGGAAAGCCTTCGCGCGCGTACCTGATCGCGGGTGCGAGATCGTCCTTCATCGAAAGCTTGCCGAAGCGGTCGTGCAGCGCGAACCAGCCGTCGACGCAGCCGGGCACGCTGACCGGAGAGCGGGCCCCACTCCGGGATCGCCTTGTAGCCGTTCTCCTGGAACCACTTCAGCGAGAGCGATTTCGGCGAGCGACCCGACCCGTTGTAGCCGTAGAGTTTCTTGGTCTTCGCGTCCCAGACGATCGCGAAGAGATCGCCGCCGACGCCGTTCGAAACCGGCTCCATGAGGCCGAGCGCGGCGTTCGCCGCAATCGCGGCGTCGATCGCGTTGCCGCCTTTCTTGAGGACATCGAGACCGATCTGCGTCGCGAGCGGATGCGACGTCGCGACCATGCCGTGTTGCGCGATGACTTCGGAGCGCGTCGCGAAATCCTTGCCGGTGATGCGATCGCCCGCGTTCGCAGCGAGGTTAAGCGAAAGCGCGAGTAACGCGAGCGGCAGGCGCTGCATGAGGGTTCCGGCGGTCGGCTGCAAAGCGTTGAAGGATACGCCGATGCCTTCGTGGGTGTTCTTCCCTGTCGGACATCGCATGTTCCGGCGTTCTTCGGTGGACCGCGACCCTGCTCGTGGAGCCGGAGACCCGAACACATGAAAACGCAAGGTCCTTTCATCGCGTCTGCGCTGCTTGCGCTCGCGACTTTTTCATCGATCGAAACGAAGGCCGCGACGTTCTGCGTCGACTCGTCCGACGCACTGACGGCCGCGCTCGCGACGGCCGAAGCGAACGGCGAGGACAACGACATTCGCCTGCGCGCCGGCGCGTACGAGGTGCCCGACGCGGGCTTCCACATCGATCTTCTCGAAGGCCATCACAGCCTGTCGGTGACCGGCGGCTTCACCGACGACGCCTGTACCGAACGCACGCACGCCGCGTCGGCGACGGTGCTCGACGGACGCGACGCCGTGCGGCCGCTGACGATTGAAACGTCGCGCAGCTCTGGCATCGCCGACCCGGCGCACGGCATCACGGTCGGCGGCCTCACGTTCCAGCACGGCAGCGACGCGCTCGTCAGCGCGCTCAAGATCAGCGATTCGGGCCCGATCTATGGCGGCATCATCACCGTCGAAGGCAATGCGTTCCTCGACAACGGCGCGGCGACGGGTGTGCTCGAAGGTGGCCCGGCGCTGCTCGCGGCGACCGACGGGCCCGATTTCGCGGGCGGCACGGGTTTATTCGTGCGCAACAATCTCTTCGCGCGCAACGCCGGTCCGAACGCACCCGCGGTATTCGTCTACTCGGACAACCACATCGACGTCTCGAACAACACGTTCGTCGACAACGTGTCGACCGACACGACGCTCGACGAGCGCGTGACGTTCGCATCGTTCACGTTCAGCGGCATCGATTTCAGCAACAACGTGTTCAGCGGCAACAATCCGGGCGGCGCGTCCGCGACGTTCGACCTGCACGCCACCAACGTCACCGATCTCGTCGACAACGCGATCGCCGCGACGTCCGGAACGCCGCGCAGCGAAACCGGGACGATCGACACGGACCCGCGCTTCGTCGATGCCGCGCACGGCGACTATCGCCTCGCCGTCGATTCGCCGCTGATCGACGCCGGCACCGACACGCCGGCCGGAGGCACCGCCGAGTTCGATCTCGACGGCGTCGCGCGCATCGAGGACGCACACATCGACATCGGCGCATACGAGCGCACGCCGGTGAACGCGGAGCAGATCTTCGCCGACGGATTCGACGGCGCGTGAGCGGATGGCTTAGTCGCCGAGCACGTCGCGCACGAACTCCGGCGTCGCGAGCGCCGCCTTGTGGATTTCGGCGTTGTAGTAGCGCGTGTCGAACTGCTTGGTTTGCGCGCCGCGCTCGCGGAAGCCGTCGAGATCGGCGCCCTTGCGCGCCATCGTGCAGCTCCACCAGCCGGTCGGGTAGCACGGCTGCGGAAACGTCAGCGTGCGGACCGACTGGAAATCGGCGATGCGCATCGCCGTTCGCATCGACTTGATCAGATCGAGATGCGCGAGCGGCGATTCGGACTGCTGCACGAGAATGCCGGTCGGCTTCAGCGCCTCGAAGCAGGTCTTGTAGAAATCGGCGTTGAAAAGCCCTTCTGCCGGGCCGACCGGGTCGGTCGAATCGACGATGACGAGATCGAGCGACTCCGGGTCGCAGTCCTTCATGTACTTGATGCCGTCGATGAAAAGGAGCTCCGCGCGCGGATCGCCGTTCGATTCGCAGAGCTCGGGAAAATACTGCTCGGCGAGCCGCGTCACGCGCTCGTCGATCTCGACCTGCGTCGCCTTCTCGACTTCATCGTGCTTCAGCACCTCGCGCAGCGTGCCGCAATCGCCGCCGCCGATGATCACGACGCGCTTGGCGCGCGCGTGCGTGAAGAGCGCGGGGTGCGTCATCATCTCGTGGTAGAGGAAGTTGTCGCGCGTGGTGACCATCATGCAGCCGTCGATGACCATGAGCTTGCCCCAATCGGTCGAGTCGTAGATCTCGATCGTCTGGAACGGCGTTTTCTCCGAATGCAGGCGCGACTTGACGCGAAAGCCGATCGACGAGCCCGAGTGTTCGTGCCGTTCGGTGAACCAGTCGTGCTCGGTTGCGTTCTTCTCGGCGGACATCGCGGCTTCCTGCGGCGGTTCGGGCGGGGGCGCGGATTGTACCGGTTCCACCTGACACGGACACGCACGCGCAACAGGGCTCGCTACAATACGCGGCCGCCCCTCGCGCACCGGAAAAACGACGTGAACAAGAAACCCTGGAGCATCGCCGACGCGCGCCGCACCTGGTCGATCGCGAACTGGGGCGAAGGCTATTTCGACGTCGGCGACGACGGCGCGCTGCGCGTGCGCCCGCGCCGCGAGGACGGTCCGGATATCCGGCTGTCCGACGTGGTCGCGGCGGCACAGGCGCAGGGATCGCGTTTGCCGCTGCTGGTCCGCTTCAGCGACATCCTGCGCGACCGCCGCGAGCAGCTGCAGGCCGCATTCGCCAAGGCGATGCGCGAATGGGACTATCCCGGCGGCTATACCGCGATCTATCCGATCAAGGTCAACCAGCAGAAAGGCGTCGCCGGCGAGCTCGCCGCGAGCGGCGGCGAAGGGTTCGGTCTCGAGGCGGGCTCGAAGCCGGAACTGATGGCCGTGCTCGCGCTCGCGAAGCCGGGCAGTGTCGTCATCTGCAACGGCTACAAGGATCGCGAGTACGTGCGCCTCGCGCTGATCGGGCGAAAGCTCGGGCTCGAGATCTACATCGTCATCGAGAAGCCGAGCGAGCTCGGTCACGTGATCGAGGAGGCGCGCGCGCTCGGCGTCGAGCCGCTGCTCGGCGTGCGCATGCGACTGGCGAGCCTCGGCGCCGGCAAGTGGCAGAACACCGGTGGCGACAAGGGCAAGTTCGGCCTCACGCCGCGGCAGCTGCTCGACCTGCTCGATCAGCTCAAAGACGCAAAGCTTTCGCACACGCTCAAGCTTCTGCATTTCCACATGGGCTCGCAGATGTCGAACGTTCGCGACATCGCGGGCGGCATGCGTGAAGCCGTCCGTTACGTCGTCGAGCTCGAGAAGGCCGGCGTCGCGATCGAGTACCTCGATGTCGGCGGCGGTCTCGGCGTCGACTACGAAGGCACGCGCTCGCGCTCGGATTGTTCGATCAACTACAGCCTCGATCAGTACGCATCGACGGTCGTGCAGGCGATCGCCGAAGCGGTCGAGGAGTTCGGCTTCAAGCCGCCGCGCGTCTTGACCGAATCGGGCCGCGCGATGACCGCGCATCACGCCGTGCTCGTCGTCAACGTGAGCGAAGTCGAGATGGCGCCCGAAGGTGCGGTGCCGCCGCCGCGCGACGATGAGCCGCTCGTGCTGCGGCATCTTCGCGAGATTCTCGACGAGATCGACGCGCGGCCGCCGACCGAGCTTTATCACGAGGCGCAATACCGCTTGAGCGAAGGGCACTCGCTTGTACGCGCTCGGCCAGCTCGCGCTCGCCGATCGCGCACGCCTCGACGATCTCTATTACGCGATCCTCAATGCGGTACGCCCGCGGCTCAAACCCGAAGAGCCGCCGCAGCGCGAGATCATCGACGAGCTGAACCAGAAGCTCGTCGACAAGTACTTCGTCAATTTCTCGGTGTTCGAATCGATACCGGACGTCTGGGCGATCGATCAGGTGTTTCCGATCGTGCCGATCGAGGGCCTCGACCGCGCGCCGGAGCGGCGCGGCGTCATCGCCGATCTCACCTGCGATTCGGACGGCCGCATCGACCAGTACGTCGATTCCGACGGTGTCGACGTGTCGCTGCCACTGCATGCGCTTCGCGACGGCGAGCCGTACCGGCTCGGCATCTTCCTCGTCGGCGCGTATCAGGAAACGCTCGGCGACATCCACAATCTCTTCGGCGACACCGATGCGGTCAACGTGCGCATCGACGCGAACGGCGGCTACGCGTTCGCGCACGTAAAACGCGGCGACACGGCGGACGTCATGCTCGACTACGTCGGCTATGACCTCGGCGCGTTGCGCGCGGCGTATCGGGACAAGATCCGCGATGCCGGGCTCGGCGGTGACGAGGCTTCGCGTATCGAGGCAACCCTCGAAGCGGGACTGACCGCGTACACCTATCTCTCCGAGAACCGCTAGCCTTTCCCCTCTCCCGCTTGCGGGAGAGGGCAGGTGAGGGCACGCTGGTTCAGCGTCCTTCTCGTAACGTCCCTCACCCGCCGCGCGGTGCGCGTCGGCCCCTCCCGCAAGCGGGAGAGGCGACAGCCTACTTTCCAACATGAGCCACTCCGAATGATCGAAATCAAAGTCGCGTTCGCCGGCCTCGGCGCCATGGGCCATCCGATGGCCGGCCATCTCGCGCGCGCGGGCCTGCTCACGCACGTGTGGAACCGGACGCACGCGAAAGCCGAAGCCGTCGCGGCCGAGCTCGGCGTCGCGGCGCCGGCGACGATTGCCGAGTTCGCCCGCACGTCCGACGTGATCGCGCTCTGCGTGCCCGCGGACGCGGATGTGCTCGCGCTCGCACGCGAAATCGCCGCGCATGCGAAGAAAGGCACGGTCGTCGTCGATCACTCGACGGTCTCGTCGGTGACTGCGCGCACCGCGGCCGACATCCTCACGGCGGCCGGTTGCGCGTTTCTCGACGCGCCCGTGTCGGGCGGCGTCGAAGGCGCGAAGAACGGCAAGCTCGCGATCATGGTCGGCGGCGATGCCGATGCGCTCGTGCGCGTGCGACCGGTGCTCGACTGCTACGCGGCGCGCATCAGCCACATGGGTGCCGTCGGCGCCGGGCAGAACACGAAGGCCGTCAACCAGGTGCTCGTCGCCGGCATCGCGCAAGCAGTGTGCGAAGGGCTCGCGCTGTCCGAGAAGCTCGGCCTCGATGCCGAGCGGCTATTGCCGACATTGCTCGCCGGCGCTGCGAGCAACTGGTTCCTCGACAAGCGCGGCGCGACGATGCTGAAGAATGAGTTCAGCGTCGGCTTCAAGCTCGCGCTCCTGCACAAGGATCTCAAGATCGTGCGCGAGCTCGCGGCCGCGGCCGGCACCGACCGCTCCGTGATCGAGAAATCGCTCGCGGACTACGCCGTGCTGCTCGCGCAGGGGCACGGCGATGAGGACATCTCGGCGCTGATTCGTCTCAAGCGCCGCTCGCCTGCGGTTTGAAATCCGGATCGCGCGTCGCGCGCGCGATCCGGAACGGCATGCCGCAGGCGATTCCGATCAGCCGTCGAAGCCGTTGCCGAAGATCTCATCCGGCAGCTGATCGAGTCCAAAAGCCCAGAGCTTTCCGGTCGTGTCCATCGCGTAGACGACGCCGTTGACGATGATCGGGCTCGCCCAGTGCGGCCCCGACAGGTGCTCGCTGGCCCAGATCACGGTGCCGGTCGCAGGATTTCGGCCGACGATGCAGGTGCCGCCCGAGCAGTCGCTGTAGCTGTAAAGCACGCCGTTTGCGACGACCGGCGATGTCGTCGAATCGCCGTTCTGCCAGACCGATGTCAGCTGCGGCACGTTCGAGCCGTTGAGGCCGAGCGTCAGGCCCGAGAGGCCGCTGCCGTTCGCGACGAAGAGCCATGCGGTGCCGCTGCCGTCGACCCACGTCGCCGGCTGCTCGCGCATGCCACCGCCGCCCTGCGGCACATTCATGAGCTGGATCTCGCCGCCGACGTGCGCGGGCGCGCCGGCGCCGCTCATGTTGTCGAGGTTGATCAGGCGCAGCTTTGCATCCTTGCCCGTCTGCATGCCGAGATGCGACACGGTGCTGCCGGACGGCGCCTTCATGATCACGAGCGAGATCGAGCCGAGATCGATGTCCTGATCGTCGAGCTGCTGGAAGTTCGTCGGCGTGTAGCTGTCGCGCGGCATGCCGCCGCCGGCGCCGGTGCCGTCGTGCGCGAGCGCGAGCGTCGAATCGCCCCAGTTGAAGCCGCCGGTGCTCGCGTTGTAGTGGCCGTTGCCGGTGGCGATATAGACGCGGTCGGTCGCGGCATCGTACGTCGCGCCGCCGCGGCCCCAGATGCCGCTCTGATGCGTTGCGCAGTCGCCGTTGCCGAGGTGCGTCGTGAGGTTGCTGCACAGCGTGTTGAACACGACCTGCGCGCCGGTTGAGAGATTGATCGACGTGATGTGGCCCTGGTAGTCGCCGCCATCGCCGATGTAGCCGTCGGTGACGACGTAGAGCCAGTTGACGCCACCGGCGTTCGCGATCGTGAGGCCGCCGGCGCCTTTCTCGGCGTTGGTCTTCGACGTGATGAGCTCCGGCCAGCCGCCGGTCGTGATCTCGGTGCCGTCGCCGACCTGGTATTTGTGCGCCTTGCCGTCGATGCCGTAGCTGTAGACGTACTGCCGCCCCGGATCAATCGCGGGCGAGGCGGTCGTCGGCTGCGTGCCGCTCTGCGTCTTGTGCCAGATTTCGGTGCCCGTCGCGGCGTCGATCGCCATGAAGCGGCCGTTGTTGCCGAGCGCGAACAGGAGGTTCTTGGTACCGCCCGGCGTCGAGACGTTCGAGAGATACACCGGCGCACTGTCGACGTACGTGGCCATATTGACGCTGTACTTCGTCACGAGCGAGGCGACGTTCGACGGCGAGACCAGCGTCTCGGATGGATTGACGCCGGTGTGCGCGGCGTCGTAGCCGAATTGCATCCAGTCGGCCGCAGAAGCGGCGCTGCACGCGAGCGCTGCCAAAACGGCGGCGGGGAGCAGGGCGGGTAGGGGCGATCGCATGGCAAACCTCCTTGGAAATCTATGGTCCATCGAATCCGCTGCTGAAGACGAAATCGAGAATCGAGAACGTCGCGGTGACCGTGCAGTCACCGGTGATGGCGCCGGTCGTATAGGTGTCGCCGGCGAGCGATCCGCCGCAGCCGCTGACCGAGTCGACCTGGTATGGCGGTGTCGCGGCCACGGTGAATGTCGTGGTCGCGCCGTCGTCGACGGTTTGCGGTGTGTCGGGTGTGATCGAGCCGCCGCTGCCGGCGCTCGGCGTGACCGTGTGCGTGATGATCGCGAACGTCGCGGTGACCGTGCAGTCGCTGGTGATCGCGCCGGTCGTGTAGGTGTCGCCCGCGAGCGTGCCGCCACAGCCGGAGACGCTGTCGATCTGGTAGTGCGTGTCCGGCGTCAGCGTGAATGCGGTCGTGTCGCCGTCGTTGACGGTCTGCGGCGTGTCGGGCGCGATCGCGCCGTTGCTGCCGGCGCTCGGCGTGACGACGTGCGTCGAGATCTCGAACGTCGCGCTGACCGTGCAGTCGGCGGTGATCGGGCCTGTCGTGTACGTGTTGCCGCTGAGCGAGCCGCCGCAGCCGGTGACGCCGGCAATCTGGTAGTGCAGGTCGGGCGTCACCGTGAAGACGGTCGTGCTGCCGTCGTTGACGGTTTGCGGCGTCGACGGCGCGATACTGCCGTTCGGGCCGGCGGTCGGCGTCACGGTGTGCGTGACCGGCGGCGTGCCGAGGCCGAACGCCCAGAGCTTCGAGGCGTTGTCGATCGCGTAGACGACGCCATCGACGAGGATGGGACTCTGCCAGTGCGGGCTCGACACGTGCGCGCTCGACCAGAGCGCGCTGCCGGTCGCAGGATCGCGCGCGACGATGCAGGTGCCGCCGGAGCACGAGCTGAAACTGTAGAGAAGTCCGTTCGCGACGATCGGCGATGTTGTCGAGCTTCCGTTCTGCCAGACCGATGTCAGCTGCGGCACGTTCGAGCCGTTGAGGCCGAGCGTCAGGCCCGAGAGGCCGCTGCCGTTCGCGACGAAGAGCCACGCGGTGCCGTTGCCGTCGACCCAGGTCGCCGGCTGCTCGCGCATGCCGCCGCCGCCTTGCGGCACGTTCGTGAGCTGGACTTCGCCGCCGACGTGCGCGGGCGCGCCGGCGCCGCTCATGTTGTCGAGATTGATCAGGCGCAGCTTTGCATCCTTGCCGGTCTGCATGCCGAGATGCGGCACGGTGCTACCGGCGGGCGGCTGCATGATGACGAGCGAGATCGAACCGAGGTCGATGTCCTGATCGTCGAGCTGCTGGAAGTTCGTCGGCGTGTAGCTGTCGACCGGGAGTCCGCCACCGGATCCAGTGCCGTCATGCGCGAGCGCGAGCGTGGAATCGCCCCAGTTGTGACCGCCAGTGCTCGCGTTGTAGTGGCCGTTGCCGGTCGCGATGAATACCTTGTCCGTTGCGGCATCGTACGTCGCGCCGCCGCGGCCCCAGATGCCGCTCTGGGTCGTCGAGCAGGCGCCGTTGCCGAAGTGCCCCGCGAGGTTGCTGCACAGCGTGTTGAAGACGACCTGATCGCCCGTGTCGAGGTTGATCGTCGTGATGTGGCCCTGATAGTCGCCGCCGTCGCCGATGTAGCCGTCGGTGACGACGTAGAGCCAGTTCGTGCCACCCGCGTTGACGATCGTGAGGCCCGACGCGCCTTTCTCGACATCGATCTTCGACGTGATGAGCTCAGGCCAGCCGCCCGTCGTGATCTCGGTGCCGTCGCCGACCTGATACTTGTGCGCGTAGCCGTCAACGCCGTAGCTGTAGACGTATTGCCGCGCGAGATCGATCGCCGGCGACGCGGTCGTCGGCTGCACGCCGGTCGTCGTCGCATGCCAGATCTCCGCGCCGTTCGATGCGTCGATCGCCATCAACCGACCGTTCTTGGATAGCGCGAACAGCAGGTTCTTCGTTCCGCTCGGCGTGTCGACATTCGAGAGGTACACGGGCGCACTGTCGACGCCGGCCGCGATCTGCACGCTGTAAAGCGTCGTCAGCGTCGCGACGTTGCTCGCGTTGATCGTCGTTTCGGCGGGGTTGAAACCCGTGTGCGCCGCGTCGTAGCCGAACTGCATCCAGTCGGCCGCTGTTGCCGCACCGGCGCCAAGCGAAAGCGCGACCGCAATGGTGCGCAACAAGGTCGGTTGGAACGATCGCATGCAGGAACCTCCGGGACTCGAATCGTGAAAGATCAGGGGTTGTGGATCTTCGCGTTACGGATCGAAGCCGTTCGCGAAGATCGTGTCGGCGGCGACATCGCCCGCGTCGAAGCGCGAGAGATGCGTGCCATCGGCGATGTAGATCGCGCCATTGATGACGATCGGGCTTTGCCAGTGCAGCGCGGCGAGATGCTCGCTCGACGTCCACAGCACGTCGCCGGTGACGGGGTCAGCTGCGTTCATGCAGTAGCTCGAGCCGCACGCGGCTGCGTAGTAGAGCACGTCGTTCGCGACGGCAGCCGAGCGCGCGTTCGCGGCGTGATTCCACTCGACTTCGAGGAACGGCACGCTCTGGCTCGTGAAGCGGAGCTTCAAGCCCGAAACGCCCGCGCGATTCGCGATCATGAGCCACGTGTCGCCGTTGCCGTCGATCCAGATCGCAGGCTGCTCGCTCATGCCGCCGCCGCCCTGCGGCACGTCGATGAGCTGCAGCTCGCCGCCGACCGAGCCGACGAGGTTCGTGCCGCTCATGTTCGTGGTGTCGAGAAGGCGGATCTGGGCGTCCTTGCCGATCTGCACGCCGAGATGGCGTCCCGCGTGCGCGGCCGGCACGGGCAGGATCACGAGCGACGTCGAGCCAAGATCGGTGTCCTGATCTTCGAGCTGCTGGAAGTTCGTCGGCGTGTAGCTGTCGTCAGGCAGCGCGCTACGCCCCGCGCCATCCGGCAGCAGCGCGAGCACGCTGTCGCCCCAGTTGTAGTTGCCCAGCACGTTCGCGTTGAAGAAACCGTTGCCGGTCGCGATGAAGACGCGGTTCGTGCCCGCATCGAACGTTGCGCCGCCGCGGCCCCAGATTCCGCTGCCGCCGGAATCGGTCCCCATCGGCCAACCGCAATTGTTGGCACCGCTGTCGAAGTGGATGGTCTGGTCGCTGCACTGCACATTGAAGACGTTCTGATCGCCGTTCGCGAGATTGATCGTCGTCAAGTGGCCCTGGTAGTCGCCGAAGTCGCCGGCATAGCCGTCGGTGACGACATAGAGATACGTGATCGCGCCCGACGTCGCGATCGTGAGGCTGCCCGCGACTTTCTCGACGTCCGTCTTCAGCGTAATGAGCTCGGGCCAGCCACCGCTCGTGACCTCGCTGCCGTTGTTGACGTGATATTTGTGCACGTAGCCGTCGAGGCCATACGCATAGACGTACTGCCGGCCGGGATCGATCGCTGGAGCCGATGTCGTCGGGTTCTGTCCGTTGACCTGGTGGTGCCAGAACACCGTGCCATCGGCCGCGTCGACCGCCATCAGTGTGCCGTTCGTGCCTAGCAGAAAAAGAAGATCCTTCGTGCCGCTGCTCGTCGAGACGTTGCTGAGATACACCGGCGCGCTGTCGACGCTCGCCGTCAGCGTCGTCTGGTAGCGGCGCTGGATCTGGTCGACGTTCGCAGCGCTGAGCGTTGTCTCGGCCGTGTTGTAGCCGCTGTGCGTCACGTCGTAGCCGAACTGCATCCAGTCCGCCGCCGATGCCGCCGCGAACGGCGCCGCCGCAACAAGGCCGGCGATCGTGCGGAACGGAATCTTCACTCGCATCACGCGCGTCTCCTTCGACCGTCGACGACCCACGATCGAGGCGTGTGGGGACCGGCATCTTACGCCGCGCCGCGGGCTTGCGGCGACGCAGCACGCGCATCATTGCAGCGTTCGTTCATCGAAATTGTGACGCAGGCTTGAGGCGCGCGCGTCAATGCAAAACTAACGTATGCCGTGCTAGAAGACAGTCTCGTGCCTGGCCTCCGGGGAGAATGCGCATGCACGTCCGTCACTGGATCAGCGGGCTCATCGCGGCTCTGTCCGCGTGTCCTGCATTCGCGATCACGCCGGCCGACCTCAGCCTCGTCCGCTTTCCGGACGACAGCACGACGTTCGCGCAGCCGATCGGCATCCGCGCCCCGAACGACGGCAGCGGGCGAGTCTTCATCATCGAGCGCTGCAGCGACATCGTGATCGTCAAGAACGGCGCGGTGCTGCCGACGCCGTTCGTCTCGATCGACGCCGCGTGCAACGGCGAGCAGGGCATCCTCGGCCTCGCGTTCGATCCGGACTACGCGACGAACGGTACTTTCTACGTGACGTACACGGCGCCGGACGGCGATCCCGAGATCGGCGATTCGAACGATCAGGTGCTCGCGCGCTACACGGTGTCGGCCGGCGATCCGGACGTCGCGAATCCCGACGGCGAAATCCTCTTGCGCGTGCCCGACATCGCCGACAACCACAACGGCGGCGATCTCGCGTTCGATTCGGAAGGTTTCATCAACTGGACGATGGGCGACGGCGGCGTGCAGGGCGATCCGAACGGATTCGCGCAGTGCACCGGACGCAAGAAAGCCGACAACGATCCATCGAGCTGCTACAACACGTCCGGCAGCGGCCCGACGTATTACCTGATGGGCAAGATCCTCCGTCTCGACGTGCACGGCACGATCGCGTCGGCCGCGTCGAACATCTGCGGCGTCAATCCGGGCGAGCCGGTGCCTTACGCGATTCCGCCCGGCAATCCGTTCGCCGATGCCGGCGCGCATCCGAACGACTGCGCGGAAATCTTCAACTGGGGATTCCGCAACCCGTTCCGCTTCAGTTTCGATCGCGAAACCGGCGACATGCTGATCGGCGATGTCGGCCAGAACACCTACGAGGAAATCGACTTCCAGCCGGCCGGCAGCGCGGGCCAGAACTTCCAGTGGAACCAGTGCGAAGGTTTCCACACGTATCCCGGCGGCACCGCGCCCTGCACGGGACCGACGGGCAGCGTGCCGCCGAAGCTCGAGTACTCGCACGATTTCGGCTGCGCAGTCGTCGGCGGCTTTCGCTATCGCGGCCCGATCGGGCCGTTCCGCGGCCAGTACGTCTTCAGCGACAACTGCAGCGGCGGCATCTACATCGTCGCCAATGCGGACGGCAGCGTGCCGGTGTGGACGTCCGAGCAGCTCAACGGCGCGCCCGGCATGAGCACCTATAGTTTTGGCGAGGACGAAGCCGGCAACGTCTATGTCGCCGACGGCAACGGGCCCGTCTATGTGTTTCATTCCGACAGCGGCAGCGATGTCATCTTCCAGAATGGATTCGACTGAATGCCCCCAAGAAAATCCGCCCAATGAAATCGGCCGCGAGATGGGTGGCGCTGTCGCAGCTTCAGTGTAGAGTCCGCGCCTTCGCTGGAATTGTCCCGGGGACGGCAATGCGCGCGATTCGATCGGTTCTGCTCGGTATTTTCGGCTTCGCGGCCGCAGCGGCGACTGCGCAGACCGTGCCGCCGGATCTCTCGCTGCAACTCGTCACGAGCGCCGTCACCTCACCCATCGGTGTGCGCGCGCCGCATGATGGCAGCGGACGGTTGTTCGTCTTCAGCCAGGCGGGCTCGATCCGCGTCATCGAGAACGGGACGCTGCTGCCGACGCCGTTCCTGACCGTGCCCGTGACGTTCCCGGGCTCGGGCGGCACGAGCGGCCTGCTCGGCCTCGCGTTCCATCCGAACTACGGCCATGCCGGCATGCCGCACAACGATGAGTTCTACATCGTCTACATGCGCGCCGGCGATTGCACGGCGCCGGGAAGCTGCCTCGGCAGCGGGCCCGATGAGGTGATGGAACGCTACACGGTGTCGTCGGACCCGAACGTCGCCAATCCGACCGGCACGGTCGTCATGCGACTCGCCGACAACTCGCCGCCGTCGTTCCACAACGGCGGCGACATCCATTTCGGTCCGGACGGCTTTCTCTATTTTTCGGTCGGCGACGGCGGTCAGGAAAGCGGCACGCACTGGCTCGCCGAATGTCTCTGGAAGAAGCCGAACGACACAACCTCGACGAGCTGCGACAACTCGAGCGTGACACCGCAGTATTTCCTGCGCGGCAAGATGCTGCGCATCGACGTCGATACGCGCGGCGAGATCGCGGACGAGGAAATGTGCGGCACCGCAACCGGCGCGCCGGCGGAGTATTCGATCCCCGTCGACAATCCGTTCGTGCGCACGCCGCACGCGTGCGACGAGATCTGGCTCTGGGGCTTTCGCAATCCGTGGCGTTGGAGCTTCGATCGCGAAACGGGCGACCTGTGGATCGGCGACGTCGGCCAGGACCATTGGGAAGAGATCGACCTTCGCACCAAGGGATCGTCCGACCCGATCTACTACGGCTGGCACTGCATGGAAGGCACGTCGGTCTTCAATACATCGCAAGTCTGCACGCCGCCGCTGCAGGCGAATGTGCTGCCACTGCTCGAATACAACCACACCGGCGGCAACTGCTGGGCCGTGACCGGCGGCTATCGCTATCGCGGGCCGATCGCCGATCTCCGCGGCATGTACATCTTCGCGGACTCGTGCCTCAGCACGATCTATTTCGCCAAGCCCGATGATCAGAATGTCTGGTCCTACACGATCTGGCGCGACGATCCCGACGGCTACGGCACGTATTCGGGCTTCGGTGAAGACGAAGCCGGCAATCTCTACGTCGCCGACAACGCGCACGACAAGGTCTACATGTTCCACTCCGACGCGGTGCCGGTGACGCACATCGTCACGCCAGTCGCCGGCGCACACGGCACGATCGCGCCCGACACGCCGCAGACCGTCGACGACGGCGCGACGACGACGTTCACGCTGACGCCCGACGCGAACTATGTGATCGGCGATGTGAGCGGATGCGGCGGCGCGCTCGCCGGCAATGTCTACACGACGGGCGCGGTGACGGCTGATTGCGAGGTTGATGCGGCGTTCGTCGTCGATCCGTCCGACGTGATCTTCCGCAACGGATTCGACTGATTTTCCCCTCTCCCGCTTGCGGGAGAGGGGACGAAGCAGCGAGACGGATAAACGCTACTGCTGCCCCGGCGGCTGTTCCTTCAACGCAATCGCATTGATCCCGTTGTCGGCGAGCGAGCGTTTCGCGCTTTCGAGATCGCTCGCGCTCGCATACGGCCCGAGCCTCACGCGATGCCACTGTTTGCCGTTGACCGTAACGGGCTGCACGTTCGCCTGAAAGCCGAGCAGCGCAAGCTTCGCCTTGATCTCGTCGGCGCCTTTCGCGTCCGGATACGAGCCGGCCTGCAGGATGTAGCGGCCGCCCGATGCCGTCGCCGGCGCAACGCCTGGCGCAGGTGCAGTCGCGCCCGGTGTAGCGTTCGCGGCGTTCTTCGCCTGCTGTTCGGCGCGCGCTTTTTCGGTCAGCTCCGCATCGGGAATCACGACTTCGTTCGCTTCGAGCACCTTGTAGAAGTCGTAGCTCTTCTTCGGCGGCTCCTTCTTGCTCGCATCGGCGACGGCAGGCTCGCTCGCTTGCGGCGCGGTCGCGGCCGGATTCGGCTGCGGCAGGTTCTTCTTGCGCAAGAGCGGCGCCCAGTCCTTGAACAGCACGAGCAGCATCAACCCGACGCCGAGCAGGAGGCCGATGCCGACCCAGACCCACGCCGGCCACGATTTGCTGCCGCCGCGCGTCGCCTGGCGTCCTTTTCTTGCTGCCATTACGTGCTCTCCAACTACATGCTCTCCGGGGCCGAGATGCCCAAAAGGTCGAGGCCGTTCGCGAGCACCTGCCGCGTCGCGTTCGCGAGCGACAGGCGCGCGTCGCGGATCGCGGCGTCGTCGACCAGGAACTGGTTCGTGTTGTAGTACATGTGGAATGCGGCCGCGAGATCGCGAAGGTAATTCGCGATCGACATGCGGCTCCAGACTCTGGCCCGCCGACTCGACGACCTCGGGATAGCGCGAGAGCTCGACCATCAGCGCCTGTTCGGTCTCGCTGTCGAGTTTCGAAAGGTGTGCGAGCCCGTTCGCACGATCCCACGTCATGCCGCGCTCGACGAGCTGGCGCATCACGCTCGCGACGCGCGCGTGCGCGTACTGGATGTAGTACACCGGATTGTCGTTCGTCTGCGCGCGCGCGAGATCGATGTCGAAGATCAGATGCGAATCGGCCTTGCGCGCGATCAGGAAGTAGCGCGTCGCATCGCGGCCGACCTCGTCGATGAGATCGCGGAGCGTGAGATAACTGCCCGCGCGCTTGGATAGCTTCACTTCCTCGCCGCCGCGCGTGACCGTCACCATCTGGTGCAGCACGTATTCCGGATAGTTCTGCGGAATGCCGACGTCGAGCGCCTGCAGGCCCGCGATCACGCGCGCGAGCGAGCCGTGGTGATCGGCGCCGAGCTCGGTGATCGCGCGCTGATAGCCGCGCTGCCATTTCGAAAGGTGATACGCGATATCCGGCAGGAAGTAGGTGAACGTGCCGTCCGACTTCCGCATCACGCGGTCCTTGTCGTCGCCGAACTCCGTCGTGCGCAGCCACAGCGCGCCGCCTTCCTCGTACGTATGGCCGGCTGCGATCAGCTGGCGCGTCGTCTCGTCGACCTTGCCGTCTTCGTAGAGCGAGGATTCGAGGTAGTAGACGTCGAAGCGAACGCCGAACGCCTTGAGATCGGTGTCCTGCTCGCGACGCAGGTATGCCACCGAGAAACGGCGGATCGCATCGAGATCGTCGGCGTCGCCGCTGCCGACGACGTCCTCGCCGTCCGCGTGCACGCTCTCGCGCTCGAGGAACGCGCGCGCGACGTCCTTGATGTAATCGCCGCGATAGCCGTCGGCTGGCCATCCGTTGTCGTCGGGCGCGATCCCGCGTGCGCGCGCCTGCACGGAGAGCGCGAGGTTCATGATCTGCACGCCGGCGTCGTTGTAGTAGAACTCGCGTACGACGTCCCAGCCGTTCGCATCGAGCACGCGCGCGATGCAGTCGCCGATCGCCGCCGCGCGGCCGTGGCCGACGTGGAGCGGCCCGGTGGGGTTCGCCGAGACGAACTCGACGCCGGCTCTGTTTCCCGCGCCGCTTGTGTTGCGGCCGTAAGCATCGCCCCGATCGAGGATCGACGCGACTTCGTGCCGGTACGCCGCCGGGCTCAGGAAGAAGTTGATGAAGCCGGGACCCGCGATTTCGACCTTCGCGATCGCATCGTTCGCCGGCAGCGCGCCGACGATCGCCTGCGCGATATCGCGCGGCTTCGCCTTCGCGGCTTTCGCGAGCAGCATGGCGACGTTGGTCGCGAAATCGCCGTGCTCGCGGCTCTTGGTGCGCTCGACGACGAACGCGGGCGCATCACCCGCAGGCAGCGTGCCGGCCGCCGTCAGCTTGGCCAGGGCTTCGAGAATGGAATCGCGCAGGAGCTCTTTCACGGCGGGATCGCAGCTAAAACAATGCATTGTAGCGGACGGTTCGCGTGTTCTCGAAATGTCCCGCCGACGTCGCGACTCTTTTTTCTTCTGCGGCAGGGACTGCCGCGCTCTGCCTTTCCCGGGTTCCCTCTCGGCCGCGGCGAGCAGGCGGAGGAAAAGTCGCGAAGCGATCGCCGGCAGGAAGCCGGCGAGTTCGACGAGAGTACATGGACGTACTCCCGGCGAACCCCGCAGCCTGCTCGCGTAGTTTGCCGGCAGGGATGCCGGCAAACCGCGGCCGCGAGGGTGCCTTTTTCTTTGGTTACTTTCTTTTGGGCAAGCAAAAGAAAGTAACCGGCTGACAGGGACGTCAGACGAAACACACAGGGACGTGAGTCGGTTTTCGCGACAAAGCCCCGACCACCTAACCCACACCATCCCCACCCAACCCTCCCCTTGAAGGGGAGGGCTAGGCGCGCGCGTTTGAAGGCGAGACCAAAGCCCGCGTGTCATCGCCCTGTCGCGAAACAAATCCAACATCCCCCCATCGGCAGGGTACCGGCGGCGTGCGGGATGCGTACGTCGCCCGGGTGCAGGGACGCACACACCCGCCGACCTTCTCCGCGCTACGTCACGAGATCGGCGACTGTCGCCCGATACGCCTCGATGACTTGCGCGCCGTTGACCGGCGGACCGCCGAGCGCGATCCGCGCGCGGACGCCGAGCGTCAGCGCCTTCACGAGCGGCGCGTTGGCGGCCTTGCCGGCATCGAACGCGGCGTGGCCGATCTCCGAGTTGAATCGGTGCAGGTCGAAGAAGAAGTGGTCCTGCCCGTCGGTCAGGAATCCGAGCGCGGGCAGCGCGCTTTCGCCCGCGTCGAGCGAGCGGCCGCTCAGTGACTCGCGCTCGCGGCAGAGGTTTTCTCCGTTCAGCGCGAACGCGGCAAACGCGTCGGCGACGTTCGCGGTGTCGAGATCGGCTGCGACGAGCGCGAGCCGCTGGCCGCGCACGAGCGTCGGATCATCGCGCCACGCCGGCTGGTGCTTGTCGAGCTTGGTGTCGAGCTTCGAGGCGAGCGCGCCGCCGCTCTGCACGAGCTCGGCCGCGTTGTACGGATGCGATCCCGAGCGCGCGTCGAACGTGCTGCCGGCGATCATGAGCTCGAGCGCGACGTAGAAGTCGTTATCGCGCTCGCGCTCGAAGCCGCACGTGTCGAGGATGCGCAGCATCTCCTCGGTGCTCGCGCGCTCGTTCGCACCGATGCCGTGCGAGAACATCGGCGCTTCGCGCTGGCGAAGGTCGTGGCCGGCGCCGAACAGCAGCAGCGCGCAGCCGTCGCGCACGGAAAGCGTCCGTGCGCCGGGCAGCGCGAGCACGCGCGGCAGGCGTCCGGCGCAGATCTCGAGGATATGGCCTTCGTTGTGGTACGCGTGGAAATCGGTGCCGAGCCGCCCGTGGCGGACCGCGAGCCGCGCGAATGCGAGCCGCGCCGCGTCGGCCGTGCGCGCGAGCAGCGCTTCGTCGTCGGGCCCCGAGGCGTACGGCGCAAGATCGCGGCGCCGGTCGGCGAGCATCGCTTCGAGCGCGTCGTCGTGCCCGGCCAGCGCAGCGCGCGCGGCGGCCGGCGTCGGCAGCTTCTGCTCGATCGCGTCCGCAGTGAATCCGCGCGGATAGTCGAAAATCACGAGTGCCTGGCCCGCTCCCCGAACGCCGCGAAGTATACGACTGCGACCCGCGGTGGCGGCATACGGCAAGGGACGTTCAAAGCCACCCGCGTTCGGCGAGCGAGATCGGCTCGCCATCGCCGACGATGATGTGGTCGAGCACTTTCACGTCGATCAGCGCCAGCGCGTCGCGAAGGCGCAGCGTGATCGTGCGGTCGTCCTGGCTCGGCTCGTTCTGGCCTGACGGATGGTTGTGCGCGAGGATCAGCGCCGCCGCGTTGTGCACGAGGCAGCGCCGCACGACCTCGCGCGGATGCACGCTGGCGCCGCCGAGCGAGCCGCGGAACAGCTCCTCGAACGCGATCACGCGGTGGCGGTTGTCGAGGAAGAGGCACGCGAACACCTCGTACGGATAGCCGCAGAGCCGCGACTTGAGATAGCGCGCGCTCGCCGACGGATCGCCGAGCATGGTCACGGCTTTCATCTCGGCGTCGAGGTAGCGACGCCCGAGCTCGAGCGCCGCGACGAGCCGGCACCATGCGACCGGGCCGACGCCGCGGCCATGCGGCGTGTCGAGCAACCCCTTGAGGCTGCCGGCGTGCGCGAGCAGCGAGCGGCCGAGCTCGACCGCGTTGAGGCCGCGCCGCCCGGAGCCGAGGAACACGGCCAGGAGCTCGGCATCGGACAGCGAGGCGCCGCCACGGATCAGGAGTTTTTCGCGCGGCCGTTCGCCGTTGGGCCAGGTGCGGATCGTCATCGGGCAGGTGCTTCAGGTCATTTCGAGGGTGCCGGCACGGGCCGCAAGCGCACATCGTGACGGCACGCACACGCTAGCGTTCCCGCGGCCGCGCGCGGAGCGGCGCCGCCCACGATTTTCAGTAAGCTAGGCGCTTCGCTTGCGGTCGGCGGTTTCGTACATGGCACAACCGGCATTGGCGGGTCTGCGCGTGCTGCTCGGCGTCACGGCCGGCATCGCGGCGTACAAGGCGGCCGAACTGGTGCGGCGCCTGCGCGACGCCGGCGCGGAGGTGCGCGTCGTCATGACCGAGAGCGCCGAGCGCTTCATCACGCCGCTGACGTTCCAGGCGCTCTCAGGCTATCCGGTGCGCACGAGCCTCTGGGACGACGGCGCCGAAGCCGCGATGGGACACATCGAGCTCGCGCGCTGGGCGAACCAGGTCGTCATCGCGCCGGCGTCGGCCGACATCATCGCGCGGATCGCACACGGCCTCGCCAACGATCTTCTGACGACGCTTTGCCTTGCGACCGCGGCGCCGATCGCGCTCGCACCGGCGATGAACCAGCAGATGTGGGCGAACTCGGCGACGCAGGCCAATCTCGCGGTGCTGCGCCAGCGCGGCGTGCGCGTGCTCGGTCCCGCGTCCGGGAGTCAAGCCTGCGGCGAGTTCGGCGCGGGGCGCCTTCTCGAAGCCGAGAACATCGTCGCCGAGCTCGCGGCGATACGCGGCCCGCGCACGCTGGAAAGTCGCAAGATCCTGATCAGCGCGGGGCCGACGTTCGAGGATATCGATCCGGTGCGCTTCATCGGCAATCGCAGCTCCGGCCGCATGGGCTATGCGATCGCAGCGGCGGCGTCAGCGAACGGCGCCGACGTGACGCTGATCTCGGGCCCGGTTGCGCTCGCGACGCCCTCGGGCGTCACGCGCATCGACGTGCGCAGCGCGCGCGAGATGCGCGAGGCCGTGCTGATGCGCGCGACCGACAACGACGTCTTCATATCGGCGGCCGCGGTCGGCGATTTCCGGCCGCAGTCGATGGCGCAGCAGAAGATCAAGCGCACCGACGGTGCGCCGCTCGAGCTCGAGCTCGTGCAGAACCCCGACATCATCGCCGAAGTCGCGGCGCTGCCGCGGCGGCCGTTCATCGTCGGATTCGCGGCCGAGACGAGCGACATCGAGCGCCATGCGCGCGCGAAGCTCGAGAAGAAAGGCATCGACCTGATCGCCGCGAACAAGGTCGGCGACGGCGAAGGCTTCGAGACCGAGGACAACGCGCTGCTCCTGATCTGGTCCGGCGGACGCGAGCAGCTCGAGCGCGCCGACAAGCGCGCGCTCGCCGAGCGGCTCCTCGCGCGAATCGGCGAGCGCATGCACGCGGCGCAGGTGAAGCGCGCATGAGCCTTGAGGCAAATCTGGCGCCGGCCGTGCTGCGCAGGATCGCGCTGAAGGTGCTCGACGCGCGCCTCGGCAGCGAGTTTCCGCTGCCGGACTACGCGACCGCATCATCGGCAGGCCTCGACCTTCGCGCGATGCTCGATGCGCCGCTCGTGCTCGAAGCCGGCGCCAGTGCGCTGATCCCGAGCGGCATCGCGATTCACATCGAGGATCCGGCGCTGTGCGCGATCGTGCTGCCGCGCTCGGGCCTCGGCCACAAGCACGGCATCGTGCTCGGCAATCTCGTCGGCCTTATCGACGCGGACTACCAGGGCCCGCTGATGATCTCGTGCTGGAACCGTTCGGAGCGCGCCTTTACCATCGCGCCCGGGGAACGCATCGCGCAGCTCGTGTTCGTGCCGGTTGCGCGCGCAACGTTCGAGGTGGTCGACGAGTTCGCGCCAAGCGCGCGCGGCGAAGGCGGCTTTGGCAGTTCGGGACGTCACTGAGGCGGGACGAGAGAGCGTCGATGGCGGCCAATGTCACGAAGAAACCGAAGTCGCAGATCTCCGAGCGCACGCACGCGGCGGTCCTGCGCGTGCAGCGGATCGTGCGCGTGCTGCTGCCGCTCGCGATCGGCACGGCGCTCCTGATCCTCGGCATCTTCTTCAGCTGGCAGGCGTGGCTCGTCTGGAGCAAGGACACCGGCGCGCGCGAAGCCGACACGGTGCGTGCGAGCGCGATCACGGCGATCAGCGCGACGCTGCACCAGACGATGCAGCGCGTGCAGGATGCGCTCGCGACGCCCGACGTGCTCGCCGCGCTGGCGCAGGGCCCGGCCGGGCGCGCGGCGGCATCCGATGCGTTCGCGAAGGCACTGCCCGATCTCAAGGACGTCGAGTTCTATTCGCCGATGCTCGATGAAATCATCGCGGGCGATCTTGCGAAGTTCGGCTACGCCAAGGCGCAGATGCTGATGCAGGCGAAGTCGACCGCGAAGGCAGCGCCGCTGCAGGCACGCCTCGACAAGGCCAAGGGCACGCGCCTCGTGATCGCGCTGCCGGTCAGGAATGGCGACGCGACCGTCGCGTTCGCGGTCGTCTATCTGCCGTTCGAACCGGTGCTGCGCGCGTTCCGCAGCTCGCACATTTCCGGGGCGCGACTCGACCTTCGCCAGGGCGACGGCCGCGGCGACGTCATGCTCGGCAGCATCGGCGCCGGCAGCGGCAACTCGCTCGGCGATCTCGGCGAGCCAATCCGCGACACGATGTTCCGCATCGGCAAGGGCGAGCCCGATTATTTCATCGTCGGGTCGTTTAGCCTCGGTATGCTGACGACGCTTGCGCTGCTTTGCCTCTTCGGCGGCGCGATCGGGCTCTGGCTGCGCTACGTCGGCGTGCAGCGCGCGATGGCGACGTTGCGATTCGTTCCGAAACCTTCAGCACCGGAGATCACCTTGGCCGAGGCATTGAAACAGGCCCCTTCTGCCGCACCTGCCGCAAAAGCCGCCGCCCCGAAGCCGGGCGCGCCGGCAGCACGACCCAGCAAACCGAAGGATGCACCGGTGAACATCGATCGCAGCATCTTCCGTGCGTACGACATCCGCGGCGTCGTCGGCGAAACGCTGACGCCCGCGATCGCGCGCGTGCTCGGTCGTGCGATCGGCAGCGAGGCGCGCGAGCGGGGCCTCACGGAAATCGTCGTCGGTCGCGACGGGCGGCTGTCCGGGCCCGATCTCGTCGGCGGGCTCGTCGATGGCCTGCGCACGACCGGCATGCGACGTGATCGACATCGGCGCGGTGCCGACGCCGGTCGTCTACTTCGGCTGCTATCACCTCAATACGGGTTCCGGCATCTCGGTGACCGGCAGCCACAATCCGCCGGACTACAACGGCTTCAAGATCGTGCTCGGCGGCGAGACGCTGTCCGAGGACAGCGATCCAGGGGCTCTATACGCGCATCGCCGAAGAGCGCTTCGTCGACGGCGCGGGCGGTCTGCAGAGCTCGACATCACGCAGGAATACGTGCAGCGCATCACGAACGACGTCCAGGTCGAGCGCAAGCTCAAGGTCGTCGTCGACTGCGGCAACGGCATCGCCGGGCGCGATCGCGCCGCGCGTGATCGAGGCCATCGGCTGCGAGGTCGAGCCGCTCTACTGCGAGGTCGACGGCACGTTCCCGAACCACCATCCGGATCCGTCCGACCTGCACAACCTGCAGGACCTGATCCTGTCGGTGAAGCAGTTGAACGCCGACATCGGCCTCGCGTTCGACGGCGACGGCGACCGGCTCGGCGTCGTCACGAAGACCGGCGAGGTGATCTTCCCCGATCGCCTGCTGATGCTGTTCGCGATCGACATCCTGACGCGCAATCCCGGTGCGACGATCATCTACGACGTCAAATGCACCGGCCACCTGCAGCCGCTGATCCTGCAGCACGGCGGCAGCCCGCTGATGTGGCGCACGGGCCATTCGCTGATCAAGGCGAAGATGAAGGAGACCGACGCCGCGCTCGCCGGCGAGATGAGCGGCCACTTCTTCTTCGGCGAGCGCTGGTACGGCTTCGACGACGGCATCTACGCGGCGGCGCGCCTGCTCGACATCCTCGGCAGCGATCCCGAAGGCCGCGACCCGCAGCAGATCTTCGACACGCTGCCGAAGGGCGTTTCGACGCCCGAGCTCAAGATCCCGATGCGCGAAGGCGAGCACTACCGCTTCATGGAGCAGTTCCGCGCTCGCGCACAGTTCGAGGGCGCGCGCATCACGACGATCGACGGCGTGCGCGCGGACTGGCCGGACGGCTGGGGTCTCGTGCGCGCGTCGAACACGACGCCGGCGCTCGTGCTGCGCTTCGATGCGGATACGGCCCAGGCGCTGAAGCGCGCGCAGGACGCGTTCCGCACGCAGCTATTGAAGCTCGATTCGTCGCTGCCGCTGCCGTTCTGACTTAGGGTCAGCGCCGGTCCGCTTCCTGCGGTTCCTTCAGGCTGCGGTAGTGCGCGAGGTCGTCATCGAAGTGCGCGACCGTGTCGTCGCGCTCTTTTTGCTTGCGCGAGATATACGTGCGCTGCTCTTCGACCTGCTTTCGCATGTCGGCGATCTTCTTCGTGAGGACCGCGGGTATCGGCTTGCCGTTCGCGTCGAGCTCCGCGGCGTGGCCGAGGAGCTCGGCGAGCGATTTCTCCTGACTCTGCTGGCTGACGCGGGCCGAGGTCAGGTTCGTGTCCATCATGTCGGCCTGCTGGTGCTGCGCGCGCTTCAGGTCATCCTCGGTCGGATACGCGGCGAGCATCTGCTTGTCGTTGCGAACGCGCGCGTCGGCCGAATCCTTCGCGGCCTGCGCTTTGGCGATCTCGGCCTTGGCGGAGGCGCGTTCCTCGGCGGTCTTGGGGCGGTCGACGTGCTTGATGACGACGCCCTGCGGATTGACGATCTCGTAGCCGTACCTCACGGCTTCGGGCGGCAGCGCGTCGGAGTAGTGCAGGTTGCCTTCGGTGTCGGTCCACTTGTACCGCTGATGCGGCGTCGTCGGGCCGCCGGCGGCCCACGCGGGGCCGGCGATCACGAGCGCAAGGACGACGGACAGTACGAAACGCATCGGGCTTCCTCCGGCGCCGAGTATAGGACAGCGATCCCGAATTCCGCTGCGAGGTTCTTCACAGAGGTTCAGGCGCCGTAGCGGGCGCGGTAATCCTGAAGACGGGCGTGATGGGCCGCAAGTTCCGGCTTGTCGGCGGCATAGGCCAGGAGATCGGACAGGCGCGCGATCGCGATCGCCGGAATCCCGAATTCGGCCTTGAGCTCCTGCGTCGCCGACAACGCGCCCTGGCCGCGCTCCTCGCGGTCGAGCGCGATCAGGACGCCGGCGGGCTCGGCGCCGTGCGCGCGGATCAGCGCGAGCGACTCGCGGATCGCGGTGCCGGCCGTGATCACGTCGTCGACGATCAGCACGCGGCCTTTGAGCGGCGCGCCGACCAGCGTGCCGCCTTCGCCGTGGTCCTTGGCTTCCTTGCGGTTGTACGCGAACGGCACGTCGCGGCCGTGCTGCTCGGCCATCGCGGCCGCTGTGATCGCGGCGAGCACGATGCCCTTGTAGGCAGGCCCGAACAGCATGTCGAAGCGGATCGCGCCGATGCATCGCCGCGTCGGCGTACGCGCGGCCGAGCAGCGCGAGCGCGGCGCCCGAGTCGAACAGGCCCGCGTTGAAGAAGTACGGGCTGAGGCGGCCCGATTTCAGCGTGAACTCGCCGAAGCGCAGTGCATTGCGCTGCGAGGGCGAGGTCGAGGAAGGCGCGTTGGGATTCGAGCACGGGATTCGTGATTCGGGATTCGGGATTGCGTATGGTAAGACGTACGTCGTCTCCAATCCCAAATCTCGAATCCCGGCTCTCCAATGCGCATCGTCACCTTCAACGCCAACGGCATCCGCTCCGCCGCGACCAAGGGCTTCTTCGACTGGCTCAAGAAGCAGAAGGCCGACGTCGTCTGCCTGCAGGAAACGAAATCGCAGGAGGATCAGCTGACCGATCCCGCGTTCCGGCCCGACGGACACCATGTCTTCTACCGCGACGCTACGACGAAGAAGGGCTACAGCGGCGTCGCGATCTATTCCAGGCGCGAGCCGGACGAGGTGCGCACGGCGCTCGGCTGGGCGCCGTTCGACGACGAAGGGCGCTACCTCGAGGCGCGTTACGGCAATCTCAGCGTCGTGTCGCTGTACGTGCCGTCGGGTTCTTCGGGCGAGGAGCGGCAGGCGTTCAAGTTCAAGGTCATGAAGTGGTTCAAGCCGGTGCTCGACGGCTGGCTCGCGAGCGGGCGCGACTACGTCCTCTGCGGCGACTGGAACATCGTGCAGGAGCCGGCTCGACATCAAGAACTGGACATCGAACCAGAAGAACTCGGGTTGCACTGCCGCCCGAGCGCGAGTGGCTCAACGGCGTCTGCGCCGAGAACACCGGCTGGGTCGACACGTATCGCACGCTCGAACCGGAAGGCGAGGACTACACCTGGTGGAGCAATCGCGGCGCCGCGCGCGCGAAGAACGTCGGCTGGCGCATCGACTACCAGATTTGCACGCCGAGCCTTGCGCGACACGATCAGGAAGTGGTCGATCGCGCCGGCGACACCGCGCTTCTCCGACCATGCGCCGTACACGGTGGACTACGCGCTGTGAGGGACACGTTGCAGCGCTGGCGCGATTCGCTCGGCGTCTATGCGAATCCGCGCGTTGCCGCGATGCTGTTCCTCGGTTTCTCGTCGGGGCTGCCGTTTCCGCTGGTGCTGACGACGCTGTCGGCGCGTCTTCGGCTCGCCGGCATCGATCGCACGACGATCGGCTATTTCAGTCTCGTCGGGCTCGCGTATTCGCTGAAGTATTTCTGGGCGCCGTTCGTCGATCGCGTGCGGCTGCCGCTGCTTGGACGGCTTGGGCGGCGACGGAGCTGGATGCTGCTTGCGCAGTGCGGCATTGCAGCGGGCCTCGTCGCGATGGCGATCGCCGATCCCGCGTCCGATGCTGCGCATTTCGCGCTGCTTGCGGTCGCGACGGCGTTCGCATCGGCGACGCAGGACATCGCAGTCGATGCGTGGCGCATCGAAGCCGCCGACAACGAATCGCAAGGCGCGATGGCCGCTTCGTATCAGACCGGCTATCAGCTCGCGCTTCTGACTGCGGGCGCCGGTGCGCTGACGGCAGCCGCGGGCTACGGCTGGACCGCGGCGTATCTCGTGATGGCGCTCTGCGTCGTCGTCGGCATTGCCACGACGCTCGTGATCCGCGAGCCCGAGGCGCGCATCGATCGCGCGACGCTCGCGCAGGAGGCGCGCGTCGTCGCATTCCTCGAACGCTCGGCACACTGGCCGGCGCCGTTGCGCAACGTCGTCGCATGGCTGATCGGCGCGGTCGTTTGCCCGTTCGTCGATTTCTTCGTGCGTTATGGCCTCAAAGTCGGCATCCCGATCCTGCTGCTGATCATGACGTACCGTCTCAACTACACGACGATGGGCGTCGCGGCGAACACGTATTACCTCGATCTTGGTTTCACGCTGCCGCAGATTGCGCTCGTGTCGAAGGTCTATGGCGTGCTGATGACGCTCGGCGGCGCGCTGCTCGCGGGCGTGCTGATCAAGCGCTTCGGCATCGCGCGCACGCTGCTCGTCGGCTGGATCCTGCTGACGATCGCGAATCTCGCGTATGCGTACATCGCGAACATCTCGCCCGGCATCGCGTGGCTCGCGACGGTCGTCAGCATCGACAACGTCGCGAACGGCATCGCGGGCACTGCGTTCATCGCGTACATGTCGACGCTGACGAACACTGCGTACACGGCGACGCAATACGCGTTGTTCGGCACGCTGTGGAGCCTGCCGGCGAAGATGATCGCGAGCCAGTGGGGCTCGATCGTCGATGCGTGGGGTTATGGGCCGTTCTTCGTCTACACGGCGGCGATCGGGCTGCCGGCGCTGTTGCTCGTGCTCTGGGCGATCCGGCGCGAGCCTGCGCCTGAACCGAGCTCGGGCGCCGCCTAGCGTTCGAATGAACAGCGGTAGGATATGCAACAATCCGGCGACGGTGCCAACGCACGGGGATGCGCATGACCGACATCCTGATCCGCGACGTCGACGACGCGATCGCCGAACGGCTTCGGCAGATTGCGGTCGAGCGGAACTGGCCGGTCAATCAGGTCATCGTGCATGCGCTGCGCGTCGCGCTCGGGCTCGGCGGCGAGGAGCTCGTCAAGCGCGACCGCCAGGACATCGCGCATCTTCGTGGCACATGGAATACCGGCGAGACGGCCGCGTTCCGGGAAGCCTTGAGCGCGTTCGAGCGTGTCGACGGTCAGCCGATGTTTTCGGACGGCGAGCCGCCCAAGGACAACGAGCTGCACAAGGCCGCCGCACGGCGGCGCAAGGGCGGCTAGTCAGGCAACGGTCGGATCAGGTGCGGCGTGGATCGCGCCGAGCACGCGCGGACCGCGCGCGCCGGTAACGGCTGGAAGATTGCCCGGCGTTCCTGCGAGTCTTGCGCGCGCGAGCCATGCGAAGCCGGCCGCTTCGACGTAGTCGGGATCGAGGCCCAATGCCGACGTGCTGTCGAGCGTCATCGGTGCAAGCCGTTCGCGCAGTGCCGACATCAGCGCGGGATTGTGCACGCCGCCGCCGCACGCGAACACTTCGCGCGCGTCAGGTGCGGTCGCGCGGATCGCGTCGACGACGCTCGTCACCGTCAGCGCGAGCAGCGTCGCCTGCACGTCCGCGGGCGCGGCCTCGGCGCGAACACGCGCGTCGAGCCAGTCGAGATTGAAATGCTCGCGGCCGGTGCTCTTCGGCGGCGGCGCGCGGAAATACGGATCGGCGAGCCATGCGTCGAGCAGCGCGTCGATCGACGCGACCGCTCGCGGCCCACGCGCCGTCTTCGTCGCGCGCAGTGCCGAGATGGCGCAGCGCCCATGCATCGAGCAGGCAGTTCGCCGGGCCGGTGTCGAAGCCGAGCACGTCGCGCGCCCGGCGCGAGGATCGTGATGTTCGCGATGCCGCCGAGGTTGAGGATCACACGCGTGCGATCGCGGCGCCGCAAACAGCGCGGCGTGCAGCGCGGGCAACAGCGGCGCGCCCTGGCCGCCGGCGGCGACGTCGGCGCGGCGGAAGTCGGCGATCGTCGTGATGCGCGTGCGTTCGGCGATGACCGACGGCGTCGCCGATCTGCAGCGTGAAAGGAAACGCGTCCGCCGGGCGATGCCGGACGGTCTGTCCGTGCGAGCCGATCGCGGCGACGGCGCTGGCGGTCGACGCCGGCATCGCGCAGCACGGCGAGCGCGGCGTCGGCGAATGCGTGCGCCGATCTCGACGTCGAGCGCGCCGAATTCGTCGAGCGCGATCGCGGCGTTTGCGCGTCGCGAGCGCCAGGATGCGTTCGCGCAATTGCTTCGGAGTATGGCGTCGTGCGCGCCGCGATGACTTCGAGGCGCGGCTCGAAACGCACGAGCGCGACGTCGATGCCGTCCGCGCTGGTGCCGGAGATCAGGCCGAGATAAAGCGACGCCGCCACGGCGTCGTCAGTCGTTCGCGCGCGCGAGTTGCAGGCCGTCGACGAACTTGAGCTTGGCCAGAAGCGCGCCGCTCTTCTGCTTGAAGAGCGCGAGTTCGTCTGCGGCAGCGGCTCTTCCTTCGGGCAGCGTGACGGTCAGCGGATCGCGATGCTGGCCGTCGATGCGGAATTCGTAGTGCAGGTGCGGGCCGGTCGCAAGGCCGGTCATGCCGACGTAGCCGATGGTCTGGCCCTGGCTGACGTGCTGGCCGAGCTTCTCGTTCGCAAACGCCGACATGTGGCCGTACAGCGGTGCTGAGAGTGGCCGTCGTGCTGGACGATGACGACGTTGCCGTAGCCCGATCTCCAGCCGCGGAACGTGATCTTGCCGTCGCCGGCGGCGCGGATCGGCGTGCCGGTCGGCGCTGCGTAGTCGACGCCCTTGTGCGCGCGCATGTAGCCGAGGATCGGATGCATGCGGCCGACCGAGAAGACGTCGAGATGCGCGTGAACTCGACCGGCGTGCGCAGGAACGCCTTGCGCAGCGGGCGGCCGTCCTCGCTGTAGTACATCGTTTTGCCGTCCGCGTTGGTGTAGCGGAACGCGGTGTAGCGCTTGCCGTGATTGATGAACGTCGCGGCGATGATGTCGCCGTCGTGCAGGTGCTCGCCTTCGCGATAGACGTCGTCGTAGATGACGCTGAAGCTGTCGCCTTCGCGAAGGTCCTGCGCGAAGTCGATGTCGTAGCCGAACGCGTTGGCGAGCTTCCAGATCATCGTGTCGCTCATGCCGGCCTGCGCGCCCGCTTCGAACAGCGAGCGCGTGAGCACGCCGTGCGCGACCTGCGTGCGGCGCTCGATCGCGCGCTCGTCGACGGTTTCCTTGACGCCGTCCGGCGCGAACTTGAGCGTTACGCGCGCTGCGTCGTCGCGGTCGAAGCGCATCAGCGTCAGTGCGCCGGTCGCGTCCTGCACGAACGCGAATTCGTCGCCGGGATGGATGTGGCGCAGCGCCGACGCGTCGTCCTGCGAGTTCAATGCGCGCTGCAGGTCGCCCGGCGAAAGTCCGTTCTCGTGGAAGATGTCGGCGAGCGACTGGCCGGCGCGCACGGTGACGCGGTGCCATTCGGGTTCGGCGTTGGCGCCGAGGGCATACGCGCCGATCGTCGGATCGGCCTCGGTGCCCGGAAGCTGCGGCAAGATCGATCGCCACCGTCGTGTACGCGGCCGGCGCCGGGTCATGGCGCGTGGCGTTGGCCCAGCCGGGGATGACGATGCCGACGAGCGTCGTCAGCAGAAGCGCGACGCCGCCGAGCACCCAGTGCTCCGCGCGCCAGCTGATCGGCTTGGCCGAAACGTTCTGGACGAACGTCCAGTCGAGCAGCGCGAATAGAAATGGAAATGGTTGCGTTGCGCATGGCGCCGGATGGCCATGCAGCGTGGATTGCGACGGGTGGCTTGAGGGTCGTTCGGTGGTGCTGTCACGGTCGCGTTCCGGCTAGTCGGCCGGTACCATAAAGTCAGCGTGTACGCGGCGTCAATGCCAATAGCGGCGCGGGTTTGCGTGAATCTTCCGGTTAACCAATAATTAACTGCGTGTCCGTTTCAGACGGCGATCCAGCCATTCGATGGGGCCATTTCGGACGTCCGTCCGGGGCTTCCACCTACAGGAGAATCCATGTCCAGCTTGCAAGACGCGCTCGATCTGATCGGCCGCGGCGCCGACGAAATCATCAAGCGCGAGGAGCTCGAGGCGCGCCTCAAGCTCGGCCGCCCGCTGCGGATCAAGGCCGGCTTCGATCCGACCGCGCCGGATCTGCACCTCGGCCACACGGTCCTGCTCAACAAGATGCGGCAGTTCCAGGACCTCGGCCACACAGGTGATCTTCCTGATCGGCGATTTCACCGGGATGATCGGCGATCCGACCGGCAAGAACGTCGACGCGCAAGCCGCTGACGCGCGAGGACGTCCAGGCGAACGCGAAGACCTACGCCGATCAGGTGTTCAAGGTGCTCGATCGCGAGAAGACCGAGGTGCGCTTCAACTCCGAGTGGTTCGGCACGATGAGCGCGGCGGACATGATCCAGCTCGCGGCGAAGCACACGGTCGCGCGCATGCTCGAGCGCGACGATTTCGCCAAGCGCTACAAGTCGCGAGCAGCCGATCGCGATCCACGAGTTCCTGTATCCGCTGGTGCAGGGCTACGACTCGGTCGCGCTGAAGGCCGACGTCGAGCTCGGCGGCACCGACCAGAAGTTCAACCTGCTGGTCGGGCGCGCAGCTGCAGGAAGAGGCCGGGCAGCCGCCGCAGATCGTGCTGACGATGCCGCTGCTCGAGGGCACCGACGGCGTCAACAAGATGTCGAAGTCGCTCGGCAACTACATCGGCATCAACGAGCCGCCGAACGAGATCTTCGGCAAGGTCATGCGGCTCTCGGACGACCTGATGTGGCGCTATTTCGAGCTGCTTTCGTTCGAAAAGTCGCTGGCCGACCTGACGCAGCATGCGCGAGGTCGTCTGCCGGACGCGCGAATCCGCGCGATCTCAAGATGGAGCTCGCGCGCGAGCTGACGGCGCGCTTCCACGGTGCGGCCGCGGCCGACGCAGCGATCGCGCACTGGCACGAGGTCGTGCAGGGCGGCGGCGTGCCGCAGGACATCGCGCTGACCGAGATCACGTGTCGCCCGCGGAAGGCATCCGCATCGGCGCGTTGCTGAAGGCCGCCGGCCTCGCGCCGAGCACGTCGGAAGCGATGCGCAAGCTCGGCGAGCGCGCGGTGCGCGTCGACGGCGAGGTGGTCGAAGACCGCGATCTGCTGCTCGCAGCCGGATGCGAGCATCTGCTGCAGCTCGGCAAGCGCGGATTCGCGCGGGTGCGCTTGATTCCGGGCGGCTAGGCGCCACGTTCGAAGGCGCATCGGAACAACGCTTCATCGGTGCGGCGAAGAGACGCAAAAAAACTTCGTCGAACCCCTTCCCAAATCCGATGCGCCCCGATAGGATTCGCGCCCCTTCGATGCCCCGGCCGAAACGGCCAGCGGCGATGAAGGTTCCCACCGTCCTGATCCAGCTCGTCGCGACCAAAAATTGTGACGAAGGTGTTGACGGTTCGGGAAATGGTTGTATAATACGCGGCTCCCTCGGACGAAAGGTCCTCGGGCGCGGGTTGAACAAAAACCCGCAAGCCATTGATCTTTGACAGTGTGCGCAGGTGACTTGTGTGGGCGCCTTGGGGTGGATGTAAGTCCATCGAGAAATCAAGTGCGTCCAAGCAAACGTCAAAGTCAGCAATGCAAGCTAATCAAAGTAGCTTGGGTCTCACTCTAAAGTTTGGTCGAAGAGCAAGTCCGAGTTGCAATTTCAACTGAAGAGTTTGATCCTGGCTCAGAGTGAACGCTGGCGGCAGGCCTAACACATGCAAGTCGAACGGCAGCAGGCGTAGCAATACGTGGCTGGCGAGTGGCGGACGGGTGAGGAATACATCGGAATCTGCCCTGTCGTGGGGGATAACGTAGGGAAACTTACGCTAATACCGCATACGACCGTAGAGGTGAAAGCGGGGGACCGCAAGGCCTCGCGCGACTGGATGAGCCGATGTCGGATTAGCTAGTTGGCGGGGTAAAGGCCCACCAAGGCGACGATCCGTAGCTGGTCTGAGAGGATGATCAGCCACACTGGAACTGAGACACGGTCCAGACTCCTACGGGAGGCAGCAGTGGGGAATATTGGACAATGGGCGCAAGCCTGATCCAGCCATGCCGCGTGTGTGAAGAAGGCCTTCGGGTTGTAAAGCACTTTTGTCCGGGAAGAAAAGCGTACGGGTGAATATCCCGTGCGAACTGACGGTACCGGAAGAATAAGCACCGGCTAACTTCGTGCCAGCAGCCGCGGTAATACGAAGGGTGCAAGCGTTACTCGGAATTACTGGGCGTAAAGCGTGCGTAGGTGGTTTGTTAAGTCTGTTGTGAAAGCCCCGGGCTCAACCTGGGAATGGCAGTGGATACTGGCAAGCTAGAGTGCGGTAGAGGGTAGTGGAATTCCCGGTGTAGCAGTGAAATGCGTAGAGATCGGGAGGAACACCAGTGGCGAAGGCGGCTATCTGGACCAGCACTGACACTGAGGCACGAAAGCGTGGGGAGCAAACAGGATTAGATACCCTGGTAGTCCACGCCCTAAACGATGCGAACTGGACGTTGGGAGCAACTTAGGCTCTCAGTGTCGAAGCTAACGCGTTAAGTTCGCCGCCTGGGGAGTACGGTCGCAAGACTGAAACTCAAAGGAATTGACGGGGGCCCGCACAAGCGGTGGAGTATGTGGTTTAATTCGATGCAACGCGAAGAACCTTACCTGGCCTTGACATGTCCGGAACTCCTGCAGAGATGCGGGGGTGCCTTCGGGAATCGGAACACAGGTGCTGCATGGCTGTCGTCAGCTCGTGTCGTGAGATGTTGGGTTAAGTCCCGCAACGAGCGCAACCCTTGTCCTTAGTTGCCAGCACGTAATGGTGGGAACTCTAAGGAGACTGCCGGTGACAAACCGGAGGAAGGTGGGGATGACGTCAAGTCATCATGGCCCTTACGGCCAGGGCTACACACGTACTACAATGGTGAGGTACAGAGGGTCGCGAAGCCGCGAGGTGGAGCCAATCCCAGAAAACCTCTCTCAGTCCGGATCGGAGTCTGCAACTCGACTCCGTGAAGTCGGAATCGCTAGTAATCGCGAATCAGCATTGTCGCGGTGAATACGTTCCCGGGCCTTGTACACACCGCCCGTCACACCATGGGAGTTGGTTGCTCCAGAAGCAGGTAGTCTAACCGCAAGGGGGACGCTTGCCACGGAGTGGTCGATGACTGGGGTGAAGTCGTAACAAGGTAGCCGTATCGGAAGGTGCGGCTGGATCACCTCCTTTCGAGAACGACTTCGCCATCCCAAGGCGTCCACACAAGACACCTGCATCCAGAGCAAGCCACTCGCCGGCCTAAGCCGCGAGGCGCGCAATGCTGCATAGCGACCAGCTGAAAAACTGGGTCTGTAGCTCAGGTGGTTAGAGCGCGCCCCTGATAAGGGCGAGGTCGGTGGTTCGAGTCCTCCCAGACCCACCACTAGCTCAGCTGCGGAGTCCTGCTGCAAGAGCGGGTCATCGAGTTCGATCCCGACAGCTCCACCGTGGCTTGCAAGCAGACTCACCTGGGTCTGTAGCTCAGGTGGTTAGAGCGCGCCGCTCTGATAAGGGCGAGGTCGATCGGTTCGAGTCCTCGCCAGACCCACCAGCATGAACGTCTCTGGAATGACTAGCGCACACTAAACGAATTTGATAGCGTCCAGACGTTGAAGTCCGTGGCGTGCTCTTTGACAACTTGGGACGTAACAAGCGTTTTGAGTTCTGTCGAACCAGATGTGTCGTTGAGGCAAGTAGGCGAAGTGCTGGACCGATATACTCTGAGGCGACTTGGGGTTATATGGTCAAGCGAATAAGCGCATACGGTGGATGCCTTGGCGGTCAGAGGCGATGAAGGACGTGGCAGCCTGCGAAAAGCTCCGGGGAGCTGGCAACAAGCATTGATCCGGAGATGTCCGAATGGGGAAACCCACTCCGCAAGGAGTATCCCATACTTGAATACTATAGGGTATGGGAAGCGAACCGAGGGAACTGAAATATCTCAGTACCTGGAGGAAAAGAAATCAACCGAGATTCCCTAGTAGCGACGAGCGAACGGGGAGTAGCCCAAAAGTTGTGCATGTTTTAGTCGAACGGTCTGGAAAGGCCGGCCATAGACGGTGATAGCCCGGTAGGCGAAAGGGCATGCATGATGAAAGTGAGTAAGGCGGGGCACGTGAAACCCTGTCTGAACATGGGGGGACCATCCTCCAAGGCTAAATACTCCTGACCGACCGATAGTGAACCAGTACCGTGAGGGAAAGGCGAAAAGAACCCCGGAGAGGGGAGTGAAATAGAACCTGAAACCGTATGCGTACAAGCAGTGGAAGCCCGCAAGGGTGACTGCGTACCTTTTGTATAATGGGTCAGCGACTTACTGTTCTGTGGCGAGCTTAACCGTATAGGGAAGGCGAAGGGAAACCGAGTCTGAATAGGGCGCATAGTCGCAGGCAGTAGACCCGAAACCGGGTGATCTAGCCATGCCCAGGGTGAAGGTGCGGTAACACGCACTGGAGGCCCGAACCCACTCCTGTTGCAAAAGTAGGGGATGAGGTGTGGCTAGGAGTGAAAAGCTAATCGAACCCGGAGATAGCTGGTTCTCCTCGAAAGCTATTTAGGTAGCGCCTCGTGCGAATCACTCTTGGGGGTAGAGCACTGTTATGGCTAGGGGGTCATCGCGACTTACCAAACCATTGCAAACTCCGAATACCAAGACGTGCTAGCACGGGAGACACACGGCGGGTGCGAACGTCCGTCGTGAAAAGGGAAACAACCCAGACCCGCAGCTAAGGTCCCAAAATCATCGCTCAGTGGAAAACGATGTGGGAAGGCACAGACAGCCAGGAGGTTGGCTTAGAAGCAGCCATCCTTTAAAGAAAGCGTAATAGCTCACTGGTCGAGTCGGCCTGCGCGGAAGATTTAACGGGGCTAAGCGATGTACCGAAGCTCGGGGTGCACACGCTTCGGTGTGCGCGGTAGAGGAGCGTTCCGTAAGCCTGTGAAGGTGGATTGAGAAGTCTGCTGGAGGTATCGGAAGTGCGAATGCTGACATGAGTAACGATAATGGGGGTGAAAAGCCCCCACGCCGAAAGCCCAAGGTTTCCTCGCGCAACGTTCATCGGCGCAGGGTGAGTCGGTCCCTAAGGCGAGGCGGAAACGCGTAGTCGATGGGAAGCTGGTTAATATTCCAGCACCGCTCGTGATTGCGATGGAGTGACGGAGAAGGTTAGGTGTACCGGGCGTTGGTTGTCCCGGGGAAAGGAGGTAGGCATGAGGCGTAGGCAAATCCGCGTCTCATTTATGCCGAGCACCGAGACGAGTCCTTTTGGACGAAGTCACTGATACCACGCTTCCAGGAAAAGCTTCTAAGCTTCAGATCACGAGGACCGTACCGTAAACCGACACAGGTAGGCAGGGTGAGAATCCCAAGGCGCTTGAGAGAACTCGGGTGAAGGAACTAGGCAACATAGCACCGTAACTTCGGGAGAAGGTGCACCCAGGATCGTGGCTACATGCGTAGCTGAGCGATCCTGGGTCGCAGTGACCAGGCCGCTGCGACTGTTTACCAAAAACACAGCACTCTGCAAACACGAAAGTGGACGTATAGGGTGTGACGCCTGCCCGGTGCTGGAAGGTTAATTGATGGGGTCAGCCGCAAGGCGAAGCTCTTGATCGAAGCCCCAGTAAACGGCGGCCGTAACTATAACGGTCCTAAGGTAGCGAAATTCCTTGTCGGGTAAGTTCCGACCTGCACGAATGGCGTAACGACAGCGGCGCTGTCTCCACCCGAGACTCAGTGAAATTGAAATCGCTGTGAAGATGCAGCGTTCCCGCGGCAAGACGGAAAGACCCCGTGAACCTTTACTATAGCTTTACACTGAACGTTGAGTTCGTCTGTGTAGGATAGGTGGGAGGCTTTGAAGTGCTAGGCGCTAGCTTGGATGGAGCCAACCTTGAAATACCACCCTGATGTGCTTGACGTTCTAACCTAGGCCCGTAATCCGGGTCGGGGACCGTGTATGGTGGGTAGTTTGACTGGGGCGGTCTCCTCCCAAAGAGTAACGGAGGAGCACGAAGGTACGCTCAGCACGGTCGGACATCGCGCACTGTGTGCAAAGGCATAAGCGTGCTTGACTGCGAGATCGACGGATCAAGCAGGTACGAAAGTAGGTCTTAGTGATCCGGTGGTTCTGTATGGAAGGGCCATCGCTCAACGGATAAAAGGTACTCCGGGGATAACAGGCTGATACCGCCCAAGAGTTCATATCGACGGCGGTGTTTGGCACCTCGATGTCGGCTCATCACATCCTGGGGCTGTAGCCGGTCCCAAGGGTATGGCTGTTCGCCATTTAAAGTGGTACGCGAGCTGGGTTCAGAACGTCGTGAGACAGTTCGGTCCCTATCTGTCGTGGGCGTTGGAGATTTGAGAGGGGCTGCTCCTAGTACGAGAGGACCGGAGTGGACGAACCTCTGGTGTTCCGGTTGTCACGCCAGTGGCATTGCCGGGTAGCTATGTTCGGAAGCGATAACCGCTGAAAGCATCTAAGCGGGAAGCGCGCCTCAAGATGAGATCTCCCGGGACACAAGTCCCCTAAAGGAACCATGAAGACTACGTGGTTGATAGGTCGGGTGTGTATCGCAGTAATGCCGAGCTAACCGATACTAATGATCCGTGTGGCTTGATCATATAACTCCAAGTTGCTTTGTCTACTTGGCCTAGAAATTAGACCGCCTCAACGAACGTTTGGAGGCAGCACCAAATGCTCTGTTACGTCCCAAGTCCCAATGCAGAGACCGCGCTCAAGAACTAAGCGCGACTCTCACCGCTTCCCTGGCGACATAGCGGTGTGGTACCACCCGATCCCATCCCGAACTCGGAAGTGAAACGCACCCGCGCCGATGGTAGTGTGGCTTAAGCCATGCAAGAGTAGGTCATCGCCAGGGGCCTTACCCAAACCTCCGCAGCGAGAGCTGCGGAGGTTTTTCTTTTATCCTCTCGCGCGATGCACGCGCCCACCGACACGCAACGCTCGAGCCTGACGCGCGCACGCGATGTCTTCGCGCAGCTGACGCGCATCCCGCTTCCGCTGCTGCTGCTCGCGCTGCAGCTCCCGCTGATCCTCAACCCCGGTTACTTCAGCCACGACGAGCTCCAGTGGTGGTCGCGCGCGGACGTGCCGTCATGGGCGGATCTCCCGTGGATTGCCTGGCTCGATTTCTCGCCGCTGCAATACCGCCCGCTGACGTTCAACCTCTGGCTCGTGCTCGCGCACGCATTCGCCGCGACACCGTGGCTGATGCATCTCGCCTTCGTCGCGCTCGGCACCGCGAACGCCTGGCTCCTCGCACGCGTCCTCGCCAGCGCAAATGTGCCCCCGCGCGTGTGCTACGCGGCCGCGATCGTGTTTGCGCTGTCGCCGTTCGTGGTCTACGTGCACGGCTGGACCGGAACGCTCGCCGATCTCCTGGTGCTTCTGTTCGCGCTGCTCGCCGCGCGAGCGATCCAGCACGCGACGCCAACCGAAAGCACCGCGACCCGTGCGATCCGCGCATTCGGCGCAGCGCTGCTCGTCGCGCTCGCATTGCTCTGCAAGGAATCCGCGATCGTGCTGCCCGCGCTGCTCGTGCTCGTCGCCTACGGTCAGCCTTCGTCCAGAACGATGCGACTCGCCGTCGCCTTCTCCGCGACCATCGTCATCGCATACCTCGCACTGCGCGTTCCGATCCTCGTCGACAGCGCATCGACCAACCCCGCCTATGCATGGTCGCTACGAAACATCGCGCCGCGCCTCACCGAATACCTGCTGTATCCGTTCACGCCGCCGCTCTTCGAGATCGGGTCGCTATTCAAAGCGAGCGCCGCGCGACTCGTCGCCGCGAGCGCGTGCGTCATCCTATGGCTCTACGCACTCGCGACACGCAACTGGCGCTGGCCCGCCGTCTGGCTCGCTGCATTCATCTGCGCGCTCGCGCCGGTGCTCGTCCTGCCGATCGCGTACGACCACTATGCGTACCTCGCGAGCGCAACCACCATCGCGATCGCAGCATCCGCATGGCCAACCCTCCGCCGACCGCCGCGCACGACCCTCGCGATCCTCGCCGCCATCGCCGTCGCGCACGGCGCCGCGGTGATGTCGCGCATGGTCGCCGCGGGCGTCGTCGAGCGGAACCTCCATGCCGACCTCCTCGAAATCGTCCAGCTCGACCCGCACACCGCGGTCGTCGTGACGGCCGCCGACCCGCGCGACGCCTGGCTCCTCGAGCGCCTCCTCCACGACGTCGACCGCTACCGCGGCGTTTCGATGCTGAATGTCGGCGTCGCCGAAAACGGCGAAGCCGCCCCTGGCGCCCGGCGCTACCGGATGAACCGCGAGGGCCATCTCGCTTCGAGCCCTTAACCCGCCGTTATCCGCGACCTGTCGCGACGCCGATATACTCCGCGCGACGCGGCAAATCCGCGAGCAATCAAGGCCGACATGCCGAAGCCCGCGGCAACCCGACTGCAGACGTTCTCCCTCGCGCTCCGCCACCTGCTGCCCGCCTGGCTCGCGTTCGCGCTCGCGGCGCCGGCGCAGCACCCGCTGACCTTCGTGCTGCTGCTGATCGGCAACGCGCTCGCGATGACGGGCATCTGCCACGCGCTCGGCCTCGATACCGAATCAAGCCTCTGGCGCAGCATCGCGCGCCGCGGCCTCGCGTACTTCGTGATGCTGACGACCTACACCGCATTCGTCGCCGCGCTGATCGCGGGCCCCGCATGGTGGCTCGCGCGCGATGGATCGTTGCCTGCGGCGCTGACGCTTTCGGTCGCGCTCTTCGCCAGCCTCTTCGCGCTCTGGCGCTTCTGGCCCGCGTTCGCGCTGCCGCTGATCTGGGACGATGCGTACGGAAGCGAAGAGCGCGGCTCGTGGCTGCTCGGCGCGCTCGGCCGCTCGGTTGCGTTCGCACGCCATCTCACCGGTGCGCACGATCTCTTCTTCGCCTACGGAGTTCCTGCTGCACTCGCGCTGCTCGCGATCGCGGCCGGCGCGCTCGCACTGACGGGCCTCGGCGGCTATCTGCCCAGCGAGTTCCGCATCGTCGCGCTCGCGCTCTACGCCGTCATCGTCGTGCCGCTCGCGCACCTCGTCATCATCAATCGCAGCTTGCGCGCCGTGCTCGTCGACGCACGCCGCGCGCGACGTCGCGAAACACGCAACACCGAAAACGCCGCCACCATCGCGACCGATCTTGCGGCCGGCATCGACCGCGCCGATCTCGACGCGACGCTGCTCTGCGCCGCACGCTCGGGCCAGATCGATCTCGCGCTCGCCGCGCTCGATCGCGGTGGCGATCCGAACGCGGCGCCCGGCCCCGATCAGCGCGACCAGCGCAGCGCGTTGCTGATCGCGGTCACGCTGCCGGATCTGCGTTTTCTGCGCGGCCTCATCGCCAAAGGCGTCGACGTCAACCGCGCGCACAATGGCCTGACGCCACTGATCGCGGCGACGCGCGACAGTCATCAGGGCCGTCCCGATGCGGTGATGACGCTGCTCTCGAACGGCGCCGATCCACGCATCGCCGGCGCCGACGGCAACACGGCGCTGCATCACGCCGCGCGCTGCGCCGAGCCGATCGTCGCCGCGCTGCTCGTCGATGCGTCCGCCGACATCGACGCCGTCAATCGCGAAGGCCTGACCGCGCTCGGCATCGCGTGCATGAATGCAAGCTGGAATGTCGTCGATTTTCTGCTCGATCGCGGCGCTAAGACCGAAGTCGCCAAGGCGCAGCCGGCGCTCATGCTCGCAGCCGGCGTCGGCGACGACGACGTGCACGGTGTGAAAGCGCTGCTAAGGCACCGCGCCGGAATCAACGGCCGCGGCGCGATGGAGCGCACCGCGCTGATGACCGCCGCGCTTGCCGGACACACCCGCATCGCCGAAGCGCTGCTCACAGCGAGCGCCGATACGAACCTCGCGGATCACCGCGGCACGACCGCGCTGATGGAAGCCGCGCGCTCCGGCGCCGTCGGCGTCGTGCATGCGCTCGGCAAGCGCAAGGCGAATCCGAATCTCGTCGACGCCGAAGGCCGCAGCGCGCTCATCGTCGCGTGCCAGTCGCGCAACGCGAACGAAGAAACCGTGCGCGCGCTGCTCACGCTCGGCGTCGATCGCGCGCTCGCAGCCGCGGACGGCAAACGCGCGCTCGATCACGCGGCCGCGTCGGGCCGCTGGCACATCGTCTCGCTGCTCGATCCCGCATATCAACTGCCGAGCACGCTGACCAGCGACATCGTCACGGCCGAAGCCGCGAACGCGGATCACCTGCTCGATGCGCTCCGCTTCGGCCACTGGAACATCGTCGCCGAGTTCGCGCACGTCGTGCGCGAGTGGCCGCCGTCGGCGCTCGCCGATCTCTATCTTTCGCTCGCCAAGCTGCCATCCGGCGAAGCGCGCAACTGGCTCCTCAATCACGGCCTCGGCAGCGAAGCGAAGCTCGGCGACGGCCGCCGGCTCGTCGATGCGCTGCTCGATCTTTTGCCGGTCAGCACGCCAGCGCTCGCCGATCTCGCATCACGCGGCGCGCAACTCGGCACCGCGGGCTTCCTCGCGCGCTGGCTCGCTGCGACACCGCGCGGCGACACCGGCACCTCGATGCGCGCGCTCGCGCTCGAGTTCATCGAGCGCGGTTTCGACTGGTGCGGGCCGGCGCTCGCCGAAAGCACCGCGCTGCACGGCGCCGTCGCACTCGGCGATGTCGCGCTTTCGCGCGAGCTGCTCGCGCGTGGCGCCGATCCGAACGCGCGCGACGCGCTCGGTGTCACGCCGATGCATCTCGCGGTCAAGCTCGACATCGGCCTCGCCGTGCCGCTGCTGCAGGACCTGATCAAGGCCGGCGCGAGCCCCGAGATCGCCGCCGCGAGCGGTGAAACACCGCTCGGCCTCGCACTCGCGCGAAGCGAACACGAACCGGCGTACTGGCTCAACTGGTCGCGCTGGAAATTGCCGCATCGCCCGCTGCGACCGGCCGATCTTGCGGCCGCCGCGATGCTCGGCGACATCGAAGCCGTCGAGCGCATGCTCGGCTTCGGCTTCCCGCTCGACGCCGAAGACGCGCAAGGCGCGACCGCATTGATTCGCGCCGCCGGCGCGGGTTACGCAGGGCTCGTCGTGCGCCTCCTCGAAGCCGGCGCCGACTCGACGCACGTCGCGCGCTCCGGCATTCATTGCCTCGGCGCCGCGGTCAGTGCGCGCCGCGAAGCCGTCGTGCGCACGTTGCTGAGCCACGGCGTCGCGCCCGACATGCGCATGTCCGGCGGCGGCACCGCGCTGATCCTCGCCGCCGCACTCGGTCTGCCGCGACTCGCCGAAGCGCTGCTCGAAGCCGGCGCCGACGCCAACACGGCGGACGAGCAGGGCACGACACCGCTGCTCGCCTCCGCGCAATCGGGCTTCGCCGGCACCGGCGACACCGCATCGGTGCGCGAGCTCATGAACCTGCTCCTCCGCGCCGGCGCGAAGATCGACGCGAAGAACGCTCAAGGCCAGGACGCTGTCCTGATCCTGCTCGGCGCGCGCGCGCAACCCGGCACGCCGTGCGACGGCGAGCATCTCGCCGCACTCGTCAAGGTTCTGCTTCAGCGCGAAGCCGCCGTCGACACGCAGGATCAGCGTGGCGTGACTCCGTTGCATGCATGCGCCATGCATGGGCTTCTCGGCTGCGCGCGCGCGTTGAAGGCGCATGGTGCCAATCTCGAGCAGACCGATTTGCTTGGGCGCACTGCGGGTGAAGTCGCCGCGATGCTTGGGTTTGTTGATGTTGCGAGTGAGCTTGGGGTGGAGCGGGCGCAGATTCCGAGTGTGCGGCAGACGTTGCGGAGGCCGGCGCGGGCGCAGGACTCCTGAGGTTGTTCGGGTTTTCGCGAAAACCGACTCACGTCCGTGTGTTTTTCGTCGCCATCCTGGCGGCCGGTTACTTTCTTTTGCTTGCCCAAAAGAAAGTAACCAAAGAAAAAGGCACCCTCGCGGTCGCGGTTTGCCGGGCATCCATGCCCGGCAAACTACGCGAGGACGCGCAGGGGTCCGCCGGGAGCACATCCGTGTGCCGCGTCGGAGTGGCCCGCATCCTGCCGGCCACCGCTCGCGGCTATTTCCTCCGAGCCTGCTCGCCGCGGCCGAGAGGGAACCCGGGAAGAGCAGAGCGCGGCAGTCCCTGCCGCAGAAGCACCGGATATATGCGACATCGGATATATCCGACACGTCGGTCTTCTTTTCTTTCTTTCGCTTTGCCCTTCGGGTCCCCTCTGAGCAGCGGCGGAGGGTGGACGGATCAGCCGCGCGAAGACGCGGGCGGCGCGAGGGATCGCGCCGATTCGGACAACAGGGCAGGGATGCCCTGTGGGCCGAACCCGTCCGCCCGTAGCGAACCGCTCGCTCCGCGAGCGGCGCGAATCCGAGGGTGCCTTTTTCTTTGGTTACTTTCTTTTGGGCAAGCAAAAGAAAGTAACTGGCGGCCATGGATGGCCGACAAAACACACACGGACGTGAGCCGGTTATCGCGACAGCACCGAAGACCGAAACCCAGAACCAACACCATCCCCACCCAACCCTCCCCTTGAAGGGGAGGGCTAAAGGAAGTCTCCCCTTGAGGGGGAGGGCTAAACCCTGAACAAGCCGCCCCAAGGGCGCGCAGCGCCCCCTAAAGACAAAACCAAATCCCCCGAGTTATACTGTTAACACTGTGTTTGCTAGGGTCACTGCCAACCGTGGCCCGATGCGGTTGAACCTAAACGGTCCGCTCATCGCTTCGCCTCGTTAACTCCCAGCAGCCCCAGTCTCGGCCCGGATAGCCCAGGCCGCGATTACGTTCGTAATGACTTAACAAAGGAAATATCGAGATGTCGAATCGTCAGTCCGGAACCGTCAAGTGGTTCAACGATGCCAAGGGCTTCGGTTTCATCACCCCCGAGAGCGGCCCCGACCTGTTCGTGCACTTCCGCGCGATCCAGGGCACCGGGTTCAAGTCGCTCCAGGAAGGCCAGCGCGTGACGTTCGTTGCCGTGCAGGGCCAGAAGGGCATGCAGGCCGACCAGGTCCAGGTGGTCTAAAAGAACATTCGGACGCAAGTCCAGAAAATGAGCCCCGGATGGAAACATCCGGGGCTTTTTTTTGGCCCATGCGCGACGCGTTGTAGAGTCGCCGCTTCGCAAGCGTCACGCGGAGCCGATCCATGCGCGCCACGAAATCCACGAAGACGAAAACGCCAAAGCCGCGCACGGCGCACATAGCACCACGCGTGCTCGAAGGCATGGGCGTGACGCAGGCCGAGGAGCAGCTCTATCGCGCGCTGCTCCGCTGCGAAGGCCTGTGCATCGCCGAGATCGCGGCGAAGCTCAACGCGTCGGCGCGTGCGATCGCGACGCCGCTGCGCGCGCTCGAAAGCAAGGGCATGGTCACGCATTCGCCCGATCGCGTGCCGCGCTACTACGCGGTGCCGCCGGACATTGCGGTCGAGGCGCTGATCGCGAAGAGCCAGCTCGATGAGGAGCTGCGCCAGCGCAACGCGCGCGGGGCCGTCGCGAAATTGAGCGCGATGGGGGCCGCCGCCGAGGCCGTCTCCGACGAGCGCCTCGTCGAGATCCTGAGCCCCGAAGCGACCGCGCAGATGTTCGCGCAGATGCACCGCACGGCACAGGTCGAGATGATCAGCCTGACGCGCCGCCCGATGCTGATCTCGAAAGTCGACGAGCCCGACGATCTCCTGTTCCAGTGCCTCGAGCGCGGCGTACGCTGCCGCGCGCTGATCGACGCCGATCTCCTCAGCATGCCGGGCTGGCTCGAGCACATGCGCGACAACGCCGCGCACGGCGAGGAAAGCCGCATCGCGGCGTCGCTGCCGTTCAAGCTGATCGTCGCGGACCGGCGCATCGCGATCATTCCGCTCGATCTCGGCCGGCCCGACGGTCCCGTGCTGCTGGTTCGCTCGTCCTCGCTGCTCGATGCGTTATGCGAAGTGTTCGAGCTCCTCTGGCGCAACGCGACGCCGTTTCCGTCGTCGGATACCGAGCAGGCGACGCATGGCCGCCGACGCAGCATGCCGCTGCTCTCGCTGCTGACTTCGGGCGTCAACGACAAGGCGATCGAGCTCGAGCTCGGCATGTCGCACCGCACGCTCGCACGGCGCATCAGCGAATTGATGGAGGAGTTCGGCGCCGCGACGCGTTGCCAGCTCGGCTGGCTAGTGGCGCAACGCGCCGCAGGTGCAAGCGTTAGGTAAATTTCCCTCAAGCGTCCAGGCAACATTGTGCCAATGGCACAAACGTGCCGCCGAAGACCCTTGTTCCCGTCAGCTCCCGCTGCCTACGCTTCGAACGCGCCGGCCGCTGTCGCGTGCGTGTAACGAAGACAGCTGCGCAGCGAGTTAGCGGTGAGAGCAATGGGATTCAGGCGTGCTTCGTCATGCAAGTGCTCCCGACAGCCGATCCGTAGGCGGTTTCATCCATGTTGGGGGTTCTGGCAATGAATCGATCGAAGTCGATCGCGCTCGCGACAGCCGTCGCGCTCGCGGTCTCCACGCTCGCGGCGAACGCGAGCGCGGCAACGGCGCAGCCGCGAGGCGCGCTCCAGTTCTTCTCCGACGAAGCCGCGTTCGACGCGGCGCTCGGCGTCCCGTCGAACCTCACCACCGTGACGTTCGACGAAGGCGCGCCGGTCGGCCCGTTCCCGACGCTGTGCGGCGAGCCAATGGGCACGACGTCGAACGACGTCTGCTTCACGCCGGGCCAGCTCGCGCCGGGCTTCGGCATCACGTCGACGTCGGGCGACGGCATCATCATTTTTCCGAACGGATTCCTCGGCGCGGGCCAGGCGACGCGCGCGGTCGGTGCGACCGACTTCGCCGATGCAACGATCGTCGTCGTTCGCGCCGTCGATCTCGGCGGCCGCCGCGGAAGTCTATGGCGGCCTCAGCACGAATCCGGTCGACGTCGAAGTGTTCGACGAGAACGGCAATTCGCTCGGCACGACCGTCGTGCCGCAAGGCGCGACGCGCGACGTGCCGACATTCTTCGGCGTGATCAGCGCGACCGCGATCGGCAAGATCACGTTCAACGCCGAGAACGGCAACGGCGAGCTGATCGACAACCTCGAGTTTCGTGCGGCCGGTGCGTTGCCGCCGGGCCTGCAGGCGGCGTTCGTCCCGGACGCCATCGTCGCCGACGGCACGAGCACGCTGACGATCACGCTCGGCAACCAGGGCCAGCCCGGGGATGCGACGCTGACGGCCGACCTCGTCGACACGCTGCCCGATGGCGTCGTCGTCGCGGCCACGTCGAACGCGGCAACGACCTGCGCGAACGGCAACGTCACGGCGAGCGGCAGCACGATCACGCTCGCGAGCGGCGCCGCGATTCCAGGCGGCGGCACGTGCACGGTCACCGTCGACGTGACCGCATCCGCGACCGGCCTCTACACGACCACGATCGCGGCCGGCGCGCTCGTCGACCGACGTCGGCACGAACGCCGATCCCGCGAACGCATCGCTCAAGGTCACGAGCGGCGCGACCGGCACGTTCCCGCCCGGCGAGAACTTCGACGAAGCGCCGATCCCGTCGCTGCCCGATGGCTGGACGACGTCGACGACGACCGGCGGCAACGACTTCACGACGACGATCGCGTACTCGGACACGGCGCCGAACGCCGCGTTCGCACCGGACCGCCCGATCGACGGCGACTTCACGCTCGATTCGCCGGTATTCACGCCAGTCGCGCGGCAAACCGTAACGTTCCGCCACAAGGTCAACCTCGAGCGCCGCTACGACGGCGCCGTGCTCGAGATCTCGATCAACGGCGGCGCGTTCGACGACATCCTCGATGCCGGCGGCAGCTTCGTCAGCGGCGGCTACGGCTACACGATGGTCGCGACGTCGCCCCTCGCCGGCCGCTACGCATGGACCGGCGACAGCGGCGGCTTCATGACGACGATCGCGGTGCTGCCGGCCGCGGCCGCGGGCCAGCCGACGCAGCTCCGCTTCCGCACGGCCGACGACAGCTCGGTCGCTCCCCGACGGCGATGCGGGCTGGTGGATCGATTCGATCATGCTCGGCGTCGAAGCCGTGCCGCCGAACGCGTCGTTCGCGCCGGCGTCGCTCGACTTCAGCGTCGATCCTGACGCGACCGCGACGCAATCGCTGTCGCTCTCGAACGCAAGCGGCAGCGATGCGCTGACGTACGACGTCGAATCGCGCGGCGCGGCGAGCCATCGTCCGACGCTGATTCCGTACGCGAGCTTCGCGAAGGCGTCGACGTCTTCGATCTCGAAAGCACTGACGCCGCGCGAGCCCGCGACGTTCGCGATGCGTCCGCTCGGCACGCAGCACGCCGCTGCACCGTGGGCGCCGGAAGGCTCGCTGTTGATGCAGTGGGACGACGGCTCCGCCGAAACCGCGCTCGGTGCCGGCACGCAGGGTCAGCCCGCGACGGAGCAGGCCTCGGTCTATCTCAACCGCTTCAGCGCGAGCGATGCGCTCGTGATCCACGAAATCTCGGTGTACTGGCCCGTCGGCGACGGCGATCTCACCGGATTGCAGGCGAACCTCGTCGTCTACTACGACGCCGACGGCGACGGCGATCCGACCAACGCCGTGCGCGTCGGCACCGACCTGCTCGTGCCGATCGCGGTCACCGGCAATTTCGAGACGTACCAGACGAACTTCTCGATTCCGGCCGGCGGCGACGTCTATGTCGGCTTCGTCGATCAGTGGGCGATCGCGGGCGGCTTCATGCCACGACTCTTCCCGGCCGCGCTCGACGAGGATGCATCGGCGGGCATGTCGTACATCTCGTTCGCGTCGACGCCGCCGGTCGACATCGTCAACCTCGGCAACAACACGCAGACCGGCACGATCCTCGACATCGAGCAGGGCACGCTCGACGGCAACTTCATGATCCGCGCCGCAGCGACCGGCGGTGGCGAGGGCGGTGCGTGCTCGGGTCCGGCCGTGAACTGGCTGAGCGCGACGCCGGTTTCAGGCTCGATCGTCGGCGGCGCCGACACGACGCTGCAGGTCACCGTGAATCCGTCGGCCGGCGGGCTCACACCGGGCGTCTATACGGCTGATCTGTGCATCACGACGAACGATCCCGCGCATTCGTTGCTGTCGGTGCCGGTCAGCGTCACGGTCGGCACGCCGCCGCGCCAGGCGTGCGACGGCGGTCCGGACGAGCTCTTCTGCACCGGCTTCGACGGCACGGGCGGCGGTGGCGGCGCGATCGTCTCCGGCACGATCGATCAGTCGGTGGTCGAAGACGCGAACGGCAGCTCGTGGGATTTCGTGGCGCAAAGCTTCCACGGCTACGACCCGGGCATCACGAGCGACGACATCAATCTCTATGAGCTGATCGGCGGCCCCGAAGGCGACGGCATGTACGTCTACTGGTACGGCGATGTCGTGCCGCCCGCGTTCACCAATCTCGTCGGCGGCGTCGTCGACGCGAGCGGCGTCGATTTCGCGGTGCTGCATTCGGGCGATTCGATCGGTCCCGACGCCATCGTGTCGGGAGGCTCGACGCTGATGACGAACTGGATCGGCGGCAGCGACGGCTACGTCGGCATCGCGTTCTACAACGAATCGACGAACGCCGTGAACTACGGCTACCTGCACATGACGACGGCGGGGCCGCTCGGCTTCCCGGCCGTCCTGCACGACTGGGCCTACGACGCGAGCGGCGCGGCCATCACGATTCCCTGATCGCTCGCGGCATCGCGGTAGCGCGGCGGTTTTTCGCGAATCGGCCGCCGCGTCCGATCCAACCGATGCAGCGGACGTGGCCCCCGGAGAAATCCGGGGGCCTTTTTTAGTGCGTTCCGCCGGCCGGCACGACGGCCGCGGCCATGCGCCAGTACGTGCCGTCGGGACCCGACACCGGAACGCCGAGACGCACGCCGGCGCGCATGCCCTGATCGACGATCTTGGCGACGTCGTCGAGAACGGACGGACTGTCGCCGATATACGAGTGGCCGAGCGGGCCGGGATCGACCGCGCTGACGTCAATCGTGTCCATGCCGTCGACGACGATCGGACCCGCGGCGACATCGCCCGCGCGCGCTTCGCCGTTGTAGCGATGCGAAACCTGGAGCGCGGCGTCGGTCGACGATGCATAGAGCGTCGTGCCGTGCGTTGCCGCGATCACGCGCGGCGCGAGATCGCGGCGGAACGTGTCCGCATCGATGTCGGGCGCCGCGAGCACGACTTCGCGCACGCGCGCGGCGAATCCCGGCCGCGCTTCGGCCGCTTCGATCAGCGCGGTCGCGAGCACGCGGTTGCCCATGCTGTGCGCGATCAGCACGATGTTGTCGGCGCCGGAATGGTCGGCGATATCGATCAGGAATGCCTTGAGGTCGAACTGCGCCCAGTCCGCGTTCGTCATATCGACCGGATAGGCGAGCGTCTCGCCGAGCGAGGGCCAGCTGAAGAACATCGGCACGCCGCCGAAATGGATGTCGAACGCGATCTGCGCCGTGCGGCGCGCGGCATCCTCGAACGTCACGTTGTAGCCGTGCACGAAGACGAGCGCCGTCCTGCCCGGCGACGCGGCAACGCGCGCGGCGAGATCGCCGATGAACGCATCGTGCGTCGCCGGTTGCACGGCGAGCAGTACGACGTGCTTTTCAGGATCCTCGTGGAACTCGAGGAGGCCGGGCGATTCGAGCTCTCCCTCATGGTGCGTGTTCGGGATCGAGACCTCGCACGTGCCGTATTCGATCGCCTTGCTGCGTCCGCCGCCGAAGCCGACGAGGCCGCCGGACTCGGTGTTGCGCAGGCGATCCGTCGCGTAAAGCACGTCGACGACCTTGTACTTCCCGGCGGCGGCGGTGCGGCAAGCGCGGCCGTGCGCGGCGGCGCGGCGTGTGCGATGTGCACGGGTGGCGGTAGTGCTTCGACCGTATCGGGCACGCGCGCGGGCGTATCCGGCGCGACCTCGATCGGCTGGACCGGTGGTGGCGGTGGCGGCGGCGGCACTTCCGCTGCGGTCGGCGGACGTCCGGTCGCGCGTGGTGCCGGCGCAGCGCAGCCTGCGACGAAAGCGAATAGCGCGCACGCGATCAAGACACGAAGCGCGCACGATGCGGTGCCGAACCGATTCGTCTTCACGATGCGTCCCTCCGGCGCAATCCCGATGCGCCGACGCGAACGCCGGCGCCATGATCCACGGCGAACGATACGCCTGCGCCGGCGTTGCGTGTGTCAGCGCCGTTCGCGATATTCAATAGGAAAAATCGTACAGCGGGCACGATTGCCTTCGCGGCGCCGAGGGTGCAATCTGAGTGCGCCGAGCCAGGATCGGACGCCGATCGGCTATACATAAAAATTCGCATCGGGGGAGGGAATCGATGGCGGATCGAAACGTGGCGCCGCCGATGACGCGGCGCGATCTGCTGCGCTTGATCGGCGTCACCGCCGGCGCGCGGCGATGTACCAGGCGATGACCGCGCTCGGCTTCGCGCGCCGAGTCCGACTACACGGGGCCGATCGACCTTTCCGGCGCGCCGCGCGGCGCATCGGTGCTGATCCTCGGCGCCGGCATGGCCGGCCTGGTCGCCGCGTACGAACTGCGCCACGCCGGCTACAAGGTCAAGGTGCTCGAATACAACGCAGCGCGCCGGTGGCCGCTACGTGGACGCTGCGCGGCGGCGACGAGTACACCGAGCTCGGCGGCGCGACGCAGCAGCTGCGAATTCGATCCGGGCCTCTACGTCAATCCGGGTCCGTGGCGCATTCCGTATCACCACCACGCGATGCTCGACTACGCCAGCGGCTCGAAGCGTGCCGCTCGAGCCGTTCATCGAGGTCAATTTCAACGCCTACCTGCATTCGCCGCAAGCGCATTCGGCGGCAAGCCGCAGCGCTATCGGCACGTCTCAGGCGGACTTCCACGGCCACGTCGCCGAGCTGCTCGCGCAAGGCGGTCAACAGGGCACGGCCTCGATGCCGAGCTGACGACCGAGGACAAGGAGAAGCTGCTCGACGCGCTGCGCAGCGTTCGGCGTGCTCGACAAGGACTATCGCTACGTCGAAGTCGACCGCGACCAGCGATCGCCGCGGCTACGACGCGCGATCCCGGCGGCGGCCTGATCGCCCGGCCGCAACTTCGACACCGCATCGCGCGCGAGGACGTGCTGCAGTCCGGCCTCTGGCGAACGACCTGGTCACCACCGATCGACTACGATCTGCAGCCATCGACTGTTCCAGCCGGTCGGCGGCATGGATCGCATCGCGAGGCGTTCGTATCGCGAGCGTCGCGCCGCTCGTGCAACTCGACGCGCAAGGTGACCACGATCGACCAGGACGAGCGCGGCGTCACCGTCACGTACGTCGACGCACGCCGGCAGCGGCGACGACGACGCACGCGACGCGCCGACTGGTGCCTGTGCACGATTCCGCTGTCGATCCTGAGCCAGATTCCGATGAACGTCGGCGAGCCGATGGCCGCCGCGATCCAGGCCGTGCCGTACGAGGCGTCGGTCAAGATCGGCCTGCAGTTCAAGCGCCGCTTCTGGGAAGAGGACGAGCGCATCTACGGCGGCATCAGCTATCACCGATCTGCCGATCGAGCAGATCGGCTATCCGATCGCACGGCTGAATCGATCGCGGCAAGGGCGTGCTGCTCGGCGCCTACGTCTGGGGCACGAACGCGTACGAGTTCACCGCGATGACGCCGCGAGGAGCGCGTGCGCAAGGCGGTCGAGTTACGGCGCGCAGATCCATCCGCAATACCCAGCGGAGTTCGAGAACGGCGTCGCGGTCGCCTGGCACCGCTCGCCGTTCACGCATGGGCTGCTTCGCGCATCTGGACCGACGCGACGCGCGAAAAGCATTACGACAATCTGTGCGCGATCGACGGCCGCATCGTGCTCGCCGGCGAGCATGCCTCGTACCTGCCGGCGTGGCAGGAAGGCGCGGTGCTGTCGTCGCTCGACGCGATCGGGCGCCTGCACCAGCGCGCGGTCGCGGGAGGACACGCATGAAGACGCGGTCGATGCTCGTTGCTTGCGGCGCTATTGGTTGCGCTCGCGGTGCGGCCTCTCTGTCGGCATCGTGCGTGCGGAAAACGCGAACGATCCGATGCTGGGCCCCGATGGCGTTGGCGAAGGCGAGCGGCGAGGAGATCTACCAGCACGATCTGCCAGGGCTGCCACATGCCGGACGGCCGCGGCGCGACCGGCGCCGGCACGTATCCGGCGCTCGCCGGAAATGACCATCTCGCGTCGGCGCACTTCACGGCGGTGACCGTCGCGCTCGGACGCCACAACATGCCGCATTTCGCCGCGCAGCCGGATCTGGGCGGGTTCGAAGCGTTCGTCACGCTGCACCTCGACGACCGGCAGATCGCCGCGGTCGTCAACTACGTGCGCAGCCACTTCGGCAATCACTACGCCGATGACGTGACGCCGGCCGACATCGCGGCGCTGCATCCCTGAGGGCGCATCGTTTCTAGATCGGAGACGCGCGGCAGCCGCCGCGCCGCGCCTCGCAGCGACAGCGCATGGCAGAGGGAGATCCGCGCGCCTCCGGTGGCGTAGTTACTCTGGAACGGCTTGGCCCGAACCGCCGAGCTCCTTCGGAAAATCCTTGAGCTTCGGCAGACCATCCTTGATCGGCAGCACGCTCTCGGCGTAGTTGACGTGCACGCCGGGCTTGAACTCGACGCCGGGAATCGTCGCGGCGAAAACGTCCGTCAGCTTCCACAGCGGATGATCGGTCAGCAGATGGCCGCCGCAATCCTGGCAGAACTGGCGATCGCTGCGATCGGACTTCATGAAATGGCCGATCTTGTCCGCACCCTTCGTCACCTTGACGTTCTCGGGCTTCCACAGCGTGAACGCGTTGACCGGACCGGCCGACCACGAGCGGCACGAGGCGCAATGGCAATAGCCCATGCCTTCGGGCGCGCCGGTGACTTCGATCTGGACGGCGCCGCAGAAGCAGGCGCCAGTGTTCTTCATCGTCATGCGAGCATCTCCATACGTGGATCCCCGCAGCGAGCGTGAGCGGGGTTCCGCCGAAGAACGCCGTTTCAGGTTCAGCTAGGACATGCGGGCCAGAGCGCCTCGCGCGGGCGGCAATACGCGACTCACCGCGCCTCGCGCTGGCGGCGCTGGAAGCGGCGTGCCTTCGCGCCGTTGCCGCACATGCGCATGCTGCACCAGCGGCGCGTCGCGTTCTTGCTCGTGTCGTAGAAGAGCCAGCCGCACCCATCCGGCGCGGGACATTGCCTGAGGCGCGACGGATCGTCGTCGAGCAGGAGATCGACGGCCGATGCGAGCACGATCCAGAGCACAAGCTCGAGCGCGTCGTCGTTTCGCCACGACCAATGCCAGTGCGCGCCCGGTGTCAGCGTGCGCTCGGCGAGCGCCGCCTGTGCGTCGCGGTCGAACGCTTCGAGATCGGCGCGCGCCGGCGCCTTGCCGCTCGCGCGCGCCGCGACGATGCGATAGAGCAGCGCGCGCAGCTCGCGCGATTTCGCGAACACATCGCCCGCGCGGCGCGGATGCGCGCGCGCGGTCGCGAGAAGGCGCGACGACTGGCGCGCATCGAGGCCGCCGTCGCAGAGGCGCAGCCATGCGACGAGGCTCGCGTAGTCGTCGACGTACTCGCGTGCGTCGGCATCGAAGTGCGAGCCGCGCGTGTTCACGAAGTCGAGGCACAGGCGGCCGCCGACGCGCTCGAAATCCTCCAGGGAATGGCTCATGGGCGGATAACCATCGAACGCATTTTGACAGGTTGTCAGCGTTGATGCATGATCCAACCATCAAATCAATGATAAGTGGTTATATGGTCATGACCACCGAACTCAACGAGCCGCGAAGCGCCAGCCGCCGTCGCGTATTGCGTGCCGCGGCCGGCGCACTCGCGACGGCCGGCCTTTCGGGCCTCGCGCGCGCGGACGCAGCGTCCACGCGCGCGATCGACATCGTCGGCGCGCCGTCGAATCTCGGACTTCGCCCACTGCGGCCGGGCCACATTCCCGGCGCGCGACGCGCGCCCGGCGTGCTGCGCGCGCATCGCGTCGTCGAACGGCTCGGCGCGCGCGATCGCGGCGACGTCGAAGCGCCGGCATACGCACCGGACGTCGACGCCGCGACCGGCTATCGCAACGGCGCGAATCTCGCCGCGTACACGCCGCGCCTCGCCGACCGGATCGGCGCGTCGATCGACGACGGCCGCTTCACGCTCGTGCTCGGCGGCGACTGCAGCGTGCTGCTCGGCGGCGCGCTCGCGCTGAAGCGCCGCGGCCGCTACGGATTGCTATTCATCGACGGCCACAGCGATTTCTACTTCACGCGCAAGCCGCGCGCGATGGCGGCGGCCGGCATGGATCTCGCGCTGGCGACCGGCCATGGCCCAAACGCGCTCGCCGGCATCGACGGATTGAAGCCGTATATCCGCGAGGACGACACGGTCGTGTTCGCGTACCGCGATTTCGGGACGCCGGACGAAGTCGAAACGGAACGCTTCCTCGGCGCAGCGTTCGAACGCCATCCGATCGAAGACGTGCGCACGAGCGGCATTGCGGCGTCGATGCGCGAAGCGTTGCGTCGTCTGGAGCATGCGGACTTGCGCGGATTCTGGATCCACGTCGACGTCGACGTGCTCGATCCGAAGCTGATGCCCGCGGTCGATTCGCTCGATCCGGGCGGCCTTACGTTCGAGGAGCTCGAGGACATCCTCGCGCTCGCGCTCGCATCGCCGCGCGTCGCTGGCATGGAGCTCGACATCTACGATCCCGACCTCGATCCGGACGGGCATCTCGCCGCGAAGCTCGTCGCGCTGCTCGGGCGCGCGTTCGCTCGCGCGGGACGCTTCGGCGTCCGCGAAAACCCTTGAGCGAAGCCCGCGCCGGTTATCCGGCCGCGGGATATCGCACGGGATCGACCAGCCGGAAGAACGTGGCAGCGTGGCGCCTGAGCGTCATGTTCCAGGTCGTGCCGAGATACGCGCGGGCCTCATGGATCTTCGAGAAGTGCGCTTCCTCGGGCGTGCGGCCCGGCGTGTCCGGCAGCGTTTCGATGGCGAGCCCGCGTGCGGAGCGCTGTTCGGCCATACGCACCCACGCTTCGAGCTTGCGCCGTTCGAAACCTTCGACCGGCCAGACGCGGCACGTATAGCCCGAATCGTCGCGGGCGACCTGCCATAACAGTGCTTCTTCCTCGCCGTCGGCTTGCGTGGCGACGTGATACCAGACGTTGTCCATCATCATTGGTCAGCTCGCTCAGCTCCGGCCCTCGTAGCCGGAATGATCCCCTGCGCGATGATCGTAGGCGGGATGTCCGCCCGCGGACTGTGGCGCGTTTCGCGGTTGCGCGTCGCGGGTTCGAGCGAGGGAGGGCAGGGACCCGCGGGCCCGGCGGTTCCGGACCCGCTAGACTCCCCGCAGCACCGTTTGACGCAAGCCGCACGTGGACGGACTGCTCGACCGCCTCAGGCAACGCAAGATCGTCCAATGGGCGCTGGCTTACCTCGCCGGCGCGTTCGCGCTTTTGCAGGCGGTGGACATCGTCGGGCAGCGTTTCGGCTGGCCGGACACGATCGTGCGCGTCCTCATCGTCGTCCTCGCGGTCGGCTTCTTCGCGGCGCTCGTGCTCGCCTGGTACCACGGCGAGCGCGGCGAGCAGCGCGTCAGCGGCGTCGAGATTTCGCTGCTCGCGTTGCTGCTCGCGATCGGGGGCGGCATTCTCTGGCGCGTCGCGGTGTCCACGCGTGCGGGCGATGCGTCGCTGCCGATCGCAGCGATCGGCGCGGTGGGGTCGCTCGGTGCGGCGTCGACCGCCGTGCTGCCGTTCGTCAACATGTCGGCCGACAAGGCCAACGAATACTTCTCCGACGGCATGACCGAGACGCTGCTGAACCGGCTCGCGCAGGTGCCGGAGCTCAAAGTCGCCGCGCGCACGTCGTCGTTCTCGTTCAAGGGTACGAGCACCGACGTGCGCAAGATCGCCGCGGCGCTCGGCGTCGCCAGCATCGTCGAGGGCAGCGTGCAGCAGTCGGGCGACACGTTGCGCATAACGGCGCAGCTGATCCGCGCGGTCGACGGCACGCATCTTTGGTCGCACAACTACGATCGCAAGGCGGCCGATCTGTTCGCGATCCAGGACGAAATCGCGGCCTCGGTCACCGAAGCGCTGATCGGCGAGCTGTTGCCGAAGACGAAGGCGATCCTCGCCAAAGGCGGCACGCGAGATCTCGCCGCCTACGACGCCTACACGCGCGGGCTGCAGCAGATCGCGATCAATTCGGTCCCGTCGATCCAGCAGGCCGGCGTGTTGATGAAGCAGGCGCTCGCGCTCGATCCAAACTATGTCGAAGCGATGGTCGGGCTGGTGCTGTCGAACCTGTCCCTGACGCGCACCGGCGCGATCGTACCGGCGGAGTTCCGCGCGCGCGCCACGCCCACGCTCGAGCGCATCGAGGCGCTCGATCCGGAAAATGCCTCGGCGCTCGCGGTTCGCGGCGAGATCGCCGACGAACTCGGCGAGCACGACGAGGCCGTTCGCCTCGCCAGCCGCGCCGCCGCCGCGGCACCGGGCGTTGCGTGGGTGCACGTGATCCTGGCGACGATCCGTGCCAAGCAAGGCGACTACGGCGCGATGCTGGCGTCGCTCGATCAGGCCCTCGCGTTGAACCCGCTCGACGCCAATGTCATGCGCTTTCGTGCATCTGCGTTGCGTCAGGTAGGCAATCTCGATCAAGCGCGCGCCGCGGTGTTGCGCGCAATGGAGCTCGATCCGACCAACAGCTCCAATTTCTGGGAGCTCAGCCTCAACGACTACACGCGCGGCGATCTCGTCGGCGCCATCGCCCACAGTGCCAAAGGCTTCGTGGCGGACCCGGACGATGCCGAATCGCCGGCCGTATCGGCCGTGTTCCTCGGCGAGATCGGCGAAATCGACGCGGCGCAGGCGTGGGTCCTCGACTCCGATCGTCTCGTGCCCGGCAACATTCATGGGGCGAGCGCGGCGGTATCGGTCGCCTACGACCGCGGCGACATGCCGGCCGCGATGAACGCTGCGCTCGGCCTCGTGACGCGCAGGGCCGAGGAGCGCCACGACTTCTGGCACAACGCGATGACGACCGGCTGCCTCGCCGCGCGCGAGCTCGGCCGCTACGCCGAGTTCCGTGCCGCGCTGGAAGCGGCAGACGATATCCCGCGCGACTTTTCGCCGGCGGGATTCGCCGCCTGGCTCGGCCCGAAGGCGTCGCCGAAAGTGCGACTGCGTGAGCTCGCGGGATATCGGCGCTGCGTATTCGATCAAAGCGCGGCCGATGCGCCGCGTCGCGCGCAACTCATCGCCATGATGGCGGCGAACTTCGGCAGAGACTGGGAAACGAGCGAAGAGTGGCGCAGCCTTGCCGCCGAGCTTCGCAACGACCGCGACGCGATCATCGCGGGCTTCATCCCGCCACGTCAGACGACCGTCGCCGACTTGCCCGTGCGCAGCGGATCCGCGCGTCTGCTCGGCATCGCCGATGATGCGCGCGTCGCAGCGCACTTCGCCGGGCAGCGCAGCGAAATCGAGCGGATGCGTGCGGCACTTCCCGACGCTTTGGCGAAGGAAGGTCTGCCGATGCGCCCGGGCGCGGACAGCAAGGTCGCGAAGCGGACCGCGCCGGCAAAACCGCCCGGCAGCGGACCCGAATGACGCGACCGGGTTGGGATCGCTATGATTCCCGGTGCGCGGCGCACATTGGCAAATTGGGGATAACCGATGGAATGGGCCAAAAGCAGCGCGCCGACGCGGTCGATGTTCGTCTCGGTCGTCGCGTGGATCTACATCGCGCTCGACGGCTTCGGCGCGTTCATTGCGTTGATCCAAAACATCTTGATCAACACGGTTTTTCCGTTCGATCAGATGAGCGAAGGGCTGGCACAGGCGAAGGCGCGGAGCGCGAGGCAGCTGCCCTCGTTCTTCTTCTGGATGTTCGATCACCTCCGCCCATTCCTGCTGCTGTTCCTGGTCTTCGCGCTGATCAAGCTCGTCTGCGCCATCGGCCTTCTCTATCGGCGGAACTGGGCGCGATTGTTGTTCATCGGCCTGCTCGCGTTTGGCATCGTGGGGTCGTTCGCGGCGATCGCGCTGCAGCAATACATGCTTTCCTCAATGCTGACGATGCCGCCGCCGCGCAACGCGCCCGCGGATTTCGAGGCCGCCATGCGGGGCATGATGATCGTGTTCCGCGTGTTCGGCGCCGTCTTCGCGATCGGGTTTTCGGTGTTGTATGGGTGGATGATCAAGAAGCTGATGTCGCCGCCGATCGTGGCGGAGTTCTCATAAACGCGATTCATAGTCACGCGCATCGGCGCACACGCGACGCGCCAACAGGAGGCGAGGATGAAAGACGACCCTCGGCGATCCTATGTGCTGGGACACGGCAGCGAAGAACATCGCCGCCTGATCCTCCAATCGCGCTTCGTCGGTGAATTGACCGAAGCCGTCTTCGCACGCGCGGGTCTCGCGAAAGGCATGCACGTGCTCGACGTCGGCTGCGGCGCCGGCGACGTAAGTCTGCTCGCCGCGGCATTCGTCGGCGCGGGCGGATCGGTGATCGGCATCGATCAGTCGCCCGAATCGGTTTCGCTCGCGCGCGAACGCGCGAAAGCGGCGGGGCTCGACAACGTGCGCTTCGAAGTCGCGCGGCTCGAAGAGTTTCGCGAAGGCGGCCCCTTCGATGCGCTCGTCGGGCGGCTCGTGCTGCTCTATCTCAAGGAACCTGCAGTGGTGCTGCGGCAACTCGCGGCACTCGTGCGGCCCGGCGGCGTCATCGTCTTCCACGAGATGGAAATGACGACCGCGCGTTGCGTGCCGGAGTCGCCGCTGTGGACGCAAGCAGGTCGCTGGATCGTCGAAGCGTTCACGCGCGCCGGCGTCGAAACGTCGATGGGCTCGCGGCTGTATTCGGTCTTTCAGCAAGCCGGCCTCCCGCCGCCGGAGATGATCAGCGGCGGCCGCGTCGAGGGAAATCCGGATTCACAGATTTTCGAGTGGCTCGCGCAAACCATTCGCAGTCTGTTGCCGATGATCGAGAAGACGGGCGTCGCCACGCGCGACGAAGTCGGCATCGACACGCTCGCCGATCGCCTGCGCGCAGCGGTGGTCGAAAAGAGCGGCGTCGCGCATTCGCCGATTTTCGTCGGCGCGTGGACGCGCAAGCCGTGATGGCGAGTTCGCGCGGCGTCGCCTCACCCGCGAGGCGCATCGGCTGATGGACTTCGTCGTCGCGGCGGAGCCGCAAACGGAATCGGAGCTCGCCGTCACGCTCTGCCTGCTCGAAGCCGCAGGCATCCCGGCTTTTGTCAGCGCAGGGCTCGGCTGTCTCTATCCCGGGCCGCAGATAGCGGGTTACAACACGCGCCGCGTGCTGGTGCCGTCCGCGTGTCGAGACGACGCCGAAGCGACGTTGCAGGTGTTGCAGCCGCCATTGCCGGATCGAGCCCGTTGGCGTGACAAGTTGAGGATCATTCTTGAATCGTTCTTGTTCTTCACGTTCGTCCCGGGCAATCGCTACCGAGATGACTACGGCGTCGTCGGCGACGAAACCGATCCAGCGACACCGCTCAGCCGAGATGAGCAAGCTCCCTGACACCGTTCCACAGAATCTGGATGCCGATGCACAACAGAATGAATGCAGACAGCCGCACGACAACATTCGTGCCGCCGCGCCCGAGCGCCGACACAAGCCGCGGCGCGAACCGGTAGCAGAGATACACGGTCAGCCCCATCGCGACGAGACTCGCGACCGCGCCGGCCGGATTCGACCACGAACTGCTGCCAGTCGGAGGTCGCGCGCTGGCTGCCGATCGTGACTGCGACCGAGATTGATCCCGGCCCGACCGTCAGCGGCATCGTCAGCGGATAGAACGTATCGGGATCGTCGTGCGCCGCGGCCTGCTGCGCGTCGTGTTCGTGCTCGGCCTGCGCCGGGGAATTGAGCAGCTTCCAGCCGAACGCCGTCACGACGAGCCCGCCGGCGACGCGCACGATCGGCAGGCTCACGCCGAAAAAGCCGAGCACGTGCGAGCCGATCAGCAGCGATCCGAGCAGCAGCAGAAAACTGTTGATCGCGATCTGCCGCGCGATACGTGCGCGCTCGATGTTCGTGTATTGATCGGTGAGGCTGAGAAAAAACGGCGCGCTGCCGAACGGATTCACGATCGGAAAGAGCGCCGCGTAGACCAACAGGAACGTGTTGACGAACGTGTTCACGTGCGCTCCCTCCGCGCGCGTCGCGTCCGGTGTCAGGTCGCGAGGCTGCGCAACACGAGATTCGAAACGGCTTCGACGCTGGCTTCCAGTTCCGGCGGTTCCTTGAGCTCGAGCAGCATCGGATGCGCGAACGGCTCGAGCGTCTCGAAGATCGCGCGGCACACTTCATCGCGCGGCGTCTTCTTCTCGAACTCGCCCGACGCGCGGCCCGATTCGACGACGCGCGTCGCCGCCTCGAGCATCACCTGCTTGTGGCGCATCACCGAAGGAAAGCGTCCTTCGACTGCGGCCGTCACGAGGTCGTGCAGCCTGCGCTCCTTGAAGAAGAGCTCAATGCCGCGATCAGCGAGGCAGCGATAGAGCGCGCGCAGCCGCTCGGCGGCCGACCGTTTCGGATCGTCCGCGATGCCGAGCAGCTCGTCGTCGATGTGCGCGAGCGTCATCGCGCAGACGGCCTCGCCGATCGCCTGCTTCGATTCGAAGAAGCGATAGACGTACGCCGCCGACACGCCGATCGCCTTGGCGAGGTCGGCGACGGTCGTCTTGGCGTAGCCGTAATGGCGGAAGTGCTCGTCCGCGGCGCGGATGATCTGCTCGCGCCGTTCGTGCTCGGCCGGGCCGCGCTGGCCGCCTGGGGTGGCGAAGGTGGTTTCCATAAGTTATATGTTACGAAATAAGTTACCTATTGACAACGAGTAATGAATCCATATAATCGTTACCAAGCCTAGGGAAGACGGCCTCCAGGACCGCCTTCCACCGCTCCGCACCGGGCCCACGCCCACGTGCGACGCGCCGAACTGCTGCAGCGCCGACAGTCCGCCGTCTCAACCCAGCGCTGATTGAAGGAGTGAGCCATGTTTGCCATGACCAAGAAGTCCGTCTCGATGATACTCGGCGTTGCGCTGTCCGCAGCCGCCATGTTCGCAGCGCCGGTTTTTGCTGGCGAAGCGTCCCTTGCGCATAACGAAATTGCCGCGCAGAGCGCGATTGTCGGCACCGTCGACAACGCGCCGGCGTCCAGCGATGCGTCGCCGGCCACGCTGGCGCGCAATGAAACTCTCGCGCAGCGCGTAATCGTCGATGTGCCCACGCCTTCGAATCGCGTCGGTGCGATCGGCGAGGCGACGCTGACGCAGAACGAGATTGCCGCGCAGCGTGCGATCGTCGATGCGACGGTTGCCAACGGAACGGATCGTTTCGCGTCGAGCGCGAAGACGAGCGTGGTGTCGACGCGGTCACCCGCCCAGCACTGATACGCGAACGCAATAGCGGAATCCGGCGCAGCAAAACCGGAGATGAAGCGGGGCGCCTCGAGCGCCCCGTTTATTTTCCGTCGATCGCCGCCTCGCAGATTCTGGCGATCACCTTGCCGCCTTCGCGCGCTTCGTCTTCATCGGCAGGCGCGAACTCGGTCACGCTGAGACCCACGAGATCGGCCTCGCGCGCGATGCGACGCACGAGTGCGATTGCGTCTTCGACCGCGACTGTGCCGTCGGGATACGCCACGTAAGGAAACTCGCGCGGATCGAGCGCATCCAGATCGAAATGGATATGGACGGGCCCATCGATTGGCGTGTGCGAGTCCAGCACCTTCAGATCGAGCTCGCGTTGCAGCGCCCAATCGCCATCGTCGCCGACATGGACGCCGAAGTAGTGGAAGCGGGACGGATCGATCGGCGCACCCATCAAAGGCCGCATCGGCTCCGGCGCGCGTCCCAGAATCGCGCTCACCGGCATGCCGTGGAAGTTGCCGCTCGGCGACGTCGTCGGCGTATTCGCATCGAGATGCGCGTCGATCCAGATCACGCGAAGATCAGGATGCACGCGGCCGAGATAGCCGATCACCGCGACATCCACGGCGCAATCACCGCCCGCGGTCAGCACGCGCTTCGCGCCGGCGCGCTCGAGAATGTCGTGGGCGTTGCGGAACTGCTCGAATATCGCGTCCCAGCGCCGAACGCCGTAAGCCATGTCCGCAGCGCGGTCCGCGAGCGGCACGCGCGCCAGCGGCGCATAGCGACCGCAAATCGCGGCGGCCGCATCGGCGCCGCGCGGAAGGTTTTCGTGGCGGCCCGATCCTTGCCATTGCGGGTAGGCGAGGCAGAGGTCGAACGGCATTGCAGACGATTGCATTCGTTGCGTCCAAGATCCAACCGACGGGAGGCGATCCTTCCACTTGATCTGCCCGCGATCCGTTCAATCACCCTCGAAACCGTCAGCCAGAAGCGTATCCACGAACTCAGGATCACGCACTTCAGCGCCGTGTGCGTACGTCGCAACCGCGATCGATCGCGTTCCATCGGTGCACCGGACATCGATGTCGTTGACGATTCCAAACGGAAGGTCAGGCGTTTCGTCCGACCACGTAAGGCCGAGATCGTGGCTCACGCGCAACACGTCGTACCCCTGCACATAGACCGTGCGCGCGTCGCAGGCATCGAAGCGGATCGAGACGAAATCCGGGTTGTCGAACGTGCTCCGCGGCGTCCAGGTTTCGCCGCCGTCGACGGAAAGATAAGCCGTCGTCGTGGTGTACGTGTCGTCGTGCGCCGTCGCGAAGAGCAGCTGATCTGTAGACGGACTAACGGCGAGCGCGTTGAGGGCGAGGTCCGGCGCGATGAGAACGAACGGCTGGCCATGCGCCGGCGCGCGATACAGCGCGTTTACGTCGTTGTGCAGGAATGCCAGCGCGTAGACGACGCCGCTTCCATAGGAATTGCGCCCGAAGCTTCTGAAATCCGGATTCGCTCCCCCTTCGACCGTCGCCGGCGTCCACGTCACGCCGCCGTCCTCCGACCAGACGACACTGCTCGATCGAACGGCCGCGAGTTTGTTCGGGTCCGCGCGATCGACGACGACCGCGTCGTACCGGTAGTAATCGGTGGTGGCCGCCAGGGCTTGCCAATTCCGCCCGGAATCGGTGCTCCGATAGAGGCCCCATTTCGTTCCCGCATAGACTACGGTCGCGTCGCTCGGCGCACGTGTCAGCGCCTGAACTTCGGTCGGAGGGGATGCGTCGGCGGGCGTCCAGCTCATGCCGCCGTCGAGGCTGATTGCGATACCGCCGGAATGACCGGCGAGTATCTCGTCAGGCGCGTCGGGCCGGATCGATACCGCGTTCGTCGATGAGAGCGGGATGCCGTCGGCGCGGATTTCCCATGTGCGGCCCGCGTCCCCGGAGACCGAAAAGCCTGCGGCCTGCGTTCCGAACACCGTATCGACGTGCTGCGAATCAGCCCCGATCAGCGCGGCCGCCACATCGGGCACCACTTCAGGCCATGTGGCGCCGCCGTCGGTCGACTCGAACAACGCGAGGTTCGCTTCGTTCTCGTTGAATCCCGAGAGCCAGATGCGCATCGGCTGGAAGGGGTCCACGTAGGCGCTGCCGCCCACGTAGAGCGCCTCCGTCGTCGCACCGGTGGATAGATCGAAACGCTCGAAATAGCTCGCATCGAGCGCGATGGTGGAGATGAAAACCGCGTTGCTGTCGAGCGGATCCTGCAGCAAGAAAGTCGGCGTCGAGGAGGTCATGGCCAACCCAACCGGGGTCCATACGCACGCATCCGTGCCGTCAGATTTGTAGACGTTGTTCGACATGTCGATCGCGATGAAGCCGCCGCTGGAGGCATCGGCAACGGCGGCCGCGGCCTCGACGCCGACCTCGTTGAACGTGGCGCCGCCATCGTTCGAGCAAAGCAGCGCATGTTCGCTGGAGTACGTCGATCCGCGCACCGCGACGACGTGATCCGGGACAGTCTTGTTGAAGGCGACGTCGTCGAACGCCACGGCGAGAGCCGACCAGTGCACGCCGCCATCCGTCGTGCGAAAGCTCGTGTAACCGGCGGCGAGCATGATGTTGGGATCCGCCGGCGAAACAGCGACGGACTCGATCCGGATTCCGCGCGGAAGGTCGCCGCGGCGTTGCCAGGCGAACGTGCCGTTGGCTGCCTGGTAGACGCCATCGTCGGTGCCGATGAAGAGATCATCGGCGGACTGCGCGAGGCCGTAGGTGTAGCCGCCGGAAGGTCCGTGCGCGTTCCAGTCCGCGAGGGCGCCGGCGGGCGCGAGAGCGACGGCGAGCGCCGCAACGATGAATGGAGTCGCCATGTCCGTCCCCGGAGGATTCGACGTCACGATGGTAGTCCACAAATATGCAATTGCAACTCGCGGCCACAGAGCAAGCTGCCTTGGTTACCACAAGTCCGGACCGTGCCCCGCGTGAACCTCGGAAACCAATTCCTCGTCAGGATTTCGCCTTGAGCACGCGCAACCGCCGCGGCCGCGTGAGGCCGATGCGCGTGAGCGTGATGTCGCCGCGTTTGTCGGTGGAGAGGAATGCCTTCGCGCCGATCGGGAAGCCGATGACTTTGAGCCATTCGCCGCGGAGGACGAGCATCGGGACGTCGACGCTCGTGCGGGCGACGGTGACTTTCGAGATGAAGCAGCGATCGACGGGTTCGGTGACGGGCGCGCGCGTTGCACTCGTTGCGCGCGTGCGCGCACGCGACCGCGCGTGTCGTGGAGGCGCGATGGCGGGTCCGTCGGGGGGTCGACTGGCTTGCGCATCATACGGCGGAGGATACATCGGTGTGCGACGCGGGTGTGGCTCGTGCGTGGATCTTTCGCGGCCTACGATGCACGATCGAATCGGCGAATGCAGTTCGCGCGGACGCGAAGGCGCTTCCGAGTACGCGGCGTCGGCGCTGGCACGTCACAGCGATAACAGCTTGCGCGGCGCTCCAGTCATGCGACATCAGCCGCATGAAGATGGCGCGAAGCACGATGAGAAGTTTCGGCGATACGCTGACGCCTCGATCTGCCGAACGAGCGCACTCACGAGGCATGCGTATTGACGAAGTCGAAGCACGCGCAGCTGGCGACGCCGCGACGCATCAGAAAGTCGCTACGAGAGCGCAAGCGCTCGTCGGGACGAATCGCGCGCTTCAACATCAAGGGCAACGACTAGCGCTCGTGGTTGCGTCGCCGAGCGGATTGCCAGGCAGTCTGACATCAAGTCGTCGGCACACACGCGCGACTACGAGATCGCGCAGCGACCGTGGAGAGCCTCATGAACATGCGCGAGATTCGCCGCAAGTCGTGAAGGCGCGTTGGCGACCTATCGGCGATTTCGATGCCAGCCCGAGCTCGGATCTCACCGACCACGAGGCGACCGGCTCGAGATTCCGTCGCCACGCTCGTTGAAGACCCCAAACGCGGACACTTTCCGTTCGAAGCGCCCGATCCGATCGTGGCGATCCGTGTCCGCATGGCAGCAGGGCGGCCTCACGGTCAAGGATCTCGTGCCTTCGATCGGCCGCCCGAATCGCGTGCTACGAGGTGTTGAACGGCAAGCGCAGTCTCGACGCTCGACATGATTCGCAACCTGCATCGCCGATTGTCGGCATCGCCTGCCGAAAGCCTGGATCGGCCGCCTAAGCCATAGGGCGGCGCTTCAGCGCACCGAACCTGGTCTCACGACTTCGCCTTCACACGACGCAAGCGCCGCGGCGCGTGAGGCCCATGCGCGTGAGCGTGATGTCGCCGCGCTTGTCGGTGGAGAGGAACGCCTTCGCGCCGATTGGGAAGCCGATGGCTTTGAGCCATTCGCCGCGGAGGACGAGCATCGGGACGTCGACGCCCGTGCGGGCGACGGTGACTTTCGAGGTGCGATCGTCGGGTTTGGTGACGGGGGCGCGCCGGAGGCCGCGTGCGCGACGCGCACTAGCCGCGTATACAATGGGCGCGTCCCGAAACAGGGACGAAGCAAGGAGCGTGTCATGTCGCACAATAACTTCTGCTTTCGAGCGCAGCAGTAAGCGCCGCAAGGGTTTCCCGTCCGAGCAACGCGTCAAGAAGGGCGATCGCGTCGTGCACGGGACCAAGGATTTGATTCGAGAAGCTGGGCCGCAACGACCCATGTCCATGCGGCTCCACGAGGTTGTTTCAAGAACTGTTGTATGCGATCGGGTGAGTTCGACGGGTCCGATCGACAACACTATGTTCGATGACCACGGGGCGCCTCGAGCGCCCCGTTTGATTTTCGGCCAGGGCGCCAGCCGTGGCGGAAATCCCTGCGTCATCCGAGACGCCGTAATCGTCAAGCAGAGCCGTGGACGTCGCGAATGCCAAAGCTGATCTTGCTCCCTGGAATGGATGGGACAGGAGAGCTCTTCGGGCCGTTCCTCAACGCCCTGCGAAATCGATTCAACGCACAGGTGATTCGCTATCCAACAGATCTAGCGCTTGGCTATGAGGCGCTCTCGACCTTCGTGCGAAATGCTCTTCCCGTCGACGAGCCCTACGTCTTCCTGGCGGAATCCTTCTCGGGCCCGATTGCCATTGCAATTGCCGCGGAGGCGCCTCCGGGGCTCAAGGGTCTGATCTTGTGCTGTACGTTCGCCCGAAACCCACGCCCTGGCTTCGCGAGAGCCGGCATGTTCCTGGCGGGCAGCAAAGTCCCCGCAGCGATGCTCACCTTCGCCTTGTTGGGTCGTTTCGGCAGTGAATCGCTTTGCAGCGCACTCGCCAAGGCCGTCGGTGAAGTCCCCCGCGCGGTCATGCGCGAGAGGCTGCGTGCAGTCATCACTGTGGACGTTTCAGCCATGCTCCGACGTGTCAGCGTGCCGTGCATGTACCTTCGCGCGTCGGAGGATCGCGTCGTTCCGGCACGCGCGTCAGCGCATATCAAGGCATGTCTTCCCGCGACAAAGATGGTCCGCATCGAAGCGCCGCACTGCTTGCTTCAGGCCGCCCCCGACGAAGCGGAACGTGCTGTCTCATCCTTCATGCGCGATCTATAGGCCATCTGGCGAAAGTCATCTCTTCGCCTTCACGACCCTGAGCCTGCGCGGCCGCGTGAGGCCCATGCGCGTGAGCGTGATGTCGCCGCGCTTGTCGGTGGAGAGGAACGCCTTCGCGCCGATCGGGAAGCCGATGGCTTTGAGCCATTCGCCGCGGAGGACGAGCATCGGGACGTCGACGCGGGTGCGGGCGACGGTGACTTTGCCTCTGAACTGGACATCATCGACGGGTGCGGTGACGGGCGGGCGCGCGGGGTTCGTCGCGCGCGTGCGCGACGCGCGCGAGCCGGTGCGGGTCTTCGTGGCCATGGGTGCCTCCGGGGGCGAAGTCACCTCAATCAGCGGCGGGTGACGGACCGCGCAGGTTGGCGGACCGGCAGTAAGAACCGGCGAGCCCGAAGGCTCCCTGCGCGATCCGCCGTAGACGTGCGCGGATGCGCGACGCGACGCCTACGGCGAAGCCGAGGGTGCGTGGTCTCTACTCGGAGGGCCGCCAAGCCCTGTCGCCATACTAAGCGACGCGAGCGAGTGTAGATGACATGACCATTAGATGTCTCATGGGCAGAGGCGGTTCGTTGACGCTTAACGGATTGGGGTGAGCGATGGCCAAGAAGTCAGAAATCGACGTCGAAAAGATCAAGTCGTGGGCGCTCCGTGCAATGTTCGCGGACGATGAACTCCTAGAGCAGTTGGTGCTCAAGGGTGGAAACGCGATGGCGCTCGTCCACCGCGTGGCGGCGCGCGCTTCCGTCGACTTGGACTTTTCGATGGCGGGCGATATGCCTGGTGGAGCTCAAGAGCTTTCGTCAAGAGCTGAAAAGGCGCTGCTGGAAGTCTTCAAAGAGAACAATCTTCAAGTCTTTGATTTCAAGCTCACCGAGAGACCGCCTGATATCACCGAGGATATGAAGGAATTTTCGGGAGGCTACGGAATCGAGTTCAAGCTGATACCAACTGATGTGTACGAAGTTCATCAAGCTAAAGTGGAAGAGTTGAGAAAACGTGCAATCAATTTGGGGCAGGGCACGAAATTCTTGATCGACATTAGCAGGGCCGAAATAACAGATGAAAAACAGACTTTCGACTTCGAAGGCTATCGAATCTATGTCTACTCACCAGAAATGATTGTCTGCGAGAAGCTTCGGGCTATCTGCCAGCAGATGCCAGAATACGGGGCTGTAGTGCGCCGAAATCGTGCTGGAGCGTCGCGAGCGCGAGACTTTGTCGACATAGAAGTGTTGGTTCGCAAGTTCGGTATCGACGTGTCGAACGGACAAGTGAAGAATCTTCTAATTCGAATGTTCGCAGCCAAGAAGGTTCCTTTGAAGTTCCTCCGATCTATTAGGAATTATAAAGAGTTTCACGCACAGAGCTTTCCTGTCGTGAAGGACACAATTATCCCGGGCGTTAAATTGGAAGCTTTTGATTATTATTTTGAATTCGTCTGCGATCTTGTCGAGCGGCTAGAGCCCTTGAGGGACGAATAATTTCCAAGTTTTTACATAGCTTGGAGCTTTTAGTCCGTTCGTTAGATAGAAGTCGTTTTGCATGGGAAACCTTTTGAGAAGGTCCAACTGACTTGGGCTATATCCCGCGCGCTCGGCGTAGTAGCCAATTGCCTGATGATACGGATAGACAAAAGCAAGTCCTTGTAGAGTAGCTGCCAGCTTGTTTATGGATACTTCTCCTTTGGCTAGCTCGAACGCCTTCGCGACCTCGAAAACCCCGCCCGAGTAAAATGGACGAACAGCAATGTCTATCAGGGTTCTTTCGATGCTAGTGACCCGTACATCGATATTTTCGGCCACCGAGTGCTTCAATACGACGCCTAGCTCGTCTGTGTTTATGCCGTTCAGAAGATAGATCCTCCTGTTGTTCGTCTCGGCATAATTTTGAGACAGCCGCGCCGGTCTTCGAAAAGCCTCATCAATTTGATCTTGAGATAGAACCAAGTGCCGTGGCTGGGAAGTGCTAGTGCGTTCGTGGGTGATGTAAATGGATTTTGGTTCTTGTTCCGTAAGGCCGTGAATTTTTACGGCTGTGTAATGGCTAAAGTGAGTATGTTCTCGAATGTGTTGAAGCACGGCGAGTAGCGATACTTCGCCCCACGAGTAGCAGTATTCCGCTCGCTGCGGGAACTTAAATTCCCATTTTTTAAGCCTGGCGTTCTTCGATAGGAACTCAATGAAATTTGTTGTGTTGGTTGTTTGTGCCAACCGCCAGAAGCCTCGTTCCTTAGAAAGGATCGTGGCGATCTCTCTGTACTTGAAAACACGTTTCGGCTGTTCGTCGAAATGTCGAACGATGTCGGGTTTAGCTATTTGGATGCGTGTCGTCATTGTTACGTGCTACGCAGCGTTAACGCTGCGTAGCATATAGAAGACGCGATGTTTTGTCAAACGTTATGTTAGCGACGGTCTTTATCTCAATCGGATCAGCTCGATGAGCTGCGGAGACGGGCGCTACCTGGTTGACATCGTTGCTTTTGCATGCTATGAAGCGCTAGCGCTTCATAGCAGCTTGTAACACCGATAGATCAGAAAAATCAATGCGCTTGACAGCCGTCGTGCTGAATAGTACCCTATGAAGCGCAAGCGCTTCATAGGGTCAAGATCGCAATCCTGCGAACGAATCCCCACAACTATTCCCCTAGCGTCAATAGCGACGCATTCCCCCCCGCTGCCGTCGTATTAATCGTCAACGTCCTCTCCGTAGCAAACCGCAACAAGTAGTGCGGCCCACCGGCCTTCGGCCCAGTCCCGGAAAGGTTCTCCCCACCAAACGGCTGCACGCCCACCACCGCACCAATCTGGTTGCGGTTGACGTAGGTGTTCCCGACCTTCGCCCGTTTCGCGATGTGCTCGATCGTCCCATCGATGCGACTGTGCACACCGAGCGTCAACCCAAACCCGGTCCCGTTGATCGCATCGATCACGTCATCCAGCTCATCCGATTTCCACCGCACGACATGCAGCGCCGGCCCGAACACTTCGTGCGTCAGCAGCTTGATCGACGGAATCTCGTACGCGCGCGGCAAAAAGAACGTGCCGTTCTCGGAGCCGGGCGAGAGCTTGGCGATGTTGATGAGCTTCGCTTCCTTGTCCATGCGCGCGGCGTGTTCTTCGAGGCTCTGGCACGAGGGCACGTCGATGACGGGGCCGACGTCGGTCGATAGCAGCGCGGGGTCGCCGACGACGAGCTCGTCCATCGCGCCCTTGAGCATCGCGATGACCTTGTCGGCGATGTCGTCCTGCACGAAGAGCACGCGCGCGGCGGAGCAGCGCTGGCCGGCGGAGTCGAAGGCGCTCGCCATCACGTCCTTGACGAGTTGCTCGGGCAGCGCGGAGGAATCGGCGATCAGCGCGTTCTGGCCGCCGGTTTCGGCGATCAGCGCGGCGATCGGCGCGTTGCGCGCGGCGAGCGTGCGGTTGATCGTCCACGCGGTTTCGGTGGATCCGGTGAAGCAGACGCCGGCGATTTCGTCGCGCGTCAGCAGCGTCTTGCCGAGCACGGAGCCTTTGCACGGCACGTACTGCAGCGCGGCTTCGGGCACGCCGGCTTCGTGCAGCAGCTTGACGGCGGCGTAGCCGATCAGCGTCGTCTGGTCGGCGGGTTTCGCGATGACGGCGTTGCCGGCGGCGATGCCGGCGGCGAGCTGGCCGGTGAAGATCGCGAGCGGGAAGTTCCACGGGCTGATGCAGACGAAGACGCCGCGGCCGCGTAGCCACAGCTGATTCGATTCGCCGGTCGGGCCGGGCAGGTTTTCCGGCTGGCCGAAGAGCTTGCGCGCCATCGCGGCGTAGTAGCGCAGCAGATCGGCCGCTTCGCGCACTTCGCCGATCGCGGCGGGAATCGTCTTGCCGGCTTCGCGCACGCAAAGCGCGATGAACTCGCCGCGGCGCTGTTCGAGCAGGTCGGCGGCGTGTTCGAGGATCGCGGCGCGGCTCGCGGCGGGCAGTGCGTCCCACGCGGGTTGCGCGGCGACGGCATTGCCAAGCGCTTTCTCGATCGTCGCGGCGTCGGCGTGTTGTGATTTGCCGATGACCTGGCGGCGATCGGCCGGGTTCGTGATGTCGCGCGTGTCGCCGGCGTTCGTCGCGCCGGGCACGAGCGGCTCGGCTTTCCACGGGCCTTTGTGCTGGTTGACGGCTTCGGCCAGTGCGCGCAGCGCGTCGTCGTTTCCTAGATTGACGCCCATGGAATTCTTCCTGAATGCTGAATTTGAACTTTGCGCAAGCGCAAAGTTGTCACCAAAGAGGTTGATCGGCAGCGGGATGCGCGGATGCGGCTTCGACGCGAAGCCGCGCACGATCTCGGCGGGATCGGCGACGAGATCGCGGATCGAGACATCTTCGTCGACGATGCGGTTGACGAACGAGGTGTTCGCGCCGTTTTCGAGCAGGCGGCGCACGAGATACGGCAACAGGTCTTCGTGCGAGCCGACCGGCGCGTAGACGCGGCACGGCACATTCATGTTGTTCGGCGCCGATCACTTCGGCGTAGAGATCGGTGCCCATGCCGTGCAGGCGCTGGAACTCGAACGGGCGGCCGTGCGCGAAGTGGTGGATCGCGGCGATCGTGTGCGCGTTGTGCGTCGCGAACTGCGGGTAGATGAGGTTCGCGCCGGCGTCGAACAGGCGGCGCGCGCAGGCGAGGTACGACACGTCGGTGTTGGGTTTGCGCGTGTAGACGGGATAGCCGGGCAGGCCCTGTTCCTGCGAGCGCTTGATTTCCGAATCCCAGTACGCGCCTTTGACGAGGCGCACGCACCAGCGGCGGTTCGCCTTGCGCGCGGTTTCGGCGAGCCAGTCGATGACGAACGGCGCGCGCTTCTGGTACGCCTGCACGGCGAGGCCGAAGCCGTTCCAGCCTTCGAGCGATGGATCGGCGAAGACGGCGCCGATGATGTCGAGCGACAGTTCCAGTCGATCGGCTTCTTCGGCGTCGACGGTCATGCCGATGCCGTTCTTCTTCGCGAGTTGCGCGAGCGCGAGGATTTTCGGCGTCAGTTCCGCGTGCACGCGTTCGCGCTTGGCGACTTCGTAGCGCGGGTGCAGCGCGGAAAGTTTGACGGAGATCGACGGCGCGTCGAGCACGTCCTTCTCGCGCTGCTTCGCGGCGGCGCTGCGGTTGCCGAGTGCGTTGATCGCGTCGACGTAGGCCTTGTAGTAACGCTCGGCGTCGGGTTGCGTCAGCGCGGCTTCGCCGAGCATGTCGTACGAGTAGCGATAGACCGCGTTTTCTTTTTCGTCGGCGCGGTCGAGCGCCTCTTTGATCGTGCGGCCCATGACGAACTGGTGGCCCATGATGCGCATCGCCTGGCGCACGGCGAGTCGGATCACGGGTTCGCCGGCGCGGCCGACGAGGCGCTTCAATGCGCCGGTGAAGTCGCGGCGCGTGTCGTCGGCGAGGTTGACGAGGTGGCCGGTGAGCATCAGGCCCCAGGTCGATGCGTTGACGAATACCGAGTCGCTGGTGCCGATGTGTTTCTTCCAGTCGGCTTCGCCGAGCTTGTCGCGGATCAGCTTGTCGGCGGTCGCGGTGTCCGGGATGCGGAGCAGCGCTTCGGCGACGCACATCAGGAGCACGCCTTCCTCGCTCGAAAGGTCGTACTGGCGCATGAACGATTCGACGGCGGTTTGCTGATCGGCTCGCGCGCGGACGCGGGCGACGAGCTCGCTGGCGCGGGCGAGCACGAGCTCGCGTTCGGCGGGCGGGAGCGTTGCCTGCGAGAGGAGGTCGTCGACGGCTTCGGTTTCGTCGCGTGTCCATGCGGCGGTGATGCGCGCGCGGGCGGGCTCGACGGTGGTCGGGAGTTCGGGGGTGAGGATGTCGCTCAAGGCGGCGTCTCGGAGAAGGGCCGGCGCCTGATATGGGGGCGCCGCGGGAGGCGCGTAGTGTAGTGAGCAGCCGATTTAGGGCCAAGGATCGGTGAAAGAACGCCGTCACCCGCTCGCGCGCTTTTCCCCTCTCCCGCTGCGCGGGAGAGGGTAGGGTGAGGGCAAGCTGGCGCAGCGCTTCCACAAGATTGCCCTCACCCCGGCCCTCTCCCGCTCACGCGGGAGAGGGGGAAGGGCGCAAGCGGAGAGCACGTGCGATCGTGGCTGCGGCGGAATGTCACAGCGCCCGATCCACGGAAACACGCACCGCGCACCCTTCGTCCTTGCCCCTGAACGCGAGCGTCCACTATCATTTCGAGGCTTCGCTTACCGTTTTTCTCCATATCGGTGCAGGGTTGCGGCAGCCGCAGCCATCCGGGTCGACGGGGGTCCCGGACCACACGGCTGCAGGCTTCGTTTTTTCCGAGGCCAATCAAGCACTCCGGCGCCGATAGCCGATCAAGGTGACACGATGATTCCAAGTGGGGTTTCGCACGTCCGCCGTGCGCTCGCGGCGATCGCGCTTCTCGCGAGCGGCGCCGCGTTCGCCAATCCGGAGCCGTGGCAGCTCAATCTGACGCCCGGGGTCACGTCGATCTCGCAGCGCATCTGGCAGCTGCACATGCTGGGCTTCTACGTTTGCCTGGGCATCGGCTTCCTCGTGTTCGGGGCGATGTTCTACGCGATGTTCAAGTTCCGGAAGTCGAAGGGCGCCGTCGCCGAGCAGTGGAGTCATTCGACGAAGCTCGAGACGATCTGGACGGTCGCGCCGATCGTGCTGCTCGTCATCCTCGCGTGGCCCGCGACGAAGCTGCTGATCGACATGGCGAACACCGAAAACGCCGACATGACGATCAAGGTCACCGGCTATCAGTGGAAGTGGCGCTACGAGTACGTCGACTACAACAAGAAGAACACCGGCGTTAACTTCATCTCGAGCCTCGATCAGGATTCGAACCGCACGCGCCAGCTTGGCTCGGGCCTCGATCCGCATGCGGTGAAGGATGGCGACTACGAGAGCTATCTCCTGAACGTCGACAAGCCGCTGGTCGTGCCGACCGGCGTCAAGATCCGTTTCGTGATCACCGGCGACGACGTCATCCACGCGTGGTGGGTGCCGCAGCTCGGCTGGAAGCAGGACGCGATCCCCGGAATCATCAACAGCGCCTGGACCGAGATCCCGACGCCGGGCGTCTATCGCGGCCAGTGCGCCGAGCTTTGCGGCAAGGACCACGGCTTCATGCCGATCGTCGTCAAGGCCGTGCAGAAGAGTGAGTTCGAGTCGTGGCTCGCGAACGAGCAGACGGCCGAAGGCGTCAACAAGGCCGCCGCGACAGCCGACAACGCAGCGCCCGCACCCGCTTCGACGACGCCTCCGCAGGGCTGATCGCAACCAATACGTATTCGAGGTTCAAGGTCATGGCCGCAGCCAATCCCGCCATTCCCGCGCACGGTCACGATGCGCACGACCACCACGATGACAAGCCGCATGGCTTCATCCATCGCTGGTTGTTCACGACGAACCACAAGGACATCGGCACGCTGTATCTCGTCTTCGCGCTGACGATGTTCTTCATCGGCGGCTCGATGGCGATGGTCATCCGCGCGGAGCTCTTCAAGCCGGGCATGCAGCTCGTGCAGCCGGAGTTCTTCAACGAAATGACCACGATGCACGCGCTGATCATGATCTTCGGCGCGGTCATGCCGGCGTTCGTTGGTCTGGCCAACTGGCTCGTGCCGATGATGATCGGCGCGCCGGACATGGCGCTGCCGCGCATGAACAACTGGTCGTTCTGGATCCTGCCGTTCGCGTTCTTCCTCTTGATCTCCGAAATCTTCATGCCGGGCGGCGGCCCGCAGGGTGGCTGGACGATGTATCCGCCGCTCGCGATCGAGGGCGGCGTCAACGTCGCCTTCATGATCTTCTCGATTCACCTGATGGGCATCTCGTCGATCATGGGCGCGATCAACATCATCGCGACGATCCTCAACATGCGCGCGCCGGGCGTCGATCTATTGAAGATGCCGGTGTTCGTGTGGAGCTGGCTGATCACGGCGTTCCTCCTGATCGCGGTGATGCCGGTGCTCGCGGGCGCGGTGACGATGCTGCTCACCGACAAGTTCTTCGGCACGAGCTTCTTCAACGCGGCCGGCGGCGGCGATCCGGTGATGTTCCAGCACATCTTCTGGTTCTTCGGGCATCCCGAGGTCTACATCATGATTCTGCCGGCGTTCGGCATCGTGTCGGAGATCATCCCGACCTTTGCGCGAAAGCCGCTGTTCGGTTACCAGGCGATGGTCTATGCGATCGCGTCGATCGCATTCCTGTCGTTCATCGTGTGGGCGCACCACATGTTCACGGTCGGCATGCCGCTCGGCGGCGAGCTCTTCTTCATGTACGCGACGATGCTGATCGCGATCCCGACCGGCGTGAAGGTGTTCAACTGGGTCACGACGATGTGGAAGGGCTCGCTCTCGTTCGAGACGCCGATGCTGTTCGCGATCGCGTTCGTCATCCTGTTCACGATCGGTGGTTTCTCGGGCGTGTCGCTTGCGCTCGTGCCGGCCGACTTCCAGTACCAGGATACGTACTTCGTCGTCGCGCACTTCCACTACGTGCTCGTGACCGGCGCGATCTTCGCGATCATGGCGGCGACGTACTACTGGATCCCGAAGTGGTCCGGCAACATGTATTCGGAGAAGTGGGGCAAGATCCACTTCTGGAACAGCGTGATCTGGGTGAACGTGCTGTTCTTCCCGCAGCATTTCCTCGGCCTCGCCGGCATGCCGCGCCGCGTGCCCGACTACAACGTCGCGTTCGCCGACTTCAACATGATCTCGTCGATCGGCGGGTTCCTGTTCGGGCTCAGCCAGTTCATCTTCGTCGGCGTCATCATCAACTGCGTGTACTTCTCCAAGCAGCGCGCGACTTCGCGCGTCTGGGAAGGCGCGCGCGGTTTGGAATGGACGCTGCCGTCGCCGCCGCCGTATCACAGCTTCACGACGCCGCCGGTGCTCGACAGCATGTCGCTCGCGCACGGTGACGTGACTCATTGATTGGTGCGATCGTCCCTGATCGCTGAGATCGGGACGGCGAAAGTGTTTGTAGGACGTTTGTGATCGGAGTCCAGAAGCGGCCATCCATGGCCGCGGATTCAAAGAAGAGCACTTCCCGATGAAGCCGCAAACCGCCAACGATCTCGACCAACGCCGCGCCGCCGCGAAGCGCACGGCGTTGATCGTCGGCGCGATCGCGATTTTCCTCTTCGCGTTCTCGATCTTCGAGGTCGCGATCCAGAAATGAACGCGCCGACGCCAGCGACGCAACGCAACCGCGGCGTGCTCAAGGCCGCACTGATCGTTTGCGCGTGCGCGTTCCTGTTTGGCTTCGCGATGGTGCCGATCTATCGCATCGCCTGCGAGCACGTGTTCGGCATCAAGCTCGCGCAGGGCGCTGCGAGCGAGGCGAAGGTTTCCGCTTACGTCGAGGACGATTCGCGCACGATCCGCGTGCAGTTCGTCGCGAGCGTCAACTCGAAGCTGCCGTGGGCGTTCCAGTCGGAACTGCCGAGCATCGACGTGCATCCCGGGAAACCGATGGAAGCCTGGTTCGACGCGACGAACAATGCGAAAGAGGCGATCGTCGGCAACGCGGTGCCGAGCATCGCGCCGAACACGGCCTCGCTTTATTTCAACAAGACCGAATGCTTCTGCTTCACCGAGCAGCTGCTGAAACCCGGCGAATCGCGGCGCATGCCGGTCCGCTTCGTCGTCGATCCGAAGCTGCCGAAGGAAGTCACCGAGCTCACGCTCTCGTACACGTTCTACGAAAACACCGTCGCGACGCAGCGCGTGGCCGCCACTGGCTCGCCGTTGCCCGCAGGCTGATCAAACACCCAGGATCAATCACATGGCCCACAACGAACACACGGCGCCCGACCCGAGCCACTACTACGTTCCGCACGGCAGCCACTGGCCGATCATCGGCTCGTTCGGCCTGCTCGGCACGGTCGGCGGCGCGGGCCTCTGGCTCAACGAGGCGAACATCGGCAAGCCGATCATGGCGGTCGGCGTCGCGCTGATCCTCTTCATGATGTTCGGCTGGTTCGGCACGGTGATCCGCGAATCGCTGAAGGGCTACTACAACAAGCAGGTCGACACGTCGTTCCGCATGGGGATGATGTGGTTCATCTTCTCCGAGGTCATGTTCTTCGCGGCGTTCTTCGGCGCGCTGTTCTACGCGCGTGCGCTGTCGGTGCCGTGGCTCGGCGGCGAAGGCCACGGCGCACTGACGAACTACTTCCTCTGGCCGAACTTCTCGCCGGCATGGCCGACGAACGGGCCGGGCAACATCGGCGGCCATTTCGGCACGATGGAGCCGTGGGGCATTCCGCTACTCAACACGCTGCTGCTGCTCTCATCGGGCGTCACGATCACGATCGCGCACCACGCGCTGCGCGCCGGCCATCGCCGCACGCTGATGATCTTCCTCGCACTGACGATCATCCTCGGCTTCACGTTCCTCGGATTCCAGGCGCACGAATACGCCGAGGCGTACACGCATCTGAACCTCACGCTCGGCAGCGGCGTCTACGGCTCGACGTTCTTCATGCTGACCGGCTTCCACGGCCTGCACGTGACGCTCGGCGCGATCATGCTGACGGTCATCTGGCTGCGCTGCGCGAAAGGCCACTTCACGAAGGATCACCACTTCGCGTTCGAGGCGGTGGCCTGGTACTGGCACTTCGTCGACGTCGTGTGGCTCGGGCTCTTCATGTTCGTGTACGTGCTCTGACGAGCGCGGAACGAACGAGCGCACTCATTTCGTCGTCCCCGCGAATGCGGGGACTTCGTGCTTTCGGGATATCGGAAAGTCGTCAGCGCTTTCGCGGGAACGACGAAGGTCCTACTGCCCGATCCCGTGCGGCTTGATGATGCCGAGCAGGATCCCGACGATCACGAGCAGGATCAGCAGCACGGACAGGCCGATGCGCCACGTCAGTGCCTTGACCGTGCGGTTCGTCGAGCCGCGATCGGTCATCATGAAATAAAGGCCCGCGCCGAGGTTGTAGAGGATCGCCGCGAGCAGGATGGAAATGACGATCGTGGTCACGATGGCGTGTATCAGGTTGGCCTCGGAATCGCCGGGAAGTATACCCGCTCGCGTTCGCGGCCGTGGATAGACGCTGGCACCGCCCGCGCGCGTTCGCGGTGCTGCTGACGCTGTTCGGGCTCGCCTTTTTTTCGACGCTCGGCTTCTGGCAGCTCGATCGCGCGGCGCAGAAGGAGCGGCTTTTTGCCGCATTCGCCGACGCTGCGTCGCAGACGCCGGTGTCACTCGATGCGGCGCGCCGGATGGAAGTTTCGCCGCGCTATCCGCTCGTCAGCGTGCGCGGCCTTTACGACGCGGCGCACACGTACTACCTCGTCGACCGCACGCACGACGGCAAGGTCGGCACGATCGCGTACGCGATCTTCGAGCCCGCCGACGGCTCAACGTCGCTACTCGTCAATCGCGGCTTCGTCGCCGACGACGCGCACGGACACGCGGCCAACATCCCGCCGCCGCCGGCCGGCGAGCAGCAGCTCTCGGCGCTCTACGCACCCGCTCCGGGTTCGGGTCTTCGCATGGGCGGCAATGCACTGCCGCGCCAGAAAACGTGGCCGAAGGAATCGATCTACCTCGACGTGGGCGAAATTGCCGCAGACGCGGGCCGCTCGCTCGATGCGAAAATCCTGCTGCTCGCGCCGGATCCCGCGAGCGGCTTCGTGCGTGAATGGCGCCCGGACGTTTTTCCGCCCGAACGCCACCGCGGTTACGCGTTCACCTGGTTCACGCTCGCCGCGATCGTCGTCGGCGTGTTCGTCGGCATGCACTGGCGCAAAGACCCATCGACATGACTCCGCAAAATCGAAAACGCCTTGGACTCGTCCTGATCGTGTTGCTGTTCGCGGCGCCGATCGTCACCGCGTACGTGTTGAACGCGGTCGGCTGGCGGCCGTCCGGCATGCGCAACTACGGCACGCTGATCGAGCCGCCGCAGGATCTGACTACCGCGCGCTTCATGCTCGACGACGGCCAAGCGCTTGCCTGGAAAGACGCCGATTGGTCGTTCACGCTGATCGCGCTGCCGGGTCCCGGCTGCGCCGACAAATGCCTCGCGCGCATCGACGAGCTTCGCCGCGCGCGCCTCACGCTGAATCAAAACGCATATCGCGTGCGCGTCGTCGTGCTCGATGCGAACGTCGCCAGCGAGCGCGATCGAAGCGATGAAACCGGTTGAGCGCGCGCGCGACGCCGACGAAAAACTCGCGAACTACCGGCCCGCGGCGAGCGACGATGTCTCGGTCGTGCTCGTCGATCCGCATGGATTCCTGATCCTGAGCTATCCGGCCGGCTACGACGGCAATCTCCTCAAGAAGGATCTCGCGAGGCTGATCAAGGGATGAGCGCCGCGTTGACGATGCGAGCGCTGATCACGCCGGCGCGCATCGCCGCGCTCGCGGCCGTGTTTGCGTTCGGCGTCATCGTGTTCGGTGCGTTCGTGCGCCTGTCCAATGCGGGGCTTTCATGTCCGGACTGGCCGACGTGCTACGGCAAGGCGACGTGGCCTGGCCATGCGCAGGACATCGCGCAGGCGAACGAAGCATTTCCGGATCGCCCGTTCGAAACGCACAAGGCGTGGCGCGAGCAGGTGCATCGCATGCTCGCCGGCACGCTCGGCGTGCTCGTGCTGGCGCTCGCGGTCGCGTCTGCGTGGGGCCGGCGCGCGTTGCTCGTGCTGCTCGGCATCGCGGCGCTGGCGGCTGCAATCGGCGTATTCCTCTACATACAGCGTGCGTATGCGCTGTCCGGCGTGTTCTCGCTCGTCGCGATTGCGTTGCCGCTGATCGCGGCGTTCCGGCTCGATCGCCCCGCGCCGTGGCGCGTCGGCGTCGCCGTGCTCGCGGTCGTCGTGTTCCAGGCGATGCTCGGCATGTGGACGGTCACGTTGCTGCTCAAGCCCGTTGTCGTGATGGGCCATCTGCTCGGCGGGCTGCTGACGTTCGCGCTGCTCTCGTACGTTGCGCTCAAGCTGACGACGACGCACCGGCCGACACCGGCGCAACGCGCGTTGCGCGGCGCCGTCGTGCTCGGCCTCGTGCTGCTCGCGTGCCAGATCGCGCTCGGCGGCTGGACCAGCGCGAATTACGCGGCGCTCGCCTGCGGCTTCGATTTTCCGCAGTGCATGAACCAGTGGTGGCCGCCGACGGATTTCCACGAAGGGTTCGTGCTCTGGCGCGGTGTCGGCGTCAACTACGAAGGCGGCGTGCTCGACGCGCCGGCGCGTGCGGCGATCCAGATCGCGCATCGGATCGGGGCAGCGGTCGTGTTCTGCTATCTCGCGTGGCTCGCGTTCCGGCTCGCGCGCGCGGGCTCGCGTGGGCTCGCGATCGCGATCGGCGTGCTGCTGCTGGCGCAGGTTTCGCTCGGGATCGGCAACGTGAAGCTTGGATTGCCGCTGCCGGTCGCGACGGCGCATAACGGCGTCGCGGCGCTGTTGCTGTTTGCGCTGATCGCGACATTGGTGCGTATCACCGACCCATCCCGCGTGTGAATCCCCTCTCCCGCATGCGGGAGAGGGTAGGGTGAGGGCCGGCACTTGAGACGCCGTACCACGCCTGCCTGACCCCAACCCTTTCCCGCATGCGGGAGAGGGGGAACAACTCAAGTGGGGAGAGGGGATAATCTCCCGTTCCCAAAGTCGCTTCGCACCGAATGCCACCGATCGCCCGCCAATACCTCGAGCTCACCAAACCGCGCGTCGTCGCGTTGATCGTGTTCACGGCGGTCATCGGCATGTTCCTCGCGGTGCCCGGCATGGTGCCGCTCCGCCCGCTCGTGTTCGGCACGATTGGCATCTGGCTCGCGGCGGCTTCGGCCGCGGCGATCAACCACCTGATCGACCAGCGCATCGACAAGCTGATGGCGCGCACGTCGCAGCGCCCGCTCGCGACCGGCGCGCTGACGCCGACGCAGGTGCTCGCGTTCGCGCTGATCCTCGGCACGCTGTCGATGGCGATCCTGATCGCTTTCGTGAATCCGCTGACGGCCGCGCTGACGTTCGCGTCGCTGATCGGCTACGCGGTCGTCTACACGGGCTACCTCAAGCGCGCCACGCCGCAGAACATCGTCATCGGCGGCATTGCCGGCGCCGCGCCGCCCGTGCTCGGCTGGGCCGCCGTCAGCGACAGCGTGCACCCGTACGCGCTGCTGCTCTGCCTCATCATCTTCGTCTGGACGCCGCCGCATTTCTGGGCGCTCGCGATCTTCCGCCGCGACGACTACTCGCGCGCGCAGGTGCCGATGCTGCCTGTCACGCACGGCGTCGTTTACACGCGCTGGCACGTGCTGTTCTACACGATCCTGCTCGTGCTGGTGACCGCGCTGCCGTATCTCACCGGCATGAGCGGGCTGTTCTACTTCGGCGGCGCGCTCGTGCTCGGTTTCGGATTCCTGTACTACGCGATTCGCCTGCTGAATCCGCCGGATCCGTTCTTTCCGATGCGCGTGTTCAATTATTCGATCGTGTATCTGATGGCGTTGTTCGCGTTTTTGCTCGTCGATCACTATCTGATGCCGCAGGCGTTTCAACCCGGCAGCATTCGGTTCGACAAAATCGGTTGAGGCGCAGCTCGAAACCGGTCGATCGCATCGAGGCATGGCCGGTTATATCGCCGCATCACGTATATAGGCCAGCCCTCGCAGAGGTCTTGCCGATGCTCGCCGTCCGAAAGCTCTCTCCTTCCGATTACGACCAGTGGAAACCGCTCTGGCACGCCTACCTCGCGTTCTACGAGACTCGGCTGCCAGAAGCATTGTACGAGTCCACCTGGCGTCGTTTTCACGATGACACCGAGCCGATGTGGGCTTACGGTGCGTTCGATGACAGCGGTCGCATGGTCGGCATCGCGCACATCATCCTGCACCGCTCGTGCTGGAGTGACGCCCCGTATTGCTACCTGCAGGATCTCTTCACGGCGCCAGACCGACGCGGCTGCGGCATTGGACGCGCGCTGATCGAGCACGTGCGCGTCGCCGCGGAGGCCAAGGGCGCGACACGCCTCCATTGGCTCACGCATGAGACGAATGCAACCGCGATGGCACTCTACGACCGCGTCGCTTCGCGCAGCGGATTCGTGCAATACCGCATGGTGTTTTGAGCGCCACGGCCACGCCGGGCCCGCGAGCGTCTCTTTCCACGAAGCATTACGTAGGTTAGAGTGCCGCGACTCAATACTCGGGGAACATCGGGATGCCGAGCCGGCGCGAGTTTCTTGCGATCTCGACACTTGCCGCGGCGGGACTAGCCGCCGGTTCGAGCCGCGCGTTTGCGAAATCCTCGCCGCACTGGAAGCCGTATCGCGACACGATCGCGATCGACGGCGAGGGCGGCTTCAGCCTCTTCTTCCTCGACAACGACGACGATCCGTCGATTCCGAAAGAAATCGCGGCAGCGCACGAGTGTGGCCTCAGCGGCGTCTTCTGCAGCGTCGCGCCGAACGGCCGCTTCTGGATGAACGACGCGGCGTTCGAGAACACGAAGAGTTTCATCGCGAAATGCAAAGCGAAGATGGCCGCGCATCCCGACGCGTTCGCGCAGATCCTCACGGTCGATGATCTGAAACGTGCGAATCGCGAGCGCAAGGTCGGCCTCATCTTCCGCTTCCAGGGCGCCGAGCCGCTCGGCGAGGATTCGGACCGCATCCCGATGTTCCGCGACCTCGGCGTGCGCGTGATCCAGCTGACGCACAACCGCCGCAATCTCGTCGGCGACGGCTGCACGGAGCCGAGCCAGGCAGGCCTCAGCCGCTTTGGCTACGAGGTCGTCGAACGGCTTAACGCCGAGAAGGTCGTCGTCGATCTCGCGCACGGCGCGCCGCAGACGATCGCGGACGGCATCAAGGCGTCGAAGGCGCCGATGCTGATCAGCCACACCGGCTGCCGCGCGCTGAGCGATCTGCCGCGCTGCACGAGCGATGAGAATCTGCGTGCGCTCGCGAACAAGGGCGGCGTCGCCGGCGTGATCTTCTGGCCTTACCTTCGCACCGACACGCAGCCGATGGCGGTCGACGTGATCGCCCATATCGAGCACATGATCGATGTCTGTGGCGAGGACCACGTCGGCATCGGCACGGACAGCCAGGTGCCGCCGATCGAGCGCACGGCCGCATTCGAGAAGGACAACCGCGAGTTCATCAAGGGCCTGAAGGAAGACGGCATCCTCGAGAAGAACCGCCCCGACGATCTCTACACGTTCATCCCCGACCTCAACATGGCGAACCGTTTCGAAGTGCTCGCGACGATGCTGTCGGCGCGCAAGCATTCCGACGCGCGCATCGCTAAGATCCTCGGCGGCAATTTCGAGCGCGTGCTCGGCGAAGTCTGGGCCTGACGGGAAACCTCGCATGACGAATCGACGTGCCTTCCTGCACGCGACGACGCTCGCCGCGCTCGCGCCGATGCTGCCACTTTCGCTGCGCGCCGCGCCGGCGCCGAAGCTCTGGCCGCACTATCGCGACGTGATCGCGATCGACGGCGAAGGCGGTCTCGATCTTCTGCGCGGCGACGACATCGATGCGAAAGGCGCCGTGCGCGAGCTTGCCGAAGCGCGCGCATCGGGCCTCACGGCAACACTGCTCCAGGTCACCGGCGTGCACGCGGGATTCGAGGAAGCCGTCAACGACCTGATGCGCTGCCGCGCGCGCGCCGATGCGCACAAGGACGCCCTTCTGATCGTCGAAAGCGCCGCCGATCTCGCGCGCGCGAAGCGCGAGAACAAGCTCGGCCTGATCCTCCGCTTCCAGGGCGCCGATCCGATCGGCGACAACTTCGATCACGTCAAGGCGTTCCGCGCGCTCGGCATCCGCGTCGTCGAGCTGACGCACAACCGCCGCAATCTTTACGGCGACGGTTCGACCGAGCCCGGCAACGCGGGCCTCAGCGTTCTCGGCAAGGTGCTCGTCGAGCAGCTCAACGTCGACAGGATCGTCGTCGACGTCGCGCACGGCTCCGAGCGCACGATGAAGGAAGGCATCGCCGCGTCGAAGGCGCCCGTTCTCATCAGCCATTCGGGGTGCCGCGCGCTCTCGGATCTGCCGCGGCTCGCCGATGACGACACGCTGCGCGCGATGGCGAAGAGCGGCGGCGTCATCGGCATCATGTTCTGGCCGTACCTGACGCGCGAAGGCCAGCCGATGGCGATCGATGTGATCCGCCACATCGAGCACGCGATCGACGTCTGCGGCGAGGATCACGTCGGCATCGGCACCGACGGCGGCATCGCATCGACCGAGCGCACGCCCGAGTTCGAGAAGCAGAATCTCGCGTCGATGAAGGAGACCGTCGCCGACGGCATCTTCGGGCCCGGCCGCAAGGCCGAAGGGCTTTATTACTTCGTTCCCGATCTCAATGCGCCGAACCGCTTCGACATTCTCGCGGCGAAACTCTCGGCGCGCGGACATTCGGACGCGCGCATCGAGAAGATCCTCGGCGGCAATTTCGCGCGCGTGTTCGCCGAAGTCTGGGGTTGACGCAGGCGCCGGGCGATCGCGCTAGACTCCGATCGCAACCGGGAGCGTGCCATGGCCTCGATCTACGATTTCAGCGCGAAGACCATCGACGGCAAGGACGAGAAGCTCGACGCGTATCGCGGCAAGGCGATGCTCGTCGTCAACGTCGCCTCGAAATGCGGCTTCACGCCGCAGTACGAAGGGCTCGAAGCGCTGTACCGCAAGTTCAAGGGGCAGGGCCTCGTCGTGCTCGGTTTTCCGTGCGATCAGTTCGGCCATCAGGAGCCCGGCAACGAGGACGAGATCAAGAACTTCTGCTCGCTGACGTACGACGTCACGTTCCCGATGTTCGCGAAGATCGACGTCAACGGCACGAAGGCGGATCCGATCTACAAGTACCTCAAGCACGAGGCGAAGGGCCTGCTCGGCAGCGAGGCGATCAAGTGGAACTTCACGAAGTTCCTGATCGGCAAGGACGGCGAGGTCGTCAAGCGCTATGCGCCGGCCGATACGCCGAAATCGCTCGAAAAGGACGTCGAAGCGGCGCTCTGACGGAGAGCGCACAGTTTCGCGTCACGCGGCCGCGCGATGATCGGCGCCAATCCGATCGGATGCCGCCGCCATGAATCGCATCGCCGCTGTCGTTCTGTTGCTCGCCACCTCGATATGTCGGGCAACGACGTATTACGTCGCGCCGCCGCCGGGCGGCGACGATGGCAATCCAGGCACGCTCGCAGCGCCTTGGGCAACGATCCAGCACGCCGCTGACACGGTGCAGCCCGGCGACACGGTGCAGGTGCGCGCCGGCAACTACGCCGGCGGCTATTTCGAAACGTCCGGCACGGCTGACCTTCCGATCGTGCTCGAGAACTATCCCGGCGAATCGCCGTCGATCACCGACGACAACCCGACGACACCGGACGGCATCAACCTCGAAGGCGCGTCGTACATGACCGTGCAGGGCTTCACGGTCGACGGCCGCACGCGCGCCGGCATCCGCGCGGTGCTCTGCGAGCACGTGACGATCCGTAGCAACGTCATGGACGCGAACGGCGTCTGGGGCGTCCTCACGGGTTTCTGCGACGATCTCCTGATCGAGAACAACGTCGCCTCGAACAGCATCGAGCAGCACGGCATCTATGTCGGCAACAGCGGCGATCGTCCGGTCATTCGCGCGAACACGATCTTCGGCAACAACGCGAACGGCATCCACATGAACGGCGACATCTCGCAGGGCGGCGACGGCATCATCAGCAACGCGACCGTCGAGGACAACGTCATCTACGACAACGGCGTCGGCGGTGGATCCGGCATCAACTGCGACGGCGTGCAGGATTCGCTGATCCGCAACAATCTCATTTACGACGAGCACGCGAGCGGCATCTCGCTGTACCAGATCGACGGCGGCGGGCCGTCGACCGGCAATCGCGTGCTCAACAACACGGTGCTGATCGCGTCGAACGGCCGCTGGGCGCTCAACATCCAGGATGGCGCTGCGAACACGATGTCGCGCAACAACATCCTCTGGAATGCGCATTCGTTCCGCGGCAGCCTCGACATCAGCGCCGATTCGCTGCCCGGCTTCACCGAGGACAACAACGCGGTCATGGACCGCTTCACGACCGACGGCGGCGACACGATCCTGACGCTCGCCGAATGGCAGCAGCAGACCGGGCTCGATGCGCATTCGTTCGTGTCGGCGCCGGATGCGCTGTTCGTCGATGCGGCAGCCGACGATTACCAGCTGTCCACGACGAGCCCCGCGCTCGACAGCGGCGAGACGCGCGACGACGTGCCGGACGACATCGCCGGCGTCCCGCGGCCGCAAGGACCCGGCTTCGACATCGGCGCGTACGAGCGGCCGGTCGCGGCGGGTGACGAGATCTTCGCGGACGGGTTCGATCCCTGATCGCAGGCGCGACGCAAGCGTCGCGTCGGTGGTATATCTGCGCTGTCCGCCACGCCGAGACCCTCCGTGACGCCAGCCACCGACCCCGCGCGCCCGCTGACGCGCAGCGACGCCAAGACCCTCGTCCTCGCCGCACTTGGCGGCGCGCTCGAGTACTACGACTTCATCATCTTCGTCTTCTTCACCTCGGTCATCGGCCAGCTGTTCTTTCCGCCCGAGATGCCCGACTGGCTGCGCCAGCTGCAGACGTTCGGCATCTTCGCGGCCGGCTATCTCGCGCGGCCGCTCGGCGGCATCGTCATGGCGCACTTCGGCGACCGCAGCGGCCGCAAGCAGATGTTCACGCTGAGCGTGTTCCTGATGGCGATCCCGACGCTGCTGATCGGTCTGCTGCCGACGTACGCGACGCTCGGCTACGCCGCGCCGCTCGCGCTGCTGCTGATGCGCATCCTGCAAGGCGCGGCCGTCGGCGGCGAAGTGCCGGGCGCGTGGACGTTCGTCGCCGAGCACGTGCCCGAGCGCAAGACCGGCTTCGCGTGCGGCACGCTGACATCGGGGCTCACGGTCGGCATCCTGATCGGATCGCTGATCGCAACCTGGATCAACAAGACCTGGAGCGCGACCGACGTGCAGGCGTTCGCGTGGCGCATCCCGTTCCTGATCGGCGGCGTGTTCGGCTTCTTCGCGGTGTTCCTGCGCAGGCTTCTTGCGGAGACGCCGGTATTCGAAGAGATGCGCCGCCGCCGCGCGCTCGTCGAAGGTTTGCCGCTTCGTGTCGTGCTCGCGGGCCACGGCCGCGCGATCGTGCAATCGATGCTGCTGACCTGGGTGCTGACAGCCGCGATCGTCGTCGTGATCCTGATGACGCCGACGCTGATCCAGAAGCTCTTCGGCATCGCGGCCGCGGACACGCTTGCGGCGAACAGTCTCGCGACGCTCGGCCTCTCGATCGGCTGCATCGTGTTCGGCTGGCTTGCCGACCGCTTCGGCGCCGAGCGCATGCTGATGCTCGGCTGCGCGCTGCTGCTCGCGGCGACGTACGCGCTCTATCTCGGCCTCGGCCAGAGCACGCAGCACCTCGGCATTCTCTACGGGCTGACAGGTTTCTGCGTCGGCGTCGTCGGCGTGATCCCGACGGTGCTGGTGCGTGCATACCCTGCGCCCGTGCGGTTCTCGGGCATCTCGTTCGCGTACAACGTCGCCTACGCGATCTTCGGCGGCCTGACGCCGCTTTTCGTGACGCTCCTGATGAAGCAGCAGCCGCTCGCGCCGGCACACTATGTCGCGGCGCTCTGCGTGGTCGGCATCGCGACCGCGGCCTGGATCGCGGCGACGCACGCCGCGCCCGCGCGGGCCGTCTCCGCCCCGGCTCTATGACCGTACGCTCTTGATGAAACCCGAACGCGCCCCGAACGCGCGGCACATGGGATTCAAAAGCGGCTGGCCTCAGATAAGCTAGCTTCGCGGCGTTTTCCTCCGGGCGTCCTCCACCGGCGCTTCGTTTCGACCCAGCCCAGAGAGGTGACCCATGTCCCTGACCGCCAAGAGCCTGTCCGCGCTGATCGCGGGCGGCGCGTTGTTCCCGCTGCCGTCGGCCTTCGCCGGCAACGATCTCATCTTCGCCGACGACTTCGACCCGGCCGGCCCTTCGATCAGCAACTACGACGATCTGATCGAAGGCTTCCTCGGCACGAGCTACGCCTACAACGGCATCTCGTACCACGACGTCAACGGCATCGGCGGCGTGTTCCCGGATGGCAGCACGTTCACGCCGGCCGATGTCGGCGACCAGCTCATCATCGAGGACGCCACCGATTTCTATACGGCTCATTCCGACTACGGCAGCGCGCCGAACTCGCTGACGTTCGGCACCGCGTACGTGCCAGGACCGAACCTCTCGATCGGCGCGCTCGTGCGCGTGACGATGGATCTCGACACACCGGCGAGCGCCGCGAGCGTCGACATCGGCTACTACGAGAACGGGCCGTGGGGCGGCATCGAGATCCATCTCGACGCGCTCGACGCGGGCACTGTCGTCGCGAGCGACGTGATCACGATCGCGAACGGCGGTGGGCGCGACAACGACACGATCGCGACGCTCAGCGTCGGCGGTGCGACGTTCGATAGCCTGAAGCTCTACGCGACGTACGGCGATCAGCCGTCGGCGCCGCGCGTGATGATGGACGATCTCACGCTGACGCCGTAACCGGCGGGCGGTGCTACGGTGCGCCGCGTCCAGCGGGCGCGCGCACCATCGTGCGCATCAGGTGCTCGATCGCGGCGACGGGATCCGTGCAGCGTCCCGCGTGCACGGGCGATGTCTGGATCATCGTGCTGCGCGGTGCGGTCAGCCAGTCGAAGCGCTCGCGTCGCGCCAGTTTTCCGATCGGTCCGGCGGCCTCGCCGCCGGCGCAGATCGCCGGGATCGTCGCGAGATGCGCGCTGATCGCCGCGATGTCGAGCCCGGCATGCAACGCGAGCAAACGCGCTTCGTCGAGCTCGATGCGCGCCTCGAGGAACGACGCGTCCTGGCACGACACGATCACGCCGACATTGACGAACTCCGCGCGCTCGACGCGCGGCACGACGCGGATCACCGCATAGTCATAGATGGCGTGCGCGGGCACGGATCGCCTCCTCCACGAGAGTGCGCGACGCGTCGCGGCGCCGCTTGAGCCACGTCGCATAGGCGTCGCGGTGCTCGCGATGATCGGCGAACGGCGCACCGCCGCCGAGCCACGCGGCCGGAATGTTCTCGACGATCGCGTCGATCGTGTGCGAATCGAGCCGCGCCGCCAGTGTTGCGCCGACCTCGGCCACCCGGTTGGCCAGCGGCAGCAGCACGTGATCCTTGATCAGTGCGAACGGCGCGGTGCTGCGCGCCAGCCAGTCGTCCCACGCGTGATGGAAGAAGAGGGCCGCGCCGTGGTCGATCAGCCAGAGCCGCCGGTGCCACATCAGCATGTTCGTGTTGCGCGGCGTGCGGTCGACGTTCGTGACCAGCGCATCGAACCACACGATCGCCGACGCGAGATCCACATCGGGCTGCTCGACGACAGGATCGAAGGTGACCGCGCCGGGCAGATAGTCGAGCGCGAGATTGAGGCCCGCGCTCGCCTTGATCAGATCCTGGATTTCGGGATCGGGCTCGGTACGCGCGAGCTCGGCGTCGAGCTCGACGAAGACGATTTCGGGTATCGGCAATCCGAGCGCGCGCGCGATTTCGCCCGCGACGAGCTCGGCGATCAACGCCTTCGGTCCTTGACCCGCGCCGCGGAATTTCAGCACGTACATGCCCTGGTCGTCGGCTTCGACGATCGCGGGCAGCGAGCCGCCTTCGCGCAGCGGCGTCACGTAGCGGGTGGCGTTGACGGTTCTCAAAGGTTTGCGCAGGGATCCGGCGGTGAGCCGTGTGGATGCACATTGTGCCGCATAATGTGCGCATGACGACTCCACGCTACGACGCGATCCTCATCGGCGCCGGCCACAACGGCCTCGTATGCGCGACCTACCTCGCGAAGGCGGGCCTCAAGGTGCTCGTGCTCGAACGCCGCGGCGTCGTCGGCGGGGCGGCTGTGACCGAGGAGTTCCATCCGGGCTTCCGCAACTCGGTCGCGGCGTACACGGTGTCGCTGCTGCAGCCGAAAGTCATCCGCGATCTCGATCTCGAAGCGCATGGTCTCAAGATCGTCATGCGCAAGCTCAACAACTTCCTGCCGCTACCGGACGGGCGCTATCTCGCGACCGGCGCGGGCCGCACGCACGCAGAGGTCGCGAAGTTCTCGCAACGCGACGCCGATCGCCTGCCCGAATACGAGCGCCGCCTCGAAGCGATCGCCGACGTGCTGCGCGCGCTTGCACTCGAACCGCCGCCCAACGTGACCGACGCGGGCTGGCTCAAGGCGCTGCCGGAAATGCTGCGCGCCGGAAAGCTCGGCAGGCAGCTCGCGTCGATCGACTCGACGCTGCGCACGGACCTGCTCGATCTCTTCGCGGTCTCGGCCGCCGAATATCTCGAGCGCTTCTTCGAAAGCGATCCGATCAAGGCCGTGCTCGGCTTCGACGGCATCGTCGGCAACTACGCAAGCCCGTACACACCGGGCTCGGCGTATGTGCTCTTGCATCACGTGTTCGGCGAGGTCAACGGCGTCAAGGGCGCGTGGGGCCACGCGATCGGCGGCATGGGCGCGATCACGCAGGCGATGGCGAAGGCTGCGATCGCGGCCGGCGTCGAGATCCGGCTCGGCGAAGGTGTGCGCGAGGTCGTCGTCGAACGTACTGGATCAGAGCCGGGCCGCGTGGTCGGCGTCGTCAGCGAGAAGAGCGACGTGATCCATGCGCGCGCAGTCGTCGCGAACGTCAATCCGAAATTGCTCTACGAGCGCCTCATCGCGCGCGCGGCCGTGCCCGCGCCGGTGCAGGAGCGCATGGCGAACTGGCGCTGTGGTTCGGGCACGTTCCGCATGAACGTCGCGCTTTCGGAACTGCCGCGCTTCACCGCGTTACCGGAGCCGGGCGATCACCTGACGGCCGGCATCATCATGGCGCCGACGCTCGACTACATGGACCGCGCGTACCTCGACGCACGCCAGTACGGCTGGTCCCGCGAGCCGATCGTCGAGATGCTGATTCCCTCGACGCTGGACGATTCGCTCGCGCCGGCGGGCCAGCATGTCGCGAGCCTTTTCTGCCAGCACGTCGCGCCCGAATTGCCGGACGGCAAATCGTGGGACGACCATCGCGAGGAAGTCGCCGATGTCATGGTCGCGACGGTCGACCGCTTCGCGCCAGGCTTCAAGGCGTCGGTGCTCGGCCGCCAGATCAAGAGCCCGCTCGATCTCGAGCGCGATTTCGGGCTGATCGGCGGCGACATCTTCCACGGCGCGCTCTCGCTCAATCAGCTCTTCAGCGCGCGGCCGATGATCGGCTACGCCGACTACCGCGGCGCGCTGCCCGGGCTCTATCTCTGCGGCGCCGGCACGCATCCGGGCGGCGGCGTCACCGGCGCGCCGGGGCACAATGCCGCGAAGGTGATTCGAGGTGATCTCGGACGCTCGCACGCGGCGTGATTCGCGTACTGCGCGCGTCGCGAACGCAAGAAAAGAAAAACCCCGGGCATTTCTGCCCGGGGTTCTTTTTTCATAGCCTAGAGTGCGAGGCGAATTACGCCATCTGCACTTCGTCAGCCTGCATGCCCTTCTGGCCCTGCGTGGCGATGAAGCTCACGCGCTGGCCTTCGGTCAGGGTCTTGAAACCCGCGCCCTGGATCGAACGGAAGTGGACGAACACGTCCGGACCGCTCTCAGGCGTGATGAATCCAAAACCCTTCGCATCGTTGAACCACTTGACGGTACCCATCTGACGCTCTGCCATTTGTAACTCCTAACAACTTCGAAAAAGGTGATTCGCGCTCCGGGAACATCCCGAATCGAGACTGAGGTTGGCAAGGAGAAAGCGAGCTCAGGCGATGAAGCGGAAGAAGGATCTACCGCCATCGGGCCACAATTCACCGTGACCCTGTCAAACACAGTGGCGGCACGATACACCGGAATCGGCGGCAAAGCGAATCGGCGACCCGCGCGCCCCTCCAGAGGGCCGCGCGGGCTCAGGACGGCCTCGTTTCCTTCGAAACGAGCAGCTGGCGCAATTCGTTCCGCTCCGCTTCGCTGAGGCCGGCGACGCCCTTGCCTTCGAGCTCCTTGAGGCGCAGGTGCAGATCCGACCGCCTTTGCGATTCGGTCTGCCGATCGAGCTGCAGGATCGCGCCGAGGAACTCCTCGCGGCTTTCGTGCTCGCCGCCCGGGAAATCCATGACCGCAAGCTTCTGCAGCGCCTTCGCCTCTTCGCGTTCGGCGAAGTGCTCGATCAGCGCGCCGGTCGTGATCTCGGGTCGATCGCGGCAGAGCGCGATCAGCTCGACCAGCAAAGGAATGCCGGGCTGACGAAGCTCGGAGAACGTCCATGGCGGCTCGATGGCGCTGCCGAGCTGCGGATTCTGCACGAGCAACGCGACTGCCGAGCGCACGAGCGATCGCTGTTGCGGCCGCGCAGGCGACTTCACCGCCGACGGATCGGTTGGCGGCGCGGCGACTTGCACGTGCACGCCGGTCATCCGATCGAGCTCGGCGAGCATCAGATCGCGAAACGCACCGTCCGGAATCTGCGCGAGCATCGGCCGCGCGCGCTCGGCGAGGCGCGCCTTGCCGTCGAGGCTCGCAAGGTTCACGTCCTTGCCGATCTCGGCGAAGAAGAACTCGCTGAGCGGCGTCGCGTTCCTGAGCCGCTCTTCGAAACCGTTCGTGCCTTCCTGGCGGATCAAGCGTGTCGGGATCTTCGCCGTCGGGCAGGAACAGATACATCGCCTGCCGTCCGTCGCGCATGCGCGGCAATACCGATTCGACCGCGCGCCATGCGGCCTGTCGCCCGGCGCGATCGCCGTCGAAGCAGAAATAGACGTCCGCGCACTGGCGAAACAGGATCTCGGCGTGATCGCGTGTCGTCGCGGTGCCGAGCGTCGCCACCGCCTGCGGCACGCCGAACTGATGCAGGCTGATCACGTCCATGTAGCCTTCGACGACGACGAGGCGCGGAATCTTCTGATGCGCCTCGCGCACCTGCCAGAGGCCGAACAGCTCGCGGCCCTTGTGGAAGAGCGGCGTCTCCGGTGAGTTGAGATATTTCGGCGTGTCTTCCTTGACCAGCACGCGCCCGCCGAACGCGATCGTGCGGCCGCGGCGGTCGAGGATCGGGAACATCACGCGATGGCGGAACCGGTCGTACTTCGAGCCGCGCTCGCCGCTCGTCAGCAGGCCCGCTTTCTCCATCAATGCGATGCGCTGCGCGCTGGTGCCGAGCGCGTTCTTGAGCGCGTCCCACTGATCCGGCGCGTAGCCGAGATTGAACTTCGCGCTCGTCGCGTCATCGAGCCCGCGATCGGCGAAATAATTCTGCGCCATCTCGTTCGCGCCGAGCTGCCGTCGAGAAGAACGCCGCCGCCGCTTCGAGCACGTTGTAGAGATCGCTCGAATCCTCGCGCGGCGCCTCGCGACCGCCTTCGTACGGCACCTTGAGGCCGGCGCGGCTCGCGAGCTCCTCGACCGCGTCGGGAAACTCGAGGCGGTCGTAGTTCATCAGGAACCCGATCGCGCTGCCGTGCACGCCGCAGCCGAAGCAGTGATAGAACTGCTTCGCAGGGCTCACCGTGAACGAGGGCGAGCGTTCGTCGTGGAATGGACAGCGCGCGGACCAGTCGCGGCCCGCGCGCTTCAGCGGCACGCGCTCCTGGATCACGTCGACGATGTCGACGCGGGCGAGGAGCTCGTCTATGAACTTTTCGGGGATGCGGCCGCGCATGGAAGGGCTAGGATGCCACGTAGCCGGCGCGCGCGGCGTTACGCACGCGGCGCCGCCGCACCGGCCCGATCACCGCACCCAGCGAGGAGGCAACGTCATGTGGGGACACCGCCCGAAACCCGGCGAATGGCTCATCCGCAACCGCATGCTCGACGAGGCGGCCGATGCGGCGATGAAGTCGGTCACGATCGTGCGCACGCACGACGTGCCGTACGTCGGCTCGTGCAATCGCAAGGGCGACAAGGTCTATATCGATTACGAGCTGCCGAAGACGCTGACGCACGAAGGCAAGCGCTACAGCATCGATCGCTACATCGTCATGCACGAGGTCGTCGAGATGCTGTTCGAGCATGCGCTCAACTTCCCTTACCGCGACGCGCATCAGATTGCGCTGCGCGTCGAGCGCGCGCTGGTCGTGTCGGACGGCCTGCCATGGCCCGTCTACAACCGCTTCTGCGCGCGCTGGATCAAGCGCATCGGTGAGCGCAAGCATTATCCGAACTGTCCGAAGGACATCGATCTCAAACCCGAGATCGACGAGGACGACAAAGCCACGCTCCGTCGCATGGGCGCGAAGCGCGCCGCGAAGACCGGGCGCGATTCGATGCGCTGAGCGCGCGTCAGCCGCCGAGCTTGGCCTTCACGCGTTGCGAGATCGCGCCCATGTCGGCGCGCCCCGCGACCTGCGGGCGCACGAGCCCGATCACCTTGCCCATGTCTTTCGCGCTCGCAGCACCGGAATCGGCGATCGCCTTCGCGATGATCGCGTCGATCTCGGCCTCGCCGAGCTGCGCCGGCATGTAGCCCTGGATCACGCCGACTTCGTATTCCTCTTTCGTCGCCAGATCCTCGCGCGCGGCGGCGCGGAACTGCGTGATCGAGTCGCGGCGCTGCTTGATCATCTTCTCGATGACGGCGAGCACCTGCGCGTCGTCGAGCTCGATGCGCTCGTCGACCTCGCGCTGCTTGATCGCGGCGAGGATCAGCCGGATCACGCCGAGGCGGTCCTTCTCGCCGCTCTTCATCGCGGTCTTCATGTCGTCGGTGATCTGCTGCTTAAGCGGCATGGCGAGCCTCGTGTAATGCGTGAAAAATCGAAGGCCGGGAAACGCAAACGGCCGACATCGCTTGCGCAATGCCGGCCGAAGGTTTCAGCCCGGGTGGGTGGGCCGCGGCCCACCGCGAATCAATACAGGCGCTGGCGCTTCGTCACGTCGCGCGAGACGCGGCGCAGGTGACGCTTGACCGCAGCCGCGCGCTTGCGCTTGCGTTCCTGGGTCGGCTTTTCGTAGAACTCGCGCTTGCGGACTTCGGCGAGGACGCCGGCTTTCTCGCAGGTGCGCTTGAAACGGCGGAGCGCGAACTCGAACGGTTCGTTCTCACGGACTTTGACGCTTGGCATAAAATCTCCGGTAGATGTCGCCCTCGGGCAGCGGGCGAGCCGGATATTCTACCGTGATGAATCAGCCGTTTGCAAAGCAGGGAAGGGGCCTAGCCGGGCCGGTGCTCGGCGTCGAGACCTCGTGCGACGAGACCGGCGTGGCGGTGTTCGAGCCCGGAAAGGGCCTCCTCGCGCACACGCTCTACAGCCAGATCCGCATGCACGCGGACTACGGCGGCGTCGTGCCGGAGCTCGCCTCGCGCGACCACGTCAGGAAGCTCCTGCCGCTCGTCGAGGAGACCCTGAAGCAGGCCGGGCTCGACGTCGCGGACCTCGGCGGCGTCGCCTATACGGCCGGGCCCGGGCTCGTCGGCGCGTTGCTGGTCGGCGCAACGGCGGCCCGCTCGCTGGCCTGGGCGCTCGGGCTCCCGGCGATCGGCGTCCACCACATGGAAGGGCACCTGCTGGCGCCGCTGCTCGAGGCCGATCCGCCCGAGCCACCGTTCGTCGCGCTGCTCGTCTCGGGCGGCCATTCGATGCTGATCGAGGTCGGCGCGATCGGCCGCTACACGCTGCTCGGCGACACGCTCGACGACGCCGCCGGTGAGGCCTTCGACAAGACCGCGAAGCTGATGGACCTGCCCTATCCCGGCGGCCCGGCGCTCGCGAAGCTCGCCGAACAGGGCCAGCCGGGCAAGTTCCGCTTCGCGCGGCCGATGACCGATCGGCCCGGGCTCGATTTCAGCTTCTCGGGCCTCAAGACGCAGGTGCTGCTCGCGTGGCGGGCCAGCGACCGCTCCGAGCAGACCAAGGCCGATGTCGCGCGCGCGTTCGAGGATGCGATCGTCGAGACGCTCGCGATCAAGTGCCGCCGCGCGCTCGCGGCGACCGGCGCCCGCTCGCTCGTCGTCGCCGGCGGCGTCGGTGCGAACAAGCGCCTTCGCGCCGTGCTTGCCGAGGCGGGCACGAAAGAAGGCTTCCGCACGTATTTCCCGCGGCCGGAGTTCTGCACCGACAATGGCGCGATGATTGCGCTGGCCGGCGCGCTGCGGTTGCAGGCGGGGCAGCTCGAATCGGCTGCGATCAAGGTGCAGCCGCGCTGGGATCTCGCTTCGCTGCCGCCGGTCGCGTGAGTCGCAAAGGATCGTCCATGGATTTCGTCTTCATCGAAGACCTCCGCATCGACACCGTGATCGGCATCTACGACTGGGAGCGCCGCACGCGCCAGACGATCGCGCTCGACATCGAGATGGGCTTCGACAACACGAAGCCCGCCGCGAGCGACGCGATCGGCGACACGCTCAACTACAAGGCCGTCTCGAAGCGGCTCATCGCTTTCGTCGAAGCATCGAGCTTCCAGCTGGTCGAGACGCTCGCCGAGCGCTGCGCCGCAATCATCCGCGACGAGTTCGGCGTCGCATGGCTTCGGCTCAAGCTCTCCAAGCCGGGCGCGGTGCGCGGCGCGAAGGCAGTCGGTGTCGTCATCGAGCGCGGCACGCGCGGCTGATGCATCGCGCGTATCTCAGCCTCGGCTCGAACATCGAGCCCGAGCATCACCTCCGCCTCGCGATCGACGAGCTGCGTGAACGCTTCGGGACGATTGCGGTCTCGCCCTCGTACCGTTCGGCGGCGGTCGGCTTCGACGGTCCGCCATTCCTCAATCTCGCCGTCGGCATCGACACGGACCTTGATCCCATCGCGCTCGACGCGTGGCTGCATGCGCTCGAAAACCGCCACGACCGCCGCCGCGACGGGCCGCGTTATTCGAGCCGCACGCTCGACGTCGACATCGTGCTGTTCGACGATCGGATCGTCAGCGGGCCGGGGCATCTCGAGATTCCGCGCGGCGAGCTCGCCGAGGCGTTCGTGCTCGTGCCGCTTGCCGATATCGCGCCGGATGCGCGCGATCCGGTCAGTGGTCGCACGATCGCAGAGCTCCTCGAGGCCCTGCCGCCCGAGTCGCCGCTGGTGCGCGTTTCGCTGGGCACCGACGCGGCCTGAACGTCTTTACAAATGACGACCGCCGCGAAAGTGTCGACCCGATCACATTTTTGAGGGACACTCCGGCAGGGGCCCGCGCCACGCGGGGGCTGCGGGTGCGCAGTAAATGTTCAATTTTCTGGCGGCGACCTTCGGCCGCCCCCAGACGCGGCCGCAACCGGCGGCCCACGACAGCGAGCTCGACGGCGCCCTCGGCGGCGGCGTCCGCTTTCGGCCGCGCCTGACCGCACAGATCCTGCGCGACCACGAAGTCATCCGCCGCGACATGCGCGCGCTGCTCGACGCATGCCGCGCGCGCGACGAGGACGCCGAGATCGTCTGCATGCGCCGCTTCGCCGATGGCTTCCGGCGAACGGGGCTCATCAAGAGCGTGCAGCTCTATCCATATCTTCGCTGGGCGCTCGAGAAGGACCGGATGGCGACGATCCAGTTCAAGTCGACGCACCGCGAGCTCGAGCGCTCGTCGCTGCTGATTGAAGCCGTGCTGACCGACTATCTCGATTCGCCGTGGGACAGCTATCGCCGGCGTCGCTTCGTGCACGACGTCGTGCGCATCGCGGGCCTCTTCGCGCAGATGCTGCGGCAGGAAGAATCGACGCTGCTGCCGCTCTACATGCCGCCCGGGCAATACCGCTACATCGACGGCATCGATCCGCGCTTCTGAGCGGATCGCAGCTGAGCGGATCGTCAACTGACGAGATGCCGTCCGCCGTCGACGCGCACAATCTCGCCGGTCACGAACGGCGCTTCGAGAAGCCACAGCACCGCGCTGGCGATGTCGTCCGGCGATCCCATGCGCTTCAACGGCGTGCGCTCGATCAGCGCCTGCTGTGCAGCCTCGCTCTTGCCGCCATCGGGCCAGAGGATCGCGCCCGGCGCGACGCCGTTGACGCGCACGTCCGGTGCGAGATCGCGCGCGAGCGCCTTCGTCATCGCCGCGAGCGCGGCCTTGCTCATGCTGTAGAGCGCATGCGCCGCGAGCGGCTGCTCGGCGTAGATGTCGACGATGTTGACGATCGCGCCGTTCGACGCCGCGAGATGCGGCGCCGCGGCCTGCGCGAGGAAGAACGGCGCGCGCGCGTTCGTGCCGAACAATTCGTCCCATTGCGCAGGCGTCGCGCTGCCGACCGGCGTCGGATAGAACACGGCCGCGTTGTTGACGAGTGCGTCGAGCCGTCCGAAGCGTTCGACAACGGCGTTGGCGAGATCCGGCAACGCAGCGACATCGCCAAGATCGGCTTCGAGCGCGAGCGTGCTCGATGCGCGTGCGCTTTCGAGCTCGGCAACGAGCGCGTCGAGCTCGCTCTGCGAGCGGCGCGCGTGCAGCGCCACGTCGTACCCAGCCGCGTGCAGCCGCCGCGCGATGACGGCGCCGATGCGCCGCGCCGCGCCGGTGACGAGGACGACGCGACGGCTCTGCGCGCTGTCTGCCATTGGTGTTCTCCGTGCCGGCCGCTATGCTGAAGTCACGCCATTGTCGCAGAAGCGCGCGGGAGCCTCGTTGAAGATCGATCTGCCGGTGCCGGGCGCCGACGAAATCGCGCACTCCGATGCGCTCGCCGCGCTGATCCGCAACGAGATCGCCGCGAATGGCCCGATGCCATTCGCGCGCTACATGGAGCTTTGCCTCTACGCGCCGGGCCTCGGCTATTACAGCGCGGGCAAGACGAAGTTCGGCGCGGCGGGCGATTTCGTCACCGCGCCCGAGCTCGGCGATCTCTTCGCACGCGTCATCGCGGGCACGCTCGCGCCGGCGCTGCGTGAGCTCGGCGAGAGCGCGGACATGCTCGAGCTCGGCGGCGGCAGCGGTCGCTTCGCCGCAGCCGCGTTGCGCGAGCTCGCGAAGAACGACGCGTTGCCGCATCGGTACCTGCTGCTCGAACCGAGCGCCGATCTTCGCGAGCGCCAGCGCGCGCACATCGAAACGGCGCTGACGCCCGATCTCGCCGCGCGCGTTGCGTGGATCGATCGTCCGCCTGAGGATGCATGGCACGGCGTGCTGTTCGCGAACGAAGTGCTCGACGCGCTGCCGACGACGCGCTTCACGCTGAAGGACGGCGAAGTCTTCGAGGAATGCGTCGTCGTTCAGGGCGGCGTGTTCGCGCGCGAGGATCGGCCGGCCGACCCGCTCGTCAGTGCGGCCGTGCGTCACGTCGAACGCTACCTCGACGCACCATTCGCCGACGGCTACCGCTCGGAAATCCTGCCGCAGCTGCCGTACTGGATGCCGGCCGTGATCGGTTCGCTCGAACGCGGCGTCGCTTTGTTCGTCGACTACGGCTATCCGCGCAGCGAGTTCTATCTGCCGGAGCGCAGCGACGGCACGCTCGTCTGCCATTACCGCCATCGCGGCCACGGCGATCCGTTCCATCGGCCGGGATTGCAGGACATCACCGCGTTCGTCGATTTCACGGCGGTCGCCGAAGCCGGCACCGGCAGCGGTTTCGAGCTCGTAGGCTACGCGCCGCAAGGCCAGTTCCTGCTGTCGAGCGGCTTGCCCGCCCTGATCGAGGAAGCCTCGTCGCTCGGCGAGGTGGATCGCATGCGCGTCGTCAACGAAGCGAAGCGCCTCACGCTGCCCGGCGAGATGGGCGAGCGCTTCCAGGCGATCGCGTTCGCGCGCGGCATCGGCGAAGTGCCGGCCGGGCTTCGCGCGTTCGATCTGTCGCGGCGCCTTTGATACTTTCTTTCTCGCTCTCCCGCGCGCGCGGGAAGGGTGAGGGCGATCTCGCGATAGCGCTGCGCCAACAAGATCAAAATGGATTCCGGCTTTCGCCGGAATGACGGCACTATTCCACAGGGTATCGTCGACGCACTTCGGCAATTGCCTGCGTGCGTGCGTTGCGCACGGCATCGCCGATCGCGGGGCCCGTGAGTCCCTGCTCGACGAACTGCGTGGCCTGCACCGCCGCTGCTGCCGCAAACGCCGCGCGCACGTAGTCCGCCTGCGGATAGTCCGCGTCTTCGGAACCGAGCCGTCCGCGCTTGTCGGCTTCACACGCGAGCAGGAACGGCGCGATCCGCTCCGTGCGCCGGAACGCATCGATCCGTTCGAGAATCGACAGCAGCGTCTCGGGCCGAAGCTCGAACGCGCGATGCATGTCGAGATGAAACCGGCACACGTGCTCGGCGAGCGCCGCGTGTTCGGCCGGGACGCGCAACCGCGACGCGAGCGCACGCAGCGGCGCGACGCCGGCGTGCTCGTGGCCGATATGGCGCGGCAGCTGGTCGGCCGGCGTCAGCGCCTTGCCGAGGTCGTGCGTCAGCGCGCAGAAGCCGACGAGATCGTCGCCGGGCGCGAGGCGCGCGGCCGCGTCGAGCACGAGCTCGATGTGCACGCCGGTGTCGATTTCCGGATGGAACTCGGCGCGCTGCGGCACGCCGTACAGCGCATCGACTTCCGGAAAGAGAATGCCGAGCGCGCCGCACGCACGAAGGCTTTTCAGGAACGCCGAAGGTTGCGGCTCCGCGAGCGCCTTGCGCGTCTCGGCCCAGACGCGCTCGGCGACGAGGTGCGCGACCTCGCCGTCGTCGACCATGCGCTTCATCAGCGCGAGCGTCTCGTCCGCGATGCGAAAGCCGAGCGGCGCGTAGCGCGCGGCGAAACGCGCGACGCGCAGCACGCGCACGGGATCCTCGGCGAACGCCGGCGAGACATGGCGCAACAGCCGTGCCTCGAGGTCGCGCGCGCCGCCGAACGGATCGACGAGGCCGCCGGCGTCGTCCTCGCGCCATCGCGTTGATCGTGAGGTCGCGGCGCTCAAGATCCTGCTCGAGCGTAACCGTCGGATCGGTCGAGAAGACGAACCCGTGATAGCCGCGGCCGCTCTTGCGCTCGGTGCGCGCGAGCGCGTATTCCTCGCGCGTCTCGGGATGCAGGAACACCGGGAAATCGCGGCCGATCGGGCGGAAGCCGAGGCGCGCCATCTCTTCCGGCGTCGCGCCGACGACGACGTAGTCGCGGTCGACGACGCTCCGGCCGAGCAGCCTGTCGCGGACGGCGCCGCCGACGAGAAAGGTCCGCATCACTTGACGGGTCTCTCCGATTGGGCTGGCATTGTGCCAGCGAAACCGCGGGAGGGCGGCGATGCAGACGTCGATGCGACTTGCGATCGGGTTATGCGTGGTGCTGGCGGCCGGATGCACGGCGGCGCCGCCGGCGAAACATGCGGCGCCACAAGCGAAGGCGGCCGCAGGCGCGAAGAGCGATGCGCTTTATCGCGCGCTCGGCGGCACGGAGGGGATCACGAAGGTCGTCGACGCGGCGCTCGCCGAGATTCACGGCGATCTTCGCATCAACCTCTTCTTCGAGAAGACCGACATGGCGGACCTGCGTCGGCTCCTGATCGAGCAGATCTGCGCCGCGACCGGCGGGCCGTGCGAATACACGGGCCGCAGCATGGAAGAGGCGCACAGCGGCTTGAATCTCGGCGACGCCGATTTCGATGCGTTCGTCGAGGATCTCGTGCGCGCGATGGATTCGCAAAAGGTGCCGAAGGATTTGCAGAAGCAGCTGCTCGGCCTGCTTGGACCGATGCGCCCGCAGGTCGTCGGGCAATAGCGTCTAGAAAACGCGGCCGTGCGCTTCGCGGTAGCGGTCGAGCCGGCGCTGCCACGAATCGCCGCCGAGCAGCGCCGGCATGACGACGTCCATCGGCGTCGCGACGATGCCGAGCGCAGCGAGCCCGTCGTTCGTGCCGACCGAATCGAGCTTCAGCGAGCGGAAGTTGTCGCGCGAAATGGGCTTGCCCGGCAGCCACTCGCCGACGTAGGCCTGAACGCCGCCGAGCGCATCGGGCAGCGCAATGATCCAGCGCCGCTTGCCGATCAGCGTGGCGGTCCAGCGCACGAGATCGCCGAGCTCGATCACGCGCGGACCGAAGAGCTCATAGGTGTGCGCAGCCGTGTGCCGATGCACGATCGCGCGCGCGAACGCTGCGGCGACGTCGCCGACGTAGACAGGCGTGAACTTCGCGTGCGCGCGCGCGAGCGGCAGCACGGGCGTCATGCGCAACAGACTCGCAAAGCGGAAGAAAAGGCCGTCGCCGGGACCGAAGATCACGGACGGCCGGAAGATCGTCCATGCGAGCGGCGAGCTTTTCACTTTCGCTTCGGCTTCGCCGCGCGTCTTCAAGTAGAAGCTGTCGCCTTCGCCGGCGCGGAGCGCACTCATCTGCAGCAAGCGCGGAACGCCGGCTGCGCGGCACGCTGCGATCAGCGTTTCGGTCAGCTCGACGTGCGCCTTGCGAAAGCCGCTGCCGTTGTTGCCGCGCTCGTTGAGGATGCCGACGAGGTTGATCGCCGTGTCGGCGCCCGCGAGCTGGCGGCGCAGCACGTCGCCGTTGTAGATGTCGGCCGTGACGACGCTCGCGCGTGGAAGCACACCGAGATCGCGGTGCAGCTCGCGGTTCCGCGACAGGATCGTGATCGTGTGACCGTCAGCATGCAGGCGCGGCACGAGATGGCTGCCGACGAAGCCGGTGCCGCCGAGGATGACGATGCGCTGCGGTTTCATCGACGCCTCCGGCGGAGCGACAGAAGCGGAAGCATAGCGTGCGGCGCTGAACCGCGCGGTGTCGTCAGTGCGTGGCGCCGGTCGCTCCGGCCGCGACGGCCGTCGCCGGCGCAGGCTCGGTCGGGCAGACGACGCCCTTGCGCGGCGTCGCGTCGGTCGGCGCGGCATACACCTGTCCGATGCGCGGCATGCGCGATGCGAGCGAGACGGCCTTGCCATTCATGCGCCAGTCGTAGATGACGCTGAAGGCGAGCACGCGGCCGACGTATTCGCGCGTTTCCTTGTACGGAATCGTCTCGATGAAGAAATCGGGATCGAGCGATCCGCGCGCGTCGAGCCAGCGGCCGACCGGCGCTTCACCGGCGTTGTAGGCCGCGCTCGCAAGCCATGGGCTGCCGTTGAACCGGTCGGCCATGCGCCCGAGGTAGCGTGTGCCGAGCTGCACGTTGAGCGTCGGGTCGAACAGGTCGCTCGGGCGGTCGTATGGAAGCTTCTCCGATTTCGCGACGCCTTTCGCGACGCCGGGCAAGAGCTGCATCAGGCCGTACGCGTCGGCGTGTGAGTGCGCGTCGGTCATCCATGCGCTTTCGGCGCGGATGATCGCGTACGCCCACGCGGGATCGATGCCGGCGCCGCTCGCTTCGCGCTTCACGCGCGTCTCGAGCGCGAGCGGAAAGCGTTGCTCGTAGAGCCGCTGCGTTTCGGGATCGGCCGAATAGAAGAACACCGCGCGGTCGTACCAGCCCTTGCGATATGCGAGATCGGCCGCGAGGCGTTTTTCGCGGATCGCCAAGCTTGCGCATGCCGTAGTCCCACTCGCGACGCGCTTCGGGCAGCATGCCGAGCGTCTGGAACTCGAACGCGCGGGCGAGATCGGCCTCGTTCGCGACGGTTTTTTCGACCGCCGGATCAGTCGCAAGCGTGCGCGGGCAGATCGCGTACGGCTCGCCGATCCAGTCGGCGGCGAGGAAGCCGTGGAAGCTCGCTTCGCGCGCGACGTCGGCGAAGATCGGCGCGGCGTCGGTCTTGCGATCGAGTTTCGTCAAGACGCGCGCGCGCAGATACTTCCAGCGCGAATCGGCCTGCTGCGTCGCGGAGAGATCGTCGAGCGCGGCGAGCGTTTCCTTGAAGTCGCCGGTTGCGAGTGCGATGCGCACGTGCCATTCGCGGCTCATGTCGTCTTCGGCGTCTTTCGGGCAGTGCCTTGAGGCGCGCGAGCGCGTCGGGCGAATAGCTCGTCGAGCGATAGACCGCGAGCGCGTTGAGCACGCGGTTCTTCTGCGGATCGTCCCACTTGAACTTGTCGCCGAGTTTCGCCCAGAGCGTTTCGGTCGACGCGCTGTCGCGACGCGCGTAGCGCGCAAGGCCATACGCGATCGCGTCGCGATTGCGCGGCGTGTCGGGCCATTGATCCGATTTCGCAAGCACGACGGACGGATTCCTGACCGCGGCAACGATGCGATCGGCGGCATCCTTGTCGGCGCCGCTGAACATCGCGGCGGCTGCGGCCGCGCTGTCTTCGTTGCCGCTGCCGGCAGCCTCGAGGAGACGCGTCCAGACGAGCGCGTCGATCAGCACGCCGTTCACGCGCGCATTCGCAAGCACGCTGTCGCACGCACCGGGCAGCGAGCGCGGATTCGTCCAGAGCGGCTCGATGTCTTTCGCGTAGTCGAGCTTCTCGCCGGCGGCGACGCGCGCGGCGAGTGCGTCGCATTGCAGGTCGCGATCGCGGCTGGCTTTCCAGAACGCGCGGAACGTCGACCATTCGCCGCGTCGCGCGAGCTCGCGAAGATACGCGTCGCGCACGTCGCTTTCGGGCAGCGAATCGGGCCAGCGCTTCAGAAAATGCTCGATGTCGGCGCGCGATGCCTTCGCGATGGTGCGGCGGAGCACGGTCGCTTCGAGGTACGGATACAGCGGATAGTCGTCGAGACCGACGGCGAGCTTTTTCCATTCGCCGGGCGGCGTGCGCTGCGCGGCCGCGTAGGCCGAGCGGAACTGTTCGCGTTGCGTACTACGATCCTGGGCAGCGGCCGGCAGGACAATGAGCCCTGCAAGAACGAATGCGGCGAGGACGAGGCGAGCGGGGCGCCGCGGTCCGCGCGGCAGAACATCGATCGGCATGCGGGTGCTTCGGGACGCGAAAACGGCTTTCGGGGAGTTTAACGCCTGCGGCGGGTCCCGGAAGAGCACTTTTCGTTGCGGACGAGGGGCTTAGGGCCGCTTCCGGCTCGGAAATCTCCGCTGCAACCCGCCGCCCTCTGCCTGCATCCGAGCATTCGGTGCACATCCAGAGAGCGCGGGGTGCTAGCTAAAACCGAACGGTTGTTTTACATTTTCTTGACACTTGCAGCGGGCAGGGGGCTCGCGCAGGCGATCGGCTTAGTGGCTGGCCACTACAAACACCGTCCCAAGCGGGGAGAGAGCTCATGAAGTTACGCGGAGAATTCCGGCGCCTGGTGCTGCCGTTGTTGGCAGGCGCTGTCGTGTCTGGCTCGTATGCGATGCCTGTGTTCGCGCAGGATCGCGGCGGCGAAGACGTACAGAAACTCGAAGCGGTCGAAGTCACCGGTTCGCGCATCAAGAAGGCCGAAGTCGAAGGCCAGACGCCGGTGCTGACGATCACGTCCAAGGACATCGAAGCGACGGGTCTCGGCTCGATCGGCGATGTCATCCAGCGACTCTCGGTTTCGGGTTCGTCGCTCAACACGAAATTCAACTCGGCCGGCAACTTCGGTTTCCCGCCGGACGGCGGCGGCGTCGGCTCCGGCTCGACGACGATTTCGCTGCGCAACCTCGGTGCGAAGCGCACGCTGATCCTCGTCGACGGCCTGCGCTGGGTGAACGAGTCGTCCGCGTCGGGCGTCTCGGCTGCGGTCGATCTCAACACGATCCCGGCGAGCATCGTCGATCGCATCGAGATCCTGACCGACGGCGCCTCGTCGCTGTACGGCTCGGATGCGATCGCGGGCGTCATCAACATCATCACGAAGAAGAAGACCGACGGCCTTGCGCTGCACGCCTACTACGGCGACTACTCGGTCGGCGACGGCAAGACCTGGTCCGGCAACGTCTCGCTCGGCGGCAGCACCGACCGCTGGGACTTCTTCATGGACATCAGCCGCTTCAAGCAGAACGGCATCAGCTCGGCCGACTGGGATCAGTCGAAGTATCCGACGCCGGGCATCGGCGGCGTGCCGAATCCGGGCTCGTGGAGCTCGGCGACGCCGTTCACGCGTTACCTGTTCGACACACCGAACGGTGAAGACTTCGGCGGCTTGTGCGACGGCGCCTTCTGCAACATCACCGCGAACGGCAACAACTCGACCTTCCCGGGCGGCTTCCATCACTTCACGGCGGCCGACCGCTTCAACTTCGCGCCGTACAACCTGCTTGCTGACGCCGTCGGATCGCACCGGCATCTTCGCGCAGGGCACGTTCCGCATGACGGATCACGTGAACTTCTACCTGAAGGGCCTCTACAACACGCGCGATTCGAAGAACCAGGCAGCGCCCGAGCCGATCTTCCTCGGCCAGCAGTTCTGCATGGCGATCGATCTCTGCTACCGCGTCGGCGTCGATGCGACGAATCCGTACAACCCGTTCGGTTTCTCGCTCGACGGCAACAGCCCCGACTTCGGTCTTGGCCGCCGTCCGATCGAGGGCGGTCCGCGCATCTTCAGCCAGACCGTCGACACGAAGTACTACGCGACCGGCGTCAATGGCGACTGGAACTTCGGCGATCACCAGTGGTTCTGGGACGTCAACTACGTCGACAGCTCCAACCGCGCCTCGCAGACGGTCACCGGCACCTACAACATCCGGCACATCATGAATGCGCTGGGTCCTATCGATCAGTGCGTCGCGCCGTGCGTCCCGCTGAATCTCTTCGGCGGCCCCGGCACGATCACGCCGGACATGCTGAACTACATCCTGTTCACCGAAAACGACCGCAGCGAGCAGACGCTTCGCATGTGGACGGCGAACATGTCCGGCAACCTGTTCCAGCTGCCGGCGGGTCCGCTCGACGCAGCGGTCGGCTTCGAGCATCGCGATCTTTCGGGCTCCTATACGCCTGATTCGGTCGTCCAGGCCGGCGATTCGAATGGCGTGCCTTCGGGCCCGACGTCGGGCAGCTACGACGTCGATGAGTTCTACGTCGAGCTCAACGCGCCGATCCTTGCCGACATGGCGTTCGCCAAGCATCTCGACCTTTCGGTCGCGTCGCGCTACTCCGACTACTCGAACTTCGGCTCGACGACGAACAACAAGGTCGGCTTCCGCTGGCAGATGGTCGACGACTTCACGTTCCGCGGCACGTGGGCCGAAGGCTTCCGCGCGCCGTCGATCGGCGAGTTGTTCGGCACGTTCTCGCGCTTCGACGCCTCGCTCGTGGATCCTTGCGGCGGCAACGTGACGGCGAACTGCCAGACGCTCGGCGTACCGCCCGGCTTCACGCAGAACAATCCGCAGATCTCGATCATCACCGGCGGCAACCAGAACTTGCAGCCGGAAACGTCGAAGAGCCTGACGCTCGGCGGCATCTACAGCCCGTCGTGGGCCGAGAACACGAGCTGGTCGCAGCGCAGCGATTTCGAGCTGACCTACTACCACCACAAGATCAACAACGCGATCCAGGCGCCCGACGCGCAGACGCAGCTCGACCGTTGCGTCGAAACGCTCGATGCCGGCTTCTGCAACGGCATCACGCGTGCGGCGAACGGCTCGATCAACGGCTTCAACAACACGCTGCGCAACCTCGGCAAGATCGACACGAAGGGCTACGACATCGGCGTCAACTGGCTCGGCAACGAGACCGGCTGGGGCACGTTCGGCTCGAAGCTGCAGCTGACGTACACGCAGAGCTACAAGGCCGTGGCGAGCGACACCGGCGCGGAAGAGCCGCGCACGGTCGGCATCGAAGTCGCGGACAGCGCGATCCCGCGCTGGCGTGCGACGTGGAACCTCAACTGGAACATCGCCGACTGGACCGCGATGTGGACGCTGCGCTACATCTCCTCGCTCGAGGAAAGCTGCGGCAACGCGGCTGCGTTCGCGGTTTGCGACGATCCGGTCGCCGACAAGAACCACCTCGGCGCGGTCGTCTACAACGATGCGCGCATCACCTGGAAGCTGCCGGTGCAGCTCCAGAGCAGCCTGTCGCTCGGCGTGAACAACATCTTCGACAAGGATCCGCCGATTTGCCTCAGCTGCTCGCTCAACGGCTATGACGCGTCGACCTATGACCTGCCGGGCCGCTTCTGGTATGTCGAGGCGAACGTGAAGTTCTGATCGCGGAACGTTCGACTGTGAAACAAAAGGGGCCGCACGATGCGGCCCCTTTTTTATGCGCTCGGGCTGCGCTTACGGCGCGGGCGGACAGGCTGGCGTGCCGTCGAAGTTGTCGGCGAAAAGATGCGGCTCGCCCTGGTACTCGTACGCGCCGATGTCGGCGCTCGATCCGTAGACGCGGCGATAGGGAAAGCCGCGCTGATCGCAGCCGAGCGCATCGGGATTCACGCCCGCGTCGATCGCTGCACTGCCGGTGCCGAGCGGATGGACTGCCGTTGCTCCGCCTTCGCCGGTCGTCAGCGGTTGCAGCATCGGATCGTCGGGCAGCGTGTCGGCGGGGCAGCGTGACGCCTGCGGCAGGCGACATGACGAGGCTGTTGGAGCCAGCGAATGAAACGCCGCTGCCGAATGAGCCTGGATCGATGTCATTCGGCCCGGTGTCGGCGTCATTGTTCGCGACGATCGTTGCGATCAGCTCCGACGACGAACTGGCCGAGGAAGTCGCCGAGATACCGCCGCCGCTCGAGCTCGCGTGATTGAAGGCGATCGTGGAGTTGTGAGCGACAATCGTAAGGCCGTACGCTCCCATCAATCCGCCGCCGGCCGAAACCGCACCGCCTTGCGTTCCGCCGGTCGCATTGTTTCCGGAAATCGTCGCGTTGCGGAGCGTGATACTGCTGCTTGCCTGCAGGCCGACGGCAGAGAGGCCACCGCCGATCGTCGAGCATTGCGACATCGCGTCATCGCAGGTCGCCTCGTTGTAGCTCACGGTCGAGTACTCGGCCACGATCGAATCGAACGCGTGCACGCCGCCGCCGCTGACGAGGCAAGCACTGCATGCCGAGTTGGCGGCGTTGCCGGTGATCGTGCTCCGATTGATCGCGACCGTCGCTGCCGTCGGGTTCGCGTTGATCCCGCTGTTGACGCCGCCGCCGTAGCTCCAGGTCGTCTCCGAACGCGGCGGTATTGCTGCTGATCGTGCTGCCGTCGGCGATAGAGATATCCGCGAACGGGGAGTGCAGGCCACCACCGTAAGCCGGTGCCGACACGGAGTGCGCGACGATTGCTGTCGATTGTGCTCGCATGCAGTGCAATGACGCCGTTCGAATAGATGCCGCCGCCGTAGGCGTCGAATTGCGATGCTTCCGCGCTGTTGCCGATGATCGTGCTGTCGTAGAGCGTTGCGGTGCCTCCGACGATTGCGCCGCCGCCAGCGGCTGTTGCTCCAGACGCTGGCTCGATGCGATCGAGGCAGCGTGCATCGTGAGATTGCCGAGCACCATCGCGCCGCCGCCGACTGCGGTGCCTGACGATGCCAGAGACAACACACGACATTAGTTTCGTTCGCGTGAGCGAGAGATCGCCATCCGCGAAGACGCAGCCGCCGCCCCAGCCGCTCAGATCGACGCCGTGCGCGATCGTGACGTCGGAGATATCGAGGGTGCCGCTGCCGAGCATCATGACGACGTGATCGGCATTGTTGCCGTCGATCGTCAGCGCATCGATACCGGGCCCTTTCAGCGTCAGATTTTGGATCGTCGTCGTTAGCGCCCCGCTCTGCAGTGTGATCAACGAGCAAGCGAGTCCACTCATGTCGATCGTATCGCCGTCGCTCGCGCCCTCGATCGCCTTGCGCAACGTGCCGTCGCTGCCGTCGTCGGCGCAGCTCGTCACCGGTATGACGCTGCCGGGGACTGACCGCGGAATGAGCGTTCCGGAGGGCGTGAACGGCCGGAAAATCGCGGCGAACGGCGCGGGCAACGGCGCCGTGCGCGGCTGCGGCGACGGGTTCGGGCTGCGCGATCCGGAGATCGCATCGGCGGGCTGGGCGCCGGCCGCGCCGGCCGCGAGCGCCGCGCAGAGGAAAGGGTCAGGGTCGTACGCCTCGCGGTCGCGAGGCGGGCGGGAATCGCCATGGAAAGCTCCTAAGGGTCTGTCGCAAGCAGGGGGCCGCGTCGTGCGAGCCGCTCTGCGTTACGGCAAACCGGCAGGCGAACCGGTCATGGTGTTCGATGGCACGCGCGGCTGAGTCGGCGAAGGGGTCTGGCTCGTGCGGAGAGGCCCGATCGCTTCAGCGCCCGCGATCCCAGGCGGAGGGCAGCAGATCGTCGCCGCGACCGGCAGATGATCCGACACCGGATGCGACAACGCCCACCGCCGCTCGACCTCGATCGCAGCCCGAAACGAGGATGTGATCGATCGCGCGCGTCGGCCGCCAGCTCGGGAAGGTCGCCGGCGATTCGTGCGCCGACTCGAGTGCGGTCTTCGAGTACAGCATCTGGAGCTCGACGCTCGCGCGGTGGCGTGTTGAGATCGCCCATCAGCACGACGTTCGGATGATGGCCGAGGAGATCAGCGATGAACCCGAGCTGGCGCATGCGCGCTGCCGGTCCAAGCGAGAGATGCGCGATCACGACGATCAGCGCGTCACTCCCTTCGCCGAAACGCGCCCAGAGCGCACCACGACCAGGGATGCGGCCCGGCAGCGGATAGTCGAGCACTTCGTCGGGCTGCATGCGTGCGAGAAGGCCGTTGCTCGACGTTGCGAGCCGCGACACGCGCCGGTTCGGCTGATGGCTCCAGAACGGAAACGCGGCCGCTTCGGCAAGGTATTGCGTCTGGTTCAGAAAGCCGGAGCGCAGGCTGCCGGCGTCGGCTTCCTGAAGGCCGACGAGATCGAACTCGCCGATCACGCGCGCGAGCACGTCGAGGTTCGCGCGCTTCCCGGTCGGGAGCACGTGCTTCCAGCTGTGCGTGACGTAGTCGCGATAGCGGCGGACGCTGCCGCCGGCGAGGATGTTGCAGCTCAGGAGATTGAGGCGCTTCGCTTCGCCGGCCGGACGCTCGGCGGCGGCCGGCACGGGATGCTTCATGCCCGCGAGGCTAGCGGCGGCATCGACGCGTCGCAAGCGCTCGCTGTCGGCAACGCCAGCGGGCGCTGCTATTTCTTCTTTTTCGCGCCGGGTTTCGATTTTGCGTCGATCTCTTTCTGGACGAGCCAGTCGACGAGCTCGATCAGCTGCGGATAGCCGCCGGCCGATGCGCCCGTGACGCGGTACTTGCCGTTCACGATGACCGACGGCGTGCCGTCGACGTTGTAGGCCTTTACCAACTGCGAGGAACGCTGCAGCTTGCTTTCGACTTCGAACGAGTTCGAGGCCGCGATGAACTTCGCCTTGTCGACGCCGTGCTCGGCGTAGAACGTCGAGAGATCGTCGATCGTGCGCATCGGGATGTGGTCGCGGTGCAGCGCGTCGAACAGCGCCTGGTGCGTGTCGGCGACGACGCCGAGCGACTCGGCCGTGTAATACGCACGCGCGTACGGCTCCCATGTCGCGTTGAAGACCGCCGGCATGTACGTGAACACGGCGCCGGCCGGCAGGCTCGCCTTCAGCTGGTCGGCGAACGGCTGGAAGTGCGCGCAGTGCGGACACGCGTACGAGAACACCTCGAGCACCTCGACCTTGTCGCCGGTCGCGGTCTGCTGCGGCGGATCGACGAGGAAGTAGCTCTTGCCTTCCTCCCACTTCGCAGCGGACGCGGCAGGTGCAGCCGCAGGATCGGCGGCGAAGGCGGGAGCCATCGCGAAAAGACCCGCCAGAAGGATGCCGAAGCGTTTCAGCATGGTGTTCTCCTCAAACGATGGATGCGAGACCGCGCCGGGTTCCGAAGGTTCCGGCGCGGCGGCCCGCGTTACTTCTTGCTTTCGAGATTGACCAGATACGTCACGAGCGCCGGCACCTTGTCCCAGCCGCCCGCCGATTGCGAGGTCAGCCGGTACTTGCCGTTGACGATGATCGTCGGCGTCGAGTCGACGCCGTAGGCCTTCACCTGCGCATCGGCGCGCTTGATCTTCGCGTTGACGGCGAACGAGTTGGCGGTGCCGACGAAATCCTCGGCCTTGACGTCGTACTTCGCATAGAACTTCGCGATGTCGTCGATCGTCGGCAGCGGCTGCACGATCTTGTGCGAGACGGGATCGGAAATCTTGAGCGAGCCTTCCTTCCAGACCGCGTCGAACATCGCATCGTGCGTCTTGTCGACGAGGCCGAGCGCCTGCGCTGCGAAGAACGCGCGCTGGAATACCGGCCAGTCTTCGTCGGCACGGAACGCCGCCGGGAGATACGCCATCTGCGCATTCGGCGGCAGATCGGACTTGATCTTGTTCGCGGTCAGCTGGAACGCGTTGCACGCCGGGCACGCGTACGAGAACACCTCGAGCACTTCGACCTTGTCCCCGGTCGTCGTCGGCTGCGCGGGCTCGACGAGGAAATACTGCTTGCCGGCCTCGTACTGCAAGGCCTGCGCGTGCGCGAGCGGAAGCACCGCGAGGCCGAACAGCACTGCAACAAAACGCTTCAACATGATGCCTCCATAAAAACGATCGAGCGACCGGCTTGGAGCCGCGGGAGCGCGCTGAGTTCAGCGGGCTCCCGTGACCGGACCGGTCCGTTCCGGCTTCGCTTGCGAATCAGCGCGCCGCCGTCGCCTTCGCGTCGGCCGCGGCCGAGTGCAGGCCCTCGACGTACGAGGCGAGCGCCGCGATGTCGCTGTCGCCCAGATGCTTTGCGACCTCGGGCATGACCTTCGCGTTGTTGTCATCGCCCCAAGCCGTGCCGGCCTTGAAGTCCTTGAGCTTGGTCTGGACATAGTCGGCCCACTGGCCGGCGAGCTGCGGGTAGCCGGCGCCGGCCATGCCGCGGCCGTCAGGCCCGTGGCACGCCATGCACGCCGGCACGCCGAGCGTGGCGTCGCCGCCGCGATAAAGCGCCTGCCCGCGCGTGAGGAGCTTCTCGTCTGCGACGCCGGGCAGCGAGGTCTTCGTCGCGTAGAACGCGCCGAGGTCATGCATGTCCTGATCGCTGAGATTGCCGAGGAACGGCATCATGACCGGGTTCGGGCGCTTCTGCGCCTTCATGAGGTTGAGCTGGCGCGTTACATACGCCTCGTTCTGGCCCGCGAGCTTCGGATACGTCTTGTCGGACGCATTGCCGTCCATGCCGTGGCAGGCGGCGCACGTCGCCGCTTTGCCTTCGCCCGCCTTCGCATCGCCGAGCACGAGGCCGGACGGCGCTTTCTCGGCAGTGGCCTTCTCCGGCGGCTGCGGCGCGGCCTGGCTCGGCGGAGCGACCGGCGAGGCCGACGGCGTCGCCGTGTTCGGCTGCGGCTCTTGTCCCTGTGGCGTTTGCGCCGCTGCGGCGCCCGCGGCGATCAGCAGCGACAGCGCAAAAACTCGCCGAAAACTCATACACTCACTCCGGAAATCTTCTGGGGAAAGCCGCCCCGACGGCGCAGGTCGTTGATGGATCGGAAGATCGATCGAGGACGCGGCCCGGCGAGCGGACGGACAACCCGAGAATTATCCCCCGCGCGCCGGAAGGCGGTCAAACCGCGCGTCCGCGAAAACCGCCTCCCAGCAAACCCATTTTCCGCAGGCGTCCTCGATGCAGAAGAACCCGTTCCGCGAGGCGAGCTATTTGCTCAACGCGCACCGACTCGATCAGCTGCCGGCCGATGCCGGCGCCGAGATCGCGTTCGCCGGCCGCTCGAACGCGGGCAAATCGACTGCGCTGAACAAGATCTGCGATCAGACCGGCCTCGCACGCACGTCGAAGACGCCCGGGCGCACGCAGCAGCTCGTCGTATTTTTGCTCGACGAAGCGCATCGCCTGATCGATCTCCCCGGCTATGGCTATGCGAAGGTGCCGGACAAGCTGCGCGATCACTGGCACGCGACGCTCGATGCGTACCTTCGCACGCGCGAATCGTTGAAGGGGATCGTGCTCGTGATGGATGCGCGCCATCCGCTGAGAGAGTTCGATCGCATGATGCTCGAGTTCGCGCGCGCGACCGGACGCAACAGCCTTTGCCTGCTGACGAAGGCCGACAAGCTCTCGCGCGGCGAGGCGGCGCGCACGCTGCACGCGGTACACAAGGAGCTCGCGATATTCGCGCCCGACGCGCAGGTGCAGCTCTTTTCATCGCTCAGCGGCAACGGCGTCGTCGAGGCGCGCGGCGTGTTGTCGGAATGGCTTTTCGCGGCGGACTGAGCGCTCGTATCGGCTCGGCAAAGCCGGGCTGCACGCGGTGTGCGTTCGGCCGAGCCGGCAGCCCTTTCAAGTGCGCTTTGGAAGCCCCATAGTCCCGAGCCCCAGTCGAGGCAGCGCCGTGTCCGGACCCTCCGCCGTCAACGAAGTCCCGATCACCGATCGCTCGCAGCTCGTCGAGTTCATGGCCGACGGCGCGAAGCCGGAGCGCGACTGGCGCATCGGCACCGAGCACGAAAAGTTCGGCTTCCGGCTCGACGATCTGCGTGCGCCGACATGGGAAGGCGAGCGCGGCATCGAGCGCCTGCTCGACGGCATGACGCGCTTCAACTGGCAACGCGTGTTCGAAGGCGACAAGCTGATCGCGCTCACGCGCGACAACGCATCCGTGACACTCGAGCCCGCGGGCCAGCTCGAGCTTTCCGGCGCGCCGCTCGAAACGATCCACAGCACGTGCTGCGAAGTCGACAAGCACCTCAAGGAAGTCAAAACCGTCGCGGACGATCTCGGGCTCGGCTTCCTCGGCATGGGCTTTCAGCCGAAATGGCGCCGCGAGGACATGCCGTGGATGCCGAAGGGCCGCTACGCGATCATGCGCCGCTACATGCCGAAGGTCGGCTCGCTCGGCCTCGACATGATGCTGCGCACGTGCACCGTGCAGGTCAATCTCGACTTCGCCGACGAAGCCGACATGGTCAAGAAATTCCGCGTTGGCGCTCGCGCTGCAGCCGGTCGCGACGGCGCTCTTCGCCAATTCGCCGTTCACCGAAGGCAAGCCGAACGGATTCAAGAGCTACCGCTCCCACATCTGGACCGACACCGATCCCGATCGCACCGGCATGCTCGATTTCGTGTTCGAGGATGGCTTCGGGTACGAGCGCTACGTCGATTACCTGCTCGACGTGCCGATGTATTTCGTCTATCGCGACGGCAAGTACATCGATCGTCGCCGGCGAATCGTTCCGCGAGTTCCTTGCCGGAAAGCTGCCCGAGCTTCCGGGCGCGAAGCCGACGCTGACCGACTGGACCGATCACATGACGACCGCGTTTCCCGAAGTGCGGCTCAAGAAGTTTCTCGAGATGCGCGGCGCCGACGGCGGCCGTGGAACCGCATTTGCGCGCTGCCGGCGTTCTGGGTCGGCCTGCTCTACGACCAGACCGCGCTCGATGCGGCGTGGGATCTCGTCAAGGATTTCTCGAACGCCGAGCGCCACGCGCTCCGCGACGGCGTGCCGAAGCATGCGCTGAAATTGCCGTTCCGCAACGGCAGCGTGCGTGATCTCGCGTTCGAGTCGCTCAAGATCGCCGCGCACGGTTTGCAGCGCCGCGCGCGCAAGAACAAGAATGGCGCCGACGAGAGCATCTTCCTCGATCCACTGATCGAGATCGTCGATGCGAATCAGACGCCGGCGGAGCGCAAGCTTGAGCTCTTCAACGGCCCATGGAAGGGCGACATCGACCGCGTATTTCGCGAGTTCGCCTACTGAGCTTTCTCCCTCTCCCGCTTGCGGGAGAGGGGATTTAAGGTTTGCCGAGCACGCGCATCTGTTTGAGGCGGCCGGCACTGCGATCGAACGTTGCCGTGTAGCCGCAGCCTTCGTCCTCGTTGCCGCGCGCGATCAGCGCGTCGCTGAAATCGACGCCGCCGCGATAGTCGTCGAGCGCGCGCCATGCGAGCGACGGCGCCTCGACGCGAAACCGGTCGACTTCGAACAGCCGCTGCAGCGTCGCGACGATCGCGTTGCGCGTGTAGCCGTAAGCGGCTTCGAGCACCCAGACGAACTCGCAAAGCACGACTGATGCGATCCAGCCGGGTTCGTCGTCGCTTAGCGTCGTCTCGATGAACTGGTTCGCAAGTGCCGCCTGGCGTGCGTCGTCCTGCACGATGTAACGAACGAGCACATTCGTATCGATGCCGATCATCGATTCACCGCACCGCGCGCTTGCGGATCGCGGCGTTCATCGCTTCGATCGAGACCGGCTTCGGCGGTTTCGGCAAAAAGCCCTTGAGATCGGTTACGGCCCTCGTTGCGGGTTTCAAAAGCACGGTCTTGTCCTCCGTCAGCACGAACTCGATGCGGTCGCCCGGGCGTAACCCGAGATAGTCCCGCACGTCCTTCGGAATGGTTGTCTGTCCCTTGCTGGTCAGCACGGCGGTACTCACCTGATTAGTCCTTACCACGGAGGCATATCCTTACTTTACTGTAAGGATTAAACCGATACCAGTCCCGGCGCATCTACATGACTTCCGGCGCACGCCACCGCGCCGCCACTATGCAAAAAGGCGTGTTCGCCTTGCTGCCGGGAGCTTCCATGTCTTTGCGTCCGATGCGGTTCGCTTTCGTCGTAGGAGCCTTGCTCGCGGCTCCGTCGGTCTTCGCCGGCACCAAGCTGCTCCGGTTCCCCGATGTTTGCGGCGATCGCGTCGTCTTTACATACGCGGGTGATCTCTGGACCGCGTCGACGCAAGGCGGCACCGCGACGCGGCTCACGGCCGGCCCCGGCCTCGAGCAATCGGCGCGCTTCTCGCCCGATTGCAGCCGAATCGCGTTCACCGGTGAATACGGCGGTGACGATCAGGTCTATGTCATCGCGGCGACCGGCGGCGAGCCGAAGCAGCTGACGTTCTACCCGGCACAAGGTCCGATGCCGCAGCGCTGGGGTTTCGACAACCAGGTTTACGGCTGGACGCCGGACGCCAAGTCGATCCTGTTCCGCGGCTGGCGCGATTCGACGAGCATCTCGCAGCCGCACCTCTACACGATCAGCGTCGACGGCGGCCTTCCGGAAACATTGCCCATGCCGGTCGCCGGCGTCGGCCGCTATTCGCCCGACGGGAAGCAGATCGTCTACTCGCCGAAATATCGCGACTTCCGCACGTGGAACCGCTACGTCGGCGGCTGGGCGCAGGATCTCTACATCTACGACTTCGCCGCAAAGACAGCGAAGAACATCACGAACGATCCGAATACCGATCGCGACCCGGTCTGGATCGGCAACGGCGTCTTCTTCATCGCCGATCGCGGCGAGCATCTCAATCTCTACCGCTACGACACCGCGAGCGGCGAGACGAAACAGCTGACCGACTACAAGGGCGCCGATGCGCGCTGGGCGAGCGGCGATTCGAAAGGCCAGATCGTGTTCGAGGTCGACGGCACACTGCATGTCTACGACGCGAACAAGAACGAGGATCGCGCGCTCGACATCACCGTGCCGAGCGATCTCGTGCGCACGCGCGCCGAAGAGAAGAGCGTCAAGGACAAGATCGAGGACTTCGCGCTGTCGCGCGAACGGCAAGCGTGCGCTCTTCACGGCGCGCGGCGACGTGTTCTCGGCGCCGCTCAAGGACGGCATCACGCTCGATCTCACGCACACGCCGGCCGCGCACGAGCGCGAGGCGGCATGGTCGCCGGACGGCAAGCGCATCGCGTACGTCTCCGACCAGAGCGGCGAGGAAGACATCTGGATCCGCGACGCCGACGGCAACAATGCGCATCAGCTCACGAACGAAGCCTTCGGCCGCATCTACGCGCCGCGCTGGTCGCCGGATGGCCTGCGTATCGCGTTCGTCGACAGCGAAAGCCGCATCCGCATCGTTGCATCAGCCGGCGGTCCTGCGCCGGTCATCGCCGACGATCCCAGTGGGTCGCGCGCGCGACTACGCGTGGTCGCCGGGCGGCCACTATCTCGCCTATTCGATCACCGACAAGGACACGCTATTCGCGCAGCTCTACGTGCGCGATCTCGCCGTAGGCAAGAGCGTGCATATCGGCAACGTGAACCGCGACGCCTATTCGCCGGCGTTCTCTCCCGACGGCAAGACGCTCTACTTCCTCGCCGACCGCGAATGGGCGCCGCAGCTCTCGAACATCGAGTGGAACTTCGCGACGAACCGCTCGACCGAAATCCTCGCGCTGACGATGCGCAAGGGCCTCGACAATCCGTTCGCGCCGAAGAACGACAGCGCGTCGAAGGACGACAAGAAGGACGAGGACAAGTCGAAAAACGGCGACGACAAGAAAGAGAAGCCAAAACCCGCCAGCGAAGTCGACGACCGCATCGACTTCGATGGCATCGAGCAACGCCTCGTCCGCGCGCCGATCGAGCCCGACAACGTGTCGTGGCTCGGCGTCACCGGCAAGGCGATCTACTACGTCCTCACCGACGGCCAGTATTACGGCCGCGAGGGCGCGTCGAAGCCGAAGCTCAAGAAATGGTCGTTCGAGGAGCGCAAGGTCGAGGACGTGTTCGAAGGCGCCGAAGACGTCTCGCTCGCAGGCGATGGCAACACGGTCATGTTCCGCAACGACAAGGCCTACAAGTGGATCGACCTGTCGGCCAGCAAACCTGAAGCGAAGGACGTCTCGACCGACGGCCTCTACGCGCGCGTCGATCCGAAGGCCGAATACGCCGAGGTCTTCCGCGAGACGTGGCGCCGCTACCGCGACTACTTCTACGTCACGAACATGCACGGCTACGACTGGGACGCGATCCGCGCGACAGTACGAACCGCTGCTGCAATGGGTCGGCGCACCGCACCGATCTCAACTACGTGATCGGCGAGATGGTCGCTGAGCTCAACGATCGGCCACGCATACGTCAGCGGCGGCGATGTCGGCCTGCCACCGAAGCCGCACGTCGGCTTGATCGGCGCGCGCTTCGCGTTCGACGCGGCGTCGAATCGCTACCGCATCAGCCACATCCTCGACGGCGAGAACGACGAAGACCGCTACCGCTCGCCGCTGACCGAGGTCGGCGTCGACGTGCACGAGGGCGACTACGTCATCGCGATCGACGGCGAGACGCTCGACAGCGCACGACAATCCGTACCGCCTGCTGCGCACAAGGCCGGGCCAGCTCGTGCAGCTGACCGTGAACTCGCATCCCGGCAGCGAAGGCGCGCGCACGGTGCTCGTTCAAGCCGATCGACAGCGAGAGCCGACTCGTCTACTTCGACTGGGTCACGAAGAACCGCGAGCACGTCGAGAAGGCGATCGAACGGCGAGATCGGCTACTGCACATCCCCGACATGGGCGCCGACGGCATCCGCGAGTTCATCAAGTGGTATTACCCGCAGCTGCGCAAGGACGGCCTGTCGTCGACGTGCGCGACAACGGCGGCGGCAACGTCTCGGCGATGATCATCGAGCGGCTGTCGCGCAAGATGCTCGGCCTCGACTACGGCCGCGGCTACGAGATCACCGGCACGTATCCGCAGCAGACCTTCATCGGCCACCTCGCCGCGCTCTGCAACGGCACGACGGCGTCCGACGGCGACATCTTCTCGTACATGTTCAAGCAGGCGAAGCTCGGCCCGCTGATCGGCAAGCGCACGCTGGGGCGGCGTCGTCGGCATCAACAGCTGGGGCCCGCTGATCGACGGCGGCGAGATCTTCGTGCCGCAGTTCGCGACCGCGAGCACCGAAGGCCAGTACGTCGATCGAAGGCCACGGCGTCGATCCCGACATCGTCGTCGAGCAGGACGTCTCGGCGCAGCTCGCCGGCAAGGATCCGCAGCTCGACAAGGCGATCGAGGAATTGCAGAAGGCGATCAAGGCCGCACCGGTCAAGCTGCCGCCGACGCCGCCGATGCCGGTCAAGGCGCCGGCCGACATGCGCGCGGCGGGAATCACCGGCGGCTGACCGCAGAAACGAAAAAGGGTGGGCCTCGCGCCCACCCTTGTCGAACGTGCCGCGTTGTGCGTCAGGCTGCCTTGACGTCGCGCAATGTCCAGTGCTTGCCGATCAGAAGGCCGAGGCGGTGCCTCAGGATCGCGTGCGGCAGCGACGTGACGACCTGCACATCCGTATGAAGATCGTGCTGCTCCGCTGTCACCGTCGCGGCCGGATCGTTCACGCCGAGCGCGGGATCGATCGCATCCGGATCGGGCTGCATCTGCCGCCAGCGCTGCCACAGCGACGGCGTCCGCAGTGCATCCTGGAACAGGCTCGCGAAGCTTTCCGGCGAGCCGCCGTGGAACGAAAGCTCGTGCGATTCGCCGCGCGCTCGCGGCAGGTCGTCGATCGAAATGAAGTAGCGCTGCGTGCTCATCGAAACGTCCTGTCGGTCGAGGCGAGAAGTCTAGCAGGGCGGCTCCGCAACGAACGCGGAACGAGTGCGACGAGTGCCGCCGCGACGATGCTCGCGAGGCAGCTCCAGCCGAGATAGCGAAGCTCCGCCGGCACGAGCACGAGCAGCGGCCCGAGATAGAGCCACGCGCTCGTCAGCAGCACGATCGCGACGGTGCCGGCCGGCTCGCGGCGTCGTTGCCATGCCAGGGGCGCCGCGAAAACGCCAACCAAAAGGTACGGCCAACCAGCGAGCCACGACGTCGCGCTGAGCCGCGCAGCCATATGCATCAGCGCCTGATGCAACGCCGACGTGTTGTGTGCGACCGGCGGGTTGTCGCGGTATTGAACTTCCGCGTCGACATAGATCAGATCGCGCGGCCACGATGGATCGTGCGCGCCGACGAGCGCGATGGCACGCCGCCCATGATGCGCGAGCCATGCGCGCGGGTGCGCGCGAATCGCGCCGAGCCACGCGGCTTTGAGCTCGGCGAGCTGTTCCGGCGTGAACGCCTCCATGAATGGATCGCGCATGCCATGTCGCGTGCCGGTCAGCATCGGCGTGATGTTCCAGTCGCGGTACGCGGCCGCGAGCTCGGGCACGTCGAGTCCGGTGCCGATCATGAAGGACGGCAGCAGCATCTCGCCGGTGTCGATCGAAATCGCGGCGAGATCCCACTCGGCGGTGGCGGGCCAGAGTGGGACGCGGCGCTGCACCTCTGCATTCACAAGCACGGTGCAGGCGACGACGATCGCGACGACAGCCGACGCCGCGATGACGACGCGCGCACGTGTCGTCGCGGGCGATGTTGCAATCCAGCCGAGCCAGACCGCGATCGGCAGCACGGCCGGCAACGCGTTGTGACGCACGCCCGCGGCGTAGATCAGCGCCGGCACAGCCGCGAGAATCCAGCGCCTGCGCCGCGTCGCGTGCGCACGCGCGAGCGCGCCGACAGAGAAGAGCAACGCGGAGAAGAGCCCGACATCGGTCCACACGTGTCCGCGCAGCAGCCACGGCACCGGTGCAAACGCCGCGACCAGCATCAGCACCGCGGCGCGCGATGCGCTCGGTCGCAATGCATTCGCCAACAGCGCAAGGCCGCTCCAGAACAGCGCGAGATGCAGCGCGAACATCAGCGCCGGCCCCTCGTGCAGCGCATCGGCGATGCGCCAGACGAAGACGAACATCGGCGGCGCAATGTCGGTCGTGAAGCCGCCGCGCGCCTGCCACCATGCGTACGCCGAATCGAACGACATCTGGCCCGGCCAAAAAGCCGCGACGTCGAACGCGAAGCCCGCGATCGCGATCAGCCACGGCACGGCCGCGGCCAGCATCGCGTTGCGATCGGACGAAAGCGTCTTCATCGCTCAGAGCACGCGCGCTGCCGCCGCGAGCGCTTCGACATCGGCGTCGCTCGGGTCGGACGCATGTGCAAGCACGCCGAGCAGCGGCGCATCGATGCGCGCGCGCAGCGCATCGAGGTTCTCGTCGGCGCGTGCCATCCCGGGATCGATGCGATTCGCGATCCAACCTGCCAGCACGCAACGATCTGCGGCGATCGCGCGCGCGCTCAGCAGCGCGTGATTGATGCACCCAAGCCGAAGCCCGACGACGAGAACGACCCGGACATCGAGCGCGCGCACGAGATCGGCCTGCATCAATGCATCGGACAGCGGCACCGACCAGCCGCCGACGCCTTCAACGACGATGCGATCGGCGATCGCGGCGAGCTTGCCGTAAGCCGCAACGATCGGATCGAGCGCAATCTCGATGCCGGCTTCGCGCGCGGCGATGTGCGGCGCGATCGGCGGCGCGAACGCGTACGGATTGCAGAGCGCATACGGCGGCGCGGGATCGCTCACTGCGATCAGCGCCTCCGCGTCTTCGTTGCGCAATCCCTCTGGCGTCTCGCGACATCCGCTCGCGATCGGCTTCATGCCAATCGCGCGATGCCTGCACGCGCGTTGCGCGCGCACGAGCAGCGCACTCACACGCGTTTTGCCGATGCCGGTATCCGTGCCAGTGACGAACACGCCGCGCGCGGTCAAAACGCGGGCTCCGCAACCGCGAGCGCTCCGAGCTCGCGCCGCTCGCGCCGCACGATCAGCCGGATCATCGGAATGAGCAGGAAATACAGGAGTCCCGGGCACGACATCGCACGGAAACGCAGCGTCGCGGCCCATCGGCAGCACGAGCGCGAGCACGACCGAAAGACACGCCAGTGCGATCACGCCGGTCCAGCGCCGGCAGATCGTGCGCGTGCGGATGCGCTCGGCCGTCGTCAGCGCGAGATGCGTCGGCAAGATCGAGCGCGTGCCGGTGCAGCAGCACGAAGATCGCCGCAGTCAGCGCGTAGCCGATGCCGAACACGACATAGATCGTGCGAAGGTCCGTCACCGAGTGCACGACAATCGGCGTCTCCTCGAGCGCGCCACCGCTGAAGCTCGCGAGCGTCAGCTCCGCGACCATGCGCAGCGGATACACATAGACGAGCATCAGGAAAACGAGCGCGAGGCTGAGACGCACGCCGTACGCATCCTCGATGCCGTAATGGCGCGACCAGCTCCGATGCGACTGCCAGAATCGCGAAATGATGTAGAAGCTCGCCGCAAACGCGGGCACGCCGCGGAGCGCCTGAACGAGGTCCGCGATCGACTGCGGCACGTGCCCGATCGAGATCACGAGCAGCGTCACCGCGAACGCGAACGCGGCGTCGACGAAGGCGTCCACGCGCGTCGGCGATGCGCCCCGGATGCGGAAACCATGGTCGAGCGTCGGCGTCGTCACGTCGCAAACCCCTGTCGGGCCGCAGTATGCCAGCGGCCGGCCGCTTGCGGTCGGCGTACAATGGCGCAGTTGACGCATCCGGAACGTCCATGTTCGCTGTCGCAGCCATGCAATCGACGACCAAGGCCGGCCTCTACGAGGAGCTCGCCCTGCAGGCGCGCGGCCTTCTCGCCGGCGAGCGCGATCGCGTCGCGAATGCGGCGAACTTCGCCTCGCTCGTATTCAATGCGCTGCCGGCGATCAACTGGTGCGGGTTCTATTTCTTCGACGGCACGGAGCTCGTCGTCGGCCCGTTCCAGGGCAAGCCGGCGTGCGTGCGCATCGCGCTCGGCAAGGGCGTCTGTGGCACCGCGGCCGTCGAGGGGAAGACGCTGGTCGTCGGCGACGTCGACGCATTTCCGGGCCACATCGCCTGCGATGCCGCGTCGCGCAGCGAAATCGTCGTGCCGCTCGTCGATCGCGAAACGCTGATCGGCGTCTGGGACGTCGACAGTCCCGATCTCGCGCGCTTCGACGACGACGATCGCGACGGCATGGAGCAGCTCTGTGCGATATTCCTGGAGTCATTGCGCGGCTGACCGCGACGGGGGAGCGATGGCAAGCAGCAAGATCCGGAACGTGGGACCCAAGTCCGCCGCGTGGCTGCGCCAGATCGGCGTCAGGACGACCGAGGATTTGAACCGCGTCGGCCCGGTCGAGGCGTTTCTCAAGGTCAAGCGCGCCGGGTTCCGGCCGAGCCTCAACCTGCTCTATGCGATGGCCGGTGCAATGGCCGATTGCCACTGGGCCGAGCTTCCCGAAGAGCGCAAGCACGAGCTCTTGTCCGCGCTCGAAGCGGCCGAGTCGGCGAACCCGATCCGCACGCGTTGGGAAAAGGCCAAGGCCGCCAGCGAGCGCGAAGCGAACAACGGCGCCGAAGAAGGCGAATCCGATTCGCACGAGCACGGCGAGATGAGTCTCTTCGACTCGCCCGATGCCGAATCCGGCGAAGGCGGCGGCGGAGAAAGCGAGTCGAAGGGCGCGAGCCGCTTCGAGTGATGCGCTACGGCCGCACGACGGCGTAATTGCGCGCATCCTCGCGCCAGCGCGGCGCGGAGCGGATCGCCGGCAGCACTTCATCGATGGTGTCGACCAGCGTCCACATGTCGCGGTGCTGCGGATTCATGAAGCGCTGCTCGATCATCTGGTCCATGAACTTCGCGAGCGGCGCATAGAAGCCGTTCGTGTTCACGAGCACGATCGGATTGAAGTAGAGCCCGAGCCGTTTCAGCGTCAGCGCCTCGAACATTTCCTCGAGCGTGCCGCAGCCGCCGGGCAGCGCGACGACCGCGTCGGATCCGGTCAGTAAACGGTGCTTGCGCTCGCGCATGTCCTCGACGACTTCGAGGCTCGCAAGGCCCGGATGCTGCCATTCGACCTCGGTCATGAAGCGCGGAATGATGCCGATCACATCGCCGCCGGCCGATAGCGCCCCGTTCGCGAGCGATCCCATGAGCCCGACCGCGCCGCCGCCGTAGACGATCGTGCAGCCGGCTTCGGCGAGCGCGCGGCCGAGCGCCGTCGCCGCGTCGTGGTAGATGCGGTCGCACTGTTCGCTCGAAGCGCAGTAGACGCAGATGCGCATGAAGCCTCGGTCCGGCGGAGGAGGCGCATCGTAACCCGCCCCGTCAAACGCGCGGAATCGCGCGCGCGCGTTTCGAGACAGGCGCCGTTCGGGCGCGACGCCTCACCATGTGCGCCATGATGAGCCCGTCTTTGCGCCACCGTCGCCGGCTGCTTCCGGCGGCGTTCGTGGTTGCCGCCTTCGTGTCGCACGCGTTCGCACAGACGCCGCCCGAGCCGGAAAACTCCGCGAAGACCGCGGAGCTTCCGACGATCGTCGTCAGCGGCGAGCAGCCTGGTCCTGGCCTCTGGAAAGTCTCGTCCGGCGACCATGTGATGTGGATACTCGGCACGCTCTCGCCGCTGCCGAAGAACATGCACTGGCAGTCGAAGGACGTCGAGGCCGCGATCGCGAGCGCACAGGAGGTTCTCGATCCGCCGCGGGTCAAGGTCAATGCGGATGTCGGCTTTTTCGGCAAGATCGCGCTACTCGGTTCGCTCGTCGGCGTGCGCGACAACCCCGAGCACAAGACGCTGCAGCAGGTCGTGCCGCCGGACCTCTACGAACGGTGGATCACGATCAAGACGAAATATTTCGGCGCAGGGCGCGGCCGCAACATCGAGACGTGGCGGCCGATCTTCGCCGCGATCGAGCTGTGGAACGAGGCCATAAAGAAGGCAGGCCTGACGCGCGAGGACATCTCCGACGCCGTCATCGCGGCCGCCAAGCGCGCGAAGCTCGAGCCTATTGCGCCGACGTACAAGCTCGACCTCGACGATCCCCGCCGCGCGGTGACGGAGTTCAAGAAGAGCGAGATGGACGATCTCGACTGCTTCGCAAAGACACTCGATCGCATCGACAGCGATCTCTCGACGATGGCCGAGCGCGCGAACGCGTGGGCTACGGGCGATGTCGCGAAGTTGCGCACGTTGCCGGACAGCGATGCGCGCGAGGCGTGCATCGCGGCGGTGACCGGCATGAGCCTCGCGAAAGAGCGCGGCATCAATGACCTGCCGCAGCGCATCGAGGCTACGTGGGTTGAAGCCGCCTCTGTGGCGCTCGCAAAGAACGCAGTGACGTTCGCGCGATTGCCGATCACGGATCTGCTCGCGAAGGATGGCTATCTCGCGAAGCTGCAGGCGAAGGGATTTACGGTCGAGGCGCCTGACGAGGTGCTCGACGCGCCGGGCGGTTGATTTCGCCTCTCCCGCTTTGCGGGAGAGGCCGCCCGAAGGGCGGGTGAGGGCAGGGGCGGGAACCAAGAGCGCCCTCACCTTCCCTCTCCCGCGAGCGGGAGAGGGGAAAAGAAGAGCGACTACTCGACGGTGACCGACTTCGCCAGATTGCGCGGCTGATCGACGTCGGTCCCGCGCAGCACGGCGACGTGGTACGCGAGCATCTGCAGCGGCACCGTGAACACGGCCGGTGCGATCAGGTTTCCGCCGGACGCGACCTTGATGACCGCGCCGCGATTGCCGCTCTGGTTGACCTGCACGTCGGTGTCGGCGAACACGAAGAGCTCGCCGCCGCGCGCACGGACTTCTTCCAGATTCGACTTCAGCTTTTCGAGGAGCTGGTTGTTCGGCGCGACCGCGATGACCGGCATGTCGTCGTCGACGAGCGCGAGCGGGCCGTGCTTGAGCTCGCCGGCCGGATACGCCTCGGCGTGGATGTACGAGATTTCCTTGAGCTTCAGCGCGCCTTCGAGCGCGACCGGAAAATGCACGCCGCGGCCGAGGAACAGCGCGTGGTGCTTCGAGACGAAACGCTCGGCGAGCTTGGCGATCTCGGGGTCGAGCGCGAGCACTTCGCCGACGACACGCGGCAGCGTCGCAAGCTCGGCGACTAGCCGCGAATATTTGGCGTCGGCCAGGCCGTGCAGGCGCGCGAGCTCGAGCACGAGCAGCGCGAGTGCGGCAAGCTGCGTCGTGAACGCCTTCGTCGACGCAACGCCGATCTCGGGACCGGCGCGCGTCATCAGCACGAGATCGGATTCGCGCACGAGGCTCGATTCCGGCACGTTGCAGATCGCGAGCGAGCCGAGATAGCCGCGATTGCGGCCGTCGCGGAGCGCGGCGAGCGTGTCGGCCGTTTCGCCGGACTGCGAGACCGCGAGGAACAGCGTGCCGTCCTGCACGACCGCGCGGCGGTAGCGGTATTCGCTCGCGACCTCGACGTTGCACGGAACGCCGGCGATGCCTTCGAGCCAGTAGCGCGCGACGAGGCCCGCGTGATAGCTCGTGCCGCACGCGACGATCTGCACGTTCTTGACGCGCGAGAGCAGCGCTTCGGAATCGACGCCGAAGATGTTCGGCAGCACGCGCTCGCCGGCGATGCGGCCTTCGAGCGTGTCCGCGATCGCGCGCGGCTGCTCGAAGATCTCCTTCAGCATGTAGTGCTTGTATTCGCCGCGCTCGACCGCGTCGGCGGTGAGCTCGCTCTTCCTCACCGGGCGCTCGACCGGCGTGCCGTCGGCTCGTGTAGATGCGGATGGCGTCGCGCGTGATCTCGGCGACGTCGCCTTCTTCGAGATAGGTGAAGTGGCTCGTTTCCCTGATCAGCGCCTGCACGTCGGAGCCGAGGAAGTGCTCGCCTTCGCCGATGCCGGCGACCAGCGGCGAGCCGCGGCGCGCGCCGACGACATGGCCGGGCTCATCGCGGCTCATGACCGCGATCGCGTAAGCGCCATGAAGGCGCTGCGTCGCGCCGATGACCGCACGCAGCAGAGTGGCGCCTTCGTCCATCGCCTGATGGACCAGGTGCGCGATGACTTCGGTATCGGTGTCCGAATCGAAGCGGTAGCCATGCGCCTTGAGCTCTTCGCGAAGCGCGGCGTGGTTCTCGATGATGCCGTTGTGGACGACCGCGACGCGGTCGTCGGAGACGTGCGGATGCGCGTTGACCGTGTTCGGCACGCCGTGCGTCGCCCAGCGCGTGTGCGCGATGCCGGTGAAGCCTTCGACCGGCGCCTGCTGGTAAAGCTTCTCGAGATCGCGAACCTTGCCGGGCGTGCGGACACGCGTCAGGCGGTCGCCTTCGAGGATCGCGATGCCGGCGGAATCGTAGCCGCGGTATTCGAGCGCCTTGAGGCCGGCGATCAGGATCGGGACGACGTTTTCCCGCGCGGCGGCGGCGACGATTCCGCACATATTCGGCTGTTCTCCCTGCCTCGCGGCACCGAGGGTACCGGTCTCAGGCGACGGGCGGATGATACCCGGTCCATGGCGCCACGGCGGGGGAAAAATCAAGGCTGCAATCGCACATGCAGGCACTTCTTGTCGCTTTTGTCACAAGCGGCCCGGTACTGTTCGCGGTTAGGACGGGGACTTAACATTGACGTGGGTTCCCGGCTTGGCGCGTGACTTGCTTCCGCGTCTTCGGCTTTGGGCCGGGTGGGATGATGAGCGACTACGACGTTTCATTGCGGGGGAGCGGCGCCTCGCTGCCGGCGTCTCCACACGCGGCGGCGGAGGGGTTCGATAACGGAATGCTGCGCTTCCTGCGTCAGAACGCGATCCGCTGGCAATTGCTGCTCGGCGCAGGCGAGTTCCTGCTGCTGATCGTTTCGCTGTTCCTCGCCGTCTTCGTCCGCTACTACGCCGCGCCTGCGCTTCGCGCGATCTATATCGAGGAGATGCTGCCGCTGCGCGGCTGCGTCTTCGCCGCTGCGGTCGTGCTCGGCATGATCGCGCTCGGTCTCCATCAGGCACACATGCGCGAGACGTGGTTCGGCCTCCTCGCGCGGCAGATGGTCGCCTTCGTCGTCGGTGCGCTCGGCCTCGTGATCTTCTACTACGCGGTGCCGCAGGCGTATGTCGGCCGCGGCATCTTCGGCCTCGCGCTCGCGATCGGGTTCGTGCTCGTCGCGCTGTTCCGTGCGGGATTCCTGCGCACGGTCGATGCACAGCTGCTCAAGCGTCGCATCCTCGTTATCGGCGCGGGCTCGCGCGCGGCGCTGATCCAGCAGCGCATGCGCCGTCGCTCGGATCGCCGCGGCTTCACGATCGTCGGCTTTGCGGCGCAGGAAGGCGATACCGTCGCGGTGTCGGCCGATCACGTGATCTCGACCGGCGAGAACCTCCTCGAATGGGTCGAGCGCCAGCATATCGACGAGATCGTCGTCGGCTCGGACGACCGGCGCAATTCGCTGCCGATGGAGCAGCTGCTTGAACTGCCGGCAGATCGGCGTGCACATCACCGATCTGACGACGTTCTTCGAGCGCGAGTCGGGCATGATCAAGCTCGATCTCGCCGAACCTTCCTGGCTCGTGTTCTCGCACGGCTTCGATCTCTCGCCGCTCCGCAAGGCGTCCAAGCGCACGTTCGATCTTCTGATCGCGTCGATCGTGCTGCTGCTCGCCGCGCCGTTCATGCTGCTGACCGCGCTCGCGATCCGCCTCGAGTCGGGCAAGGGCCAGCCGATCCTCTACCGCCAGGAGCGCGTCGGCGCGCGCGGTCGCGTGTTCAACCTGATCAAGTTCCGCAGCATGCGCACCGATGCCGAGAAGGATGGCGTCGCGCGCTGGGCGACCAAGGGCGACGATCGCGTCACGCGCGTCGGCCGCATCATCCGCCGCACGCGGCTCGACGAGCTGCCGCAGCTGTGGAACGTGTTGCGCGGCGACATGAGCGTCATCGGCCCGCGGCCCGAGCGTCCGCAGTTCGTCGAGCAGCTCGCCGAAAAGATCCGCTACTACAACCTGCGCCACTGCGTGAAGCCCGGTCTCGCCGGTTGGGCGCAGCTGCGCTATCCGTACGGCGCGTCCGAGGCCGACGCGCGCGAGAAGCTCAAGTACGACCTCTTCTACGTCAAGAACCACGCGATGCTGTTCGACCTCATGATCCTGATCCAGACCGTCGAGGTCGTGCTGTTCGGCCGCGGCGTGCGCTGAAGCCGCGCTCGCGGGCCGGTATTTGCACGGCCCCGGTGGCTGGCCCAGAATCGTTCGCGAGCGCGCAGCCATGGCTGGCGGTGGCGGGAAGCCTTCGGGGATGGCGTCATGAACGACATGCAGGCGGCAGACATCGAGCGCGACGCAAGGCTCGCGCGCGAAGCCGCATTCCACGATACGCGGTTCGCCGAGAACACACGTGCGGCGACCGACAAGTTCTATGCGATCACGAGCTCCTCGTTCGCGTTCTATCGCAAGCGCGTACTCCACGACGTCGCCGGCAAGGCGCTGCTCGAATACGGCTGCGGCACCGGATCGAGCGCATTCGACGCGGCCGCGGCCGGCGCGCATGCGACCGGCATCGATATCTCGCCGGTCGCGATCGAGATGGGCGTGCACGAAGCGGCTTCGCGGGGCCTCAGCGATCGCACGCATTTCGCCGTCATGAATGCCGAGGCGCTCGATTTTCCCGATGCGAGCTTCGATCGCGTTTGCGGCAGCGGCATCCTGCATCACCTCGATCTCAAGAAGGCGTATGGCGAGATCGCGCGCGTGCTGCGTCCGAACGGCTACGGCATTTTCCTCGAGCCGCTCGGGCACAATCCGCTGATCAACTGGTATCGGCGGCGGACGCCGCAGATGCGGACCGAGGACGAGCACCCGTTGCTGAAGTCCGACCTCGCGCTCGCGCGGGAATATTTCTCGAAGATCCGCTCGCGCTTCTTCCATTTCGCGGCGCTCGGCGCCGTGCCGCTCAGACGCTCGTTCCTGTTCAAGCCGGTAGTCGCGATCGGCGAGGGGATCGATCGCGTGCTGCTTTCTTCGGTTTCGCCGTTGAAGACTCAGGCGTGGATGGTGGTGACCGAGCTACACAAGTAGCCGCATTCCGTCACGAGCTATCCGGCTGCCCGGCTCTCGCGCAGCCAGGAATCCTGAGTCGCGATTCCTTTTCGACGTCCTCGGCGGGCGCCTGCATGCTTTCGACCTTGAGCGGTCGCAGCGGCGACGAATACCAGTCGAGCACTTCGCCGCAATGAAACGCGATCCATGACGGGCCGTACTCCCAGCGGTCCTTCGCCGTCGTGACGGGTTGGCCTTCGATCTCGACGACGCGGTCGCTGTCCATGCCGACGCGGATGCGCACGATCTTCGGGATCGGCGCGGGTCCCGTTTCGGTATCGACGACGAACGCGACGCGCGGCACGGCGGGCTTCGACGACGATTGCTCGTCGCCGCCGTCGCCGTCGCGTTCGACCGCGCCGAGGATCCAGCCGACGATGAGCGCAGCGAGCACGAGCAGCACGGTCAGGAGCCACGACGAATGTTTCGGCGCGGCCTCGGGCTGCGGCGGCGTTTGCGGACGCGGCGTTGGATCGGGCCGATAGACCGATGCCTCGCCAGGCAGCCGGCCGTGCTGCTTGTGGAACTCCATCGCCGACGTGTACATCGCGTTCAGGCTCGAGAGGCGCGCCGCGGCGTCCTCGTAGAGCTGATGCTGCATGCGATCGGGATGGAGCTCCGCGACGCGCCGCCGGTACGCCTGCCGCAGCTCGTCCAGACCGCACCCGGGCCGCAGGCGCAGTTCCTTGTAGAGCAGCAGGAAATCGGTACCAGCAGCCATGTTTGCTCCCCCGCGCATTCTATCGCGGCCGGCGGGCGCGGCCTTTTTTGCAGTGTCGAGCGCGAACACGCCGCCCGCGCCGCGACTAGCGGGGCAGGTTCGGTGCCTTGTCGAGTTGTGCTTGCACGAAACGCGCCGCTTCGGCGTCGTCGATGTCGCGGATGCCGAGCCCGAATCGCTCGTTCAGGAGGCGCAACATCGATTGCGCCCAGAGCGTGTTCACGACGAGCCCCGCGTGGCCGTCCTTGAGCGCGAGGTTATGCGGCGCGTCGCCTTCGTCGTTGACGACGTCGAGGCCGGCGAAGCTGACCGTGCGGTACGCCGGGCGGCCGTTCTCATCGCGCGAGCCCCAGCGCGCAGCGAACCACGCGCGGTCGTCGTAGAACGCAATGTCTGGATCCTTCGCCGCCATCGCGCGGAGCGCATCGTCGAAGCGGTCGAGCCCCTTGCGGATGTTCGCGATTTCGGCCGCCGACTGCCAACGCTCGAAATAGCGCGACCAGTTGAGGTTGTCGAAGATGCCGACGAGGACGAAGCGCGTGCCGGGGTGGCGCGCGCGGATCAGCGCGACGGCATCGCGGTAGTCGGCGATGCAGGCGTCGATGCTCGCGATGACGTCTGGATCGGGCGGACTGCGCGCGAGCCCGTTCATGCTTTTCACTTTGCCGAACGTGTTGATGCCGATGCGGATGATGACGATGCCGTGCTGCCAGCGCTCGGGCTCGCCGTCCATCAGCTTGACGAGCGCCGGTGCTTCTTCCCACCCGGTCAGGAGATCGCTGCACTCGGCGCCCGACATCGCGAAGTTGTAGCGGTAGTCCTCGCGGCGCGGCTTGCGTACGACGATGCCGAGCTTCTTCGCGATGAAGGCCGGAATGCGGCCGGTGCCGTACGTGCCCCATGCGCCGAAGTCGAGCGCATCGCCGCGAAGGCGCGCGAGCACTTCGGTCCATTGCAGCGTGATGTCGCGGTATTCGGCGCCGCGCTCCCCGCCGGCGGGCGGAAACGAGATGCGGTCCTGGTAGGAATGACTGTCGGAATCGCCGAGCACAGCGACCGGCGGCACCGACGGCGACACCGCAGGCACAGGCGAGTGCGAGCGGTGGACCACGAGCGCATACGCCGCGATCGCGACGATCGCGAGCACGGCGATGTAAGGCAGCCAGCGAGACAGTGCCATCGATATTCCCCCTCGCCCAAGGATAGCGCGGCTCGGTTGCGCAAACGTCCTTGCGCAGGCGCCATGTAGACTAGAGCGCTCGAACCCGGGGAACGTCGAGCATGGCGAACGGAACGATCCTGGTCACCGGCGGCGCCGGCTACATCGGCAGCCACGTCGCGCGGCAGCTTCGCGAAGCCGGCGAAAACGTCGTCATCCTCGACGATCTCTCGACCGGATTCGAAAGCGCTACGCTTGGCGCGACGCTCGTCGTCGGCAACACCGGCGATCGCGACGTCGTCTCGAAACTGATCGATACGCATCGCATCGAGACGGTCATGCACTTCGCGGCGCGCACGATCGTGCCGGAATCGGTCGCCGATCCGCTCCGCTACTACGGCAACAACACCTGCGCGACGCGCAACCTGCTCGAATGCTGCCAGCGCCAGGGCGTTAAGCATGTCGTGTTCTCCTCGACCGCGGCCGTCTACGGCATTCCCGAAGGCGGACGCGCGCGCGAGGATTCGCCGACGGCGCCGATCAATCCGTACGGCGCATCGAAGCTCATGAGCGAGTGGATGCTGCGCGATCTCTCGGCCGCAAGCCCGCTGCGTCACGTGATCCTGCGTTACTTCAACGTCGCCGGCTGCGATCCCGGGATGCGCATCGGCCAGTCGACCGCGGCGGCGACGCTCCTGTTCAAGGTCGCGGCCGAAGTCGCCGTCGGCAAGCGCAAGCATCTTTCGATCTTCGGCACCGACTATCCGACGCCGGACGGCACCGGTGTGCGCGACTACATCCACGTCGAGGATCTCGCCGACGCGCACGTGCGGGCCTTGGCGTACCTGCGTCGCGGCGGCGCGTCGACGACGCTCAACTGCGGCTATGGGCACGGCTATTCCGTGCGCGACGTGATCCGCGCGGTCGAGCACGCGAACGGCGCGCCGCTCGCCGTCATCGAGGAACCGCGCCGCGCCGGCGATCCGCCGACGCTGATCGCAGTCGCCGATCGCGTGCGCGACGTGCTCGGCTGGACGCCGCGCCACGACGATCTCGACACGATCGCACGCACGTCGTTGGACTGGGAACGCAAGCTCGCTGCGCAACGCCCCTAGACCGGCATTCCCGCGAAAGCGGGAATCCATTTTGCAAAGGCGCGAAAATCAACGTGGATTCCCGCTTTCGCGGGAATGACGCAGGAATCGGACTAGAAGTTGAACAGGCTGTTGTCGTAAGCCTGCATCGCGACGCGCGCGGGATTGCCGATCACGAGCACGTTCGCCGGCACGTCCTCGCTGACCGTGACGCCGGCGCCGATCGTCGCGCCGTCGCCGATACGGAACGCGCCGACGCAGCGCACGTGCGGGCTGAACCAGACGCGATCGCCGACGACGGGTCCGGCGCCGCCATCGGGCCCGGGCGCGATCGTCGTGTGCTGCGCGATTGCGCAGTTCGAGCCGATCGAGCAGTCGCGCACGTCGATGCCGCCGAAGTGCCAGATGCACAGGCCAGGGCCGATGTCGGCCGTGAGCGCAACGCGGATGCCGTAGCCGTGCCGCGTCAGCAGCAGCGCGAGGCCGTATGCGATCCAGCCCGGAATCAGCAGCGGAAACAGCCACCACTGCGTACGCTGCAATCGCAGCAGCCAGCGTCCGAACCGGTAGACGAGCACGGCCTGCAGGCCGCAGTTCGTCGCGATCGCAAGCACGCGCGCGCGGCGGTCGCCGGCGCTATGGCGAAGATAGCGATCGAGGTCGCGGCGGACTATCTCCATCATGAGGGCATGGCCATCATGACGCCATCGCCCGCTCGGTCACGATGTCCTTGGCGTCGATTTCCCAGCGCAGCGACGAGCGGAGCGCGGTGTTGTCGAAGTGGCGCTGCACGATGCGCGCGGGATTGCCTTGCAGGAGGCAGCCCGGCGGCACGTCGCGGCTGACGACGGTGCCGGGCAGGAGCGTGCAGCCGGCACCGATCTTGATCTCGCCGGTGACGATGCAGTCGGGACCGATCCAGACGTTCTCGCCGATCTCGGGACATGCCGAGCCCGGCGGTCGCATGCCGATCGTGACGCAGTGGTGCACGAGCGTGCCCGAACCCGTATGCCGCGAGCCGAACACGATGTTGCCGCGGTCGGAGATGTAGACGCCGCCGTCGATGTCGGTCTCGTTCGACGTGTCGACCTTGGTCAGCACGATGATGATCCGGTGCAGCGCGAAGGCCATCAGCAGCAGCACGAAGTTGAGCGGCGTGCGCCCCTGCGATTGCCTGCGCAGCGCGCCCCAGCGGCAGAAGCGATGCACCGCGAGACGCCAGAGGCCGGGCGACGTCAGCCACACGATCGGCAGCACGAGCGCGACGGGACGGCCCGGAAAGCGAAGCCGGCAGTAGGCGCGCGAATCGGCGCGGAGCGCGGCGGACATGTCAGTGCGATCCGCCGGCGCCGCTCGCGAGCGCGCGGATAAGTGCGCTCGCGACCGCGACCTTGCCGTCGGCGTTGAGATGCGCGCCGTCGGCGCTGAACGCAGGGTCTAGCGCTTCGGCGTCGACGCCGTTGATCGCATAGGTGTGCGCCGTGCCGCCGGCCGATGACTCGGCGCGCGCGAGATCGAACAGCTGCGCGGGCGAATAATGTTTGCGGATCTCTTCGTTGAATGCATAGCGCCGCGCGTTGCTTTCGTAGCCGCCGGGCTCGCGCCCGAGCGCGCGCTTGAGCCTCGCCTTGAAACCGGTCTGCACCGTTTCGAGCGGCACCGTGACTGCGACGAAGCGCGTCGCGGGTTGCTCGCGCTGCAGCGCGTCGAGCGCGCTCTCGTAGTCGGCCGCGAGTTTCCTGGGATCGGTGTCGACGTCGAAATCGACGAAGCAGAACTTCATCAGCGCGACATCGACGTTGCCGAAAGGCTTCGCGCCGAGCGTCGTTCTGAAATCATCGATCTTCGATTCGGGTTTGCCGTTCTCGCCGACCATGAAATGAACGATGCCGGGCGCTGTCGACGTATCGCTGCGCGCGTTGTCGATGCGGAGCGGAACGTTTTCGCGCTGCGAGATCGTGCGCACGCCGTCGAGGATGTTGTTGCCGACGGACTGGTGCGCGAACACGATGCGCATTCCGGCGACGCGTTGCAGCTCGCCTTGCGTCGGAAGCGTCACCTGCATCGCATGCTCCGGCGGTGGCGCGCGGCCGCACGCGGCGAGCAGGGCCGTGACGACCAGAACGCTGGCGAGCGAGTTCCTCATGTCTCAAGCCGCAGCCAACTGCGTCCCTTCGAGCTGCATCGATCCGTGTCAGGGGCTGATCGGGCGCCAACCGACGCCCTGCAGCTCGCACGCAGCCCTCGTTTCCCCGATGGCGAGCTCTGCCATGGTAAGTCAGACCGTGCCGTGTGTCACCGGTTCGATGAGCACGGGCGGGAGGTGCTGATAGCGCGTTGTGCGGCGTTTATTGCGGATATCGGCATAGACCGCTTCGGCGCGATCCTCCGGGATGCCGAGCACGCCGGCCGAGCTCCGCTGGCGGGACGTCGTGGTTGAGCGCCCAGAGCGCGAGGTCCATCGATTTGTACGGCAGCGCGAAATAGAACTCGTCCTGGCCCTGGTCGAGGCTGTAGGTGTCGGTCGTCGGCTGCGCGTCGACGAGCCGCTGCGGCAGGCCAAGGTGCCGCGCCATGCCGTAGACCTGCGTCTTGTAAAGGTGCGCGATCGGTTTGACGTCGGCCGCACCATCGCCGTTCTTGACGAAGAAACCCTGGTCGTACTCGAGCCGGTTCGGCGTGCCGAGCACGGCGTAGTTGAGCCGGTCGGCGTGAAAGTATTCGATCGTCTTGCGGATGCGCTGCTTGAAGCTGGTTGCGGCGACGATCGTCAGGTATTCGTTGAGCGGCAGGTCACGCTCGTGCATCGCTCCGTCCGGAGACTGAGCGACGAGCTTGAAACGATTCACCATGCCCTGGTTGCCGCCGACGATGACGAGCTTCATCTTCCAGCGCTCGTCGTAGTCGGGCAGCACGACGCGCACGGCCGCATCGCGCTGCGAATAGCAGCCGATCGCCTTCAGCGTCGGCGCGATGTCGACCGTCTCGACGCGGACGCCAAGATGATCGACGAGGATCTTGGCGCGCGCGGCGCTATCGACGTCGGAATCGGTTTCCGGAAGGATCAGGCAGAACACGCGCTCCTTGCCGAGCGCTTTCACCGCAAGCGCCGCGCAGGCCGAGCTGTCGATGCCGCCCGAGATCGCGACGATGAGCCCGCGCCGGTGCAGCTCGCGCGAGGCGATCTCGCGAAGGCGCGCGGCGATGCGCTCGGCTTCGGCCGCGTAATCGATGTCGAGGACGGTCCAGTCGAGTGCCATCTGCTTTTCCTTGTCGCGTGACTTCCGTCAAGTCAGACGCGCGGCGAGCGCGCGGATCGCGCCGTTGTGGTCGGCGAGCGTGCGGATGTCGTGATAGACGCCGGCGCTCGTGAGGCGCTTCTGCATCGCAGGCCCTTGGCCGAGGCCAACTTCGAACGCGAGCCAGCCGCCGGGCTTCAGGAACTTCGGCGCGTCCTGCAGAAGGCGCATCAGGATCGCGACGCCGAACGGGCCGCCGTCGAACGCGAGGCGCGGCTCGTGCGCCGAGATTTCCTCGGCCATCTGGCCGACTTTCGCCGAGCTGATGTACGGCGGATTGCAGGTCAGGAGATCGACGCTGCCGAGGAACGCCGGCTCGTCGAACGGCGCGAGCAGGTCGCCCGCGCGAAATTGCGCGCGCTCGCTGAAGCCGAGGTGCTCGGCGTTCCGCTCGGCGAGCGAGACCGCTTCCTCGCTGAGATCGGCGCCGAACACGCGCGCGGCGGGCACGTGCTTGGCGATCGCGAGCGCGACGTTGCCGCAGCCCGTGCACACGTCGATCGCCGTGATCGACGCCTGCTCGGCGGCGAGCTCCTTGCCGAGCTCGATTGCGATGCGGGCGAGAAGCTCCGTTTCCTTGCGCGGCACGAGCGCCTCGTGGCCGGCCAGCATCTCGATGTCGAGGAAGCGCTGGCGGCCCGTGATGTGCGCGAGCGGAATGCCGGCGATGCGCTGGTCGATCAGTGAATCGAGCATCGCGCGGGCCTTCGCATCGAGCTCCGGCAGCGTCGCATCGTCGGCGGCTTCGGCCGACATCGGCGTGCCGGCGGCGGTCATCCAGAGCGCGTGCAGCGTCGAGTCGACGGTTTCCTCCGGCTTGTCCGGCAGGAATTGCAGCGTGCCGTCGAGGCGCTCGCGGAGGTTCCGGTATGCCTCGTTCATGGCGTCAGCTCCGCGTGGCTTGTTCGAGCAGGAGTTTCTTCGAGACCTTGCCGGTCGTCGTTTTCGGCAGATCGTCGATGATGACGATGTCCTTCGGCACCATGAAGTTTTCGAGGCGTTGCGCCGAGAGGACGCGGATCTGCTTGTCGGTCAGCGTCGCGCCGGCCTCGAGCACGACGTACGCGCGGATCGACTGGCCGAGCACGTCGTCGGGCACGCCGATCACGGCGACTTCGCGGATGCCGGCGATGCCGTGCATCGCGTTCTCGACCTCGACCGGGCTCACTTTCTCGCCGCGCGTCTTGATGATGTCGTCGGTGCGGCCGACGAAGTAGAGGAATCCGTCGGCGTCCATGCGGAAGTGATCCTGCGTGCAGAGCACGCGCTCGCCCGGATATTTGCCGGGCTTCAGCATGTGATCGGTGAGGTCGGGCCGGTTCCAGTAGCCGAGCATCACGTGCGGACCGCGTACGTAGAGAATGCCGGTTTCGCCGCGCGGCGTCGGCGTGCCGTCGGGATCGAGGAGATAGATTTCGGTGCCCGGGATCGCCTTGCCGACCGAGCCCGGTTTCGAATCGGCGAGCTCGGGCTCGAGGTAGCTCACGCGCTTGCACTCGGTGAGCCCGTACATCTTGTAGATCAGCGCGTTCGGAAAAATCTCGTGCAGGCGCGTGACGAAATCGTCCGGCAGCGCGGCCGCGGTGTTCGTCACGCGCGTGACGTTCGGAAATTGCAGCGGGCTTCGCGCGTGCGCGGAAAGCAAAAGCGCATAGACCGTCGGCACACCCGGGAAGCACGGTCACGCCGTATTGCTCCATGCGCTGGAACACCTGCGCCGGATACGTGAACGAGCGCTCGATGACGATCGTCGCTCCGAGCCGGATCGCCATCAGGAGCTGATACAGCCCGTAGTCGAACGCGAGCGGCAGCACGACGAGAAAGACATCGGACGACGCGAGCCGGATGTATTCGATCAGGCTCCCGCCCGCGAACACCATCGACTGGTGCGTCTGCATCACGCCTTTCGGATTGCCGGTGCTGCCCGACGTGTAGATCAGCGCCGCGAGATCGAGCGGAATCGTGCCGGACGGCGCGAGCGTCGTCGCGCCGTCGCGGAGCGCGTCGTCAAAGGCGACGATGTCATGGCCTTCGGGCAGCGTGCCGGATGCGATGACCGCGACGAGATCGTTGTTCTCTGCGAGCACCGGCACGAACTCGTGCGCGAGATGCCCGTCGGTCAGCAGCACCTTCGCGCCGCTGTCGTCGAGGATGAACTTGAGCTTGTCCGATTTCGTCTGCGGATTGACGATCAGAAACACGCCGCCGGCCGCGAGCGTCGCGTAGAGCGAGACGACGCACGGCCACGTGTTGTCCATGTAGATCGCGACGCGATCGCCGCGTTCGATGCCGCGCGCACGAAGCGCCGATGCGAGCTTCACGACGGCGTCGCGAAGCTCGGCGTACGTGTACGGTTTTCCTTCGACGACGACCGCAGGTTTGTCCGCGAACGCCGGATCGGCCGCGCGCGCGAAGAGGCCGTCGTGCAGCAGGCGCTCGGGGCGCGGTGTCATTGCGACTTCAGGCGCTGGACGAAATTGACGATGTTGTTCACCGAGTCGAAGTTCTCGGGCAGCATCTCGCTGTCCTTGACCTTGACGCCGAACTCGCTCTCGAGGAAACAGCACGATCTCGAGCACGCCGGTCGAATCGATGATGCCGCGATCGAGCAGCGATGCGTCGTTCGGCAGCTGCGTGCCGTCGCTCGTGAACAGAAGATTTTCCAGGATGTAGCCGCGCACCTTGGCTTCGACGGCGCTTGCCTCTATCGACATGTCCTGCTCCCCGCTCCCCAGTCCTTGTTGAGACGCACGTGTCCTTTATCCCCGCTGCCTGACGAAAATCTCGTCGAGCAGCATCGTCGACAAGATACCGACGAACGCCTGGTTGTCGGCGAATCCCGCGACGCGCCCGGCGCGGCATTTCTCGGTCAGTCGTGCCACCGCCGCGGCATCGAAATAGCCGGCGGCGCGGATGCGCTCGGGACTCATCAAATCCGCGACGAAATCGAGGGGCTCGCCTTCGAAGAAAAAGCTCTGGTTATCCGGAGCCCGGTACGGCTGTTTCGTGCGGTTGACGATGTCCGATGGTAGCAAATCGGCCAGGGCCCGGCGCAGGATGTATTTTTCGGTCAGGCCGCGGATTTTCCACTGTGGCGGCAGGCGGTTGGCGAACTCGATGACGCGGTGGTCGAGGAACGGGAAGCGGCCCTCGATCGAGTTCGCCATCGCGACGCGGTCGCCCTGCGAGCAGAGGAGGTAACCCGCCATCAGCGACTTGGCCTCGACGTACTGGTCGCGCGCGAGCGGCGCCCAGCCCATCATGCCGGCCGGTAGCCTCGCTGCGTACGCGGCCGGTGGGTCGAACGCGCCAATCGCGTCGCGCAGCTCCGGCGAAAGGAAATTGAGCGCCTTCTGCGAGGTCGTCCAGCGCGGCACATGCGCGAACACGGGCGTATCGAGGTACTGCATGCCCTGGCCGAAGAACGCCTGCGCGAACGCAGGATTTCCGACCGGCGATTTGTCGAGATAGCGGTAGAGGCGTCCGAGCAGCAGCGGCCGGAACTTCGATTGTGGCTGGCGCGCCCAGAAGCGGCGCACTTTCGCTTCCTTGAAAAGATCGTAGCCGCCGAACACCTCGTCGGCGCCTTCGCCGGTCAGGACGACCTTGTAGCCGGCCTTGCGCACTTCGCCCGAGAGCAGCATCAGCGGCACCGGCGCGGTGCGCACGACCGGCGTCTCGGTGTGACGGATCAGCCGCGGAAACGCTTCGCCGATGGCGCGACGCGTCACGCGCAGCGTCGTGTGGTCCGTGCCGAGATGGCGCACCATCGCCTGCTGGTGCTCGCTCTCGTCGAACTCGGCCTCGTCGAACGTGACCGAGAACGTCCGCACCGGCGTTTCGGTGAAGCCGCGGATCAGCGCGACGATGCCGGACGAATCGAGTCCACCACTGAGATACGCGCCGACCGGAACGTCGGCGCGAAGCTGCAGGCGCACGGCGTCGATGAGGAGATCGTGCAGCTCCGCGGTCGCCGATTCGACGTCGTCGAAATCGGCCGGCGTGCCGGCCGGCGGGAACGTCCAGTCCCAGTATTGGCGGATCGTGTGCGAGCCGTCGCGCTCGATCGCGAGGAGATGCCCGGGCGGCAGGCTCTCGATGCCCTCGAACACGGTCTCGGGATCGGGCGCGCCCCAGTAGGTCAGCGCCTCGGCGATGCCGATCGGATTGAGGCGTCGGCATTCCGGCACGACCGCGAGGATCGCCTTCATCTCCGACGCGAAAAAAAGCGCATCGCCCTTGCGCGTGTAGAACAGCGGGCGGATGCCGACACGGTCGCGCGCGAGCACGAGCCGCTGCTTGCGCTTGTCCCAGAGCGCGATCGCGAACTGGCCGTTGAGATGATCGACGAAACGATCGCCGTAGCGATCGTAGAGGTGCACGATCACTTCGGTGTCGGAGTGCGTGTAGAACTTGGCGCCGTCACGCTCGAGCGTGAGGCGGAGCTCGACGTAGTTGAAGATCTCGCCGTTGAAGACGGTCCAGACCGATTTGTCCGCGTTGTGGATCGGCTGATCGCCGCTGACGAGATCGATGATCGAAAGCCGCGCGTGCGCGAGGCCGATGCCGGGCTCGACGAGGAATCCGCGTCCGTCGGGGCCGCGATGATCGAGCGTTTCGATCATGCGCTCGAGCAGGGGCCGTGCCCTGTCGGGCGCTATCGATGCTGCGGCGAATCCCGCGATTCCGCACATGGCGCGATCCTCAGCGAGCGTCCGGCAACGCGGTGACGGGGAGCGTCATCATGTAGGCATCGACGTCGCGCGCGGCCGCGCGGTCGGCGTCGTTGCAGGCTTCGCCCTTGTCCCAGTCCGAGTTGAACAGGATGTGCGTGAAGTCGCGATCGACGCTCGCCTGCGGTTCGGCCCAGTAGCAGCCCGACACGGTCGAATGATGCGGACCGAGCGCGAAGATGCGCGGCGAAGACGCGAGCTCGATCGCGAAGATCGCGTCCTTGTACCAGGGCGGCGCCGGCGGATTCGGCCGCGCATTGACCAGATCGTAGGTCGATACGAGCAGCCATCCGGGCTTCTTGTACGCCTTGCCGGAGAAGTGCAGCGCCGTCGCGTAGCCGTTCTCGTAGACGTTGAAGAGCGTCGTGCGCGGGCAGATCGGCGCATCCTTCGCGTCGGCGGGCACCGCTTCGCACGCGTCGAGATCGGTAAAGAACACCGGCGCGCGAAAGCTCTCGTAGTCGACCGATACGTAGGCATCGTGACCGTTCGCGAGGATCGCGGTGTCGGCGTGCTCGACGCGGTGGTGCAGCTTCTTCTTCGTCTTGAAATCGGCCGAGAAAGCCCACGTCGGCGACGTCGGGGAACCTGCGACGATGAACCAGCGGCCCGAAGGGCTCATCGATACGTTGTCGGGCCGCTCGGCCGTTTCCTCGCGGCTGCCGACGAGGCGCTTCTCGACGAGATCCCAGACGATGAAGCCGAGGATGTTGAACTTGCCGTCCTCGACCTGGAATCCCCAGTAGCGCTCGTCCCTCGACGGCGAGCCTTCGGACTTCATCCAGATGTGCTCGGCCTTCGCGCCCCATTTCGGCAGCGCCGGCAGGAAATCGGCGGCGACGTCGCTCGTGCCGGTGTCGATGTGCATCCGGAGGAGCTTCGTGCCGCCATTCGTCGGCACGTAATAGAAGACGTTCGGATCGGCGTGATCCCACTGCGGCTCGGCATCGCCGGCGGGGCCCTTGAGCTGCGCGAGCCACTTCAGCGTCTTTGCGTCGTAAAGATGCCAGTAGCCGTCCATCGCGTAGGCGAGGAAGCGCGTGTCGTCGGCGTTGAACGCCTCGCGTCGCGAGTAGTCGCTGCGCGCGAAGGTCTTCGGCGGATCGTCGTCGTGCGCGGTCGCGCGGACGATGCAGGTCTTGAAGTCGGGATCGCTGACGACGGCGCCCTTGGCGGGCTTCGCGACGGCCGCGGGCGCTTTCGCGCTGACGTCGGTCGAGACGCGCTTCAGCGCGAAATCGGCGCCGTAGAAGGTGTCGCAGGGATTGGCGACCGGGGCGGCTTTCCGCGCCGGCGCCAGCGCAGCTCGGCCGGCACCGAGGCGCAGGCGAGCGCCAGCCAGGCCGAAGCGGCGACAGCGGATACGAACGGCGACCTTGCCATCTGGCACCTGTCCTGCGCGCGGCGATGTTGCGCGGCAGGTGCGCACAAGCATCATGCAGACGGTTGTCTGCCGTGCCGCAGAGCGGCTGCGGCGCCCAAGAGCCGTCCGTTCCCCCAAGTCAACGTCGATCGATCCTGCAACTTATGATAAGCACGAAGCCGCGCATGCGCCAAGGCAGCATGCGGGGTTCGGGTTCCCCTTCGAGGCGATGCCATGCACTTCGTGCTCTCACCGCTGACGCTCGGATGCGTCCTGTTCGTCGTGGCGGCCCTGCTTTGGCGAAAGCTTGCGCGGGGCCTGCGGACGGCCGTCGTCGTCCTCGCGATCGTGCTGATGGCGGCGGCCTCGCCGATGGGCGCGAACGCGCTGGTCTGGGTGCAGGAGCATCGCGCGTTCGAGCCTTGCGAAGGTCCCGCGCCGACCGCAATCGTCGCGCTCGCGGGCGGCATGGTCGCGCGGCCGCGCGACCTGCACGATTACACGGCGCTCGGCGCGACGAGTCTCCGGCGCCTCTTCGGCGCGCTCGCGCTGCACGCCGAGCATCCGGATGCGCAGCTCGTCTTCGTCGGCATCAGCCGCTGGGATTTTCCGGAGAGCGAGATCATGGCGAACCTCGCCGAGGCGATGGGCGTGCCGCGCGCGCAGATGCGCAGCGAGACGCATTCGTTGACGACGTGGCAGAACGCGACGTTCACGGCTGCGCTCGATCCGCCGGTGCCGCGGCGGATCTGGCTTGTCACGTCGGCGCTGCACATGCCGCGCGCGGCCTACGCGTTCCGGCACGCGGGCTTCGAGGTCTGCATGGCGCCCGCGTACACACTGTTCATCGGGCCCGACTCGCCCGGCTGGTTCGTTCCGCAGGGCTCGTCGGAGGTCAAGACCGAGGACGCGCTGCACGAGATCGTCGGCGAGATCGGCTATCGGCTCGGCTTCGGGCGGCGCGACGACCACGCCGAGACGCCGCCGAAATGAAACAGGGCGGCCGGACGGGATGCGTGATTAACCGAAGGCGATGACCTGCGAGCTGTCGTGCGTGCGGCGAGATCGAAAAAAAACGGGCTGCCATCGGCAGCCCGTTTCGCATCAGGCGCGAGAGGGGTCGATCAGGGTTGCGCCGCAGCAGGCAGCGCGTTCTGGGGCAATTCGACCATGTAGTCGTCGACGTCGGTCGAGCTCTCGTTGCCCCAGTTCGTATTGAACATGAGGCGTGTGAAGTCGCGGTTCGGCGAGGCGTGCGGCTCGGTCCAGTAGCCGTCGCTGTAGACGCGGTGGTAAGCGAGGTTGTAGACGCGCGGGTTCGGTGCGATCTCGATCGCGAACAGCTTGTCCGTGTACCAGGGGTACGTGCCGTCGCGCTGCGGCGTCGTGATGTACGTGCCCATCAACACCCAGCCGGGCTTGTTGAACGATTTGCCGGAGATGTGCAACGCGGCCGTGCTGCCGTCGTGGTAGAGCTGGAACAGGACGATGCGATCGCAGGACGGGCCCATCGGGCGCATCGGCGGGCACCGACGGGCACGTGTCGAGATCGACTGCGAAAACGTCGCCGCTGTTGGTTCATAGTCGGGCCCGATGAAGTAGTCGTGGCCGTCGACACCGACGGCGACGTCGACGTGCTCGGGCTTGATGGCGCAGGTTCTTCTTGACCGAGAAATCCGGCGACCAGACCCGGGTGGGGTCGTTGACCTCGACGACCCAGCGGCCCGACGGCGTCATCGACACGTTGTTCGGGCGGCTCGACATCTGGCGGCTGCCGATCATCGTGTTCGTCTGCAGATCCCACGTCATGAAGCCGAGGGTGGCGAAGTTCGAATCCTCGATCTGGAACGCCCAGTAGCGGCCGTCCTTCGACGGCGAGCCTTCCGAGCGCGTCCAGATGTGCTGCGCGCTCGACGCCCACGAGGGCAGGCTGCTGGTGAAATCGGCAACCGTTTCCCACGTATTGGTGTTGATGTGCATCTTGCGCAGCGATTTGCCGCCGTTGATCGGCACGAAATAGAACGCGTTCGGATCGACCGGATCCCACTGCGGCTCGGCATCGCCGGCCGGGCCGTCGAGACGCTCGATCCACTGCAGCGTGTTCGCGTCGTAGATGTGCCAGAAGCCGTCGCTTGCGTAGACCAGCAGGCGCGAGTTGTCGGCGTTGAACGCTTCGCGGCGCGAATAATCGTTACGGGCGAACGTGACCGGCGGCTCGACGTCGTGGATCGTGGCGCGCACGACGCACGTGTTGAAGTTCGGCTCACTGAAGACGACGCCCTTGTCGGGCTTGGCCATCGACGGCGGCGTCGGATTGCTCATGCCCTCGGTGAGGGTCCAATCCGTCGGATAGAAGTTGTCGCAGGGACCCTGGAGAGGGACCACTTCGCCAAGCTCGAAGCCGCCGGCGAATATCTCGTTGGCGTTCTGCGCAAAAGCCGGGCTCGAAGCGCACGCAAATAAAACAATTGAGAAAGACGCGATAGTCCGCGTAGAAAAATTCATAGCTTATTGTCCCAGGGGAGGATTTGGAGACGAGCAAAAAGGTACTACGCAACGCACACCCTATTTGCGACGGGCGTCTCAGCATCCGAGCCGAGAAAAAGGGGCAACGATCACAATATCGGCGGCTTTAATGGATTCTTTATTGCCGACGGGCGCGGATCATATAAGCGCGCCGGTTAAATACGTCTTAAGGTCCCGTCCGCTTGATACGAAAATACACGATCGGAGCGGACACACGCCTGCGACATTCGCGCCCGATAATCGCGTGAGACGCGCGCCATTACGCGATATCGCGTTATCGCGATGACGAGATATACCGAGAATGCAAACGAATGCGACGCGGCCGTAATGCGCGCGCGCCGCGAGCGGACGCGAACTAGTAGTTCTTCGAGTTTGCGCCGATCGGAATGCGTCGCGTAAATCGGCTGGCGAGCGCCAGTAGCGAGCCGACTTCGGGGATCTCGAGCTTCCACGCGAGCGCAAATGCGAGGAGTGCAGCCGGAATGACGGTCGCGCCCGCGGCAATCGCCCAGAGCGCGCTGCTGCGCGCCTGCAACGCGTCCGGGACGAGATACAGGCCTGCGAATGCGGCGACGCCGAGCACCGCGATCGGCGCGACGATGCGCATCAGCTCGCGCCCTTGCGCGCCCGATGTGCCGAGGAGGCGCCGCACGCAGATCGACGCCAATATCGCCGACTGCGCCGCGGATAGCGTCGTCGAAAGCGCAATGCCGCGCAGGCCGAGCTTTTCGGCCCACAGCATGTTGAGGAGTATCGAGGTCGCGACGCCGAGGAGGCCGATGGTGACCTGCGTCCAGGCCTGCAGCGCGCTGTTGAGCACGCGATAGCTGAAATACGTGTGCGAGCGGAACATCATCGCGATCGACAGGATCGTCATCGTCTCGACCGTGAGCTCGGTCGAGTGCGCATCGAAGCTGCCGTGCTGAAGCAGCAGAACGACGATCGGCTTGGAGTAGACGACGAGCAGCACCGCGCTCGGTAGCGTCAGCAGCAGGAGGAAGCGCATGCCGTGGAAATACGTGTCGGCCGCGCCCTTGCGGTCGCCGGCCGCGAAGGCGCGTCCGAGCGCCGGGTAATACGTCGACGTCACCGCGTTCGTGAACACCTCGAGCGGCAGCATCGACAGCATGCTCGCGTACGACAGCGCCGAGATCGAGCCCGCCGAAAGATTCGAGACGAAATACTGGTTCACGAGCAGCGTCATGATCGTGCCGACGTAGCCGACCAGGAGCGGCAGCATGTGCGCGAACGGGCCGCGGAAATCCGGGTGCCCGAACGAGAACGCGAAACGAACGCTCGAACGGATCAGGTCGCGGTTGGTCCAGACGAGGATCGCAAGATGCGCTGCGAAGCCGACCGTCACGCCGGCCATGAGCGCGCCGACGCCGAAATAGCGCGCGAAGATCCCCGCGATGCCGATCACGGCGATGTTGTTGACGATGCCCTCGAGTCCGGGGCCGAGGAACTTCCCGCGCGCATAGCTCAGCGCGGAAAGCAACGAGTTCATCGCGAGCATGACCATCGACGGCACCATCAGCCGGATCAGGCCGACGGCTTCTTCGTGCGTCGCGGGTGCGAGACCCGGTGCGAGCGCGCCGATCAGCGGCGAGGCCCAGATGAAGATCGCGGCGCCGCCGATCGCGATCAGGATCAGGATCGACGTGAAGAGGGTGTTTGCGCCCTTCCAGACATCCGGGCTCGTGCGGCCTTCGAGGTTCGCCACGAAGCGCGGCACGAACGCGGTCGTGATCGTCAAGCTGAGAACGTTCGGCAGCAGCAGCGGCAAGGAATAGGCGACCCAGAACGCATCGAGATGGCTCGACGTGCCGAAAAGAGCCGCGATGAACAGCGTCTTGCCGATCGCGAGCACCTTGCCCGCGAGTGTGAGTGTGACGAGATTGAGCGTCGTGCGACGCGACGGCGTCAGGTCGGCCACTTGCGCGGTCCCGGCAGCGTGCGGGCGGCGAGCGGGAAGCGCGCGAACGGGTCGGGCCTGGCGACGACGGCGGTCTCGGCGACCGGCTCGGTCGCGCCGTTGAGCAGCACGAAGTAGCGTTCGAGCAGGCCGGCGAGGACCCAGTAGTCGCCGATCACGGTGCCCTCGAAGAACGGGCTGCCGTAGATGTTGCCGAGCGCGACGCAGAGCGTCGTGATCGTGAAGCCGAGCGCGAGCGCGCGCGTCTCGGAGTTCTCGGGCGGCGCGGATTTCCGCAGAACTTGCGCGGCCAGGAACAGCGCGCGGAACACGAGCAGCAGGCCGAGCAGGCCCTGCGGCCCGCATTCGGCCAGCGTCAGCACGTAGAAGTTGTGCGCGTCGCGCTCCTTGTACGCCGAGTAGTTGCCGATCTCGCTCTTGAAGCGGTTGAGGCCGACGCCGAGCGGATTCGCCTGCCAGCATTCATCGCGCCCGCCCAGATCTCCCAGCGGCTCGCTGTGCTCTCGTCGACCTCTTCTTGCCGTCCGTGTCCTGTCTGCTTGGTCTCCTCCACGCGCTGGAACACGCTGTCGGGCAGGTAGCTCGCGAACGACACGAGCGTCACGCCGATCACGACGGCCAGGACGATGCTCTTGCGCCGGAGCAGCAGCACCGCGAGGCCGAGCACGGCAATGAAGTACGCCTGCCGCGAGTAGGTGAACAGTGCACCGCCGCCGAGAAGACGCGATGCCGCCGAGCGCCGCCATGCGCCAGACAGCTTCTTGCGGAGGAAGAGCGCCAGCGCGATGAACATCGGCATGAACATCGCGTAGAAGACGCCGGCGCGATTGGCGTTGTGCCAGTCCTCGCCGAACGGGCCGGACGCGCGGCGGAACGGGTTGTACTTGCCGAAGCCGTAGTCGAGGCCTTCGCGGATCGCCTGCACAGCCGGCGACCGCCGCGACGACCATGACCCAGATGATCAGCGAAGCGCGTGCGTCTTCTCGTCCTGCTTGCAGCGCAGGTAGAGAAAGTAGAACAGCGGGTAGAAGAGCGCGTTCTTGAGATAGGTGAGGTCGGCGAGGATGTCCTGCGGCGCACGCATCTCGGCCGAGATGAACGCGAGCACGAGCATCGCGAAGAAGAACACGATCGACGGCTGCCAGGATCGCCTGGTGATGCGGTCGTGAGGCCGGCACCTTCGGCGACACCAGCACGAGGAACATCGACACGCAGGAACAGCACGTTCGGCAGGCGACGCAGGGATGCCCGTCTCGACCGGAAAGTGAATCTGGTTGACGATGTAGAAGATCTGGATCAGCAGGATCAGCCTGAGCAGCATGGCGACCTCGTTCCGTCAGGCCACGCTCGCCGCCGCCGGTGAAAACGGAGCGGCGGCGGCGGTGCGCGTCGAGATAGCGCCGGCCCACAGCTCGAGCGACAGCGTCAGCCACAGGATCTCGCCGTAGTCGGCCTCGCCCGCGAGGTGGTCGTCGAGGTAGCGCCGCGCGGCCGCGGGTCGCATCAGGCCGCGCTCGCGGAAGGCGCGGCTGCCGAGGACGTCGGCGGCGAGCCCGCGGAGCGGCCCGCGGAACCACTGGCCGAGCGGGATGCCGAAGCCCTGCTTCGGCTTGTGCGAGCACGTCGGGCGGCAGCCAGCGCGCCGCCGACGCGGCGCAAGAGGTGCTTGCCGCGGCCGCCCTGCACGCGCAGCTCGCGCGGCAGGTTGACCGCGAAGTCGACGACGCCGTGATCGAGCAGCGGCGCGCGCCCCTCGAGCGAGTTGGCCATCGCCATGCGATCGAGCTTCACCAGGATGTCGTCGGGCAGGTAGCTGGCGAAGTCGATGGCGACGCAGCGATCGAGCGCGTCGAGCCGACGGCGGCGCGCGCGACCTCGCCAGGCCGCCGTAGTGAGCCGGCGCCGTCGGCGACGCACCGCGTCGCCGAGGAGGTCGCTCGCGCGACGTCGGCGCGCGTGAGCGCGACGCCGCTGCAGGTAGCTGTCGGGGAACGGCTGGCGCAGCCGCTCGGCGATGCGGCGCAGGCGATAGCCGAGCGCGCCGGGCACGACGCGCCCGCCGCGCCGCGCCGCGCGCGGCCGAGCGGCTTCGAGCGGCGCCGACGCGCTCGCAGGTCGAGGAAGCGCAGGTAGCGATCGTAGCCGCCGAACGCCTCGTCGCCGCCGTCGCCGGTGAGCACCATCTTGACGTGCTCGCGCGCGCAGCTTGGACGACGAGGTAGGTCGGCACCGCCGACGAGTCGGCGAACGGCTCGTCGAGGTACCAGACGAGCTGCTGCAGAAGCTCGACCGCGTCGGGCTCGACGACCAGCTCGTGGTGCTCGGTGCCGAGGTGCTCGGCGACGCGGCGCGCGTCGGACAGCTCGTTGTACGCCGCTTCGCGGAAGCCGATCGAGAACGTGCGCACCGGCTGCGACAGATGGCGCGCTCATGAGCGCGACGACGACGCTCGAGTCGAGCCCGCCGCGAGAGGAACGCGCCGAACGGCACGTCGGAGACGAGGCGGCTCTTGACCGCTTCGTCGAGCAGCGTGCGCCAGCTCCTCCTCGGCGTCGCGCTCGTCGAGCGGCGTCGCTTCGGCCCGAGCTCGAGCGTGTAGTAGCGGCTGACGCGCGACGCGCCCGTCGTCGATAGCGCAGGTAGTGCGCCGGGCGGGAGCTTGCGCACGCCGCGAAGATGCTGCCCGGCGTCGGCACGTAGCCGAAGGAGACGTAGGCGCGCACCGCCGCGGGATCGATCGTCGCGTCGAAGCCCGGCACCTGCAGCAGCGACTTCAGCTCGCTGGCGAAGACGAGCCGCTCGCCGCTCGTCGCAGTAGAAGAGCGGCTTCTCGCCGAAGCGATCGCGCGCGAGCAGCAGCGTGCGCGTGCGCCGTGTCCCAGAGCGCGATCGCCGAACATGCCGTCGAGGCGCGCGAAGCAGCCCTCGCCCCACTCCTCGTAGCCGTGGACGATGACCTCGGTGTCCGAGTGCGTGTAGAAGCGGTGGCCGCGCCGCCTCGAGCTCGGCGCGCAGCTCGCGGTAGTTGTAGATCTCGCCGTTGAAGACGGCACTGCACGGTGCCGTCCTCGTTGTGCACCGGCTGGTGGCCGCCCGCGAGGTCGATGATCGACAGGCGGCGCATGCCGATCACCGCCTGCGTCGTCGCGGAAGATGCCTTCGTCGTCGGGGCCGCGATGGCGTGATCGCCGTCGTTCATCGCGCGACCGACCGCCTCGAGCGGCGAGCCGCCGGCGCCGGCGCGGCGACGATGCCGACGATGCCGCACATGACTCAGTGTTCTCCTATCGCGCGGACCGCGCCGAGATCGGCCGGTTGCGTGCCGCGATAGAGCGCGAGCAGCTGGCCGACGACGACCTCGAGCGTCGCCGCGCGCTCGACTCTGCGCGCGCGCGGCGCGGCCGAGCTCGCGCAGGCGCTCGCCGGCGACCGCCGCGGCCTCGCGCAGGCAGCCGCGAGCGCGGCGACGATCGCCGGGTCGAACAGCCAGCCGTTGCGCCCGGTGACGACGAAGTCCTCGCTGCCGCTGACGCGGCTCGCGATCGTCGGCAGCGCCGCACGCCATGAACTCGAGCAGCGTGTTCGAGAGCCCTTCGATGCGCGACGGCAGCACGCCGACGTCGGCGGCTCGCGAGCACGTCCTCGACGTCGTCGCGGTGGCCGAGGAACTCGACCTCGCCCGCGATGCCGAGCGCTTCGCCTGCTGCGCGCAGCTCCTCGTCGAGCGGGCCGTCGCCGACGAGGCGCAGGCGCACGTCGTCGCGGCCGGCGAACGCCTCGCGCCCAGGCGTCGAGCAGCGTGTCGAGCTCCTTCTCGCGGCACGAGGCGCCCCACGAAGACGGCAACGAGCGGCACGTCGCTCGACTCGGCGCGCGCGCGCGCGCGAAGCGCGTCGTGTCGACGGCGTTCGGCAGCACGAAGATGCGCTCGGCCGGAAAGCCGTGCTTCTCGAGCTCGGCCGCGATGCGCGTGCTGATCGCCTGCACGGCCGTCGCCTGCTTGAGCCAGCGCGCGCGCGATCGCGCCGGAGATGCCGCGACCTTTCGCGAGCAGCGCCGCGCTCGAAGCTCCCACCAGCCCGAGATCTTCACGCACGACCGGCTTGCCGAGCGACCGGGCCGATCGCGCAGGCGAGCGCGCCGATGTGGTGCGCCGATGTGCACGTGCCACGCGTCGTAGCGGCGGCCGTGCTGGCAGCAGGAACGCCGCGAAGCGCAGCCAGTCATGAGGCCGCGCCGACGCCGCGCACGAGCGGATACTCGATGCGCCCGACCGGGATGCCCTCGCAGCGCTCGGCCGTGAATCTGGCGGCCGTACGGCACGCAGCGGCGTCACGATGGTGACGCGCTGGCCGAGCCGCTTCAGATAGCAGCGCGATCGTGCGCAGCTGCGACTCCGCGCCGCCGCCGCCGCGGCTGGGTGAAGTTGCTCCAGCACCATCAGGATGCGCAGCGGCGGCGCAGTTCACGGCGCATCGACGTATCTCCGCAGCCACAGCTCGAGGACGAGCAGGCGCCAGATGTCGTCGAATAGTCCCAGCTGCCCTCGCTCGTGCTCGGCGATCAGTTTCTCGACGAACGCCGGCTCGCCACCAGCCGCGCTCGCGCGCGCGCGTCGAACAGCGTGTCGCGCACCATCGCCTGGAACGCCGGATCGCGGCGCAGCCACACGGCGATCGGCAGCCCGAAGCCCTGCTTCTTCTTCTTGAGGATCTCGTCGGGCAGGATGCCGCGCATCGCGCGCTTGAAGAGGTAGCGCTTCGTCAGGCCGCGCACCTTGTAGCGCTCGGGCAGCCGGCTCGCGTACGCGACGAGCGCGGGATCGAGATACGGAAAGCGCACGCTCACGCCGCGCGACTCGCGTCGCGCCGTGCACCTTGCGCAGATCGTTCTGCGCGATCGCGTTCATGAGATCGAGCCGCATCACCCGGTGCAGCGGCCGCCGCGTCGCGGCCGACGGCGTAGACGTCGCGCATCCAGTCGAGCGAGCGCGTCGCGCGCCACCGCGCGCGCGGAACTCCGGCGTCAGCATCTCCTCGTAGTGATCGGACGCGAACGAATCGTCGGTGTAGAAGCGATCGGGATTCGGCAGCGACGCGCGCTCGAAGAAGTTCTCGACGCGGTTGAGGAAGATGACTGCTCGCTGCCGCCGCACCGCGCCACCGACCGCGCGCCCGACCGCCTTGAGCGGCGCCGGCATGACGTACCACGTCTCCATGACGCGATCTTTGGCGTAGCGCTGGTTGCCGCCGAAGATCTCGTCGCCGCCGTCGCCGGCGACCAGACGCTGCGTGCCGCGCGCTGTCGGCGGCCAGATCGGCGCAGGCCAGCGTCGGCACCGCCGACGCGTTGCCGAACGGCTGGTCGTACGCGTCGACGACGCGCGCCACCAGCGCCTGCGCCTGCGCGCGGCTGACGACGCGCTGTGAAGTCGGATCGGCGCCGCACGCCTCGGCGGCGAGGCGCGCGAAGCCGAGCTCGTCGTAGCCTCTCCTCGGCGAAGCCGATCGAGAAGCTCTTGACGCACCTTGCCCGCGTTCTCGCGAGCAAGGATCGACGACGATGCTCGAGCTGTCGGTGCCGCCCGAAAGAAAGCAGCCCCACGCGTTGCGCGTCGGACGGGCGATAGTCGTTCACGCGTCGCGACGATCCGCTCGCGCAGCGCCTCGCCAGCGAGCGCTTCGTCGCCGCGCAGATCCTCGGGATACTCGGGCAACAAGTAGCGATCGGACGAACGCGTCCGCGGCTGAAGACGAGCCGCGTGCCGGGCTCGAGACGGCGGATGCCGCGGCAGACGCGAACAGCTCGGCGCCGGGATGAGCGCGAAGTTGAGGTAGTGGTAGATCGCGACTCGAGATCGAGCGCGCGCTCGCACACCGGAAGCGACGCGAGCAGACGCAGATCGGTGCGCGAGGTACGAGTGTCTCGCCGTGCTGCAATGTGTACAGCGACAGCGTCGAGAAGTGATCGGTCAGCGCAACCGCGCGGCCTTCTTCGGCGCGCCAGATCACCTGAACGAAACGGCCGCGCCAGTCGCGCTGCGGCGGGATCGCGTTCGAGAACGCCGCGACGCCATCGGTGATGCTCGCGGCGACATCGGCGACGCCGAGCCAGCGCGTGCCATCGGCGGCAGTGCCGGAGCCAACGCCTCCGCGCGTCCAGGCAACGACGCCGGACCCGGCAGCGATGCCGGTGAAACCGTCGGCCTTGAACAGGCTCGCGTCTGCCTCGGGACCGATCGCGAAGAGGAAATCGCCGGTCAGGTCATCGGCAGCGGGGCGCGGCTCGCTCAAGCGGAATCCTTCGGTCTCAAGACGGGCGATTATCGCATCGCCCCCGTGTCTAGAACGCGTCGATATATCGCGCTCGTGCGGTCGATGAGCGCGGGAATCGAATAATTGTTCGCGATCCTTTCGCGCGCCTTGCGGCCGATCGACTCGCGGCGCCGTTCATCTGCGACGAGCGCGCGAAGGCGCTCGGTCAGCGCATCGGCGTCGCCGGCGGCGAACAGGAGGCCGCTCTCGCCGTCGACGATGACTTCCGGATTGCCGCCGACGTCGCTTGCGACGACCGCGCAACCGGCCGCCATCGCCTCGAGCACGACGTTCGACATGCCCTCGTCGTGAGAGGGCAAAACGACGAGGTCGGTCGCCTGCATGACGTCGCCGATGTCGCTGCGGTCGCCGATGAAGACGGCGTCGCCGGCAAGGCCGAGCTCGGCGGCTTTCGCTTCGAGCTCCGCGCGCAGCGGACCTGAGCCGGCGAGCAGCAGGATCGGGCGCGTCGTCGCGTCGAAGCGCGTCAGCGCCTCGAACAGCAGCGGGATGTTCTTCTGCGCGGCGAGGCGGCCGACGAACAGCACGACGACCGCGTCGCGGCGCGGGATCGGCAACGCGGCGCGGACTTCGGCACGGCGCTCGGGCGTCAGCGCCGCCGGCGCCTGCACGCCGTTCGGCACCATCTCGACGTGACGCTTGCCGCCGAGCTCGTTCTCGAGCCGGTCGGCCGCGCGCTGCGAGTTCGCGATGATCGCGTCGGCGTTGCGGCAGAGCGCTCGCTTGATCGTCCACTGCCGCGACGAAAGCCCGTGGCCCATGTCGCGCATCGACACGATCAGCGCGGGCCGCGGGCGCACGAACTTGTTTGCAATCGAGACCCAGAGCTCGGCCGTCAGCGAGAAACAGTGGATCAAGTCGTAGTGTCCGCCGCGAAGAAGGCCGATAAGGTTGTGCAGGAACGCAACATCGATTGCACCTTTCTTCGGTATGCAATGCACCGGCACGCCGGCGGCGCTGATCGTGTCGAGCAGGAACGACGGGCGGCGGAAATAGAGCAGCTCCGGCTGCCACTCGCGGCGATCGACATGGCAGAGCAGGTGCGTGATCTGACGCTGGCTGCCGCCGACTTCCATTTCGTCGCTGACGACGAGGAGACGCTTAGGCGCCATCGAGCGCTCCCTCGAACAGCGCGAGCAGCTTCTTCGCTTCGCGCTCGGCGTCGAACTCGCGCTCGACCTTGCGGCGCGCTTCGACCGCGAGCGCATCGCACAGTGCGGCGTCATCGAGCAGTCGCGCGAGCGCGTTCGCGAGCGCCGCGACGTTGCCCGGCGGCACGAGCAAGCCGCTCCGCTCGGGCGTCGATCAATTCCGGAATGCCCGACACGAACGTGCTGACCGACGGCGTGCCGGCGGCCATCGCTTCCATCAGCGCGACCGGGATGCCGTCGCGGTTGCCGTCCGGTGCGACGACGCTCGGCAGCGCGAATACGTGCGCGGCGTAGAGCGCAGCGCGGACCTCGGCCTGCGGACGCGCGCCGACGAGCTCGACGTTCGCGCCGAGCCCATTGCGAGAGATCATCGCCTCGAGCTCCGCGCGCTGCGGCCCTTCGCCGATGACGCGGCAGCGGAACATGCGACCGGCTTTCCTGAGCTCGGCGAGCGCGCCGATCAGCACATCGAAGCCCTTGATCGGATCGAGCCGGCCGACCGCGACGATGAGGCCCGCTTCGCGGCCTTCGCGACGGAACGGCAGCGCGCCGAGATCGACGCCGCAATGCACGACGTTGAGCCGTTCGCGCGCGACCGGCGTCGCGTTGCGCGTCAGCCAGTCGACGTTGTAGTTCGAGATCGTGACCGGGACGGCCGCGCCTTCGATTTTTTCCTTCAGCAGCTGGTTGTCGATGAAGATGTCGTGCGCGTGGCACGTGAAGCCAAATGGCTTGTGCAGCATCTTCGCCAGCGCCCAGGCGGCCGTCGACGGATAGGTGCCCCAGTGCGCGTGGATGATGTCCGGATTGAACGCGCGGATGCGGCTGAGCTGCTCGGTCGCGCGCGCGAGCGTGACGAGCGATTTCGCCATCGCCTTCGGCTCGCGCCAGAGCCGCGCGACGATCGCGGCGCTGCAGCTCGCAAGCGTGCCGAAATGCGCGAACGCGGCGCCGAGCCACGCGAACACGGCTTTGGCGGCCGGCAATGGATGCACCGCGCGCGGCAGCAGCGCTTCGGCGTCGGGCTGCACCATCTTCTCGCTCGGTGGCTTCAGCGAGACGATCATGACGTCGACGCCGGACGCGATCAGCGTCGTGATCTCGCGCACGATGAACGTCTCGGACCAGCACGGGAACAGCGACACGACATAGACGACGCGCTTCACCTCGCTCATCGCGCCGCTCCATTCGCGCCGGCGCTGACGCGCCACAGATGCGCATCGCGGTCGCGCACGAAATCGAGGAGACCGAGCACCGCGTAGGCATTCATGCGCACGAACGTCGCCGCGATGCGGACCGGCAGGATGCCGAGCGTGCCCGGCACCGCGATGCCGACGATCGCGAGCGCGTAGAGCGCGATCTGGCCTGCGAGCAGCACGGTCCAGAGCATCGATGTGCCCGCGAGCGCAAGATTGCAGAGCAACGCGATCACCAGCAGCCACGGCACCGCGAGCCGGAGCCACTTGTGGCCCCAGATGCGCCAGCCGAGCGGATGGGTCCATGGCAGCAGCAGCGCGGGATCGCGTTCGATGATCTGGAAATTGCCGGCGAGCGTGCGGCGCTTGCGTTGCGCTTCGCGCGCCGGGTCTTCGCTGACGCGGTCCCACGCGATCGCGTCATTCGCAAAAACGACGCGCGCGCTTCGCGCGACCGCGAGCGGAATCCACAGATCATCGAGGATCAGCCCGGGCGGCACGGTCGGCGCGAGCGCGCGGCGTATCGCGTAGAGCGCACCGGTTACGCCGACGACGGAACCGCTGATCGCTTCGTGCCGGCGGATGAACTTCTCGTACTTCCAGTAGATGTCGACGCCGCCGCCGAAACCGCGAAGGGCCGCGTCGGCGCGCTCGAACATGAGCTCGCCGGAGACCGCGCCGATCGTCGGATCGGCCAGTGGACGCAAAAGCGCGCGCACGGCGTCCGCTTCGAGGCGCTGGCGCACATCCATCAGTACGACGATTTCGCCAGTGAGCCGCGGCAGCACATCGCCGAGGCATGCCGACTTGCCGCGACGTTCGGCGAACGCGTGCACGCGGACGCCGGCCGCTTCGGCGATCGCGATGGTGTCGTCGCTCGAGCCGTCCGATGCGATGTGGATCGTGATGCGCTCGCGCGGATAGTCGAGCGAGGCGAGGTTCTGCAGTTTCGCTGCGAGCTCCGCCGCCGCGTTGTATGCGACGACGAGCACGTCGACGCTCGGCTCCCAGTCGCGTGCGGCGATCGGCAGCGCGTGCGTGCGCGCGCGAAGCCAGATCACGAGCGGATATCCGAAGTAGGCGAATGCGACGAGCAGCAGCGAGACGCCGAACAAACCCTCGAGCATCACATCTGCGCCCTCTGGCCGAGCACGCGGTTGCGCATCGTTTCGTAGCGGCGGTCGCCGAGCACTTGCTTGAGACCGGCGAGCACCGCGTAGCGCACGCGAGCGCTCAGCATCGCGCCGCCGTCGCTGTCGAGCCATGCGGTCAGCGTCGCCTCGTCGAGATGCGCGGTCACGGCCATGCGCGGCAGGATCGCGTCCTGCGCGCCGCGGCGGATCGCGCCGGGCTGCGAGCTAAGCACCCATTTATAGCCGAGCTCGCGCGCGAGATCGCCGAGCCCGCGCGGCATGCGGCCGCCCGGCGGCGCGAGCAGCGTGACCGGCTGGCCGACGTGCTGCTCGATCTCGGACTTCGAGCGCGCAAGCTCTTCGCGAAGCTCGGCGGGCGAAAGCGAGGTCAGATAGCGATGGCTGAAGCTGTGCGACTGGATCGACATGCCGCCGTCGGCCATTTCGCGGAGCTGACTCCACGTCGCGAAGCCTTCCGTTCCGACGCGGCCGGGATTGACGAAGAAGTCGGCGCTGGCGCCGTGCTGCTGCAGGATCGGAAACGCGAGCGCGTAATTGCTGACATGTCCGTCGTCGAACGTCAGCAGCATCGAGCCGCCGCCGTTCTGGAGCCAGTCGCGCGCCGAGTGCGCGCCGCCGTTCGTGCCGGCGAGGCGAAGGTGCCGTGCGAACGTGTCGGCGGAAACCGTGTAGTGGGGATCCTGCGCCGCGTCGGCGGCTGTGCCGTCGCCCGGCGTGCCTTCCGAAATCGCGTGATACATCAGCGCTACCGCGCGATCGGAGCTCCGATCGGCGGTGCGCTTGGGCTCATCGGCGCTCGCATGCTCAGCGGGAATAAGTCACACCCACTGCGATGACGCTGCCGTTGTAACTGAGGTTCGGCGCATTGGTCGCCTGGATCTCGCGACTCAGCGCAACGCGCGACGCCCAGTGCTGCGCCATCTGCCAGCCGAGGTGCAAGCCGAAATCGTAGTCCTTGTCGGTGCGAGCGAGATCGGTGTAGTTGCGCTTCTCGACGCCGGCGAATGCGCCGAGCGTCAGGTCCTGCTGGATGCGGTAGTCGTACGCGGCATAGAACCCGTACGCGCGCGTGTTGAGGCCGGCGCTGACGACCTGGTCCTGCGTGTTGAGGTAGGTGTCGTGGTACCAGAACGGTGTCAGGCTCAACGTATACGTTTGCCCGCCCTGCTCGATGCTGCCCGTGACACGATCTTCCTTGTAGACGCTCGGCGAGACCAGCGCACCATTGAGGCCGCTGCCGATCACGACCTGGCCGATCTGGCTCGGATCGACCTGCAGGAACTGCACGGCATCGGAGAACATGCGCGACACCGTCAGCGTGCCGACCGTGTGCTCGGCGAAGTCGTAGCGGCCGTTCGCGCGCAGGAAGATGCCGGAGTGGTCCTCGGCGCCGCCCTTGAAGTCGAGCCACGTGTAGCCGAGGTCGGCTTCGAGGCGGCTGCGCGGGCCGGTGCGGACGTACGAGCCGTACGCGTCGGTCCTGTCGTAGTCGTTCGTGTCCGGCACGTTGTCGTAGCGCACGGCCTGGTAGCCGAGGTTGCCGGTCAGCGTATCGGCGCCGGTCAGCAGATCGATCAGTCGTGCAGCGCCGCCGAGGCGGTCGCCGTTGAAGTCGCGCGTCGTCTCGGCGTAGCTGTTCGTGTAGCGGAGGTCGAACTGGCCGCGAAGCTCGTCGGTGAAATGCGCGCGCAGCGTCGGGCCGGTGACCAGGACGTTCGTTTCCTGCTGGTTGTTCGGCACGTTGTTCGCGAGCACGTTGACCGGCTGGTAGCCGACGTAGTCCTCGAGGCTCCAGTCGAGCCGGTTCGGCAGGATGTGCCAGTCGAAGATGCCCGAGGCGGTGCCGGTGAACTCGTCCGAAAACGCGCCGCCGAGGTAATCGCGATACTGGATGTGGCCCGCGGCGTGGGCTTCCAGCACCGAGCCCTGCTCGTTGTAGGTGAACGCGAACGTCGGCATCAGCACGTCCTGGCTGACCGGGTTCGATTCGCTCAAGTTGATGTTGGTGTCGTGCTCGATGTCGACGCCGGCCGTGAACTCGAAACGGCCGGATGCTTCACCCGATGCGGGCGGTGCGGCGGGCGGCGGTGGCGGCGGCGCTTCCTGCGCGTGTGCCGTTGTCGTCCCGATTCCGAGCACGCACGCGAGAAGTGCGGCGGCTTTGGCTGTGCGGCGGTGCATACGATCCCCCTTCGCGATGCGCTGCTTAAGCCTCGTTGAAAACAACTCCGGCCAGTTTGTTGGGATCGAAGTTCGAGACGGCCTGCTGGATCGCCGCCGGCGTATCGCGTCCGCGCCCGGCGACGAGCACGACGAAATCGGCAAGATCGGCAAGGATGCGCGCGTCCGGCGAGCCCTTCACGGCCGGACCGTCGATGAAAAGATAGCGATCGGGATAGCGGCTGCGCAGCGAATCGATCAGCGCGCGCATGCGGAACGACGAGAAATACTCGGCGCTCATCTCGCGCTGGCGGCCGACCGGAATCAGGCGAAGGCGCGGAATGCCGGTGTGATAGAGCACCTTCTCGATGCCTAGCGCCGGATGCTCGAGGTAATTGATGAGGCCACCGTTCTCGGGCTCGACGCCGAGCGCGGTGTGCTGCGCCGGATGACGCACGTCGCAATCGATCAGGAGCGCGGTCTTGGCCTCGTCGAACGCGAACGCGATCGCGAGGTTCCGCGCGACGAAGCTGCCGCCGCAGCCGTGGCTGATCGGCGCGATCATGGTGACGAAATTACGGTCCGGGGCGATCGAGAGGAGGCGCGTGCGCAGCTCGCGGAACGCGTCGGCTTGCTTCCTTACCGATTCCTCGCGGTTGATGAGCTTGCGCTCTTCGAGCTTGCGCGGCGAGAGCGTGTGCGGCTCGACGATGCGCGCGATCGAGCGGCCGGCGCTCGTGCGATAGGCGATATCGCCCATGCTCGCGGTGAGCGCTGCGCCCACGTAGTCCGTTACCGGCCGGTCGTTTTGCGAATTGCTCATGATCGTTCCGTCAGCGCGCTCAGTGGAGGCTGCTCAGCGTCAGCTTGAGCCAGTAGATGAGGCCGTACGCGGCCGCGACGCCGAACAGCAGCAGCACGATCACCCCAAGGCGCATGCGCTCCCGGGTGCGATCGCCGCGCGTCGTGTAGAGCGGCACCGCGGCGAGCACCGGGATGCCGAGCTGCTCGAGCTGCGTCGCCGTGCGGATGCGCGGATCGTAGCGCGTCACGCCGAACACGAAGCCGAGCGGCAGCGCGATGCCGAGCACGAGCGCGGCGATCGCGAAATGCATGAAGCGCAGGCCCGACGGACGCAGCGGCATGATCGCCGGATCCTGGATGCGGAACGTGAGGCCGCGCTTCTCCTCGTCGAGATTCATCGAAACGCGCGCATTCTCGCGACGCTTCAGCAGATCCTGGTAGATGTCGCGGTTGACTTCGTAGTCGCGCGTGAGCTCGGCGAGCGCGCTTTCGGATGCGGCGACGCGGCGGCTCCGTTCGAGCTCCTGGTTCAGCATCGACTCGCTCGCCTCCATGCGCGACTGCGTCGCGGCGGTGGTCTGGCGAAGCTCGGCAAGGTGGCTGCGCAGCTGCTGGTAGAGCGGATTGAACTGTGCGCTCTGGTCGAGCGCGCGCGGCACGCCGGCGTCGCGCGCCGCGGCGACACGCTGCTGCTCCTTGTCGAGCTGCGTCTTCAGATCGTTGATCTGGTGGCGGATGCGGACGACGTCCGGATATTCGTCGGTGTATTGCAGGAGGAGGCGATCGAGCTGCGTCTGCAGCTCGGCGAGCTGTGCGCGGATCACGCCTTCGGGCGTCTGCACGGAATTGATTTCGGATTCGCCCGAGATCTGCGAGACCATCGCCCCTTCCTGCGAGCGCTGCGCCATGAGGTCCATGCGCGCCTGCTCGACCTGGCCGCGCAGCGCGCTGATGCGCGAGTTGACGTCGGCGCCGGCGCCCGGGCTGCGCGTCGGCGTTCGCCGAGCGGTATTTCTTCAGGTTCTCTTCGGCGTCGGTCAGCTTCTTGTGGTAGTCCTCGACCTGGCTGTTGATGAACTCGTAGGCCTCGCGGCTTTCGCGTTCCTTGGCGGCGAGGCTCTCGCTGATGAAGAGCTCCGCGAAGCGCTGCGTGACGTTGAACGTGCGCGTCGCGTCGGAGTCGCGGTAGACGATCTGGATCAGGTTGTCGCGCGGCGCCGTGATGCTGGTGCGGTCCTCGATCTGCTCGATGAGCCGATCCTGGTCGATCGGCGACGGATTTTTCGCCATCCAGCCGCCGGTATCGAGAATCTCGTTCATGATCTTGCGGCTGAAGATGACCTGCCTCGCGATGCCGGCGCGATCGGCATTGCCGGTCGCGACCGCGCGGCCTTCGAGCAGCGGCTGGATGATGCCGCTTTCCTGCACGAGGATCGTCGTCGTCGTGGTGAAGCTCTTCGGCCAGAGAAAGCCGAGGGCGAGGCCGAGCAGCGCGATCACGACGAACACCGCCGCGAGCGCGATCTCGCGGCGGCGAACTTCGGCGTACAGCACCGGAAAGAGTTCGTTGATCGGGGTGAGCTGGCCTGCCATGTCTTTAGCGTTGGAAGTCCGTATCCGTCAGAACGCGCGTTCGGGCACCGTGATCACGTCGCCCGGCTGCACGGGATAGTTCGTGCCGAGATCGCCGCGCTGGAGGATCTCGTCGAGGCGGACGGCGTAAGCGCGCGTCGTCTCGCCTTCCTTGCGGTAAAGCTCGGTGCGGCTCGGCGCTGCGAACTCGTTGGTGCCGCCGGCCGCGAGCACCGCGTCGAGCACGGTCATGCCCTGGCGGAACGGTACCGAGATCGGCTGGCGCACCGCGCCCGTGACGCGCACGCGCGCGAGGTATTCGTGGCTGCGAAGCTCGGTCAGGATGACCGCGACCTGCGGATCGCGCACGTAGGTCTTGAGCTTGTCCTTGATCGATTCGGCGACTTCCTCGGGCGTGCGGCCGCCGGCCATGACGTCGCCGATCAGCGGCACCGAGATCATGCCGTCGGGGCGGACCGGGACAGTCGCCGACAGATCCGGGTTATGCCAGACCGAGACCTGCACCATGTCGTCGACGCCGATGTGGTAGACCGTGACGGCCGGCGCCTCGCTGAGCTTCGGCGCCGTGCCGGAGACACCCGGCGCCGCGCAACCGGCCAGCAGCAGAAAGCAGCCAAGTACCAGCAGGACCGCAAGATTTCTCATTAGTATTCCCCCCCGAGAATGTGATCGGCGAACCGTACCATAACTCCGCGACACCCCCCATTCTAAAGGACCGGGTGTCGACGACTCGTCATACGGCGGCCCTTTCCCGTGTAGGAAATCCGCCTCCGCCGGGCATCTGAACGACCCGCTGGATGTCCCGCCAGACCCGCCTGGACGGCCCGCCTAGACGGCGTAAAACGCGCGGTACCACTCGACGAAGCGCGCGATCCCGACCTCGACCGGCGTCGCCGGCTTGTAGCCCGTGTCGCGGGTCAGCTCTTCGACGTCGGCATAGGTATCCGGCACGTCGCCCGGCTGCAGCGGGAGCAGGATCTTTTCGGCCCTGCGCCCGAGGCACTCTTCGAGGACCTCGATATAGCGGGCGAGTTCCACCGGCTGGTTGTTGCCGATGTTGTAAAGGCGGTACGGCGCGGTCGAGCTCGAGGACGACGGATCGAGCGGATCGAAGTTGGGGTCGGGCGCGGCGACGCGATCGAGCGTGCGGATCACGCCCTCGACGATGTCGTCGATGTAGGTGAAGTCGCGCGTGTGCTTGCCGTGGTTGAACACCTCGATCGGCTCGCCGGCGAGGATCTTGCGCGTAAAGAGGAAGAGCGCCATGTCCGGCCGGCCCCACGGTCCATAGACCGTGAAGAAGCGCAGGCCCGTGGTCGGCAGGCTGTAGAGATGGCTGTACGTGTGCGCCATCAGCTCGTTCGCCTTCTTCGTCGCAGCGTAGAGGCTCACCGGATGATCGACCGGATCGTGCACCGAGAACGGCAGCTTCCGGTTCGCGCCGTAGACGGAGCTCGACGATGCATAGACGAGATGCTTCACGCCGCCGTGCCGGCACGCCTCGAGGATGTTCATGAAGCCGACGAGATTGCTCTCGACGTACGCGTGCGGGTTCTCGATCGAGTAGCGCACGCCGGCTTGCGCGGCGAGGTTGACGACGCGCTCCGGCTTGAAGTCGGCGAACGCGCGCTCCATCGCCGGGCGATCCTCGAGCGAGGCGCGCACGAACGAGAAGCCGGCCTTCGGCGTCAGGCGTGCGAGGCGCGCCTCTTTCAGCTTCGGGTCGTAGTAGCTGTTGAGGTTGTCGTAGCCCAGCACTTCGTCGCCGCGCGCAAGCAGGCGTTCGCTCAAGGCCGAGCCGATGAAGCCGGCGGCGCCGGTGACGAGGATGCGCATGGAATGCTTCCGGTTGGGCAGGACAATCGATTCGCATCGCGGTGCGATGCGCGCATTCTAGCCTAGTGCAGTTGCCGGTCCGGCAGACTGGTGCCGGGCACGCCCGCGCCGGCTCCATCGTTGCGCTCGTACCAGACGCCGTCGCGCACGTCGTGGAGCTTGGCAACGTAATGTGACGCGACGTACTGCTCGATCTCGTCGGTGCCGTGCGTATAAAGGTAGCGCGAGTGCGGCGCGAGATAGATATAGGCCGGCCGATCGCGCTCGATCGCATCGGCTTCCTCGCGCACCTGCCAGGCGAGGAAATGCGCCGCACCGTTGACCTTCCACAGGATCGGCCGGTGCGCGTACAGCATCAGGCGCCCGTCGCCGCCGAGCACGGCGATATCGCCGGGCAATGCGTGCGGATCATCGAGCAGGTGCTCTTCCTCGATCACGGTCTCGAAGCCGTGATCGATGCGCAGCATGACCGCCATGCGATTGGCGAAAGGCGAGGGGCTCGCCAGCACGATCGATATCTTGTTTGCGATCGGCACCGCGATCGTCGCGACGAGCGCGGCGAGGCCCGCGGCGAAGATGACCTGGCGCAGCTGCGTCGCGCGGAACGCGTCGCGCGATACGAGCACGTCGAATCCGCGCGCAGCGAGAAGCCCGGTCGGCACGAAGAAGAGATCGAAATCGTATTCCCACCAGGACAGCGTCTGCGCGAGCGTTTCGAGGCCGCTGCCGACGAGCCAGAGCACCGCGAGCATCGCGAAGCGCGAGCCACGCCGCAGATCGTGCCACGCACCGAACAGCGCGAACGGCAGCAACACCCACGATGCGTGCACGAACCATTCGATGCCGAGGCGAAGCCGCCATGGCGGCGCCATCGGATATTCGGCGAGGGCAAGCCGCGGATATGCCAGCAGTGTCCACAGCGCATCGCCGAGCGTGCCGGTGTCCCAGAGATAGAGCACTGCGGGCAGCAGCGCCGCGACGGCGCCGACGAACGCCGGCACGAGCCCGCGGACGATCATGTCGCCGAACGGCGCGCGCGCACGCCGCCGCGCGTCCCAGAGCACGAGCACGATCATCGCGGCCGGAATCAGCGCGAGCATCGCCTTCAGCACGATCACGAGCGCGCCGAGCACGCCGGCGGCCGCGCACCGCAGCGCGAGCGAGCGGTCGTCGAACCGCAGATCGAGCAGCACCGCAATCGTCGCGGCGAGCGGCAGCGCGACGATGATCTCGACTTGGCTCATGTGCCACGGCGAGGTCGCCGCATAGAACGGGCCGAGGCAGATCAGCGGCGTCAACGCGATCAGGAGCTCCGAGCGCAGCGTGCGCGACGCGATGCGGACGAGCACCCAGCTGAGCGCGAGCGTCCACAGGAGATCGAAGAGATGAAGGCCGACCTCGTCGAAGCCGAACGCTTCGCCGGCCGCGAGGTAGTACCAGTAGATCCCGGGCTGCTTCATGTCCCAGAAATCGGCGTAGAGCCGCGCGCCGCCCGCGATCGCGCGCGCGCCGCTCATGAAGAGGCCCTGGTCGTGGTCGAACGGGAACGGGATGTGCAGGAGCGCGAGAAGGCCGATCAGCGCGACGCCGCAGACGCGCAGCAGCGCCGTGCGATCGAAGCGCGCTCCGGCCGTCGGCGCAGCCCAAGCCCGTTCCGCCATGCATCGTCCCCTTCCGGACGAATGGGGTTACAAGCGGTCGTCTACCTTGTCGCGCGGCAAAGCCTGCTTGACGTCGAACAGGACGCAGCCTTCCTTGCCGAGGGCGCGGATGCCGTCGGCACCGAGCTCCGCGAACTGCTTGTGACAGACCGCGAGCACGATTGCGTCATACTTTCCTTTCGCCAGAGTGTCGATGAGGTCGAGACCGTATTCGTGGCGCGCTTCGGCCGCGCTGACCCACGGATCGTAGATGTCGACATTGGCGTGGTAGCTCTTGAACTCGGCGACGACGTCGACCACGCGCGTGTTGCGCAGGTCCGGGCAGTTCTCCTTGAACGCGAGCCCGAGCACGAGGATGTTCGCTCCGACCGCCGCGATGCGCCGCTGCGTCATGAGCTTGATCACGCGCTGCGCGACGTGCTCGCCCATGCCGTCGTTGATGCGCCGGCCGGACGAGGATCACTTCCGGGTGATAGCCGATCTGCTGCGCCTTGTGCGTCAGGTAGTACGGATCGACGCCGATGCAGTGCCCGCCGACGAGTCCCGGGCCGGAACGGCAGGAAGTTCCACTTCGTACCGGCCGCGGCGAGCACTTCGGCCGTGTCGATGCCGAGCCGATGAAAGATCAGAGCAAGCTCGTTGATGAGGGCAATGTTGAGATCGCGCTGCGTGTTCTCGATGACCTTCGCGGCCTCGGCGACGCGGATGCTCGAAGCCTTGTGCGTGCCGGCCGTGATGATCCGGCAGTAGAGCGCGTCGACGAAATCGGCGGCTTCAGGTGTCGAGCCGGACGTCACTTTCGTGATCGTCTCGAGCCGGTGCTCCTTGTCGCCGGGATTGATGCGCTCGGGGCTGTAGCCCGCGTAGAAATCGACGTTGTACTTGAGGCCCGACTCGCGCTCGATGATCGGGACGCAGACCTCTTCGGTCGCGCCGGGATAGACGGTCGATTCGAAGATCACGACGCCGCCCGGGCGGATCGCCTTGCCGACCGTGCGGCTCGCCGCTTCGAGCGGCGAAAGATCGGGCCGCTTCGCGCTGTCGATCGGCGTCGGCACCGTGACGATGAAGACGTTGCAGTCGCGAAGGTCCTGCGCGTCGGCGCTGACGCGAAGCTCCGCCGCGGCCTTGAGCTCCTCGGGCGTGGTCTCCAGCGTGTGGTCGCGGTACTGCTTGAGCTCCGCGATGCGCGCGCGGTTGATGTCGAAGCCGAGCGTCGGCAGCTTCTTCCCGAAGCCGACCGCCAGCGGAAGCCCCACGTAGCCGAGGCCGATCACGGCGACGTGTGTTTCGTCGACGCGGGGCAGGGCGGCAGCATCCATTCATGGAACTCCGTTCGGCGGGGCGTGAAGTCTAGCAAGAGGCTGTGCACGCCAAGTGCAAATTGCCGGCCTTTCGGCATAGGCAACGGCAACGATGTCGTGCTTGACTGTCGGCGCTCACTGGCTTGGGAGGAGCACCATGCGCATCTGGATGGCATTGATTGGCATTTCCCTCACTGCGATTGCTGCCGCGGCGCCGCCGCAGCGCACCGATCAGATCCTGATTCAAGGCAACAAGCAGGGCTCGCAGACCGTCTCGACCGAAGCGGATGGCGGCGTGCGCAGCGAGTACTCGTACAACGATCGTGGCCGCGGCGATCACATCGTCGCGAACTGGAAGCTCAACGCTGCCGGCGTGCTGATCGAATACACCGGCACCGGCAACGACTACATGAAGGCGCCCGTCGAGGAACGCTTCACGCTCGATGACGGCAAGGCGACCTGGAAGAACCGCACCGAGAACGGCGAGACGGTGGTCAAGGGCGCGGCGTTCTATATTCCGTCTAGCGGCACGCCCGAGATCTTCGGCGTGCTCGCGCGGGCGCTTCTCAAGGCGCCGAACCATACGCTGCCGCTCCTGCCGGCGGGCGAGGCGCACATCGAGGCAGCCGGCAGCATCAAGGTGGCCGGCGGCAAGCGCACGTTGAACGAGTACCTCATCACCGGGCTCGGGTTCCAGCCGGCGTCGATCTGGCTCGATGCCGACGGCTCGACGGCCGGCACCGTGTCGAGCTGGTTCTCGGTCGTCTCCGACGGCATCGAAGGCGACATCCCGGCGATGACCGCCGCGCAGGACAAGGCCGACAACGAGCGCAACGCACGCCTTGCGAAGGAGCTCGTGCACGTACCGAAAGGCGATCTCGTGATCAGGAATGCGCGCCTCTTCGATCCGCGCGATCTTTCAGTCACCGACCACACGAGCGTCCTCGTGCGCGGCGAGCGCATCGTGCGCATCGCGCCCGACGGCGATCTCAAGGACGCGAAACCCGACGCCGAAGTCATCGACGCCGGCGGCAAGTTCCTGATGCCGGGCCTCTGGGACAACCACCAGCACTTCGGCGACGTCGACGGCATGCTCGATCTCGCCAACGGCGTGACCAGTGCGCGCGACATGGCGAACGACCTCGATGGATTCCTGAAACGCGTCGCACGCTTCGACGACGGCAGCGAGATCGGCCCGCGCGTGCTGAAGGCCGGCATCATCGACGGCACCGGCGAGCTCGCAGGCCCGACCAAGATGCGCGCCGACACGGCCGAGGAAGCGTTGAAAGACGTCGACTGGTACGCCGACCACGGCTACGTGCAGATCAAGATCTATTCCTCGATGAAACCCGAGCTCGTGCCGCTGATCGCCGATCGCGCACACGCGCGCGGCCTTCGCGTCAGCGGCCACGTGCCGGCGTTCATGTCGGCGAAGATGTTCGTCGAGGACGGCGCCGACGAGATCCAGCATCTCAACTTCATCGAGCTCAATTTCCTCTATCCCGAGGTCAAGGAGACGCGTAATCGCGACCGCTTCATCAAGGTCGCCGAGCATGCGCGCGAGTTCACGCCGGACAAGCCGCAGGTGAAGGAGTTCATCGCGTTCCTGAAACAGCATCACACGGTGCTCGATCCGACGATGGGCGTCTTCGAAGGCCTTTTCGCCGGCGATCCCGCGAAGCCGACGCCGGGTCTCGAAGACATCGCGCCGCGCTTCCCGCCGCAAATCCGCCGCGAATTGCTCTCGGGCGCGCTCGACGTGCCGAAAGGCCAGGAAGACGCATACCGCGCCGCGTTTCCGTCGATGCTGAAGCTCTTCAAGGCGCTGTACGACGCCGGCGTCACGATGATCCCCGGCACCGATGGCCTCTCGGGCTACATGCTGCACCACGAGCTCGAGCTCTACGCGCAGGCCGGCGTTCCACCTGCCGAGGTGCTGCGCATGGCGACGCTGACGCCGGCGCTCGTCATGGGCGTCGACAAGGAGCGCGGCGTGATCCAGGCCGGCAAGCTCGCCGACATGGTCCTCGTCGACGGCGATCCGACCAGGAACATCTCGGACATCAAGAAGGTGTCGACCGTGCTGAAGGGCGGCCGCGTCTACGATCCCGCGGCGATCGAGAAATCGCTCGGCATCCAGCCGCGCACGGCGCACTGATGCAGAAGCCGCCGCGCGGCCGGCCGCTCGAAACGCTCGGCATCAGCGAGATCGAGGAGCGCGTCTACGAAGCGCTCCTCGATCGCTCGGGCGCGACATCGGCCGAGCTCGAGCGCGATCTCGCGCTGCCGGCGCGAAAGCTCGAACGCGTGATCGAGCAGCTCGAGCAGAAAGGCCTCGCGACGCGCACGACGGGCCAGCCGCGCCGCTACATTCCGGCATCGCCCGACATTGCGGTCGAAGCGCTCGTGCTGCGCCGGCAGGACGAGCTTCGCCGCGCACGCGCCGAAATCCAGCGCCTGCAGGAACGCGCAGCCGAAGGCGCCGTCGAGCAGCGCCAGATGATCGAGCTCGTAACGACCAGCGAAGCCCAGCAGCTCGTCTTCGAACAGATGCAGCAGGCGGCCCAGCACGAGCTGATCTTCCTCGAGCGTCCGCCGATCCTGATCGCCGGGCCCGAGCAGCCGAACGAGACCGAAATGAAAGCGCTGGCACGCGGCGTGCGCTACCGCAGCATCGCCGACCATGCGTTCCTCGCGCTGCCCGGCGTCATTGCGCGCATCCGCACGGACATGGCGGCCGGCGAGGAAGTCCGCGTCGTTTCGCAGCTGCCGTTCAAGATGGTGATGGCCGATCGAAGCATCGCGCTGATCCCGCTCAATCTCGAGCGCAAGGGCAGTCCTACGCTGCTGGTGCGCTCGTCCGCGCTACTCGATGCGCTCTATGCGATGTTCGAGCTGCTCTGGAATCAGGCCGCGCCGATCGCGTTCACGCGTGGCGGCGAGATCAGAACCGGCACGCTTGCCGCGCGGTTTCCCGAAGAAACCGAGCAGCTCGTGCCGCTGCTCGCGGCCGGTCTCAACGACAAGGCGATCGCGCACGAGCTCGGCATTTCGGCGAGCACGCTGAACCGGCGGATCGCCGAGCTCATGAAAGGCGTCGATGCGCGCTCGCGGTTTCAGCTCGGCTGGCTCGTGCGCGGGCTCGCCGCGGACCAGGCCCGGAACGATCCGTCGAGCGATTAGCCCCCATTGGCGTTGACAGAAATCTGTCATGACGCAAATCGGGCAGAAAAAAGCCTTGAACTGGATCGAGTGGCGCGAAACGATTCGAGGCGTCCGCGGCCTCGTGCCGCGTGTCCTCGCCCCGCATGACGAAATTGCAGGAACGCCCATGAACATGTCGTCTTCTCTTCGCCTGAAACCGCTGGCGGCCTGCCTTGCTGCGGCGCTCGCCATTGTCCCGGCCGCCGCGCTGCTCGCCGAGCCGCTGAAACCGGTCGGGCACTCGCCGGGCGCGAAGCGCTCGTTCGCTGCGCAAGTCATCGCGGCGTCCGCCGAAGGTCGTGGCCCGACGCTGACGGACGTCATGCGCGACGCGGTCGCGCGCGCGCGCGCGTCGCATCCGCCGGCGTCGCGCCCTGCCGGCGTCACGCCGGTCACGAGCTGCGATGACGACGGGCCCGGCACTTTGCGCGAGGCGTTCACGAACGCGGTCAGCGGCGATGTCATCGATCTTTCAGCGTTGAGCTGCGGAACGATCACGCTCGCAACCGGCTCGATGGCGACGACGGCCGACGATCTCACCGTGCAAGGTCCCGGCGCATCGGCACTGACGATCGACGCAGGCGGATTGTCCGGCGTGCTCGAGCACGACGGCGTCGGCACGCTGACGATCGAAGGGCTCACGATCACGAATGGCCACATCGTCGGCGAGGATTTCCACGGCGGCGCGTGCGTGCTGTCGGCCGGCAGCGTCACGGTCAACCAGTCGACGCTGTCGAACTGCTACGCGTACATGGGCCATGCGTACGGCGGCGCGATCTGCGCGACGGGCAACGTCACGCTCAGCGATTCGACGCTCTCGGGCAACACGACGAAGGGCCATTACTACATCTACTACTACCCGGGCTATCCGAATCCATACACGTTTGACGGCACGTCGCGAGGCGGCGGCGCCTACGCGGTCGGCAGGTTCACGATCACCAACAGCACGATCACGCATAACCGCGCCGAGATGAACGCCCGCGGCTCAGTCGGCGGCGGCATCGCTTCACGCACCGGCGGCCACTTCATCTCGGGATCGACCTTCGACAACAACGCCGGATGGCTCGGCGGCGGCATCGACATCCTGGGCGCTTTGGGCGGCGCCGAGCCGTACGGCATCACGATCGAGAACAGCACGATCTCCGGCAACGAGTCCTTTGCGAGCGGCGCCGGCATCAACACGCTCTACATCGCCTATACGACGCTGCACAACAGCACCGTCACCAACAATTCCGCCGGGTACTACTGCGGCGGCGTCTATGTCTACAGCGGCAACGCCGACATCAAGAGCTCGATCATCGCGGGCAACACCTCGGTCTACGCCCAAAACCAGTTCGGCTACTACTCCGCGGCCGATCTCGACGTGTTCGCCTCGGGCGCCACGATCTCGGGCGACCACAACGTGATCACCACGTCGAACGCGCCGACGCCCGCCGACACGATCACCGACGATCCGCTGCTGCTGCCTCTCGCCGACAACGGCGGGCCGACGATGACACACGCGTTCGACATGACGAGCCGTGCGCTCGATGCCGGATCGAACCCGGACAACCTCGCCTTCGACCAGCGCGGCGAGGGCTACCCGCGCTACCTCGGCGCCGCGCCCGACATCGGCGCATTCGAGGCACCCGGAGCGGTGCCCGACCCGATCTTCAACAACGGGTTCGACTAGGTGGGAGACAGCCGCCGCGCGCACCGGTCCTCCTCCCGCCGGATGCGCGCGGCAGCGTCTTTACCGATGTAAAGCGTCCTATTTGACGACCTCCGGACCTCAGAGCAGACTCCTCGCGGGGACGCTGTCGCTCGGGTCAGCGGGCAGGTTCGCCCGGCTGCAGCAACCGTGCGGCCGGCGCGCCCGCGCAAGGATTTGGGGGGAGTCGAAGTGGATGCCACGAACACACGCGCCGCCGGCGGCCGCGCCGCGTCGTTGCCGGTCGAGCGCCGCAACGCCTCGACGCTGAGCTACGCGGCGTTCCAGCGCGAGTACATCGCGACGAACCGCCCGGTCGTCATCGAGAACGCCGTGACGAAGTGGCCGGCGCTCAAGAAGTGGACACCCGACTACTTCAAGACGACGTTCGGCCCGCGCCGCGTCGACGTCAGCTACGAAGAAAAGATGACGTTCGCGGATTTCATCGATGGCGTCGTCGCCTCGAGCGAAGCGAAGCCCGGCCCGTACATGTACCGCTTCTTCATCGGCCCGCACCTGCCGGACGTGCTGCCCGACGTGCTGCCGCAGAACGACTACGCGTTTCCGCGCCGGCTCGCGAGCCCGCTGATGCCGCGCACGTGGAAGCGTCCGGACGGCTATCTGAAACTCCTGATCGGCGGCGTCGGCGGACGTTTTCCGGTCATGCACTACGACACCGAAAACATGCACGCCGCGATCACCGAGATCTACGGCGACAAGGCGTTCGTGCTGTTCCCGCCCGAGGACACCGCGTACCTCTATCCGCGCGACGACCTGCCGAACAAGACCGCGATCAACGACATCGACGACGTCGATCTCGCGAAGTTTCCGCTGTTCGCGAAGGCGACGCGCTACGAGACGCTGCTGCGCCCGGGCGATATGGTGTTCGTGCCGAGCAAGTGGTGGCACACGGCGCGCGTCGTTACGACGTCGATCTCGATCTGCCAGAACATGCTCGACGGTACGAACTGGAACGGCTTCGTCGAGGAGATCTCGACGCCGGCGTTCGGCGTTCCGGCGTGGAAATGCCACGCGAAGCGCATCTATCTGACGATGCTCGGCTGGGCGCTTGCGCTGATCGAGCGTCTGCCGCGCGCGCGGCCGTCGAGCGGCGCCGTTGGCACCTCGCCGATCGGTCGGCTCGCGCCGCTCGCGCCGGTCGACGCGATCGACGCGCGGACCTGGCCGATGTCGACCTGGAGCGTCGAATAGGCCACGCCGTAGGACGTATCGCACACGCGCGTCAGCCGCCCGCTAGTGACAGCCGGCGCTGCGCATCCGAAACTTCGACCCCAAAGGATCCCAGAACCTCCGCCATGAATACCCGCGCGCCCCGCTACTTCGACGTCGACTGGGACCGCTTCGACCCGTGGCGCATCCAGCCATTGCGCCACAGCGTGCAGGATCACCCGCTCTTGCAGCCGGACCAGCTCGTCGAGCTCGGCAAAAGGCTCGAGCGCGAGAGCCTCGTGCGCACGCACACCAGCGATGCGACCGCGTCGACTTCGTTCGACGCGGCGCCGCGCCTGCATCCGAACAAGCTGACCGCCGCGGAGACGCTCGCGCACATCCAGTCTGCGAAGGCGTGGATGTCGCTCCTCAACGTGCAGACCGATCCGCTCTATCGCGGCTTCGTGCGCGAGGTGCTCGACGACGTGCAGCCCGAAGTCGAGAAACGCGATCCCGGCATGTGCTACCGCGCGGGCTGGATCTTCGTCTCGTCGCCGAAGACGGTCACGCCGTTCCACATGGACACACGAGCACAATTTCATCCTGCAGATGCGCGGCAGGAAGACCGTGTACGTCTGGGAGAACGACGATCTCCTGACCGTCAGCGAGAAGGCGCGCAACCGCTTCCACGGCCGCCATTCGCGCGAGCTCATGCGTTGGGACGAATCGTTCCGCAAGCGCGCGAAGGTGTTCCATCTCGAGCCCGGCATGGGCGCCTACATGCCCTCGACGAGCCCGCATCTCGTCGAAAACGGCGACGAGCCCGTCGATCACGGTCAGCTTCACGTATTACACGAACTCGACCCGCCGTAAACGCCTTCTGCACAAGCTCCATGATCTGATGGAAGACCGCGGTTTCGCGCCGCCGCCGGTGAATCCGAAAGCGCCGTTCGACTCGCTGGTATACATGCTCGGCACGGCGGCGTTCGGGACGAAGCGGCTTCTGCGCCGCATCGGCGGAGGCAAGGTGTATTCCGACCGCGTCGCCTACGCACACGCGGAGATCGGCGTCTGACGGAAACGGCGCGGCAAGGCAGCAAGGGGCATCTGGCAGTGGGCGGACGCAGCAATCCCGCGCAAGGGGAGCACGGGAATCTCGATGCGGCGGGAAGCGCGTTCTGGCGCGCGATCGTCGGCGTGCCCGGCGATGCGCTGACGTTGCCTGCGCGGCGCGCGCGTCCGGCGACGCTGCCGACGCAGGTTGCATCGGTCAAGGCGGCATTCGGTCCGCGGCTTGCGGCGCGCGTCGAGGCGCTCGCCGCGGCGCTGGCTGTGCCGGTGCCCGTCGCGATCTTCGCGGCGCTCGAAGCATTTCTCTGCCGCTATGCGGCGCAGCGCGAGATCGGCATCGGCATCGGCGCCGCGCTGTTTGCGCAATTCGGTCATGACAACGCGCGTGTCGATGTGCTGCCGTTGCGCGCCGAGCTTGCGCCTGCGTCGGACATTCGCACAGCGATCGCGAAAGTCGGGGAAGACATCCACCGCGCAGCCGCGCATGCCGCGCCGTTGCGCGACATCTTCGCGGCGGGCGGCACCTACACGAGCGCGAGCCATGCCGTCGGCCTGCAGGTCGTCGTCGACCTCGATACCGGCGACGCGAATCCGCTCGCCAACCTCATCGCCGAGGCCACCGGTTGCGTTCCCGACCTGATCCTCGGCCTCGCCGACACGACCGCCGGCGGCGTTCGCGCGACCTACAACACCACACTCTTCGACGCCGTCGACGCCGAACGATTGCTCGCGCATTTTCGCGTCTTCATCGACGCCATGGCCGCGTCGCCCGACGCGGCGCTCGGCCGCGTGCCGATGCTCGACGCCGACGAGCGCCGCGTGCTGCTCGCCGAAGCCGGCGAAGGGCGCGCGTTCGACGCGTCGCGCACGCTGCACGCGTGGTTCGAGCGCCAGGTCAAGCGCACACCCGATGCGAGCGCGTTGACCTTCGAAGGCCAGACGCTGACGTACGCGCAATTGAACGAGCGCGCGAACCGCCTCGCGCATTACCTGCGCAAGCGCGGCGCGCGACCCGATCGCCTCGTCGGGCTTTGCCTCTCGCGCTCGCTCGAGCTCGTGATCGGCATTCTCGGCATCCTGAAATCGGGCGCTGCGTACCTGCCGCTCGATCGCTCGTATCCGAAGGAGCGCGTCGCCGAAATCCTCGCCGACGCCGAAGCGCCGCTGCTGCTGACGCTGACGCGCGACGTGCCGCATCTGCCCGATCACGCCGCCGAAATCATCCGTCTCGACGGTGACTGGAACGCGATCGCCGCCGAAAGCGCCGCCGATCCCGCGCCGCTCGCGGTGCCGAAGAATCTCGCGTACGTCATCTACACGTCGGGTTCGACCGGCCAGCCGAAGGGCTGCGAGATCACGCACGCGAACGTCGCGCGGCTCTTCACGGCGACCGAGCACTGGTTTCATTTCGCGCCGGGCGACGTCTGGACGCTGTTCCATTCGCACGCGTTCGATTTTTCGGTCTGGGAAATCTGGGGCGCACTCCTGTACGGCGGACGCGTGGTCGTCGTGCCGCTGGAAACGGCGCGCTCTCCGGCCGCGTTCCTGCGATTGCTGTCTGCGCGAGAAAGTCACGTTCCTCAACCAGACGCCGTCGGCGTTCCGCGCGCTGATCGAAGCCGATCGTCGCCAGCGGCGCGCCGATGCCGCTCGCGCTCCGCTCGATCGTGTTCGGCGGCGAGGCGCTCGAACTGCAGATGCTCCGGCCGTGGATCGACCGTCGCGGCGATACGAAGCCTGAGCTCGTCAACATGTACGGCATCACCGAGACGACCGTACACGTGACCTACCGGCCGCATTCTGCGCGCCGACGTCGAAGCAGGCGCCGGCAGCGTGATCGGCCGGCCGATTGCCGACTTGCGCGTGCTGCTGCTCGATCCCGAAGGCGAGCTCGTGCCGCGCGGCGTCACCGGCGAGATGTACGTCGGCGGCGCCGGCGTCGCGCGCGGCTACCTGCGCCGGCCCGAGCTCACCGCGCAGCGTTTCGTCGAGTGGCCCGCGAAGAGCGCGAACGCGCGGCTCTATCGCACCGGCGATCTCGCGCGGCGGCTCGCCGACGGCAGCCTCGAGTACCTCGGCCGCATCGACCATCAGGTCAAGATCCGCGGTTTCCGCATCGAGACCGGCGAGATCGAAGCGACGCTGATGCGCGTGCCGGGCGTGCGCGCGTGCGCGGTCATCGCGCAGGACGACGGCACCGGCGAGAAGCGGCTCGTCGCCTACGTCGTCGCGACGATGCGCAGCTCGACGTCGCGAAGCTCCGCGCGACGCTCGGCAACACGCTGCCCGAATACATGGTGCCGGCCGTCTTCATGCCGCTCGACACGCTGCCGATCACCGGCAACGGCAAGCTCGATCGCGCGCGCGCTGCCGGCACCGGGCCGCGTGCGTCCCGACATCGGCACGCCGTTCGCGCCACCGGCCGATGCGGTCGAGACGCGCGTCTGCGCCGCGTTCGCGCGAACTGCTCGAGCTCGACCTGATCGGCCGCGACGACAACTTCTTCGAGCTCGGCGGCAATTCGCTGCAGGCGGTGCGCGTCGTCGCCGCGCTCGGCGGCGATCTCACGGTGCCTGCGTTCTTCCGCAACCCGACACCGGCTGCGCTCGCGTCGGTGCTGCGCGGCGACGCGAGCACGGCGATTGCGAAAGCGCGCTTTTCGCGTCGCACCGGCAGCGGCAGCGAGCCCATCGCGATCATCGCGATGGCCGGCCGCTTCCCCGGCGCGAGTGACGTCGAGACATTCTGGGACAACCTCTGCGCCGGCCGCGAAACGATCACGTTCTTCGCGCCGGACGAACTCGATCCGAGCGTGCCGCGCGCCGAGCGCGACGATCCCGCGTACGTGCGCGCACGCGGCGTCGTCGACGGCGTCGAGGATTTCGACGCCGCGTTCTTCGGCATCACGCCGCGCGAAGCGGAGCTGATGGACCCGCAGCAGCGCCTCTTCCTCGAGCTGTGCTGGGAAGCCTCGAACGCGGCGGCTACGCACCCGAGCGCAGCAAGGTCCCGTCGGCGTGTTCGGCGGCATGTACGACGCGAGCTACTTCCAGCACCACGTTGCCGCGCATCCCGACCTGGTGCGACAGCTCGGCGAGCTCCAGGTCATGCTCGGCAACGAGAAGGACTACGTCGCCACGCGCGTCGCGCACCGGCTCAACCTGACCGGCCCGGCGATCAGCGTGCACACGGCGTGCTCGACGTCGCTGGTCGCGGTCTGCCAGGCCGTCGCTGCGCTGCGCGCGGACCAGTGCGACATGGCGCTCGCCGGCGGCGCGGCCGTCACGTGCCCGCCGAACAGCGGCTATCTCTACCAGGAAGGCGCGATGCTCGTCGCCCGACGGCCACACGCGCACGCTTCGACGCCGAGGCGCAGGGCACGGTGTTCAGCGACGGCGCCGCGATCGTGCTGCTGAAGCGTCTGTCCGACGCGCTCGCCGACGGCGACCCGATCTACGCGGTGCTGCGCGGCGCGGCCCTCAACAACGACGGCGGCGATCAAGGCGAGCTTCACCGCGCCGAGCAGCGACGGCCAGGCGACCGTGATCGCGATGGCGCTCGACGACGCCGGCGTCGACGCGCGCACCATCTCGTACGTCGAGGCGCACGGCACCGCGACGCCGCTCGGCGATCCGATCGAAGTCGAAGGCCTGACGCAGGCCTTCCGCCGCACGACGAACGACACCGGCTTCTGCGCGCATCGGCTCGGTCAAGAGCAACGTCGGCCACATGGTCATCGCCGCCGGCGCCGCCGGCCTGATCAAGACCGCGCTGGCGCTGCGCGCACCGCACACTGCCGCCGACGCTGCACTTCACGTCGCCGAATCCGAAGATCGATTTCGCGCGCACGCCGTTCCGCGTCCGAACGCGACGCTGACGCCGTGGCCGCGAGGACGGTCCGCGCCGCGCCGGCGTCAGCTCGTTCGGCGTCGGCGGCACCAACGCGCACGTGATCGTCGAGGAGGCACCGCACGCGACGCGTCCAGCGCGCCGGACGGTCCGCAAGTGCTCGTGCTCTCCGCGCGCTCGCCCGCCGCGTTGCGCGCGAGTGCGAAGCGGCTTGCCGATCATCTTGCGGCTACGCCTGATGCGACTCTCGCCGACGTCGCGTACACGCTGCGCGGTCGGCCGCAAGGCGTTCGCGCATCGCGCGAGCGTCGTCGCCGCCGACGTGCCGTCCGCGATCGCGGCGCTGCGCGATCTTCGCGTCGCCGAGCGCGAGGCGCGCGCGTGCCGAAGTCGTCTTCATGTTCCCGGGCCAGGGCGCGCAGTACGCCGGCATGGGCCGCGCGCTCTACGAAAGCGAACCTGTCTTCCGCGACGCGCTCGACGAGTGCGCCGCGATCGCGCACGGCGAGCTCGGCTTCGAAGCTCACGCGACGTCATGTTCTCGGCGACGCCGACGCGCTGAACGCGACCGAGCTGCACCCAGCCCGCGATGTTCGCGCTCGAGTACGCGCTCGCGCGGCTCTGGATCAGCCTCGGCGTGCATCCGGCCGCACTGATCGGCCACAGCGTCGGCGAGTTCGTCGCGGCGACGCTCGCCGGCGTCATGGTCGCTCGACGATGCGATCGAGCTCGTGGTCCGCCGCGGCCGGCTGATGCAGGCGCTGCCGGCCGGCGCGATGCTGTCGGTGCGCCTCGACGCCGGCGCGATCGAAACGCGCCTGCCGCCGGGCCTCTCGCTCGCGGCCGAGAACGCGCCGAACGCGTGCGTCGTCTCCGGCCCGCACGACGAGATCGAGAAGCTCCGCGCCACGCTCGAAGCCGAAGGCATCGCGGCGAAGACGCTGCGCACCTCGCACGCGTTCCACTCGTCGATGATGGACGCGGTGCTCGCGCCGTTCCGCGATGAGTCGCGCGCATCGCTCTGCCGCCGTCGGCCGTGCCGATCGCCTCGACGCGCACCGGCGAAATGCTGCGCGACGCCGAAGCCGCGTCGCCGGACTACTGGGCGCGCCACCTGCGCGAAACGGTGCGCTTCTCGCCGGCACTGCGCACACTGCTCAAGAATCACGACGTTCCGCTGCTCGAAATCGGCCCACGCGCAGCGCTCTCGACGCTCGCCCGCCAGCACGAAGCGGCACGCGGCCGCATCGCGATCCTTCGCTCGCCGATGCGCCGGAGCGCGAGCGGAACGCGTGGCTCGGCGCCGCGGGCAGCTCTGGAGCGCCGGCGTCGCGGTTCGATCGCAACGCTCGATCACGCGCGCACCGGCACCGCGTGCGCCTGCCGACCTATCCGTTCGAGCGCACGCGCTTCTGGGTCGATGCGGCGCCCGCGCCCGATGTTTCCGCGCCGGCCGTCGTCGCGGCCGCGCTCACCGCCATTGCAGAAACGCGGATCGAAGCCGCGCCTCTGGAGAATCCGATGCCTCAACCCGCCGCGCCCGCCGACCGCAACCCGCGCTTGATCGGCGAGCTCAAAGCGCTGTTCGAGGACGTCTCCGGCCTCGATCTCGCCGACGCCGATGCGGGCGCGAACTTCATCGAGCTCGGGCTCGATTCGCTCTCGCTGACGCAGATCGCCTTGCAGTTGCAGAAAACATTCGCCGTCAAGATGACGTTCCGCGAGCTGATGGAATCGCTCTCGACCTTCGAGCAACTCGCCATGCAGCTCGACAAGCAGTTGCCGGCCGATGCACCCGCGCCGGCCGGCGACTCCGGTCGTCTGCAACAAGTCCGTGTTGCACCGCTGCGCGCCGATGCACGGCAGGCGGCGGCGGATCTGGTGCAGCAGGTGATCGAGCAGCAGATGCAGATCATGCAGCAGCAGCTCGCGCTGCTTGCGGGCGGCGCCGTCGCGCCGGCCGCTGCGGCATCGGTCGCGGCGCTGCGCCGCGCCAGCCTCCGCACCGGCCGCTGCATCCGCCGCACGCCGATGAAGAAGCGCCGCTGACGCACAGCACGTACGACGTCAAGAAGGCCTTCGGCGCCATCGCCCGCATCCACTCGCGGCCGCACCGAGCTCACCGACGCAGCAGCGCACGCGCCTCGATGCGTTCATGCGCCGCTACATCGACGCGCACGCCGAAGTCGAAGGAATACACCGAGTCGAGCACCGCCCGCATCTGGCCGATCCGCGCGTGGTCAACGGCTTCCGCCCGCTGATCAAGGAGATCATCTACCAGATCGTCATCGAGCGCTCGAAGGGCTCGCGCCTGTGGGACATCGACGGCAACGAATACGTCGACGTCGCTCAACGGCTTCGGCATGAACCTGTTCGGCTGGCAGCCCGACTTCGTGCGTCGACGCGGTCAAGCGCGCAGCTCGACCTCGGCTACGAGATCGGCCCGCAGCATCCGCTCGCCGGCGAGGTCGCCAAGCTCGTCTGCGAGCTCACCGGCTTCGATCGCGCGGGTCTCTGCAACACCGGCTCCGAGGCGGTGATGGGCACGATGCGCATCGCGCGCACCGTCACCGGCCGCAGCACGATCGTGATCTTCACCGGCTCGTACCACGGCATCTTCGACGAGGTGCATCGTGCGCGGCACGCAAGAAGCTCAAGCGCGGTCCCGGCCGCGCCCGGCATCCTGCCGCAACGTCGGCGAGAACGTGCTCGTGCTCGACTACGGCACGCCGGAATCGCTCGAGATCATCCGCGAGCGCGCGGACGAGCTCGCCGCCGTGCTCGTCGAGCCGGTGCAGAGCCGCCGGCCCGACTTCCAGCCGCGCGAGTTCCTGCAGCGAGCTGCGCGACGATCACGCGCGACGTCCGGCACGCTGCTCATCTTCGACGAGGTCGTCACCGGCTTCCGCGCGCATCCGGGCGGCGCGCAGGCGCTGTTCGGCATCAAGGCCGACCTCGCTTCCTACGGCAAGGTGGTCGGCGGCGGCTTCCCGATCGGCGTGATCGCCGGCAAGCGCGAATACATGGACGCGCTCGACGGCGGCGCACTGGCAGTTCGGCGACGATTCGGTGCCGACGGTCGGCGTGACCTACTTCGCCGGCACCTTCGTGCGCCATCCGCTCGCGCTCGCCGCCGCGAAGGCCGTGCTCGAGCACCTGAAGAGCGGCAGGCCCGGCGCTGCAGGAGCAGCTCAACCGCGCGCACCGCGACGATGGCCGACGAGCTGAACGCGTTCTGCCGTCGAGGTCGGCGCGCCGCTCGCGATCAAGCACTTCTCGTCGCTGTGGAAGGTCGTCTTCGGCGAGGACCATCCGCTGCAGGACCTGCTGTTCGCGATGATGCGCAACCGCGGCATCCACATCCTCGACAACTTCCCGTGCTTCTTCACGACCGCGCACACCGAAGCCGACTTCGCCGCGATCACGCAACGCGTTCAAGGAATCGATCGCTGAGATGCAGGAGGCCGACTTCCTGCCGCGCCGCAAGGCGCCGAAGCCGTGCTGTTCGACGCCGACCAAGCCGCCGGTGCCCGGCGCGCGCCTCGGGCAAGGATCGCGACGGCCAGCCGGCCTGGTTCGTGCCCGAATCCCGATGCGCCCGGCAAGTTCATGAAGGTCGGCAGCATGACGGCAGGCGAGCACGCCGCGTCGGACGAGCTTGCGGCCGACTTCGATCCCTTCGCCGCGGCCGCGCTCGCGCGCGTCGTGCCGACGACCGGAGCCGCAGCGCGAGATCTGGCTCGCGGCGAAGCTCGAGCCGCGAGGCATCGCTCGCGTACAACGAAGTCGATCTCGCTGCGCCTCAACGGCGCGCTCGATGTCGACGCGCTGCGCGACGGCACTGCAGCAGCTCGTCGAGCGCCACGAAGCGCTGCGCTCGACCTTCGCGCCGACGGCGCCGATGCTCTGCGTCGCCGAGAGCGCTGCGATCGATTGTCCGCTGCACGATCTGTTCGGGTCTCGACGAAGTCGCGCGCGCGCAAGCAATCGCCGAGACGGCGCGACGCTGCGGTCGAAACGCCGTTCGATCTCGAGCACGGCCCGCTGATCCGCGCCGAATTGCTGCGCTCGCCGCCGACGAGCATCTGCTGATCATCGACCGCGCACCACATCGTCTGCGACGGCTGGTCGTTCGGCGTCGTTGCGCGCGACCTCGCGGCGCTCTATGCACAAGCGCTCGGGCGGCGCCGCGCTGGCGCCGGCCGGCATTCGTTCGCCGACTACGCGCTCGCCGAATCGGCGCCCGACGACATCGAAGCGCGCACGGCCGACGAGCACTACTGGGTCCAGCGCTTCGCGACGATCGCCGCCGCCGCTCGATCTTCCCGTCGATCACGCGCGCCCGCGCCGTGCGCAGCTTCGCGTCGCGCCGCGAGGATCACGTGCTCGACGCCGACGCTGGTCGCCGCGATCAAGCGCAGCTCGGCGCGCAGCGCGGCGCCAGCTTCTTCGCGACGCTGCTCGCGGGCTTCGCGCGTCTGCTCGAGCGCCTGACCGGGCAGGACGACCTCGTCATCGGCATCCCGACGGCGGGCCAGTCGGTCGCCGATCAGGCCGAATCTCGTCGGCCATTGCGTCAACGTGCTGCCGCTGCGCGCTCGCGATCGATGCGCAGCGCCGTTCTCGCGCGCTGCTCGGCGACGTGCGCGGCCAGCTGCTCGATGCCTTCGAGCACCAGCGCTCACGTTCGGCACGCTGCTGAAACGCTGCCGATCGCGCGCGATCCGATCCGCCTGCCGCTGGTCAGCGTGCTGTTCAACCTCGATCAGGCGCTCGACGAGAAGTCGGTCGATTTCCCGGGCCTCGATTTCGCGCTGCAGTCGGTGCCGCGCACGTTCGAGAACTTCGAGCTCTTCATCAACGCGGTGCAGGATCACGGCACGGCTGCGCCTCGAATGCCAGTACAACAGCGACCTGTTCGACGCGGCCAGCGTGCAGCGCTGGCTCGATGCTTACGAAGTGCTGCTCCGCTCGGCGATCGCGAGTCCGGACACCGCGGCCGGTGCGCTCGATCTTCTGTCGCACACCGAGCGCGCGACGATCGCTGCGCTGCAGCCGCCGCCGATAGCGTTCGACCGTCACGCGCGCATGTCCGACGCGTTCTTCGACGCAGGCCGCGCGCACGCCGCAACGCACGGCGCGTGACGTTCGACGGCAAGCGCCTGGAGCTACGCCGAGCTCGCCTCGCGCGCGCGCGCGATCGCGGGCGCGCTGCGTGCGCGCGGCGTCGCGCACGGCGCGCTCGTCGGCCTCTGCCTCGAACGCGGCGCCGACATGGTCGCCGCGGTGCTCGGCGTGCTCGACGCCGGCGCCGCCTACGTGCCGCTCGATCCGGCGTATCCGCGCGAGCGTCTCGCGTTCATGGCCGAGGACGCGGACCTCGCGCTCGTCATTGCTGATCAGCGATCGCCGGCAACGTCATGGACTGGCCGGCCGCGCGCACGTTGCAGATCGGCGAGGTGCCGGCCGCGGCGGGCGAAGCCGGCGCCGCCGGAACCGTTCGACGGCGAAAGCGTCGCGTACGTCATCTACACGTCCGGCTCGACCGGCAAGCCCAAGGGCGTGCGCGTTCCGCACCGCGCGGTCGTGAACTTCCTCGCGAGCATGCAGCGCGAGCCCGGCATCCGCGCCGACGATCGCCTCGTCGCGGTGACGACGCTGTCGTTCGACATCGCGGTGCTCGAGCTGCTGCTGCCGCTGAGCGTCGGCGCCGAAGTCGTGCTCGCGTCGCGCGACGCAGGCGATGGACGGTCGCCGCGCTGCTCGAGTTGCTGCACGAGCGCGACGATGATGCAGGCGACGCCGGCGACCTGGCGCCTGCTGCTCGAAGCCGGCTGGCACGGCAGCGCCGACTTCGTCGCGCTCTGCGGCGGCGAGGCGCTGCCGCCCGACCTCGCCGAGCGCTGCTCGCGCGCTGCGGCGAGCTCTGGAACATGTACGGCCCGACCGAGACCACGGTCTGGTCGACCTGCTGGCGCGTCGAAGCGGCCGGCGCGGCATCTCGATCGGCCAGCCGATCGCCAACACGCAGCGTGTTCGTGCTCGACACGAACCAGAGCATCGTGCCCGCTCGGCGTGCCGCCGGCGAGCTCGTGCATCGGCGGCGACGGCGTCACGCTCGGCTACCTCGAATCGCGCCCGAGCTGACCGCGCGAGCGCTTCGTCGCCGACCCGTTGGCGCCGCGAGCGCGCTGCGTACCGCACCGGCGATCGCGGCCGCTGGCGCACCGACGGCCGGCTCGAGCACCTCGGCCGCGCTCGACTTCCAGGTCAAGGTGCGCGGCTATCGCATCGAGCTCGGCGAGATCGAAGCGGCCGTGATGGCGCAGCGCGGCGTTCGCGCGCGCTGTCGCGATCACGCGCGAGGATCGCCCGGGCGACGTGCGCCTCGTCGCCTACGTGACGCTCGCGCCCGATGCGAAGCTCGACGAGATCGCGCTGCGCCAGCGCCTGCGCGATCGCTGCCGCAGTACATGATTCCGCAGCACTTCGTCGCGCTCGCGGCGATTCCGCTGCTGCCGAACGGCAAGGTCGATCGCAAGGCGCTGCCGCCGCCGGCCGCCGCGGCGCACGCGCCGTCCGCGAAGGATGCCGAACGCGTCGCGCCGCGCAACGACACCGAGCGCCGCGTGCTGACCGCGATGGAAGAAATGCTCGCGCTGCCGGGCCTCGGCATCCACGACGACTTCTTCGCGCTCGGCGGCCACTCGCTGCTCGCGGCGCAACTGACCGCGCGGCTCAATCGCGAGTTCGACACGCACCTGTCGCTGCGCACGCTGTTCGATGCGCCGACGGCCGCTGGTCTTGCCGATGCCGTCACCGCGTCGCTCGCGAAAGGCGGCGGCTCGCGCAGGATCGCGCATCGAGCCGACCAGCGTCGCGCGCCGCTGTCGCTGCTGCAGAAGCGCTTGTGGCTTTTCGAACAGCTCGACCCGGGCAGTGTCGTCTACAACACGCCGTCGGCGCACCGGCTGATCGGCGTGCTCGACGAGGCTGCGTTCGAACGCGCGTTCAACGAGATGATCAAGCGGCAGGCCGTGCTGCGCACGTCGATCGGACACGACGGCGAGGACGTCGTGCAGAAGGTCGATGATCACGTCACCGTGAAACTGTTTCCGGCCGAGGATCTCTCGGGGCTCGATCGCGAGCCGCGCGAGGCTGCGCTCTTGCGTCAGCTCGAAGACCTCACGAACGTGCCGTTCGATCTCGCCATGGGTCCGCTGTTCCGCGTGAAGATGTTCCGGCTCGGGCCCGAAGAACACGTGCTCTTCTTCATGCCGCACCACATCGTCTGGGACGGCTGGTCGTTCGATCTTTTCTACGAGGAGTTCTCGCGGCTCTACGCGGCGTATCGCAACGACGAGACGCCGAAGCTCCCGCCGCCGTCGGTTTCGTACGGGGATTTCGCCGCGTGGCACGAGGAGTGGTTGCGTAGCGCCGAGTACGCCGAGCAGTTCGAGGCGCAGCGCGAGCGCTGGCACAACCGGCTCGTCGAGCGCGGCGCGCCGGTGCAGATCGCGACCGATCGCCCGTGCCGCACGGGCATGGCCGCGGCCGGCGACATCGAGTGGGTGACGGTTTCGAAAGCCGGCACCGAGGCGCTCCGCGAAATCGGCCGCGCGGCCGACGCGACGATGTTCATGACGCTGCTCGCGGCCTACGTCGCGCTGCTGCACCGGATGATCGGCGACGGCAACATCGTCGTCGGCACGCCGGTGCGCGTGCGCAGCTCATCCGACATCGAGCAGGTGATGGGCCTCTTCACGAACCTCCTGCCGCTCGCGTTCGACGTCGATCCGTCGATGCGCTTCGGCGATCTCGTCAAGCAGGTCAAGAAGGTCGTGCTCGACAGCTTCGCGTATCCCGACGTGCAGCTCGAAGACGTCATGCGCGACGCGAGCATGAAGGAGGCCGCCGGCGGCGCGACGCATTTCTACCAGGCGCAGTTCTCGTATCAGGACGCGCGCCAGCGCACGCGCGACTGGGGCGGGCTCGCGCAATCGCAGATTCCGCTGTCGCAGAAAGCCGCGACCGAGGATCTCGCGGTGTGGTTCCTCGAGCATCTCGACGGCATGATCGGCGGCGTCCTCTACAACGCCGACATCTTCACGAAGGACACGATGCAGCAGCTCGCATCGCGCTTCCTCGGCATGCTCGATCGCGTCGTCGCCGATCCGGATCAGACCGTCGGCGAGCTCGCGCGCGCGCCGGACGATGAAGTCGAGCGCCTTCGCGAATGGAATGCGAACGGCGCGACCGCGCCGGAGCGGACGACGCTGCACGCGCTGATCGAAAGCGCGGTCGATCGCCATCCGTCGAAGGTCGCGCTGACGAGTGGGAGCTGGGGCACGAGCTACACCGAGATCGAGCAGCGCGCGAACCGCATCGCGGCGTGCCTCGCCAAGCGCGGCGTCGCGAACGGCACCGCCGTCGCGCTCGCGGCCGAGGCCGGCGTCAACCGCATCGCGGCGATGCTCGGCACGCTGAAGGCCGGCGGCACGTGCGTGCTGCTCGATCCGCGCGATCCGGCCGAGCGGCTCAAGGATCTGCTCGCCGATTCCGATGCGGCGGTGCTCGTCACCGATTCGGCGCTTGGCGCATCGCTGCCATGGCCGCCGTCGCGCGCGCTCTACTTCGATGCAGACGCATCGGAAATCATCGCGGCGCCCGGTACGCGCGTCGCGCGCGAGATCGATCCGGATCAGATTGCGCTCGCAGTCCACGTGCCCGCACCCGGCGCGAAATCGCGCGGCGTCGGCTACACGCATGCGGCGCTCGCGCAGCGCATCGGCGATCTCGGCGAGCTGCTGCACATCGTGGCCGACGATCGCATGCTCGCGACGTCGCCGCCCGCGTCGGCGCGTTCGATCATCGAAAACCTGCTACCGCTCGCGCATGGCGCCGAGCTCGTTCAGGCGACGCGCGACGATGTTGCGCGCAGCGAGCTGCTCGGACAAATCGCCGCCAACGCGACGCTCGCATTCGCCGCGCCCGATGTCTGGTGGTCGCTGATGGCGACGCGCTGGACCGGCAATCCGCGCCTTCGCATCGTTTCGGTCGGCGCGCCGGCGATCGAGCTCGCGCGCCAGCTCGCGCCGGTTTCGGCCGAGCTCTGGTCTGCTTTCGTCGCCGTCGACGACACGATTATCGCAAGCTGCGGCCGTGTCGCCGGCGTCGGCGAGGCCGTGCACTGCGGCAAGCCGCTGCCGGGTACGACGATCGCGGTGCTCGACGAAGCCGGGCGCATGTGCCCGATCGGCGCGACCGGCGATATCTCGGTCGGCGGCGCTGCAAGCGCGCGTGCATTCGGCAAACGCGGTGCGGCAGCTGCGCACGATGCTTCTGAGTTCGTGCGCACGGGCGTGCGCGGCGCGTGGAGCAGCGCTGGCGTGCTCGTCATGCGCGAAGGCGCGAGCCGGCGCCTGCGCATCAGCGGCATGGACGTTGAGCCCGCCGAGATCGAGGCGCGCCTCGTCGCGTCGGCCGGGGTCGCCGATGCGGTCGTCTTCGTTCACGAAGAAGGCGGCACGGTGCGGCTCGTCGCGTGCGTCGTCGCGGCATCGGGTGCGAAGGTCGATGGCGAAGCGCTGCGTGCGGCGCTCGAGTCGGAGTTGCCCGCGCATGAAGTGCCGCGTCACGTGCTCGTCGTCGACACGCTGCCCCGGAACGCGCGCGGCGACGTCGACATCGCGCGGCTGCCGCTCTCGGGCCTCGCTGCCGAAACGCGAAGCGAGGCGGCGTCCGAAGACGCGCCGAAGTCGCCGCAGGAAAAGCTGCTCGCGACGATCTGGTCGGAGCTCCTCGAAATACCGGACGTCGGCGTGCGCGACAACTTCTTCGATCTCGGTGGCCATTCGCTGATGGCGATGACGATGGTCGCGAACGTCGAGAAGGCGACCGGCGTGCGCCTCAACTTCCTCAAGATCGCGAACTCGAGCCTGCGCGTCCTTGCCGCGGGCCTTCCGGATGAGTTCAAGCCGCCCGAGCCGACCGGCGTCGGCGATCGCCTGCGCGGCCTGTTCGGCCGCATCACGCGCCGCAACAACTGAGCAAAAGCGCGCACTTGCGCGCTTTATCGCATCGGGAATTCCAGCGTAAAGAACCGTTACGGAAGCGACAGCGCGAGAGTCGCGTTTCGCTATACTAGGTTCGCCGCGTGGCGCATCGGCGTGGGGAAGCGCCACGAATAGCAAGCCTGGCGGCGCCGGGGAAACGATGACCAACGTTCGAGCTGAGCCATTGATGATCTGGAATGGCGGCCGTCGGCTTTTCGCCGTCTACCGTCAGGCGACGGCACCGCAGCGCGCTGCCGTGCTCGTGTGTCCTCCGTTCTTCCACGAGCACTTCCTGAGTTACCGCCTGCTGTCGCAGATCGCCGAGCGGCTCGCCGCGAACGGCATCTCGACGCTGCGCTTCGATTATTACGGTGCCGGCGATTCGGATGGCGAGGGCCGCGAGTTCACGCTCGACGGCGCGATCGCCGACACCGATGCCGCGCTCGATGCACTGCGCGCGCGCGTCGGTGGCGTGCCGATCTACATGCTCGGCGCACGCTCGGGCGCGTGGCCCGCAGCGAAGGCCGCGACGCAGAACGGGTTCAGATTGTGGCTCTGGCAGCCGGTCGCCGACGGCGCCGAGTGGCTCGAGCATCTCGAACGGCTCGATGCGAAGGAGCGCGGCTCGCGCAGCCGCTATCCGTTGATCGGCTCGGCGACGAAACCGGCCGACGAAGGCCATCTCGTCGGCTACGTCTGTGCCGCGCCGCTCCGCAACGCGATCGCCGACACGCGCCTCGCCGACATCATCGCGAGCGCGCCGGTACCGGTCGACGTGATCGCCGATGCAGCCGATCCGCCGTTTGCGGAGGCGGCACGCGAGTTCCGTTTGCCCGAGAATGTCGCGCAGTGGCATGGTGGCGCCGACATGCAGGCGATCTTCTTCACCAAAACGCTGGCCGCGATCGTCGACGAGCTCGCCGGGGTCGTGCCGCAGCCGGACGCTTCATGATTCGCGAGACGCCCTTGTCACTTGCGAACGGCCTGTTCGCGATGGCGACGCAACCGGAGACGTCGACCGGGCTCCCGGTCGTCGTGCTGCTCAATGCGGGGCTCGTGCACCGCGTCGGGCCGTTCCGGCTTTACGTGCCGCTCGCGCGGACGCTCGCGGCGGCCGGGTTTCCGGTCGTGCGCTTCGATCAGCCCGGCGTTGGCGATGCGCCGAACAAGGACGATCCGGACGAAGCCGGCGTGATGTCGCGGATCTTCGACGAGCTCGCCGGGATTCTCTACACGAACGATTTCATCGTCGGCGGCCTTTGCGCCGCGGCCGATCTCGCCTGGCGCGTCGCGCATCAGGACAGGCGCGTGCGCGGGCTGCTGCTGCTCGATCCGGTCGCGCTCGGCGGATTCTGGTTTCAGCTCGGCAAGATTCGCCTTTTCATGCGGCGCAAGGCTTCGACGTGGCTCTCGATGATCCAGCGCTCGTTCAACCGCAAGAAACCCGCGAACACCGATTTCCGCGACTGGCCGAAATCAGAAGAAGTCCGCGCAGAGTTCGAGAAGTTCATCGCCGACGGCATCGCGGTGCTCGCGATCTACACCGGCGGCGCGGCGCCGTACTTTACGCACGCGCGCCAGATCGACACGACGTTCGGCGCTGCCGCGCACGATCCGCGCGCGCAGTTCGAATACTGGCCCGAGTGCGACCACACGTTCATGCTGTCGGCCGATCAGGCGCGGCTGATCGATACGATCAAGCGCTGGTCGATAAAGTACTTCGCGCCGCAGAAAGCCGCGGCGCCCGCCGCAATTTCTGCCGGCGTCTCGGACATTGCGTCGGCGGCGGCCAGCGGCCGGCACTGAGCGCCGTCACCGTTGCGCGAACGCGGCGGTGCGCTGCGCCCGTGAGCCGCATGCGCTATTTCTTCGGTCGCTGCCAGCCCGGCACGGCGGTTTGTTTCGCGCGGCTCAGCGACAGCTCGCCGGCTGGCGCTTCCTTGCTGATCACCGAACCTGCGCCGATCGTCGCGTCCTTGCCGACGCGGACCGGCGCGACGAGTGCCGTGTTCGAGCCGATGAAGGCGCCGTCTTCGATAACGGTCGTGTGCTTGGAGACACCGTCGTAGTTGCACGTGATCGTGCCGGCGCCGATGTTGACGTCGGCGCCGATCTCGGCGTCGCCGATGTACGAGAGATGATTCGCCTTCGAGCGCTCGCCGAAGCGCGCCTTTTTCGTTTCGACGAAATTGCCGACGCGTGCGTTGGCCGCGAGCTCGGTGCCGGTACGCAGCCGCGCGAACGGGCCGATATCGCACGGGCCGTGCGTGACGACGCCGTCGAGGTTGCAGTGCGAATGAACCACCGTGCCGGCCGCGAGCGTCGAGTTGCGGATGCGGCAGAACGGGCCGATGCGGACTTCGTCGCCGAGCTCGACGAGGCCTTCGAGAATCACGTCGATGTCGATCTCGACGTCGTGCCCGACGCGCACGTCGCCGCGGATGTCGAAGCGCACGGGATCGGCGAAGCGCACCCCGGCCGAGGCGAGCGCGGTCGCGCGAAGGCGCTGGTAGAGCCGCTCGAGCGCCGCGAGCTGCCACGCGTCATTGGCACCGAACACTTCCTGCGTGTTCGTGCACTGCGTCGCTTCGGCGGGCTCGCCTTCCTCGTTGGCCTGCGAGAAGACGTCGGTGAGGTAGTACTCGCGCTGCGAGTTCTCGTCGGACAGGTTGTTGATCCAGACGCGAAGACGCCGCGCGTCGGCGGCGAGGATCCCCGAGTTGACCCAGCTGATCGAGCGCTGCTCGGGCGTGCAGTCTTTCTCCTCGACGATCGCGCGCACGCGGCCGATGCCGTCGCGGATCACGCGGCCGTAGCCGTAGGGCGTCTCGAGCTGCGTGACCAGCGCCGCGAGCGGCGTCTGCACCGCGAGGAGCTTGGAAAGCGTGTCGACGCGGATCAGCGGCACGTCGCCGTAGAGGACGAGCACGTGCACGTCCTCGGGCACGCTCGCCATCGCCAGACGCACCGCGTGGCCGGTGCCGAGCTGCTCGGGCTGGTGCACCCAGTTGAGATCGCCGAGGTCGGTCACGGCCGCGCGCACCTGGTCGCCGAGGTGGCCGTAGACGAGATGGATCCGCGCTGGCTGCAGCGCGCGCGCCGTGTCGAGCACGTGCGCGAGCATCGGCCGCCCGGCGAGCGGCATCAGGACCTTCGGCTTCGCCGACTTCATGCGCTTGCCCTCGCCGGCGGCGAGGACGATCACGTGCAGCGGGGCGACGGGCATGCCTTGGGTCTCCGCGGAGGGTGCGCCATTCTAGGGCAAGTTTGCGGCGGTCTTGCGCCCGCGGAGGCGAGACATTTTCCACCTCTCCCCCGGCGGGAGAGGGACCGGGTCGGCGATCAGTTGAACCCGTTCGCGAAAATATCGTCGCTGCGCTCGATGCGCTCGACGGCGCCGATGTCCGGCTGGCCATCCGGCTCCTGGTCGCTGATGCCGGGAATCGGCACGGCGCTGTTCAAGAGCGGGCTTGCGGCGTTCGGCGTGAAGTCGCCGCCGGCCGGGTTCGCGAGCGACGGGTCGGCCGAGATGCCGTGCATTTCCTCGTTGAGGTCGGTCTGCACCGAGGCCAGCGTCGGGTAGTTCGTGTTGTACCAGTTGACGAGCGCGGCACCGCCGCTCGAGTACATGTCGTCGTAGTCGAAGTCGAGCAGGATCGTGTTGATCTTGCGGAGCGCGTTGTGCGGCGCGACGTAGACGTTGTTGCGGCTGTAGATGTACGTGTTGTAGCCGGGATTGAAGAGGACCAGCGAGTCGGCGCCGTCGACCGTCGTCAGGAACGTGTTGTGGTAGACGAGCAGCGGCCCGACGACCTCGGGGTAGTCGCTGTTGATCTTGATGCTGCTCGGCGTCTGGCCGAACTGCGACGCGGACGGCACGTTGCCGATGTTGTAGCCCGTGTTGCGGACGATCCAGGTCGGCCCGGGCGCCGCCGGCGCGACCGCGACGGCCATCAGGCTGTCGCTGATCGTGTTGTTCCAGATGCGCACGTTCGAGCAGTAGCCTTCGGACTCGATCGCATCGTCGCTGTGGCTCCAGATCACGTTGTCATAGACGTCGGTCTCGCTCGTGAACGCATTGTCGGGCGCCGAATCGCCGCAGGGATGCATACCGTCGTAGGTACCGTGCAGGCGGTTGCGGCGGATGACGTTGCCCTGGCCGGTGTTGTCGGTGAAGTAGACGCCGGTGTTCTGCGCGGAACTCGCGTGGGTCAGATCCCACGGCCAGCCGATGATCGAGCTGTCGCCGATGTCGTTGTCCTCGACGACGTTGCGCGTGCCGCCCTTGAGCCAGACCGCGGTCGCTCCGTTCTCGTGCATGTTGCTGTTGCTGACTTCGCACTGGGTCGCGTAGCGCAGATACACCGCGCGGCCGTATTCGTCGCTGCCGTAGTAGCGGATCTCGAGATTCTGGATGCGGACGTTGCTCGCGCCGTCGACGTAGAAGCCGGCGTCGAAGCGCGACACATGCATCTGGCGCTGCGCGGGCGTCGAGCCGTCGGTGAACTTGACGTAGACGTTCGTGCCGTCGGCATACGAGCCACCGGGCGCGCCGGCTGCGAGGCCTTGCAGGTCGGCGAGGCTCGTGTAGTCGAAGAGGCGGCCCTGGTCGGTGACGACGAGATCGGTCGAGTAGCCGGTCGCGTACGACCAGACGCCGCTGCCGCGATTGGTCCACGTGACGCCGGCCGCGATCGCCGGGTCGGCGCCGTCGACGATCGCGCCTTGTGCGCCGCGGAACACGATCGGTGCCGCGTCGGTGCCGGACGTCGAGACGTTGACGTCTTCGTAGTAGATGCCGGCCGCAATCGAGACGAGATCACCCGCTTGTGAAATGTCGGCTGCGTGCTGGATTGTCTTCAGCGGCTGCGACGGATTCGTGCCGGCGTTGCCGTCCGATCCGTTCGGCGCAACGTAGAGCGTGCGCGACGGCGTGAACGGCGCGTTCTCGGCGCGCGTCGTCAGGTTTTCGGAGACCGTCGCCGAGCCCGTGACGCCGTCGGGATCGAGCAGCGTGACACGCACGCCGTAGGTGCTGCCCGGCTGCAGCGAGAAGAGGCTGCCGACGAAGTGCGTCGCATCGACGCGGACAAGCGGATGCACGACGCGGTAATCCGACGTGCCCGGGCGCGAGCTCTTCGAGCTGCGCGGCCGCGTTGCCGTTCGCATCGCCGCTGATCACCGCGGTGACGCCGCCGCTCTCGAACGTGCCGTACGTGTCGACGCTCGTGAGGCTCGACGTGTTCTGCGCTTCGGCAAGGCCGCTGGCGAAAAGCGCCAGGACGGCGAGGGTGAAGGCTGCTCGCATGCTCTCGATCGGCGGTTCGGGACGGGCCGCGATACTGCCACGGCGGTCTCAGGGTTGATGTGATCCGTGCGTTAGCGTTTCGATCACGGAATGTCTACGTCGCGTGGTCGATCGCGCTCTCGCGCGATCGGCGCGCGCGAAAATGTGCTCGCTGCCACATTTCTTTACGGCACGGCCGCAGCCCATTTTCAGGCGTTTTCGGCCCCATTTCATCGCGATGTCTTGTTGCGGCAACGATTGATTCATCGCGACGCCATCGCGCGTTCACGCCGCGCACCTAACGTGCCGCCGGATTTCCCGCGCTGATGGACCTCGATGCGCAATATCTCGCGGCGGCGGTTTCTCGGAATGTCCGCGAGCGCCGCAGGCGCTGCGGCGCTCGGCACGCTGCCGACGACGCTGAGTCAGGCGCTGGCAATTCCGCCGTCACGACGCTCGCTCGGTGCGGTCAGGCACGTCGTCGTGCTGATGCAGGAAAACCGTTCGTTCGATCACTACTTTGGCGCGCTCGCGGGCGTGCGCGGTTTCAATGACGCAGCCGCGCTGACGCTTCGCGACGGGCGCTCCGTGTTCGAGCAGCCGGATGGCGCCTCGCACATGTTGCCGTTCCGTATCGACGCGCCGAACGGCACTGCTCCGTGCGCACCCAGCTTCGATCAGGGTAGCCTCGATCACAGCTGGGACGGCACACACCGTGCGTCGAACGGCGGCCGCTGGGACCAATGGATCGGCGCGAAGAGCGCGCTGACGATGGGGCATCTCACGCGCGCCGACATTCCGTTCCACTACGCGCTCGCCGACGCGTTCACGGTGTGCGATCACTACTTCTGCTCGGTCATGGGACCGACGAATCCAAACCGGCTCTATCTCTGGAGCGGAACGATCGATGCGGAAGGCCGCGCCGGCGGTCCCGTGATCGACAACCATACGACCGGATTTCGCTGGACGACGTATCCCGAACGCCTGCAGGCGGCCGGCGTCGACTGGAAGATCTACCAGAACGCGGCCGACAACTACGACGACAACGCGCTCGCATGGTTCGCGACGTTTCAGCGCGCGATGCCGGGCTCGCCGCTGTTCGATCGCGGCATGGCATCGGTGCCGGCCACGACGGGTTCGACGGCGGACGATATCGTCGCCGCGCTTCGGCGCGATGTCGTTTCGGGCTCGCTACCCGCGGTGTCGTGGATCATCGCGCCCGAAAGCGCGAGCGAGCATCCGGCGTGGTCGCCGGCATCGGGCGCGCATTTCATCGACGGCGTGCTGCGTGCGCTGACGGCTGATCCGGAAGTCTGGGCGTCGACGGCGCTCTTGATCAACTACGACGAGAACGACGGCTATTTCGACCATGTGCCGCCGCCGGTGCCGCCTGCCGGCACACCGGGCGAGTTCGTGCGCGGCGAGCCGATCGGACTCGGGCCGCGCGTGCCGATGCTGGTCGTATCGCCGTGGAGCCGCGGTGGCGCCGTGTGCTCGGAGACGTTCGATCACAGCTCGGTGATCCGTTTTATCGAAACGTGGCTCGGCGTGCCCGAGCCGAACATTTCGGCGTGGCGGCGTGCGGTCTGCGGTGATCTCACGTCGGCGTTCGATTTCGAGACGGTGACGTATTCGATGCCGGCGCTGCCGAAGACGTCGGCGCAAGCGGGTGCGCAGAAATGCGCGCACGCGCCGGCCGAGCCGCCGCGCGAAGGATCGATGCCGGTGCAGGAAATCGGTACGCGTCCGCGCCGTCCGTTGCCGTATCGGCCGGACGCGACGATCGCGCGCGACGGCGGGAGCTTGCTCGTGCGCTTGAGCAATGCCGCCGAAGCGACGTCGTCGGCGCATTTCGCCGTCTACGCGAACGACGATTCGGCGCCGCGTCAGTACGATGTCGCGCCCGGCGAATCGATCGAGGAGACGTTCGCGTCGTCCGATGTCGCGATCTACGGTTCGGCCGGATTCGTTCGCCGCTTCGGCGCGGCTGCTATGAGTGCGGCTCTTATGAGTGCGCCTCTCATGCGTGAAGACGCCCGAGCCGACGGTCCGTCGGACCGCGACGAATCCGCAAACGAAAACGCCGGCTCGAGGCCGGCGTTTTCACGTTGACGGCTTGACGCGCGTCAGTGCTTGACGTTGCTTGCGCAGGCGCTCGATCGCCTGCAGCTGCGCGATCGCCTGCGAGAGCTGCGGCCTGCGCTTGCGCGATTTCGAGCGCGTCGGTGCGGTTCGGCGAGCATGCGCTCGGCTTCTTCCTTGGCGCGCGCGCGGCGGCCTCGTCGAGGTCCTTCGCGCGGATCGCGGTGTCGGCCAGCACGGTGACGACCTGCGGCTGCACTTCGAGGATGCCGCCGGAGACGTAGAAGAACTGCTCTTCGCCGTTCGCCAGGATGCACGCGCACCTGGCCCGGCTTCAGGCGCGTGATCAGCGGCGCGTGGCGCGGCGCGATGCCGAGCTCGCCCATTTCGCCGGTGGCGACGACCAGCGCTCGCTTCGCCGTGGAAGATCTCTTCTTCGGCGCTGACGATGTCGCAGCGGATGGTGGTGGCCATGGTGGTCTACGTCGCTTCCGGTTCGCCTCAGGCCGGCCTTCTGCTCGCCATCTTCTTGGCCTTCTCGAACGCCTCGTCGATGCCGCCGACCATGTAGAACGCCTGCTCCGGCAGTGGTCGCACTCGCCGTCGAAGATCATCTTGAAGCCGCGGATCGTCTCCTTCAGCGACACGTACTTGCCCGGCGAGCCGGTGAACACTTCGGCGACGTGGAACGGCTGCGAGAAGAAGCGCTCGATCTTGCGCGCGCGCGACACGGTCTGCCTTGTCTTCTTCGGACAGCTCGTCCATGCCGAGGATCGCGATGATGTCCTTCAGTTCCTTGTAGCTTCTGCAGCGTGCGCCTGCACGCGGCGCGCGGTGTCGTAGTGCTCGTTGCCGATCACGTTCGGGTCGAGCTGGCGCGAGGTCGAGTCGAGCGGATCGACCGCCGGGTAGATGCCGAGCGAGGCGATGTTGCGCGACAGCACGACGGTCGCGTCCAGATGCGCGAACGTCGTCGCCGGCGACGGGTCGGTCAGGTCGTCCGCGGGCACGTAGACGGCCTGGATCGAGGTGATCGAGCCGGTCTTGGTCGAGGTGATGCGCTCCTGCAGCACGCCCATTTCCTCGGCCAGCGTCGGCTGGTAGCCCACCGCCGACGGCATGCGGCCGAGCAGCGCCGACACTTCGGTGCCGGCCAGCGTGTAGCGGTAGATGTTGTCGACGAAGAACAGCACGTCGCGGCCCTTGCCGGCTGCGTCCTTGTCGTCGCGGAAGTACTCGGCCATGGTCAGGCCGGTCAGCGCGACGCGCAGGCGGTTGCCCGGCGGCTCGTTCATCTGGCCGTACACCATCGCGACTTTCGACTCCTGCATGTTGTCGAGCTTGACGACGCCCGACTCGTTCATCTCGTGGTAGAAGTCGTTGCCTTCGCGCGTGCGCTCGCCGACGCCGGCGAACACCGACAGGCCCGCGTGCTGCGGTCGCGATGTTGTTGATCAGTTCCAGCATGTTGACGGTCTTGCCGACGCCGGCGCCGCCGAACAGGCCGATCTTGCCGCCCTTGGCGAACGGGCACATCAGGTCGATGACCTTGATGCCGGTTTCGAGCAGCTCGTTCGCCGCGGCCTGTTCGTCGTAGCGACGGCGCGCGCGCGGTGGATTTCCCAGCGGTCCTTCTCGCCGATCGGACCGGCCTCGTCGATCGGATTGCCGAGCACGTCCATGATGCGGCCGAGCGTCTCGTTGCCGACCGGCACCTTGATGCCCTCGCCGGTGTTGTTCGGCGACGAGGTTGCGCTTCAGGCCGTCGGTCGAGCCGAGCGCGATCGTGCGCACGACGCCGTCGCCGAGCTGCTGCTGCACTTCGAGCGTGATGGCCATGCCTTCGATCTTCAGCGCGTCGTACACCTTCGGCACGTGACTCGCGCGGGAATTCGACGTCGACGACGGCGCCGATGATCTGGACGATTTTGCCCTGGCTCATTTTCGTTTCCTCGAAACCTTCAATTCTTCGTTCGTCATTCCCGCGAAAGCGGGAATCCAGTTTGCCTTCGCGCCGTCCATGGATTCCCGCTTCCGCGGGAATGACGGCGCTGGAAATCAGACCGCGGCTGCGCCGCCGACGATTTCCGAAATTTCCTGCGTGATCGCCGCCTGGCGCGCCTTGTTGTAGACAGCGTCAGCGTGTCGATCACCTTGGTCGCGTTGTCGCGACGCGCTCTTCATCGCGACCATGCGCGCGGCGTGCTCGCTCGCGAGGTTCTCCAGCAGCGGCCTGGTAGACCAGCGACTCGACGTAGCGCGTCATCACGTGCTCGAGCACGCGTCTCGGCGTCGGGTTCGTAGAGGTAGTCCCAGTCGTGCGGCGCTCGCGAGCTGGTCGGCCGGCGGCAGCGGCAGCAGCGCATGGACGCGTCGCCTTCTGCGTCATCGTGTTGACGAAATCGTTGTAGGCGAGGTTGACGCGATCGACGCGGCCCGCGCTGTAGGCGTCGAGCATGACCTTGATGACGCCGATCAGCTGCGTCGATCTGCGGCCGCTCGCCGAGGTGCGTGACGCTGCCGACCATGTTGACCTTGAGGCGGCGGAAGAACGCGCTCGCCTTGCTGCCGATCGCGACGACGTCGATCTCGACGCCCTTGCCCTGCCAGTCGCGGATCTCGGCGAGCAGCTTGCGGAACAGGTTCGCAGTTCAGGCCGCCGCACAGGCCGCGGTCGGTCGACACGACGATGTAGCCGACGCGCTTGACGTTCTCGCGCGTCGACCATGAACGGATGCTTGTACTCGGAGTTCGCCTTGCGCGATGTGGCCGATCACCTGGCGCATCGCGCGCGCGTACGGACGCGAGGCCCTCATGCAGCTCCTGCGCCTTGCGGATCTTCGAGGCCGAGACCATTTCGAGCGCGCGCGTCACCTTGCGGGTGTTCTGCACGCTCTTGATCTTGGTGCGGATTTCTCTGCGCCTGCCACTTTGATTCAACCTATCGAATGAGCGACGTTTCGTCTGACCGGATTACGCGAAGCCGCTCCGGCTTACCAGCTGCCCGTCTTCTTGAACTCCTCGACACCCTTCTTGAACTGGGCCTCGATGTCGTTGTTCCAGTCGCCGCTGTCGTTGATCTTCTTGACCAGATCGCCGTAGTTGTTCGCGAAGTGCGCGTGCAGGCCTTCTCGAACGGCAGGATCTTGGCGACGGCGACGTCGTCGAGGTAGCCCTTCTCGGCCGCGTACAGCGACAGCGCCAGCTCGCGCGATCGACAGCGGCGCGTACTGCTTCTGCTTCATCAGCTCGGTCACGCGCTGGCCGCGCTCGAGCTGCGCGCGCGTGGCCTCGTCGAGGTCGGACGCGAACTGCGCGAACGCCGCGAGCTCGCGGTACTGCGCCAGCGCGAGCTTCACGCCGCCGGACAGCTTCTTGATGATCTTGGTCTGCGCGGCGCCACCGACGCGCGACACCGAGATGCCGGCGTTCACGGCCGGGCGGATGCCGGCGTTGAACAGGTCGGTCTCGAGGAAGATCTGGCCGTCGGTGATCGAGATCACGTTGGTCGGCACGAACGCCGAGACGTCGCCGGCCTGCGTCTCGATGATCGGCAGCGCGGTCAGCGAACCGGTCTTGCCCTTGACCGCGCCGTTGGTGAACTTCTCGACGTATTCCTCGTTGACGCGCGCGGCGCGCTCGAGCAGACGCGAGTGGAGATAGAACACGTCGCCCGGATACGCTTCGCGGCCCGGCGGACGGCGCAGCAGCAGCGAGATCTGGCGATACGCCCACGGCCTGCTTGGTCAGATCGTCGTAGATGATCAGCGCGTCTTCGCCGCGGTCGCGGAAGTACTCGCCCATCGCGCAGCCGGAGTACGGCGCGATGTACTGCATCGCGGCCGATTCGGACGGCGGCGGCGGCGACGATGATCGTGTGGGCCAGCGCGCCGTTCTCTTCGAGCTTGCGCACGACGTTCGCGATCGACGACTGCTTCTGGCCGATCGCGACGTAGATGCACTTAACGCCGGAGCCCTTCTGGTTGATGATCGCGTCGATCGCCAGCGCGGTCTTGCCGGTCTGGCGGTCGCCGATGATCAGCTCGCGCTGGCCGCGGCCGATCGGGATCATCGCGTCGACCGACTTGTAGCCGGTCTGCACCGGCTGCGACACCGACTTGCGCCAGATCACGCCCGGCGCGACTTTCTCGACCGGCGAGGTCTTCTTCGCGTTGATCGGGCCCTTGCCGTCGATCGGCTCGCCGAGCGCGTTGACGACGCGGCCGAGCAGTTCGGGGCCGACCGGCACTTCGAGAATGCGGCCGGTGGTCTTGGCGGTGTCGCCTTCGCGCAGGTGCTCGTAGTCGCCGAGCACGACCGCGCCGACCGAGTCGCGCTCGAGGTTCAGCGCGAGCGCGAACGTGTTGCCCGGCAGCTCGATCATTTCGCCCGACATCACGTCGGCGAGGCCGTGGATGCGCACGATGCCGTCGGACACGCCGGTCATCGTGCCTTCGTTGCGCGCTTCGGCGGTCAGCTTGAACTTCTCGATGCGGCTCTTGATCAGTTCGCTGATTTCGGACGGATTGAGTGTGGTTGCCATTGGATTTTTCCTTCGGTGTGCGTCGCCATGCGCCGCACGGGATTCTTTGTGGGATCCGGTTTCCCGGTTCCCGTCTTGTCAGTGCGTCAGCGCGGCTTCGAGCTGATGCAGCCTGCCGCGCACCGATCCGTCGATCACGACTTCGCCGGCATCGATGACCGCGCCGCCGATCACGGCGGGGTCGACCGTCTGCTCGAGCTCGATGTCGCGGCCGAAGCGGCGCTTCAGCGCGTCCTTGAGCTTGGCGGTCTCGTTCGCGTCGATCGGTGCCGCGGTGCGCACGCGCACCTGCAGCACCTTCTCGGCTTCGCGCTTCAGCTGCTCGAACAGCGCCGCGATTTCCGGCAGCGCTACGAGACGCCGGTTGTCCGCGAGCACCTTCAGGAAGCTCGCGAACGGCGAGTCGGCGGGCTCGCCGTCCGGCAGGAACAGCGAGGCGAGCTCGGACGGCGTCACGCGCGGATTGCCGAACAGCGAGCGCACCTGCGGATCGGCCGCAGCCTGCGCCGCGAAGGCGAGCTTCGAAGCCCACTCGCCGAGCGCGCGGCTCGACGAGGCGAGCTCGAACGCGGCGCGCGCGTAGGGACGGGCGAGAGTCAGCGGCTGCGACATGTCATCCCGATCTCGGCAACGAGCTGGTCGAGCAGCGCCTTGTGGGCGTTCGCGTCGATCTCGCGCTTGAGGATCTTCTCGGCGCCCGACACCGCGAGCGAGGCGACCTGGCCGCGCAATTCCTCGCGCGCGCGGTGCGTCATGCTCTCGATGTCGGCGGCGGCCGTCGCCTTCGTGCGCTGCGCTTCGACGACCGCATCCTGCTTGGCCTTGTCGATGATCTGGTTGGCCTGCTGGTGCGCCTTGTCGATGATCTCGGTCGCTTCCACGCGCGCCTTCTTGATCTCGTCGGCGACGCGCGCGTCCGCGTCGGCGAGGTCCTTGCGCGCCTTCTCGGCCGCGGCAAGACCTTCCGAAATGCGGTGCGCACGCTCGTCCATCGCCTTCGTCAGCGGCGGCCAGATGAATTTCATCGTGAACCAGATGAGGATCAGGAAGACGATCATCTGGGCGATGAGTGTTGCGTTGATGGTCACGGGTCGAACCCTCGACAGCGTTTCTGGCTACGACTTAGTGCGCGGCGACGCCCGCAGCGATCTTCGCCGAGAACGGATCGACGAACGTCAGGTACATCGCGATGCCGACGCCGATGATCGGGATCGCGTCGATCAGGCCGACCAGCAGGAACATCTTGCCCTGCAGCATCGGGACGAGCTCCGGCTGGCGCGATGCGCCTTCGAGGAACTTGCCGCCCATCAGGCCCATGCCGATCGCGGCGCCGATGCCGCCAAGGCCGAGCATGAGAGCTGCGGCGACGGCCGTCAGGCCTTCTACACTTGCGAGAGCTTCCATCGTTGTCTCCGTAGTACTCGAGTGGTTTGTTTGAAACGGTGAATCAATGGTGATCCGCAGCCATCGCCATGTAGACGACGGTGAGGACCATGAAGATGTACGCCTGCAGCGAGATGATCAGGATGTGGAAGATCGTCCAGCCGGTCGCTAGCACGATCTGTGTCAGCAGGCCGAGGTTGCTGCCGAGGCTGGTCACCGAATAGTTGAGCGTGAAGCAGGCGAGCAGGATGAAGATCATCTCGCCGGCGTACATGTTGCCGAAGAGTCGAAGGCCGAGGCTCAAGGGCTTCGCAAGCTCCTCGACGAGCTTCAGCAGGAAATTGATCGGCATCAGCACGATCTTCGCGACGATGTTGTTCGCTTCGAACGGATGGAAGAAGAACTCGGCACCGACGCCGCCGAAGCCTTTCTTGACGAAGCCGTAGCCGAACGCGATCAGGAACACCGTCAGCGACATGCCGAGCGCGACGTTCGGATCGGTCGACGGCACGGTGCGAAGGTGATCGACGCCGGCGCCGCCCGCGACCTGCGGCAAGAGATCCACCGGCAGCATGTCCATGAAGTTCATCAGGAACACCCAGAAGCCGACCAGCAGCGCCATCGGCGCCACGAACTTCGACTGGTGGTGGAATGCGTCCTTGACCTGGCTATCGACGAACTCGACGCAGAGCTCGATGAAGTTCTGCCACTTGCCGGGCACGCCGCTGGTCGCCTTGCGCGCGGCCGTGCGGAACATGACGATGAAGATCGCCGCGAGCAGCAGCGAGAAGATCACCGAGTCCAGATGCAGCACCCAGAAGCCGGTCGCTTCCGGATTGACCTGCATCGTGTGCAAGTCGAACTTGAGATTGGTCAGGTGATGCAGGATGTAGCCGCTGCTGTCGTGACCGCCTTCGGATGCCATATCTCTAGAGTCCGTCTTCAAGCTGACTAAAGTGAGTTACCAGGACTTCGTGACCGCGACCATCACCCAGTTCATCGCAAGGCACGCGATCGAGGTGAGGATCAGCGGCGCGAAGTGCTGACCGAACCATTTCGCGCCGATCCAGAACAGGACTGCCGTCAGGACCAGCTTCGCCGTTTCCGCGCGGTAGAACGTGCCGAGCACTTCCGCCGCCGTCATTCCACCCGCGCGGAGATAGATCTTCGCCGCGAAGTACAGCGTCGGCAGGAGCACGACGAACCCGCCGAACAACGCCGCGAGCGCCGCCGCGTGACCCCAGCCGATCCAGACGACCAGGCCCGCGACCCCCGCGGTCAGCGCCTGGCTCCCAACCAGAGCCCAGGCTGTCGATCCGCCGCGCAACCGATCCATCCGTTCCACCGAAAACCATGCCCGCCATACCGATCCGGCCGTTTCCGCATCGCACCGCCATGCCGTAGCATGGCAAGCACGGGGGCCTGTGCCCCGCGGGGACAACCCGGCACGCGCCTTGCCGCGAGCGGCAAGCGGGCATGAATGCGGAAAGTCCCGTCGGAAGGAGCCGGACCTCGGGGTCGAGCTGCCCGATACGTCCTGACTGCAAAGCCTGAAAATTATATCAGCCGCCCATTTCCGCCCGCAATTGAATTGGACGGCTGAACGCGTCCGCCGTCCGTCGGCGCTCCGCTACCTGCGACGGTTTTCACTGTGCCGGCGCACTCGCGCCCGGCATAATGACGTGACACATTGTCGCAGGTAGGATTCGCAACCGGTTGAGCTGGCTCGAATCCAGGGCTCGGAAACCATCGGGGGGAGGCGGTATGGGCGACGCTCGCGTCAAGGCGGAGCTTCTGTCCGGAGTCGATCTGGCGCCGGTTGACTCGTTGAAGGCGCTCAAGCACGAGGCCGACCAGCTGAAAAGCCGTCGGGCCTCGATGGAAGCGCTGAAGGCCGACTTCGCCGAGCCGGTCTACCGGCGCGTCGACGCCGATTACGCGCGCCAGCTCGAGTCTGTCGAGCGCAAGGCCGAGCCGCTGCGCCAGCAGGCGATGGCCGCCTACGCCGGCCTTCGCAACTCGCTCCGCGAGATCGAAGCTGCGCACGAGGCGGTGAAGCTCGATCGCCAGGAAATCGAATTGCGGCACAAGCTCGGCGAGTTCGACGTCGCCGAGCGCGATCGCCGCGTCAGCGCGATCGAAAGCGCGCTCGGCGAGAGCCGCGCCGCGCACGATCGCGCGCAGACGCTGCGCTCGCGTTTTCTGGAAGTATTTCCGGACGAGGCCGAGCTCGATCGCGCCGCGCCCGCCGCGCGCGTCACCGCGCCGCCGCCGCCGGTTCGCCCGCACATCACCGGCGAGCATCCGCGCGTGATCATGGGCGAACAGCCGCGCGTGCCGCCCACGATCGAGCCCGCGATGACGCGCGTGTTCCCGGTGCTCGATCTTCCCGAGCCGCCGAAGCTGCCGCCGGCCGCCGCGAAGACTCCGCCGCCACCGAGCACCGCGACGATCGCCGGCGCCGCGTCGACGATGTTCCTGCGCACCGCGCGTCTCGTTCCGCAGAGCCCCGAAGCCGGCCGCGCCGCGATTCCGCTGCCGCCGCGCCCGGTGACGCTCGGCAACGACGGCACCGCCGAGATCCAGGTCGGCGGACCCGGCGTCGAGCCGCGGCATGCGGAGATCAACATCAATGCGAAGGGCTATACGCTGATCGATCTCGGCAGCAAGCTCGGGACGCTCGTCAATGCCGAGCCGGTCCAGGAGCGGTTATTGCGGCACGAGGACGTGATCCAGATCGGCGCCGCGCGGTACGTGTTCCGCGAGGGCTAGATCAAGCCCTTCGCCAGACCCCTACGCAGGGTGCGGTTCATTGAATCCGCGGCCATGGATGGCCGCTTCCAGAAACCGAAGCCGCGAAACCGTGCAACCGCAGGTCGACCGACATCCGTGCGGCGATCCGGGACGGATCGCAAAAAAAAACCAATAAAAAAGGCCGGGCTTAAGAAAGCCCGGCCTTTGAAATGACGCCGCTACAGGGGAGGGGAATCGCAGCGGCGCCTCTTGCGAGCGGTATTACTTGCCGGCGTTGGTCGCGGCCTTCTTGGCGGTATTGACGTTCTTCGAGATCGTCTCCGACGTGTTCTCGAACGAGCCCTTGGCGAGCTGGCCGAGCGCCTCGGTCGTCTTCAGCGTGACGCCGAACACTTCCTGGCTGGTCGCGTACATCTTCTCGGCATTTTCCTTGGCGAGCTGGACGCCCTTCGGCCAGAACGCGCGCGCGCCTTCGAAATCGCGCACTTCGGCGGCTTCCGACCAGAACTGGACGGCGGCGTTGACGCGGTCTTCCAGCGTCTTGATCTGGAGGTCAGTGATGCGCTCGAAGCTCTCGAGGGCAACGGTCTGGGCCTTGACGAACGCATCGGTGTACGACTTGCCGAGCGTGAGGGACTGCGCGTTGATCTGTTCGAACATGGTCGTTGCCTCGGGTGTATTGGAGAGTGTGGGCGTAGCTTAGCAGCGTCTTTGTTGCAATGCAACAAGATCGCGGCCCAGAACTCTAGACCCCTGAAGCGACAGGAATATTAAGCTTACTATTCAATTATTTACAGAATAGGCTCGGACCAGCACCGCCGCATTGCGGCGCAGCGAGAATCCCGCCCCGCGCTACGGTCCGTCGTAGCGGCAAGCCGACGTGCAGGTCTCGTGCACGATCACATGATCGAGCAGCGGCAGCCGCGGCTTGAGCTCGTTCCAGACCCAGCGCGCCAGGTTTTCACTGGTCGGATTCTCGAGCCCGCTGACCTCGTTGAGATAGCGATGGTCGATCCGCTCGAACAGCGGCGCGAAGGCGGCCTTCATGTCCGCGAAGTCCATGACCCAGCCGAGCTCGGGATCGACCGGCCCTTTCACATGAACCTCGATCGCGAACGAGTGCCCGTGCAGGCGCGCGCACTTGTGCCCCGGCGGCACGTTCGGGAGCCGATGCGCGGCCTCGATACGGAAGGTCTTCGATATATCCATGCGGCCATTTTATCAGGCGCCACCGGAATGACCCGCTTCGCGCACGCCCCGGCGCGCGCCTGACGCTCCGTCGCGCGACCCATGCCCTTTGTCACGGGACGCGACGCGCGTGGGCCGCACAGAATCCATCCGCTCGACCGGCACGCTCGTGCGCGCGTCGAAATCCTTTCGGGGCTCAGGCAAATCGCGGGAGATGGGCAATGGACAGACGTGATTTCATCAAGATGGGTGGCATCGGCCTCGGCGCACTGATCCTGCCCGCCTACGGCCGCCACGTCGCAGCCGAAGTGCTGCTGACGAAGATGGATGCGGCGACGAAGAAAAAGCTCGCCGACGTCGCGCTCGCCGCGGCGAAGTCGGGCGGCGCGACGTACTGCGACGTGCGCATCGGTCGCTACCTGCGCCAGTTCGTGATCACGCGCGAAGACAAGGTGCAGAACGTCGTCAACACCGAATCGTCCGGCATCGGCGTCCGCGTCATCGCGAACGGCACCTGGGGCTTTTCGGCGACGAGCGACATGGATTCGGATTCGGTCGCCAAGGCCGTCCGCCAAGCGATCTCGATCGCGAAGGCGAACTCGCGCATGCAGGCATCGCCCGTGCAGCTCGCGCCGACCAAGGGTGTCGGCGAAGTCTCATGGTCGACGCCGATCGTCAAGAACTCGATGGAAGTTCCGATCAAGGAGAAGGTCGATCTTCTTCTCGACGTCAACGCTGCCGCGATGCAGGCCGGCGCGAGCTTCATCCGCTCGATCCTGTTCCTCGTCAACGAGCAGAAGTATTTCGCCTCGAGCGACGGCTCGTACATCGATCAGGACATCCACCGCATCTGGGCGCCGACGCAGGTCACCGCCGTCGACAAGGCGACCGGCAAGTTCCGCACGCGCGACGGCCTCTCCGCGCCGCGCGGCATGGGTTACGAATACCTCGACGCGAAGCCCGAGCACCGCATCGCGCTGCCCGGCGGCGCGGTCGTCTATTCCGACTCGTACAACATGAAGGAAGACGCGATCGCGGCCGCGAAGCAGGCCAAGGAAAAGCTGACGGCGCCATCGGTCAAGCCCGGCAAATACGACCTCGTGCTCGATCCCTCGCACCTCTGGCTCACGATCCACGAGTCCGTCGGCCACGCGACCGAGCTCGATCGCGTGCTCGGCTACGAAGCGAACTACGCCGGCACGAGCTTCGTCACGCTCGACAAGTGGAAATCGAAGGACTTCAAGTACGGCAGCGACAAGGTCACCATCTTCGCCGACAAGACGCAGCCCGGCACGCTCGGCGCGGTCGGCTTCGACGACGAAGGCATCAAGACGCAGCGCTGGGATCTGATCAAGGACGGCATCCTCGTCAACTACCAGGTCATCCGCGATCAGGCGCACATCCTCGGCCTCGATCACTCGCAGGGCTGCTGCTACGCCGATTCGTGGTCGAGCGTGCAGTTCCAGCGCATGGCGAACGTCTCTCTCTCGCCCGGCAAGGAAGCGCTCAAACCCGAGGACGTCATCAAGAACGTCGAGAACGGCATCTACATCATCGGCGACGGCTCGTTCTCGATCGACCAGCAGCGCTACAACGCGCAGTTCGGCGGCCAGCTGTTCTATGAAATCAAGAACGGCAAGGTGACGCAGATGCTCGAGGACGTCGCCTACCAGATGCGCACGCCCGAGTTCTGGAACTCGTGCGTCGCGGTCTGCGACGACAAGGACTACCGCTTCGGCGGCTCGTTCTTCGACGGCAAGGGTCAGCCCGGCCAGATCTCGGCCGTGTCGCACGGCTCGAGCACGTCGCGCTTCAACGGCGCCAACGTCATCAACACCGCGCGCAGCCTGGGCTGAGGAGAACATACATGAGCATCATGACCGAACAGGAAGCGAAGACGATCCTCGACAAGGTGTGCAAGATGTCGAAGGCCGACGAGTGCACCGCGCAGCTCACCGGCTCCGTCGACGGCAACGTGCGCTATGCATTGAACAGCGTCTCGACGAGCGGCATCGTCAACAACACCGATCTTGCCGTGCAGGTCGCATTCGGCAAGCGCGTCGGCACCGCGACGATCAACGAGTTCGATGAGGTATCGCTCGAGAAGGTCGTTCGCCGCGCCGAAGAGCTTGCGAAGCTCGCGCCGGAAAATCCGGAGTTCGTGCCGGCGATCGAAAAGCAGGCCTACAAGCCGAGCGACACCTACGCCGAGAAGACCGCCGCGATCGCGCCGGAATACCGCGCGAGCGTCGCCGCCGACTGCATCGAGCCCTGCCGCAAGGACAAGCTCGTCGCCGCCGGCTTCTTCACCGACTCGGCGCGCTTCACCGCGATCGCGAACACGAAGGGCAACTTCGGCTACCAGAAATCGACCAACGTCGACTTCACCTGCACCGTGCGCACCGACGACGCGCGCGGATCGGGCTGGGTCGCGCGCAATCTCGGCGACGTCTCGAAGTTCAACGCGAAGAACGAGATCAAGACGGCCATGCAGAAGGCCAAAGGCTCGGTGGACGCGAAGGCACTCGAGCCCGGCAAGTACACCGTGATCCTCGAACCCGCCGCGAGCGCGCATCTCGTTTCCGACATGCTGTTCGGCTTCGACGCGCGCCAGGCCGACGAAGGCCGCAGCTTTTTGTCGAAGAAAGGCGGCGGCAACAAGCTCGGCGAGAAGATGTTCGACGAGCGCGTCAACATCTACTCAGATCCGTGGGACGCCGAATCCGCCGTCGTGCCGTGGGATGACGATGGCCTCGCGCGCGAGAAGACGCCGATCGTGACCAAGGGCGTCGTCGAGTACCTGCAGTACTCGCGCTACTGGGCGCAGAAGCAGGGCAAGAAGGCGATCGGCCAGCCCGGCAACATCATCATGACCGGCGGCGACAAGTCGACGCAGGACATGATCAAGGGCACGAAGAAAGGAATCCTCGTCACGCGCACGTGGTACATCCGCCTCGTCGATCCGCAGACCGTGCTGCTGACCGGCCTCACGCGCGACGGCACGTTCTACATCGAGAACGGCGAGATCAAGTACCCGATCAAGAACTTCCGCTTCAACGAATCGCCGGCGATCATGCTCAACAACATCGAAGAGCTCGGCAAGCCCATGCGCGTCTCCGACGACGAATCGCCGTTCGTCATGATGATTCCGCCGATGAAGCTGCGCGATTTCACGTTCACGTCGCTCTCGGACGCCGTGTGATCGCATAGACGCTCCGTTCCCCCTCTCCCGCTTAGCGGGAGAGGGTTGGGGTGAGGGCACTCTTGGTTCACCGCCATGATGTTCACCAGGAAAGCTCGAACTCAGCCCGCCCTCATCCGACCCTTCGGGCCACCTTCTCCCGCGAGCGGGAGAAGGGACCGCACGCCATGAACCGCCGCACGTTCCTCCGCCACTCATCCGCTACCGCCGCCGCCGCGCTGTTCGCTCCACTCATGCATCGCGCGGCCGCCGAAGATCGTGCATACGACTTCTGGTTCACCCGCCTCATGTACGAATCCGGCGACTGGGACGTCGACCAGCGCATGCCCTCGAACCTGCTCGACGCGCTCGTGCAATACACGACGATGCGCATCGATCCGAAGGAACGCGTGCTGCCGCTTGCCGATCCGCGCATGCTCGAACAACCGTTCTGCTACATGGCCGGCCACAAGCTCGTCGAGTTCAACGCGGACGAGCGGCGCAACTTCGAGAAGTACGTCCGCAATGGCGGTTTCGTGCTCGTCGACGACTGCAACCACGACATCGACGGTCTCTTCGCGAAATCGTTCGAGATCGAGATGGCATCGATCTTCGGCGACGGCGCGCTGAAGAAGCTGCCGAAGGACCACGCGGTCTTCTCGAGCTTCTTCAAGTTCGACGGCCCGCCGAACACCGGATTCGAGCTCAACGGCTGGGGCGACGATCTCGTCCATGAATACCTGAAAGGCATCGAGATCGACGGCCGCCTCGGCGTGCTCTACAGCAACAAGGATTACGGCTGCGAGTGGGATTACGACTGGCGCAACAAGCACTGGCTCGCCGAAGACAACACGAAGTTCGCTGTCAACGTCGTCGTCTACGCGTTGACTTCGTGAAGAGCGTCGAAAAATGACCCAAGCCATCACCGAACAAATCGTCTCGACGCAACTCGACAAGCTCGCCGCGCTCCGCGATGCGATCGCGCGCGTCATCGTCGGCCAGCGCGACGTCGTCGAGCAGCTGCTGATCGGCCTCATCGCCGGCGGCCACTGCCTGCTCGAAGGCGTGCCCGGCCTCGGCAAGACGCTGCTCGTGCGCTCGCTCGGGCAAGCGCTCGCGCTCGACTTCCACCGCATCCAGTTCACGCCGGACCTGATGCCGAGCGACATCATCGGCACCGAGCTCCTCGAGGAAGACCACGGCACCGGCAAGCGTTTCTTCAAATTCCAGCGCGGCCCGGTGTTCACGAACCTGCTGCTCGCCGACGAGCTCAACCGCACGCCGCCGAAGACGCAGTCGGCGCTGCTCGAAGCGATGCAGGAGCGCACGATCAGCTACGCCGGCACGACGCACGCGCTGCCGTCGCCGTTCTTCGTGCTCGCGACGCAGAATCCGCTCGAGCAAGCGGGCACGTATCCGCTGCCCGAAGCGCAGCTCGATCGTTTCCTGCTGCACATCCGCGTCGACTATCCGAACGAAGCCGAAGAGCGCACGATCCTCGCGCAGACGACCGGCGGCACCGACGCGCGCATCACGCCCGTGATGAACGGCGGCGACGTGCTCGATCTCATGAAGCTCGTCCGCGACGCGCATCTGGGCGACGATCTTCTGACCTGGATCACGCGCCTCGTGCGCGCATCGCGCCCGCAAGAGACGTCGCTCGCCGAAGTCAAGGAATGGGTGCGCTGGGGCGCCGGTCCGCGCGCAGGGCAAGCGCTCGTGCTCGCCGCGAAAGCGCGCGCTTTGATCCACGGCCGCTACGCCGCGACGCGCGAGGACGTCGTCGCACTCGCGGCGCCCGTGATGCGCCATCGTCTCTTGCTTTCGTTCGCCGCCGAAGCCGAGCAGCGCAGCGCCGACGACGTCGTCGCGGTGCTCCTGCGCGGAGTGCCGTATCCGAGCTGACGCATGGCCGCCGTCGCACTGATCCCCGCCGATGTCCGCGCGCGGCTGAAGAACCTTCGCCTGCGCGCGCGCCACGGTGCCGGCGGGGACGGGCTTGGCCAGCACGCGAGCCGGAGCCGCGGCGCGGGCCTCGAGTTCGCCCAGTACCGCGCCTACGAGCTCGGCGACGAGCCGCGCCGCATCGACTGGAAACTCTTTGCGCGCTCCGATCGCTATTTCGTGCGCGAGTCGGAACGCGACAGCCCGCTGACGATCTGGCTCGTCCTCGACGCGAGCGCATCGATGGCGCAAGCCGACGCCGCGCGCCCCGAATGGCGCAAGCTTGACGCCGCGAAGACGATCGCCGCGTGCGCGATCGAGCTCGCGCTGCGCCAAGGCGATCGCTTCGGCCTGATCGCGCTCGCCGCCGGTGGTCCGACGCTGATCGCCGCCGACGCCGGCGCCCGCCATCGCGATCGCTGCCTGCTCGAGCTCGAAAAGATTCAATGTGCCGGCGCATGGCCGGCCGAAACAACGCTGCGTCCGCTCTGGGAGCGCGTGCGGCCGTCGTCGCTGGTGCTCGTCCTCTCCGATTTCTTCGACGACGCAGCCGCCGATCTCGCGATCCGCTTCGCCGCCGCGCGCCGCGAGGTGCTGACGATCCAGATGCTGAGCGCCGACGAGCGCGACTTCCCGTTCGACGGCGGCCACCGCTTCGTCGATCCGGAGAGCGGCGCCGATCGCCGCGTCGAAGCAGCCGCGATCCGTAACGATTTCCTCGATCGCTTCAAGGCAGCGCGCGCGAATCTCACGCGGCGCTTCGTCGCGAGTGGCATCCGCCACGCCGAATATTTCCTCGATACCGCGCCGGATCTGCCGCTGCAGCAGTTCTTCGGCACGGTCGGCGCGCGGGTGCGCGCATGAGCTTCGCGCTGCTCGCGCCGCTCGGCCTTGCGGCGCTCGCCGCGCTCGTCGTGCCCATCGTGATCCATCTCGTGCGCCGGCTCGAATTGCGCACGACCGAGTTCGCGGCGCTGCGCTGGATTTCCGAGCGCATCCGCCCGCGACGCCGCCTGCGTTTCGAGCGGCCGTGGCTGCTGCTGCTGCGGCTCGCATTGCTTGCGCTTCTCGCCGTATTGCTCGCGCGACCGGTGCTCACGCAGCCGCCGGGCGCCGGGACTTCGCGCGTGCTCGTCGCGCCGGGCAGCGATCTGGCGGCTGCGCGTAGCGCCGTGCCATCCGCCGGCGCCGACTGGCGCTGGCTGGCGCCGGGATTTCCCGCGATCGAGTCGCAGGCGCCGGCCGCGCGCGTTCCGGTCGCGAGCCTGCTGCGCGAAGCCGATGCCGCGTTGCCGAACGGCGCGACGCTCGCGGTCGTCGTGCCGGAACAGCTTTCGGGTCTCGACGGCGAACGGCCGGTACTGGCGCATGCGGTCGACTGGCATGTCGTGCCGGGAAAGATGTCGACCGATGAATCGGCGGCGCCGAGCGCAAACGTCGAGATCGCGGTGCGCTATGCGCCGTCCGCCGAAGCGTCGCTGAAATATCTCGACGCCGCGGTCGCGGCGCTCAACGCGACCGGTTCGCGCACGTATGTCCTGGACTCGGAACCGCTGGACGCAGCGATTCCCGCATCGACGCACGCGCTCGTTTGGCTCGGCGCCGAGCTGACACCTGCAGTCAACGCGTGGGCCGAAGCGCGGCGGCACGGCGATCGTCGATCATCAGCCGCGCGCGACTGGCGCGCCGGTCTGGCGCGACGCGGACGGCAATGTGATCGCGCGTGTCGCGCCGAGCGGCCGCGGCCGCATCGTCGCGCTTGCATCGACGTTCTCGCCGCACGACTTCCCTGCGCTGCTCGACGCGGATTTCCCGGCGCATCTGCGCGATCTGCTCGAAGGCGCAGCGCCGCTGCCAACGCGCGCGCCGGCCGAAGCGCTGCAACCGCGCGCCGGCGCAGCCGCTGCCGGCATCACAGCGACGCCGGCGTCGACGAAGCCGCTCGATCCGTGGCTCGCACTCGCGATCGCGCTGCTCGTGCTCGTGGAGCGCATCGCCGCGACGCGTACGCGGGAGCCCGCATGACCGTCGACGCGCGCCTGCACGCGATCGGCCGCAACGCGCGCGCGCGCCGCGTGGCGATCACGATCCTGTACGCGCTGCCGGTCGCCGCGGTTGTGATCGCGCTGGCGGCGCGCATCGGCGGCTGGCCCGGCGCGATCGTCGCCGTCGTCATCGCCGGCATCGCGCTCGCGTTCGGCGCGCGTCGCGTCACGCAGTCGATCGACGACGCGTGGATCGCGCGCCGCCTCGACAGTGCGCAAGTGCGCCTCGAAGACAGCGCCGATCTGCTGTTCCGCGATCCGGTGACGCTGTCGCCGCTGCAGCGCCTGCAGCGCGCGCGTTTGCACGAGCGCATCGAGAGCGAGCCCGTCGCCGACGTCGCCTCGCCGTGGCCGTGGCCGCGGCTTGCGCTCGCATGGCTGATCGGCATTGCAGCCTTCGCGCTCGTCGTGCTCGCGCCGGTGTCGGCGCTGCATCGCGCAAGCTCGGCGTCGCAAACCGCTGCGAACGCGGGCGCAACGAAGATCGACCACATGCGCCTCGATATCGCCGCACCGGCCTACACGCGCATCGCCGCGCGAAGCGAGCCGACGCTCGAAACACGCGTCGCCGAAGGCTCGCGCGTGTCGTGGCACCTGCATTTCACGAACACGCCAAAAGCGGCCGCGCTGACATTTCACGACGGCAGCCGCGTCGATCTAGCGCGCGACGGCAGCGAATGGACCGGCGAGCGTACGTTCACGGCGTCGGCGCTCTATCGCGTCGTGCTCGACGGCGCGCCGCCGCTCGATGACGACAACCTGCGCCGCATCGATGTCATCGCCGACCGCGCGCCCGACGTGCGCGTGCTCCAACCCGAGAAATCGCTGACGCTACTCGAAGACGGCCAGAAGACCTGGGACCTCGCGTTCGAGGCTAGCGACGACTACGGCATCGCGGCAGCGAGCCTGACGATCACGCTCGCGCAGGGCACCGGCGAGAACATCGCGTTCAAGGAACAGACGCTCGCCCTTGCCGGCGAGGACATCGACGCGGCGAATCCCGGCCGTCATCAGCGTTACAAGCACTCGCTCGATCTCGGCGCGCTCGGCATCGCGCGCGGCGACGATGTCATCGTGCGCCTCGCGGTCAGCGACAACCGCGATCCGAAGCCGAACACGACGAAGAGCGCGAGCTTCATCCTGCGCTGGCCGCCCGACGCATCGAGCGACAGCGCTGGCATCGAAGGTCTCGTCGAAAAGGCGATGCCGGCATATTTCCGCAGCCAGCGCCAGATCATCATCGACACCGAAAACCTGATCGCCGAGCAGCCGAAACTCGAAGAGGATGCGACGATCGCGCGCTCGGACGGCATCGGCGTCGATCAGAAGATCCTGCGCCTGCGCTACGGGCAGTTCCTCGGCGAGGAATCCGAAACGCGAAGCGACGGCGCGCCGCCCGGCGGCGACAAGAAAAAAGGCAAGAACGAAGCCGACGCGGGCCGCGCCGACGCACTGACGAAGCGCGAGGCAGAGCACAAGCATTTTCTGGACGCGCAGAAGTTCGGCGATGCCGGCGCCGTCGTGTCGGAGTACGGCCATACGCACGACGTCGCCGAAGCCGCGACGCTGCTCGATCCCGAGACGAAGGCGATCCTGAAGTCGGCGCTCAACGAGATGTGGGATGCGGAGCTGCATCTCCGGCAAGGGCGTCCGGCCGAAGCGCTGCCGTTCGAGAACAGGGCGCTCGCGTACATCAAAGAGGTGCAGCAGTCCTCGCGAATCTATCTCGCGCGCGTCGGGCTCGAATTGCCGGCGGTCGACGAAAGCCGGCGTCTATCGGGCGATCGCAAGGGTCTGACCGATCGCGAATCCCCGCTCGCGCCGGCCGACGACAATGATTCCGCTGCGCTCGCAGCGTGGCAGGCGCTCGATGCGCACGGTGCGCTCGATCTCGAAGCGCTCGATCGCTGGGTCAGCGCGCACGCGACTCTGACCGGCGACTCGCTCGGGCTGCTCGCGGCGAGCGATCGGGTGCGACGCAATCCGACGTGCGAGGAATGCCGTCGCCAGCTGCGCAGCCTGCTCTGGCCGTTGCTGCCGCAACCGGCGACATCGGTCGAGGCGCGTGTCGCGCCCGATGCGGCCGGCCGCGCGTATCTCGATGCATTGCGCGGCGCGAAGCCGGAGGCGCGGCGATGAACGTCGCGCTCGTCGTTGCGATCGTCGTCGCCGTTGCGGCGCTGCTCGGCGCGTGGCGCACGCTGCGCGATGCGAAGTCGGCCCGCGGAATGCGTATCGCGCTGCAGCTCGTCGCTGCGGTGCTGATCTATCTCGCGCTGTTTCCGCCGCATGTCGATCAGAACTATTCGGCGGGCACGCTCGTCGTGCTGACACCGGGCGCGACGCCGGCGCAGGTCGCAAATCCCGGCGATGGCGTCGCGACGGTCGCGTTGCCGGGCGTCGCCGCCGCACGCGACATCGAGCGCGCGCCCGATCTCGGCACAGCACTGCGCCGTCATCCCGACACATCGCGCGTCCGCGTCGTCGGCGGCGGATTGCCGGCGCGCGACATCGATGCCGCGCGCGATGTTGCCGTCGAGTTCGACGCGGCGCCGCTGCCCGATGGCATCGTCGATCTCTCGATGCCGCAGTCCGTGCGCGCCGGCAGCGTGTTTGCGATTCGCGGGCGCGTGCAGGGCGATGCGGGCGGTCGCGTCGAGCTCCGCGATCCGGCCGGCGCGGTTATAGGGCGCGCCGATCTCGCGCAGGACGGCACGTTCGCGCTCGAAGCGCAGGTGAAATCAGCCGGCGATTTCGTGTTCGCCCTGCGCGTGTTCGATGCGAAGGGCGCGACGCGCGAGGACATCGCGCAGGCGGTCGCCGTGCAGCCGGGCGACAGGCTCAGCGTGCTCGTACTCGCCGGCGCACCCGATCCCGAGCTCAAGTACCTGCGCCGCTGGGCCGTCGACGCGGGCGTCGATCTGACGAGCCGCATCGTGCTGAGCGACGGCGTCGCCATGCAGGATGGTCCGCCAGCGCTCGGCGCCGACGCACTCGCGAAGATCGATCTCGTGATGATCGATGAGCGCGCGTGGAAGAATCTCGACGCCGGCACGAAGCAGGCGCTCGAGAATGCGACGCGCGACGGGCTCGGCCTGTTCCTGCGCGTGGCGGGTCCGCTGCCCGATGCGGTCGCGGGCGAATGGCGCGATCTCGGCTTTCGCGTTCGCGCCGCCGACATTCCGCAGACGGTCTCTCTCGAACGCTCGGCGCCCGATCCCGCGGCAGTGCTGTCGCGCCGTGCGTTGCTCGTCGAAGGCGACGACGCGGCGCCGCTCGTGCGCAGCCACGACGGTGGCGCGGTCGCGCTCTGGCGCACGCTGGGGCAGGGCCGCGTCGCGATCTGGTGGCTCGCCGATACGTATCGCATGACGCTCGCGGGCGACGCCGGCGCGTTCGGCAGCCTCTGGAGCCGCGCGCTCGCGACGGTCGCGCGCGCGCACGGCGCGGCGAAACCCGATGTGCCGCGCGATGCGCGAATCGATCAGCGCAGCGTACTGTGCGGGCTCGCCGACGGCGCGTACGTCGAGCAGCCGGACGGTACGCGCGCGTCGCTCGCGATCGAAAGCAGCGGCTGCGCGGCGTTCTGGCCTGCGCATGAAGGCTGGCACACGCTCGTCTCGCACGACGCGCGTGCGTCGTTCCATGCAGCTGCGGCAAACGCGTCACCGTCGCTGACGGCCGCGCGCGATGCGCAGGCAACGCGCATGCTCGCGGGCCGCGCAGGCGCGAGCGATGCCGCAAGGTCCGCGCGCGACGCGCCGGGATCGCGCTGGCCGTTTTTCGCGGCGTGGCTCGTGGCAGCGGCGCTGCTCTGGTGGCTGGAACGATCGAGGCTCCGCACGACCGGCGCGTGAGCAGCGCGCTTCAGAACTTCACCGTTACGCTGCTCCAGTAATACCGTCCCTGCAGGTCGAAATCGCTCGGATCGGTGTTCGCGTTGATCGAGTTGTTCGCCCACAGGAACGGCGGCTGCTTGTCGCCGACGTTGTTGATGCCGACGTCGATGCGCGTGTTCCACGCTTCGAGGTTGTAGCCAAATTGCAGGTCGTGATAGACGGTTGCGCCGTACTCGATCACGTAGCCGTGCAGCGTGCAGTAGTCGCCGTAGTAGCAGGTGCCGGCCGGAAACACGTCCTGCGAGGGCGAGCGCGAGCCGAGGCTGAAGCGGCCGATGTAGCGCATGCGCCACGATGCGTCGAACGGTCCGCGCTGCCAGTTGAGCGAGCTCAATGCGCGCCAGCGCGGATAGAGGCACACGCCGCCGCTCGCGCCGGGGCAGAGCGTCGCCTGCGCCGAGGAGGGCGGGAGGAAGTGGCCGGCGTAGTGGTAGAGCTGGTTCGCGTCGGTGCCGGGCGCGGTTGCGGCGTCGAACTTGGCCATGTACGTCGCGTTGAAAGAGATGCTTAGACGGCCGAACGAGAACGCGGGCATCCGGTAGTGCAGCGCGAAGTCGACGCCCTTGACGTCCGTGCGGCCGAGATTGACGGTCGTTTGGGTGATGCTCTGGATCTGGCCCATGTCGGGCCCGCTTGCGACGCGGCGGATCAGCGGGCAGTACGTCGTGAATCCCGCGGCGCACAGATCGAGCACCGATTGCGCGTTGGCGATCGTGATGTTGTTCTTGATGTAGATGCGCCATGCGTCGGCGCTGACCGAGACGCCTTCGAGCCAGTTCGGATCGTAGACGATGCCGAAATCGTACGAGCGGCCGTATTCAGGGCCGAGCTCCAGGCCGGCATATGCGGGACCGGCGAAGACGCCGTCGATCGGCAGCTGTTCGGCGACGGCGTTGTTGCGGAACGAGCCGTCAGTCGGCACGTGCACGCAGGCCGGATTCGGCGGATTGCCCGTGTAGCCGTCACACGGATCGTGCGAGAGCGAGAACTGGCTGCTTTGCGGTCCGGCGAAGATGTCGGTGACGGTCGGCGCGCGGAACACATCGGACACCGTGCTGCGCAAGAGGAGATCCTCGACCGGACGCCACTCGAGAGCGAACTTCCCGTTGCTCGTCGTGCCGAAGCTCGAGTACTTCGAGTAGCGATCGCCGAGCGTCACGTTCAGCGCGTGCACGAACGGCACGTCCCGCAGCAGCGGCACGAAAAGCTCCGCATAGATCTCGCGCACGTGATAACCGCCCTGCAGCGGCGAGGTGCACTGGCTGCCGAGCGTGCAGGTCAGCGTGTCGTGGTCGATGACGAGAGACGTGTCGACGGTGCTGCGCGTGTAGTCCTGGCGGTACGACGCGCCGACAGCGAGCTGCGCCGTGCCGGCGGGAAGGTCGATCAGCGAGCCGCGCAGATCGGCGCGCACGACACGCTCCTGCTGGAAGTACGCCGTCGATGCCGGAGCGCCGGCGCGGGCGAGCTCCGCGATCGTGTTCGGATCGTTGAGGTCGAAGGGATTGATCGGCACGCATCCGTCGATCGCGTGGCCGGGCGTGCCGCAACGCACGCTGCCAGTCGTCGCGTCGTAAAACGACGGGCCCGTCTCGCGATTCAGGATATCGATGTTCGGGAGGCCTTCGGTGTTGTTGGTGTATGCGTAGTGCCCATAGTCGAGGCCGGCCTCCCAGTTCCACGGCTGGTCCCACGCTTCGAACGAGCCGCGGAAACCGGTCGAGGCGTGATCGTCGTTGACGCCGAACGCGCCGCGCCGGTTGCCGAGTGAGGCGAGGCGCGCGTCGAACGTCGTCTCGCCGGGACCGAACTCGACGCCGAACGGGTTGTAGTAGCTGTCCTGCGAGATCACGACGCCGGCGGCGGTGCGATAGATCGCGGGCGCGAGCTGGAACGCCGATGCGGCCTTGTTATGCATCACCGCGGCGTAGACCTCGATGTGATCGGTCAGCTTGTAGTTGCCGTTGAGGAAGACGCCGGTGCGCTCCTGCGGCGTCATGATCAGGTTGACGCTCGCGAAGTTGTAGCGATCGGTCGGTGTCGTCGCGGTGCCGTTGTTGACGTAGCAGTGGTAGTCGGTGGCGACGTTTTGGCCGTTCGTGCCGGGATTGCGCGCGAGGAAACCGGACTGGCAATTCGGGAAAAGATCGGCGAACGCGTCCGGAATCTGGATGTGCCCGTACGGCGACACCGACGAGCCGCCGATGAAACCCTGCGGAATCTGCTGGCCGTAGAGCTGCGCGAACGACGAGAGGCCGTTCGTGCCGTAGAGCGACACCGATGTCTTCGAGAAATCGCGATGGCTCGCGATGACCTGGTCGGTCTTGTTGTAGCTGATGCCGGCCATGATCGAGCCCTTGTCGCCGGTCTGGCCGAACGTGAACTGATAGCCGCGCTGCGCGCCGTCGTCGCGGTCGGATATGCCGTAGTTCGCGGTGAACTCGGCGCCCTGGTACTCGCTGCGCAGGATGAAGTTGACGACGCCGGCGACCGCATCGGAGCCGTACACCGACGAGGCGCCGTCGGTCAGCACCTCGATGCGCTCGATCATGTTGGCCGGGATATCGTTCGGATTCGAGCCGAGGAAGCGGTGGCCATCGATCAGGATCAGCGTGCGCTGCGAGCCGAGACCGCGCAGGCCAATCGTCGAGACGCCGTTGCCGCCGCCGTTGTTCACTTGCGGATTCGAGTTCGGCCCGGTGACGACCGGGAGCTCCTGCACGAGATCGCCGAGCGTCAGCTTGCCGGTTTTCTGGATCGTCGCGCGATCGATCGTGATGACCGGATTCGACGTCTCGATGTCGACGCGGCGGATCTGCGTGCCAGTGACCGAGATCGTCTCGAGCTGCTCGGGTGTGTTGTTCTGCGATGTGTCCTGCGCAAAGACCGGGTTCGCGATGAGCCCGAGCGCGCCGATCGCGAGCTGCGATCGAACGCGATGTTGCGTACCGGTGTTGCACCCGATCGCGAGCGCTGCGCGCACAGAGTCGCAGAGTCGTGCCTTCAGCATCGGATTCCTCTCCCGTGGAATCGGGTCGGAGCCGCGGGTGCGGCGCCAGTCCCCCTGCACCTAATATCTACGAAAAGGTGGGTACGTGGATAGTCGTCGTCGGCGGGAGCGCCAGCGACGCGCGCGGCAGCGACGATGGCTGCGAGGGAGTGGTGGCTATGGGTGGGCTCGAACCACCGACCCCGGCATTATGAGTGCCGTGCTCTAACCGGCTGAGCTACATAGCCATGGGTGCAGCGCGGGGGCTGCGATTCTAGTGCGCCGCAGCGCGCTGTCAAGGCGAGCACGGCCGTCGCAGGGCGTTTTTGCCTTGCTGCGTTCGCACAAGCTGTGGTTGAATCCTCGAGCAGGTCCAAGGAATTACGCTGTGATCGACCCCGATGGCTACCGGCCCAACGTCGGCATCATCCTGCTGAAGGACGATGGCCGCGTGTTCTGGGCGCGCCGCGTCGGGCGCGACGGCTGGCAGTTCCCGCAGGGCGGTATGCGCAGCGACGAGACGCCGGTCGAGGCGATGTATCGCGAGCTCGAGGAAGAGACCGGCCTCGCCGCGCACCACGTTCAGGTTCTCGGCGCGACGCCCGGCTGGCTGCGCTACAAGCTGCCGCAGCGCTTCGTGCGCGCGCACGAGCGGCCAGTCTGCATCGGCCAGAAGCAGGTGTGGTTCCTGTTGCGTCTGCTCGGCGAGGAAACCGCGTTCCGGCTCGACGCGCACGAGCATCCCGAGTTCGATCTCTGGCGCTGGGTCGATTTCTGGTATCCGGCGCAGCATGTCGTGACGTTCAAGCGGCGCGTTTACGAGCAGGCGCTGCGTCATCTCGCGCCGATCGCAGAAGTCAGCTGCAGCGTGACGCTGCGCGAGCAGATCTGGGATCCGGTGCTCGCGCCCGCGGGCTGATCAGGTTCGTCCTGATTCGATTCGTCACGTGGCAATCGGTTGCGGCGGCGGCGGCGGAGCCGCAACCGGTGCTGCCGCGCCGGCGCGTTCGGTGAGCTCGCGAAACTTCCCGGACACCTCGTCGAGCCGCGCGATCCACTGAGGATCCGGCGTCTGTCCGGCGACGAGCTTGGTGTAGACCTGCAGCAGCGCCGTCATCGCGAATGGATCGACGAGCGCGGCCTTCAGCGCGAGCGCGACGACGATCGCGAGCACGAACGTCCAGACGCCGGCGATGTGCGGGAACACCGTCGCAAGCGCGGCGAGAGGTCCGATGACGACGAGGAAGATCGCGAGCGTCAGGCCCCAGACGAGGAATGTCAGGAACACGGCATTCTTCAGCACACCCTTGTAGTTCTGCGCGTACAGCACGATCGCGTCGCGCGCGGTCGCCCATGGGTTCGTCGAGCGCTGGCGCATGATCTCGGCGAGGATCACTTCGTCCAGATACGTCAGCGACGTATTGACGATGGCGTCGGCGATCTTGACGAGCGCGTCGAGCCCCGGAATCGGCAGCATGTTCGCGATGCTCGTCGTGACACGATTGAACGCGCGCAGGATGCCGCGGATCAGCGCGTGCAATCCGAACAGCAGCGAGGATTCCTTGAATCGCGCCTGGACGATCTCGCGTCCGTACGCGATCTGGCTCTTGCCCGCGGGGATCTCGCGGCCGTCGAGCAGCTCGACGAGCACCGCGACGTGTGCCGCCTTGACGAGATAGAGCAGATATTCGCGCGCCCAGAAAAGGATGCCGGAGACGACGCCGAATCCGACGAGCGCACCCCAGAACGTGCCCGCACCCGACGCGCCGCCCACCTTCCCGAACAGGAGCCCGATGCCGCCGCCGACGCCGACCGCGACGACGTACGCGAGCGTGATGCCGAGATAGACCGCGAGCCGCAACGCGAAGAACGGCAGCGTGCGGGTCAGGAGGCCGAAAATCTGTCCAACGCGAAAATCGATCACGGAGTGCTCCATTCGGGAACCAGGGCCGCCGGGGCAGGGCGGTGCGCGAATCATCGCCGCGACGGTGCGCCGGCGCTTGGCTTTGTGCCGGCAATTTTCTGGGACTTTTACTGCCATGCGGAGCGGTGCGCGCGATTCGCCGTAAAAACAATGGGTTATCAATTCTCGCAAGGAGGGCGCACCTGCGGCTCGGCATGCCGCCAACCACGGTGTTGACAATCATTCGCATTTGCAATCAAATACGCTCCATGTACGTCTGCATCTGCAACGCCGTCACCGAACGCGCGATCCGCGAAGCCGCCGAATCGGGCGTGCGCACGCTCGCCGAGCTCAGCCGCCGCACCGGCTGCTCGGACTGCTGCGGCACATGCTCCGATCTCGCGCAGCAGATCCTCCAAGACACGCATCGCACGCGCACGCTCGATCTGCCGCTGATCGCCATCGCGGCCTGATCGTCGCTCTGCCTGCCGGATGACCTTCGTCGCACGCGCAAATGCGTGCGATTTTCGTTCCCGCGTGCTTGCGCAGCGGACGCTATAGTCGCTGCCCGCGCGCATGGCACGGCGCTCCGTTGGCTACCACGAGGAGATCGCGATGAAGGGCCACGCGAAGATCATCAGCCATCTCAACACGGTGCTGTGCAACGAGCTCACCGCGATCAACCAGTATTTCCTGCACTACAGGATGTACAAGCACTGGGGCTACAAGGAGCTCGCCGAGCATGAGTACAAGGAATCGATCGACGAGATGAAGCACGCCGATCGGCTCATCGAGCGCATCCTGTTCCTCGAGGGCCTGCCGAACCTGCAGAAGATCGGCAAGATCCTCGTCGGCGAAGGGCCGAAGGAAGCGATCGCGTGCGATCTCAAGCTCGAAAGCGCGGCCGTGCCCGATCTCAAGAAGGCCATCGCCGACTGCGAAGAGCTCGGCGACTACGTCAGCCGCGATCTCTTCTCCGACATCCTCGAATCCGAGGAAGAGCACATCGACTGGCTCGAGACGCAGCTCGGCCTCGTCGATCAGCTCGGTGTCGTGCCGTACCTGCAGACGAAAGTCGAGAGCTGAAGCGGCAGTGAGAAGTCAGTAAGAAGCGGTTAGCAATGCAACGCGGTCGATTCAACTGACTTTCTTGCGAGGCCGCGCAGCGGCCGACCTCACGAGCGCGCCCACCGGGCGCGCGACCTCACTGCTTCTCTAGCAGCCGCGAAAGCTCCGCGGAAACGCGCTCGTATTCAGGCCGGATGCCGGCCGCGACTTCGGCGGGACCGGTCGGCACGCCCGCGCGCGCCGCGTGCTCGATGCCGCGCGCAAGCTCGGACAGCCCGGTCGCGCCGATGTTCGCGCTGCTCGATTTCAGCGTGTGCGCCGGCGCGACCTGCGCGGCCGCATCGCCGCTCGCGGCCGCGGCTTCGATCGCAACGATTTGCTGCGGCGCGTCTTCGAGATAGACGCGCACGAGGTCACCGAACTCGCTGCCCATCGTGTCGAGCAGGTCGCCGATGATCGATGCATCGATCGATCCGTTCGCCGCCGCCGGCCGCGCCGCGCTCGGCGCAATGCGCGCCACCGTCGGCGGTGCCGCGGCTGGTGCCGGCGGCTCGGCGAACGCAGCATCGACGACGTTCGTCGTCGCCGGCGGCGGCGCCTGCGAAATCTCGAGCCATTTCTTCAGCAGTTGCGCCAGCGCCGCGCGATCCAGCGGCTTGGAGATGTAGTCGTCCATGCCGGCCGCGAGACAGCGCTCGCGGTCGCCAGCCATCGCGTTCGCGGTCATCGCGACGATCGGCAGATGCGCCGTGCCGGTGGTCCGCTCGCGCTCGCGCCATAGCCGCGTAGCCATATAGCCGTCCATGACCGGCATCAGGCAGTCCATCAGCACGAGATCGAACGGCTCGCGCTCGAGACGCTCGACAGCCTGGCGGCCGTCGCCGACCGCGGTCACATCGAGGCCGTGCAGATCGAGCAAACGCTGCGCGACGCGCTGGTTGACCGGATTGTCCTCGACGAGCAGCACGCGCCCGTGCAGCGGCGTGTCCGGTGTCGCGCCGGCGATCTCGACGCGCGCTTCCGCGGGTTCGCCGCGCGTCGAGCCGTGCGCCTGCACGCCGAACATCGGCTCGAGCGTCGTGCGCAGAACCTCCTCCGTGACGTTGCCGGCCAGCATGCGAAGGCGCGGATCCTGCGGCAGGTCCGTGCCGCCGTACGTCGTCAGCAGGATCTGCACGTGGCCGAGCGCCGCGTCCTTCAGGACATTGCGCACGAGCGTAGGCGCGACCGGCTTGAACGCGCTCGCATCGACGAAGAGAACCGCGTGACGCCAGCGCTCGCCCATGTTCGCGCTCGCGCGAAGCGCCGCGAGCGCATCCGCGAGCGTGCGCACGCCCGTCACTTCGATGCCGAGCGTCCCGCCCGCGTTCTGCAACCGTCGCAGCAGCGCGTCGTCCTCGACCAGCGCGAGCGCGCGAAGGCCATCGAGGCTCCGCCGCACCTGCAGGTCGCCAACCGCCTTCAACAGCGGCACGCTGAACCAGAACAGCGAGCCCTTGCCGACTTCGGATTTGACGCCGAGATGCCCGCCCATCAGATCGACGAGCCGCTTGCAGATCGCAAGGCCGAGACCCGTGCCGCCGAATACGCGCGTCGTCGACGCATCGGCCTGCGAGAACGGCCGGAACAATTTCGCGGCAACCTCGGGCGCGATGCCGATGCCGGTGTCGCGCACGGCGAACACGATCTCGTGGTGTTCGCGCGTCTCCGAGCGCTTCGAGATCTGGACGTGCACGCCGCCGCGCTCGGTGAACTTGATCGCGTTGCTGACGAGGTTCGTCAGCACCTGGCGCAGACGCACCGGATCGCCGCGCACCGCGAGACGCACGTTCGGATCGATCGTGACCGAAAGGCGCAGACCCTTCGACTCGGCCGCGCGCTGCATCAGCTGCGCAACGCCGTTGACGAGGTCGCGGAGATTGAGGCCGACCGTTTCGAGCTCGAGCCGCTCGGCGTCGAGCTTGGAGTAATCGAGAATCGCATCGACGATGCGCAGCAACTCGCGCGCCGACCCGTGCGCGGTGGAAAGATAGTCGCGCTGATCGGGTTGCAGCGACGAGGACAGCACGAGCTCTAGCAACGGCAGCACGCCGTTCAGCGGCGTGCGGATTTCGTGGCTCATCGTCGCGAGAAACTCGCCCTTCGCCATCATCGCCGCTTCGGCGGCTTGCTTGGCGAGCAGCAGCTCGCCCTGCGTGTGGCGCAGCGTTTCGAGCTGGCGGCGAAGCTCTTCGGGCGCGGGCTCGAGCGGCGCGCGCGCGGCGGTCACGGCGAGCGTCGGCGCAGCGATCGCATTGGCCTCTGCATCGCGTCTTCGCGTCCAGAACAGCGTGACGAGGATCGCGGCCGCGGCGATCAGCAGCAGCGCCGCGAGCCAGATGTCGATGCCGGGCCGCGCATAGAACGGTGCCGCGAGGCCGGCGATCGCGAGCACGATCGCGCCACCGATCGCACAGCAGTCCGCGGCGCTCAGCGTTTGATCGTTGCGCCGCATGTCCATCGCCCGGGCCTACATCACCGACGCGTGGAAATCGAACGCGAGATCGTGTCCGGCGCGCTGCACGAAATTGCCCTGGATGAAATCGACGCCGGCGCTCCAGAGCGCGGCCGCGCCGCGCGCATCCTCGACGCGCGGCGCGATGACCTGCATGTTGCGCTCGTGGGCGCGCGCGACGAGATCGCGCAGCTCCTTGCGCACCTCCTCGTCGTCGACGCGCACGTAGCGCGGCGAGAGCTTGATGAAATCGACCGGCACCGCATCGAGCAGCGCTTCGCCCGTGGCGCCGGCCTCGAAGCCGGACAGCGTCAGCGTGAGGCCGAGCGGCTTGATCGCGTTCGCGAACCGCGCGAGATCGGCGATCGCCGACGCCGCGTTCGCGGCGGTGACTTCGAGCGAGATGCTGTCACCGCGCACGTCGCTCTTGTCGAGCACCGCCTGCATCCAGTCGATGCGCCCGGCTTCGCCGACGCTGGCGAGCGATTGGCTGAGGAACAGGCGCGGCGCACGGCCGGTGCGCGTGCGCTCGACGATCATCGCGACGCATTCGGCGAAGACCCAGCGGTCGATCTCGGCGATCATGTCCGCGCGCTCGGCGACCGGCACGATCTCGGCGGCGGCGTACTGGTGGCCATCGTCGCCCTTGAGGCGCAGCAAGGCCTGGAACTGCTCGTGCTCCTCGCCGTGCAGCGAGACGATCGGCTGGAACAGGATCTGCAGGCCGGCGCCGTCGAGCGCGAAGCGGATCAGCCGCGCGAGCTCGGCGTCGTTCGTCTTCGTCTCGTCGCGCACGACGAAAACGCCGTGCTTGCCGCCGCCGCGCGCTTTCGCGATCACGGTCTTCGCGGCTTCGAGCATCGCGAGTGCATCGCCGACGCTGTCCTGGAACGCGGCGACGCCGGCGTCGAGCAGCAGCTGCGCTGCGCCTTCGGCGGCGGCAAACGTCTCGCGCGAGAGGCGGTCGCGGATGTTCGACGCGTAGGCGCCGAGCTGCGCGCCTTCGCGATCGGAATTGAGCAGCAGGAAACCCGCATCGCCATCGCGCGCGACCAGGTCGTGCGCACCGGCGTGTCCTGCGATGAAGCTCGCGATCTCGGCGAGGAGCCGCTCGGCGCGCGCCTCGCCGAGGCGCGCGCGCAGCGTCGCCGCATCCTCGAGCGCGAACGCGACGAGCCCGCCGGCGCGGCTGCGCGCATCTTCCATCGCGAGGCATTCGGCGAGCCGTCGCAGCAACGCTTCGCGCGCGACGGTGCCGTCGGGCGCCGGCGTCGCTGCGGCGACCGGCGCCGGCTGCTGGCGCGAGGACATCTGGCGCGCGCGCCGCACGCGATTGGTGACCGCTGAAATGAGATGTTTCGGCCGGATCGGCTTCGACAGGAAATCATCGCCGCCCGCGTTCAGCGCTTCGAAGTGCTTGTCGGCGTCGTGCTCGCCCGAGAGGAACACGATCGGTGTCGAGAGGAACGCTTCGCGCTCGCGGATCAGCGCGGTCAGCTCCATGCCGTCGACGTCGGGCATGTACAGATCCATCAGGATCAGCTCGGGCCGGAAGCGATCGAGCTCGTCGAGCGCCGAGAGGCCTTCCATGATCGCCAGCGTCTCCATGCCGGCCTTGCGCAGGATCGATTCGGCAAAGAGCGTCTGCGAGCGGTCGTCCTCGACGATCATGATGCGGTAAGGATTCGAGCGCTCGGTCTCGATCAGCTCGCCGATGCGCGCGATGACGTCATCGGATTTCGCCGGCAGCGCAATGAACGCATCGCAGCCGGCGCGCACGGCGCGCAGGCGCTTCGGAAGTTCCGCATCGTTGGCGAGCGCGACGAACCAGATGCGCTCGCTGACTTCGGCACGCGCGCGCTTGACGAGCGCGCCGATCTCGTCGAGCGCGCCTTCGAACGCGGCGTCGATGACGACGAGATGCGGCGGCAGCGCAACGAGGAGCTCCTTGAGCTCGTCGGCGCCGTCGAACGTGTTGAGGTCGTGGCCCTGCTCGGTGAGGTAGCGGTCGATCTCGGCGGCAGGCGGCTCGCCGCGGCTCAAGTGATAGGCCATCTTGCGCGTCGGCGATGAGCTGCGGGACGGCACCGCGGTCGGCGTCGATTCGATCGCCGCCGGCGGCGCCACGGCAACCGGCGCGGGCGCGATGGGCGAGGGCGGCGACGCGGCGGGCGGCTCGGGTTCCGGCTCGACGATCGGCGCACGCGCGATGAGGCCCGCGAAGCGCTGCCAGTAGTTCGGCGGCGGCGTGACGAGGAGCGGGAAGCCCTGATCCTGAACGATCCCGGGCACGACGACGCCGGCCGGCGTGGCACTCTCTTGCGCGGCGACCGGAAGCTGCTTTCCGCGAATCTCGTCGAGCAGCGTCGCGATGCGCGCGCCGACGGCGCTGTCGGGCACGCGCGGCGGGTCGAACAGCGGCTGCACGGCTGCCGCGAGCGCTTCGAGCGCGTCGGCGAGCTCTTCGGCGTCGAGACCACGACAGGCCAGGCCAAGCGCCGCGGCGTCGTCGGCGAGCAGATAGAGCGTGTTGATGTCCCAGCCTTCGCGATGCAGCCGATCGCCGCGGCTCGAAAGCCGCGCGAGGCGCTGCGGTAGCTGGGCCAGGAACAAGCTTTTGAGTTCCGCGCCCGTGATATTGAAATCGCGGGTCAGCATTTGGATTCCCCTCGAGGGAATATACCAGTCGAGGGGAGTGTGTCGATTCGGGCTGGTGTCTTGGGTGTCTTGTATAGGCGGGGTGTTTATCTGCGACGGGGCGATTCGCGATAACCGACTCACGTCCGTGTGTGGTATGTCGGCCATCCATGGCCGCCGGTTACTTTCTTTTGCTTGCCCAAAAGAAAGTAACCAAAGAAAAAGGCACCCTCGCGGTCGCGGTTTGCCGGGCATCCATGCCCGGCAAACTACGCAAGGACTCGGAGGGCTTCGCCGGGAGCACATCCGTGTGCTCTCGTCGAAGTGGCCGGCATCCTGCCGGCCACCGCTTCGCGGCTTTTCCTCCGAGTCCTTGCCGCGGCCGAGAGGGAACCCGGAAGAGCAGAGCGCGGCAGTCCCTGCCGCAGAAGCACCGGATATATGCGACACGTCGTTTCTTTCGCTGTGCTCTTCGGGTTCCCTCTGAGCAGCGGCGGAGGGTGGACGGACCAGCCGCGTGCCCCGCACGCGGGCGGCGCGAGGGATCGCGCCGATTCGGACAACGGGCCATGGATGGCCCGTGGGCCGAACCCGTCCGCCCGTAGCGAACCGCTCGCTCCGCGAGCGGCGCGAATCCGAGGGTGCCGTTTTCTTTGGTTACTTTCTTTTGGGCAAGCAAAAGAAAGTAACTGGCGGCCATGGATGGCCGACAAACCACACACGGACGTGAGTCGGCTATCGCGACGACGCCAAAAAACCAGGAATCAGAACGGCTTCACAACAACAAGAATCACGATCGCAATCAAAAACAACACCGGCACTTCATTGAACACACGCAACCACTTCCCCGACTTCGTAATCTCATCCCGCGCAAACGCAGCAACCAGCCGCGCCAACACCGCCTGATACCAGAACAACCCACCCACAAGTATCAACTTCACGATCAGCCAGCCCTGCGCAAGATAGTGCTGACTCAATTGCGCAGCCCAAATCAAGGTCGCGGCGCCGAACACCACGGTGAGCGTGCTGCCAAGTGCGCGTCATCGCAAGCAACCGGCGCTCCATGACCTTGAACCGCTCGCGCACGACAGGCTCCGTCGCTTCCGCGTGATAGACCAGAAGTCGCGGCAGATAGAACAAACCTGCGAACCACGTCACGACAAACACGATGTGAAACGCCTTGAGCCAGATCATGCGTTAAATCCGCGTGCGGGAGCCTTATATCGTAATCGCTTGACCTCGTCGGCGCGCGGCGACTATAAGCGTCGCCCCGCCCGCAGAATCCTTCTTCCCGATCGCATGCCGCGCATTCCGCCGCCGCTTGTCGTCCGTACGCACGATCCCGCGCGAGAGCGTCGCGGGCAGATGCTCGCGGGTGCGATCTGGATCGTTTCGCTGATCATCGCCGCGGCGGCGACGGCGGCAATCGTCTCGTACGGTTTCGAAAGCACGACGCGCTCGCGAAGCGATGCGGCCGACAAGGACACCTCGCAGCTGAAGGCGCGCATCGCGATGCTCGAGCGCTCCGAGCAGATCGCGAAAGCCGCAGTCGGCGATCTGCAGCAGTCGCTGCGCGATCGCGAGGAGGAAATCGAATCGCTCCGCTCCGATCTTGCGTTCTACGGACGCCTCGTCGGTGGCGGCAAGCGCGAAGGGCTCGCGGTGCACATCCTCAAGGTCAGGCGTGTCGGCGATTCGCAGGCGTGGAACTTCATCGCGACGCTGACGCAAAACTTCAAGCGCGGCCAGGATACGAAAGGACACGTCAGCCTCTCGATCGAGGGCGTCCAGAACGGCAAGCTCGCGACGCTCGACTGGGGCGCGTTGACGCAGGGGCAGAATCCTGCCGGGATCGAGTACGGCTTCAAATATTTTCAGCAGGTGAACGGTACCATCATGCTACCGGGGGGATTCCAGGCGAATCGCGTGCACGTGAAGGCCGACGGCGACGGCGGCCACGTCGAGCAGGATTTCGCCTGGAGCGATGCGATCAAGGGCGAGGAGGGAGACGATGTTCGGCAACAGTAAACGCAACGGAAATGGCGTCGCGGTAGCGGCGATCACGACATTGATCGCCGAGGGCACGGTGATCCGCGGCGACGTCGAGTTCATCGGGGGCCTGCATCTCGACGGCCGCATCGAAGGCGCGATCAGCGCCGACGGCGCCGACGCTGTGCTGACGCTCTCGGACAAGGGCCGCGTGATGGGCGAGATCCGGGCGTCGAACGCGGTCATCAACGGCCTGGTCCAGGGTGACATCGTCGTCGGTGAGCGGCTCGAGCTCGCCGCCGGCGCGCGCATCGAGGGCAACGTCTACTACAAGGTGCTCGAGATGGCCGCGGGCGCGCAGGTCAACGGCAAGATGGTCTATCAGCCCGACGTGCCGCGCCAGCTGCCGCGGCCCGAGATCGCGGCTGCCGAGGCTTGAAACACGCCGCCGCGGCACGATCTTGACTGCACTAACGCCTTTCGAACGACGATGAACGAGACCGCGACACCGACCTATCTCGACGCGCCCGAGGCGCCGCTCGTCTTCACCGACGCGGCCGCGCACAAGGTTCGCGAGCTCATCGCCGAGGAAGGCAATCCGGAGCTCAAGCTGCGCGTCTACATTTCGGGCGGCGGCTGCTCGGGTTTCCAGTACGGCTTCACGTTCGACGAGGCGCGCGCCGAAGACGATTTCGCGGTCGACAAGGAAGGCGTGACGCTGCTGGTCGACCCGCTCAGCCTGCAATACCTCGCCGGCGCCGAGATCGACTATTCCGAGTCGCTGAGCGGCGCGCAGTTCGTGATCAGGAATCCGAACGCGAAGACGACCTGCGGCTGCGGCTCGTCGTTCTCGATCTGATGCGCCGACGCGCGTCGGCGCCGCTCCGCTGCTAAAATCGCGGGTCGCATGAAAACCGACTCGCGCCCCCCTGAAAACGTCTTCGCCGGCCTCGCGCTCGACCGCAACGCGGAGCAGCGCGACGACGCCGTGTGGATCGCGGCGCAACTGGCCGATCCGCGCGCGCGGTTCCTGCTGCTCGGCGCCGAAGGCCACGCGCTCGCGCAGCGCGATGTGGACGCATTGCGCGTCATCGTCGCCGAAGAGCGCATCGCGCTGCTGCCGGCCGCGACGGTGAGCTATCTCGGCGCCGACGACGCAGGCCCGTTCTTCGCGCTGAGTGCGGAAAGCAAGGACGCCGCGCGCATCGCGGCGGAGCTCGGCGGCGATTTCATTGATCTGCGCAGCGCCGGCACGCGGCTGCAGGCGTTCGAGGCAGGCCTCTTCGCCTACGCACGCGCGCTCTCGCACTGGCAGTCGCGCACGCGATTCTGCTCGGTGTGCGGATCGCCGGTCGTCGTCGTCACGGCCGGCCATCGCGCGCGGTGCACGAATCCCGATTGCGCAATCGAGCATTTCCCGCGCGTCGATGCCGCGATGATCGTCATCGTCTCGTACGGCGATGCGTGCCTGCTCGGCCGCCAGGCGACATGGCCCGAGAAGCGCTTCTCGACGCTGGCGGGTTTCGTCGAGCCCGGCGAATCGCTCGAGGACACCGTGCGCCGCGAAGTGTTCGAGGAGGCCGGCGTCCGCGTCGGCGAATGCGCGTACCACTCCTCGCAGCCGTGGCCGTTCCCGGCCTCGCTGATGGTCGGCTTCACGGCCGAGGCGGTCGATCCCGCGATCCGGCTCGGCGGCGAGCTCGCCGAGGCACGCTGGTTCACCGCCGACGAGATCATCCGCGGCCTCAAGGAACGCACGCTCGGCGTGTCGCCGCCGCTATCGGTGTCGTTCCGGCTGATCGAGCACTGGCTGCGCGAGAACGCGGGCGTCGAGCTTCGCGAGCTGATCGACACCGCGCGCTAGCGGAAGTCGCTGTAACGCATCGGTAAATATACGGATGCCGCCCCGAAAAGGGCTGGCTAAGATCGTTCGCGACCTCTCTCGGGGAGCGGCCATGAGCACCTCGCAAAAGGATGCCGGCACGATCCAGGCGTTGCTCGAACGGCTCAACAAGCAACGGTTGCCGCGTGCGCTCGAGCTCAAGAAGCGCGTCGACGCGGGCGGCAAGCTCGAGGACGGCGACATCGACTTCCTGCACCGCGTGTTCGAGGACGCGAACGACGTGCAGGGCGTCATCGCGAAATATCCCGAGTACCAGACGCTCGTCGCGCAGCTCATCTCGCTCTATTCCGAGATCACCAAGAAGGCGCTCGAGAACGAAGAGAACTCGTAAGGGGAATGCGATGGCGAAGAAGAAGACCGCACCTGCGCGCGGGGATGACGCGAAGAAATCGACCGAGCCCGAGAAGCTCAAGCGCAAGGCCTACGATGAAGAGCTTCGCGGCCTCCATGCCGAGCTCGTGAAGCTCCAGCAGTGGGTCGTGCACAAGGGGCTCAAGGTCTGCATCGTCTTCGAAGGCCGCGACGGCGCCGGCAAGGGCGGCACGATCAAGGCGATCACCGATCGCGTCAGCCCGCGCGTGTTTCGCGTCGTCGCGCTGCCCGCACCGACCGAGCGCCAGAAAACGCAGATGTACATGCAGCGCTACGTGCCGCATTTTCCAGCCGCGGGCGAAGTCGTCATCTTCGATCGCAGCTGGTACAACCGCGCCGGCGTCGAGCGCGTCATGGGCTTCACGGACCCCAAACAGGTCAGGCGTTTCCTCGAAGTCGTGCCGATGGTCGAGCAAGCGATGGTCGAGTCCGACATCATCCTGATCAAGTACTGGCTCGAAGTCAGCATGGACGAGCAGACGCGACGGCTCGAGGATCGCATCAACGATGCGCGCAAGGTCTGGAAGCTCTCGCCGATGGATCTGAAGTCGTACAACCGCTGGTACGACTACTCACGTGCGCGCGACGACATGTTCGCCGTAACCGACACCCAGTTCGCGCCGTGGTACGTCGCAATGACCGACGACAAGCGCCGCGCGCACCTCAACATCATTTCGCACCTGCTCTCGAAGATTCCGTACAAGTCGGTGCCGCGCGAGAAGATCAAGCTGCCCAAGCGCCAGACGCGCGGCAGCTACAAGGAGCCGGATCGGCCGATCCGGCGCATCGACGAGGTCTACTGACGCCCTTCGCTGGCGCACCGCGCGATGCGTAACGTCGCGCGGTGCGGCTACAATCGCCGCAACCCGGGCGCGCGGCGAAGCGAAGCGATGGCGAAGACCCTGTTGGCGATAGTGCTGGTGCTCGCGGCCTCGCGCGCGGTGCCTGACTTGGCGCGCCTGCGCGATTTCTCGTGGCTCAAGATCTGGCTCGCGCGCTGGCGCGGCAACGGCACGATCGCCGCGCGGCCCGCACTGCTGCTGCCGGTGCTGGTGTTTCTCCTCTGCGTGCTGATCCAGAGCGCGCTCGACCACGTGCTGTTCGGCCTGCCGTTGTTCGCGTTCGCCGCGATCGTGCTCTTCTTCTGCTGGGGCCCGCGCGAGCTCGACGCCGACATCGACGCCGTCATCAAGGCGCCCGACCGCGACCAACGCCTCGCGGCCGCGCAGGCACTTCGGCCCGATCCCGCCGAAGCGCCGCTGCCGCTCGAAGCGAACGCGCTCGTCGAAGCCGTGTTCGGCTCGGCGCTGTCGCGCTGGTTCGGCGTGCTCTTCTGGTTCGTGGTGCTCGGGCCCGCCGGCGCGCTCGGCTACCGCATGATCCAGCTCGCCGCGCGCAACACGTCGTTCGCCGACGGCCTCGACGCAAACCAGCATGAACTGCTCGAACGCACCGCGCGGATCCTCGACTGGGCGCCCGCGCACCTGATGGCGCTGACGCTCGCGCTCGTCACCGAGTTCGACGCCGTGCTGCACACGTGGCGCGAATATCACGCCGCGCACGGGCAGGGTTATTTCACGCTCGATCTTGGCTTCCTCGGCGCGCTCGCGCGCGCGGGTGTCGATGCCGATGTCGTCGCCGGCGACGGCTATGCAACCGACGTCAACGATCCGCTCAACGAGCTCGCCGACGCACGGCGCGCGCTGCGTCGCATCCTGATGGCGTGGCTCGCGGTGCTGGCGTTGCTCGTGCTGGCCGGCTGGGTGCGCTAGGCGCCGTCCGCGAGCGCCGACTGACGCTGCTGCAGGAACCGGCGGATCGCATCGTCGCGCTCCAGGCCGATCGCAAGCTCGTACGCGTCGTGCGCTTGTGCGCGGGCGCCGCTTCGCGCGAGCAGCTCCGCGCGCGCGGCCCAGTACGGCTGGTAGCGCCCAAGTCGCTCGTCCGCGTCCACATCAGGTAACGCGGCGATCGCAGCCTCGGTGCCCTCGGTCTCGGCGATCGCGAGCGCGCGATTGATCGCGACGACCGGTGAGCGCGTCAGCGTGAACAGCGCATCGTAGAGCTCGACGACGGCCGGCCAGTCCGCGCGTCCGCTGCGACGCCGCGCGACATGCGCCGACTGCAGCGCCGCTTCGAGCTGATAACGGCCGATCACACCGAGCGCGCACGCGCGGCGGAGCAGCGCTTCGGCTTCCTCGATCATCGCGATGTCCCAGGCCAGCGGATCCTGCGCATCGAGCGGCACGAACTCGCCCGACGCGTCACGCCGCGCGCGGCGACGCGACTCGGCATAGAGCACGAGCGCAAGAAGGCCGAGCGCTTCCGCTTCGTCCGGCAACAGCTCTGCCGCGAGCCGCGCGAGGAACAGCGCTTCCTCGGCGAGATCGCGCCGCACTGCGTCGGAGCCGGCGGGATCGGTCCAGCCTTCGGCGAACGCCGCGTAGATCGCATCGAGCACCGTGTCGACGCGCGCCGGCAGCTCCTCGTGCTCCGGGATGCGGAACGGAATGCCGGCCTCGCGGATCTTCTGCTTGGCGCGCACGAGCCGCTTCGCCATCGCGTCGGGTGAAGTCAGGAACGCCGACGCGATCGCCTTCGCGTCGAGCCCGAGCACGACCTGCAGCATCAGCGGCGCACGGACGGCGGCGTCGATCGCCGGATGCGCGCACGCGAACAGGAGCGCGAGGCGCTGGTCGGGAATCGCGCCGTCGTCGGCGGCATCGAGGCTTTCGGCGATGAGCCTGAGATCGTCCGACGCGTCCGCGTGCACGCGCACGTGGCGCGCGCCGTCGATCAGGCGCCGGCGCGCGACGGTCATGAGCCAGGCCTCCGGATTCGATGGGGCGCCTTTCACGGGCCACTCCGCGAGCGCCGCGGCGAACGCGTCCGACAGCGCGTCCTCGGCCGCGGCGACATCGCGCGTGCGCGCGGCGAGAAACGCGACGAGCTTGCCGTAGCTCGTGCGCGCGACCGCTTCCGCGGCTGCGCGCGCACGCCCGTCGCCATTTCCGCGCGTCATGCCCTTATGCGTTCTGCGTCGGCCAGACGGGCCGTACTTCGATCGTGCCGTGGCCCGCGCCGGGACAACGCGCGGCCCACGCGAGCGCCGCGTCGAGATCGGGCACGTCGACGAGGTAGTAGCCGCCGAGCTGCTCCTTCGTGTCGGCGTACGGGCCGTCGAGCACCTGCGATTTGCCGTCGGCGACGCGCACGGTCGTCGCGGCCGTGATCGGCTGCAGGCGGTTCGAGCCGACCAGCACGCCGTCCTTGCGCAGCGCTTGCGTGTACGCCGTGTAGGCGGCCATGCCCTGCTGCTTCTGGGCTTCGGTCAGCTGGTCCCAGCCGCCTTCGTTCGCGTAGAGGAGAAAGAGATATTGCATGGGAGGTCTCCATCAAAGGTGATCGGCGGTCTTATTGTGCGCCGCCAGACAGGTGACGTTCGACGCGGTGCCATTTGGACATCGCCGCCCGGAGCCATCGCTTCGCGAGGGCAACGCGTGTCTAAAAGCGGACACAACCGGCGTTCTTCGGACGGGCCTGCCGTACACCCCTGAGAAAACCGGCGCGCGCCGCGTGCGATTCCGCCCGCGGCAGATCCTGCATCGATGGAGAAAACGGTTGTCATGTTGAAACGCTCGCTCGTGTTCCTCTACGGCATCGCCTCGTATGCCGTGTTCTTTGTCACGTACCTTTATGCGATCGGGTTCGTCGGCAACGTGTTCGTGCCGCGCTCGATCGACGGGCCGTCCAGTGGCGACTTGATCGGCAGCATCCTCACCGATCTCGCATTGCTCGCCGCTGTTCGCGATCCAGCACAGCGTCATGGCGCCGCCCGGCGTTCAAGCGCTGGTGGATGCGCTTCGTTCCGGAGCCTGCGGAGCGGAGCACGTATGTGCTCTTCTCGAGCCTCGCGCTGATCGTGCTGTTCGCGTTCTGGCGTCCGCTCGGCGGCGTCGTGTGGTCGATCGTGCGATCCGTTCTCGGTCGCCGTGCTGTATGGCCTGTGCGCGTTCGGCTTGCTGCTCGTGCTCGTGTCGACGTTCCTGATCAACCATTTCGATCTGTTCGGCTTGCGTCAGGTGTGGCTGTATCTGATCGGCAAACCCTACACGCCACATCGGCTTTCGCAACGCCCGGGCCGTACAGGCTCGTGCGCCATCCGCTCTACGTCGGCTGGCTGTTCGCGTTCTGGGCGACGCCGATGATGACGCTGACGCACTTCGTGTTCGCGCTCGCGACGACCGCGTACATCCTGATCGCGATCCAGCTCGAGGAGCACGACCTGATCCAGAGCCTCGGCGAGGCGTATCGCGAATACAGGAAGGAAGTGCCGGCGCTGATTCCTTTCACGCGCAGGCGCGCGTCGCGCACGAGCGTCGAAGCGTTCGGCGAAAGCTGAGTCCCGGAGTGCCCTGACCGTTTCTTGACATCCGGCGAAGATCGGACGCGGCGAGCGAATACGTGAGCGCGGCGTCAAGAAGCGCGATCGTTCGTGTCGATATGCGCAGCGTGTAGGAAATCTCCTACACGCTGCACTTGTTCATTTGGCAGCGATATTGCTTATTCGAACTATCTGCGCCGAATGGGGGCGAGGATGGGAACGGGAAGGGAGCCCGCCGCCGGCGGGTTGCGATGGCCGCGTGCGGTGGCGCATCTCACGATCGTCGCCGTGTTCGTGGTGGCCGCGCTTGGCTATGCGCCGTTCGTCGAGCACGCGACGGATGTGACGACGGTCGCGAGCGACGCCGGTCGCACGGTGGCGTCGGCCGATCGTGCCTGCGACGCGCATCCGCCTGCCGAGACTTCAGCCGACGTCGTCCATAGCCAGGACCTGCCTGCAAAAACGACCGACGCCTCGCCAACGGGCCCGCGCAAGTGCGCGCTAGCCGGGGCGAAAGCCGGTCGCTGAATTACGCCGCCGCAGCGATGCGCTCGGCGATGCGCGGCGCTTCGAGCGCAATCTCGCGCAACAGTCCCGCCGGCACGACGTTGAACCCGCAGAAGTGGAGACCGCTTGTCGCTTCGTTGCCGAAAGCCTGCGGCCGGTTCTGCTCGTCGAGCAGTGCCGCAGCGGCGTCGCCGAAGAGCGCATCGAGACCCGTCTCGTAACCTGTCGCGAGCACGATCGCGTGGAACGTCTCGACGCGGCCGTCGACGAAGCGCACCGCCTCGTGGGCTGACGATTCGATCGCAGGCCGCACGGTGATCCGGCCTTCGCGGATCGCAGCGATCGTGCCGACGTCGATGACCGGAATCTGGCGCGTCTGCACGATCTGTGCGAGCGGCCCGTCGTCGCGCTTGCGAAGCCCGAAGCGCGCGAGGTTGCCGACTGCGAGGCGGACGATCGTCGCGTTGATGCGATCGGCGACCGCGAGCGGCAGCGCACGGCCGGCGCGGCCAAGATAGGTGATCGGCACGCCGAGGATCTCGCGCGGCACGACATTGACCGGGCCGCGTATCGACACGGTGCTTTCGGCACCGCATTCGGCGAGGTCGAGCGCGATCTCGGCGCCGGAATTGCCGAAGCCGACGACGAGCACGCGCTGTCCGCGGAAGCGCTCGCCGCTCGCGTATTCGGCGCTATGCAGCACCGAGCCCGCGAACGTACCGAGCCCCGGCCACGACACGCGCCGCGGCGTGCGGCTGAAACCGGTTGCGACGACGAGATGGCGCGCGTGGCAGATGCCGCGATTCGTCGCGATGTGCCAGCGATCATCCTCGCCGCGCTCGCAGCGTTCGACGGCGACGCCGAACGCCGGCGCAAGATCGAATGTGCGCGCGTAGTCTTCGAGATATTCGATGACGTCGTCGCGCGACGGATAGCGCGGCGCCGACACCGGAAATGGCACGAACGGCAGCGCCGACTGCTGCTTGGGCGTGTGCAGGTGCAGGCGATCGTAGTGGCGCCGCCACGACGCGCCGACCGCCTCGCCGCGATCGACGATGTCGAACGGAATGCCGGCACGCCGTAGCGCCGCGCCGACGGCGAGACCGGCCGGTCCCGCGCCGACGATCAACGTCGCGTTGTGGTGCGCGTCCAAGCGATTACTGCCGGCCGGCGAGCTGCATGCGCATCGCCTCGGCCGTCTTCGTGTCGCCGGCGCGTTCGGCTGCGGTTGCTGCGCCCGCGAGCGAGCCGCGACGGCCCGGCGCGAGCGTCAGCGCGGACTGGTATTCGCGAAGGGCATCCTGCGGCCGATCGAGCTCGAGCAGCATGTCGGCGAGCTGTTCGCGCGCGGGCACGACCGGACCCGGCGTCACCGGGCGTTTCTCGATCGCGTCTTCCTTGTCGGCTGCGGCCGCGAGCCGCTTTGTCGCACTGTCGTTGTCGCCCTTTGCCTTCGACTGCCACGCACGTGCGGAGTCGGCGAGCACTTCGGTCTGCGTCGCCCAGTAGTCGTTGTGCGCGGCGCGGAGTTTTTCGAGGCATGCGTCGATCTGCGCGATGTCCGATTCGGCCGCATCGGGATGTCCGTTTCGCGAGTGCCCGATCGCGCGGGCCCAGTAGACGATCGCGGCCACGTGCGGCTCGGACTGCGGTAGCGGTTCGAGCGCTGCGGCTTCGTCCCATTGGCGCCGCTCGACCGCGAGCCGCACCGGCATCGCGTTCGCGGCGTAGCCGATCTTGAACTTCGACGCAGAAAGCGTCGGCACCATCGCCCTCAAGTCGGCGACGACGCGCTCGGCGTCGGCATCGCGCCCGCGCTGCAGGTACGCATAGACGAGATAGTCCATCGCGTGCAGCTCTTCGCCGACGTCGCCCTGGGCGCGCGCCGCCGCGCGCGCAGCGCTGTTCGAAGCGATCGAGTCGTCCCAGTAGCCGAGCCGCGTGAAGATGTGCGAGGGCATGTGCAGCGCGTGCGGCGCCGATGGCGCGATCTTCGCGTAGTCGCGCGCGGCGGCGAGCCCGCGCGGCGCGAGCTCGGCACTGTCGCACGCGTGGATCAGGTAATGCGCAATGCCCGGATGCTGCGGATACTTGCGATAGAGCGGCTCGAGGATGTCGACCGCGTGCTTCTGGTTCGCGTGCGTGCGATCGGCCGGCGACGCGGTGGCGATCAGCGCGAGTGCATGGAACACCTGCGCTTCGGTGTCGTCCGGATAGCGCGCGGCGACGCCGGCCATCGCGGTTTCGTAGGCCTTCGCGCGATCGGCCGGCGCGACATGCTCGGTGTCGCGGTAATAGACAGCAGCCGCTTCGACGAAATCGCGCTCGCGCGCCGACTTCGCCGGATGCGCATTCGCGAGCGCGAGCTCGGCCTGCGCCTTTCTGATGTCGTCTGCGCCGGGCGGCTCCCAGAGCTGATTGAAGTACGCCATCGCGGCGCCCCAGTGCGCGATCGCGCAGTCGGGATCGGCGGCGGTGACCTCGCGGAACGCATCTTCGGCCGGCGCGTACGCGAACGAGTGCAGCAGCGCGACGGCGCGCTCGAAACGCGGCTGCACGGCGGCCGCGCACGTCGTCGCGAACGTCACCGTGCCGAGTTTCTCGGGCGCGGGATGCGAGTGCTCGGCCGCCGTTGCCTTCAGCGCGGCGACGAGGAACGGTGCGAGCAGGTAGTAATGGGCGCGGGTCATGGCGGTCCTCCGGAGGCGAATCGTCGAATCAATGGACGGAAAACGCCGGACGGGCGCGGATGACGACATTGTGGACTTCGCGTCGCCCGCGGGCGAGCGGCGGCGCAGTCACGAAGACAGTGCTTGCCCCGTTTGGCACGGCGGGCTCTCCGTCGCCGACTGACGCGGCTCGATCATCCCGCGCCGTCGTTCGTCGGCCGACGCCTTCCGCGCTCGCGCGTGGCGCCCGAGACTCGCTTCCAGCCAGCGAATCCCGCGGGGAGAGCGCCATGCTGCTTCTGCCGATCCACGTTACGGCCGGCCTTCTGTCCATCACGGCCGGCGCCGTCGCGCTCTGGGCGTTCAAAGGCTCACCGCTGCACCGGAAAAGCGGGCTCGTATTCGTCGTCGCGATGCTGACGATGGCCTCGACCGGTGCCGTCATCGCGATCGCCAAACCCGATCCCGGCACCGCGCTCGGCGGCGCGCTCGTGTTCTACGTGGTCTGCACGGCGCTCCTGACCGTGAAGCGCACGGTCGCGCAATCGCGGGCCTGGCTCACGGGCCTGATGCTGATCGCGCTTGCGATCAGCGTCGCCGAGCTTTCGCTCGGTAACGCCGCGGCGCGGACGCCGGACCATATGTTCGGCAAGTACCCGGCGGTTTTCTACTACGTGTTCTCGGTCGTCGCGCTGCTCTGCGCGGGCGGCGATGCGCACACACTGTGGCTTGGGCATCTCGACGGCGTCCAGCGGCTTGTGCGGCACATCTGGCGCATGTGCTTCGCGATGTGGTTCGCGACGACGTCGTTCTTCATCGGCCAGGCCAAGGTGTTCCCCGAGCCGCTGCGCCATATGATCGGCATCCGCGCGATTCCAGTCGTGCTGGTGCTCGTCGTGATGTTCTACTGGCTCGGCCGCGTGCGGATGAAACACCGCCGCGCGTTGCCGATGCCGGAGCCGGCGCGATGAGCGCCGCCCTGTTTCCGTCGGAGACCCGCATGAGCGCGAGCACGATCGATTTTTCACCGAAGACGCTCGCGCGGATCGGCGGCGCGCTGTATGTCTTCATCATCGTCGCCGGCATCTTCGGCGAGCTCTTCGTGCGCGGCGCGCTGATCGTGTCCGGCAACGCGGCCGCAACCGCGGCGAACGTTGCCGCGCACGAAGGCCTCTGGCGGCTCGGCATCGCGGGCGATCTCGCGATGCACATCGCCGACCTGCCGCTGCTCGTGATCCTCTACGTGCTGATGCGGCCCGTGAATCGCGATCTCGCGCTGCTTGTCGTGCTGTTCGACGCGGTGCAGTCGGCCGTGCTGATCGGCTCGAAGATGAACCTCCTGACGCCGCTCTTCGCGGCGGGCGACGCGGGCTATCTCAAGGCGTTCACGCCGGAGCAGTTGCAGGCGCTTTCGTATCTCTCGATGCGGATGGATTCGCACGGCTTCGGCTTCGGGCTGATCTTCTTCGGCTGCGGATGCCTCGTGCTTGGCTGGCTGATCCGGAAATCAGGTTACCTGCCATGGATTCTCGGCGCGCTGATCCAGCTCGCCGGCGTCTGCTATCTCGTCAACAGCTTCGCGCAGCTCCTCGCGCCGTCGCTCGCAGGCGCACTGTTTCCGGCGATCCTGCTGCCGGCGTTCGTCGGCGAGACATCGCTCGCGCTCTGGCTCCTCATCAAGGGCGTCGACATTCCGCGCTGGAACGCGCGCGTCGCGGAGATGCGCGCATGACGGCCGCGAAAACCGCCGGCCGACTCGTCGCCGCGATGCTGCTGACGCAGATGCTCGTGAGCCCGATCGTCAACTTCGTGCTGCTGCTGCCGATCTTCTCGCCGCCCGGATTCCTCGTGCAGTCCGCGGCGCACGCGAACGAGATCAGCGTCGCTGCCGTGCTCGGCATCGCGAGCGGCGCGCTTTCGGTCGGCATCGCGATCACCGCGTGGCCCATTTTCCGCCGGCACAGCGAGGCGATGGCGCTCTGGCTGTTCGCAATCGGCGTTTCGGCGCTCCTCGCGAACGTGATCGAGCAGAGCCAGACACTGTCGATGCTCGCGCTCGGCAAGGCCTACGCGGCCGCGAACGGCGCCGATGGCGATATGTTCCGCCGCATCGCCGCACAGGTCGGCAGCGCGCGCTACATGGCGCACCTGATGGGCCTCGCCGGCGGCGGCGCGCTCGCGTTCGTGCTTTATGTCGCGTCGTTCCGCTTCGCGCTGGTGCCGCGCTGGCTGGCCGGCGCCGGCATCGTCGCGGCGTTGCTCGAGATCGTCTCGGTCTCGCTGCCGTTCTTCGGCCGCGAGATCGTGTTTGCGCTGCTCGCGCCGCTCGGGCTTTGCCATCTCGTGCTCGTGATCTGGTTGTTCGTGCGCGGCTTCGCCGAGAATCCAGCGGCGCCGGGTGCCTAGAAACTCGACTATCCTCGCGTCCGTGCACGCGTTCACCGCTCCCGCGAAGCCGCGCGGCCTGGCACTTTTGCTGGGCTGGCAGCGCGTGCTGTTCACGCTCGCATTCACGTTCGTGATCTCGGTGCCGCTCGGGCTCGGGTGGAAGTCCGGTTTCGTATCGCTGATGATCCGCACGCTCGCGCTCGGCCTGATCGCGATGCTCGCGTTCGGCTTGTTCGAGCAGTGGCCGAAACGGCTGCCGCCATGGCTCGCACGCTGGGCGCTGCAGGTGTTCGGCGTCATGATCGCGATTCCGCTCGGCACGTTCGCGATCTACACGCTCTCGACCGTGCCGGGCGCACCGCCGTTCTGGCAGGTGCCGGATCGTTTCGTCGGCTTCGGCGGGTTGACCGGCCTCGGCGTCCTGATCGCGCCGTGGGTCGCGCTCGCCGCGCTGGTGCGGCAGAAGGACGCGCTCGCGCGCCATCAGGCGCTCGCGTTCGAGCTCGAGCGCAGCGAATACGAGCGGCAGGCGCTCGATGCGCGCCTGCATCTGGTGCAGGCGCAGGTCGCGCCGCACTTCCTGTTCAACACGCTCGCGAACGTGCAGGCGCTCGTCGATTCGGGTTCGCCGCAGGCGTCCGCCGTGCTGCGCAGTCTCGATCGCGTACCTTCGCGCGGCCGTGCCGCGGCTCGACGAGCCGGTCACGACGCTGAAGCAGGAGCTCGAGCTCGTCACCGCGTATCTCGAGCTCATGCACATGCGCATGCCCGATCGACTCAAGTTCGCGCTGCATTTCGAGGAGTCCGAGCTCGCGATCCGGTGTCCGCCGATGACGCTGTTGACGCTCGTCGAGAACGCCGTGCGCCATGGCATTGATCCCGGCGAGGAGGGCGGACGCATCGACATCCACGTCGAGCGGCACGGCGATCGCTGCGTCGTGCGCGTCGCCGATACCGGCGTCGGGCTCGGCGCGTCGAACGGCGGGCTCGGTACCGGGCTTTCGACATTGCGCGAACGCTTGCAACTCGTGTTCGGCGGCGCAGCGGAACTTCGCGTGCGTGCGAATGCGCCGCGCGGCGTCGTCGCCGAAGTCGAGATCCCTGCGCAGCGGATGGCGTGATGACGCGCACGCAGCCGACCGCGCTGATCGCCGACGACGAGCCGCTGCTGCGCGAGGCGCTCGCGCGCCAGCTCGCGCGCGTGTGGCCCGAGCTCGAGATCGTCGCCGAGGCGCGCAATGGCCGCGAAGCGATCAAGCTCTTCGAGGCGCGCAAGCCCGACGTCTGCTTTCTCGACGTGCACATGCCCGGGCTTTCCGGCGTCGAAGCCGCGCACACTATCGGCCGGCGCGCGCATCTGGTGTTCGTGACCGCGTACGACCACTACGCCGTGCAGGCGTTCGCCGAAGGCGTGCTCGACTATCTCGTCAAGCCGGTCGAGGAACCGCGGCTCAAGGAAACCGTCGCGCGCCTTCGCGAGCGGCTGCAATCGGCGCAGCCCGCGCTCAACACAGAAGCGCTGCTGCAGCAGCTCGCCTCGCAGCTGCAACGCGGCGCTTCGGGCGCGCCGCTCAAATGGATCCGCGCGCAGGTCGGACAGACGCTGCGTCTGATTGCGGTCGACGAGATCGATTACCTCCGCTCCGACGCGAAGTACACGCGCATCGCGTGGCGCGGCGACGCGGGCCAGCCGGCCGAGGCACTGATCTCGAGTCCATTGAAGGAGCTCGTCTCGCAGCTCGATCCCGAACAGTTCGCGCAGGTGCATCGCTCGGTCGTCGTCAATCTCCGCGCGATCAGCCACGTCACGCGCGGCGACAACGACACCGCCGGCATCCATCTCAAGGGGCGCGACGAAGTGTTGCCGGTGAGCCGGAGCTACCTGCACCTGTTCAGGCAGATGTAGCGCACGCAAGCAAAGCGCTTGCGTTCCGGTCTCTGGGACCGACATTGACGAAATCCCTTCACCGGAGGCTCCCCATGAGCAAGCCCCGCGATCCCTCATTCGATCCGGTCCGCCGCCAGCTGCTGTTCGCAGGCGCCGGCGCGGCCGCGATCGTCGGCCTCAGCGTCGCCGGCTGGCGCCGCTTCGCGATGAGTCCTGCGCTCGCCGGCGATCTCGCGGCCAAAGGCCACTTCGAAGTCACGCACACGGACGCCGAATGGCGCGCGCTGCTGACGCCCGATCAATACGCGGTGCTCCGCCAGCAGGGGACCGAGCGCGCGTTCACGAGCCCGCTCGATCACGAAAAGCGCGCCGGCACGTTCGCGTGCGCGGGCTGCGGTAATGCGCTGTTCTCGTCGAAGACGAAGTTCGACAGCGGCACCGGCTGGCCGTCGTTCTGGAAGCCGCTGCCGAACGCAGTCGGCGACGAGGACGACACGACGCTCGGCATGGAGCGCACCGAAATCCACTGCCACCGCTGCGGCGGCCATCTCGGCCACGTGTTCGATGACGGCCCGCGGCCGACCGGTTTGCGATACTGCATGAACGGCGTCGCGCTCAAGTTCACGGCCGACGTGTAAGGAACGCGAACCGATGACACTTCTCATCCTCGCCTATCTCGGCGGTGTACTGACGATTCTGAGCCCGTGCATCCTGCCGGTGCTGCCGTTCGTGTTCGCGCGCGCAGGACAGTCGTTCACGCGAAGCGCGTTGCCGATGCTGGCCGGCATGGCGATCACGTTCGCGCTCGTCGCGATGCTCGTCACCGTCGGCGGATCGTGGGCCGTCCATGCGAATCAATACGGCCGCTACGTCGCGCTCGCGATCCTTGCACTGTTCGGCCTGACGCTGCTGCTGCCGCGCTTCGCCGATCGCATCATGCAGCCGTTCGTCTCGGCCGGCGCGCGGATCTCGGCATCGGCGGAACAGGGCGATGCAGCGCCGTCGGCTTTTTCGTCGGTGCTGCTCGGCATCGGCACCGGCCTGCTCTGGGCGCCGTGCGCCGGGCCGATCCTCGGACTCGTGCTCACCGGCGCGGCTTTGCACGGCGCCGACGTCGGCACCTTCGCGCTGCTGCTCGCGTATGCGCTCGGCTCGGCGACGTCGCTTGCGCTCGCGCTGCTCGTCGGCGGACGGCTTTTCGCCGCGATGAAGCGCTCGCTCGGCGCAGGCGAATGGGTGCGGCGCGGGCTCGGCGTTGCCGTTCTCGTCGCGGTCGTGGCGATCGCGCTCGGGGCCGATACGGGCTGGCTCGCGCGCGTTTCCACCGCGAGCACGAATCGCATCGAGCAGTCGCTCGTCGAGCGGATCGGTGCCGAGACGGCGAAGAACGGCGATTCGATCGAATCGGTCATCACGCGCACCGACACCGGCAACGCGATGATGCCGAAGGCCGTCGCAACCGCGAACGAAAGCGCATTGCCGCCGCCGATCGAAGGCACGATGCCGCCGCTCGACGGCGCGGTCGAATGGCTCAACTCGCCGCCGCTGACGGCCGCGGGACTTCGCGGCAAGGTCGTCATCGTCGATTTCTGGACGTATTCCTGCGTCAATTGCCTGCGCACGCTTGCCGTATGTCCGCGCGTGGTACGAGAAGTACAAGGACCAGGGCCTCGTCGTGATCGGCGTGCACGCACCGGAGTTCGCGTTCGAGAAGGACATCGACAACGTCAGGCGCGCGGTCAAGGATCTGAAGGTCGACTATCCGGTCGCGATCGACAACAACTATGCGATCTGGCGCGCGTTCAACAACCAGTATTGGCCTGCGCACTACTTCATCGACGCCGAAGGCCGCATCCGCCATCATCATTTCGGCGAAGGCGAATACGCCGAGTCCGAAGAAATCATCAAGCAGCTCCTCGCCGAAGCGGGTGCGAAGCAGGTCGCGTCCGGCACCGTGCAACCCGACGCGGGCGGCATCGCGCTCGCGCCCGAAAGCGCGATGCAGTCGCCCGAGACGTACGTCGGATACGAGCGTGCCGAGAACTTCGCGTCGACGGCCGTTCGCGATCGCGAGCACGAGTATTCGATTCCCACGGCTTTATCGACCAACCAATGGGGCCTTGGCGGCGCATGGACGATCGCCGATGAAAACGCGCAGCTCGCGCGCGCCGGCGGACGCATCGCGTTCCGCTTCCACGCGCGCGACGTCAATCTCGTGCTCGGGCCACCGCGCGACGGCAAGCCGGTCAAGTACAAGGTCACGATCGACGGCAAGCCGCCCGGCGATAACCGCGGTGTCGACGTATCCGCCGATGGCAGCGGCGAGGTGACGAGCCAGCGGCTTTACCAGCTGCTGCGCGTTCAGGGCGACATCGCCGATCGCACGTTCGAGATCGAGTTCCTCGATCCCGGCGTCGAGGCGTTCGCGTTCACGTTCGGCTAGCGCGCGCGCCGTGCATGCGCGCGAGACGTAGCGCGGTCGCCGCAAATTGCGCGCGCAGCGTCGGCGGACCGAGCACGCGCACTTCGTCGCCGAGCCGCATCAATTCTCGCATGCCGAAGTCGATCGATTCGAGCGGCAGCGTGCAGCGCACCCAGCCGGTGCGATCGGGCTTGCCCGCCGTCTCTGCAGCGGCGCGCACGACATACGGTCCGAGCAAATCGAGCATGTAGACGCCCCGTGGCGAAAGCCGCACGTCGGCATGTTCGTGATAGACACCGCCCTCGTATTCGCGCACGGCTTCGCGCCAATGCGCGGCGAGGTCGAAGTGCTTCGGCCGCGCGAATGACTCGCTCGTGATCTCGGCATCGTGGATGTTCGCTGCGCGATACGTGCGCACGGCGTTGCCGCTCTGCGCGACGAGATACCAGACGCCCGCCTTCAGCACGAGCCCGAGCGGGCCGAGCTTGCGCGGTCGCGCTTCGGTTTCGCCGGCGCGTCGGTAGCGCAGCTTCAACATGCGCTCGCTCCAGACCGCGCGCGCGATCACCGGTAGCGACGGCAGCACGATCGCGTGCTGGAACCAGACGCCGGGATCGAGATGAAACCGCGCGGCGATGCGCTCGGCGCTCGGCTGCAGCGTCGCCGGCAGCGCGGCGAGCAGCTTGAGGCGCGCGGTCGAGACCGCGTCGGCGAAGCCGAGCTCCGCGGCAGGGCCCGGCAGGCCCGCGAGGAACAGCGTCTCCGCTTCCGACTCGCTGAGTCCCGTCAGCTTCGTGCGCCAGCCGTCCTGGAGGCGAAAGCCGCCGTTGCGCCCGCGCTCGGCGTAGACCGGCACGCCGGCGGCACTGAGCTCGTCGATGTCGCGGTGGATCGTGCGCACGGCGACTTCGAACGCTTCGGCGAGCTCGCGCGCGCTGACGCGTCCGCGCGCCTGCAGCAGCATCAGGATCGAAAGGAGGCGGCTCGCCAGCATGGCCTCAAGCTTCGCGCGGAATACATGACATCAGGTGGCATATATAGCGCGTCATGCTGTTCGTGCCAACCAAGGAGGCCAGACCCATGCACCGTCTACGCATTGCACTGATCGCCGGCGTTTTCGCCGCCGTCACCAACGCCCACGCGACCCAGGACACGCCGAAGGCGCCCGAAGGCGCGCCGAATCTCTCGGGCCTGCACGATTTCGATTTCCTCGTCGGCAGCTGGCGCGTCCATCACCGCCGGCTCAAGGAGCGGCTCGCGAACAGCAGCGAGTGGGTCGCCTTCGAAGGCACCTGCACGATGCGTCCGCTGATGGACGGCTACGGCAACGTCGACGACAACTTCCTCGACCTGCCGGGCAACCCGTATCACGGCGTCGGCCTTCGCTCCTACGACACGAAGACCGGGCGACTGGGCGATCTGGTGGGTCGACGGCCGCATGCCGCACGCGCCGATCGATCCGCCGGTCAAAGGCCATTTCGTGGACGGTGTCGGCAATTTCTATGCGGACGACACGCTGCGCGGCAAGACGGTTCGCGTGCGCTACACGTGGTCGCACATCACGGCGAACTCCGCGCAGTGGGAGCAGGCGTATTCGCCCGACGGCGGCAAGACGTGGGAGATGAACTGGCACATGGATTTCGAGCGCGTGCCGTGACCTGGACCGCGGTTCAGTCGTGCCCGGCGATCCGCCTCAATTCGGCGAGCTCGCCGGGCTCGGTGAGCGTCGTGCCGTTCGGTTGCAGCACGAACGCCGCCGTCGCGGCCGTCTTCGCTTCGTCGTGGCGTCCGTCGGCATCGAGCGCGCGCGCCTTGATCGCGAGCATGCCGAAACGCGCCGAGCCGGCCGGAAAGAGCTCGGCGTATTTCGGCTCGACTTCGAGCATCTCGGCAACGGCGTCGTCGTGGCGGCCGAGCCCGAACAATGCGCGCGCACGCCAGTAGCGCGTGTCGAGATCGGCCTGCACCATGCCGCCCTTGACCGATTTTCCGATCTCGAGCACGCGGTCCGCGCTGGCGATCGCGGCGTCGTATTTGCCTTCGTTGACTTCCACCGTCACGCGCACTTTCAAGACGTACGAGTAGGCGGGGCTCGCGTCGCCGCTGATCGATTTCTGGAGCTCGAGCGCAGTGTCGAGATCGCGATCGGCGTCGGCGAAGCGTTTCTGTCGTCCTTCGACGAGCGCGCGCAGCGAAAGCAGCTGCGAGCACACGTTGTGGCGAAGCGCGATGCGCTTGCAGATGTCGATGCCTTCGCCGTACCAGTGCGCGGCTTCGTCGAGGCGGCCTTCGCCGGTGTAGAGCTTGCCCATGCCGGAATACGCGTAGAGCGTGCTCGGGTTGTCGGTGCCGTAGAGCGTCTTGCGGAGCTCGAGGCCTTTCTTCACGTACGGCTCGGCTTCGGCATAGCGGCCCTGCGCGACGAGGAACGTGCCGTAGACGCCCGTGTCCCACGCCAGGTGCGGATTCGACTTGTCGAAGAAGCGGTCGTCGAGCGCGATCGCTTCCTTGTACGCGGCTTCGGCGCGCGGAATGTCGCCGGTCGCCTCGGCGGCCTTGGCGATGTCGCCGTAGAGCCAGGCGATGTCTGCATTGATCGCTGCACCCTGCTTGCGCCAGAGCGCGACGGTCGCATCCGCGCGTTCGAGCCCTTCGCGGAAGCGGCGCGCGTCGATCAGCTCGTGCGTTTCGCCGATCAGCACGCCGAGTGCCGCATCGGGAAGACGGGCGGCGTCTTGCTCGGCCAACGTGCGCGCTTCGCGCAACATCGCGAGTGCGTCGTCCGTGCGATCGGAGCTCGCATGCACGAGCGCGTCGCCGAGCACGACGATGCCGGCATATCCGGTCTCGTCGCGCCGCGCGAGCATTTCGCGGCGGAGCGGATCGAGCAGCGCGATGATTGCCGGCCGGTTGCGACTTGCCGTCGAGCGCCTGCGCGCGCGCGACCTTGATGTCGAGCACGCGCGCATCGTCCGCGCCGACGAGCGGCGTCGCCGCGTCGAGCAGGCTGATCGCACGATCGTGCGCGCCGACGCTGATCGATACGCGGGCGAGCGCGATCAGCAGATCGACGCGCGTCGCGGCCGGCAGATCGCTGTCGTCGATCAGGCGTCGCGCGGCCTGCTCGACGAGATCGTCGGCGCTCGGCCGCTTGTCCTTCGGCAGGTCGGCGCCGGCGGACTTGAAGATCGAGATCACGAAATCGCGCACGACGTTCGCGCGGATCGCCTCCTGCCGCGCGATGCGCGCCTGCCACAGCGCGAGGCCGAGCGCGGCGACGATCGCGAGCAGGAACGCGGCCGTCGTCAGCACGCCGCCCTTGTGGCGCGCGACGAACTTGCGCGTGCGATACCAGCGCGAAGGCGGGTGCGCGGCGACCGGAAGGCCCGCCAGATGGCGTTCGATGTCGTCGGCGAGCGCGCCGGCCGATGCGTAGCGCCGGTCGGGCTCGGGCTCGAGCGCCTTCAGCAGGATGTTGTCGAGATCGCCGCGCAGGCGCCGCTGCAGCGGCGCATCGCCGTTGGCATCGGCGAGCGCCGACGGCCGGCGCGGCGTCCTGCCGGGGCGCGTGCCGAGCAGGAGCTCATGCAGCAGCACGCCGAGCGCGTAGACGTCGGTCGCGGTCGTCACGACCTTGCCGGCGATCTGCTCCGGCGCCGCGTAGTCGGGCGTGAATACGCCAACGGTCGCGCCCTCGACGTTGTCCTCGAGCAGCTTCGCGATGCCGAAGTCGAGGAGCTTCACGGTGCCGTCGGTCGCGACGAGGATGTTCGACGGCTTGATGTCGCGGTGCACGATCAGCGCGCGATGCGCGGCTTCAACCGCGCGGCAAACGGTCAGGAAGAGCGTGAGCCGCGCGCGCAGGTCGAGCGCGCGCGCGTTCGCGTGGCGCGTGATCGACTCGCCGTCCACGTATTCCATGACGAGGTACGGCACGCCGGCGTCGGTGAGGCCGCCGTCGATCAGCCGCGCGATATTCGGATGGTTGAGGCTCGCGAGCACGCGGCGCTCGCGCTGGAAGAGGCGCTGCTCGATCTCCGAGTAGAGCCCGCGCCGGAGCAGCTTGATCGCGACGTCCTGGCGGAAGTCGCCGCTCTCGCGCGAACCGAGAAACACGGCCGCCATGCCGCCCTTGCCGAGCAGGCGCACGAGCCGGAACACGCCGATGCGCTGCCCGACTAGGCTTTCGGCGAGCACGCTATCGGCCGCGAGCGCGCTGGCGTGCTCGCTGACCGGCGTATCGAGGAAGCCGCCGCCGATCTCGTCGGCTGCGGCGAGGAGACGCGCCAGCGTTTCACGGTCGCCGGGCTCGGCGACGTTGCGCAGGATCCACGCGGCACGGTCGGCCGCCGGGATGTCGAGTGCGAGGTCGAACAGCATGCGCAGGCGTGCGATCGCATCGCCGCCGCCGGTCAGCGTGTCGCGCGCCTCGCTCGTCACGGACGGATCGCTCATTGCGGGAACATCCCCTCGCCGTACAGCCCCTCGCCGTACAACGTCGAACGGCGGCCGTTCAAGACATCAGCGCAGAAGATCGTGCAGGAACGCGCGCGCGAAGCGCCAGTCGCGGCTCAGCGTGCGCTCGGTGACGCCAAGGATCTCGGCGATGCGCGGCAGCGGCAGGCCCGCGAAATAGTGCAGTGCAACGAGCTGCGCGGCGCGCGGATCGTCGCGCTCGAGCTTCTTGAGCGCCTCGTCGAGCTCGAGCGCGTGCTCGGCGGTCGTGTCGGCGGCGACGTCGTTCGAATCGATGTCGACCGGCACGACGCCGCTGCCGCGCTTGATGCGAAGGCGCTGGCGCGCGCGGTCGACGAGGATGTGCCGCATCGCCTGCGCCGCATAGCCGAAGAACTGCGCGGGCTCCGTGAACGTGAGCTCGCGGCCGGTCGTGATCTTCATGTAGAGCTCGTGCACGAGCGCAGTGGTGTTCAGCGTCGCGCCGTCGCTCTTGGCCAGCTCGCGGCTCGCCATCGCCTTCAGGCGCTCATACACCTCGTTGAACAGCGTGTCGGCGCCGAGGTCGGCTGCGGCGGGCGAGCGCGGCGGATCGCTGGATTCGGACATGCGGGCTCCCCGGTCCGTTCCGATTCTATGTCGGCCGGCGCGCGCCGCGAAGCGTGCGCCGTTCAGCGATCGCGGACGAGCAACGTTTCCGCGAAATAGCTCTCGACGGATTCCGCGTCGAGCGTGCTGCCGCAGAGCCCGACGTAGCCGTCCGGGCGGATCAGGTAGAACGACGGCAGCGGGATCTTCGCGTGCGCGATCGCCGCATCGTTCGCGGCGTCGTCGGGCACCGCGTGCGTCGCGAGGAGCTCGCCGAAATCGGACAATCCCGCCGGGAGCGGTTGTCCGAACGCGAGCAGATGGAAATGCATGTCATCGAGCGTCGCGAAGAGGTCCTCGACCGGGCCACCGCTGCGCATGACGAGCTTCAGCCATGGAAAGCGATCGCCGGCCTGCGGCGCATCGTCGGGCAGGTTGCCGTCCGAGAGCGGCCCTTTGCGATATTCGATGCCGGTCTGCGACACGGCGCGGAATGCCGCGAGCTGCACGCGGCGGAACATCATCGCGAAGCCGGCGACACGCGCGACGACCTGCGCGCGCATGAGGCCCGCGAACGCGCTGTCGGAGACGATGAACTTGAAGCCTGCGTCGGTGCTGCGCAGCAGCGCCCGGGCCACCGGCATGCGCTCGGCGGCGTATGAATCGATCAGCGCGGTATCGGCCCTGCCTTGCGTCACGAGCGCGAGCTTCCACGCAAGGTTGTACGCGTCCTGCAGCCCCGTATTCATGCCCTGCGCGCCGACCGGGCTGTGGATGTGCGCGGCGTCGCCGAGCACGAAGCAGCGGCCCTTGCGGAACTCGGCGGCCGCACGGTGCTGGATGCGGTACGTCGAGAACCACGAGCACGACTTGAACGACGAGCGCAGAGCCCGCCTCGCCGCGGATCGACGGCACGACCGCGTCGAACGCGACATTGTCCTTGCCGCGAAGCTCGGGCGGCAGGATGCCGACGATGCGCCAGTGGTTGGCGCCGCGCATCGGGAAGAAAAGATGGAAGCCGCTCTTCCAGAGATAGACGTTGACTTCGTCCGGCACCATCGTGCCGGTCATCTCGACGTCGGCGACGAAGAAGACGTGCTCGTACGGCGCGCCGGGGAAGGCGATCGCGTTGAGCTCGCGGACCGCGCTGTGCGCACCGTCGCAGCCGGCGACCCACGCGGCTTCGATCTTGCGCGTCGTTCCGTCGGCCATCTTCAGCGTCGCGGCGACGCGATCGGCGCGCTGCTCGAGCGCGATCAGCTCGGTGTTCCATTGCACGGCGCCGCCGAGCGCGCGCAGGCGCTCGCCCATGATGCGCTCGTTGTCGTCCTGGCCGAGGATCAGGATGTACGGATACGGTGTGATCTCGCGCCCGGCATCGCCGAGCGATACGTGGCCTTTCAGGACGCCGTCGGCCCACAGGTTTGCGCCGTGGCCGGGCGTGCCGAGCTCGAGCGCGCGCCCGATGATGCCGAGCTTCTGGTAGATCTCGAGCGTGCGTGCCTGCACGCCGAGCGCGCGCGTCTCGCGCGCGGGACCACCGTGGCGGTCGATGAGCAGATAACGCACGCCGCGTCGCGCGAGCTGGTTCGCCAGCATCAGTCCCGTCGGACCGGCGCCGACGATGAGGACATCGATATCCACCGAGGCTTCTCCCAGGGAGTCGCCCGATTATCGGCCGATTTCAGCCGCGCCGTGCGCGCGGCGTACCGGTGGGCCCGCGGTCGTCGGACCGCCGTCGCAGCCGACGAGGTCCGCTTCGTCAGTGTCCGCCGCCGTCGCCCTTCGAGCGGTACGAGCACGCGGCTGGCGCCTGCGTCGCGACGCCACGGCCGGACGGGCTGCCGGCGCATCCCATGACTTTCCAATCGGTCATCTGCTTCTGCGTTTCCTGGTGTGCCTGCACTTCCTGCGCATAGGTGTGGCAGCTTGTATGCGGAATGTGCGAGCCGACCGGCGCCTTGTTCGTGCAGATGACGCGGTCGCGATCGCGCTTGGTCAGGATCGAATTGACGACTTCCTGATCGTTGAAGAGCTTGACCTTCGCGTCCTGGTTCATCGCCGAGACGGTGCCGTACTGATCGAACAGCGCGGTCATCTCGGTGAAGCTCTTGTCGATCTTCGTGCGCTCGTCGACGGGGACGAACTCGTACTTGCCGCCCTCGTCCATCTGGCGGCGGACGTTCTGCGAGATGTCGGCGAACGCTTCCTTGGTTTCCGCGTTGACCTGTTTCTCGTGATAGTTCTCCTTGGCGGAGCAGGGCGTCAGCACTGCCACCGACAGCACGACGGCGAGCGCAAGGATGGTTTTCATGGCGGGATTCCTTCTACGGGTAGATCGCCGCTTCAGCATAGCCCCGCTTTTATTCTTTGTAAACGACGAGCTTCGTACTAGCAGATTCGTCTTTCGGGGGAAGCAACTACTGCAGCGTCGCCGACATCAGCCGGCTTTCGCGACGACGCGCACGACCTCGCGCGCCGCGTGCGGATGCCCGAGCGCACGCGCGCGCGCCGCCATCGCGGCGAGCCGTTCCGGATGCGCGATGACCTGACGCACGCGCCACTCGAGCCCGCTCGCGTCGATCGCCTTCAGCGCGGCGCCCTGTTCGAGCAGGTAGTCGCAGTTGCGCTCTTCCTGGCCCGGGATCGGCGCGTGCACGATCATCGGGAGGCCCATCGCGAGGCATTCGGACGTCGTCAGGCCGCCCGGTTTCGTGATGACGAGATCAGAGGCCGCCATCAAACGCTCGACGCGGTTCGTGAAGCCCTGCGCGAGGATCCGGCGCGGATGGCGTTTCGCGAGCGCTTCGAGCCGCTTCAGCATGTCGGCGTTGCGGCCGGCGAGCGCGATCAGCTGGAAATCGTGATCGAGCGCGACGAGGCGCGCGGCGACGTCGTCGAGCCCGCCGAGCCCGGCGCCGCCGCCCATCAGGAGGATCGTCGTGCGTTTCGCGTCGAGGCCCGCTTCGATCGCGCATGAAATACGCGAGAGCGGCTCGGAGAACGCCGGCATGATCGGAATGCCGGTCACGTGCACGTGCTCGCGCGCGATCCCGCGTGCTTGCGCGCGAAACGCGACTTCGTCGCTCGCAACGAAATAGCCCGCCATGTCCGGCACGATCCACATGCCGTGCAGATCGAAATCGGTGATCTGCACGTAGACCGGACTCGTCACGCGGCCGCGCGCCGCGCTCGCGCATCAGGAGCTCCGCCGGCAGGAAATGCGTGCAGATGACGGCGTCCGGAGCGAACGCCGCGATCGCCTTCCTGAGCTTGAGCGTATTGAGCCGCTCGATCGCGCGTCGCACGCGTGCGAGCGGCGCGCTCGGCGGCGTCTTGTCCATGATGCGGTAGAGCATCGACCAGGCGGTCGGCGAGTGCTCGACGAGCTTGAGATAAAAATCGGTGTAGAGCGCGCGGAACGCCGACGAGACGAAATCCATCACGTCCAGATGCTGCGCGACGAGCCCGGCTTCTTCCGCGGCGACGCGCAATGCCTCGGCCGCGCGCACGTGGCCGGCGCCGGCGGAGACGCTGAGCAGCAGCAGACGTTTGCGCTGTACCGGCGCGCCGCTCACGCGAGATCGCCGCGCAGCGCGCGCACACGCGCTTCAAGCTCGGCCGCGGTCGCCTGCTCCGGCGGAACCGGCGGTCCGATCGCGACCTCGATGTGCGCACGAAACCGGCGCGGCAGGCGCATGCGGCCGAGCGTCGAATCGCGTCGGCTGAATACCGAGCCCCAGAGTCCGCGCAGCGCAATCGGCACGACCGGCACCGGCCGCGCCGCGAGAATGCGCTCGATGCCAGGTCGGAATGGCCCGATCTCGCCGTCGCGCGTGATGCCGCCTTCGGGGAAGATGCAGACGAGCCCGCCGTCGGCGAGCGTCGCATCGACTTCGGCGAACGCGCGCTCCATCAGCGCTTCGTCCTCCTTGCGGCCCGCGATCGGGATCGCCTTCGCGGTGCGGAAGATGAAGCGCAGCACCGGGATATTGAAGATCTTGTAGTACATGACGAAGCGCGGCGGCCGACGCGTCGCCGCGTTGACGATCAAGGGATCCATGAAGCTGACGTGGTTCGCGACGAGCACCGCGGGTCCTTCGTCCGGCACGTTCTCGGCGCCTTCGACGCGGATGCGATAGAGCACGCTGACGATGATCCACGACACGAATCGCATCAGGAACTCGGGCACGAGCGTGTAGATGTAGATCGCGACCGCGGCGTTGAGGATCGCGGCGACGAGGAAGATCTGCGGGATCGAAAGCCCCGCCGCGCCGAGCCCGATGCCGAACGCGGCCGCCGCGACGATGAAGAGCGCGTTGATGATGTTGTTGCCGGCGATCACGCGCGAGAGCTGGCTCTTCGGCGCGCGGCTCTGCACGAGCGCGAACAGCGGCACGATGTAGAAGCCCGCGAAGACGCCGACGAGGACGAAATCGGCGACGATGCGCCAGCTGCCGGGCGCGGCGAGGAATGCGAATGCCGAGAGCTCGTGCAACGTCGCGGCCGCGGGCCGCGCGAAGTAGAGATCGATGCCGAACAGCGTGAGCCCGATCGAGCCGAACGGCACGAGGCCGATCTCGACGCGACGTCCCGAAAGCTTCTCGCAGAGCAGCGAGCCCGCGCCGACGCCGATCGAGAAGAGCGCCAGCACGAGGATCGACACCGATTCGGTGCCGCCGAGGAAGATCTTCGTGTAGTTCGGCAGCTGCATCGTGAACACGCCGCCGAAGAACCAGAACCACGAGATGCCGAGCACCGAGTTGAACACGGTGCGGTTCTTCGTCACGAAGCCGAGCACCTGCACGGTTTCGGTGAACGGGTTCCAGTTGAACTTGAGATCCGGCGCGGTCGGCGGCGCCGGCGGGATCGAGCGGCAGACGAGGTAACCCGCGACCGCGATCGCAAGCACGAGGATCGACGCCGCGACCGGGCCCGCGCTCGCCATCGCCGAGCCGCCGGCGATCATGCCGATCAGGATCGCGAGCGACGTGCCGGTCTCGACGAGCGCGTTGCCGCCGACGAGCTCGTCCGGATGCAGCGCCTGCGGCAGGATCGCGTACTTGATCGGGCCGAACAGCGTCGAGTGGAGGCCCATCAGGAACAGCACCGTCAGCATCAGCCAGAGGCTGTGCCGGTAGAACGCGACCGATGCGAGCGCCATCGCCGCGATCTCGAAGAGCTTCACGAAGCGGATGATGCGCGTCTTCTCGAACTTCTCGGCGAGCTGGCCGGACGTCGCCGAGAACAGGAAGAACGGCAGGATGAAGAGCGCTGGCGCGATGTTCGAATAGAAGCCGACCGCGCCCTCGTCGAGCCCCATGTGGAAGCCGACCAGCACGATCATCGCGTTGCGGAACGCGTTGTCGTTGAAAGCGCCGAGCGCCTGGGTCGCGAAAAACGGCGCGAAGCGCCTCTGGCCGAGCAGCGCGAACTGGTTCTGTCCCGACATGAGGCTCCCCGCGGCAGACGCCGCAATCTACCAGAGCGGCCGCGAAGCCCGCATGCGTGCCTCGCGGAGCGCCGATCGCGTGAACTCGCGCTCTGGGTCGCGGTCCGAGCCTCGTTCCGACTCCGAGCGCGCCGAGCGGGTAAACTGCGCGTCCTTTTTCGCCGCAACTAGCGATGTCCGATGGCAAAAATCCTTTCTTCGAAGAAGCTCGCGGCTGCACTCGCAGCGCTTCTGATCCTTCTCGCCGCACCGACGTTCGCCGAGGAGGCGCTCGTCAAGGCGGTCCCGGTGCCCGATCTTTCGAAGCTGCCTGCGGACAAGGCGAAGGAGATTCGCGACGCGCGCATCGAGTTCGAGAAGATGAAGCCGACGCTGGTCGGCGACCGTCTCGCCGGCGCGTACGCGCTGCTCGGCTCGTTCTATGCGCAGGGCGGCTTCTATCCCGAAGCCGCGATCGCGCTCGAGGATGCCGCTGCGCTTGCGCCCAAAGATGCGCGCTGGATCTACGCGCAGGGCATCGTCGCGCGCATGCAGAGGCAGAATCCGGCAGCGCAGCAGTATTTCGAGAAGGCGTTCTCGATCGATCAGCAGTACCTGCCGATGCGAATGGCGGTCGTCAACGTCCGCATCGAGCAGGGTGATCTCGAAGGCGCGAAGAAGATCCTGACCGATTTCACGGCCGGTAATCCGAACGAGGCCGTGTCGTACGCGCTGCTCGGCGAGATCGATCTCAAGCAGAAACGCTACGCCGAAGCGGTCGAAGCAACGAACAAGGCGCTCGCGAACGATCCGAAGGCGACGAAGCTCTACGCGCAGCTCGCCGACGCATACACCGGCGCCGGCAACGCGAAGGCGGCCGCCGACGCGCGCGCGAAAGTCGGCGACGGCGTGCCGGCGCTCGGCGATCCGATCATGCTCGGCCTCGTGCAGACGCAGGTGACGCAGGCGCCGGAAGCGCCCGCGCAAACCGATGCGCAGGCCAAGAACGACGCATCGACGCCGAGCGGCGTCTCACCGACGGCACTGCGCTCGCTGACGCCGGCGCGCGAAGCCGAGTTCCTGCTTGCGACCGGCCAGTACGACGCGGCGCGCCAGAAGCTCGATAGCGCGATGCGCTCGCGCTCGAACGATTCGGAGCTGCTCTACACGTACGCGCGTGTCGAGGCAGCCGACGGCAACCTGACGCAGGCGAAATCGCGCGCACAGTCGGCGGTCGAAGCGAACCCGCGCGATCCGGCCGCGTGGGCCGTGCTCGGCCGCGTGCTCGAGATGTCGAACGACGATCGTGGCGCACAGGAGGCGTACGAGAAGTCGATCGCGATCGATCCGAAGTCCCAAGCGCAGATCGCGCTCGGCGACGTCCTGATGCGGAATGGCCGATACGACGAAGCGGCCGCGCGCTTTCGCAACCTGACGCAGGCCTCGCCCGGCGACGCCGACGCGTGGACGCATCTGATGGCCGCAGAAGCGGCCGCCGGCAAGTGCACGGCTGCGATCCGCGAGCTCAACGCCGCGCTCGCGAAGGACGCGCGGAACGGCATCCTGATGCAGCTCTTCGTGCGTCTGACGGCGACGTGCCCCGCGAGCAACGCCGAGGAGAAGCGCATGGCGCTCGACTACGGCGACAAGCTCTACCACCAGAGCGACGCCGCGCCGATCGCCGAGGCTTACGCGCTCGCGCTCGCCGCGAACGGCAAGTGGGACGATGCGATCAAGATCCAGCAGGGCGCGATGTTCGTGCTCGTGCGCAACGGCCACAAGGGCGAGCTGCCCGGTTACCGCGATTTCCTGCAGCAGTTCCAGGCGAACAAGCTGCCGGACAAGCCGTGGCCCGCGATGAGCGGATTGCTGAAGCCGGAGCGGCCTGCGCCGGATGTCAAAGGCGCCGCGCCGCCGGCGCGCTGACGCGCTTCGACCGATTGCGTGATATTCCTCTCCCGCTCGCGGGAGAGGGCAGTGCGAGGCGTCTAGCGCGCGCCGCTCCGCAACGCGCGATGCCCGATGTCGCGCCGATAGAACGTACCGTCGAAACGAATGCGCCGCGCGGCTGCGTAGGCGCGTCGCGCGCCGCGCCAAGATCGTCGCCGAGCGCACACACCGTCAGCACGCGACCGCCGGCGCTGACGACGTTGCCGTTTTCGTCGCGCGTGCCGGCGTGGAAGACCTTCACGTCGTCGCCGAACGCCGCGTCGAGCCCTGCGATCGCGTCGCCGGTGCGCACCTTGCCCGGATAGCCGTGCGCGGCCATCACGACGCCGATCGCCGGGCGCGGATCCCAGCGCACGCGTGCTGTCCGGTCGAGTCGGCCGTCGAGCGCGGCCTCGACCAGGTCGACCAGATCGGATTCGAGCCGCATCATGATCGGCTGCGTTTCCGGATCGCCGAAGCGCACGTTGAACTCGATGCACCTTCGGCGTCGCCGTCGCGGTCGATCATCAGGCCGGCGTAGAGGAAGCCGATGAACGGCGCGCCTTCGGCGGCCATGCCGGCGAGCGTCGGCTCGGATCACTTCGCGCAGGATGCGCTGCTCGACCGCCGGCGTCACGACCGGCGCCGGCGAGTACGCGCCCATGCCGCCGGTGTTCGGGCCGAGGTCGCCGTCGTCGCGGCGCTTGTGGTCCTGGCTCGTCGCCATCGGCAGCGACGTGCGTGCCGTCGCTGATCGACGATGAAGCTCGCTTCCTCGCCGTCGAGGAATTCCTCGATCACGACGCGCGCCGCGCATCGCCGAACGCGTGCGCGCCGAGCATGTCGCGCAGCGCCTGCTCGGCGTCGGCGAGCGTCAGCGCGACGACCACGCCCTTGCCGGCGGCGAGGCCGTCGGCCTTGATGACGATCGGCGCGCCGTGCGCGACGCACGTACGCGAGCGCCGGCATCGAGCTCGGTGAACACTGCGTAGCGCGCGGTCGGAATGTTGTGGCGCGCGCAGGAAATCCTTGGCGAACGCCTTCGAGCCTTCGAGCTGCGCGGCGATCGCGCGTCGGGCCGAAGCAGCGCAGGCCGGCGGCGCGGAAGCGGTCGACGACGCCGGCGACCAGCGGCGCTTCGGGACCGACGACGGTCAGATCCGATCTTCTCGCGCGCGACGAGCGCGAGCAGGCCGTCGATGTCGGTCGCCGCGACGTCGACGTTGCGCACGTCCGGGCTCGCGCGCGGTGCCGGCATTGCCGGGCGCGACGATCACTTCGTCGACGCGCGGCGACTGCTTGAGCTTCCAGGCCAGCGCGTGTTCGCGGCCGCCGGAGCCGATGACGAGGACTTTCATGCGAGGCCGAATGACTCAATGCCGGAAGTGCCGCACGCCGGTGAACACCATCGCCATGCCGTGCTCGTCGGCGGCGGCGATGACTTCGTCGTCGCGCATCGAGCCGCCGGGCTGGATCACGGCGCGGATGCCGGCTTCGGCCGCCGCGTCGATGCCGTCGCGGAACGGGAAGAACGCGTCGGACGCCATCACGCAGCCGCGCACCTCGAGGCCGGCTTCGGCGGCCTTCAGCGCGGCGATCTTCGCGCTGATCGACGCGGCTCATCTGGCCGGCGCCGATGCCGATCGTGCGGCCTTCGCGCGCGTAGACGATCGCGTTCGACTTGACGAACATCGCGACGTGCCAGGCGAACAGCAGGTCGCGCAGCTCGGCCGCATCCGGCACGCGCTTGCGAGACGACCTTCAGGTCGGTCATCAGCAGCGTGTCGCGGTCGGCATCCTGCACCAGCAGGCCGCCGGCGATGCGCTTGAAGTCCATCGCGATGACGGCTGCTCGTCCCACGCGCCGCACGCGAGCACGCGCACGTTCGGCTTTGCGTTGAGCGTCGCGAGCGCAGCGCGGCTCGACGTCCGGCGCGATCACGACTTCGACGAACTGGCGCTCGAGGATCGCGCGCGGCGGTCTCGGCGTCGAGCGTGCGATTGAACGCGATGATGCCGCCGAACGCCGAGACCGGATCGACGGCGTAGGCGCGCTCGTAGGCCTCGCCGAGATCGGCGCCGAGCGCGACGCCGCACGGATTGGCGTGCTTGACGATGACGCACGCCGGCGTCTTGCGGAACGCCTTGACGCATTCGAGCGCGGCATCGGCGTCGGCGATGTTGTTGTACGACAGCTCCTTGCCCGCGAGCACGCGCGCGCTCGCGACCGTGCCGGCCGGTACGTGCTGCTCGACGTAGAGCGCGCCGCCCTGGTGCGGATTCTCGCCGTAGCGCAGCGTCTGCTTGCAGCTCGAACGAAAGGTGGAGCGTCGGCGCGAACGGCTCGGTCCGCTCGGCATCGGGCCGCGCGCCGAGCCAGTTCGCGATGACGCCGTCGTAGCGCGCGGTGTGCGCGAACGCCTTCGCCGCGAGCCGGCGGCGCAGCGCTAAGGCTCGTGCCGCCGTGCGCGAGCGCTTCGAGCATCTCGGCGTAGTCGGTCGGATCGACGACGACGGCGACGTGCTCGTGGTTCTTCGCCGCCGCGCGCAGCATCGCCGGGCCGCCGATGTCGATGTTCTCGATCGCGTCGTCGAGCGTGCAGTCGGGCCGCGCAGTCGTCGCTTCGAACGGATACAGGTTCACGACGAGCAGGTCGATCGGCGCGATGCCGTGCTCTGCCATGACCGCGTCGTCGGTGCCGCGCCGGCCGAGCAGGCCGCCGTGCACTTTCGGGTGCAGCGTCTTGACGCGGCCGTCCATGATCTCCGGGAAGCCGGTCAGCGTCGAGACGTCGGTCACCGGCAGGCCGGCCTCGCGCAGCGCCGCGGCCGTGCCGCCGGTCGAGACCAGCGCGACGCCGAGCGCGTCGAGCCCATGCGCGAAATCGACGAGGCCGGTCTTGTCGGAAACGCTGAGCAGCGCGCGCCGGACGGGCACCAGGGTCGCATCGAACATGGGCGTGTCGGGACGGAAAGGCCGGAGATTATACCGGCGCTACCGCGCGCGCGTGGAGAAAGCGCGAAGACGAGCCGACATCGGGGCTGAAGGCGCACGAACGTGCGTTCGGCGCCCGTCGTTGGCCTCAGTCGGCGAGGCCGTACTGATGCAGCTTCTTGCGCAGCGTCGCGCGATTGATGCCGAGCGCGGCCGCGGCCTTGCTCTGGTTGCCGCCGTACCACGCCAGCACTTCGCGCGAGCAGCGGCGATTCGACTTCGTGCAGCACGAGCGCGTAGCAGGCCTTCGCGCGGCTGCGACTCGACGTCGGAAAGATAGCGGCGCACGGCGCGCGAAACGCATTCGCGCAACGCAGGTTGCAATGCGGGTTCATGCGCGGCTTCGGCGCGCAGGATGCTGACGGCATTCACGGAACGATGGCCCCTTGGATTACTCGAACGTCCTTGAGCGGCCAGTGCGCACATCGCGGTGCACACGGGGAAGGGATATTAGCGCCGCGACGCGCGCTTGATAAGTCCCGCGACGATGAATTTTTTCGATCGTCGTCAACGATCTCAGTGCGTGCGCGGCACTTGCGTCGTATTTCCTCACGCGCGCATGCAGCAACGCCTCTTGATGTGCGCGCACATTCGTGCTTGCGACGCGAACGCGTCACTCGTCGAACTTGAATTCGAACGCGACCGCGTTCTTGCCGGGATCGGCGACTTCGAACACGAGCGCGGTCGTCGCGCCCGGCGCGAGACCCTGCGCGATCGTGCGCGGATCGCTGACGTATTCGCGCGGCTGGAAACGGCGCATCGCGATGCGCGTCTCGTCCAGATCGGACAGCGTGATCTCGACGATCGGAAATGCCTGCGCGAAATCGGCGTCGTTGCGCACGCGTCGCCGAGATGATCAGCGCGCCCGGCACCGACGGATGCGGACGGATGTCGCGCGACAAGCAGCTCGAGCGCGCCGGCGTCGTGTCGCGGCGGCAGCCTGCAGCCGAGCTTCGCGCACGCGGGATCGACCCACGCGCGCACGCGCGCATCGTCGAGCCAGCGCGCGCGTTCGGCCCACGCGATTTGTCCGCCGAGCGTCAGCAACAGCAGCGACGCTGCCGGCGACCCAGGCCCCGTGCGCCGCGCGCGCACGCGGCGGCGCCGCGTGAACGCCGGCGTCGACGGGCCGCTCGGAGGCGCGTGGACGCTCGTCGGGATCGAACAGCAGCGCGCCCTGGCCTTGCGCCGGATTCGGCCGGAACACCGGCAGACCGAGCTGCGGCGGCGCGACTTGCGTCGGATGCGTATCGAGCGTGCCGATCGGCTCCGGCGGCAACTGCTCGGTCAGCGTGCGCAGCGCATCGAAGACCGCGCTGCAGTGCCCGCAGCGCACGCTGCCGAGCGTCGCCGCGAGCTCGGCGCCGCTCGAGCTTGAAGATCGTCAGGCACTCGGGACATTGCGTGTACATGGCGCATTCTACTGTCGCGCGCGCGACAGAGTTGGACGACGCGTCGGTCGTCTTCGCGCTTTTCAGCCGGCGGGTCGCGCATCGACTGCGGCCCACGGTCAGCGTGTGCGGATCGAAGCCGTTCTGCAGCGACGGCTTGACGATGCGGAAATACGGCGAGACGTCGAAGTCGCGCGGCGCGTAGAGGCTCGAATCGCGGATGTGCAGGATCTCGCGCACCTGCTGCCTGGCCCGGCTCGCCCTTAGCGCGCGCGATCTCGATGTCGGGCAGCACCGGATAACTGCACCGAGCCGAACGCCGCCGGCGATCAGGGACGAGCAGATCGCGCGCGTCGGATCGCCGCTGCCGAGCGCGAGCAGGCGCCGCTTGTAGCTTGTCCGGCACCGGCGGCGGCGCGGATCAGGTAGCGCGCGAGGTCGAACACGTTGCGCAGGTCGTACTGGTTGCCGATGCGCGTCGGTCGCGTATTCGACGAGCGCGTCGATCTCGCGCTCGGTGAGGCCGACCGGGCGGCAGATGCGCGTATGCCAGTTCGCGTAGAACGCGAGCGGCATCACGCGCACGCCTGCGTTGATGTCGGCCTCGATGAGGCAGCTTCGCAAGCGGATCGCCGTTCGCCTCGAGCGCATCGCCGACGCAGAGCGCGGCATGCGACCAGGTCGATTGCGTGATCGTAGCGGATCGCGGTCGAAAAGCGGCTGGTGCCTTCGATCAGCAGCACGTCGCCCTTGCGCAGCGTCGCCGCGAGCAGGCGCGGGTGATGCGTCATCACGTGCGCGACGTCGCGCGGCTCGGAGAGATAAGCGGCGAGCTGGCGGCCGATCCAGCGCAGCGGGTGCACGGTTCCTCCAGTCTGTGCGGTGCGCCAGCTCAGGCGCGTCGCCGGCCGCTGATCCGCATCCAGTCTTCGCGCGCGTCGACGGCGAGCTCGTCGAACCACGTCGCGTAGCGCTCGAGCAAGCTCGTTTTCCTGACCGCGCAGGATGCCCGACAGTGCGATCGCGCCGCCGGCCTTTACGCACGCGCGCGAACCGCGGCGCGAGCTCGGCGAGCGGCCCGCGAGGATGTTCGCGACGAGCACGTCGGCCGGCGTCGTCGGCGAACTCGTCCGGCATGTGCAACTGCGAGCCGGTCGGCGACGCCGTTGCGCTCGGCGTTGTCGCGGCTCGCCGCGAGCGCCTGCGGATCGTTGTCGACGCCGATGACGCGCGCCGCGCCGAGCTTCAGCGCCGCGATCGCGAGCACGCCCGAACCGCAGCCGTAGTCGATCACGGTCTTGCCGGCGAGGTCGAGCGCATCGAGCCATTCGAGGCAGAGCGCGGTCGTCGGATGCGTGCCGGTGCCGAACGCGAGGCCGGGATCGAGGCGCACGACGATCGCGTCGGCGTCGTCCGCGGGCGGCTCGATGTTCCACGGATAGATCCAGAGGCGCCGGCCGAAGCGCATCGGCTGGAACTGGTCCATCCAGGCGCGCGTCCAGTCCTGATCCTCGACGATCGCGGAACGCGATCGTGCTCCGGCGCGAGATCGGCGACGAGCTCGGTCAGCACGTGCACGAGCCCGGCGCGGTCGCGATCGGCCTCGAACAACGCCGACAGCGCGATCTCGGGCCACAGCGGCGTCTCGCCGACGCCGGGCTCGAAGATCGCCGCTCGATCCTCGGCGTCGAGCAGCGTGACCGCGAGCGCGCCGAGATCTTCGAGCGCGGCTTCGACCTCGGCCTGTTGCGTCGGCGGTGACGATCAGCGAGAGTTCGAGCCAGGCCATCGGGCGGCTCAGCGGCACTTGTCGATGGTTGTCGACTTCGGACGACTTTACGTCGGCCTTCAGCTGGTGCATGCTGGCCGTTGCAGCGTGCGCGTCCAGATCGGAATGTCGGTCTTGAAGCCGAGCATCACGATGCACGCGGCGCCACTGGCGGATGCCGCGACGTCTCGAGCACGATGCCGGCCGGCGGCTGCTCCGCGATGCGCTCTTCGAGCTCGGCGAACGTCAGCACTTCGCCGTCGACGACTGTAGTGTCTCGTTCGCCTTTCGGCGCGACGTCGATGACGCCGCTTTCGGGGCGCACCGATGTTCTCGGAGCACGCGCCGAGCGCGAGCGCGGCGATCGCGACGAAATGCCGGCGCGCAAAGCGCGCGAGAATCTATCGCGCATCATCGCGTCAGCCCAGCCCGATCGCCTTCTCGCGCTGCTCGGCGATGCGGCGTTCGAGGTAGTGGATGTTCTGCCCGCCGGGCTGGAAGCCCGCGTCGGCGAGGATGCGCTGCTGCAGCGGGATGTTGGTCTTGATGCCGTCGACGACCATCTCCGACGAGCGCGATGCGCATGCGCGCGATCGCGGTCGCGCGGTCGCGGCCGTGCACGATCAGCTTGCCGATCATCGAATCGTAGTTCGGCGGAATGCGGTAGCCGTCGTAGAGTGCGTGTCGACGCGCACGCCGGGGCCGCCCGGGCATTGGAAGCGCTTGACGGTGCCGGGCTCGGCATGAACGTGTCGGGATCCTCGGCGTTGATGCGGCATTCGATCGCGTGGCCGGTGAGCTTGATGTCTTCCTGGCGCAGCGAGAGTTTCTCGCCGGCCGCGATCAGCAGCTGCTCGCGCACGAGATCGACGCCGGTGATCAGCTCGGTCACCGGATGCTCGACCTGGATGCGCGTGTTCATCTCGATGAAGTAGAAGCGGCCGTTCTCGTACAGGAACTCGAACGTGCCGGCGCCGCGATAGCCGATGCGCAGGCAGGCGTCGACGCAGACCTTGCCGATCTCGGCGCGCTGCTCGGCGCTGATGCCCGGCGCCGGCGCTTCCTCGACGACCTTCTGGTGGCGGCGCTGCATCGAGCAGTCGCGCTCGCCGAGATGGATCGCGTTGCCCTGGCCGTCGGCGAGCACCTGGATTTCGACGTGGCGCGGGTTCTCGAGGAACTTCTCCATGTAGACCTGATCGTTGCCGAACGCGGCCTTCGCTTCGGTCTTGCGTCATCGTGATCGCGTTGTGGAGATGCGCCTCGGTGTGCACGACGCGCATGCCGCGTCCGCCGCCGCCGCCGGCCGCCTTGATGATGACCGGATAGCCGATGTCGCGCGCGATCTTGCGCGTTCGTCGACCGGTCGTCGCCGAGCGGTCCGCCCGAGCCCGGCACGCACGGCACGCCGGCTGCCTTCATCGCCTTGATCGCCTCGACCTTGTCGCCCATCAGGCGGATCACGTCGGCGGTCGGGCCGATGAAGATGAAGCCGGATTTCTCGACGCGCTCGGCGAAGTCGGCGTTCTCGGAAAGGAAGCCGTAGCCCGGATGGATCGCCTGCGCGTCGGTGACTTCGGCCGCGGCGATGATCGCCGGCATGTTGAGATAGCTTTCGCGCCGCGGGCGCCGGACCGATGCAGACCGATTCGTCGGCCATGCCGACGTGCTTGAGGTTGCGATCGACGGTCGAATGCACGGCGACGGTCTTGATGCCGAGCGCGTGGCAGGCGCGCAGGACGCGCAGCGCGATTTCGCCGCGGTTGGCGATGACGACTTTGTCGAGCATGGCGCGTCAGCCGATCACGAACAGCGGTTCGTCGAACTCGACCGGCTGGCCGTTGCTCGACGAGCACGGCGAGGACCGTGCCGGCGACGTCGGCTTCGATCTGGTTGAACATCTTCATCGCTTCGATGATGCCGAGCGTGTCGCCGACCTTGACCGTCTGGCCGACTTTCACGAACGGCGGCGCTTCGGGATTCGGCGAGGCGTAGAACGTGCCGACCATCGGCGCGCGGACGACGTGGCCGTCGGGCAGTTCGCGTTGCCGGCGGCGCGGTCGCGCTGCGGCGCGTGCCGGCGGCGCCGCGGCGCGCGGCGGCTCGACGCGCACCTGATGCGACCGGCGCCGCGGCCGGCATCGTCGTGACCATGCCCTTCGGCATGCGCGACAGGCGCACGGATTCCTCGCCTTCCTTGATTTCGAGTTCGGCGAGATTCGATTCTTCGAGCAGGTCGATCAGTTTCTTGATCTTGCGCAGGTCCATGGGAGCTCCTTCGTAAAAAGTTGGATGGTGTTGTCGTCGGTCGCGCTCAGCCGGCGAGACGCCTCAATGCGGCCGCGAGCGCCAAGCCGGTAGCTGTCGGCGCCGAAGCCGGCGATCACGCCGACGCGCGAGGTCGGCGAAGTAGCGAGTGGTGGCGGAACGCCTCGCGCGCGTGCACGTTCGACAGGTGCACTTCGATGAACGGGATCGCGACCGCCGCCAGCGCGTCGCGCAGCGCGACGCTGGTGTGCGTCAGCGCGCCGGGATTGATCAGGATGAAGGCGGTGCCGTCGCTTCGCGCGCCGCATGGACGCGGTCGATCAGCGCGTGCTTCGGCGTTCGACTGGAACGATGCGAGCTCGTGGCCTGATCGCCTGCGCGATCGCGGCAAGATCGGCGTCGATCTCGGCAAGTGTCGTGCGGCCATAGATCTCCGGCTCGCGCGTGCCGAGCAGGTTGAGGTTGGGACCGTGCAGGACGAGCATCTTGGCCAAGGCGCGACCCCGCGGCGAAAAAGGGCGGCTAGTCTGCGCCGAGACGGTCCGATCTGTCCAGTTCGACGACGTTTGGCACCAGATCCGCGAGATTTCGCCGATGATAATCGGCTACAGAGATGCGGCGCAAGCCAGGCGTTCGAGCTTCGCTTCGGAGAAGTTGCCGGCACGTCGCGCGAGGATGCGGCCGTCGCGGCCGATCAGCACGCGAATACGGCAGCACGTCGCGGTCGTTGCCGAACGTCACCGAGAGGTCGTCGCCCTTCGCCGGATCGTCGATCAGGATCGGGTAGTGCACCGGACGTGTCATCGAGGAACGTCCGCGTCGCGGCCGCGCTGTCGTCGATGGCGATGCCGACGATCTGCGAGGCCCTTCGCCGGCGAAGCGCTGCTGCGTCTCGTCGAGCAGCGGCATTTCCTCGCGGCAGGGTCCGCACCAGCTCGCCCAGAAGTTGACCAGCACGAGCTTGCCGCGCCATTCGGTCGAGCGCGCGCGGCTTGCCGTCGACGTCGGGCCGTTCGACCGGCGGCGCCGCGTCGCCGATCTTGAGCACGTGCGGAATCACGTGCGACGGCGACGACATCGGCTGCAGCCAGCCGCCGGCGAGGAAGCCGCCGATCGCGCCGGCGATCGCGACGACGACGATCAGCGCATTCGTGCGGTTGAACATCGTCAGCCGCGTGCCTTGCCGCGCGCGCGCGATGAAGTCGTCGGCTTTTTCGAAGCCGATCAGCCGCAGCGCGCGGTGCTCGGCGCCGTCGGAGAAGAAGATCGTCGCCGGCGGGCCGAACAGGGCGAAGCGTTTCAGCAGCGCCTGATCGGCGTCGTCGTTCGCGGTGACGTCGGCCTTCAGCAGCACGAAACCGGCGAGCGCCTGCTGCACGTCCGGCTGCGAGAACGTGAACTTCTCCATTTCCTTGCAGCTGACGCACCAGTCCGCGTAGAAGTCGAGCATGACCGGCTTGCTTCGCGGCTTTCGCCGCGGCGAGCTCGCGATCGAGATCGTCGACCGACTTGATCGTCCGGAACGCAAGCGCGTTGCTTGTCCGATTTGCCGCCGCTCGCGACGATGCCGGCGCAGCGGCTGCGTGACGTCGCGCCCGCCCGCGGCGGCGCCGAGCAATCTCGGCCGCGCCGGCGATCAGCAGCACGATGCCGAGCGCTTTCCACAAACGCCGCCAACCCGACGCGCCTTCGGGCAAGCGCTCGAGCGCGCCGAGATAGACGGCCGACGCGATCGCGAGCGCGCCGGTCATCAGCATGATCCAGAACGCATCGAGCATGCGCGAGAGCATCCAGATCGCAAGGCCGAGGAACAGCACGCCGAACACGGCTTTGACGGCGTCCATCCATGCGCCGGCACGCGGCAGCAACTTGCCGGCAGCGGTGCCGAACACGACGAGCGGCGCGCCCATGCCGAGGCTCAGCACGAACAGGGCGAGACCGCCGAACACCGGATCGTGCGTCTGGCGATGTAGAGCACGGCGGCCGCGAGCGGCGGCGCGACGCAGGGTCCGACGATCAGCGCGGACAGCGACGCCCATGATCGCGACGCCGATCAGCGAGCCGCCTTTCTGCTTGTTGCTGAAGTCGGCGATCTTCGACTGCCAGAAGCTCGGCAGCTGCAGCTCGTAGAAGCCGAACATGCTGAGCGAGAGCAGCACGAACAGGACGGCGAAGCTCCAGAGCATCCACGGCTTCTGGAACGCGGCCTGCAGATTCGCGCCCGCGAGTCCCGCGAACACGCCGGCGATCGTGAAGATCGATGCACGTCGCGAGAACGTAGACGATCGACAGCACGAACGCGCGCCGCGTCGAGATGTTGCTCGCCGGAGCCCGCGATGATGCCGGACAGGATCGGGATCATCGGAAACACGCACGGCGTGAATGCGAGCAGCAAGCCCGAATCCGAAGAAGCTGAGCAGCGCGAGCCAGCGGTTGCTCGACAGGTTCGCGGCCAGCGCCTGTTCTTCCGATTGTCCTCCGCTCGCGTCGCCGCCGCTGTCGCCTCGCCCGCTTGCGGGAGAGGCCGGCCGCAGGCCGGGTGAGGGCGGCGCTTGGTTCACCGCCGCCGGCACGAACGCAGCTTTCGCCGCAGCCAGCTCCGCGTCCGTCGCCGCCGGCATCTCGATGCGCGACCGTCTTCGTCATCACCGGATAGCAGATGCCGTTGTCCTGGCAGCCCTGATATTCGCCTTCGACCTTGATCGTCTGCGCGGCGCCGTTCTCGCGCGTCAGCGGAATCGGCAATTCGACCTGATCGAAATACACCGTGCGACGGTGCCGAAATGCTCGTCGGTGTGATCAACGCCCTTCGGCCATTGCGGCGCGCCGAGCGTGACGCCGTCGCCTTCGTCGAGCGTCACGCGAGCTCTTGTCGCGATAGAGGTAGTAGCCCTTCGGCATCGTCCAGCGCGCGAGAACGCTCGTTCGGGCTCGCCGCGATCGCTTCGAACACGAATGCCTGCTCGGGCGGCAGCGGCTCCTCGTTGGCCGTGACGCCGAGCCTGGACGCCGAGCGACAGCGCGCGCTGGACGAGTCCGCAGGAGCTCGACGCCGGCGCGCTGCCGCAGCCGGCGGGCAGCGTCGAGCGTCAACGACGTCGGATGCGGCGGATAGCAGATCTTCGGATCGACCTCGTGGCAACCCTGCACGGTGATCGTCACCGCGATCGTCTTCGCCGCGGCGTCGGCGAGCGTGTACGGCAGCGTCGCGTCGATCGCCTTGTGATAGACCTCGACGTCGCCGAGAAACTCGTCGTGCTTCTTCTCGCCGTCCGGCAGCGCGAGCTCGCCGAGCGTCACACCCGCTTGCGACGTCTTCGCCTTGATGCGCGCGCGATACAGGTAGTAGTCCGGCGCGATGTCCCAGTGCAACGCGACTTTGCCCGGCTCGGCGATCTGCGCCGTGAGCTTGAACGCCTGTTCGACCGGCAACAGGTCATCCTCGGATTGCGCATGCGCGAGCGGCAGCACGCCGCAGGCGGCAATCAGAACGAGAACGGCGCGCAACCACGAACGCAACATCGAAGACTCCGGATTCACGAAAGAGGCGATCCCCAGAAGACCGAACCTAGACCGCAACGCTCGCACGCGGGTTCACGCCGGGCGCGTCTCGCGCTCGAGCCACGCAAGATACGGCGCCGCGCCGCCGGCGGGCTCAATCGCGAGCACTTCCGGCACGTCATACGGATGCAGCGCCACGAGCCGCGCCTGCATCGCCTCGAAGCGGTCCGCCATCGTCTTGATCACGAGCAGCACCTCGTCGTCGACGTGCACCTCGCCGTTCCAGCGGTACGTCGACGCGACGCCGCCGACGACGTTCACGCAGGCGGCGAGCCGCTCCTCGACGAGCGCCCGCGCCAGGCGCGAGGCCGTCGACGCGTCGGGGCAGGTGCATAAGACGAGGCGGGCGGTCACGCGGGCTCCGAGGAAATGACGAGTTTAGCGGGTGCGGCTTGCGCACCGCGTGCGCCCGAACCCTTGAAAGCGGCGACCCGAGCCTCACCTGCCTCGGTGTCTAGCCGACTTCCCTTGGAAATCCTTCGCCGGTAAACTTGGCACTCATTCCCGCCGAGTGCTAGCAGCGCGGGGATTCCCTTTCAAGATCAATCGTTTCCAATCACTCCGCTTCGAGGACTCAAGACATGGCACTACGCCCCCTGCACGACCGCGTGATCATCAAGCGCCTGGAGGAAGACAAAGTCTCCGCCGGCGGCATCGTCATTCCCGACTCCGCCACCGAGAAGCCGATCCAGGGCGAAGTCGTCGCCGTCGGCAACGGCAAGATCCTCGAGGACGGCAAGGTCCGTCCGATCGCCGTCAAGGACGGCGACAAGGTGCTGTTCGGCAAGTACAGCGGCACCGAGGTCAAGGTCGACGGCCAGGAGCTCCTGGTCATGCGCGAAGAAGACATCCTGGCGGTCATCGAGTAAGCGGGCGCATCGCGCCGACCTCGTTCGCCGTAATACGAAACTCTGGCTTTTTTGAGGAATTAACCAATGGCAGCCAAAGAAATCCGTTTCTCCGAAGACGCGCGCGCGCGCATGCTGCGCGGCGTGAACATCCTGGCCAATGCGGTCAAGGCGACGCTCGGTCCGAAGGGCCGCAACGTCGTGCTCGAGAAGAGCTTCGGCGCACCGACGATCACCAAGGACGGCGTGTCCGTCGCCAAGGAGATCGAGCTGGCCGACAAGTTCGAGAACATGGGCGCGCAGATGGTCAAGGAAGTCGCTTCGAAGACCTCCGACGTCGCCGGTGACGGCACCACGACCGCGACCGTGCTCGCGCAGGCGCTGATCCGCGAAGGCCTGAAGGCCGTCGCCGCCGGCATGAACCCGATGGATCTCAAGCGCGGCATCGACAAGGCCGTCATCGGCGCCGTCGACGAGCTGAAGAAGCTCTCCAAGCCGTCGGCCGATTCGAAGTCGATCGCCCAGGTCGGCACGATCTCCGCGAACGGCGACGACGACGATCGGCGAGCTCATCGCCGAGGCGATGGACAAGGTCGGCAAGGAAGGCGTGATCACGGTCGAGGAAGGCTCGGGCCTCGAGAACGAGCTCGACGTCGTCGAGGGCATGCAGTTCGATCGCGGCTATCTGTCGCCGTACTTCATCAACAACCAGCAGATCGATGCAGGTCGAGCTGGAAGACCCGTACATCCTGCTGCACGACAAGAAGATCTCGAACGTGCGCGAGCTGCTGCCGGTGCTCGAAGGCGTCGCCAAGGCCGGCAAGCCGCTGCTGATCGTCGCCGAGGAAGTCGAAGGCGAAGCGCTGGCGACGCTCGTCGTCAACACGATCCGCGGCATCGTCAAGGTTGCGCCGTCAAGGCGCCGGGCTTCGGCGATCGTCGCAAGGCGATGCTCGAAGACATGGCGATCCTGACCGGCGGCCAGGTCATTTCCGAGGAAGTCGGCCTGTCGCTCGAGAAGGCGACGATCAAGGATCTCGGCCGCGCCAAGAAGGTCGAGATCTCGAAGGAGAACACCACGATCATCGACGGCGCCGGCGAGGCGCGAACATCCAGTCGCGCATCAAGCAGATCAAGGCGCAGATCGAGGAGACCACCTCGGACTACGACCGCGAGAAGCTGCAGGAGCGCGTGGCCAAGCTCGCCGGCGGCGTTGCCGTGATCAAGGTCGGCGCCGCGACCGAAGTCGAGATGAAGGAAAAGAAGGCGCGCGTCGAAGACGCACTGCACGCGACGCGTGCGGCGGTCGAGGAAGGCGTGGTGCCGGGCGGCGGCGTTGCGCTGATCCGCTCGCTGGCCGGTCTCGCCAAGCTCAAGGGCGACAACGAAGACCAGAACCACGGCATCCAGATCGCCAAGCGCGCGATGGAAGCGCCGCTGCGCGAGATCGTCGCCAACGCCGGCGAAGAGCCGAGCGTGGTGCTGAACAAGGTCGCCGACGGCAAGGGCAACTACGGCTACAACGCCGCAACCGGCGAGTACGGCGACATGGTCGAGATCGGCATCCTCGATCCGACCAAGGTCACGCGCACCGCGCTGCAGAACGCGGCGTCGATCGCCGGCCTCATGATCACGACCGAAGCGATGGTCGCCGAAGCGCCGAAGAAGGAAGAGGCGCACAACCACGGTGGCGGCGGCGGCATGGGCGGCATGGGCGGCGGTATGGATTTCTAAGCGGCGCGCACAGCCGCACTACGGAAACCCTCGCGCTGGATTACAACCCTCTCCCGCTTGCGGGAGAGGGCAGGGTGAGGGCAAGCCGGTTCGACGCTTCACCAAAAGCCCCGCAGCGATGCGGGGCTTTTGCGTTTTCGCCTACGGGAATCGCGTCGCGCTCGACGCGCCCGTGACCTCGACCTGCAGGTTGCCCGAGAGATCGTAGATCTTCGTGTCGTTCGTGCCGGTGTACGAATCGCCGTCGTGCGACAGCGCGTCCGTTTCGGTCTCGGTGAAGTAGCCCGAGACCGTGCCGTCCGTGTACAGCCAGCCGATGTGCTCGCGCGAGTACTGCCGGTGGCCGCTGTGCCGCCACTCGCCCATGCAGATGTTGCCGCCGAGCACCGGGAAATCGATGTTCTCCCACTCGGTGCCGTCGTCGTGCCACTGGATGAATGCGTCGCCGGCCGGGTTTCCGCCCGATGTGTAGTTGACGACCCACGTGCCGACGATGCTGTCGTTGTCGTGGTGATCGTCGCCCGCGGCGGCCCTCGCCGCGGCCGGCAGCACCAGCGGCATCCGGTTCGCCGCGTTCTGCACCGCGACGCGCGGATCGACGCAGCCGGCATGAGCGGAAAGGCCGGACAGCGCGAGCGCTGCCGCTGTGGCGAGCAAAGCGAGATTGCGTTTCATGACATTCCTCCCGATGTGCGGGCGCGCCGACGATCGGCCGCCCCGCGTTCGTTGATCCGAAAGCTCAGGGGCAGGAAAGGCCTGCGGGCTCGGTGATGCGCGTCAGGTCCATGTGGCCTGACCCGTAGCCCGGCGAGGTCGACGTGAAGTCTACGCGCCCGTGGTCGCAGTCGGTGAACGTGAAGACGAGCCGGCCCCACGCCGGCTGCGTGACGTTCGCCGGATCGAAGTTCGGGATCCAGCGGCCGCCTTGCGCTTGCAGCGCGTCGATCGTCGCCGTATCGCCGTCGATCGCGCCGACGTTGCCGAACCACGCCTGCTGCGTGCCGTCGGGGTTGAACGTGAACCACCACGCGAGCATCTGATTGCCGGGCAGCACCTCGATGAAGATGCCGTGCCCGCTCTGGTTCGGGTCGTACCAGGCGCCGGTGAAGCCGGACGTGATCGGCACCGTGCCGCCGCCACCGCCGCCCTCTGCGACGTGGACGACGCCGATCATCCCCATCCCCGCATGCGGATCGCAGTGGTAGGCGACGTCGCCGGCGTGGTCGAACGTGATCGTGTCGGTCCATTGCGTGCCGTTGGCTCGCCGCTGCCGCCGGTGCCGTCGCAGCCAACCGCGCAGCGGAACGAGTTGTCGTTGGCGCGCACGTTGTGCTGGCCGCCGTAGTTGTGGAACGTGACGGTGTCGCCGACCTGGATCGTGATGTCGTTCGGCCGGAACGTATCGGAGCCGCCACCGAGGAACACCTGATAATCGGTTGCCGCCGCGCTGCCGGCCGCCGCCAGCAGCCACGCGACCGAGAGCAGTTTCAAGAAAGCACGCATCGCCCCTTCTCCTCGTCTGAACGCACGAACGGCGCCTCGTGGCGCGCGCTCACGCGGTTCCCGCGCCTTGCGCGGGGCTCGAGCTCCTTCGGGTGCGGCTTCTGCCACGGTCGCAGTTAGAATGTTTCCGAAGCAGAGGGTCTTGGGGAGAGGCCATGACTGCGCGACCTGACGCCCTTCCACCCGCCGCGCCGATGCCTCGGCTCGCGAGTCCATTCGACGTCCGCAGCGTGTTCCCGACCCATACCGTGGCCGTTGTGGGTCCGTGATCTTTCGCTAATGGATCGCTGATGAGCGCGATTTCGAAGCCGCCGAGCGTCGATGCGATCCGGCTGGCCGCCGAGCCCGACTTCGTGCTCGGCGATCTCGCGATCCGACCGTCGGTGCGCGAAGTCGTCCGCGGCGCCGAGCGGCACCAGGTCGAGCCGCGCGTCATGCAGGTGCTCGTTGCGCTCGCGCGCGCGAACGGTGCGGTGGTTTCGCGCGACGAGCTGATCCACCGCTGCTGGGACGACCGCGTCGTCGGCGAGGCCGCGATCAACCGCTGCATCTTCAAGCTGCGCGAGCTCGCCGATGCGGGCGAGGGCAGGGCGAGCTTTCACATCGAGACGATCGCGCGCGTCGGCTACCGGCTCGAAGCGGTCGACGGCGCGGGCCACGCGCTGCCGCCCGTGATCGCGCCGACGCCAGCCCGCCCTCGCGTGCGCGCCTATGCGATCGGCGCGATCGCTGCGCTCGTGCTCGTCGTGACCGCGTGGCTCGCGCTGCGCAACAAGCCTGCATCGCCCATCGCGCCGCCCGCCGAAGCTTCAATTGCCGTACTGCCGTTCAAGAACCTGAGCTCCGAGCCCGACGCCGCGTACTTCGCGGCCGGCATCCAGGACGAGATCCTGACGCGCCTCGCGAAGATCGGTTCGCTGAAGGTCATTTCGCGCACATCAGCCGAGCAGGTCGCCGCGAGGCAGGGCACGTTGAAGGAAATGGCGCACGTGCTCGGCGTCGCGAACATCGTCGAAGGCAGCGTGCAGCGCGCCGACGACACGGTGCGCGTCAACGTGCAGCTGATCCGCGTCGACACGGACCAGCACCTCTGGGCCGAGGACTACGACCGCAAGCTCGGCGACGTGCTGTCGGTCGAGAACGACATCGCAGGCGCGATCGCGACTGCGCTCGCCGGCAAGATCACGCCGAGCGAGAGCGCCGCGATCGCGATGCAGCCGACGCTCGACCGACGCGCGTACGATCTATACCTGCGCGGGCTCGTGCTGCAGCGCCGCTTCGAGGCGGCGAGCAACCTCCAGGCGGTCGGCGTGCTCGAGCAGGCCGTCGCGATCGATCCTTCGTTCGCCGTCGCATGGGCGCTCCTTGCGCGCACGCACGCGTTTCTCGTGTTCGACGGCGACGACATGCGCACGGACCACCGCGCCGCCGCGCGCGCGACGCTCGACAAGGCACTCGCGCTGAACGCCGAGCTCGCCGAAGTCCAGCTCGCGGATGCGACGTACAAGTATTACGTCGACCACGACTTCGCCGCGGCCGAGCGCGCCTTCAAGACCGTGCACGCGCGCTGGCCGAACAACGCCGACGCGCTGGGCTCGCTCGGTCTGATCGAGCGGCGGCTAGGGCACTGGACCGAGAGCACGACGTATTTTCGCGAATGCATCACGCTCGACCCGCTCGTGGTCGCGAACCATACGTCGCTTGCAACGACGCTCTCGTTCCGGCGCGACTACACCGCGGCGATTGCCGCCGTCGACGCCGGACTTTCGCTCTGGCCCGGCAACCCCGAGCTCCTGATGCAGAAGATCGACTACCTGCAGGCGACGGGCGCGCTCGACCGCGCCGACGCCGCGCTCGCCGAGCTCCATGTCGCCGACGACGACAACAGCGATCTCTGGTTCCGGCGCGTGCAGTACGCGTACCGGCGCGAGTTCGCCGAGGGGCAGCGCTACTTCGAGGGCGTGCATGCATCGCCAAGGTTCGCGGCATGGCGGCCGTTCCAGCGCGGGCTTGCCGAGCTCCTGCTCGCCGATTTCCGCATGCACAACGGCGATGCGGACGGCGCGCGCCGCGGCTTTCAGACCGCGCTCGACCTGATGTTGCCGACGCTCGCCGAACATCCGGGCGACGACAACGTGCAGGAGCCGGTCGCAATCGCCTATACGGGACTCGGCGACAAGGCCTCGGCGATGCGCTATGCCGATCGCATCGTCGGTGGGCATCCGCTCGAAAAGGATCCGCTCGACGGTTTCAACGGCGAGTTGATTCGCGCCTACGTCACATCGCGCCTCGGCGAGCGCGACGTCGCAATCGCCACCCTGCAGAAGCTCCTGAGCGAGACGGGCCCGCTGACGACGACGATGCTGAAGCTCGAGCCCGATTTCGATCTGCTGCGCGGCGATCCGCGCTTCGAGCGCCTGATCGCCGCACAGATGACCCCCGCGAAGGACTAGCGGCCTTTGCGATCGCCCGTCATTGGCACTCGAGCCCCGCGGGCTGCGTGATCCTGACGAGATCCATATGGCCGTTGCCATAAACCCCGGGTGTCGAGAACGTCACCTCGCCGTGGTTGCAGTCGGTGAACTGGAACGTGAGCCTGCCCCACGGTTCTTGCGTGACGTTCGCCGGATCGAAGTTCGGGATCCAGCGGCCGCCCTGCGCCTGCAGCGCGTCGACTGTCGCGGTATCGCCATCGATTGCGCCGACATTGCCGAACCAGGCCTGCTGGGTCCCGTCGGGCGTGAACGTGAACCACCACGCGAGCATTTGGCTCCCAGGCAGCACTTCGATGAAGATGCCGTGCCCGCTCTGCGCCGGGTCGTACCACGCGCCGGTGAAGCCGGACGTGATCGGCACGTGCGCAGGGCTGCCGCCGCCGCCGCCCTCGACGACGCGCACGACACCGACCATTCCGTAAGCCGAGTGCGGGTCGCAGCGGTAGCCATAAATGCCCGCGCTCGGAAACGCGACGGTGGCTGACCACGGGCCGATTCGCGGGTTGCCGTTGCCGCCTTGGCCGTCGCCGTCGCAGCCGACCGCGCAGCGGAACGAATTGTCGTTCGCATGAACATTGTGCGTCTGAGCGCTCGAACTGACCCACGTCACCGTATCGCCGACGTTGATCGTGATGTCCGCCGGATCGAAGCGGACGCTGGCCCCGCCGACGCTCACGCGATGATCGGCGGCCTGCGAGGGGATCGCCGCCAGACAAAGCACCGCAACCCAGATTCCATGAACGACATGGCGCATGACTCATCACTCCTGTGCTGGCTTCGCCTTCCAGGGACGTCGGGTCTAGAATGGCCGCGGGGAAAAGCGGGGATTCGGCCATGACTACGGCGTTTCCGACGCCCGTGCGCTCGGTGCGGCGATATCACCGGTCGCGGGGACCATTGAGCGCCGTACGCGCGCACGCCGAAACACCGCTTTGCGTGCGAATTGCTGATGATTCGCGGATGGATTGCCGATGACGCGCGATCTGCCGCCTCGGCGAGACACGAACCGGTCCGGTTGTCGGCCGAGCGCGACTTCGCGCTCGGCGATCTCGAAGATCCATCCGTCGGTCAGCGAGGCGATTCGCGGCGGACGCTCACAGCACGTCGAGCCGCGCGTGATGCAGGTGCTCGTCGCGCTCGCCGGCGCGCGGCGGCGCGGTCGTATCGCGCGAAGAGCTGGTCCGGCGTTGCTGGGACGGTCGCCTCGTCGGCGAGGCCGCGATCAACCGTTGCATGTCGAGGCTGCGTGCGCTGGCCGATCGCGGCGACGGGACGCGCTCGTTCCAGGTCGAAACGATCGCGCGCGTCGGCTACCGGCTGCAGGCGGATGCGGCGCCGCGAAGCGCCGATGCTCGATCCGACGCGCCGTCGCGCGCGCCGCGCGAGCAAACGCGTCGCTCCGCTCGCGCTCGCCGGGCTCGCGATGGCCGCGATCGCCGCGATCCGTCGCGCTGCGGCTATGGATCGCGTCGCGCGCGCCGAGTACGCGCGTCGCGCCGGACGCCGTCGATCGCCGTGCTGCCGTTCAAGGATCTCAGCGCCGATGCCGACGCCGCGTACTTCGCGGCCGCAATACAGGACGAAATCCTGACTCGCCTCGCGAAGATCGGCTCGCTGAAGGTGATCTCGCGCACGTCGGCCGTCGAGGCGGCGAGCAAGCCGGGAACGCTCGCCGATATCGCGCGCACGCTCGGCGTCGCGAACGTGCTCGAAGGCAGCGTGCAGCGCGCAGGCGATACCGTGCGCGTCAACGTGCAGTTGATCCGCGCGGCCACCGACGATCACCTCTGGGCCGAGGCGTACGACCGGCCGCTCGACGACGTGCTGTCGGTCGAGAACGACATCGCCGGCTCGATCGTCACGGTGCTCGCCGCGAAGATCACACCGGGCGAAAGCCTTGCGCTCTCGGCCAAGCCGACGACCAACGGCAAGGCGTACGACCTTTATCTTCACGCCCTCGTCTGGTATCGCAACAAACAGGGCGAGGGCGTCGACGACGCTGTCGCGGCGCTCGAGCAGGCCGTCGTGCTCGATCCCAAGTTCGCACTGGCGTGGGCGCTGCTCGCGCGCGTGCGGGCGAATATCGCCTTCGGCGACAGCGATGGGGTCATGCGCGAAAGAACGCGCCAGGCGCTGGATCGGGCGATGGCGCTCGCACCGGACCTCGCCGAAGTGCAGATCGCGCACGCGCACTACAAGCACTACGTCGAGCGCGACTACGAAGGCGCCGAAAGCGAGCTCAAGGCGCTGCATGCGCGATGGCCGAACGACATCGAGGTTCTTCAATCGCTCGCATTCGTCGCGAGGCGCCTCGGCCACTGGCAGGAAGCGCTTGCGTATTTCAGGCAGGCGCAGGCGATCGATCCGCTTTCGCGCAGCAACTTTGGCTTCACTGCTGAAACGCTGGTCTACGCGCATCGTCCCGCCGAAGCGGCGAAGTTGCTCGCAGGCATGCGCGCGATCTGGAGCGATCCGGCCGTGATCGTCTGCGAAGCGGACAAGCTGCAGGCGCTCGGCGAGCTCGATCGCGCCGATGCCGGGCTGCGTCTGCTGCCGGTCTCCGCGGACGCCGACGGCGATACGCTGCCGCAACGCCGCGCGCAGTACGCGTACCGGCGCCGGTTCGCCGAAGGCCTCGCGTGGTTCGAAGCGCTGCACGCGTCCTCGCCCGCGCACGAGTGGGATGCGCTGCGGCGCGCGAGACTCGATCTCTCGATCGGTGACTTCCGTCGCTGGAATGGCGATGCCGCTGGCGCGCGCGAGAGCTATCAGGCCGCCGCGGACGCGCTGCGCGACACGACGGATTCCGCGCATGCCGAGCCCGAGGCGCTGATGCTTGCTGCGATCGCGTACGCCGGATTCGGCGATCGGCAAAGTGCGCTGCGCTACGCGGGCCGGCTCGTCGAAGGTCCGCTCGCGGCCGACGCGATGAACGGCGCGATCGGCAAGGAATCGATGGCGCGCACGCTGGCGAGACTCGACGACCGCGACGGCGCGATCGCCGCGGTCGAGCGGCTCATGAAGGAACCGAGCGAGATGACCGCAGAGCGGTTGCGCCTCGACCCCGATTTCGACGCATTGCGCGGCGATCCGCGCTTCGAGCGCCTGCTCGCGGAAGGCGCGACGCCGCTCGACTGACGCCAGGGCGCGTCTCGCGGTAGTCTTCCAACCGGGGACACCGGGCCCGCGGGGAGGAGACCTCACCGCGCAAACCGGCAGAAGGGGAGACGCATGGCTCGCACACCACTGGTCGATGTGTTGCGTCGCGCCGCCGCGATCGCGCGCCATGCGCGTTCGACGGGCGAGCCGCTCGATGAGGCGATCGCTCGCGATCGCGAGCTGCGCGTCGACAACGCGCGGCGCCGGTTCCTGCGCGAATCGGCCGGCGCGTCGGCCGCGCTGCTGCTCGCCGCGTGCACGCCCGCGGTCGTGAAGCCGAAGCGCGACGACGATGCGGTCGTCGTCGTCGGCGCCGGTGTCGCCGGGCTCACCTGCGCGTATCGCCTGCGCCAGGCCGGCGTCGCCGTGCGCGTCTACGAGGCGCAGGATCGCATCGGCGGGCGCATGTTCAGCCTGACGAATCATTTCGCCGACAAGCAGGTCTGCGAGCTCGGCGGCGAGCTGATCGACACCGGCCACGCGCGCATCCGCGCGCTCGCGAGCGAGCTTGGCCTCGCGCTCGACGATCTCTCGGCCGATCCGACCGCCGTAGCCGGCGACATCTGGTTCTGCGATGGGCGCCGCTATGGCGAGACCGAAATCCTGCACGCGTTCGCGCCGCTCGCGGCGGCGGTCGCGCGCGACTTCGACACGTTGCCCGACCAGAAAATCACCTACGCGGCGCCCGGCGGTGCCGAAGCACTCGACCGCGAATCGGTCGCCGCGTGGCTCGACCGCAACGGCGCATCGGGTTGGCTGCGCAAGCTCATCGATGTCGCATACACGACCGAGATGGGCCTCGAATGCGACGAGCAGTCGGCGCTGAACTTTCTCACGTTCATCAGCCCCGACACCGACAAGTTCGACATCTTCGGCGAGAGCGACGAGCGTTATCACGTGCGCGGCGGCAACGATCAGATTCCGCACCGGCTCGGCGCCGCGCTCGGCGCATCGGTCGAAACGGGCTGCGTGCTCGAAGCGCTGCGGCAGGATGCCTCGGGCGCGTACACGCTGAGCTTCACGCGCGGCGCCGGCGCGTTCGAGACGCGTGCGCATCGCGTCGTGCTCGCAGTACCGTTCACGACGTTGCGTCGTGTGCAGAGCAACATCGACCTCGCGCCCGCGAAACGCCGCGCGATCGACGAGCTCCGCTACGGCACGAACGCGAAGCTGATGATCGGCTTCGACGAGCGCGTCTGGTGGACGCGCCACCGGCTCGGCGGCGCGACGTACAGCGATCTGAAGACGCAGACGACTTGGGAAACCTCGCGCATGCAGCCCGGCGTGGCCGGGATCCTTACGAACTTCGTCGGCGGTCGGCATGGCGTCGAGATCGGCGAAGGCACGCCGAAAGCGCAAGCGGACATCGCGGTGTCGGCGCTCGAGGCGATCTATCCGGGCCTCGCGTCCGCGCGCACGAACGCGCGCGAAGCACGCTTCCACTGGCCGAGTCATCCGTGGACGCTCGGCAGCTACGCGTGCTTTACGCCGGGCCAGTGGACGACGATCCGCGGCGCGATCGGCGAGCGCGTCGGCAATCTCCACTTCGCCGGCGAGCACTGCGCGTTCGACAACCAGGGCTTCATGGAAGGCGGCGTCGAAACCGGCGAGTGGGCAGCGGCGGCAATCCTCGGGAAGGAACGCGCCGCGGCCTGATCAGCGCTGCAGTTTCTTGCGGAGCGCAGCCGCATCCGCGCGACACGGATGATCCACCGGCAGTTCCCCGAACGCGGCGTCGGCTTTGTCGATCTCGGCGAGCGCATCGCTTTTGCGCGCATCGGCTAGCGCGTACGCGAGCGCAAGATGCAACGCTCCGGTCGCGTAATGCTGCGCCGGCAGCTCGCGTTCGGCGCGCGCGATGTAGCCCGAAAGCAGCGTGCTTGCGTCGTCGGCCTTGCCGTTCGCGATATCGAAGCGCGCGAGCGCGACGACGAGCGGAAACGTCAGCGGATCGACGTGATCGGCCGGCAACGCGGCGACCGCTTCGCTCCACGTCGCACCCGCTTTCGCACGATCGCCGCGCGCGTCTTCGGCGAGGCCGAGCGCATAGCGCGCCTCGGGCTCGCTGCGTGCGCGGAACTGCGCCAGCTTGTCCGGCGATGCGGCGATCGCGGCCGCGATCTTTTCGAGCGCCGGCGCGTTTGCGGGATCGCGCATGAAGTCGACGCGTGCGGCTTGCAGATCGAGCGTCACCGTGCGCGCATGGTCGGGGCCGACGACCTTCGTCGCGGTCTTGCGCGCTTCGGCGAGCAGCCCGGACGCGCCGGCGAGATCGCCCTCGGCCTCGCGCACGCGCGCGAGATTGCCGAGCACGAACGTCTGCCCGAGCGATTCGTCGTGGCCGGCGTCGCGATTGCGCGCGCGCGCTTCGTCGAGCGTCTTGCGCGCATCGGCGAGGCGGCCGAGCGTCAACTGGATATTGCCGAGATTATTGAGCCCGTTGACGACATCGGGGCTGCCCGGCGGATAAAGCTCTGCCTCGATGCGAACCGCGCGCTCGACGAGCGGCGCGGCCTCGACGAAATTGCGCTGCATGCCGTATGCGGTGCCGAGATTTTTCATGTAGTGCGCGGTCTTGACGTGCTTCTCGCCAAACTTCTTCGTGGCGCCGCCGACGGCCTTCTTCATGAGATCGATCGCGCGCTCCGGATGTCCGGCGCGAAGCTCGGCATTTCCGATCGAGTCGTAGCTGTTGATGATTTCGGGATCGTCCGCCGGCAGACGCTTCTGGCGGATCGCGAGCGCGGCTTCGTAGTCGGCGATCGCCTTGTCGTGCTTGCCGGTCTGGCTTTCGGCGAGCGCGCGACGGTCGAGCGTCAGCGCGAGGTCGAGGCCCAGCGGATCGGCCATCTTCTGCAGCGCGATCGCCTGATCGAATTGCGCAATCGCTTCGTCGAAACGATCCGACGAGAGATCGACCTCGGCGCGCTCGCTGATCGCCGCGCCGAGCAGCGCGGGATCGGCCGGCTCGACGCGTTTTGCCGCGGCAACCGCCGCGTCGAGCAGCGGCGTGCCTTTTTCTGGCTCGGCGAGATGATCGTAGACGCGACCGAGCGCGACGAGGAGATCGCTCTGCACGGCCGGCGTCGCCGCGAGGTCGCTTTGCGCTTTCGCAGCGCCGCGTTCGAGAAGCTCGGCTGTGCCCGGCATCTCGCCCTTGGGCCGCGATGGAATCTCGGCGTCGAAGATGTCGACGAGCAGATCGCGCACGGCCTCCGCGCGCGCCGCGTGCTCGTGCGCGAGGCGCGCCTGCTCGCGCGCGACGTTCGCCTGCCAGAGCGCGACACCGAGCGCGGCGAAGATCGCGAGCAGGAATGCGGCCGTCGTCGCGACACCGCCGCGATGGCGCGCGACGAACTTCTGCGTGCGATACCACGACGACGGCGGATGCGCGGCGACCGGCTGGCCATCGAGATGGCGCTCGACGTCGTCGGCGAGCGCGCCGGCCGATGCGTAACGCCGCTCGGCCTCGTGCTCGGTCGCCTTCATGACGATGTTGTCGATGTCGCCGCGCAGCAACCGTCGCGTGCTCTTCGGCGGCGCCGGCAGCGCGGCGGGATCGGTGCTCTCATCGATCGTCGCCGACGGCGTGCGCGTGTCGCCGGGCTCGCGGCGCCGGCCGGTGACGAGCTCGCCGAGCAGCACGCCGAGCGCGTAGACGTCGGTCGCGGTCGTGATCGCGCCGCGCGTGAACTGCTCCGGTGCGGCGTAGGCCGGCGTCATCGCCGCGTGCAGCGTGTGCGTGGCGTCTTCGCCGGCGTCGGGTTCGAGCAGCTTCGCGATGCCGAAGTCGAGGAGCTTGACCTCGCCGTCGGGCGTGACGAGCACGTTCGACGGTTTCAGATCGCGATGCACGATCAGCGCGCGATGCGCGGCCTCGACCGCGCGGCACACCGCAACGAAGAGAGCGAGCCGCTGGCGCAGGTCCAGATGCGCGTTGCGCACGTACGCGGTGATCGGCACGCCGTCGATCAGCTCGAGCGCAATGTACGGCACGCCGTTGTCGGTGACGCCGCCTTCGATCAGCCGCGCGATGCCGGCGTGACGCAGCTGCGCCAGCGCGAGCCGCTCGCTGCGGAAGCGGCGCCGTTCGTCGTCCGAATAGAGCCCACGGCGCAGCAGCTTCAGCGCGAGCATCTGGCGCACGCCCGCCTGCTCGCGCTCGGCGCGATAGACGATCGACGAGCCGCCTTCGCCGAGCTTGTCGAGCAGCGTGAACGGACCGATCCGCGCACCGGGCGGTGGCGGCGCCGCGTCGCGCTCAGGTTGGCCGACGTGTTCCAGCAACTCGTCGAACGACCTGTCGAGCAGGCGCGCGCCGCCGTCGTCGTCGGCCGCGATTAGCCGCTCGACGGCGGCGCGTTGCTCGGGATCGGGACAGTGCGCGTCGAGAAACGCCGCACGCTCGGCGGGCGCAAGCGCGAGCGCTGTCTCGAACAGCGCTCGCAGGGTCGGGGTCGGATCGGTCATCGCAAGGTCTTTGGCTCACGCGCGCCGTCCGCGGGCGCCCGCGGGCTCGCTACGTTAACGCAGTATCCGGTGCGCGTGGATCGGTCGTGACGGCGGAGAACGCCGCCTGATGCCGGACTCGGACACGCGTCGGGGAAATGCGAGCGGCGCCCGACGCGCCGCTCGCCCCGGAAGACCTATTCGCCGCCTTCCGACGTGATCTGGAACAGCGCCGAGAGCGCGATGCTCCCGTGCTGGGCCGGGCTCTGCGGATCGTCCGTGCCCGGGTTGCCCGGGTTGAGGTTCGATGCGGTGTCGTCTGGCGGGAACAGCAGCAGCGTGCCGAGGAACTCGAGGATCTTGTGCTGGTTGTCGTCGCCGAGCGCAACGTATGTCTCCTTCGACGCCTCGGCCTCGCCGCCGTGGCGCAGGATCACGTCGTCGATCGTCACGCTGCGGCCGTCGTGGCCGTACGGGGCCTTCGTGCCGATGCCCCAGAGCGGCGCGGTCATGAACTCGGTATGCACGGTGCCGTCGTAGTTGCGCTCGTGGAACATCGCTCCGAGATCGTGACGCTTGAAGTCCGTGAAGAGGTTCGTGGCCGCGAAATGTCCGCCCTGAGGCGTCAGCTTCGGATACGCGTCGGCATCGCGGACCGTGTCGAAGAGCGGAGTCATGGTCGTGTAGAGGTGATTGAAGATGCCACGGTCGGCGTCGTAGCGCGTATCGGCGTCGGCGACGCGGCGGTCGTGCGCGATATCGAAGTTCTGCACGTGGCAGCTGGTGCAGCCGATCGCGCGCATCAGCGCGAGGCCCTGGTTCGTGCGTTCGGTCGTCTTGCCGATCGCCGGGCGGAAGTAGTTGAGGAGATAGATCTCGGTGTAGTCGAGGAGCGCGGGATCGAGCTCGTTGGCGACGCCGTCGTGATCGGCGTCGTCGGCGGGATCGCAGGTCGCCGGGCGCTTGACCGTGTCGAGCAACGGATCGAACACCATGCCAGTCGGGCTCACGGTGCGTTGCGGATCGACCGGATCGCTCGCGGCGCAGAGCACGGGATCGGGCGACTGCAGGCCCATCTCGTCGTTGAACGCGCCGACTGCGAAGGCCCGCACTGAATATTCGCGGCCGTCCGCGAAGAACGGACGCACGCGAAGATCGGCGTTGACGCCGTCGACGTGCGAGGTGTCGAACGAACCGTCCGGCAGCGCCGTGATCGAGCCGAAAGCGATACGTTTGCTCGAAAGCGGATACGTGACCGGCTGATTCGTCGCGACGGCCTGCTGCGAGGCGCGCGTGCGCTGGACGCGAAGGTCGCTCGTCATTTCATCCGCGATCATCTCGCGAAGGCCGATGCCGAAGAGATGCGGCGCGTTGCGGCTGTCGGGCCGCGTCGCGACGTCGCCGCCGAATCCGGCCGAGCCGCGCGGACGGCCGTGGCACGACGCGCAGCTGTCCGAGAGGCCCGCGCCGATTGCCGGATTGGCCATGATGTCGCCGCTCGAGTCGCCGTTGACGCGCGGGCCCTGGCCCTGATCCATCGTGAACTTGCGCTGGAACAGCTGCCGGCCGCGCCGGATCGCGCGCGCAGGATCGCGCGCGATGACGTACTGCGACGACCACTCCGTATCGGCGTCGCCGCGGCCGGCGCCCACCTCGTCGGCCAGCGACTTGCCGATGCCGCCACCCGGCACCCACGGCGCCGCCTGCGTGATGTCGATCAGCTGCGCCTGCGCGAGCATCGGTATGAGGCACAGCACCATGCCGCCGAGGCGCGCTAAGCGTCCACGGCTTCCGTTTTGCGAAGCGTTCATGACGTTCCCTCCGGCCGTCGTTTTTGTCCCCAATGCTCATAACGACGTTTCGCGGCGGGGTGCGACATCGCTGTATGTAAACGCGAGTCGTGTTCACGCTTTAGCCCTCCCCTTGAAGAGGAGCCGGCTTTTAGCCCTCCCCTTCAAGGGGAGGGTTGGGTGGGGATGGTGTTGGTTCGGGTTTCGGATCTGTCGCGATAACCGACTCACGTCCGTGTGTGGTTCGTCCGCCATCCTGGCGGCCGGTTACTTTCTTTTGCTTGCCCAAAAGAAAGTAACCAAAGAAAAGGGGCACCCTCGGATCCGCGCCCTCAGCTTCGCTGAGGGTCCGCTACGGGCGGCCGGGTTCGGCCCACAGGCCATCCATGGCCTGTTGTCCGAATCGGCGCGATCCATCGCGCCGCCCGCGCTGCGCGCGGCGGGTCCGTCCGCCCTCCGCCGCGGCTCAGAGGGACCCGAAGAACTTCAGGCGATGCAAATGCAACTTGGATCGTTTAGGTCCGCGTCTGAACGGGGCGCGATCGATGTGGCGAAGCTGTCGTGCGGCGTGTCGCCGCGCGGGGCGCCATGAATTGTCGGCTCGCCGGGCGGGATGGACGTGTTCGCAATGCCGTCGGCGCCGGCACCTGCGAGTGTGCAGGTCATGATGCCGAGTGCTGCGATGAGAGCGCGCAGGCGCGAAGCGTGTCTCGGCGGCATGTCGTCCGGCGTCCTTCGTGGGGCTCGCACGAAGAACGCCGAAACGGGGTGGATTAAGACATCGCGCGGGACACGCGATACCTACTGCGTGCTATCGAGTCGACTTGCAAGCGCAGCGAGGCGCTGCGGCGGATTCGCAAGCGCCGCGAGCGCATCGCGGGCGGCGCGTTCGCGCGCCGTGTCGCGTGCGCCGAGTGCGAGCCGCACGTTCGCGTCGAGCAGCGGGATCTCGGCGCGAAGCACGGCGTCGGGATTCTTCGATTGCGCGAGCTGTGCGATCGCCGTGTCGAGCACGGGTCGCGCATCGGCCGCGCGGCCGAGCGCGAGCAGCGCACTTGCGCGAAGCGCGCCGGCGCGGCCGTCCCAGTAGGCGGCCGGCGGGTTCATCTTCGCGAGCAGCGCGTCGATGCGATCGATTGCCGTGAGCGCGCCGGCGGCATCGCTGCGATCGAGGCGGACGCGCGCGAGCTTTTCGAGCGTCGAGGCCTGCTCGTCGAGATCGGGCTCGCTCGCGGCTTCGAGCGTCGCGATCGCGTGATTGAGCTCCGCCTCGCCGCCGGCGACGTCGCCGGCGTGCGCGAGCACGACGCCGTAGTTCGAGCGCGTCACGGCGGCGTCGAACGATTCGGCGCCGAACTTCGCGACCGAGCGATCGAGTGCCTCTTTGATCGGCGCAACCGCGGCCGGCCAGTCCTCGAGCAGCGCGTGCAGCATGCCGACCGAGTTGAGATCGTTCGCGACGTCGGGATGATCGCCGTCGGCGTAGATGATGCGGTCGATGCGCAGGCTCTCCGTCGCTGTCGCCAGCGCCGCGCGGTAGTCGCGCTTCTGCAGCTCGACCATCATCAGTGCATTCAGGTGGTTCGAATGGCGCCAGTGTTCCGGCGCCAGCACGGCCGCATCGACCGCAAGTGCGGAGCGGATGTGCCGCTCGGCGTCGTCGAGCCGCCCGGCGCGGCGGTACGCGCGCGAAAGATCGGCGTGCGATTCGGCGACATCGACATGCATCTGTCCGTAACGCTTCTCGCGAAGCGCGAGCAGCTCTTCCCACGCTTTCGTCGCGGCGGCGACGTCGCCGACGCTGAGTTGCACGTTGCCGTACTCGGCGAGCGCCTCGGCGAGCGCATTCTCGTCCTTCAGCGTGCGCGTGAGGGTGAGGCCCTCGTTGACGTCGGCGAGCGCGCGCTGCTGCTCGTGCACCTTGCTCGCGAGCAGCGCCGAATCGAGGTGCAGCGCGGCGTCGAGCTTCGCGTCGCCCGACGCGTGCGCGAGCGCGCGATCGATCAGCGCGCGTGCCTTGTCGTAGTCGCCGGCGAGGATCAGCGTTACCGAAAGCTCATGCGCCGCGTCGAGCGTTTCGTGCGCGCTGTCGCCGAAATCCTTCTGCGCGTGGTCGTAGTTCCATTGCAGCACGTCGCGTGCATTCTCGAGCTTGCCTTGCGCACTCAGCACGGCGCCAAGGTTCGCGACGAGCTCGGCGCGGACCGCCGGATGCATCTCGGCTGTCGCTGCGCGCCTTGACGATCGCCTGCTCGACGACGTCCGTGATGCTCGGCGGGCCCGCGCGCGGTGTGCTGGGCTCAGCCTGCGAAAACGCCGAGATCATGAAGTCGCGCATCGCATCCGCGCGCCGCGCCGATTCGCGCGCGACGGTGCCCTGCCAAAGCGCGACGCCGAGCGCCGCGATGATGCCGAGCGCGAGCAGCGTCGTCACGAAGACGCCGCCCTGATGACGCGCGACGAACTTCTGCGCGCGATACCACGTCGACGGCGGATGCGCGGAAACCGGACGCCGATCGAGCAGCCGCTCGATGTCGTCGGCGAGCGCGCCGGCCGACGGATAGCGCCGCTCCGGCTCGGGCGCGATCGCCTTCAGCACGACATTGTCGAGATCGCCCTTGAGCTGGCGCCGCGTCACCGCCGGCGTCGCCGGCAGCACGCCGGGTTCGTTGTTCGCCGTGACGTGGCCCGACGGCGTGCGGCCCGAGCCGTCGTTGAGCCGCTGACCCGTGACGAGCTCGCCGAGCAGCACGCCGAGCGCGAACACGTCCGTCGCAGTCGTGACCGGCGCGCCGGCGCGCTGCTCGGGCGCGGCGTAGGCCGGCGTGAACGCGGGCACGCGCGTCTGCGTCTCATCGTCGGCGTCGAGCAGCTTGGCGATGCCGAAGTCGAGGAGCTTGACCTCGCCATCCTTCGTCACGAAGACGTTGGACGGTTTGAGGTCGCGATGCACGATCAGCGCGCGGTGCGCGGCTTCGACCGCGCGGCAGACCTGCAGGAAAAGTTTGAGCCGCGCGCGAAGATCGAGCCGGCTGTCGCGTACGTAGTCGGTGATTGGCGTGCCGTCGACCAGATCGAGCGCGATGTACGCGAGCCCGCCTTCGCTGATGCCGCCCTCGATCAGCCGCGCGATGCCGGGATGACGCAGCTGCGACAGGGCAAGCCGCTCGCGACGGAACTGGCGCTGCGCGTCCTTCGAATAGAGGCTGCGGCGCAAGAGCTTCAACGCGACGACCTGGCGCACGCCGTCGATCGTGCGCTCGGCGCGGAACACGGTCGACGAGCCGCCTTCGCCGAGCACTTCAAGCAGCTCGAACGGCCCGATGCGCGTGCCGGGCGGCAGGCCCTCGGTCGCGTCGCTTTCGCCGATTGCGCGCGCGACCGCATCGGCGCTCCTGTCGAGCACGACGTCGTCGTCGGAATCGGCGTCGATCATGCGCTCGATCTTCGCGCGGAGATCCGCGTCGCCGCCGCAGCGCGCATCGAGGAACGCGCCGCGCGCGGCGGGCGCGAGCGCGAGGGTTTCCTCGAAAAGGTCGCGGAGTGCGTTGCTGCGGGTCGTCATGGCGGGTGCCGGCCGGAATCGTCGACCGGAGAACGCCGTCCGGCGCGGAAATGCGACACGGCGCGCGCCGCGCCTCAGCCGATTTCGGTCTTGAGGAACGCGCGCGCGAAGCGCCAGTCGCGATCGACGGTGCGGCGCGTCACGTCGAGCGCCTCGGCGATCTGCTCCGGGGTCAGGCCCGCGAAATAGCGCAGCTCAACCACGCGCGCGGCGCGCTCGTCGGCGTCCTCGAGCTTCTTCAGCGCCTCGTCGAGCGCGAGCGCCTGCTCGGCGCTGTCGATCGCCAGGCGGTCGTCGGTGCCGGTCAGCGTGATGCGCATCCATTGTCCGCCGGCGCGAAGGCGCAGGCGATCGCGCGCGCGGTCGGCGAGCAGGTGCCGCATCGCGCGCGCGGCGTAGGCGAAGAACTGGACGGGCTTGCCGAACATGAGCTCGCGCTGCGTCGAGACGCGAAGATAGAGCTCGTGCACGAGTGCGGTCGTGTCGAGCGTCGAGCCCGCGCGGTTCCGCGCGAGATGGCTCCCGGCCATCGCCTTCAGGCGGTCGTAGACCGCGCTGAACAGCGCATCGGCCGATTGCGGCTGGCTCGTCTCGGTGCTGGCGGCGTCCGCCGGAGTTTCTGTCATGCCTCGACCCCCCGCCGCGAGTGTACGCCACCGGGTTCCCGGCTTTCACGACCGGCGTGGGTGAAAACGCGCGTCGCGGCTGGGGCCCGCGGGCTCCGCTTCGAATCGAGCCGTTTAGAATCGGACCCATGCAGGCTCCCGCCACAGCATCGCTGCCGCGCTCGCTCGCGGCGTTCGTCGACGAGCGCCTCGCGCGCCTCGAAGCGGCGTGCCGCGACGCGAGCGTGCCGTTCTACGACGACGCCGGCGTCGACGATCATCTCGAGCGCGTGCTGCTCGCGAGCGATTTCGCGTACGAGAGCTTTCTCAGCGATCCGTCGCTGCTCGGGCCGGACCTTTTGCGTCTGATGAGCGATCCGCGTCATGCCGATGCACGCGCCGGTGTTTTCGCCTCGTCGCTTACCGAGGCCGAGCTCATGGCTGAGCTGCGCCACTTCCGCCAGCGCGAGGCGCTCCGGCTGATCTGGCGCGATCTCAACGATCTCGACACGGTCGAGACGACGCTCGCAGGCGCCTCGGTGCTTGCCGAGACCTGCATCGAAGCCGCGCTCGCCGGCGCGGAGCGCAAGGTCGGCGCGCGTCACGGCGTCGTCCGCGATGCGCACGGCGCCGTGCAGCGAATGGTGGTCTACGGGCTCGGCAAGCTCGGCGGAGGCGAGCTCAATTTCTCGTCCGACATCGATCTCGTTTTCGCGTACGCGGACGGCGGCACCAGCGATGGCGAGCGGCCGCTCGACGCGGACGCGTACTACGCGCGCATCGGGCAGGCGTTCGTCGCACTGATCGCCGAGCGCAACGCGGATGGCTATGTCTATCGCGTCGACTTGCGCCTCCGGCCGTTCGGCACATCGGGCCGCACGGCGCTCTCGTTCGCCGCGATGGAGCAGTACTACCAGCGCGAAGGCCGCGACTGGGAGCGCTACGCATGGATCAAGGCGCGCGCGGTCGGCGGCGATCGGAACGCCGGCGCTCGATTGCTCGATACGCTGCGGCCGTTCGTGTTCCGGCGCTACCTCGACTATTCGGCGTTCGCGGGCCTGCGCGAGATGAAGGCGCTGATCGACGCCGAAGTCGCGCGCAAGGATCTCGCCGACGATCTCAAGCTCGGACCCGGCGGCATCCGCGAGATCGAGTTCATCGTGCAGCTCGTGCAGCTGATCCGCGGCGGCCGCGAGCCGGCGCTGCGCGCGCGGGGCTTGCTGCCGGCGCTCGCGTCCTGCGAGCAGCTCGGCTACATCCCGTCCGTGCGCGCGGTGAAACTGCGCGCGGCGTACCGGTTCCTGCGCCGGCTCGAGAACCGCGTGCAGATGTTCGGCGACCAGCAAACGCATTCAATTCCGGACGACAGCCTCGTACGCCAGCGCATGGCGCTCGCGCTCGGCTGGGACGACTGGTCAGCGCTCGCGGTCGAGCTCGCGCGCCATCGCGCCGACGTCAGCGAGGAGTTCGCGGCACTGATGGCGACCGACGCGCGCGCCCAGCAGCAGCGCGACGAGACCGCGTGGACGCAGCTTTGGCGCAGCATCGCCGGCGGCGAAGTCGATCGCGCCGCGCTCGCCGAAGCGGGCTTCGCGCCGCCGGACGAAGTGGCGACAGAGCTCGATTCGCTGCTCGGTTCCAGCGCGATCCGCAACATGTCTGCGCGCTCGCGCGAGCGGCTCGATCGTGTGCTGCCGGCGCTGATGGCGTCGGCCGCCGCGAGCCCGCAGCCCGTGCGTTGCTTCGTGCGCATGCTGAGGTTCGTGCAGACGGTTGCGCGGCGCAGCGTTTATCTCGTGCTGCTCGACGAGCAGCCTTCGGCTCTGAAGCGGCTCTCGCAGGTGCTGTCGTCGAGTACGTTCCTCGCCGAGCGCGTGATCGCGCATCCGCTGCTGCTCGACGATCTGTTCGACGATCGCGTCGACGGAGGTCCGCCCGATCGCGACGCGATGGCGGCCGAGCTGACGCGCCGGCTCGCGACGCTCGAAGGCGATCCCGAGGCCGAGATCGAGCTGATCCAGGAAGCGCGCCAGTCGGCGCTGTTCCGCGTCGGGCTCGCGTTTCTCGGCAAGCGTATCGACGCCGTGACCGCGGCGCGTGCACTCGCCGGCATCGCCGAGGTCGTGCTGACGTCGGTGCTGCGCATTGCCGAGCGCGATCTCGTAGCGACGCATGGACGGCTGACGCCCGGCGCTTCGGAATCGAGCGGGTTTGCCGTCATCGCATACGGAAGTTTCGGCGGCAGCGAGCTCGGATTCGGCTCCGATCTCGATCTCGTTTTCCTCTACGACGGCGCGCTCGCGCAGCACGAATCGGACGGCGCGCGACCCATCGACGGCGCGCGCTGGTACACGCGCCTTGCGCAGCGCATCGTGCATCTCTTGGACGTGCAGACGCGCGCCGGCAAGCTCTACGAAGTCGACGTGCGGCTGCGTCCCGATGGCGGCAAGGGGCTGCTCGTGCTCGGCATGGACGCCTACGAAAGTTACCTCCGCGAGCGCGCATGGACCTGGGAACTGCAGGCGCTGGTGCGCGCACGCGCGGTCGCGGGCGATTCGGCGCTCGGCGCACGCTTCACGCGTGTGCGGAATGCGCTTCTTTCGGCGCCGCGCGACGCCGCGCGCGTGCACGAAGAAATCGGCTCGATGCGCAAGCGCTGGCGCGCCGAGCGCGATCGTTCCGACGCAGCGCGCTTCGACCTGAAGCAAGGCGCGGGCGGTATCGTCGACATCGAGTTCCTGCTGCAGGGCCTCGTGCTGCTGCACGCCGCGGCACAGCCGGCGTTGCTGGCCAACGGCAATACGGCGATGCTGATCGCCGCGGCCGCGCGCGCCGGCGTCATGACGGACGACGACGCGCACACGCTCGCCGACGCGCACGCGCTGCTGCTCGCACGCGCGATCGGCTGCACGCTCGACGGGCGCTCGCGCATCGTCGAACGCGACGCGGACATCGAATCGTGCGCCGAGCGCGTGCGGGCCGTCGCAGGCAAGGTCGGCCTGCTCGACATCTGAGGCAGGCGTCGCGCCAGCAGGCGCGCGCAACAAGGAGGAGCGAGTCATGTCGGAAGACGAACGCACGGCCATTCAGGCCGCGGCCGAATGCGACATCATTCTGAAAGGCGGCATCACGAGCGGGATCGTCTATCCGTCCGCGCTCTCGACGCTTGCGACGCACTATCGCCTGCGCAGCATCGGCGGCACGTCGGCCGGTGCGATCGCCGCGGCGGCCGCGGCAGCCGCGGAGTTCGGGCGCGCGTCCGGCGCGTTCGATCGTCTCGCGACGCTGCCGACGGCGCTCGGCGAGACCGACGCGCACGGGCGTACGCGACTCTTCCGGCTGTTCGAGCCGCAACGGTCGACGAAATCGCTGTTCGACCTGCTCGTGGCAGGCTTGATGCCCGACGCGCGACACGGCTGGCTCGCCGCGCTGCGCTGGTTGTTCGCGGCGATCGCGAACTTTCCGCTCGCGGCGATCGCGATCGCGGCCGCGTGCGTGCTCGGTGGCGCGTTGCTGCTCGCCGGCGACGTGAGCCCGCTGCGCCTTGGTCTTACCGTCGCCATCGCGATCGTCGCGTTCGTGCTGGTGCTCGCGGCGTGGATCGTCATCGTCGCAGCGCGCCGCATCGGCGCGAACGGCTATGGCCTGTGCACCGGCATGGGCGACGAAGCGGCGCTGACACCGTGGCTCTACGGCACGCTGCAATCGCTCGCATCGCGCGCGCCGGAACAGCCGTTGACGTTCGGTGACCTGTGGAAGAACCCCGATGCCGTCGACGCGAAGCCCGGCGACGCATTGCGCGAGACGCATTTGCGGCGCATTGATCTCCGCCTCATGACGACCGCGCTGAGCCACGGCCGGCCGTACAGCTTTCCGCTCGAAATCAACGATTTCCATTTCGACGCCGACGAATGGCGCACGCTGTTTCCGCCCGTCGTGATCGATCACCTGATCGCGCGCGCCGGTGCGCCCGTTGCGACCGGGCCGCTCATCGGCAAGTACAAGCTTTGCGTGATGGACGACCTGCCGATCATCGTGCCCGTGCGCATGAGCCTCGCGTTTCCGGTGCTGCTCTCGGCGGTGCCGCTTTATCGCGTGCGTCACGATCCGGACCGCAACCGGCCGGGCGAATGGGTCGACGTGTCCGAGAAAGTCTGGTTCTCCGACGGCGGCATCTGCAGCAATTTTCCGGTGCATTTCTTCGACGCGACGCTGCCGAGCCGCCCGACGTTCGGCATCGATCTCACCGATGATCGTTTCGTGCGCGCGAACCCGCGCGATCCGGAGGATTTCGTCTGGATGCCGCCGCACAACGGCAGCGGCGCGACGACCGAGGTCGTCGACGTCGATCGCGACGGCAGGCCGAGCGTGTTCGGTTTCCTGAAATCGATCGTGCGGACGATGCAGGACTGGAGCGACGCGACGCAGCTCGGCGCGCCGGGGTTCCGCGATCGCGTCGTGCACGTGCGCCTCACGGCTGACGAAGGCGGCCTTAATTTGCGGATGAAGCCAGAATTGATCGCACGCGTTGCTGCTCGCGGTGCGGAAGCGGCGCGCGTGCTGCTCGCGCACTATGCGCATCGCGATCCACCGGCCGGCACCGTGACCGGCTGGCGCAATCATCGCTGGGTGCGCTACCGCGTCGCGATGCGGCTGATCGAACAGAGCCTCGCCGGCGTCCGCGCGGCCGAGCGCGAGACCGCATCGACGCCGGCCGGCATCCTGCTGATGCACGACGATCCACCGAGCTATCGGTTTCGCACGGTCGCGCAGGAACGCGCGGCGCACGATGCGTACATCGAGCTGCTCGATCTCGCGGACCGCTACGCGGCGACGCGCGATGCGCTCGGGTTTTCGATCTTCGAGCACGATTCGGGCGACGGGCCGCATCCACGGCCGGAGTTGCGGATTCGACCGCGGCTTTAGCGCGACGCGGCGACCCAGCGCGCGCGGACGAGCTCGGCGATCTCGCGGGTTTCCGCGAGCGGCGGCGGCAACGGCTTCGGCGCCGACTCGCCGAGCATGCGCAAGTGCCCGCTGCCGCGAAGCTCGCGATGGAATGCCGCGAGCTTGCCCGCGATCGGCTGCGGCGCGAACGTGTAGACCGGCTTCCCGGTCGCGCAGGCTTCCGAGAGCATGTTGACCGAATCGGGCGTCACGACGATGCGGTCGGCCCACGCGAGGAAACCGGCATACGGGTTTTCGCCGTCGCGATCGCCGCCGAAGAAGACGCCGGGAAATGCGGCGAACGCCGCGCGAAGCTTGAGCACCACGTCCTCGCGCGTGCGTCGCGACACGCTGACGAGAAAGCTGCCGCCGTCGGCGGCGTGCCGCGTGCCGAGCCGGTCGAGCAGGGCATCGAAATAACGCGCGTCGAGCCGTTGTGCGCTGTTCGTTGCACCGATCAGCACGGCCGTTCGCGGCGACGGCAGCGCGGCGAATCGCGCGAACGCGGTGCGCGCGTCGGCCAGCCAACGCGGATCGACCGGATTCAGCGCGCCGATGCTGCGGATGACGTTTGCGCCGTCGATGCGGTCGTGCTGCGGCGCGATCACGACGTCGAAGGCGCGCGTGTCGATCCGTGGATCGAGGATCTGCACGGTGAAGCGAGTGGCCTCCGCTCCAGTCGCGCAGCGCGCGCGTGACGAGCGCGGCGCGGCGGCCGCAGCCGATTGCGAGGTCGGGCCAGGGCGCTTCGAGCGCGCGGCTGTCGGCGTCGCGCACGGCGGAACGTGCGCCGACGACGAGACGCGGCGCAAGGAAATCCCACGGCTGGCGCACGCTGATGCGCATCACGCGTGCGCGCGCGCCGAGCGCCTGCGCGAGCGCGGTCGCCTGGCGCTCGTTGCCGGCGGCGCCGTCGCTGATGGCCCAGCAGGTCGGGTTCCCGTTGCTCATGATGGCTAGCCTAACGCAGGCGTTCCGCGGCTCTGAAATCGCGCGCATTCGGCCGCGGCGGAATCCAGGGAACGCTCGCGCGCCTTTTCCTATCCATCGCTCGCATGGCCGGAGCGCAGCGACGCTCTGTTCCCGACGAGAAACAATCGACGGCCGGCGCTGCCTGTACGATGACGCCACAGGACTTTAGTCTTTCCACTACGACGAGGATGTTGAAGATGTTTCTCCGCTCCCTTCTTGCCGTCGCGCTGCTCGCGGGCTCCGCGCCAGCGTTCGCGACGACCTACACGCTCGATCCGAACCACACGCAAGTCCAGTTCATCTGGAACCACTACGGCTTCACGAATCTGACCGGCCAGTTCGGCAAGATCGAAGGCACGCTGGAGTTCGATGCAGCCGATCCGACCCGGTCGTCGGTCAGCGCGACGATCGACCTCGCGAGTGTCGCCAGCAACATCAAGAAGCTCGATGAGAAGCTGGTGACGCCGGACTACTTCGACGTTGCGAAGTATCCGGCCGCGACCTTCAAGAGCACGCGCGTCGAGAAGGGCTCGACGCCGGACCGGCTCAAGATCACGGGCGACCTGACGCTGCACGGCGTGACGAAGCCCGTCACGCTCGACGTCGATATCGTCAAGGTCGGCACGCAGCCGCTCCGCAAGGGCGATGCGGCAGGGTTCGACGCGACCGCCTCGATCAAGCGAACGGATTTCGGCATCAAGACCTACCTGCCGATGGTCGCGGACGAGGTGAAGCTCCACATCGTCGCCGAAGCGGTCGACGCGAAGGCGTTCGCCGCGAGCAAGCCGCCACCGTCCAAGTAGCTTGGCAGACGCAGGAAAAAAACGCCGCCCATCAAAGGCGGCGTTTTCGACATCGCGCCGCGCGCGTGTCGCGCGGAAACCTGACTCGGCGTCGAAGGATCAGCCTTTCTTGACGCCGACATCCTTCAACGCCGCAAGCCCGGCGAGATTGATCGATGCGACCGCCGCCTTGAGCTGATCGATGCTGTCGGCGTTGCCCGAGAGCTTCACGGCGAAGCGGTCGCCGAGGATCACGCCGTATTCGCCGTACTTCGTCTGCGCGTCCCACTGCTCGTGGACGAGGTTGCCGTTCTGCTTGTAGGTTTTCTCGTAGCCGTGGTCGGTTTCCTTGTCGGCCTGCACGGCCGCGAAGCCGGCGAGCGCGAGAAATCCCTTCGCCGATCCGGTATCGGTGACTTCGAGTTTCAGCGAGCGGTTGGCGCCGTCCGAATACGTCGCGTGCGCTTCGGACACCTGCATGCCCATCGCACCGTTGCGCTCGGCCGAGAAATCGGTGCGCTTCAGACCGCCCAGCGTGTCGGGAATGAACGGCTTAAGCATGTCGGGCGCGAGCGCCTCGACTTCGTCGCCACCGCTGACCGCGGCGCCAATGACCTTGCCGAGCGCTTCGCCCTGCGCCTTCGAGTCGCCCGATTTCTGCGCGGCATCCATCTGCTTGCCGGCCGCTTCCACCTTCTTGCTCCACGCGTCGAGCTTGCCGAGCGGAGACTCCTTGTCGATCGTGACTTCGCCGCCGCCGAGGCTGCCGAGGCCGCGGTTGCCGATCGCGGCGCCACCCATCAGCGCGCTCGTGCCGACGATGCCGGCGATGACGAGGCCGATGATCCAGCTCAGCACGATCGCGATGATGATCGTCACCGCGGTGTAGCCGCCGGCCTTTTCGGGCGGACTCTTCATCGTCGCCGGGAGGCCGAGATAGAGCAGATAAATGCCGTACACGAGCGCCGGCGAGCATCAGCAGCCAGCCGAGCACCGGCACCAGCGCACCGACGCCGGCGACCCAGCTCGCGGTCCACGAATACGCGACGGCCTTCATCGCCTGCACCTGGTTCTTCTGTCCGCCGAATGTCGGAGCGAGCGCATCCACAATCAGTGCGACGACGAACACGAGCGCGAGCGTCAGCACGTAAGCGACGATCATGCCGGTGATGCCGGCACCGATCGGCGTGCGGTAGCTCATGCCGAACATCCCGTAGCCGATGAAGCTGCCTTTGATGAACTGACAAATCGCGGGAATCGCCGCTAGCCAAATGATGTAGTTCTTGTACAGATCGGCCACTGTCGCGGGCTCTGCGGCGATGACGGGCCATTCAGTTTTCGGCGTCATCAGAATCGCCTTGACGCGTGCGATGAGCTTGTTGAAGTCCATTCGTCCCTCCCAGGTTCGATTTTTGCGCCTTCCGCACGGCGCTTGGCGGCATTCTAGGCCCAAAGCGCCGGCGTCGAACTGCGTGCCGGCTCGCAGCAGGGATGCGATTTCCGTCACAACAAGTCTTCGACGGAGTTGGCATGCGTCCTGCTGGTAAACTTGCGGACCTTTACCCGGAGCCCGCCATGTCGCGCCCGAACCCCGCGGCGGAGAACACCATTCCCGCCAACGCCGAGAACCGCTACGAGGTGACGCGCGCCGACCTGCCCCTGTCCTGCCCGATGCCGGGCATGTCGCTCTGGAACTCGCATCCGAAGGTATATCTGCCGATCGAGGGCGACGGTGGCCGCGCGAAGTGCCCGTACTGCGGCGCCGACTACGTTCTCGTCGCCTGAATGGCCGCGCGTCGACTGACCGTCATGCAGCTCGTGCCCGCGCTCGACGCGGGCGGCGCCGAGCGCTCGGCGGTCGAGATCGGCCGCGCGCTCGTCGCGGACGGGCATCGGTCGATCGTCGTATCGAAGGGCGGCCGCATGGTCGCGCGGCTCGTCGCCGAAGGCAGCGAGCACGTCGAGATGCAGATCGCCGAGAAGCGACTCGGCACGCTGCGCCAGGTGTCGACGCTGCGCGCGCTGATCCGCCGCGAGAAACCCGACATCGTGCACGCGCGCTCGCGCGTGCCGGCGTGGCTCGCGTGGCTCGCACTGCGCGGCCTCTCGCCGCGTCCGCGTTTTGTCACGACCGCGCACGGTCTCAACACACCGAACTGGTACAGCGCGATCATGACGCGCGGCGAGCGTGTGATCTGCGTGTCGAACACCGTGCGCGATCATCTGCTGCACAACTATCCGCGCACCGATCCCGCGCGCCTCATCGTGATTCCGCGCGGTGTCGACGTCGAAGAGTTCGTCTACGGCTACCAGCCGGGCGACTCGTGGCGCGAATGGTTCTTCGCCGAGTTTCCGCAGCTCAACGACGTGCCGCTGCTGACGCTGCCCGGCCGCGGTACGCGGCTCAAGGGCCACGCCGACGCGATCGAGCTCGTTGCCGATCTCAAAGCGCGCGGTATTGTCGTCGGCCTCCTGCTGCTCGGCGCGCATCAGCAGGGCCGCGAGGCGTACATCGCCGAATTGCAGGCGCTCGCTCAGAAACGCGGCGTCGCCGACCGGCTCGCGATCAGCGCGCCGCGCGACGATGTGCGCGACGTCTACGCGGTCACCTCGCTCGTGCTGCAGCTTTCGAAAAAGCCCGAGTCGTTCGGCCGCACGGTGATCGAAGCGCTTGCACTGTGCCGGCCCGTGCTCGGCTATGACCATGGCGGTGTCGGCGAGCTGCTGGCCGATCTCTATCCCGTCGGGCGCGTCGCGCCGGGCGATCGCGCGCGGCTCGTCGAGCGCGCGCAGGAGCTCCTGCATCGCGCCCCGGCGATCGCGCCGCTGCAGCACTACCGCCTCGAAGACATGCAGCGCGCGACGCTCGCGCTCTACGACGAGCTCGCGGCGTCCTGATTCCCGCATTCGCGTTTCGCGGCGCGCCCATTAAGATGGCGCCGATTCCGCCGGAGCGCCCGTGATCCCATCGCCGTCATCGAGCGCGTCGCCATCGTCCAGCACCGCGCTGTGGCCGCTGCTCGTCGTGCTCGCGGTCGTCGTGCTGCTTCCGGTCGGGCGCACGGCGGAATTGCCGATCGCGATCGGCGCGCTTGCGGCGATCGTGCTGCTCGCGCAGCGCCGCATCGACTGGCGCGACGATGCGATCCGCCTGCCGCTGATCCTGTTCGCGTGCTACGCGCTGCCTGCGCTGATCTCGGGCGTGGCGCCGGTCGCGCCGCCGCGCACGTGGTCGACGGTCGGATCGATCGTGCGCTTCGTGCCGTTTGCCGTGTTCGCGGTCTGGGCGCTCCGCGATGCGCGTCAGTGGAGAACGATCGTCGCGACCGTCGCCGCGGTCGTCTCGCTCTGGGTCATCGACGCGTACGTGCAGATGATCACCGGCTACAGCCTCGCCGGCGCGGCCGAGGCCGAGCGGCTTTCGGGCATCTTCGGCGCCGGTAATCTCAAGCTCGGTCCCGTGCTCGCGGTGCTGTCGCCGTTCGTGCTGCTCGCGGCGCGCGATGCGCTCGGCTGGCGCGGGCTGGCAGTTGCGTTCGTGTTTCTCGCGGTGCCGATCCTCCTCGCCGGCTCGCGCGCGGCGTGGCTCATGTACGCGCTCGTCTCGATCGTCGTCGCCTGGCGCGAAGCCCGCAGCAAGCGCACCTTCGCACTCGCGCTCGGCGTCGCGGTCGTGCTCGCCGGCATCGCGGCGGGGATCGCGCTTCGCGATTCACCGGGCTTCGACGCGCGTATCGAGCGCAGCCTGCTCGCGCTCGGCGGCACCGAGAGCGCCGTCGATGCCGCGTCGGCGGGGCGGCTCAGCATCTGGCGCACCGCGATTGCGATGTGGGAAGCGCATCCGGCGACGGGCGTCGGCGTCCGCGGATTCCGCTATGCGTATCCGCAGTACGCAGCGCCGCAGGATCGCTTCGTCGACGTCGCCAGCGACACCGGCGCTTCGCACGCGCATCAGATCGTGCTTGAAGTGCTGAGCGAAACCGGCGTGATCGGCTTGCTGTTCTGGCTTGCCGGCGTTGTATTCGCGGTGCGAGCGTGGCTGCGCGCCGATGTGCGGACACGCGATCGAGCGTTCGCACCCGCGCTCGCGTTGGTCGCGATGTGCTTTCCGCTGAACACGCACCTCGCGTTCTACTCGGCGTGGTGGGGTCTTCTGTTCTGGTGGCTGCTCGCGCTCTATTGCGCGGCGCTATCCGCCGAGGAACGCTAGGACGGCGGCGGTTTCGCGCCGCGCAGCAGGCTGATCGCAAGGCCCGCGATCAGCGCGGCGCCGCCGACGAGGATCGCCCACAAAACCCAGCGCCGCCACGGCACCGGCGGTGGCGCCGCCTTCAATACCGCTTCGCCGCCGCTCGCCTTCGCCTGGCCGAGTGCCGCGGGCGGCGGCTGCCAGTCCCTGCCGAGACTCGCGCGAAGGCTCGTCAATGCCGCGTCGACCGGATAGTCCGCATGCCGCGCGCTCGCGCTGCCGACCGCGAGCGTGTACGGCCCCGCGCCTTCGGCGAGGAACACGACGCTGTCGGGCCGATAGCCGAGCATGAGATCGGGCGCCTCGGCGATCGCGTTCGCCGATTCGATGCGGAACGCCTTCGCGCGCCGCGCGAGCTGGATCGCGATGTCGTCGTTGCGCAGCACGTCGCTGCCTTGCCGCAGCCGGAACGCGGTCTGCGTCGCGATGCGCGTCCACGCGGCGTCGGGCGCGTCGGAGAGACGCGCGAACAGCGTGATCCGTGCCAGCGCGTTGTCGCTCGCAAGCGCGATGCGCACGACGTCGACCGGCAACGGCGCCGGCAGCGTGTAGTCGAAGCGCGTGACGCCGGGCGGTGCGGGCTCGGCCGCCGCGACGCGATCACCGCCGATCCACTCGCGCGCGGGCATCGCGCGCGTGTGCTCGACGGCGCGCGCTTCGACGCGCAGGTCCTTGAGCGCCGGGCCGTCGTCGGTGCGATGCAGCCGCAGATACTTCGCGCGCACGCCGCCGAGCGGAATGTCGCGCCGCTCGAGCTTCGCGCCGTCCTGCTCGAGCGCGAGCACGGTCGCGCCGCCGGCGTTTTGCCAGTGCTCGAGATCGTTGCTTGCCTCGATGCCGAAGCGTGCGACGACGCCGGTCGCGGGCTCGCTCCAGGTGAGCGCGATCGTGTCGATCGCGTGATCGAAACGGCTGGCGTCGACGATCCAGTCGCGTCCTGGCTGCGCTGACGGCTTCTGCTCGCCGGCGTCGATGCGGCGCAGGCGACCGTCGGCGTCGCGGTCGATCACGAGGCGCAGGTCGCTCGCGCTCGACGCGCCGGCGGGGGCGGGCACCGCAAGAGCGGGCAGCGTCGCGTGCTCTTCGCGCGCCGTGGTTGTCGGCGTGCCCGCGACGAGGCCGATCGGCACCGGATGCTGCGCAGCGTTGAAGATCTCGATGTCGCGAAGGTTCGCGTCCTGCACCCAGCGGTAGACCGCGGGCGTGAGGTCGACGCGCCACGCGCTGTTGCCGGCGTTCGCGTACGGCGTGCTCGTCTCGATCGGAAACGCGTACGCATAGTCGGCCGGCGTGTTCGCCGCGGCGACCTGCGCGATGCACAACGACAGCACGGCGGCAGCAAGACGCATCAAGCGCGTTCTCCTTGGATCGATGCGCGCGGCGGTGCCGGCGCGAAATAGCCGATGACCGTGCAGAGCAGTCCATACGCGATGAACGATGCGATGCCGAATCCGCTGCCGAGATGCGTACGATCGATCAGCAGCAGCTTCGCGAGCACGATGCCCATCAGCACTGCGCCGGCGAGCCAGAGCGGCCGGCTGCCGCGGCGCGATCCCGTCACCCAGCCGACGACGCCGAGCACGCTCCAGACGACGGTCAGCGACGTCTGCGCGAGCATCGACGATGCGATGCGCTCGTCCCATGGCACGCCGCCGAGATGGTGCACGCCACGCAGCGTCGCCGCGGTCACGAACGCGAAGCCGGCGGCGACGAGCACCGCGAGACGGCGCTGGCGAAGGTCAGCCGATGTCGCCGGATCGGCGAGCCAGCGCGCGGCGCAGAGCAGGATCGCGATCTGCACGAGCTCGACGGGATTCAGGAGCGGCACGTACTGGAGCGGCGCCGTCTCGCCCGCGTTCAACAGCAGCAGCGCGAACGCGATCGACCCGACGAGCGCGAGCGATGCGGTGAAATAACTCCGATACGCTTCGAACCTCGCGGCGAGCGGCGGCGCGATCAGCGCGGGCCTGCGCAGCGCGAGTACCCACGCGCCGATTAGCGGCAGCAGCGTCATCGCGTCGCGCCAGCCTTCCGCGAGCGCGTAGTCGCCGGCGATCTGGCGAAGCGCGAGGCCGAGCGCGAGCGTCCACGTCCACAGCCAGCCGAGGTGCGCGATGCGGAGCGGGATGTCGGGTGCGCCGCGAAGCTCGATCAGCGTCAGGAATCCGATCGCGCCGTACGCGGCAAACGCCGCAAGTCCCCATCCCGCGAACGGGCGCGCGCCGGCGCCGGCGAACGCAAACACGAACACGACGCCGAGCGCGAGCGCGACGGCGGCAGTCCATGCGAGCGCGCCGCGCTGCATCCAGCGCCACGCGCCGCCGGCGAGGCCGGCGCAGAGCGTCGCGAAGGCGAGCAGCGCCTGCGGCTCGAACCGCACGGGCACGAAGCGGTCGATCTCGCGAAGGCCGGCGCCGATCCACCACGCGAGGCCCCAGAGGTAGAGCAGGGTCGCGACCTGGGCATTCGCGCCGTTGCTTGCGTAGAGCGCCGCGCTCGTGAACGCGGCCGCCGCGATCAGCACGGCGCTGATGCAGCCGCCGTTCGCGATCGCGATCGTGTCGGCGGCGCCGGCATCGAACATGAGCGAGAACAGGAACGCGCCGGCCGCGAGCGCCTGCAATGCGAGGCCGGTCCAGCGCGGCAGCCGTCGCTGCTGGCGGAAGCCGAGCCAGACGAGCGCGGCGCCTTCGAGCGCGAACGTGCACGCCGTCGAGCGCGCCGACAGCGCGAGCGGCACCGCGAGCGTCGCGAAGCCGACCGCGAGCACGGCGAACGATTCGCCGAGCGTCTGCATCGACGCGCGCCGGATCAGCAGCGCACGCGAGCACGGCATAAACGGCCGCAAGCGCGAGCGCGCAATACGCGAGCGGCATGCGGTCGCCGTCGAGCAGCGCCGGCCTGCAGCGCGAACGCGATCAGCGGATTGCCGAACACGAGCGTGCCGTCGACGAAGTCGCGGTGCGCGGGCTCGTCCTTGCCGCGCCGCCACGCGTAGAGAATCGGAATCGCAAGGTAGATCGCGAAGAAGATCACGAGAAACGGCTCGGTCGTATCGCGCAATGCGGGCTCGTAGCGGAGCACGCCCCACGCGGTGCCGATGACCAACGTGAACGCGAAGCCGAGCAGGTTCAACGCACGCCACGGCTTCTTCCACGCGATCGCGAAGATCGCGAGATTCAAGAGCGCGTAGTAGGAGAACAGCACGACGTGATTGCCGCTGCCGGTCGAGATCAGGATCGGCGCTGCAAAGCCGCGCGACGATGCCGAGCACCGCGAGCGCGAGCGCATCCTGCAGCACCGCGAGCACGCCGGTGCCGGCGACGAGCACGAGCATCAGCGCGAAGGCGGCGCCCGCCGGCAGCAGCGAGTAGATGCGGAACGCGGCGAACACGGTCATCAGCAGGATGCCGATCGCGCCACCCTGCAGCGAAAGTCCGAACGCGCGGCGGCGGCTCACGCTCGCGCCAGCCGAAGCCGAGCGCGACGATCGCCGCGAGCGCGACCGCGGCGAGGCGAAGCTCGATCGGGAGGTGCAGCCAACCTTGGTCCGACGCGTACTTCAGCAGCGCTGCGACGCCGGCGAACAGCACGAGCATGCCGACCTTGACCGGCACGTTGCCTTCGGTGAACCAGCGCTTGATCGCGGCGACGAGGTTGTCGATCGCGTTCGGCGGCGGCGGCGCGCGAGTCGCAGCGCGGCGCGGCCGTGGACGGCGCTTGTGCCGCCATCGCTGCGCGACGTGCGACGGAATCGATGATCGGCGCGGGCGCGGGCGGCGTCGCGCATCGAAGGCTCGACGGCCGCTGGTTGCGCCGGCGCCACCGGCTGCGCGCGCCGGAGCCGGTTGCAGAGGTTCCGCGCGCCGTTCCGATGCGGCAACGGCCGCAGCGCGCTGCCGCGGTCGTTCCGGTGACCTCGCGTTTCAGCGACTCGATCCGCGCCGACAACGTGCGCAGGCGCGCGAACACGATGCCGAATGCGATGCCGGCAAAGAAGCCGAAGCCGGCCGTCGAGTCGTTGCCGACGATGCCGCCGACCGCGCAGACCCAGGATGCAGCAGACGACGACGATCAGGAACGCCATGAGGCCTCCTCCCCGAAGGCATGATAGACGCTCAACGCTCGTAGACGCTGGCCTCTCCGGGCGGTCGCGTCTTGAAGCGCTTGTGCATCCAAAGGTACTGCGATGGCGCCTCGCGCACCATGCTGTTCGATGCTGCTGTTGACGCGCGCCGTATCGATGATTACGTCGCTCGCCGGGGAAATCCGGTAACGGCGCTTCGAGCCGGATCGCGTAGCCGCCGTCGTGAGCCGCGCGGTGGAAGAACGGGATCACGACCGCGCCCGGACAGGCGCGCCAGGTGGTGCGTCGCCGTGATCGTCGCGGCCGGCACGCCGAAGAACGGCGCGAAGACGCAGTCCTTGCCGCGCATGTCCTGGTCCGGCGCGTACCAGATCGCGCCGCCGGCCTTGAGCCAGCTCACGGTCTGGCGCAGCTCGTCCTTGGTGAACATCGCGCTCGCGTAGCGCAGGCGCGCGCACTTGATCGCCCATTCGAACACGGCGTCGTCGTGCACGCGGTACATGCCGGCGATGCGGATCCGCTGCGAGACGAGCCGCGCGCAGAGTTCGAGGTGCGAGAAGTGCGCGCCGACGAGCAGCACGCCGCGCCTTTGCGCGTGCGCGGCTTCGAGATGCTCGAGGCCTTCGATCGTGACCGGGATGTTCGCGATCGCTTTCGGCGAGCCCATCCAGGCGAGCGCGAACTCGATCAGCATGATGCCGCTGTCGCGAAGGTTCGCTTCGAGGAGGCGCGCGCGCGCCGCGTCGTCGAGCTCCGGAAAGCAGATCGCGATGTTTCTGCGCGCCGTGCCGCGGCGATCGGGGCCGATCAGCCGTGCGGCGAGCCAGCCCATCACGCGGCCGATCGTCAGCAGCACGCGATACGGCAGGCGCGCGACGAGCCAGATCAGCCCGAGCCCGACCCACGCGGGCCAATGCTGCGGAGCGACGAGGACAGGGCGGAACGGCGGCGCGTGCTGCGTCATCCGCGGCGATTGTAAGGCGTGGCAGCGGCCCGGAGGCGAGGCTTCGTCGCCGCATCGCTATACTCGATTGGTCTTTCGCCACCAAAACCGCCGTGCTGCAGCGCCTTTTCTACACCGCACTCCTGTATTTGCTGACGCCGCTCGTCCTGTACCGGCTCGCCGCGCGCGGCATCAAGTACCACGGCTATTTCGCGCGCTGGCGCGAACGCTTCGGCTTCTTTGCCGATCCCGGCATCGACGGCAGCATCTGGATCCACGCGGTCTCGCTCGGCGAGGTCAACGCGGCGTCCCGCTGATCGAGGCGCTGATGCGCCGCTACGGCGATTCGCCGTTCGTGATCACGACCGTGACGCCGACCGGTTCGGCGCGCGTGCTGCAGCTCTTCGGCGATCGCGTGTTCCATGTCTATCTGCCGTACGACCTGCACGACCGCCGTGCGGCGCTTTCTCGACCGGATCAAGCCGCGGCTCGCGGTGATCATGGAAACGGAAATCTGGCCGAACCTCTTCATGACCTGCGCCGACCGCGATATCGCGATCGTGATCGCGAATGCACGCCTTTCGGAAAAGTCGCTGCGCGGCTACTGGCCGATCCAGCCGCTCGCGCGCCGCGCGATCCGCTGCGCGAGCTTCATCGCAGCGCAGTCGACGTCGGACAACGAGCGCCTGCACGCGCTCGGTGCGCCGACCGAGCGGCTCGCGGTCGTCGGCAATCTCAAGTTCGACATGAGCGTGCCGGCCGATGTCGTCGACCTCGGCCGCGAGTTCCGCGCGAGCGCTGGCGCGCGATCGTCCGGTCTGGATCGCCGCGAGCACGCACGAAGGCGAGGAGATGTCGTCCTGAAGGCGCACGCCGAAGTGCTGCGCCGGTTCCCCGATGCGCTGCTGCTCGTCGCGCCGCGCCATCCCGAACGCTTCAAGGCGCTCGCGACCGCGTGCCACAGGCGTTCGGCTTTCGCACCGCGACGCGCAGCGAGGACGGCAGCGCCGATCGCGCCAAGCAGTGCTTCGTCGTCGACACGATCGGCGAGCTGCTGCGCTTCTACGCGGCGGCCGACGTCGCGTTCGTCGGCGGCAGCCTCGTGCCGGTCGGCGGGCACAACCTGCTCGAGCCCGCGGCGCTCGCGCGTGCCCGTGATCGTCGGGCCGCAGACGTTCAATTTCGCCGAAGTGACCGAGGACCTGATCAAGGCCGGCGCTGCGTTGCGCATTCCGGATGGCGATGCGCTCGGGCCGGCCGTCGTGCGGCTGCTTTCGCGCGACATCGAGCGGCGCACGATGGGCGAGGCCGCGCATCGCGTCGATGGAACGCGAGCGCGGCGCCGTGGAGCGGACGATGGCGATCGTCGAGCGCGTTCTCGCCGGCGAGTTTCGCGACGGCGTCGACGCGCCGCGCGCGCGGATCAATCGAGCAGCGCGTTGATCAGCTGCAGGTCCTTGACCTCGATCACGCCGGCCGCCTGCTTCAACAGAAGGCCGTCGATGACGAACGCGTGGCGCGCCGTCGAGTAGTTCGACTGCGCCTGCAGCAGCGTCTGCTGGCTGATCAGCACGTCGACGATCGTGCGCGTGCCGACTTCGTAGCCGGCCTGCGTCGCTTCGACCGAGCTTTGCGCCGAAACGACCGCGGCCTTGGTCGCCTCGACTTCGCTGGCGCCGGCGATCACGGAGCGGAAGTTGTTGCGCGTCGCCGCTTCGATCTGGCGGCGGTTGCAACTCGATACTGATCCTGCGCGAAATCGCGGTTGTAGATCGCCTGGCGAACGCGCGACTGCGTGAAGCCGCCCGAGAAGATCGGCACGCTCAGCGTGACGCCGATCGAGCTGCCCCATCTCGGATCACTCGAGTCGTGGAACGTGCCGAGGTTGTTGCCGTGCAGCGTGGTGTCGCCCCAGGTTGGCGCGCGCGCGTAGTTGAGGTTCGCGTTCAGCGTCGGCAGGTGGCCGGCGCGCGCGGAGTTGACGTTCGCGTTCGCCGCATCGACGTTCAGCGCAGACGAGGTCAGCACCGGATTCTGCTTCAGCGCGAGATCGACCCACTGCTTGGGATCGTCCGGCGTCGGGTGGTCGAGCGGCAGATCCTCGCGGAGCTTCTTGAACTCGCCGGGCTCCTTGTTGGTGAGCTGGCGCACCGTTTCGCGCGCGGTGTCGGCGTTGTTCTGCGCGCTGATCACGTTCGCGACCGCGGCGTCGTGCTGCGCCTTCGCGTCGTTGACGTCGGTGATCGCGGCGAGGCCGACCTCGAAGCGCTGCTGCGCCTGCTCGAGCTGGCGGTTCAGCGCTTTTTCGTTCGCATCGGCGAACTTGAGCGCATCGAGCGCCGTCAGCACGCTGAAATAGGTCTGCGCCGTGTTGATGAGCAGCTGCTGCTGCGCGGCGTCGTAGGTCGCAGCGCCGGCATTGGCCGTGAACTCGCTCGACTTCAGCGCGGTCCACTTGCTGATGTCGACGAGACTCTGATCGAGCGAGGCGCCGAGCGAGCGCGTGTACGCGGTCGTCGACGACGACAGCACGAGCTCGTTGCCGCCGGTGTTCGGATCGCCGATGAACGACGGCGAGTTGCTGCCGCCGGTCGTTCGCGTGTACGAGAGCGCCGCCGCGATCTGCGGCAGCAACTGCGCGCGCGCCTGATCGACGTTCTCGTCGGTCGCGAGCTTCGTCGCCTCGGCGCCGGCCAGCGTCGGATCGGACGCACGCGCCTCCTGGTAGATCTGGATCAGGTCGTCGGCGTGCGCCAATGGAGCGCCGAGGGCCAGGATCAGGGCCAGCGGCAGGCAGCGGGTGCGCATCATCGGTTTCTTCCTTCTGAGATTCGATAGGTTCGCGGCGCGCTCAAAGCGCGGATTTCATAGCGCAAAGCGGCGCGGCGGTTCGGCATGCGTGAGATAGCGCACGTCGGTTTCAAAAAGACTCGTCTCGTTCCAATGCGTCTCGTCGGCGCGCGTCAGCAGCATCGCCTGCATCGCCGGCGATTCGCCGACGATTGCGAAGAGGCGCCCTTTCGGCGCGACCCAGGCGCGGAACTGATCGGGCACCGCGTAGACGGCGCCGGTGACGACGACCGCGTCGAAGCGCTCGCCGGTCTTGAAGGTCTTCATCGCGTCGGCGACTTCGACGCGCGCGTTGCGTGCGCCCGCGGCCGCGATGCGCGTGCGCGCGGCGTCGGCGAGGTCGGCGTGGATCTCGATGCTCGTGACCGAGCCCGCGAGGCGCGCGAGGCACGCGGTGACGAATCCTGAGCCGGTGCCGATCTCGAGCACGCGATCGTCGGCGCCAAGGCCAAGCGCCTGCAGCATGCGGCCCTCGACGGTCGGCTTCATCATCGTCTCGCCGTTGCCGATCGGGAGTGCCATGTCGGCGAACGCGAGCGCGCGATAGCGCGCCGGCACGAAATCCTCGCGGCGCACCACGGCGAGCACGTCGAGCACGCGCGCATCGAGAACCTCCCAGGGCCGCACCTGGTTCTCGATCATGTTCTGCCTGGCGACTTCGGCGTTGATCAGCATCGACTCGATCCAGCGAGAAAAAGGGGCAAAAGCATAGGCACTCGCACCGCGCCCCGCAAATCTACATTCGCTGCCGGGGCCGGTCGTCCGAAGTGCCGGAAGTCACCGCGACTTGAGACACCCTACGCGGCAACGAACCGGCTCGTTCCGACGCGCGCCGCGAGCGCCTCGACGCGTCGCGGCAGCGCGCGCCGGACGCGCGCGACGAGCGCGGCGTCGATGCGAGCGAGCGCGACGATCGACGCGTCAGCGACACGCGAATCGCCCGTCGCCAGCAGCAACGAAAGCCAGTCCGCAAGCCGCGTTCGGTCGTCCGCGGACAGCGCGGACAGCGTCCGCCGCGCCGCGCCGCGCCGCTGCGCGTCGCGGAACTCGCCCGCGTCGCGCGGTCTCTCGAGCGACGCCGCAAACGCACGCTGCGCCGCGCGAAGCACGACGCTCGCGGCCTGAAACTCGATCGAATCGCCCGATCCGGGCGCGCACTCGTTCATGGGTTCACTCCGCGCGCAGGCCGGGTTTGGGAATCGGATGCGCGTACACGGCAAAAAGTTGCATGGCTCGCCCGTAGCAAGGGGTGCGCCAGCGCGTCGCGGCGAGATCGGGCCGACGCGCCGTATTGTGCGGCTCCTCGCCATCGCAAAGACGGAAAAACGGAGGAAATGCTCTCGCCCACGCCGCCCGAGCGCGGGGAGGGAGTGTCCCGGGCGGCGCGGGGAGAGACTTGAACCGAAATCGGGGTGCCGCCATTTCGGAACCGGTGGCGTTCCGCCATCGGCTCCGGGCCCGGGTCCTTCCAGGAACCGGCAGGACAGCGCCTCGCATGCACCGTTACAATCCTTTGAAGTTCGCGTCGGTTTTCAGGCGCGCGGCGCTGATACACTATTCATATACCGGTCGGTATAGTATATAAAATCCGAGGCGGCGTCCAGCGCCAGAAGTGCCCCATGACGTTAGCGGTTGCAAAGGCCTGTGGTCCCGGCCGTCCCAAGGACCTCGAAAAGCGCGCGGCGATCCTCGCGGCGGCGAAGCGGCTTTTTCCGCTGTCGGGCTTCGAAGGCACGAGCATGGACGCGATTGCGGCCGAGGCCGGCGTTTCGAAGCTGACCGTCTATAGCCACTTCACGGACAAGGAAACGCTGTTCGTCGCCGCGATCGCCGCGCGCTGCACCGATCAGGTGCCCGATGCGCTCTTCGACGTCGCGACGAGCGATCCGGTGCGCGGCCAGCTTCAGGCCATCGCGCACGCGTTCCTGAACCTCATCACGAGCCCCGAGGCGATTTCGCTGCATCGGCTGTTGACGTCGAGCAGCGGCGCGTCGCCCAAGCTCGGGCAGCTTTTCTGGGAAGCGGGGCCGCTGCGCATGCGGCAGAGCTTCGAGGGGTTCCTGCAACAGGAAGTCGAGGCGGGACAGCTCGACATTCCGAATATCACGCGAGCCGCCTCGCAGTTCTTCGCGCTGCTCAAGGGCGAGCTGCACACGCGGCTGCTCTGTGGCTGCGCGCAGTCGGTCAGCGTGGAGGACATCGACGAGCACGTGTCGGCGACCGTCGATTTTTTCCTGCGTGCTTACACGCCGCGCATGAACTGCTGAGATTTCCGCGCGTCAGTCGAGACGGTCGGATCCGTTGAGCCAGTCGCGCATCACCGTGCCATCGGCGACCGCAATGTCGATGATGCGGAATCCGACCCAGTGCTGGCCCGGCACGTTGGCCGCTTCGCTCCACTGCTCATGCACGCCGACCTCGATCGGATGGAGGCGGCCATGCTCGTCCGGCAGGTTGAACTGAAGCTGGTATAGCGCGTCCTCGACGACCGGACGGCTCGCGACGAGCATCATGCCTTCGGCCGAGATGTTGCCCAGGCGGCCGATGACGTCGCCGGTCAGCACGTTGGTGACCTGGATGATGACGCCGGGCGGCTTTCGCGGTGAGCGGCGGTGCTCGATCATGCGGGCGCTCCCTGCGGTGGGGCTTCTGCGCCCGTGAACTGCTTGAGCGATCCGAGGATCGCCTTCCACGCGCGATCGATTAGCGAATCGGATTGCTCGGTCCAGATCGTCGCCTGCTTGCGCGCGATGTCGCGCGCGAGCTGCTCGAGCGTCTTCTCGTCGGTGCGCGCGCCGCGCTGGTTGACGAAGAGACAGCGGCCGGTGAGCGTCGAGAACCAGGCGAGCTTGCGACGCACGGTTGCGCCCTGCTGGTTCGTCGTGAACTCGAACCACGTGCCGAACGGCAGCGTGCGGATGCGCTCGAGCACCTGTGCTTCCTCGGGCGTCAGGCTCGGCGGCGCCTTGACGACAGGCTTGATCGGCTCCGGCGCATCGCCGCCGAAGCGCGCGCGCGATTTCAGCTTCATCGCCAGCGCGGTCGAGCTTTCCAGATCGTCGTCGTTCGCGGCGATGGGCTTCGCATCGTTCGCGGCAGCGGCAGCTGCGGGTTCGCCCGGCGTCACAGCGGCAGATGCCGCGGCGTCCTTTCCGGCGTCGTTCGCGGCGGTCTTGCTGCCGGGGAAGAGCCGCCCGAGCACGGCCTTCACGTCGTCGCCGTGCAGACCAACCTGGCTCAAGCCAGTGTCGAGCTCCTGCTTCAGCATCTTGTCGGCCGGCGTATCGGCATGCGGCGAACGGCGCAGCAACTGGTCGGCGACGGCGAGACGGCGATGGAATGCGCTCGAATCCTCGCCCTGACGCAGAATCGTCAGCGCGAGCGCATCGGTCCACGCCTGCTCGAGCAGTGTGCGAACGAGCGGCGACGGATTGCCGCGCTTCAACAGGCGGCTGATCGCGGTGCGCGCGGTGTCGCGCGCGAGATCGAGCTTTTCGCGACCCTTCGCCGCGTCGACGTGACGCCGCTCGGCGACTTCGGCGCGGCGCGCGAGCAGCTGCATGTGCGAGCCGAGATCGGTGAGCAGCGAGCGGAACATCGTGACGTCGCCGTTGTACTCGTTGCTGACCTTGTCGACGACGGCCTGCATCTTCTCGGCGAGGCTCGGGTCCGCGTCGTCGTCGTCCACCCAGCGCGAGCTGGTTTCGGCAATCGTGTTGAGCAGCGCGCGCGCCGGATGCTCGCGCTGCGTGAAAAACGATTTGTCGCTGAGCGCGACGCGCAGCACCGGCACCTGCAGGCGGCCGAGCAGCGACAGCGCGCTCGACTCGGCGCGCATGCCCTTGTTGATGTAGTCGAACAGCATGCCGACGAGATCGACCGTGTCCGAATCTTCCTCGGCGAGCACCGCGGGGCGGCCCTGCGGGCTGACCTGCTTCAGTGCCATCAGCATGTCGGAGCGTAGCGCGGCGGCGTCGCGCGGCTTGCTGCTGCGCGCCTGCGCGATGTCGGGCTTCTGCTGCAGCGAGCCGAGCACGCTCTGCAGATCGTCGCGGCTGACCATGTAGCCGTTCTCGACGAGCGGAATGCTCGCGCCCTGCATGTGGCGCCGGCCGGAGAGCAGCATGCGCAGCGTCGAGAAAAGCTCGGCGTCCTGCTGGTCGGGCGCCGGCGGCGGTTCGGCCGCTGGCGTTTCGTCCTTGGCCGTGCCCGCGTCGGATGCCTGCGCGCCGTCGTCGCTGGCTGCGCCGGCGGCCGGAGCACCGCTGGCGCGCAGCGCCGGCGATTGAAGATGCGCGAGGATGCGCTGCTTGGCGAGATAGCCGTTGAGGACTTCGTAGAACTCGCCGATCGTCAGCATCACGACGCGATCGAAGATCCGATACGCGAGCACGCGGTATTCGATGCCGAGGTCGAGCGAGCGCGTCGCATGGCGGAGCGCGCGCGTCAGTTGCGCGGGTCCGAGCGGCAGCACGTCGGTCTCCCACGCGGGGCTGCCTGCGAGCACGCCGAAGCGATGCGCGAGCGCATAGAGCGCCTGGCTGTGGCGGATCTCGGACTTCGAAACGATTTCCTGCAGCGCGAGATCTTCCTCGAGCACGTCGGAATCGACGAGCTCGAGCGTCACGTTGGCAGCCGCGCGCTTGCCGCTCTCGGACGTCTTGCCGGCCGTGCTCGAGATGTTCGCGAGCGAGGATTCGACGTGCAGCAGGAATCGCGGCGCGATGTCGGCGCGCCCGCGCCTGATCTCGCGCAGCGCCTCGAAGCGGGTGTGCTGATGCTCGTTGCTGCGAGAGCGATCGGCGAGCTTGAAGAGCTCCTGCTCGAGCTCGTCGAGCGTGCGCGCGATCGCGTGCTCGAACTGGTTCGCGGACCGCTCGAGGACACCCTCGAGCAGCGAGCGCACGCGCGCGGGAAGGTCGGGCCGCTGCTTGAGCGACTTCAAGACCTCCTCACCGTTGCGAGCCCCTGTCGCTGCGGACCGCTGACTCATGCGCCTTCGCCGGCCTCCCCGTCCACACGATCCGCATCGGCGCGCATCCGGACGCGCTCTAGGTGTCGGCTTCCCCCGAAATCCCCACGGCACGGCCAGCCGCAACGCAGGTGCGGAGCCATTCTGGCATGTCCATCGGATGGCGAACAGCAGCCGTCCGGGCGAACCACCGCGCCTATCTAGCGATTTTCGTGCCGACCGTCACGCAGCGCGAAATGCGCTCTGCGACGACGCGGACCGCTCCGGCGCAGCGCGCAGCGGCCGCGTCGTGTCGAAATGCGACGCTGTTCAGCGAGACGCCGGCTGCCAGACGATTTCGAGGAAGCCCGACAGACCCGGCGTGTTGTAGCCATGGACGAGCGCATAGTCGCGATCGAAGAGATTCTCGACGCGGCCCGTGAGGCGCCAGTCGGCGCTGATCGCGTAGGTCGCACGAAGATTGAGAATCGCATAGCCGGCGAGCGTCGTGCCGGCGATGTCGTCGGCCTTGTCCGCCGCGACGACTTCGGCGCCGGCGCTGAAGCGCTCGCCGAAGCGGCGCTCGAGGACGGCATCGAACTTGTTCTTCGGGCGACGCACGAGCGGCGAATCGGTGGTGGCGTCGCGCGCGTCGTCGTACGTGTACGCAAGGTGCGTGTGCCATGCGGCGACGTCGGCGTCGTAGGTGAGCTCGGCGCCGTCGATGCTCGCGCGCGCGATGTTCTCGGCCTCGAAGTTCGGGCCCGTGAAGCTGATCAGGTCGCGCACGCGTGTCGAGTAGAGATTCGCGCCGAAGCGCTGGCCTTGCCACGGCGTCAGCTCGAGCCCGAGCTCGGTCGAATGCGAGCGCTCGGGATCGAGGTTCGGATTGCCCGCGAACGCGCCGCCGTAACCCGGCGAGAACTGCTCGTTGAGCGTCGGGCTGCGGAAGCCTTCGCCGTAGCTCGCGTAGATGCGGAAAACATCGTTCCAGCGCCAGCCGAGCGCGGCGGAGCCGGTCGTCGCGCCGCCGAACTCGCTGTTGTCGTCGTGACGGAGCGAAATCTCGCTGTCGAACGCGCCGAAGCCGGCCTGCCAGCCGCCGAACACCGCGGTGTCGTTGCGGCTGTCGTCGTAGAGCGCGGTGCCGCCGAACGTGTCGCGTGTCTCGCCGTGCTCGTGCAGCAAATCGACGCCGGCGATCAGGCGCTGCGTGTCGCTCAGCTTGAAATCGTTCTGCCAGAGCAGGCTGTCGCGGCGCGTGTAATACGTCGTGAAGTAGGTCGGCGTGCTGAGATCCTCGCGCGCGTTGCTGATCGAGAGCCGATGGCTCCAGCCCGGCGCGAGATCGCCTTCGAGGTTGACGCCGGCGTCCTGCTCGATGACGTTCGAGTTGCCCTGGTCGAACTCGACTTCGCCTTGGCTCCGATAGAGCGACGCCGAAAGCAGCTGGCTGCCGAGCGTGTGTGCGCCGCGCGCGACAAGGTTCGTGTTGCGGAAGCCGTCGTCGTCGGGGTTGTACGAGCAATACGGATCGTCGGGCCCGTTGCAGATCGACGGATTCGTCGCCGAGAAACCGCCGACGTGCCGCGCGCCAACCTGCACCGTGTAGCCGTTCTGCCCATCCCAATGCCCGATGCCCGCGGCGCCGGCCGCATCGTCGTAGCTGCCGTAGCCGGCCGCGACGCGCGGGCCGTCGAGCTTGCGCGTGAAGATCTGGATCACGCCGCCGATCGCATCCGAGCCCCAGTAGCTCGCGCGCGGGCCGCGCACGATCTCGATGCGTTCGACCGCATCGAGCGGCAGCCATTCGAATGCGAACGCGCCGGTGTTCGCCGACGACGCGCGCACGCCGTCGATCAGCACGAGCACGTGGTTCGCGTTCGTGCCGCGCAGGAACAACGACGTCTGCTGGCCCGCGCCGCCGGTGCGGTAGAGATCGACGCCGGCCTGAAGACGCAACAGATCGAGCACGTCGCGCGAGCCGCTCGCGTCGATCTCCTCGCGCGTGATCACGGTGACGTCCGCGAGCGTCGAATCGACGGTCTCGGGGACGCGCGATGCGGTGACCTGCACGGTCGGCTGGGTTTCGATTTCATCGGCGCGTGCGACGGCAGCAGCCGCGAGCGCAAGCAGGGAAACGGAAAGATGACGCAACATGGAAGACTCCTCGATCGCACACCCGCGTAAGCCAGGCGCATCGTCGAAAGGTCGCGAACGGCAGAGGTGCGGCAGGCGCCTCATGCCCGCCCGCTGCCCGCCGCAGCGCCTGGAGCCATTGCGCCGGCATTCGCATCGATCGCGATTCGTCGCGATACGCAATGCAATGACGGCGAAACCAGAGGCCGGTCTCCGGGCTTGCAGGGTGCGTGCGGATGCACGTCGGCCGGATCGCCTTCCCGCGTCATGCAGTGGCGTAGAGATCCGGTTTGGCCTGCTCACCGTTGCGGGGGCAGCGCCGGCATTGAGTCGAAGACTCGCACCGGCTTCCCGTTTCACCCGTTCCGCCGATTGGCGGGCAGGGCACCTGTGGCGGCGCGGAGTGTAGGAGCCGCGCGCCGTTGCGGCAAGTCAGTCGCGATCCGTCGCCGTGCGGACGGCGACGAGCTCGTCGTCGTCGCCGACTTCGACGGCAATCTCGATCGGGCGGCAGCAGACCGCGCAGTCCTCGACGTATTGCTGCGAGCCCGCCGAGAGGTCGACTTGCGTGGAGAAGCTTTCGCCGCAGTAAGGGCAATCGATCGTGATGAGCTCGAGCATCGTGTTCAGTCCGGCAGGAACAGCGCGATCAGGTCGTTGAGAAAGCGGCGGCCCGATTCGGTGGGGCGCAATGCGTTGTCGTCCGCTTCGAGCCAGCCGCGCTCGCGCGCTTCGGTCAGCGGTTTTGCGATGTCGCTTCGCGAGAGGCCGGTGCCGCGCTCGAACGCGTCGATCGAAACACCGTCGTTGAGGCGCAGCGCATTCAGCATGAACTCGAACGGGAGCTGCTCGGTCGCGACCGTATCGAACGTGCCGAACGCTTCATGGCGCGCCGCGCGTTCGAGGTACGTGCGCGGCAGTTTGACTTTCGTGCTGCGCACGACGCGGCCGTCCTGTTCAGTGATCTTTCCGTGTGCGCCGGCGCCGATGCCGAGATAGTCGCCGAACGCCCAGTAGTTGAGGTTGTGCGCACAGCGTCGTCCGTCGCGCGCGTACGCCGATACTTCGTATTGCGCATAGCCTGCGTCACCGAGCTTGCGCTGACACGCCTCCTGCATATCCCACGCCGCGTCGATATCGGGCAGCGGCGGCGGCTTCGCGGCGAACAGCGTGTTCGGTTCGAGCGTCAGCTGGTAGTGCGAGATGTGCGTTGGCGCGAACGCGACGGCACCGGCAATGTCGGCGAGAGCGCCTTCGAGCGTCTGCTCCGGCAGCGCGTACATGAGATCGAGGTTGATGTTGTCGAAGCCTGCATCCTGCGCGGTCTTGATCGCGCGATCGGCTTCGCCGGCGGAATGAATGCGGCCGAGCCGGCGCAGCTTGTCGTCGTCGAAGCTCTGCACGCCGAAGCTGATGCGCGTGACGCCGGCGCGCAGGTATTCGTCGAAGCGGCCGTGCTCGACCGTGCCGGGATTCGTTTCCATCGTGATCTCGATGCCGTCGCGGAATGCGAGGCGGCTTGCGGCGCCGTCGATCAGGCGCGCGATCGCATCGGGCGCGAAGAGGCTCGGCGTGCCGCCGCCGAAGAAGACGCTGACGACGTCGCGGCCATCGAGCGCTTCGCCAAAACGGTCGCGATCGCGATCGAGATCGGCAATCACGGCGTCGATGTACGCGTCCACCGGCAACGCGCCCTCGCGCGCGTGCGAATTGAAATCGCAATACGGGCATTTCTTCACGCACCACGGGATGTGGACGTAAAGCGAGAGCGGCGGAGCTTGATGAGCCATTTCGATCCGTTCGCGCGGACGTCAGCCCGCGATGAGCACTTGAAGCCTCGCGAGCGCCTGCCCGCGATGACTGATGCGATTCTTCACGTCCGGATCGAGCTCCGCCGCGCCCTTGCCAAGCGCAGGGTCGAAGAAGATCGGATCGTATCCAAACCCGCGCTCGCCGCGCGGCGCGTGGAGGATGCGTCCGTGCCAGCGGCCCTCGGCGATCAGCGGCGCGGGATCGTCGGCGCTTTGCAGGAGCACGATCGTGCAATGGAAATGTGCGCCGCGTTGCGCATCTTCAATGCCTTCGAGCGCGCCGAGCAACTTCGCGATGTTCGCCGCCGGATCGCCGTGCGCGCCGGCATAACGCGCCGAAACCAGCCCCGGCGCGCCGCCGAGCGCATCGACGCAGATGCCCGAGTCATCGCCGAGCGCCGGCAATCCCGACGCGCGCGACGCATGCCGCGCCTTGATCAGCGCGTTCTCGACGAACGTCGCGCCGGTCTCTTCGGCATCGGCAATGCCGAGCTCGGATTGCGCGATCAGCTCGATGCCGGTGCCCGCGAGCACTTCGCGAATCTCGGCGAGCTTGCCGCCGTTGCCGGTCGCGACGACGAGGCGACGAAGCTTCACGGCTCAGCCGGCCAGCGCCTCGCGCTGCTTCGCGCAGAGCTCGGTGACGCCTTTCGATGCGAGCGCGATCAGCGCGTCGAGCTCTTCGCGGCGGAACGCGTGGCCTTCGGCCGTGCCCTGGAGCTCGATGAAGCCGCCGCCATCGTTCATGACGACGTTCATGTCGGTGTCGCAGCCGGAATCCTCGGCGTAGTCGAGATCGAGCACCGGCGTGCCTTGCACGATGCCGACCGACACCGCGGCGATCGCGCCGAAAATCGGATCACGCTTCAGCGCGTTGCGCGTTTTCAGCCAGCGCACCGCATCGACGAGCGCGACGTACGCGCCGGTGATTGCGGCCGTGCGTGTGCCGCCGTCGGCCTGCAGCACGTCGCAGTCGAGCGTGATCGTGCGCTCGCCGAGCGCGCCGCGATCGATGCACGCGCGAAGGCTTCGGCCGATCAGACGCTGGATTTCCATCGTGCGTCCGCCCTGGCCACCGCGCGCGGCTTCACGCTGCGTGCGCTCGCCGGTCGCGCGCGGCAGCATGCCGTACTCGGCCGTGACCCAGCCTTCGCCCTTGCCGCGCAGGAACGGGGGCACTTTTTCCTCGATGCTGGCCGTGCAGAGCACGCGCGTATCGCCGAACGAGATCAGCACGGAGCCTTCCGCGTGCCGCGTAAAGCCGCGCTCGATCGTGATCGGTCGCAATTGGTCGGCGGCACGGCCGGACGGGCGCGCGAAAGTCATCGGCAGCGTCGGTATCGTCGAAAGGGGCGGCGAGTTTACCATTGAGGCGTTCAGGACTTTCCGGGTGAGCCAATGTTGCGCAGCATGACCGCTTTCGCGAGCGCCGAATCCGAGATCGGCAGCGGCACGCTGTCGGTCGAGATCCGCTCGGTCAATCATCGCTATCTCGAGCTCGGCCTTCGCCTTCCGGAGGAGCTGCGCAGCCTCGAGCCGCTGATCCGCGAGCGCGTCGCCGCGAAGCTTTCGCGCGGCAAGGTCGATCTCGGCATGCGCTACAAGCCCGCGCCGACGGCGGCGTCGGCGATCGCGCTCGACGACGCGCTCGTCGCGCGCCTGGGTGAAACGGCGCAGGCGCTCGCGGCAAAGTTCCCGCAGCTCAACGTCGATTTCGTCGCGCTGCTCGGTTGGCCCGGCGTCATGCTGGAGCGCGAGAACGATCAGGATTCATTGCGCGCAGCCGCGCTCAAGGTCGTCGACGAGGCGCTAGCGCAAATGGTCGCGACGCGCGAGCGCGAAGGCGGGCGGCTTGGCGGGTTCCTCGGCGAGCGGCTCGAAGCGATCGAGAAGATCGTCGTCGACGTGCGCGGACACCTGCCCGAGGTGCGCGTCGCGTTGCGCGCGCGTTTCGACCAGCGGCTCGCCGAGCTGAAGCAGCCGCTCGAGCCCGGCCGTATCGAGCAGGAAGTCGTGCTGCAGCTGCAGCGCATGGACGTCGACGAGGAGCTCGATCGCCTGACCGCGCACGTCGCCGAGGCGCGGCACACGCTCGGAATGAAAGAAGCCGTCGGCCGCCGGCTCGACTTCCTGATGCAGGAGTTCAACCGCGAGGCGAACACGCTCGGCTCGAAAGCGGCCGATCCGCGCACGACGAAGGCCGCGGTCGAGCTCAAGGTGCTGATCGAGCAGATGCGCGAGCAGGTGCAGAATCTGGAATAGCCATGACCGGCACGCTCTACATCGTCGCGGCGCCGTCGGGCGCGGGCAAATCGAGTCTCGTCAACGCGCTGCTCGAGCGCGAGCGCGACATCGTGCTGTCGATCTCGCACACGACGCGCCCGCGGCGGCCGGGCGATGTCGACGGCGAGCACTATCATTTCGTCAATCGCGGCGTATTCGAGCGGCTCGTCGCCGACAATGCGTTCCTCGAACATGCCGAAGTGTTCGGCAATCTCTACGGCACGTCGCGCAAGGCGGTCGAGCCGCTGCTCGAGCAGGGTCGCGACGTGCTGCTCGAAATCGATTGGCAGGGCGCGCGTCAGGTGCGCAAGGTGATGCCGGACTGCGTCAGCATCTTCATCCTGCCGCCGTCGCGCGAGGAGCTCGAGCGGCGCCTTCGCACGCGGGCGGCCGACAGCGCCGTCACGATCGCGCGCCGGCTCGCCGAATCGCGCGAGGAGATCGCGCACGTCGACGATTTCGATTACGTCATCGTCAATGACGAGTTCGCCGAGGCGCTCGGCGATCTGCGTTCGATCGTGGCGACGCGACGCCTGCGGCGCGAGGCGCAGACGAAGCGCCATGCGGCATTGATCGCCGATCTGCTGAAACCGGCGTGAACCGCGCCGAGGCGTCCTTAACACGGCCGACGCCGCTTCGGCTAAGGTAACGCCGGCCGCGCATCGCGGTTCCAGGGAAATCCGTTCGCGTGAGTGAGAGCTCAGCCAAATCGGCGCGGGTCGAGGGGCAGGCGCTGGTCGAAGTGCGCGGGTTGCGCACGTCGCTCGGCGGCAAGGTCATCTTCGACGGTGTCGATCTCGACATCGCGCGCGGCCGCATTTCGGCGATCATGGGTCCGAGCGGAACCGGCAAGACGACGCTGCTGCGCCATATCACGGGCCAGCTCGCGCCTGACGCGGGCACGATCCGGGTCGACGGCAAGAACGTGCCTGCGCTTTCGCGCACCGACCTGTTCGATCTTCGCGAGAAGATCGGTTTCCTGTTCCAGAACTCGGCGCTGCTGACCGACTTCACGGTGTTCGAGAACGTCGCGTTTCCGCTCCGCCAGCACATGAAGCTGCCCGAGGATCTCGTGCGCAACATCGTGCTGACGAAGCTGCAGGCGGTCGGCCTGCGTGGCGCGGCGGAATTGATGCCGGCCGAGCTCTCGGGCGGCATGGCGCGTCGCGTCGCGCTCGCGCGTGCGATCGTGCGCGATCCGATGCTGATCCTCTACGACGAGCCGTTCGTCGGCCTCGATCCGATCGCGCTGAACCAGGTGCTGAAGCTGATCCGCACGCTCAACGACACGCTCGGCATCACCAGCGTGCTCGTCGCGCACGAGTTCGCCGCGGTATCGCGCGTCGCCGATCAGGTCTATCTGATCGCTGGCGGAAAAATCGCTGCGCACGGCACGCCGGCCGAGCTCGCGCGCGGCGAATCGCCGTGGACGCGTCAGTTCTTCGGCGGCGATGCCGATGGTCCCGTGCCGTTCCAGTATCCGGCACGCGATTACGCGCTTGATCTCGGCTTCCCGGTGGCGCGCGCATGAGCAGCGTCATGAAGCCGGACAAGGCGCCGAAGCGGAGCGAAGCCTCGATGCTCGGCGACGGCCTCGCGCAGATCGGCGCATGCGCGATATTCCTGCTGTCGATCCTCGCCGCGATTCCGAAGAGCCTCAAGCACATCAAGGAGACGATCCGGCAGATCTGGTTCGTCGGCGCGATGAGTCTCGTCATCATCATGACGTGCGGGCTCTTCGTCGGCATGGTGCTCGGCCTGCAGCTTTACTACGTGCTGTCGATCTTCGGCGGTACCGCGGCGCTCGGCACGGTCGTATCGCTTTCGCTTTATCGCGAGCTCGGCCCCGTCGTGACCGCGCTTCTTTTCGCCGGCCGTGCCGGCACGTCGATCACGGCCGAAATCGGTTTGATGCGCGCGACCGACCAGCTCGCGGCGATGGAGATGATGGCCGTCGATCCGATCGCGTATGTCGCGGCGCCGCGCTTCCTCGCCGGCGTGATCGCGATGCCGCTGCTCGCGTGCGTGTTCAACGCACTCGGCATCTTCGGCGCGCATCTCGTCGGCGTCAGCTGGCTCGGGCTCGACAACGGCACGTTCTGGTCGAACATGACTTCGAGCGTCGACGTTTGGAAGGACGTCATCAACGGCGTCTGGAAATCCTGCGCGTTCGGCGCAGTCGTCGCGCTGATCGCGGTGTTCCAGGGCTACACGACGCCGCCGACGAGCGAAGGCGTCGCCTACGCGACGACGCGCACGGTCGTCTTCTCGTCGATCGTCGTGCTCGCGCTCGATTTCGTCATGACCGCATTCCTGATGTGAGATAGACAGTGAACCAGCGACGCTCCTACCAGATCGGCACCGGGCTTTTCATCGTGCTCGGCTTCGCCGCGCTCGCGTATCTCGCGACGCAAACGACGTCGGTCGCGAACTTCCAGCAGGGCCCGAGCTACACGCTGAAAGGCCGCTTCACGAACGTCGGGCAGCTGAAGCTCCGCGCGCCGGTCAAGATCGCCGGCGTGCGCATCGGATCGATCAAGGCGATCGATCTCGATGCGACGCGGCTCGATGCGATCGTCCAGCTCTCGATCGACAATCGCTACAAGGACGTGCCGGACGATTCGGCGGCCGCGGTGTTCACCAGTGGTTTATTGGGCGACCAGTACGTTGCGATCCAGCCCGGCGGTTCGCCGACGATGATGAAGGAAGGCGACGAGTTCGTGCTGACGCAGTCGTCGATCCAGCTCGAGGACCTGATCGGCAAGTTCCTCGTCTCGGGCGGCCCGTCGAAGCCGGGCGACCAGCAAAACGGCGACGGCAAGCCCGACGATACGAAACCCGACGCGGCGAAACCCGAGCAAAAGCCCACGGATACGAAACACTAGGAGCCATTTCCATGCTGCGCATTTTCGGTTTCGCGCTCGCGCTCGTGATGGGCGTGGCCGCGAGCAACGCGGCCGTCGCACAGGCGGCCGCATCGGCCGGCTCGACGCCGGATCAAATCGTGCAGGGCATCGCCGACGATCTCGGCAAGGCGATCGACGGCCACCAGGCGGAGCTCAAGAGCGACCGCGAAAAGCTTCTCAAGGTGATCGACGGCATCCTGCTGCCGCACTTCGACATCGATTACGCATCGATCCTCGTGCTCGGCCAGTCCGCGCGCACGGCGACGCCGGAGCAGCGCGCACGCTTCGCGAAGGCGTTCTACAACTCGATCGCGCACCGCTATGCCGAAGGGCTTCTGAACTACACGAAGGGCCGCGTGCGCGTGCTGCCCTCGAAGGGCGATCTCAACGACAAGCGCACGATCGTCCGCACCGAAGTCGTCCTCGACGACGGCAAGACGCTGCCGGTCGACTACGCGTTCCGCAAGACGACGGACGGCTCGTGGAAGGCGTACGACGTGATCATCGAGGGCATCTCGTACATCACGAACTACCGCAACCAGGTCGGCGCCGAGATCGCGAAGTCGGGTCTCGATGCGCTGATCACGCGGCTCGAGACGCAGGGCGAGAAGACGCTCGAGAACATGGAGCAGGAACAGAAGGGCGGCAAGTGAGTCGCGCTTCGGGCTCGTTTCGCATCGAGCGCGCGGACGCGGCGCACGTGCGCGTCGCGGGCGAGATTGGTTTTCAGAATGCCGGTGACGCAGTTGCGCGCACCGGCGATTTGTTTGCGGGCGCGTCCGACGTCACCGTGGATATTGCAGGTCTTGCGCGAGTCGATAGCGCGACGCTCGGCGTGTTGTTGATCTGGGCTGCGGCGGCGGCCGTGCGCGGCGTGAAGCTTCGCTTTGCGAATGCACCGCAAGGGCTCATGGCGCTCGCGCATCTTTGCGACGCGGAGCCGTTGCTGGGGCTTGCTTAGCTTTTCGCCTCTCCCGTTCGGCGGGAGAGGCCGCCCGAAGGGCGGATGAGGGAAGGCGTAGCGGCGAACCAAGGGCGCCCTCACCCCAGCCCCTCCCGCAAGCAGGAGAGCGGAAATGCAGCGGCGTCGAGCGATCAGCCGTGCTGCGGCTGAGGCGGCGGCGGCTTTTGCTGTTGCGTCGGCTGCTTCTGCTGTTGCTGCTTCTCGTACTGATGCTGCTCGTCGAGCAGCTTGTCGACGTCGGTGTCGTCCGTCGCACCCTGCATCTGCTCGATGACGTCCTCCGGCGGCGAGCCGTCGTAGATGTCGTAGATGCGTCGCTGCCGGTACGCGTCGCGGTAGAACACGTACGGATCGTAGATGCCTTCGAGCAGGCTCTCGGCTTCGACGCCGCGCGCGCGCAGCGTCACGAGGTAGAAGAGGTTCGGCAGGTACTCCGCGTTGTACTGGAAGTCGTGCTCGTTGACGTACCACTGCAGCGGATCGAAGTACTGGTCGACCGGCAGGCGCCAGACGTCGCGCGCGGTCGTCGCGCCGACGAACGGCAGCACGAGATACGGTCCTTCCGGAAGGCCCCACTTGGCGAGCGTGACGCCGAAATCGGTCTCGTCGAGCGGAAGGCTCATCTCGCTTGCCGGATCGAAGAAGCCGGCGAAGCCGAGCGTCGTGTTGACCAGAAACCGCCCCGTGCTTTTCGCGGCGCGACGCGGATCGCCCTGCAGCACGTTGTTGGCGATCGTGATCGGCATCTTGATGTTGTCGTAGAAATTGCTGACGACGCGCCGCACGTTGGGCGAGGTCACCTTTCGGTAGCCGACCGCGACGGGACGGATCACGGCCTTGTCGGCCGCGTCGTTGAAGGCATACACCTTGCGGTTGAAGCCTTCCCAGGGATCGTCCGTGCGCGGCTTGGCGACCGTACAGCCGCCGAGTGCAAGCACGAGCAAACCGGGCAAAAGCCAGCCGAACAGGCCCGCTCCGAGGCCTTTAGGTAGGACAATCAATCGCATTGGCTGAGTTTCGAAGGCGCGCGAAGCGCGTTTCGTCCTTGTCGTTGGCGATCCCCGCAGGATAAGGCTACGCGAAAAAACCCGGTGTTACATAAATGAGAATTGAACGCGCGCCCGGCCTTTCCATGGAGGGCGGCACGACCGGGATCAAGGGGACGCCGCGTCCTTTCGGGCCCCCGACGGCTTGTTTGCACCGCACAATTGCGCGAAGCTACAATAGGCCTCATCTAACGTCCTGAATTGACGTTTCTTTTTTCCGGAGCATTCGAAAAGATGGCACGCATTACCGTGGAAGACTGCCTCGAAGTCGTGAACAACCGCTTCGAGCTCGTCCTGATGGCGACCAAGCGCGCGCGCCAGGTCGCGAAGGGCGCGCAGGCCAACGTCGTCGGCGACAACGACAAGCCGACCGTGATTGCGCTGCGCGAGATCGCCGAGCGCAAGGTCGATCAGGCGCTGATCGACGAGATCGATCGCCAGGAAAAAGACAAGAAGGAGCGCGAAGCGCTCGAGTGGGCCGCCGCCGAAGTCGACGACGACCTCACAAAGGGCGGCGACGACCTGTGACGCCTACCCCCCGCCAGTACTCTCGCCAGCACTGTACGGCGGGACATCGCGGAGCGGCCTGACGGCCGCGGCAGGGAGGCGGCCATGCACGGCGCGGCCCTGACCGCTCCGACCGAGAATACGCTCCCAGTGCCCGCCGACGTGCGCGGGCTCGAGCAGCGTCTTTCGGTTTATCTCCCGCCCGAGCAGGTCGCTCGCGTGCGCCGCGCGTACGAAGTCGGCGCCGAGGCCCACGAAGGCCAGACGCGCAAGAGCGGCGAGCCGTACATCACGCACCCAGTCGCCGTCGCCGGCATCCTTGCCGAGCTCGGCATGGACGCCGAAACGATCATCGCGGCGATCCTGCACGACACGCTCGAAGACACCCAGCTCACGTCCGAGCAGATCACGGCTGAGTTCGGCGCGAACGTCACCGAGCTCGTCGATGGCGTCACCAAGCTCGACAAGGTCCGCTTCCGCAGCCGCCAGGAAGCAGCGGCCGAAAGCTTCCGCAAGATGCTGCTCGCGATGGCGCGCGATCTTCGCGTCATCCTGATCAAGCTCGCCGACCGTTTGCACAACATGCGCACGCTCGGCGCGATGGACGCCGACTCGCGCCGCCGCATCGCGCGCGAGACGCTCGACATCTATGCGCCGATCGCGCAGCGGCTCGGCATGAACCGCTTCAAGAGCGAGCTGCAAGATCTCGGCTTCCGCACGCTCTATCCCGATCGCCATCGCGTCATTGCGGCGCGGATCCGCTCCGTGCTCGGCAACCGGCGCGAGGCGATGTCGCGCATCGAGCACGCACTCGACGCGCGGCTCGGCGGCGAGGGCATCCCGCATCGCGTGATCAGCCGCATCAAGTCGCCGTACTCGATCTATTCGAAGATGAAGAGCGAGCACAAGTCGTTCGCTCAGATGATGGACGTGTACGGCTTTCGCGTCGTCGTCGACTCGGTCGCGCACGGCTATCAGTCGCTCGGCGCCGTGCACGCGCTCTACAAGCCGCTCGAGGGGCGCTTCAAGGATTTCATCGCGATCCCGAAGGCGAACGGCTACCAGTCGCTGCACACGGTGCTGTTCGGCCCGTTCGGCGCGCCGATCGAGATCCAGATCCGCACCGAGGAAATGGACGCGGTCGCCGAGCGCGGCGTCGCCGCGCACTGGGTCTACAAAACCGACGCCTCGCCAGCGAACTCGGCGCAGAGCCGCGCGCGCGAATGGGTGTCGGGCCTCGTCGATCGCGAGACGCAGACGCCGTCGTCGCTCGAGTTCATCGAGAACGTCAAGGTCGATCTCTTCCCCGACGACGTGTACCTCTTCACGCCGATGGGCGAGATCCTCTCGCTGCCGCGGAACTCGACGGCGCTCGACTTCGCCTATTTCGTGCACACCGACGTCGGCAACCACGCGGTCGCGGCGCGCATCGACAAGAAGCTGGTGCCGCTGCGCACGCGTCTTTCGAGCGGACAGACCGTCGAGATCATCACCGCACCGTCGGCCGCGCCGAGCCCGCAGTGGCTCGAATGGGTCGTGTCGGGCCGCGCGCGCACGGCGATCCGCCAGCATCTCAAGCACCTGCAGCACGAGGACGCGGTCGACTTCGGCCACCGCATGCTCGATCGCGCGCTCGACGGGATGGAAAGCTCGCTCGAAGCGATCCCGCACGCCGTGCTCGATCGCTATCTCGCCGACAACAAGTTCAAGCGCCTCGAAGAATTGCTCGCCGATATCGCGCTCGGTAACCGCATGCCGGACGCAGTCTCGCGCGCGTTGCTCTCGCAGCAGAACGCGACGCCACGCCGGAAGCGCGCGCACAGCGAAGAGAAGATCCTGATCACCGGCATCGAGCGCGGCGTGCTGACGTTCGGCAACTGCTGCCATCCGGTGCCCGGCGACGAGATCATGGGCTATCTCTCGGCCGGCAAAGGCATCGTCGTGCACCGCATCGAATGCCCGAACGTGCCGGAGCTTCTGAAGAATCCCGAGCGCATCGTCGACATCGCCTGGGACGTCGGCGTCCGCGGCGACTACAAGGTCGAGCTTCGCATCGAAGTCGCCAACAAGCCCGGCGTGCTGGCGCAGGTCGCCGCCGCGATCGCCGATGCCGGCTCGAACATCGAGAACGTCGAGTACAAGGAACGCGATGGCGTTTCGGCGATCCTGCTCTTCACGATCGAGGTCAAGAACAGGAAGCACCTTGCCGACGTCATGCGGCGCGTCCGGCGCCTTTCGGTGGTCAACGCGGTCCGTCGCCATCCGGTCTGACCGACGGCGCGCTTTTTTCCGCTTATGATCGCCGCTCGTTTCCAAGAGAGTCTGCGATGCGCCGGTCGATCTTTCTGCTGTCCTGCCTGTCGATTCTCTTGGCGGCCGTCGCGTCGGCCAAAGACGCACCCGACCGCGTCACCGCGCGTGTCGATGCCGTGCTCGCGAAGACGCCGGTCATCGACGGCCATAATGATCTGCCGTGGGAGCTGCGCGAGCGCTTCGGCGGCGACCTTTCGAAGATCGACCTCGCGTCGGACACAGCGAAGCTCGCACCGCCAGCAGACGCACCGGCACTGATGACCGACATCCCGCGCCTTCGCGCCGGGCACGTCGGCGCGCAGTTCTGGTCGGTCTGGATTCCGGTCGCGACGACGGGCCCGGCCGCCGTGCAGACGACCGTCGAGCAGATCGATCTCGTCAAGGCGATCGCCGCGCGCTGGCCGCGCGACTTCACGATGGCGTATTCGGTTGCCGACATCCGCCGTGCCGAGCGCGACGGCAAGGTCGCCTCGCTGATCGGCGTCGAAGGCGGGCACCAGATCAACAATTCGCTCGCGGTGCTGCGCGAGTACTACGACCTCGGCGCGCGCTACATGACGCTGACGCACGCAACGAACACCGCATGGGCCGATTCGGCGACCGATGCGCCCGCGCATCACGGCCTGACGCCATTCGGCAAGGCGGTCGTGCGCGAGATGAATCGCATCGGCATGCTCGTCGATCTCAGCCACGTGTCCGAAGCGACGATGCGCGCGGCGCTCGAAGTCACGCGTGCGCCGGTCATCTTTTCGCATTCGTCCGCGCGCGCGCTCGTCGATCATCCACGCGACGTCTCCGACGACGTGCTGCGGCTCGTTGCGAAGAACGGCGGCGTCGTCATGGTCAACTTCGCGCCGGGTTACGTATCCGAAGCGCGACGCCGCTGGGATGCCGATTTCGCCGCCGAGAAGGCGCGGCTTGATTCACCGCCGTTCGGCGGTCTCTACATCGGCGATCCGGAGCGGGCGAAGTCCGAGCTCGCGAAGTGGAAGACCGAACACCCCGCGCCAGCCGTCGGCGTCAACGACGTCGCCGACCACGTGCAGCACATCCGCGACGTCGCCGGCGTCGACCACGTCGGCATCGGCTCCGATTTCGACGGCATCCCCGAAGCACCGTCCGGCCTCGACGGCGTCGACAAATATCCCGCGCTCTTCGCCGAGCTCGCGCGGCGTGGCTGGAGCGACGCCGATCTTTCGAAGCTTGCCGGCGCGAACCTGCTGCGCGCGATGGAAGGCGCCGAAAAGGTCGCCGCGCAGCTCCGCGCGACCGAGCTCCCCGCGCAGGTTACGATCGAGGCTCTCGACGGGCCGCCGAAGCCCGCCGCACATTGAAACCAGGAATCGCGATGTCACGACAGATCATTCGCACCGACCACGCGCCGAAAGCGATCGGCCCGTATTCGCAGGCCGTTCGCGCCGGCGACACGGTCTATCTCTCCGGGCAGATCCCGCTGAATCCCGCGACCGGCGAGCTCGTGACCGGCGACATCACGGTGCAGACGCAGCGCGTCTTCGAGAATCTTCGCGCGGTCTGCGAAGCTGCCGGCGGATCGCTCTCGAAGCTCGTGCGCGTCGGCATCTATCTCACCGATCTCAAGAACTTCGCAGCGGTCAACGCCGTCATGGCGGAGTTCTGCAAGGAACCGTACCCGGCGCGCTCGACCGTGGAAGTATCCGGACTCCCGCGCGGCGCCGAAGTCGAGATCGACGCAGTGCTCGTGCTCGATTGAGCGCACCGCGCCGGCGTGTCGCGCCGGCGAGGCTTCGCACGATGCCGCAACCGATTCGCCGAATCGCGACACCCGCCGTCGAAGATCCGGGCGCGCTTCCGGTTTCGACGCTGCCCGGCGTCGGACCTGCGTTCGCCGAAACGCTGCGAAAGCTCGGCCTCGAGCGCGTGCAGGATCTGTGGTTCCATCTGCCGTTGCGCTACGAGGATCGCACGCAAGTCACGCCGATCCGCAATGTGCGCATCGGCGAAAGCGCGCAAGTGATCGGCGTCGTCGAAGCAGTCGAGCGCGGTTTCCGCTACCGGCCGCAGCTCCGCGTCGCGATCGGCGACGATTCGCGCGCGACGCTGATCCTGCGCTTTTTCCATTTCAATCGGAGCCAGGCCGATCAGCTCGCGCCGGGCGTGCGTCTGCTCTGCTACGGCGAAGTGCGCAACGGCGCGCACGGGCCCGAGATGGTGCATCCGCAATACTCGCGACTTGCGACCGATGCGACTGCAGCCGTCGACGATCGGCTGAGCCCGATCTATCCGACCACAGAAGGCCTCGGCCAGAAGCGCCTCGCGGGCGTGATTGCGCGCGCGCTCGAACGCCTGCCGGATGATGCGAAACTCGAGCTGATTCCGCCGGCGTTGCGCGAACCGTTGAATCTCGGTTCGCTCCGCGAAGCGCTGTTGACCGTGCATCGGCCGCCGGTCGGCAGCGACGTCGGCGCGTTCGCGTTGCGCGCGCATCCGGCGCAGCAGCGGCTCGCGTTCGAGGAATTGCTGACGCACAACCTGAGCCTCAAGCGCCTGCGCGAGCAATTGCGCCGCCACCGCGCGTTGCCGCTCAAGGGCGACGGCGCGCTGCGCAAGGCTTTGCGCGAAAAACTGCCGTTCGCGTTGACGAAGGCGCAGCAGCGCGTCGCGAAGGAAGTCGAGAGCGACATCGCGAAAACGACGCCGATGCTGCGACTCGTGCAGGGCGACGTCGGCTCGGGCAAGACCGTCGTCGCGGCGCTCGCGGCGCTTGCCGCGATCGAGGCCGGCCGCCAGGCCGCGCTGATGGCGCCGACCGAAATCCTCGCCGAGCAGCACTGGCGCAATTTCACGGCGTGGCTTGCGCCGCTCGGCATCGAGCCGGTCTGGCTCGGTGGCAAGGGCGCAAAAAGCGCACGCGATGCGGCGCGCGCCGCGGTCGCGAACGGCGCACCGCTCACGATCGGCACGCATGCGCTGATGCAGGAGGGCGTCGCGTTCAAGGCGCTCGGGCTCGTCGTCATCGACGAGCAGCATCGCTTCGGCGTGCACCAGCGCCTCGCGCTGCGTGACAAGGGCGCCGCTGGCGACGCCGTGCCGCACCAGCTCGTGCTGACCGCGACACCGATTCCGCGCACGCTCGCGATGACCGCGTATGCCGATCTCGACGTATCGGTCATCGACGAATTGCCGCCGGGCCGCGCGCCGATCCAGACCGTCGCGATCTCCGACGCGCGGCGCGGCGAAGTCGTCGAGCGCATTCGCGCCGCGTGCGGCGAGGGCAAACAGGCGTACTGGGTCTGCACGCTGATCGAGGAATCCGACGTTCTCGAAGCGCAGGCCGCAGAAACCGCGCACGCCGAGCTCACGGCGGCGCTGCCGGGACTTCGCATCGGCCTCGTGCACGGGCGGCTGAAATCGGCCGAAAAGCAGGCGACGATGGATGCGTTCAAGCGCGGCGAGATCAAGCTGCTTGTCGCAACGACCGTGATCGAAGTCGGCGTCGACGTGCCGAATGCGAGCCTCATGATCATCGAGAACGCCGAGCGCCTGGGTCTTGCGCAGCTGCATCAGTTGCGCGGACGCGTCGGCCGCGGCAGCGTCGTGTCGAGCTGCGTGCTGATGTATCACGCGCCGCTGTCGCAGATGGCGCGCGCGCGGCTCGACGTCATGCGCGAGACCGGCGACGGCTTTCGCATCGCCGAGAAAGACCTCGAGCTGCGTGGTCCCGGCGAAATGCTGGGGACGCGGCAGACCGGCCAGCTCGAGTTCCGCGTTGCCGATCTCGCGCGCGATGCGCATCTGCTGCCCGACGTGCACCGCATCGGCGATGCATTGATGCGGGATCACCCCGAATCGGTGCAGCGCCTGATCGCGCGCTGGATCGGCACGGCCGTGCGCTACGCGGGCGCGTGATGATTTCTGCAGCGCGGCTCAGGTCCGGCTTGGCGCTGTTGCGTCCGCGCGAGATGGCCGTCCGTTTCGGCCGCTGCCCGTATTGCGGCCCGACGCTGTTCGTACGCCTTCGCCGCGAAGCGATCGGCGTGCGCTGCGTGCGCTGCGCCGCGAGTGCGATCCATCTCGTGATCGGCTGGGCGTTGCGCGATCATGTTCCGGATCTTGCCGCCTGCGACGTCTGCGAACTGTCAGCGCGCGGGCCGCTCGCGGAGTTCCTGAAGCGAACGGCGAAAAGCGCGGCGCTCTCCGAGTATTTCGCCGACGCCGAGCCCGGCGCGTACCGCAACGGCGTGCGCTGCGAGGACGTGCAGCGCCTGAGCTACGCCGACGCGAGCTTCGATCTCGTCACGCACACCGAAGTGCTGGAGCACGTGCCCGACGATGCGCGCGCATTCGCCGAGCTGCATCGTGTGCTGCGTCCGGGCGGCACGATGCTGTTCACGGTGCCGCTCTACGGCGGCTATCCGACCATCGAACGCGCGCTTCTTCGCAATGGCGAGGTCGAGCATCTGATGGAGCCCGCGTACCACATCGATCCATTGCGCGGTGCCGGCATCCTCGCGTTCCGCGACTACGGGCTCGATATCGTCGAGCGTCTGCGCGCCGCAGGTTTCGCTGAGGCGTCGGTCGTCACGTCGCAGCGCAGGGTCCCGTGGCTCGGCGATTTCCCGGTCATACTCGCGAAGAAAGCCGCAAAGGACAGCGCGTGAAACCCGATCTTCTGATCGACACCGATCCCGGCATCGACGATGCGCTCGCGATCCTGATGGCGCACGCGCATGCGAACGTCGCGGGCCTCACGATCGTCGGCGGCAACGTCGGCCTTGCGCACACGACACGCAATGCGCTGAAGCTCGTCGAGACGATCGGCGCCGACACGCCGGTGTTTCCGGGTTCGGCAACACCGCTCGTCGTCGCAGCGCCCGATGCGGGATTCGTGCACGGCGCCGACGGCTTCGGCGACACCGGCTACTTCAACGCATCGCGCCTTCCCGAAGAAGAGCACGCCGCGAATGCGATCGTGCGCCTCGCGCGCGAGCGGCCGGGCGAGCTGACGCTCGTCGCGCTCGCGCCGTTGACGAATCTCGCGCTGGCGCTGAAGCTCGATCCGACGCTGCCGTCGCGCGTCGCGCGGCTCGTCGTGATGGGCGGCGCGGTCACGGGTCGCGGCAACACGCACCACGTGCCGGCCGAGTTCAATATCGGCTTCGATCCGGAAGCCGCGCACGTCGTCTTTTCGGCGTGGCCGATGTTCGATCTGATCGACTGGGAAGCGTGCCTTCGCCACACGTTCGATTTCGAATGGTTCGAGGCGATGCTCGCGAAAGGCGATGCACGCGCGCGCTTCTACGACGCAATCTCGCGCAAGACGCGTGCATTCAACCGCACGCGCCGGCGGCCCGGGGTCGTCGCGGCCGACGCGCTCGCGATGGCCATCGCACTCGATCCCGATATCGTCGCGAAGGCCGAGACGCTGCACGTCGCGGTCGAGATGGGCGGGGCGCTGACGCGCGGCGCGAGCGTCGTCGACTGGGAAAGACGGCTCGGGAACGCGGCCAACGCGCGGATCGTCCTGAACGTCGATCAGGGGCGGTTCGAGGCGCTCGTCGCCGCGGCGCTCGGGGCTCGGTCGTAGGCCCGAGCCGGGCTACAGGTTGCACGGGGCGGCCGGGGCCGGTTAACATACACGGCTCTTTTACCGCCCGCAGGCGGAGCCAAGGCTATGAAAACCGATACCCATCCGAATTATCAGCCGGTCGTTTTCCAGGACATCTCGAGCGATTTCTCGTTCCTGACCAAGTCCACGATGTCGAGCAAGGAAACGGTCAAGTGGGAAGACGGCAAGGAATATCCGCTGATCAAGGTGGAAATTTCGAGCCATTCGCACCCGTTCTTCACCGGCAAGCAGAAGGTGATCGACCAGGGCGGCCGCGTCGACAAGTTCCGCAAGCGCTACGCGAAGTAAGTTCTACGCAAAAGCGGGCACGCGTCACGCGCGTGCAACGTTTGCACAGTGTCATCGAACGCCGGCCTCGCGCCGGCGTTTGTTTTTTGCGGTTCGGCTTGTTGCGGGCTTGATGAGGGCTGCCGCACGCACCATTTGTGCTATGCAATAATTGGGTGCTTGGCGCGGCGTTTCGACCGTGCCCGCAAGACGCCCCGCTGCACGAAATCCGCGTCCGCGACGACGAAGTGCGGGCGCCGCCAAGGAGTCCGCCCCGTGTCCAACAAAACCGTCCAGATCATCGATTCCGCCGCGAACAAGTCGGCGACGCTGCCGGTCGTGAGCGGAACGCTCGGCGATCCGGCCTTCGACATCGGCAAGCTCAACAAGGAAACGGGCTACTTCACGTTCGATCCGGGCTTCATGTCGACGGCTGCGGTGCGAAGCGCGGTCACGTTCATCGATGGCGACGCCGGCGTGCTGCTCTATCGCGGTTACCCGATCGAGCAGCTCGCGAAGGATTCGAGCTTTCTCGAAGTCGCGTACCTCCTGATCAACGGCGAGCTGCCGACGAACGCCGAGTTCTCCGCGTTCGACGACGAAGTCACGCATCACACGATGATGCATGAGGCGCTCAAGAACTTCCTGCACGGCTTCCACTACGACGCGCATCCGATGGCGATGCTGTGCGCGTCGGTCGCCTCGCTGTCGGCGTTCTATCACGACACGCTCGACATCAACGATCCCGAGCAGCGCCGCCTCGCGGCGATCCGCCTGATCGCGAAAATGCCGACGATGGCCGCCGCGTGCGTACCGCTATTCGATCGGCTGGCCGATCCGCTATCCGCGCAACAATCTCGAATACGTCACGCGCTTCCTGCACATGATGTTCGAGGTGCCGAGCGAGCCGCTGCAGCTCTCGCCGGTCGCGGCGAAGGCGCTCGATCTGCTCTTCATCCTGCACGCCGACCACGAGCAGAACGCATCGACCTCGACCGTGCGCCTCGTCGGCTCGACCGGCGCGAATCCGTACGCGTGCGTCGCGGCCGGCATCGCGGCGCTGTGGGGTCCGGCGCACGGCGGCGCGAACGAGGCCGTGCTGAAGATGCTCGGCGAGATCGGCGACGCGAAGAACGTCGGCAAGGCGGTCGCGCGCGCCAAGGACAAGGAATCGGGCTTCCGCCTGATGGGCTTCGGCCATCGCGTCTACAAGAACTTCGATCCGCGCGCGACGATCATCCGCGAGATGTGCCACAAGGTGCTGGACGATCTGGACGTCAACGATCCGCTGCTCGACGTCGCGATGGAGCTCGAAGAGGCCGCGCTCAAGGATTCGACTACTTCGTCGAGCGCAAGCTCTACCCGAACGTCGATTTCTACTCGGGCATCATCTACAAGGCGCTGAAGATTCCGACCGAGATGTTCACCGTGATGTTCGCGATCGCGCGCACGGCGGGCTGGGTCGCGCACTGGCTCGAGCAGCACGAGCGATCCGGAGACGAAGATCGGCCGTCCGCGCCAGATCTACACGGGCGCCGCGAACCGCGACTACACGGCATCGCAAACGCGATATGCAAAGCGCGACATCGCCAAGCGCTGATCGGCTCACTCGTTCGCGGCGTCTTCGCCGCGGACGAGCTCCTCGACCGCCGCGAGATTCGCGCGCCGCATCGGCTTCTCGTCGATGCGGTCGAGCGGCGCCTGACGCAGGCGATCGTAGGGCAACACGGTGATGTCGATCGCGCTGTCGCCCGCGCTGAACACGAACACCGGCACGTCGGCGGTCGTGTCGCGCTCGAGGCGCAGACGCCGCGTGCGCTCCTCGTACGGGATGCCCTGCTCGTGCAGGAACATCGCGATGCGATCGCCGCCGTCGTCGTGCAGGTGCAGGCACACCGCGGAGTGCTCGTCGGCCGTGCCATCGAGCACGGGGCCGACGAGGCGCGGCTCGAATGCGGCGAAGAACCGCATCGCTTCGAGCGCGGCTTCGCGCAATGACGCTTAGCGTTTCGGGCTGATCGTTCGCGCGGAACAGGCGCTGGTGTTCGCGCAGCGCGTCTTCGATCTCGCCGTTCTTCGGGAGGCTCACGTCATCGAAGATGCCGAGCCGCTGCGCGGCCTTGAGCTTCGCCTGCCGGTAGTCGCGCAAGCCGCCTTCGGCGATCAGGCGCGCCGCCTCGACGGCGATGCGGCGGCGCTGCTCGTGCGCGCGGGTCTGGGCGTAGCGGGCGTGGTCGTTGCGGTTCGGCATCGAAGTCGTTTTCGTTCGACTGCGAGCATAGACCATTCGCGCGCGCGTGCGTTCCGCGCACGCGGCACGCTCAGAACACGTCGTACGCTTCGCGCTGTTCGCCCTGCTGCTGTTCGGCCGGCGGCTGCGCGGCGAGCCGCGCGACGTCTTCGGATTTCAGCACTTCGAGGATCGCGCCGGAATCAGCCGCCGATAGCGAGCGCGCCGGTGCCGGGATCGATGCGCACCTTGCTGATGCCGGGCGGCATGTCGAACGGCTGCTCGGGCACGTCCTTCAGCGCCACGCGCATGAAGTCGATCCAGATCGGCAGCGCGGCCTTGCGCGCCGAACTCGCCGTGGCCGAGCGAGCCGAAATCGTCGAAGCCGACCCAGCACCTCGCGACGAGCTTGCCGTCGAAGCCGGAGAACCAGGCGTCGCGATGATCGTTCGTCGAGCCGGTCTTGCCGGCGAGGTCGTCGCGCTTGAGCACCATCGCGGCGGCGCCGGTGCCGCGGCGGACCACGTCGCGCATCAGCGAGGTCACGAGGATAGGCGTTGCGCACGTCGATGACGCGCGGCGCGAGATGCGGCTGGCCCGGCGCATGCGCGGCGGGTGTCGGCGCGGCGGTGGCGCTGCCGATCGGATTGCAGCGGGCTCGTCGTCGCTGACGTCGACGTTCTGCGACGCCTGGTCGCGGCACTCGGCACCCTGGCGCTCGGCGCAGGCCGCGCACGCGACGCGCGGGATCGGCCGTGTAGACGACCTTGCCGTCGCGGTCGTCGATCTCGCGCGACGAAGTACGGGTCGATCAGATAGCCGCCGTTGGCGAATACCGCGTAGCCGCGCGCCATGATCAGCGGCGACACCGAAGCGGTGCCCAGCGCCATCGACAGGTTCTCGGGAATCTGCTGGGCGGGAAGGCCGAAGCGCGTGATGTATTCGCGCGCGTAGTGCACGCCGATCGCGTCGAGCACGCGCACGGACACGAGGTTCACGCGACTTGCACCAGCGCTTCGCGCAGGCGAATCGGCCCCTGGAACGTGTCGTCGTCGTTCTTCGGCGTCCACAGGCCATTCGGCTTCGACGGATCTGGAAACACGACCGGCGCATCGTTGACGACCGATGCCGGCGTGAAGCCATGCTCGAACGCGGCGGAGTAGAGGAACGGCTTGAAGCTCGAGCCCGGCGAGCGGTTGCGACTGCGTGACGCGGTTGAACTTGATGCGCAGGAAGCTGAAGCCGCCGACGAGCGCTCGATCGCGCCGTCCTCGGGATTGAGCGCCACGAACGCCGATTCGGCGACGGGCATCTGGGCGAGCATCCAGTACGTCTTCTTCGTGTCCTCGGCCTTCGTCGGCCTTGTCGGCCTTCTCGTTCTTTTCGTTCTTCTCGGCCTTCGTCACGAGCTGCACGCGGACGATGTCGCCACGCTTCAGCACGTCGCTGACGTGCTTGGGCGTTGCGCCGCGGCGGTCCTCGTCGATGCGCGGCCGCGCCCATTCGACGGCCGAGAGATCGAGCGTGATCCGGGTGCCGTCGGACGCGTAGACGTTCGCGCCGGAAGCGTCGACATCGGTCACGACCGCCGGCACGAGGCCCCCGATCGAGTGGTAGTCGAGGAGCGCGCTGTCCCACTCGGTCTTGCCGGCGCCGGCGGCGAGATCGACGTGCGCCTCGGGCCCGCGATAGCCGTGGCGGTGGTCGTACGTGACGAGATCGCCGCGGAGCGCCTTGTTGGCCGCTTCCTGCCGCGCCGAGTCGAGCGTCGTCTTGACGACGTAGCCGTCGGTCAGCGCGTTGTTGCCGAGCCGGTCCATCGCTTCGATGCGCACCATCTCGGCGAAATACGGCGCATCGACCTCGACCGGCGGCTCGTGCGGGAACGCCGTGTCGAGCGATTTGACGCCCGCATCGTAGGTCGGCTGATCGATGAAGCGGTTCTCGAGCATGCGCCCGAGCACGTAGTTGCGGCGCTCGGTCGCGCGGCTCGGGTTGCTGATCGGGTTGCCGGTCGACGGGAACTTCGGCAGCGAGGCCAGCATCGCGCACTCGGCGAATCGTCAGCTGGTCGAGCGTCTTGCCGTAGTAGAACTCGGCCGCGGCCGACACGCCGTACGAGCGGTGGCCGAGGAAGATCTTGTTGAGGTAGAGCTCGAGGATCTCGTCCTTGGTCAGCGCGCTTTCGATGCGGAACGCAAGGAAGATCTCCGAGAGCTTTCGCGTGTAGCTGACTTCGGGGCTGAGGAAGAAGTTGCGCGCGACCTGCTGCGTGATCGTCGAGCCGCCGGCGACGTGCTTTGAACCGGTGCTGATGACCAGCCACATCGCGCGGAAGATGCCGCCGACGTCGATACCCCTGTGCGAGTAGAAATCGGCGTCCTCGGCGGCGAGGAAGGCCTGTTTGAGCTTGTCGGGCACGTCCTCGATCCGGACCGGCGTGCGCTTGGTCTCGCCGAAGGCCGCAATCAGCTTGTCGTCGGCCGAATAGATCCTGAGCGGCACCTGCAGGCGGACGTCCTTCAGCGTCTCGACCGAGGGCAGGCGAGGGGAGATCAGCCAGTATGCGGTGCCGAGGGCCAGCACGCCGACGAGGGCGCCAGCCAGCGCCAGGTACAGCGCGTAGCGCAATAAACGGAGGAGGATTCTCATCTTGCGGGCGGGACTTGTGATGCTAGTCAAAGTAAGCGCGGCAACCAACGGAGTATAGATCGCACACCCGCCACCGGACATGGCGGTGTGTGCTCGCAGGGGTTCAGGTCCGCGTTCGGTCATCAAAAAAACAGACGAATGCCCGGTCTTGTGACGGGGTGTTGATAAATCGTTAAAGTTTGGATTTAATGTACTGGCGCATCTTTCGCTCGTAAGAGCGCGTGGGAAGGGGAAAAAGTGTGGGCCTGTTCACACCTAAAGCGCCGCCGCTAGTCGGCGTCGATATCAGCTCGACTGCGGTCAAGCTGCTGCAACTGGGGCAGGTCGGCGGCCGTTATCGCGTGGAGCACTACGCGGTCGAGCCACTTCCGCCGAACGCGGTCGTCGAGAAGAACATCGTCGAGGTCGAGGCCGTCGGCGAGGCGATCCGCCGCGCGTTCAACCGCTCGGGCGCGAAATCGAAGTTCGCTGCCGCAGCGGTGGCGGGCTCTGCCGTGATCACCAAGATCATCCCGATGCCCGCGGACCTCACCGAAGAGGACATGGAAGCGCAGATCCAGGTCGAGGCGAATCAATACATCCCCTATCCGATCGAGGAAGTCAGCCTCGATTTCGAGGTATTGGGTCCGGTCAAAGACAACCCGGACATGGTCAACGTGCTGCTCGCGGCATCGCGCACCGAGAACGTCGATCTTCGCATCGCCGCGCTTGATCTCGGCGGGCTCGGCACGAAAGTCGTCGATGTCGAAGCGTTCGCGATGGAGAACGCGTTCAAGCTCATCGCCGATCAGCTGGCCGTGCCGAAGGACGCGGTCGTCGCGGTCGTCGACGTCGGCGCGACGATGACGACGCTGATCGTGCTGAAGGGCCAGCGCACGATCTACTCGCGCGAACAGGTGTTCGGCGGCAAGCAGCTCACCGACGAGGTGATGCGCCGCTACGGTCTTTCGTACGAGGAAGCCGGCCTCGCCAAGCGCCAGGGCGGCCTGCCCGAATCGTACGAGATCGAGGTGCTGGAGCCTTTCAAGGAGGCGATGGTCCAGCAGATCAGCCGACTCCTGCAGTTCTTCTTCGCAGGTAGCGAGTTCAGCAAGGTCGACCAGGTCGTACTGGCCGGCGGCTGCGCGTCGATCGCCGGCGTCGCCGACATGGTCGAGGAGCAGATCGGCGTGCCCTGCGTCGTCGCCAATCCGCTCGCCGAGATGTCGCTCTCGGGTCGCGTGCAGGCGCAAACGCTCGCGCAGGACGCGCCCGCGCTGATGATCGCCTGCGGGCTCGCGCTCAGGAGCTTCGACTGATGGCCAGAATCAATCTTCTGCCTTGGCGTACCGAGCGGCGCAAGCAGCGCGAACGCGAGTTCTACATGATGCTGGCCGCTTCGGCGGTCGGCGCGTTTCTTGCCGTGGCCGCAGCATACGGCTGGATGAACGCGCGCATCGACAACCAGAATCAACGCAATACGTACCTCGCGACAGAGATAAAAGCACTCGACAAGCAGATCGAGGAAATCAACGAGCTCGACAAGACCAAATCGCAGCTGCTGACGCGCAAGCAAATCATCGAGCAGCTGCAGTCGAACCGCTCGCAGATGGTCCATCTGTTCGACGAGATGGTGAAGACGATTCCGGACGGCGTGCGCCTGACCACGATGAAGCAGGCGGGCGACATCCTGACGCTCGAGGGCGTCGCCGAGTCGAACGCGCGTGTCGCGACCTACATGCGCAACATCGACAACTCGCCGTGGATGGGTCGCACCGATCTTCGCAAGATCGAGAACAAGACCGGCACGAAGGACGTCGACAAGAAGACGCCGTACCTGTTCTCGCTCGACGTGAAGCTGCGCAAGCCCGAGGAAGCGCAGGCCGACAAGGATCTCGCCGAAGGCGCCGCCGGCGCGAAACCGGCCGATGCCATGCAGCCTACCGGCACGCCGCCGCCGGCCGCAGCGCCGGCCGCCGCGACACCTGACGCACCGCATCCGGCGCCGGCCACGACGCCCGCGCCCGCAAAAGAAACACCGATGACGCCGCAGCCTGCGCCGGCCGCGGCGACGGAGAAGGGGGAGAAGAAATGAGCTTCTTCGACGATCTCCGAAATCTCGACAGGAACAACGTCGGAGGCTGGCCGAAGTCGGTCAAGACGTTCTTCGCGGTCATCATCTTCGTCATCATCATTGCGGGCGGCTGGTACGTCTGGATCCGCGGCCAGCAGGAAGACCTCGAGCGCCAGCAGACGAAGGAAGAGGCGCTCAAGAAAGAGTTCGCGATCAAGCAGGGCAAGGTCGTCAACCTCGTCGCGTATCGCAAGCAGCTCGAGGACATGAAGGAAATGCTGCGCACGATGCTGCGTCAGCTGCCGAGCAAGACCGAGATGCCCGACCTCCTCGTCGACATCTCGCAGACTGCGCTCGCGGCCGGCATCGTGGTCGATCTGTTCCAGCCGGGCGGCGAGATCGTCAAGGAGTTCTACGCCGAGAAGCCGATCCAGCTGAAGATGCTCGGCACGTATCACCAGTTCGGCATGTTCATCAGCGGCGTCGCCTCGCTGCCGCGCGTCGTGATCCTGACCATGCACGACGTCTCGCTGAAACCGGCGAAGGCGGCGACCGGCGCGGGCGCTGCGACAGCGCAGGCGCTCGGCGCGGGCGGACAGCTCCTGCTCGAAGGCACGGTCAAGACCTACCGCTACGTCGACGACGAAGAAGCCGCGGCCGCCCAGCCGAAGAAGGGGGCGCCGGGTGCCAAGAAGCCAGCGCCGCCGCCCGCGCCGCCGAAGAAGGGGGGTGGCTGATGCGCACGCAGATGACCATCGCGCTCCGCCTTGCGGGCCTCGCGCTCGTCATGGCCACGCTTGCCGGCTGCGCGCCGGGCAGTGACCTGCGCCAGTGGGTCTCGCAGGAAAAAGCGAAGAAGGGCGCACCGCTCGATCCGCTGCCCGTGATCAAGACGTTCGAGACGTTCGAGTACAAGGATCAGGATCTGCGCGATCCGTTCAACGCAAGCGCTGAGGACCAGGATCAGACCGCGAGTGCGGGTCCGCATCCGGACCAGGATCGCGCGCGCGAGCCGCTCGAGTCGTTCCCGCTCGACGGCCTCAAGATGTCGGGCACGCTCGGCATGGCGAAGGGGATGGAAGGTCTGGTGCGCGATCCTGACGGCGTCGTGCACCGCGTCCACGTCGGCAACTATCTCGGCCAGAACTACGGCCGCATCACGAATGTCGGCGAAGACCATATCGAACTCGTCGAGCTGGTGCCGAACGGCTCCGGTGGATGGATGGAACGGCAGGCGACGATCGCCTTGGGCGACACCAAGAAATGAGGTCCCGTTTTGGGGGTAATTACATGATCACGACATCTGCTAAGTGCTCGGAGCGTGGGTTCGCCCAGCCGGCGGTACGATCGGGCCTCTTTCGGCTGCTCGTCCTGCTGACGCTCCTGATCGCCGGGACCGCGCACGCCGAGAACGTGCTCGAGGACATCGCGTACACGGCTTTGCCAGGGGGCAAGGTCGAGGTCACGCTGAAGTTCTCGCAGCCCGTATCGGCGCCACAGATCTTCACGACCGACTCGCCGCCGCGCATCGCGATCGACCTCGCCGATACGCGCAACGGCGTGACGCAGCGGCGCATCGACGTCGGTGCCGGCGCGACCTCGGCGATCTCGCGCGATCGAAGCCGCCGGACGCACGCGCGTCGTCGTCGATCTCTTCCGCCCAGCCGCGTACGAGACCAGCAACACCGGCAACACGATGGTGCTGACGATCGCCGGCGGCAACACCGGCTCGACGCCGGCCGCCGTCGCCGCGGCAGCGACCGATCCGACCAAGGCGGTTCCGGTCCATGGGCTCGAGGTTTCGAATGTCGACTTCCGCCGCGGCAAGAACGGCGAAGGTCGCGTCATCATCGCGTTCTCCGGTCCCGGCGTCGCGGCGAACCTCCGCCGCGAAGGCGCCAAGGTCGTCGTCGACCTCTCCAACGTCACGCTGCCGCCGAACCTCGCGCAGCGCCTCGACGTGCTCGACTTCGCCACGCCGGTGCAGAGCATCGAAACGCGTCCGCACGGCACGAGCGGCGTGCGCGTCGACATCAATGCGCAGCCGCCCTACGAGCAGCTCGCCTACCAGACCGGCAACGAATACGTCGTCGAGATCTCGGCGAAGAAGGACGAAGCGCGCCTCAAGGGCAAGAACGCCGAACCCGAATACACGGGCAGCCGCGTCACCTTCAACTTCCAGGACATCCCGACGCGCTCGGTGCTGCAGCTGATCGCCGACGTCTCCGACCTCAACATCGTCGTCTCCGACTCGCGTGCAGGGCAACGTCACGCTGCGTCTCATCAACGTGCCGTGGGACCAGGCGCTCGACATCGTCCTGCAGGCCAAGGGCCTCGACAAGCGTCGCCGCGGCAACGTGATCTGGGTCGCGCCGCAGAAGGAAATCGCCGACCGCGAAGAAGCGATCGCCGATGCGCGCCTCAAGATCGAGGACAAGGAGGCGCTCGTCTCCGACTACATCCCGATCAGCTACGGCAAGGCGAAGGACGTCGCGGCGCTGCTGACCAAGGAAGCTGCAGGCAAACCAGGCCGGCGGCGGCGCGAGCGGGCGGCCAGCAGCAGCGCGGCTTCCTCTCCGGGTCGCGGCAGCGTCACCTTCGACGACCGCACGAACATTCTGCTGGTCAGCGACATCCCGTCGAAGATCCAGGAAATCCGCCAGCTCGTCTCGATCCTCGATCGCCCGGTGCAGCAGGTGCTGATCGAATCGCGCATCGTCATCGCGAGCGACTCGTTCGCACGCGAGCTCGGCGTCAAGTTCGGCGTCAGCGGCGGCTACGAGACCAACAACGGCAACGTGATCACGACGTCGGGCACCGCGTTCGGCACCGACGAGATGAACAACGTGATCCTCAACAACCGCTACGGTACCGGCACCGGGATCAACGGGCGCGGCAGCCGCGGTCTGCCGTCCGCGAGCCCCGGCAACATTCCCTCGCAGCCGCAGCCTGGCCTGCAGGGTGGCGTCGCGGTGCCGAACCTGGCTGATCGCCTCAACGTCAACATGCCGGTCACGAATCCGGCCGGCAGCTTCGGCCTCGCGATTCTCGGCGCCGACTACCTGCTCGATCTCGAGCTCTCGGCGGCGCAGACCGAAGGCCGCGGCGAAGTCGATCTCGACGCCGCGCGTCATCACGGCGAGCCAGAAGGAAGCCGACATCAAGCAGGGCCAGGAAGTCGGCTACGTGACGTTCCAGTCGGGCGGCACCGGTGCGCCGCAGGCGACGGTCAACTTCAAGGAAGCGGTGCTCGAGCTCAAGGTCACGCCGACGATCACGGCGGACGACCGCGTCTATCTCGACCTCAACGTCAAGAAGGATGCGATCGCGAGCTTCATCGACAACCCGGGTGGCGGGCAGGTGCCGCAGCTCGACAAGCGCGAGATCAACACGTCCGTGCTCGTCGACAACGGCCAGACCGTGGTGCTCGGCGGCGTCTACGAAGTCAACAAGACCGACTCGGTGCAGAAGGTGCCGTACCTCGGCGACGTGCCGATCCTCGGCAACCTGTTCAAGTTCTCGAGTCGCAACAACACGAAGGCCGAGCTCCTGATCTTCGTGACGCCACGCATTCTCAACGACAGCCTGAAATGAAAAGCGGTCAGCATGCGGCGCCGCCGCGTGCCGATCACGCCTAACGAATAGACGTGCGACCCTGGAGAACGACTATGAAATTTGTCCACAAGGCCCTCGGCTTGCTGCTCGCCAGCGCTGCATTGAGCAGCTGCGGCGGCGGTGGGGGTGACGGCCACGGCGCATTCGAACCGCCGCAGGCGAGCATCATCACGCTGTCTGCCGTTGGCGGCTCGCATACGCTGCCGCTCAACGTCGGCGAGGCCTCGCCATGGTCGCCTGCGTCGCCGTACTCGATCGAGGTGGACATCCACTGGACGAACGCCGACGGCTCGCCGGTGTCCGGCCATGATCTTTCGTGCAGCGTCACGAACCTCGCGATCATCAGCATCCACATCCTCGACGACGCCTCGACCCAACAGGACGAATCGGCCGTCGACTGGGGCAACATCCAGGTCCATTCCGACACCGGCCACGCGATCTGCTGGGTGTTCTCGACCGGCCAGGCCGGCGATGCGAACCTCAACGTCGGCGGCGTCGATCCGCTCACCGGCGCGACCGTCGGCGCACAGTTGAGCTTCACGGTGCAGAACGCCTCGGGTCCGCTGCCTGCATCGGTGCAGATGACGGCTGATCCGGCGGGCGTTTATATCTCCGGCTCGAACGGCCGCCAGAGCACGACGCTCTCGGCGCTCGTCCTCGACGGCGGCGGCAATCCGGTGCCGGATCCCGCGAGCGGCAACTCGGGCGCCGACAACGTGCAGTTCGAGATCGTCACGAATCCGAACGGCGGCGCGAACCTGCAGGCGAACTCGGTCAGCGGCACCGTGACGGGCACGACGGTCGTCACGCACTCGGTGCGCGGCGTCGCGACGGCCTCGTTCCAGGCCGGCACCGCGCAGGGTCCGATCCAGATCCGCGCCACCGCGGACCGCTCCGACAACAACGTCACCAACGGCATCAGCGATCCGGTGTCGTCAACGTTCTCGGTCATCGTCTCCGACGGCAAGCTCTACAGCCTCGAGATCACCTCGCCGGTCGTCGCACCGAATCTTCCGGGCATCGTGATCAATCCGGTGGATCCCAACGTCACCGGCGGCGACACCGGCGGCATTCCGCCCGATCCGGATGCGACGCTGAGCCTCACCGTCAGTGCGCTCGGCACCGATCGCCAGGGCAATCCGGTCCTGCCGGGCACCTCGATCCGCTTCGGCGCGGTCGACGAGCCCGTCGGCGCGCCGGGCTCGGCCGACGACAACGTGTTCCTGATCTCCGGCACGCACGGCAATCCGCAGGAAGGCGGCACGCTCTTCACCGCAACCGATGGCCAGTTCACGACGGCCGGCGGCGGCGCGGGTCCGGGCGATGCGCTCGTCGTGTTCGGCAAGGCCGTCGAAGGCAATGCCGATCTCGTCAGCGCCGCGACCGTCGCATCGATCAGCAGCGAGACGAGCCTCAACGTCTCCTCGGCGTTCAATCGCAACGACACGACGGGCACGTCGGTCGACTACGGCGCGGTCCTGCCGTACCTGATCGGTCGCGCGCAGCACGGCAACATCAGCTCGCCGTCGTCGACGAACGACATCGGCGTCGCCCACACGACGCTGAACTACACGGTCAACAGCGTCGGCAATGCGGTCGCGATCTGGGCGCAGGGCGACGGCGTCGACAACGTCACCGGCGGCCAGCGCCGCGTCACCGACGCTGGCACGCTCGTCTATCCGGGCGTTGGTCCCGCGACGCTGCTCGTTTCGCCGCTGACGATCGCCGGCAACTCGACCGCCAACGTCACGGTCTGCGTCACCGATGCGCTCGGCATTCCGCTCCGCGGCGTGCAGGTCGGCTACCTCTTCAGCCTCGCCGGCGGCGGCACCGGCAGTGTCGACGGCAACGGCAACACTGGCTCGTTCGATCACCTGACGGGTCTCGACGGCTGCGTGGTCGGCTCGGCGGTGACGCAGCGGCGTCCCGGGCTCGAGCGCGGGCGGCGATGCGGGCACGCTGACGATCAGCGCGGCCGGCCAGTCGCCGACATCACGATCACGGCGCCGATCGTCCGCACGCTGACGATCATCGTAACTGCGACACGGCCGGATCCGGCCGGCGACCTATACGGTCTACGCTCAATGGCATCGAACGGCTTCTCGCCGCCGGGTCAGGGCGGCGCGGCCTGCGCGTGCCGTCGCCACGGTAGGCGCGTCCGGCGACGCAACACCTGCACGTACACGTTCACGCAAGGTGCGACGGTGGGGCTGACGCGAATTCGAGCGCCGTCGGAGCACCGAGACTTCACCGGCTGGTCCGGCGATTGCACAAATGGGCTGACCGCGACCGTACCAGCGTCGACGATGGACGGCGACACGACCTGTACGGCGACCTGGTCATAACGGCCGCCGCGAGTCGAAGATTAACGAGGGCCGCGCAAGCGGCCCTCTTTTTTACGCCCGGGGACCGATGCTGGCATTTAAGATGCAGGAAGTCAGCGACCGGGAAATCGAGCTCCGAAAGGATGTCCGTGTCTCCCTATCGCGCCGACATCCCCGCCGGCAGCACGATCTTCGCCGAGAACGACCCGCCGACCACCGCGTTCCTGATCGAGCGCGGCGAAGTCGAGGTGTCGACGATGCAGCGCGGCGAGCGGACCATCCTCGGCCGCCTCGGCCCCGGCATGCTGCTCGGCGAGATGGCCGTCATCGACAATTCGCCGCGCACCGCGACCGCGACCGCGATGAGCGATTGCACGCTGACGCCGATCGACCGGCGCCAGTTCGCCGAACGCCTCGCCGCGGCCGATCCGTCGTGCGCGCGCTCCTGATGAGCCAGCTGACGCGCTATCGCTCGGCGCTGGCGACGCTGACCGGCGACGAGCCCGCACCGCTCGCGCTCGATGGCGCAGCGCGCCAGGATTCGGGCGCCGCGCTCGACAAGATCCGTCTCGAGAGCGAGCTTCGCGCCGCGCTCGAGCGCGGCGAGCTCGAAGTACGCCTGCAGCCGATCGAGGAAATCGTTTCCGGCCACATCGCCGGCTACGAAGCGCTGATGCGCTGGCACCATCCCGAGCGCGGCTGGGTGTCGCCGGCCGAGTTCATCCGGCTCGCCGAGGAAACCTCGCTGATCCTGCCGGTCGGCGACTACATGCTCGCGCGCGTGTGCGACGCGCTCGTCCAGTTCCGCACGCGCGGCGTCAAGCCGCTGCCGTTCATCGCGCTCAACGTGTCCGCGCGCCAGCTCGACGACACCAGCCTCGTCGAGCGCATGCTCGCCGAGCTCGGCAAGCGCGGCCTGCCGCCGGACCGGCTCAAGATCGAGATCACCGAAAGCCTCGTGCTCGACAACGCGCAGGTCGCCGATCTCCTCACGCGCTGCCACGCGGCCGGCATGCACGTCGCGCTCGACGACTTCGGCACCGGCTACTCGAATCTCGGTCCGCTGCTGACGCTCGACTTCGACCAGATCAAGCTCGACCAGAGCTTCGTGCGTGCGCTCGACCGGCCGCGCGGGATCGCGATCGTCGGCGTCATCGTCGCGATGGCGAACGCGCTCGGCTGCGACCTCATTGCCGAAGGCGTCGAGAAGCGCGAACAGCGCGAGGTTCTGCACCACCTCGGCTGCCGCTACGCGCAGGGCTGGCTGGTCGGCAAAGCCGATCACGCTGGCCGAAGCGCTGAACCGCTGAACGCACGCCGCCGGGCTCCATAAAACTTCCGGCCCGGCCCGCTGTCTGATGGCCGCACGCGCGCGTGGCCTGCCCGCCGCCCGTGCGATCATTGCCGCAAAACCCAATAGCCCCATGGACATGCCAGAACCCACAGCGGCCGCTACGGCCTTTTCGAAGCTCCGCGCCGAGCTCGGCCAGTGCATCATCGGCCAGGACGCGCTGGTCGATCGCCTGCTGATCGCGCTGCTCGCCGACGGCCACCTGCTCGTCGAAGGCGCGCCGGGCCTCGCCAAGACGACCGCGATCAAGGAGCTCGCCGCGCGCATCGAAGGCGATTTCCACCGCATCCAGTTCACGCCGGATCTGCTGCCGGCCGACCTCACCGGCACCGAGATCTACCGCCCGCAGACACGCGACCTTCGAGTTCCAGCGCGGCCCGATCTTCCACAACCTGATGCTCGCCGACGAGGTCAATCGCGCGCCGGCGAAGGTGCAGTCGGCGTTGCTCGAAGCGATGGGCGAGCGGCAGGTCACGGTCGGCCGCGACGACCTATCTGCTGCCGGCGCTGTTCCTGGTCATGGCGACGCAGAACCCGATCGAGCAGGAAGGCACCTATCCGCTGCCGGAAGCGCAGCTCGACCGCTTCCTGATGCACGTCCGCATCGACTATCCGGACGCCGCGGCCGAAGCCGCGATTCTGAAGTTTGCGCGCGGACGCGCGCGCGAAGCGCTCGCCGCGCCCGCGACGCCGGCGCGCTGTCGTGAGCCAGGCGCAGGTCTTCGCCGCGCGCGCAGCCGTGCTCGACATGCATCTCGCGCCGGCGCTCGAGGAATACATCGTCCAGCTCGTGCTCGCGACGCGCGACGCCGACAGCGCTACGGCGAGGAGCTCACGCGCTGGGTCGCGTACGGCGCGAGCCCGCGCGGCACGATCGCGCTCGACCGCTGCGCGCGCGCGCATGCCTGGCTTGCCGGCCGCGACTTCGTCACGCCCGAGGACGTGCACGCGGTCGCCACCGACGTGCTGCGCCATCGCGTGCTGCTGAGCTATGAAGCGGAGGCCGAAGGCGTCAATTCGGATCGCGTCGTCGCGACGCTGCTCGAACGCGTGCCGTTACCCTAGCGTCGTTTCCCGACGATTGCGCATCCTGTAATCACGTGCCGACCGTTCGCACCAACCCGACCCATGTCGCGCTCGACGAGCTGCTCGCATTGAGCGCCGTCGCGCACGGCGCGAGCTTTGCGCGAAGCCGTCGAAGCCCCGCATTGCGTTCGGGCGGACACGCATCGCGCTGGCGCGGACGCGGCGTCGATTTCCGCGAATCGCGCATCTATCTCCCCGGCGACGACATCCGCCACATGGACTGGCGCGTCACCGCGCGCAGCGGCAAGCCGCACACGAAAGTGTTCCAGGAAGAGCGCGAGCAAGGGCTTCTGTTCGTCATGGACCAGAACCCGGGCATGCGCTTCGGTACGAAAGTGCGCTTCAAGAACGTGCAGGCTGCACGCGCCGCCGCATTGCTCGCGTGGATGGGCGCCGCGAACGGCGATCGCGTCGGCGCGCTCGGTTTCGGCGGCGGCATCAACGGCGAAGTGAAGCCGGCGGGCGGACGCCGCGGCGTGCTGCGCGTGCTGCGCGCTTTGCGCGACTGGGACGCCGCTGCCGATCCCGCGCGCAACGAGCCGCTGTCGCTCGGCCTCGCGCGCGTGCGACGTCTCCTGCGACCCGGCATGCGCATGATCCTGATGACCGACGGCTTCAGCGCCGACGCCGAAGCCGCACAGTTGTTGCCGCAGCTCGCGGGCCGCCACGAAATCTCGGTCGTGTTGCTGCGCGATGCGCTCGAGCTCCACGCGCCGCCGCCGGGCCGCTACGCCGTGCATCTTGGCACCGCGCGGCGCGTGCTCGATTTCGGCGACAGCTCGGTGCGCGCCGCATGGACGAAACGCTTCGCCGATGCGCGCGAGCGCCTGCGCGACGAATCGCGCCGCGCCGGCGTGCGCGTGCTCGATGTTGATGGTCACGCGGACCTTCGCCGCGCGCTCGCGCCGCTGCTCGCGCGCTCGCGTCTTTCGCGCCGGTGCCGCATGAGCGCCGCGCCGGCCGGGCCTGATCTTCGCGACATCCACCTGCCGCCGGCGCCGTCGTGGTGGCCGCCGGCACCGGGCTGGTGGATCGTCGCGTTCGTGCTGCTGATCGCGATCGGATTCGGCATCGCAATGCTCGTACGCGAAACGCGCGCGCGCCGCTGGCGAAAGCGCGTCGTCGCCGAGCTCGATCGCATCGCTGCGACACACGCGTCGCAGCCCGATACCGTGCGCCTCGCCGCCGACGTCTCGCAGCTGCTGCGCCGCGCATCGCGGCTGATCGAACCCGCCGCCGCCGCGCTCGAAGGCGAGGCATGGCTCGATTTCCTCGATCGCCAGTTCGACGTGGCATCGACGCGCTCGCGCGTCGAGGAGCGCTTCCGCTCAGCGACCGGACGCGCGCTGATCGATGCGCCGTATCGACGCGCCGACGACGCAGGCGCGCAGGTCGACGCGACGCAGCTGCTGACGCTCGCACGCGACTGGCTCAAGCGCGCACTGCCGCGAGGACGCGACCGTGTTTGAGCTCGCGTGGCCCTGGCTCCTTGCCGCGCTGCCGCTGCCGCTGCTCGTTGCGTGGCTGCTGCCGCGTGCGCCGGGCTGGATCGCGACCGCGCTGCATCTGCCGCACACGGGCCTGATGCTCGAACAGCAAGCCGACGTCTCGCCGGTGCCGCGCCTGCGCAGCGCGCTCGCATTGCTCGCGTGGGCGCTGCTCGTCCTCGCCGCCGCGCGTCCGCAATGGCTCGGCGCGCCCGAAGACGTGCCGCGCTCGGGCCGCGATCTGATGCTCGCGATCGATACGTCCGGCAGCATGAGCATCGAGGACATGCAGCTCGGCGGCATGCCGGCGCCGCGCTTCGCGGCGATCCAGGCGATCGCGACCGATTTCGTCAAGCGCCGCGCCGGCGATCGCGTCGGTCTCATCCTGTTCGGCACGCGCGCGTATCTGCTCGTGCCGCTGACGTTCGATCTCAAGACCGTCGGCAAGCAGCTCGCCGATTCGACGATCGGCCTCGCCGGCCGCGAGACCGCGATCGGCGATGCGCTCGGCCTCGCGGTCAAGCGGCTCAAGGACCGGCCGCAGGATCAGCGCGTGCTCGTGCTCCTGACCGACGGCGTCAACACGGCCGGCGAGCTCGATCCGCGCAAGGCGATCGATCTTGCCGCCGCGAACAACCTTCGCGTCTACACGATCGGCGTCGGCGCCGAAGCGCTGCGCGTCAACTCGCTGTTCGGCAGCCGCATCGTCAATCCGTCGGCCGATCTCGACGAGGCAATGCTGAGGCGCATGGCCGAGGCGACCGGCGGGCGCTATTTCCGTGCGCGCAACAGCGACGAGCTCGCCGACGTCTATCGCGCGATCGATCAGCTCGAGCCGGTCGCCGACACGAAGGAAAGCCTGCGTCCGGTCGACGAGCTCTACTGGATGCCGCTCGCCGCGGCGCTAGGCGCATCGGCGCTCGCGTTTCTCGTGCCGGGATGGCGCATGCGCACGTTGAAGGCGATCGCGCCGACGAGGGCGCGCGCATGATCGAACAGTTCGCCGAGTTCCATTTCCTCCGGCCGCTATGGCTGTTGCTGCTGCTCGCGGTTCCGCTGTTCTGGCTGCTGCGCCATCGCGGCCGCGCCGATGCCGGCGCATGGCGCAGTGCAATCGATCCGCATCTCTTGCCGCACCTGATCGAGCGCATCGATGCCGGCTCCGGCCGCTCCGGCATCGTGCTCGCGATCGCGCTCTGGACGCTCGCATCGCTCGCACTCGCGGGCCCCGCGTGGGAGCGCGAGCCGATGCCGCTCTATCGCAACCAGGCCGCGCGCGTGGTCGCGCTCGAGCTCTCGTCGACGATGATGGCGCAGGACGAAAAACCGAGCCGCTTCGAGCGCGCGCGCTACAAGGTCGTCGACATCCTCGAACGCAGCAAGGACTACCAGACCGCGCTGATCGGCTATGCGGGCGAAGCGTACGTCGCAGCGCCGCTGACCGACGACATCGGCACCGTGCGCAATCTCGTCGATGCGCTCGATCCGTCGACGATGCCGGTCGCCGGCAATCACGCAGCGGCTGCGATCGCCCAAGCGCAGCAGCTGATCCAGCAGGCCGGGCTTCATCGCGGCGACATCATCGTGCTCGCCGACAGCGCCGATCAAAGCGCGATCGAAGCCGCGCGACGCGCGCACGCGGCCGGGCTCGCCGTCTCGGTGCTCGGCGTCGGCAGCACGGCCGGCGCGCCGGTCGCGCTCGCGCAAGGCGATTTCCTCAAGGACGACAGCGGCAATGTGATCGTGGCGAAGCGCGACGACCGCAGTCTCGCCGCAGTCGCCGAAGCCGGCGGCGGACGCTATACGCCGATGAGCGCCGACACGCACGACATCGATGCGCTGCTCGTCGATCGCGCCGCGACCACGGCGAAAGCGAGCGACGCGGCGTCGTCCGCCGAGCTTGCCGAGAGCTCGCGCTGGCGCGACCGCGGCCCATGGCTTCTGCTGCTGCTCGTGCCGCTTGCGGCGCTCGCGTTCCGCCGCGGCTGGCTGATGACGATTGCGCTCGCGCTGCTCGCGCCGTCGCCGCGTGCCGATGCGGCGTCGTTCAAGGATCTTGTGGATGCGGCCGGACCAGCAGGCCGCTGCCGCACTGGCCGAAGGCGATGCGAAGACGGCCGCCGGCGTCGCGCGCTCGCCGGACTGGCACGGCAGCGCGTCGTTCCGTGCCGGCGATTTCGAATCGGCCGCGACCGATTATTCCGAAGTCGAAAATGCCGACGGCGCCTACAACCAGGGCAATGCGCTCGCGAAGCTCGGCAAGTACGAAGAGGCGATCGCTGCGTACGATCACGCGCTGAAACTCTCGCCCGACATGGATGATGCGAAGGCGAACAAGTCCGCGGTCGAAGAGTGGATGAAGCGCCAGCAGAAGCAGGACAAGTCCTCGCAGAAGCAGCAGTCGAAGTCGAACAAGTCGAAGGACAAGCAGAACGGCGACAAATCCGAGCAGTCCGGCGAGCAGCAGGATCAGGACAAGCAGGACGATTCCGGCGAGCAGCAGCAGGATGATCAGAGCCGGGACGAGAAATCGCAGCAGCAGGGCGGCTCGAAATCGGAGCAGGACGACAGCGACAAAGACCAGCAAAGCGATTCGCAGCAGAAGGCCGGCGGCGAGCAGGAGAAGCAGCAGTCGTCCGAAGGCACCGAAGGCTCGACGAGCGAGGCGCAATCGCAGGTGCAGCCGTCCGAAGGCAAGCCGAGCAGCCAGCAGCAGCAGGCACTTTCGAAGGCGATCGACCAGCAGCTCGCGCAAGGCGGCAAGCCCGACAAGGACGGCAAGCCGACAGCTGCAGTCCAGGAAGACGACGCGACGCAGGAAAAGCGTCAGGCGCTCGATCACCTGCTGCAGCGCGTACCGGACGATCCGGGCGGGTTGCTGCGCCGAAAGTTCTTGCTCGAGCATCAGCGCCGCATGCAGCACGGAGACGGCAACGAATGAAGATCTTGATGCCGCTCGCGCTCGCATTGATCGCGTTCGCATCGATAACATCGGTTGCGATCGCGCCCGCGCACGCCGACGCGCCGAGCGTGCGCGCATGGCTCGATCGCGACACGATGCACCTCGGCGAGACGGTCACGCTCAATGTCGAGTCGACCGGCGATGTCGGCGGCCAGCCCGATTTCAGCGCGCTCTCGCAGGACTTCAACCTGCTCGGCACGCAGTCGAGCCAGCAGGTCAGCATCCTCAACGGATCGAGCACGACGAAGGTCGTCTGGGCCGTCGGGCTCGAGCCGAAGCACGCGGGACACATCGCGATTCCGGCGCTCGCGGTCGGCAGCGCGAAGTCATCGCCGCTCAGCTTGAGCGTGCTCGCGCAGCCGGCCGGCGCCGAAGGCAAGCCCGGAGACGACGTATTCCTCGAGGTCACGTCCGAGCCGCTTGCGCCATACGTGCAGCAGCAGGTGCGCTACACGGTCAAGCTCTATTTCTCGTTCGGCCTCACCGACGGCAATCTTTCCGAGCCGCAGGCCGACGGCGTCGTCGTGCAGCGGCTGGGTCAGGACAAGAGCTATCTCGCGACGATCGGCGACCGCCGCTATCACGTCATGGAGCGCCACTACGCGCTGACGCCCGAGAAGAGCGGCATGCTGAGCCTGCCGGCGCTCGTGTTCCGCGGCAATACGCTCGACGCCGCCGATCCGACCGGCTTCTTCAGCCGGCCGCGCACGATCAGCGCGCGCTCCGATGCCGTGCAGCTCAACGTGAAGCCCAAACCCGGTGCGTGGCCGGCGTCGGAGCCGTGGCTTCCCGCGCAGTCGATGCTGCTGAAGGACGACACCGAGTTGCCGAACGAGATCCACGTCGGCGATCCGGTCACGCGCACGATCCGTATGCAGGCGCAGGGTCTCGGCTTCGAGCAGCTGCCGGAGCTCGAGCTCACCGCGCCCGAAAACGCCGAGATCTATCCCGACAAGGCCGACACGCGCACGCGCGACGACGGCACGTGGCTCTACGGCGAGCGCGTGCGCAAGTTCGCGTTCGTGCCGACGAAGCCGGGCTCGCTGACGATTCCGGGTGTCAGCGTCAGGTGGTGGGATACGACGCACGATCGCATGGAAACGGCCGAGCTTCCCGCGCGCACGTTGACCGTGCTGCCGGCGGCCGGCACGAAGCCTGTTACGAATGCGCCACCTGCGACCGACAACGGCGCGCCGACGAGCGAGGCGCCGACACAGATTGCAACGCCAGCGGAAAACGCGGTGGTCGCAACGCCTTCGTCGGTGCGCCTCTGGCAGACGCTCGCGGCGATCGGCTTCGCGCTGTGGCTGATCACGCTCGCGCTCTGGTGGCGCACGCGCGGCGCGGTGCCTGCGGTTCGCGTCGATGCGGCGCCGGCGCCGCACGCGGGATCCGCTGCGCACCGCGCCGTGTTCCTCAAAGCCTGCTCGCTCGGTGAGCTCGCGGGTGCGGAGCGCGCGCTCGTCGCGTGGGCGCGCAGCGAGCGGCCCGACGTGCGCAATCTCGGCGAGCTCGCGGTGCGGCTCGACAGCGCGGCGCAGACCGACGCACTCGCGGCGCTGCAACGCGCGCGCTACGCCGGTGCGCCGAAGCAGGGCGTCGGTTCGCAGCTCGAGCGTGCATTCAAGCCGGGGCTCGCGTGGCGGAAACCTGCCGCGCCGAGCGGACACAAATCGGCGTTGCCGGCGCTGTATCCGGAGTAATCTGCGAGCGTGGGGATGCGCGCGCTGTTCGTCTGCGGATGGCTCGGCGTGGCGAGCGTTGTACCGATCGCCGCGGCGACCGGCTTGCCGTGGGAAATCTGGGAATCGCCGTCGCGCCTCGCGACGCTCGATGCAACCGACGCCGTGCTCGAACGATCGAGCCACTGCCTCGACGGCTGCCGCTACGATCGCAGCAATCCGGGGCCCGAGGATCCCGCTGACAATCCGTACCCGCTACGCTGGCTCTATCGCGACGGCGAGGAAGCCGTCGTGTTCGACGAGCGCGGCCCCGGCGCGGTCACGCGCATCTGGATGACGACCGGCTTCGGCGTGTCGTCGTGCATCGATCCCGCGATCCGCGTGCGTTTCTATTTCGACGGCGCCACGGTGCCGGCGCTCGACATGCCGCTCGCCGCATTGTTCGACGGCTCGACGCCGCCGTTCACGCCGCCGCTCGTCGCCGATCGCAGCGCATCGAGCGGCGGCTTCGTCAGCGACGTGCCGATCGCCTACGCCGAGGCGCTGCGCATCGCGCTCGTCGGCGCCGACAATGGCGGCACGAATCCGTGCACCGGCGATGACGAGCGGCTGCTGTGGTTCCAGCTGCAGCATCATCGCGTCGCGCCCGGAACGGCGGTGACGAGCTTTGCGCCGGGCGACGACTTCCCGGCGTGGCGCGCATTCCTCGCGCACGCGGGCGACGATCCGTGGAACGGCATGATCGCGCCGATCGAGCAGTCGACGACGCTCGCGCCAGGCGCGACGCTCGATCTTGCGGCGCGCGCGGGACCTGCGTGGCTGCGCGGCATCCAGCTGCATCTGCCGCGTTCGGCGTATGCGTCCGTTCGTCTGAAGATCGCCTTCGACGGCGCGACGTCCGTGGATGTGCCGCTCGCGGATTTCTTCGCGACGTTCGACGACGCGCCGATTCCAGCGCGTGGTGTGCTCGCCGGCGAAGATGCGTCGGGCTGGCTCTACGCGTGGCTGCCGATGCCGTTCCGCGAAAGCGCGGACGTGCAGCTCATCGCGGATGCGACGCTGCCCGCGCCCGTTTCCGTCGACAGCGCGCTCAGCTTCGACGACGCGCCGGTCGCAGACGACATCGGTTCGTTCGGCGCGGTGCTGTCGGATACGTGCGCAGCAAGCGGCGACGTCGCGCTCTATGCGACCGCCGGCGCTGGCAGGATCGTCGGCGTCAGCGCGCGCTATCACACGAACGGTGCGGCGAACCTCGGCTATCTCGAAGGCGATGAACGCGCGTATGTCGACGGGGCGATCGCGCCCGGCGTGGTACGGCACCGGCATCGAGGATTTCTTCGACGGCGGGTTCTACTTCGATCACGGTGCATTCGCGCGTCCGCTTGCGGGCGCGACGCTCGTCGATCCCGACGGCAGCGGCACGACGGCCGCGTATCGCTGGCTGCTCGCCGACCCGATCGCCTATGCGAATGCGTTGCGGCTGACACAGGAAGCCGGCTACTCGCCGACGCAACCGGTGCCGACGTGTGCGCGCGCGGTCGTCCAAGCGTACCGCGCGTCGCGCGCGAACGTCGTCGCGTACGAGCGTTTCGACGTCGGCACGCCGGCCGCTGACGCGCACGCGTATACACCGCCCGCCGGCGCGATCTGCGCGGCCGTCAGCGGCGCATTCGAGGACGAGCCGCCGACGCAACGGAGCGCAAGCGCTTGCGCATATGCGGTCGGCAGCAGCGGGTTCACGTTCGACGTCGCCGATGCGGTGGCACCGCTGCGCCTCAGGCGCACGTTCGACGTCGCGGCCGGATCGCCCGGCGAAGTCGCCGGCGCGCCGGCGGCCGAGATCCGCGTCGACGGCGTCGTCGCCGGCCGTTTCGCGCCGTCGATCGCAAATCCGCTCCGGCGCTGGCAACAGCAGGACGCGTTGCTCGATCCAACCGTCGGGCCCGGCGCCGCACGTGTTCGAAATCGTGTCGGAATTCACCGCGACTGCACCCGTCTTCGCCGAATCTGCCTATGAACTGTCGGGCGGCTGGAAGGACGCCATCTTCGCCGACGGCTTCGATCGCATCGCCTCGCCAGTTGCAGCGAACTGACCGATGCGACAAAGTGCAAAACAAGGGGATTCCCGATCCGGACGGGGGGTGCCGTTCCGGCGCCGATCGGGCTGAGATGAACACGCCGAGAAACGATACCGAGCTCGCACGCGAAGCCACCGAAGTCTCAGCGCCGCGCACGCCGCTGCCGCAGCTCGGCGGCGCCGAGACGGAGCTCGACGAGGGCGATCGCCTCGGCGCATGGCGCCTCGTGCGCCGGCTCGCGAAGGGCGGCATGGGCGCGGTCTATCTCGCCGAGCGCGCCGACGGCCACTTCGAGCAGCGCGCCGCGATCAAGCTGATCCGCGGTGTGCCCAATGCCGACATGCTCGTGCACTTCACGCGCGAGCGGCAGATCCTCGCGACGCTGCAGCATCCGAACATCGCGCGCCTGCTCGACGGCGGTGCGACGCCGGCCGGCCAGCCGTACCTCGTCATGGAATACGTCGAGGGCGAGCCGATCGACGCGTACTGCACGGCGCACGCGCTGCCGCTCGATGCGCGACTGCGCCTGTTCGAGGAAGTCTGCGCCGCGGTGCAGTTCGCGCATCAGCGGCTGATCGTGCACTGCGATTTGAAGCCGTCCAACGTGCTCGTGCGCGCTGACGGCACACCGGTGCTGCTCGATTTCGGCATCGCACAGGCACTCGATCGCCGCCGCGGGCCGAGCTCGAGCGAGGCCGGCTACTTCACGCCGGGCTACGCGAGCCCCGAACAGTTGCGCGGCGATGCGGTTGCGACGACGACCGACGTCTATTCGCTCGGCCTGATCCTGTTCGAGCTCATTGCCGGCCGAAAGGCGCGCAAGGATTCGACCGACCACACGGTCACGCTGCTCGGCGATGCGGCCGTGCGTCCGAGCGAGCTCGCGACCGACGTGCCGTGGCGCGAGCGTCTCGCCGGCGATCTCGACGCGATCGTGCTGCGCGCGACTGCGTCCGAGCCGTCGTCGCGCTACGCGTCGGCCGAAGCACTCGCGGACGATCTTCGCCGTCATCTTGCGTGGAAGCCGGTGGCCGCGCGCGCGCCGACGCTGATGTATCTCGCCGGACGGCTGCTGCGCCGGCGCTGGCCCGCGTTCGCCGCGGGTCTCGTCGGGGCCGTGATGATCGCCGCGTTCACGTGGCGCCTCGCAGCCGAGCGCGATCGCGCGCTCGCGGCCGAGCGCGAGGCACGCGTGCAGCAGACCGCGGCCGAGCGCGTCAGCTCGTTTCTCGTCTCGGTGTTCGACGTGTCGAATCCGCGGCTCAACCAGAAGCGCGACGTCAGCGCGCGCGACGTGCTCGATCAGGGCGCGCTGCGCATCGAGAGCGAGCTTGCCGACCAGCCGCGCGTGAAGGCGAGGCTGCTCGATACGCTCGGCACCGCGTACCGCTATATCGGCGAGCCCGCGAAGAGCATCGATCTCTTCCGCGAGAGCATCGCGCTGCATCTCGATCCGCGCGTCAACGAGCCGCTGCAGGCGGCGGCGACGCTGAGCCAGCTCGCGGTCGGCTATTCGAACAACGGCTATTCGCGCCAGGACGCCGAGGCGGCCGTGCGGCGCTCGCTGGAGCTCCGCCTCAAGAACGGCGGCAGCCCGCTCGACATCGGCGATTCGTACAACACGCTCGGCATCGTGCTGTCGAGCGAGGATCGCTTCGACGAAGCCGAGATGGCGCTGCAGAAAGGGCTCGACCTGCGTCGCGCGAACGGTGCCGACGATCACACGCTGGCGTCGTCGTGGCACAACCTCGGCATGGTCGCGTCGGATCGCGACGAGTACGACGAGGCGCTCGCGGACTATCGCGAGTCGCTCCGGCTGCACGAGAAGGCGAGCGGCAAGCACTCGCCCGAGTACGAGCACACGCTGACGAACTACGGCGTCACGCTCGGCCGCGCCGGCAAGACCGCCGATGCGGTGCCGGTACTCGAGGAAAGCCTCGCGCTCGCGCGCGATCTTTTCGGCGACAACAATGACAACATCGCGAATGTCGAGAACGAGCTCGGCTCGCTATTCCACGACGAAGGCCGCTTCCGCGAGGCGATCACGCACTACCGCGAGGCGATGCGCATCAACGAGCGCACGATGGGCGAGAACGGCGCCGAGCGCGCCAAGCCGCTCAACAATCTCGCGTCGGCGTACGAGGACATGGGCGATTTCACGGCAGCGATTCCGCTGTTCCGCGAGTCGCTCGCGATCCGCCACAAGGCGCTGTCAGCCGACGATCCGATGGTCATGCGCGCCGACTACAACCTCGGGCGCGTGCTCGCGAAGGCCGGCGCGCTCAAGGAAGCGAAGACGATTCTCGATAGCGTGCGCGTCGACTACATCGAGCGCTACGGCGAAACGAATCCGTCGACCGCGAAGGCCGAGATGTGGCTCGGCTACGCGGATGTGCGTCTCGGCGAGGTCGACGCGGCTGCATCGCTGCTCGACAAGCTCGAGCTCTCGCCCGCGAAGTTCACGCCGCTGATGCGCGCGCAGCGCGACGGCCTTCGCGCCGAGATTGCGGCTGCCCGGCATGACGACGCGACGATGCTCGCGGCGCGCAAGGATGCGTGGGATCAGATGCGCGCGGGGCAGGGCGAGCAGCATCCGCTGACGGCGGAGGTTGGAATCGCCTATGCGGCGGCGCTTGCCGCGACCGGGCATGCGGCGGATGCGCGGGCGGTTGCGGAGCCGTTGAAGTCGATTGTCAATGAGACGTTTGCGGATAACTCTGTTGTTAGGCGCGAGCTCGCGCGCTGGAACTAGGTTTCTGCGGCGTGTTGCGCTTTAGCCCTCCCCTTCAAGGGGAGGGTTGGGTGGGGATGGTGTCCACCACCCTCGTCATTCCGGCGGAAGCCGGAATCCATTTTGACTTTGGCCTTTGGCGCTGTCGCGAAAACCGACTCACGTCCGTGTGCTTTTCGTCGACCATCCATGGTCGCCGGTTACTTTCTTTTGCTTGCCCAAAAGAAAGTAACCAAAGAAAAAGGCACCCTCGCGTCGCGGTTCGCCGGGCATCCATGCCGGCAGACTCCGCGAGCAGGCTCCGGGGTCCGCTCACGGCACATCCGTGTGCCGAGATCGGACGCGCGCGCATCCTGCGCGCGCCCGCGCTGCGCGCGGCTATTTCCTCCACCTGCTCGCCGCGGCCGAGAGGGAACCCGGGAAGAGCAGAGCGCGGCAGTCCCTGCCGCAGAAGCACCGGATATATGCGACACGTCGGTTTCTTTTCTTTTCTTTCGCTTTGCTCTTCGGGTCCCCTCTGAGTAGCGGCGGAGGGCGGACGGACCAGCCGCGTGCAGCGCGGGCGGCGCGAGGGATCGCGCCGATTCGGACAACAGGCCATGGATGGCCTGTGGGCCGAACCCGTCCGCCCGCAGCGAACCGCTCGCTCCGCGAGCGGCGCGAATCCGAGGGTGCCTTTTTCTTTGGTTACTTTCTTTTGGGCAAGCAAAAGAAAGTAACTGGCGGCCATGGATGGCCGACAAACCACACATGGACGTGAGTCGGTCTTCGCGACAACGCAACAACCCAGAACCAACACCATCCCCACCCAACCCTCCCCTTGAAGGGGAGGGCTAAAGAAAAAGGCCGCTCATTGGAGCGGCCTTTCGCATAGAAACGAGCCGGCGAATCAAACCTTCGCGAACTTCACCGTCATGTCGAGCATACGATTCGAGAATCCCCACTCGTTGTCATACCACGAGAACACCTTGCACAGCGTGCCCAGAACACGCGTCTGCGTCGCATCGTAGATCGACGACAGCGGATTGTGGTTGAAATCGACCGAAACGAGCGGCTTGCGGTTGACGCCGAGGATGCCCTTGAGCTTGCCGTTCGCGGCTTCGTCGATCGCGGCGTCGATTTCCTTCGTCGTCGTCTCGCGCTTGGCGACGAACACGAGATCGACGAGCGATACGTTGATCGTCGGCACGCGGATCGAAAGGCCGTCGAGCTTGCCGTTGAGCTCCGGCAGCACGAGGCCGACCGCGGCGGCGGCGCCGGTCTTGGTCGGGATCTGCGACATCGTCGCGGCACGCGCGCGGCGCAGGTCCTTGTGGAAAACGTCGGTCAGCACCTGGTCGTTCGTGTATGAGTGGATCGTCGTCATGAGGCCGTGCACGATGCCGATCTTTTCGTGCAGAACCTTCGCGAGCGGCGCGAGGCAGTTTGTCGTGCACGATGCGTTCGAGATGACCGTGTCGGTCGCCTTGATCTGGTCTTCGTTGACGCCGTAGACGAACGTGCCGTCGACGTCCTTGTCGCCGGGCGCCGAGATGATGACCTTCTTCGCGCCGGCCGTGATGTGCGCGCTCGCTTTCGCCTTCGACGTGAAGAGGCCGGTGCATTCGAGCACGATGTCGACGCCGAGCTCCTTCCACGGCAGCTTCGACGGATCGCGCTCGGCGCAGACCTTGATCTTGTCGCCGTTGACGACGAGGTCGCCGCCGTCGACGCCGACTTCGCCCGGGAAGCGGCCGTGCGCGGTGTCGTACTGCGTCAGGTGCGCGTTGGTTTCGGCATCGCCGAGATCGTTGACCGCGACGATCTGGATCTCGTTCGTGCGCTTGGATTCGTAGAGCGCGCGCAGGATGTTGCGGCCGATACGACCGTACCCGTTGATGGCGACCTTCACAGGCATGTACACGCTCCTTGATGGACGAAGGCCGCGTAGTTTACCGGTACTCAATTTCGCGTGCACGGTGCCATTCGCGTGGGGCCATTTCCGTGCCGTCCCGATTCGCGTCCGTCAGCGTGCCGTCGTGTTCTTGCGGCCCGCTCCGGCGAGGTAGATGTCGTGGAGAGTCGCGATGATTTGCCGCACCGCGCCGTCGGCGAGCGAGTAATAGATCGTCTGCGCGTCGCGGCGCGTCGTGACGATGCCTTCGGCGCGGAGCTTGGCGAGATGCTGCGAGAGCGCCGACTGGCTGAGCTCGACGCGCTCGTTGATCTCGCCGACCGAGAGCTCCTCGTCGAACAGAAAGCAGAGCACGCGCAGGCGCTGGTCATTCGCCAGCGTCTTCAGAAGGCGCGCCGCCGCGTCGGCGTTGCGCCGCATCACGGCGGGGTCGATGTCGATGCGCGCGCCGGCTCCGTTCTTCTTTGGACGGCTTCGCGCCGCTGTGATTTCGGTCGTCATCCAGTCGATCCGGCAGTCGGTCCTGGCAGTTCAGACTTGCATTCTATCTTAGCATACTCTACATTAGCAACTACTAATGTTAAAGGAGTGGGGAATGAACAGCACACTGCGACTCGCCGCGTTCCTGCTGCTGCCCGCGGCGCTCGCGGCCTGCGTGAAGGCGCAAACGCCGGCAGCGCCGCTCACGGTCCCGTCGACGCTCGCGACACTGACGGTCGCGCCCGAGCGCGCGCATGAGGAACAGGCGTGGGACGGCGTCGTCGAAGCGATCCATCAGGCCACGCTGTCGGCGCAGACGGCCGGCCGCGTCGTCGAACTGCCGTACGACGTCAACGACTACGTCGAGGCCGGCGCGGTGCTCGTCCGCTTCACCGATGTCGAGCAGGGCGCCGGCCGCAGCGTCGCGCGAAGGCGACGCTCGCGCTCGGCGAAGGCGGCCCATGACGAAGCCGAAGCGAACTACGGGCGCGTCGCCGAAATCTATGCGCGCAAGCTCGTCTCGAAGGCGGCGCTCGACCAGGCGCTCGCTTCACGCGACGCGGCGAAGGGCGTGCTCGATTCCGCCGACGCGGCGCTCCGCGAAGCGGGCCAGCAGCTCGACTACACGGTCATCCGCGCGCCTTTCTCGGGCTTCGTGACGAAGCGCCACGTCGAAATCGGCGAATCGGTGCGCGCCGGCCAGCCGCTCATTGCCGGCGTCTCGCTCGGCGAGCTGCGCGTCAACGTCAACGTGCCGCAGAGCGCGGTCGATACGATCCGTCGCTTCAACACGGCCGCCGTGCTGCTCGACAACGGCGCTCGGCGCATCGCGGCGACGAAAATCACGGTGTTTCCGTACGCCGATCCGTCGACGCACACGTTCAGGGTCCGGCTCGATCTTCCCGCCGAGAAGGCCGGGCTCTATCCCGGCATGACCGTCAAGACCGCGTTCGCCATCGGCGACGCGGAGCTGCTTGCTGCTGCCGGACACGGCGCTCGTTCGTCGCGGCGAAGTCAGTGGCGGCGTATGTCGTCGCGGCCGACCGCACGCTGCGGCTCGGGCAGGTGCGCCTCGGCCATCGATTCGGCGATCGTTTCGAAGTGCTGTCCGGGCTCGAGCGCGGGCGAAAGAGTCGCGACCGATCCGACAGCCGCAGCTCGACTGGCTCGCACGGACGTCGCAGCGGGTGAGTGCGTCATGGGTGACGAGCGCCTCGGTATTTCCGGCCGCATCGCGCGCGCGTTCCAGGATTCGCCGCTGACGCCGATGCTCGCGATTGCCGCGGTGCTGCTGGGCTTCTCGCGATCGGATGACGCCTCGCGAAGAAGAGCCGCAGATCGATGTCACGTTCGCGAATGTCTTCGTTCCGTTTCCGGGCGCTTCCGCCGAACAGGTTGAAAGCCTGGTCGCCTCGCCCATGGAGCAGGTGCTCGGCGAGATCTCGGGCGTCAAGCACATCTATTCCCCTCGAGCGCCCGGCCTTGCGGTCATCTCGGTTGCAATTCAAGGTGGGCGAGCGCCGCACGGAAGCCATCGTTCGGCTCTACAACGCGATTTACTCCAATCAGGACTGGCGGCCGGCGAATGCCGGCATCCTCCAGCCCCTGGTCAAGCCAAAGGGCATCGATGACGTGCCCATCGTCACGCTGACACTCTGGACTCGCGATCCGCAACGCGGTGCTCATGAGCTTGGACAGGTCGCGCATCAATCGAAACCGAAATCAAGCGAGTGCCGGGCACGCGCAATGTCTACACGATCGGCAGCCCGGAACGTCGCGTTCGGGTGCAGCTCGACCCACAGAAACTCGCGGGCTTCGGCCTCACCCAGGAGGATCTGTCGCGTGCACTCCTGACGGCGAACGTCGTCCAGCACGCCGGCGATCTTGTCGGCGGTGATCAAGTCACGCCGGTCGATGCGGGCGAGTTCCTCGCCAAACGGACGTGACGTCGCAGGGCTCGTAGTCGGAGTCGACCACGGCAGACCGGTCTTTCTGGAGGACGTGGCTGACGTATCCACGAGGCCCGATCCGCCGGACTCTTACGTTTGGCTCGGAACCGGCCCGGGCGCGTCGACCCGCGGCGTGCCCGATACGGCGCATGCTCCCGCCGTCACCATCGCGATTTCGAAAAAGCCGGGGATCAACGCGATCAGCGTCGCGAGACAGGTGACCGAACGGGTGGCGCAATTGCGCGGTACCTACATACCCGATGGCGTTGAGATCACGGTGACTCGCAACTACGGCGATACCGCAAACGACAAGGCGGTAGAAGCTGATTGAGAAGCTGCTCTTTGCAACGGCATCGGTAGTGCTTCTGGTCATGCTGACGATGGGTCGCCGGGAGGCCGTCGTAGTCGGCGCGGCCGTGATCGTCACACTTGCGGCAACTTTGTTCGCCTCCTGGGCGTGGGGCTTCACCATCAATCGCGTTTCGCTCTTCGCGCTCATCTTCTCGATTGGCATTCTCGTGGACGACGCGATCGTGGTCGTGGAGAACATCCATCGTCACATGCGTCTGGGCGGCGGCACTCTGACGGAGTTGATTCCGCGCGCCGTCGACGAGGTCGGTGGACCGACCATTCTCGCCACCTTCACGGTCATCGCCGCGCTGCTGCCGATGGCCTTCGTGAGCGGACTCATGGGGCCGTACATGAGCCCCATCCCGATCAACTCGAGCATGGGCATGATCATTTCGCTCGCGGTGGCGTTGGTCTTTACGCCGTGGCTATGTCGCAAGCTCCTGTCCGAGGGTCACGTGGCCGGGCCCGAGCAAGCCGGGACTCCGTGCGATTGACGCGTCTGTTCGAGCGGGTCATGGGTCCTTTTCTGGGTACGTCGCGGTGCACGGTCACGCCGCCACAAACTGTACTGGGGAATCCTGGCGGCGATCGTGGTGGCTGTCGGGCTCGTCGGTGGCGAAACTCGTCGTGCTGAAGATGCTGCCGTTCGACAACAAGTCGGAGTTTCAGGTCGTCGCGAACCTGCCGAAGGGGACGACGGTCGAGACGACGGCCCGCCTGCTGGATGAGCTCTCTCACGTCATCGAGAAAGTGCCCGAAGTCGAGCGACTACGAGGTTTACGCCGGCACCTCCGCACCGATCAATTTCAACGGACTCGTCCGCCAGTATTACCTGCGCAGAAGTCCCGATCTGGGCGACATCCAGGTAAACCTCGTCGACAAGCGCCATCGCAGCCGCAAGAGTCATGAGATTGCGCTCGCGGTGAGACCTGCGCTTGCCGCAGATCGGCGCAAGTACGGCGCATCGATTCAAGTCGTCGAAGTGCCGCCCGGGCCGCCGGTACGCGCGCCGATCGTCGCCGAGGTGTACGGCCCGCGATACGCCGAGCAACGAGACCTTGGCGCGTCAGATCCGCAAGGTTTTCGAGGCGACGCCGGACATCGTCGACGTGGACGACAGCATTGAGGCCCGTCTCCAAGCGCTATCGTCGTCGTTGACCGCCAGAAAGCGCTGCGTTGCTCGGTGTCTCGCCAGCAGCAAGTCGTGCAGAGCCCTGGCAGCGGGCTTGCAGGGCGTCGGACGTCACGTACGTTCATGCCGGTCGCGAGCGTTACGCCCATCCCGGTGCGTCTGCGAACTGTCCGCCGGCGACAAGGCGACGATCGACGAGTCTCCTCGAGCTGGAAGTGCGCGTCCACGACCGGTGCGCTCGTGCCGTTGTCGGAACTCGTCCAGTGTGCGCACGGCGCAATGGGATGGAGCGATCTATCACAAGGACCTTCTGCCCGTCGCGTACGTCACGGGTGACATGGCTGGCCGACTCGACAGTCCTTTCTACGGAATGTTCGGAGTCGTTGGACGCGTTCGGCCGCGAAGCCGCCGGGCGGGCACGTCGCATCGCGCAGCGATTCGTCAGCCAGCCGGACGATCCACAACGACGTTCGCTATCAAGTGGGACGGCGAATGGCAGATCACCTACGAGACGTTCCGTGACATGGGCCTCGCGTACTCGGTCGGCCTGGTTCTGATCTATCTGTTGGTCGTCGCGCAGTTCGGCTCGCTACGCGTTGCCGCTCATCATCATGGCGCCGATTCCGCTGACGATCATCGGCGTGATGCCGGGCCACGCGTTGCTCGGCGCGCAGTTCACCGCGACCTCGATGATCGGCATGATCGCCTCGCGGGCATCATCGTGCGCAACTCCATCCTGCTGGTGGACTTCATCGACACTGCGATTGCGCGCGGGCGCCACTCTCGAAGATGCGGTCGTGCGCGCCGGCGCCATCCGGGCAAAGCCGATCGCGCTGACGGCGCTCGCCGCGATGATCGGCGCGTTCTTCATTCTCGACGATCCGATTTTCAACGGGCTCGCCATCTCACTCATCTTCGGCATCTTCGTTTCGACCGTGCTCACGCTCCTCGTGATTCCGGTCCTCTACTACGCTTGGCTCGCACGCACCGCGCCGCAGGGAACCGCCCGATGAGCGAAAGCGAAACGATCCGGCTGACGATCACGCAGGAATCGGACTACGCGTTCCGCGTCGCGTTCGACGACACGTTGCTGCCACCGCTGCTCGTGGACGAGTCGCCGCCGCTTGGCGGCGGCAAGGGGCCCGATCCGGCGCGGCTCCTCGCCGCCGCGATCGGCAACTGCCTCGGCGCCAGCCTTCTCTTCGCGCTCCGCAAGTTCAAGAACGCGCCCGGCACGATCGTCGCGCGCGTGCGCGCGGAGCACGCACGGAGCGAGAAAGGGCGCCTGCGCATCGGCAAGGTCGCGGTCGAAATCACGCTGCCCGAAGCCGCCGCGGAGTACACGCAGATCGAGCGCATCCTTGCGCAGTTCGAAGCGTTCTGCACCGTGACCGAGAGCGTCCGCGCCGGTGTGCCGGTCGAGGTCACGGTCAAGGATGGCACGGGTGCCGTGCTGCGCGTTTCGGATGGCGCCGCGTGATCGCGCCCGTCGTCCGCAGCTTCCATCACGCCGACAGCGGCACGTGGACGCACGTCGTCGTCGATCCGTCGACGCGGCGCGCCGCGATCGTCGACGCCGTGCTCGACTACGACGCACCCTCCGGCACGATCCGGACGGCGAGCGCGCAGCGCGTGCTCGAATACGTCGCGACGGCCGGGCTCGCGGTCGACTGGGTGCTCGAGACGCACGCGCACGCCGATCACCTTTCGGCCGGCGCCTGGTTCTGCGAGCAGACCGGTGCCAAGCTCGGCGCCGGCGTCGGCATCATCGAAGTGCAGCGAATGTTCAAGCGGCTGCTCGATCTCGGCGACGATTTCGCGGCCGACGGCTCCGCATTCGATCGATTGTTCGGCGACGGCGAAACGTTCGCGGTCGGCGACATCGACGTGCGCGTGCTCGCGATGCCGGGCCATACCGCCGACAGCATCGCGTATATCGCGGGCGATGCCGTGTTCGTCGGCGACACGCTGTTCGCACCGAAATCCGGCACGGCGCGCTGCGATTTCCCCGGCGGCGATGCGAGTGCGCTGCACGCATCGATCCGGCGGCTTTACGAGCTGCCGGACGCGACGCGCGTGTTCCTGTGCCACGACTATCCCGTGGCCGACGCGGCACCGGTTGCCGAGATCGCGCTCGCCGAACAGAAGCACGGCAACATCCACGTCTGCGACGACACCGACGCGGCGAAGTTCGTCGCGCTGCGTACCACGCGCGACGCGACGCTCGCGGTGCCGAAGCTGCTCTGGCCGGCAGTCCAGTTCAACATTCGCGGCGGCCGATTGCCTCCGGACGGCGCGTTCTTCAAGTTGCCGGTCGCGTTCGCGGCTGACGAGTCGTCGACGCCGCGATGACGGCAGCGGACCGGCGCGATGCCGGTATCGACGTGCTGCGCGGGCTTTCGGTGCTGCTCGTCGTCCTGCATCACATTAACCTCCGTTTCGCGCTGAACCACTACGACGTCGCGAACCTCTTGCCGAAGCCGCTCGCGCGCGTCGTGTTCTGGAGCGGCTATTACGCGGTCATCGTCTTCTTCGTGATCTCGGGTTTCCTGATCACGAGTCTTTCGCTCCGCCGCTGGTCCTCGCTCGGTCGCATCGATACGCGCGCGTTCTACGCGATGCGGTTCGCGCGCATCGTGCCTTGCCTCGTTGCATTGCTGCTCGTGCTGAGCGCGCTGCATCTTGCCGGCGCGCACGATTACGTCATCGATCCGGTGCGTGCGTCGCTGCCGCGCGCGATCGTCGCGGCGCTGACGTTCCACTTCAACTGGCTCGAAGGCACGCGCGGCTATCTGCCGGGCTCATGGGACGTGCTGTGGTCGCTTTCGATCGAGGAGGCGTTCTATGTCGCGTTCCCGCTCGTCTGCCTGCTCGTGCGGCGCGAGTCGGTGCTCGTCGCTCCGCTGATCGCACTGATAGTCATCGGACCGTTTATGCGCGTGTGGACCGCGGACATCGAGCCATGGGACGAATACGCGTATCTCGCGTGTTTCGACGGCATCGCGTTCGGTTGCCTCGCGGCGCTGATCCACGCGCGGCTCGCGCCGTCGCGGCGGTGGCTCCTCGCGGCGTTCGCCTGCGGCGTCGGCGCGATGTTGTTGATCGTCGTATTCCGGCACACGGCGGGCGCGCTCGGGCTCATCTCGACGGGGCTCTACATCACGATGCTGGAGCTCGGCGCCGCGCTCGTGCTGATCGCCTTCGCGGGTGGTTTGTTCGCGAATGCGTCATGGCGCGGCACGCGCACGCTGCGCGCGGTCGGCCGGTGGAGTTACGAGATCTATCTCTCGCACATGTTCGTCGTGTTTGCGACGGTCGCGCTGTTCAGGGCGGCCGGCGCGAGCCTCGTCTATGTCGGCGTCTGGTATTTCGGCGCGCTGGCCGCGAGCGTCGTGCTCGGGGCGATCGTCGCGCGCTGGTATTCCGAGCCTGCGAACGCCGCACTTCGCGCACGGCTGCTCGGACCGACGCCGCCGCGCGTCGCCGCGCCGGAAATCAGCGCAACGACTTGACCGCCGCGACGACGTGCTCGACCGTGAATCCGAAGTGCTTGAACAGCGCTTCGGCCGGCGCCGACGCGCCGAACGTGTCGATGCCGACGACCGCGCCGTCGAGGCCGACATATTTGCGCCAGTAGTCGGTGATGCCGGCTTCGACCGCGACGCGCTTCCTGCACCAGCCGGGCAACACGCTTTCGCGGTACTCGATCGGCTGCGCGTCGAAGACATTCGAGCACGGCATCGAGACGACGCGCACGGCAATGCCTTCGTCGGCGAGCTTGCGCATCGCCTGCATCGCGAGATCGACCTCCGAGCCGGTTGCGATCAGGATCGCGTCGAACTTCGCGCTCCCGGGTTCGGCGAGCACGTAGCCGCCGCGCGCGACCTGACCGAGCTGCTCGTCGGTGCGATGCTGATGCGCGAGATTCTGGCGCGAGAACACGAGGCACGACGGTGCGTTGGCGCGCTCGATCGCGGCCTTCCACGCGATAGCCGATTCGACCGCGTCGCACGGACGCCAGACGTGGTTGTTCGGAATGTAGCGAAGGCTCGCGAGATGCTCGACCGGCTGGTGCGTCGGGCCGTCTTCGCCGAGGCCGATCGAATCGTGCGTATAGACGTGGATCGCGTGTGCCGGAATCAGCGCCGACATGCGCACGGCGTTCCGCGCGTAGTCGGAGAACACGAGGAACGTCGCGTCGTACGGAATGAAGCCGCCGTGCAGCGCGAGGCCGTTCGAGATCGCGCTCATCGCGAACTCGCGCACGCCGTAGTAGACGTAGTTCGCGTTCGCGTCGCTCGCGTTGACGTCCTTCGAGCCTTTCCAGATCGTGAGGTTGGAACCTGCGAGGTCGGCCGAGCCGCCGATCAGCTCCGGCAGTTTCGGACCGAACGCGTCGAGCGCCATCTGCGAGGCCTTGCGCGACGCGACGACCGGGCCCTCGACCTGCAGCTTCTTCGCATAGGCGTCCGCGTGCGCAGCGAAATCGCCGGGCAGCTTGCCGCCCATGCGACGCTCGTATTCGTCCGCAAGATCGGGATGCGCGTTGCGATAGCGCGCGAACAGCGCGTTCCAGGTCGCTTCGCGCTTCGCACCTGTCGCTTCGGCGTTCCAGCGCGTCGTAGATGTCGTCGCGGCACGACGAACGGCGCATGGTTCCAGCCGAGCGCCGCGCGCGCGGCTGCGACTTCGTCCTTGCCGAGCGCAGCGCCATGGCACGATTCCTTGCCCTGCTTGTTCGGCGCGCCGTAGCCGATGATCGTCTTCGCGCAGATCAGCGTCGGCTTGTCGGGATCGAGCGCGGACGAGACGAGCGCGGCCTTGATCGCTTCCGGATTGTGGCCGTCGATGCCGCGCAGCACTTCCCAGCCATAGGCCTCGAAGCGCTTCGGCGTGTCGTCGGTGAACCAGCCGTGCACTTCGCCGTCGATCGAGATGCCGTTGTCGTCCCAGATCGCGATGAGCTTGCCGAGCTTCAACGTGCCGGCGAGCGAGGCCGCTTCGTGCGAGATGCCTTCCATCAGGCAGCCATCGCCCATGAAGACGTAGGTGAAGTGATCGACGACGCGGAAATCCGTCGCGGTTGAAGCGCTTGGCGAGCACCTTCTCGGCGAGCGCCATGCCGACCGCATTCGCGAGGCCTTGTCCAAGCGGGCCGGTCGTCGTTTCGACGCCGGGCGTTTCGCTCGCTTCGGGATGGCCCGCGGTCTTCGAATGCAGCTGGCGGAAATGCTTGATCTCGTCGATCGACAGGTCGTAGCCGGTGAGGTGCAGCAGCGCGTACTGCAGCATCGAGCCGTGGCCGTTCGAGAGCACGAAGCGGTCGCGGTTGGACCACTTCGGATTCTTCGGGTTGTGGCTTAGGAAATCGTTCCAGAGCACCTCGGCGATGTCGGCCATGCCCATCGGCATGCCGGGGTGTCCGGAGTTCGCGGCTTGCACCGCGTCCATGGCCAGCGCGCGGATCGCGTTGGCGAGTTCTTTACGGCTCGGCATCGGCAGCTCGATCGAGAAACGGAAAGGGGAGCGCGACAACGCCTGGAGCGCGTCGCGAGGCGCGCGATTGTCGCCGATGCGGGCCGCGATTGTCCTCGGGCGCCGGCGCCTTAACAATTTATGTACTTGCGGGTATTGAAACGAGCGGACTGAACCCTACCTAACACTCGCAACACGAACTTCGAACCCACGGATGGGTACGGGGTCGAAGTTCGGCGACGCAGGGATGTGTTGCGAAATATCCTTAATCCACAAGCAGTTGGAGTGCAAAAATCATGAAGAACACCCTATTTGCCATTGCCCTGGCTACCGCGGGTCTCGCGGCAATTCCCCTTACCAGCCATGCCGCGGACCAGAGCGGCTGGTTCATCAATGGAGCCGTCGGCGACTCGAACGTCGATAAAGGCGCTTACAACGACGACGACGTCGGCTTCCTCGGCAACGTCGGCTACCGCTGGGCGGTTGCGCCGAGCGTGCTGCTCGGTGTCGAGGGCGGCTACGCCGATCTCGGCAAGTGGTCGCCGTCGAACCACTTCAACGGCACCGGCATTCCGGACGCGAAGCTCTCCGGCTGGAACCTCGGCGTCAACGGCCACTTCAACGTCACCGAGAACTGGTACGTCAGCGGTCGCCTCGGCTGGTTCAACGGTGATGTGAAGGGCGGCTTCCTCGATTCGACGGGTGCGCCAGTTCGCGTCGACGACACGGCCAGCGATTGGTACGGCGGCGCCGGCTTCGGCTACGACTTCAACAACAACTTCAGCGTCGGCCTCAACTACGACTACTACAAGGCGAGCAAGAACAATCTCGAGATCAATCCGAATTTCTTCTCGGTTAGCGCCGAGTATCGCTTCTGATCTCGACGCGGGTACGCGAAAGCGCGCTCGCGATTCTTCTCCAACGGAGCCACAGGGCAAGGACGCCGGGACGTGCCCGGCCTGCGAAAGCAGGCCGGGCTTTCTTTTTGTGCGTCGCCTACCGCGCGACATATTCCGAACGCAGCAATCCGTAGATCGCGGAATCGGTGACTTCGTCCGCGACGCGCCAGCGCTGTCGCAGCAGGCCTTCGCGCCGAAATCCGACGCGCTCGACGAGCCGGCACGAGGCCTCGTTGCGCGGATCGATGTCGGCTTCGAGGCGCTCGAGCCCGATCGACTCGAACGCGTGCGCGATGGCGAGACTCAAACCTTCCGTCGCATAACCGTGTCCCCACTGGCTCGCCGCGAGCGCATAGCCGACTTCGCCGCGCCGCTGACCGCGGTTGATCGCGAACAGCGAAACCGTGCCGATCAGGCGATCGTCCGCGAGCGTGTTCGCCCACGTGTAGAACTCGGCATTCGCGCGATCGTGCGCGAGCTGCGCGATGCGCGTGGCAGCCTGCTCGCGATCGGTCCACGGCGCGTGGCTCCAGTAGCGCATGACGCGCGGATCGGAATGCACCGCGAAGAGATCGTCGGCGTCGCTCGCGCGGAGCGGACGCAGCTGCACGCGCGCGCCCGTCAGCGTCGGCTCCGTCGGAATGTTCGGTTCGGACATGCGGTTCCCCGTCGCGATCGAAGTCGCGATTCTCGTGCAAAAAACGGTTCGATCAATGCGCGACCAGCAGCGGCAGATCGCTCGACTGGAACAGGTGCCGCGTCGTGCCGCCGAGCACGAGCTCGGTGATGCGCGAGTGGCCCCAGGCGCCCATGACGATCAGGTCGGCCGATGCCGCGTGCGCCGCGTCGAGCAGCGCGCTCGCGCGCTCCTTGCCGGGTGGCTTGAACTCGCGATAGTCGGCCTCGACGCCGCGGCGCCTCAGCCACGCGCGAAGATCGAGCTTCGGCAGGTGCCGCAAGCCGAATGGATTCTCGACCGGCTCGCCTTCGAGCACGACGACCGATTCGGCCTTCCTCAAAAGCGGCAGCGCGCCGCGGATCGCGAGCGCCGCTTCGCGGCTCGCGTTCCAGCCGACGACGATGCGCATCGCGGCAGTCCTGATCGTCGTCGAATCGGGCACGACGACGACCGGCGCCGCCGACGCGAACACCGTGCGCGAGACCATGCCCCAGCCGGTTGGCGCATCGGGTTTGAGTTGCGGCCGTTCGACGACGACGAGATCGCTCCAGCGCGCCGCGTGGCAGAGCACTTCGACCGTGTCGCCTTGCGAGACGGTCCATTCGCCGTCGAGCTTGCGCTCGGCGAGCGCGGCGAGCCACCAGTCGCGGCGCGACTTCGCGGTCTCGACCATGTCGTCCGCTTCGTGCACCTGCAGCGCGACCGCTTCGGGTGATGCGAACGCCGCCGGCGGTGTCGCGACGACATGGATGCCGCACGTCCACGCGGAAAGGCGCTCGGCGAGCGCGAGGCCGAGCTCGGCGGCCGGCGTCAGCGCATCGGTGCGGCGCAGATGGATCAGCACGTCGTAAGGGGCCATGGCCGGCTCCGCGGTGCGATGTGCATAGCTTACGGCGAGATCGGCGCAACGGGCACTGAAAGTGGGCGCGGCGAGCCGCGATCGGCGCGGCGGCGGCGCGCGACGGTGACCTTCCGCACTGGTCCGCCATCGGCGTGCCGCGCACGATGGCGCCGCACATCGATGGAGGTGTCGCAATGACCTTCGGTTTCTTCTCGGTGTTCGGCCTCGTGGCGATGCTCGCGCTCGTCGCCGGCGGTGTCGCGCTGCTGCCGGCGCTGCTCGCGATCGGCGCCGTCGTGCTCGCGTTCTCGCTCGCGTTCCACGTGATCGGATTCGTGTTCCGCCTGTTCGGCGTCCTGCTGCTCGCGGTCGTCGCGATTCCGCTGATGCTCGCGGTCGGCGGCATCGCGCTCGCGCTCGGCATCGCGATGCTGCATCTCGCGCTGCCGCTGATCGTCGTGGTCGGCGTGATCTGGCTGATCGCGCATCATCACAAGAGCCAGCAGCCGTTGCCGCGGCCGAATTGACGGAGCAGGGGCGTGCTGCAGTTTTTTGCGGTGCTGTTGTACGTGCTGCGGCGCGCTCCCACCTAGTCCCCTCTCCCGCTTGCGGGAGAGGGTAGGGTAAGGGCCGGCGTGGTTCGAGGCTCCCGGACGGCCCTCACCCGCCGCGCGGTGCGCGTCGGCCTCTCCCGCGAGCGGGAGAGGCGACGATTCACTTCGACTGCGACGGGATGAACTGCGTCTCCACCGCTTCGCGCAGCAGTGCCGGCGGCAACAGGCCCTGGCCGATGACGAAGTCGTTGAACGCCTGCCGGTTGAACTTCTTGCCGAGCGTGATCTCGGTGTCGGCGCGAAGCTCCATCAGCTTCGTGTAGCCGTAGAAATAACTCGTCGCCTGGCCCGGCGCGCGGAACGTGTAGCGATCGATCTCCTGCTGCGCCATCGCCGGTGAGAGTACGACCTCATCCGTCAGCACGGATTTCGCGCGTTCCGGCGTGATCTGCCCGAGATTCAGCTTCGGATCGAGGATCGCGCGCGTCGCACGCTGCAGGCGTGCCTGCAACGCGAAGAGCTGGCCGTCGAGCGGCTCGTACGGCTTCGTCTCGGCTTCGGCGTAGAGCGCCCAGCCTTCGACGTTGACGCTGTTGAACGCGAAGAGGCTCCGCGCGAGCGAAACGCCGCGCTCGACCATCGCCGCGAACTGCAGCTCGTGACCCGGACGGCCTTCGTGCGCGGTCAGCGTCCACGTCGCGTACGGATGATTGAAATCGTCATAACCTTCGGCGCCGCCGGCCTTGCCGGGATTGCCCATCGTCAGCACGAACGTGCCGCGCTCGCCCTTGTTGCCGATCAGCGGCGGCGCATCCATGTGCGGCGCCGGCTGCGCGGCCGTCTCGGCGTCGGACGCGATGCGCATGATCATCGCGCGATCGGGCAGCGTCACGATGTGCTCGCGGCGGATGATGTCCTCGATCTTCGCGATGACGTCGTGATACGCGGGCTCGATCTTGTCGCGCGGCATCTGCTCCTTCTTGAGCGCGCGGATCACGTCTCGGTAGTCGGTGACTTCGAGGTGGTGATCCTTCGCGATCAGCGGCGCGATCGCCTGCATTTCGTTGCGGATCTCGGCGTACGCGAGCTCGGCTTTCGCGACGAGCGCCTCGGGCGGGATGTCGAGGCCGACGTTCTTGAGATTGTCGGCATAGAGCGCGGGCGGCAGCTTGAAGTCGTCGCGCGCGTGCGGCATCACGGTCGACTTTACCCACGCGTCGTAATCCTTGAGCTGCGTGTCGAGTGCATCGAGCGCCTTGTCCGCGCCGGTGATCTTGTACTTCGCATAGAGCTTGCGGATGCCGTCGACGTAGCTCGCCGTATTCTGAAGATCCTGATCGACCTGGCCCTTGAACGGGCCGAGCAGCGCCTTGTTTTTCATCGCGGCTGCGTATTGCGCCTTCGCCTGCTCGGTCAGCGGCGTGTAGCCCTTTTCGAGGCCGGTGTAGCGATTGAGCCGCGTCAGCGCGCTCGGGCGGCGCGCCTCGTCGACCTGATCCTGCAGCAGATTGAACTCGCCGAAGAAGATCGTCTGGCCGACGTTCGTATACGGCAGGAGGTATTTGTCGTTGAGCACGCTCGTGTCGATCTGCAGCGTCGCGGCCTCGATCATGATCTTGAGGTCCTGCTGGACGAGCGGATCCTTCTCCGCCGCGAGCTTCGCCTTCAGCCCTTCGCGGACGGCGCCGACGGCCTTGCGGAACTTCTCGTTCAAGTCGGGAGGAATCTGCGTGATCTTGTCGTCGTAACCGGCGACGCCGGTGCGTGCGGCGAACTCGGGGCCGAAGTCGCCGAGCACCTTGAGCAGCGGCTGTGCATCGTCGTTGCTGCGCTTGATCCAGTCCGGCGCCTCGGCCGCGAGCGCGAGCGTCGACGACGAAACGAAAGCGGCGATGGCGAGCGCGAACGCGCGTCGGGTCAGCATGATCGAATCCTCCCTGGGATGCGCGCACGCTACTCGCAGCGCCGCGTTTCGCTATGTGCCAAAGGTTCAGTGCGCGCGCGCTCGTCGCCATGCGGCAACGGCCTGCCGCACAATAGGCGCATGAAAGACCAATTCGTTACACACAAGGGTGGTTGCCATTGCGGTCGCGTGCGCTTCGAAGTCGACGCGCCGGCGCACATCGCTGCGCTCGACTGCAACTGCTCGATCTGCCGCATGACGGGGTTTTTGCACCTGATCGTGCCGGCATCGCGCTTCCGGCTCGTCGCCGGCGACGACGCGCTGACCGAATACACGTTCAATACCGGTGCCGCAAAGCACCGCTTCTGCCGCCAGTGCGGCGTGAAGAGCTTCTACATTCCGCGCTCGCATCCGGATGGCGTTGACGTCAACGTGCGCTGCATCGACGAAGGCACAATCGAATCGATCGAGGTGACGCCGTTCGACGATGCAGACCGCGAGCGCAGCACGGCCGCGATCGCGCATCTGTCGTCCGACTAGTCAGCGCACGATGAACGCGAGCGCGAAGAGCCCGAGCATCGCGAACGAGACGCCGAGCTTCAGCACCGTGCCGACGAGGAACCCGATCCACGCGCCGACGCCGACGTTCGCCGCGCGCTGAAGCGTGCCGCCGGCGACGAGCTCGCCGATCAGCGCGCCGAGGAACGGCCCGAGCAGGAGGCCGGGAATCCCGAAGAAGATGCCGACGATCGTGCCGATCGCGGCACCGATCAGCGCGAGCCGGCTCGCGCCGACGCGCTTCGCGCCGGCGAGGCCCGCGAGGAAATCGACCGCGACCGCGATGATCGTCAGCACGCCGAGGCCGATCAGCGTCCAGAGGCCAACGTGCTGGAAGCCGTCGGCCCACGCGGCGACGAACATGCCCGCGAAGACGAGTGGGACGCCCGGCAACGCGGGCAGGACCGTGCCGATGATGCCGACGAGGATCAGGATCGCGGCGAGGATGTACCAGAGGTTGTGGATGTCCATGCGCTACTTTAACCGAGCCTGGCTTTACCCTCTCCCGCTTGCGGGAGAGGGTAGGGTGAGGGCAGGCCAGCGAAACGCTTCCACAAGATTGCCCTCACCCCAGCCCTCTCCCGCAAGCGGGAGAGGGGGAAAAGCCTGAAAGCTCAGCCGCGCTCGAGGCGAAACACGATCGGCACGATGCCCCACGCCGACACCGCAACACCGTTCTGCATCACCGGCCGGAACCGTGCGCGCGCGACACTTTCCTTCGCCGCAGCATCGAGCCGCGAATGCCCCGAGCTCCGCGCGATCTCGACGCGCTGCGGCACGCCGTTCGCATCGACGAGCACGCGCAGCGTCACCGTGCCTTCCTCGCGCGCGTGCACCGATGCGGGCGGATAGCGCGGCTGCATCGGCGATGCATAGGCAAGCGGCTGGGTCGCGGCGCCGTTGCCGATGTCGGGCGGCGACGTCGCCTGTTCAGTGTCGGGGCCAGGTGGCGACAGCGCATCGGATATCTCGGCCGGCGGCGCCGGGACTTCGGGCACCGACATCGACGTCGGCGGCGTCTCGATGTGCACGGGCGGCGTCGCACGGACGTGATGCGGCTCGGGCTTCGGCGGCGGCGGTTCGGGAAACTCGTTCGGCGGCGGCGGATCGATCCAGCGCGCGACGATTTCCTTCACCACAGGTCGCGTCACCGGAACCGTCATCGGCAGCGCGACAAGCAGCACAATCACGGCATGCGCGGCGAAACTGCCGCTCAGCGCACCGACACGAAGCCAGTCCAGCGCGTACCAGCGCGCGGTCGTCACGTTCCTCATCGGTCTCTCCCGTCGTCAGGCAGAGACTCGAACGTCGCCGGGCACGCGACGGGGTTAGCTGCGCACGCGCTCGATGATTTCCTGCAGCGTGCGGTACTCGGCCGGCTTCACGAGATGGCTGTCGAAGCCCGCGGCGAGCGCGCGTTCGCGATCGTCAGGCCGGCCGTAGCCGGTCAGCGCGACGAGGTGGACGCGTTCGAAACCCGGCAGCGCACGCATCCGCTGCGCAAGCTCGTAGCCGTCCATGCGCGGCAGGCCGACGTCGAGCAGCGCCACCTCGGGCCGGAACGCCGGCGCGAGCACGAGCGCATCCTCGGCCGTATATGCGCAGGCGACCTCATGGCCGTCGAGCTGCAGCACCATCGTCAGCGAATCGGCGGCGTCCTCGTTGTCGTCGACGACGAGGATGCGCCGCGGCGTCACCTCGACGGTCGGCGCGCGCTCTTCAGCCGGCGCGGCACGATCGAGCAGCGGCAGCCGCATTTCGAAGCGCGAGCCGCGACCGGGCCCTTCACTGTGAACCGAGATGGTGCCGCCGTGCATCTCGACGAGGCGCTTGACGACCGAAAGCCCGATGCCGAGCCCGCCCTGGGCACGATCGAGCGCGCGCTCGCCCTGCACGAACAGATCGAACACGCGCGGCTGCAGCTCCGGAGGAATGCCGATGCCGTTGTCGGTCACGGTCAGCAGCGCATCGCCATCGTCCTCGCGCACTTCGAGCTGGATCGCGCCGTCGTCGTCGGTGTATTTGACCGCGTTCGTCAGGACGTTCGAGACGCACTGCACGAGGCGCGCCGGATCGCCGTGCACGCGGAGCGGGCGATACATCGTCGCAGCGAGCTTCTGTCGCTTTTCCTTGACGAGCGGCTCGACGATCTCGATCGCCTGCGAGACGACTTCGGAGAGCTGCACCGGCTTCATCTGCAGCTCGACGCGCCCGCGCGTGATGCGCGAGACGTCGAGTAGATCGTCGACGAGCCGCGTCAGCGTCGTGATCTGGCGCTGCACGACGCCGACTGCCTGCTCGGCGCGCGGCTCGCGAAGGTGCAAACGCGACAGCACCTCGCCGGCGTTCCGGATCGGCGCGAGCGGATTGCGCAGCTCATGCGCGAGCATCGCGAGGAACTCGTCCTTCTGCCGGTCGGCGGTTTCGAGCAGGATGCGCGCCTGCACGTGCTGCGAGATGTCGCGGAAATAGCAGACGACGCCGTTCTGTCCGTCCGGCAGCGGAATGCGGCTGATCTGCCACTCGTAGTATTCGGTCGCGCTGCGGTCGCGGCGCACTTCGATGCACTCCGGCATGAAGCACGCCTCGCCGGTCGCGAGCGTGTGGCGGAACTGCGCGGCGACGTCGCTCGCGTGCGCGTCGGGCCACATCGCGCGCAGGATGTCCTCGAAGTCGCGGCCGACGAGATCGGGGATATCTCCCATCGTCGCGCGCGCGGTCGGATTCGCGTCGCGCAGGCAAAACTTCGAATCGACGAGGAACACGCCGAGGGGCGCCTCGTTGAGCAGCGTCTCGAATTGCGCCGCGCGGAAACGCCGCATGCGGCGAAGCTCGAGCAAGCCGCCGATGCGCGCCAGCAGCTCGCGCGCGGAGAACGGCTTGACGATGTAATCGTCGGCGCCCGCATCGAGCCCTTCGATGCGCGATTCCTCGCCGGCGCGCGCGGAGAGCAGCATGACCGGAATGCTCGTGCAGCGCGGGATCCGCTGCGCACGGCCGCAGCAGCGCGAAGCCGTCGAGCTGCGGCATCATGACGTCGCTCAGGATCAGATCCGGCGTCGCACGCTGCGCCGCGGCCAGTGCCTCGGCGCCGTTCGCGAACGCTTCGACCGCATAGAACGGCGCGAGCAGATCCCTGCACGTACGTCGCGCATGTCGGCGTTGTCGTCCGCGAGCACGATGCGCGCGCCGAACGTCGGCGCGAAGCGGCGGTCGTCCGCCGGGCTGGTCCCGGCATCGAGCAGTACCGGCGCGGACGCCTGCGGGTCCGGCAGCCAGCGCAGCGCTTCCTCGACGAACGCGCTCGTCGCGCCGAGCCGTCGATGCACGGGCACGGCGCGCAGGCTTTCCTTCGGCAGATGTGCGACACCGAATGGAATGCGCACGCGAAACGTCGTGCCCTCGCCGAGCGTGCTCGCCACCTCGATCGTGCCGCCGTGCAGCTTCACGAGCTCCTGTACCAGCGCAAGGCCGATGCCCGAGCCTTCGTGCGTGCGCCCGTGCGTCGCCTCGACGCGATGGAAGCGCTCGAAGAGTCGCGGCAGCTCCGCTTCGCGGGATGCCGACGCCGGTGTCCGTCGACCTCGAGCACCGCGCTGCCGCGCTCGTCGCGCATGCGCAGCGTGACGCGGCCCGCGAGCGTGAACTTGAATGCGTTCGAGAGCAGATTGAGGACGATCTTCTCCCACATGTCGCGGTCGACGTGATATCGGCTTCGGAGCGGCGCGCAGTCGACGACGAAGTCGAGCCCGGCCTTCTCCATCGCCGAGCGGAACGTGCTGGCGAGGTCGCGCGTCAGCGCGGAGAGATCGGTCGGCTCGCATAGCTTGCCTGCACGCGGCCGGCTTCGATGCGCGAGAAATCGAGCAGCGAATTGACGAGCTTGCAGCAGCCGCAGTCGCGTTGCGCTGCGCGAGCTCGAGCCGTTCGCGCAACGCGCGCCGGCAGCTCGCGCGTCGCCGAGCGCTTCCTGCAGCGGCCCCAGCATCAGCGTCAGCGGCGTGCGGAACTCGTGGCTGACGTTCGAGAAGAACGCCGTCTTGGCGCGATCGAGCTCGGCGAGCGCCTCGGCGCGCTTGCGCTCGCTCTCGTACGCCTGCGCATCGCCGATCGCCGCGGCGATCTGTCCGGCGACGAGATCGAGGAACGAGCGGTAGTCGTCGTCGAACGGCCGGCGCGGGCTGACGCCCGCGACGAGAAATCCGGCGAGCCCGTGGCCCGCGCTCTTCAGCGGCAGCAGCATCGCGCGCTGCACGCGGTCGGGCCATTCGCCGGCGGCGATCGCGACGCCGGCTGCGGCGAGGTCGCGCACTTCGCGCGGCGCTTCGTCGGCGAGCAGCGCTGCAATCGGCCACGGCGACGACGCATCGAGCGAAAGCGTCGGCGGCAGCGCGGCCGAATCGTCCACGCCGGCGCGCGCGATGCGCCGCGCGACATCGCCGTCGAGGAGATAGAACGCCGCGAACGGAATGTCGTACGGATAGTGCGCGAAGACGTCCGCCGCGTGCAGGCAGGTTTCCTCGACGCGCTCGACGCGCGCGACGTGCGAGGCGAGATCGCGAGAGCGCACGCAGGCGCCGCTCGCCGATGACGCGCTCGGTGACCTCGGTGACGACGCAGAGCATGCCGGCGACGTGGCTCTCGTCGTCGTAGACCGGGCTGTACGAGAACGTGTGATAGGTTTCCTCGGTGAAGCCGCTCCGCTCGAGGAAGAGCAGCAGCGCCTCGTCCCAGGTGGCCTTGCCGTGCGCGAGCACGTGCTCGATGCGCGGGCCGATGTCGGGCCAGATCTCGGCCCAGACCTTGTCCGAGCGCGCGCCGAGCACCCAGTCGCGCTTGAGGCCGACGGTCGGCAGATACGCGTCGTTGCAGAAGAACGTGAGCTCGGAGCCCCACAGCATCCACATCGCGTAGCGCGAATCGAGCATCACGCGCACGATCGTCTTCAGCGACTGCGGCCAGATCTCGGCGGGACCGAGCGGCGTCGCGGACCAGTCGATAGCGCGCAGGCGCGCACCGACTTCGCCGCCGCCGGCGAGGAAATGCAACGCAGGATCGCTATCGGGGCGCGCGCTGGCGCGTCCCGGCGACGGAATCGCGGGGCCTTCGAACGGTATCGCCGACGCCATGACGGAGTTTCGTGCCGGAGCGCGCAATGGGATCTCGGAGGAGTCTAGCAAAGGCATCCCCGACATCCGCGTGGTTAACGCACCGGCGAACTCTGCCGGAATGCAAGCGAGCGCAGCCGTTCGCGCGCCGGTAGAATTCAGCTACTTCATGAACACCTCATCCCACCGCCTCTGCGTCGCCCCGATGATGGACTGGACGGACCGCCACTGCCGGTTCTTCCACCGCCTGCTATCGCCGCACGCGCTGCTCTACACCGAGATGGTCACCGCGCCCGCAGTGCTGCACGGCGATCGTGCGCGCTTGCTTGGCTTCGATCCGGCTGAGCATCCGGTGGCGCTGCAGCTCGGCGGCGCGGAGCCGCGCGAGCTCGCGGCTGCGGCGCGCGTCGGCGAATCGCAGGGCTACGACGAAATCAACCTCAACGTCGGCTGCCCGTCCGATCGCGTGCAGTCGGGCCGCTTCGGCGCGTGCCTGATGCGCGAGCCGGCGCTCGTCGCCGATTGCATCGCGGCGATGCGCGCGGCGGTTTCGATCCCGGTAACGGTCAAGTGCCGGCTCGGCGTCGACGAGCAGGACGAGTACGAGGATCTCGAGCGCTTCGTCGAAACCGTGCGCGCGACCGGCTGCAACGTGTTCGTCGTGCATGCGCGCAAGGCGTGGCTCGAAGGGCTCTCGCCGAAGGAGAACCGCGAGATCCCGCCGCTCAACTACGCGCGCGTCTATCGGTTGAAGCGCGAGTTTCCCGCGCTCACGATCATCATCAACGGCGGCATCGCGAGCGTCGCCGACGTGCACGAACACTTGCTGCACGTCGATGGCGTCATGCTCGGTCGCACCGCGTATCACGAGCCGTATCGTCTCGCGCAGATCGAGCACGAGATCTTCGGCACACCGCTGCCCGATCGCGACGCGGTGCTCGCGCAGTTGAGGCCCTACATCGAAGCGCATCTCGCACGCGGCGATCGCCTGCAGCACATCAGCCGGCACATCCTCGGGCTCTATCAGGGTTTACCGGGCGCACGCGCGTTCCGGCGTCTTCTCAGCGAGCGCGCGCATCGTGCCGACGCGGGCTACGAGGTCGTCGAACAGGCGATCGCGGCGCGCCACGGCGATCGCGCGCGGCGCGCGGCCTGATGCTTCGCGCATGTCGCTGATCAATCTCGTCGACGTCGACTATTCGGTCGGCGGCCCGCTGCTGCTCGAACACGCAAGCCTCGCGATCGAGCGCGGCGAGCGCATCGCCGTCGTCGGACGAAACGGCGAAGGCAAGTCGACGCTGCTGCGCCTGATCGCGGGCGAGATCCGGCCCGATTCGGGTGAAGTGCGCACCGAGGGCGGTGTCCGCGTCGCGCGGCTCGCGCAGGAAGTGCCGCACGAGCTTTCGGGCGATGTCTTCGACGTCGTCGCCGGCGCGCTGGGTCACGTCGGCGCGTTGCTCGCCGAGTTCCATCACCTCTCGCACCGGCTCGACGAACCCGGCGCGACGAACGCGCTCGCGAAGGTGCAGACAGCGATCGATGCCGAGCGCGGCTGGAACGTCGACCAGCGCGTGACCGAAGTGCTCGCGCGGCTCGCCCTGCCCGAAGAGGCGGATTTCGCGGCGTTGTCCGGCGGCATGAAGCGCCGCGTGCTGCTCGCGCGCGCGCTCGTGATCGAGCCCGACGTGCTGCTGCTCGACGAGCCGACGAATCATCTCGACATCGAGGCGATCGCATGGCTCGAGGAGATGCTGCTCGGCTTCGCGGGGAGTCTCGTGTTCGTCACGCACGATCGGAGGTTCCTGCGCATGCTTGCGACCCGCATCGTCGAGATCGATCGCGGCAGCGTGACGAGCTGGCCCGGTGACTACGAGAACTACCTGCGCCGCCGCGAGGAGCGTGCGCACGCCGAGGCGCAGGCAAACGCACTGTTCGATCGCAAGCTCGCGCAGGAGGAAGTCTGGATCCGCCAGGGCATCAAGGCGCGGCGCACGCGCAATGAAGGCCGCGTGCGCGCGCTGGAAGCGATGCGGCGCGAGCGCCTTGCGCGACGCGGGAACGTCGGCACCGCGAGGATCGACGTCGGCTCCGCGGCGCCGTCGGGGCGGCGCGTGATCGATGTCGACGACATCCGGTTCGCCTACGGCGACCGCGTGATCATCGACGGGCTCACGACGACGATCCAGCGCGGCGACCGCGTCGGTCTCATCGGCGCGAACGGCTCGGGCAAGACGACGCTCCTGCGGCTGCTGCTCGGCGAGATCAATCCGCAGCGCGGCGAGGTGACGCTCGGCAGCGGCATCGAGATTGCGTACTTCGATCAGCATCGCGCCCAGCTCAACGAGGCGGTCAGTGCGCTCGACAACGTCGCCGAAGGCCGCGAGTACATCGAGATCAACGGCGCGCGCAAGCACGCCATCGGATATCTGCAGGACTTCCTGTTCTCGCCGGAGCGTGCACGCGCGCCGATCACCGCGCTTTCGGGCGGCGAGCGGAACCGCCTGCTGCTCGCGAAGCTGTTCGCCAAGCCGTCGAACCTGCTCGTGATGGACGAGCCGACCAACGATCTCGACATCGAGACGCTGGAGCTGCTCGAGGAATTGCTGGCGTCGTATCCGGGCACGCTGCTGCTCGTCTCGCACGATCGCGAGTTCATCGACGATGTCGTCACGAGCACGCTCGTGCTCGAAGGTGGCGGGCGCGTCGGCGAGTACGTCGGCGGCTATAGCGACTGGGTGCGGCAGGCTCGACCGGCCGCTCCGAAGAAGAGCGACGCGGCTTCGAAGCCGCGTCGCATCGAGCCGGAATCGTCATCTGCGCCGGCGAAGCGAAAGCTCAGCTGGAAGGAAGCGCGCGAGCTCGAAGCGTTGCCTGCGCGCATCGAGGAGCTCGAAACTGATCTGGCCGCGATGAGTGCGCGGCTCGAGGATCCCGGGTTCTATCGTCAGGACAGCGCGGCCATCGTCGCGGCGCACGCGGAGATGGCGACGCGGCAGGCTGAGCTCGACGATGCCTATGCGCGCTGGCAGGCGCTGGAAGCTTCGAGCTGAGGCGAAGCGCTGCGCGCAGCAAGAACTTATGCTTTCCCTCTCCCGCTCGCGGGAGAGGGAAAGCGCAAGCGCGCATAATCACCGATTGCCCATACGCGTTCGACATGGAAGGCACGCAACCGACTCCGGCCTCAGCCGTTACCGAAATCGCCGCGCACCGCTGGCACGACCGCCTGATCGCAGGCGCGTTCGTCGTGCTGTGGTGCTCGGGCTATCCCGCCGGAAAGATCGCGATCCAGCACGGCGGGCCGTTCACGCTGCTTGTCTGGCGCTTCGCGCTCGCGGCCGCGATCTTCGGATTGCTCGCAATCGCCGGACGCGCGGAACGTCCGGCACGCGCATGCGTGATGCACAGCATCGTCGTCGGCGTGCTGTCGCTCGCGATCTCGTTCGGCGGCGTCTACACCGGATTGAAGCTCGGCGTATCGAGCGGCATCTCGGCGCTGATCATCGGCGCGATGCCGCTCTCGACCGCGCTCTGCGCAACCGTCGTCGGCGAGCGTCTCGCGTGGCGGCAGTGGGTCGGGCTCGTGCTCGGCTTCGTCGGCGTCGCGCTCGTGCTCGACGGACGCCTCGGAAGCGGCGCAGGGACGCTCGGCGGATACGCAGCCGCGGTCTTCGGGCTTTTCTCGCTTTCGATCGGCACGCTGTATCAGAAGCGTCATTCGGTCGCGATGGATCTTCGCGTCGGGCTCGCCGTGCAGCATCTCGCGGCGCTCGTCGTGATGCTGCCGCTCGCGGCGTTCGTCGAGCACTTCGCGGCGGACTGGAGTCCCGCGTACTCGGGCGCGCTCGTCTGGCTCGTGCTCGTCAACGCGGTCGGCGGCTTCGCGCTGTTTTTCCTGCTGCTCCGGCGCGGCGCGGCGACCGACGTCGCCGCGCTGTTCTACCTGATGCCGCCGATCACGGCGGTCATGAGCTTCTTCGTGCTCGGCGAGCGGCTGACGCTGCCGATGGTGCCGGGCTTCGCGCTCGTCGTCGCCGGCATCTGGCTCGGCACGCGCAACGGGAAGTGATTCAAAGGATGTTCGCGTCCGCGATCGCGGGCGGCGTCGGCGGTGCCGGTGGAGCGGCCGGTGCCGCGGGCGCTGCGGGCATTGCCGGCGCAGCAGGCACGGGCGGTGCCGGGGGCATAGGCGGTGCCGCAGGCGGCGGCGCGCGCATATCGAAGATCGAGTTGAACGCGGGCGCCTTCATGTTGAGCGCGAGCGTCTTGCGATCGCGCAAGAGCTTGATCGCGACGTCCTTGCCCGATTCCTGATCGCGCAGCGCGCGCAGCGCATCTTCCGGACGATTGACCGTTTCGCCCGCGATGTTCGTGATGACGTCGCCGGCGCGGATGCCCGGCAGCGAATCGTTGTCGGCCGCGATCACGAGCACGCCCTTGTCGGTGCCGAAGTAGTGGCCGAGATCGGCGTTGAGCGGCGCGAGGTTGAGGCCCCACCATGGCATCGCGATGTGCAGGTTGCTCGGCACGTGCTTCATCGCCTCGCGTGTCGCGTGCTCGACCTGCTGCTCCATGCGCACGTGATCGCGCTCGTACATGCGCTCGGCTTCGCGCTGCGCGCGCTCGACATCGGCCTGTATGCGCACGTTGAAATCCTTCGGCAGGAACGGATGCTCGGGATCCTCGTTCATCACCATCGGCCAGTTCTGCGCCTGTCGGCGCTGCGCAGCGATCTTGACCGTGCCCTTCTGATCGCCGCGCGCGTAGGCGAGCGTGACTTCCTGGCCGTCCTTGAGATTGGCGAGCGCATTGCGTGCATCGCCGGTCGACTTGCCAACGTTCTTGCCGTCGATTGCGGTGACGATGTCGCCGTCGCGAAGGCCCGCGCGAGCAGCCGGACCGTCAGGCGTAACGCCGCTGAGGCGAACGCCCTTCTCGTCGTTGGCGAGCACGACGCCGATCATCGCGCGATCGGGATCGCCGATATACCGATACGCATACGAGCGCGGGCCGCCTTCGCCGAGTTGTGTCGACAGCGCGGCCATCTTGCGCGAGAGCTCCTGCATTTGCGTGCGAAGCTCCGCAAGCTCCTTGCGCGCCTGCTCGGCCTTCGCGGCTTGTGCGGTGGCGTCGGCGCTCGCATTCGCGGCGGCCGTCGCGCTCGTCGTCGCGCTTGGCGACGTCGTCGCCGCGACGGTCGGCTTCGCCTCGGTCTTGGGCGCGGCATCGGCCGCGACGGCGCCGTTCACGATCGCACCGTTGAGTGCGAACACAGAGCCGGCGATGAGCAAAATGCGTTTCATGGACGTCCTCTTCAGTTCAACAGGTTGAGCGAAGCCGATACGGCTTCGCCGTCGGCGCCGTTCGCGGCAAGCGCGACGCCGTTGCCGCGAATCGCGGCGAGGTCTTCGAGCAATGCGACGCGCTGGCGCCAGAGCGGCAGCGCGTCGGAATCGGTGCCTGCGCCGCCGAGCTGCACGTCGACGAGGCCGATCAGATCCTCGACTTCGACGGCGGCCATCAGATCGCGCCCGTCCTGCGGCGCGCGCGCGGCAACGGCGGCGATCCAGCGTTCGAGCGACTGCGAGCGCTTGTGCAGCCGCGAAAGCTCGTCGGTGTCGGTGGCGGGTGCCGCGACGTTTGCCACCGGCGTGGGCGGCTGCGATGGCGCCGCGTCGCGATGCATCAGCTTCGGCAGCACGAGCGCGAGCGCGATGCCCGCCGCGAGCGCCATCGGCAGCGCGTAGCGCCACGGACGCCGGCGACGCGCATCGAGCGAGCGTGCGATGTCCGCGCTCAGATCCGGCCACAGATCCGGCATCGGTGCCGCATCGGGCAGCGCGCGCAGCGCTGCCGCAAGCGCGGCATCGGATGGACGATCGTTCAAAGTGTCGCGGCCAGACATGACGCCGCCTCCTTGTCTTGCTTGTCCAGCAGGCGCCGCAGACGACTTCCGCCACGCGCGACCTGCGATTTCGAAAAGCTCACCGACTTGCCTGTCATTTCCGCGATTTCCTGATGCGTGTATTCCTCGACGTGGTAAAGCCACAGCACGCTGCGCGTCATCGCCGGCAATTCGCCGAGCGCACGCTCGAGCTGTGCCGCGTCGGCGAGAAGCCACGGCGGTGGTCCGTCGCCGGCGGGCTCGTCGCGCTCGTCGAGCTCTTCGAACGCCGCGCCGCGCGATTTGCGCAGGTGCATCAGCGCCTCGTTGATCACGATCTGTCGCAACCAGCCCCAGAACGGCGCATCGCCGCGGAACTGTCCGATGCGCTCGATCAGCCGCAACATCGCGTCGTGCATGACCTCGCGCGCATTTTCGGCGTCGCTGACCATGCGCAGCGCGAGCGTGTAGGCCGGCCGCTCGAACGCGCGGTAAATCTGCTCGAGCGCGCGCGCATCGCCGCGACGCGCACGCGCCAGCACGAGCTCCGGGACTTCGATCTGAAAGCTGGCTGCGCTCACTGGATTCAAGAGATGCCGGCGGGCCGCATAAGGTCGCAAGCATGCGCGTGGCAGGCGGGCCGGACGAGTCCGCAAAGACCTGCCGAACGCTGTCCGGGCGCTTGTCCGCCGCGGCGGCCGGACAGTGTCCGTCCGCTGCGCCAAGCAGGAAATTACTTGCAAATCAGTGTATTGAGCGATGGCACGGCCATTGCTGTCGATGTGAGCGTGCAGCCATGTCGGCAGCGGGGAGCAGAGAGACCCATGATTCGCGATACCTCGGCCACGGACGTCCGCCTTGCCGCGAAGGTCGACCACAAGAAGCGCGTGATCTGGGTTGGCGTCGCGGTCGTCGCCGTCGGCGTCGTCCTTGCGATCATGCCGACCGTTGCGCATCTGCTGTCGTCGGACTCGTCGGCGAGCGCGGCACGGCTCCGCTTCGCCGAGGTCAAGCGCGGTACGCTGACGCGCGATGTCTCCGTGCAGGGCAAGGTCGTCGCGGCCGTCGCGCCGACGCTCTATGCGCGAAGCGCGGGCTTCGTCGATCTCGATATCCATGCCGGCGACAAGGTCAAGAAGGGCGACGTGCTCGCCGTCGTCGATTCGCCTGAGCTTACGAACAAAGAGAAGCAGGAACAGGCGACGCTCGATAGCCTCCAGCTCGACGTCGAGCGCGCCGACATCGATCACAGGAAGCTCCAGCTCGCCTCGCAGAAGACGCTCGACTCGGCGCGCATCGATCGGCAGACCGCCGCGCGCGAAGTCGAGCGCACGACGAAGGCGTTCACGGCCGGCGCGCTGCCCGAGCTCGACGTGCTGCGCGCGAAGGACGCGCTCGCCAAGGCCGACATCACGGTCACGAACGCCGAGAAGGACACCGTGCTCGAGCGCGACAGCCTTGCGTTCGAGTCGAAGACCAAGCGCCTTGCGCTCGATCGCCAGAAGCTCCTCGTCGAGGACATCACGCGCCAGGTCGACGAGCTCAAGGTGCGCTCGCCGGTCGACGGTCAGGTCGGTCAGCTGCTCGTGCAGCAGCGTGCGAACGTCGCGGCGAATGCGCCGATCCTGACGGTCGTCGACCTGAGCGCGCTCGAGATCGAAGTGCAGGTTCCGGAAGTGTTCGCGCACGATCTCACGATCGGCATGCCGGCTGAGATGCGCGACAACAACGGCACGTATGCCGGCGAAGTCAGCGCGGTGTCGCCCGAGGTCGTCAACAGCCAGGTCACGGGCCGCGTCCGCTTCGGCGACAAGAAGCCGCGGGCCTGCGCCAGAACCAGCGGCTGACGACGCGCATCCTGATCGAGGAGCACCCGAACGTGCTGATGGTCGAGCGCGGTCCGTTCGTCGAGACCGGCGGCGGTCGCGTCGCGTATGTCGTGCACGGCGATGTCGCCGAGCGCACGCCGATCCAGATCGGCGCGACGAGCCTCGACGCGGTCGAGATCGTCTCGGGGCTCAAGGAAGGCGACCAGATCGTGATCTCGGGCACCGACGCGTTCAAAGGCGCGCAGCGCGTCGCGCTCAACTGAATCCACCACAGACTTACAAACGAGGAACGCCTCATGCTCGAGATGAAACATCTCCGAAGGTCTACCGCACGCACCTGGTCGAGACGCACGCGCTGCGCGATTTCTCGATCTCGGTCGGCGAGGGCGAGTTCGTCGCCGTCACCGGCCCGTCGGGTTCGGGCAAGACGACCTTCCTCAACATCGCCGGCCTGCTCGAGGAGTTCACCGGCGGCGAATACAGGCTCGACGGCGTCGACGTGCGCGGCATGGACGACGACGCGCGCTCGCGCCTGCGCAACGAGAAGATCGGCTTCATCTTCCAGAGCTTCAACCTGATTCCCGACCTCAACCTCTTCGACAACGTCGACGTGCCGCTGCGCTACCGCGGCTTCGGCGCGGCCGAGCGCAAGAAGCGTATCGAGGACGCGCTGACGCGCGTCGGCCTCGCTTCGCGACAGAAACACTATCCGGCCGAGCTTTCGGGCGGCCAGCAGCAGCGCGTCGCGATCGCGCGCGCGCTCGCCGGCTCGCCGCGCGTGCTGCTCGCCGACGAGCCGACCGGCAACCTCGATTCGCTGATGGCGCGCGGCGTCATGGAGCTGCTCGAGGAAATCAATCGCCAGGGCACGACGATCGTGATGGTCACGCACGATCCCGAGCTCGCCGCACGCGCGCAGCGCAACGTGCACGTCATCGACGGCCAGGTCACCGATTTCGACGACGAGCCCAAGCTCGTCCAGCGCCCCGCCCGTGACGACAACCACGTCGCAGTCGCCTAAAGGATCGACGCCATGTTCGGCTACTACCTCCAGCTAGGCCTCTACTCACTACGCAGAAATCCGGTGCTGACGCTCCTGATGGTGCTCGGCATCGGCCTTGGCATCGCCGCGAGCATGACGACGCTGACCGTCATGCACCTCATGGGCGCCGATCCGATTCCGTGGAAGAGCGACAAGCTCCACTACGTGCAGCTCGACAACTGGGACGTCAACAACTCGTACTACGACGACGGCCGTCCGCCCGATCAGGTGACGTACCGCGACGTGACGGCGCTGATGGCGGCCGGCAAGGCCGACAAGCAGGCCGCGATGTTCAAGATCGCGCTGCCGATCCAGCCGGAAAATCCCGAGGTCAAGCCGTTCAATTCGCTCGGCCGCGTGACGTTCGCCGATTTCTTCCCGATGTTCGAGCCGCCGTTCGCGTACGGCGGACCATGGGACCGCAAGCAAGATGACGAGCACGCGCGCGTCATCGTGCTGACCAAGGACACCAACGAGAAGCTCTTCGGTGGACAGAACAGCGTCGGCAAGACCGTGCGCATGGACGGCATCGACTACACGGTCCTCGGCGTGCTCGGCAACTGGAAGCTCCGCGCGCGCTATTACGATCTCACCAACGGCGCGTTCGCCGATCCCGAAGAGTTCTTCATGCCGTTCACGACCGCGATCGATCTCAAGAAGCGCGGCACCGGCAACAACAGCTGCTTCAGGTCGCCGGGCGACGGCTGGGATGCGTACCTGCAATCGGATTGCGTCTGGATGCAGATGTGGGTCCAGCTCGATTCACCCGCGCGGCTCGCCGAGTACAAGTCATTCCTCGACAACTACGTCAACGAGCAGAAGAAGCTCGGCCGCTTCGAGCGTCCGCTCAACAATCGCCTGCTCAACGTCAACGAGTGGATGAAGGATCAGAAGGTCGTCTCGCGCGACGTCGAAGTGCAGACCGGTCTCGGCTTCGCGTTCCTTGCGGTCTGCCTCGTCAACACGATCGGCCTCCTGCTCGCGAAGTTCACGCGCAAGGCGGGCGAGATTGGCCTGCGCCGTGCGCTCGGTGCGAGCCGGCGCGAGGTGTTCACGCAGTTCCTCATCGAGTCCGGTGTCGTCGGTCTTTCGGGCGGCCTCGTCGGGCTCGTGCTGACCGGGCTCGGTTTGCTCGCGGTGCGCGCGCTGTACGCGTCGTACAAGAGCGTTGCCTCGCTCGATGTGTCGATGGTGCTCGTGACGGTCGCGCTCGCGGTGATTTCGGCCGTGCTCGCGGGTCTCTATCCGACCTGGCGCGCGTGCCGCGTCCAGCCGGCTGCGCAGTTGAAGGTTTGAGGAGATCACCATGGAAATCCGTCCGATTCTCTCCGCGCTGATGCGCAGCAAGGTCGCGATGATCCTGATCGGCCTGCAGGTCGCGCTGACGCTCGCGATCGTCTGCAACGCGCTCTTCATCATCAACGAGCGCCTCGCGCACATGGCGCGTCCGAGCGGCATGAACGAGGCCGACACATTCTGGTTCGGCAGCAACGGCTTCGGTCAGGGCTACAACGCCAAAGTGGTGCAGCAGGCTGATCTCGGCATCCTGCGCCAGCTGCCGGGCGTCGCCGACGTCTCGCCGACGAACTCGGTGCCGATGAGCGACGGCGGCTGGGGCACGGGGCTCAGCCTCGCGCCGCGCCAGAAGAAGTCGACCGCGGATACGACGGTCTACCTCGTCGACGATCACGCGATCTCGACGTTCGGCACGCATCTCGTCGCCGGCCGCAACTTCAAGCCCGAGGAGATCGAGACGCACGATTTCGGCGATCAGCTGCTGCCGAAGGTCGCGATCCTCTCCAAGGCGCTCGCCGACAAGATGTTTCCGGACGGGGACGCGATCGGGAAGCAGGTCTACTTCGATCAGGATCCGCCGACGACGACGATCGTCGGCGTTGTCGACCGCCTGCAGGAGCCGTGGATTTCCAACGACGACATCGAGAACGCGGCGTTCGTGCCGGTGTTCATGCCGTATGGCAATTCGTCGCGCTATCTCGTGCGCACCGAGCCCGGCCGTCGCGACGAGGTCATGAAGCAGATCGAGCAGAAGATGACCGAGGCGAACACGAGCCGCATCATCGGCAAGGTCAAGTCGATCGAGCAGGTGCGCTCGGAGGCGTATGCGGAGGATCGCGCGATGGCGATCATCCTTTCGGTCGTGATCTTCTGCCTGCTCACGATCACGGCGCTCGGCATTGTCGGCATGGCGAGCTTCTGGGTCGCGCAGCGCACGAAGCAGATCGGCACGCGCCGTGCGCTCGGCGCGACGAAGTTCGACATCCTGCGCTACTTCCAGACCGAGAACTTCATCATCACGACGATGGGGCTCATCGGCGGCGGCATCCTGACGTACGCGTTCAGCCTGTACCTCATGAAGGAATATCAGGCGCCGCGCCTGCCGTGGTACTACGTGCCGGTCGGGTTCGTGTGCCTCTGGTTCCTCGGCCAGCTCGCGGTGCTCGGGCCTGCGCTGCGCGCTTCGCGCGTGCCGCCGGCTGTGGCGACGCGCAGCGTCTAGGCCGATCCTGCACAGGAACACGCGGGTCCCGGCGTTCGCCGGGACGACGGGACTCGCTGTCTCCGACTAAACTCGACGCAACCTTTCCGCCCATGCGTGCATCCAAGCACCCATGCGCGGGCCCCTACGAGCTGACGACAAGCCCATGCGCACGGTCCTCGTGATCGACGACAACCACGCGGTCGGCACCGCGCTCGAGCTCGTGTTCGCGCTGCGCGAGATTCAGACGCGCGTGGCGTACTCGCCCGAGGACGGCTTGAAGCTTCTCGAGCACGAGGACATCGACCTCGTCGTCCAGGACATGAACTTCACGGCCGACACGACGTCGGGCGAGGAGGGCGTCAAGCTCTTCCGCGACATCCGCGCGCAGCATCCCGATCTTCCGATCGTGCTCCTGACCGCGTGGACGCATCTCGAAACCGCGGTCGAGCTCGTCAAGGCCGGCGCGGCCGACTATCTCGCCAAACCGTGGGACGACCACAAGCTGCTCGCGACGGTCGAGAATCTTCTCGAGCTTTCCGAGGCGACGCGCGAGATCGCGCGCGTGCGCGAGGAGCGCCGCAAGCGCCGCAAGGCGCTCGATGCGAAGTACGATCTGCGCGGACTCATTTTCGCGTCGACGGCGACCGAGCGCGTCGTCGAGCTCGCCTGCCAGATCTCGCGCGCCGACGTTCCGGTGCTGATCACGGGCGCGAACGGCGCCGGCAAGGAACGCATCGCCGAGATCATCCAGGCCAACTCCGTCGGTCAAGAACGGCCCGTTCGTGACGGTCAACTGCGGCGCGCTGCCGTCCGAGCTGATCGAGGCCGAGCTGTTCGGCGCCGAGCCGGGCGCATACACCGGTGCGCCGAATCGCGCACGCGAAGGCCGCTTCGAGATCGCCGACGGCGGCACGCTGTTTCTCGACGAGATCGGCAACCTGCCGCTCGCGGGGCAGGTGAAGCTCTTGCGCGTGCTCGAGAGCGGGCAGTTCGAGCGCCTCGGTTCATCGAAGACGCGCACGACGAAAGTGCGCGTCATCAGCGCGACGAATGCCGACATCGCCGCGATGATCCGCGACGGCAAGTTTCGCGAAGACCTGTATTACCGCCTCAACGTGATCGAGCTGCGCCTGCCGTCGCTTGCCGAGCGGCGCGACGACATCATCCCGCTCGCCGAGTTTTTCCTCGACGGCAAGGCCGCGCTCGACGAAGGCGCGCGCTCGGCGCTCCTCGCGCACAACTGGCCCGGCAACGTGCGCGAGCTCAAGAACGCGATCCAGCGCGCGGCGCTGCTCTGCAAGGACAACGTCATCACGGCCGAGGATCTCGGCCTCGCGGCGGTCCGCAGCGGCAACGGCCGCGCGGCGCCGGCCGCAGAGCCCGATCGCGAGATGATCGAGACGGCGCTTTCGAATGCGCGCGGCGTCATCAGCCAGGCCGCGGCGGAGCTCGGGCTCTCGCGGCAGGCGCTGTACCGGCGCATGGACAAGCTCGGGATCTCGGCGGGCTAGCCCGCTCATCGTCCCCGCCGAACAGCGGGATGACGATCTTGTAGGCTTACCGCCATGCGTTTCGTGTCTCTCGAAGGCAAGCTCGCCGCCGCTCTCGCCGCCGCGCTCATCGCAGCCGCGGCGCTCGCGGCTGCCGCAACGGCGTGGCTGAAGTCGCCGTGGTACGGCGCCGGCGCAGCGGTGCTCGTGCTGACGATCCCGGCGATCTTCTTCGCACGCGCGCTCGCGCAGCCGGTCGCGGCGCTGATCCGCGCGCTGTCGGGCAGCGTCGTCGCGTTCCGTGACGGCGATTTCAGCTTTTCGATCGGCTCGCACCGCGGCGACGAAGTCGGCGAGCTCGTCGATGCGCACAACGAGCTCGGCCGCGTGCTCCGCGAGGAGCGTCAGCACCTGTTCCAGCGCGAGCTCCTGCTCGACACCGTCGTGCAGAACACGCCGACTGCGCTCGCGCTCGTCGAGCAGGGCGGCCACGTCGTCTACGCGAACATCGCAGCGCGGCAATTGCTCAACAGCGGCCGCACGATGAACGGGGAGCTTTTCGACGAGATCCTCGCGAACGCGCCCGAGCCGCTGTCGCGCGCGATCGCGAGCGGCGGCGACGGGCTTTTCAGCGTGCAGCTCGAGCACGAGGAAGAAACGTTCCACCTCTCGCAGCGTGCATTCAAGCTGCAGGGCAAGCCGCACACGCTGTATCAGCTGAAGCGGCTGACGCGCGAGCTCGCCCGGCAGGAAGTCGCGACGTGGAAGAAAGTCATCCGCGTGATCAGCCACGAGCTCAACAATTCGCTCGGGCCGATCCGCTCGCTGTCGCACTCGGGACGCGAGTTCGCGCGCAAGGGCGATCTCACGCGCTTGTCGACCGTGTTCGAGACGATCGAGGAGCGCACGCATCATCTGGAGAGTTTCACGCAAGGCTATGCGCGCTTCGCGAAGCTGCCGCAGCCGCGGCCCGAATCGGTCGAGTGGCAGGCGCTGCTCGATGCGCTTGGGCACAACTATTCCTTCAAGCTTGCCAGCGCATTGCCGCCGGCGCCGGGCTGGTTCGATCGCGCGCAGATCGAGCAGGTGCTGATCAATCTGCTGAAGAACGCGCACGAGTCGGGCAGCGCGTCCGACGCGATCGAGCTCGGCGTGTCGACGCGCGGACGCGACATCCGCATCGAAGTGCGCGACCGCGGCAGCGGCATGAGCGAGGCGGTGCTGGCGAACGCGCTGTTGCCGTTTTATTCGACGAAGCGCAGCGGATCGGGCCTCGGCCTCGCGCTCGCGCGCGAAATCGCCGAGGCGCATGGCGGGCGCGTGCAGCTTTCGAACCGCGCGGACGGCGGCTTGTCGGTGTCGCTCCTGCTGCCGCAGCCGGCCGCGCCCGACGTCGCAGCATAGGGTGGGCCTTGGCCCACCTCGATCGTCGGCGGGCCGAGGCCCACCCTAAGTCCTTAGCGCACAAGGAAACGTTTTTCCGCGCGCACCACTTCATTTCGTCCGCCGCGCCCCCACCTATACTTGTACGAACTCCAGGGGAGTACGTCATGGGTGCGATCCTTCCGCTTGTCGTCGTCGCCGTCGCCGTCATCGTGCTGTTCAAGCTCGTCCGCATCGTGCCGCAGGGCTACGAATGGACCGTCGAGCGCTGGGGCAAATACACGCATACGCTCGATCCCGGCCTTCATCTCCTCGTCCCGGTCGTGCAGAACGTCGGGCGCAAGATGAACATGATGGAGCAGGTGCTCGACGTGCCCTCGCAGGACGTCATCACGAAGGACAACGCGGTGGTCCGCGTGGACGGCATCGTGTTCTTCCAGGTGCTCGACGCTGCGAAGGCGGCCTACGAGGTCTCGAACCTCGAGCTCGCGATCATCAACCTCGTGATGACCAACATCCGCACGGTGCTCGGCTCGCTCGATCTCGACGAATCGCGTCGCAAGCGCGACGAGATCAACGCCTCGCTGCTCAAGATCGTCGACGAAGCGACCCATCCGTGGGGCCTCAAGGTCAACGCGCATCGAGCTCAAGGACATCCAGCCGCCGCGCGATCTCATCGATTCGATGGCGCGCCAGATGAAGGCCGAGCGCGAGAAGCGCGCGAACATCCTCGAAGCCGAAGGCTTCCGCCAGGCCGCGATCCTGAAGGCCGAAGGCGAGAAGCAGTCGGTGATCCTCGCGGCCGAAGGCCACAAGGAAGCCGCGTTCCGAGAAGCCGAGGCGCGCGAGCGTCTCGCCGAGGCCGAAGCGAAGGCGACCGAGGTCGTCTCGGAGGCGATCGTCAACGGCGACGTCAACGCGCTGAACTACTTCGTCGCGAACAAGTACATCGAGGCGCTGAAGGCAATGGCCGATTCGCCGAACCAGAAGATGCTGCTGCTGCCGATCGAGGCGACCGGCGTGCTCGGGTCGCTCGCCGGCATTGCCGAGCTTGCGAAAAACGCGCTCGAAAAGCAGGCGGACAAACCGGCGCGTCCGGCGCCGCCGCCGCGGGCGCAGTAACGGAGGTCGTCATGGACAATCTCTTGAGCAACTATGGCTGGTGGCTGCTCGCACTGGTGCTGATCGGCGTCGAAGTCATGGCGCCCGGTTACTTCATGCTGTGGATCGGCATCGCGGCCGGCGTCATGGGCGTCCTCACATTCGTATTGCCGGCGATGTCGGCGCTCATGCAGGCGATCGTGTTCGCGGCGCTCGCGATCGCGAGCTGCGCGGTCTACTGGCGCTTCGTGCGTCCGCTCGCGGAGCTCCGCAATGATCAGCCGCTTTTGAACCGGCGCGGCGCGCGCATGGTCGGACGGCGCGTCGTCATCGTCGAGCCGATCGTCAACGGTCGCGGCAAGGTCAAGGTCGGCGATGGCGCGTGGCTTGCGGAAGGGCCGGATCTTCCGGCTGGGCAGGAAGTCGAAGTGACGGGCTGTGAAGGGACGACGTTGAAGGTGCGCGTGGTCGGTTGAAGCGGGAGCCATCCGGCGTTTTCGCAAGCTTGCCCTCACCCTGGCCCTCTCCCGCGAGCGGGAGAGGGGAAACCGTGCGTTTCGTGGCGGGGCCGTAGCACGCGGCAGCTATAATGCGCGCCCGCGAAATCGACCTCTTTCCCGAGCCCATGACGAAGAAGACCATCCTCAACGAAACCCACCGCGCGCCCGGCGCCAAGATGGTCGACTTCGGCGGCTGGGACATGCCGCTCAACTACGGCTCGCAGATCGACGAGCACCACAAGGTGCGCCGCGACGCCGGCATGTTCGACGTCTCGCACATGACCGTCGTGGACCTGCACGGCGCACGCACGCGCGACTTCCTGCGTCACCTGCTCGCGAACAGCGTCGACAAGCTCAAGGTCTCGGGCAAGGCGCTCTACTCGTGCATGCTCGACGAGAAGGGCGGCGTCATCGACGACCTCATCGTCTATTTCCTGACCGACGACTGGTTCCGCGTCGTCGTCAATGCCGCGACGCGCGAGAAGGATCTCGCCTGGATCGAGAAGCAGGCGATGCCGTTCGGCGTGCGCGTCACCGAGCGCGCCGATCTCGTCGATGATCGCGGTGCAGGGCCCGAACGCGCGCGACAAGGCGCTCGGCCTTCTCAGCGCCGACACGCGCGCGAAGGCCGCGAAGCTCGGCAAGTTCGTCGCGGTCGAAGGCGACGGCCTCTTCGTCGCGCGCACCGGCTACACCGGCGAGGACGGCTTCGAGATCATCGTGCCGGAAGGCGAGACGGTCACGTTGTGGAAGCGCCTCGAGAGCGCTGGCGTCGCGCCGGCCGGGCTCGGCGCGCGCGATACGCTGCGCCTCGAAGCCGGCATGAATCTCTACGGCCAGGACATGGACGAGCGCATCACGCCGTGGGAAGCCGGCCTCGCCTGGACCGTCTCGCTCGACGAGGGCCGCGACTTCATCGGCCGCAAGGCGCTCGAGAAGCAGAAGGCCGAAGGCGTCAAGCGCGTGCTGGTCGGCCTCATCATGGACGACAAGGGCGTGCTCCGGCACGGCCAGCGCGTCGTGACGCCGGTCGGCGACGGCGAGATCCTGTCCGGCGGCTTCTCGCCGACGATAGGCAAGTCGATCGCGTTCGCGCGCATGCCCGGCCGGGACCGAAGCCGGCCCGCTGCACGTCGACATCCGCGGCAAGCTCGTGCCGGTCCGCGTCGTCAAGTATCCGTTCGTCCGCGACGGTCAGCCCACCGCGGCCGTCTGATCGACCGCGTTCATTTCAACCGTTAGAATTGCGTCCGCGCCCCGCAGCAGGATTTTCGTCATGCAACGAGATTCCAGGCGATCTGAAGTTCATGAAGTCCCACGAGTGGGCCCGCGTCGAGGACAAGGGCACGGTCACGGTCGGCATTTCCGACCACGCGCAGGGCCAGCTCGGCGACCTCGTCTACGTCGAGCTGCCCGAGCCTCGGCGATCACGTGCAGGCCGGCAACGCGTGCGCGGTGGTCGAATCGGTCAAGGCCGCGTCCGACGTCTACTCGCCGGTGTCGGGCGAGATCGTCGCGATCAACGAGGCGCTCCCGGACAAGCCGGAGACGATCAACGAGGACGCGTTCGGCGACGGCTGGATCTTCGTCGTCAAGCCCGACAAGCTCGCCGAGGACATGGAAGAGCTGCTCGATCCGGACGCGTACGCCGAGCTGATCGAGAACGAAGAGCACTAAAAGCCGCGATTCGGGATTCGAGATTCGGGATTGGCAGCGCCGGACGCGCCGACCTGTCTCGTACGTCCGTCTGCCGCGCGCCCGCTTCAACGAATCTCCATTCCCGAATCCCGGTTCTCCAATGCCCTTCATTCCGCACTCCGAATCCGACGTCGCCGCGATGCTGAAGGCGATCGGCGTCGCCCGCATCGAAGACCTGTTCGACGAGATCCCGCCCGCGCTCAAGATCGAGTCGCTCGCGAAGGTGCCGCCGGGCCTTTCGGAGATGGACGTCACGCGCCTGATGAAGGCGCGCGCGGCAGAGGACGGCACACCGCTCAACTTCGCCGGCGCCGGCGCGTACGAGCACCACATTCCGGCTGCGGTCTGGACGATCGTCTCGCGCGGCGAGTTCTACTCGGCCTACACGCCGTACCAGGCCGAAGCGAGCCAGGGCACGCTGCAGCTCATCTACGAATACCAGACGATGATGACGCGGCTGACCCAGATGGACGTCAGCAACGCATCGCTCTACGACGGCGCGACTGCGCTCGCCGAAGCCGTGCTGATGGCCGAGCGCTGCATGGGCAAGAAGGGCGTGCGCCGCGTGCTCGTGCCGAAGACCGTGCACCCGGCATATCGCAAGACGCTGCACACGATCGTCGCGCTGCAGGACATCGAGGTCGTCGAGTTCGACTTCTGTCACGCCGGCGACAGCGCCGGCGGCATCGCGCCGGATTGGCTCGCGCAACAGGACTTCGGCCCGTTCACCGCGCTCGTGATCCCGCAGCCGAACTTCTTCGGCGTGCTCGAGCACGTCGACGCGCTGACGGACTGGGCGCACGCGCAGGGCGCGCTCGTGATCGGCGTCGTCAATCCGGTTTCGCTGGCGGTGCTGAAGCCGCCCGGCGAATGGGGCTCGGCGGGCTCCGGCAAGCAGGGCGCCGATATCGTCTGCGGCGACGGCCAGCCGCTCGGCGTGCCGCTTTCGTCGGGTGGTCCGTACTTCGGCATCCTCTGCTGCAAAGAAGAGTTCGTCCGCCAGATGCCGGGCCGCATCGTCGGCCGCACGGTCGATCTCGACGGCCGCGAAGGCTTCACGTTGACGCTGCAGGCGCGCGAGCAGCACATCCGCCGCGCGAAAGCGACGTCGAACATCTGCACGAACCAGGGTCTCCTCGTCACCGCCGCGACGATCACGATGGCGATGCTCGGCCCCGAAGGCGTGCGCCGCGTCGCGACGAACTCGATGGCGAACACGCGAACGCTGCGTGAAAAGCTGACGTCGATTCCGGGTGTGCGCGCGTTGTTCGGGCGTGCCGGATTTCACGAAGTCGCGCTCACGTTGCCGAAGCCGGCGAGCGAAGTGATCGAACGTCTCGCGAAGGAAAACATCGTCGCCGGCGTCGCACTCGGCGACGAATATCCGGAGCTCGGCGACGCACTTCTCGTCTGTGCGACCGAGACCAAGACGAGTGCCGACATCGACCGTTTTGCCTCCGCGATGGCCCTCGCGACGGTCTGAAACGAAATTTTTTTTTAGGCCCGTTCAGTGGCCGTTTTGGCGTTCGACGACGCCAAAAAACGCGTTGCAGAAAAAAAATCGGAGTTGCGAGGCGCATGCGTCGCGCAAGCGCGTGCGCGCGCGCAACAAGAACACATCGAAGTCGTGGAACCCGCGCCAGCATTGGGTTTCACGCCTTCACGTGTTTTTCGTTTGGCCGTCCAGTGCGAACTGCGTCTAGATGTTTAGACGTCCAAGCGTTTGCGAAAAACGGCGTGATGCGAGGTCTCCGGATGGTGCTCGCGCCTCGTCGCGCTCGTTAGGGAACTGCTTGTTTCCCATCAGAAAATTGTTGACACGCGGTTTCGACAGTAATAGCGTCCGCGTCGGCGTGACAACAGAATTAAGGAAACATGACCGCAAACCGCTTCGTCGCCCCCTATGTCGAACACGGCACCAAGGCCGGGTCGGTGAAGAAGATTACGGTGTCGGTTCCTTTCCATATCCTCAAGCTTTTGTCCGACGAACGGACCCGCCGCCAGGTAGCGAACCTGCGCCACGCCACCAACAGCGATCTGCTGTGCGAAGCATTCCTTCACGCTTTTACTGGGCAACCACTGCCAACTGACGAGGAGCTAAGACGCGATATGGCTATGAAGAAAGCTGCAAAGAAAGGTGCGAAGAAAACGGCCAAGCGTAAGACCGCACGGGCCAAGACCTCCACGGCGCGCAAGACTGGCGCTGCGAAGAAGAAGACTGCACGTCGCGCCAAGAAGAAGTAAGAGTTGATCTCTACGAGCCGGCAGCGAAGTTTGCCGCCGGCTCTCTTGGCAAAAGGGCCGGAGGAGTCAGCCGGTCACTGAAACTCAAGGCAACAGCACAACGAACCGGAGCTATCGGCTGGTTCGGGACAGCAACAAGCAATACGTACACGCAATACAGCAAGTCAAAGCAAGACAGTTGTACGAAGTGATCTGAAGTTCGAATTACTCTCCCTGCGGTATGCCCAGCGCAGGGAGAGAATTTCCTCCCCCGCAACGCCCCCCGATTCCTCCCTCGCGCGCGACCATCGCGCAGCGCGTTCACCTGCGCCGAAGGTGCTTGCTCGTCTTTTTTCTTCCGGGTCCCTCCGAGCCGCGGCGAAGGGCGGACGGATCAGCCGCGCGCGGCGCGCGCGGGCGGCGCGATGGATCGCGCCGATTCGGACGACAGGGCAGGGATACGAGCGGTTCGCGAAGGGCGGACGGGTTCGGCCCGGGCTAAAGAAACTAAGCGTGGCGCGAAAGGAGCGTGACCATCGCATCCCCACCTTCAATCCGCTCCGCGATGATCTTCGCGCAAGTCAGCAACGGCACCGCAAGCAAAAACCCCGCAACCCCCCACATCCACCCCAGCACCAGCATCGCGATGAACACCACCACCGGATCGAGCGCGAGCCGCCGCCCGACCAGATGTGGCGTCAGGATCTGCCCTTCGAGCAGATGCAACCCGAGGAACGCCGCTGGCGGCGCAAGCGCCAGCGCCGGCGTTGCCGCCTCGCCGAATCCGACGACCAGCAGCGCCACCGCGGTCACCATCGGCCCGATGAACGGCGCGTAGTTGAGGAGCGCCGCGATGCCGCCCCAGAGCAGCGGATCAGGCACGCCGAGGAGCGCGAGCGCAATCGCGGTCGCTAGGCCGAGGCCGGCGTTGATCAGCGTCACCGTGATCACGTACATCGAGATCTCGCTCTGCGCCGTGCGCGTCGCCTCGACGAGATCGCGTTTCGCGCGCAGATGCGGCGCGAGCGTGACGAACTTGCGCAACAGCTCGTCGCCGTGCAGCAGGAACAGGAACGTCAGCACGATCGTGATGATGATTCCGGCGATGACAGCCGGCGCCGCGCTCAGCGCCGCGGCGAACGGGGTCTGTCCCGTGTCGACGACGCGCACCGGGTTCGATTCGTCCATTTGCGTGATCTTGCCGATCGCGCGCGACGCCTCGGTCGCGACGAGGAACGGACGGCGAAGATCCTTCATCACGGTCTCGATGCGCACGAGCGCGCTCGGCATGCGCACGGCCCACGCGCGCGCGGGCGAGGCGAGTGCCGTGATCGCGCCGCCGACGATCGCGATCGCAAGCAGCACCATCAGCAGCGAGCCGATCGCGCGCGGCACGCGCGAGCGTTCGAGCAGGCGCACCGGCGGCGCGAGCATGAGGCCGAACAGCACCGCGATCAGAACCGGCACGATGACCGCCTCGCCGATCGCGCACGTGTAGAGCGTCAGGATCACGACGATGGCGATCTGCAGGCGGTTTCGGAGCTGCGGCGTCGACGGCGCCTCTTCGTCCGGCGACTCCGGCTCGATCGAAGCCGGCGGCACGATGACCGGCGCCGACAGCGGTGCGGCCGCCGGCGCCAGGGTTTCGATACTCGGATCGTTCGGCGTCACGGCGGCGGCGCCGGCGGAGCGGCGCCGCGCGATGCATCGCGATGCGCCGCCGACAGCATGCGCAGGAACGGTCCTTCGAGCATCAGCGACACCGTGCCCGCGAACGCCGACGCAAGCCGCAGCAGCGGTGCGATCGGCATCAGTGACGTCGCAAGCCCCGCGAAGAATCCACCGCCGACGATGACGCCGGCGCGATGGCGCATGCACCACGCGCGCGTGTCATGCGTGAGGGCACGCCAGACGCGCTCGCGCGTCCGCGTTTCGGCGAACGCCGCGTTTGCTTGCCGGCGCCGGTCCAGCAGGATCACGGCGCGGGCTCGCGGAACTCGGCGATCGCGCGACGCGTGCGCGGCAACGCGAGATCGCGCCAGCAGCCGCGCATCAGGTGCACGACGGCGAGCGCGCCGGCGATGTTCGCGAGCGCGACGCTGCCGACGCCGTAGAACACGTTGCCGGTCAGCTGGTAGATGCCGGCCGCGATCGCGGCGCTCGTCGCGAGCCACGCGCCGACGCCGAGAAAGACCAGCGCGAAGCCGAGCCAGATCAGAACGAACGCGCTGCTCCGCGCGAGCCGAAGCTCGGCACGAAGCAGCGCCCACGCGGCGCCGGCGAGGCGCAGCGATTCATCGACGGTCGCCTTGATGACGGCGATCGTGTCGTCTACGGGCTCATCCGATCGGGCCTCATAAGGGCCCGCGCCTGGCGCCGGCGCATCCGCAGCGATCGTTTCCATTGCGGACCTTAGCGACTGCGCAGCAGGCGCGAGATCAGCACGCCGGCCGCGAACGCGATGCCGAACGCGGCGAGCGGATGCTCGCGGATCTGCTCCGCGGCCGCGTCGCCGAACTGCTTCGCGCCTTCGCCGAGCCGCTCGCGCGCATCGGCAAGATCTTCCTCGAGCCGCGCGCCGTTCGCGCGAAGCTTCGCACCGAGCCGCGAAAACTCGGTGCGTGCGGCGTCAGCGCTGCCGCGCGCGGCATCCGCGACCTGCTCGCCCACGTCTTCGACTGCCTGCTTGGTATCACGTAACGTACTCATGGCATTGCTCCTCGAACGGCTGTTGAAGGGACTGGCGTCGCTTGGAGTGCCCGATGCTGAGAGGGCGCTTCGCCGCGAGCGCAGGCGAGCTTAGCGCCATCAAACTGAATGGCGGGAGCGCGTTTTTTCGGGCGATTTCGCGCGTTGGCGGGCGCTTAATCGGGGTTGCCGCGCGGCGGATAAATGCCGGCGAGGCGCGCGACCAGGATCGCGACGAAGAGGACGCCGACGATCTCCTCGGCGACGGTCAGCGACTGCGCGACCGGCGCGCGCGGCACGATGTCGCCGAGGCCCGTGCTGGTCAGCACCGTGAAGCTGAAGTAGATGCTGTCGGTCGCATCGAGCTGCTGCTTGGCAGCCATCGAGACGAATGCGCCCGGCAGGAAGTAGTCGATCAGCCCGTAGAGATAGGCCCAGAGCACGCCGATCATCAGGTACGCCGCCGCGGCCCCATAAAGCTTGTCGGCGGTCATCACCTCGCGGCGGAACACGTAGGCGAGGAGATACAGCGTCGACGTCGCGTAGAACGCCGCGCCGAAGGCGGTCGATATCATCGTGTACTCGCGAAGCCCGACCTCGCCGGCGTAGATCTGGAAGCCGATCATCGGCAGCGCCAGCAGCAGCGAGATCAGCACCGAAAGCAGGCTGCTGCCGAACGCGGCGACCGCGGCGACGAGCACGAACGCTTCGACGATGTCGACGGCGATCCAGCCCCGCGGCGTCGCCGACGCCAGCGGCCCGACGAGCACCAGCGCGAGCATCGCGATGAAAAGGTGGAAACAGCGCTGCGTGAAGACGCGCGAGAGCTGCGTGTACGCCTGGCTGATCGCCATCGTCGATCCCCTGCGCAGTGACGGCTGCGGCGCCCGGAAGCGCGGGCGCATGATGAGCCCGCCGCGGCCGGCTGCGTCAACCGTAAAAGATGCAATCGCGGGCACGGACGGCGAGCTATGAACGAAACTCGCAGGATTGTCGGCCAAACCTTAGTAAATCCTGCCGATAACGCGACGCGTTTCGCGCGACACTCACATCGAATTGCGTTACCTTCGCGTTATCCGCGCTCGGCTTCGCAGCCGGCGCCGGCGTACCTGAAGCCGGGGGGCCAGGGGATGGGAGGAGACCATCGACGGCGCGGTGCCCTGATCCATTGGTATGTTGGAGAACGGACCCGTCATGACTTTTCGTAAGTTTGCTGCCGTCGGCTTTCGCGGCCGCGGCCCGCGTGCGATGCGCGGCGCGATCGCTGCTTCGCGGCTGATTGCGCTCGCCGTCATCGTTGTCGTCCTCGCTATCGGCGGCTGGTGGTTCCTCGGCCGAAAGCCCGGCGCCCCGATCATTCCCGGCACCACGCCCGCGCCGACGACGCCGACCGCGGCGACACCCGCCGCGCCGAACGCGACGGTCTCGGACGAGCTCACGGTCGACCAGCTCTACCGCGAAGCGCGCAAGGCGATGAACGAGAACCGCATGGCGGCGCCCGCCGGCAACAATGCGCTCGAGTTCTATCTCAAGATCCTCGCCAAGCAGCCCGACGATTCCGGCGCGAAGGATGCGCTGCGCGAGCTGTTCCCGTTCGCGACCGGCACGGCCGAGGATCAGATCAACCAGAACAACTTCGACGAGGCGAACCGCGTCATCGCGCTGCTCGCACAGGCCGACCCCAGCAACTACTCGCTGACGATCCTGCGCTCGAAGCTCGACGCGAAGAAGAAGGTGGCCGACCGCGAGCAGGCCGCTGCCGCCGCAGCCGCCGCGCGCCCGCAAGCGCCCGGCGCCGCCGCGCCGCCGAATGCCGGGGCGACTGCATCGACGACGACGCCAGCGGCCGAAACACCGGCTGCCGCAGGAACGACGCCGGCCGCAGCGACGCCCGCCGCCGCCGTACCGCCCGACGCGACGGCATCGACGACGACACCGCCGCCCGCCGCGGCACCGACGCCGCGTCCGGCCGCACCGCCGCCCGCATCAGCCGGCGGCGAAACGCGCGAAGTCGCGATCACGAGCCCGCCGGTGCCGGTCTATCCGCTCGCCGCTGCGCGCAACCGTCAGGAAGGCTGGGTCGAGGTCGAGTTCACGGTGGGCCCCGACGGCTCCGTCGCGAACCCGCACGTGACCGCCTCGCAGCCGTCGCGCGTGTTCGACCGCGAGGCCATCGCGGCCGTGCTGCGCGCGAAGTTCGAGCCGAAGATCCAGAACGGCGTTGCGGTCGCCTCGACGTTGCGGCGCCGCATCGAGTTCAAGCTCGGCAAATAGTCAGTCGTCGAGCAGCGTCGCGCGCAGCGACGCCAGCAACGACGCGTTCGCATCGCCGCTTTCGCGAAGATGCGCGAACGCAAGCAGCGATGTGGTCGCGCGCGTGTGCGCGCCCGCATCGAGGAAGCTCGCGAGCCGGCCGGCGCAATCGACCAGGATCAAAAGTCCCTGCTCGCGCAGCGGCGCGCGCTGTGCGCCGTCGCGCAGCATCGTGAGTGCCTCGTTGCGCGCCTGCAGCGAGCGCAGCGGATAACGCCATTTCGCCCACGGCGACCATGCCGGATGCTTGATCCGGTGCAGGAGATCGCGCCGGTGCAAACCTTCGAGCAATGCGCGCGCGACCGGGCGCGTGCGCGTCTCGATCAGGTCGAGCGCCGCGCCGAGCGGCACGCCGGGTCCCGCCGCTGCGAGCGCCTCGCCGGCCGTCACCAGCAGCGGATGGCCGCTCGGAAAGCGCGGGTGATACGCGATGTAGCCGTTGCGATGGCCGAGGTTGCGCTGGTCGGCGAGGTCGAGCAGCAGCGCCGCCGCGCCGAGCCGGTCGGGATCGGTCGCGTCGTAGCGCACGTCGAGCTCGCCGCGCTCGGGATCGAGCAGCAGGAGCATCAATTGTTCGGAGATGAGCACAGCGGTCAGGTCGGCGCTGCGCGCCTCGTTAGGTCGCTCGCCCTTTGGGCGCGCTCGTTAGGCGTGAGGTGAGCACGAACTCGCCCCCTGACGAGTCCGCGCAGCGGACGCCCTCATGCCTCACGAGTCCGCGAAGCGGACGTCCTCACTCGACGAACCCGCTCCCCACGGAGATCTTACCGTTAGTTCGCCGCGCCGCCGCCGGCGAGATCTTCGGTGTCGCTCTTGTCGATGCCGGCCCAGTTGACCTCGGGGAGGCCGAGGTAGCGGTCCATCAGCATCGGCATCAGGCCCGATGGCGCCGCCGACTCGCAGTTCCACAGCATGACCGCGCCGAAGCGGTACTTCGGCAGGAACGCGATCATCGCGCGATAACCCTGGACGGCGCCGGCGTGGAAGATCAGCGTCTGCCCGGCGTAGTCGTAGATGCGCCAGCCGAGCGCGTACTGCGCGTTGAGCAGGCGCCCGCGCCGCCACGGCGTCGACGAGCGCTCGCGGTCGGTCGCGACGACCGGCGTGTGCAGCACCTCGAGCACGGCCGGGCGAGAGCACGTTCGGCTTGCCGCCCATCTGCGCGATCAGCCACTGCTCCATGTCGCGCACGCTCGCGTTGACGCCGGCCGCGGGCGGCACGTGGTAGTACGCCTCGTTCGGCGTGAACGGAATCCAGCCGCGTCCGGCGCGACGATGCGGACGCGCCCAGCTCTTCGTGCCTTCGAGCGCGTCGCGGCCGTAGGTCGCGGTGTCCATGCCGAGCGGATGGAAGATGCGCGTCTCGACCTCGTGATAGTAGAAATCGCCGGTGACCGCATAGGTCACGTCGCCGATCAGGCTGAACGCGATGTTCTGGTAGCCGTAGCAGTCGCCGACCGGACAGGCCATCGGCACTTCGGCAAGGCGCGTGACGAGCTCCTCGTACGGCGCGTCGGCTTCGAGCATGCGGTCGTAGGTGTTGTGCGGAAGGCCGACGCGGTGGCTCAGGATGTCGGCGACGGTGACCTTCTGGCTCGCATTGACATCGGCGAGCTGGAACGTCGGCAGCACGTTCGAGATCTTGGTGTCCCACGAAATGACGCCATCCTGCACCATCAGCGCGGCCATCGCGGTCGCGAAGGCCTTCGAGAGCGAGGCGAGGCGGAACACGGTATTCGCGGTGACGGGCTCGCGCGTCGATGCGTTCGCGTAGCCGATGCCGCGCTCGAGCAGCACCTTGTCGTCCTTGATGACGGCGACGGCGAGGCCGGAAACGTCGCTCGACGATTCGAGGCCGTCGAGCCAGCGGTCGAACTGGCGCGCGACGATGCCGGCGTTGGTCGCGACGGCGTCATTGTTCGCGAGCACCTTCGCTGCGGGTGCCGGCGCCGGCGGCAGCGTGTGCTGCGCGCTTGGCGTGGTGCTCGTCGTGCGTGCGGAAACGGGCGATGTTGCGGCGAGGACGAGCGCCGCAAAAAGGGCGATCAGAACTGCGTGCGGAGTACGGCTCAAATTGCTCTCCGGGGCCCTTGCCGGCCTCGTGTTATGCTCAAAAGCGCGACGATTCTAGCCATATCTCAGCGCTTTGCGAAACATATTTCCAGTAAAACAATCGCAAAACGACGACGTGCGACGTAGTTCCGGCCCGGCGAGCGGCCGAATGAACGAAAATTTCCCCGAAAGCGGCACCGGCCGAAGGTTTCCGGCCCGTCCGCGGTGGCGCCACCGGGGCTAGAGGTTCGACTTCCGCGAGGAGTGATCCGATGAGCATGTTGATCCTGCTGGTGCTGGTGGTCGTGCTCGGCCTTTATGCCGTCGGCGTCTTCAACGGCCTGGTCGGCGCACGCAACAACTACAAGAATGCGTTCGCGCAGATCGACGTGCAGCTGAAGCGCCGCTACGACCTGATCCCGAACCTCGTCGAGACCGTGAAGGGCTACATGAAGCACGAGCGCGAGACGCTCGAAGCGGTGATCCAGGCGCGCAACTCGGCCGTCTCCGGCCTCGCCGCCGCGAAGGCGAACCCGGGCGATCCCGCCGCGATGCAGCAGCTCGGCGGCGCCGAGAACGTGCTGACGCAGACGCTCGGGCGCCTGTTCGCGCTGTCCGAGTCGTATCCGGATCTGAAGGCGAACCAGAACATGATGCAGCTCAGCGAGGAGCTTACCTCGACCGAGAACCGCGTCGCGTTCGCGCGCCAGGCCTTTAACGACGCCGTCATGGGCTACAACAACAAGCGCGAGATGTTTCCGGGGTCGGTCGTCGCGAACATGTTCCAGTTTCAGCCGGCGGAGCTTCTAAAGATCGAGTCCGAGACGAAGCGCGAAGTGCCGAAGGTGCAATTCACCTAGGAGCAGTAAGAAAGTCGGGAGTAAGAAAGTCAGCAGAGCGCTTTTCTAACTTCCTCACTTTCTTACTCCCTGACCGCTCCTCAATGAACTTCTTCGAGCACCAGGAACAGGCGCGCCGCCAGACGCGCCGCATGCTGTTCCTGTTCGCGCTCGCGGTCCTTGCGATCGTCGCCGCGACCGACGTCGTCGTGCTGTTCGCGATCGGCCTCGACGAGTCGCATCGCGCCGGCGCTGCCACGACGAGCTGGGGCGCGATCGTCGTGCTCAGCTTCTTCGTCGCAACGGCGATCCTGCTCGGCTCGGCCTATCGCATCGCGACGCTCAGCGGCGGCGGTGGAACTGTCGCGCGCGAGCTCGGCGGCACCGAGACGACGAGCGCGACCGACAACTTCGCGTACAAGCGCCTTCGCAACGTCGTCGAGGAAATGGCGATCGCCTCGGGCGTCCCGGTGCCGCGCATCTTCGTGCTCGAGAACGAAGCGGGCATCAACGCGTTCGCCTCAGGTTACTCGCCGAACGACGCCGCGATCACCGTCACGCGCGGCGCGCTCGACAAGCTGACGCGCGACGAGCTGCAGGGCGTCATCGGGCACGAGTTCAGCCACGTGCTCAACGGCGACATGCGCCTCAACATCCGGCTCATGGGTGTCGTGTTCGGCATCCTCGTGCTTGCGACGATCGGCAGAAAGCTCGCCGAGCTTTCCGGACGCTCGCGCAGCCGCGACTCCGGCGGCATCGTCGTGTTCGGCATCGCGCTCTTCGTCGTCGGCTACATCGGCGTCGTGTTCGCGCGGCTGATCAAGGCGTCGATCTCGCGCCAACGCGAGTTCCTCGCCGACGCGTCGGCCGTGCAGTTCACGCGGCAGACCGGCGGCATCGCCAACGCGCTCAAGAAGCTCGGCGCGCTCGCCGAAGGCTCGAAGCTCACGAGTAGCAACACCGAGGAAGTCGCGCACATGCTGTTCGGCGACGGCGTCGGCTACTCGGCGCTGTTCGCGACGCATCCGCCGCTCACCGAGCGCATCGTGCGCCTCGATCCGTCGTTCAAGGGCGAAGAGCTCGACGCAATCGCGGCCGCATGGAGCGCGCCGGTACTCGTCGGCGAAGGCGACGCCGATGCTGACGTCTCGATCAGCGGCTTCGCGCCCGCGAGCGCAATGCCGCGCGCGCCGCGCGAGCACCGCGTCGCGCTGCCCGATGCCGAAGCGCGTCTGCAGGTGACGCCGGCCGCGGTCGTGGGACAGGTCGGCAATCCCGATACCGACGACCGCCGCTCGGCGCGCGCGATCCGCACGACGATTCCCGACGTGCTTCGCGAAGCCGCGTACAAGCAGGAGCAAGCGGTGCCGCTGATTTTCGCGCTCGTGCTCGACGCGCGCGATGACGTGCGCCAGCGCCAGCGCGATGCGCTCGCGGCGCACTACGACGCGGGCCTCGTCGCGCTCGCCGAATCGCTCGCGACCGAGGTTGCCGCGCTCCATCCGATGTTGCGTCTGCCGCTCGCGTCGCTCGCGTTTCCGGCACTGCGCCGGCGCCCGCGTCCGCAGCTCGATCTTTTCGTCGAGGCGCTGAATACGCTCATCGCAGCCGATGGACGCATCGATCTCGACGAATACTGCCTCGCCAAGCTGATCCGCCTGCAGGTCATCGAGTCGCTCGCGCCGGCGGCATCGAGTGCGATCGGCCGCGTCAAGTTGCCGCAGGCGGCGGACGAGATCGCGCAGCTCTTCGGCATCGTCGCGAAATACGGGCACGACGACGATGCGTCCGCGTCGCGCGCGTATCTCGCCGCGATCGCGGACGTGTTGCCCGGCGTTGCGCTCGCCTACGCGCCGCCCGACGACTTCGCGAGCGCGCTCGATCGCGCGTTTCCGGTGCTCGATCGCCTCGCGCCGGCCGGAAAGGAGCTCGTCGTGGCTGGCCTCACGCGCGCGATCAGCGAAGACGGCACCGTGCGCGTCGCCGAAGCGGAGCTCTTGCGCGTGATCGCCTCCGCGCTGCACTGTCCGCTGCCGCCGCTTCTCGCCGATGCGATGCGCACGGATGTCACGCGCGCTTAACGCAGCTTTACACGACTTTTCGTAGATAGACTGTTGCTGCATTGGCAACTTGGATTTACGGTTGTTGCTCGCTCGATTCTCAAAAGTCGCATTCGCGCTTACGTTGTAAATGAACCTGCACGCCTCCGTTCGTGGCACGCGCGATGAGCTTCTCAGCGGGCCAAATCTCCGACTGCGCATCGGCGAGCACGTCGTCGATACCGGCGCGCTTCGCGTCGTCACGCGTCCGGATCTGCCGCGCCTCACGAGCAAGGCGATCGCCGTGCTCGTCGAGCTCGTGCGCGACGTCGGCCAGACCGTCACGCGCGATGCGCTGCTCGATCGCGTCTGGACCGGACGCTTTCCGACGCCGGACGTACTGACGCAGGCCGTCAAGGAGCTGCGCCGCGCGCTCGGCGACGATTCGAAGCCGCCGCAATACATCGAGACGATTCCGAAGCTCGGCTATCGCCTGATCGCGCCGGTGCTCGTGCTCGACGGGCCGGACAGTGCGGTCGTCGTGGAAGCCGCGGCGCCCATCGTCGAGCGCACCGTCGAAGAGGAAGGGCGCGAAAGCGCGAGCGCGAACGATGCGCCGAATGCTGCGCGTCTCGCGCCGGCGCGACCGTTCGCGCGCGCGCTCAGCTGGATGCTCGCAATCGCGGGCTCGAGCATCGTGCTCGCGGCCGCGGCGATCGTGATCGGACATCTTCGCAGCGGCGTTCCCGCCGCTTCGCACGCTGCGCGCACGTGGACCGTGAGCGCGCGACGCGCGATCACGTCCGATCCCGGCGCCGAGCGGCGGCCGCAGCTTTCGCCCGATGGCACTCGCGTCGCATTCGCGGCGCCCGATCCCGTCGCGACGACGCGCGTCGTCGTGCGCTCGATCGAGCCTTCGCAGATCGTGCACATCACCAACGGCGGCGATGCGCAGGAAATGCTGCCGTCGTGGTCGCCGGATGGCAATCGCATCGCGTTCGAGCGCGTGCGCGAGGACGGCTGCACGATGTATGTCGCGTCGAGCCTTGGCGGCGACGAGCGCGAAGTCGGCGCGTGCCGCGATGTGACCGTCAATTATTTCGACTGGACGCCTGACGGCCGTGGCCTGATCACGGCGCAGAGCAAAACGGGCGGCGGCGATCTCGCGCTCGTCAAGCTCGATCTCGACTCGGGCAATCGCGAGTTCTTCAAATACACGCGCACCGGCGAGGACCAGGATCTCGAGCCGCACTATTCGCCGGACGGACGATTCATCGCGTTCCGCCGCGGCGTCGCTCCCTACAGCGATCTCTACGTGATGCCGGCGGCCGGTGGCGACGTGCGCCAGGTCACGCACATCGCCTCGCGTATCCGCGGCCACACATGGACGCGTGACGGCCGCGCACTCGTGTTCGCGTCGAACTTCGGCGGATCGATGGCGCTCTACGCGGTCGACGTCGATTCAGGGCACGTCGAGCCGCTCGGCATTTCGCCGGCCGAATATCCGGACGCCTCGCGCGACGCCGACACGATCGCATACGAGATTCCGCGGACGCAAAACCAGCTTGCCGAAATCAATCTCGCCAACGGTCGCGTGCAGACGCTCGCGCCGTCGACCGGCAGCGATTATGCCGCGGCGCTGTCGCCGGACGGCGCGCGCCTCGCGTTCGTCTCCGATCGCGGCGGCCGTTCGCAGCTCTGGCTCTACGACCGCACGACGCAGGCGGTGACGCCGCTCAGCGACGCAAGCGAAGCGCCGATGTTCTGGCCGCGCTGGCGTGCCGACGGCAAGGCGATCGTCGCGGTGCGCATCGATGCGCCGTCGAAGCGGCAGCTGATCGAGACCGACGTCGCGACGCGCCGCCAGCGCGTAGTGTCGAAGGACAGCGACAACGTGCTGTTCGGCGGCTACGCGGTCGAACCCGATTCGTATTTCGTCGGCGTCGGCGCATCGGGCCGCAGCAACGAGCTCGCGCTCGTCAAGCATGCCGGCACGCCGGACGAATCGCGCCGGCACATCGCAATGGGCGTCGCGTTTGCGCAGGTGGACGCCGCCGCGCACGCGATCTATTACACCGCGTCGTCGGGCGAGGGGCTCTATCGGTTCGATCTCGACAGTGGCGAGCAGCGTTTCGTGACGCCGAAGGTGTCGTCGACGACGACGCTCGGCTGGCGCGTCGTCGACGGACACATCTGGTATCTGAGCGGCGTTGAAGTGAAGCCGGTCGTGCTGCACGACCTCGATCCCGCAACGGGCGAGGAGCATGAGCTGAAGCGAATCGATATCGCGCTGAAGGACGTCAACTTCAGCGTCACGCCGAAACGCGATGCGATGGTGCTCTCCCAGATCGGCACGGAAGACACCGACGTCGGCATGTTCACGCTGACGCGCACATCGGCGCACTGATCCGCAGCGCGCTTACCGCAATTTCCGTCACACGCTCCGGATTTCCCCGCAACCCGCCAGGGGTATCGCCCGCGCATACTGCGCTCGCCCTCCAACGGGCGATGTGTCACAGCATCGAAGTGCGAAACCCTCGGCGATGACCAGGATCGGGACCCTGGTCTCGCCGTTTTTTTTGCCTCTTTGCTTTTTAGCCCGCTTCGAGGGGAGACCTTCAGCCCTCCCCTTCAAGGGGAGGGTTGGGTGGGGATGGTGTTCACCACCTCGTCATTCCGGCGGAAGCCGGAATCCATTTTGCTTTTGGCTTTTAGCGCTGCGCGATAACCGACTCACGTCCGTGTGTGTTTCGTCGACCATCCATGGTCGCCGGTTACTTTCTTTTGCTTGCCCAAAAGAAAGTAACCAAAGAAAACGGCACCCTCGGATCCGCGCCCTCGGCTGCGCCGAGGGTTCGCTGCGGGCGGACGGGTTCGGCCCACAGGGCATCCTGCCCTGTTGTCCGAATCGGCGCGATCCATCGCGCCGCCCGCGCTTCGCGCGGCTTTTCCGTCCGCCCTTCGCCGCTGCTCAGAGGGAACCCGAAAAGAAAGAAGGAAAGAACGAGACGCGCGCACTTTCCCCTCTCCCGCTTGCGGGAGAGGGTAGGGTGAGGGCAATTCGGTTCTACGCCCCGCGCGCGCGATCGAAGTGTCGGACGACGAGCGCAATCGCCGGCCCCAGCACCAGCACATGCATCGCAAAATCGCTGAGCGCGCCAACCAGGTTCGGCGTGAAATGCGGCGCGGCGGACAACGGCAGCACGATGTAATTCATCGTGCAGTAGATGCCGACGCCGAACACCATGCCGGAGAGGTAAGCGCGTTCGCGCAGGAACGCGAAGCGCCGGCTTGCGGCGTAGAAGATGCCGGCTGCGACGGTCAGGATGAAGAAGTGCGCGAAGAAGCCGACTGCGGCCGACGTCGCGCCCATGTCGAACGACGCGCGTCCGAAGATGCCGCTGCCGATCGATTGCAGGATCCGTACCGGCGGGATTCCGTTGACGAGGCCGTGGTACGTGCACGCGTAGGTCAGGTCGAGCGCGCCGGCGAGGATGCCGCCGCCGAAGACCGGGGCGATCCAGCGCTGCGGCGATCCCGATTGGGTTCGAGTGACGGCGTTCATGAGGCCTCCCAGAGTTGATCGCGCGAGAGCGGCGGCGACGAGGGCCGGGCTCGGTAGCGGAAATAAACGACGAGTTGCAACGGCTGCGCGTGGACTATCCCGCGATCGCCGGTCGGTTTGCGATCGGAGCCGCGCCGCACTGCCCGAACGGCGCGACGAGCCGCTTCGTCCGCGCAATTTCGGCAAAATTTCCGAGCAATTTCGCTCGGATTTCGGCGGAATCTCCTGACCCGGCACGGCTGCGGCCCTAGAACGAAGGCTCGATTTTCCGACCAGGGCCGCATCCGACATGCTTCTCGACACGCACTTCCTCAATCACGGCGCCAATCTCGAATTGACCTTGAAGACGCCGACGCACGGCGATGCGCACGGGCTCGTCGCCGTGCTCGGCGGCGGGCGCGGCTGCGTGCTGCGCGTTGCGGGTCAGTCGTCGGCGGTCTGGATTCCGCTCCGCGGCCGGCTGCAGATCGATGCGACGAACGCGGACAGCGTCGCGATGCCGGGCGAGATGCGCGTGACCGAACCCGAGGCGCGCATCCACGCGATCGGTCGCGGCAATGCGCTCTGGATGGGGCTCTTCGGGCATCCGCATGCGTGGCGCCGCGCGCTCGGCGGGCTCGTCGAGATGCCGACGCCGGACCCGGTGCTGCTGCCGGCGCGCCACCGCGCGGACAATGCGCTCCGCCGCCTCGCGATCGCACTCGCGCGCGCGGACGAGGCGATGCGCGGTGACAAGGCGCTGACATTGATCGAGACCGTCGCCGCGCAGCAGGCCGCGTTCGCGCCGGCGATCGCGCGCTGCCCGGGCCGCACGTTTGCGCAGCGGCGGCAGGTGTTCCTGCGCCTGCAGCGCGTGCGCAACTACCTCGCGTCGAACTGCCATCTCGACATCGACAACGAAACGCTCGCGCGCATGGCGAGCTATTCGCCGTGGCATTTCATCCGCGCGTTCCGCGCCGCGTACCAGGAGACGCCGCACGCGTATCTCGTGCGCATGCGCCTCGAGCGTGCGCGCCGGCTTCTGTCGCAGAGCCCGCTCGCGATCGCCGAGATCGCGCTCGCAAGCGGGTTCGAAAACCGCTGCGCGTTCTCGCGCTTGTTCCGCGAGCGCTTCGGCGTGACGGCGGGTGCCGTGCGGCGCGGCGCCGCGGCCAACCTCGTCATGACGGATTTCGCCGTCGGTTTCTGATTTCGCGTCTCGAAGCGCCGGCACTCGCAACTCGTCCGGCGCGTTGCGCGCACGTGCCGGTGCTTCGTTGCGTTTTTGTTTCGTCGACGAAGCTTTTCTCTTACGCGCAATTCCGGCAACGCCGCATGCCCGCTATCGGCAACGTCCGACCTTCACGACTTTTTAAGTTTCCGCGGACACGGTCGCAGCTGTGCGCCCGATGCTTCACGACAGGAGAAGAACACATGTCCAACACGCTGCTCCGAGAGGCAATACGCCGTGGCTTGCGCAGTTATGGCGTCGCCGGAGCCGCCCTGGCTTACGGATCTCTCGCAATCCCGGCGATTGCACAAGATGCGCAGGATCAGGGGAACAACCAACAGCTCGAGACGATCATCGTCACGGGCTCGAACATCCGTCGCGTCGATATCGAGACGTCCAACCCGGTCGTCACGATCGACAAGGCGGCGATCCAGAAGTCCGGCAAGCTGACACTCGGCGACCTCGTGCAGGAGCTCCCGGCCGTCACCGGCCCGAACGTCAACCCGCAGGTCAACAACGCGGGCGGCACCGGTGGATCGTCGATCGGCCTTCGCGGCCTCGGCTCGCAGCGCACGTTGGTGCTGGTCAACGGCCATCGCTATCTCTCCGGCGATCCGAACGCGATCCCGGCGAACATGATCGAGCGCATCGAAGTGCTGACCGATGGCGCCTCGTCGGTGTACGGCTCCGATGCGGTCGCGGGTGTCGTCAATTTCATCCTGCGCAGCGACTATCAGGGTGCGGAGTTCTCGACGAACTACGGCATCTCCGACAAGGACGACGGCCAGCGCAAGGGTTACCAGTTCACGTTCGGCCAGAGCTCGGACAAGGGCACGATCATGGCCGGCATCAGCTACAACAAGACCGACCAGGTGCTCGCCGGCCACCGCGATTTCTCGAAGAACTCGGTCTCGCTGTACGGCACGACGACTACGCATCCGGCCGGCTTCGTCGGCGGTTCGTCGTCCTCGCCGGCCGGCCACATCCAGATCCCGCCGGGCTTCCAGAGCCTCTATCCGAGCTGCGGCTTCCTCGCGCTCAATCCGGGCGCGAGCGGCCAGAACATCGCCACGGACTATCACTGCTATCAGCAACGACGGCTCGCGCGAGCGACAAGTACAACTACGCGACCGTCAACCTGATCATGACGCCGCAGGAACGCACCGGCCTCTTCCTCAACGGCAACTACAAGCTGACCGACAACATCGAAGTCTATGCGTCGGTCATGCACAACAAGACCTCGTCGGCATTCCAGCTCGCGCCGGCCGTTTATCGGTACGCCGTACGGCGCCGTGATTTCGGCCGACAGCTACTACAACCCGTTCGGCGTCGAGTTCTCCAACGCCGAGCACCGGCTACTCGCTGACCAGCCGTCTCGCTTCGCTCGGCAATCGCCGCGGCACGTTCGGCACGAGCACGACCAGATCTCGACCGGCTTCAAGGGCTCGTTCGGCGTCTGGAACGACGAGCAGTGGAACTGGGAAGTCGGCATGGACTACGGCCACGTCACCCAGCAGACGACGACGTACGGACTGCCGAACATGAACCTGATCAATCAGGCCACCGGTCCCGTCGTTCCTCGGCTCCGACGGCGTCGGTGCACTGCGGCACGGCCGCTGCTCCGATCACCGGCTGCACGCCGATCAACATCTTCAACCTCAACGATCCGAACACGATCGCGGTGCTGCAGTCGGCGGGCACGCCGGCATCGAGCGGCGCCTTCACGCAGGAAAAGGTCTGGCGCGCCGACTTGAACGGCGGCCTGTTCGAGCTGCCGGCCGGCACGGTGCAGCTCGCGATCGGCACGCTCGTATCGCAAGGAATACACGCATTCGAACGTCGACACGTCGCTGCATCATCAATCCGGCGACCGGCCAGCTGCGTGCTCGGCAGCCAGTGCGGCTCGCCGCTGCAGGGCGGTTACAACGTGAAGGAAGCTCTACGCCGAACTGTTCGTCCCGATCCTCAAGGACATGCCGTTCGTCCACGCCTTGAACCTGACCGTCGGCGATCGCTACTCGAAGTACAGCAACTTCGGCAGCACGAACAACGGGAAGCTCGCTATCGAATGGCGTCCGATCGAAGACCTGCTGCTGCGCGGCACGGTCTCGCAAGGTGTTCCGCGCGCCGACCGTCGCCGATCTGTTCGCCGCCGGCGCCAGCGATGCGCCGCAAGCTCTCGCACGATCCGTGCGATCACTACACCGGCGGCAGCAACCCGGCCTGCGTGAACGTGCCGACCGACGGCAGCTTCGTGAACCAGAACGTCGCGCAGCAGCTGCAGCTCAACGCGATCGCGTCGGGTTCCGTGTTCGCGGGCTTCCCGCTGGGACCGGAGTACGGCAAGTCGTTCGACTGGGGCGTCGTCTACGACCCGCACTTCATCGACGGTCTCTCGGTGAGCGCGGACCTCTGGCGCGTGTACCTCAACAACACGATCGTCGGCGTCGGCGCGCAGAGCGTGCATCGATCTTTGCGCCGCAGGCCAGACTCGCCTACTGCTCGCTGTTCACGCGTACGGCGTCGGGTCCGAACCAGGGCCAGATCGCAACGATCAACGAGCCGACGGGCAACCTCGGCCGCGTCGACGTGCGAGGGCCTCGACTTCGCGTTGAACTACCGTCTGCCGGAGTTCTCGTTCGGCCGCTTCAACGTCGGCTTCAACGCGACGTACCTCAACAAGTACGACGTGACGACCGCGCCGGGCAGCGACGCGAACACCGTCTACCATTACGCCGGCCACTTCATGGGCTTCGGCTCGTCGCAAGCGGCCGCGTGCTCGGGCTCCGGCGGCGGCGTGTGCCTGTTCCCGCGCTGGCGTGCGCAGACGGCGGTGAACTGGCAGCTCGGTCCGTTCGATGCCTCGTGGCGCATGCGCTACGTCGGCCGCTTCCGCATGGGCTCGCCGTCGCCCTCGCAGGACGTCTTCCCGGCCGGCACGTGCTACTACGGCGACTACTGCTCGATCCACAACTCTGTACTTCGACTACGGCGCGACCGTCTATCACGACATCCAGTTCGGCTATAACCTGGAAGCGTGGAACACGCGTTTCGACATCGGCGTGAACAACCTCGGCGACAAGCAGCCGCCGTTCCTCTACGCGAACAACACGCTCAACGCGAATACCGACCCGAGCGATTTCGACCTGATGGGTCGGTACTACTGGGGCCGGGTGACCGTGAAGTTCTGATCGAACGCAGTTGTTGATGGTGATGTGGCCGCGCGGGCATCCCCCGCGCGGCCTTTTTGTTTGTCCCCTCTTCTCCCGCGTGCGGGAGGCAGGGCGAGGGCAACCCCGCGCAAAGTCCCATTCGCGCGCCAAACGGCGTATTGCAGAGGAACACCGCCTCATAGAGCATTAGCCGCCCGACACCCCCATATGCTCACTCTCATTCCCACCGATTCCATCCAGGCCCGCCTCGAGGCGCTCTTTCGCACCTACGGCGCCAAGGTGCAGGCCCTCCTGATGACCTACGGGCTCGACAAGCACGGCATCGACCCGGCCGACGTCGAGCAGGAGGTCCGGATCCGGCTATGGCGGGCTCTGGAGCGTGACCGCTCGGGGGCCTTCCATGCGTCTTATATCCAGAGAGTCGTAGCGAGCACGGTCATCGACGCGTTAAGGCGCGCCGAAGTCAGGGCCGCCGAGCCGCTCCCGGACGAGGACGAAGAGTCCGTTCAGGTCGGCGAGGCACCCATCGGGCCGGACCGCCGCGCTGGAGATGTTGAACGGATGCAAGGACTTGCGCGTTGCCTCGCCGAGATTCCGGAGCGGCGGCGCCTTCCGATCACGCTGCACCTGCAGGGCTTTCAACTGCAGGAAATCGCCGATCTCGCCGGCATACCGTCGGCCGAGGCGGCCCGAAAACTGGTTTCGCGCGGGCTGGACGAATTGAAAGTGCGCCTTCGCGAGTTGGGATACGGTGAGTTCGATGAATAAGACGAGTCTTTCCAGCCTCTACCGCCGCCTGACGGCAACCGCGACGCCGGCCCTCGAAGCCGACGACATCGCCGCCGCCGCCGACGGCACGCTTGCGGCCGAGCGCCGTGACGATGTCGCCGCGAAGCTCGCGGCCTCGCCTGCCGAAGCGAAGGTCGTCCGCATGCTGAGCGAGCTCAGGACCGACTCCGAAGCGCTCGCGTTCGGCATCGCGCGCACGCAGCGCGACACCACGACGCACGATCGCCAGCAGACGGTTCGCCGCGCGGCGGCCGGTCGTCGCCACGCGAGCGTCGCACGCTGGGCCGGCGCGATGGCCGCGTGCCTCGTCGCGGTCGTCGGGGTGTTCGCGGTCCGCCATCAGCAATCCGCATCGACCACGATGCCCGTCGCGCACACCGTCGCGCGCGCGGACGTGATCTTCAGCGACCGCGAGCTATCGCGACCAAAGACACCCGCCAAAGCCGACGAGCTCTTTCGCGGCAACTTCAACGGCTGACGCAGCGGAACAGCAATCGACGAAACGCCCGGCCTCGCGCCGGGCGTTTTCGTTTCAGGCGGCGTCGACCGCGGTCGCGTGCTCGCGCGTCTCGGCGAACGTGATTTGCGGTGAGCGCTCCATCGTGAGCTGCAGGTTCACGCGCGTCGGCGCGAGGTAGACGAGCTCGCCGGCCGCGTCGAGCGCGAGATTCATCGCGTTCTTTTCGCGGAACTCCTCGAGCTTTTTCGCGTCGCTGCAGCGGATCCAGCGCGCGGTGACGACGCCGACCTTCTCGAACGCCGAATCGACGCCGTACTCGTCCTTCAGCCGATACGCGACGACATCGAACTGCAGCACGCCGACCGCGCCGAGGATCAGGTCGTTCGACATCAGCGGACGGAAGAACTGCGTCGCGCCTTCCTCGGAAAGCTGCGCGAGACCTTTCTGCAGCTGCTTCATCTTGAGCGGATCGCGAAGCCGCGCGCGGCGAAAGAGCTCCGGTGCGAAGTTCGGGATGCCGGTGAACGCGAGCGCTTCGCCTTCGGTGAACGTATCGCCGATCGAGATCGTGCCGTGGTTATGCAGGCCAATCACGTCGCCCGGAAACGCGGCCGTCGCGATCTCGCGATCCGACGCCATGAACGTCAGCGCGTTCGCAAGCTTCACTTCCTTGCCGATACGCACCTGCAGCGCCTTCATCCCGGGCGCGTAATGGCCCGAGCAGACGCGCAGGAACGCGACGCGATCGCGATGCTGCGGATCCATGTTCGCCTGGATCTTGAACACGAAGCCCGAGAACGCGTCCTCGGCCGGCGCGACCTCGCGCGTCGTCGTCGCGCGCGGCAGCGGCGAGGGCGCGTGCTCGATGAAGAAATCGAGCAACGGCTGCACGCCGAAATTGTTGACGGCCGAACCGAAGAACACCGGCGTCTGCCGGCCATCGAGATACGCATCGAGATCGAACGGGTGCGATGCGCCCTGCACGAGCTCGAGCTCCTCGCGAAGCTCCGCCAGCGCCGCGTCGCCAAGGCGCTCGGCGAGTGTGGGATCGTCGAGGCCCTTGAAGATCGTCGAATCCTGCCGCGTGAAATTGCGGCCCGGCTCGTAGATGTGCACCTCGTCGAGCAGGAGGTGATAGACGCCGCGAAGCCGCGAGCCCATGCCGATCGGCCACGTCACCGGCGCGCACTGGATCTTGAGGACCGACTCGACCTCGTCGAGCAGGTCGATCGGCGAGCGGCCCTCGCGATCGAGCTTGTTGATGAACGTCATGATCGGCGTGTCGCGGAGGCGACAGACGTCCATCAGCTTGATCGTGCGCTCCTCGACGCCTTTCGCGCAGTCGATGACCATCAGCGCCGAATCGACCGCGGTCAGCACGCGATACGTGTCTTCCGAGAAATCCGCGTGGCCCGGCGTGTCGAGCAGGTTCACGATGCGCTCGGCATACGGGAACTGCATCACCGAGCTCGTGACCGAGATGCCGCGCTCCTTCTCGAGCGCCATCCAGTCGCTCGTCGCGTGACGCGCGGCCTTGCGCGACTTCACCGAGCCTGCCATCTGGATCGCGCCGCCGAACAGCAAGAGCTTTTCGGTCAGCGTCGTCTTGCCGGCGTCGGGATGGGAAATGATCGCGAAGGTGCGCCGGCGGCGGGCTTCGCTCGAAGCGTCGTTCATCGGGACAAAGGAGCGGGCGGCGGTCGCCGCAGAGGGCGCGCATTGTACGGAATCGCCGCCCCGACTGCCTCCCCGGATGGCCGATAGTGTCGGATCGGCGTCCTTGGGCCATCCTACGTCAAGGCCTACTCTGGACGAAGGAGGGACACGATGCGCGCAAAGACGACCCGCACGGCAACGATCGGCATGCTCGGCTTCGACGAGGCGAACGCGCTCGACGTCACCGGCCCGCTCGAAGCGTTCTCGAACGCCAACGATCTCGCGCGCGAGGCCGGCGCACCGGCCGGGCCGTACGAGATCGTGCTGATCGGCCTTCGCCGCGCACCGTTTTCGGCCGAATCGGGCGTCCAGTTCCGTCCGCACGTGACGCTGCGCGATGCGCCGCCGCTCGACACGCTGATCGTGCCGGGCGGCCGCGGCCTTCGCGAGCCCGCGACGAACGCGAAGGTTGCCGAATGGGTCGGACGCCACGCCGGTCGCTTCCGTCGCGTCGCGACCGTCTGCACCGGCGTCTACGGCGTCGCGCCAACCGGGCTGCTCGATGGCCGCAAGGTCGCGACGCACTGGCGCCACTCCGAAGCGCTCGCTGCGCGCTTTCCTGCGCTTCGCGTCGACGGCAATGCGCTCTTCGTCAAGGACGGTCGCTTCTACACGTCGGGCGGCATCACCGCCGGGATCGATCTCGCGCTCGCGCTGATCGAGGAGGATCACGGCCCGCAGCTCGCGCTCGCGGTCGCGCGCGAGCTCGTCGTCTATCTCAAGCGCTCCGGCGGGCAGGAGCAGTACTCCGAACCGTTGCAGTTCCAGGTGCGCTCGGCCGACCGCTTCGCCGATCTCGTCGCCTGGATCGACGCGCATCCGCAGCGCGATCTCTCGGTCGAAACGCTCGCCGAGCGCGCGTGCCTCAGCACGCGCCAGTTCCGCCGCCGCTTCGCCGCGACGTTCGGCTGTACGCCGGCATCGTATGTCGAGAACGTGCGCATGGCCGAAGCGCGGCGCCGCCTCGCGCAGCGCGCGAGCACGGTCGAGGCGATCGCAACGTCGGTCGGCTTCGCGAGCGCAGACGCATTCCGGCGCGCATTCGAGCGACGTTTCGGCGTGCCGCCGCGCGAATACCGCGCGCGCTTCGCGCCGCGCGGCGCAGACGCCCCACCACCGAAGGAGCAACACGCATGAGAGCGATCCCGATCTTCGCCGCGGCACTTGGACTTGCCGGCGTCGCCGTCGCCGCGTCTGACAACGGACCCGCGCCGCAAGGCGCGACGTACACCGAAGATGGCCAGCTGCGCCGGCCGGACGGCTATCGCGAATGGGTGTATCTCAGCTCCGGCCTCGATATGAACTACCGCGAGCGCCCGACGGGCATGAACCACTCGATGTTCGACAACGTGTTCGTCGAGCCGTCCGCGTACCGCGCGTTCCTCGAAACCGGCACCTGGCCCGACAAGACGATCCTCGTCATGGAAGTGCGCGGCGCGTCGAACAAGGGCTCGATCAACAAGTCCGGCCAGTTCCAGACGGCTGGCCTCATGGGCATGGAAGCGCACGTCAAGGACAGCGCACGGTTCCCGGGCGGCTGGGCGTTCTTCGCCTTCGACGACGCGGACAAGGCCGCGGCGCTGCCGCAGGAGGCCGCCTGCTATGCCTGCCATCGCGAGCACGGCGCGGTCGATACGACGTTCGTGCAGTTCTATCCGACCTTGCTCGGTCTCGCGGAGCAGAAACACACGCTCTCCGAGGCCTATCTCGCCGACGAAAGCAAGGCATCGAAAGGTCCGGCGCCCGACGCGCACTGAGACGGCATCGCCATTTTTGAATGTATAGACGTCTAGACGCTTGTTGATGTGAGCGGTAGCCGCTGCGACCGGCCGTCAGGTCTACGGATCGAAACCGTTCGCGAAGATGCGATCGTTGCCGCCTTGCACCTCGAAGGCGCCGATGTCCGCGCCGGCGCCGGCGATGCGCGGAAAACCGTTGCCCCGCTGATCGAAGTCGAGCGCCGCCGTGTCGTTGCCGTTGTCTATCGCGGGACTCCCGGCGAGCAGCGCGTGCGTCGACGTCGGACCGCCGTTGTCCTGGAGCGGGCCCAGCATCGGGTCGGCCACGATCGTGCCGCCGGGCAGCGCGAGCGTCGAGACGAGAATGAGGTTGTTCGCTCCGCCGAGCGCGCCCGCACCGCAGACATCGTCTTCGCCGCCGGCGCCGACGTTGTTCGCGACGATCGAGCTTTGCAGATCGTTCGCCGTTCCGGCCACCGACAAGCCGCCACAGCCTTCGGCCGCGGCGTTGAACGCGATCGTCGTGTTGCCGAGATCGAGCGTGACCGATGCAAGGCGCACTTCGAGCCCGGCGTCGTTCGCGGCCGCGTTGCCGGAAATCGTGCTGTTGCTCACCGTCGCGGTCAACGCGACCGGTTCGAGATACGGCGTGAAGAAATACACGCCGCCCGCCGTGGAACCCGCCGTGTTGCCGCTGATCGTCGAACTGCTGACGACGGAACCGCCCGTTCCGGGTGTTCCGGATAGATCGAGGCCCGCGCCGAATCCGACGCCCGTGCCCGGCGATGTACCGATCGCCGTGTTGCCGGTGACCAGGCTTCCGACAATAGTCGCGTTGTAGAGCGTGCCGATCCCGCCTGCGACATAGCTCGCGCCGACGCCGCCCGTGACGTGATTCCCGGAGATCGTGCTCGCCTCGACGCTGATCGCGCCATAGGTCAGGACACCGCCGCCTCCGGCGTAGCTCGCCATTGAATCACCGGCCGTGCATTCGCTCACCGTGACGCGCGCGAGCACCAGCAGGCTGTTCGGGTTGGCGAAATACGAATACACGCAGCCGCCGACCGCGAACGCGGCTTGGCCCACGAATCCGTGCGCCATCGAGAAGTCGTACATCGCGACGGTGCCGTTGCTGAAGATCGAGAAGATGCGGCTGGTGTTGCCGCCGTCGATCGTGAGCGCGCTTTGGCCGGGGCCCTGCAGCGTGAGATCGTCGACATCGATGCCGATCTCGCCTCCGGTCAACGTGATCGTGCCGCACGCAAGGCTGCTCATGTCGACGAGGTCGCCACTGACCGCGCTTGCGACGACGACGCGCAGGCTTCCGGCGCTGCCGTCGTCGGCGCAGGTGGTGACCGGGCGCGTCGTCGACGGGCGCGATGGCGGTTCGCGCCGCATCAGCACGTCGTGCGCGTGCGACGCGCCGGGCCGGTACGCGCCGGCGAAGCCTCTCCTGAAGCCGACGTGGCCGGCTCCGGACTTGACCGCATGTACGGACTCGGCGTGCGTTGCCGCGCTGACGGGATGTGCCATGAGGAGGGCTATAGCCAAGCAGGACGCGAGAGGATGCGCCGGCGGGAACCTTCGGGTTGAGTGCTGCGGAACGTCCATTGGATTCTCTCCGATAAGGCCAGTCGGGCTGGATCGACGGAAAAGCGTCCCTCCCACCGCAGAATGGCCGCGACGGCCGTCCGATGTCCTGACGTTTTCTTCCTCTTTTTGCGACGGTTTTATCCCGACGCCCTTTTTTCATGCCGGAGGCCACCTGAGCGGGTGCGGCACTCCTCGCGGACCGTGTCATCAGCGCGCGACAAGTGCCCGCTCGTCCGCGGGGGTGGCAGCGGCCGGCCCCCGCGAGGCGAGTAAGGCCCGATCTGGCTCTTGGTTGGCCTGGGATTTCTTTGCTGCGAGCGGAGATTCGTTTCGGCGCGGGACGAGATGCACGTCACGCTGGTCCTGGCCCGCAATCGGAAACCAAGGACGTATAGACGTCTATACGCCTATTGACTGAAGTCGTAACTGCCGCTAGAGTCGCTCCACTGCTCATCAAGACCGGCTGAGGGACAGGCCCGACGACGCCGGGGCAACCTGCGGGATTCCGTGACCCGCATTGGTGCCAACTCCCGCGGGGACGCGTTCGCGCGATCCGCCGAGAGATGAGTTGCATCGCGCCGCCGGCGTCGCCGGCTGTCCGCTGCAATCCGTTTCCGGCTTCCCGCGCCGATGGGCGATCAAGGAGAGCCGCGATGACGTTCCAAGCCGAAGCCTACGTTCCCGATGCGTGCCCGTGTCCGGACGCGCCCGCGACCGCGTTCGACCGCAGTCGACGGCTGCACGATCCGCCTGACGCCGCGCCATGGGTCGGGCGTGCGCGAGGCACGGGTCCGCTACGCGCTCTACGGCGCCGCGAACGCACCGGTCGTCGTCGTGCAGGGCGGCATCTCGGCGAACCGCAACGCGGCAGCGCGCGACGCCGACGCCGGCTGGTGGGAGCCGGTCGTCGGCGACGACCGCGCGATCGACACGCGCCGCTTCCGCGTGCTCTCGATCGAATGGCTCGATCGCACGTCGTTCGGCGCGCCGTCCTGCGACGAGCTGCACGCGATCGGCAGCGAGGATCAGGCCGACGCGATCGCGGCGCTCCTGCCCGAGCTCGGCATCCGCCAGATTCATGCATTCGTCGGCGCTTCGTACGGCGCGATGGTCGGCCTCGCGTTCGCGGCGCGGCATCCCGCTCGCGTGCGCAAGCTCGTCGCGATCGCCGGTGCGCATCGCGCGCATCCGCTCGCGATTGCCGTGCGCAACCTGCAGCGCGAGATCGTTCGCGTCTCGGCGCGCCACGGCGACGTGCGCACCGGCCTCGACCTCGCGCGTCGCCTCGCGATGACGACGTACCGCGGCGAGCGCGAGTTCGCCGAGCGCTGCAACGGCGCGCCCGAGTTCCGCGACGGCCGCTACCGCTTCGCCGAGGAAGGCTGGCTCGAAGCCGCGGGTGCGCGCTTCGTCGAACGATTCGATGCCGAACGCTTCCTCGCGTTGTCCGAATCGATCGACCTGCATGCGATCGCACCGGAATCGGTGCGCGTGCCGTCGACGCTGATCGGCATCGCTTCGGACCGCCTCGTGCCGCTCGCCGACCTCTGCGAATTGCAGCGCCGCTGCGGCGCGCCGGCTGCGCTGCACGTGATCGACTCGCGCTACGGCCACGACGCATTCCTCAAGGAAACCGCGCAGATCGGCCCGCTCGTGGCCGAAGCGCTCGCGATCGGGAGCGTGCAATGAGCGATTTCGCGCCCTGTACGCGCGCGGTGCGCGCCGGCATCGAGTCGGATGCGCACCATGGCGCGGTCGTGCCCGCGCTGCATCTCAGCACGAACTACACGTTCGAAGGATTCAACAAGAAGCGCCGCTACGACTACTCGCGAAGCGGCAATCCGACGCGCGACCTGCTCGCCGAAGCACTCGCCGACCTCGAAGAAGGCGCGGGCGCCGTCGTGACATCGAGCGGCATGTCCGCGGTTGCGGTCGTGCTCGAGCTCGTGCCGGCCGGCGGGCTCGTGCTCGCGGCGCACGACTGCTACGGCGGCACGTGGCGTCTGCTCGACGCGCTGGGCGAAGAAGGGCCACTTCCGCGTGCGTCTTCGCGGATCTCACCGATCCGGCGACGCTCGCCGAAGCGCTCGCCGCGAAGCCGCGATCTCGTCTGGATCGAGACGCCGTCGCAATCCGCTGCTGCGCATCACCGACATCCGTCGACGTCGCGCAGGCCGCGCACGCGATCGACGCGACCGTCGTCGTCGACAACACGTTCCTGTCGCCGGCGCTGCAGCGGCCGCTCGCGCTCGGCGCCGACGTCGTCGTGCATTCGACGACGAAGTACATCAACGGCCACAGCGACGTCGTCGGCGGCGCGGTGATCGCGAAGGACGCAGCGCTGCACGAGCAGCTCGCGTGGTGGGCGAACTGCCTCGGCCTCACCGGCGCGCCGTTCGACAGCTATCCTGACGCTGCGCGGCCTTCGCACGCTCGCACCGCGCATCCGCGCGCACGAGGAGAATGCGGCGCTCGTCGCCGAGCTGCTCGTGCGATCATCCGGCGGTCGTCGCGCGTGTACTGTCCGGGCCTGCGCGACACACCGAGGACACGCGCTCGCGCGCGCGCCAGCAGCACGGCTTCGGCGCGATGCTGAGCTTCGAGCTCGACGGCGGCGAGCGCCGCGATCGAGGCGTTCCTCGACGGCCTGCAGCTGCTTCACGCTCGCCGAATCGCTCGGCGGCGTCGAGAGCCTCGATCGCGCATCCGGCGACGATGACGCACGCGTCGATGGCGCCCGAGGCGCGGCGCAACGCCGGCATTTCCGACGCGCTTGCTGCGGCTGTCGGTCGGCATCGAAGACGGCGCGGATCTCTGCGCCGATCTCGAAGCCGCACTCGCGCGCGCGGCCGCGAGCACGCCGGCGCGCAAGGTGCGCGCATGAGCGCGCTGCCAAAGTTCGTCGGCCTCCGCCTCGCCGATGCGCAGAGCGACATCGCGGTCGTGCTGCTCGGCACCGGCGTCGTCGGCGGCGCGTTGCTGCGGCTGCTGGCGTCGGGCGGGCATGGCGTTCGTCTCGTCGGCATCGCGAACTCGACGCGGCAATGCGTCGATGCGGACGGTCTCGATTTCGATGCGGCGCCGGCGCTGCTCGCGCGGGCCAGAGGTGGGACGCAGCGACGACGCACTGCTCGCTGCGCTCGACGCGAGCGGCGCCGCGCGTCGTGTCGTCGTCGACGCGACCGCGTCGCCGGAGACGGCTTCACGGCACGCGGAATGGCTCGCGCGCGGCTACGCGGTCGTCACGGCGAACAAGATCGCCGCGGCGGCGCCGACCGATGCGTGGCGCGGGCTCCGCTCCGCATGCGCACGAGGCGCGGCCTATGGTGACGCCGCAACGGTCGGCGCCGGTCTCCCGGTGTTGGCGACACTGCGCCGTCTGCACGCATGCGGCGACACGCTCGTCGCGATCGAAGGCGTGTTCTCGGGCTCGCTGTCGTGGCTTTTCAACCGGTACGACGGCACACGGCCGTTCTCCTCGCTGCTGCGCGAGGCGCGTGCGTGGGGATACACGGAGCCCGATCCGCGCGTCGATCTTTGCGGCGCCGACGTCGCGCGCAAGCTCGTCATCCTCGCGCGCGCAGCGGGTCACGCGATCGACGTCGATGCGGTTGCGGTCGAAAGTCTCGTGCCGCCTGCGCTGCGCGATGTCGATGTCGGGACGTTTCTCGCGCGTGCGGGCGAGCTCGATGCGGCCATTGCGGAGCGTCACGCCGCGGCCGTTGCGCAAGGCTATTGCCTGCGCCATCTCGCGACGTTCGATGCGAACGGGTGCGCGCACGTCGGGCTCGTCGCGGTCGACGCGGATCATCCGGCGGCGCGGCTGTCGGGCGCCGACAATCTGTTTGCGCTGACGACGCAGCGCTATCGCGCGCGGCCGCTCGTGATCCAGGGGCCCGGTGCGGGCGCCGAGGTGACGGCGCAGGCGTTGCTCGGCGATCTGCTCGCGCTGGAGCCGGCGCGATTTGCTGCGTAGTTTCTCGCGGCGTTTCGCAGCGCGAGGCGCGTCTTTAGCCCTCCCCTTCAAGGGGAGGGTTGGGTGGGGATGGGTTTCGTTCGGATGTTTCGAGAGGCTGGGGCGCAAACACCATCCCCCTCGCAGCCTCCCCCTTGAAGGGGGAGGGGCAACAGCGGCGCGTTTCTGCAGCTACGCTTACTGCCGCCGAACCTCGATATCGCCGCTGAAGGTCTGCAGGTTCACGCGTCCATCGTTTCCGAGCGTCGCGTCGAGGCTGCTGCCCGGCCCGTGTTCTTCTTCCTTGACCTTGCCGAAGTCGCTGCGGATGCTGCCCGAGAACGTCGTCGCGTGAATGCGCGCGGCGATGTCGGCCGGGAGGTACAGGTGCACGTCGCCGCTCATCGTCTCGACTTCGATGCGCGCGTCCTTCGTCGGCTTGCCGCGGAGATTGATGTCGCCCGACACGGTGCCGGCGTTGATCTCGCGGTAGTCGCCGTTCTCGGCGTCGATGTCGCCGGAGACCGTTTCGAACTTGATCTGTCCGCCGAGCCCGCGTGCGCGGATGTTGCCGGATACCGTTTCGAGGTGGCCGCGCTCGGCCTTGCCGGTGAGCTCGATGTTGCCGCTGACGCTGTCGACTTCGACTTCCTTCGCGTCGCTGTCGAGGCGGGCCTTGCCGCTCACGCCGTTGACGCTGAGCGATCGACCCGCGACACCCGATAGCGCGACATCGGCGCTGACGACTTCGATTTTCATCTCGGCGTTGCGCGGGACTTTCAGATCGAGCGTCGTGTTGCCCATCCGCGAGTCGGAGCCCCAGTTGAACCAGCCCTGCTTGTCGGGCGGCTCGACCTTGATCGTGAGACTCGAGCCGCTGCCGTCGATGTCGAGCTTCTTCGCGCCGTCGCCGAGCGAGCCCGTGATCGAGACTTCGTTCTTGTCCCAGCCACTGATCGTGACGTCGCCCTTGATGTTCGAGACGTCGATGCGCGCGTCGGCATTGACGCTGCGCGTCTCGCTGATCGGCGAGCCTGCCAATGCTGCGCCGGATACGGCGAGCAGCAGCAACAGCGCGGAATGGATGGCGGTGCGTTTCATCGGTGTCGGGGCTCCGTCAGCCGGCTTTTGCGCCGAGCTGCTCGATTTTCATGCGTTGTGCGTTGGTGCGGTTCAGAAGGCTGACGAGGAACACGGCGTCGGGATGCTGCTCCAGCGCCTGCTGCAGTTCGGAATGCGCGGCGTCGATCACGATGTTCGCGCCGGCAATGCGCGGATCCTGACCGGAGCGCAGCGCTTCGATCGCGCGCTTGCTGCGGCGTGATGCGCTGGAAATGCGTCGCCATCGCGTAATCGTCGGATGTCGACCGACGCGTTCGAGCGGTCGTGCAGCGCGAAGACGAAGAGCTGCCCGCGATCGCGAGCACGGTGCTCGCTGCGGCCGCAAGCGACAGCCAGCGGCGACGTGCCGCGCGCGGCGTCGCCGTCTCGCCGGCCTGCGATGCGCGCCGCGATCGACGGCCAGAGGTCGCGCTCCGGCATGCGCGGCGCGTTCATCGCGCGCAGGTTCGCGCTGGATTTCGAACTCGGTCATGACGCTTCTCCCAGCATGCGTGCGCAGCAGGCCGCGCGCGCGATGCAGTTGTGCCTTCGAGGAACCGACCGCCATGCCAAGCTCGCGGCCGATCTCCTCGTGCTTCCAGCCTTCGACATCATGCAATACCAGCACGGCGCGCGCCCGCGGCGGCAGCTTCGCGACGGCCTGTTCGAGGTCGGCGCGCTCGCCGGCGCAGAACGGGACGACCGGGTCGCTCGCAGCTTCGAGCACGTCGGTGTCGACGGCATCTTCCGGATCGCGGGCGCGGAGGTCCATGAGCGCCACGTTGACCGCAAGACGGTGAAGCCACGTTGAAAACGCGCTCTCGAAGCGAAAACTCGCAGAGCTTCTGCCAGGCGCGCACGAAGGCTTCCTGGGTCAGGTCCTCGGCGCGCGCCTCGTTCATGCCCGAAAGCCGCCAGACGGCGCCGTGGACGCGCCCGGCATGACGCCGGTACAGCGCCTCGAACGCGCGCATCTCGCCGGCCGCGGCGCGGCGGACCAGCTCGCTATCCGCGTCCTTGGAGGGGGCGGATTCGGTCCGGGGCGCTTCCGTCATCGGGAGGGGCATGGCAAGGCAGGCGCTCATCTTGCCAGCTTGGATGCCCGTTTGGGGGCAAGGGTTTAGAGCGGATGAGGGCCATCGAGGGCCATCGGGGAACGGTGCTCGGCACGACCTGGGACGACGAACGACAGTCGATGCGAGAAGAGGTCTACGGTCGTCGAACGAATGGCTCGTCCAGACGAAACCGGAGGTCTATCGGCACGCCGCATCGCGGATGCGGCGTGCTCGCGGGATGTTGCCGCCCGATCGTGCGGGTCGGCTCGAGTCTGGAGGTCAGCTAACGGTCGCAAAGCTGATCGAAGCCGTCCGTGAGCAGACGATCGTCGACGTCGGTTGGCTGCCACTCGACGGCGCCGATGTCGGCTTGGCCGTTGTCCGGGTACGTCCGCTGCGCGCCGCGTTGATCGAACAAGAGCGCGCCGGCGGCGCCCTGATCGATCGCCGGGCTCGAATGGCGGAGCTTGTGCGTTTGCGTGGGGCCGCCGTTGTCGGCGAGGGGATCGAGTCTGGGGCACGCGGTAGAAATAACGACCCCGGCCGGCATCGAGATACCCGGAGAAATTGACGTGACGAGATTGTGATCGCCGGTGACGACGGTCGCCGCGCGTACCGCCGAGATCGCTTTGGCCGTCGGGCGCTGCGTTGCTCGCGATGATCGAGCTTTGCAACGTCAGGCTGGCGTCGTACACGTATACGCCGGCGGCGTAGTGACTGCCACTTTCGGATGTGTTGAACGCGACGGTGCTGTTCGCGAGCGTCAGCGGAATCTTCGAATAAATCCCTCCGCCGGAAATGACCGCAGTATTGCTCGAGATCGTGCTGTTGACGATCTTGCCAGTGGACCCGCAGGTATGTGGGTGCATGTCGATCCCCGCGATGTAGCCCGCGCGGTTCCCGGAAACGGTGGACCTTCGATGTCGACGTTCGCGGATGCAGAGATCCCGCCGCCAGCGGGAAATGGACTTCCAAACCCAGCGACGGAATTGTCGCTGATGGTGCTGTACGCTGCGGTGAAGTCGCCAGCCGACGAAGACACCGCCGCCGAAAGCGGCTGCGCCACCGACAGTCAGGACATGGTTTCCGGTGATCGCGCTGTCGAAAAGAGTGAGGTATCCGAGCGTGTAAACGCCGCCGCCCAGTGCAGGCGTCTGGGACGAGCTTTCGAGCACGCAGTTCGAGACGACCGAGCCGATCAGCAGCAACATTGCCTTGCGAGTAGACGCATCCGCCGGCGGGTTGATGCTGCCAAAGTAGTACGCGTTGGTGATCGTCACGTCCGACATCCCGAGCGTGCCGCTGCCGAAGTGCTAGAAAACGCTCGACAAGTGATTGCCATCGATCGAAAGCTGATCCGCACCAGGGCCATGGATGTGGAGCTCGTCCTGGTACACGTGGATCGCGCCGCTGATGGGCGGTGTGGTGCCCAGCGTGATCTTGCTGCACATCAACTGCGTGAGATTGATCGAATCGCCGCTGTGAGTCAGCGGATCCGCGATGACCGAGCGCAACGTGCCGGCGCTACCATCATCGAGACAACTCGTGACGAGATGATCCATGGCGCCCGGATGACTCGGATTCGCTGCTTCGGCTTCGGCGGCTTTACGCGCAGATACGCCGGCACGACCGGGACCATATCGGCGGCGGCACGCGGCGATTGCCGCTCTGCCGGCCCGCTCCCGATGCATGTCCTGATTCGGGCCGCCGATCGCGATCGAGGAGGCGAGGCCGAGCGCGACCGTAAGGCACGCGGCGAGGGCGGAGCGGCGAGGCAGTCGGGCAGGCGAGGACGATGGCGTCAGCATTGAGCGTTCCCGTGTCGGCTGGCCGCGGTATGCGCGGCGGCGCGTACCGGGACGGTTGCGCTGACACGTGAATACGACGTCCGCCGCGAAAGCGGACAGAGGCGCTGTCGAACAGGTGCCGAGCCGGCAATCTCCGCCCGCGCGAACGAGACGGACGTCTGGCGCCGCAGGCCCGCCTCGATCCTTATTTCGAACGCCGACGCGCTACTGATCGCAAAGCCCGTCGAATCCGTTCGCGAAGATGCGCTCGTCCAGTTCGCCCGGCTGACGTTCGACTGAGCCAATGTCGGCGGCCATGCCGACGGTGCGCTGTGCGCCGCGCTGATCGACGGTCAGTGTTCCAGCGTCGCCCTGATCGATCGCAGGGCTCGTGTGACGCAACGCGTGCGTGCGCGTATTGCCGCCGTTGTCCAGCAGCGGATCGAGCTGCGGACAGACCGTGATCGTATTGAGCGGAAATCCGATCGCGGAGGACGTGATCAGATCGTTCGAGCCGTTAATGGTAACGCCGGGTGCGCCATCGAGATCGCTCTGGCCGTCGGCGCGCCAGTTGCCGGCGATGATCGAGCTCTTTAGGGTCAACGTCGCCGTCCCTGCGCCGTATACGCCGTCGCCCTTCTTCGTTGTTCCGAACGGCGCACGATTGAATGCGACGGTGCTGTTCGCGAGCGTCGTCGGCACCGTTGGTCCAGATGCCGCCCCAGGCGGTCGATCCGGATATTGTTCGAGATCGTGCTGTTGGTGATCGACGCGAATTCCGCGGGACCGCCTACCAGTTCCAGCGCTCCGATGCTGTCCGATCGGTTCTCGGCGATCGTCGAGCTTTCGATGTCGATCGGCCGCCCGCGACGACACCTCCGCCGTAGCCCGTCCGCCGCCGATCGCAAACGATGAGTTTCCGCTGATCTCGCTACCGTGGGCGATGAATCCGCTCGCCGCGAACGCACCTCCGCCGAAGGTGTTGACGCCAAGTTGAGCGAACGCGTGACTATCCGCGATCTTGCTGTTGAGAAGGCTCAGCGAACCCGCCGCGTATACGCCGCCGCCGGCTGCGGGGTTCGAAAGCGAGGAACTGGTCACCGAGCAATGCGATACCGTCGAATCGACGAGCGGCAACGTTGGCCGCCGAATAGATGCAGCCGCCAAGAGGTGCGAGCGATCCGTCGTAGAGACCGTTGGAAATAGTCATCCCCGAAATACCAAGCGTTCCAGCACCAAAATGAAACAAGACGCTCGACTGATTGCCGCCGTCGATCGTCAACTGATCCGCGCCGGGTCCCTGCAGATAGAGCGAATCCTGATGGATTTGTATTGCGCCGCCCGCAGGCGCCAGCGTGATCGTGCTGCACTGCATCGGCAGCTGCGTGAAGTCGATGACGTCGCCGCTGATCGTGTTGACGACATCGGCGATGATGGAACGCAAGCTGCCGCTGGAACCGTCGTCGGCGCAGGTTGTGACGTGGTGCGTGGTGAAAGTCGGATTCCGGGGCGTGGCACTCGGCCGAGACGCGCTGTTGCCATCCGCGCGAACGCCTCGAAGGACCGGCGGTGCGTGTTTGTCGAAGCCCGGTGCTGCCTGAGCAAGGGAAAGCGTTGCACCGAGTGCGATCGCGAGGCTTGCAGCCAATCGCGCGCGTCGCGGGAGGCAGGAAACAACGGAGAGCGGAGCGGACATATCGGCATTCCTCGAAGGCGAAAGTTGTTCAGCCGTGTCATCGCGCGCCGGGATGTGCCGGCGCGCGCGGGCTGCTTCGACCTTTACGAGGTTTCACCGAAAACCGGACAGAGGCACGGCCGCTCGAAACGGCGGCCGCCTCACGCCCGGGGGTTCGTCGTGCCGTGTGGACCCACCGCCGTCCGAACTAGGGACGCCGGTTGTTCGCGCGATGCGCGCGATCAGCCTACGCGATGGTCGGCGGTGAGCGAACGGCTCTCGTGCTCGGACTTCTTCGACCCGATTCGCCGCGACGTTCTTCTGTTGCGCGCTCTATTGGTCACACAAGCCATCGAATCCGCTCGCCAGCAGGCGCTCGTCCTTGTCGATCGGCTGGCGCTCGAATGAACCGATGTCATCGGCAGCTCCAACGCCACGTGGAGCGCCGCGCTGGTCGACGGTCAGACTTCCCGCATCGCCTTGGTCAAGGGCCGGGCTGTTGAGGCGAAGTCCGTTGGTGCGCGTGGTTCCGCTATTGCTTGCGAGAACGTCCAGCTTGCGGACATGTGGTGCTCGCTACCGATGGCGGAACGGGCGGAAAGCTCGAGGTGATGATGTTGTTCGCGCCGGTCACGGCGAATCCTTGGGCGACGCCGAGGTCGCTTGGGCCTAGCTTGCCGGCATTGTCGGCGATGATCGAGTTCTGGAGCGTCAGAGCCGCTTCCGCATATAGACCGCCCAAGTACGACGATCCAACAGACTTGTTGAAGGCGATCGTGCTCGATGAGAGCGTCAACGGAACGTTGGTGTACACGCCGCCATAACCGATGATCCCGGTGTTGTTCGAAATCGTGCTATTGACGATGTTCGCTGTAGCCCCGGGCGTTGCGAGGATGTCGAGGCCGCCGAAGTAGTCGGCGCTGTTGCCGGCAATCGTCGATGAGTCGATAGCGACGTTCCCGTGCACCTCGGCACCGCCGGACAAGCCGTGGGAGCTTCCGGAGGCCGAGGCCGTGCTGTAGCTGACTGTGCTGTCCAAGGATGCGAAGCCGCCCTTGACGTAGGCTGCCCCGCCTCGCGAGAACGCTCCGTTGAGACCGACAGCATGACTGTCGGTGATCGTGCTGTGGAGGAGCGTGAGATTGCCATTCGTGTATACGCCACCGCCCAATGCTTGCGTATTGGCATCGGTGCTCGACACGGCGCAGTGCGTGACGATCGAATTGGACAACGCAACGTTGGCTGTCGACCAGATGCAGCCGCCTACAGGGGCTCGGCCCCGAATAGGCACCATTTGCGATCGTGAGATCAGAGAGATAGAGGGTGCCAGGACCCGCGCACGTGGTAGAAGGCGCTGGACGCATTTCCTGCGTCTATCGTCAGGTTTGCTGAGCCGGGGCCTTGCAACACCAACGTGCTCTGATAAACCGTGATCGCGCTGCCACTGAGCGTAATCGTGCTGCATGTCATCGGCAGCTGCGAAAAGTCGATCGTGTCGCCGCTGACGGTGCTCGGCGACGCAACGATGCTGCGCAAGCTGCCCGGGTCGGCCGCGTCGTCGTTGCACGAAGTGACATGATGCAGCATCGCCGTCGGACCTCTGGACGGAGCGAGAAGACTTGCGGCGCCATCACCATGACCTTTGCGGAGATTTTGCGCGCCCGTCTGCGAGGGCACGCCATGGTCGGAACGCGGCGTCGCCGAGGCAGCGGTAAGCGCGAGCCCTAGAGCGGCTGCTAAACACTTCGCAAGAGGCTTTGCGCGAACCGTCGGGAGGGTGTTTGGGCGAATGGACATGGCGGGTTCCTCAAGAGATGAAGTCGCCCGCGCGTCGACGCTCAACGAGCGCTTCGCACTGAATCCCGACGCGCTTGGGCTGTATCGCCAATACGGAGTCGTCGGGAAAACCGGACAAGACGGGGCGCGCTCGCGACAAAGGCCGCGCGCGCCATGGGCCGATCGGGTTCAGGGGACCGCCCGGAATACGGGCGGCAGAACTAGTTCGAAGGAGCCCCTAGACCACGGACTCCTCGAACCGATTCGCCTCGACGTTCTTCCACACTCGCGCCGGATCCCAGATCCGCCCATTCATCGCGATGTACACCCCATCCGGCAGCGTCTGCACCGCGCCGACCGCACAGCCGATGTTGAACACCGCATCGGACCCGCGAAACAACGCCGGATTTAGCGCACCGGTCAGCACGATGACCTTGCCCTGCACGCCGCCAAGGGCGCGCGCCGTCTCGACCATCGTGTCGGTCCCGTGCGTGACGAGCACATGCCGATGCGGCTGGCGCACGATTGCCTCGCGGATCAGCGCGCGATCCTGATCGTCCATGTGCAGGCTGTCCTTGCGCATCGCCGGAATCACCTCGAACGTGAACGCGACGCCGAGCGTCGTCAGGATCTCGCCGATCTGCGGATCGCCGATCTGGAACTGCGACTTGTCGTCGAAGTAGATCTTGTCGATCGTGCCGCCGGTGGTGACGATGGCGAGGTGCTGCATGCGGAGGGTCCGGGCGAACGGCGCTCGTGCGCGGTGCGCGCATTTTACGGCGATTGCGTGACGCCGTGAGCGTCAGCGGAGCAGGGAGTCGGCGCGTGTCGACTGAGCGCCCGGAAGGCGGTCGAGGCCGTGGTCGACGAGGAGCGCCAGCGCGATGCCCGCGTCGTCGTCGCCGCGATCGCGCGCTCGTGCGAGCAGTGCGGCCGCGAACGTACGCGCGAGCGTCAGCGCGAGGCCTCGCGCACCGGCCTCGCGCGTGGCGCCGTCGTGATCGTGCAGCCAGCGCGCCGATGCGGCGAGTGCGGCGTCGATCGCCTGCGGATGGGCGCGCGTTTCGTGAAGCAGGCCTTCGACCGCGCGCCGGAACGGATCGATGCCGCCCTTCGCGAGCACGCGCAGCGCGTCGAGCGCGAGCACGTTCGTCGTGCCTTCCCAGATCGGATAGACCTGCGCGTCGCGCAGCAGCTGCGGAATGCCGGTGTTCTCGATGTAGCCGGCGCCGCCGAACGCCTCGCAGGTTTCCGACGCGATGCGCACGGCGAGCTTGCCCGTCCAGAGCTTCGCGAGCGGCGTCAGCAGGCGCAGCAGCGCGCGCTCGTCGTCGCTGGCGATGCCGGCTTCGACGCGGCCGAGCAGCTCGACGACGAAGAAGCCGAGCTCGAACGCCGCGTCGAACTCGGCGTGCAGCGAGGCGAGCGTTGCCGCGTGCAGCGGCTGCTCGATCAGCGGCCTGCCGAACGCGTGGCGCCGTCGCGCATAGTCCGTCGCGAGCGCGAGGCAGCGCCGCATCGTCGCGAGCGCGCAGATCGTGTTCCAGGTGCGCGTGACGTTGAGCATCGGCGCGATCAGCCGTACGCCGTGGGCGAGCTCGCCGACCGGCTCGGCGATCGTGCCGTCGAGGTGGATCTCGGCCGTCGGCAGCTCGCGCGTGCCGAGCTTGTCCTTGAGGCGATCGATGCGGATGCCGTTCCAGCGGCCGTCGGCGTCGCGCGTCTCGACATAGAACAGCGCGAGGTCGTCCGTGGTTTTCGCGCTTCGCGCGTCGTCGTCGTGCTCGGGCCGCGCGAGCGTCAGCGCCATCTCGCCGACGACGGCCGACGTGAACCACTTGCGCCCGCTGAGCCGCCAGCGTCCGTCGCCGCCGCGGCGCGCGAGCGTTTCGGTCGAGCCGACATCGGAGCCGCCGGCCGTTTCGGTCATCCACTGGCCGGACAGCCACAATTGCGACGGATCGCGCGCAAGCAGATGCGGCACAGCGCGCTCGATCAGCGCGCGATTGCCGGATGCCTTCAGCGCCGTCGCGGCGCCGTCGCTCATCGCGAGCGGACACGTGTAGAACTCGCTCGCGACGTGATAGAGGTAGACGCGCGCGAACTGGTCGATGCGCGCGAACTCGGCGAAGCGCGTGTCGTGGCCGGCGGCGACGAAGCCGTAGCGCGCGGTCAGTGCAGCGCCTTCGCGCCAGACCGGCGTGATCTCGATGCGATCGATGCGCTCGCCCCACGCGTCCCATTGCGTCAGCGTCGGCTCGCTTCGCGTGCGCGAACGCGCGGCGCGCCACGCCTGCGCTGCGTGTGCGCCCAATGCGTCGAGATCGGGCTCGATGGCCGTGAGCGTCGCAGCCGGCAATGCGCGCACGAGGTGTGCGCGCAGGACGCGATCGTCGGCGTATTGATTGGCGAGCTCGGGGCCGGCCTGAACGAAATTCATGCGCGAATGACGATACGCGCGGGGTTTTCAGGCAGCAAGCGCGAGGGATGCGGGCGCGGCGCGAGATTGCCCTCACCCTGGCCCTCTCCCGCGGAGCGGGAGAGGGGATAAGGCTTACGCAGCGACGGGGAGTCGGGTTTCGATCTCGACGTGCGCGTCGTTGATCGCCTTCGCGCGCTGGTCGGGACCCATTGCGATGCCTTCGGCGCGCACGAACTCGAGGTCCGTGATGCCGATGAAGTTGAAGACGTGGCGCAGATAACGCTCCTGGAAGTCGGCCGCTTCGCTGCCGTTGTCGGCGCCGTAGAAGCCGCCGCGTGCCGACGCGATGATGACCTTGCGTCCGCCCGCGAGACCTTCAGGGCCGTTCGCGCCGTACTGGAACGTCTTGCCGGCGATGACGATGCGGTCGATCCACGCCTTCAGCTGGCTCGGGATTCCGAAGTTGTACATCGGCGCGCCGATCACGACGACGTCGGCGGCGAAGAGCTCGGCGAGCGGATCGCCGGCAGGCATCGTCGCGGCGTCGGCGACCGGCAGCCAGTGCGGCAGCGGGTTCGCGGCGAGGTCGCGGTAGGTCACTTCGATACCGGGTTCGCGCTGCTTCCAGGCGTTGACGATCGCCGCGGTGAGCTCGCGCGAAACAGAGTTGGCGCCCAGGGCGCTCGAATCGATATGGAGGAGTTTCATGGTGGAGCCTCCGCAGGAGCCGGGGTGGTCCGGCGTGCCCAGTAAGCTAAGGCGTGGACGATCACCCGATAAGTCCGCAATAATCGGATAGATCGTTCGCTCTGGAGAACAATCATGGCCTTCCCGGAAGGCGCGCTCTCCGACCTCAACGACCTCCGCTTTTTTGCGGCCGTGGTCGAGCACGGCGGCTTCTCGGCCGCCTCGCGGGCGCTGGGCGTCCCGAAATCGCGGCTCAGCAAGCGCGTTGCGCTGCTCGAAGAGCGGCTCGGCGTCCGGCTGCTGCAGCGGACGACGCGCAGGTTCGCGATCACCGAAGTCGGCGAGCGCTTCCTCACCCACTGCCGCGCGATGCTCGAAGAAGCGCAGGCCGCGCAGGACGTCGTCGACGAGCTCCGCGCCGAGCCGCGCGGCATCGTGCGCGTCAGCTGCCCGACCGCGCTCGCGCAGACCGTCATCTCGCACGTGCTGCCCGATTTCCTCGTGCAGTTTCCGAAGGTGCAGGTGCGCGTGCTCGCGACGAACCGGCGCGTCGACGTCATCAACGAAGGCATCGACATCGCAATCCGCGTGCGCACCAAGCTCGACACCGACGCCGCGCTCGTGTCGCGCAGCTTCGGTCAGTCGCGCGTGCTGCTCGCGGCGAATCCGAAGTTCCTCGACGAGCACGGCCGGCCGACGGTACCGCACGATCTGGAGAAGCTGCCGCTGCTTTCGCAATTCGAGCACGATGGCGCGCAGGTGCTGGAGCTGCTCGATTCGACCGGCGCGAAGGTCAATGTCGAGATGCGCGCGCGGCTGATCTCGGGCGAGTTCAGCGTGCTCTACGAAGCGGCGAAACGCGGCATGGGTATCACGGCATTGCCGGAGTTCGTCTGCGCGCCGGCGATCTTGCGCGGCGAGCTCGAAGTCGTGCTGCCCGCATGGAGCATTCCGATGGGCGTCGCGCACTTCGTCTATGCGAGCCGGCGCGGGCTCCTGCCGTCGGTGCGCGCGTTCGTCGATTTCCTCGCCGATCGGCTGCCGGACACGATGCGCATCAAGCACGAGCAGTGCATGAAGCGCGACGACAAGGCCGGCTGACGGTTACCCGCGCTTTTGCTTGTCGCGGCGCCCGATCCACCCGACCGTGCCGATCAGCACGACGCAAAGCACGATTTCCATGATCGCCGGAAAGCGCGCTTTCGGGCCGCCGACCCACGCCGCGACGACGCCGTGACAGAAGTAGAAGAGCGCAGCGACGCCGCACCAGAACAGCACGCGCCGCCATCCGCTTTCGTGTGCGAGCAGCGGTAGAAAAAGGAGCGGCAGCGCGACCGCGAGCGCAAGCCATGGCGAGCCGACCAGCGGCGGCGCAATCACGAGATACCAGACGAATTGCAGCGCGATCAGAAGTCCCCAGGTGATCGCGCCAAATCGTTCGGCCGTCATGCGCCGCGCTCCAGTTTCGCCGCGACTTCCGCGATGCGTTTGCCAAGCACGCGCGCAAGCGTGCGCTCGTCTTCGCCGATCGCGTGCTGATCCGACGTGCCCGACACGTGGCTCGCACCATACGGCGAGCCGCCGCCGCTCGTGCGGTTGAGCGCGGCTTCGGTGTACGGAATGCCGACGATCAGCATGCCGTGGTGCAGCAGCGGCAGCATCATCGAGACGAGCGTCGTTTCCTGGCCGCCGTGTTGCGTGCTCGTGGATGTAAAGACGCCGGCCGGCTTGCCGGCGAGCGTGCCTGAGATCCAGTCGGCCGCGGTCGTGTCGAGAAAGTGCTTCAGCGGCGCGGCCATGTTGCCGAAACGCGTCGGGCTGCCGAGCACGAGCCCGGCGCATTCGCGAAGGTCGGCGAGCGTCGCGTACGGCGCGCCTTCGTCGGGTTCCGGCGGCGCGGCCTGCTCGGTCACCGGCGCGACCGGCGGCACGCTGCGGACGCGCGCCGTCATGCCGGCGACTTCCTCGACGCCGCGCGCGACTAGCCGCGCGAGCTGCGCGGTCTTGCCGTTGCGGCTGTAGTAGAGGACGAGGATTTCGCTCATGTGTCTTGTCTTTCCCCTCTCCCGCGCGCGGGAGAGGGTAGGGTGAGGGCACGTGGGTTCGACATCTCAAAAAGCGCCCTCATCCGCCTCCGGCACCTTCTCCCGCAAGCGGGAGAAGGGAAAGCATGGTTCGGCAAAGCAGGCTGCGCTAGGCTCGCCGCATGCCTCCGCTCCCGCAGAGTTTGCCAGAAAGATCCGCTTCGACCGCGAACGATCGCTCGCGCTGCTGCGCTTCACCTGGCACCGCTTCCTCGAGGATCGCCTGACGCAGACGGCCGGCGCGCTCGCGTACACGTCGATCTTCGCGCTCGTGCCGCTGATGGCGGCGATCCTCGGCATCTTCGCCGCGTTCCCGGTCTTCGAGACCTGGCGCGACCGGATCACCAACTGGATCTTCGCGAACTTCGTGCCTGCCGCCGGCGGCGCCGTGCAGAGCTACGTCACCGAGTTCGCCGCGAATGCGAGCAAGGCGACCGCGGTCGGCATCCTCGTGCTGCTGTTCAGCGCGGTCGCGCTGATGATGAGCATCGAGGAGGCGTTCAACCGCATCTGGCGCGTGCCGAACGCGCGCGGCCATGCGTCGCGCTTCGTGATCTTCTGGACCGCGCTGACGCTCGGGCCGCTGCTGCTCGTCGCGGCGCTCGCGATCAGCTCGTATCTCGTCGCGCTGCCGTTCATCGATTCGGCCGCGAGCGAGTTCTCGCTGAAGACGCGCATCCTGTCGGCGCTGCCGTTCCTGATCGTCTGGAGCGCGCTCCTGACCGGCTACATCGTGATCCCGAACCGCAGCGTCCGCTTCCGTCACGCGCTGATCGGCTCGTTCATCGCGGCCGCGATGTTCGAGCTCGCCAAGCGCGGCTTCGCCGCGTATGTGACGCGCACCAGCTACCAGCAGGTCTACGGCGCGATTGCGGTCGTGCCGATCTTCATCTTCTGGGTTTATCTCTCGTGGGCGATCGTGCTGTTCGGCGCGTCGCTGACCGCGTCGCTCAACGCGTTCGACTATCGGCCCGCGAACGCGCGGCTCGCGCCGGGGCAGGAGTTCGCGGGATTGCTGCGCGTGCTCGGCCATTTCGCCGCCGCGCACCGCGAAGGCCGCGGCCTCACGAACGAAACACTGATGGCCGCCGAGCCGTTCCTGACCGACGATCTGCTGCAGCGGTATCTCGCCGACATGCACCGCATCGGCCTCATCCAGTGCAACGAGGTCGGCGACTGGGTCGTCGTGCGCGATCTTTCGAGCGTCGACCTGCTGGAAATCTATGAGGAGGGCAAGTACCGTCTGCCCGACGACGCGAGTCTCGCGCGCGAGGAGCCCGTCGAGGTCCGCGATCTCGTCGCGCGGCTGTCGCGGGACATTCGCAACGGGCTGAAGGTGCCGCTCAGCGAAATCTTTCCGCCGCCGTCGCGGTCTGAGACGAACCTTGCCGCCGAAGCGGCGCACCGCGATTCGATGGAGAAAGCATGAAAGCGATGTACCTGCGCCTCGCGCTCGCGTTTGCCGCGTCGCTGGTGTTGCTCGGCGGCGCACACGCTGAGCCCGCAAAGCTGCCGGCGCTCTCGGTCAAGACGCTCGACGGCGGCACATTCGATCTCGCCGCCGAGCGCGGCAAGTGGGTCATCGTCAATTTCTGGGCGACGTGGTGCTCGCCGTGCATCAAGGAGATGCCCGACATCTCGAAGTTCGTCGCGAGCCGCAGCGATGTCCGCGCGATCGGCCTCGCATTCGGCGGCGAGGAGCTCACGGACGTGACGAGCTTCCTCCAGAAGCATCCGGTCAAGTATCCGATTGCGAACGTGCCGCTCGAATCGCCGCCGAAGGATTTCGGCGCGCCGAAAGGCTTGCCGACGACATTCCTGATCGCGCCGGACGGCACGCTCGCGAAGAAGTTCACCGGGCCGATCACGGCCGGCGAGCTCGAGAAGGCGATCGCGGCCGCCGGCTCGAAGAAGACGTAGCGCAGGCATGGCGACCGCGCGCTTCCTAGTTTCAGGGCGCGTGCAGGGCGTGTTCTTTCGCGCGTCGACGCGCAACGAAGCGCAACGGCTCGGTCTCGCGGGCTCGGCGAGCAATCTCGCGGACGGTCGCGTTGAAGTCCTCGCGAGCGGTGCCGACGATGCGTTGTCCGCGCTCGAACGCTGGCTTTGGCAGGGGCCGCCATCGGCGCGCGTCGAAGACGTGAAGCGCGAATCGGCTCCCGATCGCGATTTCGATGGTTTCCACACCGCTTGAAGTCCGCGCCTTCGAAAACCGCGCGTCACGGCCTCGCGCGCACGCTGTCGAAGCTCGGCACGTGCTCGCGCACGCAGGCGGCGCAGTACGCGCGCGAGGGTCGCGTCACGGTGAACGGTCGCGTCGTCCGCGATCCGGAAACGCCGGTCGACGCCGAGCGCGATCGCATCGCGCTGGACGGCCGCGAAATCCGTGCGGCCGAGCGCGTCTACCTCATGCTCAACAAGCCGCGCGGGTACGTCACGACCGCATCCGACGAGCGCGGCCGCGACACGGTCTACACGCTGCTCGACGCCGCCGCATTGCCGTGGCTTGCACCGGTCGGCCGCCTCGACAAGGCGAGCGAGGGTTTGCTGCTGCTGACGAACGACAGCGCGTGGGCCGCGCACATTACGGCGCCGGAATCGCACGTCGAGAAGACCTATCACGTGCAGATCGATCGTCTGCCGGACGCGGCATTGCTGGCTTCGCTGAAACGCGGCGTGGAGGAAGACGGCGAGCGCTTGTCGGCGCGAAACGCGAGCGAGCTTCGCCGCGGCGAGAAGAACGCGTGGCTCGAGATCGCGCTCGACGAAGGCCGCAACCGGCAGATCCGCCGGCTGCTCGCCGCGCACGGCGTCGGCGTGCTGCGGCTCGTGCGCGTCGCGATCGGGCCGGTCGCGCTCGGGACGCTCGCCAAAGGCGCGTTCCGGACGCTCGATGCGGCCGAAGTCGCGGCGCTCGCGCTGTAGTTCGCCGTCGCGATTTGATACATTGTGTACCGCACTGGGGCGGGCGCCCTCCTTCCACGAAGAGAGCTGGAGCCATGTGCCTTGCAATTTCGTCACGACCGATCGTTTCCGTTCCGCTGTCACGCCTCGCGCTCGGCGCCATCGCCGCACTCCTGACGCAGGCTGCGCCCGCGGCAGAGGCGTTGCCGACACTTGTGCATCACGGCAGCCTCGCGCCGTTGTCGGCAGCATCGCCGTTCGCTGATTTTGACGCACCGAGCGGCACCGGTGAGCGCGTCGTCATCGCCGACGGCGCGCAGGAAGACTTCTTCGGCTGGTCCGTCGCGATCGACGGCGACACCGCGCTCGTCGGCGCCTACGGCGTGACGGTGGACGCCCACTTCCAGCAAGGTGCCGCATACGTCTTCACGAAGACGGACGCGACGTGGAATCTCGCCGCGACGCTGACCGCGAGCGATGGCGTCACGTTCGACACCTTCGGCGAGCGCGTCGCGCTGTCGGGCAACGTCGCCGCGATCGGCGCCTACCAGGCTGATGGCTCGAAAGGCGCGGTGTACGTCTTCACCGGCAGCGGAACACACTGGACGCAGAAGGCGCGGCTCGTCGCCGACGACGGTGCGGCCAGCGACTGCCTCGGCTGGTCGCTCGCCGCGACGGGACAGACCGTGCTGGCTGGCGCACCGTTCGTCATGACGGGCCAGGTGCAAACCGGTGCGATCTACGTGTTCGCGCCGTCCGGCGGCAGCTGGGCGCAGACGCAGAAGTTCTTCCCGGACGACATCAACTCCGGCGATGGTTTCGGCAGCGCGGTCGCGGCCGACGGCACGACGGTCGTCGTCGCGGCCGACGGCGCGCTCGTCGGCCAGAACTACGGCCAAGGCGCCGTCTACGTCTACGACGGTTCCGGCGGTACGTGGACGCAGCAGGCCAAGTTGACCGCCGACGACGGCGCCGCGTTCGACAACTTTGGCCGCTCGGTCGCGGTGTCGGGCTCGACCGTGTTCGTCGGCGCGCCGTACGCGGTGATCGGCGGCAACGGCTTTCAAGGCGCGGCCTACGTCTTCGGCGGCAGCAACTGGCGACAGCAGCAGAAGCTCGTCGCGAGCGATGGCGCGGCCGGCGGCTATTTCGGCTGGTCGGTCGCGGTGTCGGGCGACAACGCGCTCGTCGGCGCCGGCAGCTACAACATGGCGCGCGCCGGCGAGGCGTATTCGTTCGCGCGTGCGCCGACGTTGTTCGAGGAAACGCACGTGTACGCCGGCGACGGCGGCGGCGTCGACGATTACGGCTGGTCGGTGTCGGTCTCGGGTACCGAAGCGATCGTCGGCGAGCCGTTCGCGTACGTCGACCCGAACTACGCGCAGGGCGCCGCGTTCTTCTACACGCTCACGCCGCCTTCGAACGACACGATCTTCGCGAACGGATTCGAGTGATCAGCTCTTCACGACGCCGAGCTTGCGTCCGACCTTGATGAACGCGGCCACCGCGCGATCGATCTGTTCGCGCGAGTGCGCCGCGCTCATCTGCGTGCGGATGCGCGCCTGGCCCTGCGGCACGACCGGATAGAAGAAGCCGATCACATAGATGCCTTCGTCGAGCAATTCCTTGGCGAACGCCTGCGCGAGCTTCGCGTCGTAGAGCATGACCGGCGCGATCGGATGCGTGCCCGGCCTGATGTCGAAGCCGGCCTCGGTCATGCGCTTGCGAAAATAGAGCGCGTTGTCGTTGACCTTGTCGCGAAGCGCCGTCGACTTCGACAGCATCTCGAACACCTTGATCGACGCCGCGACCAGCGGCGGCGGCAGCGTGTTCGAGAAGAGGTACGGCCGCGAGCGCTGGCGCAAGAGATCGATGACCGCCTGGCTGCCGCTCGTGAAGCCGCCGGAACCGCCGCCGAGCGCCTTGCCGAGCGTGGACGTAAAGATGTCGACATCCTTCATCACGCCGTGGAGCTCGGCCGATCCGCGGCCGGTCGGGCCGACAAAGCCGGTCGCGTGCGAATCGTCGACCATCAGGAGCGCGTTGTATTTCTTCTTGAGCGCGACGATCTCGTCGAGCTTGGCGATGAAGCCATCCATCGAGAACACGCCGTCGGTGGCGATGAGGCGCGTGCGCTTGCCTTGCGATTCGGCGAGGTGCTTCTCGAGCTCGGCCATGTCGCCGTTCGCGTAACGGCGCCGCTCGGCCTTGCAAAGGCGAATGCCGTCGATGATCGATGCGTGATTGAGCGCGTCGGAGATCACGACGTCCTCGTCGTTGAGGATCGTCTCGAAGAGGCCGCCGTTTGCATCGAAGCAGCTCGTGTAGAGGATCGTGTCGTCGGTGCCGAAGAACTTCGAGATCGTTGCTTCGAGCTCCTTGTGCAGGTCCTGCGTGCCGCAGATGAAGCGCACCGAGGCGAGGCCGAAGCCGTGCGTGTCGAGCGCGTTCTTCGCGGCCGCGATGATGTCCGGATGGTCGGCGAGCCCGAGATAATTGTTCGCGCAGAAGTTCAGGACTTCGCGGCCGTCGGCGGTCTTGATCGCCGAGGACTGCGGCGTCGTGATGATGCGCTCGGTCTTGTAGAGGCCCTGCTCGCGGATCGAATCGAGCTCGGCTACGAGACGGTGCTGGGCGGCGTTGTCCATGGTGGCGTGCGTTTCCGGGCGAGATGAAGCGCTATTGTCCGACAATTGCCCTGCTGTTCGCCTCTCCCGCGGGCGGGAGAGGCGGGTGAGGGAAGGCTTCGCGAGATTGCCCTCACCCTAACCCTCTCCCGCAAGCGGGAGAGGGGAAAACGCGCTATGGAATCGACGCGTCGCCAGGCTCGTCGAACGCCGCGTACGGCGGCGCGCCAGGCCACGGCGCGCGCACGACGATGTTCCAGCCTCGCTCCGTCAGCGCGCGTCGCGCCAAGAGGCTTGCTCCACCACCAATCAGCACGGTCTTGTTCGTGACGCGAAACTCGGCGCGGTCGAGGAAATCGCGCACCTCGGTCGTCCAGCTGAGCCAATCGACCGGCAACGGCAGCACGAGCTCGTGATCGGCCGCTTCGTAGGCGAGCCCCGCGCCGATCGGCCGCAGCAGGCCACCGTGCGCGCGGTCGCCGAGATACTTCGCCGTCACGCGCAGCGCGTTGACGACGAAGCGCGATTCGAGCTCCGAATGCGCGGTCATGCCGAGCTCGAGCAGTGCGTCGCCGCCGCCTGATGGCTTCAGCTGATCGAGCGCATCGACGAACCCCGTCTGCAGCGTCGGCGAGAACACGCCGCGACGCAGGAACTGACGCATCAACAGCTCATCGCGGCAGTAAGTGCGCAAGCGTTCGTTGTTGCGCGCGCGAAGATCGTCCGGCGAGAGTTTCCACACGACGTCGTTGATCTTGCCGCCGTTCGACAGCACGGCCGCGCCGACGCCGCCAACTGCGCCAAGTGCGCTCGTCGCGCTGAAATTGCCGCCGGTGCCGACCCACGCGAGCTCCGACAGACGCTCCTGCACATACGGATTGCCGGTGTACGGATCAATGCCGAGCTCCTTCGCGAGCGCGCGCTTGACCTCGCTGTACTTGAGCTGGCGCTTGATCTCGCGCTCGGCTTCGCTGGTGACGCTCGAGTACCAATGCTTCTCGCGCTTCTTGCCGCCATCGCCGTCGCCGCCGCGTGCATCGGTCATTGGGCCTTCGTCGGACGGATACGGATTGCCGCTCGTGCCGAGCTCTTTCGCGATGCGGTCGGATGCGGTCTGCGCCTGCGTCGCGACCTTCTTGATCTTGTTGCCGAAATAGCGCGCGACGCCGGCCGGAATTCCGAGCACCGTATCGATCGGATGCATCACGATCTTGCCGAGCGCGACGCCGGTCGCGACGAACTTTGCGCCGGCGGCCTTGACGAACGCGTCCGAGCGCGTGATTTTTTCGATCGCGTCGATCGCCGGCAACTCGGCTTCGCGGTCGGCGAGGATCTCGACGCTGTCGGCGTTGAGCGGCCCGACCGGCGTGTCGAGCATGAAATGCGCCATGTAGCCGCGGAGCTCGACGTGAGGATCGACGCTGAAACCCGGTCCGGACAAAAGCGCCGGTTGCACGAGCGAGACGGCGTCGACGACCGCTTCGTCCTCGGTTGGCGTGCCGGCGTCGTCGGCGCGCGCGAGTACGCGCGCCCGCGAGAAGCGTCGCGACAAGCGCGGTTCGCCGGAATGTGCGCGGCAGTCGATGCATCGAAACGTCAGACCCGAAGAAACAGCGCGGCGACGATGCCGCGAGCGGACTCAACCGCCGGTGAACGCGCCGTAGCGGCGCAGGCGCTGGTAGCGCTCATCGAGTAGCTTCGAGGGTTCGACCGGCTCGAGCTCGTCGAGCTGGCCGAGCAGGATCGCCTTGAGACGGATCGCGATCGAGCGCGGATTGCGATGCGCGCCGCCGAGCGGCTCGCGGATGACCTTGTCGATAAGGCCGAGCTCGAGGAGACGCGGCGCGGTGAGGCCGAGTGCGTCCGCCGCGTCCTTCGCGCGTTCGGGGCTCTTCCAGAGGATCGACGCGCAGCCTTCGGGCGTGATCACCGAATACGTCGAGTACTGCAGCATGTTCGTGCGGTCGCCGACGCCGATCGCGAGCGCGCCGCCCGAGCCGCCTTCGCCGATCACCGTGCAGATGATCGGCACCTTGAGCTGCGACATCTCGCGCAGGTTTCGCGCGATCGCTTCGCTCTGGCCGCGCGTTTCGGCGTCGACGCCGGGCCATGCGCCGGCCGTGTCGATGAACGTCAGGATCGGCAGGCGGAAGCGCTCGGCGATCTGCATGATGCGCAGCGCCTTGCGATACCCTTCCGGCCGCGGCATGCCGAAGTTGCGCCGGATCTTCGATTTCGTGTCGCGGCCTTTCTGATGCCCGATGATGACGGCGCTGCGGCCGTTGATGCGCGCGAGGCCGCCGACGATCGCGGCGTCATCGGCGAACGCGCGGTCGCCGGCGAGCTCGTGGAACTCCTCGCAGATCGTGCCGATGTAATCGAGCGTGTACGGCCGCGCCGGGTGGCGCGCGAGCTGCGCGACCTGCCATGGCGTGAGGTTCCGGAAGATCTCGGCGGTCTTCGCCTTGAGCTTGTCCTCGAGCGTCGAGATCTCGTCCTCGATGTTGAATGCCTGGCCGTGGCTGGCCAGCCGAAGCTCCTGGATCTTTGCATCCAGTTCGGCGATAGGCTGTTCGAAATCGAGGAAGTTCGGGTTCATTCGGCGACGTTCGCGCCGGGAGGCAGGCGCAAAGGCGCGAAGTATAGCGCGGCGGGCGGCACGGCTTCGCTACCCACAGATGGGGCCGGCGTGTCTACTCATCCAGTGCGGCTTCGAGGCGCCGCACGTCGAGCACGCGTTCGGAGCGGATCACATGGAGGATGGCCACGGTGCGGCCGTCGCGGCGATAGAAAACACGGCAGGGCGGTTCGACGATCTGGCGATAACGGGAGCGGCCGAGCTCCGGCAGCCAGCTGCCGCTATCGGGTTGCCGGCCGAGCTGTTCGACGTGGCGCACGATGCGGCCGACGAGCGCGATCGCGGCAACAGGGCTCTCGATCGCGATGTAGTCGTGAATCGCTTCGAGGTCGGCCCGTGCGGGCTCGGTCCAGATTACTTGAGCCACTTCTTCGCGAAGTACGCCTTCACCTGGGCGTGCGTGAACGTTCGACCCTCGGCCAGTGCACGCTCGCCGCGCGCGATGCCTTCGAGGATCGCCATGCGCGACTGTTGCAGCTCGTAGCTCGCGATATCGACGAGCACCGCAGTTGGCACGCCGTGCTGCGTGATCAGGATCGGCTCCTTGTCGCGTGTGAGATCGTCCAGGAGCTCGGTGGCCTGGCGTTTCAATGTCGTCACGAGTTCGGTTCGCATAGAGTGACACTTTAGTATCACATCATGCGGAAAGCAAATCGGCGATCGGCGCTCGCGGATCCGGCTTGTGAGAAATCGCGCGCGTCGCGCGTCAGCCGAACACGAGCTCCGCCGCGACGACGCCGTCGAGCGCCTGCAGGCTGTCCTTCAGCGCCGGCGTCGCGCGCACGCGCCATTCGGCGCCGAGCTCGATCTCGGCCTGACCCGCGGCGTTGTGATACGTCAGCCGCACCGGCGTCGCGCCGCCACGGTGCGCGGCGAGCGCGTGCTGCAGGCGCGCAATGAAATCGCCATGCACGCCGTTGAGCTTCACGCGCAGCACGCGCGCGCTCCGCTCGCATGCGGATTCGATCGTCGCGACCGAGTTCACGCGGAGCTGAAAATTGCCCGAGAACTCGTCGAAGCTGAGGCCGCCGTCGAACACGAGAATCGCATCGCGCGTCAGCAGCGGGCCGTATTCGACCCATGCCTCGCGAAACAGACTGACTTCGATGCGGCCCGAGAAATCCTCGACCTGCACGAATGCCATCGCATCGCCGCGCTTGCGGATCGCGATGACCTGACCTGCGATCGTGTACGACTGATCCGAAAAGCGCCCACGCCGGTCGTTCGGTCCAGGCGCCTTGTAATGCTGGTCGATCTCGCCGATCGGCGACGTCGCGACGCGTGCGATGAGTCCCTTCCACGAATCGGTCGGATGGCCCGATAGATAATGGCCGAGCGTCTCGCGCTCGCCGGCGAGCTTGCGCTCGATCGGCCACTCGGTGGTCGTCGGCAAAGGCGTCGACTCGATCGCGCTCGCCGCGACCGCGCCGAACATGTCGTGCTGTCCGGCTTCCACGTCGCGCGCTTGCTGCTCTGCCGCGCGCACGGCTTCGGGCAGCTGCAGCATCAGGCTCGCGCGATTCGGCGCGAGCGCATCCATCGAGCCTGAGAGGATCAGCGCCTCGAGCACGCGCTTGTTGATCTTCTGCGCATCGATGCGTCGGCAGAAGACCGCGATGTCGCGGAAGGCGCCGCCTTTCGCACGCGCTTCGACGATTGAATCGACTGCGCCGTGGCCAACGCCTTTGACGGCACCGAGGCCGTATACGATCGTCCTGTCGTCACGCGCCTCGAACATATAATTCGACGCATTGATGTCCGGCGGCTGCACGACGAGCTGCATCGCGCGCGCTTCGGCGAGGAAATTGACGACCTTGTCCGTATTGTCCATGTCGGCCGAAAGCACCGCGGCCATGAACTCGGCCGGGTAGTGCGCCTTCAGCCACGCGGTCTGATACGCGACGAGCGCGTACGCGGCCGAGTGCGACTTGTTGAAGCCGTACTCGGCGAACTTCTCCATCAGATCGAAGATCGCGCTCGCGAGGCGCGGCTCGATCGCGTTGTTCGCCGCGCCGTCCTCGAACGTGACGCGCTGCTAGCGCCATCTCCTCGGCTTTCTTCTTGCCCATCGCGCGGCGCAAGAGGTCGGCGCCGCCGAGCGAATAGCCGGCGAGCACCTGCGCGATCTGCATCACCTGTTCCTGATAAACGATGACGCCGTAGGTCGGCTTCAGGATCGGTTCGAGCAGCGCATGCGGATAGCTGACCTCGGCGCGCCCGTGCTTGCGCGCGATGAAGTCGTCGACCATGCCCGACTGCAGCGGGCCCGGCCGGAACAGCGCGACGAGCGCGATGATGTCCTCGAACGTATCGGGCTGCAGCTTCTTGACGAGATCGCGCATGCCGCGCGATTCGAGCTGGAAGATCGCGGTGGTCTGACAGCGCTTCAGCAATGCGTAACTCGCTGCGTCGTCCGTCGGCAGCGCGGCGATGTCGAGCGGCGCCTCACCGCGCGTTGCACGCTTCGCATTGATCGCCTTGACGGTCCAGTCGATGATCGTCAGCGTGCGAAGACCGAGGAAGTCGAACTTGACGAGGCCGACCGCCTCGACGTCGTCCTTGTCGAACTGCGTGACGAGCCCGTCGCCGCCGGCTTCGGAAAAGAGCGGCGCGTAGTCGCTGAGCGGGCCGGGCGCGATGACGACGCCGCCTGCGTGTTTGCCCGCGTTGCGCGTGAGGTCCTCGAGCTTCAGCGCGAGATCGACGAGCTCCTTGACCTCCTCGTCGTTCGCATACAGCGCCTTGAACTCGGCGACGACGCGATCGGACTCCTTGCGCGATTTCTCGGAACGGCCGAGCGCATCCTCGAGCGAGAGATCGAGCGGTATCTTGGGCAGGAGTTTCGCGATGCGGTCGACTTGACCGTAGGGCATGCCGAGCACGCGGCCCGTATCGCGCAGCACGGCCTTGGCGGCCATCGTGCCGTACGTGATGATCTGGCTGACGCGATCGCGCCCGTATTTGTCGGCGACGTAGTCGATGACTTCGTCGCGGCGATCCATGCAGAAGTCGACGTCGAAGTCCGGCAGCGACACGCGCTCGGGATTGAGGAATCGCTCGAACAGCAAGTCGTAGCGCAGCGGATCGAGATCGGTGATGCCGAGCGCGTACGCGACAAGCGAGCCCGCGCCCGAGCCGCGGCCCGGTCCCACCGGAATGTCGTGCTGCTTCGCCCAGTTGATGAAGTCCGCGACGATCAGGAAGTAGCCCGGAAATCCCATCTGCACGATGACGCCGATCTCGAGATCGAGACGCGTCTCGTAGTCCTCGCGCGTAAAGCCGGCGGCCGGCGCATGCTTCGCGAGCCGGTCGACGAGTCCCGCTTTTGCATTGGTGCGGATGAAGCTGTCGAGCGTGTGCTCCTCCGGCACCGGGAACGCCGGCAGAAAATACGTGCCGAAGCTGAGCTCGAGATTGCAGCGCTTCGCCAGCTCGACCGAGTTCTCGATCAGCTCCGGCAGATCCGAGAACAGCGCCGCCATTTCGTCAGGCGACTTGAGATACTGCTCGGGCGTGTAGTCGCGCGGCCGCTTCGGATCGGCGAGCACGCGGCCCGCGTGGATGCAGACGCGCGCTTCGTGCGCCTCGAAGTCGTCGCGCGTGAGAAAGCGCGCATCGTTCGTCGCCACGATCGGCAGATCGAGCGTTTCGCCGAGGGCGAGCGCGCCGTCGATGAACACGTCCTCGTTCGGCCGATGCGTGCGCGATGCTTCGAGATAGAACCGATCCGGGAATCGCGCGCGCATGCGTTCGGCACGCGCGCGCGCATAGTCGTCGCGACCGCCGATCAGCAGCCGGCCGATCTCGCTCTCGCGGCCGGCGAGCGCAATCAAACCTGCGTTCGCGTCATCGAGCCAGTCGATGTCGACGATCGCGATCTCGCCGTGCCGTCCTTCCGCGTACGCGCGCGAGAGCAGGCGCGAAAGATTGAGATAGCCTTCGCGGTTCTGGCAGAGCACGGTCAGGCGCTGCGGCTGCGCGCGATCCTCACGATGGCCGACCCACAGATCGCAGCCTGCGATCGGCTTGATGCCGGCGGCTTCGGCCGCCTTGTAGAACTTGACCAGCGCGAACAGGTTGCTCTGGTCCGTCAACGCGACCGCGGGCATGCCGGCGCGCGCGGACGCTTCGACGAGGTCGCTGACCCGGATCGTCGAATCGATCAGCGAATACTCGCTGTGGACGTGAAGATGGATGAATTCCGCAGGCATGGAGGCGGGGCGCGGAGGCAGCCGCCAGCGTAAGGCCCGCCTGCCGGTCGGGCAAGGCTTGACGGGGGCGATTCGACCGCCTCGGCGCCGCAGCTTTCGGACGGTTTTCCGAGAAGAAAGAGCTGCTTGCGGCGCAGGCGGTAGGTGCATGCCGCGCCGCCGGCTCGCTTGGCGGACATGAAAATCGGCGTTTTCCTACAACGAATTAAAGTGTGACGTAATTCACGTTTTGATAGGCTGTTCGACAGCAGCGCCGTGGGGGCCGCGGCGCGGGGGGCGGCGATGGTAACTGGGGCTACGAGCTTCAGGTATCGCGCGTTTTTGAGCTACAGCCACCGGGACGAAACCTGGGCGCGCTGGCTTCACCGCGCGATCGAAACCTACCGCGTCCCGAGCCGCCTGGTCGGCACGACGACGACGGCCGGCCTTATTCCGCGAAGGCTCGCACCGATATTCCGCGATCGCGACGAGTTGCCGAGCGCGACCGATCTCGGCGCCAAGGTCGACGAAGCGCTCGCCGCGTCGGCAAACCTGATCGTCATCTGCTCGCCGGCCGCCGCGACCTCGCGCTGGGTCGACGCCGAAGTGCGCGCCTGGAAACGCCTCGGCCGCGCGCACCGCATCTTCTGCCTGATCGTCGACGGCGAGCCCGACGCGACCGACGTCGCCGGCCGCGCGAACGAAGAATGCTTCTGCAACGCGCTGCGCTTCGGCGTCGACGCGAGCGGCAATCCGACCGACGAACGCATCGAGCCGATCGCCGCCGACGTCCGTCCCGGCAAGGACGGCAAGGCGAACGCGCGGCTGAAGCTCATCGCCGGCCTCATCGATGTCGGCTTCGACACGCTAAAGCAGCGCGAGCAGCAACGACGCAATCGCAAGTGGGCGTTGCTCGCGGCCGCGTCGTTCGCCGGCATGCTGTTGACCGGCGGCCTCAGCGTCTATGCGCTCCGCGCGCGCAGCGAAGCGATCGCGCAGCGTGGCGAAGCCGAAGGTCTGATCGAGTTCATGCTCGGCGATCTGCGCAAGAAGCTCGAGCCGGTCGGACGCCTCGACGCGCTCGATTCGGTCGGCGCGCGCGCGCTCAAATATTACGCGGCGCAGGATGCCGGCGCGCTCGATGCGGATTCGCTCGGGCGACGTGCGCGTGCGTTGCATCTGATTGGCGAGGTCGATGATCTGCGCGGGAATCTCGATCACGCGCTCGACGTGTTCGAGCAGGCAGCACATAGCACCGGCGAGTTGCTGTCGCGCGCGCCGAACGACGGGCAGCGCGTCTTCGATCACGCGCAGAGCGTCTATTGGGTCGGCTTCGTCGCGTTCCAGCGTGGCCAGAACGACATCGCCGAGAAATCGTTCAACGAATACAAGGTGCTCGCAGAGCGGCTCGTCGCGCTCGATCCGGACAAGCCCGAATGGCGGGCCGAGGTCGGCTATGCCTACAGCAATCTAGGCACGCTGCTGGTCAAGGAGGGGCGATCGGCTGAAGCGGCCTCCGCCTTCGAGCGTTCGCTCGCAATTTCGTCCGCGCTCGCAAAGGCGACGCCGGACGACGTCGGGCTCCAGCTCGAAGAAGCGCAGTCGCACGCGTGGCTCGCCGACGCACGCGAAAAGGTCGGCTCGTTCGATGCGGCGCGCGCGCAGCGCACGGCGGAGCTTGCGATCTACACGTCGGTGCTCGCCGGCGATCCGAACAACAACGACGCGCGCCGTGGCGAGCTCGTCGCGCGATCGGCTCTCGCGCGATTGTCGGAGGCGAAAGGCAGCCTGTCCGAGGCGCTGGAGCAGCTTCGCATCGCGACGGGGCTCGCCGATTCGCTGATTCGAACCGAGCCCGACAACACGCTGTGGGCCGACATCGGCGCCGACGTCAATGCGTTCTACGGCGAAGTCGCGTACCGGCTCGCGGATATCGCGCTGTGCGAGCAACGCCGCCGCGCGTTCGTGCGCGCTGGCGCAGGATCTCGTGAAGCGCGACGCAAGCGTCGTGCGCTGGCGAGGGTTCCATCTCTCTCGATGCCAGTCGTTGCAGGCGACGCTTGCAGTGCATGCCGGCGATCACAATGGTGCGCTGGAACGCTCGCGCGAAGTAGTCGTGCGCATCGACACGCTGAAGTCGGCCGACAAGGAAGGCGACCAGCCGATCCGCTGGCAACTCGGCGTCGCATTGCTCGCGATCGGCGACGAATGCCGCGCAGTCAATCGACCCGACGATGCGCGCGCCGCGTGGGAACGCGTCGTCGCGGTGCTCGGCCCTGAGCAGGAACGCGAAGACGCCGCGATGCAGACGGTCCTCGCCACCGCGCTCTTGCGACTCGGGCGCGCCGACGAAGCCGCGCCGATCATCGCGAAGTGGGAACGCGCGGGATACGCACATCCCGACTTCATCGCCATCAAGACTGAGCGCGTAGAGCCGGCCGTCGCCGAGTCGGCACGCGGTCATTGAAAAATCAAACCCAACCGGAGAGCGAGCCATGACGACAGCAACGGTCAATGTCAACGTCACAATCACAGCAGCCGGCGCCCTTCCAACGCAGGGCGTCAACTTCTCGTTCGCGGCTGGCGCCGGCACGCCGTCCGGCGTCGTCACGTCGTCCGATGGCAGTCTCGACTTCAGCAAAGCCTACGCGAAGGGCACGGTGATATCGCTCGTGTTCAACCTTCAGACCGCGTCGTTGACGTACGGGACAAACACCTATCCGCTGAACATCTACGCGCAGGGCGGGGCGCCAAATGCCTGCTGGATTGGATCGGCGAAACCACTCACAGGCCCGTACACCGGCGCGGAGTTCAGTTTCCCGGCGAACGCAATGGGTCCCGGCAATGCCTCGCTGTCGATCACCGACAACAACGACGATGGCCGTACCTGGTACTACGAGCTGTGGGTGTGGCTCGGCGGCACAGTCGCGCAAAAGTTCGGGCACGACCCGCACATCATCAATCACTCCACGAACAAGTAGGTCCGGCAAGGAATAAGCCGACCGGCGAACTTACGCGCATGCTCGAGCACCGCTACCGCGCATTCCTCTGCTACAGCCATCGCGACAGCGACTGGGCAGACTGGCTGCACGCCGCGATCGAGAGCTACCCGATCCCGCCGCGCCTCGTCGGCATCGCGACGCGTGCGGGCATCATCCCGCCGCGTCTCGCGCCGGTGTTCCGCGATCGCGACGAGCTGCCGAGCGCGGCGAACCTTTCGGCAAAAGTCAGCGACGCGCTCGCGCAGTCGGCGAATCTGATCGTGATCTGCTCGCCGCACGCGGCGCAGTCGCGCTGGGTCAACGAGGAGGTGACGGCGTTCCAGCGCCTCGGTCGGAGCGATCGCATCTTCTGCCTGATCGTCGACGGCGAGCCCGGCGCGAGCGCATGGGCCGGACGCGAGCACGACGAATGCCTGCCCGCGGCGTTGACGAAACGCTTCGACGCCGATGGCCGCGAAACCGGCGAGCGTTTCGAGCCGATCGCGGCCGATGCGCGGCCGGGCAAGGACGGCAAGTCGAATGCGCGCACGAAGCTCGTCGCGGGACTGATCGGCGTCGATCTCGACGACCTGCGCCACCGCGAGCGCCGTCGACGGCGCGGGCGCACGATGATCGCGCTCGCGGCCGGCTTCGTGCTGGTTTGCCTGACGAGCGCGCTTGCGGTCAACGCGATCCTCGCGCGCCACGCGGCGGAGCGCCGGCAAAAGCAGGCCGAGGATCTCGTCGCGTTCATGCTCGGCGATCTCGACGATCGCCTGCGCGAAGTGAATCGGCTCGACATCCTCGAAAGCGTCGCCGACAAGGCGGTCAAGTATTTCGCCGCGCTGCCGCTCGCGGACATGACCGACGACACGCTCGCGCAGCACGCCAAGGCGCTGCTGAAAATCGGTGCCGTTCGTCGCGACCAGGGCCGCGTCGACGAAGCGATCGATGCGTTCAAGCTGGCTGCCGATTCGAGCGCGCGGCTCGTCGAGCATGCGCCCGGCAACGCCGAGTACGAGGCGATCCACGCCGAAAGCCAGACCTGGCTCGGCTTCATCGATTTCTCGCAAGGGCGGCTCGGCGACGCGCTCGTGCGCTTCCTCGCGGCGCGCGACATCCTCGACAAGGCGCGGCTCGCGCGCCCGTCGGACGTCAAGGTGCTCGATCAGCTCGCGATCGCGCATTCGAATGCAGGCCGCGTGTTCGAAGCGCGCGAGGCGATGGCCGATGCGCGCCACGAATATCTCGCCGTCGTGCAGGGCTACGAGACGCTGACGCGCCTCGAGCCCGACAAGCTCGACTGGAAGGCCGAGCTTGGCTACGCGCACGGCAATCTCGCGCAGCTCGCGCTGAAGGAAGGCCGGCTCGAGGAAGCCGTCGTCGAGCGCATCGCGGACCAGCGCGCGAAAGCGAGCCTCGCCGCGGTCGATCCGACGAACAACAACCGGCGCGAGGATCTGGCCGCAGCCGACGCCGCGCTCGGCGAGATCCTGCTCGCAAGCGGCGCGATCGACGACGCGCGTGCGTTCGCGCAAGCGGGCTTCGACGGCGCCGAAGCGCTGCTCGCGGTCGATCCGTCGTCGACGGACTGGCTGCAGATGGCCGGCGATTCCGGGATGAAGCTCGCGCGCATCGAGCGCACGCGCGGGCATCTCGCCGAAGCGGCGCGGCTCGATGAATCGGCGATCGCGCGTCTGAGGCTCCTGTCGGGCAAGGACGCGAGCAACGTCGTATGGCAGCGCAAGCTCGCGCAGGGCCTCGCCGAGCACGGGCGACTCCTGCTTGCAGAGCAGCGCGTCCGCGAGGCGCGCGATGAGACGTTCGCGGCTGACGCGATCGTCGCGCGCTCGGTCAAGGAAACGAGCGACGATCACGCGGCGACCTTGCTGCTGGCCGACATGCAGGTGCTGATCGGCGACATCGCAACCGCGAGCGGCGACGCCGACGCCGCGCGACGCGCGTGGTCGCGTGCCGAGTCGATCCTCGCCGAAAGCACGCATGCGCTGCGCGAGCCCGGCGCGCTCGACACGCTCGTCCGCGCGCGCCTCGCGCTCGGCCGCGCAGAGGAGAGCCGCGACGACGTGCAGCGGCTCGCGGCAATGGGCTATGCGCAACCGGATTACGTTGCCGCCGTGCGCGGGGCGGGCGTCGAGTACGCCGAGAACGGCGACCTGCTTGCGCGCATCGCCGCGGCGCTCGGCCGCAACGCGAACGTGAAGACGTCCGAGCGCGGCGCCAGCGTCGCGCGCAACGAGCCGAACCGCTCCTGACCGCCCGCCGAAAAAGGACAATCCGATGGCCTGCAAACCCGATCTCAGCTTCCTCGTCCGCGTGAACAAGGTGCCGCCCGATGCGAACGAGGGCGTCTATCTCTACGCGACGGCAACGACCGGTCCGTCGAAGCCGGTCAACGCCATCACGTTTTCCGGCACCGCGCAGTTGTGCTTTCGCGAAGACCCGAGCTCGACGGTGAACGGCCTCCACATCGACATCGCGCAATGTCCGATGTGCCAGCTGCCGCCGGTGTGGGACGGACAGGTCATGATGGTCGTCGCGTCGGCGCCTAGCCCTGGATCAAACGGCGGCGCGCTCGCGCTGAAGGCGCAGGAGCTGGTCACCGGTACGTGGCACTCGGCACTCACCAATCCACCCGGCATCGACGGCGGCCGGCCGATCATCCGCAATACGTTCTACCAGGGGATTGTGCTCGTCGCCATCGCGCTGGTCGCGATCGGCGTGATCTACATGTTTGCGCGATTCGCGAAAAAATGGAGCGTCGCGAAGCCGAGCGTGCCCTGACGCAGGAAGCGCCATGATCGACAGCAACGGCGATCGCATTCCGCTTGTGATCGGCGTCACGAGCCACCGCAACATCCCGGCATCGCAAATCGCCGCGGTCCGCGCGCGCTTGCGCGAGTTCTTCGCGCGGCTCGACCGCGACTATCCCGATCTTCCGCTGACGGTCGTGTCGGCGCTCGCGCAGGGCGGCGATCAGCTCGTGGCCGAGGAAGCGCTCGCGGCGGGCGCGCGACTCATCGCCGTGCTGCCGATGGATCGTGCGCAGTACGCTCAGGATTTTCTCGACGCGGCCGAGCACGCGCGCTTCGATGCGCTCTGCGCGCGAGCCGAGGTCATCGAGCTCCCGCGCGTCGCCGGCAATTCGCTCGACGATGCCGACGCGGCACCGTCCGGCGCCGAACGCGACCGCCACTATGCGCAGGTCGGCGTCTACATCTCGAGCCATTGCCACGTGCTGCTAGCGATCTGGGACGGCAAGGCGTCGGACCGGCTCGGCGGCACCGCGCAGACGGTCGAATATCACCTCTTCGGCACGCGGCCGGCGTCCGTCGAGCGTCGCCGCACGCGGTCAGGTTATGCGCCGCTCAACACCGACATCGAGCGGCTCGCGTATCACATCGTCTCGTCGCGCGACGGACCCGGCGGCGCGCCGGCGCTGCCGCTGCAGCCGTTCGATACGTTCTGGCGCGTCGGCGACCGCGCGACGCCGGGCACCGATCCGATGCCGGACGCGTTCCGCGCCGCGTTCGCGCACATGACCGAGTTCAACGCCGACTGGGACAAGTACCGCAGCGAGATCGACGCGAAGTCCGCGCTCCGGCTCGCGCATACGGCCGGTACGGCGACGCCGCCGAACATGATCCACACGCTGTTCCAGGCCGCGGACTGGCTCGCGATCCATTTCCAGCGCCGCGTCTTCTTCGCGATGCGCGCGATCTACACGGTCGCCGCGCTGATGGGCATTGCGTTCATGTGCTACGCCGATCTGCCGGCGCAGGACTACATGATCTTCGTGTTCCTCGCGCTGTTCGCGTTCGGCGTCGGACTCAGCATCATCGCGCGGCGGCGCGGCTGGCATCGCAAGTATCTCGACTACCGCGCGCTCGCCGAAGGGCTGCGCGTGCAGTCGTACTGGCGCCGGGCCGGACTATCGGTGACGGCCGATTCGGAGTTCGCGCACGACAATTTTCTGCAAAAACAGGACGTGGAGCTCGGCTGGATCCGGAACGCAATGCGCTCGGCCGGCCTCGAAGCGGAGCTCGCCGCGCCGCCGCGCGATCCGCATGCGCTCGCGCGCGTGATCGACGAATGGATCGGCCAGCCCGGCGGCAGCGGCCAGTGGAACTACTACGACCGGCGCGCGGCGCAGCGCGCGCGACTGCATCGCATCACGGAAATGCTCGGTGGCGTGAGCCTCTGGCTCGGCATCGCGATCAGCATTTTTCTCGCGGCATTCGTGCTGCATCTTTCGCAGGATACGAAGACCGTGCTCGTCGCGATCATGGCGTCGGTCGCGATCATCGCGGCCGTGCGCGAAGCCTACGCCTACCGCAAGGCCGACAAGGAATTGATCAAGCAGTACCGCTTCATGTGCCGCATTTACGCGAACGCGCGGACCGCGCTCGATCGCGCGAAATCACCGGTCGAGCAGCGCGAGATCCTGCGTGCGTTGGGCGAGGCCGCGCTCGCCGAGCATGCCGAGTGGACGCTGATGCATCGCGAGCGTCCGCTCCAGCACGCGCGGATCTAGCCGCGGCGCGATGGCGACCGACGGCCGACGACTGTGACGATTTTCTCAATCTTGCCTCTGGCAAAATAGCGCACCCGCGAGGCAAGCTCGCTGCACCTCCGCACGACCGTAGCTGTCCTGCCGTTCGCCCGGAGGATCTTGCATGTCCACGCACTACAACGGACGTTGTGCGCTTCGCGTCCTTTGCTGTTTCGCGCTCCTGTCATTTGTCGGACTCGCCTCGGGGCAGACGCTGCCGCAGGAGTATTCGACGCTGATCCGGTCCGATCGCGATGTCGGCGCGCTCGACGCCAGCCTGCTCGGCGAACGCATCGATTACGACACGGGCGAGGTCGAGCTCATCGCGACCGACGTCAGCCTGCCCGGCAACAACGCGTTGCCGGTGGCCGTCGGCCGCCGTTACGTCGTGCAGACGAATCCGAGCGGTGTGATCCCGGAACGCGATTTCGGCGACTGGGATCTCGAAGTTCCGCACATCGAAGGCATCGTTGCGACGAGCGTCGGCTGGACGGTGCCCGGAGCGAATCCGAACGCGCGTTGCAGCGCATTCGCCGGCGCGTCCGATGCGATCGTGACGACGCCGTCGCCGAACGCACCGGCGACACCGATCACGACGACGATTCCGTGGGAGCAGTATTCGACCGGGTACCGGCTCGCCGTGCCCGGCTACGGCCGCCGCGAGCTACTCGAGCGCGCACCGAACAACACCGCGCATCCTGCCTCGGGCAGCTGGCCGATCGTCACGAACGACTGGTGGATGATCGGCTGCCTGCCATCGCTCGCTGGCGGCAGTCCCGGAGCGGGCGAAGGCTTCGTCGCGCTTGCGCCCGACGGCACGAAGTACACCTTCGACTGGCTCGCGCTCCGACCGTACGTGCCGCTGTCGCGGCCGGCCGACACGAATCAGCCCGTGACGGCGACGCTCGACCGCAATGCCGCATGGATGATGGCGACGAAGGTCGAGGACCGCTTCGGCAACTGGGTCAAGTACGACTACGATCCATCGAACCCGCTTCGTCTCGAGCAGATCACGTCGAGCGATGGCCGCACGCTGACGCTGACCTATCTCGGCACGACCCACAGCGTGCAGTCGATCAGCGATGGCACGCACACGTGGATCTACGGATACACGTTCAACGGCTCTTACTATTCGCTGTCGTCGGTGACGCGCCCCGACACGTCGAAGTGGCAGATCAGCCTCGATACGCTCAATCACATCAGCTGGTCGTACCCGAACCCGTGGACGTGCGGAGCACCCGGCACGCCGTCGGCGCCGTACACGTTCAGCGGCACGCTGACGCACCCTAGCGGCGCACAGGGCAAGTTCACGTTCACCATCACGCGCCGTGGCCGTGCCGGTGCGCCGGCCACGTGCTACACGAACAGCGCGAATCTCGCGTTCGCCAGCGTGCAGCCCGGTGTCTACGACACACTCGCGCTCACGCAGAAGCAGATCACCGGACCCGGGCTCGCGACGCCGCTCACGTGGACGCTCGCGTATGCCGGGTGTTCGGGATCGATCTGCGCCACAACCGTCACGACGACCGTGACCGATCCGCGCGGCTATGAGACGCGCTACACGTTCGGCACGGGCTACAACGACGACGAAGGCCAGTTGCTCAAGAAGGAGACCGGCGGCACGGGCGCGAGCTATCTTCGAATCGGAGACGTACGCAGTACTTCCCCGCGACCGGCCAATCGTATCCGGCGCCCCTCGGCACGGCGACGCAGAGCCGCGGCGATACGGTCCGGCTCGCGACGCTGCGACCGCTCAAGCAACGCACGACGACGCTGCAGGGCACGACGTTCACGTACACGGCATCGAGCCTCGATGCGTTCGGCGATCCGCAGTCGATCACGCGCGCGGGTTCGGCGACGAAGGCAGAGACGATCACGTACGCGAACAACACGACGAAGTGGGTGCTCGGGACGATCCAGAAGATCGTCAGCAGCGGCGCGACGGAACGCGAGCTCGTCCTCAACACGCTGAACATGCCGACGTCGGTCAGCCGCTTCGGCGAGGTGGATCAGCACGTTCAGTTACAACGCGGACGGCACGTTGCTCTGGACCAAGGACGGCGACGGCCACGCGACGACCTATTCGAACTGGTATCGCGGCATACCGAAGAATGTTGGCTACGCGACCGGCGAGGCCGCGTCGGTCACGGTCTCGAACAGCCGGCACGATCGACAGCTACACCGACGAGCGCGGCTCGACGACGACGCTACGACCACGACGCGGTGGGCCGCCTCTCGGGCATCCACTATCCAGCCGGCGATCCCGGCACCGGGGGCAATCAGACCTTCGCGCCGACGACGATCGCCTGGTCGACGAGCGCCGCCGGCTGGCAGTCGACTAAAACCACCGATACGTACCAGACGATCACGAAGTACGACGCGCTGTTGCGTCCGATCCTCGTCAACGCGAACAACGCGCGTTACGTCAACGCGAAATACGACGGCGACGGCGGCCCTGCGTTCGTCTCGGTGCCGTCGACGTTGCCGAACGAAGGCAGCGGCACGACCTTCCAATACGATGGTCTCGATCGCTCGTGCAGCAGAACTTCGTCGGCTACATCACGAGCTACACGTATCGAGGCCGGCTTCGTCACGCGCATCTCCGATCCGAACGCGACGACGTACGTCCACTACCTGACACACGACGAACCATCGACTGCGTGGCCCATCACGATCGACGGGCCGCTCTACACGACGGACATCGCGCGCGATGCATGGGGCAGGCCAGAGAACATCAGCCGCGGCGCGCTGAAGCGTGGATGGACCTGGGGCGGGCGCTTCATCTGCGCAATCTACAGCCCCGAGCGCGGCACGACCGTCTTCGCGCGCGACGCCGCCGGCAATGTGACCGGAAGCGCGGACCTCGCAGGCGACGTCGGCTGCGATTACGGCGCGATCAACGGCTCGAACAAGGTCGCGCGCATCTACGACAACCGCAACCGGCTGACGAGCGTCATCTATCCGGGCGGGACCGACGAGAACATCGCGCAGACCTGGTGGCCGAATAGCCTGCGCAAGACTGCAAGCCGAGGCGGCATAACGCGCACGACGAATTACAACCGCCGCGGCCTCCTGACCTACGAGACGCTCGCGATCGACGGCGATCCGTACGAGATCGACTACGCGTACAACACGCGCGGCCAGCTGAGCGGCCTGACGTATCCGGATGCGACGGCGATCGACTACGCGCCGGATGCGTGGGGCGAGCCGACCAAGGTCGGCACGTATGCGAGCGGGCTGACGTACTGGCCGAACGGCGCCGTCAAGGGCTTCACCTACGGGAACGGCCTCGCGCGTGCGATGAGCCAGAACACGCGGCTCTTGCCGCAGACCGTTACCGAAGGATCGGTCATCAACACCGACTACGGCTACGACGGCGTCGGCAATGTCACGGCGATCACCGATCATCTCGCGGCGCATACAGACTCGGTGGCGATGGGTTACGACCTGGCGAACCGGCTGCAAACGGCGAACGCGGCCGCGATGTGGGGCAATGCGACGTTCGGCTATGACGACAGCGACAACCTCAAGACCGCGACGGTCGGCGGTGTCGCGACGAGCTTCACGATCGATGCGGCGACGAATCGCACGACGGCGATGGTCGTCGGCGGAGTGCTCCACGCCGCTGCAGTACGACGGTCAGGGGCATCTGACGCACAAGGGCAGCGCAGGCGTTTACGTTCGATCGCAGCGATCTGTTGCTCGGGCTGCCAGGACAGTCGAGTCGTATCGCTACGACGCCGACGGGCGGCGGACGGTGACCGACGTCAACGGCGGGCAGCGCGTCTCGATCTACGACCACGAGGGGAAGCTGCTAGAAGAGCTGGAACCTGCGCCGCAGACGGGCTGCCACCCGCCAACGATCGCGTGTTCTGTTCGAGCTTCGAGAAGCCGCCGGTCAATGCGGCGGAGACGCGGTATGTCTATCTCGGGCGGCATCTCGTCGGCAAGGACGACAGCCAAGGCCGCCACTACCTGCACACCGATGCGCTCGGATCGCTGCTCGCGGAGACGGATCAGAACCAGACCGTCACGCAGCGCTATCACTACCTGCCGTTCGGCGGGGCGTATGGAACGCAGCCCGGACGGGCCCGGTTACACCGGCGCGGTCATGGATCCGAGCGGGCTCGTCTACCTGCAGGCGCGTTATTACGACCCGCAGCTGGGGCGGTTCCTGTCGACCGATTCGGTCGATCCTGATCCACAGAGCGGCAAGAACTTCAATCGGTATGCGTATGCGGAGAACAACCCGTATAGCAAGTTCGATCCGAATGGACGCGAGTCGCGTGATTTCGAGCACGAATACAAACTGTCCGGTGCAGAGCCACCACCGCCGAGTCCGGATGATTGGCTGGGGCCAGCGATCGGCGTTGCGCTTGGCGCAGTCATGGCACCGGTCGTCGCGGCTGGCGCCGTCGAGGTCGGAACTGCGGCGTTGGCGAATCCAGCAGCAGCGACCGCCATAGTCAATGGAATCGCGGAATCGGGAGCGGGCGATGCGTTAGGTGGAGCATCGTTCGCGGCTGGCGGTGCGACATTGGCCTCGAAGGGAGAAGAGGCAGTTTCCAAAGTATTCAGCAATGAGAAGCAGGCGATGGTCGAAATGGCGAAAGCGGATAAGAGGACAGGCATAACTTCGGCCGACTTGCAGGCTTACAAGGACTTGAACAAGCAGCTACCCGATCCATTTCCGAGCGAAACGGTCCGCGGGCCGGAGGTCCACAATTCAGGTGTTCCGTTTTCACAAGCACCCCATGGACACGTGGGCCCAGTCGATCACATTCCCATTCGAGATGAGTCCCCATGACAACGCTTGAACGCTGGATTTCGCAAGCTTGCGATGCGCTGGGGCTAAAGGCTGACTTCGCGTACGTTGTGGATGTCGGTGACGATCATGAGGTCCGTGCCGTCGCGCGCATTCGGAGTCTCGGAGCGAGGAACGGAATGCTGGTGGTTCGCAAGTACGACGATGTGCGGCCCTACGCAGAAACTCTTAGCCGGGCTGGATACGGCTACTCGGTGTTGAGCGAGCCACGGCCCGACGAGGCGTTTGACCTAGATTCATTCAAGCAAATGTTCCTCGATTGGGGATGGTCGGGCAGCACTGTGTGTCGTCCCCCGAATGCGCAGGAAAAAGGCAAATGAGGGGCGCGGTGCGACCGCCGAAGCAGTGGTCTTCAAAGGTCTAAACCACGGCTGGCTTTTACGCCACTAGTTCATCAGGAGCGAACCTGCTGATGGCCGGGGCGCGCACTCCTCGACCAAAGCGATTGAAAAGGTGGCACCCGCTAAGAGTCGTACAAAGTGTCTGCGGCATCCGCTTCGAAGAGATCGCCCATCGCGTACTTCGCGTACACCGGCGCAAAGCTCTTGCGATGGATCACGCACGGCCCAAGCCGATCGAGCGCCTCGAAATGCTCGGGCGTCGAATACCCCTTGTGCCGCGCGAATCCGTAACCCGGATGCACCTTGTCGAGCTCGCACATCATGCGATCACGCACGGTCTTGGCGAGGATCGACGCCGCGCTGATCGATGGCTCCTTCGCGTCGCCGTCGACAACCGCGCGCGCCGGACACGGCATCAGCTTCGGCAGACGATTCCCGTCGACGAGCGCATACGCGGGCGATAGCGCGAGCGCCGCGAGCGCGCGCTGCATGCCGAGCATCGTCGCCCAGAAGATGTTGTAGCGATCGATCTCGTCGACATCGACGGCGACGACCGAAAACGCGAGCGCTCGCGTGCGGATCAGCGCGGCGAGCCGATCGCGATCGTTCTCGCAGAGCACTTTCGAATCGGCGAGGCCGACGATGGGCTTTTGCGGATCGAGGATCACGGCGGAAACGACGACCGGTCCCGCGAGCGGGCCGCGTCCGGCTTCGTCGACGCCGGCGAGCGTCGCGTGATCCTGCGCACCGTGCCGCTGCGCGCTCTTCTGCAGACGCTCGATCCAGCGCTGCACGCGGACCGTCGTTTTCTCCGGCAGCGGCGCGACGGCGTTCATTCTTCGCGAAGATCCTTGATCTTGTTGAACACGTAGTCGTGATACGACGCGACCATGTTCGTGTCCTTGCAGTCGAGATAGCGCCCCTGGCACCGCTCGCGCAGCAACGTGTTGGCCTGGTAGAACGCATCCTTCGGCACGCCGGCGATGTCGAGCGTGAGCGCGCCGAGGAACGCGATGTCGAGCACAGGGTAGTCGAACTTGCGCTTGACGGGGTAGTTCGACTGGATGCTGTAGTACGTGACCATGCTCGAGTTCGGTCCGGCCTCTTCGGCACCTGCTTGGGGATCGCGTGGATCGCGCCGTCGAATGACGGCTGGTGATCGCCGAAGTGCATCAGCACGGCGGGACGCTCGCCGCCGAGCAGGTACTTTTCGAGATCGCTCATCATCGCGTCCGATTGCTCGAGGCGCTCGAGATAGTTGCTGAGATTCAAGTTCAGCCAGTCGTCGAGATCCTTCGGCGGAAACTTGCCGGTGAATAGCGGCTTGTCATACGGCGGCGGCAATTCCTTCAGCGGCGTCATGTGCGGGCCGTGCTGGTGCAGCGTCAGCATGAACACGAACAGCGGCTGCTCCGGGCGCTCACGCTTCTCGTCGGCGTAGATGCGCTCGAAGACTTTCAGGAGGTCTGCGTCGCGGCTCTCCCAGCCGAGCCCGTATTGCGTGCCGTCGTAGAACGCGTCGAAGCCGTAGTAGTCGTAGGCGTTGCGCGCGTTGAGAAAATCGCCGGTCATCGGATAGATCGCGATGGCGCGGTAGCCGGCCGCGCGGAACATGCGCGGCAATGTGTGATCGACGCGCGGCGCGAGGTTGTACGGCGCGTAAAGCCCGGCGGCGCCGAACAGCGTGTGCGCGAGGCCGGTCAGCACGGCAAACTCGCTCGTCCACGTGCCGCCGCCGAACGTGTGCACGGTCAATAGCCCGTGCGCCCTCGTGTATTTGTCCGTGTCGAACATCTTGGCCCTGCACTCGGGCAGCGTGCACGCCTTCAGGATGCGCGGATCGAATGTCGATTCCTCGAGGATCGCGACGACATCGGGTTTCGTCGCCGGCGCCTGCATCGGGCGCTCGAGTTTCCAGCCGGGTTTGTAGTCGATCTTTGCCGGAATCTCGGGCTGCGTGACAACCGTGTCGTTGAACGACGTGAAGAAATCCGTCAGGAAGCTCTTGTCATTGATCGTGATCCACATCGGCTTGTTGAAGACGCGCCAGAACGGGCCCGTCGGCACCAGGCTGACGACGAGCACCGCCGCGGCCGCGAGCGTGCCGAGCACGCGCACGATCGCGCGCACCGCACGCGGTCTTGACTGCAGCAGCGACGGCTGTTCGCCCGCGAACGCGAGGACGAGCAGCAGCGGAATGCCGATGACGGCCGCAAGACACGAAGCGAGCAGCGTCGGATACCGCGCGATGACGCCGATCGTGTCCTTGTTGACGAAATACTCGAGATCCGGCGCGAGCACCGGCGTCTGCAGGTAGACGAACTTCAGCGCACCGGCGATCACGATCGCGCCGAACACGAGCGTTGCGACGAGGAGGGCAAACGCGAAGCGCGCGGTCGCGAACGCGACGACGAGCGCGACTTCGAGCGCGAGCGTCAGCGTGAACGCGCGCTCGATCCACGTGTGCTCGGTCATCGGACCGAGCGCGAGCAGCGCGACGAACGCGACGAGCGCGAAGATGCGGAGCGCGCGCACGCGGCGCGGTGTGTTCCCCATTCGGCTCAGCATCGAGGCATCGTCACGCGCGCATCGTGCGGACGAGCGGGCTCAGCGTCAATGCGCAGTGCAGCGCGCTCACGCGTCGGTGCTGCGTGGCGCGGCGATCAAGCCTGCGATCGCGGCGGCGGCCGAGCGGCTCGCGTCGCGGCGAAGCTCCAGATGCAGGTGCCGGTACTCGGCTACCAGCGGCAGCGGCGGACGGCGCTCGGCGAGCGCGGGCAAAAGTGCGTTCGCGAGCGACTCCGGCGTGCACGCGTCCTGCATCAGCTCGGGCACGAGATCGCGGCCGGCCAGCACGTTCGGCAGCGAGTAGCGGTTCACCTCGAGCATGTGCAGGCCCATGACGATGCGATACGTCAGCGGCGACACGCGATAGGCGACGACCATCGGCCGCTTCGCGAGCATCGCTTCGAGCGCGGCGGTTCCGGATGCGAGCAGCACGGCATCGGCGGCGATCATCGCCTCGTGCGCGTGGCCGTCGACGATGCGGATCGGCGATTGCGCATCACCGTTGGCGATCTGCCGGCTCTTCAAGAGGCCTTCGAATGCGTGCCGGCACGCGGCGTTCGCCATCGGCGCGACGACTTCGAGATCGGGCAGCTCTTTTCGCAGCAGCGCAACCGCGCCGACAAAATCCGCGCCGAGCCGACGGATCTCGCCGAGCCGGCTGCCGGGCAGCACCGCGAGCACCGGCACGTTGTCCGGCAGGCCGAGCGCGGCGCGCGCCGGCGCCTGCGCGGGATCGAGCGGGAATGCATCGGCGAGCGGATGGCCGACGAAGCGCGCATCGACACCGTGTCGCGCGTAGATCGCGGGCTCGATCGGGAAAAGACACAACACGAGATCGGCGCTGCGACCGATCTTCGCAGCGCGTTTCGCGCGCCACGCCCAGACCGACGGACTGACGTAGTGCACCGTGCGGATGCCCTTCGCCTTGAGCTTGCGCTCAAGGCCGAGATTGAAATCGGGCGCGTCGATCCCGATGAACGCGTCCGGCTTGAACGCGAGCACGCGCCGGCGCACGTCGCGACGCAGCGCGAGCAGGCGCGGCAAGTGCTTGACGACTTCGGTGAGGCCCATGACCGCAAGTTCGTCCGACGCGTGCCACGCATCGAGGCCGGCTGCCTGCATGCGCGGGCCGCCGACACCGGCGAATATGGCGTCGGGGAAAAGCTCGCGCAGCGCGGCGATCAGTCCGGCGCCGAGAAGGTCGCCGGACGCTTCGCCGGCGACGAGCGCGAAGCGGGCAGGGGCGGGATTCGGAGCGGACATCGCGTCCGGAGTCACCGCGCGAGCGGCCGCTCGCTGGCCTCGATGAAATCGAGCATGACCGCGACGTCCTTGCTGTCGGCCGCGATCGCCGCGAGCTCGGTGCGCGCTTCGGCGAGCGAACGGTTGCCGAGATAGAGCGTCCGGTACGCGCGCTTGATCGCGGCGATGCGCTCGGCGTCGAAGCCGCGGCGCTTCAGTCCTTCGGAATTGATGCCGCGCGGACGCCCGTAGTCGGCGGCGACGATCACGAACGGCGGCACGTCGCCGTTGACGAGGCAGCCCATGCCGATGAACGCGTGCGCGCCGATGCGGCAGAACTGGTGGATGCCGGCGAAGCCCGAAAGAATCGCGTAGTCGCCGACCGCGACGTGGCCGGCGAGCGTCGCGTTGTTCGAGAACACGGTGTGGTTGCCGACGGTGCAGTCGTGCGCGACGTGCACGTAGGCCATGATCCAGTTGTCGTTGCCGATGCGCGTCGCGCCGCCGCCCTCGCCGGTGCCGCGGTTCAGCGTGACGAACTCGCGGATGAGGTTGCGATCGCCGATGATGAGCTGGCTGTCGTTCGCCGCCGAACTTCTTGTCCTGCGGGATCGCGCCGATCGAGGCGAACTGGAAGATGCGGTTGTCGCGGCCGATGCGCGTCGTGCCTTCGACGACGACGTGCGGGCCGATCGTCGTGCCGTCGCCGATCTCGACGCCGGCGCCGATGACGCTGTAGGCGCCGATACTGACGTTCGCGCCGATGCGTGCGGCCGGATCGACGATCGCGGTCGCGTGGATCATCAGCCGCGCCACCTCGGCGCAGAGGAGTTCGGCCTCCGCTGCGGCTTCGCCGTCGACCTTCGCCTGGCACTTGAAGAGGCTCATGTTGCGCATCGTGCGCTTCTGCTCAACTTCGAGGCGCAGCTGATCGCCCGGCACGACGATGCGGTTGAAGCGCGCGTTGTCGACCTTGACGAGATAGAAGACGCCGGTGTGCTGTCGCTCCGGCGGCGCCGAAAGCTTGACGAGCATGCCGCAGGCCTGCGCCATCGCTTCGATGATGAGCACGCCCGGCATCACCGGATGGCCTGGGAAGTGGCCCTGGAAGAACTGCTTCGTTGATCGAGACGTTCTTGATCGCGACGAGCTTCTTCGGCTCGAAATCGATGACGCGATCGACCAGCAGGAACGGATAGCGATGCGGCAACAGGGCCGCGATGCCTTCGATGTCGATCGGCAACTTCACGCCGCCGTTGTTGCTCATGTTGTTCATGACTCGGGTTCCTTCTTCACGGCGCCGAAGCGCCGCACCAAATCGTCGAGGTGCTTGAAGCGCGCTGCGTTGCGGCGCCAATGCCGGTTTTCCTGGATCGGCGTGCCCGACGAGTACTCGCCGGGTTCGCGCAGCGAGTGCGTGACCAGGCTCATCGCGGTCACGGTCACGCGGTCGGCGACTTCCAGATGTCCCAGTATGCCAGCGGCGCCGCCGATCAGGCAGTAGCGGCCGATGCGCGCGCTGCCGGCGACGGCCGCGCAGCCGGCCATCGCGGTGTGCGCGCCGATGAAGACGTTGTGCGCGATCTGGATCTGGTTGTCGAGGCGGACGTCTTCCTCGAGCACGGTGTCGTCGAGCGCGCCGCGGTCGATCGTCGTGTTCGCGCCGATCTCGCAATCGTCGCCGACGACGACGCCGCCGAGCTGCGGCACCTTTACCCAGTGGTCCTTGGCGAACGCGATGCCGAAGCCGTCTGCACCGATGACGGCGCCGGGATGAATCAGCACGCGCTTGCCGAGCTTCACGTCCTGCACGAGCGTCACGCGCGCGACGAGCCGCGACTGCGCGCCGACGCTGCAGCCGCGGCCGACGATGCAATGCGGGCCGAGGATCGCGCCTTCGCCGATCTCGGCTTCGGCGTCGACGACGCAGTGCGGTCCAATCGACGCCGACGCTGCAATGCGCGCGCCTTCGCCGACGACCGCGCTCGCGTGCACGCCGGGCGCGGCCGCGGGTGCGCGCTCGAAGAGCGTCGCGACGCGCGCGAACGCGACGTATGGATCGGGCGCGATCAGCGATGCGCGCGGGAACGCATCGGCGTCGGCGGCGCGCAGCACGATTGCATCCGCACGCGTCGCGGCGAGTTGCGCCTTGTAGCGCGGATTGGCGAGGAAGCCGAGCTGGCCGGGACCGGCATCGGTGAGCGTCGCCACGCCACGGATCGTCGTCGCGGCGTCGCCGCGCAATTCGAGACCGAAGCGCGTCGCGATCTCGCCGAGTGTGTGCGTCGTCATGGCGTCGCGCCGGCGGGCTTCTCGCGGAACTGCTTGCGCAGGCGATCGAGCACCTGGTCGGTGATGTCGACGCGCGCGCTCGCGTAAACGACCGGGCTCGGCACGATGATGTCGTAGCCCTGCTCGCGCGCGAACGCGACGACGGCGTCGTTGATCTCGCGCCAGCTCTTGTCGAGCTCCTGGTCGCTGCGCGATTTCAGGTCGTTGCGCATCGCTTCGCGGTTGCGCTTGATCGAGCGGTCGAGCGCGTCGATCTCGCGCTTCTGCGTGTCGGCGTCGGTCGTCGCCACCGTCGCGCCTTCCTTCTGCTGGCGCTCGCGAAGCTCATCGAGACGCTTTTCGTCGGCCTTGAGCGACGCGTCGCGCGGCTGGAATTCCTTCGAGAGCTTTTCGCGACCGGCGACGACCTGCGGTGCGTTGTCGAGGAGGCGCTTCATGTCTACGTAGCCGATTTTCGTTGCGGCCGTCGTCTGCGCGATGGCCGCCTGGGCAACAAGCGCTTCGAGCGCGAGCACGCCGAGCATCGCGGCTGCGGCCAGCACCAGCGCTCTGATCGCTCTTCGTGCTTGTGCCGCCGCCGTCACGTGTCGGGTCTCCTCGCGTCGCGCTTCGTTCCGCTCCCGGCCGGATCAGAACGTGTTGCCGAACGAGAACTGGATCGTTTCGGTGTCGTCGCCGTGCTGGCTCTTGATCGGCTTGACGAGGTTGATGACGATCGGTCCGACCGGCGCGCGCCACTGGAACGAGATGCCGGTCGAAGCGCGAAGCTCGCTCGCGCTCCAGGCGTTGAAGTCCTTGTACACGTTGCCGACGTCGACGAACCACGAGACGCGCGTCGAGTCGTTGTCTTCCTTGACGAACGGCGTCGGGAAGATCACCTCGGCGGAGGCGACGGTCTTGAACGCGCCGCCGATCGGCTCGAGGCAGTTGCTATTAGTGAGCGGGCAGGTCAGCGGGTCGATCGAGACGCGCGGGCCGAGCGTGTTGTCGCGGAAGCCGCGCACGTCGGTGACGCCGCCGGCGAAGAAGTTGCGGAAGAACGGCAGCACGCTGAGGTCGGCCGGACGATCCGGCGGCGCGGTCGACGCCTTCTCCGGCGTGCGCCAGGTGTCGCCGTAGCCGACCGTGAAATGGCCGTAGAACGTCAGCGCGTGCGTGATCGGCAGGTACTGGCCGTAGCGGTAGAACAGCGTGTAGTACTCGACCGTCGAGCCCGGCAGCGCGAAGTCGAACGAGACCTGCTGCAGCGAGCCGCGCGTCGGGTTCCAGTAGCGGTTGCGCGTGTCGTGCGCCCACGAGAACGTCGCTTCCCACGTGTGGAACGTGTGATGGCCGAGGTTGTCGATGTAGTCGATGAACTCCTTCGGCGTCAGGCCCGGCACCGTGTCGACGCCGGTCTTGCTGACGCCGAGCTGCGCGTTGATCGTGTCGGCTTCGGTGATCGGGATGCCGAGATACATGTCGAACGCGTCGGAGTTCGTCAGGTAGGTCGCGAGGTTGTCCTGGCCGGCGTCGAACTCGGTGTGGTGGATGTCGTAGCCGACGCCGATGCCGTCGGTCGTGAGATACGGCTCGTAGTAGCTGAACGAGTAGCGCTTGATGACCGAGCTCTGCTCGGCCGTGATGCCGACCTTGTCGCCGGTGCCGAAGAAGTTGTTCTGCGTCACCGCGATGCTGGCGATGAGGCCCTGCACCTGCGAATAGCCGAGGCCGAACGTGAAGCTGCCGGAGTTTTCTTCCTCGACCGTGATGACGACGTCGACCTGGTCCTCGGTGCCGGGCACCTTGGGCGTGTCGATCGCGACGGTCCTGAAGTAGCCCAGGCGCTGCAGGCGGATCTTCGAACGGTCGATCGCGGCCTGCGAGTACCACGCGCCTTCGAGCTGGCGCATCTCGCGGCGGACGACCTCGTCCTCGGTGTGCACGTTGCCCTTGAAGACGATGCTGCGCACGTAGACGCGCTTGCCCGGATTGACGAAGAAGTTGAGCGCAACCTCGCGCTTCTCGCGATCGATCGTCGGGATCGGCTGCACCTCGGCGAACGCATAGCCGATGTTCGAGAGCACGGCCGAGATCGCGTCGGAGGACTGCTCGACTTGCTTGCGCGAAAAGAGCTCGCCGACGTTGATGCGCAGGAGCTTGCGCAGGTCGTCCTCGTTGAGGATCAGCGCGCCCGTCAGCTTGATGTCGCTGACCTTGTAGACCTCGCCTTCCTTGATGGCGGCGGTCACGTACATCTTGCGCTTGTCGGGGCTGATCGAGACCTGCGTCGAGTCGACGTTGAAGTCGACGTAGCCGCGGTCCATGTAGTACGACGTCAGCTTCTCGAGATCGCCCGAGAGCTTCTCGCGCGAATACTGGTCGTCCTTCGTGTACCACGAGAGCCAGTTCGACGTGCTCGATTCGAAGGTGCCGGTCACTTCCTTGTCGGGGAATGTCGAGTTGCCGACGACGTTGATGTGCTTGATCTGCGCGGCCTTGCCTTCGGCAATGTTGATCGCGACCTCGACGCGGTTGCGATCGAGATTGACCACCGACGTCTTCACCGAGACGTTGTACTTGCCGCGGTTGTAGTACTGGCGCGTGAGCTCGCTCTGGATCTCGGTGAGCTTCAGCGGATCGAACGCTTCGCCTTCGGCGAGGCCGATGCCCTTCAGGCCTTTCAGGAGATCCTCGTCCTTGAGGTCCTTGTTGCCGCGGAGCGCGATCTTCGAGATCTGCGGGCGCTCCTTGACCGTGACGACGAGGATGTCGCCCTGGCGCGCGAGCTGCACGTCGTTGAAGAAACCGGTCTTGTAGAGCGCGCGGATCGCCTGCTCGGCGCGGTCCGGCGTCAGCGTGTCGCCTTTCTCGACCCCGATGTAGGTGAATACGGTGCCGGGCGCGATGCGCGAGAGGCCATCGATGCGGATGTCCGAGACCGTGAATGTCTCGAAAGCGAGCGCGCTGCCCGAGTAGAGAAAGGCAAGCAGGAGGAGGGCGGCGGCAATACGCTTCATCGTCAAATCCGTCCGGACATCGTCGGGCCTGCGGCGGTCGTTGCCGCGGTCCTGGTTGTTTTATTGAGCGAGGCGGACGTCCACCGCGGACTTCCCCACCCGCCGATTCCGGTGCATTTGCCCGGTCCCACCTCGACGCTTCGGCTTCAAGGCCTCGGCGGCGAGCGATGCTTCCATGCATCGCCCAGCGGAATGGCCGAAAAGGGCGCTTTTCGGCAACGCTGCTGGGAGCAAAAACCCCGGATCAGGAAGCGATCCTGAGGATATCGTTGTAGAACGCCAGGCCCATCAGGGCCACGAGCAGCACGAGGCCGACGTATTGGCCGGCGATCTGCGCCCGCTCGCTCACCGGGCTGCCTTTGACGAGCTCGATAAGGTAATACAGCAGGTGTCCGCCGTCCAAGATCGGGATCGGCAGGAGGTTCATGACCCCGAGCCCGAGCGAGACCGCGGCGAGGAAGCTGAGGAACCACGCGACACCCATGTTCGCGGTCGCGTTGGCGGCCTGGCCGATCGTGAGGATGCCCTGGATGTTCTTCGGCGAAGCCTGCCCGGTCACCATCTGGCCGATCAGCTTCAGCATGCGCGTTGTCTGGGTCCAGGTCTCGGCGAACGCGGCTGGGATCGCCGCGAGCGGGCCTTGGCGCTGCACCGCGTCGGGCTCGAGCGTGACCTGCGGCGCCTCGATGCCGGTGATCCAGCGCTCGCCGCCGCCGTCGTCCTGGCGGATAGCCTGCACGCTGAGATCGAGATGCTGTCCGCCGCGCTCGATTTCGAAACGGAGCGCCGGCGATTGCGCCGCTTCCTTCTGGATGAGGTCGCCGAGCGCGACGAAGTCGCTGACCGGCGTCCCGTTGATCGCGACAATGCGATCGCCGTCGACCAAGCCGCCTTCGGCCGCGGGCATTCCACGTCGGACCTTCGCCGCGACCGCCGGTACGAACGGTGCCTTGTGGCGCAGGCCGATCTCGCCGAGCGCCTTGTCCGCGTCGCCGCGGCTGGCGAGCTTGTCGAGCGGCAAGTGGCGCAGGGTTTTCGCGCCTGCGGCGGTCTCGACCGCGACGTCGATCGGCGCGCCGTCGATCCCGCGCTGCGCGAGCGTCTCGACGGCATCGCTCCATGTCGCGATCTTCTCGCCGCCGATGGCGAGGATGCGGTCGCCGGCCTCGAAACCCGCCGTCGCCGCGAGGCCGGTCGGCGCCGCGACGATCGGCTGGAAGTCGGGCTTGCCGATCACCAGCACGAGCCAGAACGCGAACACCGCGAAGATGAGATTGAACGCCGGGCCCGCGGCGGAAATCGCCATGCGAACGCCGACCGAGGCGCGGTTGTGCGCGCCCTCGAGCCCTTCTGGCCCGACTGCGCCGGTAACTTCGCGCTCGTCGAGCATCTTGACGTAGCCGCCGAGCGGGATCGCGGCGATCACGTACTGCGTGCCCTGGCGGTCGTAGCGCGACCAGAGCGCCTTCCCGAATCCGACCGAGAACTTCAGCACCCGGACGCCACAGCGGCGGGCAACGACGAAATGGCCGAACTCGTGGAATGTGACCAGCACGCCAAGCGTGACGATCAGCCACCAGACGGACCCAAGGACCTCACTCATGCAGCTTTTCCGGCGATTCGTTCGCGGCTTGGACCGTCGATGCGCCCGCCGCGTTCGCCAGGCCGCGAGGGCCGGCGTTTGGTGTCGTGCGGTGCATGGTCAGTCCTTCGCCGACGCGATGATACGTTGCGCAACCCGACGCGCAGTTAAATCGGCGTCAATCACGCCAGCGAGCGTCGCTGCGTCCGATGACGGTGTCGTTTCCATAGCCTTTTCAATAACCTGCGGAATCGCGAGGAACGGCAGCCTGCCGTCGAGAAACGCGGCCACGGCTTCCTCGTTCGCAGCATTCAGCACGATCGGCGCGCTGCCGCCGGCCGCAAGCGCGCCATAGGCGAGATCGAGGCATGCGAACGTATCGCGGTCGGGCGCTTCGAAGTCGAGTCGCGCAATGCGCAGGAGGTCGAGCGGCGCGACGCCGGCGTCGACGCGCTCGGGCCACGCGAGCGCATACGCGAGCGCCGTGCGCATGTCGGGATTGCCGAGCTGCGCGAGCACCGAGCCGTCCGCGTATTCGACCATCGAATGGATGATGCTCTGCGGATGCACGACGACGTCGATGCGATCGGCCGGCGCGTCGAACAGAAAATGCGCCTCGATGACCTCGAGGCCCTTGTTCATCAGTGTCGCCGAATCGACCGAAATCTTGCGGCCCATGCGCCAGTTCGGATGCGCGCAGGCCATGTCGGGCGTGATCGCGCCGAGCGACTCGGCCTTGCGTCCGCGGAACGGCCCGCCGGACGCGGTCAGCACGATGCGGCGGATGCCAGCGGCATCGAGACCTCTGCGTTCGGGCGGCAGGCACTGGAACACCGCGTTGTGCTCGGAATCGATCGGCAACAGATCGCCGCCGCCTTCGTCGAGCGCGGCGCGCAAGAGCGGACCGGCCATCACGACCGCTTCCTTGTTCGCGAGCAGGAGTCGCTTGCCTGCGCGTGCGGCCGCGAGCGTCGATTCGAGCCCGGCCGCGCCGACGATCGCTGCGACGACGGTGTCGCATGCGGGATCGGTCGCGGCTTCGATCAGCGCCTGCGCACCGGAGGCGACGCGCGTTGCGATACGCGCATCGTGCAGGCGCTGGCGCAATTCCGCTTCGAGCGATGCATCCGCGATCACGGCGAGATCCGGCGCGAATCGCACGCATAGGGCCGCGAGTGCTTCGACGTTGCGGTGCGCGGCGAGGACACCCGCGCGAAAACGGTCGGGATGTCGCGCGATGACGTCGAGCGCGCTCGCGCCAATGGAGCCCGTGGCGCCGAGCACAGCGATGTTTTTCATGGGCCGAACGCGAGATCGAGCAGCGCTTTGCCGAGTGCGAATACGGGCAGTGCGGCGAACATGCCGTCGAGGCGATCGAACATGCCGCCGTGGCCGGGGAACAGGGTGCCGGAATCCTTCACGCCGGCCTGGCGCTTGATCAGGCTTTCGAAGAGATCGCCGACGATCGAGGCGATGACCGCGATCAGCGCGAGCGCGATCAATGCGAGCCAGGCGAGCCCGCGAAGGTGCAGCAGCCAGCCGCCAATCGCGGAAAGAATCGCGCCGCTCGCGAGCGCGCCGTACACGCCCGCGATGGTCTTGTTCGGACTGATCTGCGGGCAGAGCTTGACCTTGCCGTAACGGCTGCCGGTGAAGTACGCGGCGGTATCGGCGACCGAGACCAGCATCAGTGCCAGCAATGCCCAGCCGTGCCCGTTCTGCGGATCGCCGTGCAGCTTGGTCAGCGCGACCCATGCGGGCAATGTCGCGAACAGGCCGGCGAGGAGCTTGATCGCCGCGTTCTCGCGCGTCGGCGCTGCGCCGAACGAGAAGTTCCGAAGCCATACGAACGCAATGACCCACCAGACCCCGCCGGCGGCGATCACATACCAGATCAGTGGCTCGCCGCGCGCCATCCAGAGAAAGACCAGCGCCAGCGAAACGATCGCGACGACTGCCGAACGAACAGGTCGCGACGCGATACCCGCCATGCGCGTGCATTCCCACATCGCGACGAGCACGGTGATCGCGGTGAATGCAGCGAGCGCCATCGTCGGCAGAAACAGCACGGCGGCGACGCCGATCGGCGCGAGGATGAGGCCGGTGATGATGCGCTGCTTCATCAGCTCGCCGCCCGCACTTGCCCGGAGGTCAGGCCGTAGCGCCGCTCGCGTCGCGCGAACTCGGCGAGCGCGCCGGCGAGCACGTCGGCGTCGACGTCGGGCCAGAGCGCCTCGGTGAAATAGAGCTCGGCATACGCGACCTGCCAGAGCAGGAAGTTCGAGATGCGCTGCTCGCCGCCGGTGCGGATGAAGAGATCGACTGGCGGGAGCTCTGCGAGACAGAAAAACGGCGCGAGCGTCTGCTCGCTGATGTCCTCGGCGCGAACGCGCCCCGCGGCGACTTCGAGCGCGACGCGGCGCGCGGCGTCGGCGATGTCCCAGCGGCCGCCATAGTTGACCGCGATGTTGAGCTTGAGCTTTTCGTTCGCGCCGGTCTTGCGCATCGCGCCGTGCATGCGCTCGCGAAGCTCGGGCTGGAACGCCGAGAGATCGCCGACGAACGCGATGCAGACGCCGTTCTCGTGCAGCTCGTCGACTTCGCGATCGAGCGCCTTCAGAAAAAGCTGCATCAGCGCGCCGACTTCGCTCTGCGGGCGATTCCAGTTCTCGCTCGAGAACGCGAACAGCGTCAGCGCCTCGACGCCGCGGCGCAGGCAAAACTCGATGGCGGCGCGCACGGCCTTCTGGCCTTCGCGATGCCCCAAGCTGCGCGGGCGCCGGCGGCGCTCGGCCCAGCGGCCGTTGCCGTCCATGACGATCGCGATGTGGCGCGGAATGCGTGGTGCGGATTCGGCGTCCATCGAGCTACATCGCCATCAGCTCGTCTTCCTTGAGCTTGACGACGCCGTCGACATCCTTGACGAACTTGTCGGTGAGCTTCTGGATATCGTCCTCGGCGCGCGTGTTCTCGTCCTCGGTGATCTTCTTTTCCTTGAGGAGCTCTTTCACGTGATGGAGCGCATCGCGGCGCACGTTGCGCACCGCGACCTTCGCGTTCTCGCCTTCGTGCGAGACGTGCTTGGAAAGCTCCTTGCGGCGCTCCTCGGTCAAAGGCGGCAGGTTGATGCGGATCACGGTGCCGACCGTCGTCGGCGTGAGGCCTAGATCGGAAGCGAGAATCGCCTTCTCGACCGCGCCGACCATGCTCTTCTCGTACGGCGTGATCGTGATCGAGCGCGAGTCGGCGATGGCGACATTCGCCACCTGCATGATCGGCGTGTCGTTGCCGTAGTAGCTGACCTTGAGCGGCTCGATCAGCGCGGTCGACGCGCGGCCGGTACGAAGGCGCTGCAGCTCGTGCTTGAGCGCATCGACGCTCTTCTGCATGCGCGTCTGCGCGTCCTTCTTGATGTCGTTGACGTTCTGCATGGCGCAGCCACCATTTCTGCCTTGCGAGTGGCCGGCGAGTATAGCAGCGGGGTTGCGGGCGGCGGGTCCGCCGATTTGAGCGGGAATGCTGCGCCGCGGCGCAGTTTCGGCAGGCGGCGTCAGCTCACCAGCGTGCCGATCTTCGCGCCGCGCAGGATGCGCATCAGGTCGCCTTCGACCGACATGTCGTAGATGCGCAGCGGAATCTTGTTGTCGCGCGCGAGCGCGATCGCGCTCGTGTCCATGACCTGGAGGTTGCGCTGGATGACTTCGTCGTACGTGAGCTGCTCGTAGCGCTTGGCGTTCTTGTCCTTGCGCGGATCGGCGGTGTAGACGCCGTCGACCTTGGTTGCCTTGAGGAGCAGCTCGGCGCTGATCTCGATCGCGCGGAGCGCTGCGGCCGAGTCGGTCGTGAAGAATGGATTGCCGGTGCCGGCCGCGAAGATCGCGATGCGGCCTTTCTCGAGATGGCGGATCGCGCGGCGGCGGATGAAGTCTTCGCAGACTTCGTTGATCTTGATCGCGCTCATCGTGCGCGCGAAGCCGCCGGCTTTTTCGATCGCGTCCTGCATCGCGAGCGCGTTCATGACGGTCGCGAGCATGCCCATGTGGTCGCCGGTCACGCGGTCCATGCCCGAAGCCTGCAGGCCCGCGCCGCGGAAGATGTTGCCGCCGCCGATGACGACGCCGACCTGCACGCCTTCGTGCTGCACCTCGATGATCTCGCGCGCGAGGCGGCGCAGGACGTTCGGATCGATGCCGTAGTCCGCGCTGCCCATCAATGCTTCGCCGGAGAGCTTCAGCAGGATGCGCTTGTACTTGATCGCGGCAGGCATGCGTCGGTTCCGGGCAGGCAAAACGGTCGCATTGTACCGGCAAAAGAAAGGCCGCGACGGTGCGCGGCCTTCCTCGTACTGCTTTTTACGCCTTCGCGGACTTACGCGAGACCGGCCTGCTTCATGACCTCGGTCGCGAAGTCCTCGCCGACCGGCTTGTCGATGCCCTCGCCGACGGCGAGCCGATGCATCGCGAGCACCTCGGCGCCTTCCTTCTTCAGCACGTTGCCGACCGATTCGTTCGTGTCGAGCACGTACGGCTGACCGGTCAGCGTGTTCTCGTTGATGATCTTGTTGACCTTGCCGCCGATGATCTTCTCGAGGATTTCGGCCGGCTTGGACTTTTCCTTCTCCGACATCTTCGCGAGCTCGATTTCCTTCTCCTTCGCGATGAAATCGGCCGGCACGTGCTGCGCCGAGATGTACGGCGGGTTCATCGCCGCGACGTGCATGGCGATGCCGCGCGCGAGCTCGGCCGAACCGCCCTTGACCTCGACGAGCACGCCGATGCGGCCGCCGTGCACGTAGGCGCCGACGTTGTTCGACGAATCGACGCGCACCATGCGGCGCACCTGGATGTTCTCGCCGACCTTCGCGATCAGCGTCTGGCGCGCTTCCTCGACCGTGCTGCCGTTCGACGTCTTCGCGGACTTCAGCGATTCGACGTCGGTCGCGCCGCTGGCGAGCGCGATCTTCGCGATCTCGTTCGCGAACGCGACAAAGCTCTCGTCCTTGGCGACGAAATCGGTTTCGCTGTTGACCTCGACGAGCGCGGCCTTGCCGGCGTCTTGCGCGAGCACGACGCGGCCTTCGGCAGCGACGCGGCTCGCCTTCTTGTCGGCCTTCGCGAGGCCCTGCTTGCGCAGCCACTCGATCGAGACGTCGATGTCGCCGTTGTTCTGCGTGAGCGCCTTCTTGCACTCCATCATGCCGGCGCCGGAGCGCTCGCGGAGTTCCTTGACCAGACCTGCGGTGATTTCCATGGTGTTCCTCGATGAGTGCGGCGCGCGCGGCGCCGCATCGTGCAATTCATACATATGGGGCGCCGCACAAGGGGCGCCCTCATCCGCCTTCGGAAGGCGCGGGCGGCGGCACGCTGCTTGAGCATGCCGACCGCCCGTGACAAGCGGCTCTTACTCGGCCGGCGAGGGCGTCTCGGCGTCGGCCGGCGATTCGTCGGCACGCTGCTCGGGACGGGGGCCGCGCGGCGGCGGCGGTCCACGGCGAGCGGCCGGGCGCTTGGCCGGCGGCTTGCGCGGCGCGGGACGGCGGCGGTCGTCGCGGTCGCGATCGTTCGCTTCCTTCGTGACCGGGTTGCCCTGCGCGTCGAGCTCGACGAACTCGTCCTTCTCGCTCGCGGCCATCTGCGGCGCCGCGGCCTTGCCTTCGAGCACGGAGTCGGCGGCGGCGCGGATATAGAGCTGCACCGCGCGGATCGCGTCGTCGTTGCCCGGGATCGCATAGTCGACGAGCGTCGGGTCGTAGTTGGTGTCGACGACCGCGATGACCGGGATGCCGAGCTTCTTCGCTTCGAGCACCGCGATGTTCTCGTGGCCGATGTCGATCACGAACAGCGCGTCCGGCAGGCCGTTCATGTCCTTGATGCCGCCGAGCGTCTTCTCGAGCTTCTCGCGCTCGCGGGCGAGCCGCAGCACCTCGTGCTTGACCAGCTTCTCGAAGCTGCCGTCGGTCGACATCTGCTCGAGCTCCTTGAGACGGGAGATCGAGCCCTTGACCGTGCGGAAGTTGGTCAGCATGCCGCCGAGCCAGCGCGCCGCGACGAACGGCATGCCGCAGCGGGCTGCCTCTTCCTTGATCGCGTCGCGCGCCGAGCGCTTCGTGCCGACGAACAGGATCGTGCCGCGCTTCTGCGCGAGGCCCGAGATGAAGTTCATCGCGTCGGTGAAGAGCGGCAGCGTCTTTTCGAGGTTGATGATGTGGATCTTGCCGCGCGCGCCGAAGATGTACGGCGCCATGCGCGGGTTCCAGTAACGGGTCTGGTGACCGAAGTGCACGCCAGCTTCGAGCATCTGGCGCATCGTGACTTGAGGCATGATTTACTTGACTCCAATGACGTGGGCACGCCGCGCCTTCCTTGTTCGGCGCGGTGAAGCCCGGGGTTTGACCTCCACGTACCCGACGCGTGCGACCCCATTTTCCCGGGGCACCCCGAACGCGGTGACGGTGCGTGTGCGGATTCGGCGAAATGCCGTTGGCGGCCTTGCGGATTGCCCGCTGGAGCCGCATTTTGCTTCGCTGGCAGGAGCTTACGAACCAGGCCCGCGAAACCGTAGAATTGTAAACCCCCGCAGAGGTCGGGACAAGTCATATCCCCGCGTCCGCGAATCCCTTAGATAAAGCCATGTCCATCAGCGTCAAGACCCCGAAAGATATCGAGCAAATGCGCATCGCCGGCCGCCTCGCCGCCGAGGTGCTGGAACTCATGCGCGAGCACGTCAAGCCCGGCATCACGACCGAGGAGCTCGACCGCATCGCCTACGAGCACATCGTCAACGTGCAGAAGGCGATCCCGGCCAACGTCGGCTACAAGGGCTTCCCGAAGACGCTATGCACGTCGGTCAACCATGTGATCTGCCACGGAATTCCGAGCGCGCAGAAGGTCTTGAAGGACGGCGACATCGTCAACATCGACGTCACCGTGATCAAGGACGGCTGGCATGGCGACACGAGCCGCATGTACTTCGTCGGCCAGCCGCCGGTGCTCGCCAAGCGCCTCGTCGACACGACCTACGAGGCGATGATGCGCGGCATCGGCGAGGTCCGCCCCGGCGCGACGCTCGGCGACATCGGCTACGCGATCCAGAAGTACGTCGAGTCGAACGGCTATACCGTCGTCCGCGAGTACTGCGGCCACGGCATCGGGCAGGTCTATCACGAGGACCCGCAAGTGCTGCACTACGGCCAGCCCGGCGTCGGCATGCAAGCTGCAGAAGGGCATGACATTCACGGTCGAGCCGATGGTCAACGCCGGCAAGGCGCAGACGCGGCTGCTGCCGGATGGCTGGACCGTCGTCACGAAGGATCACTCGCTCTCGGCGCAGTGGGAGCACACGATCGCCGTCACCGACGATGGTTTCGAGATCCTGACGCCCTGGCCGCAAGCGGCCTGATCCACCGAGACTGATCCCCGAGCCGACCCGATGGCGCGCGTAGACGAAACACCGCGCCTCCCCGAAGCGCCGCGCCTGCCGCCGGCGATGCCGCGGAGCGGCGTCTCGGCCGAAGCGCGACTCGCGCTGAAGCAACTGCTCGGCGACAACGAGCGCCGCCTCGCCGATGCGTTCCGCCACGGTGCCGATGCGCGCGCTCTGACGCGCGTGCGCGCACAGGCGGTCGAGCATGTCGTCGCGCACGTCTTTCGCGCGTGCGTCGGTGAACCGGCCGACGCGACCCTTTTCGCCGTCGGCGGCTTCGGGCGCGGCGCGCTGTTTCCGTATTCGGATCTCGATCTTCTCGTCCTGATCGAGCCCGGCGCGCTCGCGCGTCACGCGCGCGTGCTCGAGGCGTTCTTCGCGTGTCTTTGGGATCTCGGCCTCAAGCCCGGGCACGCGGTGCGCGAGCTCGGCGAATGCCGCGCGCTCGCCGAGCGGGACGTCACCGTGTTCACGAATCTGCTCGATGCGCGCCGGCTCGCCGGTTCCGAGCTGCTCGCCTTCGCGCTCGAGACGGTGGTCGACGACAAGACGCTCTGGCCACCCGCCGAATACCTCGCCGCGAAACGCGCCGAGCAGGGCGAGCGCTTCGCGCGCTTCAACGACACCGCGTACAACCTCGAGCCGAACCTCAAGGAAGGGCCGGGCGGGTTGCGCACGCTCGATCTCGTGCGCTGGCTCGGCCGCCGCATCACGCGTGCGGCCGATTTCGACGCGATGGTCGCGCAGGGCGTCGTCGATCCGACCGAGCGCGCGGCGCTCGACCGCTCGGAAGCGACGCTGCGCCGCTATCGCTACGCGCTGCACCTCGCCGCCGGTCGCGCCGAGGAGCGCCTGCTGTTCGACCATCAGCGCGCGCTCGCGGCCGAGCTCGGCTTCAAGGACGAGCACGAGAAGAATCTCGCCGTCGAGCAGTTCATGCAGGGCTATTACCGTGCCGCGACGATCGTCGAGCGGCTCGGCACGCAGGTCATCGAGCGCTTCATGGAGCTGCTCGATCCGCCGGCCGGACCGCCGCGCGAGATCGACCGCGATTTCGTCGCCGTCGGCGCGCGCCTCGAGCCGCGTTCGTCGACGCTGTTCGAGCGGCGCCCGCGCGCGATGGTCGAGGCCTTCACGCTGCTGCTCGATCATCCGGAACTGCGCGGGCTTTCCGCCGAGGCAATGCGCCGGCTGCAACGCGCGCTCGCGCGGCACGGCAGCGATTTCGCCGACGACAAGTACGTGCTGGCCGCGTTCCTCGCGCTGCTGCGCCGCGGTGCGCCGTCGGTCGCGGCGCTCGCCGCGATGAACCGGCACGGCGTGCTCGCCGCGCTGCTGCCGACGTTCCGGCGCGTCGTCGGTCGCATGCAGTACGACCTCTTCCACGTCTACACGGTCGACGAGCACACGCTGCGCGTGCTGCGCAACGTCGCGCGCTACGCCGAGCCTTCAGCGCGCGCCGAACTGCCGATCGCGACGACGATCTGGAGCACGTTCGAAAAACCGGAGCTGCTGCTGCTCGCCGCGCTGTTCCACGACATCGCGAAAGGCCGCGGCGGCGACCATTCGGTGCTCGGCGAGGAGGAGGCGCGTGCGTTCTGCGCCAAGCTCGGCCTTCGCGACGCCGACATCGATCTGATCGCATGGCTCGTGCGCTGGCATCTCATCATGAGCGTCACCGCGCAGCGACAGGACATCACCGATCCCGACGTCGTGCATCGCTTCGCGGTGCAGGTCGAGGACGTCGAACGGCTCGATCATCTTTATCTCCTGACGATCGCCGACATCGCCGGCACGAATCCGAAGCTCTGGAACGCGTGGAAAGACCAGCTGCTCGCCGATCTCTATGTCGCGACGCGCTATGCGCTCCGCGCCGGGCTCGAGCGGCCGCCGCACGCCGAGGCGCGCATCGCTGCGTGCCGCGACGCGGCGCTGAAGCAGCTCGTGCGCGAGGGCATCGACGCGCCGCGCGTCGAGCGGCTCTGGGCGGCGTTTCCCGAAGCGAGCTTCCTGCGCCACCGCCCGAACCAGATCGCGCGGCAGACGCGCGCGATCCTCGCGAACGCGCAATCCAATGCGCCAGTCGTCGTCGTGACGCCGTCCGCGCGCGGCGGCAGCGAGGTGTTCGTGCACGCGAAAGATCGCGACGGTCTTTTCGCCGCGCTGACGGCGACGCTCGACCGGCACGGCGTCTCGGTCGCCGAGGCGCGCATCTTCTCGTCGCGCGGCATGGCGTTCGACACGTTCGTCGTGCTCGACGCCGAGACGCAGGCGCCGCTCGACGCCGAGCGCGCCGCGCTGCTCGAATCCGAGCTCGCGGGCGTGCTGTCGGATCCGACGCTGTCGCCGCGTGTCGCGCGCCGCAGCCTGCCGCGGCGGCTTCGCCATTTCAGGCGCGCGCCGCGCGTCGAGCTCACGAACACCCTCGACGCGACGCAGCTCGCGCTCGTCTGCGGCGATCAGCCGGGCCTGCTCGCGCAGGTCGCGCAGACGCTGCGCGATGCGCACGTGCGCGTGCATGACGCGCGCATCGCGACCTTCGGCGAGCGTGCCGAGGATTTCTTCGTGATCAGCGATGAAAGCGACCGCCCGCTCGACGAGAGTGCGCAGCAGGCGCTTCGCGCGGCACTCGAGGAGCGCTTCGGCGTCGAAGAGGACACGCCGAAGGCGGCTGCGATTTCCGTGAGCACCTGAGACAATTGGCCGATCACGAACGCGGGGCGCCCATGCAGGAACTCGAGCAACTGGTCAACGACGCGTGGGAACGCCGCACTGATCTCTCGAAAGCCGAGATCGACGCAACGCTCAAACCCGCGATCGATCGCGTGCTCGACGCGCTCGAAGCCGGCACGCACCGCGTCGCCGAACCCGACGGCGCCGGCAACTGGCGCGTGCACCAGTGGCTCAAGAAAGCCGTGCTGCTGTACTTCCGCGTCAGCGCGAACCGCGTCGTCGACGGCGGTGCGATGCACGCGTTCGACAAGGTGCCGCTCCGCTTCGCATCCGCGACCGAAGCCGATTTCGCGGCGATGAGCGCGCGCGTCGTGCCGGGCGCGCTCGTGCGCCGCGGTGCGCACATCGCGAAGGATGCCGTGCTGATGCCGAGCTACGTCAACATCGGCGCGTACGTCGGCGCCGGCACGATGGTCGACACGTGGGCGACGGTCGGCTCCTGCGCGCAGATCGGCGCGAACGTGCATCTCTCGGGCGGCGTCGGCATCGGCGGCGTGCTGGAACCGTTGCAGGCGAATCCGACGATCATCGAAGACGGCTGCTTCGTCGGCGCGCGCTCGGAAGTCGTCGAAGGCGTCGTCGTCGAGCGCGGCAGCGTGATCGGCATGGGCGTCTTCCTCGGTCAGTCGACGCGCATCTACGATCGCGCGACCGGCGAGGTCACCTATGGCCGCGTGCCGGCCGGCAGCGTCGTCGTGGCTGGTTCACTGCCGGCGGCGGACGGCAGCCATTCGCTCTACGCGGCCGTGATCGTCAAGCGCGTCGACGAGAAGACGCGCGCGAAAACCGGCATCAACGAGCTCCTGCGCGCCTGAGCTCAGGTCGCGGACTTGTCGCGTGCGGAGCGATCGGTGAGGAACTCGCTGAAGCTCTTCGACATCGAGACGAAGTCCGACGGGATCATCAGGACCGTCGTGCTGTTGTTCTCGGCGCCGACCTCGGTGACCATCTGCATGCGTCGCAGTTCGAGCGCGACCGGATTGTTGGCCATCTGCTGCGCCGCGTCGGCGAGCTTTCGCGAGGCTTCGAGCTCGGCTTCCGCCTTGATGATGCGCGCGCGCTTCTCGCGGATCGCCTCCGCCTGCATCGCCATGACCTGCTGCATTGCCTCCGGCAGCTCGACGTCCTTCATCTCGAAGCGCTCGACCTCGACACCCCAGGCGTCCGTCGAGCCGACGATGTTCTGGCGCAGCAGTCCGTTGATCTTGTCGCGCTCCTGCAGCACCTCGTCCAGATCGTGCTGGCCGATGATGTTGCGCAGGCTCGTCAGCGCCAGCTGATAGACCGCGGTCGGCGCATCGGCGACCGCGATGACGGACTTCGCGGCATCGATAATGCGATACCAGAGCACGGCGTTCACCTTGACCGTCACGCTGTCGCGCGTGATCGTCTCCTGCTGCTCGGCGGAGACGGTGCGCGTGCGGATGTCGATGGTCACCGCGCGCTCGATGCCGAGCGGAATGATCCAGTACAGGCCGGGACCTCGCAGCCCGACGTAGCGGCCGAGACGGAAGACGACGCCGCGCTGGTACTCTTGCGCGATGCGCAGGCCGCTCAGCAGAATGACGGCGAGAACGACGACGACGAGCAACATGGCGTATCCCATGGTCTTCGGCGCAGAAATGGCTGCGGCGGCGCCGCGCATCATACGCCCCGAGTAGACTTGCGCAGCAAACCGACGCGAGCACGACATCCATGCCGACGATGCTTTATGGCCTCAACACCTGCGACACGTGCAAGAAGGCGCGCAACTGGCTCGCGCGGCACAAGGTCGCGCACGATTTCGTCGACTATCGCGAGAATCCGATTCCGCCGGCGAAGCTCAAGGACTACGCGAACGCGGTCGGCGGCTGGGAGAAGCTCGTCAATCGAAGCTCGATGACGTGGCGCAATCTCCCGGAAGCGCGCAAAACGCCCGGCAGCGATCCCGAATGGACGCTGCTGATCAGGGAGCATCCGGCGCTCGTGCGCCGGCCGCTCGTCGTGACGGCCGACGGCGATGTGTCGGTCGGCTTCACCGACAAGTCGTTCGCGCAATTGTTCGCGCCGTGATCGACGTCGTCGAGCTGACGTCCGCGCTGATCCGTCGCGCGTCGCTGACGCCCGAGGACGCCGGCTGCCAGCCGCTCATCGCCGAGCGCCTCGCGGATGCCGGATTCGCGATCGAGTCTTTGCGTTACGGCGACGTCGACAACCTTTTCGCGACGCACGGTACCGGCGACCCGGTGCTCGTGTTTCTCGGCCACACCGATGTCGTGCCGCCGGGTCCGCTCGACGCGTGGACGAGCCCGCCGTTCGAGCCGACGCTCCGCGACGGCCGTCTATACGGCCGCGGCGCCGCGGACATGAAGTCGGGCGTCGCTGCGATGACGATCGCGCTCGAGGATTTCGTGCGCGCGAATACCGATCATCGAGGCACGATTGCGGTGCTGCTGACCAGCGACGAGGAAGGCATCGGCAAGGACGGCGTGCGCCGCGTCGCCGACGAGTTTCGCCGGCGCGCCCAGCGCATCGACTGGTGCGTCGTCGGCGAGCCGTCGTCGCGCGAGACGCTCGGCGACCTCATCCGCGTCGGCCGGCGCGGCTCGCTGACCGGGCGGCTGCACGTGCGCGGCGTGCAAGGGCACGTCGCGTATCCCGATCGCGCGAAGAATCCGATCCACATGCTCGCGCCGGCGCTCGCGGAGCTTTCGGCGACGCGCTGGGACGAGGGCAACGATGCGTTCCCGCCGACGTCGTTCCAGGTTTCGAACCTGAGCGCGGGCACCGGCGCCGACAACGTGATCCCCGGTACGCTCGACGCAGTCTTCAATTTCCGCTTCGGCACCGCGAGCAGCGCGGCGTCGCTTCGCGAGCGCGTCGAAAGAGTTCTGAAAGGTTACGGCGTCGACGCGACGATCGACTGGTGGCTTTCGGGCGAGCCGTTCCTGACGCGCGAAGGCCCGCTCCGCGAGGCCGTTGTCGCCGCGATCGGCGAGCACTGCGGCGTCGCGCCCGAGGTCAGCACCGGCGGCGGCACGTCCGACGGGCGCTTCATCGCGCCGCTCGGCGCCGAAGTCGTCGAGCTCGGCCCCGTCAACGCGAGCATCCACAAGATCGACGAGTCGGTCGCAGTCGACGAGCTCGAGCGGCTGCCGCGCCTTTACCGTTCGATCGCCGAGCGCCTGCTCGGCGATCGCTGAATGTCGGCGGGGCACGAAAAAACGGGCGCTTCTTGACGTTGCCGCGATCCGCGTCTGTGCTAGCCTCTCGCACCTTGCGGCGGCCCGTTGCGAATAGTGCGGCTGCCGTGCGTCACCGTCGTCATTGCGGGGGAGCTCATGCGCAAGTCGATTCGTGTCGTCGTCTCGATCGCTGCCGTCGCGGCTGCGATCGCCGCTTTCATGCCAGCCGCGCACGCCGGTGTCATCGACAAGGCCGAGGCGCAGGCGAAGAGCGTGCCGCCCGGCGGCACGTGGCTCGCGTGGGGCGGACAGACGCGCTTCCATCTCAATCCCGATGAGCTCGACCGGCTCGGCATCCGCGTGGCGAGCGCCGAGGGCGCCGCATCGCGCACCGCAGGCAAATCCGGCGTGCGCTATGAAGTCACCGCGTTTCGTGCGCTCGATGCGAGCGGACTCGAGATCAATCACACCGGTCTCGTGATTTCCGGCATCGGCGGCGGCAAGCTTCGTCATCAGGGCGGCTACGTGCTCGCGTACCACGGCGGCTCGGTCGACCTTCGCGGGTTTGCTCTTCGCGCGAGTCCCGACACGCGCATCGGTCTCGACATCGTCGATGCGGCCGGCACGGTCTGGTTCACGGCCGACCACGCGCACTACGGCTTCGAGGACGACGCGCCCGACGTGTTTTCCATGCGTCACATGAACCTGCGCCTCTCGGCGCATTTCGCCGCGGTGCTCGGCCATCCGGAGCTCGTCGGCGATCCGGTCGGCGGCCTCGATTTCCGCGCGCACTCGTACGAAGGCGACAAGAGCACGCTCGAACAGCAGGGCACCTGCAGCGCGCCGTGGCCCGATCCGCCGTCGTCGCAGGGCGATGTGCTGCTGATCTACGACAACGCCGCGAGCGGCTGGACCGGCTTCGACGACAGCGTCTACGTCAAGCGCTGCAATGGCTGCACGACGACGAGCTCGAACGGTCGCGTCATCGTCAACCAGGATTCGAGCCTTCGCAACGCGGGCACGACCGCGGTCGCATGGCTGACGAAGTTCCAGGGCGAGTGCTCGCAGATCTTCCCGGGCTGCCCGTACAACTCCGACCAGCATCCGTTCCTCGTCTGGGCGACATACCGCGTCGACGCCGACGGCCGCATCAAGCAGGTCGGCGTGTCGGGAGTCAAGCACGCGTTTTACACGGTCAACTGGAACTGCGGCTGCGCAGGCGGCAACATCATCTGGCCGACCTGCGAAGACACCTACTCGAACTACAACAACGATTCGAGCAGCGATCTCGGTCCGCGCTCGGAAATCATCCCGTTCACCGCGCAGTGGGGACGCTGCGGCTCGGTGTACGACGCGAACTGCGACGGCAACGAGGACGGCGACGGCGGCGCGCGCGATCTCTACCAGTTCCGCGAAAGCGTCACCGAGAGCGAGCTCGAGACACCGATCTCGACGGGCGCGCACTACTACCACGAGTACTGGTACATCGTCCGCGACGACAACGCGATCTACAATTCGATGGGCTACCGCGAGGTCTCGTTCGGCAAGAGCGGCGCGAACTGGAATGTCAACCTCGTCGACGACAATCCGAACGGCGCCGATTTCCATCTCGGCCCGGTGCTCAATCTCTGGATCGATCCGAGCGCGCCGCCCGCGAACGCGCAAAACCAGGAGCTGTCGACGCCGCTCGGCCGCGCGCGCATCGCGGTCAAGGTGACCGATCTCGGCGGCAACCAGTGGCGCTACGAGTACGCGGTGCAGAACTTCGACTACGCGCACGCGCAGATCGATGCCGCGCATCCGGACGAGCCAAACCTCAGGGTCGATTCGAACCACGGGTTCGGCCGCTTCAGCGTGCCGGTCGCCGCAGGCACGACGATCACGGGCCTGCGCTTCGACGACACGGACACGAACGCCGCCAACGACTGGACCGTCAGCACGGCGAACAACGCCGTGACCTGGGCCGGTGAGGCGGGTCGCAGTCTCGACTGGGGCACGATGTACCATTTCGAGTTCGTCGCCAACGCGCCGCCAGGGAGCGGTGCGATCCAGCTCGTCGGCGTTGCGACCGCGACCGAGTCCGAGCTTCCGTATTCGCTCGACATCCTCACGCCGCAGGCGGCCAGCAACGACGACATCTTCGACAACGGATTCGATTGAGAAGGGTTTGGGCGAGCATGATTCGAGCGGGCATGCGTTTCACCGGGGCGTTCGTTTTTAGTCGCATCGCAATCTTCGGGCTGATCTGCGCGATCGCGTCGACCGCGAACGCGGAGCTCGTCGCGCGCAACTGGCTCGCGGTTTCGCACCAGCTCGCGCCGTCCGGAACCGGCTCGATCGATTTCACGCCGCACGGCACGCAGCCCGGTTTGCTTTACGACATCCAGCCGCCGGAGCCGCAGTGCAGCGGATGCCACGCGGTCGCGGGCGGCGATCCTGATACCTCGCCGACGTTCCGCCCGTTCTCGACGTGGTCCGGCAGCATGATGGCGAACGCGACGCGCGATCCGCTCTTCTTCGCCGCGCTCGATATTGCCAACAACGACGTGCCCGGTGTCGGCGACTACTGCCTTCGTTGCCACACGCCGCGCGGCTGGCTGATGGGCCATGTCGTCAAGCCGGGCTTCGGCCCGCCGAACGATCCGGTCAAGGGCGCCGCCGCGTGCCTTCTCAACGGCACGTACGACGCGCCGGACGACACCAACAGCGACATGGGCGGCGTCACCTGCCACTTCTGCCATCGGCTGATGCCTAACGGCCCGAACGGCGAGCCCACTTACGCGGACAACGGCAACACGTGGGTCGACGATGTCTCGTGCGTCAACACCGGCGGCCAGGGCCCGCCGTGCCGGCGCGGCCCGTACGCATACACCGACGGCACTGCGCCGCCGCCGCATGAGTGGTCGTACTCCGAGTTCCACACCGAGTCGGCGATCTGCGGCACCTGCCACAACGTGAGCTCGCCGGACGTCAGCCGGCTGCCCGCGGCGTCCGATCGCATCTTCGGCGACGGCTTCGACGGCACCTCGGCGCTGAAGACGCTCAAGCTCGACGACGGCACCGACACCGGCCATCCGATGCCGATCGAGCGCACGTTCGCCGAATGGCAGCAGAGCCAGTACGCGCAGGAACCGCAGACGACCTGCCAGAGCTGCCACATGCCCGAGAGCGAGGATCCCGACGCGACGGCGTGCTCGTACCGCATCAACAACCGCACGGGCAACCTGCCGGTGCACGCGTTCGTCGGCGGCAACACGTGGGTGCCCGGCATGATCAAGGGCGAGTTCGGCGCGGGCCTCGACGTCACCGGCAACTGCGCCGATCCGCCGACCGGAACGCCGCAAAGCTGCCGCACGCTCTCGCTGCAGCAGACGATCGACTGGGCGCGCGCGTTCCTGACGACGGCCGCCGCCGTCGACACGACGATCCAGAGCTACACGCCGCCGGGCCCGACGGATCCGGGCGCGATGGCGCTCGCGATCAAGGTCACCAACCAGACCGGTCACAAGCTTCCGACCGGCTATTCCGAAGGCCGCCGCATGTGGCTCAACGTGCAGGTGCGCGACGCGAACGGCGGCCTCGTGTTCGAGAGCGGCGCGTACGATTCGACGACAGCCGATCTGACCCAGGATCCGCAGGCGCACATCTACGAAGTGCTGCAGGGCATCTGGAACTACCACGGCACCGGCACGTGCGACATCGAGAACAGCAGCAACGAGAAGATGTTCCACTTCGTCCTCAACGACTGCATCGCGCGCGACAGCCGCATTCCGCCGCTCGGCTTCACGCCGGCGACGGCGGCCGATCCGAACGGCTATGACCTGCGTCCGGTCGGCTATACGTATGCGGAGACATCGCCGGGCTCGGGCGTGCTCGTCAACTACGACACGGCGACATACACGCTCGCCGTGCCGCCCGGCACCGTGACGCCACTGACCGCGACCGCGCGGCTCTACTACCAGACCGCGAGCAACTACTACGTGCAGTTCCTGCGCGACGAAGCGGTCAACGAAGGCTTCCAGGACGAGAACGCCATGTGCAGCGGCGGGTCGGACCGGCCGTTTACGGTCGGACCGCAATCGCGCACGCGCGGCGAGTACATCTACGAGCTCTGGAACAATGCGGCCGATGACGCGACGCAGCCGGGTTACGGCAAGTCGCCGCCGGAGCTGATGGGGACGAGTGCGGCGTCGACGTCGACGCGCTGAGTCCGCGCATTTGTGCGCGGGCGGAAACAATCCTCGCGCCGCAACGAAACGCCGGTGCGCGCCGCCTCGTGCGGCGCGCATCGTTTCTGCACACGGGCTTCACCTTTACAACTTTTTACGGCGCTCCAGCGCGGCCTAAGCGCCACGAAGGCCGCCGTAGTTCGCTCCCGGAGGTCGGCCCGCGCTCGACCGGCTGTGCAGAGCCGCTCGGAAACTCCGAAATTCATGCTGCGCCGCATGATTCCGGACAACGCGCCCGTGATAGATTTCAAAGGTTCGTCCATCGGAACGTTGTGGCAGCCGTTCCTCTTCCATTGGGGGGTCAGACATGGTCATTCGGGTAAGTGCGCTCGCGCTTGTGTGTGCGCTCGTTTTGGGGTCAGCGCCGTCGCATGCGGGAGTCATCGACAAGGCGCAGAAGGCTGAAGCCGCCGAGCATCAGACGTGGTCGGCCTGGGGCGGAGACATCGGCTTTCGCTGGAATCGCGGCATTCTCGGCAACATCGGCATTCGCATCGAAGCGTCGCCGACGGGACAGACGACGAACAGCCTGCGCGGTCACGAATGGTTCGACGTGCGCGAGGCGGGCGGATTGACGTTCACCGTCAAGAACGGCTCGATGGAGCAGTTCACCGCGGGCACGTTGCAGATGCGCGGCGGCTATGTGCTGAAGCTCGATGACGGGAGCTCGATCGATCTTCGCGATCTTTCGCTCCGCGTGCGCAGCGACAATCCGAAAGTGCTCGACGCGGTCAGCGGCGACGGCAAGGTCTGGTTCTATTCCGATCGCGTGATGTTCGAGCTCGCCAACAACAAGCAGACGCTCGCAATCCGCGCGGCCGACCTTCGCATCGCACCCGCGCTCGCGAACCGCATCGGCCGCTCTGATGCGGCGAACATCGAAATCGCCGATCTCATGCTCGACACGGCCGTCAACATCCAGGGCACCGATGTCGTCGAAGGCTCGTGCGATCCGTATCCGTGGCCCGGCGCCGCGGTGGCCGGAGTCAGCGGCGAGACGTACCAGGCCGACCTCTTCATGCAGGCGATCCAGTTCGATCCGGTCGGCTGCCAGTCGTGCGACGGCCCCGGCGGCGCGAACGATGGCACCGTCTCATGGGCGCCGAGCTCGACGCTGCGCAACAACGTCAACGACGGCACCGCGCAGGCGACGATCTCGGGCGATCCGCTCGGCACGAGCACGGCGCTCTACGCGGGCTACATCGCGTGGTGGACGAAGTTCACCGGCGATCCGCCGAACTACAACCCGCCGTACAAGAACGACCAGCATCCGTTCCTGATCTGGGACCTCTACCGCTTCAACGCCGACGGCAGCTTCGAGCAGATCGGCCGCTCGGGCGTCAAGCACGCATTCGTCAGCGTCAACGCGGGTTGCCTCGACAGCTGCGATCACATGGGCGGTCACGCGCTCGGCCGCGGTTGCGGCGACACGTACGGCAGCGGCAACAACGACAGTCCCTGGGACATGGCGCCGCGCACCGAGATCGTACCCGCCAAGGCCATCTGGGGTCGCTGCGGCTCGATCTTCGATCCGAACTGCACCGGCAACTACGATGTTCAGGAAGGCGGCAACGACTCGTGGACGCAGCGCCTCAAGACGCACGAGTCGCAGATCGATCCCGCCGCAAACGTCGGCGCGACGTACATGATGGATTCCTGGTACATCGCGCGGCAGGACATCAACATCTACAACTCGATGGCGACCGTCACCGGCACGCCGCACTACCAGAGCAGCATGTGGTCCTTCAGCGGCCAGTCGAACTTCCGCCTCGGCGCGGCGATCGACCGCTGGGTTGATCCGAGCAACCTGCCGCCGAACTCGATGAACACCGAGCTCGCGGTCAACGAAGGCCACGCCAAGCTCGCGGTCAAGGTCACCGATCTCGGCGACGGCACCTGGCGCTACAACTACGCGGTCATGAACCTCGATTTCGCGCGCGCGGTCACGCAGGGGCAGGGCACGGGCCACGGGCCGGATCCGCGCGTCGTCAGCAACATGGGCTTCGACAGCCTGTCGATTCCGGCCGGCGGCTCGATCGGCGCGACGACCTTCAGCAACGGCACCGTCGACGGCGCGAACGCATGGACGGCATCGAACGGCGACGGCGCGGTGACCTGGACAGCACCGACGGGCGGCACGCTCGATTGGGGCACGCTCTATTCGTACTCGATCATTTCGAGCTCGGGTCCCGTACCCGGCAACGCAACGCTGCACGTCGCCGAGGCCGGCACGCCGGCTACGTACGACGTCGCAACACTCGTGCCTGCGCCTTCGGCGCCGGACGACACGGTCTTCACGGACGGATTCGACGGAACCCCGTGATGTCCTCGGGCGGCTGCATGGTGCTCCTCGTGCAGCCGCTCTCTCGCTTGGAGCAGGGCATTCCTACGCAATCACTGATCTCGGGGTAATGACGATGAAGTTTCACGCATTGGCTTTGCTCATTGCTGCTGCCGTTCTTCCGGTGGCGCATGCAGGTGTCATCGACACCGCAAATCAACAGGCGACGCAGAGCTGGTCCGCATGGGGCGGACAGATCGGCGTTCGCTGGAATCGCGATCTGCTCGGCAATCTCGGCGTCGCCGTGGCCGATGGTCCGACCGGCAAGCTCGCCCAGCAGGATTTCCGCCTGCACGAGTGGTTCGACCTGCGCCAGAACGCAGGTCTCGAGTTCACGGTCAACAACGCATCGCTGCGCAACTTCACCGGCGGCTCGCTGCAGATGCGCGGCGGTTTCGTGCTGAGGCTGCGTGACGGCAGCACGGTCGATCTTCGCGACCTCACGCTCCGCGCGCGCACCGACGGCAGCAACATCCTCGATCTCGTCAGCGGCGACGGCAAGGCGTGGTTCTACAGCGACAGCCTGATGTTCCGGCTCTCGGACGACCATCACGGCCTCGAGATCGTGTCGGCGAACCTTCGCATGACCTCGGCGCTCGCCAACCGCATCGGCGTGCCCGAAGCGGCCGCGTGGAATCTCGGCGACATCGCGATGAACACGCAGATCTTCGTGCAGGGCGTCGACCAGGCGTCGATCCGCGGCCGTTCGTGCTCGCCGTATCCGTGGCCCGACGTCGCTGTGCCGGGCCAGCCCGGCGCGGTCTACCAGGCCGATCTCTTCATGCAGGCGACGCAGTACGATCCGGTCGGCTGCCAGTCCTGCGACGGCCCCGGCGGCAATGACGGCATCGCGAGCGTCGCGCCGAACTCGACGTTGCGCAACAACGTCAACCTCGGCTCGCAGCAGCCGACGATCTCGGGCGATCCGAACGGCACGAGCAGCGCGCTCTGGGCCGGCAACGTCGCGTGGCACCAGATGTTCAGCGGCCAGAACCCGCCGTACAACAATGACCAGCATCCGTTCCTGATCTGGAACATGTACCGCGTCAATGCTGACGGCAGCATCGACCAGATCGGCCGCTCGGGCGTCAAGCACGCGTTCCTGACGATCAACGCAGGTTGCCTCGACAGCTGCAACGAGTTCGATTCGCTCGGCCGCGGTTGCGGCGACACGTACGGCAGCGGCAACAACGACAGCCCCGGCGACATGGGTCCGCGCTCCGAGATCGTGCCGGCCGGCGGCATCTGGGGCCGTTGCGGCTCGATCTGGGACCGCGGCTGCACGGGCTCGGAGCACAGCAACGGCAACAACTCGTGGACGCAGCGCATGCAGGTGCACGAGTCGCAGATCGATCCGGCCGCGAATGCCGGTGCGACCTACATGATGGAGTCGTGGTACGTCGCGCGCGAAGACATCAACATCGAGAACTCGATGGCGACGATCAACGGCACGCCGCACTACGCGAGCAACCAGTGGTCGCTGACGAGCCAAAGCGGCTTCAAGCTCGGCCCCGCAGTGAACCGCTGGGTCAGCCCGACGACGCCGCCCACGAACTCGCTCAACACGCCGATCTCGAACACCGAAGGCCACTCGCGCGTCGCGGTCAAGGCGATCGACAACGGCAACGGCACCTGGCGCTACATCTACGCGGTCGAGAACCTCGACTTCGCGCGTGCGGTCATCCAGCCGCCGGACCACGGCGATGATCCGCGCGTCGTCAGCAACAAGGGCTACGACTCGTTCTCGGTGCCGATCCCGGCCGGTGCGACCGTCAGCGCGACGACGTTCCACAACGGCACGGTCGATGGCTCGGGCGTGTGGACCGTCACGACGACCGGCGGTGCAGTGACGTGGACGTCGCCCGGAACGAACACGCTCGACTGGGGCAGCATGTACACGTTCTCGCTGACGATCAATGCGGCACCGGGTCCGGCGACGCATCCGCAGGCAAGCCCGCGCGGCAACGGTGCGGTCGCGCTGCACGTCGCGACGTCCGGCTCGCCGGCGGCGTACAAGGCGCAGTCGATCGTTCCCAACTCGCCGCTCTGACGACATGACACGTCTCGCCGGAAACGGCGAGCGCGGTTGCAGACTCGAAGTCCGCCGCCACGTGCGGCGGACTTTTTTTTGCGCGCTATTTCGCCGGCGCGAGCGTGAGCGTGTGCTCGGTCGGCCCCGGCAGGAACGGCGTCGGCTTGCCGGCCGCCCAGTCGGCGTGACCCGCGCCGTAGTACGGCGACAGCGGATGCCCGCTCTGTCCGCCGGCGAGCTCGAAGTAGCCGTGCTCCTCGTCACCCGGCGCCACCGCGAAGCGCTCCGACGCACCGAACGATGGCGCCTGCACGCGCGGCATGTCGCGATCACCCGGGAGCTGATCGGGCGGCATGTCGAGCCAGCGCGCCGCGAACGCGGGTAACGCGCGCGAGACCGGATGCGCGATGCGCATCGTGTTGCGCTCGCCCCACGTGCGCGCCGCGATGCCGCCCGGCTGCTGGTCGAGCGCGGTGGCCGTGCGATCGGCGCACGCGATCAACAGCGCGTTCCAGTCGGCGTATCCCGGCGCGACAAGATGCGCCGGCCGCTCGCGCAAGACGTTCCACACCGCGTGCTCGCTCTGCGTCATGCGCGGAAACGCGAAGTCCGGAAACTTCGTGCGCACCGCGGCGGCAAAGCCGCCGAGCACCGTATCGGTGACCTCGTCGCGCCACGCGCGCACGACGCGATACGCGACCGAATCGGTCGACGCGCGGCCTTTCCATCCGGCGATCGCTTTTGCGAGCGCATCGCGCGCGGCCGCGTGCGGCGCGCGATCGAGCTCGATCGCCAGGAGATCCTTCCAGCGCGTCGAGGAACAGCTGCGCGGTCGTCGAGCTGGATTTCAGGAGATCGTCGCGGTGAAGTGTCGCATGCGCGCGAAAGATCGTCGCGAATCTGCTCGCGCGCGCGCCGATGTCGTAGCCGCCATCGCCGAGCACCGCGAGCCACGGATCGTCGCCGCGATGCGCTGATTCGCGGTCCACAGACGCTGCCACGGCGGATTGGCGATCGCGGGTAGTCGCGTGGCGCGAGCCAGCCGTCCCAGCCGACGCCGTTCGTGCGAGAAATCCGCCGGCAGCGCGGGATCGTAGCCGCCGACGCGCTTCGGCAGGCGTCCCGCGATCGTCCACGCGATGTTGCCCTGCCTGTCGCCGACGACGATGTTCTGCGGCGGCAAACCGGCCTTCTGCGCAATCGCAACGGCTTCGTCGGCCGTCTCGGCGAGCTCGAGCCGCTGCAGCTCGAAGTCGAATGCGCCGGGCTGCTGCGCGATCCATGCGAGCGCGAGCGGCGTGCCGTCGGCATCCTTGCCGATGACCGGACCCCATTCGGTGTCGACGACCTGGAGCTTCTCGTCGGGCGCGCCGTGCACGCGGATGATTTCGTCGTGCCGCACGAATGCGGATTCGCCGTGCGCGGTCTTGTAGTGATCGGAGCGTCGGCGCCGGGCAGGACGCGCACCCAGTCCGTCGTGTCGGCGTAGCTGTTCGTGAAACCCCATGCGACGTCGTGATTGCTGCCCGCGATCACCGCCGGCGTGCCGGGCAGGCTCGCGCCGATGACATCGACCATGCGCCCCGCGCGGCGCGGATTCGGATAGACGACGCGCGCGCGGAACCAGAGTCCCGGCACGCGCAGGTCAAGGTGCATGTCGTTCGCGACAAGCGCAGCGCCGCCCGCGAGCGCGCCGGCGACCGCGAAGCTGTTGCTGCCCGGAATCGGCGATTTGTCGCGCTTCGCCTTCGCAAGATCGGGATCGAGCTTGCGAAGATCGAGTGTCCGCGATCGGCGGCACCACGGGCCAGTTGAGCGCCGGTCCTGCGATCGGCGCGTCCCATTCGCCGCCTATAGCCGTCAGAAATCGGAATGCTGATTCGGGCAGCGCCGCGTGCATCTGCGTGAATGCAAGCTCGCGCCGGTCCTCGGCATCGTTCAGCGTGAACGCCATCGCGGCGACGACGAGCGGCGTGTCCTCGTCGCGCCACGGCGCCGGCGCCGTGCGCGTCAGCAGATACGGAAACGGCCGCACGCCGAGCGCGGCGAGACCCGCGTTGACGCCGTCGCGATACGCGACGACTTCGTCGCGCTCGTCCGCCGGCAGCGTCGCGAGCGCCGCCTGCGCGCGCTCGCGCATGCGATGCGCGCGCGCCGTGCGGTCGGCCGGCAGCGCGACGGGCCCGAACAGCTCGGCGAGCTCGCCGGCCGCGCGGCGGCGCAGCAGATCCATCTCGAAGAAGCGTTCCTGCGCGTGCACGTAGCCGAGCGCGAACGTGAGATCGCGCCGGTTCGACGCGTGGAGCGTCACGGTGCCGAGCGCATCGCGCTCGATCTTGACCGGCGCCGAGAGCTGCGCCGCGACGACCCGGCCGTCGTAACGCGGCAGGCTGCCGCGCAGCGCGAACCAGCCGGCGCCCATCGCGACCGCGGCAACGACGATGAGCACAACGATGACGCGCGCGAAGATGCGTAGCACGGCGGGCGAGGGTAGCGGCGGAGCCGCGATCTTGCCGGAACCGCCGTGCGGGTGCCAATGCGCCGCGCGCTTCGTGCAGGGTCAGTCGAAGCCGTTGCGGAAGATCAGATCCGGATCGACCTCGTACGCGCCGATATCGGCATGCGCGTTCAGCACGCGCGGAAAGCCCGTGCCGCGCTGATCGGTGTCCCAGCCGCCATCGTCGCCGCTGTCGATCGCAGGGCTGCCGTGCAGCAGCGCGTGTGTCGGCGTCAGTCCGCCGTTATCGGCGAGCGGCGCGAGCAGCGGGTCGGCGAAGATCGTGTCGGGCGGCACCACTTGCGCCGAAGCGATGACGAGACTCGTCGAGCCGCCGACGTCGATCGGGATGTCGCCGCCGATGTCGCCGTGCTCATCGGTGCCGTTGAGACGGTGGACGAGGTTGTTCGCGACGATCGTGCTCGTGATCGTAACCGGCGATGCGCGCACGGCGAGGCCGCCGCTCCACGCGTAGTCGAACGGCGTCGAGTTCGGCACGTTCACCGTGTTGAATGCGATCGTGCTGTTCGAGAGCGCGAGCGGCACGCTGGCGAGGATGCCGCCGGCCGCGTGCGCGACGTTGCCCGAGATCGTGCTTTCGGTGATCGACGCCGAGTGGCCGTTGCTGTCGTTCGCAAGGTCGATGCCGCCGCCGACCGTCGCGCTGTTGCCCGAGATCGTCGACCAGAAGATGTTCGTGTCGCCGCGCACGTAGATGCCGCCGCCGAAGCCGCTTTCGGCGTCGTCGTTTTCGTTGTCGCGGATCGTGCTGTACTTCATGACGAGGTTGCCGCCGGCATAGAGGCCGCCGCCGAAGCCGTGCGTCGGCGTCGCGTTGCGGCAGCCGCTCAGCGAGCTGTAGGCGAGCGTGACGTCGCCGTGCGCGAACACGCAGCCGCCGCGCGCATAACCTGACGTCGTGAGGCCGGCGGTGTCGATCTCGCTGTACGTGATCGTCGCCGAGCCGTACGCGTAGAGCGCGCCGCCGGCCGCCGCGTACGTGTTCGCGTGCACGCCGCAGAACGAGACGTGCGAATCGTTGAGCACGAGATCGCCGTTCGTATAGACGCAGCCGCCGCGCGCGATGTTGTCGCTGCGGTATTTCGAGCCGAACGAAAGATCAATGCCGTCGATCTTCAGCGTGCCGCCGCCGGTGTCGTAGAGGAGGCTCCAGCCGTAGTCATCCGCGCCTTCAAGCGAGAGCTGGTGCGCGCCGGGCCCTTGCAGCGTGAGGCCGGTGGTGCCGATCAGGATCGCGCCGGTCGAGAGCGAGATCGTGCTGCACTGGAGCTGCGTCAGGTCGATCGTGTCGCCGTCGGCCGCGTTGTTGACGGCGTCGCGCAAGCTGCCCGCGCCGGCGTCGTTGCAGTTCTGGACGACGATCGATTGCGGGCTCTGCGGCGTCGCGTGGGCGAGCGCGCTGGCGTCGAGCGCTAGCGCCAGCGCGAATGCGGCCGCGAGCGGGCGCAACGGCAGGCGAGGGGCGGCATTCGGCAGGCGCATCGGTCGGCTCCGGGATGGCGTCGCAGGACGCCTTCCGCAGAGGAACGCCGGTCCGCGCGCATTTGCGACATCGCGCGCGAAACCTGTGTCAGCCGGTCGTCTCGATCCGCTCGACGCGCTGCAGGCCGCGTGGCAGCAGGCTGCCGCGCGCGGCGCGGCTGCCGCCGTATTCGACGAGGTCGGACCACTTCAGGGTCAGCTTGCGCTGGCCGGCGTAGAGCGTGACCTCGCCCTTGCCTTCGGCAACGACCGCGATCCCGGCGACGCGCTCGCCGCCCGAGAGCTTCGCCTTCGGAATCTCGATCAGTTTGTTGCCCTTGCCCCTGTCGAGCTCGGGAAGGTCGGCGACCGAGAACATCAGGAGATGGCCCGCGGTCGTCACCACGACCACGCGATCGCGCGCGGAATCGGTGACGAGCGCCGGCGCGAGCACGCGCGCATCTTTCTCGACGCTGATGAGCTGCTTGCCCGCTTTCTTGTTCGCGAGCAGCGCCTCGAAGCGCGTCACGAATCCATAGCCGCGGTCGGATGCGATCACGAGCTTCGTCGACGCATCTGCGATCGCGACCGCGTCGAAGCGCGCGCCGGCCGGCGGCGTGAAGCGGCCGGTCAGCGGCTCGCCGTTGCCGCGCGCGGACGGCAGCGTGTGCGCCGCCGTCGAGTAGCTTCGTCCGGTCGAATCGATGAACGCGGCCTGTTGCGTGGTGCGTCCTTGCGCGGCGGCAAGGAACTTGTCGCCCTCGCGGTAGCCGAGATCGGTCGCGTCGATGTCGTGGCCTTTCGCGGCGCGCACCCAGCCTTTCGTCGACAGCACGACCGTGATCGGCTCGCTGGTGACGAGCGCGGTTTCGTCGAGCGCCTGCGCCGCTTCGCGCTCGACCAGCGGCGAGCGGCGAGCATCGCCGTATTTCTTCGCATCCTCGCGGAGCTCTTCCTTGATCAGCGTCTTCAGGCGCGACTTCGATTTCAGCGTGACGTCGATGCGCGCGCGCTCTTCCTCGAGCGTGTCGCGCTCGCCGTTGATCTTCATTTCCTCGAGCCGCGCGAGCTGGCGAAGGCGCGTCTCGAGGATGTAGTCGGTCTGCTCCTCGCTGAGCTTGAAGCGCTTCATCAGCGCCGGCTTCGGCTCGTCCTCGGTGCGGATCACGCGGATCACCGCGTCGAGATTGAGGTACGCAATGCGCAGGCCTTCGAGCAGGTGCAACCGCCGCTCGACCTTCGCGAGCCGGTGCTGCAGGCGCTTCGTGACCGTGTCCTGGCGAAAGCGCAGCCACTCCGCGACGATCTGCTTCAGGTTCTTGACCTGCGGCTTGCCGTCGAGGCCGATCATGTTGAGGTTGACGCGATAGCTCTTCTCGAGATCGGTCGTCGCGAAGAGGTGCTGCATCATCTCGTCGACGTCGACGCGGTTCGAGCGCGGGAACAGCACGAGCCGGATCGGATTCTCGTGATCCGATTCGTCGCGGTAGTCCTCGAGCATCGGCAGCTTCTTCGCCCTTGCGAGCGCGTCGATCTGCTGCAGCACCTTCGACGGCGAGACCTGATGCGGCAGCGCCGTCACGACGACGTTGCCGTCTTCCTTCGTGTAGATGCCGCGGCAGCGCACCGAGCCGATGCCGGTCGCGTACATCGCGTCGAGCTCGTTCTTCGGCGTGATGATCTCGGCCGCGGTCGGAAAATCGGGGCCTTTGACGTGCTCGCAAAGCTCGGCGATGCTCACCGACGGCTCATCGAGCAGATGGATGCACGCGGCGACGAGCTCGCGCAGGTTGTGCGGCGGAATGTCGGTCGCCATGCCGACCGCGATGCCGGTCGTGCCGTTGAGGAGCACGTGCGGAACGCGTGCCGGCAACCACGACGGCTCCTGCTGCGTGCCGTCGTAGTTCGGCGTGAAATCGACGGTGCCCTGATCGAGCTCTGCGAGCAGCACCTCGGCGATTGGCGTCAGTTTCGATTCCGTGTAGCGCATCGCCGCGAACGACTTCGAATCCTCGATCGAGCCGAAGTTGCCCTGACCGTCGATCAGCGGGTAGCGATACGAAAACGGCTGCGCCATCAGCACGAGCGCTTCGTAGCACGCACTGTCGCCGTGCGGATGGTATTTGCCGAGCACCTCGCCGACGGTGAGTGCGGACTTGCGGTGCTTCGCGGTCGAGGCGAGGCCGAGACCGCTCATCGCGTAGATGATGCGGCGCTGGACCGGTTTGAGACCATCGCCGATAAACGGCAGCGCGCGATCGAGCACGACATACATCGAATAATCGAGGTACGCGCGCTCGGCATATTCCTTGAGCGGGATCTGTTCGAAGTTCGATTGCAGGTTCATCGCGGCGTCGGCACGGATAGAAGCAGGGCGCGCAAGCGCGCGCGAGCGAAAACAGACGCGCCGGCCCTGTGGCCGGCGCCGCGCTATTGTGCCGGATTGCGATGCGGAGGCGCCAATTCCGCGCTGTGCAGCAGGCCCGCGGGCACGCGCATTGCGCGCGCGCCCGCGCTCAAGCCTTTACGGACAGCTCAGCGTGTTGATGTGCGTGATGCGCGTCAGGTCCATGTGTCCCTGGCCATAGCCTGTCACCGACGAGTTGAAGTCGACGCGTCCGTGATCGCAATCGGTGAACGAGAACACGAGCGTGCCCCACGCGGGCTGTGTCACGTTGGCCGGATTGAAGTTCGGAATCCACGCGCCGCCCTGCGTCTTCAGGGCCTCGACCGTCGCCGTGTTCGTCGCGGCATCGATGCCGCCGACATTGCCGAACCACGCCTGCGTGCCGTCCGGTGCGAACGTGAACCACCACGCGAGGATCTGATTGTTCGGCAGGACTTCGAGGAAGATGCCGTGGCCGCTCTGGTTCGGGTCGTACCACGCGCCGGTGAAGCCGGCCGTGATCGGCACGTTGCCGCCGGTCGCGCTGCCGTTGACCGTGATCGTGCCGACCATGCCCATCGCGCCGTGAATCTCGCAGTGATAGCCGATCTGATGGCCTGCCATCGCCGGCGTGATCGTGATCGACGCGTTCCACGCCGCGTCGCTCGGAGCGCCGTTGCCGCCGTTGCCGTCGCAGCCGTTTGCGCAGCGAAACGTGGTGCCGTCGTCCGAAGCGACGTTGTGCGTGCCGCCCGCGTTCTGGAACGTGACCGTGTCGCCGACGTTGACCGTAATGTGCGGCGGGTTGAATCCGATCTGCGGATACGTATAGCCGCCGCTGCTGTAGGTGCCGCCGGCTACGACGAATTGCGTGGCCGCCCAAAGCGATGGCGAAGCCAGCAGCAGCAACAGGGCCGGCAGGAATCTCCGAAGGTGCAAGTGCATGTCAAATACTCCGATTGAACAAAATCCCCGATGCGCTCGCGGCCCCCGGAAATAGCCGCGCGTCCTTGTGCCCCGCCTATGCAAGGCATATGCGGGATGACGAGATCTGACCGTCGAACGTTGCGCCGGATTACGGCGCGTGGCGAGGCGGTGGACCGATCGGCCCTGGCCACGAGGACCCATGATTTCCGGGAGCGAAGGCGCGCGAATATCGAGCCGCATCAATGGGTTCGCCGTTGCCGGTGCGGCCGCGCTCCGCCGTAGAAAGCGCTCTTGTTGAGCCCGCATGAAAAGTGACTTCACGATTCCCCACCGTGATCGTGCGATCACCGGCGCTGATCGCCATAAGCGCAGCCGATCGGTCGATGCCCTTTTTTCATTGGATTGCCGCGCGCGCGATGGCTACCGTGCCGATGCCAGCCAACTGCTCAGGGGAGCCACGATGAAACGGTCACTCGCTTGTTCGCTCACTATTCTCGCGCTCGCCTGCGGCGTCGCGCATGCCGACGGGTCGGGCACGCTCTATCAGGACGGCAAGCCGCTCGCGCTCGTCAGCGCATATGCGTACCGCGGCCCGGATCCATTCGAGAAGACGAAAGAGATCACGACGATCGTGTTCTCCGACAAGAAGATCGACGCCGCCGCCGCGAATGCGGCCGCGAATCGCGGCGAGGCGGTCGACGATCAGCTCCGCCACGACAACGCGACGCGCGTCGAGCTCAACTTCGAAGCCGACGGCACGCTGCAGAACGTCAACATCGTCGCGGGCGGATCGAGCGGCTCGCAGAGTGGCAGCGGCTGGTACACGATGAAGCTCGTCAAGAACGACGCGAAGCGCGTCGAAGGCACGTTCAAGACGAACGACGAAGCGGACAAGAAAACGGGCCGCTTCTACGATCTCAAGTTCGCGCTCGACATCGCGGGCCCGCCCGACCTCGGCGCGGCGCTGCCGCCCGGCGGCGGCGAGCCCGCGAAGGCATACATGGGCTATCTCGCAGCGCTGAAGAAGGGCGACATCGATGCGCTTGCGAAGACGATGACGAAGGAGCGCTCCGCGGAGATCCTCGCGCACCGCAACGATCCCGACTTCAAGATGATGTTCGGTTTCATCCAGTCGAGTGCAATCCGCGATCCGAAGATCACCAAGGGCTTCAGCAAGGGCGACTCGGCGACGCTCGAGCTCTCCGGCAAGGACGGCGACGGCAATTCGGCGACGAGCACCGCGACGATGCTGAAGGAAGGCGGCAGCTGGCGGCTCGCGAAGGAGTCGATGAGCTCGCACGTGCAGTGACGCACGCGCGCGGCCGGCGCGGACGCCGGCCGCGAACTCAGGTGACGTCGTCGCGTCCCGCGCGCATGCGGCGCCGGTTCGCGGCGATCAGCGCGTCGTCGGCCACCGCATCGCCGGCTTTGCCATGCATACGGTTCGCGCTGAGGAGCGGCGGGCACTCCTTGGTGAGCGTGTCGATCACGGCGCGCTGCAGCTTCGTGTAGTACGGCAGCTTGTGGAACTGCAGCAGCACCGGCACCTCGAACGGCCTGTAGCCCGGCACCGCACGCACCTCGTGCTCGGGCCGCACGAGATGCACCGGCACGACCGCGCGCCCGATGCCTTGCGAAACCGCGTCGATGAGCCCGTAGATGTCGTCGAAATACGCGCGCTGCATCTTCGGCACGGTCGAGCCGGTCTGGCTCAGGAAAAAGCGCTCGGTGAAGTTGTCGCGCGGTTCGTGGTCGACGTAGCAGTCGGGCCGGCCGTCGAAGCGCGTGGATTCGATGAGAACGTTGCGCTCGACGCCGATCTGCACGTTTTCGACGCCCATGCGCTCGCACTCGGAGAGCGACACGCAGAAGTCGATCTTGCCGTCGATCAGCATGTCGTGGAGCTCGTGCACCTCGGACTTGATCGTCTGGCAGGTCAGGCGCGAATGCGCGCGCAACAGCACGCCGAGCGCCGGCACGATCACCGATCGCAGCGACGATGAGAACGCCGCGATGCGGAAGAACCCGGCGATGCCGCCCTCGGGCGCGTGCTTGTCGCCAACGAGCGAATCGAGGACTTCCTGCTCCTGATGCTCGATGCTGGCGCCGTAGCGCTGCAGGATGCGGCCCGTTTCGGTGAGCTCGAGGCCACCGCGAAGGCGCAGGAACAGCGCCTGGCCGAGCGTCTCCTCGAGATTCTGGATGCGCTTGGTCAGCGCCGGCTGCGTGATGTGCAAAAGCTCGGCCGCGCGCGAGAAATTGAGCTCGCGCGCCAGCACCATGAACGACTCGATCTGGGCGGACGGCAGACGGCTCGTCATGCCTTGCGCCTCCCCAAGGCGACGGCGCGACTATAACCCGAAGTTATCGCGCGATCACCGCCGCCTATCACGATAACGTCAATGCATCGCGCCGTGAGAACCTTTCATTGGACCGAAGCCCCGCGCGCGCGGCATCGTATGCGCGGGGAGTGAGGAGGATGGAAGATGTCGGCGGTCCTGGAACAGTCTTCGCGGCGCGCAACTCGACAGGATGCCGAAGCGTCGCGGCATGGCGCACTCGACATGGCGCGCCGTGGCCGGTATCTCGCGCTCCTGCGCCGCTGGGCGCAGGAGCGCCTTCCGGCAGGGACGCGCGCCGCGCTCGATGCGGCCGACTGGGCGCGCGGCGTCCTGATCAACGCGGTGCTTTCGGATTCGTACGGCGACGGCAGTCTGCTGCTGCGGTTGCGCTCGCGGCTGCTCGCTGCCGGTGCGCAGACGACGCGCGCGGCGAATGATGCGCGGCCATCGCCGCGGGTCGAGCAGCTGATCGGGTGCGATCGGCTCGATGTGTGGGAAGTTGCGCTGGCTGCGTTGCCGGTTCGGCAGCGGGAGCTGGTGATTCTTCGGATTGAGTTTGGGCTCGACTATGAGGCGATTGCTGAGGAGGCGTCGCTTTCGGTTGGGGCTGCGCGGAGTGAGACGGTCAATGCGCTCGCGGCGTTGATTGATGCGATTGCGTTTCGGAACGCGGCGCGTGCTGCGTGAGTGTTTGGGTTGGTTTTTGCGATAGCCGACTCACGTCCGTGTGTGTTTCGTC
>CAWGBQ010000002.1:0-753177 GCA_963820885.1 uncultured Gammaproteobacteria bacterium
CAACTCGGACATAGCAGAGTCATGCGACGCGAACCTCTGCCGATGGGTCGGGCTGGGCCTTCTCAGAGATCTCGCGAGCCTTTCGAACTTCCTCGGAGTGCTTGGCTGGTGTCAGGAGACCTTTCGCGAATTGGTCATCAAGCCAGGAGAGGGTCTCCCGCAGACGCTCAGCGCGCGGCTTCGCCTTCTCTCTCGGCTGCCAAAGCCTGCGCGCGCCGTTCGTTCCTGCTGTGCTTACAGACTGTTCTTGCGCGCGCGCGTCTTTTAACCAAGTAGCACTTCGAAGATCAGCGGGCACTGTGCCCGCGCCTCGAGACGTCAGAGCCCGCACCTCGCGTGGAATGGTGCGGGCACCATGCCCGCTCGAAGGACTAGGACGAGGTGCGGGCGTAGTGTCCACACCCCTAGCCGCGCCACGAACAGATGTGCAATTGGCCGAATCCGGAAGACGCAGGATGTATTCGTACCGACGCCAACCGCGACCCTCGCGAGAGACGCGAGCTGCTCTCCACGAACCAGCCGACGCGGGTCGCCTCGTCGAGACAACGACGAACCGTTCGCTCGTTGACGGAAGCCACACGGGCGAGTGTCTTGACACTCGGGAAGCAATTCGAGCCGCCACTGTCTGCAAACTCAGACAGCGTTAGCAAGACAAGCTTCTCCATCGCGCTGAGCGACGGATCGTTGAACACCGCGGCGCGCCATCGAGTCCAATAGGATCGATGCGCAACGCGCGACGGTTCGGTAGAATGTGCTTGAACGCTGCTGTTCGTTTGGCCTTCGACGCCTGGATCCTGACCGACCCGGGCGTCGGCGTTTTCAGGCATCGCCGCCTCCATCGCCGCGCGCGAGCCGAATGTCGATAAGAAGGCGCTCAAGCCCACGGCACGTGCGATCGACGACTGCTAGATCGCGGTCTGGGACAGCGCCCGTCGCCTGCCATTCGCCGGCGAGCTCGCCAAGGGTTGCGCAGCCTGCGGCCAGGTCTTCGCGCAATTCCACCGCGCTCCGTCGGCGTAGGCCCGCATTGCGTGCTCGGAGGTCAAACGAATCCATGATCATGCGCGGGTCGCCCGCCCATTCTGCGCGGCTATCCACTCGTCGAAGCGCTGGACGTCGATATAGATCCTGCGCGCGCCGACGCGCACGATCGCGCCGGATTTATTGAGGCCGTTCTCGCCGGCGTTGAAAATCCACCATCGGAGCTGCGCGACCGAGAAGGGGGAGATCGCGGCGAAATCGGCGACGCTCTTCAGATGCGGCAGGATCAGAGGAGCGCCGTCCGGTGGAGGCGCGAGACTAGCTGTTTCTCATATCCGTCTCAATAAGGGTTGGACGGATATGGATACTATGCGCGCGGTTGCTTATTATCGGTCGGAATTTCTACGAAGATTTCGCCCGTTTTGTACCGGGCGGATCTGGCAAGAGTTCCTTCATGGTGTTGCGGTTGACGCCGAACCATTCCGCGAGCACGCGCCGAACTTCTGAGGGTCGAAGTCCGAGCTTTAGGCCTTCCTCATACTTGATCCGCAGCGTCCCAGTTGCGTCGCGATGGATGCGCGTCTTGTAGGGCTTCAGGAGGCCGAGATTCATCGACAACGCAGTCACGCCGTCGTTGCGAAGCTGTATAGCGAGTCCTAGTGCGCGTCTAATCCAGGCCGGCAGCGGCTCTTCCGGAGCGAGGACAAGATTCCACCAAAGCGCGGCGATCAGGGCGTCCGAGTAGCCCGCTTCGTAAGCAGTGAGCGCGCTTGAGAGGAAGTGCGTCTTGTTCTTCTTTACCATCTAATGCAGGACTCGGAACGCTGTCGGGGATACCTCGCAGCCGGCGCGGCTTGTTCGGATTCCAAAGCCCGCTTGCAATCCGAACGGCGCGCGCGTGTTCGAGTGTCGCGATCTCGGGAAAATCACGCTGGCCGCGCGGTCTAACTCGAAGGGTCTTCGCCCACTCGTCCGCCGCGCTTGCTTTCGTGTGCGCCTGGCCATTGTCGTCAGGCGAGACGGCGCGCCAGCTCGGCGCGACCGCGGCTCTCTGCCTCGGCAACCGCCTGGAACGTGAACTCGTAGACTTCTTTCCACGTGCGTCGAAAGCTCGACTCATCGCGCTTGAGCGATAAACCGCGCTGACGATCGCTGATGGCGACGCGGCCGGAACCGCTGCAGTTCGTGCATGCTGCGAAGGTGTCGTCGTCCGGACGTAGCATGCCGTGGCCTCGACAGTCGCCGCACATGCGCGGCGCACGCAGCTCGGCAATGACGGCTTTCCGGATGCTCTGATACGTCTCGAGTTCAAGCGACGGCCACATGCGCGCCGCCGCCTGCTCGGCGCTGGAGGCGCTTGCTCTCTTGCCGTGTCCTAGCGCGACTTCGGCGCGCGCGAGTTGTGCGGTGACCCATCCATCCGCTCGAGCGCGCCATTCGGCAAATTGCAGTTTCCGCGATCATGGCATCGAGCTGCGACCACACGAGCTGCGAACCATGCGGCCACCAGACGGCGCAGAACACTTCGCGAGCGAACGCGTCAGCCACCATGCCGAGCGCGCCCGCGATGTCTGCGACCGTCCATTCCGGCAAGCCACCGCGCACGCCAGGGCCGAGGTGGCTGACCGCGGGACTCAGCTTTGCGACGAGTTCGCGCGGATCCATCAGGTTCTATGGGAATTTCGACGCGGTTGGTAGCGCGCGAGTAGACATTCGCGAGCCCAGAAACATGGCAACCATGCAAGCCCCTTTAAGACCTTGACTCATTCTAGAGCGAATGCCTTGCGTTGGAGCGACGCCGAACGCGCCTACGGTCAAGGACGAGGTGCACCCGTCAGGCGCGCACCCGGTGATGGCTCATGCCGGCCTATGTCCGCCCAAGGTGCTCGGCGCTTTCGAGGAGCCGCATCACTCCCCATAGGCACGACTCGGCATGATCAGGATTCGCCGCGAGCTGCGAATCTTTGTCGCCAATCTGCTCGGCGATCAGCTCGACGATGTTGCGCGCGCCGCATGCAGCTCTGCGCGTCGGCGCTCGATTCATCTTCGACAGGCGCCGCTTGTGCTGCTACTTGTGCTTTCTTGCCATGGTCGTTCTCCTAAGGAATTTCTGTGGAAGTCGCGCCGGCTCTGTGCACACACAGCCGGCGCGGCGATTTGCCGGCGCTGCCGGATTCTTTGTCATGCGAGAAACTTCTCCGCCATACGGTCCATTGCAGCGGCCGTATGCTGCTCGCTCAGATGGCTATAACGACTCGACCATCGCTAGCGTCTTGTGGCCGAGGATCGCCGCGATGTCCATCATCGAGGCGCCGCTCATCGCGAGGTAGCTCGCGGCCGAGTGTCTGAGGTCATGGAAGCGAAAGTCGTTGACCTTCGCCTTCGCGCGCGCGGCCTGCGGGGCTTATCGATGGCGCCGGCGGGGTAGGGGAATACGGCTCCCTTCGGGAGTCGATCCTCTTTCCATGACTTCAAAGTCTCTACCGCGGTCGCTGCCAGAGTGACGGTGCGTGAGTCGCCGTTCTTCGTATCCAGAAATCGCGCAGTGCGCCGTTTCAGGTCGACGTCCGCCCACTGCAGGCCGAGCAACTCGGACTTCCTTGCGCCAGTAGCGAGCGCTAGGCGAACGATTGGGGAAAGCGCCGGCATCGGGAAGGCATCGCAGGCCTTGAGCAATTCAAGACGCTCTTCTTCCGAGAGAAACCGTTCCCGCCCCTTGCTGTCTTCGAGGCGCGTCACGTTCGACACCGGATTGCGATTGATCCAGCCGTATTCACGCATCGTGACGCGAAGCACGGCCGATAGCGCAGTCAGATATCGGTTGACCGTTGCACCAGAGAGCGGCTCGTCATCGCGCGTGCGACCCTTCGAGAGTTCGTCGCGCACTTCCGCGATCATCGACGGCGTGAGGCTGACGAGAGCACGCTGGCCGAGCTTCGTGTTCCACCAATTCAGGAGGCGCGTTTGCTCGCTCTCATTCTTGCGATGCTTGGAACGCGGCAACGTAATCTCGAGATATCGCTTGATCGCATCGCCGAGCGTGCGCTTGCGCGCTTCAGCATTCGGCACGTGCTCGCCCGCATCGATCTTGTGCTCGACGCTGCGAGCCCACTCTTGTGCATCGCTCTTGCGCGCGAAGGATTTCGTGAGCCATGGGCCGATCTGACGTCGTACGCGCACGCGCCAGGTGATCTTGCCGGTCTTCCCGAGGCGCTTTTCGAAGGTGGCCAATCGGACTGTCCCATAGTGTCCCAACGGGAACAGTGTCTACCATGGCGACACGCGAAATCAAGAAATAAGTGCTTGATTTGGCGGAGAGGGTGGGATTCGAACCCACGGTGGCATCGCTGCCACGCCGGTTTTCAAGACCGGTGCCTTAAACCGCTCGGCCACCTCTCCGCGGATTTTCCGGCGATTTCGCCGAATCGGATGCTCACCGGCGCGCCGTCTGAACAGCGCAGCGCATGATCGCAGACTTCGCGGGTCTTGTGACGCGGTTCAACAAACGCGCCGCTTGTCAGGAGCCGCGCGGCGTACCACACTGAACGGATCGCCGTCGGGGTTTACGGGATGATTCGCATCGTACTGGTCGACGATCACGAGCTGGTCCGCACCGGCTTTCGCATGATCCTCGCGCAGCAACCGGGCATCGAGATCATCGGCGAGGCGGCCGACGGCGAGCAGGGCCTCGCGCTGATCCGCAAGCAACATCCGGATGTCGCGCTCGTCGACGTGCACATGCCGGGCCTTTCCGGCATCGAGCTCACCGATCGCGTGCGCAAGAGCAAGCTCGCGACGCGCATCGTGATCCTCACGGTCGTCAACGAAGCGCCGTTCCCGCGCCGGCTGATCGAAGCGGGCGCGAGCGGCTATCTCACGAAGGGATGCGCCGCCGAAGAGCTCGTCCGTGCCGTGCGGCAGGTCGCTGACGGGCGCCGTTATCTATCGCCCGACGTCGCGGAGTTGCTCGCACTCGGCGCGCTCGACGGCAACAACACATCGCCGTTCGACGCGCTGTCGACGCGCGAGCTCGATGTCGCGCTGATGCTTGCGCAAGGCCAGGACATGCAGCATATCGCCAAGCACCTGAAGCTCAGCGCGAAGACCGTCGCGACCTACAAGTACCGTCTCTTCGACAAGCTCGGCATCGACAATCCGGTCGCGCTCGCGCATCTCGCGCACCTGCACGGCTTGCTCGACAACCGCGCGCGCGCGCTCACCTGAGCGACGCGCGCGGCCGCGTTAGGCGGCGTTATCGGATTTCCGCTCCGACGAATCGTCGCCGTCGTCCGAATCATCGCCGGACTCGCGACGCGCGGGCGCGTGCGGCGTCGTAGCGATCGTCGGCGGCGCAACGTGCGGATTCGCGGCGCTTGTCTGCGGTGAGCTTTGCGGCGCCGAGAGCGGAAGATCGAGCGTCGTCTGCGCGCGTTCGCGCGGCGGCTCGGGTTGCAGCGGTGTCGATGCGGCCGGCGTTTCGCGCGGCGTGCTCGGCGTCGGTGCTTGCGTACGCATGACTTCCGACGAAGGCGTATGCGTGGCTTCGATCTGCTGCGGCGGCTGGCTCGGCGTGGGCGAAGCGATCGGCGTCGACGGACGCTCGCTCGCAGCCGGCTCGCTCGATTGCATCGGCGCGTATGGAGTCGGCGCGGGCTCGGCGACGCGGGCGAAATCGGACATCGGCGACCGCTCCGGCGCCTGATACGGCTTCACCGGCGCGTGGGAATAGCGCGGCGTGTCGAACGTCGCGCGTTCGCGCGGCGGTTCGGGCGACGTTTCCGAAACGTCCGGACGCGGCGGCTCCTCCCATGTCTTCACGGGCTCGAACGTCGATGCTTGCGGGCGTTCGGCCGTTTCGGCCTGCATCGAAGACATCGGCTGCGACGGCGTCACCGGGCGCTCGTAGCGCTTTCAGAATCGACGCTGCGCGATTCGCTCGCAGGCGTCGGTGCGGCGGACGGCGGCGGCGTTGTCGGACGCGGCCGCGAAGCACTGCGTGACTCGCGATTCCGATCTTCATCATCGAAATCGCTGCCGGTCGATGCATGCTGCTGCGGCGCTTCGACGGCACCTTCGTCGCCGGCTGCACCCTTGCGACGACGACGTCCGCCACGACGACCGCGACGGCGCGAGCGCATCTCGTCGCGCGATGTGCCTTCGATCGATGCGGGATCGAGCGACGGCGCGGGCAAGGCGATGCGTTCGGGCGTTCCCGGTTCTGGCGGCGTCGTGCTCGCAGCGAGCGGCATCGCGGCCGCTGCAATCGGCGCGGGCTGCATCGGTTTCGACTCTTGCGGCTGACGCGGCTCGCGCGGCTCGACCTGGCGCTGCTGCTGCTGTTGCGGGCGCTGCTGGCCGACGGCTGGCTGCTCGCCGGTCGTGCGCGGCTGACGCTCTTCGCGACGCGGCTGATTGCCGCGCTGCTGCGGTTGCTGCGATTTCTGGCCCTGCTGCTGATTGCGTTCTTGCGGACGCGCTTCGCGCTTCTGCGACGAGTCCTGGCGCGAGACGCGTTGCGACGACGAGCGATTCTGCTGGCCACCGCGAGACTGCGCGCCATCACGCGCGGGCTGCTGGCGCTGAGCGGGCCGCTGCGTCGACGCGGGCTTCGCGGCCGGCGGCGCTGCCGCGACGGGTTCGCTGCGGAAGAATCCGAACAGTTTCGACAGGAAGCCGCCACTGCCGTTCGCGGCCGATGCGGGCACTGCGGCTGCTACCGGGGCGGGCCTCGGTGTTTCGGTCTCGACGGGCTCCGGACGCTCCGGCGCCGGCGTCGCGCGGACGACACCTGCGACGGCCGGTTGCTCGGGCTCTTCGCTCGGGCGCGTCATCTGCGGCAGCGCGGTCGGCTGCACCGGCGTCGTGCGCAGATAGCTCGGCTTGACGTCGTCGCCGAGTCGGCAGACGCGAAGGCGCTGGATCTCCAGGTGCGGCGTTTCGAGCTTGTCGTCGGCGACGACGATGACGGCGACGTCGTGACGGACCTCGATCTCGTTGAGTTGCTTGCGCTTCTCGTTGAGTAGGAAGTTCGCGACGGTCGGCGGCGCCTGCACGAGCACCTGGCCCGTGTTCTCCTTCATCGCGTGCTCTTCGACGAGACGCAACGCGGAGAGCGACAGCGATTCGACGCCGCGGATGCGGCCATGGCCTTCGCAGCGCGGACAGACGATCTGCGTTGCTTCGCCGAGGCTCGGGCGCAGACGCTGGCGCGACATTTCGAGCAGGCCGAAGCGCGAAATGCGCCCGATCTGCACGCGCGCGCGATCGAGCTTCAGCGCGTCGCGGAGCTTTTCCTCGACGTCGCGCTGATGGCGCGGCGAATCCATGTCGATGAAGTCGATGACGATGAGGCCGCCGGCATCGCGGATGCGCAGCTGGCGCGCGATCTCGACGGCCGCCTCGCAGTTCGTGTTGAACGCGGTCTCTTCGATGTCGCCGCCTTTGGTCGCTTTCGACGAGTTGATGTCGATCGAGGTCAAGGCTTCGGTCTGATCCATGACGATCGAGCCGCCGGATGGCAGGCGCACCTGGCGGTCGAACGCATTCTCGATCTGCGTCTCGATCTGGAAGCGCGAGAAGAGCGGCGTCGTGTCCGTATAGAGCTTGAGCTTGCGCAGGTTGTTCGGCATCACCTGCTGCATGAACTCGCGCGCGTCGTTGTAGAGCTCCTCGTGGTCGACGAGGATCTCGCCGATGTCACCGCGCAGGTAATCGCGCAGCGCGCGAATGATCAGCTTCGATTCCTGATAGATCAGGAACGGGGCAGGGCGCGACTCGGCGGCTTCGGAGATCGCCTTCCAGAGCTGCAGCAGATAATCGAGATCCCACTGGAGCTCTTCGGCGTCGCGGCCCATGCCGGCCGTGCGCACGATGAGGCCCATGTCCTCGGGAAGATTGAGGTGGTCGAGCGCGTCCTTGAGGTTCTGCCGGTCCTCGCCTTCGATGCGGCGCGAGACGCCGCCGGCGCGCGGATTGTTCGGCATCAGGACGAGGTAGCGGCCGGCGAGGCTGATGAACGTCGTCAGTGCCGCGCCCTTCGTGCCGCGTTCTTCCTTGTCGACCTGGACGACGATGTCCTGGCCTTCCTTCAGAAGCTCGCGGATGCCGGCCTTGTTGTGGTCGACGCCGGAGGCGAAGTACAGGCGGGAGATTTCCTTGAGCGGCAGGAAGCCGTGGCGGTCGGCGCCGTAGTCGACGAAGCAGGCTTCGAGAGAAGGCTCGACGCGCGTGATGCGCCCTTTGTAGATGTTTGCCTTCTTTTGCTCTTTCGAGGGGATCTCGATGTCGAGATCGTAGAGGTTCTGGCCTTCAACGATAGCCACCCGCAACTCTTCACGCTGAGTCGCGTTGATCAACATGCGTTTCATTGTCGTATTCCTTCGACGGGCGCTCGACTGCCGTCGCGCGCTGCGCGGGTGTTGACGCGCTGCGGGCGGACGGCGGCAGGAGCGCCTGCCGTTCTTCTTCTATGCCAGCGCATCCGCGCGCCAGCGTCCATTGGGTTGTTGTGCGTGCCCGGCCACCCTGACCGTCGTTGACGACGGGGAGCGGTGGTCGATTCGAACCGTTACGATGCGCTTCGGGTCCGGCCGCGCTCCGACGGGAGAACCGACGGCAGGCGCTCGAAGGACGTTTCGGACGAATGCGCTAATGATGGTTCCGGGCTCCCGCGGACGAGGCCCGAAACCGCGCAATACGCACCTGCAGCATATAGTTCCGGCTGGATTTTTTCAATGAAGACACAGACTTCGGCGGGTTTTCACGATCCGGCCTCCGCTCGGGGCGTCGAGACCGTCGAGGTGCCCGAGGACCGCGACGGCCAGCGCATCGACAACTTCTTGAGTGGCCGGCTGAAAGGGGTTCCGAAAAGCCACGTCTACCGGCTGTTGCGGACCGGGCAGGTGAGGATCAACGGCAAGCGGGCCAAGCCCGACGTGCGCGTCGCGGCCGGGGATCGGGTCCGGATTCCGCCGGTCCGGGTCGCCGAGCGGGCGGACCCTGGGGCACCGCCGGCCGGGCAGTCGGCCCGGGTCGAGGCGGCGATCCTGTCCGAAGATCGGGACTTTCTCGTCATCGACAAGCCGCCCGGCGTCGCGAGCCATGGCGGCAGCGGCATCAGCTTCGGGGCGATCGAGCTCCTGCGTGCGGCGCGGCCGCGCGACACGCTCGAGCTCGCGCACCGGCTCGATCGCGACACGAGCGGCGTGCTCGTGCTCGCCAAGAAGCGTTCGGCGTTGACGGCATTGCAGGCCGAGATTCGCGAAGGGCGCGTCGAGAAGCGCTATCTCGCGCTGCTCGAAGGCCGGCTGCCGAAACAGAAATTGACGGTCGATGTGGCGCTCAGGAAATCGGTGCTGCAAGGCGGCGAGCGCATGGTGCGCGTCGACGAGGACGGCAAGCCGTCGCGCTCGCGATTCAGCGAAGTCGAGCGGTTCGACGGCGCGACGCTGGCCGAAATCGCGATCGAGACCGGGCGCACGCATCAGATTCGCGTGCATTCGGCACACATCGAGCATCCGATCGCGGGCGACGAGAAATACGGCGACAAGGAGTTCAATCGCGCGATGCGCGAGAAGGGGTTGAAGCGCCTGTTCCTGCACGCGGCGCGCTTCGAGTTTTCGATCGGCGAGCGCAGCTACGGGTTCAGCGCGCCGTTGCCGAACGATCTCAAGTCCGTGCTCGACGCGCTGGCTGCGCCTATCGCGGCAAAAGATCCTCGACCTTCGCCGCGCAAATGAAATCGTTGAGCGAAAGTCCGCCGACGTCATGCGTCGAGTACTGCACGACGCACTTGTTGTAGTGCACTTCCAGATCCGGATGATGATCCTCGCGATGCGCGATCGACGCGACCGCGTTGACGAACGCCATCGTGTGGAAGTAATCGGCGAACTTGAACGTCTTCGCGATCGATCCGCCGTCGCTCGCGTTCGCCCAGCCGGGCAGGTCCTTGAGATAGCCCGCGATCGCGCCGGCATCGACGCCGGCGTCCTTGCCCTTCCGCGGTACGCAATGCTGCGCGCGCAGCGCTTCGATGCTCATGGCCTTTCCTCGCGCAATTCGTGCTGGAAAGTATAGTCGCGTGACCCCACGTCGATTCAGGACTAGAATGGTCCTGATTCAGCGAACCCTCACATGATCACGCTCTCCGAAACCGCGCAGGAACATTTCTCGAAGCTCGTCGCGCAGCAGGGCATCGATGGGCTTGGCATCCGGCTCACGGCCGTGCAACCCGGCACGCCGAAGGGCGATTGCCATCTCGAGTTCTGCGAACCCGGCGACCTCGATGGCACCGAATGGGAAGTCGAGTGCCGCGGTTTCTCGCTGTATGTCGATTCGGCGAGCCGTGCGTTTCTCGACGGCGCAACGATCGACTTCGACACGTCGCCGACCGGCGGGGCGCTGACGATCCGTGCGCCGGCTCTGCGCGGCACACCGCCTGACGAAAACGCGAGCGTCGTCGAGCGCGTGCGCTACGTGATCGAGAGCGAGATCAATCCGCAGCTCGCCTCGCACGGCGGGCGCGTCAGCCTTCGCGAAGTCACGGCCGAAGGCGTCGTCGTGCTGCAGTTCGGCGGCGGCTGCCACGGATGCGGCATGGTCGATGCGACGCTGCGCGGCGGCGTCGAGCGCACGTTGAAAGAGCGCGTGCCTGGAGTGACCGGCGTCGCCGACGCGACGGATCATTCGACGGGCGAGAATCCCTACGTGCGTCGGCGCGCATAGGCGCCGGCGTGAGAACGTAAGGGTGGGCTTCAGCCCAGCCGTCAAGCCATTTCTTCGCCGCGACGAGAACGGTAGGCCAAGGCCCACCCTATTCGGCAAACCTTGCCGTGCAGGTCGGTCAGCTTGCTGTCCGGCAGCGATGCGAAATACGCCGCGAGATCTTCGATGTCGGCATCCGACAGCGTGCCGGCGAAGCCCGCCATGATCGGGTTTTTGCGGTCGCCCGCCTTGTATTCGTGCAATGCCTTGACGATGTAGTCGCGGTACTGCCCGGCAAGGCGCGGATACTGCGGATCGATGCCGGCGTTGCCGTCGGGGCCGTGGCACGCGGCGCACATGGCAGCCTTGGTCTTGCCGGCGTCGGCATCGCCGGCGGCGTTCGCCGCAGCGGAAACGAGCAGAAAAGCGAGGAGGAGCGGGGCGCTGAGACGCTTCATCACGGACGTCCTAATCGATTCGTTCATTGGGCAGGCGTAACGCTCGAGAGATACGTGGCGATGTCCTTGATGTCCTGCTCGGACAGGCTCTCGCCCTGTGCGCGCATCGTCGGATGCGAACGTTCGCCCTTCTTGTATTCGGTCAGCGCGGCGACGAGGTACTCGTAGTTCTGCCCGCCGATCCGCGGCACGTGATAGTTCGGATACGCATTCTTCCAGCCCGGAATGCCGTGGCAGCCGGCGCAGGTGTAGACCTTGAGCTTTCCGGCGACCGCATCGCCCTTGGCAGGGTCGGCGGCGGCGGCGGGCAGGGCAATCGATAGGGCAACGGCTAGCAGCAGCGCTCGGGTCATTGTCGATTCCGAAGATTTGTTAGGCATGCCGATCACGACCGTGCACCCGATTGATTCCAGCGCGTTGAACCAGCGCGCGGATCGCTCGACACGGACCGATGAACACGGGCGTGAAACCGCGAAAGTATAACGTCTGCGTTGCGCCGTCGAGATGCGGGCGCTCAAGCGGACGCATGGCGAAGAACGCCGTTCGACCGAGGTTTCGCGCTCGAAATGTGCCGGTGCGTCAAACCGCCGCAACCAAACGCGCTCTCGGCGCATCTGAAGTGGCCAGCGTGACTACCGGCTCAAGACGTTGCCGAGCCCGAAGTTCATGCTTCGCTGCAACAAAAAAATAACCGTTTTCCCTCTTGCGTCAACTAGTGATGTAGTTTACTATAACACTAGATCAACGACCCCAGGGCCTCCACCATGATCCCGAACCGCGCCTCCATTCGCCCTTACCGGGTCCTTCGTGCTGCCGGCACGCTGGGTCTCGCCGCGTTGATCGCCACGCTGACCGGTTGCGGAGGCGGTGGGCCGAACGCGGACGCTACGGCTCAGGCCGCCATCCCGGTCGAAGTTGCTCCCGCCTCGCACCAGGCCGTTACGGCGAACTACTCGGGCACCGCGACACTGGAAGCGATCGGCGATGCGCAGGTCGTCTCGAAGACGAGCGGCATCATCCTGAAGCTCATGGTCGAGGAGGGCATGCGCGTCGAGAAGGGCCAGCTGCTCGCGCAGCTCGACGACGATGCCGTGCGCAACAAGCTCGCACAGGCCGAGGCGACACTGAAGAAGGCGGCGGCCGCGTTCGACAAGTCCGAGAAGGGCATCGCGAAAAACCTGATCCCGCGCGCCGATTTCGATCGCGACAAGTTCGATCTGGAGACGCAGCATGCCGTTGTCGAAGGCGCGAAGATCGATCTCTCCTACACGCGCATCGTTGCGCCGATCTCCGGCGTCATCGCGAAGCGCTCGGTAAAGGTCGGCAATCTGATCCAGGTCAACCAGACTCTGTTCCGCATCGTCGACATGGATCCGCTGCAGGCCGTGCTCAACGTGCCGGAGCGCCAGCTCGGCATCCTGAAGCCGGGCCAGGCCGTGCAGCTCGAAGCCGACGCGCTCCCGGCAAGAATTTCAACGGCAACATCCTGCGCATCGCGCCGGTCGTCGACGCGGCCAGCGGCACGTTTCGCGTGACCTGCGAGTTCCGCGACCAGACGCGACGCTCAAGCCCGGCATGTTCGGCCGCATCGACGATCGTCTACGACCATCGCGACGATGCGCTCGTCGTGCCGCGTTCGGCGCTCGATCGAGGAAGACGGCGAGACCGCCGTGTTCGTCGTCGAGCCCGCGCCGCCCAAGAAGGCCGACGACAAGGCCAAGGACAAGAAGGCCGAGCCGAAGGCGAAGGCGGCGAGGCCGTCGCGGCCGAGAAGAAGCCCGATGCGCCGCTCTTCGTCGCGCATCGCAAGCTCGTCAAGATCGGCTATAGCGACAGCGATCACAGTCGAAGATTCGCTCCGGCCTCGATGACGGCGCGCACGTCATCACGGTCGGCCGCAACGCCGTGCGTGACGGCACCGAAGTGCACGTGATCACGCCGCCGCAGCCGCAGGCGCAGGTCACCGCCGTTGCCAAGGCGCAGGAGTCCGGAGTGAACATCTCGAGCTGGCGACGCGCCGACGCGTCACCGTCGGCATGGTCACGCTGACGATGGTGTTGTTCGGCCTGATCGCGCTGTCCGGACTCAAGGTCAACCTGCTTCCGGACTTGATCTACCCGACACTGACGGTGCGCACCGAATACGAAGGTGCGGCGCCGCTCGAAATCGAAAACCTGATCAGCCAGCCGGTCGAAGAAGCGATCGGCGTCGTCAAGAACCTGCGCAAGATCCATTCGGTCTCGCGCACCGGCCAGTCCGACGTCGTGCTCGAGTTTGCCTGGGGCACGAACATGGACCAGGCCGGCCTCGACGTGCGCGACAAGCTCGACATCCTGCAGTTGCCGCTCGAAGCGAAGAAGCCGGTGCTGCTGCGCTTCAATCCGTCGACCGATCCGATCTTGCGGCTCGGCCTCACGACGACAGCTGCGCCGGCAAGGATGCGACGCCGAACAGCGGTGCCGCATCGACCGCAGCAGCGAAAGCCGCCTGCACGCCGACAGCCGTCAGCGAGATCGAGCTGAAGCAGCTGCGCCGTTTCGCCGACGACGAATTCAAGAAGCGCCTCGAACCCGACGACCGGCGTCGCCGCGGTCAAGGTCGGCGGCGGTCTCGAGGACGAGATCGACGTCGATATCGACCAGCAGCGCCTGCAGCAGCTCGGCATCGACATCGACGACGTCATCAAGCGGCTCGACGACGAAAACGTCAACGTGTCCGGCGGCCGCATCGAGAAGGCAGCGCAGCGCTATCTCGTGCGCACGGTCAACCAGTTCGGCACGCTCGACGAGATGCGCAACCTGCTGATCAAGGTCGACGACAACGTGCCGGTGCGCCTGAAAGACATCGCGACCGTCACGCAGGGCTACAAGGAACGCGAAGGCATCGTGCGCGTCGACGGCCGCGAGGCGATCGAGCTGGCGATCTACAAGGAAGGCGATGCGAACACGGTCAGCGTCGCCGAAGTCCGTCAACGACACCGTCGAGACTGCTCAAGCGATTCGCTGCCGAACAGGCGCCAAGCTCGACGACGATCGACGATCAGTCGGTCTTCATCGAGCTCGCTCGACGACGTGCGCAACGACGCGCTGATCGGCGGCGTGCTCGCGGTCCTGATCATCTTCTTCTTTCTCGGCCGACGGCTGGAGCACGTTCATCATCGCGCTGTCGCTGCCGGTGTCGCTGATCGCGACGTTCTTCTTCATGGGCGAGGCTGCACCTTTCGCTCAACGTGATGTCGCTCGGCGGTCTCGCGCTCGCGACCGGCATGGTCGTCGACGATTCGATCGTCGTGCTCGAGAACATCGCGCGCCTGCGCGAAAAAGGTCTCGGCATCGTAGAGGCAGCAGTCCAAGGCACCGCCGAAGTCGGCATGGCCGTGACCGCATCGACGCTGACGACCGTCGCCGTGTTCTTCCCGCTCGTGTTCGTGCAGGGCGTTGCGGGCCAGCTCTTCCGCGACCAGGCGTTGACGATCACGTTCGCGATGCTGATCTCGCTGATCGTCGCGATGACGCTGATCCCGATGCTCGCGTCGCTGCGCGGTCGCGCACCGCTGTCGTACAAGGACGAGCCCGTCGGCGCGGAAACGCTCTGGAGCAAGACCTGGCGCAGCACGCTCGCGCTGATCCTGTGGCCGATGCGCCGTCCGGTGACGCGCTGGCAGATCGTCGCTTTCGTGCTGACGCTGCCGCTGAAGCTCGTCGCCGCGCCGCTTTTCTTCGTGCTGATGCTGGTGCTCGTTCTCTTCTCGGCCGCGGTCAAGTACGGCGCGCGTCTCGCCTACGGCACTTCCGACCTGCTGCAGGGACGCGAGACTGGCCTCACGTTCGCGTACGCGCGCCGCGTGGCGACATGGGGGATCGGCATCCTGCGCTGGCCGGTCGCAACGATGCCGAGCGGCGGTCGCCGCACCACGTTGTTCGTGCTGACGCTGGTGCCGAAGCTCGTATTCCTGATCATCTTCGCGGCCACGATGACGCTCGCGATCACGCTGCCGGCGTTCGTGTTCATCGTCGGCTGGATCGCGCGTTTTATCCTGCGCTGGCTCGGCTGGGCGACCAACACCGGCTACAACCGCGCCGCGCGTGCGTACCACGGATTCCTGCCAACCGCGCTCGCGCATCCGGGTCGCGTGCTCGGCTTTGCGGCGCTGACGTTCGCGCTTGCGCTCACGCTCGTGCCGACGCTCGGTCTCGACCTGATCCCGCAGCTCGCGCAGGGCCGCTTCGACATGACGGTGACGATGCCGCCCGGCACGCCGCTCGCGGAAACGGACAAGGTCGTCGGCGAGATCTCGACGCGTCACGCGAAAGACGCGGGCGTCTCGTCGATCTACGGCGTCACCGGCACCGGCACGCGTCTCGACGCGAACCCGACCGAATCGGGCGAGAACATCGCGCGCCTTTCGATCGCGCTGACCGATGGCGGCAGCAAGAAGATCGAGGCGGCTGAAGTCGATCGCTGCGCGCCGGCATGGTCAATCACGCCGACGCCGAAGTGAAGTTCGCGCGACCGCAGCTCTTCTCGTTCTCGACGCCGCTCGAGGTCGAGATGCGCGGCTACGATCTCGATGCGCTCGCGAAAGCGGGCCACCGTCTCGGCGAGCTGATGAAAGACTCGCCGCGCTTCGCCGACATCAAATCGACCGTCGAAGGCGGCTATCCCGAGATCCAGATCAAGTTCGACCAGGACCGCGCCGCCGCGCTCGGCCTGACGACGCGTGACATCGCCGATCGCGTCGTGCGCAAGGTGAAGCGGTTAGGTCGCCACGCGCTATGACTTCCGCGATCGCAAGATCGACGTGCTCGTGCGCTCGCGCCTCTCCGACCGCGGCAGCGTCGACGACATCCGCAATCTCATCGTCGGCTACGTCGCGGCGGGCAGTGCCACGTCAAGCACCGCGAGCTCGACGCCATCGAGCGGCTCGACGACGGCGACCGTCAATTCGTCGCCGAACTCGACCACCGCGAGCGTCAGCACCGGCACCGGCACGAAGTCGTCGACCGTCTCCGACACCGCGCGCAGCAGCAACGATACGCCAGTGCGCCTCTCGTCCGTCGCCGACGTCGTCTCGACCGAAGGGCCCGAGCGAGATCCACCGCGTCAGCGCCGAGCGCGTCGCGATCGTCGTGCAAACCTCCACTACGGCGATCTTGGCAGCGCAGTCACCGAGATGCAACGACATCGTCGCGAAGAACCCGCTCGCGGCGGGCGTCACGGTGCACGTCGGCGGCCAGAGCGAGGAGCTCGATTCGTCGGTCAGGTCGCTGATGTTCGCGCTCGGGCTTGCGATCTTCCTCGTCTATCTCGTGATGGCGTCGCAGTTCGAGTCGCTGCTGCATCCGTTCGTGATCATGTTCTCGATCCCGCTCGCGCTGGTCGGCGCGGTGCTCGCGCTGAAGCTCACGAACACGCCGATCTCGGTCGTCGTGTTCATCGGCCTCATCATGCTGGTCGGCATCGTCGTCAAGAACGCGATCGTGCTGATCGATCGCGTGAACCAGCTGCGCGAAGCCGGCGTCGCAAAGCGCGATGCGATCGCGCAGGGCGCCGAATCGCGCCTGCGTCCGATCTCGATGACGACGCTCTGCACGCTGCTCGGCTTCTGCCGCTCGCGATCGGCGTCGGCGAAGGCGCCGAAGTGCGCGCGCCGATGGCGATCACGGTGATCGGCGGCCTCGCTGGTCTCGACGCTGCTGACGCTCATCGTGATCCCGGTCGTCTACGACTTGCTCGACCGGCGCGGTGACGCATGGTATCGCGCGCGCGGCGAGCGCCATCGCGCGAAGGCGATGCGCGTCGTCCACGAAGACATCAGCGGCGATGACGATCCCCGCGAGCCCGAGGGCCAGCACGCATGACAATCGCCGAGCTCAGCCTGAAACGTCCTGTCACCGCGATCATGTTGTTCGTGTCGATGATCGTGATCGGGCTGATCGCGGCGCTGCGCCTGCCGCTCGAGCAGTTCCCGAGCCTCGACGTCGCCGTTCCTGTTCGTCAACATCCCGTACCCGGGTTCGACGCCGACCGAGGTCGAGCGCACGATCACGCGCCCGGTCGAGGAAGCGCTGTCGACGCTGACCGGCATCCAGCGCATGAACTCGACATCCGACGCCGAGAGCGCGCAGATCTTCCTCGAGTTCAAGTGGGGCCAGAACACGGCGATCAAGGCCGTGCGAGGCGCGCGAGAAGATCGACGCGCATCCGCGCGGATCTGCCGTCCGATCTGCAGCGCTACACGGTGCAGAAGTTCTCGACGTCGGACCAGCCGATCTTGAAGCTGCGCGTCGCGAGCGAGAGCGGCGTCGACATCTCGAATGCGTACGACTTGCTCGATCACGAGATCAAGCGGCCGCTCGAGCGCATGCCCGGTGTTGCACGCGTCGACCTGAAGGTGTCGCGCAAGCGCGAAGTGCAGATCGAGCTTTCGATCCGACCGGCTGAGCGCGCCGACGTCGGCCTCAACGATCTCTATCAGCGCCTGCAGACCGCGAACTTTTCGATCTCGGCAGGGCAGATCAAGGACGGCGGCACGCGCTTCCACGTGCAGCCGGTAGGCCAGTGGCACAGCGTCGACGAGATCCGCGGCATTCCGATCAACGACAAGGGCCTCAAGCCTCGGCGACATCGCCGACGTCAACGTCAAGCCGGGGCGGCTCACCTACGCGCGGCATCTCGACGGACGTCCGGCGATCGGCGTCGACATCTACCGGAGCGCACCGCGAACCTCGTCGACGTCGGCACGCAGGTCCTGGCGGCGATCGACCACATCCAGAAGTCGCCGGAGTTGCACGGCATCCACGTCTTCCTGATCGACAATCAGGCCGCGAGCGTCACCGAGTCGCTCCGCGAGCTCGGCAAGGCCGGCATCGAAGGCACGATGCTGTCGGTGCTCGTGCTGTTCTTTTTCCTGCGCGACTGGCCTTCGACGCTGATGGTGTCGCTGTCGATCCCGATCTGCTTCGTCATCACGCTCGGCTGCATGTAGTTCTTCGGCATGTCGCTGAACGTGCTGTCGATGATGGGGTTGCTGCTCGCCGTCGGCATGCTCGTCGACAACGCGGTCGTCGTCGTCGAGAGCATCTACCAGTATCGCGAGAAGATATCCGGACAAGCCGTGGTACTGCGCCGTGCAGGGCACGCAGGTCGTCGGCATCGCGATCGCGGCCGGCACGCTGACCAGCATCATCGTGTTCCTGCCGAAGTCTTCGGCGAGGCGAACGACATCTCATCTTCCTCGACGCAGGTCGCGATCACGATGTCGATCGCCCATCTCGCGTCGTGGCTCGTCGCGGTCAGCCTCGTGCCGATGCTGTCGGCGAAGCTGCCGCCGCCGAAGTTCCTCGGCCGCAAGAACATCATCACGCGCGTGCGCGAACGCTACGGCCGCTTCATCACATGCGACGCTTGCGCACCGCCGCGGACGATGGTCGGGCTGATGGCGCTGCTGCTGTCTGAGCTTCATGCTGCCGATCGCACTGACCAAGAAGGACATGTTCGCCGCCGGCGAGCGCGACGCATGTTCCTCATTACGAGCTTGAATGCGCTGTATCCGCCTGCAGGACCTCAAGCCCTCGGTCACAAGCCGTCGAAACGTATCTCGAGCAGCACCGCGAACGCTTCGATATCAAGACGATGTACACCGTACTACACCGAGGAGCGGCGAGACGATCGACGTCGGTCCTGTTGACCGAGCCGACCACGCCAAGCACAGCGCCGCCGAGATCAAGGAGGACATGCGCAAGGACCTGCCGAGAGGTCGCCGATCGGGAAGGTCAGTCTTCGATTTCAACGACAACGGTACCGGCGGCGACGACGATCAACTTCGCCTGATCGGCGACTCGATGGATCAGGTGCTGCGAGATCGCACCGACCGCTGATCGGCGTGCTGCGCCCGCTTTCGACGCTGAAGGACGTGCGAACGCGAACAAGGGCAATGGCGATCGCGAAGTCTCCATGCACGTCGATCGCGATCCGCGCGAAGGACTACGGCTTCGATCGCGCAGTCGTCGCGCAACTACATCCGATCGCGCTGCGCGGCATGCGGCTCAAGGATTTCCACGGCGGCGACCGCCAGCTGCCGGTGTGGCTGCGTTTCCAGCGGCGCCGATACGCAGAGCCTCGCCGGGCTCTCAGCGACTTCAAGTTGCGCGCACCGGATGGCACGCAGATCCCGCTGCTGTCGACTGGTGCGCGCCGACGCACGCGACACGCCGACCGCGATCGAGCGCGACGACCGCAGACCTCGCTCAAGATCAAGGCGAACCTCGCCGAAGGCAAGACGATGCCCGAGGCGCGCGACGACGATCACGAACGCGATGAACGCATTCGCAGCTGCCGCCCGGCTACCACTGGAGCTTCGGCCAGGGCTTCGACCGCGACGACGACGCCGGCAAGCAGATGTGCTTCAACACGCTGATCGCGCTCGTGCTCGTCTACGTCGTCATGTGCGCGATGTTCGAGTCGCTGATCTATCCCGGCCGCGATCCTGACCACGTTCGTCTTCTCGATATTCGGCGTGTTCTGGCTGTTCTGGCTGACCGGCACGACGTTCTCGATCATGGCGTTCATCGGCGTCTTGATCCTCATGGGCGTCGTCGTGAACAACGGCATCGTCATGATCGTGCACATCAACCAGCTCCGCTACGACCGGCGCACTCGGCACCGAGGCACTGGTGATCAGGGCGCGAAAGAGCGACTGCGGCCGATGCTGATGACGATGGCGACCGCGATCCTCGGCATGGTGCCGCTTGCGATCGGCGGCGCCGAAGCGTGGAGCGACGGACCGCCGTACTCTCCGATGGCGCGCGCGATCGCCGGCGGCCTCATGTTCTCGACGATCGTGAGCGCTGCTGGCGCTGCCGACGATCTACTCGCTGCTGGACGACGCGCGGAACTGGTCACGCCGCGTGCTGCGCGAGGCGCGTGGCGCACGTGGGGACGTGCGCACCGAGCCGCTCGCGGTGCCGGCGCCGTACGAGGCCTAGCGGCCGAGCAGAAGCCGAAGCATCCGCCGGAACGTCGCACCGTACGGCGGATTCAGCAGCGCGACGAAGTTGAAGCGCGCCTGTCGCATCACCGGCTTCATGCGCGAGAACGTCCGGAAGCCCGCCTCGCCATGATAGACGCCGATGCCCGACGGCCCCGCGCCGCCGAACGGCAGGCTGTGCTGCGCGATGTGCAGGATCGTGTCGTTGATCGTGACGCCGCCCGCGTGCGTCTGGCGCTGGATATGATCGAGCGTCGCGCGATCGTCCTCGAAGACGTAGAGCGCGAGCGGATGCGGATGCGCGCCGACATAAGCGATCGCTTCGTCGATCGTGTCGTACGGCACGAGCGGCAATAGCGGGCCGAAGATTTCCTGTTGCATGACGTCCATGCCGTCGTCGACTTGCGTCAGCAGTGCCGGCGTCATGACGCGGCGGCTCGCATCGTCGACATCACCGAGCCGATGCGCCTTCGCGCCAGCCGCGACTGCGTTGTCGCGCAACGCGCTGAGCCGCGCGAAATGCCGATCCGACACGATGCTCGAATACTGCGGATTGCGCGGCAGATCGGGATAGAGCCGCGCACTCGCAGCGCGTGCCGCTTCGACGAACGCATCGACGCGCGCACGCGGCAGCAGCACATAGTCGGGCGCGATGCAGGTCTGGCCCGCGTTCATCAGCTTGCCGATCACGATGCGCTCGACTGCATGGTCGAATCGCGCGTTCGGGCCGATCAGCACCGGCGACTTGCCGCCGAGCTCGAGCGTCACAGGCGTCAGGTTCGTGGCGGCGGCCTTCATGACCTCATGACCGACCGCCGTCGAGCCGGTGAACAGGAGATGGTCGAAGGGCAGCGAAGAGAACGCGCGGCCGACATCCGGACCGCCGTTGACGACGACGACCTCGCGATCCGCAAACGCGCGCGCGATCAACTGTTCGAACAGCGCAGAAAATCGCGGCGTCAGCTCCGACATCTTGATCATCGCGCGATTGCCGGCCGCGATCGCATCGGTCAGCGGCCCGATCGCGAGATAGAGCGGGTAATTCCACGGCACGATGATGCCGACGACGCCGAGCGGCTGCGGCACGATCTCGGTGCGCGCCGGCAGGAACCAGAAGTTCGCCCAGTGCCGGCGCGGACGCATCCAGCGGCGACCATGCCGTAACGCGTGGTGGATGCCGGAAAGGCTCGGGAAGATTTCGAGTATCGCCGTTTCCTCGGGCGCACGACGGCCGAAATCGGCGGCTATCGCGTCGGCGATTGCGTCGCGGTTGTCGTGCATCAGCGCTTCGAGCGCGCGCAGGCGGCGCGCGCGCGCCGGCCAGTCCGACACCGGATCGCGCATCTGCGCTGTACGCATCGCTGTCAGCGTGTCGCGGAGCGTCGTGTCCGAGCGCTGCGCGACGTCGTTCACGGCAGCGTCTCTACCGCGGCGGCGAGATTGCGCGAGAGGCGCGCGTCGAGCTCGGCCGACGCCGGCGCGAGCGTCGTCCAGCGCGCGAGCAGATCGCCGAGCTCCTGGTGCGGCGTCGTCGCGGCGCCGCCGCGCATGCGTGCGGAAAGACGTTCGACCTGCAGCTCGCGGCGACGGTCGCGGTCATCCTGCGGCGACTCGAGGCCGGCGAAGATTTCCATGCGGATCAGCACTTCGCGATGCTCGTCCTCGTCCGAGTCGCCGGCGATCCCGCCATTCCGGCTCGCCGCTTCGAAACGCGTCGCGAGCGCGCTCGCAGCGATGTCGCTCTGCGGCGCGGCTTCCCATGCAGCCTGCAACTCGTCGGTGGACTTTTCGCCGCGCTCGGCCGAACGACAGAGCGCATAACGTGCGAGCCAGCTTTCGTACGGGCTGCGGCGGGTTGAACGCTCGCGGCGCATGCCGGCGTCGCGCAGCGACGACTGCGCCGCGCGGAACCTGCGCAGCACGCCTTCATCGCGAACGCGCAGCGCGTCGAACTCGCCTTCGATCTTTGCAATGGCGGCGCGCTGCGGCGCCGTATCGGCCTTTGCGAGCGCTTCGAGCTCCGCGCAAAGCGCGGTTGCGTGCGTGCGCGATTCGGCGTCGCGCACGGTGCGCTGCGAGCGTTCCGCATCGAGCTTGCCGAACATCGCATCCAGCGCCGCGCGAAACACCTTCCACTGCGCCTGATCGCGATCACGCCGGCCGTTGCCGGCGTCGCGCCAGCGTTGCTGCAATTCGCGTGCGGCAGCCGCGGCTCCGCGCGGCGGCTCGCCGCCCGCGAGCGCTTCGGCCTCCGCGATCAGTGCGATCTTGCGCTTTTCGATGTCGGCGTAGCGGCTGTCGAGCCGCACATCCAGCGAGGTCAACGCGGCCTTGAGATTCTTCGCGAGCGCCTTGCGCTCGTGCGGATCGATTTTATCGAGGCTGCGCAGCGCGTCGACAACCGCGTGCCGCGTCTTCGCGATCGACGCCCAATCCTGCGAATCGTCGGGAATCGCGCGCACGGCTTCGAGCGCCGCCGCAACTTCCTGCGCATGCGCCTTGCGCAGCTCCTGGCGCTTCTTGAAGTACGACTTCGCAGGCTCCAGCGCTCGCCGGCACGCGGCATGAAATCGGCGCGACCAGCCGTGATCGGCATGTGCCGCAGCGGTGGCGTGGCCTTCGGCAGCATCGAGTCGCGACCATTCGTGCTGCGCTTCGCGCACGCGCGTGGCGATCGCATCGGGATGCAGGCCGCTGCCCGAAAGCTCCTCGATCGATTCGCAGAGCTGACGCCGGCGTTGGTTGTCGCTCCAGTGCTGCCACTGGCTCAGCTGCGCGTAGCGGCGCTCGGCCTCGCCGACGCGACGCTGAAATGCGCGCGAGAACGCGCCTTCCGAAGTCTTGCGCAGCGCTGCGATCTCGGCGTGCGCGGCATGCGCGCGCGCGACGACGCCTTCGTTGACCGCGCTCTCGAAAGCGGCGACCACTTGCTCGACGCGCAGCGTGGCGGCTTGCCGCTGCGCGAGATCGTCCGCCGTCGGGCCGCGCCCGGCCTTGTGAGGCGATGGCGGCTCGGCCGCAGCCGCGTCGTCCACAACACTCGTTTGCGGCGCTTCCTGCGGGTCGGGCGTCGCGATATCCGCAACGGCCATGGCTTCGCTCGGCTGCGCCGCTTCAGGCTCGACGACATCCAATGGCGGCGCTTCGACGGGCTCCGACGTTGGCTCGGGCCGTTCGACGCGTGGCTCTCGCGACGCGGTGAGCAACGCATGCGCCGCGCGGTACCGTGCACGCAATCGCTCGCTCGCGCGTTCCTCGACGATAGCCCATTGCCGATCGATGTCGGCGACCGCTTCGGCTTCGGGCTCGCGCACGAGCCGTTCGAGGCGCTCGCACAACGCGCGCGCGACGCTCTCGGCGACGTCGCTGTCTCCGCGCGCGATGCGCAACGCGTCGGCGCGCTCGCGTGCGCGGCGGCTGACGCGCTTGTCGCTCTTGCGCGTGCGCTCGGCGAGCCGATCGAGCAGCGCTTCGTCTTCGATGCGCTCGAGCGCTGCGAGCCTCAAATCAGGTGACGTATCCGCTGTCGCGCGCTCGGCGAGCAACGATGCACGCGTCACGCGCGCGAGCGCCGCCGCGCGAAGGTTTGCATCGGTCGCGTTGCGGGCGATGTGCTCGATCAGCGCCGTGTCGTCCTGCCCGCGCAACAGGCGCGTGCATTCGACGGGCGAGGGCGCTTTCGCATGGACGCCGGCAAGGAGATCGAACCAGAGCCGCTTCGCGTCGGCGCGCACGCCCTGATCGGTGTCGTCGTGCGCGATGCGCTGCGCGAGCGCAGGCTCTGCAAGCCGCTTCAGCGCGGCGCTGCGCACGCCGGGATCGACGTCCTCGCGCGCAATCGACGAGAGATTTGCGAGCAGATCGGCATCGTCGTCTTCGGCGACACCGGCGCGGCGCACTGCAGCTTCCTTGGCCTGCCAGCGCGGTTTGTTGAGGAATCCGGAAAGCTTCATCGGAACACGACGCGCGCTGCGGCGCCCTTGCTAGAAGAGACTTTTGACGATGTGGAAACCGGCCAGGTATTCGCCGACCATCGTGCCGAGATTGGTCAGCATGAACACGAGCAGCGTGCGCGAGACGCGATTCTTCCACCAGCCGGTCCAGTGGATCACGTCGTCGCGCAGCGTATCGAAATCGGCGACGCGCGGGCGGTGCAGCCAGAGCTCGACCGCCGCGCTGACCGCGCCGGACGGCACGCCTGGACGGAATGGCTTCAGCGGTGCCACGACGAATGCGGCGAGCACGCTCAGCGGATGACCGCCGCCGGCGAGACAGCCGAGCGCCGCGCAGCCGCCGGTGAACAGCACCCACTCGCGCAACGCATCGGCGCCCAATGTCGCACCGCGACTGAACGCGATGCCGATCGCGATCGTGACGACGATGAGAAGGCCGATCGCGATCCACTTTGGCCACGGCGAGGCAGGCGGCAGCGTCGACAGCTTTTCCTTGAGCGGCTGCGCGGGCTCGAGCTGCGCGCCGAGTTCGCGCTCAATGCCGGCGAGATGGCCCGCGCCAATGACGACGAGCACGCGCTTGACCGGATGGTGCGCGACCTCGTCGCGGAGCGATGCCGTCATGAAGCGGTCGCGCTCGGCGATCAGCGCTTCGTAGAGCGGCGGCGATTCGCGCGCGAACTCGTTGAACATGCTGCCGAGGAGATCGCCCTGCTTGAGCTTTTCGATTTCGTCTTCGCTGACGTCCTCGCGCGTCAAGAGGCTCGCGCCGAGGCCGCCGACGATCGTGAGGCGATCGAAAAAGCCGACGCTGCGATACGCGCGCTTCAGCGTGACGCCGACTTCGCGATCGATCAGCCACACGGGCAGCTTGCGCGCCTCGGCGCCGTCGATCGCGGCCTTCATCTCGGCGCCGGGCTCGATGCCGAACTGCTCGGCGAGTCGGCGCTGGAATGCCGAGAGCGCAAGATTCGCGGCGACGAGGCCGGCCTTGCCCTGCCGGATGACCTGGAAGAGATCGAGATCACGGAACGCTTCGGGATTGCGCAGCGAACGAAAGCGCGATTCGCAGAGCTCGACCGCGACCGCGTCGAACGGCTCGAGCTCGAGTATCGAGCGCACCGCTTCAGCGCTCGCGCGCGAAACATGCGCGGTGCCGAGCAGCACGAACTCGACGTCGCCGCGGCGAACGCGCGCGACCGGCTGCTCGGACAAACGCTGTTCGGGCGACGGCGTCGTGGCTGGAATCGATTGCGTCGAAGCGGCCATCGGCATCAGTCGCGGAAACGGCGCAGCAGATCGTCGTACGCGTCGATGCGGCGGTCGCGCAGGAACGGCCAGATGCGGCGCACGCTCTCGCTGCGCGCGAGGTCGACATCCGCGACGAGCAATTCGCGCTTGTCGGTGCTCGCGCTCGCGAGAAACTCGCCTTGCGGACCCGCGACGAAGCTCGAGCCCCAGAACTGGATGCCGCGTCCGCCGTCGGGCGCAGCTTCAAAGCCGGTGCGATTGCAGGCGAGCAGCGGCAAGCCGTTAGCGACCGCGTGGCCGCGCTGCACGGTGATCCATGCATCGCGCTGGCGCTGCTTCTCGTCGTCGGCGTCGTTCGGATCCCAGCCGATCGCGGTGGGGTAGAGCAAGAGTTCCGCGCCGGCGAGCGCCATCAGGCGCGCGGCTTCGGGATACCACTGGTCCCAGCAGACGAGGAGGCCGAGCTTGCCGACCGAGGTTTCGATCGGCTCGAAGCCGATGTCGCCGGGCGTGAAATAAAACTTCTCGTAGAAGCGCAGGATCGTCCGGAATGTGCATCTTGCGATAGATGCCGGCGATCTCGCGCGAGCGATCGAACACGACCGCGGTGTTGTGATAAAGGCCGGCCGTGCGGCGCTCGAACAGCGACGCGACGACGACGAGCTTCAGTTTTTCGGCGAGCGCGCCGATGTGCTCGGTGGTCGGGCCCGGAATCGGCTCGGCGCGGTCGAACTCGTCGACGCTCTCGTGCTGGCAGAAATACGGCCCGTTGTGGAGCTCCTGCAACAGCACGAGCTCCGCGCCTACCGCAGCGGCTTCGCGCAGGCCCGTTTCGATCGCGTCGAGGTTCGCGTCGCGACTGCCGCGGTCGGTTTCCTGCAGGAGCGCGACCTTCAGCGTGCGCGATTTGTTCGTGTGCGAAGTCATGGGGCTATTGTCGCAGGGTTCGGCCGAAGTCGCTGGGCTCGCGCTTGCGCCGGAACGACGAAGGTGGGGTCGCGCGGCGATCTGAAAAGGCCCGTCAGGCCAACGCGCCTTCCGGCAACTGCATCGTCAGGCAGTGCACGCTGCCGTTCTGCCAGATCAGCGGGCGTGCATCGACCGGCACGATCTCGCGGCCCGGATGCGCTGCGGCGATCACCGCTGCTGCCTTCGCGTCGACCGGATCGCCGTACGATGGAATCACGACGCCGCCGTTTACGATCAGGTAGTTCGCGTACGACGCGGCGAGGCGACGGCCATCGTCGACGATTGCGCGCGCCCATGGCAGCGCGTGCAGCCGATACGGGCGGCCGTCGGCGGTGCGAAGCGCAGTCAGCTCCTCGCGCATGCGCGCGAGCTGGTCGAAGTGCGGATCGGCCATGTCCTCGCAGGCCTGGAACACGATCGCATCGCCCGGCGCGAAGCGCGCGAGCGTGTCGATGTGCGCGTCGGTATCGTCGCCTTCGAGATAACCGTGGTCGAGCCAGAGCACGCGCTCGGCGTTGAACGAATCGGTGAGAAGGCGCGTCATCTCGTCGCGCTCCATGTCCGGATGACGCTGGTGCAGGCAGCGCCACGTTGTCAGCAGTGTGCCCTTGCCGTCCGATTCGATCGCGCCGCCCTCGAGTGCCCAGTCGATGCGCTGGTGCAGCGATGCGCGGAAGAGTCCGCCGGCGGCCAGCGTTTCGACGACGCGGTCGTCGCGGCTCGCGCCGTACTTGCCGCCCCAGCCGGTGAAGCGGAAATCGAGCAGGCGGAAGTCGTTGCCGCTGGCGAGCGTGATCGGACCCGAGTCGCGCAGCCACGTGTCGTCGTATTCGACTTCGACGAAGCGGACGCGCTCGACGGCGACATCGGCCTCTTCGAGTCGGCGCGCGGCGCGGTCGCGCACCGACGCATCGGCGACGCAGACGATCAGCGGCTCGAAGCGAGCGATCGCGCGCGCAAGGGCGGCATACGCCGTCTCGATCGAGTCGAGGCGTGGCGCCCAGTCGGTCGCTTCATGGGGCCAGGCAATGATTACCCCTGCCTGCGGCTCCCACTCCGCGGGCAGGCGAAATCGGGAATGCGTCATTCGGTTTTAGGGATTCGGCGGCAGCGCGGCTGCGTCGACGACGCTGTGGATGACGCGGCTGCGCTCGAAGTAGACGGTGAAGCCGTTATACCGCCAGCGATTGATCGGCGGATGACGCGCCGTGTCGCCGCCCGCGGTCGGGAGCTTGTCGACCGGCGCTCCGTAGGCCTGTTCGACCTGCGCCATCGACATGCCGCGCGTCGGGACGTCCGAGCGGTGGCCGTGCGCCGCGTTGCTGCGGACGTCGAACGTATCGGCATGGGCGGCCGTGGCGGCCATGAGAACCGTGGCGAGAAGCGGCGCGCTGCCGAGAACGAACCTCAACTTCATGACGGAAGCTCCTGTCCGGATTGGAAACAATCGACTTTGTTGTAGCAGAACGCCGCTGTCCATTCCATGACGGCCGTGGCAGCCCCGGAAACTCATCTGCCGATCGACTCATCTGCCGATCGGCGGGGCCTGAAATGCGAAGGGCCGCAGCGAGCGGCCCCTGCGTAAACCGTGAGCGATGTGCTCAGCGCTGGCGTGCCTTGAAGCGCGGATTGCTCTTGCAGATCACGAAGACCTTGCCGCGACGGCGGACGACCTTGCAGTCGCGATGCCGCTTCTTGGCGGACTTGAGGGACGACAGGACTTTCATTGGAAATGCCTCGAGGCGTTCGATTCGGAAGACGGAAAACGCGGAATCATAAAGGATTTTCGGCGACCGTGCAAAGCACGTGAACGACGCCGGCAAAGCCGGGCGCGTGTCCGGATCACGCGCGAACCCCGTTGATATCGAGCAGCCCGATACGGGCATCCGGATTATCCAGATAGCCATGCCCACGTTCGCGGCGGAGGAACCCACGGTCCCGGTGACGCACGCGCAGAGCGCGCTTGACCGGCTGCTGCCGCCCGGCGGCGCACTGGCGGGCCGGATCTTCAATCGCCTCGTCGCCGATCCGCCGGAGGAACCGCCGCTCGCGCCCGGCACGGCCGTTGGCGGCTGGCGCATCGGCCGCCTGCTTGGCTGCGGCGGCAGCGCGATGGTCTATCTCGCCGATCGCATCGGCGGGCATTTCGAGCAGCAGGTTGCGATCAAGATCGTGCGGCCCGATCCGCGGCTCGTCGAGCAGTTCCGGCGCGAGCGGCAGGTGCTGGCCGAGCTTGGTCATCCGTCGATCGTGCGGCTCGTAGACGGCGGCGCCTGCGACGATGGGCGGCCGTGGCTGGCAATGGAGCTCGTCTCGGGCGTGCGCATCGACCATTACGTCGAGCACCGGCGGCTGTCGCTGCGCGATCGGCTCGCGCTGTTCGAAGGCGTCTGCGAGGCGATCGCGTACGTGCATGCGCGCGGGCTCGTCCATCGCGACATCAAGCCCGGCAACTTGCTCGTGGACGAAAACGGCCGGCCGCGGCTGCTCGATTTCGGCATTGCGATGGCCGATGGGGCAGGGGACGACGGTGTCTATCGTGCGATGACGCCGATCTATGCGAGCCCGGAGCAACGCGGCGGTGGGCTCGTCACGAAGGCGTCGGACGTTTATCAGCTCGGCATGCTGCTCGGCACGATGCTGATGCCGGCAAGCGGATTGCCGTCGCGGATGGTGGAGTCCGGTATCGCCGATGCGCTCCGCGAGGTGGTCACGCGCGCGACGGCGCAGGATGCCGCGCGGCGCTTTGGTAGCGTCGCCGCGTTGCGCGCGGCGGTCGTCGCGATCCGGCAGCGGGCGCGCTTGTCGCTCGTGCGGTGCCAGATCGAGTTGCACCAGAGCGCGCGGTTCGCGCTCGCCGGCTAGACGCGAGGTCGCTAGCGCGCTGCGTGCTCGTGATGCGAATGCCCGCGGACGTTCACGACATCGATCTGCAACGGCTGCGACGCGATGCCGTTCGCGACGACGTAGAGATCGCTCGGACCAAGGTCGATGTGCGCCGGCACGTCGAACGTCGTCGACACGACGAGCGATCCCGTCGCCACGCCCATCGAGCTGTGGTCATGCGTGCGCGCATACGCGACGTGCCCGCTCGCGCGATGCACGATACGCACGAGCGGATAGTTCGTCGGTGCCTGCAATTCGTCGCCGAGCGATTGCGCCTGTGAAAGTCCGTTGAATTGCGTGCCGGTGATCGCATAGCGGCCGCCGGGTGACACGCGCGCAGGCGCATCGGAAATCGTCGGTGCCCATGCGGGATCGGGCGCCGGATCCGCATTGGGCGTGTAGATCTCGACCGCAGCACCACTGATCAGCACCTGGCCGCTCGGCAGCGTAAGCAGCAAGCCGCCGTGCTGGCTGAAGACCGGCGTGAACGCGGTGCCGTTGAACTCGTAGAGCGTGCCGCTTTCGGCCGACACGAGCACGTTGCCGTTCGGCAGCAGCGCGGCGCTCGCATCCTCGGCGTCGTCGCCGGGCAGGAAATCGGGGCCGGCCGTCCAGACGCCCGAATCGGGATCGTAGATCGCCGTGTGCGCGGTCGTCGCGGCTGTTTCGTCGGAAGCGCCCGTGCAGAACACAGTGCGGTTCGGCCGCAGCATGCACGGACCCGTTTCGCCGGGCGGATCGTAGATGCCGCCAGGGTATGCGACGGGCGCGAGGCCATAGTTCCAGGTCAGCGATTGCGGCGTCGGGCCCTCGCTCGTCCACTGGCCGCCGCCGGGCGCATCGACATATGAATAGCGTTCCGTGTTCCGCGTCGCGAGCACGTCGACGGTCAGGAACGAGCCGTCAGGCAGCAGCGTCCAGCCTTCCTCGGCGTTGAAGTCAACCTTGCCGGTGGAACCGAGCTCGGTCCATGACATCGTCGCGGGATCGAGCTCGACAATGCGCATGTCGAGCTTGTTGCCGAGCAGGAACTTGCCGTTCGGCATCACGATCGAGGCCGAGTCGCCGATGAAATCCCAGCCGGGCGGCGGCGCAACCTGCGTCCACGCATCGACGACCGGATCGTAGATCGCGCCCTTGTTCGTAAGCGGAAACGGTCCGTCGGCCGGGTTGTATTCGCCGCCTTCTATCAGCACGCGGCCGTCGGCGAGCACCGCTGTCGCGGCCGCAAACGGCGCGTAATACCAGAGGCCGGGGAACGAGGCGAGCGCGCTCCACGTACCGTGCAAATAAGTGCCGTTCGAATCGGGCGTCAGCTTCCACCAGCGGGGATCGCCGATGCCGCTCTCGAACATCACGGTGCCGTCGGTGAGCAGGAGCGGGAGGCCAACCGGCGACGGCGGCTGATTGACGAGCGGTTGCACGGTCGCAGCGCCGGCGACGCTCGCCGAGCCGAAGGCCGCTATCAGGAGCGCTGCAACGGTGCGCATCGATCGCAGTATGCGGCTGCAGGGGCGTCGCGAATTGCGAGATTGCGCCAGTACGAGTGGTTTCGTCGTGGAACGGCGGGCAGGTAGCGCGCGAGCTCAGGCCCGCCAACGCATAGCTGATTGGATATCACTTTGAACACCATCTTGGCCGCCGACTAGGCGATTGCGGCGTGTTTAGAGCCCTACTTGACTAATCAATAATTCCGTGGTTATATGAACTCCAATAGCCAACGGGTTATTGATTGCTATGTCGAACGCCCAGGACATGATTTTCCGAACCCTCGCCGACCCCACGCGGCGCGCGATCTTCGAGCAGCTCTGCCGCGAAGGCGAAAAGACCGTCAGTGCGCTGACCGCGCGAGCCGGCATCTCGCAGCCGGCCGTCTCCAAGCATCTCGGCGTACTAAAGCAGGCCGGCCTCGTGCGTGACCGTCCCGACGGCCGGCAGACGCACTACGGCGCGCAGCTCGGCGCGCTGACGCCGCTGATGGACTGGACCCGCGAGATGGCCGGCTTCTGGCAACGCCGGTTCGACGACCTCGAAGATCTCCTCAAAAGGATGGACCAATGAACCAACCGGCTTCCGAAACGCTGACCGTCACCGTCGAGCGCGACATTCCGTATCCGCCCGAAAAGATCTGGCGCGCGCTGACGCAGCCGCACATGATCGAGGAGTGGCTCATGAAGAACGACTTCAAGGCCGCCGTCGGCCACAAGTTCAAGCTCAGTGGCGACTGGGGCGCGGCAAGCTGCGAGGTGCTCGAGATCGAGCCGCAGAAAACGCTGTCGTACACGTGGAGCGCGATGGGGCTCGAAAGCGTCGTCACGTTCACGCTGACGCAGGCCGGCAACGGCACGCACCTGCGCATGGATCAGGCGGGCTTCCGGCCGGATCAGCAGCAGGCATATCACGGCGCGCAGTGGGGCTGGAACAAGTTCCTCACGAACCTCGAGCAGGTTCTGGCGCGCGCAGACTGAAGAGGACCACGACCATGATGAAGAAGACCAGCAGCAAGTCCAGCACGGCGAAGTCCGGCGCGGCCGCGTCGAAGCTGATCGACGGGCGCATCGAGTCGCTCGGCGACTGGCGCGGCAAGACGCTCGCGAAGATCCGCGCGCTGATCAAGGCGGCCGCGCCCGATGTCATCGAGGAATGGAAATGGCGCGGTGTGCCGGTGTGGTCGGACACCGGCATCATCTGCACGGGCGAAACGTACAAGGACGCGGTCAAGATGACGTTCGCCAAGGGCGCATCGCTCGATGATCCGTCGAAGATTTTCAATTCGAGCCTCGAAGGCAATACGCGGCGCGCGATCGATGTTCACGAAGGCGACAAGATCGATGAGAAGGCGTTGAAGACGCTGATTCGTGCGGCGGTGGCGCTCAACAAGGCCAAGGCGAAGCCGGCTGCGAGGAAGCGTGCGGCCTGAGCCTTATCGGTGCGTAATGTCTATTATGTAAAATTAAGTAGAGACGTGGCACAAGCAATCGGGCCAGTTGACCCGCTCGGGCATACCCTCTCAGCCTTCGCCAGCCCGCAATGCCTTCAGAGCCGCACCGAGCTCCTGCAACCGGTACGGCTTGGCGAGAAACGCAAAGTCATCGATATCGCTATCGCCATCGGTGCGCAGCGTCTCGCGCGAATGCCCCGACGCCAGCAGGATCCGCAGCTGCGGCCGCAATGCGCGCGCCTCGCGTGCGAGCGCAACGCCGGACATCCCGCGCGGCAGCACGATGTCGGTAAACAGGATATCGATGCCAGGCTCGTCCTTGAGCCGTTCCAGTGCATCGGCCGCCGAATCCTCCGCGATGACTCGGTAGCCGAGCAGCTCGATCGCATCCGAGGTCGAGCCGCGCACGTGCTCGTCGTCGTCGACGAGCAGCACGGTGCAGGTGCCGGGCGCAATCCCGAGGCCACCACCCTTGCCCGTTTCGTCGGCCGGCGCCATCAACGGCAGGTAGATCGTCACGTGCGTTCCTTGTCCTTCCATCGATTCAATGCCGACGCTGCCGTGGCTCTGCGTCGCGAAACCATGGACCTGGCTCAAGCCCAGTCCCGTGCTGTGCCCGGCGTCGTGCCCGCTGTAGAACGGCTCGAAGACGTGGTCCAGTGCGCGCTCTGAGATACCGCATCCGCTGTCCGAAACGCAAATCGCAGCGTACAGGCCGGGCTCGAGCGGTGGTGACGCGCCGGCTCGATCGTCGACCAGACGCGTCGATATCGTGAGCTCGCCATCACCGCCCATCGCTTCGCGCGCGTTGGTGACGAGGTTCAGCAGTGCGACCTTGAACTGCGTCGGATCGAGCTCAATGCGATCGACCGAATCGGCCAGACCAAGCCTCAGCGCAACATCGTCGCCCGCAGCGCCCTTCAGCACCGAAGCGAATGCGCGGATGAGCGCGTTGACGCTCGATGCCGACGGTTCTCGCACGGGTATGCGCACTCCTGCGCGTGCGTTTCCTTGTTGTTCGTGCATGGCGTCCACTCAGCACGCGTCGCCTTTAGCACCGCCGCGACAATGCACGACGATAAGCCACGGACGATGCGCCTAAGTGACTTGGCGCTGAGCGGTCTCGTCCGTTTCGACGTGTCCGCGCGCATGAATCGCGCTTGTATGAGCAAACGCGTTTTCATCCGGCGGTCATTGGCGCGGCCGCAAGCTGGACGCCCAACGTCGGACAAGAGGGCCGCTCATGAATATGCGTAAGAATATGCTCACCCTGCTGATCGCCGCGACGATGAGTTTCGCGGGCGCGGCAATCGCGCAGGAGACGCCGCCCACCTCGAACCAGGCGACGCAGGAAAACCAGCAGATGCAACAGCAGCAGCAGACTGAGCCGCTCGGCATGCAGGGCTCGGGCGCCGAAGAGTGGAGCATGCTGAAGGGCCACGAGAAGGGCTATCTCCAGAAGACGGACGCGCTGCCGAACAGCTGGCTGCAGAGCAACTTCGAAAGCTGCGACAACAACCGCGACGGCAAGGTCACCGAGGCCGAGTACACGAAGTGCCTGAAGGCAAAGCCGTAACACGCGCCTCGCATACAACACTCCGAAACGCCCGGCTTCGCGGCCGGGCGTTTTTTTCGTCCGTTCTTCAGGCGGACTTTCGGCGTGGCTTGCGCGCGGTACGTGACTTCGCCGGCTTCGCCTTCGGAGCGCGCTTTGCCGACGCCGGCGTGCGCTTGTTCGACGCGAGACTCTTCTTGAGAAGGTCCATGAAGTCGACGACGTTCGTCGTCGCCTCCTCGGTCGCCTCCTCGTCCGGCGGTGTCACGACGCCCTTGCTCTTCATGCGCTTCTCGATCGCCTTGTGCAGCTTGGCGCGGAACTCGTCCTTGTAGTCCGACGGTTTCCACGCGGTCGCCATCGATTCGATCAGCTGCCGCGCCATCTGCATCTCGGGCTTGGTCACGCGATGCGACGCCGCCGAGCCCGATGGAATCTCATAGTCGGCAACATCGACAAGCTCCTGGGGATAGCGCATCAGCATGAGAATCAGCGCGTCGCCCTTCGCCATCACGGCCGAAAGATATTCGCGCGTGCGCACGACGACGTGCGCGATGCCGATCTTGCCGGTCTCGGCGAGCGTCTCGCGCAGCAGCACGTAACCCTTCTCGGCCTTCTTGCCGGGCACGAGCACGTAGGGCTTCTCGTAATACTCGGGGCCGATCGAGTCCGCGTCGACGAACGCGGCGATCTCCACCGCTTCGTGGCTCTCGGGCGCGGCGGCGCGAAGATCCTCGTCCTCGAGAATCACGTAATTGCCCTTGCGATACTCGAACGCCTTGACGATGTCCTTCCACGGCACTTCCTCGCCCGTGTCGCTGTTGACGCGCTCGTAGCGGATCGGCGCGTTGTCGCGGCTGTCGAGCATTCGGAAGTGGATATCGGTTCGCTTCTCGGCCGACATCAATTTGATCGGGATGTTGAGCAGACCGAACGACAGGGTGCCGGTCCATATCGGGCGCGCCATGAGCCTCTCCTTACGTGCGCGGTGAGGTGAGACCCGAAGGCCTCGTCACGAAATAAAACGCTTTCAGCGTCGCCGGCGCGCGCGCGTACGTGCGGCCTTGCGCGCTGCGGCCGCACGTGTATCCGGCCCTTTCGTCCGCGCGGCCTTGCGCGCCGAGGCGGATCGGCTCGTCGCGCTGCGTTTACGTGCCACCGAACGTGCGTGCTTCGAGAGCGCGCTCTTCGATGCCGCGCCGCGGCCTTCCCGACGCAATGCTTTCGTGACCGCGCGCGACCGCTTCGCCGACGGGCGCTTCTTCCGCGCCGCGCTGCTCCGGCCCGCTGCGGACGCGCGCTTCGCGGCCGTTCGCGTCTTCGCCGATGTCGTGCCCTTCTTCGGCGGTGGCAGCTTCACGCCGGCGCGCCGTGCTTTCGACAGGCCTATCGCGATCGCCTGCTCGGTCGAGCGTGCGCCGTGCTTGCCTTCGCGGATGTGATCCATTTCCTCGCGGACGAACTCGCCGGCCTGCGTGCTCGGTGATTTGCCTTCGCGTTTGTCGCGCTTGGCGCGTTCGAGAGTCTTTTGGTCTGGCATCATCAGTCTCCTTGTTCGCGCGCCGTCCATGGCCGCGGAAGTCCATTGCAGCCTCGCAATCGCAATCGATGTGCCACGCGTCACGCGCGGCGCGACGGCTCAAGTGGCTGTGAGCGGAATCGCGAGTGTGACGGTCGTGCCCTGCCCCACCGTGCTTTCGATCGACGCGATGCCGCCCGCGCGGCGCGCGGCATCCTTCGTCTGAGAGAGGCCGACGCCATGCTGCGCTTCGCCGGCGCCGGTCGTGAAGAAAAGATCGAACGCCTGGTGGCGCACCTCGTCGGGCATGCCGCGGCCCGTGTCGCGCACTTCGACGACGAGATACTCGCGTCCCGCTTCGGCGCGGATGTCGGCGCCGCCGACGTTGCGCGTCGAAACACTCACCGTGCCCGCATCGTCGAGCGCGGCGACCGCGTTCGCAAGCAGGTTGCGCACGGCTTCCTCGAAGAAGCGTGCATCGATCGTGATCATCGAGCGACGCGCTTCGAGCGCCGCGGCGATCCGCACGCCGCGCGGAAGATGCTTCGCCGCTGCCGCGACGCGCCGTTCGATGATCGCGTGCGCGTCGATGTCCGACGGCGATTCGGACGCGTATGAAGCCGCTGCGAGACGATCGGTCAGCATGCGTCCGCGTGCGATGACCTTGAGCGCATTGGCGAGAAAGACGTTCGCCTTCACCGGATCGCCGACGCGCATCGCCATCTCGACGCTGGTCAACACGACCGCGAGCACGTTGTTGAAGTCGTGGGCAAACTGCGCGCCGAGCTGTCCAAGCGTCTCGGCGCACGCCGGCGCGCCGTCGGTACTGTCGAGTTCGGTTGCAGCGGTAGGCTCGTCCATGGCCTCGATAGTAACCGGCGCGATGCCGCCCGCGGAACGGCATCGCGACGGATCGCGCAATTTCTCGTTCGATGGAACGTGAGCGGCTTCGGCGGTGATCGACATGTCGATCTCAATCCTGCTTCTTCAATTCGCGTTCGCTGTGCACGACGGTTGCGTTCGTATCGATCCCGGTTTCCCCGCGACGCACTGCTTCAGCGAACTCAGGCATGAATGCATTGCGCGCGCCGCACTTCGGGCAGTTCGCCTCATCGCCGTCGACGAGCTCCGGCCGGCTGTCGACGAACTCGGCGCCGCATGCAGCGCAGTGCAAAGTGGTCACGGGCATCATCGTCCTCCGTGCGCGGCGCCGATCTGCGATCGGGCAAACCGAGGTGCGCCTACGGGAATGCTCTCGCGCACGTCAGAGGTGCGCGAGCACATAGATCAACGTGAGGAGGCCCAGAGGCACGCCGAGCAACCAGGCGAATACGTACTTTCCCATGGCGATCCGGTCGAACGTCGGGGTGCCGCACACAGCGGAATCCTGGACGGATGCGGACAGGCGATGCCTGTCCGCCGTGACGATCCGGCGCGGCATCTCGCCGCGTCCGGATTGCGCTCCGATCGCGTCAGAACTGCGGCAGCTGCTGTTCGCGGACGACGTCGTAGTCGCGCGATGTGCGCGGCGCCGATGGCTGCTGCTGGATCTGTGCCGGCTCGTTGCGCTTGGCCGAGCCGCGGTGGCTCGCTTCGCCACCCTTGCGCCCGATCGCAGCCATGTGCGCGCGATTCGCGCTCACCGCTTCGCCGCCCTTGCGGCCGGCTTCGCGTGCTTCGTCCGAGGAGAACTCGTGAGCGGTACCCAGCCGATGCGCAGCGCGCCCGCCCAGGCTCGCGATGCTTCTCTGCTTTTCCGCATCCATCGAAGCGAATCCGCGGCCGCGGGATTTCGCGTTGTCTCGGTCATTCATGGTGACTACCTCAGTTTGAGCGGAGAAATGACTGCGTCGCCGATCGGTCGTGGTCGAGGCCGATTCAGCCACGCGACGTCGGGAGCAAGCCACGTGCCACCGCACTCGTCCGCCGCGATGGCGCGACGAGCCCATCCGGGCCTTTCGCCGCTGCCCGGGCCAAGCAATTTGTTCTGAACGGGAGAAAAATGCACACACGTGCAATCGCGTGATCCGCCAGATCGTCTGCCGTGCGTCGCAAAAAAAAGGGCCGCCTAAGCGGGCAGCCCGAACGTCGGTACTGTGGCGAGAAGGACGTCATCGCCATGGGGGGAGATCAGCCGACGTTTGCACCGGAGCAAGCAGCGTGCCACGCGCCGCTGCCGCAAAAATCGCGAAGCAGCCTACGGCGCTCGCGTAATTTGTTTCCGCGCACGCGAAGAATTACGCGGCTCGTGGACGATTCAGTGCGGCAAAGCCTTCGCGGCTTCGACGTGCTCGCGCAGCACCGGCAGCGTCGCATCGACGAATTGGCGGATCTCGGCATCATCGATCGTGTGCGCGGCATCCTCGAACAGGCCGACAGCGGCTGCGTGATCCTCGATCATCGTCTTCACGTATGCGTGGTCGAACGCGGGGCCTTTCAGCTTCTGCAGCGTGCCGATCCGGATCTGGCGCGCGGGATCGGGACCGTCGCCGACCGTCACCTTCCGCTTCTTCGCGAGCGCCTCCAGCGCGTGCTCGTTCGCCGTGTGCTCGTCGACCATGCGATCGGCGAACGCCTTGACGGCGGGATCGATCGCGCGCGTCTGCGCGGCCTGGCTCGTCTTGATTTCAGCGGCGTTTGCCTCAGCGACTTTCTGTAGGAAAGTCGCGCCGCCATCGGCCGGCCCGGCCGCGTGCGCGTGCGCCGCACCGAGAACGAGTGCGAGCACGCATGCGCGAACCGCGCCGGTCAGGGTGCGGCCGCGTCGAGTCTTCGATCCGATACCGCGCTCTCTCAATGCGGTGTCGCCACGCCGCGGAGCAGCGTGTCCGTCGTCTTGTCGTCGCACTGTGCGATGTTGCTGAGCGCGATGAAGCCGACCAGCCGCTTGTCGCGGTTGACGACGGGCAGGCGCCTAACGCCGAGCTCCGCCATGTTCTGGGCGACCTCGCGTACGTCCTGATCGTCGTAGCAGTACTTGATGTTCTCGGTCATGACGTCGCGCACGGGCGTCTCGGCGCCGAGGCCTTTGGCGATCGCGCGGATGACGATGTCGCGATCGGTGAGCATGCCGACGAGCTTGTCCTTGTGGCCGACCGGAAGACAGCCGATGTCGGCCTTCGCCATCTCGGCAGCGGCTTCGGCGAGCGTCTGATCCGGCGCCGCGATGTGGATGTCGCGCGTCATGACTTCATTGACCTTCTTCACGACTTTACCTCCATTTGTGTTCAGGATTGTTCGATGTCGCTGCGCGCCTCGGACCCTGCCGAGCCGTCGCACGGCTCGTGCCCGCAGCCGCAATTCGCCGAGGACGATTCGGTCTCGACGCTCGCGTTCGCGCAGCGCGGGCCGCAATAGGTCTGGCCCGCCGGCACTTCGCACGCGCAACCTTTGCGCGCGCACGCCTGAGGTCCCTGATCGATGATCATCGGCGGATCTCCGTCCCTGCGGCCTTCCAATGTGCGCGTTGGTAACTGAATTCGTGCCGTCCGACGGCCCGTGATTCATTTCGGGAGTTGCTTCAACTTCGCGAGGTCGGCGATGAAACCCGCGTACGCCGCCTCGTAGCCACCTCCGATGCGCGCGCGCAGTACCGCGGACGGATGCACGGTCGCCAGGCACCAGCGCCGTTCACCGAGCGCGCGCCAGGTGCCGCGCTCGCGCATGAGCTTGAAACCCGCACCGAGCATCACGCGCGACGCCATCGCGCCGAGGCAGACGACGTAGCGCGGCTCGATCGCCGCGAGCTCGCCATCGAGCCAGCGCAGGCACGCGTCGATTTCGGCCGCGTTCGCACGCTTGTGCAGTCGGCGCTTGCCGCGGAGCTCGAACTTGAAGTGCTTGATCACGTTCGTGACGTACAGCGCGCCGCGGTCGATGCCTGCCTCGTCGAGCGCCTGGTCGAGCAGGCGTCCGGCCGGGCCGACGAACGGCTCGCCCTCGATGTCCTCGCGATCGCCGGCCTGCTCGCCGATCAGCACGATCGACGCGTCCTCGGGGCCTTTGCCGAAGACCGTCTGCGTCGCGGGCTTCCAGAGCGGGCACGCGTGACAATGCTTCGCGGCGCGGCGCAGCCCCGCGATGGTGCTGACGCGCGTCTTGCGCATCGACGGAGAGTGCGGCGTCGTGCGTCCCGCCATCGTGACGCGTCAGCGCAGCAGCAATCGGGCGCCGCCCGGACGGAACGTCGTCGCCAGTGACGCGCGTCTCGGCCTCGGGTCGCAGATGACGTCCTCGGCGATGTGCCGCTCGGCATCGAGCACGCGAACGATCGCGGAGTTTCCGCGAAGCTCGCACTCGAAAAGGGCCAGCTGGCGCGCGTCGGTCACGGCCTGCGCACGCGATGTGTAACTCGCGCGGACGCTATCGCCGCGCTTGATGCACCAGCGGCCGCTTGCCGATTCCGGCTCAACCACGAACACGATTTCGGCCATCGGCGTTCCCCGTTTCGTGCGGAATCAGGCAGCGTGCTATGGCGGTGCAATCGATATGCCATTTGGCACCTGAGGGGCGGCCCGAGACCAACGTGCTCAGCCGGCTGGGAATTGCCGACGCACGCGCGCGCACGATTTTCGGCTGCGCGTAAAAAAACTTCGCAGCGCGCGGACGATTTTGCCGGCACGCCGTTCCGCCCGCGCGCCGACGGGCCGTTCAGCCGCTGGACCGAAACTTGCTCATGATCGTTCAGGTCAAGGGAAGACCGCGTGAGCCGCATCGGACCCGACGCGGCGGCTCCGCATCGACTGACATCAGCATCGACTGAGGATCCGGACCCATGGAACCGGCCATGCAACACGAATCGACGTGGATCTACACCGCATCTCAGCTCCCCGCGCGCGGTCAGCCGGTCGAGTTCATGCTTGCGGCCCGCGAGTGCCCGATCGTCGGTGTCTATGCCGAGGGCGGCTTCCGCTCGCGCTGGACGCACTATGCGCCTGAGCTCGTCTGCCGCTGGCGCGGCGCCACCGGCGCGGACCGCATCGTGATGACAGGCGAAGTAGCCGCGAAGGCCGGATCCGCCGAAGCGGCATAGTCAGCGCCGCGCGCGAAAGAATCCCTTCAGCAAAGCGCCGGCTTCGTCGGCGAGCACGCCTTCGCGCACATCGACGCGATGGTTGTGCCTTTCATGCTGCAGCAGATCGAACACGCTGCCGGCCGCACCCGTCTTCGGATCGTGCGCGCCGAAGATCACGCGCGCGATGCGCGCATGCACGATCGCGCCGGCGCACATCGCGCAGGGCTCGAGCGTCACGTAGAGCTCGGCACCGGGAAAGCGATAGTTGCCGAGCCGCCGGCCCGCGTCGCGGAGCGCGTGCACTTCGGCGTGCGCGGTCGGGTCGGACGCTGCGATATTGCGATTCCAGCCTTCGCCGATGAGCTTGCCATCGAGCACAACGACGGCGCCGACCGGTACCTCGCCTTCGGCCGCTTCGGCGTGGCGCGCGAGATCGAGCGCGCGTGCCATCCAGTGCACGTCGTGGTCGGCAGTGTCAGTCATATTCGGGCGCGGACGCGCTATTCCCACTCGATCGTCGCCGGCGGCTTGCCGCTGACGTCGTAGACGACGCGCGAGATGTTCGCGGATCTCGTTGATGATGCGGCTCGACACTTTGCCGAGCAGCTCGTACGGCAGATGCGACCAGTGCGCGGTCATGAAGTCGATCGTTTCGACGGCGCGAAGCGCGATGACCCACTCGTACGCGCGGCCGTCGCCGACGACGCCGACCGACTTCACGGGCAGGAACACCGCGAAAGCCTGACTTGTCTTGTCGTACCAGCCCGATGCACGCAGCTCCTCGATGAAGATGTCATCGGCCTCTGCAGAATCTCGACGTACTCGCGCTTGACCTCGCCGAGCACGCGCACGCCGAGACCGGGCCCCGGGAACGGATGGCGATAGACCATCTCGCGCGGCAAGGCCGAGTTCGACGCCGATGCGGCGCACCTCGTCCTTGAACAATTCGCGCAACGGCTCGATCGAGCTTGAGGTTCATGTCCTCCGGCAGGCCGCCGACATTGTGGTGCGACTTGATCACGTGCGCCTTGCCGGTCTTCGCGCCGGCCGACTCGATCACGTCGGGATAGATCGTGCCCTGCGCCAGCCACTTCACGCCTTCGATCTTGTGCGCTTCCTCGTCGAAGATCTCGATGAACAGTGCGGCCGATGATCTTGCGCTTCGCTTCCGGATCGTCGACGCCCGTCGAGCGCGGCGAAGTAGCGATCCGCTGCGTCCACGCGGATCACGTTGACGCCCATGTGCTCGGCCATCGTCGCCATGACCTGATCGCCTTCGTGCCAGCGCAGCAGACCGGTGTCGACGAAGACGCACGTCAGCTGATCGCCGATTGCCTTCTCGAGCAGCGCCGCGACGACCGACGAATCGACGCCGCCGGAAAGCCCGAGCAGCACCTTGTCGCTGCCGACCTGCTCGCGCACGCGCGCGACGGCGTCGTCGATGATGTTGGCCGGCCGTCCAGAGCGTCTGGCAGCCGCAGACGTCGACGACGAAGCGGCGCAGGATCTCGGCGCCCTGCTTCGTGTGCGTGACCTCGGGATGGAACTGCACGCCGTAGCGGCGCTCGGCTTCGTTGGCCATCGCGGCGATCGGCACGCTGTCGGTCGCAGCCGACGACGGTGAAACCGGGCGGCACCGCGGTGACGCGATCGCCGTGCGACATCCAGACATCGAGCGCGCCGCCCTCGCCCGCCAATCCATCGAGCAGCTTGTTAGACGCGACCGGCTTGACCGATGCATAGCCGAACTCTCGCGCATGGCCGCCCTCGACCGCGCCGCCAAGCTGCATCGCCATCGTCTGCATGCCGTAGCAGATGCCGAGCAGCGGCAGGCGCGATGCGAACGCTTCGTCCGGCGCGCGCGGTGCGGCGTTTTCGGTGGTCGACTCCGGTCCGCCCGACAGGATGATTCCGCGCGGTGCGAACTTCGCGATCTCGGCCGGATCGTGGTCCCAGGCCCATATCTCGCAGTAGACGCCGATCTCGCGCACGCGGCGCGCGATCAGCTGCGTGTATTGCGCGCCGAAATCGAGGATCAGGATCTTGTCGGAGTGGATGTCGGTGGGAGACGGCATAGGAGCTCCGACTGAAGCGCGCGAAGCGCGTTCGTAAAGTTCTTCGCGCCGAACGCGCGGCAGGTTGAGAACCGGCTGGGACTCGAGTCGTGCCAGCAACTTGCGCAACGGGTCAGTCGAGGCGGTAATTCGGCGCTTCCTTCGTGATCGCCACATCATGCACGTGCGATTCGCGCACGCCCGCCGACGTGATCCGCACGAAATGCGGCTTCGACCGCATCTCGGCGACCGACGCGCAGCCGACGTAGCCCATCGCGGCGCGAAGGCCACCCGCGAGCTGGTGCACGATGTTGCGCAGCGGCCCGCGATACGGCACGCGGCCCTCGATGCCTTCCGGCACGAGCTTGTCGGCGTCGCCTTCGTCGTCCTGGAAATAACGATCCTTCGATCCTTTCTGCATCGCGCCGAGCGAGCCCATGCCGCGATAGCTCTTGTACGAGCGCCCCTGGTAGAGCTCGACTTCACCGGGTGCTTCTTCAGTGCCGGCGAACATGCCGCCGATCATCACGCAGTCCGCGCCGGCCGCGAGTGCTTTCGCGATATCACCCGAATAGCGGATGCCGCCGTCGGCAATAAGGCCGATGTCGCTGTCCTTGAGCGCGTCGCGCACCATGCCGACCGCCGAGATCTGCGGCACACCGACGCCGGCGACGACGCGCGTCGTGCAGATCGAGCCCGGTCCGATGCCGACTTTCACCGCATCGGCGCCCGCGTCGACGAGCGCTTTCGCGGCGTCGCCGGTCACGATGTTGCCGGCGATGATCGCCATGTGCGGATACGCCTTGCGCGTCCAGCGCACGCGCTCGATGACGCCGTTCGAATGACCGTGCGCGGTGTCGATGACGAGCACATCGACGCCGGCCTCGACGAGCGCCGCGATGCGTTGCTCGGTATCGCCGCCGACACCGACCGCAGCGCCGACACGCAAACGCTCACGATCGTCCTTGCACGCGTTCGGATTGTCGCGCGCCTTCTGGATGTCCTTGACCGTGATGAGGCCTTTGAGGCGAAACGCGTCGTCGACGACGAGAATCTTCTCGATGCGGTGCTTGTGCAGCAGCGCGAGCACTTCCTCGTCGTCCGCGCCTTCCTTGACCGTCACGAGACGATCCTTGCGCGTCATGATGTTGCTTGACCGGATCTTCGGGCTTCTTCTCGAAGCGCAGATCGCGGTTCGTCACGATGCCGACGAGGTGCTCGCCGTCGACGACCGGCACGCCGGAGATGTTGTGCGCGCGCGTGATCTGCATGACTTCGCGGATCGACGTCTGCGGCCCGACCGTGATCGGATCGCGGATCACGCCGGCCTCGAACTTCTTGACGAGCCCCACTTCGGCTGCCTGCCGGTCGATCGCCATGTTCTTGTGAATGATGCCGATGCCGCCCGCATTGCGCCATCGTGATCGCGAGGCGCGCTTCGGTGACGGTATCCATCGCCGCCGAGACGATCGGGAGATTGAGGCGGATCGTGCGAGTAAGGCGGGTGCCTAGGTCGACGTCGCGCGGCAGGACGTTCGAGTACGCGGGGACGAGCGAGACGTCGTCGAAGGTGAGGGCTTCGGAGAGTATGCGCATGGCCTATTTTACAGGGTCGGCGATGCTGTTGCCATATGCGGCCGGCCTGGCGCAAACCCAATAGGACGCGGCCTATCGCACGAGCGCGAGCGAAAGGTCCGGCCAGTACGTGATGACGAGCACCGCCGCCAGCAGGATCAGAAAGAACGGAATGCTCGCGCGGACCAGCGTGATGACCGGCTTTCCGAAGCGCATGCTCGCGATGAAGAGGTTCATGCCGACCGGCGGCAGGAAGATGCCGAGCTGCAGGTTCGCGAGGAACACGATGCCGAGGTGCACCGGATCGACGTTGTAGTGCAGCGCGACCGGCAGCACGAGCGGCACCAGGATGATGATCGCCGGGAACCCTTCCAGCAGCATGCCGAACACGAGCAGGAAGAGGTTCAGCACGAGCAGGAACACGCCCTTGCTCGTGATGCTGCCCTGGATCGCCTGAAAGAGCTTCTCGGGCACTTCGGCGTCGATCAGCCAGTTCGTCAGCGCGAGCGAGAAGCCGAGGATCACGAGGATCGCGCCGACGAGCAGCATCGCCTCGCGCGCGACGAGCGGCAGCTTCTTGGCCGGAATCTCGTGGCGGATCAGCACCGTCACCACGAGCACGTAGAGCGCCGTCGCGGCCGCGGCTTCGGACGCGGCGAGCTTGCCCGAATAGATGCCGCCGAGCACGACGAACGGCAGCGGGATTTCCCACGCGGCGTCGCGGAGCGCTGCGAGCAGCTCGCGCGTCGACGTGGGCTCGCGTGCGACGTGCACGCGCTGCGCGTGCCAGATGCTGTAGATCGACAGCAGCGCGACCATCAGGATGCACGGCAGGATGCCGGCCTTGAACAGCGCGTCGATACTGACCGGCGGCGTCGTGTGGAACTGCTGCGCGACGACACCGTAGAGGATCAGCGGCATCGACGGCACGAGGATCAGGCCGAGGCTGCCGGATGCGGTCAGGAGCCCGAGCGAAAACCTCTCGCCGTAATTCGCCTGCAGCAGCGCCGGATAGAGCACCGCGCCGAGCGCGACGATCGTGACGCCGGTCGCTCCGGTGAACGCCGTGAACATCGCGCACGCGATCACCGCGACGATCGCAAGCCCGCCCGGCAGCCAGCCGAGCAACGCATTGCTGAGCCGCACGAGCCGCTGCGGCGCCTGACTTTCAGCGAGCAGAAAGCCTGCCAGCGTGAACAGCGGAATCGCGATCAGCGCCGGCATGTCGGCGAGCCGGTAGAACTCGACCGCTACCGCGACACCGCCCTGCCCTGCCACGTGAAAGCCGAGCAGTGCGATTGCTGCGATCAGCGCGAACAGCGGCGCGCCGAGCACCGCGAGCACGACCAGCAGGAGCCCGGCGATCAGGATCACGGGAGCTCCGGCGCGAGCGCGGGCGCGTCGCTCCTCGGCGGCATGAATGCGCGCACGGCGAGCCGGAGCGCGAGCAGCGCGAATCCGACCGGAAGGATCGCCTCGATGACCCAGCCCGGAATCCCGGCGATCGCCGTGTTGCCGCCGAAATCGACCTGCACCAGATTGAAACCGTACCAGGCCATCGCCGCGCTGACCGCGGCGGCGAACAGCAGCGCGATCACGCGCGCGATGCGCTTCGCGGGGCCGTGCAGGAAATGCGTCAGCAGGTCGAGCCCGATGTGCTTGTCGTCGCGTGCTGCGGCGAGCGCGCCGAGCATCGCGGCCCAGAGCACCATGGCGCGCAGCAGCGGATCGGCCCACGCGAAACCGGTCTCGAAGAGATTCCGCAGCAGGATCTGCGCGCCCGCCAGCACGACCATCGCGAGCACCAGCAGCGCGATCAGCGCGGTTTCGACGCGCTCGATCAGGCCCGCGATGCGCCGTGCCGCATCACTCACTTCGATGTGCCGCGCGCTTCGGCCAGTGCCGCGTCGAGCGCCTTCTGAAGGTCCGGGCTGAACGCGTGCTGGGCCGTCAGCTGCTTGTACGCATCGGCGCCGACGCCTTCCCATTGCGCCCGCTCGGCGGCGTCGGGCGAGAAGAACGTGATGCCCTGCGACTTCAGCGCCTCGCGCGCCGACGCGTTGTCGGCGCGGTTGGTCTTGTCGAGACGCTCGAACGCACCGGCGAAAAGATCGGTGACGATCTTCTGGTCGGCGGCGCCGAGCGCTTCGAACGTTTTCTTGTCGATGAGCACCTCGCCGACGACGTAGATGATCGGCATATCGACGACATGCTTGATCTTCGTGTGCCACTGGAACGCAATCGCGCCCGACTCGGTGTTCGCGGCCGTGTCGATCAGGCCGGTCTGCAGGCTCGTATAGACATCCGACAACGGCAGCGGCACCGGCGTCACGCCGGCCGTCTTGAACGTGAGCTCGGCGATCTCGTCGCCCTGCGGCACCCAGACCTTGGCGTTCTTGAAGTCCTCGCGCGTCTTGATGTCCTTCGTGCTCATCAGATACCCAAAGCCGCCGCCCGAAAGGCCGAGCAGCTCGAATCCGGTCTTGCGCACGGTGTCCTTGAGAAGCGGGTCGATCTTGGCCCGCACCTTGTCGACTTCGGCCTGGTTGCGGAACAGGAACGGCATCCCGTAGATCTCGGCGTCCTTGGTGATGACGCCCGCCTCGCCGCCGGTGAACGCGCTGCCTTGCAGCTGCCCGATCTTGATCTTGCGCAGCACGGTCGCGTTGTCGCCCATGACGCCGCCCGGATAGAGCTTGAGCTCGACGCGATCGTCGGTCGCCTTCTTGATCGCATCGGCCGTCGCGCGCATCTCGCGCATCCAGGCCGTGCCGTCAGGCGCGACCGTAGCGATCTTGATCGTCGTCGCGGCCGTCGCGGGCAATGCGGTGGCGAGCGTCAGCGCGATCGCCATCGAGAGTGTGTTCAGGAGACGCATTCGGAATACTCCATGCAAATCAGAAAAAGTCCTTCCCGGATTCGAGCAACTGCTTGGCCTGCGCTTGCGCGATCACGTTGATCAGCGTCAGGCCCGGCGCGTGCGGATCTGCAGCGATCGCCTCGTTGAGAAGCCTGTCGTGCAGATCCTTGTCGAACACGAGCCGCGCGTACTGCTTGGCGTAGAGCACGCGAACCATCTGGTTCTTGCCGCCCGACAACGCAAGGGCCTTCTCGAAATCGGCCTTGCCCTTCTCGGGCTCGCCGCCGAGCGAAGCCGGGCGAAGCGTCGCCATGACACCGAGATACATGTACGGCTCGCCGCCCTTGTGGTTCGGATCGAGCACGACGACGCGATCGAGCAGCGCCTGCGCGCGCGGGATGTCGGCGATCGACTTCCAGTCGCTCGAGTTCGCCTGGATGCGTCCCGCCCAGGTCGTCGCGAGCACGTAAAGCGTATCGATATCCTTTATGCCGACCTTCGCAACTTCGGCCTGAAATGCTTCGAACGGCTGGTCGAGCGTCTTGCACAGCGTTGCCAAGTCGATGCACGTCGCGCGCCTGGCGTAGTCGAACGCATGCGCCGACAAACGCTGCCCGCGGGCCGGATCGTCGATGAAACCGCCCGAATAGGCGCCATAGAGTCTCGCGCCGGCGACGAGCAGGCCGACATTCTGCGGATTGCCCTCGATCAATCCATCGATGAGCAGCAGCCACGACGGGATGCCGTCGCGTGCGGTCGCGACATCGTCCTGATTCAGAATGCCGGCCGTGAGGTTGCTCGCGAGCCGCTGACTCGCCTTGTCGACGAGGCTTGCGCAGCCGGCAGCAGAGAGCACCACCGCGAGCGCCACGCAGCGAAGCGAGAACCGAATCGGAAGAGGGATCGAAGTCATGGGCGAATGGTAGTCGATGCGTCGTGACAGTCGCGAAATGCGGTCCTGAGGCTCAGTCGAAGAACATCTCGGTCGCTTCCAGCGTGTTCTCGAGCAGCGTCGCGACCGTCATCGGCCCGACGCCTCCTGGCACCGGCGTGATCCACGATGCGCGCGCGGCCGCCGGTGCGAACTCGACGTCGCCGACGAGACGCCCGTCCTCGAGCCGGTTGATGCCGACGTCGATGACGACCGCGCCGGGCTTGATCCACTCGCCCTTGACGAGCCCAGGCCGCCCGGCCGCGACGACGACGATGTCGGCCTGGCGCACCTCGGCTTCGAGATCGCGCGTGAACTTGTGGCACGCGGTCGTCGTGCAGCCGGCGAGCAGCAGCTCGAGCACGAGCGGACGGCCGACGTGATTCGAAACGCCGACGACGACGGCCTTCTGCCCGCGCACGGGATGATCGGTGTGCGCGAGCAGCGTCATGACGCCTTTCGACGTGCACGGCCGAAGGCCACGCTGGCGAAGCGCAAGCCGGCCGACGTTCTCGGCCTGAAAACCGTCGACGTCCTTGTGCGGATCGATGCGGTCGATGATCGCGGTGCCGTTCATGCCGTGCGGCAGCGGCAGCTGCACGAGGATGCCGTGCACGTCGGGATCGGCGTTGAGCTTGTCGATGAGCGCCGTGAGCTCGGCCTCCGTCGTCGTATCCGGCAGGTCGAAATCGAGCGAGCGGAAGCCGACGCGCGCGCACGCCTTGCGCTTGTTGCGCACGTAGACGGACGACGCCGGATCCTCGCCGACGAGCACGACCGCGAGCCCCGGCACGCGCTTGCCCGCCGCGATGCGTACGCGCACGCGCGCGGCGACGCTGTCGAGCAGCTCATCGGCGATGCGTTTGCCGTCGAGGATTCGCGCGGTCATGCGGCCTGATCGCTGGGAAACCGCACATTATCCATGCAGGCGCCACGGGTCACAAATGGACTACCATCGTTTCGCGCGGCCGAACGCCGGCCGCCGGGACAACACCATGAGCCAGCAAGACACCGAGCTCGAAGCCGCCGTGCTCCGCCGCCTCCTCGAGCACCTCGACCGCCGCCGGGACGTGCAGAACATCGACCTCATGATCGCCGCGGGCTTCTGCCGCAATTGCCTCGCGGACTGGTATCGCGAAGCGGCAGCCGAGCGCGGCATCGCGATCGACAAGGATGCGGCGCGCGAGCGGGTCTACGGCGAGCCGTTCGCGGCGTGGAAGGCGAAGCATCAGAAGGACGCGACGCCGGAGCAACTTGCGGCTTTCGAGGCGGCGCAGCGCAAGCACACGAAGGGCTAACCGGCGCAGAGCAGCTCGAGATCCTCGTAGCCGTTGAACGCCGCGTTGGCGCCGCAGCCGGGGCAGGCGCGATCGCGCGGCAGCCTGAGCTCGCGGAATCGCGCCGTTAGCGCGTCGTAGCAGAGCAACCGCCCGGCGAGCGTTTCGCCGATGCCGAGCACGAGCTTGATCGCCTCGGTCGCCTGCAGGAGGCCGATGACGCCCGGCAATACACCGAGCACGCCCGCTTCGCTGCAGTTCGGCGCTTCGGCGGCAGACGGCGGCTCCGGAAAGAGGCATCGATAGCAAGGCGAATCGTCGCGCCGCGCGATCGAAGACGCTGACCTGCCCCGTGAAACGATGCACGGCGCCGTAGACGAGCGGAATCTGCAGGCGCCGACATGCAGCATCGAGCAGATAGCGCGTCGGGAAATTGTCGGCGCCGTCGATGACGACGTCGTGGCCGCGCAGCAGCGCTTCGACGTTCGCCGCGCAAATGCGCTCGCTCTGCAATTGCACGCGCACCGACGGATTGAGCGCGCTCAACGCGACACGCGCCGATTCGGTCTTTGGCATGCCGACGCGCGCATCGGCGTGCAGTACCTGTCGCTGCAGGTTCGAGCGTTCGACGCGGTCGTCGTCGATCAGCGTCAGCGTGCCGACGCCCGCGGCGGCGAGATAGAGGCCGGCCGGCGAGCCGAGCCCGCCCGCGCCGATCAGCGCGACCCGCGCGTCCAGCAATTTCTGCTGGCCGGCGACGCCGACTTCCGGCAGCACGAGATGCCGCGCGTAGCGTTCGGCCGCGTCCGCATCGAGCGCGCCGCGCGCGACGGGGAGACCTTGGGCCTGCCAGCGCGTGAAACCGCCGCGCACCGAGGCGACGTTCGTGTAGCCGAGCTCGCGCAGCGTCTCGGCCGCGAGCAGCGAGCGTCGGCCGGTGCCGCAGATGGTCAGGATTTCGCGCGACGGATCCGCCGCGATTTCGCGAATGCGCGCCGGAATGTCCGCGCGCGGGAGCGCGATCGCGCCATCAGGCATGCCGGCTTCGTGCTCGTTCGGATCGCGCACATCGATCAGCAGCGCATCGGCGTGCTGATGCGCGAGCGCCTCGGCGGGATCGATCTCGCGGACTGGAGCGTGGTTTGCAGCAGCGTTCATGAGGTTCAGCACGCGTCCGGAAGCAACAGCACATCGACGACGTCGCCTGCGCCGAGTACGTGCACATGTTCGGGTATCACGATCAGCGCATCGGCTTCGGCAACGCCGGCCATCATGCCCGAACCCTGGCGCTCGACCGGCGTAGCACGCAGCACGCCGTCGTCGCCGGAGTCGAGCCGCGCCCGCAGATATTCCGTGCGCTCGTGCTTCTTGCGGACCGGAACCGTGAGCTGCGCGCGCCACGCGCGCGCTTCGGCGTCCGCGCCCTGCATCGCCATCAGGCCCGGCTTCACGAGCGTCAGAAACGTCGCGAGCGACGACACCGGATTGCCGGGCAGGCCGAACACGATCGCCTTGCCGATCTCGCCGCACAGAATCGGATGACCGGGCTTCATGCGCACTTTCCAGAAATCGATGCGGCCGATCTCGGCGAGCAGCTTCGGCAGATAGTCCGCCTCGCCGGCCGACACGCCGCCGCTGCTGATGACGACGTCGCACGTCGCCGCCGCATCGCGCAATGCCTCGCGCAATGCAACGACGTCGTCGCGCACATGCGCGACCGGATCGGCGACGATGCCGAGCCCTTCGAGCAGCGCGCCGAGACTGTAGCGGTTGCTGTCGTGGATGCGGCCGAAGCCGAGCGGCTGGCCGGGCGGCACGAGCTCGTCGCCGGTCACGAGCAGCGCGACGCGCGGCCGCCGCGCGACGCGTACGTTCGCGAGCCCGCACGACGCGATCACGCCAAGCTGCGCGGCACTCAAGATCTCGCCGGCGTGCGCAACCACTTCGCCGGCCGCGATGTCTTCACCGGCGGGACGCACATTCGCGCCGATCGCGTCGCCGGCCGGCACGACGATCGCATCGCCGTCGACGCGTACGCGTTCCTTGATGACCACCGTATCGGCGCCATCAGGCAGCGGCGCGCCTGTCGTGATGCGCACGCATTCGTCGGCGCGCACGCTAACCGTTGCGTCTGCGCCGGCGAGCATGACGCCGGCCATGCGAAAGCGCTTCTCGCCTTCGCGCGGCAGATCGGCGCCGCGCAGCGCATAGCCATCCATCGCCGAGTTCGCGAACGGCGGGATCGGATGCGGTGTCGCGACGTCGACGGCGAGCACGCGGCGCAACGCACGATCGAGCGGCACGCTGTCGACCGCGACGCGGCGCTGGCCGCACAGATCGACGACGCGCTGTCGCGCCTCGTCGACCGAAAGCCGCGTCGGAAACTCAGTCGCGCTGTCGAACGGCATCGGCGTAGGCCGCAAACTCTTCGGGCGTGTTGAGATTATGGAACTGTTGCCGCCGGTCTGCGAAATCAACCTCGACGGCGCCGATCGAATCCTGCCATTCCCAGACGCCCTGCCCACTCGCGGCGGCCGTCGACGCGGACGCGGCGAGCGCGCGCCGATAGAGCGCAAACAGCGGTTGGCGCCGGCTTCCGTCGTGCGCGACGGCCGCATCGCGATCGCCGAGCGCATCGACGAGTCTCGTCGCGAGATCGTCCGGCGGCGAAGGACAGTCGACCGGCAAGGTCAGGACGTGGTCTGCTGTTGCGCCTTCGAGCGCGCTCGCGACGCCGGCGAGCGGCCCGCGAAAGCCCTCGATCGCATCAGCGCGCACGCGACCGTAGCGCGCGTACTCGTCGAGATGGCGGTTCGCGATGATCAGGAAGTCGATGTCGCGCGCGATCGCGTGCTCGCAATACGCGCGTGCGCGCGCGATGAGCGGCGCTCCATCGACGATTTCGAGACCCTTGTCGCGCCCGCCGAGCCGCGACGCCGCACCGCCGGCGAGAATCGCGACGGTCAGGAACGGGCTCGACATTCGCGCGATCTCAGCGCTTGCTGCGCTTGGCGCGACTGATCATGCGCTGGCGTCGGCGCTGCTGGCCTTCGGTCAGCTCGTTCTTCTTGCCGGCGTACGGGTTTTCCTTCTCGATGAACTCGACGCGGATCGGCGTGCCTTCGAGCTTGTAGCGCTTGCGGAAGAAGTTTTCGAGATAGCGGCGGTAACCGTCCGCGATGTGCTTCGTGCGCGAGCCGTGGATGACGACCGTCGGCGGATTCGTGCCGCCCGGATGCGCGAAGCGGAGCTTCGGCGCGTGGCCGCGCACCAGCGGCGGCTGATAGCCGGTGTATGCCGCTTCGAGCGCGCGATTGAGCTCGGACGACGTGAACTTCTTGTTGGCGGACGCATACGCGCGGTCGACGGCTTTCATCAGATCGCCGACGCCGGTGCCGTGCTTGGCCGAAATGAAGACCTGCCGTGCCCACGGCACGAAATCGAGCTTGCGCGAGAGCGATGCCTTCGTGCGCTCCTTCGTGTACGCGTCGAGCCCGTCCCACTTGTTGACAGCGATGACGAGCGCGCGATTCGATTCGAGCACGTGGCCGATCAGCGTCGCGTCCTGGTCGGCGACGCCTTCGTTCGCGTCGAGCACGAGGATCGTCACGTTCGCGGCTTCCACCGATTGCAGCGCCTTGATCACGCTGAACTTCTCGAGCGCATCCTCGACGCGCGCGCGGCGGCGTATGCCCGCGGTGTCGATCAGCGTGTAGCGCTTGCCGTCGCGCATGAGCGGCACGCGGATCGAGTCGCGCGTCGTGCCGGGCATCTCGGATGCGATCACGCGCTCCTCGCCGAGCAGGCGATTGACGAGCGTCGACTTGCCGACGTTCGGGCGGCCCACGATCGCCACGCGGACACCCTGATCGGTCGTATCTTCCTCGCCCGCGTCGGGCGGCAGCTTCGGCGCGAGCGATTCGAGCACGGCGCCGACGCCGCGATTGTTCGCGGCCGAGAGCGGCAGCACTTCGGCGAGACCGAGCGCCGCGAAATCCGCGAGCGCCGTGTCTTCGTTGACGCCGTCGATCTTGTTGACGATGAGGATGACCGGCTTGCCGGATTTGCGCAGGCGCGCGAGGATCGAGCGGTCGCTCGGCAGCAAGCCCTCGCGCGCGTCGACGACGAGCAGCACGACGTCGGCTTCCTCGATCGCGATCTCGACCTGGCCCGCGGTTTGCGCGGCGAGCCCTTGGGCGTCATCGACGAGGCCGCCGGTGTCGATGACGACGAACGGCTGGCCTTCGATGAGACGGCAGACGCCGTAATGCCGGTCACGCGTGACGCCGGGCAGATCGGCGACGAGGGCGTCGCGAGTGCGCGTCAGCACGTTGAACAGCGTCGACTTGCCGACGTTGGGGCGCCCGACGAGGGCGACTACGGGGAGCATAGATGCGTTTCCCCCTCTCCCGCTTGCGGGAGAGGGCTGGGGTGAGGGCCGTTCGGAGTGAGGCGCTGAACCACGCTTGCCCTCACCCTACCCTCTCCCGCAAGCGGGAGAGGGGAAAAGCACTAGCGGACGCTATAGGCGCCGATGTGGCCTTTGACGTCTTCGATGTAAACCGTATCGCCGACGACGACCGGCGCGCTCTCGATCGGCTTCTTGCTGAGCCGCTCGCGCGCGACGAACTTGCCTTCGTCGAGGCTGAGCCAGTGCACGAAGCCTTCGCTGTCGCCGACGACGACGTACTTGCCCTGCACGGCCGGCGTGCCGAGCCAGCGGTACTTGAGCTGATCCTGCTTCCAGAGGCTCGCGCCGGTGTCCTTGTCGTATGCCCAGACGTTGCCGTCGACATCCGCGATCACGATCGCGGTGTCGCCGACCGCGGCGCCGCCGTAGCTCGATACGTCGCGCTGCCACTGCGGGCGGCCGGTGTCGGCCGCGATGGATGCGATCTGGCCGCGATAGCCGACCGCGACGACGTTCGCGCCGGACGGCACGATGTCGCCATCGACGTCGGCGAGGCGCTCGACCTCGGTGCGGCCTTCGCCGGTCGCGAGCGTCTGCGACCAGAGCGGCGCGCCGTCGGCGAGACGGACCGCGGAAACCTTGCCGTTGTCGAAGCCGTCGTAAACCGCATCGCCGATGATCACCGGCGAGGCATTGCTGCGAAGGCTGAGCGGCGGCACGGGCTGGTCGAACACCCAGCGCTGGCTGCCGTCCTTCGCGTCGAGGCCGGTCAGGCGGCCGTCGACCGTGCGGATCACGACGATGTCGGCCGAGATCGCCGGGCGCGAGATGACTTCGGACGAAACTCTCGCGTGCCAGCGCTCGCTGCCGTCGGCCGCGGAAAGTGCGTAGACGTCGCCATCGAGGCTGCCGACGACAAAAAGATCGCCGGCGGCGCCAGGCCCGCCGGACCAGCGCAGCGTGGCGTCGCCGCGCTTCCACAGCCAGCCGTGCCGCTCGCCGAGATGTTTTTCCCAGATCGTGCGGCCGGTCGCGGCGTCGATCGCCTCGACGACGCCGTCGACGCTCGCCGCATAGAGCTTGCCGTCGACGACTGCAGGCGCGATGCGCGCGCCGGAATCGCCCGCGCCGTCGCCGGCGCCTTCGGTCCACAGCTTCTGCACTTGCGCCGTCGGCGTGAACTCGACGAGCGGTGTCGGCGGCTCGACGTTATCCTTCTTGCCGAGACTCTTGATCCAGTCGCAACCGCTGAGCGAGACGCCGAGCGCGGCGAGGATCACTGCGTAGCGATAGCCCTTCGTCATGAGCCTTTCGTCTCCTCTTTCGCGGCCGCCGGCGCGACCGGCTTCGGCGCGCCGCCGAGATCGTCGAGCTTCATCTGCACGAAGTTGCGGTTCGGCGCCTGCGGATCGAGATGCGTGAGCGCATCCTGGTACGCGGCGCGCGCGTCGTCGCCGCGGTTCAATTTGGAGAGAATATCGCCGCGCACTTCGCCGGCGAGCGCGGCGTAGTCGCTCTTCGGCAAACCGTCGACGAGCTTCAGCGCGCCGTCGGCGTCGCCCTGCGCGAGCTTCACTTTCGCGAGATTGATGCCGGCGAGCTGCTTCAGCGCCGGTGCGCCGGCGTGCTGCTCGGCCCATTCGAGATCTTCGGATGCGGTCTTGAGATCGCCCTTGTCGTTGGCCAGATCAGCCAGACGCATCGCGGCGAACGTCGCATAGGCCGTGTCGGGGTAATCCTTGCGCAGCGCTTCGGCGATCGTTTTCGCATCGTCAGTGCGCTTCGCGTCGAACGCGTCGGAGAGCGCCTGGTACTGCGCCGAGGCGTCGGCCGCGTGGCGTGCGCGGTGCGCCTTCCACTGCTGCCAGCCGAAGATCAGGATGAGGCCGAGCGCAATGCCGATCGCGATCGACATCGCATTCTCGCGCAGCCACTTCTGTACGAGCTCGCCTTGCTCGTGCTCGTCAAGAACTTCGAAAGCCATGAAATCTCCGCAAAAAACCTAAAGGGCTGGCGGCGCCACCCGGATTGGAACTCCGCACGGGGACGCTCGTCGCGGCCGGGCCGCGAAGCCGCGCAAGGGTAGCAGGAAACGCCGAACGGGCGGCCGGCGCGCGTGCGCCGGCCGGGCCCAATTCAGGTCCGCGTCAGAACTCGGCGGTGGGCGCGTCGGCGCCGTTTTCGCCGAAAACGCGCAGGCGCGCGACGTTCGCGTGGCGGAACGGCGCAAGATCGAGGGTCTTGCCGTCGACCTTCAGCTCGGCGCCTTCGGCGTTGCCGAGACGCACCGAAACGGGTTTGTCGCTCGAATACGAGCGCTCTGAGCCCGCAGGCAGGATGCCGTATTCGAGCTTGCTGCCGTCGGTGGCGAGAATCTCGACCCAGCTCGCCTGGCTGAGTTTCAACGTCATCGAATGTGCACCGCTGCCGACGCGCGAGGCCGGCGCGTCCTGCGTCGGCGCAGGCGCCGCGGACTGCGACGCGAACGGCGTCATCGACGCGACGACGGGCTGCTCCTGCTTCGGCGCGTCGGTCGCGGCGAAGCTGGCCGTGGTGTCGGCCGGCGGCGTCGCGATATCGGTCGTCGCGTTGTGCGTCGTATCTGCGGCTGCGCTGTCCGCCGACGTCGAGTCGACCGGCGTCTGCGCCGGGATCTGGATCGTCGTCGGACTGTCGAGCGGCGTCGTGCGCGCGAGGTTCTGTTCGAGCCCGCCGTGCGTCGCGAGCCAGACGGCCGGCACGACGATGAGGCCCGTCAGGATCAGGTACGTCGCGCTGACCGAGTAGCGGTCGATGAGATAGCGCGAGCGCGACACCTTGCCGGTCGCGACGAGCGGCGCGGCGTGCGTGTGCTGCTGAGGCGATCGTCTCCGCTGCGACGGTCGGCACGCCGACGAGTCGCGCGTAGCTCGAAAGATAGCCGCGAAGATAGACGCCCTCCTCCATCCCGGAGTAGTTGTCGTCCTCGAGCCGCCCGATCAGGCGCAGCGGCAGGCGCAGGCGCTGCGCGACGTCGCTGTGCGTGAGGCCCTTGGCCTCGCGCGCGGCTTTGAGGCGTTGTCCGAATGTCGGCTGGCCTGTCGATTCCGGGATCGCGAGGTTCATTTCTTGCGCCGGCTGCGGCAGGTCTGCTTCGGGAGGCGTCCTGCCGTCGTTCTCAAGCTCTTCGGCTCTCATAGTGGCCCTTCCGGATGACAACGGCAGTGCGAGCTGGCCGTCGTCCTGTTCGATCGATGCACCGGGTTCCCGCTCACCGGATTCCGGGCATGCCCCTGGCGCGGCTTCTTCATCGTGCTTGTTGTCGCCGCCCGTATTCATGACGTACTCAAGACTGATTCTGCGCGTTCAGCGCACGTGCTTGTTGTGACTCAGGAAACGATTGCAGAAGCCGGCGCGTATATTCGCTGGCCGCGCTCGCCGTTGCCGAGCCGCAGCTCGATGTTGCGGCCCAGCATCAGCGATTCGGGGCGCGGCTGGCCGACCGCCTCGAAGCGCTGCATGAAGGCACGCGCCTTGAAATATTCGGATTTTTCGTAAAGCGTCGAGGCGAGCTGGAACAGCGCCTCGGCGTTGTTCGGCGAGCGCTCGAGCGCCTTGCGGAGCACGGGTTCGGCCTCGTTGGCCTTGCCGCCTTTCAAAAGGCACGTGCCCTCGTTCGTCATCGCGACTTCGGGCGTGTTGTAGAACGGGTCGGCAACGGCTCGTTCGAAGTATTCCTTCGATTCGTCGTACCGGCCGACCTTGCAGAGGAACGTGCCGTAGTTGTTGAGCTCGGGGCCGCCCTTCGGCCGCAGCTGCGCCGCGCGGCGGTAGTGGTCCTCGGCCTGCTTGGCGTCGCCGATGCGCTCGTAGAGCGAGGCCAATCACCGTGTGCGCGTCCACGTAGTCGGGGTCGTACGTGAGCGCCTTGTTGAGGTCCTCTAGCGCGACCTTGAGGTTGCCCTGCTGCATGTACTTCTGGCCGAGCTCGGTGTGGATGCGGGCGGCGTCGTTCTTCTCGGCTTCCTTGGTTTCCTGCTTGATGTTGCCGTTGCCCCCATTCGTGCACGCGGCGACGAGCGCCGCGAGCGCGAGGACGAGCAGCAGCGGCGCGCGCTCAAGCCGCATGCGAGATGCCCTCTTCGATGCGGCGGCGGAACTCGGCCTGGCGGCGCGTGCGGTCCATGACCTGGCCCTTCAGCTGGCCGCAGGCCGCGTCGATGTCGTCGCCGCGCGTGCGGCGCACCATCGTCAGCACGTCGGCGTCGAGCAGGATTTTCTGGAAGCCGCGGATCGCCTCCTCGCTCGGAGCGCTCGAAGCGCGTGCCGGTGGAACGGGTTGAACGGAATCAGGTTGACCTTGCCGGCAGGCGGCGCATCAGCTTGATCAGCTGGCGCGCGTGCTCGGGCTTGTCGTTGACGCCCTTGAGCATCGTGTACTCGAACGTGATCGACGTGCGCGGGCGGCGCGCGGCGTAGCGCTCGCACGCGGCGAGCAATTCGTCGATCGGATATTTCTTGTTGAGCGGCACCAGCTCGGTGCGCAGCTCGTCGTTCGGCGCGTGCAGCGAAACGGCCAGCGAAACGTCGGCGACTTCGCCGAGCTTGTCGATCATCGGCACGAGGCCCGCCGTCGACAGCGTGACGCGCTTGTTCGCCAGACCGAAGCCGAGATCGTCGCGCATGACGCTCATCGCGCGCACGACGTTGTCGAAGTTCAGCAGCGGCTCGCCCATGCCCATCATCACGACGTTGGTGAGCTTGCGCTGCTGATGCGGCACGTTGCCGAGATGCTTGGCGGCGACGAACACCTGGCCGATGATTTCGGCGGCCGACAGGTTGCGGTTGAATCCCTGCGTGCCGGTCGAGCAGAACGTGCAGTTCAGGCCGCAGCCGACCTGCGAGGACACGCACAGCGTGCCGCGGCTCGTCTCCGGAATGAACACGGCTTCGATCGCGTTGCCGCCGTCCATGCCGAGCAGCCACTTGTACGTGGCATCGCTCGCCTGCTTTTCGAACAGCATCTTCGGCGGCACGATTTCGGCCGCATTTTCGAGCTTGTCGCGCAGCGCCTTGCCGACGTCGGTCATCGCCGCGAAGTCGGTGACGTGCCGGTGATAGATCCACTTCATCACCTGCTCGGCGCGATACGGCTTCTCGCCGAGTTGCGCGAAAGCTCGCGCAACCCGTTGCGGTCGTAGTCGAGCAGATTGATCTTCGGCCGTCGGTCACGTACTTCAGATCGCTCAGCGCGGGCAAAGCTCTGTGCCGGCGAAAAAGTACGCAATTTCCACTTGTCGCAGTTTCCGGCGCGTCGGAGCCGTGCACGGCGTTCGCGTCGATCGACTGCGCGAAGTCGGCGCGGATCGTGCCGGCCGCGGCCTTCTTCGGATCGGTCGCGCCCATCAGGTCGCGATTCTTCGCGATCGCGCCCTCGCCTTCGAGCACCTGGATCATCACCGGACCCGAGATCATGAAATCGACGAGCGGCTTGAAGAACGGACGCTCGCGATGCACGGCATAGAAACCTTCGGCTTCGCGCGCGAGAGATGCTTCATCTTCGCCGCGACGACCTTCAGGCCGGCTTTCTCGAAACGCGAATAGATTTCGCCGATGACGTTCTTCGCGACGGCATCGGGTTTGATGATGGAAAGGGTGCGCTCCAGCGCCATGCTGCGTATCTCCGTATTTTGGTGGGGGGAGGATGGGGAGCCCGCCGCTGTTATAGCCGCAAACATCCGGCAATCCACAGGCTTAGCTCACAAATCCACGACCAATTCTAGCTAATTCGGTTGAGCTTTTATACCGCTTCGGCGCATCCGATTTGACCTCGCGCCTGACCCGGCCGTAGGATTCAAACGCTCGTTTGACCGGCCTCGACCGGCCCATCTTGTGACCGCTGTCGCCTTCGCGCATGAACGCCCCGCACTTCTCCACCAAGGAACGCATCCTCGGCGCCGCCGAGGAGCTGTTCGCGCGCCACGGCTTTGCCGGCACATCGCTGCGCCAGGTGACCGCGGCCGCGAACGTCAATCTCGCGGCGGTCAACTATCACTTCGGCTCGAAGGAAAACCTCATCAACGAGGTGTTCCGCCGCCGCCTGGACGAATTGAGCGCGCGCCGCATCGATGCAGCTGAACGCCGTGCTCAGCCGGCGAACCCGAACGAAGCTCGAGCACGTGCTCGCCGCGTTCATCCGACCCGCGCTGGCGCTGACGCTCGACGAAGCCGGCGGCTCCGCGTTCGTGCGCGTGCTGGCGCGCGCCTACGCCGAGCACGAACGAACGCCTGCGCAAGTTCCTGTCCGACAACTACGGCCATGTGCTGCGCGAATTCGCCGGCGCTTTCGCGCGTCTGCCTGCCCGCATCTGGACAAGGAAGAGCTGTACTGGCGCCTGGATTTCATCACCGGCGCGCTGACCTATGCGATGGCCGATTTCGGCCTGATCAAGCGCCGCGGCCGGCGTCTCGGAGAAAGCGCATCGCGACGCGCGCCGCCGAGCACCTGATCCGCTTCGCGGCCGCGGGCCTGCGCGCGCGCCGTGAGCCTTTCCCGCGCTCACCTTGCCGTATCTCGGATCCGCCTTCACCGTATCGGAGTAACCGATGTACACGGAACCTCTCCATGTCCCAACTGCGCATCCGCAAGGCCGCCGTGCTCGGCGCCGGCGTCATGGGCGCGCAGATCGCCGCGCACCTCGCCAACGCCAACGTCGAGACGATCCTGTTCGACCTTGCCGCGAAGGAAGGCGACAAGAACGGCATCGTCACGCAAGGCGATCGCCGAACCTCGGCAAGCTCTCGCCAGCCCCGCTCGCGACAAGGGCCGTGCCGCCGCGATCTCGCCGGCCAACTACGACGAGCACCTGGAGTGGCTCAAGGACTGCGATCTGGTCATCGAGGCGATCGCCGAGCGCCTGGACTGGAAGAAGCGACCTCTACGAGAAGATCGCGCCGTACGTCGCGCCGAACGCGATCTTCGCCTCGCAACACTTCGGGCCTGTCGATCAATGCGCTGGCGGAGGCTCTGCCACGAACCTGCAGCCAGCGCTTCTGCGGCATCCACTTCTTCAACCCGCCGCGCTACATGCACCTGGTCGAGCTGATCCCGGACCGCGAGACCGATCCCGCGAGTGCTCGACGGCCTCGAAGCGTTCCTGACCACGACGCTCGGCAAGGGCGTCGTCCGCGCGAAGGACACGCCGAACTTCATCGGCAACCGCATCGGCGTCTTCTCGATGCTCGCGACGATGCACCACACCGCCGCCTTCAGGCTGGGCTTCGACGACGTCGATGCGCTGACCGGCCCGCGATCGGCCGCCCGAAGAGCGCGACCTACCGCACCGCCGACGTGGTCGGCCTCGACACGATGGCGCACGTCATCAAGACGATGGCCGACACGCTGCCCGAGCGATCCCTGGCACGCGTACTTCAAGGCGCCGGACTGGCTCGCCGCGCTGATCGCGAAGGGCGCGCTCGGCCAGAAGACCGGCGCCGGCATCTTCAGCAAGAACGGCAAGGACATCCTCGTGCTCGACCTGGCGAAGCAGGACTACCGGCCGAGCGCGCGGAAGCGAGCGCCGAAGTCGTGCAGCGATCCTCAAGCGATCAAGGACCCGGCCGAGAAGTTCGCGAAGCTGCGCGCCTCGCGCGCATCCGCAGGCGCAATTCCTGTGGGCGATCTTCCGCGACCTCTTCCACTACACGCGCCTTCCACCTCGCCGACGATCGCCGACAACGCGCGCGACGTCGACTTCGCGATCCGCTGGGGCTACGGCTGGAAGCTCGGCCCGTTCGAGATCTGGCAGGCCGCCGGCTGGCAGCAGGTCGCGAAGTGGATCGCCGAGGACATCGCCGCCGGCAAGACCATGAGCAACGCGCCGCTGCCCGCGTGGGTCGACCGACGGCCGCGCACGGCGTGCACGCGCCGAGGGCTCGTTCTCCGCCGACGACCGGCAACGCACGGCCGCGCTCTTCGAGCTGCCGGTCTACAAGCGCCAGCTCTTCCCGGATCCGCTGATCGGCGAGAAGTTCGACGACCGGCACGACCGTCTTCGAGAACGACGGCGTGCGCATGTGGCACCACGGCGACGACATCGCGCATCGTCTCGCTTCAAGACCAAGATGCACACGGTCAGCGACGACGTGCTCGACGGCATCCAGCGCGCGATCGACGAAGCCGAGAAGAACTTCGAGGCGCTGGTGATCTGGCACGACAGCGAGCCGTTCTCGGTCGGCGCCAACCTGAAGGGCGCGCTCGCGTCGACTGAAGGCCGGCAAGATCGCCGAGTTCGAGGCGATGGTCGCGCACTTCCAGCCGACCAGCAGCGCCTCAAGTACTGCGCTGGTGCCGATCGTCGCCGCGGTGCGCGGCCTGGCGCTCGGCGGCGGCTGCGAGTTCCAGATGCATTCGCGCGCGCACGGTCGCCGCGCTCGAAAGCTACATCGGCCTGGTCGAAGCCGGCGTCGGCCTGCTGCCGGCCGGCGGCGGCCTGAAGGAAATCGCCGAGCGCGCGTCGCGCGCCGGCGCCGGCGGCGATCGCGTTCCCCGAGACTCAAGCGCATTTCGAGACCGTCGCGATGGCGCAAGGTCTCGGCAGCGCGCTCGAAGCGAAGCGAGCTGGGCTTGCTGCGCGAGAGCGACGTCGTCGTCTTCCACGCCTACGAACTGCTCTACGTCGCCAAGCAGCAGGCGCGCGCGCTGGCCGAATCGGGCTAGCGCCCGCCGCTGCCGCCGCGCAGATCCCGGTCGCGCGGCGACATCGGCATCGCGACGTTCAAGATGATGCTCGTCAACATGCTCGAAGGCGGCTTCATCTCGCGAGCACGACTACGACATCGCATCGCGCATCGCCGACACGTCTGTGCGGCGGCGAGTCGAACGCGGCGCGACTCGTCGACGAGAAATGGCTGCTCGATCTCGAGCGCAAGCACTTCGTCGCGCTCGGCGCAGACGCCGAAGACGCAGGAGCGCATCGCGCACACGCTGAAGACCGGCAAGCCGCTGAGGAACTGAGGATCGATGACGCAAGCAAATCCAGGACGCCTACATCGTCGCCGCCGTCCGCACGCCGGTCGGCAAGGCGCCGCGCGGCGTGTTCCGCAACACGCGTCCCGACGACATGCTCGCCCACGTGTTGCGCGAAGCCGTCAAGCGCAGCACCCGGCATCGACGTCTCGCGCATCGACGACGCGATCATCGGCTGCGCGATGCCCGAGGCCGAGCAAGGCATGAACGTCGCGCGCATCGGCGTGCTGCTCGCCGGGCCTGCCCGACACCGTGCCGCGGCATGACGATCAACCGCTTCTGCTCTTCGGGCCTGCAGGCGGTCGCGCTCGCGGCCGATCGCATCCGCCTCGGCGAAGCCGACCTGATGATCGCCGGCGGCACCGAATCGATGAGCATGGTGCCGATGATGGGCCACAAGATCGCGATGAATCCGGCCGTCTTCGCCGACGAGAACATCGGCATCGCCTACGGCATGGGCATCACGGCCGAGAAAGTCGCCGAGCAGTGGAAGGTCACGCGCGAGGAGCAGGATGCAGTTCGCGCTGCAGAGCCACCAGACGGCGCTCGCCGCGATCGCGGCCGGCGAATTCACCGACGAGATCGCGCCGTACATGCTCGACGATCACTATCCCGATCTCGCGAAGCGTCCGATCGCGACCGACTCGCGCAGGATCGACACCGACGAAGGCCCGCGCCCGGACACGAGCCTCGAAGCGCTCGCCAAGCTGAAGCCGGTGTTCCGCATGGGCGGCAGCGTCACGGCCGGCAACAGCTCGCAGATGTCCGACGGCGCCGGCGCGGTCCTGCTCGCGAGCGAGCAGGCGATCAAGGACTACGGCCTGACGCCGCTCGCGCGCTTCGTCGGCTTCGCGGTCGCCGGCGTGCCGCCGGAGATCATGGGCATCGGCCCGAAGGAGGCGATTCCGCAAGGCGCTCGCGCAGACCGGTATCCGGAAGGAGCAGCTCGACTGGATCGAGCTCAACGAAGCGTTCGCCGCGCAGGCGCTCGCGGTGATCCAGGACCTCGGGCTCGATCCGGCGAAGGTCAATCCGCTCGGCGGCGCGATCGCGCTCGGCCATCCGCTCGGCGCGACCGGCGCGGTGCGCATCGCGACGCTCGTGCACGGCTTGCGCCGGCGCAAGCAGAAGTACGGCATGGTCACGATGTGCATCGGCACCGGCATGGGCGCCGCGGGCATCTTCGAAGCTTCGTGATCCGGGCTTATCCCCTCTCCCGCAAGCGGAAGAGGGCAAAGAGAAGCTAGTTCGCGGAAGCGCCTTCGCGGTCGAGTCCGACCTGCACCCACCCGAGGTTGATGCCGATCCGCGTCGCCTCGGGATTCGCCCACGCATACGCTAGCGTCGAGCCGTCGGCGTCGCCGACGACGGAGAGCTTCAGTACCGGCACGTTTCCTTCACGGTAGGTGAGCCGTTCGAGCACGAGCGAGTAACCGGATGCGTTGCCGTCGCGCCATTTCAGCGCATAGCGCCCGCCTTCGGTGCCGATGCGCAGCGCGCGATCCATGTGCCAGTCGCGGCTCGCCGCGTCGGCCTTCGGGCCGCCGCCGTTGATTGCGGCCCAGCCGGTGTACCAGCGCATGAGCCGCAGATCCTCGCGCGCGTCGGCGCCGCGTGCCTGATCGGCGTAGAGACGCACATGCAGAAAGTCGCCGTCGCGCTCGATCGCAACCGGCAGCAGCGCAGCCTCGGTGCCGATGCCCGGCACGATCGCGGCGCACGCGGCGAGATCCGCGCTTGCGATCGCTGCGCGTGCGGGCGTGCGCAGCGTGCACGCGTCGAGCGCGGCCCATTGCTGCGCGTCGAACGCCGACGCAGCGGCAGGCGTCGCGAGCGGACGATGCGGCACGAATGAAACCGCGCCGTCGGATTGCGTCACGCTGCGAATCGCCCACGTCGTGTCGATCGGCGGATTCGCGTCGAGATGCACGCGCCACAACGCCCAGTCGGCTTGACGGGTCGGCTCGATCGTCACGACGACATGCGGCGGCTGCGCCCCAGCCGGCGCGCTTTCGTGCGCGGCCCACACCTGCTCGTGATTGTCGTAGATGCCTTGTGAAGCCGGCGGCGTGGACTTCGCGCCAGCCGACGACGCCGGTGCGCGACGCACATCGTGGCAACCAACGAGCGAGAGCGCGAGCAGAACGAGCGCGATGCGTTTCATCCGCTGAGCATAGCAGTCGCGGCGCCCTGCCCCGTCAGAGCAATGCGAGCGCTGCTTCGAGATCGCGGATCAGCACCGACGGCTCCTCGAGCCCAATCGAGAGCCGCACGAGATTCAGCGGCAGCACGCCCGGCGGATTCAACGGCGAATCGGCCGGATGCACGGCCGCGACCGGGAACAGCAGCGATTCGTAGCCGCCCCACGACACGGTCATCAGGAATCGCTTCAGGCTGTCGCAGAAGCGCTCGACCGAGGCGACGTCGCGCGCATCGAGCTCGAGCGTCAAGAGTCCGCTCGATCCGCGCAGCTGCTGCGCCGTCAGCGCGAGCTGCGGATTGTCCGTCGCGAATGGCGCATAGAGCTTGCGTACTTTCGGATGCGCTTCGAGGAATGCGCGCACCTCGGCCGTCGTCGCCGCGATGCGCTGCATGCGGATCGGCAGCGTGCGCAGGCCGCGGATCATCAGCCACGCATCGTGCGGCGCGAGCAGCGCGCCGAGCGTCATGAACGGACCCTTGAAGATCTCCTGCATGACCTCGTGACGTCCGCAGAGAACGCCGGCGACGACATCGCTGTGGCCGTTGAGATACTTCGTCGCCGAATGCGCGACGAGATCGATGCCGAGCGCGATCGGCGACTGGTTCAGCGGCGTCGCCCAGCTGTTGTCGCACAGCGTGCGGATGCCGCGCGATTTCGCGAGCGCAGCGACGGCGGCGAGATCCTGCTGCTCGAACGTCATCGAGTTCGGGCTTTCGCAGACGATGAGCCGCGTCTGGCTGGTCAGCGCGTTCTCGAAGTTCGCGATGTCGGTGCCGTCGATGAACGTCGTCGTGACGCCGAACCGGCCAAGCATCGTGTGCAGCACCGAGCGCGTCCAGCTGTACGGCCGCGCGACGCAGATCGCGTGATCGCCGGCGCGAAGGCTGCCGATGACCGCGGCCGAGATCGCGCCGGCACCGCTGCCGAACATCAGGCAGTCCTCGGCACCTTCGAGCGCGGCGACTTTCCTGCGCAGGATCTCGACGGTCGGATTGTTGCCGCGCGTGTAGACGTGCGCGGCGAGCTCGTCGCGAAAGGCTTCGCGCATCTTCGCGACGGTCGGGAACGCGAAGATCGACGACTGCACGATCGGCGGCGCGACCGCGCCGAAATACTGCTCGCGGTCTTCGCCGAGGTGGTTCAGGATCCAGCTGAGATCCATGGGTTCAGCGCTTCGCGGCGTCGTTCACGAGCTCGCGCGTCGCTGCGCCGATCTGCGCGTCGTTGAGCGCCATGTGCAGCGTCGCTTTGACGAGCCCGAGCTTGTTGCCGCAATCGAAGCGCGTGCCTTCGAAGCGGTATGCGAGCACGGGGTGCTCCGAAAGCAGCATCTCGATCGCGTCGGTCAGCTGGATCTCGCCGCCGGCGCCCGGTGTCGTTTTTTCGAGCAATTCGAAGATGCGGCCCGGCAAGACATAGCGGCCGACAATCGCCAGATTCGACGGCGCGACGGCCGGCTTCGGCTTCTCGACGACGAGCTTGATCTTCGCGGCGCGGTCGGAGATCGGCGTCGCATCGACGATGCCGTACTTGTTCGTGTCCTCGCGCGGCACTTCCTCGACCGCGATGACGCCGGCATTTTCCTTCGCCGAAACCTCGGCCATCTGGCGGAGCGCGCCCGGCCCTTTTCCAGTCCAGATCAGATCGTCGGGCAGGACCACGCCGAACGGCTCGTCGCCGACGACAGGTTTCGCGCACAGCACCGCATGGCCGAGGCCAAGCGCTTCGGGCTGCGTGACGAACACGCAGCGCACGCCGCGCGGCAGCGTGCCTTTCACCAATTCGAGCAGCGCATCCTTGCCCGATTCGGCGAGCTTCGCTTCGAGCTCGTAAGCCTTGTCGAAGTAATCCGCGATCGCATGCTTGTAGCGGTTGGTCACGAACACGAGTGTGTCGGCGCCCGCATCGACGGCCTCGTCGACCGCGTACTGGATCAGCGGACGGTCGAGCACCGGCAGCATTTCCTTCGCGACGACTTTCGTCGCCGGAAGAAATCGCGTGCCGAGTCCGGCGACGGGGAAGACGACCTTGCGCAAACGTGTCTGCATTGGATTCCTTCAGGCGGACCGCGAACCGATCGGAATGACGTCCGCGGCCGCGCGTGCTTGAGCGGCAAACTCGGGTAGCAGCTGGTCGAGCACGCGGCGCAGCGCGTCCTCGTCGTATTCGCGCACGGCGACGTTCGCCTGCTTCAGCTGCGCGGTGAGGATGCTCCACGACATGCTGCGCGGCTGCGCGAGGAAGATCTTCGCGTGCGTCGTATCGCTGATAGTTCTCGAGCGGGTGGAACAGCTCCTCGAACAGCTTCTCGCCCGGACGAAGGCCCGTGTAGATGATCGGGATGTCGCCTTCCGACGACTTGCCCGCGAGCCGGATCATCTGCTCGGCGAGATCGCGGATGCGGACCGGCTCGCCCATGTCGAGCGCGAAGATTTCGCCGCCGTTGCCGAGCACCGCGGCCTGCAGGATCAGCTGGCAGGCCTCGGGGATCGTCATGAAGTACCGCGTGATCTCGGGATGCGTGACCGTGACCGGGCCCGCCCGCGCGGATCTGCTCGCGAAAGCAGCGGCACGACGCGAGCCCGCCGAGTCGAGCACGTTGCCGAACCGGACCGTGATGAAGCGCGTCGGAGACTGGCTCGCAAAGTTCTGGCAGAAGAGCTCGGCGACGCGCTTGCACGCACCCATGACGCTGGTCGGATTGACGGCCTTGTCGGTCGAGATCAGGACGAAGCTGCCCGCGCCGTGGCGATCGGCCGCGATTGCGACGAGCTCGGTGCCGATCACGTTGTTGCGGAACGCCTCGCGCACCTGCGACTGCAGCAGGGGCACGTGCTTGTACGCCGCCGCGTGGAACACGATCTCGGGCCGCGTGGCTGCGAACATGCGATTGACCGCGACGGCGTCGGTGACGTCGCCGAGCACGGCGTTGAAGATAAGATCGGGATGCGCGCCGCGCAGCTCCTGCTCGATCACGTAGAGATTGAACTCGCTGATGTCGAAGACGGTCAGCGACTCGGCGCCGAGACGCGCGATCTGGCGGCACAGCTCCGAGCCGATCGAGCCGCCGCCGCCGGTGATCAGCACGCGCTTGCCGGAGAGCCGCGTGCGGATCGCGGTCCAGTCGAGTTGCACCGGATCGCGGCCGAGCAGGTCCTCGATCGCGACTTCCTTCAATTCGTTGAAGCTCGCGCGGCCGGCGACGACGTCTTCGAGGCGAGGCACGGTGCGGAACGGCAGGTTGCAGCTCTCGCACAGATCGACCGCGCGGCGCATCTGCGTCTTGTTCGCGGTCGGCATCGCGATGACGAGCATCTCGGCGGCCGTCTCGCGCGCAAGCTGCGGCAATTGGTCAAGCGTGCCGAGCACCGGCACGCCGTGCAGGCGGCTGCCGCGCAGCGATGCGTCGTCGTCGAGGAATCCGACGGGCGTGTAGCGGTTGTCGCGACGCAGGTCGCGCACGAGCGCTTCGCCCGCCTTGCCCGCGCCGAGCACGAGCACGCGCTGGCTCGGCGAGCGCGCGGAGAAATCGAGCCGGCTGTCCTTCCAGTAGCGGTACAGGAGTCGCGGCGCGCCGAGCAGCACCACGAGCACGAGCGGATACACCGTCAGCACCGTGCGCGGCACGGTCTCGAGGCGGTTGTAGAGGAACAGCGTGATCGCGATCGCGAGCGCGCCGAGCACGGCCGCCTTCGCGATGTTCCACAGATCGGGCAGGCTCGCGAAGCGCCAGAGGCCCTTGTACAAACCCGTCCACCAGAAGATGACGCCCTGCGCGGCGAGCACGAACCAGATTTCCGGACCGAACCACGACATCGGCGGCGGATTCGGTTCGAGCGACCAGCGCAGCATGTTGACCGCGATCCACGCGATCCAGACCATCAGCATGTCGTGCAGCACGACAGCGAGGCGCGGATGGATCGCGGCGATCAGGTTACGCAGCGGCATGGCGTCCCCGCTTGCGTGCGCCGGCGAAGCACCAGCGCTTGCCGACGATCCAGACGACGATACCGACCGCATAGACCATCACGGCAGCGCCGAGGCCCGAGCCTTCGCGCATCTGGGCATTCGCGTTCGCGATCGGCATCCATGCTCCGGGTGCGCGGTTGATCCATGCTACGACCGGCAAGACGATCACGAGGTTCCATCCCATATAGAGCGCGACGACGCCGGCGTGGCTGAAGCCGCTGCGGGCGAGCCACTGGTAGAGATGCTCGCGGTGCGCACTATACCAACGCCGGCCGCGCGCGATGCGCCAGACGAGCGTGCAGGTCGCGTCGGTCACGAACGCGGAGCACAGCACGATGCCGCTCGCGAGCGCGGTGTCGGGCGCGCTCATCTGCCAGAGCACGGCAACCGCGATCAGGAGCCCCAGCACGCCGCTGCCGACATCGCCCATGAAGATGCGCGCGCGCGGAAAATTGAAAGGCAGGAAACCAGCCGCGGCGGCCGCGAAGACGCAGAATCTCGCCCGCGTGCGGCTCGCCGACGTGGCGGCACAGAAGCGCGAGCGCACCGAGCACGAAGATCGCCTGCGCCGCAAGGATGCCGTCGATGCCGTCCATGAAGTTGTGCAGGTTCACGAACCAGACGATGCCGAGCGCGACGAGCACGAGCGAGATCCAGACGGTCGATACGGTCGTCGCGAAATTTTCCTCGAGCGCGTCGGGCGACAGCGCGACGGCGGCGATGACCGGGAGCAGGAAAATGATCGCGGCGATGCAGTGCGCGGCGAAACGCGCGCGCGCCGACAGGCCGCGATGGTCGTCGATCCACCCGACGGCGGCGACGATTGCGATCGCGATCGTCAGCACGACGGCGGCGCCGATCGAAGTCGGCGGCCGGATCATCGCGGGAACGCACGCCGTGGCGAGCACCGCGACCACGATGCCGATGCCACCGCCGCGCGGCGTCGGCGCCGAATGCGAGCGGCGCAGGCCGGGCTCGTCGATGAGCCGGCGCTTCTTCGCGTAGCCGATCGCGAACCACGTCGAGATCGCGCAGATCACCAGCGCCGCGAGCGCCGCGGCGATCCAGAACGACCAGGACCAGGCCAGCCGTTCCACGCGCGCGCTACTCGCCGACGACGCCGTGGATCGGGCGGACCGTGCCCCAGTTCTTGCAGCTCGGGCACTGCCAGTGATGCGCCTTCGCACCGAAGCCGCAGTGGTTGCAGCGGTACATCGCCTGCCCTTCGACCAGCTTGCGCGTGAGGTCGCGCAGGATCAGGAAGTTCTCGCGCGCCTCGCCGCTCGCCGTGTGCAGGTTCACGTCGATCAGCGCCATCAGCGCCGCGCACCGACGGGCGCTGGCGCAGCGCGCGATTCAGGAACGCGACCGCCGCGTCTTCGCCTTGCGTGCGCGCGTAGAGACGCGCCAGCGCGAGCACCGGCGACACGCCCTGGTAATGCTCGGTGATATCGAGCAGGAACTCTTCGGCACGCGCCATCTGGCCCGCACGCGCGTAGCAGTCGAGCAGCGGCGAAAGAATCTCGGGCACGTAATCGACATCCTGCTCGGCGACGCGCTCGAACGATGCGATCGCGCGATCGAGATGGCCATCAGCCGCTTCGACGTGGCCCTCGATCATGCTCGCACGCACGCAGTCGCTCTCGGCTGCGTACGCCTCTTCGATGTGCTCGCGCGCCTCATCGAGCGCGTTGCGCGCGCGCGACTGCTCGGCGAGCTCGCAATAGAACTGCGCGATCGTCGCGCCTTGCGATTCGCCGGTCGTCTGCTCGAAGACGGCGCGCGTGGTCGATCGCCTTGTCCCAGTCGCGCTCGTGCTGGTAGATCGCGATCAGGTGCTTCAGCGCCGACGGCGCCTGCGCGTCCATCGCGACGAGGTCGGTGAACAGCGTCTCGGCGCGGTCGAGCAGGCCGGCGCGCATGTAGTCCTCGCCGAGCTCGAGCAGCGCGACGGTCTTTTCGTCCTCGTTGAGGTTCGGCCGCGCGATCAGGTGCTGGTGCACGCGGATCGCGCGATCGACCTCGCCGCGGCGGCGGAACAGGTTGCCGAGCGCGAGGTGCGTTTCGACCGTGTCGCGGTTGATCTCGGCGAGCTGCAGGAAGACCTCGATCGCCTTGTCCTGCTGCTCGTTGAGCAGGTAGTTCAGGCCGCGGAAGTAGGTCGTCGACAGCTCGCTGACGCGCGCGCCGGCACGTGCGCTCGCTGCCGCGCCGGCCGATGAACCAGCCGGACCACGCAGCCACCGGAAGCAACAGGAAGCAGACAGCGGAAGCGCGAGCTCGCTCATGCGTCCTCGGGCGTGCCGTCGCTCGGCGGCTGCGGCTCGGCGCGCGCTTCGCGCAGTTGCTTGCGCGTTCGCGCAGCTCGCGATGGACGCTCGGCCGCGGCGCGAGCCAGGCGACGATGCCGCCGAGCGAGCCAGCCGACGACGACCGCCGAAAGGATCAGCGCGCCCTTCGGCGACGCTCGGCTGCCAGAAATAGAGATCGAGCGTGATGCGCTCGGCGTTGAGCGCGCCGAAGACGGCGCCGAACACGACGAAGAGGATGATGCGATGACGAGGGCGAGGCGCATGCGGGCGATGTGGGGCTTCGCGTTCGGAAAATCACTGCGCGCGGGGCGGTGCGATCACCCTATCATGACCGCGCGCGACGCTCGGCGAAAGCCGCCACGCCGCGATCGAAAACAGTAACGAAACTGCAGCTCAGCCGTTGTCGTCGGACGACTGCGCGCCGCCGTTGACGCGCTCGCGCAGTTCCTTGCCGGGCTTGAAGTGCGGCACGTGCTTGCCCGGCAGCGCGACCGCGTCGCCGGTCTTGGGATTGCGGCCCATGCGCGGCGGCCGGTAATGCAGCGAGAAGCTGCCGAAGCCGCGGATCTCGATGCGTTCGCCCCCGGGCAGCGCCTGGCTCATCTGCTCGAGCAGGGTCTTGACCGCGAGCTCGACGTCGTTCGCGGCCAGGTGGCTTCTGCCGCTCGGCGAGGGCCTCGATCAGCTCCGACTTGGTCATTGACGTATCGGTTGTGGAATCGTGTTCGGACATGGCGCGTCGTTTCGGGGCTATCGCGTGTTTCTGGCACTACGTCGCCGAACGGGCGCGCGGTTCGCACCGCGCGCCCGGCCCTTCACTCGCTTGTTCAGCTGCTCCTTGAGCAGCGCACCGAGCTTGGTCGTGGCACCCGATGCGCTCTGGTACTCGTCGAGCGCCGACTGCAGCTCGTCCTCGTCCTTGGCGCGGATCGACAGCTGCAGACGCGGCCCTTGCGGTCCATGCCGGTGAACTTGGCTTCGACCTTGTCGCCGACCTTCAGGTGCTGCGTGGCGTCGTCGACGCGCTCCTTGGCGATGTCGTTGGCACGCACGATAACCCTCGACGCCTTCGCCGAGGTCGATCGTCGCACCCTTGGCGTCGACTTCCTTGACGGTGCCGTTGACGATGCTGCCCTTCGGATGCGCGGCCATGAACTGGCCGAACGGATCCTGCTCGAGCTGCTTGATGCCGAGCGAGATGCGCTCGCGCTCCGGATCGACCGCGAGCACGACGGCTTCGAGCGTGTCGCCCTTCTTGAAGTTGCGGACGAGGTCTTCGCCGGTGCGTCTGCCAGGAGATGTCGGACAGGTGCACCAGGCCGTCGATGCCGCCGTCCAGGCCGATGAAGATGCCGAAGTCGGTGATCGACTTGATCTGGCCGGAGACCTTGTCGCTCTTCTTGTGGATCGCGGCGAACGCTTCCCACGGATTGGCGTGCGTCTGCTTGATGCCGAGCGAGATGCGGCGACGCTCTTCGTCGACGTCGAGGACCATGACTTCGACTTCGTCGCCGACCTGCACGACCTTGGCCGGGTTGACGTTCTTGTTGGTCCAGTCCATTTCGGACACGTGCACGAGGCCTTCGACGCCCGGCTCGAGCTCGACGAAGCAGCCGTAGTCGGTGACGTTCGAGACCTTGCCGAACAGGCGCGTGCCGGTCGGATAGCGGCGGGCGATCTGCACCCACGGATCCTCGCCGAGCTGCTTGAGGCCGAGCGAAACGCGGTTGCGCTCGCGATCGAACTTCAGGACGCGCACTTCGAGCTCATCGCCGACGTTGACGACTTCGGACGGATGACGCACGCGCTTCCACGCCATGTCGGTGATGTGCAGCAGGCCGTCGATGCCGCCGAGGTCGACGAACGCACCGTAATCGGTGAGGTTCTTGACGACGCCCTTGACGACCGCGCCTTCCTGCAGGCGCTCGAGCAGCTGCTCGCGCTCTTCGGAGATACTCGCTCTCGACGACCGCGCGGCGGCGAAACGACGACGTTGTTGCGCTTGCGATCGAGCTTGATGATCTTGAACTCGAGTTCCTTGCCTTCGAGGTAGCACCGGATCGCGCACGGGACGCACGTCGACCAGCGAGCCCGGCAGGAATGCGCGGACGTCCTTGATGTCGACGGTGAAGCCGCCCTTGACCTTGCCGGAAATGCGGCCGGTCACGGTGGCGTTGGCCGGTCTGCGCGGTTCCTCCAGCTCGTCCCACACCAGCGAACGCTTGGCCTTCTCGCGCGACAGCATCGTCTCGCCGAAGCCGTTTTCGATGGCATCGAGGGCGACCTTGACTTCGTCGCCGAGCTTGACTTCGAGCTCGCCCTGCTCGTTCCGGAACTGCTCGATCGGGACGATGCCTTCGGACTTGAGGCCGGCGTTGACCACGACGACGTCGGTGCGGATTTCGACGACGATGCCGGAGACGATGGCGCCCGGCTTCAGCTTGGCGAGCGATCTGGCTCTGTTCGAACAGTTCGGCAAAACTTTCGGTCATGTTGGGTTCCAGTTGAAAAAACAGGCCGGCGCTCATCGCGAGTCGCCAACCCACCTTTTGGTGATGCGGTACTGCCGCATCGTTGCAAGTTCCGGCGTCGCCGCCGGACCGTTTGCCTCTTTCGAGGCGCCGACAGCCTCGTTCGAGGCGATCGGGAAAAGAAGTGTCTTCAAATATGTGCGAAGCCGATGTTTCGAAAGATCTTTCGACCCTGCGAAGTCAGCCGTTTGCGCGAACGACGGCGAGCACCTTCCGGACCACGTCCGCGATCGGCATGCCGGTGGAATCGACGATCAGCACCGCTCGACGCCGGCTTCAGCGGAGCGACCGGCGCGTTCGCATCGCGCACGTCGCGCGCCTGGATCTCGCGCAAAAGGGATGCAAGTGTAACGTTCAAACCCTTTTCTTTCAACTGCTTATAGCGCCTTCGGGCGCGTTCCTCGGCGCTGGCGGTCAGGAACACCTTGTACGGCGCATCCGGGAAGATCGACCGTGCCCATGTCGCGGCCGTCGGCAACCAGGCCCGGCGAGCGCCGGAAGCGCACGCTGCTTGTCGAACAGCGCGGCCCGGACGCCCGGGATGGCGGCAATCGCCGAGGCCGCGGCGCCGCAGGTTTCGGTGCGGAGCTCGTCGGTCGCGTCGTGGCCGTTGACGATGACGCGCGTCTCGCCGCCATCCTTCGGGATCGCGAAACGTGATCTTTGTCGTTTCCGCGCAACGGGTTACGGCCTCGGCGTCGGACAGATCGAGCCCTTCCATGCCGGCCGCGTAGCCGACCGCGCGGTACATCGCGCCGGAATCGAGCAGGTGCCAGCCGAGCGCGTCGGCAACCGCGCGGCTGATCGTGCCCTTGCCGGACCCGGACGGCCCATCGATCGTCAGCACCGGGATTTCCGGTTGGACGCGCGGCTTGTCGGATCGGACGGTCATTGGGCTCGGCGGCGGAAAGGCGCGCGATTCTAGCCGAGAGAGCCCGGCCGAGAGAGCTCATGGCCGGGGTGGGCTCGCCGCCGGACTCCCGGCGCCGCTCAGCCCATCGACTTCGGGTAGCGATACCGCAGCGTCGCATCCTGCGTCACGAGCGTCGCATTCGCGATCGACGCGTGCGCGACGATCAGGCGATCGAACGGATCGCGCGTGAATGCGAGCGCCAGTGCTTCGGTCGCGACGTCGGCGAACCGCTCGCCGGCGACGCGGATATCGAGATCGTCCGCAAGGCTCTTCGCGATGATCTTGGCGCCTTCGCGCAGGCGCCCGATTTCGAACAACAGCTCGATCTCGAGCAGCACGGCCGGCGAGATTGTCACGACGTCGCGGTCGATCGCGCGGCGGGCGGGCAATGCGAGCCCGCCCGTTCGGCCCTCGTACAACGCGACCGCGACGTGCGTATCGAGCATGATCACGTGCGCCGGCTCCGCGGCCGCTTGCGCGCCGGCGCTCGATATTCCGCCTTCGGCTCGGCAACCTTGGACGACTCGCCGGACCATTCGGCCGGCGACTCCCGGGGATCAAGCGGCGGACCGACCACCACGCTCCGCTTGATCAGCCGCGCGAGGCGGCCAGGTCCTTCGGCTTTCGCTTCCTCGCGCACGAGCTTGAGCCGCACGCCGTTGCGCACGATCACGAGCGGCTCGCCCGTGTCGGCGACATGGTCCGCGAGCTGGAACAGCCGTTGCCGCAGCTCGGTCAGGGATATCTTCGTGCTCATCGGCGAATCCGGTACGTACGTACGTACATACTATGCCACAGATTCGCGAAGCGCAAAACCCGCCGAGTTCGCGAGCGCCACGAAGCCCGGAAACGACGTCGCCACGTTCGCGCAGTCGGAAATTCGCACGCGGGTCTTTCGCGACGAGCCCGGCGATCGCGAAGCTCATCGCGCACGCGGTGATCGCCCGCCGAATCGACGTCGCCGCCGCCGAGCTGCCCGCCTTCGATGACCGCGCCGTCCGGCGTTTCGTCGACCGCGATGCCGAGCGCGCGCAAACCCTTCGCCATCGTCGCGATGCGGTCGGATTCCTTGACGCGCAAGTTCGGCAGCGCCGCGAATGCGTCGTCGTGCCGCGCGCGACGCGGCGGCGACGAACAGGATCGGGAACTCGTCGATCATGTCCGGCACGAGCTCGACCGGCACCTCGATGCCGTGCAGCGGCGCGTGCGCGCACGACGAGATCGGCGACGCGCTCGCCGCCCTGCTCGCGCACGCGCTCCTCGCGGATGTCGGCGCCCATCGCGCGCAGCGCGGCGAGCAGACCGGTGCGGCGCGGGTTGATGCCGACGACGCGCAGGCGAAGCTCGGAGCCCGGCACCAGCGTCGCGGCGACGAGGAAGAACGCGGCGGACGAGAAATCCGCCGGCACGTCGACGTCGGTCGCGCGCAGGCGATGGCCGCCCGTCAGCGTCGCCTAGCCCGCGCCGAACTCGATCGGCCAGCCGAACGCGGCGAGCATGCGCTCGGTGTAGTCGCGCGTCGGATGCGGCTTCGCGAACCGACGTCTCGCCGCTGGCGTACAGGCCGGCGAGCAGGATCGCGGACTTCACCTGCGCGCTCGCCACCGGCAGCGTGTAGTCGATGCCGCGCAGATGCGCGTTGCCGCGCGATGCGCAGCGGCGGCAGGCCGCCCGGCGCCGGCCGCGATGCTCGCGCCCATCTGCGCGAGCGGCTCGATCACGCGCCGCATCGGCCGTCGCGACAGCGATTCGTCGCCGATCAGCGTCGGTGTCGAACCGCTGTCCGGCGAGCAAGCCGGCCAGCAGGCGCATGCCGGTGCCGGCGTTGCCGCAGTCGATCGGCGCGTGCGGCGCGCGCAGGCCGTGCAGGCCGACGCCGTGCACGATGCGCTCGCTGGCGATTCGGGCGCTTCGATGCGCACGCCCAGCTGCGCAGAATGCGCGCGCGGTCGCGCGCGTGTCCTCGCCTTCGAGGAAGCCGCTGATGCGCGAGGTGCCTTCGGCGAGCGCCGCGAGCATGATCGCGCGATGCGAGATCGACTTGTCGCCGGGAACGCGCACGTCGCCGCGCAGCGGACCGGCCGGCGCGCCAGTCCAGCTCGACGCAGCTCCGCGTCACGGCAGCGCCGTCCAGCAAGCCGCTCGTTTTCGGCGCGCGCTGCCGACGCTGATGCGCAGGCGATTCGCGGCAGGCCATAGCCGCCCATCGGCCGCACGATCACGCCGCGCTCGAACAGCGCGCGCTTCGATCGGCGCCGCATCGCGCGCCGAAATCGACCAGCACGAAATTGGTCTGCGACGGCAGCACGCGCAGCCCGCGCGCGCGCAGAGCGCTCCGCCAGCCACTCGCGCTTCGGCGCGGTTCCACGCTTGCGCCGCGCGCGACATGCGCCTGGTCGCCGAGCGCCGCTTCGGCCGCGGCCAGCGCCAGGCCGTTGACGTTGAACGACTCGCGCAGGCGTTCGAGCGACCGCGACGCACGCTCGGATGCGCGACGGCGATAGCCGACGCGCAGCCCCGCCAGCGCGTAGGCCTTCGAGAACGTGCGCGTGACGATCAGGTTCGGAAATGGCGATCAGCGAGCTGCAGCGCGCTCGACAGGCCCGGCGCGTCGACGTATTCGTGGTAGGCCTCGTCGACGACGACCAGCACGTCGCGCGGCACGCGCGCGAGGAAGCGCTCGAGCGCGCGCATCGTCGAACCAGGTGCCGGTCGGGTTGTTCGGATTGGCGAGATAGACGAGGCGCGTGTCGGCCCGGATCGCCGCGGCCATCGCGTCGAGATCGTGCCCGAGCGGCATCGTCGCGTGCTCGCGCGGCAAGCGCCGGACGCGGCAGCGCAAGTCGCGCCCGCGGCCGCCGTCGGCGATCGGAAACACCGCGAAGCCGAACTGCGAGAACACGATCGAGTGCCCGGCGTCGGCGAAGCACTGCGCGAGCAGCATCAGCAGTTCGTGCGAGCCGTTGCCGAGCGGGATCTGCGTCGGCGTCGACGCCGTGATGCGCGCGCCAGCGCCGTCTTCAGCGCACCGCCGTGCGGATCGGGATAGCGGAATGCATTCCGGCAGCGCGCTCCGCATCGCCTCGACCGCGCGCGGACTCGGGCCGAGCGGATTTTCGTTCGAACCGAGCTCGGCGCAGCGCCGGTCGCCGAAGCGCCGGCGCAGCGCGGACAGATCGTGGCCCGGATCGTAGGCGCGCAGCGCGACGCGACGCGCGGCTGCGCCAGCGCGCGTCGCAGTCGAGCGCTCGGCATCGGCTCACAGCACCGCCACCGGATACGAGCCCGAGCACCTTGACCTGCGCCGCGTATGTCGTCGAGCTCGGCCAGCGCGTTCTTCATCGGCGTCGTCGTCGACGTGGCCGGCGAGATCGATGAAGAACGCGTACTCCCACTTCGCCTGGTGCGACGGCCGCGACTCGATGCGGTTCATGCTGATGCCATGGCGCGCGAACGGGCTCAGCACGTTGAACAGCGCGCCGGGCTGGTCCGACGAACACCAGCACCGACGTGCGGTCGTGGCCCGAAGGCGGAAAGATCTGCCGGCCGAGCACGAGGAAGCGCGTCGTGTTGTCGGCGCGGTCCTCGATCGGGCCGACGATGACTTTCTTGAGCCCGTAGACATGGCCGGCGGATTCGCCGGCGATCGCCGCGGCGTCGTCGGCATTGCGCGCGCGGCGCGCCGCTTCGGCGTTGCTCGACACCGGAATCTTCTCCGCCTTCGGCAGGTTGCCGCGCAGCCAGGCCTTGCGTCTGCGCGAACGACTGCGGATGCGAGTAGACGCGCTCGATGTCCTCGATGCGGCCCGAGCGCGACAGCAGGAACTGGTGCACGCGCAGTTCGACTTCGCCGCAGATCTTCAGCTGCGAGGTCAGGAACATGTCGAGCGTGATCTGGATCGTGCCCTGCCCCGAGTTCTCGACCGGCACGACGCCGAAATCGGCGTTGCCGGCTTCGACTTCCTGGAACACTTCCTCGATGCTCGCCAGCGGCAGGCCGTGCGCCGAGTGGCCGAAATGCTTGCAGCACGGCCTGCTGGCTGAACGTGCCTTCGGGGCCGAGGTAGCCGATCTTCAGCGGCTCCTGCTGCGCCAGGCACGCCGACATGATCTCGCGGAACACACGCACCAGCACTTCGTCGACGAGCGGCCCGTCGTTGCGATCGACGCACCATGCGCAGCACCTGCGCCTCGCGCTCGGGCCGGTAGTAGTCGACGGCCGCCTTGAGCGGGCCCTTGGCCTTGCCGACCTGCTGCGCCCAACCGGCGCGCTCGGCGATCAGCGCCTGGATCTGGCGGTCGATGCCGTCGATGCGCGCGCGCGACTTCCGTCAGCTGCGGATTCGGCGCCGTTGCGGGAGGTTTCGGCTTCGCGGCCATTGCATCAACCTTCGATCACGCGGACCGACAGGATGCCATCGATCGCGGCGATGCCGGAAACGAGCGAATCGGTGACCGGCGTATCGACGTCGATCAGCGTGTACGCGATGTCGCCGCGCGATGCGTTGTGCATCTGCGCGATGTTGACGCCGGCCTCGCCGAGCACGTGCGAGAGCTGGCCGATCATGTTCGGCCGGTTCTGGTTCGCGATGCAGATGCGCGCGGTGCCGGTGCGCGCCATGCGCGTCTCGGGAAAGTTCACCGAATTGCGCACGTTGCCGTTCTCGAGGAAGTCGCGCAGCTGATCGACGACCATCAGCGCGCAGTTCTCCTCGGCTTCGCCGGTCGATGCGCCGAGGTGCGGCAGCGCGATCACGCGCGGATTGCCGAGCAGGTCGCGCATCCGGGAAATCGGTGACGTAGCGGCCGATGCGGCCGCTCGTCGAGACCGTCGCGCAGCACGGCCGGATCGACGATGCCTTCGCGCGCGAAGTTCAGCAGCACGACGCCCGGCCGCGCAGCCGCGAGCGCTTGCGCGCCGAAGATGCCGCGCGTCTCGTCGTTGAGCGGCACGTGGAACGTGACGTAGTCCGACGCCGCGAACAGCTCGTTCAACGAGCCGGCCTTCGCGACTTCGGACGACAGCTGCCACGCGCCTTCGACCGTCATGTGCGGATCGAAGCCGAGCACGCGCATGCCGAGCGCGTGCGCCGCGTTCGCGACCTTGACGCCGATCGCGCCGAGCCCGACGACGCCGAGCGTCTTGCCCGGCAAGCTCCGAGCCGACGAAGCGCTTCTTCTCGGCTTCGACGCGATGATGCAGATCGTCGCCAGCCTTGAGCTCGCCGACGAAGCCGAGCGCGTCGGCGAGGTTGCGCGCCGCGAGCAGCATGCCGGCGACGACGAGCTCCTTGACCGCGTTCGCGTTCGCGCCGGGCGCGTTGAAGACCGGCACGCCGCGCTGCCGAAAGATCGCCGACCGGAATGTTGTTCGACGCCCGCACCGGCGCGCGCGACCGCCTTCACGCTCGTCGCGATCGGCGACTTCGTGCATGTCGGCCGAGCGCACCAGGATCGCGTCGGGTTCGGCGACGTCGTTCGCGACGCGGTAGAGATTCGCCGGCAGCCGATCGAGGCCGTTGCGCGAGATGTTGTTGAGGGTCTGGATCTTGAACATGCGGTTGGCTCTCGCTATCCGTTGCGCTTCGCAAAGTCCTTCATGAAATCGACCAGCGCCTGCACGCCCGCGAGCGGCATCGCGTTGTAGATCGACGCGCGCATGCCGCCGACGGCGCGGTGACCCTTGAGCGCGAGCAGGCCCGCCGCTTCGGATTCCTTGAGGAACGCCGCGTCGAGCTCTTCGCGCGGCAGCGTGAACGGCACGTTCATCCACGACCGCGCCGACATTTCGACCGGATTGCGATAGAAACCGCGATCCGTCGATGTAGCCGTACAGCAGCTCCGCCTTCGCGCGATTGCGCTCGCCCATCGCCGCGAGCCCGCCCTGCTTCTTGAGCCACTTGAACACGAGGCGCGGCGAGATACCAGCCGAACGTGTTCGGCGTGTTGAGCATCGAATCCTTCGCCGCCTGCTCGGCGTAGTTGAGGATCTTCGGTATGTCCTTCGGGCGAGCGCGCGAGCAGGTCGTCGCGCACGATCATGACGACGAGGCCCGCGGCGCCGATGTTCTTCTGCGCGCCGGCGTAGATCACGCCGAACTTCGACACGTCGATCGGCCGCGACAGAATCGTCGACGACATGTCCGCGACGAGCGGCACGCTGCCGACATCGGGCACCGTCATGGAACTCGACGCCGCGGATCGTCTCGTTCGGCGTGTAGTGCACGTACGCGGCGTTCGGATCGAGATCCCACGTCTGCGCGCGCCGGAATGCGATCGTAGTTAGTCGATTCCGCCGCTCGCCGCGATGCGCACCTGGCCGTCGGCTTCGCTTCCTTCGCCGCCTTCTCGCCCCAGTCGCCGGTGACGACGTAGTCGACGCTCTCGTCCGCGCCGCGCGATGTTCATCGGGATCTGCGCGAAATGCTGCGTCGCGCCGCCCTGCAGGAACAGCACCTTGTAGTTCGACGGGATCGCGAGCAGCTCGCGCAGGTCGCGCTCGGATTCGGCCGCGAGCGCAATGAAATCCTTGCCGCGATGGCTGATCTCCATCACCGACGCGCGCGCGCCGTCCCACTCGAGCAGCTCGGCCTTCGCCTGATCGAGAACGTCTTCGGGCAGCGCGGCGGGACCGGCGCTGAAGTTGTATCCACGACTCACGCGAGCCCTCCGCTGGGATCAGCCCGCATTATGCCGCAGCGCAGCACACGCGCGATACGGCGGCGAGTCGTCGTTTGCGCGGCTTACGCGCCGCGAAGAAGGATCCAGACGAGACCGAGCGCGATCAGCGCGGCCGCACCGATCAGCCACCAGATCGATCCGCGCGCATCGACCGGCATCGCGATCGCGTCCGAGACGTCGGCATCGGCATTATCCGCATGCGGCGACGTCGCGACTTCGCCACGCAGCGGCAACCCCGGCGCCTCGACGATGAAATGATCGCGTCCGAACGCGAGCTGATCACCCGTGTGCAGCACGGCCGTGGTCAGCCGAAGCCCATTGACGAGCGCACCGGCACCCGAGCCCATGTCGCGAAGGCAGATCGACTCGTCGATGTTCTCGATCGTCGCGTGATGCGGCGCGATCTGCGCGTCGTCGATCACGATGTCGCAATCGGCGGCGCGACCGACGACCAGCCGCTGCTTCAGCGCGATCGCGCGGCCGAAATGGCTGCCGGCGACGCCGCGCAGCACGACGCGCGCCGGCGCGCCGTCGGGTGCATCTTCGGTATCTTCGGATTCGGCCGGCAGCGCCGTCTGGATCGCATCGTCGCGGTCGGGTTTGAGCATCATCGCGACGACGCCGAGCACGAGCACGTCGCCGAGCCGCAGCAATGCCTTCTCGCGCACGGGTCGCGCGTTGACATGCGTGCGCGCGGCGAAGTCGAGCACTTCGAGCACGATGCCGCGGCGATCGACCGTGATGCGCGCATGCCACGGCGCGATGTCGCGCCCGGCGAGGACGACCGTGTTGCCCTCCGCGCTGCCGAGACTGATGACGCCATCCTCGACGACGAAATCGGCATGCTCGCCGTTGGGAAAGCTCAGTCGCATCAAAGGAGGTCGGCCGCGAAGGTGCGCCAGTATACCGGCGTTGCGCCGCGCGCTTGTGCAGGCGGCGCGGCGCGCCGAATGCCGTTGGCGGGCCGGCGCGCTTCTCGGGCATCATTGTGGCGGGTCCACTTTTTCGCTCCGGGGGAGCCGGCCATGGCCGCCATCGACATCCGCCGCAAGCACGGCAAGAGCCTCAAGGACGCAAGGGCCGCGGTCGAGCGCGTCGCCAACGCCGTCGCGAAGGAATACGGCTTTACCCATGCGTGGGATGGCAACGCGCTCGAGTTCTCGCGCACGGGCGCGAACGGGTCGATCAAGGTCGCCAAGACCGAGGTCCACATCCACGTCGAGCTTGGATTCCTGATGAGCGCGCTCCGGCCTGTCATCGAAAAGGAGATCACGCGCAAGCTCGACGCCGAGTTCGGCGACACCTGAGCGCTGCCGTAGTGTGTCTGCTCTAGCGCGCGTTCCTACATTTCGCTCCCGCGCGCGGCATCCGCCGCGACCTTCCTGACGGAGCGACGCATGACCAAGCCGAAGCTTAAGAAACGCACCACTGCCGAAGCGGCTGCGCAGCAGGCCCGCGGCATCAGCGACACGGTCAGGGATTCGGCACAGCAGATCTGGCTCGCCGGCCTCGGCGCGTTCGTCAAGGCGCAGGCCGAAGGCGGCAAGCTGTTCGAGTCGCTGGTCAAGGAAGGCGCCGCGCTCGACGCCAAGACAAGAAAGTTCACCGATTCGAAAGTTGCCGAGGCACGCGGCAACGTCGAGGCGACGCTCGGCCAGGTCCGCGAGCGCAGCCAGGAAACCTGGGACAAGCTCGAGAAGGTGTTCGAGGATCGCGTCTCGCGTGCGCTCAGTCGCCTCGGCGTCCCGGGTCGCGATGAAGTGCACAAGCTGACCGCGAAGGTCGACGAGCTTTCGCGCGAGGTCCGCAAGTTGAATGTCGGCGCCGCGCCGAAGAAGCGCGCGAGGAAATCCGCCAAGCGCTAATCGAGTATATTTCATAGGGTGGGCTTCAGCCCACCGCTGACCGCGTTCGGTGGGCCAAGGCCCACCCTATAGCGCCTGACGGTCCCCTCCCTCCGTCAGACGCCCCGTCCGTCATCCCGGTTCCCCCACCGGGTTCCACCAACGATCAGAAGCAAACAGGTCCCGGCGCAAGCCGGGACGACGGACGGTGTTACAGCGCCGTCCCCGCACGCGGGATGTGGTCTCTCGGTTTTGCGCACGAGAGAGGCCGGATCCTTGCGTCGGGGACGGCGTTTTATTTTTAGTCTCGTTTTCGGGTCATCACCAGTGCACGCCGCGCATCAGCGAGGCGAACGCGATCTGCTCGCTGGTCGGCGCTGCGAGCTCAGCCCTGCCCTGCATGCCCTTCGACGCCGGCGAATCCGGGAAGAGGCGGAATGCCGTGTTCATGACGATCTCGTACGCGCGCGGCGCGAGCGCATAGAAGATCTGCCCGAACGTGCCGAGCCGCGTCGCGATGCGCACCGGGCGCTCGATGATCGCCTCGACGATGATGTCGGCGGCTTCGTCCGGCGTCAGCGTCGGCACCGATTCGTACATCTTGGTCGGCGCGATCATCGGCGTCTTCACGAGCGGCATGTTGATCGTCGTGAAGCTGACGCCGACGTCCGAATACTCGGCCTGCGCGCAGCGCGCAAACGCATCGAGCGCAGCCTTCGACGCGATGTACGCCGAAAACCGCGGCGAGTTCGTCAGCACGCCGATCGACGAGATATTGATGATGTGCCCGCGATGCCGCTCGGCCATGCCCGGCAGCACGCCCATGATCAATCGCAGCGCGCCGAAATAGTTGAGCTGCATCGTGCGCTCGAAATCGTGGAAGCGGTCGAAGCTCGCGCTGATCGCGCGGCGGATCGAGCGGCCGGCGTTGTTGACGAGGATGTCGACGTGCTTGTGATCGGCAAGCACCTGCTTGACGAAGGCGTCGCACGAATTGAGGTCGGAGAGATCGACAACGTACGTGTGGCAGTTGCCGCCCGCTCGCCTCGATTTCCTTCTTCGTCGCTGCGAGCTCGTCCTCGCCGCGCGCGCAGATGACGACCTTGCCGCCGGCGGCCGCGACCTTCAACGCCGCGGCCTTGCCGATGCCCGACGAGCCGCCGGTGATGACGACGATCTTTCCCTTCACCTTGCCGCTCAGCGAGTGATCGACGAAGAGATCGGGATCGAGATGGCGCTCCCAGTAATCCCAGAGCCGCCACGCGTAGTCCTCGAGCTTCGGCAGCCTGATCTTGGTGCCCTTGAGCGCCCGCTCGGTTTCGCGCGAGTCGTAGCGCGTCGACCAGTTGATGAACTTCATCGACCTGCGGCGGAATGCCGAGATCGCGCAGCAGCACGTTCACGAATCGCTTGACCGGCGGCAGGCTGCCGAGCGCCGCGCGCACAACCGCCCGGAATGAAACCGAACATGCGCGCATCGAGCCGCATCGTCATCAGCGGCGCGTGGCCGGCGCGCGCGAAGATGTTCAGCACTTCGCCGATGCGGCGCGGCGCCGGATCGGTCAGATGAAACGTGTGACCATCGAGCGCCGGCTTGTGCGCGATATGATCGAGCGCTGCCGCGACCCAGTCGACCGGCACGAGATTGATGCGCCCGCCCTCGAGCCCGACCGTCGGCACCCACGGCGGCAGCGTCTCGCGCATCTTCTTGATGAGCCGGAAGAAGTAGTACGGCCCGTCGATCTTGTCGATCTCGCCGGTCTTCGAATCGCCGATGCACGAGCCCGGGCCGGTAGACGCGCCACGGCCGCGAGTACTCCTTGCGCACGAGCGCCTCGGAATCGTGCTTCGTGCGGAAATACGGATCGTCGAGATTCTCGGCCTCGTCGAACATGTCCTCGCGGAAGACGCCTTGATAGAGCCCTGCCGCCGCGATCGAGCTCACGTGATGGAACGTGCCGGCCTTGATCGATTCGGCGAACGCGAGCGCATTGCGCGTGCCGTCGACGTTCGCGGCGATCTGGCTCTCGACGCTGGCCTTGATGTCGTAAAGCGCCGCGAGATGAAAGAAATGCTTGATCTTGCCGTTGAGCGGACCCGTGGCCTGTGCCGATACGCCGAGTTTCGGCTTCGCAAGATCGCCCATCACCGCGACAAGCCGCTTGTCGTCGGCGCCGAGGCGCTCGCGCAGCGCCTCGAACTTCGCGAGCGACTCCTTGCGCACGAGGCAGTAGATCGTGCCCTTGCGTTCGAGGAGCTTTGGCAACAGATGGCCGCCGATGAAACCGGTCGCGCCGGTGACGAAGTAGGTCATGGCTCGCTCCCCAGAGGTTCGTCTTGCGACATCCGAAGCATAGCTTCGGCCGCTTGCACGTGGCTACGCACTTTCCGTTTGCGCTGATGTAAGCTCGGCTTTCGCAGGCACTATGCCGCCGGGTGAGCCATGTCCGATCTCAAAGCGCGCTTCGAGAAGGCCGCGGAAGACGTCAAGAAACTGCCCGAACGTCCCGACAACGACACGCTGCTCAAGCTCTACGCGCTGTACAAGCAGGGATCGGAAGGCGACGTCTCCGGCCCGAAGCCCGGCTTCTTCGATTTCGTCGGCACGGCCAAGTACGAGGCGTGGGCGAAGCTCAAGGGCACCAAGAGCGACGAGGCGATGCAGAAGTACATCGACCTCGTGAAGAAGCTCGGCGGCTGATCGCCGCCGAACCGGCTTCGCCAGATGGCGCGCCAGACCCGCGAGCGCATCCTCGATACCAGCCTCGCGATGTTCAACGCGGCCGGCGAGCCGAATGTCACGACGAACCACATCGCCGACGAGCTCGGGATCAGTCCCGGCAATCTCTACTACCACTTCCGCAACAAGGACGACATCGTCGAGCAGCTCTTCTCGCGCTACGAGACGCGCATCGACGACGCGCTGCTGATTCCCGAAGATCGGCTGCCGAACCTCGAGGACATCTGGCTGCAGCTGCACCTCGTGTTCGAGTGCATGTGGGCCTACCGGTTTATTTACCGCGATCTCGTCGACATCCTCGCGCGCAACCGCAAGCTGAAGCTTCGCTTCGCGCGCATCATGACGCGCGCTTCCGCGAGCGCGGCCGCGCTGATGCGCGGGCTCGTGCGCGCGGGCGTCATGCGCGCGAGCGAAGCGGAGATCCGTCCGGTTGCCGAGAACGTGCTGCTCGTCGCGACGTTCTGGCTGAGCTTCAACGCGGTGCGCGGCGTGAAGGCCGATACAGAAGCGCTCGATCTCGGTCGCGGGATCCATCAGGTGATGGTGCTGATCGCGCCGTTCCTTCGCGAAGCCGAACGCGCACATCTGTCTACGCTCGCGAACGCCTATTCGGAAGATGGAGCTCGCGATTGAAGAGGAACGCACGGCCATGAACCGCCTCTTCGCCGAGATCAAACGCCGCAACGTGCTCCGCGCCGCAGTTCTCTACGTCGGCGCGATCTGGGCTCTTGCGCAAGGCATTGCGCAACTCGGACCCTCGATCAGCGCGCCGGAGTGGATCACGCGCTGGTTCCTCGTCGCCGCGGCAATCGGATTTCCGTTCTGGATCGCGTTCGCGTGGTTGTTCGAGCTGACGCCCGCGGGCCTGAAGCGCGAAAGCGACATCGAGCCGGGCGAATCGGACACGCGACGGACGCGCCGCACGCTTGATCTGGCGATCTTCGGCGTGCTCTCGATCGCGGTCGTGTTGCTCCTCGCCGACCGCCTCGTCACGCGCGGTGGCGGCGGCACCGCAGGCGATGCGGCGATTCCGCAGAAATCGATCGCGGTGCTTCCGCTCCTCAACGAGAGCGGCGATCCGCAGCAGGACTATTTCTCGGACGGGCTTTCCGAGGAGCTGATTTCCGCGCTGGCACAGATCGAAACGCTGAAGGTGATCGGACGCGGCTCGTCGTTCCGCTTTCGCGGCAAGGACCAGAACGACACCGCCGCGATCGGCGAAAAGCTCGGCGTCGCGACCCTGCTCGAAGGTTCGGTGCGCAGGCAAGGCAATCAGGTGCGCATCGTCGCCTCGCTGGTGAAAGCGTCCGACGGCAGCGCGCTCTGGTCGCAGACGTACGATCGCGAATCGAAGGACGTTTTTGCGATGCAGGCCGATATCGCGACCGCCGTGGCCGGTGCGCTCAAGGCACGCCTTCTCGGCAATGCGCCCGAATCCGCCGACAAGCCGCCGGGCGGCAACCTCGATGCGTACTACGCGCTGCTGCAGGGCCGCTTCCATGCGACACGGCGCAATCGCGACGACTACTTCAAGGCCGTCGAGTCGTACCGCCGCGCGATCGCGCTCGATCCGGCGTACGCGATGGCATACGCGCGGCTCGCGAACGCGCAGCAGTGGTTCGTCGACTGGGTCGCGACTGGCGAAGAGCGCGAGCAAGTTGCTCCCGAAGCGCGCGCGAACGCGGAGAAAGCGCTGGCGCTCGATCCGAAATCCGCGGTCGCGATGGGCGTGCTCGGCATCAACCAGTCGTGGTCGCAGCTCGACATGCGCACGGGCGAAGCGACGTTGAAGAAGGCGGTCGCACTCGATCCCGGCAATCCCGAAACGCTCTATCAGCTCGCCGACGTCACCGGCTGTCTCGGGCGGCTCGACGAATCCGTGGTCATGATGCGCAAGGTTCTGGCGATGGAGCCCTTGAACGCGCAATTCCATTTCAACATGGGCCAGTTCCTGCTCGGCCTCGGCCGGCTCGACGAGGCCGAAGCGGAGCTCAAGCAGGCGATCGACCTGCAACCGTCGGCGGCAGGCTTCCGGCTGATTCTGACGCAGGCCTACATCAAGCACGGACGCTTCGACGACGCGCTCGCCAGCGCAATGGCGGAACCGGATCCTGCGACAAAACGCGCCGCGCTCGCGCAAGCCTATTTCGCGGCCGGCAACGTTGCCGACGGGCAACCGGTGCTCGACGAACTGATCCGGCTCGACGGCGATTCGAACCCGTTCTACATCGCCGAGGTCTACGCGCTTCGCGGCGACGCGGACGAGGCATTCGCCTGGCTCGAAAAGGGCTATGCGATTCGCGACCCTGGCATCTCGATCATCTACGAAGACCCGATCTTCGCGCCGGCGCTGCGCGACGATCCACGGCTCGCGGCGTTCGCGAAAAAGCTCGGCATGCCGGATCCGCACGACGTCCCTAATCCGTGGGCTTCGCGGCCCGCAGCGACGGCGCGCTAGCGCACGCGTTCTAGCGCCCGGGCTTGATCTGATTCCGTTCTTGCTTGCGATCCCACGCGCGAAGCTCGTCGCGCAGATGCGCGATGCGCTGGCGCCCGAGCGCATTGCGCCCCTCGTCGAGCACGCTCGCATCGAGAAGCTCCGCGAGCCGCTGCGCGGTCGGCAGCAGCATTTCCCACGCATCGAGCGCGGGCAGCGGACCCGGCAACGTCATGAACAGCGTGACGCCCGGCGTCTCGAGCGAATCGAGTCGCGTCATGTCGAAGCTGCCGGGCTTGACCATGTTCGCCATGCTGAAGACCGGGCCTTCTTCGGTCTTGCCCGAGGCGAGGCGATGAAAGATGCCCATGTCGCCGAACTGCATGCCGGCCTTTTCGGCCGCGACGACGACGTCGGAGCCGGCGATGTTCTCGCCTGGCCGCGCGGCGACGAACAGCGTGACGATGCGTTCGATCTTGCGATCCGGCCTGATGCCGACCGACGAGCGCGCGAGTCTCGCGCCGGTGCCCTGCCCCAGCCGATCGAGCTCAGCGCGGAGCGATACGTCGAGCTCGCCCTGCGCGGGCTCGCCGTCGCCCGGACCGATGGTCGGCTCGATGCGCTCGTCCTCGGCGCGCTTCGCCGCGCGCCGCGCACCCTGGCCCGGTTTTCTCGGACGCCCGAAGAAGTAGATCAGCGCAAGCACGAGGACGCCAACGACGGCGACTATGACGCGCAACTCGGTTGCGCTCAGCACAGGCTGTTCCATCCAGCGTCCTCCGGCTAGGCAGCACCGGCGAGTTTAGCGGCTTCTTCGAGGTCGACCTGCACGAGCCGCGACACGCCCGGTTCGCGCATGGTAACGCCGCAGAGCTGGCGCGCGGCCTCCATCGTGCCCTTGTTGTGCGTGACGAAGATGAACTGCACGCGCTCGCTCATCTCGGTGACGAGGCTCGAGAAGCGGCCGATGTTGGCCTCATCGAGCGGCGCGTCGACTTCGTCGAGGAGGCAGAACGGCGCGGGATTGAGCCGGAAAATCGAGAACACGAGCGCGACGGCGGTCAGCGCCTTCTCACCGCCCGAAAGCAGCGAGATCGAGCTCACGCGCTTGCCCGGCGGGCGCGCCATGATCGTCACGCCGGTCGAGAGCAGGTCGTCGCCGGTCAGTTCCAGATAGGCATGACCGCCGCCGAAGAGCCGCGGGAAAAGCTCCTGGATGCCGGTGTTGACGCGGTCGAACGTCTCCTTGAAGCGCGCGCGCGTTTCCTTGTCGATCTTGCGGATCGCGCCTTCGAGTGTTTCGAGCGCGGTCGTGAGGTCGGTCAGCTGCGCGTCGAGATAGGTCTTGCGCTGCGACTGCTCGTCGAACTCCTGGATCGCGGCGAGGTTCACCGGCTCGAGGCGTTTGATCTTCTGGTCGAGCTCGGCGAGCTCGCCCTGCCATTGATCGGCTTCGGCTTCGGCCGGGAGCGCGGCCAGCATCTCGTCGAGCGCGAAGCCGGCTTCGGTGATCGCGGCGCTCAGCGATTGCGCGTGCAGCCGGTGCTCCTGCTCGGCGAGCCGCATCTGGCCAATCGCTTCGCGACGTTCGTTGAGCACCTGCTCGATATCGTGGCGCTGTTGTTCGAGGCGGCGGAGCTCAGCATCCTGTTCCTGCAACGCCTGCCGCGCTTCGACGAGCTGTTTGTCGACGAGCAGGCGCTGGTTCAAGTACGTCTGGCGCTCGGTCTCGAGGCCTTCGACCGGGCTCGAACCCGACGCGAGCTGCGCCGCGATCTCGGTGCGGCGCGTCTCGAACTGCGCGAGCTGGCCCTGCATGCGCTGCAGCGACTGCTCGAGCGACGCGAGCGCCGCGCGCCGCGATTCGACCGACAGCGCCATCTGATGCGCGCTCTCGCGCGCCTCGCGCGCGTTCATGCGTGCTTCTTCGCGGCCTTCGAGCAGCGAGCGCCGTTCACTGTCGAGCGTTTGCCGGCGCAGCTCATGCTCGCTCATCTGCGAGACGACCGCTTCGAGCCGGCCGCGCGCTTCACGCGCCTGGTCGCGATCGGCGGCGATCTTCTTCTCGATCTCTTCGAGCTCGGCGGCGACGCGCGCCATGCGCTCGCGAGCGCTGTCGATGCGGCCGCGATGACTCTGCAATTGCCCGGAAAGCTCGGCGAGACGGCGGTGCGCGGTGTAGACATCGCGCTGCGTGTCGTCGCGCGCCTGCTCGGCTTCGATGCGCGCTTGTTTGCCGGTCGCCGCCGCGTCGACGTGTGTCGCGATTTCCCGTTCCAGCGTCGCGGCGCGCTCCTTGCCTTCACGAATCTCGCGCTCGCGCGCGATGACGCCGACCTGCGAGCCCGCGCCGCGCAGCACGCGCGCGAAACCGCGGCCGAGCCATTCGCCGCTCGGCGTGACCACGGTCTCGCCATCGCCGAGCCGCGTTGCGATGCCACGGGCTTCGTCGAGCGATGACGCCGTGCGCACGCGTGCAAGGAGGCGTCTTGCCGCGGCGGGCCCGTGCGTGAACGCGGCGAGCGTGCCGTGTGGCGCGTCGACATCCGCGTCGGACGACGCCATCAGCGTGAGGTCCGCCGATTCGAGCGACGCGAGCCCGTTCGCCGCTTGATAGGGATCGTCGATCAGCGCCGCTTCGAGCCAGCCATCGAGCACCGTCTCGACCGCGCGTTCCCAGCCGGCGTCGACCTGCAGCGACTCGCCGAGCCGGCGCGGATGGCCGAGCCCCGCGCGCTGCAACCATTCTTTCGCGGCAGCGCCCGTTTCGCCGAGCGCCTCGTGTTGCAACGCTTCGAGCGACGCAAGCCGGCCGCGCACCGTTTCGAGCTCGCTGCGCTTAGCGCTCAGCGACGTGTGCGCGGCGCGTTCGCGTTCGAGCAGGCTTTCGGCCGATGCGCGGCGCTCTTCGAGCGTGCGCTGCAGCGTTTCGACATCGCCCTGCGCGCCCGTCTGCTGCGCTTCGATCGTCTGCAACGCCTGACCGAGATCGTCGACGTTCGCGGCCGCGCGCTCGGCTTCGAGCGTCGTGCGGCGCTGATCGGCTTGCAGCAGCTGCCGATCGAGATAGTCGATGCGCGTGCGCTCGACCTCGGCCGACTGCGTCGCCTGTGAAGACACGCCGGCGTGCGAATCCCATTGCGATTGCCATTCGCCAAGCTTCGTCTCGGCGACGCGCGCGGCTTCGGCGGCCGCTTCATCGGCGCTGCGCAGCTCGACCATTTTCGGCTCGGCTTCGGCGAGATGCTGGCTCACTTCGTCGCGGCGTTTCGAATCGCCCGCGATGTGCGTCGCGAGCTCGGCGTGCGCGCGCTCGGTTTCTTCGCGCGCGCGCGTCAGCTGCTCGGTCATTTCGCGGTGGTGCTGGATCTGCTGCTCGACGCGCGCGATCTCGGCACCGATGCGGTAAACCTCCGATTGCACCTTGTTCAGCGCTTCGGCGCCGGACGCATGCTTCTCGCGGCCCGTTTCGAGCTCGGCCTCGCAATGACGCTGCGCGGCGACCTGCTCCTCGATGCCGAGCTCGGCCCTGCGCAGCTCCGCCGAATGCGCGCCAACCGCAGCCTGCGCTTCGCGAAGGCTGAGCGCCTTCAGCTCGGCTTCCTTCTTCTTCTGCTCGGACTTGTAGCCCTGCCAGCGCTCGGCCGCGCGCGCCTGACGCTGCAGGTGCGAGAGCTGCTTGTCGACTTCGTCGCGCACGTCGCGCACGCGGTCGAGGTTCTCGCGCGTCGCCTTGATGCGCGATTCGGTTTCCTTGCGGCGCTCCTTGTACTTCGAGATGCCGGCCGCTTCTTCGAGATGATTGCGCAGCTGCTCCGGCGCCGCTTCGACGATCTCGCTGATCATGCCCTGCTCGATGATCGAGTAGCTGCGCGGACCGAGGCCGGTGCCGAGGAACACGTCGGCGATATCGCGGCGTCTGCAGCGAACGCCGTTGAGGAAATACTGCGACTGGCCGTCGCGACTGACGATGCGCTTGACCGAGATCTCGTTGTAGCTCGCGTACTCGCCCTGGATCAGGCCATCGGAGTTGTCGAACAGAAGCTCGACCGTGGCGGTGCCAACCGGCTTCCTGCCCGACGATCCGGAGAAGATCACGTCCGTCAGCGCATCGCCGCGCAGGCGGCTCGCCGCGCTTTCGCCCATGACCCAGCGGATCGCGTCGATGATGTTCGACTTTCCGCAGCCGTTCGGGCCGACGATGCCGGACATGTTGGTCGGCAGGTGCAGCGTCGTCGGATCGACGAAGGACTTGAAGCCGGACAGTTTGATCGTGGTCAAGCGCATGTAAACGGAAGCCTCGGATGCGGCGCGTTCGCGGGCATCGGCAAAGAAATCGGATTCGCGCCGGCGCCGCTCTGAGGCGGCGGGTCCCGGGCCGGCGAAATTATTCGTGCGGGGCGCGGATTTTCCGGCCCCGCTGCCCCGCACGCAAGTTGTCCGGAAACCACCCGCGGGCCGTCGAGCCCGCGGGCGTTGCTGCGATCGTCAGTTCTGCGGCTTGGTGCCGTCGGCGGCCGGCTTCTCGCCGGCCTTCGCGGGCGGCGTCTTCGGCGGCTGCGGCAGCTGCGTGTTCGGCTGCACCGGCGTCGTGCCCGGCGCCGCGACAATCTTCGCCTCGTCGCGGATCTTCGCGAGCTGCTCCTCGCCGGCCTTCTTCTGCGCCTGCCGCTTCATGTTGTCCTTGACCTGCTCGAACGGCGGCGGTGTGTAGGGTGTTACGCCGTCGAGCCGCAGGATCACGAAGCCGAGCGGCGTCTGCAGCGCCTCCTTGGTGACCTCGCCCGGCTTCAGCGCATCGAGCGCCTTTGCCATCGGCTCGGGCAGCTGCACGCCGCGGACGTGCTTGAGCGAGCGCGTCTGCAGCGCGTCCTTCTGGTGCAGCTCGACGACCTTGTCGAACGGCTTACTCTTTAATTCGGCGAGGACCTTGGCCGCTTCGGGCTGCGTGCGCATGACGATCTGCGTGAAGTCGTAATCGGGCTTGCCGCCCGCGACGACGCGCTTTTCGTAATCGGCCCGCGCAGCGGCTTCGTCGAACGGCGCGCGCTCGCGGAACGCGGCCGCAGTCGCGTTCGAGAGCGCCTGCAGGCGTCCGAGCTCGACCTGCGCCGCGAAATCGGGATCGCCAAGGAGGTTCTCCTTCTTCGCCGCCTGCGCCGTCAGGATGATGTTGGTGATTTCCTTGGTGGCGCGCTCGCGCAGGTCCGGTCGCGTCGGATCCCAGCTCCGCTGATGGATGATCGCGTCGACGAGGCGGACCGGCACCTCCTCGCCATTGATCGTCTCGGCCGGCGGACCCGGATTGTCGAGCTGGATCGTGCCGCTGCTCGCGGCGGAGGTCGTGCCCGGCTGCTTGCCGCAGCCGGCCAGCGCGAGCGCGGCCAGGATCAGAGCCGGCAGCAAGGCGCGGCTGGAAAGAAGCTGTCGTTTCATCGGATTTCCTCGGGGGTGCGTGCGTCGATTGCGAGTGCGTGGATATCGGTCTGCATCAGGTCGCCGAGCGCGGCATAGACCGCGCGATGCCGCGCGATCGCGTTCCGGCCTTCGAACGCGGCGCTGATGATGCGCAAGCGGAAGTGGCCGCGGCCATCGCGCGCGCCGGCGTGGCCGGCATGGCGCTGGCTTTCGTCTTCGATGTCGAGTGCATCGGGCGCGAGCGCCGCGACGAGGCGGCTGCGGATCGCCTCGACGCGCGTGTTCACTGGGGTTGCCTGGTTCACGGGAGAACCTTGCGGAATGGCTGCACGCGAACGTCGCGGTAGACGCCGGCGGCGATGTAGGGATCCGCGTCGGCCCAGGCCTGCGCCGCGGCGAGGTTTTCGAACGCGGCGACGATCAGGCTGCCGGTGAACCCGGCGTCGCCCGGATCTTCGGAATCGACCGCCGGAAACGGCCCCGCGAGCAGCAGCCGGCCTTCAGCCTCCAGCTGTTTCAATCGTTCGAGGTGGGCCGGACGCGCGCCGAGGCGGCGCGCCAGCGAGTCGGGATTGTCGGTGCCGGTGATCGCGTACCACATAAGAGGATGTAGGCTGAACCGTCGCGCATGTTAGCCGAAGGCGGTCGGACTACGGACAGCGGAAAACCCGCGACGTTCATCCGCAGCACTGGACTCGCCCAGACGTTGCGCGTAGGCTTGCCACAACCAAGGGGTCGGATACTCCCGCATCCGAAGCGGTGCCGAAATGGCGCGCCGTCATCCCCGCGGTCTCTTTTGCTTCTCCCACTCTCCGAAGCTCGGGGCTCCGGAAAGTGTTTGTTGCAGGCTGTCGCGCCGAGGTACGGGCGCCGTCGCTCCACCAGCGCGCTACGCCGCAACTCGCAACTGATCTGTGTACGACTCGCGCCGTGAGGCGCAGGGCGTCATTGGATCGAGCATGACTATCCAGACCAACGAAACCGTCAGCAACGACGACAGCAATACGACGTTCGCGCAGGCACCAAGGCAGCAGGAAATCCCGCTCGCCCTCGTGCGCGGCGAGCCCGTGCTCGAGATTCCGCAGGATCTCTACATCCCGCCGGATGCGCTCGAGGTCATCCTCGACGCGTTCGAGGGGCCGCTCGATCTCCTGCTGTATCTGATCCGCCGCCAGAACCTCGACATCCTCGACATCCCGATCGCGGAGATCACGCGCCAGTACGTCGACTACATCGAGATGATGAGCGATCTCAAGCTCGAACTTGCGGCCGAGTACCTCGTCATGGCCGCGATCCTCGCCGAGATCAAATCGCGCCTGCTGCTGCCGCGGCCGCCGGAAATCGAAGGGCTCGAAGAAGACCCGCGTGCCGAGCTCATGCGGCGTCTTCAGGAATACGAGCGGTTCAAGAAGGCGGCGGAGGACATCGACGGGATGTCGCGCATGGATCGCGATCTCGCCCAGGCGAGCGCGTTCGTAGCCGATCGCAACGTGATCCGGCTGCCACCGCCGGTCGAGCTTCGCGAGCTTCTGCTCGCGCTGAAGGACGTGCTCAAGCGCGCCGAGCTCACCGGACATCATCACATCCAGCGCGAGGCGCTCAGCGTGCGCCACCGCATGGGCGAAGTGCTGCGCAGGCTCGGCGACGGCGGCTTCCACCGCTTCGAAAGCCTGTTCGTCGGGAGCGAAGGCCGGCTCGGCATCATCGTCACGTTCCTCGCGATACTCGAGCTCGCCAAGGAGCACCTGGTCGAGATCATGCAGGACGTCGCGCTGGCCCCGATTTACTTGAAGTCGCTGGCAACCGCCGTCGACGATTAGCGAAACACATGGCAGACATCAATCAGATCAAACGCATTTTCGAGGCCGCGCTGTTCGGCGCCGGCCAGCCACTCGCGCTGCCGCAACTGGCGGCGCTGTTCGAAGAGCAGGACACGCCGACGCACGAGGACATCGCGCGCGCGCTGGAGGAATTGAAGACCGATTCCGAAGGCCGCGGCGTCGAGCTCGTCGAAGTCGCATCGGGCTTCCGCTACCAGGTGCGCGAGGACGTGCATCCATTCGTCTCGCGCCTGTGGACCGAGCGCCAGACGCGCTACTCGCGCGCGCTGCTCGAAACGCTCGCGCTGATCGCGTATCGCCAGCCGATCACGCGCGCCGAGATCGAGCAGATCCGCGGCGTCGGTGTCGCATCGAGCATCGTCAAGACGCTCGAAGAGCGCGAATGGGTGCGTGTCGTCGGTTACCGCGACCTGCCCGGCAAGCCCGCGCTGTTCGGCACGACGAAAGCGTTCCTTGACTACTTCAATCTCAAATCGCTCGACCAGCTGCCGCCGCTCAGCGAGGTCCGCGAGATCGAGGACCTCGATCTGCAGCTTTCACTCGGCGGTCCCGAAACGCCGCGCGCGCCGGACGAATCCGACGCGGACGACGGCACCGACACGCACGGCGACACGCCGCATCCCGGCCAGCACGCGCCGGTCGAACCATCCACAGACGAAGACGCGCACGCCGAAGAAATGATGCGCGACGACACCCCGGAACCCGCCGCATGACCACCGCCCGTTCGATCCTTTCACTGAAGCGTCCAGGCCCCACCGACGCACCGACGCTCGATGAACGCCTGCACAAGGTGCTCGCCAATGCAGGACTCGGCTCGCGCCGCTTGCTCGAGCAGCGCATCGAAGCCGGCGAGGTGCAAGTCAACTCCGTCGTCGCGACGATCGGATCGAGCGTGCGCGCCGGCGATCGTGTCGAGATGGACGGCAAGCGCTTCGTCGTCGTCGGCGACAACGCCGAGCACGCGCAGATGCTCGCGTACAACAAACCGGAGGGCGTGGTCGCGACGCGCGATGATCCCGAAGGCCGGCCGACGATGTTCGAGCAGCTGCCGATCCTGAAAGGCGCGCGCTGGGTCGCCGTCGGTCGCCTCGACATCAACACGACCGGCCTCCTGCTCCTCACGACCGACGGCGATCTCGCCAACGCGCTGATGCACCCGCGCTCGGAGATCGAGCGCGAATACATCTGCCGCGTGCACGGCGAAGTGCCGGACGAAGTGCTCGAGAAACTGAAGCGCGGCGTCGAGCTCGAGGACGGCCCCGCGCATTTCGACGATATCGCGGTCATCAGCCGCGGCGGCAGCCATTCGTGGTTCCGCGTCGTGATCCGCGAAGGCCGCAACCGCGAAGTGCGGCGCATGTGGGAATCGCAGGGCCTGATGGTCAGCCGCCTGAAGCGCATCCGCTACGGCAACATCGAATTGCCGCGCATATTGCGCCGCGGGCAGTGCGAGGAAGTCGCGCCGGAGCTCGTCGCCGATCTTCGCGCGAAGGCCGGCATGCCCGAGCGCGTGCCGCGCCTGACGCTTGCGCCGGTCATCGGCCAGCGCCGCGCGCCGCCGACCGAGTTCAAGCCGACCGCCGCTAAGCAGCAGGCATACACCAGCGGCTATCACGACGAAGCGCGCGAGTTCGCCGCGTTCGATCGCATCCGCGACGACTCGTGGCGCGCGCCGTCCGGCAAGCCCGGCGGGCGTAACCGTCGTGGCGCCGGGCGCGCCGGCGGGCAGCAACAGCAGCAGCAACGTGGCCCCGGTGGGCCGCGCGGCAACGCCGGCCCGCGCGGCAATGCGGGGCCGCGCAGCAACGCCGGACCACGCGGCAACGCGGCGGACCGCCGCGGCAATGCGGGACCACGCGGCAATGCGGGGCCGCGTAGCAACGCCGGTCCGCGCGGCAATGCGGGGCCGCACAGCAATGCCGGCCCGCGCGGCAACGCGGGACCGCGTCAGGGCGCGGGACGCAATCAAGGCAATCAGCCGCGAAATCCCGCGGCCGCGTACAAGGAGCCGGGTTTGAGCCCGGCCGTGTTGCGCAGCTGGTTCCCCGAATCGACCGGTGCCGGTGCGCCCGGACGCGGCCGTCGCAACCAGCGCGGCGCCGGCGCCGGTAGTGGCGGCGGTGGACAACGTCAGGACGGCAATCGCGGGCAACCGGATCAGCGCGCCGACAACTTCGGTAACGTCGCGCCACAGGGTCCGTCGCACCATTCCGGCTCGCCCGGCAACTCGGTGCACGAAGGTCCGCCACGCGGGCCACGCAACAACAACCCCAACAACCGGTTCCGCAAGAAGGGGCCGCCGCGCGGGCCGCGCTGAGTGCGCGCCTGGCGCTGATCGCGACAACAAAAACGGCGAGCCGAAGCTCGCCGTTTTGTTTTGCAACGTTGAAACGGATCGTGTCGGTCGAGCTTGACGTCAGTCGAGCTTGAGCGCCTTCTTGTCGCCAGCGCGGCGCTTCTGCTCCTTCGCGTTGTACTCGGCTTCGCAACCGCCCTTCTTGACCATCACGCAATCAAGGTAATCGCTGATCTCGACGAGCGCCGCGCGGATCGCCTTGCCGGCCGGCGTGTTTTCCTCGTGCGCGAGACTGCCGCCGAAACCGCCGCGGAAGACGCCGACCGCGACACCACCGCCTTCGCTGCGGCCTTCGATCGTGCGCGAGAAGTCGACTTCTCCGGTCGTCGCGCTGACGACGCGCACGTCGACCGCGATGTACGCCTCGGACTTCTTGCCGCCGAGCGAGATGCCGTGGAAGCTCAAGCCGCCGCCGGTGCTCGCGGTGTTCTCCTGATACGCCGTGACCGTGCCGAACACGAGGTAGTCGGCGCCGGTGACCTGGCCCATCTTCGCGCCGGTGCCCGACTTCACGCGGCCGGACGCCGCGAGGTTCTGTTCTTCGAGCACGTTCTGCAGCTTCGAGCGCTCGACCATGCGGAAATCACCGCTCGACGCCAGCTCGTTCGAGAGCATGCCCGAGAGCTCCCAGCCGACGCCGCCGCTCCACCAGCCAGCCGCCGATTCGTTCTTGAACTCGGCAACGCCGACCGACGGCTTGCCCGCCGCAAACGCGTTGACGCTGAATCCCGCGAGCAGCGCCGCGGCGAGAATGACCTTCTTCATGAACTCCTCCCGTTGATCACCTGAAGACTTGCACCGTCCGGATCGGCGTTCGCACAGCCTGATCCCGCGGCCCCCGTTGCGCCGGCGCGATCGATGCGACCGCAGCCTGGCGATTTCGGCGGCATTCTAGCAGCGCGGTTCCACGGCGGCGTGGCGCACTGCGCGTACCGAAGCGGAACTGGTTCACGCCCGAAACCGGACGAATCGAACGTTTCCTTCACCGTCCCGCCAAGCCTTGACGGCTCGTTGCGTCGCGCTGCAGATTTCCGTTCGGACTTGTATGCTTGATCGGTCCTCGCGCACGACGTCGCGCCGGACCACTAGAGCAATACGTAATTTCGGGGGAAATCCTGTCAGCCGGCGCGTTCCGGCGGGCGGCGCGAAACATGAACGACCGTACGGGCACTGCGCAGGGGCAGGAACTCGCCGGCGAGCCGGCGGTCGCGCGCGATGTCACGCGCCTCCTGCATGCGTGGAGCGGCGGCGATAAGAGCGCCGCGGAACGCCTGACCGAGCTCGTTTATGCGCAAGTGCGCGCGATCGCAGGAAAGCATCTGCGTCAATTTGCCGGGCAGCTGACCCTGCAGCCGACCGAGCTCGCGCACGAGCTGTTCCTGCGGCTCATCGGCACCGATACGAACTGGCAGGATCGCCGTCACTTCTACGGCGTCGTCAGCGTCGCGATGCGGCGCATCCTCGTGGACACCGCACGCGCTCGCGCGAGCGACAAGCGCGGCGGCGGCGAATTGCACGTGACGCTCTCGGCCGCCGACGAGGCCGGCAACGAAGACAGCGACGCGATCGGGCTCGACGAAGCGCTCGAAGCATTGCGGGCGGTCGACCAGCGCAAGTGCGAGATCATCGAACTCAACTACCTGCTCGGCCTCAAGCGCGAAGAGATCGCCGAAGTGCTCGAGCTCTCCGTGCCGACGATCGATCGCGAGCTCCGCTTCGCACGCGCGTGGCTGAAGCAGCGGCTTGCCGCGTGAGCGACGCACGCTGGCAACGCCTGCAGGCGCTCTTCGAAGGGCTGCTCGAACGCACGCCCGAAGAGCGCGAGGCCTGGCTCGCATCGGTCGAGCCCGATCCCGAGCTTCGCCGCGAAGCGCTCGCACTCGCGGACGCCGACTCGCGCCCGCGCGTCAGCATCACGCGCCAGGTCCGCGAAGCATCCGCGCGCGTCGCCGAAGCAAGCGCCGTCGAGCGCAGGCTCGGCCCCTACAAGCTGATCGAGGAAATCGGCAGCGGCGGCATGGGCACCGTGTTCCTCGCCGAGCGCGCGGACGATGCGTTCGCGCGCCGCGTCGCGATCAAGGTGCTGCGCGGCATCCCGACGCGCGACTCGACCGAGCGCATGCGCCGCGAGCGACAGATCCTCGCCGACCTTTCGCATCCGCACATCGCGCGTCTCCTCGACGGCGGCAGCACGGCCGATGGCCAGCCGTACCTCGTCATGGAATACGTCGAGGGCGAGCCGATCAACCAGTTCTGCGAGAAGCGCGCGCTCACCATCGCCGATCGCCTGCGACTGATCCAGAAAGTCTGCGGCGCCGTGCAGTACGCGCATCAGCGCCTCGTCATCCATCGCGATCTGAAACCGGCCAATGTGCTCGTGCGCGCCGACGGCGAGCCGGTGCTGCTCGACTTCGGCATCGCAAAATTGCTAGGCAACACCGGCGGCGACGCCGCGACCGGCATGCCGTGGTTCACGCCGGCGTATGCGAGTCCCGAGCAGCGGCGTGGTGAAGCGGTCAGCACCGCGACCGATGTCTACGGGCTCGGCCTCCTGCTTTACGAAGCTCTGGCCGAGCGCCCGCCTTCGGCCGATCCGGCGGAGCGCCTGCCGAAACCGAGCCAGACGACGACACGCCATCGCATTCCGGTCGAGCTCGATCTCATCGTTGCGAAAGCGACGCACAGCGAGCCCGAGCGCCGCTACGTTTCTGCCGCGGCGCTCGCCGACGATCTGCAGCGGTACTTGCGCGGCCGTCCGGTCAATGCGGCGCCCGATCGCCTGCATTATCGCGTCGCGAAGTTCGTCGGGCGCCATCGTCTCGCGACCGCGGCGATCGCGGCAGCCGCCGTCATGGCATTCCTCTTCACGTGGCGCCTCGCGAACGAGCGCGATCGCGCATTGCGCGCCGAAACCGAAGCGCGCCAGCAATCGGCGACGGCCGAGCGCGTCGTCGACTATCTCGTCTCGCTGTTCCACTCGGCCTCGCCCGAAGAAGCCGGCACGAAGCCGATCGCGCCGCGCGAGCTCGTCGACCGCGGACGCAAGGAAATCGACACGCGACTCGCCGGCTCGCCGGTGCAGCAGGCGCGGCTGCTCGGCGCGATCGGCAAGATCTATCTCGAGCTCGGCGCGCCGGAAGCCGCGGCCGAATCGCTGGGTTCGGCCGCCGAGCTCGAACGCGAGCACGGCACTCCAGCGCGCCGCGCGGCGTATCTCGCGGACCAGGGCTACGCGTTCAACATCGCCGAGCAGCCCGGATCGGCCGAACCCATATTGCGCGACAGCGTGGCCGAGCTCGAAAAGGCGCCGCAGCAAGATCCGAAGGCGATGGCCGATGCGCTCTCGACGCTCGCGCTCGCCGAAGCTCGCAACGGCAATCCGCAGGCGGCGCTCGGCACGCTGCAGCGCGCGCTCGACTATGCGCATCAGGCCGACGGCGGCGAGGAAGGCATCCGCGTTGGACAGTCGCTCTACGCGCTCGCCGAAGTCGAGATGCGGCTCGGCAAGCTCGACGACGCCGAGAAGAACGCGAAGCACAGCATCGATCTCTTGCGCGCGAAGACGTCCGAAGGCTCGCCCGAAGTCATCTCGGCGATCGGGTTCCTGACCGAGGTCTACGAGCAGCAGGGCCGCTACGCCGAAGGCGAAGCGCTGTTGCGACAGATGCTCGCGGTGCGTCTCAAGACACTCGCGCCCGACAGCGCCTGGGCGATCACGGCGCGCAACAACCTCGCGCAGGCGATCCAGCTGCAGGGCCGCATCGTCGAGGCGACATCGCTGCTGCGCGAGAACGTCGAATACCTCCGCGCCGCCGATCAGCGCGACACGGCGAGCTACTTCATCTCGTGCAACAACCTCGCGAGCCTGCTCGAGCAGGCCGGCGATTATGCGAGCGCGATCGAGCTCTTCGACGAAACCCTGAAACGCGCCGAGCAGCACGAAAGCGATCCGCACATGGCGACCTATCGCCAGAATCTCGGCCGGAGCCTCATGCTCGCCGGCAAGCTCGATGCCGCCTGGCCGTATCTCAGCCGCGACATCGAGGGCGGCACCGACTCGCTCGACCTCAACATCGAGCGCGGCCGGCGTCTCGTGCATCTCGCCGAATGGATGCGCCGCTCGGGCCGCCTCGACGAAGCGATGCATTACACCGAAGAAGCCAGCGCGCAATTCGCGGCGCTCTACCCGTCCGACCATCCACGGCAGGGCGCGGTCGCACGTACGCGCGGGCTCGTGCTGCGCGATCAGGGTCATGCGGCCGACGCGGAGGCGGAGCTGCGCCGCGCCGTGAAGATCCTCGCGGCCGGCACCGGCAAGGACGCGAACGCGACGCTCGAGGCGGAATTGCAGCTCGCACAATTGCTCGCGTCGCGCGGCCATAACGATGAGGCGCAATCGCTGATGTCGCACATTGGCCCGCTGCTCGACGTGCATTTCGTCGAAACGGCGCCGACGCGCCGCCAGTTCGGCGACCTGCAACGCAAGCTCGACGCGAGCTGACATCGCGTTCGTGTACGCTTCGCGATGCTGCGGAACCGCCGATGGCCTTTGCGACGCTGATACCACCCGAACCGTTGTCCCAGCTGATCGAATCGATCTGGGACTGGGACGCGCCCGCGCCGTCGCACCGCTTCGAGCGCATGCTGCCGGTCGCGAACGCGGGGCTCATCATCAATCTTGCCGAGGACGAGACGCGCGTCTACGACGATGCGCCGGGCCTCGCCTGCACGACGTTTTCCGGCGCCGCGCTCGATGCGCCGCGGCACCGGAGCTTCGTCATCGATACGGCCGAGCAGGTGCGCGTCATGGGCGTCGTGTTTCGCTGCGGCGCCGCGGCCGCATTCTTCCGCGAGCGCATGGACACGATCGCGAATGCGCACGTCGATCTCGATGCCCTCGTCGGACAGCGGTCGCGCGGTCTTCGTGAGCGCTTGCTCGATGCGCACGATTCGCCGTCGCGTCTTGCAATGCTCGGCACGTGGGTCGCCGACATCGCGCGCCGCGCCGCCGTCACGCCCGTGCTGATCGCGCACGCGACCGGCGTGCTGAAACGCGTGCCGCAGGTCGAACGCATCGCCGACGCATGCCGCGACACCGGGCTCTCGCAGCGCCGCTTCGGCAGCGTGTTCCGCGAGCACGTCGGCATGAGCCCGAAACGCTACGCGCGGCTGCAGCGCTTCCGCGCGGTCGTCGATTCGATCCAGCGGGGCGCGCGCGTCGAATGGAGCCGCGTCGCGACCGACTGCGGCTTCTACGACCAGCCGCACCTCGTGCGCGAGTTCCGCGAGTTCGCCGGCATGACGCCGTCGGCCTACGTCGCCGCGCGCGGTGCGTACGTCAACCATGTGCCGCTCGCCGACGCCTGAGCGCGGTTGCCGAAATCTACAAGACGCGATTCATGCGCCGGCGCTAATCTCGCGTCACGATTTCGCCGAGGAGACGCGCATGACGACGCTCGCCAAGAACACCGTTTCGACGATCATCCCGAGCCTTCGCTACGACGACGCGCTCGCAGCGATCGACTGGCTCTGCAACGCGTTCGGCTTCGAGAAGCAGGCTGTCTACGCCGACGACAAGGGCATCGTGCAGCACGCGCAGCTGACGTTCGGCAACGGCATGATCATGCTCGGTTCGACCGCGAACCAGAGCGCGTGGGGCGAGCGCATCGTGCAGCCGCGCGCGATCGGCGGGCGCGAGACGCAGTGTCCGTGCGTGATCGTCGGCGATTGCGAAGCGCACTACGCGCGGGCGAAGGCCGCTGGCGCGGAGATCGTCGATGCGCTCGAGACCAAGGACTATGGCGGGGCCGGTTACAGCTGCCGAGATATCGAAGGGCATCTCTGGTGGTTCGGCAGCTACGACCCGTGGGCGCCCGAGTCGCAATAGCGACGTTGCTGCCTTTCCCCCTCTCCCGCTCGCGGGAGGGGAGGGTTTTCTGGGCTTGCTTCGATGCAGGACGAAGCCAGGCGCGTGCGCGCGATCATCGAAAAGGCTGTCGGCGGAAATCAGCAAAGGCTGATCGTTCTCACCACTGCGCGAAAACGTCGAGACGGATGCGGTTGGTGTACTCGCTGAGTCCGTCTCGACGCTCGTGGAATCCCGCGAGCCTGATGTTCCAGGTGCGATCGAAGCCGTAGCCGACCCACGGCATGCTGCCGCGCACGGCGCTGTGGAACCACCAGTCGTCCGAGTTGAACGCGGCCATGACCGCATCGCGCTGGATGCGCTGGAATGCGTAGCCGAACTCCCAATGGCCCGGCTGCCTGCGATCGCCAGCGACCAGGCTGAATCGCGCGCCTTCGTTGGAATCGTCGGCGCCGAGGTTGTTGACGTAGTCGAGCCGCGCCTCGAACGGCCACTGCCCGAGCTCGGTGTGCCCGATGAGCTGCGCGTCGAGCAGCCGGTAATCGTTGACGAGTTTTCCGTTGACGATCGTGTTGGTTCGCGCGAGACCCTGCTTCGTCAGCTCTTCGAGATCGCTGAAATCGAGATACGACAGCAGCGCCGCCGCGCGCGTCGGCGCGCCTTCATGCCAGCGCCAGCCGAGCTCGATCGCGCCGATGCGCGAATCGTCGCCGTAGAGATGCTCGCCCGCGAAGTAACCCGCGACGAGCTGCAGCCGGTCGAACTCCGACAACGGAAACGACTGGTCGAGCGCGACGCCGGCCGGTCGCAGATCCTGATCCCAGACCATCGGCGAAAGCTCGAGCGGCAGCGGCGTCTTGCCGAGATTGACGCTCGTGTTCTCGCCGGGCCGCCAGCGTATGAACAGCTGATCGAGCCCGACGTCGTTGCTGCGCTCGTTGTCGTTGTTGCGGCGATTGTCGTCGTTCGAATCGGTGCCCGCGGCGAGACGGACAGAGCCGGCGATTTCCCAAGTCGGCGTCACGTTCCAGAACGCGCCGGCGCGTAGCCGCGCGCGGCCGCGGCTGAGATCGTCGCGGTTGTTCGGCAATCCGGAAACATGGTCGTAGCCGCCCCAGAAATCGCCGAACCAGCCCCAGTTGCGCGCCTCGGCTTCGGGCTCCTCGGCGCTCAGCACGGCGTCCTGCGCACCGCGCGCGCAGCGCGAACAGTGCGAACACCGCGATCGCCACGCCGCGCGACGCATCACGCGCGAAGCTCCGTCAGCGCGGCGTTGAGCTCGCGCGCCGTCGCATAGCGTTCCTCGCGATCGCGACGCAAACACTTCAGGATCACCGCTTCGAGCTCCTTCGGAATCTCGGGCCAGAGCTTCGACGGCAAGATCGGCTCGTCGCGCATCTGCGCCTGATAGATCTCCATCGTGTTCGAGCCCGTGAACGGCAGGCCGCCGCAGAACGTCTCGCTCATGACGACGCCGCACGCGTAGATGTCGCCGCGCTCGTCGACGTCCTCGCCGGTCAGCTGCTCCGGCGCGCAGTAGTTCGGCGTGCCGATGAACGTGCCCGGCTGCGTGTGGCCCGGCTCCGCGCGGCGCGACGGACGCGCGATGCCGAAGTCCATGAGCTTCGCGTTGCCGTTCGCTTCGAGGATCAGGTTTTCGGGTTTGATGTCGCGATGAAGCACGCCGACTTCGTGCGCGGCCGCGAGCCCCGCCGACAATTGGCGCGCGATACGCAGCGCCGCCGAATACGGCACGCGCGCGGTCTCGCCGAGCAGATAGCGCAGCGTCAGGCCGCGCACGTATTCCATCGAGATGTACGGCCGCCCGTCGACTTCGCCGAAATCGAACGTGCGCAGCACGTTCGGATGCGTGATGCGCCGCGCGAGCTTGATCTCGCTCTTGAGCCGATCGAGCTGCTCGCGCATCGAGCAGCACGCCGGGACGCAGCATCTTCAGCGCGACGACATCGTCGAGCTCGAGATCGTGCGCCTTGTAGACGACGCCCATGCCGCCGGCGCCGAGCGTCGAGATGATCCGGTAGCGTCCGCCGAGCGTCATGCCCGGCGCAAGCTCGCCGGACGATGACGACGACGACGCGATCGCAGGCTTTGCGCGAATGACCGTCGTCGCTGCATCCGCGGTCAGCTTCGGCAGCGCCGACGGCGCGAGCGCGTAATACCGCTTTGTGCTGAACGCGCCGGTCGCGACGACGAGCGCGTCCGCGGCGAGATCGCCCTTCAGCGCATCGCCCGCGCCTTTCGTCATCAACAGCTGTGCGGGCGCGGCATCGCAGAGCAACCGATCGATCTGTGCCGTCGCCGCGCCGAGCACGACGCGATCGGCATCGTCCGCGCCGCCCGAGAGCACGACTTCGCTTTCTGCGAGCGCACCGGCCGGCGCCGGTACGCGTGCAACGGCGCAGTGATCGACGATCGTCGCCCAGGCACGCAACGCATCGCGCAAGCGCCGCGACGATGAAAACACGAGCTGCCAGCGCGCGCCGCCGGCATTGCCGACTTCGGCGCCGCTCGCCTGCGCGATCGATTCGAGCAGGCTGCGCACACCGGCGAGATCGGTCGCGAGCAATTGCGGCGGACGCGCCGGCTCCGACACGCCGAGCAGATGCCGGAACTCGACGCCGAGCAGCGCGACCGTGTCGCGCCGCGGCGGTTCCAGCACCGACGGCCGCGCAGGCGCCGGCACCGCGGCCACGCTCTCGGCGGTCGGCTCGGGCAGATAGCGCGCGAGATGCCCGACGTAGCCTTCCATGTCGCTCTTCTCGCGAAGATCCGACAGCAGTTTGTCGAACGCGCGCGCGAGACGACCGAGCGCATCGCCGCCGCCCGTGCCGATGCGCGTGCGGTAATCGCCGGCGGCGGCGGATTCCGCTGCTTCGGCCATCGTGCCGATCGGCCGCAGGATGCGCCGCGCCAGCACAAACGAAAGCACGAGCGCGACCGCGAGCGACGCGATGCCGGCGAGGATGACCCAGTTCGTGATCGCGCTGTAGCTGCCGACGATCTGATCGGTCGAGCTCAGCACGGCGACCGTGCCGAGCTGCGCTTCGTCCTGCGCCGCCGTCGGCGCGAGATGCGCGACCCAGTCTTGTCCCGCGAAATGCAGCGGCACGCGATCGAGCGTCTTGCCGCTCTGCACTGCAGGCTGAAGCTCGGCTTTGTGCGCCGACAGCGCGTCCCTCAACTCCTTGACCTGCGATGCGTCGAGCGAGCTCGCGACGAGCGCGGGCCCGTCGTCGCGCGGCAGCAGGAACGCGACCTGCGCGCCGCTGACCTGCGCGACCGATTTCGACAACGTGTCGTCGACCGCGAGCGCGACGAGCAGAAAGCCGACGAGATCCTGATCCTGCGCCAGCGGAATCACGGCGGCCTGATAAAGCTTGTCGCCGAGGCGCCAGTAACCGGAGAACGGCGCCGCATCGCGCACGGCCGGCGCGACGAGCGGATCTTTCGCGAGCGACGCCTTGAACGCCTCGGTCTCGTCCGTGCGCGCGAGCACTTCGCCGTGCGCATCGAGCAGGATCGCAAGATCGAGGCCGAAATCCTTCTGGCGCTCGCCGAGCAAATCGCGCATCGAGCCCGTGTCCGGCGCCGCGTCGCCACCAAGACCCGGCAGATTGCTCGATCCGGCCGCGTCGGCGATGTATTTGACGAAGCCCGCGTCAGCAGCGATCAGTCGCGCCGCGAGCTGCAGCGTTTCGAGACGCCGCTGTTCGAACTCGCGCTGCACGGCCGCGCTCGTCGTCAGCGATTTGCCGATCGCTTGCTCGGCGATGCGCCGGCCCTGCAGCACCGTGACGAACACGGCCGCGCCGACCGCGAACGCAATCAGCAGTGCAGTGCCAAGGAACAGTCGCAATGCGAGCGGCATCGCGAAGCCGCGTTGCCGGTGCCAGTCAGTAGTCGCCATTGGCGCTGCGCCCGTACGGCTTGCCGAACTTGTTCATGTGCGGCGGAATGCGGCGGAGGTTGAGATCAAGCGTGACGTCGACCGGCGCCGCTTCGCCCGCGACGAGCTCCTCGTGCCACGGCGTTGCGCGGTCGTGCCAGATCACGAGATCGCCCTTCCCCTTCGGCAGATCGGCGAACTTGAAGCGACCGCTCGCATCGGGCCGCGTGAAGTATGGCGTGTCGAGCACGAGGATGTGCCCGACCATCGAGTGATGCACGTTGCAATAGACGCGCACGTAACCTGCATGCGTGAACGTGGCCGCCTGCGCGTCGCCCTGACCGTAGAGACCGACGTCGAACGCGTTGTCTTTCGACGTCGAGAACGCGTTGTGCAGGATCGGATCCTGGTTCGGGAACCGGACTTGCGTGCCGACGACGATCGGCAGGATGCGCGGGACGAATTGCTTGCGCATCGTCGACATCTCGACCGGCGCGGCCGGCGGCTTGACCGCGCCCGGCGTCGTCGGACGGAAATAGACGACGACTTCGGCAGCTTCCTCGGCGCGCAGCGGCTTGCCGTCGACGATGAGTCCGACATGGCCTTCCAGGCTTGCCGCGGCCGCGATTCCCGGCGCCAGCAGCAGCGCGAGTGCGAATCTGCGCATCGAGCCTCCCCTCCTGTCCCGATCATACCGCCTGTGCGAGCCGTTCGTCGTGGCGCAATCACCACCCTGAATGCGCCGGCGGGCTCTGCCCATTGGGTTCCGTCGCGCGATGCATTGGTTGACTCCGTCAACTATTTGCCTGACGATCTCCCAGGTCCGCAACCAGAGACCGCGACATGCTCGCCCGCCAGATCGAAGCCGCCCGCCGCTTCAACCGCTTCTACACGCAGCGGATCGGCGTGCTCGACGAAGGGCTGCTCGACAGCCCGTTCTCGCTGACCGAAGTGCGCGTCATGTACGAGCTCGCGCACCGGCGCGGCGTCGGCGCAGCGGAGCTCGGCCGCGATCTCGGCCTCGACAAGGGCTATCTCAGCCGCATCCTCAAGCGCTTTCGCGCGAAGAACTGGCTTGCGCGCCGGTCGCCGGCGACGACGCGCGCCGTCACGTGCTCGCGCTGACAGCCGCGGGCCGTCGCGCGTTCGCGCCGCTCGAACGGCGCTCGCAGCGGCAGATGCGCGCGATGCTCGCGCCGCTCGCGCAACACGCAGCGCCAGCGCGTGCTCGATGCGATGCGCACGATCGAGCACGATCTGTCAGCCACCGAAGCGACCTCGCCGGCCGTGCTGCGGACGCACCGGCCCGGCGACATCGGCTGGGTCGTGCAGCGGCACGGCGAGATCTACTGCGCGCGAGTACGGCTGGAACGAGGCATTCGAGGCACTCGTCGCCGAGATCGCGGCGAAGTTCGTGCAGAACCTCGATCCGAAGCGCGAGCGCTGCTGGATCGCCGAGCGCGACGGCGTCAGGCTCGGCTGCATCTTTCTCGTCGCGCAGGACAAGACGACCGCGAAGCTGCGTCTGTTGCTCGTAGAGCCCGAAGCGCGCGGGCTCGGACTCGGCAGGCGATTGATCGACGCGTGCATCGCGTTCGCGCGCGAGGCCGGGTACAAGCGCATCGTGTTGTGGACACAAAACAATCTCGACGCCGCGCGGCATCTCTACGAACGCGCCGGATTTCGCCTGACCGGTTCCGAATCGCATCACAGTTTCGGCAGCGATCTCGTCGCAGAAACGTGGGCATTGAAGCTATGACGCGCCGCTTTGCTCCTTGCGCCCGAAAATGATCCGCGCGTGACGCTTGTAGGTCCAGTACGACCACGCCCAGTCGATCAGCACCGTGATCCGGTTGCGGAAGCCGATCAGGAAGAACACGTGCGCGATCAGCCAGAACCACCACGCAATCAGGCCTGACAGGTGAAGGCCGCGCAGATCGACCACCGCGGCCATGCGGCCGATCGTCGCGAGATTGCCGTAGTCGGCATAGCGGAATGGCTTCGTCGCGCGTCCGGCAAGTCGATCGCGGATCGCGAGCGCCGCGTAGTGGCCCATCTGCTTCGCCGCTGGCGCGATGCCGGGCACCGGCTTGCCGTCCTGCGTGACCGTCGCGAGATCGCCGACGACGAAGACGTCGGGATGATCGGGCAGCGAAAGATCGGGCGCGACCGGCACGCGGCCCGCGCGATCGAATGGCTCGCCGAGCTGGCGGCCAAGCGGCGATGCCGCGACGCCGGCGGCCCAGATCACGGTTTCGCTCTCGACGCGACGCCCGCCGAACTCGACGCCGTTCGCATCGATCGCGGTGACCGCTTCGCCGAGATGGACCTCGACGCCGAGCTTGGCGAGCTTGCGCTCGGCGTTCCGCGACAGCGATTCCGGCATCGACGGCAGCACGCGCGGACCCGCCTTCGACGAGATGGATGTGCGCATCGCGCGGGTCGATGCGGCGGAACTCGCTCTTGAGCGTGTGGCGCGCGATCTCGGCGAGCGTGCCGGCGAGCTCGACGCCGGTCGGTCCGCCGCCGATGATGACGAAGTTCAACCAGCGCCGCGCGCGCGGTCGCGTCGGGCTCGCGCTCGGCGGTCTCGAACGCGTCGAGCACTTTGCGGCGCACGACGAACGCGTCGTCGAGCGTCTTCAGGCCCGGCGCGAAGCGCGACCCAGTCGTCGTGGCCGAAATACGTGTGCGTCGCGCCGGTCGCGACGATCAGGAAATCGTAGTCGAGCGTGCCGCCGTCGAGCGTCACACGGCGCTGCGCAAGGTCGATGCCGCGCACCTCGTCGAGCCGCACCGTCGACGTTTTCCTGCCCGCGCAGGATGTGGCGCAGCGGTGCCGCGATGTCCGGCGCCGAGAGCCCGGCGGTGGCGACCTGGTAGAGCAGCGGCTGGAACAGGTGATGGTTCGCGCGATCGACGAGCGTCACGCGCACCGGCGCGCTCGCGAGCGCGCGTGTCGCCCAGAGGCCGCCGAAGCCGCCGCCGATGATGATGACATGAGGTGTCGTCGTGTCCGTCACGGTCAGTCTCCCAGCCCGCCGGCATTCTCGCCGATCGTCAGGTCCCATATGGCAAGATTCCGGCATGACACCGCGAATCAAGGCTGACACCGCTTCCCGCATCCTCGCCGGCACCGGCGGCTGGACGTATGCGCCGTGGCGCAGCAACTTCTATCCGGCCGGGCTCGTGCAGCGGCGCGAGCTCGAGTACGCGAGCCGCCACGTGACCGCGATCGAGATCAACGGCACGTTCTACGGCGCGCAGAAGCCGGCGAGCTATGCCGCGTGGCGTGCGCAGACGCCGGACGGATTCGTGTTCTCGCTGAAGGCGCCGCGTTACGCGACCGAACGCAAGGAGCTCGCGGGCGCGGGCGCAACGATCAAGGGCTTCGTGTTCGGCGGACTCGCCGAGCTCGGCGACCGGCTCGGTCCGATCAACTGGCAGCTGCCGGCAACGAAGCGCTTCGAGCGCGACGATCTCGCGGCGTTCTTCGATCTCCTGCCGCGCGAATTGAATGGTGCGCCGCTTCGTCACGTCATCGAAGTGCGCGATGCGAGTTTCGCTGATCCCGCGTACGTCGCGCTCGCGCGAAGCCACAACGTCGCGACCGTCTTCACCGATTCGCCGGACTATCCATCATTCGCCGATGCGACCGGCGATTTCGTCTATGCGCGGCTGCGCTGCTGCGAAAGCGCGATTCCGACCGGCTACGCGCCCGAGGCGCTCGATGCGTGGGCGCGCCGCGCGCGCGAATGGGCGAGCGGCGGCGATCCCGACGATCTGCCGCGCGTCGATGTCGCACGACCCGCTTCGGGCGAGCGCGACGTCTTCGTGTACTTCATCAACGGCGCGAAGGAACGCGCGCCGGCCGCGGCGATGGCGTTGATCGAGCGCTTGCAAAAGGCATAGCGCGTCAGATCGCCTGCGGCGCGTTCGACACGTAGCACGCCTCGAGCATCGCGTTCAATTCGGCATCGACCGCGAAACGCACGCCGTCGATCCCGGCAACCGGCCGCACGGCGCACGAGCAATTCGTCAGAAACGCCGAACGGAACGCGCCGACGTCGGCGTGCGCGACACGATGCGAATCGCTCGCCATGCCGCGCTCGCGCAATCCTTTCTGCAGGAGCTGCATCGACACGCCGCGCAGCGCCGGCGCATCGGGCCAGACGATGCCGCTGCCGTCGAAGAATCCGATGTTCCAGATCGATGCCTCGGACACGGCGCCGCTTGCATCGACGAACAATGCGTCGTCGAAACCGTCGAGCTGCGCGAGCCTTCGATGATGAAAGAGCCCGAATGTGCCGACGTGCTTCACATGCGGCAGCACGCGTTCGTAGCGGAACGACTTGAGCCGCACCGGCGTGGTCTCGATACGCCGCGGCGCGGCGACGCTGACGACGACGTCGGGTTCAGCGGGCTCGGCCATGTGATCGCGATGCAGCTGGCGCGAGAACACATTGATGCGCAGCGACGCCGCGCTGCCGAAGCCGTCCAGCGCGTGGCGCATGTATCCGCGCACGACATCCCCGTCGAGCGAGCGCCCGAACAGCGCGCGCGTCGAAGCATCGAGCCGCGCGAGATGCAGATCGAGCCCGCGCACGCCGCCGTCTTCGACCTGCATCGACGTGAAGTGGCCGTAGTTCGTCAATGCGAGCGCACGCAGGTCGTCCGCGGTCGCGGCGTTGCCATTGAGCTCGGATCGATCGATCGCGCCGACTGTCGTATGCGTCACGGAATGTGCCGTTCTTGAGGGATTTTCCCCGACGCGCATGGGCCATCCGCCGATGCGCGCGCCTGTGTCATTCCCTATCGTGACTCCACCCGAGACAACTTGGATGTCCCCACCGATCAGCCTGCAAGCCGGTGTGGATTCAGGGGGAGTCGGGACAGCCCGCAGCGTAGCGTTCGAAAGGTACTCGGCGGTCCCTTTTCGAGCACGACGCTGCGGGCCTTCTATTTCCTGCCGTCCATTCTCGGCGTCCGGCGTCCCGGACGGAAGCGCCGTCAGGCGTTCGGGAACAGCACCTTCGGGTCGCCCTCCATCCATACGTTGTCGATGCGGACGTGGTCCATGACCCAGGCATCGACCGCGCGCGAAAGCTCGACGCGGTAGATATTCTTCAGCATCAGGTGGCGCGAATGGTCGGCGCGCGGCAGGTGCTGCGCCTCGACGAGCGTCGTCAGTGTCGCGTGGCGCCCGTCGTAGTCGGTGATGCGCGGATTCGTGATCGTGTGCGTCGTGTCGAGGCCAGCGATCGCCGTGAAGATCGCATCCGCGATACCCGTCCGGTTCTTGAACACCGGGATCTCGATGCCGAGCCGCTTGGCCGGCTGCGTGAAATCGAGCACCGCATCGGGCGCGAATGCCGATTCGAAAAGCGCGCGATCGCTCATGTCCTGACCTGCGCCGAAACGATAGAGCGCATCGACGATGAGGATGTGATCGGTCGGATCGACCGCGTGACGCGCGAATGGAATGGATGACGCTGCTTGCATGAAACTCTCCCAACATTCGAATTGTTTGATCCGCGCGATGCGCGTCGATTCACGCGCGGTTTCGCAACATGAACCCGCAAGGTGGCATCGGCAACGCAACTGCGCCACACTCGGGACATCTGACCTGCGAGGAGAGTTCCAATGAGTTATGTCGATGGCTTCGTGGTGCCGGTTCCGCGCAACAAGCTCGCTGCGTACCGCAAGATGGCGAAAAAAGGCGGCAAGCTCTGGACGGAGCACGGCGCGCTCGAATATCACGAATGCGTCGCCGACGACGTCAAGCCCGGCAAGACAACCTCGTTTCCGCAGGCCGTGAAGCTCAAGCCCGGCGAGGTCGTCGTGTTCTCGTGGATCGTCTACAAGTCGAAGGCCGATCGCAATCGCGCGAACAAGAAGGTCATGGCCGACCCGCGGATGGCCGAGTTCATGGATCCGAAGAACATGCCGTTCGACGGCAAGCGGATGTTCTGGGGCGGGTTCAAGACGCTCGTGGAGATGTAATCGCGCGGAACGCCGCTTCGCTATCCCCTTCGGCGGACGACGCGCTAGCCGAGCATTGGCAGATTGAGCTTCTGCTCGCGCGCGCACGCTTGCGCGATCTCATAACCGGCGTCGGCATGACGCATGACGCCCGTACCGGGATCGTTCCACAGCACGCGCGCAAGGCGTTTGTCGGCTTCCGCAGTGCCGTCGCACACGATGACGACACCGGCATGTTGCGAGTAACCCATCCCGACGCCGCCGCCGTGATGGAACGAAACCCACGTCGCGCCGCCGGCCGTGTTCAAGAGCGCGTTGAGAATCGGCCAGTCGGACACGGCGTCGCTGCCGTCTTTCATCGCCTCGGTCTCGCGATTGGGCGACGCGACGGAACCCGAATCGAGATGATCGCGCCCGATCACGATCGGCGCCTTCAGCTCGCCGTTGCGCACCATCTCGTTGAACGCGAGCCCGAGCTTGTGGCGCTGACCGAGGCCGACCCAGCAGATGCGCGCGGGCAAGCCCTGGAAGCTGATGCGCTGCTCGGCCATGTCGAGCCAGCGGTGCAGATGCGGATCGTCTGGAATCAGTTCCTTGACCTTGCGATCGGTCTTGTAGATGTCTTCCGGATCGCCCGACAGCGCAACCCAGCGGAACGGACCGATGCCGCGGCAGAACAGCGGCCGCACGTACGCCGGCACGAAGCCCGGAAAATCGAACGCGTTCGCGCAGCCTTCGTCCTTCGCCATCTGGCGGATGTTGTTGCCGTAGTCGAACGTCGGCACGCCCATCTTCTGGAACGCGAGCATCGCCTCGACGTGGACGCGCATCGATTTTTTCGCCGCGTCGCGCGTGCCGTTCGGATCGCTCTTGCGACGTTCGAACCACTGCTCGACCGTCCAGCCGATCGGTAGATAGCCGTTCACGGGATCGTGTGCGCTCGTCTGATCGGTGACGGCATCAGGCTTCACGCCACGACGCACGAGCTCCGGAAGAATCTCGGCCGCGTTGCCGAGCAGCGCGATCGACTTCGCCTCGCCCGCCTTCGTGTAGCGCGCGATGCGCGCGAGCGCGTCGTCGAGATCGCTCGCCTGCTCGTCGACGTAGCGCGTGCGAAGGCGCATGTCGATGCGGCTCTGCTGGCATTCAATGTTCAGCGACGACGCGCCGGCGAGACTCGCCGCGAGCGGCTGTGCGCCGCCCATGCCGCCGAGACCGGCCGTCAGGATCCATTTCCCCTTGAGATTGCCGCCGTAATGCTGCCGGCCCATCTCGACGAACGTCTCGTACGTGCCCTGCACGATGCCCTGCGAGCCGATGTAGATCCACGAACCGGCCGTCATCTGGCCGTACATCATGAGGCCCTTGCGATCGAGCTCGTTGAAATGCTCCCAGGTCGACCACGCCGGCACGAGATTCGAGTTCGCGAGCAGCACGCGCGGTGCATCCTTGTGCGTCGGGAACACGCCAACCGGCTTGCCGGACTGGATCAGCAGCGTCTCCTCGTCGCCAAGCTCACGCAGCGACTTCAGGATCGCATCGAAGCATTCCCAGTTGCGCGCGGCGCGCCCGATGCCGCCGTAGACGACGAGCTCACTCGGTTTCTCGGCGACGTCCGGATCGAGATTGTTCTGGAGCATCCGGAACGCGGCTTCGGTGAGCCAGCTCCTGCACGTGAGCGTGCTGCCGCGCGGTGCGCGGATCACGCGGGTGGTGTCGATGCGGGTAGGAGCGGACATGGGCATTTCCATACGGCGAGCGGCACATTATAGATAGGCTTTCGCCTGCCGATCTTTCCGCGCGTCTAGGCCTCGCGCTAGGCTGCCGCAAATGTCCCGCCCGATCCTCGCTTTCGCCGGCTGCCGCGGCGCGGCGCGCTGCGGGACGAAAAAACCGCTCGCTTCTGCGAAGACACCTTCCACACTGGGGACACGCACCATGACGATTGCTCCACGCGCGACTCGTTCCGGCCTTAGCCGCCGTCCGCTCGCGCTGTGCCTTGCCGCCGTCCTCGCGGCGCCCGCGACGCCCGCGCTCGCCTCGACGATCACCGTCGCGAACTGCGCAGACTCGGGCGCGGGTTCGCTGCGCGACGCGGTCGCGACCGCGGTCAGCGGCGACACGATCGACTTCAGCGCGACGCTCGGCTGCAGCACGATCTCGCTGACGTCCGGCGCGATCACGATCGGCCAGGGCGGCGACGGGCAGCCGATCGTGAACCTCGAGATCGACGGTCCCGGCCGCAACGCGCTGACGATCGACGGCGGCTACACCGATCGCGTGCTCGTCCATGCCGCCGGCGCGACCGGCGCGTTGACGATCGCCGGCCTGAAACTGCAGCACGGCTTCACCAATGGCGACGGCGGATGCCTCGCGAGCGAGGGCAGCGTCAATCTCAGCGACGTCGAAGTCTCCGAATGCGGTGCGGGCATCGCCTCGACCGGCGGCGCACGGCATGGCGGCGGCATCAGTGTCGCCGGCGACGCGACGCTGATGTCGAGCTTCGTCGGCGACAACAAGGTCGACGGCACGACCGGCTACGCGTACGGCGCCGGCCTCTTCGCGGGCGGCACCGCGACGCTGATCGCGACGACCGTCAGCGGCAACTTCGCGACGTCGAACAATGGCAGAACATACGGCGGCGGCGTCGCCGTCGGCGATCGGGCGAACCACCTGCAAGGGACGCTCACGGTCTCGTCGAGCTCGTTGCAGAACAACACCGCGTTCTCGCACTGCGGCTACTGCGGCGTGCGCGGCGGCGGCGCGTTCGTCTACGGCAACTCGACGTTCGAAGACAGCACGATCAGCGGCAACACCGCCTTCAGCGACGCGCACTACGGCGCCGGCGGCGGCCTCTATTTCAGCAACCGCTACGGCGCGGCGCCGGTCAGCGCGACGCTGACCGACACGAACCTCGGCAGCAACTCGGCCGACGAGGACGGCGGCGCGATCGGCGCCAACGGCGATCTCTCGTTCACGCGCGGCACGATCTCGGGCAACTCGGCACAGAACGGCGGCGCGATCCTGCTGCTCGGCGGCAACACCGATCTCGTCGACAGCCTTCTGACGGGCAACATCGCGATGGATCGCGGCGGCGGCATCTTCATTCACGGCTACGGCGACGCGGCGGCCGAGAACACGACGATCTCGGAGAACCTCGCGCAAGGCAACGGCGGCGCGATCGCGAACACCTACGGCACCGTGCATCTTTCGAACTCGACGTTGACCGCGAACTCGGCCAACGGCGCCGGCGGCGGCATCTGGTTCTACTACGCGTACTACACGCTCGGGCTCGAAAGCACGATCGTCGCCGGCAACACGGCGGGCGGGAATCCGGACGACATCTTCGCGCCGGGCGGCACCGTCACCGGTTCGCACGATCTCATCGTCGCGGCGCTCGCACTCAACGTGCCGCCCGATACGTTGAGCGGCGATCCGATGCTGCTCCCGCTCGCCGACAACGGCGGCGCGACGATGACGCACGCGCTCGCCACCGGCAGTCCCGCCATCGACGCGGGCGACAATCCGCTGAGCCTCGCGACCGATCAGCGCGGCGACGGCTTCGTGCGCACGTACGGGAGCGCACCCGACATCGGCGCCTTCGAAGTGCAGCCGGCGGCACCGGCCGACCGCATCTTCGCGAGCGGCTTCGATCCGTAGGCGCGTCTAGCGTCGCGGCACGCCCCAGCCGCGCTCGTATTGCACCGGTGGCGTGATGTCGACGCCGAGCTCCTTCGCTGCGCGACGCGCGAAATACGGATCACGCAACATTTCGCGCGCCATGACGATCAGGTCGGCGTCGCCGCGTTCGACGATGTCTTCTGCCTGCTTCGCGTCCGTGATGAGCCCGACCGCCGCGGTCGCGATGCCGGCTTCGCGGCGAATACGCGCCGCGAACGGCACCTGGTAGCCGGGTCCGAGCGGAATCGTAGGATGCGGCACGGTGCCGCCGGATGAGCAGTCGATGACGTCGACGCCGTCGCGCTTCAGCATGCGCGCGAGCTCGACGGTTTCGTCAATGTCCCAGCCGCCCGGCGCCCAGTCCGTCGCGGAAATGCGCACGAACAGCGGCTTCGGCGCGGGCCACGCTTCGCGCACGGCGGCGACGACCTCGCGCACGATGCGCGCGCGTTGTTCGAGCGAGCCGCCGTAGGCATCGTCGCGACGGTTCGAGAGCGGCGACAGGAACTCGTGCAACAGATAGCCGTGCGCCGCGTGGATTTCGATGACGCGGAACCCAGCCTCACGCGCGCGTTGGGTGGCCGCGCGGAAATCGCCGACGACTTTCGCTATGCCAGCTTCGTCGAGCGCACGCGGCATCGGGTAGTCGTCGTCGAACGCGATCGCGCTCGGCGCGACCGGCGTCCACGCGCCCTCGTCCGCCGCGAGCGCCTTGGCGCCGCGCCACGGCACCTGCGTGCTGCCTTTGCGGCCCGCGTGTGCGAGCTGGATGCCCGGCATCGCGCCCTGTGCCGCGATGAAGCCGGCGATGCGTGTCCACGCGTCGCGCTGCGCGTCGTTCCAGATACCGGTGTCGCCGGGGGAGATGCGGCCTTCGGGCGAGACCGCCGTCGCCTCGGTGAAGACGAGCCCCGCGCCGCCAACCGCCCGACTGCCGAGATGTACGAGGTGCCAGTCGTCCGGCATGCCGTCGACGGCCGAGTATTCGCACATCGGCGAGACGACGATGCGGTTGCGAAGCGTCACGTCGCCGATCGTCGGCGTATCGAACAGGTGCATGGGTTTCTCCGCGGCGATCGCTCCAGATAGCGTGCGCCGCGCGCGTTTGCAATGGAGGCTGCCGACAGCCGGTTTGCGTGGGTGAAACCACCGATGCGCGGCCGCTGAAGCCGCATTACGATCGCGCGCATCGCCTGGCCGGGGAAACGCGCGATGCTGCGGACATTGGCTTGCGTGGTGTGCCTCATCTCATCGTCGTTCGCGATCGCGGCCGACGGTGACGTTGATCTGTCATTCGGCGGCGGCCAGGTCACGATCGCGCGGCCGACAGAGTTCCCGACCGCGCCTACGCCAACCGGCGACGTGCTCGGCCTCGCCGATGGCGCGTATCTGTGGATCATGGCGAACCAGGATTCGACGATCTGGATCGGCCGCACGCTCTCCGACGGCAGCGCCGATACCGCGTTCGGCAGCGACGGCACCGGCCGCGTCACGCTCGGCGATTGCATCGACTTCACGCCAACGTTCCTCGCCGACGACGGCGCCGGCGGCGCCTACGCATGGACCGGCGCGTGCATCGTGCATGTCGAGCCGGACGGCAGCCTCGAAGCGGGCTTCGGCAGCGTGCCGTTGTTCGGCACCGATTATTACGTCGCCGATTTCGCGCGCGACACGTCGGGCCGCTTCGTGTTCGCGGCGACGACCGGCCAGACCTGGGACGTGCTGCGCTACGAAGCCGACGGCGTCACGCCCGACGCAGGATTCGGCACCAACGGCCACGTGCGCATCGACGTGGCGGCAACGAACAGCCTCCGCGGCGTCAACGCACTCGCGGTGCGCGACGACGGCCGCATCATCACCGTCGGCTGGCGCGGCAACGACCACGGCCCGAACCTCGTCGTCGCCGAGCTGACCGAATCGGGCGAGCTCGATCCCGGATGGAACGGCGGTGCGGTCGTCGATCTCGATGCGCCGTCGGGGCAGCCCGGCATCGAGGCGACGTCGCTCGCGATCGATGCGGACGGCAGCATCGTCGTCGGCGGCTTCGAAGCGAGCGGAATGACGACCTGCTGCCTCCTGCTGACGCGGCTCGACACGAGCGGCGCGATCGTCGCGAATTTCGGCATCCGCGAGTACGAGCTCGGCGACACGTCGCTCGGCTCGTTCTTCGAAGGACGCGACGCGGTCGCGATCCGCGGCGACGGCACGATCGTGTTCGCGACGACCGCGTTTCCGTTCTCGGGCAATCACCGCACGCAGTTCGTGCTGACGAAGACGGACGCGAACGGCGTGCTCGACATGACGTTCGGCAACGGCGGCTGGCGCGGCTACACGATCGAGGATCCTGACAACGTCGGACAAACCGGCGACTACGACCAGCTGCATGCGATTGTCGCGCGCGACGATTCGGTGCTCGTGTTCGGGCGCACGTTCTTCGAGGACAACTCGAATGGGCTCGACTACGTCAGCATGGTCCGCACGCTGTTCGCGGTGCCGGACCGGATCTTCGCCAGCGGATTCGACCATTGAGCGAAGCAAATCGCAATGCCGTCAACGAGTAACACGACGTTCCTCACGTCGATCCGCCTGATGCGGCGAACCTGCCCGAACTCTGCCCGAAACTCTTAGCGAGCGTTTAACGGCCGCTGTGATGCAGTGCCTCCCACAGGGGTAACGCGCAGACACGGGGTGCGTGGCATGGCGCCGATTGATCTTGACGTCACGAACAATGTCCGCGCCTTCATGGCGTCTTGCGTCGGCTCCGATTTCAGTCTCGAACGCATTCAGCGCGGTCTGCGCGAAGCGGCCTGGTATTCGCCGAAGGATCGCCGCGCGATCCGCACGCTCTGCGACGCGAACCCGACGATGCTGACGCGCTGGCTGTTCGAGCGCGAGCACGAAGGCCGCTACACGGGCCTCATCATGGTCTGGCCGACCGGCTTCTCCACGCCGATCCACGACCACGACGGGCTCTGGGGCATCGAGTGGGTGCTGCAGGGCGCGCTCAGCGTCGACGATTTCGAAGTCATCGATCGCGGCGACGGCTACGCCGACACGCGCTTCATCGGCACGACCGTGCTCGACGAAGGCCAGTCGTGCGGGTTCCTCGGCACGCACGGCCATGCGCATCGCTGCAGCAATCTGTCCTCGCGCCGGCCGGCAATCACGCTGCATCTCTACGGCGGCCTGCTCGAGATGTACCGCAACTACGAAGCGACGCGCAGCGGACGCATCGTCGCGCAGCCGAGCATCGCCGGCATCGACGGCCACATCGGCGGCTACGCCGCGCGCGCATAGGCGCGCCGCAAGACAGCCGTAGCCTCGCTGCGCCAACATAGGCGGATTGCCGTTCGGAATCGGCTTCGCATGCCTGCTTTCTGCGCGCGTCTCGTTGGCTTCGCGCTTCTTCTCGTCTTCGGCGCATGCAGCGGCCCAGCGACGCACCGCGACGCGCCGCTGCCGGATCCGGTCATCCTGATCTCGATCGACGGCTTTCGTGCGGACTATCTCGACCGCGGACTGACGCCGACGCTCGCCGCGCTTGCAGCGAGCGGAGTGCGTGCCGACGCGATGAAGCCGTCGTTCCCGACGCTGACGTTCCCGAACCACTACACGCTGGTGACTGGCCTCTATCCGGATCACCACGGCATCGTCGACAACCGCATGGTCGATCCGAAGTCGGGCAAGGTGTTCGTCTACAAGGACGCCGACACGATCGCCGATCCCGCATGGTGGGGCGGCGAGCCGCTCTGGGTCAGCGTCGAGAAACAGGGCCGACGCGCGGCGACGATGTTCTGGCCGGGCTCCGATGTCGCAATCGACGGCACGCTCCCGAGCCTGTGGCTGCACTTCGACGGCAAGCTGACGCCCGATCAGCGCGTCGACCTGCTATTGCGCTGGACCGATCTCGGCGACGATGCGCGGCCGTCGTTCTATACGCTCTATCTCGAGCAGGTCGATCACGCGGGGCACGACGACGGCCCCGATTCGCCCGAGGTGAATGCGGCGATGCGCGAAGTCGACGCGGCACTCGCGCGGCTCGTCGACGGCCTCAAGGCGCGCGGGCTCTTCGCGCGCACGAACATCGTCGTCGTTTCCGACCACGGCATGACGTCGACGGCGCCGGAGCGGCAGATCTTTCTCGACGATCTCGTCAACCTCGATGACGCCGGCTTCGTCAACGACGGCATTCTCGCCGGAATGAATCCGAGGCCGACGGAGACGGCGGCGATCGAGCATGCGATCTTGGCGCCGCACGCCCACATGACGTGCTGGCGGAAGTCCGAGGTACCAGCACGCCTCCACTACGGCACGAATCCGCGCGTGCCCGCCCTGCTCTGCCTCGCCGACGACGGCTGGATCGTCACGACGCACGACGCCGCCGCGAAGCGCAAGCATGTCTCGCTCGGCGAGCACGGCTACGACAACGACGATCCGAAGATGCGCGCACTGTTCGTCGCGCACGGGCCCGCGTTCAAGGCGGGCGTGCGCGTGCCGGAGTTCGACAATGTCGACGTCTATCCGCTGCTCGCGCACCTGCTCGCGATCAAGCCGGCGCCGAACGATGGCCGGTTCGACGACGTGCGCGCGATGCTCAGATCAGATTGAAGCGGGCGAGACGCTCGACGGCATCGCGATAGCGCGCTGCGATCCGCTCCTCGTCGCGATGCCGGAAATCGCGCACGACCGGCTCGCCGGCGACGACGACGTCGCGCACGAGGTTCGCGTTGCCCGCGAAGATCCAGGTATCGATCGCGTCCTGCGCAGTGCGGCCTGCCAGCAGCGGCGCCTCGTCGTCGAGCACGATGAAATCGGCGCGTGCACCAGCTTTCAGCGTGCCGGTTTCGACGCCGGACGCCTGCGCGCCGCCGGCGAGCGCAAGGCGAAGCAGCGTGTCGCCCGTATGCGGCGACGCGCGCGACGCGCTGATGTTGCGATGGCGCGTGACGAGCCGCTGTCCGTACTCGAGCCAGCGCAGCTCCTCGACCGCCGACACCGAGATGTGGCTGTCCGAACCGATGCCGATGCGGCCGCCGGCGTCGAGATACGCTCTCAGCGGAAAAAGACCGTCGCCGAGATTCGCCTCGGTGGTCGGGCAAAGACCGGCGACGGCGCCGCTCGCGGCGAGCCGGCGCGTCTCGGTCTCGGTCAGATGCGTCGCGTGAACGAGGCACCAGCGCGCATCGACCGGCGCGTGATCGAGCAGCCATTCGACCGGCCGCGCGTTGCGGATCTGCAGGCAATCCTGCACCTCGCCGATCTGCTCGGCGACGTGGATGTGGACCGGGCACGCGCGCGCGAGATCCGACGCGAGCACGTCGCGCATCGCGGCCTCGGGCACCGCGCGCAGCGAATGCAGCGCGATGCCGACGCGCACGCGCGGCGATTCTTCCTTGCGCAAGCGTTCGAGCAGGCGCAGGTAACCGTCGACATCGTGACCGAAACGGCGCTGGCGATCCGACAGCGCCCGACCGTCGAAGCCGCCCGTCATGTACAGCGTCGGCAGCAGCGTGAGCCCGATGCCGGCTTCGGCCGCGGCTTCGATCAGCGCGAGCGACATCGCGGCCGGATCGTCGTACGGCGTGCCATCCGGCTGGTGATGCAGATAGTGGAACTCGCAGACCTGCGTGTAGCCGGCTTTCAGCATCTCGACATAGAGCTGCGCAGCGATCGCCTGCAGATCGTCGGGGCCGATGCGGCCTGCGAACGCGTACATGACCTCGCGCCAGGTCCAGAAACTGTCGTCGGTGTTCGACTGGCGCTCGGCGAGGCCGGCCATCGCGCGCTGAAACGCGTGCGAGTGCAGGTTCGCGATGCCGGGCAGCACGTAGTGGCCGAGCGCGGGCTTGTCCTTTGCGCCTGGCGCGACGCCGACGAGCTCGCCGCCGTCGATGCGGATCGCGACGTCGCTCGCGAACCCGTCCGGCAGCCACGCGTGTCCCGCAGAAAACGAAGTCACCGCCATCGCCGAATCCCGAACTGAAAGCATGGAGCCTAGCCGCGCGCCGGAGTCATTTCCACCCGCGTCTGGCGCGCCTCGGCCCGAACCGCGAAACTAGCGGCATGAAGACCGCGCGCTGGGACGCACTGCTGACCGATTGCCGCCTCGCGACGATGTCCACGAACGGCGCGCGCTACGGTGCGATCGAAGACGCCGCGCTCGGCTACCAGGACGGCGTCGTCACGTTTGCGGCGCCGATGAGCGCGCTGCCGGATCGTCCCGAAGCGCTCGCCGACCGCGTCGAGTCCGTCTCCGGCGCGTGGATCACGCCGGGCCTCATCGACTGCCACACGCATCTCGTCTTCGGCGGCGATCGCTCCGACGAGTTCGAGCGCCGTCTCGGCGGCGCGAGTTACGAGGACATCGCACGCGGCGGCGGCGGCATCATGTCGACCGTGCGCGCGACGCGAGCGGCCGACGAGGATGCGCTGCTCGCGGCTTCGCTGCCACGCGCGCGTGCGCTCGTCGACGACGGCGCGACGACGCTCGAGATCAAATCCGGCTACGGCCTCGATCTCGACAGCGAGCGCAAGATGCTGCGCGTCGCGCGGCGCATCGGCGAGTCGCTCGGCATCGGCGTCAGCACGACACTGCTCGCGGCGCACGCGCTGCCGCCCGAGTTCAAGGACCGGCCCGATGCGTACATCGACTCGATCTGCGATGAGATCCTGCCCGCCATCGCGCGCGAAGGGCTCGCCGATTCGGTCGATGCGTTCTGCGAGCGCATCGCATTCACGCCGGCGCAGACGCGGCGCGTGTTCGAGAAGGCGCGCGAGCTCGGCATTCCGGTCAAGCTGCACGCGGATCAGCTATCCGATCTCGGCGGCGCGGCGCTTGCGGCCGAGTTCGGCGCGCGCTCAGCCGAGCATCTCGAGCACACCAGCGACGACGGCGTGCGTGCGATGGCCGCGCGCGGCACGGTCGCGGTGCTATTGCCCGGGGCGTATTACGCGCTGCGCGAGACCCGGCTGCCGCCGATCGATGCGTTCCGCGCGAACGGCGTACCGATAGCGATCGCGACCGACTGCAATCCGGGCACGTCGCCGCTGCTGTCGCTGCGGCTTGCGATGAGCATGGCGTGCACGCTGTTCCGGCTGACGCCTGAGGAAGCGCTGCGCGGCGCGACGATCAACGCGGCGCGCGCGCTCGGACTCGCCGATCGCGGCGTGCTCGAAGCGGGGAAGCGAGCCGATTTCGTCGTCTGGAATATCGAGCGGCCGGCTGATCTGTGTTACTGGATCGCGGGAGCTCTCGCGCGCCGCGTCGTCGCTGGCGGCCGGACGCTAGTCAGTTCTTAGCCCTCCCCTTCAAGAGGAGGGTTGGGTGGGAATGGTGTTCGCGAAACTCTACGAATGCCGAAATCAGGCCTTCTTCGGCGCCGCCTTCTTGACGGGTGCAGCCTTCTTCACGGGCGTCTTCGCCGCGGGCGACTTCGCCGCCGCAGGCTTGCCCGACTTCGTCGCCGCCGCATGGTGCGGTCGCGCATTGCCGTAGCTGCGGATCGCGATCTTGCCCTTGCGCGTCTTGCGGTCGCCTCTGCCCATCGTCTTTTCCTCGGAAATACGGTTAATTCGGGGCGCGCAGGATAACAGCCCCGGCGCGGGGCGCAACCTGCCGGGTCAGGCGAGCTTCGATTCGGTGTGCCCGCGGCAGCCGGTTTCGTCGCAATGGAACGTCTCGAGCTGCACGGTCGCGTGATCGACGCTGAAGCGCTCGCGCAGCACCGTGCGGATCGCGAGGATGACCGCGTCGGGCGCGTGGCCTTCGAGCGCGCGCGCGTGCAGCGTCGCGACGTGGCTGCCGCCGGCAAGCTGCCAGATGTGGACGTGGTGCACGTCGCGCACGCCAGCGGCTTCGCGCGAAATCGCCTCGCCGACGATGTCGGCATCCATGCCTTCTGGCGTGCCTTCGAGCAGGATGTGCGCGCTGCGCCGCAGAAGTCGCCATGCGCTGCCGAGGATCAGCAGCGAGACGAGGACCGACACCGCCGAATCGGCCCAGAGCCAGTCGAAATAGCGGATGACGAGCGCCGCGATGACTGCACCGGCCGAGCCGAGCAGATCGCCGAGCACGTGGAGCCGCGCGCCGGCCGTGTTGAGATCGCCATGCGAATGCGACAGCGCGCGAAGCACGATCGAATTGACCACGAGGCCCGCGAGCGCGACGACGAGCATCGTGCCGGACAGGATCGGCGCCGGATTGGCGAAGCGGAACAGCGCTTCGCTCGCGATCCAGATCACGAGCAGGAACTGCAGCAGCGCGTTGCTGTAGCCGACGAGCACTTCGAGGCGTGCGTAACCGAAGCTGCGCCGCGCATCGGCCGGCCGGCGCGCATAGTGCGCACCGAGCCACGCGAACAGCAGCGCGCCGGCGTCGACGAGCATGTGGCCTGCATCGGCGAGCAGCGCGCAGCGAATGCGAAACGAAGCCGCCGATCGCCTCGGCGACCAGCATCAGCGCCGTCAGCGCGAACGCGAACAGGAGCCGGCTCTCGCGGCGCACTTCAGGCGTTGCGTGATCGTGCGTCGTGCGCGTGAGGCGCGTGGTCGTGCGAATGAATCACGGCGTCAGGAGGTGGCCTTAGCCGAAATCCGATGCTAGGCATCGGCGTCGCGGTTACACAATCACGAAGCGACTTCGCGACGCTTCAGTGCTCGCAGGCCGCGTCATGCACGTGCCCGTGCGCGAGACGCAGGTTCGTCAGATGCGAAACCGCGACGAGCGTGCCGCCCATCGCGACGAGGACCGCGTGCACGGTCGCGTTGGCTTCGAAGTCGACGATCATGCCGGCCGCGAGCAGCAGGATGCCCGGCACCAGGAACCAGAACGCGCGGAACTGGCGATGGCGGCGGAAGCCGACGATCAGCGTCGTCAGCGCGAGCACGCTGGCGAACGCGACGAAACCACGCTCGAAGCGGTGGTTCGCGAGGAAGCCGAGCCCGATCGCGGGCAGCGTCGCGATCACGAGCGGCAGCGCAGCGCAGTGAACGGCGCATAGAAACGAGGCCGTCGCGCCGAGCCGGTCGAAGCGGCTCGCGATGGAAGGTTTGATCGTGCTCATGGGCTTTCGTCTGACGCTATAACATAACTCAACTGGACGACGTCTGTCCGCATCCCGAAGCAGCGCTCCGTAACGGTGTCGAGGCATGACTTCCGGCGCAGTGACTTGACTCATGAGAGATATATTATAACGTTTCAACTGCCAAGGGAAGCTCATGCGATCGCACCTCCTGACGCTTTGCATTGCCGTCGCCCTGCTCCCCGCCGCGCGGGCTCATGCGGATGCCGACGCGCCCCAGCCCGACGCGGGCGCGCCGCCCGCCGAGTCGCGCAACGCGAAGACGAAGGCCGCGCCGGCCACCGACGACGAGACGCTCGGTACGGTCAGCGTCACCGGCAAGCTCGACCGCGCGCGCAACCAGCTCTCGCCGGATATCGGCAGCAGCGAATACATCTTCGACCGCGACTCGATCGACGCGCTGCCGCTCGGCGACGCGACGCCGCTGAACCAGGTCCTGCTGCAGGCGCCCGGCGTCGTCAACGATTCGTACGGCCAGCTGCACGTCCGCGGCGACCATGCGGACCTGCAGTACCGCATCAACGGCATCATCATCCCGGAGAGCATCAGCGGCTTCGGGCAGACGCTCGATACGCGCATCATCGACAACCTTTCATTCCTCACCGGCGCGCTGCCGGCGCAATACGGCTACCGCACGGCCGGCGTCGTCGACATCACGACGAAATCGGGCGCCAACGAAGGGAACGGCGGCGACGTCGGGCTCACCGCCGGCTCGTTCGGCACGCTGAATCCGAGCTTCGAGGTTCACGGCACGAATGGCGCGTGGAGCGGGTTCTTCACCGGCAGCTATCTCGAAAGCGACATCGGCATCGAGAATCCGACGGCCGTCGCGCGATCGCGATCCACGACCACACGAACCAGATCAAGGGCTTGGCTACATGTCGTACCTGATCGACGAATCGACGCGCATTTCGTTTCTGTTCGGCGCGACGAACAACCGTTTCGAGATCCCGAACAATCCCGGATCAGACGCCCATCTATGCGCTCGACGGCGTGACGTCGTTCGACTCGCGCGATCTCAACGAGCGCCAGCAGGAAGTGACGCGTTTCGGCGTGATCTCGCTGCAGGGCCAGATCGGTGCCAACGAACTATCAGGCTTCGATCGGCCAGCGCTACACGAGCGTGGACTATTCGCCCGATCCGGTCGGCGATCTGATCTTCAACGGCGTCGCCGGAACGATCGCGCGCAGCAATCGCGCGAATACGCTGCAGGCCGACTTCTCGACGCCGCTCGGCGACGCGCACACGCTTCGTTACGGGCTTTACGTCAGCGACGAGCATCCGGTCGCGAACAACACCTCGCTCGTATTTCCGGCCGACGCGGACGGCAATCAGACCAGCACGGCGCCGATCACGATCGTCGACAATGCGCAACACATCGACGCCCGCACCTATGGCCTCTACGTGCAGGACGAGTGGCAGATCAACGATCGCCTGACGATGAACTACGGCGTCCGCGCCGACAAGGTCGACGCGTACGTCCAGGAAAGCCAGCTGAGCCCGCGCCTCGGCCTCGTCTACGCCGCGAGCGACACGACGACGCTGCACGCCGGCTACGCACGCTATTTCACGCCGCCGCCGGCGGAGCTGATCGCGCCGACCGACATCGCGTTGTTCCAGGGCACGACCAACGCGTTGCCGACCAACGTCAACGCCGAGACGCTCTCCGAGCGCTCGCACTACTTCGACGCCGGCGTCGCGCAGAAGATCGGCGGCGACCTGACGCTCGGCCTCGACGCGTACTACCGCAAGGTCACGAATCTGCTCGACGAGGGCCAGTTCGGCTCGGCGCTGATCTTCTCGCCGTTCAACTACGCCAACGGCAAGGTGCGCGGCGTCGAGTTGACCGCGAACTACACGCACGACGGCTTCACCGCGTACGCCAACGTCGCGTCGAGCCGCGCGAAGGGCAAGGACGTCGTCACCGGCCAGTACAACTTCGAGCAGGACGAGCTCGACTACATCGCGACGCACTGGGTCCATCTCGACCACGACCAGCGGCTGACGTCGTCGGGCGGATTGAGCTGGCTCTGGGACGGCACGCGCTCGGCGCCGACTATCTCTACGGCTCGGGCCTGCGCGCCGATTTCGCGAACACGGCGCACCTGCCGCAGTACTGGCAGCTCAACGCCTCTGTCGACCGGAAGTTCTCGCTGGCGCATCGAGAACGATCTCGATGTCGGCCTTGCGCTGATCAACGTCACCGACCGCGTTTACCAGCTCCGCGACGGCTCGGGCATCGGCGTCGGCGCGCCGCAGTACGGGCCGCGCCGCGGTCTTTACGCGAGCCTGAATCTCGCGTTCTGACCCACGCCTCGTCATCCCGGCGAAGGCCGGGATCCAGTTTTTGCGCCCCCGTAAGACTGAAGAGCTGGGTCCCGGCCTTCGCCGGGACGACGAGATTGGGGCGTCGGCGTCTTTCCGTGTCCCGGATGCGAACCTGAATTCCTGTCCCGCCCTGTCCTGCTGTAGCGCAGCATGACAATCGCCAACGAAAACCTCACGATGTAAACGTTTACGTAAACGTTTACATCGCGGCGCCGGGATGCGCTCTTCGCTCTGGGGTGGGGCGTGACCGCAACGATCAAAGATGTCGCTCGCATCGCAGGCGTATCCGTCGCCTCGGTCTCGCGCGCGCTCAACGGTCACGAAAGTGTCACCGATGCGACGCGACAACGCATACTCGCCGCGGCCGGACAGCTTCGCTACGTGCCGCATGCGGCCGCGCGCAGCCTCATCACGCGCCGCACCGACACCATTGGGGTGCTGCTGCCCGACCTCCACGGCGAGTTCTTTTCCGAGCTGATTCGCGGCATCGACGCGGCTGCGCGTGCGAGCGCACGGCATCTCTTGATCTCGAGCTCGCACGGCTCCGAAGCCGAAGCGGCGCAGGCGCTGCGCATGCTGCAAGGTCGCGTCGACGGCTTGCTCGTGATGTCGCCGGACGCCGATTCGCGCGTGCTCGCGGCGAACCTGCCGGCGACGTTGCCGACCGTGCTGCTCAACACGCGCGTCGCGTCGGGCAGCTATCCCGCGTTCTCGGTCGACAACTACGGCGGCGCGACCGCGATGATGCGCCACCTCTTCGCGAGCGGGCGCCGCCGCATCGCGTTCATCAGCGGCCCTGACAACAACTTCGACGCCGACGAGCGCCTGCACGGCTATCGCGACGCGATCGCCGGGCGCAAGGGCGCCAGCGAGATCGTGCTGCGCGGCGATTTCAGCGAGTCGTCCGGCTATCGCGCCGGCGTCGAGATCTGCGAAGGCAACGAACGCCCGGACGCGATCTTCGCCGCGAACGACATGATGGCGCTCGGCTGCCTCTTCGCGCTGACCGAAAAAGGCGTCGCCGTGCCGGACACGATCGCGCTCGCCGGCTTCGACGACATCCCGATCGCGCGCTTCGTGACGCCGCCGCTGACGACGGTGCGCGTGCGCATCGCCGATCTCGGCCGCCGCGCGTTCGAGCGGCTCGCCGAGCTCATCGCCGACGGCGACGGCGGCGCGAAATCCACCGAGCGGCTCGACTGCGATCTCGTCGTCCGCCAGTCATCCGGTGCGCACGGTGCGGCGTCTGCCGCATCGGCCGCCGACACGAGTTGAAGCGCTCCGACTTCGATCACGACAGAAAGATTCCTTCGGCCACGTTTCATTTTTTGGGGAGTTACCCATCATGCACACGCGACGTCCTCGCTTCGTTGTCCCGAAACCAACGCTGCTGGCCTGCGCGCTCGCCGGCTGCCTCGCGCTCGGCGCGCCTTCCGCATTCGCGCAAAGCACCGGCGCGACGCTGCGCGGCGATGCCACCGGCGGCGCCGAGATCACGGCGACGAATACCGCCACCGGCCTCGTGCGCCGCGTCACCGCATCGAGCGACGGCAGCTACACGCTCGCGAATCTGCCGCCCGGCACGTACACGGTCACGGCTGCGGGCGGCGCCACGCAGACGGTGACGCTCAGCGTCGCGCAGACCGCGCAGCTCAACCTCACCGCCGGCGGCGAAGTCGCGCCGACGCTCGAAGGCGTCACCGTAACGGCGCTCGCGCTGCCTGAAGTGAAGACGTCCGAAGTCGGCGGCACCGTGTCGACGAAGATCATCAACACGATCCCGCAAACCACGCGCAACTTCCTCGAGTTCGCCGACGTGATTCCGGGCGTCGCGTTCTCGATCAATCCCGACAACGGCACGACCAAGCTGCAGGGCGGCGCACAGTCGGCGAGCAACATCAACGTCTACATCGACGGCGTCGGCCAGAAGAACTACGTGCTGCAGGGCGGCATCACGGGCCAGGATTCCTCGCGCGGCAATCCGTTCCCGCAGCTCGGCATCGGCGAGTACAAGGTCATCACGCAGAACTACAAGGCGGAGTACGACCAGCTCTCCAGCGCGGCCATCACGGCGGTGACGAAATCCGGCACGAACGATTTCCACGGCGAAGTGTTCGGCTCGTACACCGGCGACAGCTGGCGCGCGATGACGCCATCCGAGCACGCGGCCGGCGACAAGGTGCAGACGCACGAAAAGGAATACGGCCTCGCGGGTGGCGGGCCGATCATCAAGGACGAGATGCATTTCTTCTTCACCTATGAAGGCAAGGACTTCATCACGCCGGCCGCCGTCGTCGAGGGCAACAACGCGCCCGGACCGCTGCCGCCCGCGGCAGCCGCCGAGATCGGCCCGACTGCGCTGCCGTTCCACGAGGATCTCTACTTCGGCAAGATCGATTACTCGCCGACCGAATCGGAGCTCTTCGAGCTGACGGCCAAATACCGCCACGAGACGCAGCGCGACAACGTCGGCGACCAGCAGGCGCCGTCGTTCGGCAGCGACATTCTCAACAACGAAAAGCGCGCGGACCTGCGCTGGCTGCACTCGTCCGACCGCTGGCAGAACGACGCGCACGTGACCTGGGAAGACACGACCTGGGGTCCGCGCCCGCTCAACAACGGCAACGCGTTCATCTATGCGCTCGCGGACGACAACAACCGCCCGCTGCTCGAGACCGGTGGCGGCGCGAACTTCCAGAACAAGGGCCAGCAAGGTCCGGCATTCCAGGACGATCTCTCGTTCACCGATCTGGAGTGGCAGGGCGACCATCTCGTCAAGACCGGCCTCAAGTACAAGGAGGTCAAGCTCTCGACGCAGGAGATCAATCCGGCCAATCCGCAGTTCTTCTTCAACGTGACGTCGGCCGGCGCCGATCAGGATCCGTACAAGGCGTTCTTCGGCGTGCCGCTCGCCGGCGTCGGCAACGGCACGGCGGAATCGAAGAACAAGCAGTTCGGCGCGTATATCCAGGACGACTGGCAGGTCAACGATCACCTGACGTTGAACCTCGGCGTTCGCTGGGACTACGAGGAAACGCCGGCGTACCTCAACTACAGGACGCCCGCGGATGTCGTCGCGGCGTTCGGCAGCCAGGATCCGAACGCGCCGACGGGACAGACCTACGCGCAGACACTCGGGCTCGGCGGCATCAACATCAACGATTACATCTCGACCGGCAACAACCGCAATGCCGCCAAGGACGAGTGGCAGCCGCGCCTCGGCTTCTCGTACGACATGAACGCCGATCAGCAGCACGTCTTCTTCGGCGGCATCGGCCGCTCGTACGACCGCGACAGCTTCGACTACATGCAGCTCGAGGAATCGAAGGCGACGTTCCCGTCGTACGAAGTGTTCTTCAACTCGCCCAATGGCCGGCCGTGCGACACGACGGCGTCGAACTGCGTCGACTGGGATCCGCGCTACTACAACATCGACACGCTGCGCTCGCTGGTGACGACGACCGGCGCCGGACGCGAAATCGATCTCCTCAACAACAACCTCAAGGTGCCCTACTCCGACCAGGCCAGCATCGGCATGCGCAACCAGGTCGGCGACTGGAACACGTCGGTTGCGGTCTCGCGCATCGTCAGCAAGGACGGCTTCGCGTTCATCCTCGGCAACCGCCGGCCCGACGGCTCGTTCTTCGGCACCGGCCCCAGCGATTTCGGCCAGCCGTGGGGATTCCCGATCCAGCCATTCGGCACGCTGATCCTCGGCAAGAACGGCATCGAGACGAAGAGCAATTCGCTGCTGCTCTCGCTCGACAAGCCGTATACGAAAGAATCGGGTTGGGGCGTCACGGTCGCGTACACGTACACGGACGCGGAAGAGAACCGCAAATCCGGCGAGCACTACTCGCTCGACGCGCCCGACATCACCGACTACCCGTTCCTGACCTCGTCCGGCGTCGCCAAGCATCGCCTCGTCTCGACCGGCATCATCGACGGCCCGTGGGGCATGACGTACTCGGCCAAGCTGACGCTGCAGACGCCGATTCCGATCTCCGACATCGCCTGCTACGGCGCCGCAGCGCCGTGCATGCCGCACGCGACCGACTCGGTCGGCACCGGCCGCTTCATCGCCGGCGGACAGATCTTCGGCATCCGCGAAGTCGATCTCGCCGCGAACAAGGATTTCGATCTCACCGGCGGCGTCACGATGTACATGCGGCTCGACCTCTTCAACGTGTTCAACTTCAAGAACTACTCGGACTTCAACACGAACTGGGGCGCGAACGGCGTGTACAACCCCGTGGTAACCGCGGTCACCACCGGCAACATGTATTCGTATCCGCGCACGCTGAAGTTCCAGATGGGCTTCCGCTTCTGACGACTTCAGCTTCAACGGCAGCAGGCCGCCCGGCCGGGAACTTCCGGCCGGGCGGCGATTCGAAGGGTCATCGCATGCACGGATCGCATCGTTCAGCCGGCCTCGGCGGTGCGCTTCTGCACGTCTCTTCGCGTTGCAATACCATTCCCCGCTAGTGCTGCTCCGCCACCGCCTTCCATCGCTTCTCGTCGCCGTCGCTTTCGCCGCCAGCGTTCTCGTTTGTGGCGGTTGCACTCAACGCGAACCCGAACCCCCGCGCGCCGCGGTCACGCCGCTGCTGCGCCCACCGCTGACGCCGCTGTTCGACGACATCGAACGCCGCACGTTCAACTATTTCTGGGAAACGGCAAACCCCGACACCGGCCTCGTGCCGGATCGCTATCCGTACACGGAGCCGTTCTCGAGCATCGCCGCGATCGGTTTCGCGCTGACGTCGTACGGCATCGGCGTCGAGCGCGGCTACGTGACGCGCGATCAGGCCGTGCAGCGCACGCTCGCGACGCTGCGCTTCCTCGAAAGCGCGCCGCAGGGCGGACGTGTCGAAGGCATGACCGGCTATCACGGGTTCTTCTATCACTTCCTCGATCTCAAGACCGGCGCGCGCTACGCGGACTGGGTCGAGCTGTCGACGGTCGACACCGCGCTGCTGCTCGGCGGCGTGCTCTTCGTCGCAGTCGTATTTCGATCGGGACACGAAGGACGAAGCCGACATCCGCCGGCTCGCCGACACGATCTACCGCCGCGTCGACTGGCCGTGGATGCAGGTGCGCGCGCCGCTGATCTCGATGGGCTGGATGCCCAAGCACGGCTACATCCCGTACGACTGGCACGGCTACAACGAAGGCATGCTGATCTACATCCTCGCGCTCGGCTCGCCGACGCAAGGCGTCGGCACGAACGCGTGGACCGCCTGGACGAAGAGCTACGAGCGACTCGTGGGGCACGTTCCAGCGGCCAGGAGCACCTCAGCTTCGCGCCGCTGTTCGGACATCAGTACTCGCACGTCTGGATCGATTTCCGCGGCATCCAGGACGACTACATGCGCGAGCACGGCTTCGACTATTTCGAGAACAGCCGTCGCGCGACGTACGCGCAGCGCGCCTACGCGATCGCACAATCCGATGGGCTGGAAGCTCTACGGCGAAAACGTCTGGGGTCTCACCGCGAGCGACGGTCCGGCCGGCACGTCGCAGGATCGACGCACGGCAAGACGCGCGCGTTCCACCACTACTCTGCGCGCGGCGCCGGCATCGCTGACGGCTTCGACGACGGCACGATCGCGCCGACCGCCGCGGCCGCGTCGATCGCCGTTCGCGCCCGAGATCGTGATCCCGGCCGATCGAGGAGATGCACGATCAGCGCTACGGCGACGCAGATCTATTCGACGTACGGCTTCCTCGACGCGTTCAACCCGAGCTTCACGTCACGACGTGCCGCTGCAGACCGGCCACGTCGATCCCAGGCTTCGGCTGGGTCGACGATCGATTACCTCGGCATCGACCAGGGCCCGATCGTCGCGATGATCGAGAACTACCGCAGCGATTTCGTCTGGAAGGTCATGCGCAAGAATCCGTACATCCGCGCGCGGCCTGGAGCGCGCCGGCTTCACCGGCGGCTGGCTCGACGAGCCGGCCGACGGCAGCGCGACGGCTGCCGTGCCGTGAGCATGCATCGGCGCGCACGTGATTTCGCGCGCGCCATCGCGGTGCTCGCGTTCGTCGTGTTCGCGCCCGCGTGCGCACGACACAGCGACGTCACCGTCATCACGTTCTGGACGATCGGCCGCGAAGGCGAGGTCGTCGCGCGAGCTGCTCGACGATTTCGAGCGCGCGCACCCCGGCGTGCGCGTCGAGATGCAGCAGATGCCGCTGACGGCCGCGCACGAGAAACTGCTGACCGCGTTCGCCGGCGACTGCGCTGCCCGACATCTGCCAGCTCGGCAACACCTGGATCCCGGAGTTCGCCGCGCTCGGCGCGCTCGAACCGCTGCAGCCGTACGTCGCGCAGTCGAACGCGATCCGCGCAGACGACTACTTCGCCGGCATCTGGGACACGAACGTCATCGACGGCAAGCTCTACGGCGTGCCGTGGTACGTCGACACGCGCCTGCTGTTCTATCGCACCGACCTGCTCGCGCGCGCCGGCTTCGCCGAGCCGCCGCGCGACTGGGACGAATGGCAGCGCGCGCTCGCGGCCGATCAAGGCGAACGCGCGGCGCCGAGCAATTACGCGATCTTCCTGCCGCTCAACGAGTTCGAGCCGCTGCTCAATCTCGGCGCTGCAGGGCGACGATCCGCTGCTCCGCGACGACGGCACGCGCGGCAATTTCGACAGCGCCGACGTTCCGTCGCGCGCTGGACTTCTACGTCGAGATGTTCCGCCGCGGACTGGGCGCCGCCGATGAGCAACCAGGCAGATCTCGAACGTCTGGGACGAGTTCGCGCACGGCTTCTTCACGTTCTACATCACCGGGCCCGTGGAACATCGGCGAGTTCCGCGCCGCCTGCCGCCGAGATCGCAGGACAAGTGGGACACGGCGCCACTGCCCGGCCCCGACGGCCCCGGCGCCGCGATCGGCCGGCGGCGCGAGCCTCGTGATGTTCCGCGGCTCGGCAAGCACAAGCCGGAAGTCTGGCAGCTGATCGAGTTCCTGTCCGGCCCGAGCAGCAGGCGCGCTTCTACGCGCTGACCGGCGATCTGCCGCCGCGCCGCAGCGCCTGGAACGATCCCGAGCTCGCGAACGACGAGCACGCGAAGGCGTTCCGCGAGCAGCTCGAGCGCGTCAAGCCGACGCCGAAGGTGCCGGAGTGGGAGCGCATCGCCCAGGAGATGCGCCTCGCGGCCGAGCGCGTCGTCCGCGGCGGCGAGAGCGCGATCGACACGGCGCTCGCGCGATCTCGACGCGCGCGACCGACGAGATCCTCGACAAGCGCCGCTGGATGCTCGCGCAGGCAACGGCACGCGCATGAGCGAGCGCCGCGCCGCCTGGACGTTCGTCGCGCCGGCGCTGCTCGTCATCGGCGTGTTCTTCCTCGCTGCCGGTGCTCGCCGCGTTCGCTGCTCAGCCTCACCGACTTCGATCTGTACGCGCTCGCCGACCTCGACAACCTGCGCTTCGTCGGCCTCGACAACTACATCGACGTGCTGCAGGCGCCGCTGTTCTGGAAGTCGCTCGGCAACACGCTCTATTTCGTCGTCGTCGGCGTGCCGCTGTCGATCGCCGTCTCGCTTGGCGCGGCGCTGCTGCTCGAATTCGCCGCTGGCGCGCTTCAAGGGCTTGTTCCGCACGGCGCTGTTCGCGCCGGTCGTGACGACGCGTCGTCGCCGTCGCGGTGATCTGGCGATACCTGTTCCACACGCGCTACGGCCTGATCAACTACGCGCTCGCGCAGCTCGGCATCGCGCCGATCGACTGGCTCGGCGATCCGCACTGGTCGATGCCGGCGATCATCCTGTTCGCGGTGTGGAAGAACTTCGGCTACAACATGATCATCCTGCTCGCCGGCGCTGCAAGGCATTCCGCGCGACCTGTACGAAGCCGCGCGCATCGACGGCGCATCGCGCGTGGCAGCAGTTCCGCCACATCACGCTGCCGATCGCTGCGGCCGGTGCTGCTGCTGGTCGGCGATCATCACGATGGCCGGCTACTTCCAGCTGTTCGCCGAGCCCTACGTGATGACGCACGGCGATCCGCTGCAGAGCACCGTCAGCGTGCTGTACTTCATGTACGAGGAAGGCTTCAAGTGGTGGAGCCTCGGCCGCGCGTCGGCGATCGCGTTCCTGCTGTTCGTGCTGATCCTCGTCGCGACGACGCGTGCTGCTGCGCGTGGCGCCGGCGCGGAGGAGCAGCCGCATGAATCGGCACGTCGCGCTGGCACGCCGGCGCTCGTCAACGGCGCGCTGATCGCGGCTCAGCGCGATTCGTCGCTGTTTCCGCTGCTGTGGATGCTGTCGGTGTCGTTCATGCAGCCCGGCGAGGCGAGCACGTTCCCGCCGCCGCTGCTGCCGGCGCATCGCGACGCTCGCGAACTATCGCGAGCTGTTCGAGCGCGCCGGCATGGGCCGCTACCTGCTCAACAGCCTCGCTCGTCGCGACGCGCGATCACGCTGCTGTCGCTGCTGTTCAACCTCAGCGCCGGCTACGCGTTCGCGAAGCTGCGCTTCGCCGGCCGCGAGCGCCTGTTCCAGACGCTGCTCGCCGCGCTGCGTGATTCCGGCGCAGGTCGCGATGATTCCGCTGTTCCTGCTCATGAAGTGGCTGCATCTGGTCAACAGCTACGGCGGCGTGATCGTGCCCGGCGATGGCCGAGCGTGTTCGGCATCTTCCTCGTGCGCCAGTACGCGCGCTCGATTCCGGACGAGCTGCTCGAAGCCGCGCGCATCGACGGCGCCGGCGAGTGGCGCATCTTCCTGCGCATCGTGCTGCCGCTGCTCAAGCCGATCGTCGTGACGCTGGCGATCTTCACGTTCCTGGCGAGCTGGAACGATTTCATGTGGCCGCTGATCGTGCTGAGCGATCAGGCACTGGCAGACCGCGCCGGTCGCGCTCGCCGCGCTGTCGCGCGAGCACGTGCAGGACAACGAGCTGATGATGGCCGGCTCGGTGGTCACGATCCTGCCGGTGCTGGTGCTGTTCCTCGTGCTGCAGCGGCACTACATCGCAGGGCCTGCTGCTGGGCAGCGTGAAGGGGTGAGCGTGCAGCTCTCGCACGCTCATCGCGCTGCGTCGCCGCTCCTCTTCTCGACTGCACTCGCCGCGATCGAGCCGCCGCGGACGCTCGACGATTTCGTCCGATCCGTCGCGCTGGACTGCGCATGGGTTCGCGATCAGGTCGAGCGCGACAGCCTGCGCAAGGCCGACGGCGCCGGACGGCGCCGCACTCTGCCTCGATTTCGACTTTCACGGCGTGATCACGGCTACGCGATCGATGCAGCGCGCCGCTGCATCTCGACTATCCGAGCGACTACGAGCTCGACGTGCGCGTGCGCGGCGACGCGCCCGACAACGCGCTGCAGATCAAGCTCGTCGACGCTGCGACGAGAACGTCTGGTGGATCAATCGCGCGAACTTCGCGTTTCCGGACGAGCTGGACAGCAGCTTCGCATACAAGAAGCGACAGGTCGATTTCGCATGGGGTCCGCGAGCGATCGCACCTGCGCAGCAGCGAAACGCTCGAGTTCACGGTCTACGCCGCGCAGGGCGGCAGCGGCGAGGTCTGCTTCGCCGATCTGACGTTCCGCGAGCGCCCGCCGTTGCCGGCCGTTCTGCCGACGCCGCAGGCGTCCGCTTCTTCGGCACGGCGCGAAGCGCCAGCCGCGAACGCGATCGACGGCGATTCCGCGACGTCTGGCAAAGCGCGCGCGGCGGCGAGCAGTCGCTGACGCTCGACCTCGGCCTCGAACGCGAGTTCGGCGGCGTCGTGCTGCACTGGCACGGCGATGCTTTCGCGTCGAAATACGAGGTCGCTCTGTCGGACGATGCGAAAGACTGGCGGATCGTCCGCCGCGGTGACGGTCGGCAACGGCGGCGCCGATCCGCTCTATCTGCCGGAATCCGAAGCACGTTACGTTCGCATTTCGATGCACGGGCGCGAGGCACGGCTATGCGCTCGACGAGATCGAGCTCAAGGATCTCGCGTTCGGCGCGTCCGCGAACGCGTTCTTCTCGGCGGTCGCGAAATCGGCGCCGCGCGGCTGGTATCCGCGCGGCTTCTACGACGAGCAGACGTACTGGACCGTCGTCGGCGTCGACGGCGGGCACGAAACGGGCCTGTTCTCCGAAGATGGCGCGCTCGAAGTCTCGCGCGGCGGCTTTTCCATCGCGCCGATCGTCGCGGACGCGAACGGCGCGCCGTCGACATGGGCCGATGCGACGATCACGCACACGCTCGCCGACGGATATCTGCCGATTCCGAGCGTTGAGTGGCAGCGCCAACGACTTCGCGCTGACGACAACCGCGTTCGCGGCCGGCAAGCGCGGCGCGTCGATGCTGATCGCGCGATACGTTCTGCGAGAACACGACCGATGAGCCGCGCGACGCTCATGCTCGCGCTCGTCGTGCAGCCGTTCCAGGTCAACCCGGCCGTGCAGTTCCTGAATACGCCGGGCGGCGTGAGCCCGATCCACGATCTCTCGCTCGAAGGCGTAACGCTGTCGGTCGATGGCAAGCCACGCGCATTCGCCCTTGCGCAGCCCGACGCGGCATTCGGCTCGCCGTTCGACGCGGGCTCGGCTGTCGAGCACATCGCCGGCGCGGCAAGCTGATCGGCACGACGAAGGAACCGATCAATGCGTTCGCCGTGCACGACGACACCGGACTTGCGTCCGGCGCCCTGCTCTATCGCGTCACGCTCGCAGCGCACGCGATCAACGACATTCGCGCTCGCCATTCCGCTCGACGGCAGCGTCGCGCCACCGACCGCGCAGAAAGAGATCGAATCGATTCTCGAACAGACCGAGGCGGGCTGGCGCGAGACGCTGAACCATACGTCGATTCGCATCGCGAATGCGCAACCGCTCGTCGACACGTTGCGGACTGCGCTCGCCGACATCCTGATCAGCCGCGACGGTCCCGGCGCTGCGCCCGGGCACGCGCTCGTACGCACGCTCGTGGATCCGCGACGGCGCGATGATGTCGGCTGCGCTGCTGCGCCTCGGACACGACGACGCAGCGCGCGACTATCTCCAATGGTATGCGCCGTACCAGTTCAAGAACGGCAAGGTGCCCTGCTGCGTCGACGCACGCGGCTCCGATCCGGTGCCCGAAAACGACAGCCACGGCGAGCTGATCTATCTTGCCGGCGAGATCTATCGCTACACCGACGACCGCACGCTGCTCGAATCGATGTGGCCGCACGTCGACGCCGCGATCGCGCTACATGGATTCGCTTGCGCGAAAGCGAACGCGGCGAACGACGAATGCCGTCGTTCGCGGCCTCATGCCGGCGTCGATCAGCCACGAAGGCTATTCGGCGAAGCCGATGCATTCGTACTGGGACGATTTCTGGGCGCTGACCGGCTACGACGACGCGGTCATGATCGCCGATGCGCTCGGCCAAGTCGAATGACGCGAAACGGCTCGCGCACTCGCGCGACGCGTTCCGCGGCGATCTGCTACGCGTCGATCCGGCGCGCGGTCGCAGATCACGGCATCGATTACGTTCCGGGTTGCGCCGAGCTCGGCGATTTCGACGCGACCTCGACGACGATCGCGCTCTCGCCGGCCGGGCAGCAAGCAGCGCTACCGCAGGACCTGCTGCACAACACGTTCGAACGCTACTGGAAGCAGTTCGACGCGCGCGCCGACGGAACCGCCGCATGGAAGGACTACACGCCCTACGAGTGGCGCACGGTCTCGACGTTCGTCCGGCTCGGCTGGCGCGATCGGGCGCAGGCAGGCAATCGATTTCTTCATGCACGACCGCCGTCCCGCCGAGTGGAACCAGTGGGCCGAAGTCGTCGGCCGCGATCCGCGCGAATCGCGCTTCGTCGGCGACATGCCGCACGGGTGGGTCGCGTCCGATTTCATCCGCTCGGTGCTCGACGTCTTCGCCTACGAGCGCGAATCGGATCAGGCGCTCGTGCATCGCCGCGGGCATCCCCGAAAAATGGCTCGACGGCGAAGGCGTCGCGATCGAGCACCTGCGCACGCCATTCGGCGGATTGAGCTACTCGCTCGCGCGGCGCGACGGCCGCGTGCGGCTCGAAGTCTCGGGCGACGATTTCCGCATGCCGAAAGGCGGCATCGTGTTCATGCCGCCCGGAGTCACGAAGGATGCGAACGCAACGATCGGCGGACGGCGCGTTCGAGCGCAAGAAGGCAGCCTCAACATCCGCTCACTGCCGGCGATCGTCGAAGTGGAATAGCTACGCGGCGCCGAGCTTTCCGGCCGCCATCATCGCCCACGCGGCTGCGCCGAGCAGACCGGGATCGGCGTGCCGCACGATCGATGTCGGCACGCGCGCGACCGCCGGCGAAAGCCGCCCTTTGTCCTCGAACCGGCGCCGGAATCCGCCGCCTTCGATCCACCGCGTCAACAGCGGCGCGAGGCCGCCGGCGACGTAGACGCCGTCCCACGCGCCGAACGTCAGCACGAGATCGCCGGCGACCGAGCCGAGCTGCTCGCAGAAGATCTCGACCGCACGTCGCGACAGCGCGTCGCTGTCGGCCGTCGCGGTGATTTGTTCCGGCGCCGAAAACTTCGCTTCGACGCCGCCGATATCGGCAAGCGCCACATACAGGTTGACGAGCCCGCTCCCGCACAGCGCGCGCTCGTGCGAAACGCGCCCGAAGCGCGCGCTGAAGCGACGATAGATCTCGACTTCCTCGGCGTTGCCCGGTGCGAAGCTTGCGTGGCCGCCCTCGGTTTCGAGCGCATGCGCATGTCCGTCGCGGACGATCAATGCGCCGACGCCGAGACCGGTGCCGGCGCCGAGGATCGCGAACGTCTGCCGCACGCGCGCGTCGAACGCGACGGGTGCTGGCTCACCGACTACATGCAGATCGCGTGGTTGCAGCAGCGAAACAGAAAGCGCCATCGCGGCGAAATCGTTGAGCAGCGCGACTTCGGCGAAGCCGAACTCGGCCGCGATCGCGTCGCGCGAGATGACCCACGGCACGTTGTTCGTGAGCCGCACTTCGCCATCGGCGACGACGCCGGCCGCCGCGATCACCAGCGCCGCGGGTCGCGACTCACTCTCCGCGAGATAGCGCTGAACCGCCGCGCCGAAGCTCGCGAACTCGGCGGCGCGAAAGCGGCGCGCGCTCGCGGCGATCAGCGGATCGGCCGACGCGATGTCGACGAGCGCGAAGCGCACGTGCGTGCCGCCGACGTCGGCGACGAGCACCGGACCGGTCCATGCGGCATTCATCGGGTCAACGCGCGTACTTCGCGAGCGCGCGTCCGTTGGTCGCGATGACCTCCGAGTAGTGGCGCGCGCTCGCCTTCGGCGTGCGCTTCTGCGTCGCGAAGTCGACGTGGACGATGCCGAAGCGCTTGGAGAATCCGAGCGACCATTCGAGGTTGTCGAGCAGCGACCAGGCCATGTAGCCGCGCACGTCGCAGCCGTGCGCGATCGCGTCGTGCACGGCGCGCAGGTGCTTGCTGCAGGTAGTCGACGCGCAGCGGATCGTCGAGCACGTCGCCCTCGACGCGACCGGCGGATCGTAGAACGCCGAGCCGTTCTCGGTGATGTAGACCGGCGGATTGCCGTAGCGGTCGCTTGACCCACGTCAGCGTGTCGGTCAGGCCCTGCGGAAACACTTCCCAGCCGGTTTCGGTGTACGTCGCATGCCTGCTTGACCGGCACGGCGCTTGAGCGGATACGTCGTCGTCGTCGTGCCGCGTCACGTTGCGCGTGTAGTAGTTGACGCCGAGGAAATCGATCGGCTGGTTGATCAGCTCGAAATCCTCGGCCGGCCAATCGGGCCATGCGTCGCCGAAGATGTCCTTGAGCTCGTCCGGATATTCGCGGAAGAAGACCGGGTCGAGGTACTGCCGGTTCATGTACGCATCGGCGCGCGCGACGGCCGCGCAGATCCTCGGCGGAATCCGACGCCGCGATACTTCGGCTCGAGGTTCACGACGAGCCGATCTCGTGCTTGCCGATCGCGCGATACGCCTGCACCGCCGCGCCGTGCGCGCGCATCAGGTTGTGGCTCGCGATCGGCGCTTCGTAGCGGTTGCGATGGCCCGGGCGCGAGCGCGCCGTGCAGATAGCCGCCGTCGGTGACGACCCACGGCTCGTTCAGCGTCGCCCAGAACTTCACGCGATCGTCGAGCTTGCGAAACACGACGCTGCGCGTAGTCGGCGAACCAGTTCGCGATGTCGGGATTGAGCCAGCCGCCGCGATCGTCGAGCGCCGCCGGCAGGTCCCAGTGATACAGCGTCGCGAGCGGCTCGATGCCGTTCTCGAGCAGCGTGTCGACGAGGCGCTCGTAGAAGTCGAGTCCGTTCGCGTTGACGCGGCCCTTGCCCTCCGGCAGCACGCGGCTCCAGGCGATGCTGAAGCGATAGGCTTGCAGGCCGAGTTCGCGCATCAGCGCGACGTCGTCGCGGTAGCGCCGGTAGTGATCGCAGGCGATGTCGCCGGTGTCGCCGTCTGTGATCATGCCGGGCGTGTGCGCGAAGCGGTGCCAGATGCTCGGGCCCGCGCCGTCGGCCAGCGGCGAGCCTTCGATCTGATAGGCGGACGTGGCGCTGCCCCACAGAAAATCCTCGGGAAATTCGTAGTGTTGCTCCATCTTTTCCCCGGCGCGCCGCTGGCAGTCCGCGGCGACATGAAAACGTTTACATTCATGGCAGAATAGCCGATCGTGTCGGCATTTGGCACTCTGCCCGCGCCCGGCGCAGTCGGTCGGGCGCATTCACCTTGGAGCTTACATGGCTGGAGTTAGGCTCGAAACGGTGCGCAAGGTCTATCCGAACGGTCAGGTCGCCGTCGCCGGCGCGACGTTCGAGGCGCCCGACGGCGAGCTGCTCGTGCTGGTCGGACCGTCGGGCTGCGGCAAGACGACGCTGCTGCGCATGATCGCGGGGCTCGAATCGGTCACGTCGGGCACGCTCTCGATCGGCGATCGCGTCTTCAATGACGTGCCGCCACGCGACCGCGACATCGCAATGGTGTTCCAGAACTACGCGCTCTATCCGCACATGAGCGTCGCCGAGAATCTGGCGTTCGGGCTGACGCTTCGTCACGAGCGACGCGAGGAGATCGATGCGCGCGTCCGCGAGACGGCGCAGATGCTCGATCTTTCGCGCGTGCTCGATCGCAAGCCCGCGCAGCTGTCGGGCGGCCAGCGCCAGCGCGTCGCGCTCGGGCGCGCGCTCGTGCGACAGCCGTCGGTGTTCCTGCTCGACGAGCCGCTGTCGAATCTCGACGCGAAGCTGCGCCTCGGCATGCGCGTCGAGATCGCGAAGCTGCACAGGCGCGTCGGCGCGACGATGATCTACGTCACGCACGATCAGATCGAGGCGATGACGCTCGGCCATCGCATCGTCGTCTTCAACGCCGGCGAGATCCAGCAGATCGATACGCCGATGTTGTATACGAGAAGCCGGCGAACGTGTTCGTCGCCGGGTTTCTCGGCAGCCCGGCGATGAACTTCTTCGAAGGCCGCGTGGACGGATCGCGCATCGCCATCGGGTCGGCGCTGCTGCCGGTGCCGCAAGGCGCGACGCTTGCGAACGATGTCGTTGTCGGCGTGCGGCCTGAAGATCTCGTGCTCGCACCGAACGGCAATGGTGCGCTCGAAGCCAAGCTCGAAGTCGTCGAACCGGTCGGCAACGAGATCTTCTTGAACTTGCGCCACAACGATCGCGCGATCGTGATGCGCGTGCCGCCGCAGGCGCTGCCGGAAACGGGATCGATGCTGCGGATCGCGATCAAGCCAGAGCGCGTGCACCTGTTCGACCCGAAAACCGAACGCCGCATCGACTCGCCTTAGCTGTTGGCGGCCGGCATTCAGACGCGAATGCTATTGCCGCACGGCCTCGCCGGCTTCGCGGCAGTCCTCGCAGACGCCGTGCACTTCGAGCGTCTGCGCGCGCGGCTTGAAGCCATGCTCGCGCGCCTGCTCGACGAGAAGGCGCGACACGCGCTCGTCGCAGATTTCGACCGCGCCCGCGCAGACGTCGCAGATCAGGAACGGGACCTGGTGCGCTTCGTTCGGATGATGGCAGCTGACGAACGCGTTGACCGATTCGAGCTTGTGGATGAAGCGATGCTCGAGCAGGAAATCGAGCGCGCGGTAGACGGTCGGCGGCGCGGCGCCGCCGCGGCCTTCGCGGAGCTGATCGAGAAGGTCATACGCCTTGACGGGTTTTTCCGAGGCGGCGACCAACTCGAGCACGCGAAGGCGCAGCGGCGTCAGCCGCAGGCCGCGCAACTCGCATGCGCTCGAAACGGCGCCGATGAAGGCTTTCGCGTCGTGCCGGTGCGTGTGGCGGCCATGGCGCTGGCTGGGCGTTCTTTGCATGGAAACGATCTTAACCCCGGCGGATCGAGGCGTCACCGACGAAAATGGCGTCGTACGTGCCGCCGATCAAGGTGCTCTCACCAGCGGCGGGAGCCGTCCTGCGCCTTCAGGCGCGAGCGCGTCGTCTGGCTTGCGTACTTCCTGAAATCGATTCCGCAGCTGTGGCAGACCTTCGCATCGGGCGGATTCTTGCGGCCGCATTCGGGGCACAGGCGCGGCTCGCGCTTTGAGACCGCGATGACGATCCAGCCGATCGGTCCGAGCGCTGCGCCCCACATGAATCCGGCGAGCCAGCGTCCCTTCGATCGCCCGATCAGCGCGCCGATCACGGCGCAGATCAGCGTGAGCGCGATCGCCCATCCCCAGAGCGATGGGCTCAGCAGCGTGTCCACGCACGACTGCAACAACGCCTGCATAGCCTCGGGATCGGTCTGATCGACCTTCGCGAGCGAATTGAACGTGCATTCGAGTGCCATCGATGCCTCAGTCGACGCGTTTCAGCGCGGCTTCGATGCGGCGCAGCGCTTCGTCGCGGCCGGCGAGGAACGTCGTGTGATCGATCGACGGCGACACCTGCGTGCCAGTCAGTGCAACACGGAGCGGCTGTGCGATCTTGCCCATGCCCTCGCCGATCGACGCGGCGGCCGCTTCGATCGCGCCGTGCACGTTCTCGACGGTCCACTCGGGAAGCTCGGCGAGCTTCGCCTGCACCGCTTCGAGCGCAACGCGCGCGGTCGGCGTCTTCAGGTGCTTGGTCACGGCCGCGGCGTCGTACGTTTCGAGCGGCGCGTACCAGACGCGCGCCTTCTCGGCCATTTCCTTCAGCGTCTTCGCGCGGTCGCGGAGCGCGACGATCACGTCGACCGGATCGGGCCCGGTCGCGGGATCGATGCCGGCGGCGCGGAGCTGCCATTCGAAATGCGGCGCGATCTCGAGCGGATCGTCGCTCTTGAGGTACTGCTGGTTCAGCCACGACAGTTTTTCGAGATCGAAGCGCGCGGCGGACTTGTTGACGTCGGCGGCGTCGAACAGCTCGATCATCTCCTCGCGCGAGAAGATTTCCTTGTCGCCGTGCGACCAGCCGAGGCGGACGAGGTAGTTGAGCAGCGCGTGCGGCAGGAAGCCGTCGTCGCGATACTGCATGACGCCGACCGCGCCGTGGCGCTTGGAGAGCTTTTGTCCGTCCGCGCCAAGAATCATCGGCAGGTGCGCGAACTCCGGCGGCGTTTCGCCGAGCGCATGATAGATGTTGATCTGCCGCGGCGTGTTGTTGACGTGATCGTCGCCGCGGATGACCTCGCCGATCTTCATGTCGATGTCATCGACGACGACCGCGAAGTTGTAGGTCGGAAAGCCGTCCGAGCGCATCAGCACGAGATCGTCGAGCTCCTCGTTGCTCCACTCGACGCGGCCCTTGACCTTGTCATCGAACACGACCGTGCCGTTCAACGGATTCTTGAAGCGGATGACGCGGTTCGCATCCTCGCGGAGCGGCTCGTTGCGGTCTCGGTAATAGCCGTTGTAGCGCGGCTTCTCGTTCTTCGCCATCGCGGCGTTGCGCATCGCCTCGATGTCTTCCTTGCTCTCGTACGCGTAGTACGCCTTGCCGGCGCGCAGGAGCTCGTCCGCGACCTCGCGATAGCGGTCCATGCGCAGGGTCTGGTAGTACGGGCCCTCGTCGGCGTCGAGCCCGAGCCAGTGCATGCCGTCGAGGATCGCCTGTACGGCTGCCTCGGTCGAGCGCTCGCGGTCGGTGTCCTCGATGCGCAAGATGAACTCGCCACCGCGGTGGCGGGCCTCGAGCCAGCAATAGAGTGCGGTGCGCGCGCCGCCGATGTGGAGGTAACCGGTCGGGCTCGGCGCGAAACGGGTGCGGATCGTCATCGATGGTTCGGAGCGAAAGGTTGCGCGACGCGAGGGCGCGTTCGCGGCGCGCAAGTTTAGCCGATCCGAAGCGGAACGCTCCGAACGGTCATCGGGCTGAGGCACAATGCCACATTGTCAAGCCTGGCCTTTCCGGATCGTTTCATGCGTTTTTTCGTCCTTTCGGCGGCTTCGCTTCGCGCCGCAACCGTCTCGATCGCCCTCCTCGCCGCCGCCTGCGCGCCGACGCGACCCGGCCACGAAACCGCGAAGCCACCGCACGCGGTCGCGGACGGCGCGCGCGCGGAGCTCGCGATTCTCGAATCGACCGATATCCACTCGAACATCCGAAGCTACGACTACTACCGTCTCGCCGACGATCCGACGCTCGGCTTCGAGCGCATGGCGACGCTCGTCCGCGACGCGCGCAAGGAGTTCGCGAACACGGTGCTGTTCGATGCCGGCGACACGATCCAGGGCACGGCGCTCGCGGACTACCAGGCGCTCGTGAAGCCGGTCGGTTGCGACGAGGAGCTCGCGATATACCGCGTCATGGATGCGCTCGGCTACGACGGCGGCACGATCGGCAACCACGAGTTCAACTACGGGCTCCCGTATCTCGCGCAGGTGACGAATCGCGAGATGAACGTCGAAGGCGTCGAGACGCGGCACTGCAAGGGGCCGTCGTATCCGCTCGTGCTGTCGAACGTCTTCTCCAAGCGCGACGACAAGCCGATCTACGCGCCGTACGCCATCGTCGAGAAGATGCTGAAAATCAAGGCCGCCGACGGCCGCGAAACCGAGGCGCCGATCCGCATCGGCATCATCGGCTTCACGCCGCCGAACATCATGCAGTGGGACAAGCGCAATCTCGACGGGAAGGTCTACACGAAGGGGCTCGTCGAGGCCGCGCGCGAGTTCGTGCCGAAACTCCGCGCCGAGAACGTCGACCTCGTCGTCGCGATCTCGCACGGCGGCATCGACGTGTCGCCGTACGGCACGATGATGGAGAACGCGAACTGGTATCTGTCCGAGGAGCCCGGCATCGACGTGCTGCTGCTCGGCCATTCGCATGCGCCGTTTCCGGATCCCGCGAATCCGAAATCGCATTACGCGAATCTGCCCGACGTCGACAACCAGCGCGGCTTCGTGCATGGCAAGCCCGCCGTGATGGGCAACTACTGGGGCAAGAGTCTTGGCGTCATCGAGCTCGCGCTCGTCCGGCGCGACGCGCGCTGGCAGATCGATGCTTCGCAGACGCATTCCGAAGTGCGCGACGTCAAGAAAGCCGACGGCACGTTCGTCGAGCCCGCGAGCGACATCGCCGCGCTGATCGAACCGGTACACGAAGCGACGATCCAGTACGTCTCGACGCCGATCGGCAACAGCGATTTCGCAATGACGACGTATTTCGCCGACGTCGGCGATGTCACCGCGCTGCAGCCGGTCAACACGGCGCAGCGCGAATATGTCGAGCGCTACGTCGCGAAGAATCTGCCGCAGTACGCCGGCGTTCCAGTGCTTTCGGCCGCGGCCGCGTTCAAGGGCGGCTTCGGCGGGCCGAACGACTACACCGACATCGCAGCCGGCCCGCTCGCGATCCACAACGCGGCCGACCTTTATCTCTATCCGAACACGCTGACGGCGGTCGCGATCGATGGCGCAATGCTGAAAGGCTGGCTCGAACGCTCGGCCGAACGCTTCAACCGAATTGATCCCGCGAAGCATGAGCCGCAGGAGCTCATCAACAAGAAGATGCCGAGCTACAACTTCGACGTGATCCAGGGCGGCATCACGTACGCGATCGACGTGACGCAGCCCGAAGGCCAGCGCATCCGCGATCTCGCGTATCACGGCAAGCCCGTCAGCCCGACGCAGCGCTTCATCGTCGTCACGAACAACTATCGCGCGAGCGGCGGCGGGCGTTTTCCGGGGCTCGACGGGTCGAACATCGTGCTTTCGGCGCCGGACGCGAATCGCGACGTGCTGATCCAATGGGTGCGCGAGCGCAAGCACGTGACGCGCGCGGCGGACGGAGCGGATCGCAACTGGCGCTTCGCGACCGTGAAGACCGCGGGGCCGGTCGTCTTCACGTCGGCCGTCGGCAAGATCGATCTTGCGCACAGAGCCGGCCTCGGCCACGTACGCTGGCTGAAGGACAACGGCGACGGCTTCGCGACGTACGAAATCGATCTCGCTGCAAAGCAGCAAGCGAAGCGGCGCCGGTCGCCGTAGAGTCGCGCGGCGCGAAAGCACAACGGATTCCTGCTTTCGCCGGAATGACGAACCCCTGGAGACGCCGATGCCCCGTTCGCTGCTGGTGCTGTCCCTCGCCATCTCGGTCCTTCTCGCCGGCTGCAATTCCCAAGCGCCGACGCCTGTCGAGAAGCCCGCTGCTCCAGCCGCCGCGCAACCGCCGGCGCCGAACTTCGACCAGCAATTCGCCGATGTTTCCAAGCGCTGGCTCGACGGCTCGTTCAAGCTGAGCCCCGTCAGCGCGACGCAGGCCGGCGATCACCGTTTCGATTCGGAGCTCGACGATCTCAGCGCCGAAGGCCGCCAGCGCGGCCTCGATTTCTCGAAGGGCATGCTCGCCGAGATCGAAAAGATCGACCACACGAAGCTCTCGCGCGAGAACCAGATCGACTACGCGATCCTCTCGAACCAGGTGAAGTCCGACATCTGGAGCACCGAGACGCTGCAGGGCTGGGCCTGGGATCCGACGATCTACAGCCAGATCGCCGGCGGTGCGCTGTACACGCTGATGGCGCGCGAGTTCGCGCCGCTTCCGGATCGCCTGCGCTCCGCGACGGCGCGCATGGAAAAGCTGCCGAAACTATTCGAGCAGATGCATGCGAATCTCGATCTCAGCCGCGTGCCGAAGATCCACGCCGACACGGTCGCCAAGCAGAACAAGGGCGTGCTGAGCCTCGTCGACGGCCTGATCATGCCGCACGCCAAGGAACTGCCGGACGCGGATCGCCAGAAGCTCGAAGCGGCGGCGGCCGCATTGAAGAAAGCCGTCGACGACAACCAGACTTGGCTCGACAAGACGCTGGTGCCGAACGCGAAGGGCGATTTCCGGCTCGGCCAGAAGCTCTACGACCAGAAGCTTGCGTTCGCGCTGAACTCGCCGCTCGGCCGCGACGAGATCAAGAAGCGCGCCGAAGCCGCGCTCGAATCGACGCGCAACGAGATGTATGGCATCGCGAAACAAGTCCTCGCCGGCAAGAAGAATGCGCCGCCGACGCCGGACAATCCGAGCGAGGAGCAGAAGCAGAAGGCGATCCAGGCCGCGCTCGAGCTCGCGTACGCCGAGCGCCCCGCGCGCGACAAGGTCATGCCGACCGCCGAGGCCGCGCTCGCGAAGGCGACCGAGTTCGTGCGCACGAAGAACCTGATCACGCTGCCCGATGCGCCAGTCAAGATCATTCCGATGCCCGAGTTCCAGCGCGGCGTCGCGCTTGCGTACTGCGATTCGCCGGGCCCGCTCGACAAGAATCTCGATACGTTCTACGCCGTCTCGCCGATTCCGGACGACTGGACGAAGCCGCAGGTCGATTCGTTCCTGCGCGAGTACAACACGCGCTCGATCAACGAGCTCACGATCCACGAGGCGATGCCAGGCCACTACGTGCAGCTCTGGCATTCGAACAAGTATCCGTCGGTGCTGCGTGCGGTACTCGGCTCAGGTTCGTTCGTCGAAGGCTGGGCGGTCTATTCCGAGAAGGTCATGGCGGATTCTGGCTACCTCGACAACGATCCGCTCTATCACCTGGTGCATCTCAAGTGGGATCTCCGCTCGATGGCGAATGCGATCCTCGATCAGGCGATCCACGTCGACGGCATGAGCGAAGCCGACGCGATGAAGCTGATGACGGTCAAGACGTTTCAGGAAGAACGCGAGGCAGCCGGCAAGTGGACGCGCGCGCGGCTGACGTCGGCGCAGCTGCCGACGTATTTCGTCGGGTGGCAGGAACACATGGACCTGCGCAAGGAAGTCGAGAAGCGCGAGGGCGACACGTTCGACGTCAAGGCATATCACGACAAGGTGCTGTCGTTCGGCTCGCCGCCGGTGCGGTATGTGCGGGAGCTGATGCTCGATCAGCCGATCGAGTAATCGTTCCACTTCGCGCGCAGTTCCCCCTCTCCCGCTTCGCGGGAGAGGGCTGGGGTGAGGGCAAGTTGGTTCGCCCTACCCAAGAGCGCCCTCACCCTACCCTCTCCCGCAAGCGGTAGAGGGGAAAGATGTGCAGCGAGTGAGGCGCTCTACTTCACGTGCACCGTGATCTTCTTCGACACGACCGGCGGATCGAACTGGCGGTGCGCCGCATCGCCGAGATCGAGCTGCAGCGTATGCGTCCCCGGCTCGAGATGGATCGTGTCCTCGGTCTGCGCCTTCCCGTAATGCTTGTGCGTCGCGTCGTTCGGAATCGGCGCATCGAGCGGCGGCAGCTCCTTCCCGTCGATCAGAAGGTGATGGTGACCCGAGTTCGGCGTCGTGTCGCCGGCGGGCTTGATCGCAATGCCCTTCGCACCGAACTTTACCGTGACGTCCTGTCCGACCGTCGCGCCGTTCTTCGGCGAGACGATCATGACTTTCGCACCCTTCGGCGCCTTGGTCCGCGCCGTCGAGGCGTCCTGACCGAATGCAAGGCTGCTGCCGAGCAGCAACGCGACCGCAAGCAAGGTTCTCGTGCGCATGGGAGGCTCTCCGGCCTGGGGGAGTTGCGATGATAGCGCCGTGATCCCGCACGATTGTTCACGCCGAGTTGTTTACGGCGCGCCCATCCCCATGTAAACACGCGCTCATGGCCGACGCCGACCACCGCCCCGCCAGCCTCGTCAACGTGTTCCGCCGCCTCTGGCCGCAGATCTGGCACTACCGCGTGCGCGTCGGCACCGCGCTAGCGTTCCTGATCGTCGCGAAACTCGCGAACATCGGCGTGCCGCTCGTGCTGAAGCATCTCGTCGATGCGCTCGACGTCGCGCCAAAGCCGCTGCTGATTCCGCTTCTGTTGCTGGTCGCATACGGCGCGCTCCGTCTCTCGTCGTCCCTGTTCCAGGAGCTGCGCCAGATCGTCTTCGCGCGCGTGATGGCGCGCACGTCGCGCCAGATCACGCTGCGCGTGTTCGAGCACCTGCACGCGCTGTCGCTCCGCTTCCATCTCGACCGGCGCACCGGCGGCGTCGCGCGCGATGTCGAGCGCGGCATGAATGCGACGAGCGACCTTCTCGACTGGACGATCTACACGATCCTGCCGACGCTGCTCGAAGTCGGCGTTGTCTGCACCTATCTGATCGTGCGCTACGACTGGGGCTTCGCCGCGATCACGCTGACGACGCTCTTCCTCTATATCGCTTTCACGTTCTCGGTGACCAATTGGCGCCTGCGCTACTACCGCGCGGCGAATGCGGCCGACACCGAAGCGAACGCGCACGCGGTCGATTCGCTGCTCAACTACGAGACCGTCAAGTACTTCGGCAACGAGCGGCACGAGTTCGCGCGCTACGACTCGAGCCTCGTCAAGTACGAGGAAGCGACGGTCAAAAGCCTGAAGACGCTCGCCGCGCTCAACATCGGCCAGGCCAGCATCGTCGCGACGGGCCTCACGCTCCTGCTCTGGCGCGCGTCGGCCGGCGTCGTTGCAGGCACGATGAGCCTCGGCGATCTGGTGCTCGTCAACGCGTTCCTGATCCAGCTCTCGATTCCGCTCAACTATCTCGGCGTCGTCTATCGCGAGGTCAAGCAGGCGCTGACGAACATCGAGCGCATGTTCGCGCTGCTCGAAGAGGAAAAGGAAGTCGAGGACGCGCCGGATGCGAAGCCGCTCGCGCTCAATGGCGGCGAAATCCGCTTCGAGCACGTCGATTTCGACTACGAGAAGGCGCGTTCGATCCTGCGCGATGTCGATTTCGAGATCGCGGCCGGCGAGACCGTCGCCGTCGTCGGCACGACCGGCGCCGGCAAGTCGACGCTCGCGCGGCTCCTGTTCCGCTTCTACGACGTCACCGGCGGCCGCATCGCGATCGACGGGCAGGACATCCGCAGCGTGACGCAGGAATCGCTCCGCCGCGCGATCGGCATCGTTCCGCAGGACACGGTGCTGTTCAACGACACGATCTACTACAACATCGCCTACGGCCGGCCGGACGCGACGCGCGAGGAGATCATCGCCGCGGCGAAGGCCGCGCACATCCACGCATTCATCGAATCGACGCCGCTCGGCTACGAGACGATGGTCGGCGAGCGGGGCCTCAAGCTCTCCGGTGGCGAGAAGCAGCGCGTCGCGATCGCCCGCACGCTGCTCAAGAATCCGGCGATCCTCGTCTTCGACGAGGCCACCAGCGCGCTCGACACGCGCACCGAGAAGATCATCCAGGCCGAGCTCGCCGAGATCGCGCGCGACCGGACCACGCTCGTCATCGCGCATCGGCTGTCGACGATCGTCAATGCCGACCAGATTCTCGTGCTCGAGCACGGGCGCATCGTCGAGCGCGGCACGCACGAGGAGCTCCTCGTCGAGGACGGCCGCTATGCCCAGCTCTGGCGCATGCAGCGCGACCGTGGCGGCGCCGAGACGCCTTCGCCCGAAGAGCCTGCGACACCCGTAGCGGCCGTCGAGGCCTGACAAGCATCGTCGCTTTCGCGCAAAACGACGTGCCATCACGGGCCTGAACCCGCTGAGCCTGGCCGGGCACAACGTTTGCATAGTCCCCTCCCATCGCTTTGCAGGCTGTGGGGGAACCTGGACCGCCATGAGCACGACACGCACCATTGCCGTCACCGGCGCTTCCGAGCAGGACGCCGCGCGCATCTCTTCGCTTCTCGAGAAGCACCGCGACAAGCTGTCGACGCCGTGGGAGTGCGGCGAGGCCGCGCATGCCGATCTTCTCGTCGTCGACATCGAATCGATGTACGGCCAGATGGACTGGCTCCGCGCGCGATCGCGCGGCCGCCTCGTCGTCGCCTACACGAGCGCGACCGAGCCGCTCGAGCCCGAGTTCTCGCTGCGCAAACCCGTAGTCAGCAGCGATCTCGTCACGCTCCTCAATCGCATTTCCGAAAACATGGGCAGCGGCAAGGCCGAAGCGACGCCGATGCGTCCCGCCAACGCCGAAAGCTACGAAGCACCGCCGGCGCCAAGGGCCGAGGTCGTGCGCATCGCCGAGCGCAGGCCCGGCGCCGCTGCTGCGAGTCCGATCGAGCTGAAACCGGTCGCCGCCGTCGTCGAAGCGCCGGCCGAGATCAAGGTGTCGCACCCCGAAACGCATCGCGTCGACGAGCTCCTCGCCGTGCTCGACGCCGCTGACGGCCCGGTCCGCCTCGTCCACGAGGGCCTGCCATCGATCATCATCGATCCCGCGCGCCAGCGCTGGTACGCCGGCGTCGCGCTGAAGGCGCTCTGGGACTGGGCGAAGCTGCCGCTGCGCCGCTCGGAGCTGATCCATCTCAATGCGGCCGAGTTCGCGGCCGCGACCGAGATCCTGCCGGCCCAGCAGTTCTCTCGCCTGGTCTGGTTCGCGCACCTCGCGCGGAGCCAAGGCCAGCTCGATGCCGGCCTTCCGGCCGACGGGCGCTATCGCCTTTCGCGCTGGCCGCAAGTCGAGCGCGAGTTCCCGAGGCACTTCCGCATCGCGACCGCGATGATGTCGGGCGCCGGCACGATCGAAGACATCGCGGCGCAGAGCAAGGCTGGCAGCGGCGACGTCGTCGAGTTCATCAACGCCTACAACGCGCTCGGCTACGTCGAGTGCGAGGCGCTGTTGCCGGTCACATCGCCGGGCGATCGCAGCGGCCTGCTCGATCGCGTGCGCAAGTCGCTGCGCAACTGACGCATCTCCGCGAATCCGCGCACGGGCACGTGCGCGGCAGAGGCTCCACTCAACGCGCGAGCCCAGCCCCAACGCCACCGAGCGTGATGTTTGCCTGCGGGCCGACACTGTAAAGCGTGTCGCAGTTTCCCGCTGTTTGGCGTTCGCTTAGTCGAGGCGCCGCCGTCCGGCGGCCTACGCAAGGAGCATGGTCATGCCGTCGAGCTACAAGTCGCGCGCACGCGCGCTGTCCCTCAATCCGCTTGCCGCCTGTCTCGCGGCGCTGCTCGGCGTCACGGACGCGCCGGCAACGCCCACGCACCCGCACGGCGCGATCGTCGTCACGAACTGCCTCGACAGCGGCAACGGCAGCCTGCGGCAGGCGGTGACAGACTGGCGCGCCGGGCGATCCGATCGACCTGACCCAGCTCACCTGCGGCCAGATTTCGCTGACGAGCGGCCGCATCGATGTGAACCGCGATTTGCTGATCCAGGGTCCGGGGCCTGACGTTCTCGCGATCGACGGCACGCACACGGATCGCATCTTCAACCAGAACGGCCCGTACCAGCTTGCGCTCTACGGCCTGAAGCTCCAGCACGGCTACAGCAACACGTTCGGCGGCGGCTGCGTCTACTCGCAAGGCCCGTTGCTGCTCAACAACACGGTGATCACCAGCTGCCAGGTCCTCGACTTAGGCGGCAGCGGCAACTATCTCGGCGGCGCGGTGCTCGCCAACTCGACGCTGAGCATGATCAACAGCACGCTGACCAACAACCAGATCTACTCCGCGCTCGGCAACGGGTTCGGCGGCGGCGCATTCGTCGATGGCGACATGGTGCTCGACCACAGCACGATCACCCACAACAGCGTCGTGAACGCGTCCGGCGGCATCACCGAGAGCGGCGGCCTGGACATCGGCGGCAAGCTCTTCATGATGTATTCGACGATCTCCGACAACGCGGTCAGCGGCCTGCTCAACAGCCCTGGCGCAATCGGCGGCGCGCGCGTCGGCGGCGGCGCCGCGATCTCGAACTCGACGATCTCGGGCAACACGGCCGATGGCGGCATCGGCGGACTCATGATCTACGGATCGGCAGCCTCGCCGAACGCGATCACGAACTCGACGATCTCGGGCAACACGGCCCGCGCGATCGGCGGCGTCTATGCACGCGGCCAGACGACGATTCAGAACTCGACGATTGCATTCAACACCGAAACGGCCTTTGCGAACGGCGGCGGACTTCGTCTCGCGTATACGCTCGCCGACATCGAAAGCTCGATCATCGCGAGCAATACGAGCACCGGCACGACGCAGAACATCGGCCTCGGCATCTCGGGCGCTGTGACCGGCGCGAACGACCTCATTGGAGCGTCGCCGCTGGTGACATTGCCGCCGGGCACGATCACGTCCGATCCGCTGCTGCTGCCGCTCGCCGACAACGGCGGACCGACGAAGACGCACGCGCTCGGCGTCGGCAGTCCCGCAGTCGACACCGGCAACAACAATGCGGGACTGTCGAACGATCAGCGCGGCACGGGATTCCCGCGCGAGCGTCGGCGGCGGCCCCGACATCGGCGCATTCGAGGGCGTCGATACCGACACGATCTTCGCGAACGGATTCGACTGACGCCTTCGAGGTGAATCCTGCCGTCGAGTAAGCGGGCTCGTCATCGGGGCACGCGAAGCGCGATCACGCGCCTGCAAGAAAAGCGTTGTTCAATCGACACCGAAGGGACAAACGCGTGTCACCGCTCGCCGACATCATCGCGTCGGGAATCAGCGGGGACCACGCCAAACCCTTGAGGAAATGATGAACAAGCGAAACTGGAGACTCACGGCCGCTGCATGCGCGCCGATGTTCGCGTTGCTCGCTTCCAACTTCGATGCACCGGCTCGCGCGGCGACGCCCCCGCAAGCGCCGGATACGACCCACACCACGACGCCGATCAAGCACGTCATCATCATCGTCGGCGAAAACCGCAGCTTCGATCACCTGTTCGCCACGTATGTGCCGAGTCACAGGAACGAGAGAGTCCAGAACCTTCTGTCCGAAGGCATCATCAACGCGGACGGCTCGCCGGGCCCGAACTTCGCAAAGGCGCATCAGTACCAGATCACGTCCGCGCCGAACGGCGGAAGGTTCTTCAGCAGCGCCGACCGTGCGCACAAGCAGCTCTATCCGACGTTGCCGGCGCCCGATGTCGGCGGTGTCGGTCCGGTCTCGCCGTACATCGGCATCCTCGGTCTTCCGGGTGGGGACCCGGGCCTGCCGGCCGATGATCAGTGGCTCTTCGGCACGGGCGGCACCGGGCTCGATTTCACGCTCGGCCCGGACACGCGCATCAGCGACGTCGACGCACTGCCGCCGGGACCGTTCCAGCTGACCGGTGCATCGATGCCCTTCGATGCGTTCACGGCTGACACGATCCATCAGTACTTCCAGATGGTGCAGCAGGTCGATTGCGCGATCGATCGCGAGCACGTTTCGAGCGACAACCCGACGGGCTGCCTGCACGACCTGCAATCGGCCGTCACGACGACCTACAGCACGCCGCCGGGCTCGACCCCGCACGACACCGGGCAGACGATGGCGTTCTTCAACATGCAGCGCGGCGACGCGCCGCTCTTCAAGACGCTCGCCGATCGCTACTCGATGAGCGACAACTACCATCAGCCGGTGTTCGGCGGCACGGGTCCCGACAGCCAGCCGCTCGGCTTCGCCGATCAGGTGTTCTACAGCGACGGCAACGGCAATCCGGCAACGCCGCCCTCGGCCAACGTCTACGATCCCGATCCGCAGCAGGGAACGCTGAACCTCTACACGCACCGTGCGCAATGGTTCGACTGCTCGGACGTGACGCAGCCCGGCATCGCCGCGATCGCGGACTATCTGGGCGCGCTGCCGTATCACGTCCACAGCAATTGCGGACCCGGCCAGTATTTTCAGGCGGTGAACGTAGATCCCGCGTTTACGCCGAAGGGTCAGGTCGGCAGCGGGCTCACCGTTCCGCCGACGACGCAGCGGAGCATCGGCGACGTGCTGAGCGCACATAGCATCTCGTGGAAATACTACGGTGGCGGCTTCGACGCCGACGGCACGAGCGATCCGCTCGCCGGGAGCTTCTGCAACATCTGCAACCCGTTCGAGTACGAAGCGACCTACCCCGACATGGTCGCCGACCATATGCGCGACGTGACCGACCTCTTCACCGATCTTCAGAACGGCACGCTGCCGGCGGTCGCGTACGTCAAGCCCGACGGCACGATGGACGGTCATCCGGCGTCGTCGAAGTGGACGCTCTTCGAGGCGTTCGCGCAGAACATCATCGAGCTTGCGCAGAGCAATCCGCGCCTGTGGTCCGAGACGGCGATCTTCGTCACCGTCGACGAAGGTGGCGGCTACTACGATTCCGGCTTCATCGAGCCCGTCGATTTCTTCGGCACGGGTCCGCGCATTCCGATGATCGCCGTTTCGCCGTACTCGACCGGCGGACATGTCAGCCATGTCTACGGCGAGCACTCCTCGTTCGTGAAGTTCGTCGAGCGGAACTGGGATCTCGACACGACGCTGAGCGATCGCAGCCGCGACAACCTGCCGAACCCCGATCAGCGCGGGCACAACGCGTACATTCCGCGCAACATGCCGGCGATCGGCGATCTGTTCGACCTGTTCGATTTCCATCACCACGGTTGAGCTTGTGCAAATCGCGGGGGCCGCATCGGCGGCCCTCGCGTCAAGCGCTCACGACTTCTTCGCGCAGCTCGCCTCGTGGTGCGGATCGGTCGTCTTGATTTCCTTGACGAGCGCGACGAAATCCGGATCGCAATGCAACGCGCCCGGCTGCAGCAGCATGATCGCCCACTCGGCCTCTCCCGACTTGTCGACCTTCGCGAACGACGCGAGATAATCCAGCGCAAGCTTCGGCTCGCCGAGCGCAACCAGAAGCGGAACGACGAGATACGGCTGAAAGACGTTGCCGCTGCCAGGCTTATAGGTGCTCTGCCGCTCGAACGCCGCGAGGCGCACGGCCATTGCGTGGCGGTCTGCGCGCCCCTGCAGCGCTTCGAATAATTCGCGCACCTCTGCGCGTGCGCTCGGATTGGTGGCAACGGCGTATCGGTCGTACAGTGCGATCGCCTGGTCCCATTGACCGCGGAGCGCGGCGGCGAATCCCATCGGCTCGAGGCAGATGGCGCTCTCTGGATGCGACTCGAGAAGCGGACGGCAAATCGCATCGGCATCGTCGAAGCGTCCGGCCGCGATGAGCGCCATCGCATGATTGTTGGCGATGATCGGCGCTTGCGGATCGAGCACCGACGCGCGCTCCATCTCGGCAATACCGCCTTCGAGATCGCCGCCGGCCCACAGCGAATTACCGAGCCATTGATGCCCGGTCGCGAACGAGGGCCGCAACGCGATCGAGCGCCGGTACAGCGCCTGCGCTGTTTCGCGCCGGCGCTCGCCGTCCGCAAGATAGCCGATCACCGCATACGGCTCGGGCAGCGTCGGATCGAGCGCGAGCGCGCGCTCGGCGTAGTCCTTCGCGCCCGCGAGCCCTTCGGCATAGCTCATGCGCGCGGACCATTCCGGGAGGATCATGTACGCGAGCGAGAGGCCCGCATACGCCTCGGCGAATGTCGGATCGATCTTCGCGGCACGTTCGAACGCGGCCAGTGCCTTGTAGAGATCGTCCTCGCCGCGCGTCTGCCAGAACGCAAGGCCGCGCAGATAAAGATCGTGCGCCTCGACATTGCGCGTGCCGCGACTCGCGACCGGCGCGCCGTCGACGTCGCCGATCTTGATCTTGAGCTCGGCTGCGATCGCGTTCGCGATCTCGTCCTGGATCGAGAAGATGTCCTTGAGCTCGCGATCGTATGTCTGCGACCAGAGGTGATAGCCCCTGTCGGCGTCGATCAGCTGCGCCGTGATGCGCACGCGCTCGCCTTGCTTGCGCACGCTGCCTTCGAGCAGCATGCGCACGTGGAGCTCCTGCGAGATCTCGGGCGCTTCCTTCTTCGTGTCGCGGAACGAGAACGAGGACGTGCGCGCCGCAACCTGCAGGCCGGAAATCCGCGCGAGCACGTTGAGGATCTCTTCGCTGATGCCGTCCGAGAAATACTGGTTGTCCTTGTCGTCGGACATGTTGACGAACGGCAGCACCGCGATCGAGTTCGGATTCACCTTCGATTTCTCGGCCGACGCGACCGCTTTTACTTCCTCGGTCGCGCGCTCGACGAGCGCGGCCTCGCGATGCGGCGCGAGCGCGAACTTGTCGATCGCGAAATACGCGATCGCAACGAGAGAGATCACGAGCAGCATGCGATCCATGCGCCGCGCGGTCTGCGGCGCGATCGACGCATCGAGCGGGATGTCGGCGTCGCGCTTGAGACCTTCGGGCGTGAGCTCGAACACCCATGAGAAGATCAATGCAGGCACGAACCCGATCGCGAGAACGATGATGAGCGTGCGCACTGCCCACGCTGGCGCCTCGAACGCCGGCAGCACCGTGCTCGTCACCTGGACCAGCAGCCACGCCGCGACGAGATAGAGACCCGCCATGCGGATCACGTTGCGACGCTTGAGCTCCGTGATCAGCGACATTCGTCGGCCCCCGGCGCCGCAGCATGCCAGAAGAATCGCGTGCCGCGAGCGAATCACCGACGCAAAAGCCAGTTCGACAATGTGCTTGAAGATTGATTCTTGAGGTGCTTCGGCGCAGACTGAAAGCACTGCGTCCCTGCCCGGGCCCGAAACGAGCCACCTCTCGATCGCGAGATGGCCCGCCACTGAGCTCCCTCAGTCAGCTCGTTCCCCGGTAGCTCCTGTCCCTGTCCGGTTCGATCACGCCGGGCATCAAAGGACGAAACGTTCTTGAATCTTCCCGGTATGCCGGCGTGGCAGGCCATGGCCGCCGTCGAGATCGGCGATGCGAACCGTGTGCTTGCGAGTTTTGTCGTTCGCGACGCGGAGACGGCGCGGTGAGACGGATCCGTCGCAACGCTCCCGTCGGATCGGCGCTGCCGCGCCTCGCCGTCGATTCCTCGATGGAACGTTCGATCCGCTTCGTCGCGCAGGACTCGCAAGGTCAGTGCTATCTCTGGGCGATGCGTTGGGGCGACGCGGGTTACAGCTGCCGCAGCACGCGTCTGACCGCCTACGAAGCGGAGACGCTTTACCGGATGCTCTACGAGGATGAAGTGATCGTGTCGCGCTCTTCCTGCGACGTGTTCGGCGTCGAGGATCCCTCGCCGCGTCATGCGTCGTTCGCCCGCGAGGAGAATGCGCAACAGTTTTTCGTGACCGACCGCGACGCCGATCTTCGTCGCTGGGCCGCCGTCATGTTCAGAGGCATACGAGAGGCGGAGCCATCATGAACGTTGCAATTCGCCTCGGCCCGCGTCCGCGCACCGACATGCTGCCGATTTTCCGGTTGCGCCTGCGCAACGGCGCGTCGATCGGCCCGACGCTGCTGAAGCGCATCTGGTCGCTCGCCGCCGGGTCCGAAAAAGTCAGCGTTGCGCGCGATGCGGGCAGACCGGGTCAAGCATCGAACCATCACACGTACGTCGTCAGAGCGGTTTCCGCGCCCGCGGATGTCGCGACCGTCGAGTTGAATCTGCGGCGTCTGCTGCAGGAGCGCCTGTCGGCCGCGCATGTCGAGCTGACGAGACTCTTATGAAACCGACCTACGACATCGGCATCGGGCGTTGCAGCGAGGCGGAGGGCGACACGGTGTCTGTGCGTCTCGATGCGCTCATCGCTAAAAGGCTCGCGCCAGAATCGGCGTGGAACCGCTCGGGCACGAGCGTGCTGCGCTTTCCTCGCGCGTACTGCAGCGAGCTGCGCCCGCCGAAGGCCGGAGAGGAGTGTTATCTCGATGCCGCCGCGCTCGCGCGCGCCGCGCCCGCCGAGCTCGATCTCTTCGGCAACGATCGTTTCACGAATGTCGACCTGCGGGTCATCCTGACTTCGATGGCTCCGATCGGCGCGGCGCCGACGCCCGCGACCAAGCTTTCGTTTCCGCGACGGAGCAAATGAAGCAGCCGATTTCGCACGCGCACAACCGGGCCATCGGATGATCGAGCACGCATTGCCCGAATCGCCGACGGCTGCTGACTGGTCGCGGGTGCTGTCGCGATTCAGGACGCCCGCAAACGGGCGCGCGATCGCCGAGCTCGTGCTCACGATCGTGCCGTTCATTGGGCTCTGGGTCTTGACCTACGTCGCCTGGATGCATCGCATGGCCTCCGTCGCGATACCGCTCTCGCTTCTGGCGAGCGCTTTCCTCGTGCGGCTGTTCCTGATCCAGCACGATTGCGGCCACGGTGCGTTCTTCAAGAATCGTCGCGCGAACGACTGGCTCGGCAGGATCCTCGGCATCCTCACGCTGACGCCCTATGCGCACTGGCGCATGGCGCATGCGATGCACCATGCGACACACGGCAATCTCGACCGGCGCGGCGTCGGCGACGTCGACACGTTGACGGTCGCCGAATATCTGGCGCGTCCGCGCTGGACGCGAATGCGCTACCGGCTCTATCGCCATCCCGTGGTCATGTTCGGCATCGGGCCTGCGTACGTTTTCTTCGTCACGAACCGGCTTCCGGCGGGTTTCATGCGAAGCGGCTGGCGGCCGTGGCTCAGCACGATGGGAACGAACGCCGCGGCCGGCATCGTCCTTGCCGCGCTCGCGTCCAGTATCGGTCTCGGCACGCTGCTGCTGGTGCACGCGCCGATCATGCTCGTCGCAGCGACGATGGGCGTCTGGCTCTTCTACGTGCAGCACCAGTTCGAGCATTCGCACTGGACGCGTGCGAGTACATGGAACGCGCGCGATGCCGCGCTGATCGGCAGCTCGCACTACGCGCTTCCGCCGGTGCTGCGCTGGTTCACCGCCAACATCGGCGCGCATCACGTGCATCACCTTTCGAGCGGCATTCCGTTCTATCGGCTGCCGAACGTTTTGCGCACCTATCCCGCACTTGCCGCGATGAATCGCCTGACGCTGCGCCAGAGTTTCCGCTGCGCGGCGCTCACGCTCTGGGACGAGCCATCGCATCGTCTCGTGCGCTTCGCGGATGTCTCGCCCGGCGCCAGCGACGGCTAGCGCCGATCAAGGTACTCCTCGTGCGACGACGGGAATGCATCGTCCCGATACGTCATTCGCTCTCGTTCCCCTAGGTCGGCACCGCGAAGCGTTCGTGCATCCACGCCTGCCACACCGGCGTCACGCGCGCTGCAAGGTCGGTCGCCGAATCGCCATAGAGATAGAACGTCAGCGCGGCCATGACCGTGTCGCCGAACTCGATCGTGTACAAGGCGGCGATGCCGGGCCCCGGCTTGTCCAGGCGCAGCAACGCGCCCGGAGGACTCTCGCTGATGCGCTCGACGATGCCGCCGAGCGCGGGTGCGTCTGCGGCGGCAGTCCAAGACTGCTCCGCCTCGACACCGCGCAAACCCAACGCCGCCGTCAGCGCCGCCCACGCCTGCGCGGGCGTTCCCGCGATCGGCGCCATCACCTGCATCATCGCGGAGCGCTGCCCGCGGAAATGCGTGAGGTAGAGCCGCAGAATGCGGAAGATGCCGGGCCAGCCCTCTTCGCTGCGCGTCAGTTGCTCGTCCCAATCGTCCGTGCTGGCGAACAGGCTCTGCACCACGCGGACGACGCAGACGCCGCCACTGCGCGCTTCGACGTTGAACTCGACCGCGATCGGCGGCGAGCCCGGCGCCCATCCGTTCGCCTCCCTGGCGAACACCCGCGGCGGATCCCACGCGGTCACCACGGAGCGGGATTTCATGCCCGGGCCGAACGTCAGCGTCGCGGCGACGGGTTTGCCGTCGCGCTCCTCCAGCTCAGCAGGTACGAACCAGCTCGAGATGCCCGGCCCGGTGGCGATCGCCTGCCAGACTTCCTCCGGTGTACCGGGAACTTCGACTTCGACCTCGATGGAACGGCGTCCGGACGCTTCTTTCTTCAGACTCATGATCGCTCCGTGGATTCGGATTTCTACGGCAGGGGGTGCGCCACGACCACCACGCGATGCGCGCGGCCGCCGGGTGCGGATTCGTCGTGATATTTCGAAACGAGTTTCGCGATCGCTTCGGTGAGCTCCGCGCTGAAAGCCGCCCGATCCGATGCCGACCGGAAGCGGACCTCGGTATCCAGAGCCAGGGTGGCCAGGCGCTTGTTCTTGGCCTTCGCGCGACGAACGAGGTCACCGACTTCGCCGACGACCCGGGCGCCCAAGGCAATGAGATAACTCGCGGATAGCCGATCGAGTGCGCGCTCCGGAGCGGCGGCGACGGACCCCAGTGCGTTCGGCGAAATGACGTACGAAGCGGCCGTTGCGACGAGCAACCGTTCCGTCAGCCCACCCCACTTGCGCTCGTCGGCCTGCCGCACGAGCCCGTGCGACTCGAGCGCGCGCAAGTGGTAGTTGACCTTCTGCCGCGCCAATCCGACTCGCGTCGCTAGCGTTGCAGCCGACGCGGGTGCCGAGAGCTCCGAGAGGAGCCGGCTTCGTATCGGCTCCAGTGCCACCGTCGCCGCGGCCGGATCGTCGATGACTTCGATATCGAGCATGGGGCGACAATAAGCTTGACAACTTTTGTTGTCAATGCGAGCACCGAATCAAATCACGTCGTCGGCTGGGCCAACGCTACCTACCTGTTGCTCGTCATTTCTGGTGCCGGTCCGCCCAAGATGCCTTTCCACCGGCATCGTGTGCAGGACCTTGCCCTACTTCGAAAGCGCGTAGAGATAGTCGACGAACGACATCACTGCGCCGTCGTAGCCTTTGACCTTGGGATTGGTCGAATCGATCAGGTAGTACTCGTCGGGTGCATGCGCGCCGCTGCCATGCCCGAGACCGAAATGCCCCGACGCGAGGTTGAGCGGCGCATCGGTGAATACGAAACCGGGATACGAACCCGCATTGCGCGGCCACATCGTGGGCTTGAGTCCCTCGTGCACATACGTCGCAACCTGCGCGCGGATCAGGCCGGCGTCCGCTTTCGTGCTGGTTGGGTCGTAGCCGCCGCTGACGTTGACCTCGATGTCGGTAAATCCGCGCTTGGCCAGATGCGCCTTCAGCGCTGCGACCGCGTCGTCCTTCTTCATGCCCGGCACCAGACGCATGTCGATCTTCGCGACGGCACGATGCGGTAGCACGGTCTTGCCGCCGGGCCCGGTGTAGCCGCCGACCAGCCCTTCGATGTTCACCGTCGGCTGGGACACGAGGCGTTCGTTGGCCGCCTGCCAGTTGAGATCGTCGATCCAGTGCTGCACGCCGTACAGCTTTTTCGCACTGGCTTCGTCGCGCGTCGCGACGCTGGCCGCGACCATCGCCTTCTCCTCGGCGCTGATCGGCGGCGCGACCGGGTAGTTGTCGATCGCGATCGTATTGCCGTCGTCCGACACGAGCGTGTCGAGTGCCTTCACCAGACGCCAGGCTGGGCTATCCACCATCGCCTTCAGCGAGGAGTGGATGTCCTTCGCCGGGCCACGTCCCCACTTTTCGCCGCTCGCGACGAGCTCGAGCTCGACCACGCCTTTCGCACCGAGCGACACGGTGACATTGCCATCGGGATCCTGCGCGGCGGACGGCATGAACACGCCGATCGTCTTCGCCAATGCCGCCTGCACGTCGGGCCGAAGCACGAGCTCGGCGATGTGCGGCGATCCGATCTCCTCTTCGCCCTCGGCGACCATCACGAGGTTGACCGGCATTTTCTTGCCGGCGCCACGAATCGCGTGCAGCGCTGCGAGGAACGCCGACTCCGGGCCCTTCTGATTGACCGCGCCGCGGCCGACGATCGCCTTGCCGAGCCCGGGCTTGTCGACCAGCTTTCCCTCGAGCGGCGGCGATGTCCATTCGGTGGCGTCGAATTGCTTTACGTCGTACATGAAGTAGAGGCCGACGGTCTTCGCAGCGCCTGCGTCCAGCGTTGCGAACACGCCGGGCTTGCCGGACGTGTCGACGATCTCGACTTTCTGGAACCCAGCCTCGCGCGCGAGCTTCGCCATGTATTCGGCGCCTTCGCGCGAATTGCGGTTTTCGGCTGCGATCGACGGCAACGCGATCCAGTCCTGCAAACGCTTGACGGCTTCGTCGTGGTGTTTGGCGATCTCGCGCTGAATTGCGGCGGTATCCGGTGCCGCGGCGACGGAAAACCCGGGCATGCCAATCGCGGCGGCGATCAACAACGCAGTCGCGCGGCGGCGGACGGACAGCATGAGGGGCGCAGTCGTCATCGTGTGTTCCTCGGCGATCAGGGAAAAAGCCTCGAAGTTCCCGGGGCATTTTGGCGGAAAAAAATAAGAAGCTCACGTGCAGATGGCGAGCGGACGGGAGACGAACTAGGTTTTATAACACGTTGAATTATAACGTTAATATTGGTGCCTGTTTGGCGAATGAATCACAATCGCCTCACAAACGCCACGCCGCGTCCTGAGCAACGCGTTCACACCGCTGGCGCGCCCACAGCCCGAACCATGATGGTATGTCTCCCGCTTTCCCGTAGATGTAAATGAGAGCACGATGAGCCAACCGCTTGTCGTCATGTCAGCCACTGGGGAGAGGCCATGAACAGGGCATCGGTTTGCGTATCACCCGCTTGGACGATCGATGCCGCGGCGCGTACGCGCGCGCATCGCAGCATTATTCTGGCGCTGCTCGCCATGGCTGCCAGTACACCGTCCGCGTTCGCGCTGGCGCCGGGCGAAGACGGCGTCCGCGTAACCATACCGATCAGCGGAATATACGATGCGGCGCAGGCTGTCGTGGTGGATGCGGACGGCAATCTTGTAATGGCCGGGTCCGCAGGCGGCAACAATTCCGTGCTCGCCAGCATCACGCCTACGGGCGCGCTGAATCCTAATTTCGGGACCGCAGGCATTTCGACTCTCGATCTCAGTCCGAACCTCGGCGACTCGCTGCGCGCGCTGGTTCGGATGAGCGACGGTCGCCTGGTTGGCTGCGGACTGTTCTTCAGTACCGGAACCGCAACCGATTTCGTGGCCGCTCGTTTCAACAGCGATGGCTCGCTGGATGGCACGTTCAACGGCAGCGGTTTCGCGGTGACGCCGTTTTCGCTCACAGGCTCAGGCGGTGTGCTGTTCGACCAATGCAACGCCGTTGCGGTGCAGGCGGACGGCATGGTCGTTTCCGCCGGTTTCACGGCGGAGGAAGGGCCGAACCACGTCGCGTTGACGCGACACACTGCGAGTGGGCAGCTCGATACGCTGTTCGGCAACGGCGGCAAACTCGACGTCAATGCGGCTGCAACTTCGAACGGCAACTCCGAAGCGCGGGCAGTCGCCGTGCAGCCGGACGGCAAACTGCTGGTTGCGGGTTACGCGTTCGGACCCGGCAATGCCGAGTTCCTGATCATGCGCCTCAACACCGATGGTTCGCCGGACCCGACATTCGGCTCCGCCGGCATCACGCGCACGCCGGTTGGCACAGGCGAGGACATGGCGAATGCGATGGTGCTTCAGCCCGACGGCCGCATCGTGATTGCCGGCTCGTCGATCGCAGCCGACGGCCGTCGCGACTTCGCGCTGGCGCGCTACATGAGTACTGGCGTGCTCGATACGAGTTTCGGCACGGGCGGTCTCGTGACGACACCGGTCGGACCCAGCGACGACATCGCGTACGCATTGTTGTTAATGCCGTGGGGACGCCTGGTGGCGGCCGGCTCGGCGCGCATCAGTACGGGTGGATCGGGGAACGATCTCGCATTCGTTTCCTACAACACGGACGGCAGCGTCGACCGCTACTTCGGCGACGCCGGCATACGCATGATCAACGTCTCGGATTTCGACGACATTATCTTCGGCCTGGTCAACGACATTGACCGATACCATTTCTGGGCGGTCGGTACCGCGTCGCCGACGACGAACCAGGATTTCCTTGCGATCGAGCTTGGATTGGACGATACGATTTTCAGGCATGGGTTCGATACCGATACTGCGCCCTGACGCAGTGCGAGTGACGTAGGCGCAGGCTGCAATGGGACGGCTTGGCATTCGCTGGGCGTAAAAAAACCCGCTTTTGGCGGGTTCTTCGTGGTCTCTCGGGATTTGTTGGGACGTCCCGGGACTTCAAAATGGCGGAGCGGACGGGACTCGAACCCGCGACCTCCGGCGTGACAGGCCAGCATTCTAACCAGCTGAACTACCGCTCCGCATTCTGCTTTTGAGCCTAATCCCCGTTGCGGGGGTCGCCTTTCACTTCGACTGGCGTCCCCAAGGGGATTCGAACCCCTGTTACTGCCGTGAAAGGGCGGTGTCCTAGGCCTCTAGACGATGGGGACGCATCGAAAACGAGGAAAACTTCAGGACCCAACCTGGTGGAGCCAGCCGGGATCGAACCGGCGACCTCTACAATGCCATTGTAGCGCTCTCCCAGCTGAGCTATGGCCCCGAGAGAGGCGCGGAAGGATAGAGACGCAACCCCGCTGCGTCAACAGCGGAAACGAAAAACTTCAATCGGAAGACTGCTCGGCGCTCGCGCCGCGCGTTCAGTCGACAGCGGGGAGACGAATCTCGGTCACGAGATCGAGCGGCTGGTCGCCGACGCGGCGCGTTTCCGCGCGCGGATCGGGCAGCACGACGGGACTGTCGGGATTGATCAGCGCGTGCTCGAGGAGGTACTTGCGCGTCTGCGCGATCCAGTCGGGCAGCGTGTCGGTGCGCCAGCGCTCCATCGCGTCGAGCCATTCGTGACACGAACGCAGATACGCCGTCGACGACGACCAGTCGACCTGCGGCATCGGCGGAGGCGGAATGCGCGGCGAAGCAGCCATGCCTACACGATACACCGGAGACGACGGCGTCAAAAGCCGATTTGCGGCATTGCCGCGCCGCATGTCCACGGAACCGCGCCGATCGTCCGCCCGTATTGCGCATTCAGCAGGCCAAAAGTGCTGAGGTGGACTGCGACCGAGGGCATCGCAGCCCACCACCAGCGACGCGGAGCCGGGGGAGCCTCCCGCGTCAAGTGAGTCCGGATGGGGAAGTACCGGACCCTCTACTCGAACACATCGCCGCGCGAGGAGAGGTTCGCGCGGCGATGCCACTCAATGACGTCCGTGTCCACCGCCGCTACCACCACCTCTTCCATGATCGTCGCCATGGTCGCGAGCGACGGCTCATGCGGCAATGAGGCGTAACACCCACTGGAGCACGCGCTCGCTACCCATCGGGACGTGTTTGCCTGACGAACGGCGCACAATCGCGGCGCTACGCATCGATAGCGCTCCGCCGCCGCCCCTGTCGAGAGCGGCCGGCTGGGTGGTTTCACCCATTCAGGGCGCGTGCGTACGCCCAGCGCCCGCGCGCGCGCGCGTATTGCTATCGACTCGCACGGAGGCCTGCATTAGTGTGGCTCGCGAAGGATCGCCGTTGATGGATTGCGGGGATGCGGCACGAGCGGCGCGGGTGCGCCGGAGCGAGGCAGGGTGAACGATTTTCGACGCCGGCGAATCATCGCGCTTCTGATGGGCGCGTCGCTGCTGACTGCGTACGCGTCGGCCGCGATCGCGGGCGACAGCGTCGTCGTGACGATCGTCGACGGCCGCACGGCGAAGGCGGACATCACGCTCGTCAATCCGAACGGCGGCCATTACACGGCCGAGTTCGAGCTCGAGTTCGAAGCGCAAGGCCTGCAGAACCTGACGGCGGCGTGTCTCGGCATCACGGCCGATGTCCTCGATGCGGCCGAGATCGCAAACGTCAACACGCGCCTGCCGCATTCGGATCACCAGCACGTCGATACGAACTTTCCCGTGCGCGTCACCGTCGAGCCGCCGGCAAACTGCGGGCTCACATTCCAGGATCACTACGACGCGACCTTCGAGACCGAAGACCTCGTCTACACGGCAGGCGGTCCATACCGCCTGATGAAGGCGTCGCTCGGCGGGCCGTTCCACGACATCACGAGCTCGGTCACGCAAGGCAGCGTACGCTCACGCGGACGCACCGGCGCATTCTCCGAGTTCGTGATCGTCGCCGACACGAACCCGACCTACACCTTCGATTGCGAATACGTGTACTCGACGCTGCAGGCGCGCATCGACGCCTCGTCGATGAGCCCGACCGCCCGCCAGGCGCTCACGGTCGACCTCGCGATCAGCCGCGCCGCGTACGAAGCCCGCAACTACGCCGACGCGGTCGCCCGCCTCGCGATCTTCGAACAGCACTGCGTCGAATACGCTGGCGCGGCGCTTCCGAACGTCTGGCGCTCGCAACGCGACCTCGACAACGTCGAAGGCGATCTGGTCGGCAACACGGGTTCGTTGCGCTTCATGATGGGCCGCCTGAGCGGCCAACCGTAGTCCGCCGTGCCTGCGAAGCTCTCCATCCACGTACCGACGCAGGCCGTGGCGATCCATGTCCTTGACGACGGCGCCGACCTGACGCTCGGCCGCGCGCCCGAGAACGATTGCGTGCTCGCGCACGATTCGGTCTCGCGCCGGCACGCCCGCATCGTCGATGACGACGGCGATTGGCGCATCGAAGACCTCGGCTCGAAGAACGGCATCCGCGTCGACGGCAACCGCGTCAGGGATGCCGAGCTCGCGCCGAGCCAGTGGCTCGCGATCGGCGATGTGTTCTGCGAGTTCGAGCGCGTCGGTCCCGAAGCGGTCGAGCACATCCGCGAGCGCGCGCAGCACCGCCGCCAGTCCTCGCAACTCTGGATCAACCGCATCGCGACGAGCGACAGCGTCGACACGCTCGTCGAAACGCTGCTGCGCGGCATCGTCGAGATCGCCGAATGCCGGCGCGGATTCCTGCTCGTCGCCGACGGCGCCGGCCATCTTCGCGTGCGCGCGTGCCACGCGATGGATCCGTCGGATCTTGGCGGCGCTGCATTCTCGGGCAGCCGCAGCGCCGTCGACTGCTCGATCCGCGAGCGGCGCGCGGTCTATCTCTCCGATCGGCGCGATCGCGACTCGCTCAAGGACAAGGCAAGCATCGTCGCGCGCGGCATCCGCGCGCTGGTCAGCTTTCCGCTGCTCGACGAGAGCCGTCTGCTCGGCGTCGCTTACGCCGACACCGACGACGAGGCGAAGATCTTCTCCGAGCTCGACGCCGATCTCCTGAAGGCATTCGCCGAGCGCGCATCGGCCGCGCTGACGGCGATCGAGATCGACGTGAAGCTCAGCAACATGGAATCGTTCTATGGTGCGCGACCGACGCCGGCATTCCGCGGCGCCGATGTGCCGGTCTGGAGCGACGCCGCCGCTGACGCGAAAGGTCTCGGCGGATGACCGCCGGTCGCACGATCGCTCCGCACTATTCCGGTCGCGCGACAGTGACCGGGATGCTGACGATGGCTGACCTGCGTCCCGGCGATGTCGTCGCGGACCGCTTCCGCATCGTGCGCCTGCTCGGCATGGGCGGCATGGGCGTCGTCTATCACGCGCACGACACCGAGCTCGATGTCGATGTCGCGCTGAAGCTGCTGCGCCCCGAGCTCGCCAGCCGGCCCGATGCATTCGAGCGCTTCCGCCAGGAGCTCCTGCTCGCGCGCCAGGTGTCGAGCCCGCACGTCGTACGCATCCATGATCTCGTCCGCCATGGCGAGGTCTGGCTCATCAGCATGGATTTCGTGCCGGGCCAGTCGCTCGAACGGCTGCTCGATACGACGGGTCACCTGCCGCCCGAAGACGCGATCAAGATCGCGCGCCAGCTCGCGCTCGGCCTTGCGGCCGCACATCAGCGCGGCGTCGTGCATCGCGACCTGAAACCCGCGAACGTGCTGATCGCCGAAGACGGTGAAGCGCGCATCACCGACTTCGGCGTCGCGCGCTCGGCCGGCTCAACCGGCATTACGGTATCGGGTGTCGTGATCGGCACGCCGGAATATCTCTCGCCGGAACAGGCACGCGCCGATCCCGTCGACGGCCGCAGCGATCTCTACGCGCTCGGTCTCATCCTCTTCGAAATGCTGACCGGCACGCTGCCGTTCCGCGGCGGCACGCCGGCGGAGATGCTCGCGCAACGCATCGTGCGCGATCCGCCATCAGCCGACACCGTGCGCAGCGACCTGCCCGCCTTCGCGGTGCGCCTCTGCTCGCGCTTGCTCGAACTGAAGCCGAGCCGCCGCTTCCAGAGCGCCGAAGAAGTCGTCAAGGCGATCGACGAGCGGCGTGTGCGGCGCAAGCTGCGGCCGGGCCGGTTGCTCGCAGTCGCGGCCGCGATCGCGGTCATCGGCCTCGGTGTCGCCGGTATCGAGCTTTACCTGCGCACGACGACGACGACGGCGCCGGTACGCATGGCAAACGCGCTCGACATCGCGGTCATGCCGCTCGTCGTCGCGAACGGCGACGAAAACGATGCGGAGCTCGCCGAAGGCATGCGGCGCTATGTCACGGCCGCATTGACGGACATGCCGGCGCTGCGCACGCCCGACGTGCGCCAGGTCGATCGCGCGCTCGCCGAGCTCGGCTACGACGCGCAGGCGACGCGACGCCAGCGCGAGCGCGTCGCCCAGACGCTCAACGCGCGCCGGCTGCTCGAAGTCGATCTCGACCGCAACGCCGACGGCACGCACACGATCCGCTATGCGATCTGGAAACCCGGCGATGCGCAACCGGCATGGAGCGCGAAATCCGATCCGTTCGCCGATGCCGGCGTTGCTAACGCAATGCGTGCGCTGCAATCGGCGCTCGCGCGCGAGCTCGGTCAGCGCGAAGCCGCGCCGATGGCGTGGCCTGACGCTGCGACCGTTCGCCTCGCCGGCCACATGCACGCGCTGACCGCAGTCTCCGACGCGGACGCGAACGCGCTCCGCACCTCGGTGCGCGAGAGCCGCGATCCGGTCCTGTGGTGGGAAACGCTGCGCCTCTTCGATCGCAACCGCCCGACCGCTGATGCGGCGGCGCTCGCGCGCGAGGCGAGCGACGCATTTCCCGAATCGCCGCAGGCGACGCGCGACGTGCGCCGCGTGCACGCGTATGCGCAGCTGCTCCTCGACAATCACGATGCGGCCGCGAAAGAGCTTGCCGAGCTTGCCGAAGCGACGCCCGGCGATCACGTCGTGCGCGTCGTGCTCGCGCGCGCCGAAAGCGAAACCGGCAAGCTCGACGAAGCGATCACGACGCTCGAAACGGTCGTCAAGGAAGACCCGCTCGACGTCGACGCGTGGTTCGCGCTCGGCATGTACTCGATCATGAAGGGCGATTCGAAGCGCGCCGTCGATGACTACCTCTCGCTCGCGCAGGTCAAGGCGAACCGGCTTGGCGATGAGCGCATGCAGGCGAATGTCACGAATGCGCTCGGCGTCGGCTATCAGAATCTCGGTCAGCTCGATCACGCGGCGTCGAGCTTCCGCACGGCTATTGACCTGCGCAAGAAGCTCGGCGACGTCGAAGGCGAAGCCGGAAGCCTGCGCAACCTCGCCAGCATCCAGGCGCTGCAGGGCGATTTCAAAGGCGCCGATGCATCGCTCAAGACGGCACGCCCGCTCGTCGAAAGCACCGGCAATCCGAAGGCGATGGCCGATTTCGTCAACGACGTCGGCGTGTTCGAGGAGGAACGCGGCGAGTTCCGCAAGGCGCTCGACGCCTACCGCGAAGCGCTGAACCTGCGCCAGTCGCTGCGCGATCCGCGGCTGATCGGCCAGAGCATGCTCAACGTCGGTTTCGCGTTCTACCAGGTCGGCGAGTTCGACAACGCGCAGACGTACTGGGAACAGGCGGCCGTCATCTACTCGAAGATCCAGGACCAGGTCGGGCTCGTGCAGGCGCGCCAGGGCGGCGCCCTCGCGCAGATCGCGCGCGGCGATTTCGTATCGGCGCGGCAGGCGCTCGAGGAATCGCTGCACGATGCCGAGAGCCTGCAGATGGCCGAGGAGCAGAGCACCAGCCTCTCCTCGCTCGCCGAGCTCGATAGTCTCGTCGGCGCGACGTCGAGCGCGCTCGATCGCGCCGCGCGCGCGTCGTCGATCTTCGAGAAGCGCGAGGACCGTCGCGGCGTCGTCGAGATGCAGCTGCTGCGCGCGGCGATCCTGCTCAACGTCGGCGATGCCGATGGAGCGACGGCGGCGCTCGATGGCCTCACCAGCGAGACCGTCGCGAGCAGCGAGCAGGAAGCGATCCTGCTGACGCGGCTCGGCGAGATCGCCGAGTTCCGCGGCGACGCAACCGAAGCGCTTGCGAAGGCGACCGCAGCGGTCAGCGCGGCGCAGGAAGCGCACAGCTACGGCACCGAGCTCACGGCGCGCCTGCTTCGCGCACGCGCGCTGCACATGCAGAAAAAGAGCAAGGACGCGGCGACCGAGCTCGCAACAATCCGCGCCGGCGTCGCGAAATATGCGAGCGCGCCGTTGCGCCTGCGCTTGTTCGAAACCGCGCTCGTGGTGAGCGGCGCCGCGGCCGCGCCGGACTACCGGAGTGCACGCGGCGAGCTCGCGCGCCTGCCCGCCTATGTGCGCGCGTTCGAAATCCACGCGCTTGCGGTCGATGCGCTGCGCGGCAAGGCCGACGCGGCCGATGCGGCTCGCGCGGCGCGCGCGGCTTATGACGACTTGATCAAGAACGCGCCCGAGCCGCAGCGGACCACGCTGCCGAAGCTCGCGGGCGCTGTCGGTTTCGATATGGCGATTACGAATGAGTGAAGCGAAAGTCCAGGTTTCGGCGGCGAGCGACGCGTCGGTGCGCGACCAGCTCGTGCGCCTTCGCGAGCAGCAGGAGCGCTTGTTCGGGCAGTTGCACGCCGGCGAGCAGCATTTCAAGCAGCTGGCGCGCTCGGTGTGGCGCGTGCAGGAAGACGAGCGGCGCCGGCTCGCGCGCGAATTGCACGACGGCATCGGCCAGCAGCTGACGGCGCTGAAGCACCGGCTCGATGCGCTCGCGCGCGCGGGCGGCGGCTGCGGCGATGCGTCGGCGCCACTCTGCCAGGCGCTCGAAATCTGCGACAGCGCGATCCAGGAAACACGCGCGCTGTCGCGTCTGCTGCGCCCGCAGATCCTCGACGATCTCGGGCTTGAAGCCGCGCTCAACTGGCTCGCGCGCCATTCGGCCGAGAGCGGCGGCTATGAGGTCGAAGTCGATGTCGCGGTGCCGGGACCGATCGACGGCGATATCTCGACGCTGATCTTCCGCGTCGCGCAGGAAGCGCTGACCAACGTCTTGAAGCACGCCGAGGCGAAGCACGTCGTCGTGCGGCTCGCGCAGCGGCCGGACCAGTGGCTGCAGTTCCTGATCGTCGATGACGGCCGCGGCGTCGACGTCGATGCCGCGTTCGCGAAGGCGAGCGGCGGCCACAGCACCGGCCTTGCGAGCATGCGCGAGCGCGTGCGCCTCTTCGGCGGACGCTTCACGGTCGTGTCGCGGCCGGGCGAAGGCATGCAGTTGCGCGTGCTGATTCCACAACTCGAAGGAGATGCCGCGCCGTGAAGCCGATCCGCGTTCTCGTCGCCGACGACCACACGATCGTGCGCGACGGCCTCGTCGCGTTGCTCAACGGCAGCGGCGACTGCCAGGTCGTCGCGCAGGCCGCCGACGGCATCACGACGGTCGATCTTGCGATGAAGACGCAGCCCGATGTCGTCGTCGTCGACATCTCGATGCCCAAGCTCAATGGCATCGAGGTCGTGCGCCGGTTGACCAAGGAGCTCGAATCGACGCGCATCCTCGTGCTGACAATGCATGCCGAGGAGGAGTACGTCATGCACGTCGTCCGCGCCGGCGCGGCGGGCTTCCTGCTCAAGGATAGTGCGAGCGCCGAGATGCTCGCGGCCGTGCGCGCGCTCGCGAGCGGACGCGGCTACTTCGGCACGCACGCGTCGAAGGTACTCGCGCAGCAGGTGCAGAAGCCGCACGTGCAGCTCGAGGATCCGTACCGCGATCTGACGCCGCGCGAGCGCGAGGTCTTTCACCTCATCGTCGAAGGCATGACGACGAAGGAGATCGCACGCCAGCTCGGCACGAGCACGAAGACGGCCGAGAACCACCGCTTTCGCGTGCTCGACAAGCTCGGCGCACGCAACACCGCGGAGCTGATCCGCTACGCGGCGCGCCACGGGTTGATGGATTGATTCGACGCCGCGAAGGCGTCAACGCGCGATGTGCGGTGAGACATTCTCGGGCGCGATGCACGCACCCGGCGCATCGAAGCCGGCGTGGAAGATCGTGATCGTCGGATCGAACCAGTACGCTGCGCCGGCGTGCGCGGCGTCGCCGACGAGATGTCCCGGCGCGCTCGTCACCCAGCGCGGGCCGCTCGCGGCGACGGCCCAACCCGCCAGCTCGTCCGCGACTGGTGCTTCGATCGTCGTACCGCCGGCTTCGCCGAGCGTCGCCGCGTCGAACACGTAGCTCGTGCCGCACGCAACGCCATTGGCCTGTCCGACGAACGGCGCGCCGATGAAAACATTGTCGTCGCCGAGTGCGACGGACCAGCCGAACTCGTCGCCGACGGCGCCGGTGGCCGTCGTCACGATTGCCTGCTGCGACCATGCCGAGCCGCTTCGCACGAAGAAATAGGCTTGACCCTGCGCGTTCGCAGCGTAGGGCGCGCCGATGACGGCGCGATCGCCGGCGAGCGCCACCGAGTAGCCGAAGAGATCGCCATTCGCGCCGGCCGCGGTCAGCTTCGCCTGTTCGGTCCAGCCGCCCGCGCCGCGCACGAAGGCATAGACGGCGCCGTTCGCATAGGTGCTGGCCGACGCCGCGTTCATCGGCGCGCCGACGAGGATCGTGTCCACATCGAGCACGACGCTTGTGCCGAACGCGTCGAACGCTTCGCCGTCGGACGGCGTCAGCTTCGCTTCCTCGGTCCAGACGGTGCCGTTGCGCACGAACACGTAGACGGCGCCCGCGCCGTTGACGCCGACGCGTCCGGCGCCGATCGCGACGCGATCGCCCGACAGCGAGACCGCCTGCCCGAAACGCTCGCCGGCCGAAAGACCGCTCGGCGTCAGCTTCGCCTGCTGCGACCAGCCGACGCCGTCGCTAACGAAGACATAGGCAGCGCCCGGCACGGCGCCTGCGGCCGACACGACGAGCGTGTTGCCGGAAATACCCAGCGCGGTGCCAAACGCGTCGTCGGCGACGAGCTCCGTCGGCGCAATTCGGAGCGGCGCGCCGCATGGCAGCGTCGAGCAGTCGACGATGTATGCGGCGCCGGCGACGTCGTTTTCGCCCGGTGCGCCGATCGCGACCGTCGTGCCGTCGACACCGATGCCGTAGGCCATTTCCGCGGCGGCGCTCGCAGCAGGGCTGACGATGATCGCGCTCTCGACGGCACCCACGGGCGCGGCAAACGCGAGCGCAAGCGCGCACGCGAGACTTCGCGCGCGCAACCGTACGAGAACGGGGGCGCCCCTGCCTTTCATGCAGCGATTACCGCCGTTGGGCGGCGGGGTGTCAAGCCGAGGCTGGGTGATTCGCCTCAGCGCCGACGGCTGAACGACTTCAGCCTGTCGCGCGGCGGGGAATCTCTGGTGCCGGAACGAGCAACGATGCGTTGGCGGACGCGCCGGTGAGCGGCTCCAGCGTGCCGATCGAATGGCCCTGCTCGGCGAGGTATTCAACCCAGCGGTTCAGGAACGAGCTCATGCGAAGCCGCTGCTGGAAGATGCTGCGCGCGGGCCGGAGCGGGCCGATCGCGCGCGAAAGACGCCGGTCGGCGTGGCAGTGCATGACCTCGGCCATGTGCGCGTCGTGGTACATGCGAAGCTGCGCCGAGGGCGCGAGCTCGCCGGTTTCGCCGTCGACGAAGCAGTACGTCAGGTGCAGGTCGAGCGTGTAGCGATGGCGTTCGAGCACGTCGAGGCGCACATCGAGGCCGTCGTCGAGCGAGGAAAGGTAACTGCCGACGGCGAGGCGACCCGGCGCGAACATCCGATTGAGGCGGTGATAGTTCTCCGCATAAAGCCCCATCAGCCAGGCGAAGCGGCCCGGCAGGACGTCATGCGGTTTTTCGAGTACTGACGACATGGACCGATCATAGGGGCGGAGTTGGACGAAACCTAGTCTTATCGCGCGGGCTGCAACGGGATTAGAATGAAGATCTGTGCGGCGGACTCGAAGACAGTTCACGATTCAGCCGCGCCTCAGAACATATGCCGCTCGATCCCGAGCGCCGCGAGGATCTTGCTCGCGATCTCCTCGATCGATGTATGCGTCGTGTTCTGCACGGCGATGCTTTCGCGGCGGAACAGCTTGTCGGCCTGCTCGAGCTCCCAGCGGCACTGCTCGATCTTCGCGTATCGGCTGTTCGGCCGGCGCGCTTCGCGCACCTGGGTCAGCCGCTGCGCGTCGATCGTGAGGCCATAGAGACGCTTGCGATACGGTACGAGCCGTTTCGGCAGTTCGAGCTTCTCCAGGTCCTCCTCGGTCAACGGATAGTTCGCGGCCTTCACGCCGTAATGCAAGGCCATGTAGAGGCACGTCGGCGTCTTGCCGACGCGCGAGACGCCGACGAGGATCAGGTCCGAATCGGCGTAGTTCACGTCGACGCCGTCGTCGTGCGTCAGCGCGTAGTTCGTCGCGTTGATGCGCGCTTCGTACTCGCCAAAATTGGTGAGCCCGTGCGCCTTGCCGACGCGCGACGACCGCGGGGCCTGAAGCTCGACCTCGAGCGGCCCGATGAACGGCGCGAACACGTCGAGCATGAACGCGCCGCTCTCGGCGACGACGTCGGAGAGCTTCTGATCCATGATCGTGTTGACGACGATCGGCCGGACGCCGTTCTGCGCGTACGCAGTCTTGATGCGCAGCGCCGCCGAGCGCGCCTTCGCTTCGTCGTCGACGAACGGAATGCGGAATGTCTGGAAGTCGACGCCGTCGAACTGCGTCAGCACGCTGTGGCCGATCGTCTCCGCCGTGATGCCGGTGCCGTCGGAGACGTAATAGATCGTGCGGCGCATGGCGTGGCATCCGGACCCGACGTTGGCCTTCAGTCTACGGAAAGCGCGCCCGGGCGGCATCGGCCGTCCTGGGTCGGCGTCTATCGAATCGGCACTATTGAGCCAGCCTTGTCTCGCCCCACATAAAGCCCGAAAATCACGGGTTCTTGCGGGCCCTCCCCGCACGCTTGCCTATTATCCGGAGATTCCCTTTGAGCGATCTGGTGCTTTGGCTCGACGCGTTGCGCATGTCCGATCTCGGCAAGGTCGGCGGCAAGAACGCCTCGCTCGGCGAGATGATCGGCAACCTCGCCAGGCTCGGTGTCTCGGTGCCGGGCGGCTTCGCGACGACCGCCGATGCATTCCGCGACCATCTCGAGAACACCGGGCTCGCGAAGAAGATCCGCGAACGGCTGTCGACGCTCGACGTCGAGGACGTCGACGCGCTGACTGCCGCCGGCAGGGAGATCCGCGGCTGGGTCATCGAAACCAAGCTTCCGGCCGATCTCGACAAGGCGGTGCGCGACGCGTACGCAAAACTCTGCAAGGACGCCGGCGCTAGCGACATCGCCGTCGCAGTGCGCTCGTCGGCGACCGCCGAAGATCTGCCCGATGCCTCGTTCGCCGGCCAGCAGGAGACGTTCCTCAACGTCACCGGCATCGAGGACGTGCTGCTCAAGGTCAAGGAAGTCTTCGCCTCGCTCTATAACGATCGGGCGATCGCGTATCGCGTGCACCACGGCTTCAAGCATGAGGACGTGTTCCTCTCGGCCGGCGTGCAGCTGATGGTGCGCTCGGACATCGGCTCGTCTGGCGTTCTCTTCACGCTCGATACCGAATCCGGTTTTCGCAACGTCGTGTTCGTGACGGGCAGCTACGGCCTCGGCGAGATGGTCGTGCAGGGCGCCGTCAATCCGGACGAGTTCTACGTCTACAAGCCGACGCTGAAGGCCGGCAAGCCCGCGATCCTGCGCCGTCAGCTCGGCGCCAAGCAGCAGCGCATGGTCTATTCGTCGAAGGCCGGCGAGCGCGTCAGGATCGAGGACACACCGGCCGCCGATCGCGCGAAGTTCTGCATGAGCGACGCCGATGTGCAGGAGCTCGCCAAGCAGTCGCTCGTCATCGAGGAGCACTACCAGCGCCCCATGGATATCGAATGGGCGAAGGACGGCGCCACCGGCAAGCTCTATATCGTGCAGGCGCGTCCGGAGACCGTGAAGTCACGCGCGCGCGCGACGCAGATCGAACGCTTCCACTTGAGACAGGACCCATCAAAGCCGCGCGCCAATATCCTCGCCGAAGGCCGCTCGATCGGCCAGAAGATCGGCGCCGGCAAGGCGCGCGTGATCCGCTCGATCAAGGACATGAATCGCGTCGAGCCCGGCGACGTGCTGATCGCCGACATGACCGATCCCGATTGGGAACCGGTGATGAAGCGCGCCGCCGCGATCGTGACGAACCGCGGCGGCCGCACGTGTCACGCGGCCATCATCGCGCGCGAGCTCGGCGTGCCCGCGGTCGTCGGCACCGGCAATGCGCTCGAGAGGGTGCCGGACGGCACGGAAGTGACCGTGTCGTGCGCCGAAGGCGACACCGGTTTCATCTACGAAGGCAAGCTCGCGTTCGAGCGCATCACCGCGGATCTCGGCGCCATGCCGCCGGCGCCACTCAAGATCATGATGAACGTCGCCAACCCCGAGCGCGCGTTCGATTTCGCGATGCTGCCGAACGCAGGCGTCGGCCTCGCGCGCCTCGAAATGATCATCGCGAGCCATATCGCGGTGCATCCGAAGGCGCTGCTCGAATACGACAAGCAGGACGCCGAGACGAAACGCCAGATCGACGAGCGGATGGCAGGCTACGCCGATCCCGTCAGCTTCTACGTCGATCGCCTCGCCGAAGGCATCGCGACGATCACGGCCGCGTTCGCGCCGAATCCGGTGATCGTGCGCCTCTCGGACTTCAAGTCGAACGAATACGCGAACCTGATCGGCGGTGCGCGCTACGAGCCGCACGAAGAGAATCCGATGATCGGTTTCCGCGGTGCGAGCCGCTACGTCGATCCGTCGTTCGCCGATGCGTTCGCGCTCGAATGCCGCGCGATGCGCAAGGTGCGCGACGAGATGGGGCTCACGAATGCGTGGGTCATGATTCCGTTCGTGCGCACGCTCGGCGAAGGCCGCAAGGTGATTGAAGTGCTCCGCAAGAACGGGCTCGTGCAAGGCGAGAACGGCCTCAAGATCATCATGATGTGCGAGGTGCCGTCGAACGCGCTGCTCGCCGACGAGTTCCTCGATATCTTCGACGGTTATTCGATCGGCTCGAACGATCTGACGCAGTTGACGCTCGGCCTCGACCGCGACTCCGCCATCGTCGCGAGCCTCTTCGACGAGCGCGATCCGGCGGTCAAGAAGATGCTGTCGATGGCCATCCAGACCGCGAAGAAGAAAGGCAAATACGTCGGCATCTGCGGCCAGGGGCCGAGCGATCATCCGGATCTTGCCGAGTGGCTGATGGATCAGGGCATCGAATCGGTGTCGCTGAATCCGGATACGGTCGTCGATACGTGGCTTCAGCTTGCGAAGAAGAAAAACGCAGGCTGAGCGCGCTCCCTACGCGGCGTGCGCACAAAGGCGCACGCCGAGTGCGCGCGCGACCTTGACGACCGTTTCGAAGCGTGGTTTCGAGCCCGGCGCGAGCGCCTTGTACAGACTCTCGCGGCCGAGCCCCGATTCTTTCGCGACCTTCACCATGCCGCGCGCGCGCGCGACATCGCCAAGCGCCATCAGCAGCAGATCCGTGTCGTCCTCTTCGAGGATCGCGTTGATGTACTCGGCGATCGCGGCGTCGTCGGTGAGATAGTGCGCCGCGTCGAATGGAATCAGCTTTTTCGTGCGTTTCGTCTTCATGCTTCAAGCTCCCGCGCAATGCGCTGTGCGCGTTCGATGTCAGTCTTCTGGCTCGACTTGTCGCCACCGGCGAGCATCACGATGACGATGCAGCCGCGTCGCGCGAAATAGAGCCGGTATCCCGCGCCGAAGTTCACACGTAGCTCCGACACGCCGCCGCCGACGGACTTCCAGTCGCCGAGGTTGCCCGCCTCAGCCGACCGCAACCGCGCGACGATGCGGATCTGTGCGCGCCGGTCACGAAGCGCGTCGAGCCAGTCCTTGAACTCTTCCGTGAGCTGGACCTGATACACGAGCGCTATTGTATCCATTCGGATACACTAACGTCAAATCGAGCGGAATCCGGTCACAGGTTCGGCCAGCGCCTCCTGCAACGCGCCGAAGCAGCGCCGAGTGGCGCGCTATTTCGTCGCTACATCCGGTCGCCGATAGGTGACGCCGTCCTTCATGACCAACACGGGCCGCTGCAGAGCACTGATCGACACGCTCGGATCACCGTCGAACCCCGCGATATCCGCGCGAAGCCCCGGCGCAATGCGTCCGAACGCCTTCGACTGACGCAGGATCGACGCCGCGACATCGGTCGCCGCGTGCAATGCCTGCGCGGGCGTCATGCCGTATTTGACCATCCAGTCGAGCTCGCGCCAGTTCTCGCCGTGCGGGAACACGCCGACGTCGCTGCCGTTGCCGATCGTGACGCCGACTTTCAGCGCCGCGCGGAACGACTGCTCCGCTTCGCGCATACGCGGCGTCGGCTCGCCGCCTGGCCGGTAGTGCTCGAAGTACGAGCCGATCGCGGCGATCGCGCTCAGTGTCGGCTCGTAAGCGACGTGATGCTGCTTCAACAAGCGAAACGTCGCCTCGGTTGCGCCGTCGCCGTGCTCGATCGAATCGACGCCCGCTTCGACGGCCATGCGAACGCCGGCGTCGCTGCCCGCATGCGCCGCAACCGGACGGCCGAGCTGGTGCGCGGTGTCGACGATCGCCTTCATCTCGGCCGCGCTCAGCGTCGGCAGCGTTTCGCCGTTCGGGCCGACGCGATAGTCCGCGTAGAGCTTGATCCAGTCCGCGCCCCGCGCGGCCTGCTCGCGCGTCGCGCGGATCGCCTCGTCGACGCCGCTGATTGCCTGGCCGCCTTGCGGCAGGTCGAGATCGGGCCGGAAGCCTTTCGGACCCGGGCCGTACAGCGCCGTCGCGACGATCGCGCGCGTGGCAACGAACAATCGCGGACCCGGAATGACGCCCTCCTCGATCGCGCGCTTCAGCGAGACGTCGGCGTAACCCGCACCCTCCGTGCCGAGATCGCGCAGCGTCGTGAAACCGGCGAGCAATGTCGCGCGCGCATGCTCGGCCGCTTTCAGCGTGCGGTAGTCCTCGGGCTCCTTGAGGACCTGGTCGTTCCACGGCGTCTCGTTGTACGGATGCAGCAGCAGGTGCGAGTGCAGGTCGATCAGGCCCGGCGTCAGCGTCGTTCCCGCCAGATCGATGCGCGTTGCGTCGGCCGGGGCATCGAGCGTTGCGACCGGCCCGACCGCCGCGACCGCGCCATCGTGCACGCGCACGCCCCAGCCGTGATGGGTCGCGTCGCCATCGGCCGTCCAGACGCCGTCGGGCAGCAGCACGATGTCGGCCGCGGTCGCGTGCGAGACGATGACCGTCAAGACCAGCGAAACAACGATTCGCTCGATGCGCATGGAAGCGGGCTCGGCCAATGGGGCTTTCCGCGACGACGCTAGACGCGCACACTAGCGAGCGTCAAGCCGCAGCCGAAATCGACGGCGAAAACCGTGCGTCCTGCGCGAATGAAGGAACATCGCGCCGGCGAATCCTCCGACACGCATAAGGATGACGCGAATGATCACGCTGAACGTCAACGGCCAGCCGCACGATGTCGACGTGCCGGCCGACATGCCGCTGCTCTGGGTGCTGCGCGACGTGCTCGCGATGACCGGCACGAAGTTCGGCTGCGGCATCGCGCAGTGCGGCGCGTGCACGGTCCATGTCGACGGCGCGCCGGTGCGCTCGTGCCTGCTGCCGGTCGGCACGATCGGCGAGCGCAAGATCACGACGATCGAAGGCATCGGCGCGACGCCGGCCGGCGCGAAAGTGCAGAAGGCCTGGCTCGATCTCGAAGTCATCCAGTGCGGCTACTGCCAGTCGGGCCAGATCATGTCCGCCGCGGCGCTGATCACGACGAAGCCGAAGCCCGACGACGCCGATATCGACGCCGCGATGGCCGGCAACATCTGCCGCTGCGGCACGTACGTGCGCATCCGCGACGCGATCAAGAAAGCCGCGGAGGTCGCATGAAACCCGAACAGTTCGCAGGTTCCGGCGCGCCGCCTTCGTCGTCGCGCCGCACGTTCCTCAAGACGAGCCTGACCGCAGGCGGCGCGTTGCTACTCGGCTTCAGGCTGAAGCCGACCGACGGCGCGACCTCCGCAGCGGCGACGTTCGCGCCCGACGCGTTCATTCGCATTGATCGCGATGGCACCATCACGCTGCTCATGCCGCAGGTCGAAATGGGCCAGGGCACGTACACGTCGATCCCGATGATCATCGCCGAGGAGCTCGACGCGAAGTGGGATTCGGTCAAGGTGGACCACGCGCCGCCGAATGATGCGCTCTACGGCAATCCGACGTTCAAGGAGCAGATGACCGGCAACTCGAACTCGGTGCGCGCGTTCTGGATGCCGCTGCGCAAGAGCGCGGCGGCCGCGCGGGCGATGCTCGTCGAGGCAGCTGCGAAGCGCTGGAAAGTCGATGCGTCGACGTGCACGACCGGCGACAGCGAAGTCACGCACGCGCCAAGCAGCCGCAAGCTCGGCTACGGCGATCTCGTCGCCGACGCGAGCCAGATCGAAGCGCCGAAGGATCCGCCGCTCAAGGCCGTCAAGGACTTCAAGCTGATCGGAAAGCCCCTGAAGCGCCTCGACACGCCCGACAAGACGAACGGCAAGGCGATGTACGGCATCGACGCGATGCCGCAAGGCCTCAAGTTCGCCACGCTGCGCGCCTGTCCCGTTTTCGGCGGCAAGGTCGGACACGTCGACGATGCGAAGGCGAAGCAGGTTCCGGGCGTGCGCCAGGTCGTCGTGCTCGATGATCTCGTCGCGGTCGTCGGCGATCACATGTGGGCCGCCAAGCAAGGGCTCGACGCGCTCGACATCACCTGGAACGAAGGCGAGCACGCGAACGTCACGACCGAAGAGGTCTGGACGAAGATCCGTGCCGCGAGCGAGAAGGAAGGCCTCGTCGCCAAGAGCGAAGGCGACTTCGCCAAGGGCATTGCCGAAGGCGAAAAGATGGACGCGGCGTACGAGATGCCATTCCTCGCGCATGCGACGATGGAGCCGCTCAACTGCACGGTGCATGTGACGCCCGACTCGTGCGAAGTCTGGGTCGGCTCGCAGGTGCTCACGCGCGCGCAAAAGGCCGCCGCCAAGGCGACCGGCCTGCCGCTCGAGAAAGTCATCGTGCACAACCACCTGATCGGCGGCGGATTCGGGCGCAGGCTCGAAACCGACTACGTCGACAAGGCCGTGCGCATTGCGCAAAAGGTCGACGGCCCGGTCAAGGTCGTCTACACGCGCGAAGAAGACATCCGGCAGGACATCTATCGCCCCGTCTATCGCGATGTGATGTCGGCGAGCCTTGCGAACGGGCGCGTCGTCGCGTGGCGCCATCGCGTGACGGGTTCGTCGATCATGGCGCGCTTCCTGCCGCCGCTGTTCAAGATGACGAAGGAGATCGACATCGACAGCGTCGACAGCGCCGTCGACGTGCCGTACGACTTTCCGAATCTGCGCATCGAGTTCATGCGCGACGAGCCGCCAGCCGTACCCACTGGATTCTGGCGCGGCGTCGGCCCGAACAACAACGTGTTCGCTGTCGAGAGCTTCATCGACGAGTTGGCAAAGAAAGCCGGCAAGGATCCCGTCGAGTTCCGACGCGGCATGCTCGGCAAGACACCGCGGCTGCTTGCTGCCGTCAATCTTGCGGCCGAGAAATCCGGCTGGGGCACGCCGCTGCCGTCACGCGTCGGCCGCGGTATCGCGGCGCAGGTCGCGTTCGCGAGCTTCATCGCGACCGTCATCGAGGCCGAAGTGCGCGACGACGGCAGCGTGAAGCTGCGACGCATCGTTTGCGCCGTCGACACGGGCATCGCCATCAATCCGGACACGATCGTCGCGCAGCTGCAGGGCGGGCTTGTGTTCGGCCTCTCCGCCGCGCTCTGGGGTGAGATCACAATCGACAAAGGCCGCGTGCAGCAGGGCAACTTCAACGATTACCGCGTGCTGCGCATCGACGAAGTGCCCAACATCGAGGTGCACGTGATCGCGAGCGCCGAAGCGCCCGGCGGCATCGGCGAAACCGGCACGACGGCGGGTCCGCCGGCATTGCGCAATGCGATATACGCCGCGACCGGCGTCCCATCTGCGTCGCATGCCGGTCGATCGCGCGCTGCTTGCGAGGAAGACGTCATGAGAAAGAAGCGCTCATCGTTCGGGCGGCGTCTCGGCATGCTCGTCGTCATCGTCGCCGTGATCGGCTTCGGCGTGCTCGCGTATTACGGAACGCGCCCGAGTGCGTTCGCGTTCGCCGGCGGCAACCGCGTGCCGCTCGATCAGTACAAAGAGGGCCAGCCGACCGGCGTGCCGGCTGATTTCAAGGACACCGATCCCGTCGCGCGCGGCCGCTATCTCGCCGAAGCGGCCGATTGCCGCTCGTGCCACACGGCCGAAGGCGGCGCGGCATTCGCCGGCGGCCGTCCGTTCAAGCTGCCGTTCGGCACGCTATACGCGCCGAACATCACGCCGGACAAGACAACCGGCATCGGCGCGTGGAGCGACGCCGATTTTCTCAATGCGGTCCACAACGGCATCGACAGCGAAGGCGAGCGACTCTATCCCGCGATGCCGTACGCGTCGTACGCGTACATGACCGACGCCGACGTGCTCGCGATCAAGGCGTATCTGCTGACGCTGCCGCCGGTTGCGAATGCGCCGCCCGAGGACACGCTGAAGTTTCCGTACAACCAGCGCTGGCTGATGGCGATCTGGTCGGGCCTGTTCAAGCCGGGCGACGTGTTCAAGCCGGTCGCCGACAAGAACGCCGAATGGAATCGCGGTGCGTATCTCGTCGAAGCGATGGCGCATTGCGGCGACTGCCACACGCCGCGCAATCTGTTGCAGGCGTTGAACAACTCGAAGAAGTTCGCCGGCGGCGAAGCCGAAGGCTGGGTCGCATACAACATCACGGGCGACAAGGCGTCGGGCGTCGGCGGCTGGAGCGATGAGGAGCTTGCGCAATACCTCACGACCGGCCACGCGAAAGGCCGCGGCACGGGCTCGGGCCCGATGGGCGAAGCGATCGCGCTGAGCTTCTCGAAGATGACGCCGTCCGACGTGCGCGCGATGGTCGCGTACCTTCGCACCGTGCCCGCGATCCAGACGCCGGATCTACCCGCGCCGAAGGAAGCAGCAGCATCGGCCGATCCGAAGCAAGGCGCCGCCGTTGCGAATGCGGACACGCGTGGGCAGCACGTCTTCGCGGGCGCGTGCGCGGGCTGTCACGGCTGGACCGGCACGAGCCCGCTCTCATCGCGCGCGACGCTGACCGGCACGCGCGCGATCAACGATCCGAGCGCGAAGAATGTCGCGCAGATCGTGCTCTCGGGTTCAAAGCATCCTGCGCCCGGTGCGGGGCTTGCGATGCCGAGCTTCGGCGCGGATTACACGGACGATGAAATCGCCGCCGTCGCGAACTACGTGACCGGCCGCTTCGGCGCGCAGGCTTCGGCGATCACGGCCGCCGACGTGCAGAAGATGCGCGAGATGCAGTAAGAAAGTGGGGAGTAAGAAAGTGAGGTCGGCCGCTAACGCGGCCTCGTGAGATTGACTCGAGCTTTCTGACGAGCGCCGAAGGCGCGCCCTCACTCCTGACGAGGCGGCGAAGCCGCCGACCTCACTGCTAAACGAAGTGCTTGCGTCCCCGCCAGCACATACGTACATTAGTACGTATGAGCGAACGCCTGACTCCGAACCAGCAACGCGTCCTCGACTGCATCGCGCAGCACATCGAGCGCCATGGAAGTGCGCCGACGCTCCGGGAAATCTCGGAAAATCTTGGGCTTAGCAGCCATAGCTCAGCGCAGGATTACGTCGAGGCGCTGGTCCGCAAAGGCGCGATCGAGCGCCTCCCCCGCTCCAATAAGTACATGCACCGCGGCCTGCGCCTGCCGCATCATTCGCACCACCGCTCACGGGCGCCGGCGGCGGCCTCGATCCCCCTCGTCGGACGGGTCGCTGCCGGCAGCCCCATCCTCGCCGCCGAAAACGTCGAGGCGCACCACGAGGTTGATCCCGAGCTCTTCCATCCGCGCGCCGATTACCTCCTGCGCGTCGTCGGCCTCAGCATGCGCGACGCCGGCATCCTCGACGGCGATCTGATCGCCGTGCACAAGAGCGATACCGCCGCGCACGGCCGCATCGTCGTCGCGCGGCTCGACGACGAAGTCACGGTCAAGACGCTCGAGCATCGCTCGGGACGCGTGCGGCTCTTGCCTGCGAATCCCGATTTCGCGCCGATCGAAGTCGATCCGCGCCGGCACGCGTTCGCGATCGAAGGTTTGTATGTCGGATTGATCCGCGCCAACCCCCACGCACGACAAGGATGAGTCGCCATGTTCACGAGCACCTCCGAAGCGGTCGCTGCCGCCCTCGATACCTCTGACTTCACGCAAGCGCCGCCGCTCAAGCGCAAGCCCGCGCGCACGCCGCGCGAGGAAGCCGCGCTCGCCGAAGTGTTGCGTCATCCCGGCATCTGGCGCCGCGGCACGGCCGCACGCGCGACCGTCGACGCGCAGCCGACCGGCCTCGCCGAGCTCGACGCGCGACTCCCCGGCGGCGGCTGGCCGCGCGGTGCGCTGAGCGAAATCCTGATCGAGCACGACGGCATCGGCGAATGCAGCCTGCTGCTGCCCGCGCTCGCCGCACTCACCGAGGCGAAGCAGCGCGTCGTCTTCGTCGCGCCGCCGTACATCCCGTATCCGCCCGCGCTCGCCGCGGCCGGCATCGATCTCTCGTACGTCGTGCATATCGACGCGAGCGCCGCCGACACGCACTGGACCGCCGAGCAGTGCCTGCGCGCCGGCTGCTGCGGCGCCGTGCTGAGCTGGATGCCGAGGACGGATTACCGCCAGTTGCGTCGCCTGCAGCTCGCCGCCGAAACCGGCGCGGCGATCGGATTCGTGTTCCGGCCGCTCGCTGCCGCGAAGGAGACGAGCCCCGCGGCGTTGCGCGTGCAGGTGTCGATCGCGCATGGATTGCCGAAGATCGACATCCTCAAATGCCGCGGCAACGTCAGCGAAACGACGCATGCTGTCCGTTTGCACGCATGATGCAGGGGCCATTACGTGTTGTGGGCTTGCCTGCGATTTCCGCGACTGGCACTGGATGCCGTCTGCGGTGAGGACGCATCGTCGTCGCTGCAGCCGCTTGCGGTCATCGATGGGCCGCTGCAGCGTCGTCACGTCGTTCTTGCCGACGACAAGGCGCAACTAGCCGGCATCCGTTGCGGCCAGCCGCTGACGGCCGCGCAAGCACTCTGCCCCGCGCTTTCGACAAAGCCGCGCGATCCCGGCGCCGAACGGCAAGCCATCGACTCGGTCGCCGCCTGGGCTTACCGCTTCAGCGCCGACGTCAGCATCGCGGGCTCCGATGCGATCCTGCTCGAGATCGGCGCGAGCCTGACGCTGTTCGGCGGTCTCGCCGCGCTGTTCCGGCGCCTTCGCTTCGAGATTGCTGCGTTCGGCTTCGACTACTCGCTCGCCGCTGCCGCGACTGCGACCGCTGCGTACGTGCTCGCCGCGCAAGCGGACGGCATCGCAATTGCGCATGCGGGACCGCTCGTGAACGCGCTCGGCGCCGTGCCGCTTGCGACGAGCGGGCTCGACGACGACGCGATCGCCGCGCTGCGCGGCATGGGCTTTCGGAACCTGCGCGACCTGTTCCGCCTGCCGCGTGCCGAGCTCGCGCGCCGCATCGGTCCTGACGCGCTCGATCATCTCGATCGCATGCGCGGATTCGCCGCCGAGACGCTCGTGCGCTACCGGCCGGCGGATCGCTTCGAGCGCAAGCTCGAGTTCGCATTCGGGATCGAATCACAGGACGCGCTTGCGTTCTCATTGCAACGGCTTGTGCGCGAGCTGGCGACGTTTCTCGTCGCACGGGACGGCGGCGTCGAGCGCTTCACGCTCGTGCTGGGCCACGAACGTGGCGCGACGACACGCATCGACGTCGGCCTGCTCGCACCGCAGCGCGATGCCGCGTCGCTGTTCGAGCTTGCGCGCGCACGCCTCGATCGCATCGAGCTCGTCGCACCGGTGCACGCACTCACGCTGCTCGCTGAGGATCTGCCGCCGCTTTGTCCGTTGCACCGCGACCTCTTCGACGAGCGGCGCGGCGAGGCGCTCGATTGGCCAGCGTTGATCGAGCGCCTGCGGGCGAGGCTCGGCGACATGGCGCTACGTGGACTCGGCTGCGTTGCGGATCACCGGCCCGCGCGCGCATGGCAGTTCACGGCCGTCGAAATGGGTTCGGCACCGAGGACGCAACCGAACGCTCCGCGGCCGACGGAAACCGCTCTTTGTCGACGCCCGTTCTGGCTGCTGCGCCGGCCAATGCCCATGTTCGACACGTCGATGCGAATCCTGGCCGGCCCCGAGCGCATCGAAAGCGGCTGGTGGGACGAGCACGACAAGCGCCGCGACTACTACGTGATCGAAACGCATCTCGGCCAGCGCGCGTGGGCCTTCGTGCCGATCGCGGCGAACGCGGGCTGGACGCTGCACGGCTGGTTCGCATGAAAACGCCGGATCCACCACGACAGAATCAGCCGCGTCCGCGCAAGCCACGGCGATTGCGCGCACCGCTCGAACCCGGCCTGCCCGATCCGCCGGACAGCGAGGACACCGATCCGCGCAGCGCCATGTACAAGCTTCGCCGCCGCGAGACGGTTCGCACGCTGTGCCGCGATCATTACGGCACGACCGGACGCATCGAAAAGCGTCCCGGTCCGGCGCGGCCCGACATGGCGAGCGGTGCGAGCGCCGCGCCGGATTATGCGGAGCTGCATTGCCTTTCGAACTTCTCGTTCCAGCGCGGCGCTTCGAGCGCGCGCGAATTATTCGAACGCGCGAAATCGCTCGGCTACGCCGCGCTCGCGATCACCGACGAATGCTCGCTGGCGGGCATCGTGCGCGCGCTCGAAGTCGCCGAGGAGACCGGCGTCAAGCTCATCGTCGGCACCGAAGTGCGGCTCGACGATGACCTCAAGCTCGTGCTGCTCGCCCGAAACCAGAGCGGCTACTCCGACATCTGCCGCCTGATCACGACGGGCCGTCGTCGCAGTCCGAAAGGCGAATATCGCCTGACGCGCGAAGACGCCGAAGCGCTCGGCGACGACGTGCTCGTACTGTGGATTCCGATGAACGCATCGGCTTCATCGACGCCCTCTCCCGCCAAGCGCAAGCCGAAATCCACTCCTTCAACGCGGGAGCCGGGCGGAGACGGCACGCGACGATGCGCAAGATCGGACGACCAGGCACGCTGGATTGCGGCTCATTTCAAGGGTCGCGCCTGGCTCGCCGTCGAGCTCCATCGCGGTCCCGACGATTCCGCCAGGCTCGCTTCGCTCTGCACGCTCGCCGCGTGCCACGCGTTGCCGCTCGTCGCGACCGGCGATGTGCACATGCATGTACGCAGGCGGCGCGCGCTGCAGGATGTCATAACCGCGATCCGTTTCGACTGCACGGTCGCCGAAGCTGGCCACGCGCTGTTTCCGAATGCGCAGCGGCATTTGCGCGGACGCGACGATCTCGCCGCGATCTACCCCGAAGCGTTGCTCGCCGAGACACTCAGCATCGCTGCACTTTGCGAGCTGAACCTGCGCAAGCTCGACTATCGCTACCCGCGCGAGCTCGTGCCCGATGGGCTCAATCCTTGCGAGCACTTGCGCGATCTCACGTTCAAAGGCGCGCGTGAGAAATGGCCGCAGGGCGTTCCCGCGGAAGTGCATGCGCAGCTCGACAAGGAGCTCGCGCTGATTGCCGTAAAGAAATACGAATCGTTCTTCCTGACCGTGCAGGACATCGTGCAATGGGCGCGCAAGCAGGAGCCGCCGATCCTCTGCCAGGGTCGCGGCTCGTCGGCCAATTCGGCCGTCTGCTACGCGCTCGGCATCACGGTCGTCGCGCCGGACAAGAGCAAGCTCCTGTTCGAGCGCTTCATCTCGAACGAGCGCGACGAGCCGCCCGATATCGACGTCGACTTCGAGCACGAGCGCCGCGAAGAAGTCATCCAGTACATCTTCGGCAAATACGGCCGCGGCCGCGCGGCACTTGCCGCAACGGTGATCAGCTACCGCGGCAAGAGCGCCGTGCGCGACGTCGGCCGCGCGCTCGGCCTGCCGCAGGATCAGCTCGACCGGCTGACCAGTCTCTTCTCGCGCGTCAAGAGCGGCAGCGCGCTGGGCGAATGGCTCGCCGAGCGCGGTTTCGATCCGTCGAGCCGCGTCCTGCATCGCCTGTTCGCGCTTGCCGGCGAGCTCTACGGATTTCCGCGCCATCTCTCGCAGCATGTCGGCGGCTTCGTGATTTCCGAGGAGCCTTTGCACCATCTCGTGCCGGTCGAGAACGCGGCGATGCCGGAGCGCACGATCATCCAGTGGGACAAGGACGATCTGGAGGAAATGAAGCTGCTCAAGGTCGATTGCCTCGCGCTCGGCATGCTGACGTGTTTACACAAATGCTTCGACCTTTTGCACGAGCACGGCCTCTGGACGCTGCCGTATCGCGGCGCGCGGCCGACGCTCGACGACGTACCGCTGCACGACGATGCGAACGTCTACAACATGATCTCGCGCGCCGACACGATCGGCGTATTCCAGATCGAATCGCGCGCGCAGATGTCGATGCTGCCGCGCCTGAAGCCGGTCACGTATTACGACCTCGTCGTCGAGATCGCCATCGTGCGGCCCGGGCCGATCCAGGGGCAGATGGTCCATCCGTACCTGCGCCGGCGCAAAGGCGATGAGGACGTCGAATATCCGCTCTCGCGCACCGAGCGCGAAAACGGCGTCACGCGGCCCGCGGTCAAGGACGTGCTCGAACGCACGCTCGGCGTGCCGATCTTCCAGGAACAGGTCATGAAGCTCATCGAAGTCGTCGCAGGCTTCACGCCCGGCGAAGCCGATGAGCTCCGCCGCGCGATGGCCGCGTGGAAGCGGCGCGGCGGCCTCGAGCGTTTCCACGACAAGATCCGCGACGGCATGCTCGAGCGCGGCTATACGCTCGACTATTTCGCGCGCGTGTTCGAGCAGATCAAGGGCTTCGGCGAATATGGTTTTCCGGAGTCCCACTCGGCGAGCTTCGCCGTGCTCGCATTCGCCTCGTCATGGCTCAAGCGCTATCACCCAGCCGCGTTCACCTGCGCGCTGCTCAACGCGCAGCCGATGGGTTTCTATCAACCCTCGCAGCTGATCCAGGATCTGCAGCGGCACGGCGTATCGGTGAGTCAACCTGATGTGACCGCGAGCGATTGGCAATGCACGCTGGAGCCGCAGCCGACCAGAGACTTCGTCGACAGGCACGGCGAGACATTCGCGCTCAATGACGTGTCGCTGCGACTCGGCCTTCGCGAAATCCGCGGGCTTTCCGAAGACCTCGCGATTCGCCTCGTCGCCGCCCGCGCCGAAACCCCATTCACCGATGTCGCCGACATGACACGCCGCGCGCGTGTCACCGCATCCGAACGCGCGCGGCTCGCCGACGCCGGCGCGCTGAAAACGCTCAGCGGTCACCGCTATCGTGCGCGCTGGGACAGCGCAGGCGCCGAGCTGCCGATGCCGGTGCTCGCGCGCGCGCCAGTCCGCGAGCGCCACGTCGAATTAAGACAACCTTCCTTACGCGAGAACGTCATGACCGATTACGCAACGCAAGGTTTTTCGCTCGAACACCACCCGCTCTCGCTCGTGCGCGCCGAGCTTTCGAAACGCCGCGTCTCGCCCGCGAGCGCGACGACCGACGCGAAGCGCGACGGCCGCCGCATGCGCTGCGCAGGGCTCGTCACCGTGCGCCAGCATCCGGGCACGGCGAAGGGCGTCACATTCGTCACGCTCGAGGACGAAACCGGCCACGTCAATGTCGTCGTCTGGCGTGCGCTCGCCGAGGCGCAGCATCGCGTCCTGCTCGAATCGACCGTGATGGGCGTCGACGGCGTGCTGCAGGTCAGCGACGGCGTGCATCACCTGATCGCGCACCAGCTGCACGATTACAGCGAGCTATTGCCGGAGCTCGCGTTCGCGTCGCGCGATTTCCACTGAGCGCCTTCCCTCACCCGGCCTTCGGCCGGCCTCTCGCGCAGCGGGAGAGGCGAAAGCTAGAGCGCGCGCTCGGCGATCATCGCGGTGATCGTGTGCACGTCGCTGTCCATCGCGCGGTCGCGCGCCATGAACGCGACACGCTCGCGGATCTTCGCGTGCGCCTTGCGCACGGCGGCGCCGGCGTGGAAATCGCCGGTTTTCGCGAGCGCCTTCGCAAGCGCGTCGACCTCGCTCTCGAATTGCTTGCGCGACGGATCGTCGGCATCGGGCGCGTTCGCGATCTTGCGCGCAAGCGCGCGCAGGTCGCCGCGCGCGGCGAGCCGGCGCGCGGTGTTCAGCATGTCCTGCCGGTAGTCGAGCGCCTGCGCGGCCGTATAGAGCTCGAGCGCGAGCACGTGGCCCAGATCCTCGGTCATCTCCAGCACGTGCCGCGCCTCGTTCGCGCCCATCGAGACGTGATCCTCGGCGTTCGCGCTCGTCGGAATCGAATAGACCGACGCCGGATGTGCACGCGTCGCGAGATCGTTGACGAGCGCGGCCGCCGTGTACTGCACGATCATGAAGCCGGAGTCGGTGGCGTCCTCGTTGCCGATCAGGAACGCGGGCAAGCCGTCGCTCGTCGCGGGATCGACGAGCTTGTTGAGCCGCCGCTCGGAGATCGACGCGAGCACCGGGATCGCGGCCTTGACGTAACTCATCGCGAGCGCAATCGGCATGCCGTGGAAATGGCCGGCCGAGATGACCTGATCCTCGATGACCTTCGCGTCCTTCGCATCAGGAAAGATCAGCGGATTGTCGGTGACCGCGTTGAGCTCGATGTCGACTACGCGGCACGCCTGGGCGAGCGCGTCGCGCACCGCACCGTGCACCTGCGGAATGCAGCGCAGGCAATACGCGTCCTGCGGCTGATGTTTCTTGCCGCCCTTGAACGGCAAGAAGCGGCTGTAGAACGCTTCGCGGCCGTGGCGCTGCTTCGGCGGTACGTAGTCCCAGGCGAGATCGAAACGCTGCTGCTGGTCCTCGGGTTCGCTCCACGACTCGGCAAGCCACGTGCGAAAACGCGGCACGAGGTGATACGGAATATCGACCAGCGTCGAGCCTTCGAGCAGCTTGCGCAGGTTCGCCGCCGTCTCGACCTGGCCCGGATGCGGCCGCAGCGCGTGCACTTCTTCGCGAAATGCGCTGCCGCGCCCGGCGAATGCATCGAGCGTCATCGCGGCGGCAATATCGGCCGTCTCGATCAGCGATTCGAGGTGATCGAGCGCGAGCACGGCGCACGCGAGCATCTGCGTCGTGCCGTTGTTGAGTGCGAGGCCTTCCTTGAACGAGAGCCGCACCGGTGTGAGTCCGGCGCGCTTCAGCGCTTCGGCACCCGCGATGCGCTCGCCTTTGTAAAACGCTTCGCCGCCGCCGAGCAGCACGATCGCCAGATGCGACAGCGGCGCGAGATCGCCGCTCGCACCGACCGACCCCTTCTGCGGGATCACCGGCACGATGCCACGATTCAGAAGCTCCACGAGCGCCTGCAGCGTCGAGACGCGAATGCCGGAATGGCCGCGCATCAGCGTGTTGATGCGGATCGCGAGCATCGCGCGCACGACGTCCGGCGCGAACGGCGCGCCGACGCAGACCGCGTGCGTGATGACGAGGTTGTACTGGAGCTCCTCCAGCAGCGTGCCGTCCGCGTGCTCCGGATTGCCGCCCGGCAGCTCGTCGCGCGCGCGATGCGCGCCGAGCAGCTTGTCCGCGTTGCTGCCGAAGCCGGTCGTGACGCCGTAGATCGGCTCGCCGCATTTGACCTTGTCGGCGAGGAAGTCGGCCGCGTGCTGCACGCGCTCGAGCTGCGCGGCATCGAGCGCGACCGTCGCGCTTTCGCGCGCGATGGCGACGACGTGGTCGCGCGTCATGCTGTTGCCGTCGAGAAGGATCGGATTACGCATGTTCGGTGATCTCGCCGCGTAGCGTCTGCGCGATGTTCGCAAGCGGGATTTCCTGCTGCGTCGCGTTGCGCAGGTCCTTGACCGCGACGACGCCCTTGGCGATTTCGTCCGGCCCGAGAACGAGCACGAAGCGGATGCCGGCGCGATCGGCGTACTTGAACTGGCGTGCCAGCTTGCCGGGCTCCATGACGACTTCGGTGTTGATGCCGGCCTCGCGAAGCTCGTTCGCGAGCGCGAGGTAGCGCGGCAACTCCGTTTCGTCCATCTGCGCGACGAGCGCCTCGACCGTGCTGCGCCCGCCGGCGAAAAGCCCGGCCTCGCGCAACTGCCAGTACAGCCGCGTCGCGCCGATCGAGATGCCGACGCCGGGCAGCTTCGATTTCGTGTAGTGGCTCGCGAGATTCTCGTAGCGACCGCCGGAACAGATCGAGCCGATCTGCGGATGATCGTTCAAGCGTCGTCTCGTAGACGGTGCCCGTGTAGTAGTCGAGCCCGCGCGCGATCGAGAGATTCAGCGCGAAATGCGATTCCGGCACGCCGAACGCGGCGACGAGCGTCAGCACTTCCTTGAGCTCCGCGCGGCCCTGCTCGAGCTCGGCGTTACTGCCGCCGAGCGCGTCGAGCTTCGCGAGCGCATCGGCGAGCGACGTCGAGCGCGTCTCGACGAATGCGAGCAGCTTGTCCGCGACCGGCGCCGCCAATGCGAACGCATCGCCGGTCAGCGTCTGGCGCACGTGATCCGCGCCACGCTTGTCGAGCTTGTCGACCTCACGCAGCACGAGCGCCTGCCGCCCGGCATCCTCGATGCCGAGCATGTGCAGGTAGCCGCGCATCAGCTTGCGGTTGTTGATCTGGATCGTGAACGGCCCGATGCCGAGATCGCGGAACACGCTGTAGATGACGGCCGGAAGCTCGGCGTCGTAGCGCACCGAGAGCTGATCCTTGCCGATGACGTCGATGTCGCACTGGTAGAACTCGCGGAATCGTCCGCGCTGCGCGCGCTCGCCGCGATAGACGCGCTGGATCTGGTAACGGCGGAACGGGAACGTGAGATCGTGCTCGTGCTCGGCGACGTAGCGCGCGAGCGGCACCGTGAGATCGAACCGGAGCGCCAGATCGGGCTTCTCGCCCTGCTCCATGCGAACCTGTGGACTGGACGAAATAGACCTGACGCTCGGTCTCGCCGCCTTCCTTGGTCAGGAGGATGTTCGAAAACTCCATGACCGGCGTCTCGATCGGCAGGAAGCCGAAGCGCTCGAAATTGCGCCGGATCGCATCGAGCATGCCCTGGAAGGCGACCTGATCGAGCGGCAGGAGCTCGAGCACGCCGGGCATCGTGCGGGCTTGCGTGACTGACATCGTTACCCTCGAAACCGGCCGCGCGGCGGGCGCCGCGGCGGCAAAACAGGAGCCCGTTAGCGTAGCAGATGCGCCCACTCCGGCTGGTCTCCGGCCGCTTCTGAGCGCCTTCCGGCACCGGAATTGTTGCGCCGCGATGCCCGCGCCGTTACTATGCGCGGCCGCTTGCGCGGAGCCGGTTCCGGCTACCCGCAACCTCCGGTCCCACGAGGCCGGGTCCCATCTTCGGGGTGTAGCTCAGCCTGGTAGAGCGCTACTTTCGGGAGGTAGAAGTCGCAGGTTCGAATCCTGTCACCCCGACCAATAAATCAAGTACTTAGGACAGTGAACCGACTAAGTACGCTCGCTCAAGCCAGCACTGAGCCCGCAAAACGAAAGCCGGCCTAGTGCCGGCTTTTTCGTGTCAGCAAGGTGTCAGCAAAATCATAGATGCGGGAATGTTGGGCGAAGTGTCTCGGAGGATGCTCAGGCCTGTCCCGCGAGCACGTTGCCACTCGCGCTGTGTTCGGCGATGGGCCTGTCTTCACTTCCGGGTTCCGCAGCGTTCCTGAAGCGCTGAGCACCATTGATGCGCTGTGCGCACGCGTGCTGTGCAGTACACATAACAAACGCACTATCCGAGCTGGATGCAGAAGTCGTTCGCTTCGCTCGGGTAATGCAGGATCTTGACGGCGACGCGAATCAAAGCGGCAGGGTTGTGGTCAACGGGTTCTTGTTAGAGCGTTGGTGCTTGAAGTACCTCCTCGGCGTGCACGCGGCAGGCTCGTCGAATCTTCGATTCGCATCTGCGCCGGAGACGCTCGTCAGAGAGACGTTCGGTCTCGACCGCATTCCCGGCAAGCGCGGCATTTATCTTTTGGGGCCTTGGACGGGTCTGACTGGCCTTCAACTTGGCATTCAAGAAAGCTTGGTCGGCGACGAGACCGGCCCCAAGGCGCTTGCCGGCGCCGCCATCAACATATGTGGCGCGCTTTTCTATTTGTCTCTCACAAGAGATCGGATTCCGCAGCCGATACTCGATAACCCCCACCTCGGCGAGTACGACATCTCTTCGAGCCAATTCGTTTTTCATCCCCTAGGTATTTCCCTCTCCAGCGATAGCGGGGCTGAGATACATGTAAGCTTCGACTGGACGCGTGCTCGGAGTTGAATGAATGGCGATCGACATTTCCAAGCTCAACGAAACGCAGCTGACGACGTTGATGGCGAAGATTCAAGCTCGCCTTCAAGAACTACAGCTCGAGAAAGTCTCCCGCGTCCGCGACAAGGTGATCGCCATGATCACCTCCGAAGGTCTGGACTATGCGGAGCTGTTGGAACACACGGCCTTCGCTCGACGCAAGAAGACCGGCACCAAGCGCGGCAAAGTGGCTCCGAAGTACCGCAATCCCGCTGACCACACGCAGACCTGGTCAGGTCGAGGACGTCAGCCGCGTTGGTTCAAGGCAGCGCTCAGGAAGGGCAAGACGGAGCGGTCGCTGCTGATTCGCTGACTCGCTATCGTCGCCATCCAACACCCTCTTAAGAACTCTATCCCGCCTCGGAGCGTGAAAGATGCGTTGGCGCTTGCTTTGGATACTTCTGCTGGCCCTAATGTCCACCCCGTTCGCATTCGCCGTGGCGCTGACGGAGGAACAGAAAATCGATGCATTGATCCACAGCGTTCAAGTGCTGCCGGGCGCCCAGTTCATCCGCAACGGGACCGCATACGACGGCAAGGCAGCGGCCGAGCATCTGCGAAAGAAGCGTCGCTATGTCGGCGACCGTGTCAAGACCGCCAGCGATTTCATCACGTGCTGTGCATCCCGTTCTTCGATGAGCGGCAAGGTCTATCAGATCCGTTTTGCAAATGGCGAGACGGTGGACGCCGAAGTCTTTTTCCGAGCGGAACTCAAGCGGATCGAAGCATCGCCTCCAGAAACGCCCTAGCTTTTTGAGCGCGGCCGATCCGCCAGCCTCCTCGGAATGATTCGCCGGCCGATCCGACCAGCTGACGTCCATCGAGTGCCGTAGCCGCATCTCCCAGTCGAAGATTCGCCCCGCCGGCACCTGGCCTGATCGGTAGGCGTAGGACATCTCCTGGCGCATTTGCGCAGCCACAGCCTTGCACGCGCGCCACACCGGCCGAGAGATCCGCTGTACGCGATCGACTTCGCGCTTGGCTTGGGAGACCTCGACGCGATTCGCGAAGTAGCCCTTGGCGACCTCCTGTATCGCCTCCCATTCGGCGCGCGTGAGCAAGACCGACTCGGCGCCGGCGGCGAACAGCTTGTCGACCTCGGCGATTGTGGAGGGCACCCAACGCGTCCGTGCGCTCTGTAAACGAGAATACGAAGCGGTGTCTCAGGAGCTAAGATCGCGCAGCGCATACCGAGCCACTGCGAGAGGCTTCCGATTGGGAAGGGTCACATGAACTTAGCGGCAATCGAGATCAAGGCGTTTGTGCCCGCAATCGATTTCGAGCTTTCGAAATCGTTCTATCTCGCGTTGGGCTTCGAGATTCCATGGGCCTCGGATGACTTGGCTTATGTTCGTTACAGAGATACGAGCTTTCTTCTTCAGCCGTTCAGTGCACCTGAGTTCGTAAGAAACTATCAGATGCATCTTCTTGTGGAGAGCGCAGATGATTGGCACGCACACATCATCACGTCAGGCATCGCAGAGCGCTTCTCGGTTGATATCGGCCATCCTGAGGACCGACCATGGATGATGCGCGACTTCACATTGTTCGATCCGAGTGGCGTTCTGTGGCGAGTAGCGCAAAATCTTCTGAAGGGAGGATAGTCGGCGCCGTCTCATATCTCGCGAACGTATGGATCTCGAACGGCAAGCTCTTGAGAGTGTGCAAGCATGGCTCAGCGGAGATGCGCGCTGGTTCGCGTTGGCGGACGATGAGGGCTTCGCCGTGATCGCCTGTAGTAAAGAGAAATTGCAACTGTTTACGAGTTGGCCGATGCCAGCTCCGGTCACCGCGGCAGAGGTCACCGCCATCACCAACTGCAGAGCGTTTCTTAACGCAAGCGGCCGGCCGCACGGGCGTCTAGAACTCAGCAAGGGGATGTACGCCCACTTCGGGATGAAGTCCGCACTCGCCGAAGCCGTCGTCTCCGCGGTCCCTCGGGAATAGTCGGCGGCGTCTCTAGACCTGCGAACTGCGTTCCAATGCGATGACAGAACCTCTGAAGCTGTTTCTCATTCGCCATGGTGAAACAGCCTGGTCGCTTTCCGGTCAGCATACTGGCCGCACTGACATTCCGTTGACTCAGCGCGGAGAAGATCAGGCGCGCAGTCTCGCCACATACGTCGGTCGGTTCAGCTTTACGCACGTGATGACCAGTCCTCTGCAGCGTGCGCGCAGAACCTGCGAGTTGGCTGGACTGGGGCAGTCTGCTGTAGACAACAGCGACTTGGAAGAATGGGACTACGGCGCGTACGAGGGGCAACGCAGCTCGGATATTCACAAGCACCGACCAGACTGGAGCCTTTGGGAGGACGGCTGTCCGAACGGTGAAATGCCGGCGCACATCTCTGCGCGCGCCGATCGCCTAGTCACGTACCTCAACACCTTGCACGGAAACGTCGCGCTGTTTTCCCACGGCCACTTTTCCTGCGCGCTTGCCGCGCGGTGGATCGGTTGGAACGTCGACCAGGGTCAGCATCTTGTTCTCGATCCAGCGTCGGTCAGCATTCTTGCGTCGCCAACGCATCATGAGAAGGTGCGAGCAATCCAGCTATGGAATGCTACTCAGACTTAAGCCGTTGTTCGCGCCAGCCATAGCGGCTCCGACCCGTCCCCGAGCACGAGCTCAGTCTCGTTCGAGCTCAGCGCGCTCGACGCATGCCCTGTGCGCTGAGCGTCTCGTCGATGCTGATCCGATTAGCGCCGGGATCGGTCAACAGGCAGCTGAGCGTGGCTCGGTCGATCGCGTGTCGATCAATGCGAACAGCGGAAACGCCGTCAACGCCGGCGAGAATCCGCTTCGCATTCGCGCCAACCTCGTGCGCGGTGTTGCCCGATGGAGCTCGCACGACGGTTATCATGATCAGCACGGCCATTCCCTAGTTGAGCGAAGCGAGTGTCACCGCGCGCCGCGATTATGCATTGAAAGAAACCCGATCGCCCGTGGTTACGAGCGATCGTAAACGTAGGTCGACGCAGATTCTCTGATCATCGCCGTTGTCAGTTTGCTGGCGAGGGTTAGCGTTTTCCCGTCAGCAGAAACGGTTCGCTTCGAGTGCCGACGTCCTTGCCCATGCGCATTTGAGTCGATTCGATGGTCTTGACGTCGTGGATGAAGTCGGTATCGAGAGGTCTTTCGGCTTCGTATCGACACGATGTTCCCGCGCGCACGTTGATCGGGCATACCGACGATCCCGATTACGAATACAGCGACTAGAACGCCAGCCCGTCTAAGCCAGCCCTGCCGTCGCGAGGCTAAGGTATAGTTGTCCTCGTGATGGACCCCACCAAAAGCGCTGAACACATCGCCGAGTTGCGACGCACGCTCCGCGAACTTGTCGATGAAGCTGAACGGCGCGTCACCAACCTTGAGGTCGAGCTTGCTGAGGCGCGCATTGTCGTCACGCGCATGCGCAAGGCCGTCTCTGACGCCGACAAGCCTTTCGGAAGAGGCGAACGTGACCGGCCCGCTAACGCATAGCGTCCCTTCGCTAGCTAATGCTGCTCGAAGCGCGCACCGTCGAGCGCATGAAACCAAAAAGTCAGGACGAAAAGATCGCGGAGCTAGAAGCGCTGATTGAGCGCATGAAAGCCGATCTCGCCAAAGCGCGCGAAGCGCTTGAGTCTGCCGGCGACACGCCGCTGCCCAAGTCCGGTAACGGCATCTAGGATTGCCGTGGAATCGAAGAGCATGGCCGACCAAATCGTCGAGCTGCACGCGCTGATCGAGCGCCAACGCGCAGAACTTGCGGTACTCGTTGAGGCGAACGCCAAGGCGACGGAACTGCTCGCCGATCTGGTCAAGAAAACCACGCCCTAGATTTGGTAGTGTGCTGGCCTGTCTGGCTAAGCCCGCATTGGCTGACGCCGCTGAGCGCCTGAGAATCAAGCAACTCTCCGTTGGGCTCGACGATGCGCGACCCGCAAGCGGATTCTGTCGGCGATGACTCGTTGCCAATCGCTTACGCCGCCCTCTTCTCGTCCTGCACGATCCTGAGCCGCGTCCCATTCGGCGTGCGCGAGTGCATCTACGTCGTGGGTCTCAGCGCCTGAGATCTACGAATGTCGCTAGTGCGTCTGATCCATGGACGGCGCTGACGTATCCGTCGAGATCGTCACGCTTGAAGAACCATCGCCGGCCCTGCTTGAACCCGATTATCTTGCCGGCGTTCGTCAGTTCCCTCAGCTTGCGGAGACTCCAGACCGTGCCGGGCATCGCCGCCTGCAGGTAGTGCATTGCCACCTCTTCGCTGCCCAATCCGAACTGATTGAACTCGTCTGCCGGGATGGGTTCGAAGGTGCACTCTGGTTTCGCGCTGACGTTTTCGCCTGTCATGTGTGAGGTTCGCGTGCAGTTTTCCCATTTGTGAAGGTGTCGCACTTCACATTATGGACGCCGGATGCCGCGTGCACGGGGTCGCCGGTGTTTGGAACATGCTGTTCAGTGCAACAAGCGCAGACTGCAGCATCTTGCAACAGGGGAACAAAGTGCGCAGTTCGATGATGGTGAAACGAGTATCGGCCTCGACGGAGATCTCTGTGGTTGGTGCGGAGGCGTCGCAAGTGCTGTCTGCCGTGAGAGGCATCACTGACGTGCAAATCGAAAATCAGTACGTAGACCGCGCTACGCTGAGTTTTAGTTGGGACGGTGGACGTTCGAACTTCGACTCGCGCCCCAATTTCGATGAGATCGATAGGAATCTGCAGTCGAGAGGCATGCATCGCATGCAGTAGCACTAAATCCCCGCCGTCTATCCAGGGAGATGCGTGATGCCATTGAGCATGGAATGCCCGCGATGTCGCGGCAGCGAGTTCATTCGATCGGCGCACCCTCGCCGCGATGAGTCGGTCACGTGCGTGAGCTGCAGCATCAGGATCCACTACGGCGAGCTCGAAGACCTGGCTGCACAATCCGTACGCGTCTTGTTGGCCCGAGCATTCCCGACAATGTCGCTCTGACGCGACGGCTGAACGAAAGCGATCGGCGCCGATCACGCTGCTCTCCCCAAGATTTCCGCCATACGGCCGAGATGTTCGCGCTCGGATTCCTCCGCAGCCTTGGCGACTTGAAGCGCGCCAGCCGGTAGCAAACCTTCGACGCGGTCACGAAGTAGCTCGCGGAGCAGATGCGCCGGCATCGCTTCCGCTTCGACCGTGAACTGCACTTCAGGTGAGTGCCGGCTTTTTCGTAACCGCAGGCCGCAGTGATTTCGGAGATGAAGGCGATGGCGATAGATATTTCCAAACTCAACGAAACGCAGCTGACGACCCTGATGGGGAAGATTCAAGCTCGGCTACAAGATCTTCAGGTCGAGAAAGTTTCCCGTGTTCGCGACAAAGTGATCGCCATGATCACGTCCGAAGGTTTGGACTATGCGGAGCTCATGGAACACACCGCCTTCACTCGACGCAAGAAGAGCGCCAGCAAGCGCGGCAAAGTGGCTCCGAAGTATCGCAATCCCGCTGACCATTCGCAGACCTGGTCGGGCCGAGGTCGGCCGCCACGCTGGTTCAAGGCAGCGCTCAGGAAAGGCAAGACGGAACGATCGCTGCTCATCAAAGGATAAGCCCAGGTCTCGGTAACCCAGGCTGCTCGCTCAGGTCATGATGATTCCTGCGAGGAAAGTGGTACTCGCGAGGTGCGCACCGGCGAATCGACCCAGCGCACGAGCCGCTCTCGGTTGATCAGGAGCAGCTCTACGCGCTCGCCAGCCAGCGGGCCGTGGACGGTGCGCCTTGCCCTCGAACGCGTAGCAACGCTCGGTGTGCTTCGACGTAGCCAGCGAGAGAACGTTCGGCGGCGGCGCGCGCCAGCGTCTCGTGCGGCGAACCATGGTGACGTCCTGTCGTCTGTGGTGACGTCAGGATAGGCAGCGGCGTCTCAAGGTCCGAGATCTGCACATCCTTGATGCAGTCCGCTCGACTCTATAGTCTGCCTTCCGGCTTGAGGCAGAGGGGAAGTCTATGAGCCCGATGCTGTTCGGTCTGATCGCCGGCGTCGCCTTCGGCGCCATCGATGTCGCGCTCATGCTGCCGATGTCTTTCCCGGACAAACGAACTGCGTTGATCGGGGCGTTCCTTAGCCGCTTCGCGATCGGTTTCCTGATTCCGTTCTGTAAGCTGCCTCTCCCGGCCGTAGTGTCAGGCGCAACTATCGCTCTCCTGGTAAGTCTTCCGGATGCAGTGATCACGAAGAGCTATGTGCCGATACTCGCGACCGGAATTGTCGGTGGCGCCATCATTGGGTGGCTGGCCGCTAAATTCGTGACCTGGTAGCGCCGTCTGGACATGACCTTGCGCGAGAGGGATCGGTTCCGGTGAAGTGATCCTTGAAGAAGTTTCGTGGCGAGTTCGTGGTCAGCGCGATCGGTTTCTTCGCGCATTCCTTCATCGCGATCGTCATAGCGAGCAGCGTGCCGAGCGTCCACCCCGCTTCGAAAGTGCGACACGCGCGCTGCGTCGCGCGCACATCACGCAAGCGTTCGCGCGCGGCGCGTACGAAAGGTGCGCCCGCGCGCAAAGTGCCGAGCATCACGGTGTCCGGCGCCTGGCTTCGCTCGGCCGGCTTCGCGGTCGGCAAGCCGTGCCTCGCGCGCGCGTTCGCGTATCGGCAGCTCGTGATCTGTCAGGCCGATTGATCGTGCGCCCAGCCCGCAAAGATGCATCGTCCCGCGTTGAAGTCGGCCACGCATCGGCATGCCTACATCGATAGGATATTTCCTACACATTTGCGAGGAAATATCCCAGCGAAGAGGCGCACGGCCCGGCGTAACGTGCGATGACAGTTGCAACGGGCAAAACGAAGGAGGCCGCGATGATCACCGATCCCTTCGACACCGGACCGACCGGCACATTCAAAACGCTGTGCCAGAAGTATCCCGACGACACCGTATACAAAGGTGCCGACGGCTTCCGTTCGCTCTGGGGGCCGATCTTCTATCGCGGACGTGCGAACGGAACGGCACGCCTCCTCGTCATCGGCCAGGACCCCGCGCAGACCGAGGCGGTCATGCGCCGGATCCTGTGCGGCAATGCCGGGCGCCGCGCGCAGGGTTTCGTCGAGAAGCTGGGCATGACGAAGAGCTATCTGATGATCAACGCGTTTGCCTACGCGATCTTCAATCAGGACATGGCGCTGCCGCACCTCAATGATGCGGACATTCAGGCGTATCGCCACCAGTGGCTGGAGGCTGCGTTCGCACCGGGCAAGATCGAAGCCGTCGTCACGTTCGGCACGCCGGCTTTCAACGCGTGGACGGCGTTCAAGGCGACGCCTGCCGGGGCGGCCGTGACGGCCTTCCATCATCGAGCGCTGCACCCGACGGCCGACAAACCCGGCGGCCCGATCACGCGCAAGGATCTGCTCGACAACTGGAATGTCGCACTGCAGGCCCTTGGCGCCAAGATCCAGCACCCCGACGTGACCAAGCCGCTGGTTCCCTATGGCAATGATTTCACGGCGGCGGAGCTGCCTGAGATTCCAAGCCGGGACCTACCGATGGGCCTTCAGTCCTGGATGCGCAACACCGATTTCTGGGCGACGCTGCCGAATCCGCCGGGCGACCAACGGGCGAACATCTCCATCACGGTTCCGTAGGCGCTCGCGGCACTGCGCAAAAACGACGCTTCAATGTCTGCACGCTCCGATGCCGGCCTCATGTGCATTCGAAGGCCCGCAGCCGCCCCGTCGACGACTTCGCTGCGGGAAACACATGGCCGATTCCGGCGCCTCGTTCAGCTCCGCAGCCACGTCAATCGGACAATTTCACCGACGTTGCCGCACGTCTCAGCCCGCTTTGGTCACGTTTTGCCCAACACTTCGTGACGTAGTTCTCACTTTTTGACCGCTTGACTTCGGCACGCCCATTGCTTGTCCCCTACCCGCCAAGTCTTTGATGGCAACAGGGGATTACCATGAAAACCGCTGCAAGATTGCTCGCGGCCCTGATGGTTGCGAGTTTCTCCACCTACGCTTCGGCCGCGTGCAAGTGCTCGTGCGTCGACGGTCAGATCGAGGCCGTGTGCAGCCTGCCGACCGAGCTCCCGCCGGTCTGCGCGCCGCGCTCGTGCTCGGCCAAGCCGTTGCGTGCTGCACTGATCGCTGCGGACAAGACGCCCGCCGCGACGCCGACTGCGCGCCAATGCCACGAAACGCAAGTCCTGAATCCGCAGACGGGCGCCTACGTCTCGAAACAGGTTTGCCGGTAACGGCATCGGTGCACCGGGTGCGCGAGTAGCTTTCGCGCGTCCGCAGCGGACGACCGCGCTCACGAGCGCGGGTTGCCTGCGCGCACGCGATGCGCGACGGGCGCCTTCGCGGCGACATGCTCGCCTGGCATCGTGCCTGCGGCGATGCGCGAAAGATCCACGCGCACATCGGGCGCGAGCGCGAGTCCGTCCGAGTCCATCGCGAATGCGACCTTCGCCGACGCCTGCCAGCGGCGCGACTAAAGCGACGCGCGCTGCGCGACCGCGATCGGCTCGCCGGTCGGCGCCTGCAACGCCGAGAAATCACCGACGCGCTTCCAGGTTTCGACGTCGAAAATGACGACGCGCGGCATCGTGCGATCGAACTTCACATAGCCGCGCACCTGGCCTTCGGCATCGCCAGCGATCGAAATCTGCAGCGTGCCGCGATCAAGCTCGACGTCGACGCGTCCTGCGCATAGCGCCCGACCGAGCGTCGCGCGTGCGGTGCTGCCGACGAGTCGCGGCAGCGGAATGCGCGCACGCTCGATGCGCTCTCCGTCCGCGATCACGAGCAGTACGTCGTGACGCCGCCAGAACCGGATTGCCGGCGCGAGCGGCAGGCTCAGCACGATGCCGCCGCCCGATGCGTCCGCGATCGAACCGTCCGGCTCGGCCGGCTCGAACGATTCCGGCTGATCGGCCCAGCGCAGCAGCCGCGATTTGCTGAGGCTGGTCTGGCTCGTGTGGGCCAACAGTGCCTCACGCTTGCGCGCATGGCGTTCCGGATTGCCCGCCAGCCTGACGGCAGCGGCATCCGCGTCACGCCCGTGCACGACATAGCTCAGCCGCACGCAGGTCGCGCACGCTTTCGCGAGCGCAAGCTCGAGCATCACGCGCAGCGCGCCGTGGTCGGGATGCCGGTCGCGCAGCGAGGGCATTGCGACGTGCGTCGGTGCCGACGCCCTGATTTCGTCACGCAGCGCATCGACCGCCGCATCGTCGCGCTCGAGTTTCTCGGTCAGCCCGAGATCGGGCCAGCCGAGGAAACGCACGGCGTCGGACGCGATGCCGAGCCGTGCCAGCGCCGCCGTGGCCTCGCCGCGCCGGCGACGGCCCCAGCGTTCGCGCTCGACGGGGCCGATGTGCAGGCGGCGCTCGCACCAGCGCTGCGGCCAAGGATTGTTGTCGCCATCGGTCGCGAAGACGACGCGGACGGCGGCGCCCGCTGCGCGCGCGAGCTGGATCAGCTCGCCTGTCGCGATCGTCTCGTCGTCCGGATGCGGCGCGAACACCAGCAGGCGATCGGCCGCCGTGAATGTCAGTGGTCTCGTCATCGTCCGGTGGCCGCGAACAGCTCCCGTTCTCCCAGCCCGCGCTTGAGCGCTGGGGCCCAGACTAGCGCAAGTCTGCTGTCCGCGGATGCAACGAACGTGTGCCGCCCGGCCGCGAGGCGCCGCGCGCCGTCGTACGGCACGCCATCGAGCGTGCCGGCGGCGACGCGGTCCGGCGTCACGATCGCGTATTCGGCGGGCACCGCAACGTCGAACGCGACCGGTTGGCCCGCGCGCGTTTCGCCAAGGTGCTGACCCGCGATACGGATCAGTCCGCCGGCCGGGCCGATCGGCACGTAGTTGCGCTCGACGAACGCGGCGTCGCGTTCCGGCAGCCGATCCATGATCACGACCGGCGTACCGGTCTCGGCGAGCCGCTCGGCGATGTCGTCCACGATCGACCCGTCGCGCATGCGCGCGATCGTGATGTCTTCCATGGCCCAGTAGACCGGACGGCGGCGAAAGATCATCTCGCCCTTCGCATCCATCACGTAGTCGTCGGGTCGCGTCAGGCGCAGCACGCGTGCGAGCTCGTTCGCTTCGTCGGTGAGCTCGTTGTGCAACGGCACCGCGGCCGTCGCGAGATTGACGAAGCAGACCGCGGCGAAGAATGCGGCGAGCCCGCGATGCGCCGGCGCAGTCGTGCTGCCCCGGAAAACGAGCGCGGCGGCGCCGACCGCGACGATCGGAATCGCCGGCAGCAGATCCTGGTGCGTGACGAGCGGCCAGAACCCGTACAGCACGAGAAGGTAGAGCAGCGTCGAGAGCAGCACGCCGCATTGCGAGCGCCATTGCGCCCGATCGTGCGCGTACTTGCGCCAGACGATTGCTGCGGCGACGGCGAGCGGATAGCCGACTAGCGCAATCAGCACGCGCAAGCCGCCGATGCGATCGTCGAGCTCTGGCGCGACGTTGTGCTGGAAGATGCAGTAGACAGCCTCGCGCCACGCACCGGCGCCTGCGAAGAACGCGGCGAATGCAGCCGGCACGACGAGCGCACCGAGCAATCCGATCGCGAGCGACTGCGCCGATCGCTTCGATGCGAGACAGCGCAAGTCGCGATCGATCGCGAGCACGGTCAACGAGGCGATGCCCGCCGTCGCGATCAGCAGCAGCGTCTTCAGCGACACCGCGAGCGTCGTGCCGATCAGGAGGCCGACGAGCACGGCACGGTACCGCGCGATGCCGGGCACGATCGCGACCGCGATTGCCGCGAGCCACACCAGCATCCACAGATCGTCCGGCCGGAACTGCGAGGACACGATGAAGAAGATCGGCGCAGTCGCTGCAAACGCCGCCGCGAGCAAGCCGGCGCGCGAGCTGAAGAGCGTCTTGCCGATCGTCCACGTCAGCGCGAGCGCGCCGAAATAGATCGGGATCATCGCAAGGCGCATCAGCGCGACGATGTCCGCGCGCTCGCCGAGCCACGCGACGAGCGGCGCGCACAGCAGTTGAAACAGCGGCGCGTGATTGTCGAACACGTCGCGATACGGCAGGAGGCCCTGCGTCCACGCCCAGACGACGTGCAGGTGCTGCGGCTCGTCCGAGTTCATCGCAAGCGTCAGCGCACAATAGATGCGCAGCGCGAGCAGCACGGCGGCTGCGACAAGCACGCCTGCAAACGCGAGATCGTGACGGCGCTCGCCCGATCGCAACGCCGCATCGATCGGCAATGGAAGTCGCATCATGCGAACACGATGCAGACGAAACCTTTCGCCGGGCTTACGAACGTTAACGCACCATCGCTGTCCGTTCATGAGAGGTTGATGCGTGCGCCCAGACCATAAGGCCATCCCCGAATCCCCGATCCTGATGACGACCGACGCCGCGGCCGCCCGATTTCCGGCACGCTTCCACGATTACCGCGACCTGCCGGGCGATGCGTTCTACCGCGCGCTGATCGTCTTCGGCTTCGCCGTCGTGCTGTATCTCAGCTGGCGGTTCGACATCTTCCACGGCGTCATCAGCGCCGCACGCCATCACCAGTGGGGCCGCTTCATCGTGAGCCCGGCGATCCTCTGGACCGGCATGGGCATGCTGATGCTGCTTCTGCGCACGCTGCTCTGGTTCCGCTACCGCACGCCACCGCTCGCAACGATGACGAACGCACCGACGTTGACGGTCATCATCCCGGCCTACAACGAAGGCGAGATGGTCGCGCGCTCGATCGAATCGGTCGTGCACGCACGCTATCCGCGCGGGCGTCTCGAAGTGTTCGTCGTCGACGACGGCAGCGTGGACGACACGTGGCAGCACATCCAGCGCGTCGCACGGCGCTTTGCGGACGTCGTGACGCCGATCCGCCTCGACCGGAACCGCGGCAAACGCGCGGCGCTCGAAGCCGGATTCCGCCGCGCGTGCGGCGAGGTTCTCATCACGATCGATTCCGACAGCGTCATCGAGCCCGACACGCTGCTCGCGATGGCGGGTCCGTTCGCGAATCCGCGCATCGGCGCCGTCGCCGGCAAGGTGAGCGTGTTCAACCGCGGCGACGGGCTGATCCCGCGCATGCTGAAGGTGCGGTTCGCGCTGTCGTTCGATTTCCTGCGCGCGGTGCAGAGCACCTACGGCACGGTCTACTGCTGTCCCGGTGCGCTCGCAGCGTATCGCGCAAGCATCGTCCGCGACGTGCTCGACGGCTGGGTCGGCCAGCGCTTCCTCGGCCGCCCGTGCACGTACGGCGAGGATCGCGCGATGACGAACGAGATACTCGGCCAGGGTTACGACTGCGTCTACCAGCGCGCCGGCGTCGTGCACACGCTCGTGCCGACGACGTACCAGCGCCTGTGCAAGATGTTCCTGCGCTGGGACCGGAGCTACGTGCGCGAGGAATTGCGGTTCCTGCGCACGATCGTCTGGCGCCGGCCGCCGAAGGCACGCGCGATCGCGCTCGTCGAGGCGATCGTGACGAACTCGCGCTATCCGGTCGCCTGGGCGACGCTCGTGCTGCTTGTCTCGATGATCGCGAGCAATCCCGAGATGCTGCTGCGCTTCTGCTGCGCGATGCTGCTTGTCTCATCGTTCAACATGCTCTATTACCTGCGCGGCGAGCGGCACTGGGATTTCGTGTACGGGATCGGCTACTCGTTCTTCTCGGCGTTCGCGCTGTTCTGGATTTTTCCATACGCGCTCTGCACCGCGCGCGCGCAGGGCTGGCTCACGCGATAGCTCTCAGCGTGTCGAGTCGAGCACGCAGCGCATCGAGCCTTAAATCCGCCGCCGCGCCGGGCGATACGCGCGCCGCGAGGCTCTGCTCAGGCGTCCTGCCCTCGCCCGCCGCATCGGCCGACGCCGCGGCACTTCGATACGCATCGCGAAACGGGACGCCGCGCGCGGCCGCTTCGATCGCGGCGTCGGTCGCGTACATCGACGGCTCGATCGCGGCACGCATGCGCCCGGCATTCCACTCGATGCGCGCCAGGAGATCCGGCAGCAGCTCGAGCGCAGCAAGTCCGCGTCCAAAACCGTGCACGATCGAGCCCTTGCCGAACTGCAGGTCGCGCTGATAGCCCGACGGCAGCGAAAGCAGCTGCTCGATCTCGGTGCGCGCGGCAGCGACGCTCGCGTAGCTCGCGCGCATCAGCTCGACGACGTCGGGATTGCGCTTGTTCGGCATGATCGAGCTGCCGGTCGTGTACTCGGCCGGCAAGTGGACGAATCCGAACTCGGCGGTCGTGAACAGCGAGAGATCCCACGCGAGCCGGCGCAGATCGAGCAGCGCGGCGCCGAGCGCATCGAGCGCGCCGATCTCGAACTTGCCGCGCGAGAGCTGCGCGTAGACCGGATTGATTTGCACGCGCGCGAAGCCGAGCGCTACCGTCGCGTGATCGCGATCGAGCGGCAGGTTCACGCCGTAGCCGGCCGCCGTGCCGAGGGGATTCGCATCAATCCACGCGAACGCATCGCGTGCGCGGACCGCGTCGTCGATGAAGGCTTCGGCGAAGCCTGCGAACCAGAGCGCCGTCGACGAGACGACCGCGCGCTGCAGGTGCGTATAACCTGGCAGCGGCAGCGCATCGCCTGCCGCGCGATCGAGGCAGACGAGCGCGATTGCGCGACACGCATCGCCGAGCGTCGCGAGCTTGGCCTTGAGCCAGAGCCGCGTCGCGACGAGGATCTGATCGTTGCGGCTCCGTCCCGTGTGCACCTTGCGGCCGACGTCGCCGAGCCGCTCGATCAGCCGGGCCTCGATGGCCGAATGACCGTCCTCGTAGCGCTCGTCGAGCACGAACCGCCCGCTCGTGAAATCGTCCGCGAGCGCGTCGAGCTCGCGAATCAGCGACGCGGCTTCCGGTACCTCGACGACGCCGATGCGCGCAAGCCCTTCCACGTGGACCTTGCTTGCCGCGATGTCGTGCACGAAGAACTCACGATCGAGCACGACGTCGTCGCCGGCGAGGAAGCGCATGATGCGCGCGTCGACCGCGACGCCGTCCTTCTGCCAAAGCAGGTCGCTCATCGCACGCCTCCGAGCTTCGCGAGCACGTCATCCGGCGAAAGTTCGACGCGCTCGCTGCTTGCGCGGTTCTTGAGCTCGACGACGCCGTTCGCGAGACCGCGCGGCCCGACGACCACCTGCCACGGCAGTCCGATCAGGTCCATCGTCGAAAACTTGACGCCGGCGCGTTCGGCCGTGTCGTCGTAGAGCACAGTGACACCGGCGGCGCCGAGTTTCGCGTAGAGACTTTCGCACGCGGCATCCGCCGCGTCATCGCCAGCCTTCAGATTGACGAGCCCGACCTTGAACGGCGCAACCGGCTCCGGCCAGATGATCCCGGCGTCGTCATGGCTCGCTTCGATGATGGCGCCGACCAGGCGCGAGACACCGATGCCGTACGAGCCGCCGTGAACCGGACGCTCGACGCCGTCGGGGCCGGTCACGGCTGCCTTCATCGGGTCCGAATATTTCGTGCCGAAGTAAAACACCTGGCCGACTTCGATGCCCCGCGTGTGCACGCGATTCCCGGCGTCGACTTCGCGCTCGAAGCGCGCGGCGTCGTGCACGTCTTCGGTCGCGGCGTAGAGGCTCGTCCACGCCGAAATCAGCGGCGTGAGATCGGCATCGTAATCGGTGTCCGCGCCCGGAACCGGCAGATCGAGCACGCGCCTGTCGCAATAGACGCCCGACTCGCCGGTCTCGGCGAGCACGATGAACTCGTGCGAGAGATCGCCGCCGATCGGCCCGGTCTCTGCGCGCATCGGAATTGCCTTGAGACCCATGCGCGCGAACGTGCGAAGGTACGCCACGAACATGCGGTTGTACGCGCGCCGCGCGCCGGCTTCGTCGACGTCGAACGAGTACGCATCCTTCATCAGGAACTCGCGCCCGCGCATGACGCCGAAGCGCGGGCGCTGCTCGTCGCGGAACTTCCACTGCATGTGATAGAGGTTCATCGGGAGGCTCCGGTACGAGCGCACGCTCGCGCGGAAGATCTCCGTGATCATGTCCTCGTTGGTCGGGCCGTACAGCAGCTCGCGATCGTGCCGGTCGCGGATGCGCAGCATCTCGGGGCCGTACGCGTCGTAGCGGCCGCTTTCGCGCCAGAGATCGGCGAGCTGCAGCGTCGGCATCAGAAGCTCGATCGCGCCGGCGCGGTTCATCTCCTCGCGCACGATGCGCTCGATGTTCTTCAGCACCGCGAAGCCGAGCGGCAGCCACGCGTAGATGCCGGCCGCTTCCTGGCGGATCATGCCGGCGCGCAGCATCAGCCGGTGCGAAACGATCTGCGCCTCGGCGGGCGTTTCCTTCAGGAGCGGCAGGAAATAGCGGGACAATCGCATCGCATCATTCCTTTTCGAGCGGAATGCCCGACATTTCGTCGAAGCCGAGCGCGAGGTTGAGATTCTGCATCGCCTGCGTCGCGGCACCCTTGAGGAGATTGTCGAGCGTCGCGACGACGACGACACGCTTGCCGCCCGGCGCGAGCGTGAAGCCGCCGATCTCGGCGTGATGCTTGCCCGCGATACGGCTGACCCACGGCGCCTCGTCGACAACTCGCACGAGCGGCTCGCCGTCGTAGAAATCGCGATACGTCTGCTCGATCGCCTCGCGCGTCAGCGCATGCTGCAGCCAGAGGTTCGCCGTCAGCGTGATGCCGCGAAAATGCGGCGCGACGTGCGGCATGAACTCGACCGGCACGCCGAGATGGCGCGTGACTTCGCGTTCGTGCACGTGGTCGGTCAGCGAATATGGCATCAGGTTGTCGCGAAGCTTCTCCGGATCGTTGCGATCCGACGGCGTCGTGCCGGCGCCTGAGTAACCTGAAACGCCAAAGCACGCCGGCGGCGCCGCGAGCTGATCCTTCAGCGGCGCGATCGCGAGCTGCATCGCAGTTGCGTAGCAGCCGGGATTGCTGATGCGCTTCTCGCCCTTGTAGTGCGTGCGCGTCAGCTCGGGCAGGCCGTAGTACCACGCATCGTCGAAGCGGTGATCGGCTGAAAGATCGACGATGACGGTCGACGGCGCGTTCTCGCCGAGCAGGCGCACGTAGTCGGCCGACTTGCCGTTCGGCAATGCGAGGATCACGGCGTCGGTGCCGCGGACAGCGACGGCTTCTGCACCGAGATTCTCGTAGCGGAGATCGCCGTCGAACTCATCGACGTGATCCGAGACGCGCTCGCCATCGAGCTCGCGCGACGAGACGAACGCGAGCGCGAGGAACGGATGCCGCGTGATCAGCCGGATCAACTCGGCGCCCGTGTGACCGCGCGCGCCGACGATGCCGACGGTCTTCTTCGTGCTCACGCAGCGGTCCTCGCGCCGTCGCCTGCATCGACAGGATCTTCGAGCGTCGCGACGCGCGTGCGGCAATGCTCGACGCAGCGCTCGATCTCCGCGAAATCGCCGAGGCCGTACCAGAACACCTTCCAGCGCGGCTGCTTGTAGCAGCCGTCCGATTCGGCGTAGTAGAACTGGTTGATGACGTTGTCGTGGCGCGAGCGCCAGAAGAGGCTCGGATTTTCCTCGCGCATGACCTGCCAGGCGGCGCGGCCGAGACCCTCGCCCTGCGCGTCGTCCGCGACTGCGAACTTGTCGAGATAAGGAATGCCGTCTTCCATCGTCAGGATCAGCGCCGCGCGGTAGTTCTCGCTGACGTACGCCTGTAGATCCTCGTGCGCTCGAAATAGTCGGCCGCCAGTTTGCGCTGGAAACTCGATTCGATCAGCGCGCGCAGGCGTGCCTTGTCGAGCCCGCTCCAGTCCGTGTGCACGTCGACGCGCTCGCCGCGGCGGACCAGCGTGCCCGAGCCCTTGTGCGTGAAGAGCTCCTTGGCCAGCTCGGCCGGCTTCGTGATCGAGACCGACGACGCGAGCGGCAGCTTGTCGAGCAGGTCCTTGATCTGCTCGATCTTGAGGCGCATGCCGGAGTGCAGCCACGGCTGCGGCCATCAGCGTGTCGTATTCGGTCGAGAGGTTGATCGAATCGATGATCGCGCCGTTGCCGTCGAGCAGGCCGCCGGTGCCGGTCAGGAAGATGATCTTGTACGGCTGCAGCACGCGCACGAGCTCGTTCGCGGCGAAGTCGGCGTTGATGTTGACGATCTGCCCGCTGGCCGTTTCGCCGAGCGAAGCGATGACCGGAATCGAGCCGGCGCGCAGGCTCGCTTCGATCGGCGCGAGATCGACGCGCGACACGCGCCCGACCAGGCCGAGCGCGTCGCGATCGATGAACTCGGCTTCGAAGACGCCGGACACGATCGAGGTCGCGCGCGCATCGACTTCCTGCAGCGCCTCGACGAGCCGCAGGTTCTGCGCTGGAACACGCGACGCACGATCGCGAGCGTCGCCGGCGACGTGACGCGCAGGCCATCGATGGTCTGCTTCGCGATGCCGGCGGCGTTGAGCTCGTCGTCGAGCTGCGGCCCCGCGCCGTGGACGACGATCGGCGTCAGGCCCACCTGCTGCAGGAACGCGAGCGACGACGTCAGCGCGTCGAGATCGTCGCGCAGGACGGCGCCGCCGACCTTGACGACGGCGAACCGCTTCGCGTCGAGCTGCGAGAAGCGCTTCAGGTACTGCTCGATCTCCTTCGCGCTGCGCCATGTTCGAAAGCAGGCGAACGATCGTCTGGCGGACCTGGATGTGGGCGTCGGCGTTCATGCGTGTCCGTCCGCGATGAGGCGGGTGAGCGTTTCGGTGTAGTGCTGCAGCTGCGAGAGCGCGACCCATTCGTCGGCGGTGTGCGCCTGCGCGATGTCGCCGGGGCCGAACACGAACGCGTCGTAGCCGGCGTGCGAGAACAGCGAGGCCTCGGTCCAGAAATCGACCGCGTTGCCGATCGGGAGGCCGAGCGCGTCGGCGAGATCGCGTGCGGCGAGGCGGCGCGCTTCGGCGTCGGCGACGTCGCCCGCCGGCAGCGATGGACCGCGGAACGTCTCGGCGAACTCGGCCGCAGCGGGATCCGCGAACATGCGAAAGCGTTCGAGCAGCGCGTCCGTGTCCATCGACGGCAGCGGACGAAAACCGAAGCGCAACTCCGCGGCCGGCGCGATCATGTTCGCCTTGATGCCGCCCTCGACGCGGCCGATGTTGAAGCGCAGACCCGTCAGCCCGCCGAAGCGTGCATGCGCCTGCGTCTCGACGAAGTCGAGCGCGCGCGTGCCCCAGCGCATCGCCTGATGCACGGCGCTGTCGGTCGACGCGTTGCCGCTCGACGCGTGCCCGGCGCGGCCGCTGAAGCGCATCAGCACCGAGCTGATGCCGCGATGCGCGAGCACGGCTTCGCACCGCGTCGGCTCGGCGACGATGACGGCGTCGAAGTCGCGTCGTTCGTGCGCGAGAAACGACGCGATGCAGCGCGCATCGTTCGCTTCCTCGTCCGAGGTGAACAGGAACGCCGCGTCGCCGCTGCTTTTCGACGCGGCTGTCAGCCAACGCCGCAGCCGCGCCCTTGATGTCGCACGCGCCGAGGCCGATCGCGCGCTCGCCGTCGACGCGAAGCTCGAACGGGCTCGCGCTCCAGTGCGGCGAATCGGGCACGGTGTCGAGATGCACGTTGAACAGGAGCTTCGGCTTGCCGCGCACGGCAAGAAGGCTCACGGCGCCGGCGCCGTGATCGGTCGTCGTGCATTCGAAGCCGCGCAGCTGCGTACGCAGATAGTCGAAGATGCCGCCCGTCGTCGATCGCGCGCGGCGGATTGCGCGTGTCGAATGCCGACCAGCGCGCGCAGGTGCGTCGAGCGTCGTGGCGAGGAGATCGCTCAAGCGCTTTTCCCGCGATTGACTTCGGCCCACAGCGTCGAGCTCATGCCGTAAAGGCGAATGAATCCTTCGGCCTCCGCGACGCCCCAGTCGGCCGACTGCGCGTAGGTCGCCCTTCGCGGTCTGCAGGATGTGCGGCGACTCGATCGCGACGGCATAGACCGTGCCGCCGTACGTCTCGACAACGACCTCGCCGTTGACCATGCGCTGCGTCGACGCGAGGAACGCCTCGAGATCGTACTTCAGCGGATCGTGATAGAAGCCCTCGTAGACGAGCTCGACCCACTTGCGCGCGACCTCGGGCTTGAAGCGGTTCTGCTGCTTCGTCAGCACGGCTTCCTCGAGCGCGCGATGCGCGACGAGCAGCGCCGTCAGGCCGGGCGCCTCGAAGACGATGCGGCCCTTGAGGCCGATCGTCGTGTCGCCGGTGTAGAGGCCGCGACCGACGCCGTAGCGCGCGAATCGCAGGATTGAGCTGCTCCAGCACCTCGCCGCCCGCGACCGTCTCGCCGTCGATGGCGACCGCCTCGCCGCGCTCGAACTCGATCGCGACGCGCAGCGGCTCCGTCGGCCACGCGCTCCGCGGCGCGCACCAGCCGACGGCGCCCTCGCCCGGCGCCTGCCAGCGGTCGATCTCGCCGCCCGACATCGTCACGCCGAGCACGTTCTCGTTGATCGTGTAGTGCTTCTGCTTCGCGCGCACGCCGAAGCCGCGCTCTTCGAGATACTTCTGCTCGTAGGCGCGGACTTCGGTGTGCTCCTTCTGGATCTCGCGGATCGGCGCGACGATCTCGTAGTCGCCGAGCGCCTTGACCGCGAGGTCGAAGCGCACCTGATCGTTGCCCATGCCGGTGCAGCCGTGCGCGAAATAGCTTCGTGCCGAGCTCGTCGCAGCGCTTCAGCGATTCCTCGACGATCACGTAGCGGTCGGACACGAGCAGCGGATACTGGCCCTGGTAGCCCTCGCCGGCCCAGATGAACGGCTTGACGAAGCTGTCCCAGATCGCCTGCGAGCCGTCGACCGTGCGATGCGTGGCGACGCCGAGCTCCTTCGCGCGCTGCTCGATGTAGGCGCGCTCATCGGCCGAACGCCACCGGTGTCGGCGAACACGGTGTGCACGGCATAGCCGCGCTCCTGCAGGTACGGCACGCAGAAGCTCGTGTCGAGACCGCCGGAAAACGCGAGGACGATGTCCTTGCTCATTTCGCACCTCCCCTATGCTCGTTGACAGGCGCATCCTGCTTGACGAGCGCGGCCATGATCGCCTTCTGCACGTGCAGGCGGTTCTCGGCTTCGTCGATCGCGATGCAGGCCGGCGAATCCATGACCGCGTCGGTCGCCTTCACGTTGCGGCGCAGCGGCAGGCAGTGGCTGAAGAGCCGCCGTTCGTCAGCGCCATCTTGCGCGTGTCGACGATGAAGTGCTGTAGCGATCGCGAATCGGTTTCTCCTCGTCCCAGCGGCCGAAGTACGGGATCGCGCCCCAGCTCTTCGCGTAGACGACTTCGGCGCCCTGTACGCATCGTCGACGTCGTGGCTGATCTTCAGCGAGCCGCCGTTCTCGGCGACGTTGCTGCGCGCGAAATCCATGTAGCGCGGATCGAGGACGTATTCCGGCGTCGGGCAAAGCAGCGTGACGTCCATGCCATAGCGCGTCGCGATCATCAGCGCCGAGTTCGCGACCGCGGTGTTCAGCGGGCGCGGATGGTAGGTCCACGTCAGCACGTACTTGCGGCCCGTCGAGATCGCCGAGGTGCTCCTTCAGCGCCAGGACGTGCGCGAGCTCCTGGCACGGATGCGTGATCGTCTCCATGTTGATCACCGGCACGGTCGGCGTATTTCGCGAACGCGTTCAGCACGCGGTCCTCGCGATCGACCGACCAGTCCTGGAACTTCGGGAATGCGCGGACGCCGATCAGATCGACATAGCGCGACAGCACGCGCGCGACTTCGGCGACGTGCTCTTCCGCCTCGCCGTCCATGACCGTGCCGGCGCCGAACTCGATCGGCCACGCGTCCTTGCCCGGCGCGAGCACGATCGCGTGGCCGCCGAGCTGGAACGCGCCGAGCTCGAAGCTCGTGCGCGTGCGCATCGACGGGTTGAAGAACAGCAGCGCGATCGACTTGCCGGCGAGATCGCGACCGCTACGCTCGCGCTTGAACGCAGCGGCACGCTCGAGCAGCGCGTCGAGCTCGGGGCGGGTCCAGTCCTGGGTGTTGAGGAAATGCCGAAGCGACATACGGAGAATCCTTAGCTCTTGTGAAGAGGCCGGCCATGGATGGCCGGTTTGTTCTTTGCGCGGAGGGAGGCCGCGTACAGCGAAACCCAGAAACAAAAAACCCGGCGCAGAGGCCGGGTTTTCGTCGATGCACATGAAAAGCGTGCGACAGCCTACCCGGCGTGGATGCAGGGCTCCGGTCGGCGCGCGCGCGAGGTCATGCCAGCGGCCATGCGGGCGCTGGTCAGGGTCTCGGCGGTGGGGGTCGCGGCGTTCATGGGGCGCAGAAGGTAGCCGGATTCGCGTTGCGGCGCAATAAAAGCCGTTCAGTCGGCCGGCGCGACGCTGACGCGCACGCGCACGCGCTCGCCCGGATCGTAGTCGAGCCGCGACATGTAGACGTCGCCGCGATAGCGGTACTGTACGTCGTACCCGACGATGCGGCGCTCCTCGGCGGCGGCGTCCTGCACCATGTGGCAGCGGCGCTCGGGGCCGGCGTAGTAGCGATCGTCCTGGCTCGCGACGTTGTGGCCGACCGCACCGCCGACGACCGCGCCCGCGACCGTCGCGGCCTTGCGCCCGTCGCCCTTGCCGACCGTGTTGCCGAGCACGCCGCCGACGATCGCGCCGATCACGGTGCCGGCGGCGTTGTTGTTGCCGCCGTCGACATGGCGGTCGACGGGGATGTCCTCGCATTCCTCGTGCGCGCCGTTCGCCTGCACGCGGTCGTAGACCGGATCGACGCGCAGCACGTCGGCATACGCGATCTTCGTGTTCTCGTTCTGCTGCGGCACGTCGTAGCGCGGGTCGTGCGGCGGCGGCCGTTCGGACGGCGCCTGCGCGGACACGTTCACCGCAGCCATCACCGCCGCGATGACGAGTGCAAATTTCAACTTCATGATGATCTCCACCTCGGGGCGACGCGCTCGGTGTCCCACGATCGTTCGATTCCACCGCGCCGGTGTGTCCCGGCTTTACGCGTTCTTCTATGGGCTGCGATTAAAACATCGAATCGCTGAACATTGGCTAAGGCCTTCCATTCATTGAAGAAAATCGGTTCCGGTACAACGCCGTCCGACGCCCGCCTGCTATGCTGTTGCAAAGCACAAGGGACCGCGATGACCACGCTCCGCCTCCACAACAGCCTGACCCGCCGCATCGAGGACTTCGTCCCCGAGGATCCTCGCCGGGTGACGCTGTATGTCTGCGGACCGACCGTTTACAACTACGTTCACATTGGCAATGCGCGGCCTTACGTCGTGTTCGGCCTGCTGGCACGGCTGCTGCGCCGCCTCTATCCCGGTGTCGTCTACGCGCGCAACATCACCGACGTCGACGACAAGATCAACGCGGCCGCGCTCGCCGCCGGCGTCCCGATCGATCGCATCACGGACCGTTTCGCAGCCGCGTTCTTCGAGGACATGGCCGCGCTCGGCGTCGACCCTCCCGATGTGACGCCGCACGCGACGCAGCACATCCGCCAGATCATCGCGATGTGCGAGCGGCTGATCGCGACGGGCCACGCGTACGCGGCCGAAGGCCACGTGCTGTTCGACGTCGCGAGCTATCCCGACTATGGCGAGCTTTCGGGCCGCTCGGTCGACGAGATGATCGCCGGCGCGCGCGTCGAGGTTGCGCCGTACAAGAAGAATCCGGCCGATTTCGTGCTCTGGAAACCATCGACGCCGGAGCTTCCGGGCTGGGACAGCCCGTGGGGCCGCGGCCGTCCCGGCTGGCACATCGAGTGCTCGGCGATGGCCGAGACGCATCTGGGCGAGACGATCGACATCCACGCCGGCGGCAACGACCTGATGTTCCCGCACCACGAGAACGAGATCGCGCAGTCGACGTGCGCGCACGGCGGCCGCATGTTCGCGCGCTATTGGCTGCACAACGGCATGCTGACGTTCGACGGCAAGAAGATGTCGAAGTCGATCGGCAACGTGATGCTGCTGCATGAGCTTTTGCAGAAGCATCCGCCGGAGCTCTTGCGTTATCTCCTTTTGAAGGCGCATTACCGCCAGCCGCTCGACTGGTCCGATACCGCGATCGCGCAGGCGCGCGCGACGCTCGATGGCTGGTACGGCGCGTTGCGCGATCTCGGCGACGTCGATGCCGTAGCGAGCGAGACATCGCCCGAAGTCGACGCCGTGTTGCTCGACGATCTCAACACGCCCGAAGCGTTCGCGATCGTCGCGCGAATCGCGTCCGCGAGTCGTCAGGCCGCACCGGGCGATCGCAAGGCGGCGAAAGCCGCGCTGCTCGGTGCGGGCGCGGCGCTCGGTTTGCTCAAGGTCGATCCCGAAACGTGGTTCAAGCAGGGCCTTTCGCGACCGGCCGAAGGGACGACGCCGGCACCGGGCGCCGCAGCGATCAATGCCGACGAGATCGACGCATTGATCGAGCAGCGCAACGCCGCGCGCAAGTCACGCAATTTCGCCGAAGCCGACCGCATCCGCGACGAGCTCGCCGCGAAGAACATCGCCATCGAAGATTCGGCGCAAGGCACGCGCTGGAAAGTCGTGAATCCGAATGAACGCGCAGCTTGAAACCGCGCCGAGCGCCGCGGCAGCGCAGGCGCAGATCGCCGAGGAGTTCGCGTTCTTCGGCGACTGGACCGAGCGCTATCAGTACCTGATCGATCTCGGCCGCAAGCTGGCGCCGTTTGCCGAAGCGCTCAAGACCGACGCGCACAAGGTGACCGGCTGCCAGTCGCAGGTGTGGCTCGTGCCGTCGGGCGACGCGAAGCGGCTCGAGTTCCACGCGATCAGCGACTCGGCGATCGTGTCGGGCCTGATCGCGCTGCTGCTGCGCGTCTATTCGGGCCGCTCGGCGTCGGAGATCCTAGCGACGGAGCCGACGTTCATCGATGCGATCGGGCTCGCGAAGCACCTCTCGCCGACGCGATCGAACGGGCTGGCTGCGATGCTCGCGGCGATCAAGCAGCACGCGCGCGTCGCGCTTGGCGCAGGTTGAGCGGCGTTTCCCGCGCACCGCCGCCTACATCGTATGCGTCGGTCTTTCCTGCGTCAGGATGCCCGCGAGAATCGACTCGATCTTCGTCCGCGCCGCCTCGCCGTCCGCCGAATCGTTGAACTGCACGCCGATGCCGGCCGTGCGATTGCCCTGCGCGCCGGCGGGCGTGATCCAGACGACCTTGCCGGCAACCGGCAGGCGATCCTTCTCTTCCATCAGCGAGAGCAGGATGAACACCTCGTCGCCGAGGCTGTAGCGCTTTGCGGTCGGCACGAAGAGGCCGCCGCCCTTGACGAACGGCATGTACGCGTTGAACAACGCGCCCTTGTCCTTGATCGCGAGCGATAGGATGCCCTGTCGTGGTGCGCCCCCAGGTGCTGGTGTCGCCATAGTCTCGCCTCAGCTTGTCGACCGCGCCGGCCAGCCGCGCAGCAAATCGAGCAGCACGAGATCGGCGCGTACCGGCGTCGCCAGCAACCCCCGTGCCTGGTTCGCGCGACCGAACCACGCGTTTAGCTTCGGGATTTCGGCGCGCTGGGTCAAGCCGAGCGAACCGCGGGCACCCGAAGCGAGCAAACGGGCCTCGTCGCGGGCGAGCGCGGCCGCGAACCAGAGCCGGAGATCGGGCCGATCAGCGGCCCAGCGCTCCGCGACGGCCGTCGGCCGCGCACGCGCAGCCGAAAGGGCCGCGAGATCGGTCGCGCATTCCTCGCGCACGGCGAGCGCCCCGTCGGCGAGCCATGCCTCGGCCTGGCCCGGATTATTCATGCTCGCATCGAGCGTCGCCGCCGCGGCGGCCGCATCGACACCGCGCGAACGCAGCCACGCGAGCGCTTGGTCGCGCGTCGGCATCGGCACGTCGATCTTCTGGCAGCGGCTGCGGATCGTCGGCGGCAGGCGCGACGGATCGTCCGCGACCAGCGCGATGACCGTGTTCGTGGACGGCTCTTCGAGCGTCTTCAGCAACGCATTCGCTGCGTTCGGGTTCATCGCATCGGCCGGATCGATCAGCGCGATCTGCCAGCCGCCGAACTGGCTCGCGAGCGACAGACGTGCACCGAGCGCGCGCATCTGATCGACCGTCAGCTCCGTGCGCGGCCGGCCGTCGTCGCGGATTTCGAACGTGACGCGCGCGAGATCGGGATGGCTGCCCGCCGCGACGAGCAGACAGCTCCGGCATTTGCCGCACGCGCTGCCGTCGGCGTGCGCTGCTGGCATAGCAGCGCCGCCGCGAACGCCTCGGCGAGCGCGCGCTTGCCGTAGCCGCGAGGGCTCGCGAACAGCAGCGCGTGATGAATGCGGCCGGAGCCGATCGCATCGGCGAGCATGCGCCACGACGGAGCGAGCCACGGCGGCAGCGTCATGCCGGCGCCTTCTGCGCATCGACGAACGCATCGATCGCGACGCACGCGGCGGCGCGCACGGCGTCGACGGGCTGGCTCGCGTCGATGACGCGAAAACGCATCGGCTCCGCGGCCGCGCGCGCGCGATACGCAGCACGCACGCGCTCGAAGAACTCGTTGCTTTCGAGTTCGATGCGGTCGGCCTGCCCGCGTCCGCCGATGCGTGCGAGGCCCTCGCCTATCGGCAGATCGAGCAACAAGGTGAGATCGGGCTTCATCGCGGCCGCCCAGCCTTCGAGCTCCGCGATGCGCGACTCGGCTGGCCGCGGCCGCCGCCCTGATAGGCGAAACTTGCGTCGGTGAAGCGATCGGACAGGACCCAGCGTCCAGCATCGAGCGCCGGACGGATCAGCTCGCGCACGAGCTGCGCGCGCGCCGCGAACATCAGCAGCAGCTCGGTCTCGGCCCAGATGTTGCGTCGCGCGGGATCGAGCACGATGTCGCGCACGCCTCGCCGAACAGCGTGCCGCCGGGCTCGCGCGTGACGACGACATCGATCCCGCGCGCTTCAAGCCGCTGACGCACGGCATCGAGCACGGTGCTCTTGCCCGCGCCCTCGCCGCCTTCGAGCGTGATCAGTCTTCCTGTCGTCATTTCCGGTGCAGTTGGTATTTCTGGACCGCGCGATTGTGCGCGTCGAGCGTCGCCGAGAATTCGTGGCTGCCGTCGCCGCGCGCGACGAAGTACAGCGCATCGGCCGGCGCCGGGTGCAGCGCCGCCTCGAGCGCCGGCTGTGCCCGGCAACGCGATCGGCGTCGGCGGCAGGCCGTCGCGCGTGTACGTGTTGTACGGCGTGTCGGCCTCGAGATCGACCTTGCGGATATTGCCGTCGTAATTGTCGCCCATTCCGTAGATGACCGTCGGATCGGTCTGCAGCCTCATGTGGAACTTGAGCCGGCGCGGAACACGCCGGCGATCAGCGGGCGCTCGTCGGGCTTGCCGGTTTCCTTCTCGACGATCGACGCCAGGATCAGCGCCTGATACGGCGAATCGAGCGCGGCGTCCGGCGCCCGCGCGTTCCACAGGCGATCGAGCGCCTTCTGCATCGCCTCGTGCGCGTTCTTCAGCACGTCGAGATCGCTCGTCGCCCTTGACGTAGCGTGTACGTCTCCGGCAGGAACCAGCCTTCCGGATGGCCATCCTCGATGCCGAGCTTGCGCGCGAGGTCCTCGTCGGACATCGTCGTCAGCGTCTGCGCAAGACCGGCATCGCCGGCGAGCGCGACGCGGAGCTGCTTGAATGTCCAGCCGTCGACGATCGTGAAGTGATGCTGCAGCACGTCGCCGGCGGCCATCTTCTGCAGCAGCTGACGCGGCGTGAGGCCCGGGGTCAGCGCGTATTCGCCGGCGTGCAGCTTGCCCTCGATGCCGAGCTCGCGCGCCGAGAGCGCGCCAGTAGTACGGCGACGCCTGCGTGAGGCCGGCTATGCGCAGGTGATCGACGATCGTGCGGTACGTCTCGCCGCGCGCGACGTCGATCGTCGTGTCGGCGCGCGCGATCGCCAGCGGCGTTTCGGTGAACTTGCGGTAGTCGAGAAACAGATACGTGCCAGCGAGCAGCGCGAGCACGAACAGCACGAGGATCACGCGCAGCAGCGCGCCGCCAGCCTGGCGTCGAAGATCACGATTCGTCATGCGGGCGTCTTGCGGAGGCGAACGCATCGTTCGATGCGCGAGCGTAACCGAAATCGCGCGCATCGACTTCACGGATCGGCGCCGAGCGCGCGCAGCAGGCCGCTCGCCTTGGCGCGCGTCTCGTCGAGTTCGCGTTCGCGCGATCGAGTCGGCGACGATGCCGGCGCCCGCGCGGAAGCGCGATCGTTTCGCTCTGCGATGGTCAGCGTGCGGATCAGGATATTCAGATCGAGGTCGCCGTCGCGATTGAGATAGCCGAGCGACGCCGGTGTACGCGCCGCGGCCGACGCCTTCGAGCTCGGCGATGATTTCCATGCAGCGCACCTTCGGGCAGCCGGTGATCGTGCCGCCCGGAAACACGGCGCGCATGATCGCGCCCGGCGTGACGTCGCGCGCAGGCGGCCACGCACGTTCGAGACGATGTGATGCACGTGCGCGTAGCTCTCGACCGTCATCAGCTCGTCGACCTCGACGCTGCCCGGCACGCAGACGCGGCCGAGGTCGTTGCGTTCGAGGTCGATCAGCATGACGTGCTCGGCGCGCTCCTTCGGATGGGCGATCAGCTCGCGCACGCGCGCCGCGTCATCGTCGCCCGCGACGCGCGGGCGCGTGCCGGCGATCGGCCGCGTCTGCGCGACGATCGCCGCGCACTTCGACGAGCCGCTCCGGCGACGAACTTGCGATCGCCCAGCCCCTGCGCTGCAGCAGACCGGCGAATGGCGCCGGATTGGCCGCGCGCAGCGCCGCGTACACCGCTGCCGGCGCCGGTGTCAGCGCGTATCGCACGCGCCATTCGCGCGACAGGTTGACCTGGAACACATCGCCGGCGCGCAGGTAGTCGTGGATGCGTTCGACGCCGTCGAGGAATCGCGCTGGCGCGTCTTCTTCGACGATCGCGTCGGCATCCAGCCGGCGCGACCGCGGGTGCGCGTCGACAGCAACGTCGGTCTGCAGCGTGTCGAGCAATTCCGTCCGACGCTTCTCGGCGACGAGCGACGTCGATCCGCGCACGCGGTCGACGATGATCGCCGCCGGACAACGCAGCGCGAGCGCGATCGGCGCGCCGTCGTCGGCGCGCGCGGCAAACGCAGCCGCGGCTCGATCTCGCCGGCGAGTTCGTAGCCGAGGATACAGCAGCCAGCCGCCGCGGAACGGCAGCTGGTCATCGCCGTGCCCGTGCGGTGCGCGCGTCGCTGCCACGCCGCGTCGAGCGCGTCGAGGAACGACGCACCGCACGTGCCGCCCGGCCGCGTCGCGCGCGATGCCGTCTCGCATCGAGCCGAAGCTCGTCGTCCGGAAACGCAAACAGGATGTCGTAGCGCGCGCGCGCCGATCCGCGCGCGACGCTTTCGAGCAAGGCCGGATAGCGCGCGGATACGCCGCCGCGAGCGGCAGCAGGTCGCGAACGCCGGGCAAGCGTCGCGGCATGATCGCCGTCGCATCGCCGCGGCACGGCGCGTCAGAGACGCGCGGAACACCAGCGTGCCGTTGGTGCCGCCGAAGCCGAACGAGTTCGACAGCGCGACGTCGATCTTCGCCTCGCGCGCCGTGTTCGGCACGAAGTCGAGATCGCAGCCTTCGCCCGGATTGTCGAGGTTGATCGTCGGCGGAACGACGCCGTCGCGCATCGCGAGGATCGAGAAGATCGCCTCGACGCCGCCGGCCGCGCCGAGCAGGTGGCCGGTCATCGACTTGGTCGAGCTGACCTGCATCTTCTTCGCGTGGTCGCCGAAGCAGCGCTTGATCGCATTGATCTCGGCGAGGTCGCCGACGCCGGTCGAGGTGCCGTGCGCGTTGACGTACCGCACCTGATCGGGATTGATGCCTGGCGTCGTGCATGCGCCGCAGCCATGCAGCGCGCGCGCACCGTCGCCGTCTTCGCGGCGGCGAGGTCATGTGGAACGCGTCGCCGCTCATGCCGAAGCCGACCAGCTCGCAGTAGATGCGCGCGCCGCGCGCTTTGCGCGTGTTCGTAGTCTTCGAGCACCAGCACGCCGGCGCCGTCGGACAGCACGAAGCCGTCGCGATCGTTGTCCCACGGCCGGCTGGCCTTGGTCGGCTCGTCGTTGCGCGTGGACATCGCGCGCGCCGAGCAGAAGCCGCCCACCGCCGTGCCGATCGTCGCAGTACTCGGCGCCGCCGGCGATCATGACGTCGGCGTCGCCGTACTGGATCATGCGCATCGCCAGGCCGATGTTGTGCGTCGCGGTCGTGCACGCGGTGACGCAGGCGATGTTCGGGCCCTTGAGGCCGAGCATGATCGACAGATTGCCCGACGCCATGTTGATGATCGAGCTCGGCACGAAGAACGGCGAGATCTTGCGCTGGCCGCGCTCGTGATACGTGATCGCGGTCTTCTCGATCGTGTCGATGCCGCCGATGCCGGCGCCGACCGCGACGCCGATGCGTTCTTCATCGTGCTCGTGCGGATGCAGGCCCGCGTCGGCGAGCGCCTGGATCGAGGCGGCGATGCCGTAGTGGATGAACGGATCCATCTTCTTGACGTCTTTCGGCGGCGACGTACTGCGTCGGATCGAAGTCGCGGACCTCGCCGGCGATGCGCGTCGGAAACGTGCTCGCGTCGAAGTGCGTGATCGGACCGATGCCGCTCTTGCCGGCCGATGATGTTCGCCCACGCGGTCGCGACGTCGTTGCCGACGGGGCTGACGATGCCGAGACCGGTGACGACGACGCGTCGCTTGCTCATGGCTGCCCTGCGTGCTTAACGCCGAGCTCAGAGCGCGCCATGCACGTCGACCACGAATCAAACGAAGCTGCGCCTCGAAGGCGCAGCTTCGCGTGCTGCTCGATCGACGGAAACTCAGGCCTTGACGTGCGCCTTGATGTAGTCGATCGCCTGCTGCACGGTCGTGATCTTCTCGGCTTCCTCGTCGGGGATCTCGCACTCGAATTCTTCTTCGAGCGCCATGACCAGCTCGACGGTGTCGAGCGAGTCCGCGCCGAGGTCGTCCACGAACGACGCGTTCGGCGTGACTTCATCTTCCTTCACGCCCAGCTGCTCGACGACGATCTTCTTGACGCGTTCTTCGATAGTGCTCATTTGCCTTGATACCTCCCGATGGGGAATACGAGCGGCCGACAGCGTGCGTCATGGGGACGCTCGGGCCCTGAAAGAGGCGGCATTGTACGGGGCACGGTTCGGGGCTAGGCCCTCGAACAAGGCTTAGACGTGCTGGCAGCGGAAATCCGCGCACGTTTCAACCGGATGACCTCGACGGCGCCGTGCGTCTACGCCATGTACATGCCGCCGTTGACGTGCAGCGTCTCGCCGGTGATGTACGCCGCCGCGGGCGAGGCGAGGAACGCAACCGCCTTGGCGATGTCGTCCGGCGCGCCGAGGCGGCCCGAGCGCGATCTGCGCGAGCAGGCGCCTCGCGCTGCTCTTCGGGCAGCGCGCGCGTCATGTCGGTGTCGATGAAGCCCGGCGCGACGACGTTGACGGTGATGCCGCGCGAGCCGATTTCGCGCGCCAGCGACTTCGAGAACGCGATGATGCCGGCCTTCGCCGCAGCGTAGTTCGACTGTCCCGGCGTTGCCGGTGACGCCGATGACCGACGCGATGTTGATGATGCGGCCCTTGCGCGCCTTCATCATGCCGCGCATGACCGCTTTCGACGTGCGATAGACCGAACTCAGGTTGGTGTCGAGGATCGCCTGCCAGTCTTCGTCCTTCATGCGCATCAGCAGTTGGTCGCGCGTGATGCCGGCGTTGTTGACGAGGATCGAGACGCGCGCCGAATTCCTTGCCGATCGCGTCGATCAGCGCCTCGACCGCGGCGCCGTCGGTGACGTTGAGCACGCGACCGACGCCGCCGATGCGCGGCGAGCCGCTCGCCGATCGCCTGCGCGCCGGCTTCGCTCGTCGCCGTGCCGATGACTTTCGCGCCAAGCGCGGCGAGCTCGTCGGCGATCGCGGCGCCGATGCCGCGGCTCGCGCCGGTGACGAGCGCGATTTCTCCGGTCAGGGGCTTGTCCATCGGGATCGCCTTCGCGTAAGTCTGAGGGCGCGCACGTTACACACGCGGGCGGCGCGCGTCCATGCGAAGGCTCAGGCGCGCAGATCCTGCAGCGCCGCCTCGAACTCGGCGGGCGTGCCGAGCGCGTGCGCATCGATCGACTTGTCGATGCGCTTGACCAGCCCCGCCAGCACCTTGCCCGGGTCCGCATTCGACGATGCGCGTCGCGCCGCGACGTCGCGAGCGCGCTGCACGCATTCGCGTCCAGCGCACCGGCAGATACAGCTGCCGCGCGAGCGCATCGCGGATCGCAGCGACACTCGCGTGCACCGACGCATCGACGTTCTGCACGACCGGAATCGACGGCGTCTGCCACGCGTACGCGCTCATCGCCTCGACGAGCCGGTTCGCGGCTTCGCGCATCAGCGGCGTGTGCGACGGCACGCTGACGGCGAGCTTGACGACCTTGCGCACGCCGCGCTCGGTCAGCGCCGCGATCGCGCGATCGACTGCGTCGGCGTGGCCGCCGATCACGATCTGGCCCGGGCGAGTTGTAGTTCGCCGGCACGACGACCTGCGGTCTTCGGACACTTCGCGGCAGACTTCTTCGACCAGCGCAGTCGTCGGCGCCGAGCACGGCCGCCATCGCGCCCTGCGCCTTCGGGCGACGCTTCCTGCATCAGCCTGGCCGCGGATGCGCACGAGATGCGCGGCATCGCGCGAGCGACAGCGCGCCGGCCGCGACGAGCGCGGTGTATTCGCCGAGGCTGTGACCGGCGAGCTGCGCCGGCCGCGCGCCGCCCGCTTCGAGCCATACGCGCCACACGGCAACGCCGGCCGCGAGCAGCGCCGGCTGCGTGTATTCGGTGCGATTGAGCATCAGCCTCCGGGCCACCTTGCGAAAGCGCCCACAGATCGACGCTGGCGCCGTCGGATGCTTCGGCGAAGGTCTCGACGGACGCCGGCGATGCAGCTCGGCAAGCTCGGCGAGCATGCCGATCGATTGCGAGCCTTGGCCGGGGAAGACGAAGGCGAGGTTGACGCTGAGGATTCGGGCGCTGGACTCGTCATCGCGGCTCAATCGCGATCGAGAATGCAGGCGTACGATGCAGGCGCTTGATCGCTCGCGATTCCGGCTCGCTCAGTACTTCAGCAGCGCCGACGCCCAGGTAAAGCCGCCGCCGAACGCTTCGAGCAGCACAGTCTGCCCGCGCTGGATCCTGCCCGAGCGCACGGCTTCGTCGAGCGCGAGCGGCACCGAACCGGACGACGTATTGCCGTGCCGGTCGACCGTGACGATGACGCGATCCATCGACAGCTTCAGCCGCTTCGCCGTCGCCTCGATGATGCGCAGGTTCGCCTGGTGCGGAATCAGCCAGTCGACATCCGACTCGTGCATGTTCGCAGCTTCAAGCGTTTCGTCGACGATGCGGTCGAGCGTCTTCACGGCGACCTTGAACACCTCGTTGCCGGTCATCATGACGCGCACGCCGTGGTTCGGCTCGTCGTCGCGGAAGCCGACCGAGACGCCGACCGGGTTGTACAGCAGATGCTTGTAGGCGCCGTCGGCGTGCAGCTTCGTCGTGATGATGCCGGGCTCGCTCGAAGCCTCCAGCACGACCGCGCCGGCGCCATCGCCGAACAGCACGCAGGTCGAGCGATCGGTCCAGTCGATCATGCGCGACAGCGTTTCGGCGCCGACGACGAGCGCCTTCTTCGACGTGCCGCCGCGGATGAACTGGTCGGCGACGCCGAGCGCGTAGATGAAACCCGAGCACGCTGCGTTGACGTCGAACGCCGCGCAGCCGTTCGCGCCGAGGCGATGCTGCAAGCAGGCACGCGGTGGACGGAAAGATCAGATCGGGCGTCGTCGTGCCGAGCACGATCAGATCGATCTCGCTCGCCTTGACGCCGGCGGCTTCGAGCGCGTGCGTCGCGGCATAGAACGCGAGATCGCCGGTGGTCTCGCCATCGGCCGCGAGACGGCGCTCGCGGATGCCGGTGCGCGACGCGATCCACTCGTCGCGTGGTCTCGACGATCTTTTCGAGATCGGCGTTGGTGACGATCTTTTCCGGCAGATAGCTGCCGGTGCCGGCGATGCGTGAGTAGATCAGAGGAAGTCTCCCGGCAAAGCGACGTCGCGGCCGCATCTGCTCCGATGTGGGAGCAGCACCTGCCGCGATTCAACCCCAGCTGACGAGGAGATCAGTCCTCGTCCTTCACCGCTGACTTCGTGTCGATGACCTTCTTGCCGCGGTAGTAGCCGTCCTTCGTGACGTGGTGGCGCAGGTGGACCTCGCCCGACGTCGGATCGGTCGACAGCTGCTTGGCGATCAGCGCGTCGTGGGCGCGGCGCATGCCGCGGCGGGAGGGGGATTTGCGACTCTTGGCGACTGCCATGACGTGAACTCCAGTGAATCTCTATCTACGTTGCGGGCCGATGCCCGCGGAAAAGTGGGGTCTAACGCTTCTTCTTCTTGAGCTTCGCGAGATCGGCGAACGGATTCGGTTCGCTGTCCTCTTCGACGCCTTCATCGTGCCATTCGAGCGGTGCGCCTGGTTTCAGCGGCACCACCGGCAGCGCGAGTATCAATTCGTCCTCGATCACGTCGGCGGGATTGACCGTGCCGTCCGCGATCAATAGCGGTTCGTAGCCCGGCGGCAGCGCCGCTTCCTCGCTCTCATCCCCGATCAAGCCGAGCCGCTGGTCGATGTGAACCGGTTGCGGGTAGACCTCGAGCGTGCGCTGACACGTCAGCGGGAGATCGGCATCGACGCGCACGGCGAGAAAGGCGACGCCGAGCTCGTCCCTGCCGAACTCCAGATCGAAATGTGCATCGCCCTCGACAGCCGCCAAGCTCTCGCGCAGCCGTCTGAACGAGGCGAGCGGCAGCTTACCTTGGAAGGATCGCCGCGCTTGCACCATGCGCGACGCATCCACGCGTTCGGGCAGGGCGACTGACATGGGCGCGCGATGGTAGGTTTTGACCCCTTTCCTGTCAACCAAGCGTGCTTTCCGGAACAGGTCCCAGTCGGGCCCGGTTTGCTGCCGTACATTAACGCGCGGCAGACTAAGCCGTTCAGGAGGTCGCCTTGATCTATGCGGTCGGGACCATCGTTGCACTCGCGCTGATCCTCGCCGGGTACTGGCTCCGCGAGCGCACGCTCCGGCGCCGGCCGCTGCTGCTGGCTGCGATCATGGACGAGGCGGACGCGCTCGAGGCCGAGCTCCACGAGTGCCGGGCGCGCCTTCGCGAGATCCCGGCGCTCGTCACGACGCTGCCGCCGTCGGCCCAGCTCTCGGCGCGCGCGACGCTCGTCGCCGAGCCGCAGGTCCAGGCCGCGCTCCGTGACCTCTTGTCGCACCGGCTCTGGCTCAAGGAGAACGCCACGACCGCGACGATTCCCGAGCTCGAATCGGCGCGCGGTGCATTGGCAGCCGCGAAAGCCGCGCTCGCAGCGCAGCTCGACCGGCTCGCCGACGTTCGCACCGAGCTCCAAGCCGCGAAAGCCGCGCAGGCCGTCCGCCCCGCGGATGCCCAGTCCTGAACGCGGTGCCGGTTCCGCGCATCGTTCTTGCCTCGACCTCGCGCTACCGGCGCGAGTTGCTGTCGCGCCTCGTCGCTGATTTCGACGTCGCCGCGCCTGACGTCGACGAGACGCCGCAGGCCAACGAAACGCCCTCCGCGCTCGCCGCGCGGCTCGCGGAAGCAAAAGCCCGCGCCGTCGCCGCAGGCCGCACGGACGCACTCGTCATCGGCAGCGATCAGGTCGCCGAGCTCGACGGCCGCCCGATCGGCAAGCCCGGCACGGCCGAGCGCGCCCGTGCGCAGCTCGCCGCGAGCGCCGGCCGCACGCTCGTGTTCCACACGGCCGTCTGCGTCCTCGACACGCGCTCGGCCACGATCGACGCCGCGATCGACCGCACCGAAGTCGTGTTCCGCCCGCTCTCGGCCGACGAGATCGCCCGCTACGTTGCACGCGAGAACCCGCTCGACGCCGCCGGCAGCTTCAAGGCCGAGGGTGCCGGCATCGCGCTCTTCGAGCGCATCGAATCGACCGACCCGACCGCGCTGATCGGCCTGCCGCTGATCGCACTCGCCCGCCTGCTCCGGGCCGCAGGATTCACGCTGCCTTAGCAGCCCGGCGCCTGAAAATGACCGCACAGGGGTTTCGGTCGCCAAAACGCGACCCGTTCGCGGGCGCTTGGGCAACTTACGAATAGACTCCTGCCGTGTGTGCCACGGAACCGGCACGCGTCGACCCGGGTCTTTGCATGTCCATGTTCGAAACTTCGACCGCCCTCCTGCCGAGCGAGCTTCGCGATTCGCTCGCGCGCGCGATCGCGCAGGTCAACACCGTCGTCCTCGGCAAGCGGCGCGAGGTGCGCCTCGCGTTCGTCTGCCTCCTCGCCGGCGGCCATCTGCTGATCGAAGATCTGCCCGGCGTCGGCAAGACGACGCTCGCGCACGCGCTCGCGCAGACGCTCGGGCTCAACTTCCAGCGCGTGCAGTTCACGTCGGATCTGCTGCCGTCCGACATCATCGGCGTCAGCGATCTACGAGCGCGAAGCCGGCCGCTTTCAAGTTCCATCCGGGCCCGCTGTTCACGCAGCTGCTGCTCGCCGACGAGATCAACCGCGCGACGCCGAAGACGCAGAGCGCGCTGCTCGAGGCGATGGCCGAGGAACAGGTCACGGTCGATGGCGTCACGCACCGGCTCGCGCCGCCGTTCTTCGTCGTCGCGACGCAGAATCCGATCGATTTCGCCGGCACGTATCCGTTGCCCGATTCGCAGCTCGACCGCTTCATGCTGCGCATGAGCATGGACTATCCCGACCGCGAGGCCGAGCGCGCGATGCTGGGCTCGGTCGATCGCGAGAGCCTCCTCGCGCACGCTGACGCCGTGCCTCGTGCCGGAGCAGATCATCGAGCTTCGCCATGCGTGCACGGCCGTGCTCGCGAGCGCGGCGCTGTCGACTACGTGCAGGCTTTGCTCGCGGCGAGCCGGCAGCATGCGGAAATTCGCGTCGGTCTTTCGCCGCGCGCGGGCCTGGCGCTGCTCGCTGCCGCGCGCGCGCATGCGCTGCTCGCCGGACGCCCGCACTGCGTGCCGGAGGACGTGCAGGCCGTGTTCCCGTTCGTCGCCGGCCATCGCCTGACGCCGGGCGCGAGCGCACAGCGCGATCGCGAACAGCTCGCGCTCGATCTTCTGGAAAAGACACCGATCCGCTGACGCGATGGCCGCGACTATCGCCGAGCTTCGCATCCGGGCGCTCGCGTACGCGGAACGCCGGCTGCCGGCGCTGACGCGGCTGCGCAAGCCCGAGCCGCTGCCGATCCGGCTCGATCGACGGCGCATCTACGTGCTGCCGACGGCTTCGGCGTCGCGTTCTCGCTGCTGCTGTTCGTCATGCTGCTTGGCGCGCTGAACTACGCGAACAATCCGGCGCTGCTGCTGACATGCCTTTTCGGCGCGGCCGGCGGCGCGAGCCTCTTCGCGGGATTCCGCACGATGAACGGGCTTGCCCTCGTGCGCGTCGGCGCCGACGAATGCCATGCGGGCTCGCCGCTCGCGCTGCACGTCATCTTCGCGCCATCGACGCGCATGCGGCGGAGCCTGTGCCTTCGCGCTCGGCGACGACGAGACTGCATTTGCGCTCCCGGCCGGCGTCGAGGGCGGCATGACGGCAGCGCTCGCGACGAGCGTGCGCGGATGGATGCGCGCGGGACGCCTGCGCCTTTCGACGGATTTTCCCCTTGGCCTCTTCCACGTCTGGAGCTGGCTCAATCCGGATGCCGAGTTCCTCGTCTATCCCGCGATCGAAAATCCCGCGCCGCCACTGCCGGGCGGCGACGTGCGCGGCGATCTCGCATCGCGCGCGGGCGCGGGCGAGGACCACGCGAGCCTTCGCGACTACCGCGTGACCGATCCGCCGCGCCTGATCGCGTGGAAGGCCTCGGCGCGTCACGACGCCTTGCTCGTGCGCGATGCCGAGCAGCGCAGCGACGATGCGCTCGTGCTCGACTACGTGACGCTGCACGGCCTCGACCACGAAGCACGGATCCGCCGGCTGACCGCATGGGTGCTCGCGGCCGACGCGGCGCAGCGCGACTACATCCTGGATATTCCGAGCGGCACGTTCGGTCCCGGCGCTGGTGCGGTCCAGCGCCACGCGTGCCTGCGCGCACTCGCGCTGCTTCCGTATGCGTGAGCCGATCAGCCGCCATTCGTTCGAGCTCGTCGCGCTCACGATCGCGGCGGCGATCGCCGCGCACGCGCCGCATCTCCCGATCTGGCTCTGCATCGCCGCACCGGTAACGCTGATCGCGCGCGTCGCGCTGCGCCGGCGGGGGCTCGGGGCCGCGCCGCTCGCCATTCGTCTCCCCGGTGCGTGCCTGCTGCTCGTCGCGGTCGTGCTCCACTACGGCACGCTGTTCGGGCGCGAGCCCGGCAGCGCGCTCGGCTGCGGACTGCTCGCGCTGAAGCTGCTCGAAACCGAGCATGCACGCGATGCGCGCGTCGCGATCGGCTTCGCCGGGTTCGTGCTGATGAGCGCGCTCCTCTTCGTGCAGTCGCTCGTGTTCACGGTCGGCGTTTCGCTGACCCTGATCCTCTTGCTCGCGGCGCTCGTTTCGCTGCAGCCGGCGGCGGGCGATGCGCGCCAGCGTTTGCGCACCGAGCTTCGCATCGGCGCGATCCTGCTCGCGTGCGGACTTCCACTCGCCGCGGCCGGCTTCGTGCTCGTGCCGCGCCTGTCGACGCCGCTCTGGGGCGGCAAGGACCGCTCTGCGGAAGGACACACGGGCCTCAGCGACAGCATGGAGCCCGGCGCGCTGACCGAGCTCCTGATCGACGATTCGCCCGCGTTCCGCGTGCAGCTTCGACTCGACGACGCCGCCGCCACCGCAACGCTATTTCCGAGCGATCGTGCTGTCCGATTTCGACGGCGCGACGTGGACGCGCGGCCGGCGCGGCGATTTCCTGCGTTCCGAAGAAGCCGAGCGCGACGGCGCGCCGGTCGACTACGTGATCACGCTCGAACCGACCGACCGGCGCTGGCTGCCGACGCTCGATCTTCCGTTCGTCGCGCCGTCCGGCGCTCGCTTCAGCGCCGACCGCGAGCTGATCGCCGACGACGCCGTCTCGCAGCCGCGCGAATATCGCGTGCGCTCGTCGTCGCGCTACACGTTCGCGCCGAGGCTGTCGCCGCAGGAACGCACGCGTGCGCTGGCGCTGCCGGCCGGGTTCGATCCGAAGACGCGCGCGCTCGCCGGCGACTGGCGCGCCGCGCATACCGCCGATCTCGAGGTGGTGCGTTCCGCGCTCGATCTTTTCCATGCGAGCTTCAAGTACACGCTGCAGCCGCCGCTGCTCGGCCGCAATTCGATCGACGACTTCCTGTTCTCGACGCGGCAGGGTTTCTGCGAGCACTACGCATCGGCGTTCGTCGTGCTGATGCGATCGGCCGGCATTCCGGCGCGTGTCGTGACGGGCTATCAGGGCGGCTGGTGGAGCGAATCGGGCGGCTATCTCCTCGTCCGCAATTCCGATGCGCACGCGTGGGCCGAAGTCTGGATCGCCTCGCGCGGCTGGGTGCGCGTCGATCCGACCGCCGCGGTGAGCCCGGCGCGCATCGAGGTCGGCGCGGCCGCGGCGAACGATGCGAGCGGCTGGGCGCAGTCCGAATGGGTGCGCGCGTTCCGCAATCATTTCGATCGCGTCAACGGCTGGTGGACGCAGGCGGTGATCCGGTTCGACGCGCTGCGCCAGCGCGGCCTCCTGACGCCGTTCGGCGTCAACGGCGCGAACGAAGGCGATCTGCTGCTGGCACTCTCGGTCGTGCTCGCGGTCGTGCTGCTGCTCGCGACGGTCTGGGCAATGCGCGAATCGAAGCCGCCACGCGACGATGCGCTCGACGCGGCCTGGGCCGCGCTCGGACGCCGCCTCGAACGCGCCGGCGTCGAGCCGAAGCCGAGCGAAGGCCCGCTCGACCTGCTCGCGCGCGCGCGCGCCGCGTTGCCGACATCGGCCGCGACGCTGAACGGGCTCGTAAGCGACTACGTGGCGCTCCGCTACGGCGTCAACGAACCGGTGCCCGAGCGCGTCCGATTCTTCACGGCGGCTGTAAGGAAATTTCGCGTGCCGCGACGAGTCAAGAAACGCAAAGCCGTCGCCGCCGTGCAACGCTGATCGTGCGCGCGACGTCCTGGTAGGTGTAGTGTTGCAACAGGATCACGTCCGGGATCATCCGATGCTTTCGCACATGCTCACCCTCGACATGAACCGCCCGCTCGCGCGACGCGCAGCGCTCGTCGTCCTCGCCGCTTCGCTCGGCGCCTGCGCAACCGTTCCGGCGCCGCTGCAGGGCCAGTTCGCGCCGGTGACACCGAAGGAAGCGCTCGCAACGGGCGCGCAGACGCCGGTGCGCTGGGGCGGCGAGATCATCGCGGTCGATCCGAAGGCGGGTCACACGTGCTTCGAGGTGCTCGGCCGCGAGCTCGATGCGACCGCGCGCCCGGTCGCGCACGATCCGAGCCTCGGACGCTTCCTCGCCTGTCGCGACGGCTTCTACGATCCCGAAGAGTTCAAGCAGGGCCGCTATCTCACCGTCGTCGGCCACATCGACGGCAGCGAGCAAGGCAAGATCGGCGAGTACGACTACACCTATCCGCGCGTCGCGGCCGACACGGTTTACCTCTGGCCCGAGCGCTCGTACGTCGCGGCGCCTTACTACTACGACCCGTGGGGTCCGTGGGGCTACGGCCCGTATTGGGGTGGCCCTTACTGGGGCCCGTACTGGGGCGGCGGTGCGGTCATCATCGCGCACCCGGGCCATCATCACGACGGCGGCTGAGCCGCGCGACGATCAGCCCGGCGGCCAGTGCATCGGCCGGCCCGCGAGCAGGTGCAGGTGCAGATGGAACACCGTCTGCCCGCCATCGCGATTGCAGTTGATCACGCAGCGATAGCCGTTCTCGGCGAAGCCTTGCGCTTTTGCGAAGCGGCTCGCCGCGAGCACGAGCTTGCCGATCGTGAGCGCGTCGTCATCGGTCAGATCGTTCAGCGTCGCGACCGATGTCTTCGGCACGAACAGCACGTGCACCGGCGCTTGCGGATTGATGTCGCGGAATGCGAGGACGTCGTCGTCCTCGTAGACGATGTCGGCCGGAATCTCGCGGCGGATGATCTTGCGAACAGCGTTTCGGCCATCGTCGTCTCCGTTTCGTCGCTCAACCCAACACCTGGCGTCCACCGAACGCGTGCGCGAGCGTGCCGCGATCGATGTATTCGAGCTCGCCGCCGAGCGGCACGCCGTGCGCGAGCCGGCTCGCGCGCACGCCGGCCGCGCGCGCGATCTGCGCCGAGCATGTGCGCGGTCGCCTCGCCTTCGACGGTCGGATTGGTCGCGACGATCAGCTCCTGCACTTCGCCTTCGCCGAGCCGCGCGGCGAGCAGGTCGAGGCCGAGTCTCTTTCGGGCCGAGCCCGTCGAGCGGCGACAGCCGGCCGAGCAGCACGAAATAGCGTCCGCGATAACCGGTCGCCTGCTCGATCGCGAGCTGATCGACCGGCGTCTCGACGACGCAGAGCAGCGAGGCATCGCGCGACGCGCTCGCGCAGAGCGCGCAAATCGTTTCCTCGCTGAACGTGCGGCAGCGCGTGCAGTTGCCGATGCGCTCGATCGCCGTCGCGAGCTTCTCGGCGAGCCGCTTCGCGCCGGCGCGATCGCGCTCGAGCACGTGCAACGCCATGCGCTGCGCGCTCTTCGCGCCGACGCCGGGCAGACAGCGCAGCGCTTCGATGAGGTCGGCGAGGAGCGGAGATCCGGTCGACATGCTCAGAACGGCAGCTTGAATCCGGGCGGCAGATTCATGCCCGAGGCGAGCCCGCCGAGTTTGCTCCTGGGTCACTGCAGCGACCTTGTTCACGGCGTCGTTGAACGCCGCGGCGACGAGGTCTTCGATCATCTCGGGATCCTCGCCGAGGCGCCGCGATCGATGCTGACGCGGCGCACTTCGTGGCGTCCGCTCATGACGACGCTGACCATGCCGCCGCCGGACGCGCCGGTGACTTCCACGTTCGCGATTTCTTCCTGCGCGCGCTTCAGGTTTTCCTGCATGCGCTGCGCCTGCTGCATCAACCCGGCGAGTGGGCCTTTCATGGAATGCTCCTTCGAATCGTGTGATTGCGCGAGGCGCTCAGCGCGCTTCGCCGTCGACGGGCCGCACGCTGTTCGCAATCACGCGCGCGCCGAACGTCTGCTCGAGCGACTGCACGAACGGATCGCTGCGCAGCGAATCCTCCGCGGCCTGGCGGCGCGTCGAATCGGTGCGCGTCTGCTGCTCCGCGGGACTCTCCGCGCCGCCGACTGTCGCGCTCGAACTTGATCTTGATCTTGCCGCCGAGCGCGCTGCCGAGCTTCTGCTCGAGCTGCGCGACGAGCGCGCCGGCGCGCGAGATGCTCGTGAGCAGGTTTGAGCGCGAGCCGCACGAGCGCGCCTTCGATCGCGACGAGCGTCGTCTGCCGCGCGAACTGACCGAGCGGGCCGCCGAGCTCGGCGCGGCGGATCAGCGCGTCCCAGTCGTCGGTCGTCGGCGAGCGGTTCTCGACGTTGGCCGGCGTCGTCAGGATCTCGGGTGGCTTCGGCGCCGCTTCGGATCTTGGCTTCGCGCGCCAGTGCACCGGCTCGGGCTGCGGCAGTGCGGCCGCTTCGGCGCGCACGGGCGTCGGCTTCGGTGCCGCAACGGGCGCGGACGAGCGCGTCGTCTGCGCGGTGTCGATGCCGGCCGGCACGGAACGCAAGCATGCGCAGCAGCGTCATCTCGAAGCCGACGCGCGGTGTCGGCGCGAGCGCCAGGTCGCGCCGCCCGGCGACGGCCATCTGGTACCAGAGCTGCACGTCCTCGGCGCTTGAGCCGGCCCGCGAGCCCGGCAGCGCCGCGTCGTCCTCGCCCGCCGCAGCCGGCACCAGCTGCATGCAGCTGGATGCGATGCAGGAGCGCGGCGAGCTCATCGAGCACCTGCGCGAAATCGGGCGAGAACTCGCGATGCGCTCGATCTCGTCGAGCAGCGCGGCGCCATCGCCGGCGACGAGCGCTGTCGAGCAGCGCGCGCACCTGCGCGCGCTCGACCGTGCCGAGCATCGCGTGCACGTCGGCCGCGACGCACGCTGCCGCCGCCGTGCGCGATCGCCTGATCGAGCAGCGACAGGCCGTCGCGCAGCGAGCCGTCGGCGGCGCGCGCGAGCACGTCGATCGCCTCGGCCTCGAAGGCGATGCTCTTCGGCGCCGAGGATCGCGCGCATCTGGCCGACGATCTGCTCGGGCGTCAGGCGCTTCAGGTTGAACTTGCAGGCAGCGCGACAGCACCGTCACCGGCAGTTTCTGCGGATCGGTCGTCGCGAGCAGGAACTTGACGTGCGGCGGCGGCTCCTCGAGCGTCTTCAGCAGCGCGTTGAACGCGCTCTTCGACAGCATGTGCACTTCGTCGATCAGGTACACCTTGAAGCGGCCGCGCGCCGGCGTGTACTGCGCGTTCTCGATCAGCTCGCGCACGTCGTCGACGCCGGTGTTGCTGGCGGCGTCGATTTCGAGCAGGTCGACGAAGCGGCCGGCGTCGATGTCGCGGCAGGCGCCGCATTCGCCGCACGGGTTCGACGACGGCCCGCGCTCGCAGTTCAGCGACTTGGCGAAGATGCGCGCGATCGTCGTCTTGCCGACGCCGCGCGTGCCGGTGAACAGGAAGGCGTGATGCATGCGGCCGGAATCGAGCGCGTTGCGTCGAGCGCGCGCACGACGTGCTCCTGCCCGACCAGTTCGGCGAAGCGCCGCGGGCGCCATTTTCGCGCAAGGACTTGATAGGACATGGGGACTCGCTGAGGACGCGTCGATTGTGCCAAGCCAGGCAAGCTGCCGCCGGCCAAGCGCGGCCGATCGTCGGCCGGCTTGTCCGCGGCCGCGCGTCCGCGTAGAATCTCCGCGCTCGTTTCAGGGTGCCGCGCATGGATCGCGCCTGCTCGACGAGCGCGATGCGGAGAGGTGTCCGAGTGGTTGAAGGAGCACGCCTGGAAAGTGTGTAAGCGGCTTAAACCCGCTTCGCGGGTTCGAATCCCGCTCTCTCCGCCACGTTCTGCGATAATTTCTTCGTCGCCCCGCGACGACTGTCTATGGTGGCTCCGTCGGTCCCCTCGCGACGATAGCTCGCAAATCCCCGCCAGGGCCGGAAGGCAGCAACGGTAGTGAGTGATTCGGGTGCCGGGGTGCGGCTGGCGGGGCTGCCACCCTCACCTGCGTTCTGTCCGGATGCAGCCAGCCCGATTCGCCGTCGGCGTAGTGCTCGTTCTTCCAGATCGGCACGCGCGGCTTCACCTCGTCGATGATCCAGCGGCAGGCGGCGAACGCGGCGTCGCGGTGAGCCGCGCTGACGCCGACCCAGACCGCCAGTTCGCCGATCGCGAGTGCGCCGATGCGATGCACGCAGCGCGCGGCGCGAAGGCGAAGCGTTCGCGCGCGCCTCGTCGAGGATCGCTTCGCCTTCGCTCTCGGCGAGCGGGCCATACGCCTGGTAGTCGAGCCGCGTGCACCGGCGCGGCCGTCGTTGTGGTTGCGCACCCAGCCTTCGAACGTCGACGCAGGCGCCGGCGGCTGGATCGTCGAGCGCGCATCGCGCAGCGCCGCGGCGTCGATCGGCGTGTCGCTGAGTCGGAAATGCTTCATCGGATCCGGCATCCGTCCGCTTCAGCCGCCGGACACCGGCGGCAGGAACGCGACTTCGTCGCCATCGGCGCAGCGCACGTCGTCCCAGCCGCGAAGCGCGCCGTTGACCGCGACGCGCACGCGCTCGGGCGCGAACGAGAATCCGTGCGCGCGCGCGACTTCGGCGTAGAGATCGCGCGGCATTCGCAGCGGCCGTCTCGCGCGACTTCCTCGCTGCAGCCCGCGCGCATCGCGCAGGCTCGCGAAGTAGAGCAGCGTTCACGCTCACGCGACGACCCTGCCCTGCGCACGCGGCGCTTGCCGCCGCACTTCTCGAGCAGCGCGCACGTCGCCGATCACGATCTCGTGCGACAGCGCCTTGCACATGTCGTAGACGGTCAGCGCCGCGACCGTCGCGCCGGTCAGCGCTTCCATCTCGACGCCGGTCTTGTGCGTGACCGCGACCGTGCAGCGGATCGCAAGCTCGCTCGCGCCGTCGAACTCGATCTCGAACGTGCAGCGCTCGATCGCGCAGCGGATGGCAGAACGGAATCAGCTCGTGCGTGCGCTTGACCGCCATCGTGCCGGCGATGATCGCGGTGTCGACGATCGGGCCCTTCGCCGCGCGCATGCCCTGCGCGCGCAGCGTCGTCGCGACGTCGGCCGGAAAGCGCACGCGCGCTTCGGCGGTCGCTTCGCGCTGCGTCGGCGTCTTCGCGCCGACATCGACCATGCGCGGCCGCCCGGCGGGATCGACGTGCGAGAGCTTCTGTCGCGCCATCGTTCAGCCGCCGATCTCGTACATTTCGACGCGCGCGGCGCCGGCGCGCGCAGCTCGCTGCGCTCGCTCGCTGTAGCGGTCGTCGCGCGCGCTCCAGACCGCGCGGACGATGCCGCGCGAGCTCTTCGTCGCTCGCGCCGGCGCGCAGCGGCCCGCGCAGGTCGTGGCCCGCGCTGCGCGAACAGGCAGGTGTACAGCGTCCGTCGGCCGACAGCCGCGCGCGCGAGCAGTCGCCGCAGAACGGCTCGCTGACCGAGCTGATGAAGCCGATCTCGCCGGCGCCGTCGGCGAACGCGTAGCGCTCCGCGACTTCGCCGCGATAGTTCGCTTCGAGCGCGACGCAGCGGCCAGCGCGCGGCGATGCGCTCGCGCAGCTCCGCGCTCGGCACGACGAGATCGCGCTGCCAGTCGTTGCAGGTGCCGACGTCCATGTATTCGATGAAGCGCACGACATGCCGCGTGCCGCGGAAGCGCTCGACGAGATCGAGCACCTGCGCGTCGTTGACGCCGCGCATGACGACGCAGTTGATCTTGAGCGCTGCGAAGCCGGCCGCTTCGGCGGCGGCGATGCCGGCCAGCACCGTCGTCGACTTCGCCGCGGCCGCCGGACATCGCGGCGGAACGTCGCCGGATCGAGCGTGTCGAGGCTCACCGTGATCCGATGCAGGCCGGCCTCGCGCAGCGCCTCGACCTTTGCGGCGAGCAGGCTGCCGTTGGTCGTCAGCGCGATGTCTCGACGCCGGCGAAATCGCGCGCGAGCTGGCGCACGAGCTCCGGCAGGTCGCGCCGCAGCAGCGGTTCGCCGCCGGTCAGGCGCAGCTTGCGCACGCCGAGGCCGACGAAGATCGCGCGCGAGCCGCTCGATCTCCTCGAAACGCAGGCGCTCGGCCTTGCTGAGGAACGCGTCATCGCGCGGATACTGGTCTTCCGGCATGCAGTACGGACAGCGGAAATTGCAGCGGTCGATGACCGAGATGCGCAGGTCGTGCAGCGGCGCGACCGCGCACGTCGCGCGGCGCCGTCGTCAGCACGAGCGGGATCGCGTGGCCCATCAGCCGACCGCCTCCTGCGCGTGCTCGAGCGTGCGCGGCGCACGCGCAGCGCGACGACTTCGCCGCGCCGCGCGACGCGATAGCCGCGGCGCGCGCAGCGCATCGCCATCGGCGTCCGCTGCCGTAGTGATAGAGCACGAGCCGCGCGCGCAGCTCCTTCGGATATTCGCGCTCGAGATCGTCGACGCCGGTGTGCGACGGATTGCCTGCGAGCGCGCAGTCGTGCGCGACGAGCTCGCCGTGCGCCGGCGTAGCTGCGCGAGCATTTCCGGAATCGGACGCGTGTCGCCGGTCCAGACGAAGCGCGCCGCGCAGCGCAAGGCCGAACGACGTATCCGGCGCGTGGTGGCGCGTCGGGAACACGTCGAACCAGACGCCGTCGTGCCAGAAGCCGCGCGAGCACCGGCACCAGCTGGAACGCATCCCAGAAGTTCGCGCCGCCTTCGGCGATCACGTCCGGATAGTCGGCGACGCGCGCCTGCAGGTACGGCACCAGCGCGGCGTGCACGTAGAGGCGCACGTTGCGCCGCGCAGCGTCGGCATCGAAGTAGATCTTGTAGAACAGCCGCTCGAGGCCGGCGACGTGATCCATGTGCGTGTGCGTGATGTAGACCGCGCGCGGCGGCGCGCCGTAGTGCTCGAGATAGCGCGTCAGCGCTTCCTGGCCGCAGTCGATCATCAGCAGCGGCTGCGCCGTCGCGCTCGAGCACGCGCCGACGCCGAACCCAGTTCCGACGCCTGCGGCCGCGTGCCGACGCCGAGGAAGCGCAGCGCCCAGCTCATCGCCCGCCTCCGCGTGCGGTCGCGCACGACCGGCGATTTCGCGATGCGCGGCTGATACGCGCCATCAGCGGCTGCCAGAAGCGCGGTCGAACGTCGCTCGAAGCGCTTGCTCGCGCCGAGCTTGACCAGCGAGCGCCGCAGCCGCGCGAGATTCGCCAGCTGCCACGAAAGCGCGGGCGTGCGCAGGCTGCCGCGATCGAAGTCGATCAGCCAGACGTGGTTGCGCGGATCGAGCAGGATGTTGTGCGCGTTGAGGTCGGCGTGGTACGCGCCGGCGGCGTGGAATTCGCGCGATGCGTCGCGCCGACGCGCTCCGCCGATCTGCGCGATCGAGCGCGCCGCGCGCGAGACGCTCGGCCAGCGTGCTGCGACCGATGGAATGCGCCGCACGATCAGGTCGGCGCGATATGCACGCCGTTGCGCACGTAGCGCGCCGCGACCGGCGCCGGCACCGGCAAGCCCGGGCGACGAGGTCGTCGAGCAGGCGGAATTCGCGGAACGAGCGCGTGCGCCGCGCGCCGGTCCACAGATAGCGGTCGCCGCTGACGCGCGCGACCATGCCGCCGCGATGGTAGTGCCGCAGCACGCACGCACCGGCCGGCGTCTCGACGAACGCAACGCCGCCGCGTCCGCCGCCGCGCGTCTCGGCGCCGCCGAGCAGAGCCCAGTGCGCCGGATCGAACCAGTCGGCATCGGGACGCGCGGCACGCGCAGGCCGCGGCGTCGAACAGGATCGCGCCGTCGTGCGTCGATTGGACTTGCGCGTCGCTCATGCCTCTGCCAACGTTCAATGGACTCTCGCCCCTCGAGATCAGGGCGCCCGAGAAGTCTAGCAAGTCCCCGATGGATCGATCCCAGACGACCGCGCCGCCGCCGGCTTCGCTTCTGCCTGCTGCGCACTTCGGCGCTCGGCGACGTCACCCACGTCGTGCCGCTGGTGCGGACCCTTCAGGCGCGCTGGCCGCGAGACCCGCCTGACCTGGATCGTCGGCAAGCTCGAGCACAGACTCGTCGGCGACCTGCGGCGGCGTCGAGTTCATCGTCTTCGACAAGCGCGAGGGCCGTCGCGGCCTACCGCGCGGTCCGCGAGCAGCTCGCCGGACGCCGCTTCGACGCGCTGCTGCACATGCAGGTCGCGCTGCGCGCGAACCTGCTGAGCGCGCTGTGAATGCGCCGCTGCGCATCGGCTACGACCGCGCGCGCTCGAAGGACCTGCACGGCTTCTTCGTCAACCGCCGCATTCCGGCGCGCAGCGGCGAGCACGTGCTCGACGCGATGGCGAGCTTCATCGAGCCGCTCGGCCTCAAGCAGACGGAAGTGCGCTGGGACATTCCGATTCCGGACGAGGCGCGCGAGTTCGCCGCGCGCCACCTGCCCGACGCGACGCCGACGCTGCTCGTCAGCCCCGTGCTCGAGCCACCAGCAAGCGCAACTGGCGCCCGGAACGCTACGCCGCGGTCATGGACCACGCGGCGCTGAAGCACGGCTGGCACGTCGTGCTGTGCGGCGGTCCGAGCGCATTCGAGCGCGAGTTCGGCGATGCGATCCTCGCAAAGATGCATGCGCGCCCGCTCGACCTGATCGGCAAGGACACGCTCAAGCAGTTCCTCGCGCTGGCTCGAACGCGCGACGCTGGTGCTGTGCCCGGACTCCGGACCGATGCACATGGCCAACGCGGTCGGCACGCCGGTGCTCGGCCTGCATGCGGCGAGCAATCCGAAGCGCTCGGGTCCGTACTCCGACCGGCGCTGGTGCGTCGATCGCTACGACGCCGCCGCGCGCAAGTTCCGCGGCAAGCCGGCCGAGGCGCTGCCCTGGGGCACGAAGCTCGAATATCCGCGACGTGATGGATCTGATCGAGGTCGACGACGTGATCGAGCGCTTCGACGCGTTCGCCGAGGCGCGCCGCACCGGAGCGCTGGCGGGACAGTAATCCTTCGGATGCGCCCGGCAGCCGGCGGGGGCAGACTCTGCGCGCTGCCCGGCCGAGGAGGACGTCCGATGAAAGCACCGATCCCGTTTGCCGCCTTCGCGATCGCCGCCGTCATGCTGCTCGCATCCACCGATGCGAGCGCCGGGTCGAGCGTCGAGGACGCGGACGCTGCGAAAGTCGCGCATTGCACGTTCCTCAACGACGTCGAAGGGCGCTCGGTGTTCGGCGAGCGCCTCAAGGAGCAGGCCGTCAAGAAGGCCAAGGAAAACGCGCGCGGCCAGGCCGAAAAAGCCGGCGCGACGCACATCGTCTGGGGCAAGGTCTCGAGCACCGACATCACGACGATCGCGGCCAAGGCGTACCGCTGCGGCGGCTGACGCGGCGGCGACCGGGGGGATCATGGAACACATCGCGAGCCGCTTCTGCAGGCGCTTCTCAACGTGGCTCCTGGCGCTCCTCGCTGCGATCGCGTGCGTGCATGCGATCGCCGAAGAGGCCGCGCCCGCAGCGCCGACGGCCGAAGAGGAAAAGTTTGCGCCGGCCGAGAGCGCCGCGCCGATCGTGGTCTGGAACCGCACGCTGATCGAGCTGCACGCGCAGTTCGGCCGCCTGACGCCCGCGGAACGCGCCGCGGCCGCGCAGCAGCGGATCAACGCGGCACTCGAAACGATGCGGCCCGAAGAGCTCGAGGCGACCTGGGTCCAGGCCGGCGCCGACGAAGGCGTCCTGATCCGCGACGGTGCGCAGGTGTTGTTCGGCGTGTTGCCGGACGATGTCGACGGCACGCGCGCAGGCGCGGAGCGCGCGGGCGAGCACGTCCTCGCCGAGCTGAAGACCATCGTCGCCGAACGCGCCGAATCACAGCGCGTGCCGGCGCTGCTCAAGGCGATCGGCGTCAGCGCGCTGGCGCTGCTCATCTTCGTCGCGCTCCTCGCGGCGATCGCACGCGTGCACCGGCGCACCCATCATCGGCTCGAAGAGCTGTCGGCGCGGCGCCACTCGCAGGGGCTGGACCTTCGCCCGATCGCGTGGGGCGTGCTGCGTGTGCTCGTCGACCTCGTGCGGCTCGCGGCCGTCCTCGCGCTCGCCTACCTGACGCTGAGCCTGGTACTCCGCCAGTTTCCGTACACGCGGCCCTGGGGCGATACGCTCGGCGGCTACGTGCTCGATGCGCTATCGCATCTCGGCACGGCATTCGTCGATTCACTGCCGTCGCTCGCGACGCTGGTTCTGATCTGGCTGATCACGCGCGGCGTCGTGCGCGTCATCAGCGCGTGGTTCGACGCGATCGCGGCCGGCAAGATCGAATCGGACTGGTTCGATCCGCAGACCGCCGGCGCGACACGGCGCCTCGTGGTGACGGCCATCTGGCTCTTCGCGCTGACGATCGCCTATCCGTACATTCCGGGCTCGGAAACCGCCGCGTTCAAGGGCGTCAGCGTGTTCGTCGGCCTGATGCTCTCGCTCGGCTCGGCCGGTGCGCTGAGCCAGATCGTCAGCGGATTCGTCGTGCTCTATTCGCGCGCGATTCGGGTCGGCGATTTCGTGCGCATCGAAGACAAGGAAGGTGTCGTCGTCGACCTTGGGCTTCTTTCGCTGAAGCTCGTGACGCGGCTTCGCGAGGAAGTCACGATCCCGAACACGGTGCTTGCGGGCGCGGCCGTCAACAATTACACGCGCCGCTCGCGTGAGAGCGGGCTCCTCGTCGCGACGTCGGTGTCGATCGGCTACGACACGCCGTGGCGGCAGGTGCACGCGCTGCTCGAGCTCGCCGCGTCGCGCACGCCCGATATCCTGCCGTCGCCGAAGCCTTACGTGCTCGAGACCGGCCTCGGCGATTTCTACGTCGTGTACCAGCTGTGCGCGGCGATCACGAAGCCGACCGACCGCCCGTTCGTGCTGTCGCGGCTGCACGCCGAGATCCAGGATGCGTTCAACGAGTTCGGCGTGCAGATCATGTCGCCCAACTTCGAGGCGCAGCCCGATGCGAAGGTCTGGGTGCCGCGCGAGCAATGGAACACGGCGCCGGCCGAAAAACCCGCGGCATGAGCGATGGCGCAATACAATTGCGTGGCGCACACTGCATGAGAGGCAAGGAGAAAGACCGATGAAAGCGCTACGTCTCGCCGCCGTTGTCGTCATCGCCTGCGGCATGTATTCGATTGACGCGCTCGCGCACGTGGATGATGCGGACGCGGCGAAAGTCGCGAGCTGCACGTTCGTCAAGGACGTCAGCGCGCCGACGAACAAGGGCAAGCACACGCGCGAAGCGCTCGGCACCGCGATGGAGCAGGCACGCGCCGACGCCGAGAAAGCCGGCGCGACGCACATCGTCTGGAACAAGATCAAGGGCTCGGACGTCTCGAGCGTCAGCGGCAAGGCCTACACCTGCGGAAAATGAGCGACGCGTCAGCGCGCTTTCGGCGCAGCGCCGTAGTCCTCGTACGATTTTTCCTCGACGAGCGTCGAGCCGAGTTTCTCGTTGATCGCGCGCTTGATCACGGCGCGCTCGTCATTGCGGATATAGACCGAGCGCGCGAGCTCGATGAACTCCGCGTCGAACGCCTTCGCCTTTTCCTTGACGCGGATGCGGTCCTCGATGTCCCAGAGGGCCTCGTTGACGCGGCGGAGCGCATCGCGCTCGGCGGCGATATCGCTGCGCGCCGCGCTGTCGGCTTGCCATGTGTCGTTCAAGAGATCGAGCTCGACGCGCACGTTGGCGAGCTTCGCTGCATCTTTGATGCGCTCGGATTTGATCTCGAGGATCGTGATCTTGTCGATCAGCTCGCCGTACGAGACGGGGACGGAAATCTGGCTCATGCGGTTAGCGTAGCCAACCAAGGCTGACGACGCCACAGCCTATGGTGTCCCCTCTCCGGCTTGCGGGAGAGGGTCAGGGTGAGGGCAAGCTCGTGAAGCGCTCCACTCCGACTGCCCTCACCCCAGCCCTCTCCCGCAAGCGGGAGAGGAGGAAAAGCCATTCAATCGACGAGATGCTTGCGCATCGCGTAGCGCACGAGCTCCGCGCTGTTGCGCACGCCGAGCTTCGTCAGCACGCGCCCGCGATGGTTCTCGGCGGTCTTCGTGCTGATGTCGAGCTTCTGCGCGATCTCCTTGATCGTCATGCCGTCGACGACGAGGTGCAGCACCTCGCGCTCGCGCGGCGACAGTGCGCCGTAGGGATCGAGCGTCAGCTTCTGCGGCTGCTGCAATTGTTCTGCGAGCACGCGCGTCGCGTACGGTCCGAAATAGACGCCGCCGGCCGCGAGTGCGCGGATCGCTTCGAGCAGCTCGGCGGTCGCCGCATGCTTGATCAGGTAGCCCGACGCGCCGGCGCGGACGACTTGCAGCACGTATTCGTCTTCCTCGTGCATCGTCAGCACGAGGACGCGCGTGCGCGGAAGCTCGGTCGTCAGGCGCCGCACGACCTCGATGCCGTTGAGACGCGGCATCGAGATGTCGACGATCGCGACGTCGGGCCGCACCGCATGCGCCTGCTCGATCGCGTTGATGCCGTCACCGGCTTCGGCGACGACGATGCAGTCGCCGCTCGCGCGAAGCGCCGTCACGAGGCATTCGCGCAGCACCGTGTGATCGTCGGCGAGGAGCAGGCGGATCATTGCGCACTCCCCGCGATGGACGCGAGCGGAAACTGCGCGGATACCGTCGCACCCTCGCCCGTTTTCGAATCGAGCCTCAGCATGCCGCCGAAAAGGCGCACACGATCACGCATGCCGCCGAGCCCGCTGCTTCGACCTTCGCTCGACACCGCGAACGCCGCCTGCGGATCGCACCCGCGGCCGTCGTCACGAATCGCGAGCGTGAGATAGATCGAACGGCGCCGCAGGCCGATTTCGACCTGCGTCGCGCCGGCGTGCTTGGCGATATTCGACAATGATTCCTGCGTGACGCGGAAGATCAGCGTCGAGAGATCGCCGTCGACATCCGGAAACGGCTGATCGAAATCGAGCGAAACGGCAATCTTGTGATCGTCCTGATAGGTGCGCGCGAGCCAGCGCAGCGCGGGTTCGAGACCGAGATCGTCGAGGATCTGCGGACGCAGCAGCCGCGACAGCACGCGTGTTTCCTTGAGCGTCGTCGTCGCGACATCACGCGCGCGTTCGAGCCGCTCGCGCGCTTCGTCGGGCCGCTCCGCGAGCGCATCGCTCGCCTGCCCGACGAGATGGATCAGCGCGGTCAGGCCGTGGCCGATGCCGTCGTGCAGCTCGTGCGCGAGTCGGCGACGCTCGTCCTCCTGCACGCGCCAGACCGAGCGCGCGAGATGCTGGAAATAGTCCTGGCCCTTTCTGCAGCCGCTCGATCAGCTCGCGCTGCTGCTGCAGCACGTCGTCGAGCTTGCGCTCGAGGTCCACATGGTCCTTCGATTCATCGTGCATCGCCGACATCCTGTTCGAGGCGCAGGTCCAGTTCGTGTTCGAGCGTCGCTTTCGCATCGGCGGGCGCGTCGGCGAGCAGCGCGCGCGCGCGCGGATTTCGCAGCATCCATCGCCGCCGTCGCCTCGGCGCCGGACGGCAACGCGCGCGCACCGAGCGCGTGCAGCGTCGTCGCGTACGGCATAGCGGCCGACTTCGCTGCAGCAGCGGCAGCGTGTCGCGATAGCGGAGCGCCGCGTCGTTGCTTGTGGCCCGCGCGCAACGCCGATGCGATCTCGAGCTCGAGCGAGCTCGAGCCGCAGCGGCACCTGGCCGAGCATGGTCGTCTCCGCGCAGAGCGCCAGGATGATCGCTTCGGCCGATTTCACGTCGCCGGCCGCGAGCGCCTGCCGCGCGCGCTCGATGCCGATGCGGAACTCGGCGACGCCCAGATGCGCGTCCTTCGCGAGCGTCGCGGCCTCGTCGAGTTTTGCGACGCCGGTCTTCGCGTCGCCGCCGAGATACGCGCGCCGCGCGGTCGCGAGCACGTACGCCGCGCGCTGCTCTTTCGCAGATGCTCGTGTCGTCCGGAATCGCCGCGAGAGCTTTGTCCGCCGCGTCGAGCGCGCCGGTCGCGAGCGCGATGCGCGCGTCGATCAGATTCGCCTCGATCTGCCCGCGCCGGTCGGAGCGGCGCTTGAACGCATCTTCGGCGCGCGCGGCATGCTTCGCGGCATCGCCGTAGTTGCCTTCGGCGAGCGCGAGCTCGGCGAGATTCGTATGCGCGACCGCGGATTCCTCGACGAGCTGGCTCGCCTCGGCGGTAGCGAGCGAGCTTTCCATGCGCTCGCGAGCGGCAGCGAAATGTCCGCGCGCGAGGTCGAGCAGGCCGAGATCCTGCGTGATGCCGATCTGCCGGTTGCTGTCGTCGAGCTTCTGATACAGCGCAAGCGCCTGCTGCCAGTAGACTTCGGCGTTGTCGAACTGGCCGAGCTGGTACGACGCGAAACCGACGTTGTTGAGGCTTTCGGCCAAACCAGCCGGCACGTCGAGCTGGCGGCGGATCGCGAGCGCCTCGCGATAGAGCGCGAGCGCCTCGTTGAAATCGCCCTGCTCTTCGGCGACGACGCCGCGATCGTTGTAGAGATCGGCAAGGCTCGCGCGATCGCCCATGCCTTCGAGCAGCGTCTTGACCTTGTCGAGGTTCGCGCTCGCGGCCGCGCGATCGCCCTTGACCGCCTGCGCAATCGCGAGATTGCGCAGCGACTTCACCATGCCGCGCTTGTCGCCGATCTTTTCGCGGATTGCGGCGGCGCGCGTGTACTGCTCGATCGCATAGTCAAGCTGGCCGAGCCGCTCGAAGCCGTAGCCCTGCGCGTTGCGCGTCTCGGCTTCGGCGGCGAGATCGCCGGCGCGGCTGTTCAGCACGAGTGCGCGCACGAGGTAGTCGTCGACGGCCGGCTGCACGTCGCCCTGCAGGATCGACGTATGGCCGAGCAGGAACCATGCGCGCGCATCCTGATCATCGGTCTTGACGTAGTCCTTGAGCAGCGCGATCGCCTTCTCGCCTTCGCCCGCTGCTTCGAGCGCTTTCGCGCGTTCGAGCACGAGCTCCGGATCGTGCGGAAAATCCTTGCAGCGCTTTCGCGAGGCCTCGTCGGCCGGCGCGCCGTCGCTCGTCGCATCGCCCGCGCGGGCGCGAAGGCTCCGCGCGGACGGGCTCGGATCGCTCGCGAATGTCTTCAGCGCGGCATCGCGCGTGTTCTGCGCCGGCAGGTCCTGTTGCGCGGCTTCTTCGGCGTCGAGCAAACGCAACGCAACGAGCGCGCTCGGCGGTTGCGCTTCGGCAGCCGCTGCGAGCTCGGTCGCGGCCTTGTCGGGATCATTCGCATCGAGCGCAAGGAGTCCGCGGCCGAACGCGCGGCAATGCGGCGGAACCGATCGGCGGCGGCGCGGCGAGGCGCACGCCGTCGTCGCGCAGATGCGGCGCGAACGCCGACGCATACGCGGCGAACAGTGCAGCCGCATCAGCGCCCTTGAGCGCGATAGCGTGCGGTGGCGTCGCGCTGCCCGGCACGGCCCAGACGAGATCGAGCGCGAGACCGTTGCCGTCGCGGCGCAGATCGCCGGTCAGAAGACGCGTCGCGCTCGCCGCGCGCGCGACATCCGGCAGCTGCTTCTGCAACGCCTCGCCGCGAAGATCGGGCGCCGTCCGCGCGAGCGCATTGCGCACGCGCGTGCGCGGCACGATGGCGATCGCGGGATCGGAGCGCAGCCATTCGTGCACGTGCGCTTCGAGCGCGCGCGCGACTGCGGCGAGCTCGGCATCGCCGGCCGGTGCGGTGAACGGCAGCACTGCGACACGTGGCGTCGCTGGAATCGCCGGCGCGAGGATCTCGCGGATCGGCAGCGGATGCCGCCAGAAGTAGACGCTGCCTGCGAGCAGACCGACGACGATCAGCGTCGCGACGAAAACGAGCCGCCGGTTCACCGGCGGACGCGGCACGCGCTTGGTGTCGAGCGCGCGCAACGCATCCTTCGCGCTCTGGAATCGATGCGACGGCTGGATCCTGAGCAGCCGGTCGGTGAACGCGTGCAGCCAGCGCGGCAGATCCGGTCGCGCCTTCGCGAGCGACGGCGGCGGACGAACGATGCGCTGGATCACGGTCTCGGCCGGCGTGCCACCCGCGAACGGCAGTACGCCGGTCAGCATTTCGTAGAGGATCAGGCCCGTCGTGTAGAGATCGCTGCGCCCATCGGCGGGATCGCCGCGCGCCTGCTCCGGCGAGAGATATTCGGGCGTGCCGACGATGATGCCGCTCTGCGTCATGCCGGTCGCACCGAGACTTCGCGCGACGCCAAAGTCCGTGATGAACGGATGTCCTGTCTTGTCGAGCAGCACGTTGGCCGGTTTCAGGTCGCGATGGATCACGCCGCGCGTGTGCGCGGCGGCGAGCCCGTCGAGCAGCCCGCGCACGATCGCAAGCGCGCCTTCCTCGGGGATCTTGCCGACGCGGTCGCGGTAACCCTCCAGCGACTCGCCGTCGATGAAGTCCATGCTGATGAACCAGCGGCCATCGTGCTCGGCGATGTCATGGATGCGCACGACGTGCGGGCTCGACACCTGCCGCGCGAGCAGCAGCTCGCTGCGGAACCTGTCGAGCGCGCCGGGCCGCCGCGCGAGCTCGGGACGGAGCAGCTTCAGCGCGACGTCGATGTCGAGCGAAAGATCGCGGGCGCGGTAGACGACGCCCATGCCGCCGACGCCGAGCAGCCAGTCGATGCGGAAGCGGCTGCCGAGCATTTCGCCGACGCGAAGCTCGCTCGCCGAGATCTGGCCGGTCAGCGTGGCGGCGCCGGACGACGTTCTGGGCGTCTGGACCGCTGCGTCATGGGTCATGGGCGGACGATAGCGCGTCGACTGCCGCGCGGACAGCCGCGCGCGTCGCGTTCCGCCCCCTCGCGAGCGGCGCCGCTCGCGACGCGGGAGCATGGCTCAGTTGTCGGGCGGGTTTGCGGGCGGGCGCAGCTCGTTCCAGAGCGGCGCGCGCACGCCGACATCGGCGGCCGAGCGCACGATGTCGGCGACGTCGCGCTCGAGCCGCGCGGCCTCGAACGCGGCGGCCGCGTGACGGGCGACGTTTTCGATCAGCTCGAGATCGAGCTCGGTGACGGGTGGACCGGGCTTGCGGCTGTCGGCGTAGATCACGCCAATCGATTTGCCCGAAAGGCGGAGCGGCACGCAGACGAGGCCGCGGATGCCGCCGAGGCGCACGCTCGGGCGCGCGCCGAGCCATGGCGATTCGAGCGCGTCGCAGCAGACGATGCTGCGGCCTTCGGCGAGCGCGCGGTCGACCGCGGCTGCGCTGCCGGCGAACTTCGTATTGGCGATGTCGTCGACGGCGAAGCCGCGGCTCGCGCGGACGCGAAGCGCGCTGCCGTCCTCGGCGTAAAGGACGAAGCCGCGCTCGAGTCCTGCGAGCTCGAGCACGACGTCGAGCGTCTGCGGAATCAGCGCGCGGATGCCGAGCCCCGGCACGAGCTGCTGCGACAACGCGCGCGATGTCGCGCGGCGCGCGGCGCCGTCGGCGCGGTGCCTTTCGGCAGCGGCGTCGTCGAGCATTTCGAACCAGCAGTAGACGTCGCCGATCGAGAACCAGCTCGATTTGTCGAAGTCGGCGCGAAGCGCGAGATGGCCGTCGACGCGCAGTCCGTTCTTGCTGCCCGTGTCGCGCAGCGACCAGGTCTGGCCGGCGCCCGTAAGCTCGGCGTGGAAGCGCGAGATCGACCAGTGATCGACCTGCACTTCGCAATCGGCCGAGCGGCCGATGCGGTAGAGCGTGTCATCGTCGAGCAAGCGGACGAGTGCCGCGGCGTCGGGCACGTAGGCGTTGAAGCGGGCGGGCATGGCGGCTATGGGTTCGCGGCGCCCTGCTGGATGCGAGTCATGCTGAAGCGCAGCGTCTCGGCGAGCTCCTGCATTTCGCCGGCATCGTTGACGACCGTCGTGATCGGCGCGACCAGACGTTCGCGATGTCGGTGCCGGCGTTGACGTCGATGCAGATCGATCAGGCTGTCGAGCGCGGACGAGCGCGCCGGTCAGATCGACGAGCATCAGCGCGTCGACTTGCGCCAGCAGATCGAGCAGCTCGAGGCGGAGACCGTCGCGACAGCGATCGCCGCAAGGATGCGCGCGTTGAGCTCCACGATCTTCTGCGACGCGAAACAGCAGCGCGCCAGCCGCGTTGCTGCGCGGATCGTTCGCGACGACGAATTGCGAGAACGCGCCGCCGCGCCCGCGCACGCGCACGCTGCCCGGCATGCACGTCGTTCGGTGACGTCGTGGAAGTCGTCACCGATCGGCGCCTTGAAAACGCGGTAAGGGCTGCCGTCCGTGATAGACGAGATCGTGCGTGTGGACGTCGAACTGATACGTGTTCAGGAACGAGAGATCGCCGAGCTCCGGCGTGCGCCGCCATCGAAGCCGCTGCGTGAAAAGCCACGGCAAGATCAATCGGCTCGACCGTGATCATCACCGGAAACGCCGGATCGACCGTCGGGCAGATCGGCGCTGCAGACGGCGATAGCAGTTCGATTGCCCGTAGCCGATCGACGGCGAGCCGCGGATTGATCGTCGGCCGGATCGATCGAGCTCGCCGTCAGATTGAGCGCCGCGCGGCGTCAGGTTCTGCGGGCGTATCGAAGACGATCGTGACATCGGCGTCATAAGTCGTGCCGTTATTGTCAGTCAGCGAGATGGTCGCATTGGCCGTGTCGCCGTTGACGGTGACGACCACCTGCGCGGACGCAGCCGCTGCCAGCGCCATGAGCAGCACGCCAGCCACGATCAGACACGTCCAACGCGTAAAACGACCTTTCATGCGATCCCCCAGAGCCCGCGCGCTCCCTGCGCAGCACGAACCATGCCCCGCGGCGAGAGGTTCGTTCCCCGACTGTTTGCGAAATGTGAATGCAGCGTTCCTTGAGGGATTTTCCCCGGGAACAATAGGGTAATGCGAATTGCATGCCGTGGGCGTTTTCGACCGGCTCCGGGCGGGCTCATCGACGCGGTCGTCACGGGCGCCGTCACGGGCACGTCTACAACAGGTATTCACGGTGACCGCGGCGGCGGCGACGCATGGCACAGCCGCCATGCGCGCTCCGCGCGCGAGCCGCCGATTCAGCGTTGACGGCCCTCTCGACCGGTATTACGATTACTTTCGTACGTCTGGAGTCCCGCCGCCGGCGGGTCGCGCAGCTTGGGGAAGCCACCATGAAGATCATCGCAGCCCTCGCCTTCAGTGCCGCGTTGTCGACCGGTTTTGCCGGAATCGCCGCAGCGAAGGAGCACTATCGCGAAAACAGCGTCAAGGCCGACACGAAGGATGTGTTCGACCAGCTCGTCGACAACGTTCGCCGCGAGATGGTCCCGGGCGGCAAATACGAGTTCATCAAGCCCGACGAAAAACCGAAGGTCGACGCGGCGCTCAACCAGATGACCAAGCTCTTCGAGGAGCACGACACGGTCGCCGCGATGACCCAGGACCAGAAGGTCGCGCTGTTCAACGCGCAGGAAACCGTCAATTCGATCCTGACGCTGCGCAACCGCGATCGCGTCATCTGCAAGAACGCACCGCCGCTCGGATCGCACATTCCGCAGACGTCGTGCCACACGTACGCGCAGGAAGTCGAGGCGCGCCAGGGCGCGCAGAAGATGATGGATGACTGGGGCCGCCCGCTTTGCGTCGGCAAGGGTATGGCTTGCGGCAACAACGACTAGCGGCACCGGAAAAACCGGCAACTGAACAAACGTGTGCGGCGTCGTTGCATGAACGAATGCCAAGCGAGGCGACCGGCTGCATCGCCGAATCGGTTGGCATTCAGTCCCGATCCGTAGACTCGATCCTGCACCGCGTCCCCCCTTCCCTAGACCGGTGCGCGGGCGTGAGCCCCCACCTTCCAAGGAAGACCGAGAGCCACGGACGGCCGCAATTTTCGATCCGACGATGCGGGCGCACATGCGCCCGCATTTTTTTTGCCGTTCACACAAACGGCCGTGCGAGAAAACGTTTGCGTGCGACTCATTCGGGTCGCGCAATCGATTTCGCGAGCTGCTCGGCCTCCGCGACTGCGCCTTCAATGTTGTCGTGCGTCGCGGTCTGCTCCTCGTAGCGCGGCAACCGCTTTCCGTCGCGATCGGTAACGTCGATGCCGCGGATGCGGAACTGGCCGCCCGCCGTCGCTTCGATCGTCGCGTTCCACTTCACGCCGTCGATCGTGCCGTTCTTTTCCATGGATGCTCTCCTCGCCTCGGATGACGCCATTCGAGCGAGGCGCGCTGCAATCGATCCTGAACCGCGTTCAGTGCGATTCGGTTGCCGGGCGCTGCCGGAACGCAACGAGACAGACGACGATGAGAAGGAGCAGCGCACCGGACGCCGCGAAACGGCTCAACGCGAGGCCGCCGGATTCGATCGGCTTGTCGAGAAAATCGCCGACCACGGCGCCGAGCGGCCGCGTCAGGATGAAGGCCGCCCAGAACAGCACCGTGCGCGAGATGTTCGTCCAGAAGTAAGCCCGCGAGCACCAGCGAGCAATCCGCCGAAGATCAGCATCGCGCGCCGTGATAGCCGAGGCCCGGCGGTATCGGCCGTCCAGTCGCCGAGCGCGGTGCCGAGCGTCTGCGAGAACATGATCGTCACCCAGTAGAACATCTCGGCGCTTCGGCGTGCTGACGCTGTCGACGGCGACCGTGCCGAGCGTGCGATACCAGACGATGAGCGACGCGACCAGCAGCGCCAGCAGCAGCGCGCTGCCGCCGGCGTAGCCGATGCCGAGCGAGCGGTCGGCGAAATCGGCGAGCGTCGTGCCGACCGTCGTCGTCGCGATGATCGTGAACCAGTAGAGGACGGGATGGAACCGCGCGGCGCGGATCTGCGCGCGACCGGCGATCGCGAAGATCGCCGCGAAGATCGCGGTGCCGACCAGATAGCCGAGATTCATCGACATCGAGACCGCGTCGCCGCCGGTTTCGCCGAGCGTCGTGGCGGCGATCTTGATGATCCAGAACAGCAGCGTGACTTCGGGGACCTTGCTGATGCTGGTGGATGCAATCGTGGGTGCTGGCATATCTCGGAAATTTTGGCGCATAGCGTGCGCCGCTGTCGATTCGTTTTGTAAAGATTTTCGGCGTCGGCGTAAAGATGCGGCGTCCTGGCTGAACGCGACGAGGATGCGCTCGCGACGGCCGAGCTCGGCAGGCGTGAACAAAGGGCGCCGATCGACTCATCGCAGGGTCACGCCGAAGTTCGTGATGCGTCACCGGAGTCTCCGGTATACGAAGCGCGTTGCGAAAAACGTAATCCATGCAGCGCCGACGCGACGTGCGTTGCCGCCTCGCAACGAACGATGCGCGCAAGCAACGGCGTCGCATCGTTGTGTTTTTCGTCGCGCGGCTTTCGCTCGACTGCAGCTTTTCATCTTTATACGATGCGGGTGTCTCGACCGGGAGATCGCAATGAAGCTCGCATCGCATGCTGCGCTCGCGGCTTTTTTCGCCGTCGTCGCATCGAACTCCGCATTCGCGCTCAACGTCAACGCCGACGGCCTCGGGCAAGTGCTGCTATATCCCTACTACACTGTCAACCAGAACCAGGACACGTACGTCACGCTCGGCAACCTGGAAATGTATCCGGTTCTCGTGCATGTCCGATTTCTCGAAGGCCAGCGCGGACGGCCGGCACTCGATCTCGATGTTGTGTTGAGACCGCATTCGACATGGGCCGCGGCCGTGACGCTCGACGCGGGCGGCGGCGCGAAGCTCGTCGTTCCCGATCCTGCGTGCACGTCGCCTGCCGTGCCCGCGGGCGGGCTGGCATTTACGTCGAGCGAATACGACGGATCGGGCACGCTACCCGCCGACGACGGCCCGCACGGCATCGACCGAACGCGCGAAGGCTTCATCGAAGCCATCGGCGGAGCGAGTCTGGGCGCAGGATTTTCCGGCGACGTGCCTGACATCGATTGCAGCACGGTGTTCAGCCTGCTGCCGACCACCACGTTCGGATTCGGACCTTCGAATCCGATCTTCGGCAGCGGCGCGATCATCGATGTCGGCAACGGCACGTACTACGCCTATGGCGCGACGGCGCTCGACAACTTCACTACCCGATCGCTTTACACGGCGGACTGGGGACCTCTGCATCCCTCACTCGCGGATGCGAACAGCAACGGGCCGCAGAATCGTCCGGTCGCGCAGTTCCGCGCCGTCAATGCGACGACCTACGACAACAGCGAAGTCCTCACCAGCGTGTTCGAAAACGGCGTCGACGCGGTAACGGCCGTCCTGATGGCCGATGCGATGCAGAACGACATCGTGCTCGATCCCGCGCTCGGCGCGCGCACCGATTGGGTCGTGACGATCCCGACGCGTCGTTTTTACCTCGATTCGGTCTATGCGATCCCCTCGCTGTCTTCGGGCGCGACGATCGCGTCGCCGACATACGGATTGACGCTCTACGACCGCTCCGGCACGAGCAGCAGCGTCGCCGGGGGTCAATTGACGCACGACGTCAACGTGCTCGGCTTCGCGCCGACGGCCGGCGCCACGTCGCCCGTGTTCGGCTCGACGCTGGCGACGCCGATAGTCACGAACGTCGTTGTGGGATCGGCGCGCATGGACGTCGGCGGAACGCGCCCCACCGGCGACGGCACCTTCTATCCTCAGTTCCCAACCGATGCCGGCGCGCTCTACGGCAGCCCGATGATCGGCTTCATGGCGTACAAGATCGTCAATTCGAACGCACAGCCGGGGCTGCTCGCAAACTACGGCGCTGCGTTCCCCATGCGACGCAACCCATGCATCACGGCGCAAAATATCGTGCGATTCATCTGTCGGTATTGAGAGAAAACGCGCCGCGACGGCAAATCGCGGCGCGCTCCCCGGGTTTTCAACGGTGCGCGTACTCGGTGAAGACGAAATCGCGCGTCTTCACCAGCGTGTGGCACGCGAAGCCGCACTTCGCATCATTCGCCTGCGGCGGCGCATCGGCCGTCGTGGCCGGCTTGAACGTGTCGCTCGCCGCGTCGTACTCGAAGGCACCGTATCCCCAGCCGCCGCTGTCGGCGAAACGCTTGCTGTCCTTGACCATGAAGTCCATGTCGTGCTGCGCGTGCGGCACCGTTGCGGCCGGGAACGTCGCGCTCGGGCCGGGCGTCCAGTGGATCTTGGCCATCTTCGCGCCATCGGGAAACGGCTTGCCGTTGCCGGGAGCGCCGGCGCGGAACGCGTCGATCATCGCCGGATTGCCGAGGATCGCGGCGAACATGCCGCCGTTCTGGCTGACGGAGACGAGTTGCCAGTTCTCGTACCCTTTGAACTCCGAGAACGCGAGGCCGCCGGGGACTTTCACGGCGTACTTATCGTCGCCCGCGGCGACTGCGATGGAAACGGCGAGCGCGACCGCGGCGAACGCGCCGGCGTATTTCAGCGAGGCGTGCATAACGAACTCCTTGTTTCAGGGTGAAGGAGGAAGTCTGCAAAGGCTCGAATGAGCCCTGTGCGATTACAGCAGACTTCGTGGTGTGCGGGTATGTCACTTCGGTGTCCGTGACGCGCGCCACCGCTAAGCGCGGGATTGTCGATTTCGGCGTTCCTCGTTCGTCGTCCCTTATGGAAGCGGCCCATTCGCCGTCCATTTCATCCACGAAGGAGACCTACGATGCGATTCCTTTCCCTGATCCGAGTCCAGGAAAACACCGGCAAGCAGCCCAGCGAGCGGCTGATGACCGAGATGGGCAAGCTCATGATCGAAATGAAGCAGACCGGAAAGCTGCTCGATACGGCCGGCCTCGCGCCGACGGCGAGCGGCAAGCGCGTGCGCCTTCGCGGCGGCAAGGTCAGTGTCGTCGACGGGCCGTTTGCCGAAGCGAAGGAAGTGATTGGCGGTTACGCGATGCTCGATGCGCAGTCGCTCGAAGAAGCGATCGCGCTGACCGAGCGCTTCGTCGAACTGCACGTCGCGGACGGCTGGGAGCTCGATTGCGAAGTGCGGCAAGTGTACGAAGCGGACTTCGGCTGAGCGGGCTGCACCGGAAATCGCGCCGCACGGCGCGATTTCTACGCGCTTGTCTGATTTCGACAGCCGAGACGATGGCGCAATGGCTGGGGTTCGAACCCACGTACGGGCAGCCGGCTAGGCCTTGCGGCCTACGCCCGCCGGCGTATGCTGCGGCTCAGCTCGTCCGGATCCTCGATCCCGATCATGAAGCCGTACCTCGAAGCGCACGACGCCTTTGTCGAGTGGCTGAACGGCGCCGCGGAATGCGAGCCTACGGCAGGCGAGGTCGAACGCGCGTTGCTCGGATTGGCGAGGTGTGCCGCCAGTCGCGGGATGTCCGAGACGCATTGGATCTTCGTGGTCGATGGCCTTGTCGCCCATGCGAAGCGCCGATGCCCGAAGAATGAGGAGCTACCGGGCCACGTCGCTCGAGCCTTCGACTTCGCAACGCGCTGGCAGTCCATCCAGGATGCGGACAAGAATCAGCGAACATGATTCTCGAATCCACGCTGACGTGTCCGCATTGTGGCCACGCTTCGATGGAGACGATGCCGACCGATGCGTGCATCTTCTTCCACGACTGCACAGCGTGCGGCGGCTTGCTGCGGCCGAAACCCGGCGACTGTTGCGTCTTCTGCTCGTACGGCACGGTGAAATGCCCGCCGGTCCAGCAAGGCGATGCATGTTGCTCGCCACCGGCGCCGATCTAGGGACTCACGCAGTCCTGCGGAAACCGGTCGCAATGCCGTGACCAAATGCCGCTACGCCTGCGGGCTTGATCAAGAACTCATCGAACCCTGCCGCCAGGGCCTCGCGCCGCAAGTCCCAGGTGCCCTGCCCCGTGATTGCCAGCGGCCTCATGGGCGTCGGGCATGCTCGGACGACATGAAAAGCCTCTTGCTGGTCATCGCCACGATCGCTATTTTTACGGCCGCCGCGCTCAACGCGGACGACTAGACCATTCGCAGAGTTGCCATGCAGGCTTATCTCGCTGCCCACGACGCGTTTGTTGCCTGGATTGACGCTATTACCGAGGCGCCGCCTTCCGCCGAGATCGAGCATCGCCTGTGGGCGCTCGCCGTGACCGCCGCAGCGCGGGGAATGTCCAGCACGCATTGGACGTTCGTCGTCGACGGACTCGTCGCCTATGCCAACCGGCAGCGACCTGGCGACATCCTGTTGTCGAGCAACATCGCACGCGGATTCGATCTGGCCGCGCGATGGAACGACGTGCAAGCCGAGGCGGATCGATATCCGCCCTTGCGCGATCGGCCGCGAACCCGGCGCTCGGCTCGACAAGGTTAGCCATTCGCTGAATCCCGCCTGTGCGATTCCCGAGCGATCGCCGCTCGGTTGGGGTTTCGTTTGCGAATTGCCGGATAGGCTCCCCTCGACTTGCCACAAGGAGCCAAGCGATGGACGCCATCAAATTTCTCAAGGGAGAGCACGCAACGGTGAAGAAGCTGCTCTCGGATCTCGAATCGACTACTGCCCGCGGGGTCCAGAAGCGTCGGCAGCTCCTCGCGCGAATCGCCGCGGAGCTGAAATCGCATACGACGATCGAGGAAGAGATTTTCTACCCGGCATTCCGCAACGCCGGCGAGAAGAACGACGACGACAAGATGTTCTTCGAGGCGCTCGAAGAACACCGGGCTGCCGGCGATCTCGTTCTGCCGGATCTCCTCAAAACGGACGCGGCGAGCGAGAAGTTCAGCGGCCGCGCGAAGGTGCTCAAGGAGCTCGTCGAGCACCATGCCGATGAGGAAGAGAAGGAAATGTTTCCGCGCGCGAAGAAGTTGCTGCCGAAAGCTGAGCTCGACGAGCTCGGTGCGCGACTCGAAGCGCGCAAGAAAGAACTGATGGCCGCGATCTAGCCCGTTGCAGGCTTTCCGCGCGGAAGGCGCGCTCCCGACTTCTTGTAGGCCGGGGGCGTATACATCACGAATGTGCGCAGGAGGCGCCGTCCGCTATTTCGAATCTCGTGCTTCTCACCTTTTTCGATCAGCACGAGCGAGCCGGCTCTCAGGGGCCGCCGCTTGCCATTGACGACAGCGACGCCTTCGCCGTCGATGACGAGCATCCATTGATCGGCGCCGCGGTGAGCGTTTTCGGGCCCGCCCTCGCTGTCACCCGGCGGAATAACCAACTCGGCTGCTTCGCCCCGCGTATTCGAAAACGCAATCCGGAATCCTTTCGAGAACTTCAGGCTCTTCGTCCGCACGATGCATACCTCCGTTCGACGAGCCACTCTTCTACATCGGGCATGAACACGTCATGGCTCGCGCGTTCGATGAACCCGGTTCCGTGAGCCAGCTGAAAGGAGGCGTCATGTCCTCACTGTTTCCTCAGTCGATGGCCTGGTGGGAGTTCGCCTTGCGCGGCATTGGCTGCTATCTCGGCCTCCTCGCACTGCTGCGGTTGTCCGGCAAGCGCACCTTTGGGGAAATGTCGCCGTTCGACATTGTCGTTCTGATCCTCGTCGGCGGCGCGCTTCGCTCGGCGATGGTCGGCAAGGACGATTCGTTCTTTGGCCCATTCATAGCCATCGCGGCGATCATCGCGATCGACAAGCTATTCGCGATGCTTGCCACGTTGAGCCCAGGTTTCAATCGCCTGTTCGAGGGGCGCGCAGCTCTGCTCGTGAAGGACGGAAAAGTCCTTCGGAGCGCATTGATCCGACACAGCATCCCTGCCGCTGCCTTTGAGCGCGAGCTGCGGATGCATGAGACCCGCTCGGTGGAAGAAATCGACGAGGCGCATCTCGAAGCGAACGGCCGGTTCACGGTCGTGAGGTCATCCCGGAGATAACCATGGCTCATCCGATCAGAACACCGCCGCTGCTCAGCGAGCTACCGATACGGAACGAAGACGACGCCTATCTCGCCGTCGTCGAAGCGCAGGCCGGATCGCGCAACAAGTACAAGTACGAGCCGAAGCTCGGTGCGCTGACGCTGCATCGCGTCCTGCCCCTGGGAACATCGTTTCCCTATTCGTTCGGCTTCATCCCTTCGACGCTCGCCGATGATGGCGATCCCATCGACGTCGTACTCTTCATGGATGAGCCGGCAGTACCCGGCACGGTTGTGCCTTGTCGACTGGTCGGGATCCTCGAGGCAACGCAGACCGAGAAGGGACGCACCGTAAGGAACGATCGCCTGCTCGCAGTGGCCCTCGAGTCACCTCAATATGCGAGATGCGATGACGTCGAAGACGTCGGCGAGACCGTGCTCAAGGAGCTTGAACGCTTCTTTGCCTTCTACAACGCCCAGGATGGGAAGACGTTCAAGACCAAGCGGCAGCGTGGCAAAGCTGCGGCGCGAAAGGCCGTCGACAAGGCCCAAAGACAAGCACGCAAGCGAGCCTCGTCCTAGAGACTAGAGCAGCTTCAAAAGGGGGTCTTGTCGAAGTCGACTGTTGCAGTGCCGTCAATCCTTTCTATGCAGGGTTGGGACCTTGGCACCAGGGCATCGTTGTCTGGCACAGGCTCCGATTTGTCAGCCTGCCTTACAGGTCGAATTGACAGCGCGCGTCATGGGCTAAGATCCGATCGTGAAAGATCCCGACGCTGGCGAGCCTGGAACAAGGCGGATGATCCGACGAATCCTCCAGAACATCCGCAAGCAGGACTGGACCGCCGTCGTCATCGAGCTCGTCGTCGTCATCCTCGGCGTCTTCATTGGCGTGCAGGTCTCGAACTGGAATGCCGACCTCGAGACCGATCGCAAGGCCGCGCTCTTCACATCGCGCCTGCGAGCTGATCTTCGCGAGGAAGCCTGGGGCTACGAGTTCCAGGTCGGCTACTACGAACAGGTGCGTCGCAACGCAATTGCCGCCGAGGACGTGCTCTCGGGCAGGAGTTCGCTCTCCGATGAGGCGCTCCTCGTCGCCGCCTATCGCGCGACGCAGTACAACGCATACATCCGGCGCCGCGCCACGTACGACGAGCTGACGTCGACGGGCGAGATCGGGCTCGTCCGCGATACGGCACTTCGCGAGCTCGCGATACATACGTATACGGCCGAGGTCTTCAACGAGATCGTCGACAAGTCGCGCGGCTCCGAGTTTCGCACCGCGTTCCGCAAGGCGATCCCGCGCGACGTGCAGACGGCGCTCAACGAGCGTTGCGGCGACCACCTCGTCGCGATCGGCAACTACGCGGCGATCGAGCAGGTGCTCGACTATCCATGCACGACGGCGCTGCCGGCCGCGGCGATCGCGTCGAGTGTCGCGATCCTTCGTGCCGATCCGGACTTCGCCGCCGCGCTACGGCTTCGCATCGCCGATCTCGGTACGGACCTCGGCAATCTCACGTGGTATTACAAGGACGACCTGCGCGACCGCTTGCGCGTTTTGGCGAAGGGACCGCCGTAAGATCGGCCGACGGCGTGCACCTCCGCGCGGCCCCGGATGCGAGCGCGGTGCCTGTCGCGCGCGACGCCTCCGGGAAGCTGGCTTCCCGCGACAGGGACGCGCATGATCGACGGCGCCGTCCCCGCTGAGAGCCGTATGCGAGCTACCATCACCATCGAACGCCTTCCGACGTCCAACGGCTCGTACCTCATTGGTCGAGACGCTTCCGACATACTTGCGTCCATCGATGGCGTATCGGCCATCACCATCGAGACCCAATTCATCGACCGCGCGACGTTGAGCTATGTCTGGGCCGATCGGTCGCATGACTTCGGGCCGATCGATGAAGTACTTCTCGCCAAAGGCATGCGCCGGGTGCGATGAGTAAGTCGGGCATGAATCTACGTCCTGCCGCTGCTTGCGCCTTCCGCGTTGCCCTCGAGCTTCTGGTTGGCGGGATCTCGCTCGCCATTCTGGCGGCCGGCGCATACGCTGCACGCTCTCCCGAGCGAAACTGACCGGCGCCGGGCACGCGGTCGGTCCTGTTCATGCGCGTTCTGCCATGATGCGGGCCCAGGTCAGCAGGATCAGCCGCCCCATGGCTTCTCTCAAGAAGACACCCGTGCGCGTCCCCCGGTCGACTCGGTCGACGATCACGATTGAACGGCTGAAATCGAGCTACGAGACTTCGATGCTCGGCGCGCTTGCGACGCAGGTCATGGCGACGGTCGACGGCGTGTCGGCTGTCCGCATCGAAGACGAATACATCGACCTCGCCATGCTGAGCTACGTCTGGGCAACCCCCGGCGGCGACTGCGCAGGCATCGACCGGACGCTCTGGTCGAACGGGATGCGTCGCGTCGGATGAATGCGGTCGCACGATGCGCATGAGGTGTTCCGTACCGCCCCCTTCACCTGGCACGGGATACATTCACTGCCGGCAGTCTACTCAGGACGTTCATGCGCGCGATCATCACGGTTGAGCACCAGCGCTCGAACGACGAGTCTTTGCACGTCGGTCAACCCGCAGTCGATTTGCTCGAGACGCTTCCCGGGATCTCCGAGGTTCGCGTCGAGCATGAAGACAGACTTCGCGCCGTGATCTCATACCGGTGGAGAGACCCCGGCGTGCATTTTCCAAGTCTTTCGGCGACGTTCCTGAGCCACGGCATGCGGCTGCTGTAGAGCGCCTACTCGCGAGCCAAATCGATCGGTGCCGATCATTTTTTCGGCTGCGCCCGCGCCAGGCTGCAGTTGTTCTGCGCGGCTTCCACATCAACGAATCTCGGAATCACGTCGTACTGGAGCGTTGTCTTGTGCGCACAGTAGATCCAGTGACTCACGCTTTCCGTGATTGCCGGATAAAGCCATAAGCGCATACGGCCGCGACCACGCAGCAGGCGGCACCCATCACGGCTGCGTAATGGATACGCGTCACCAACGCAGCGTCATCACCGGCTGCCGCGAAGACAAACCCCAGCAGGGCCGTCGCTAACAGCCCGCCAATTCGCGCCAGCGCGCTGTTGAAGCCGGACGCCGCACCGACGTGGTCGGCGTCGACGGACGCCATCACCGATGTGGTGAGCGGTGCTACGCAGATGGCCATGCCGACTGCGATCAGCAGCGTCGGTGGCAGGATGTCGCGCCAGTAGTTGATCGCACCCGTGTTGATGCGCGCGTAAAGCGCCAAGCCGGCCGCGACGATGAGAGAACCGCCGGAGAGCAGCAGTCGGCCGCCCATCTTTGCGGCGATGCCGCCCATCGCCCGCGAACCAAGGCCGATAAGCAGCGGTATCGGCAGCATCGCAGCGCCGGCTTCGATGGCGGAATAGTGGCCGAGCTGGATCAGAAGGTATGGCAGAAGGACAATCAGTCCGCCGAGCGCAGCGTACAGAAAGAACGTGAGCAAGCTGAGGCCAATGAAACTGGAGGTGGCGAACAGCCCGGGCGGCATCAATGCCGCGTTGCCTTTCCGGTATTCGATCCACACGAACAGCGCCAACAAGCCCGCTCCTGCCGCACCGGCTACCCAGAGCGCGAGGCGCATCGCGGATGGCTCTGCGGCGGCGCTCAGCGCCCACACGATGAGACCGAGTCCGAGCGTTGCGACAAGGCCTCCGGTCCAATCGAGGCGGCTTGCTTCGCGGCGATCGCGGCTTTCATCGACGTAATACGAGAGCCATACCGCACCGACGCCGATCGGCAAATTGATGAGGAAGATCGGACGCCAACCGAAGACGTCGACCATCCATCCTCCGAGCAACGGTCCGACGGCGCCGGCGATGGCTCCGGCCGCAGCCCACGTACCAATGGCACGACCGCGCGATGCACCGCTGAAGCTGGCCCCGAGAATAGCGAGGCTGCACGGCATGAGAAGCGCCGAGCCGATTCCCTGGAGACCGCGCCCGGCGAGGAGCAGTGCAAGCGTGGGCGCAAACGTGCAGAGGAGAGACGCGAGCAGGAATATCGCAATGCCGATCTGGAAGATGCGTCGTCTGCCGTAGTGGTCGCCGATGGCACCGCCGAGCAGGATCAACGCGCCGAGCGGGAGCAGGTATGCGTTGATCGTCCATGCCAGCGCCGCCGGGCCGGCGTGAAAGGCGTGCCCGATCGTCGGCAGGGCAACGTTGACGACGGAGCCGTCAATGAACGCGAGACTGGATCCGAGAATTGTCGCAGCGACCGTCGCGACGGGATGCTGCGCTGCCACTCCCTTTCCACCGCGCGCGGCCATCGCTTCGTCGCATCGTGCCGGCGTGCTCATGCTGCGAGTTTATCGCGAAGGCCGCAGCGCGGTTCGGCGGCGATCGAGCGCTGTCACGCCGCACGCGACTACTGAAGGCGCGGGCTCGTTTCGGGCATGGACAAAAATACCGGCAGCACGGCCAGCGCCGTGAGCGCTATGAGGATGCCCGGGCTCGAAGGCCAGCCCGTTCTTTCGAGCAGGACTTGGGCGATGACAGGCGCGAGCCCACCGAAGACGACCGTGGAACTCGTATTGCCCAACGCCAGGCCGCTCAGCCGAGTTCTACTCGGAAACTGCTCGGCGCTCGCGACGGCGCCGACCGCGCTGACGCCGCCCGCCAGAAGCGCAAGAAGGACGGCGGCGGTCGAAGCGATCGCCATCGACGGCGACGTCATGATCGCGAACGATGCCCATGGAAGCACGATGCCGCAGAGCGCCAGCACGATAAGGACTGGACGACGACCGAATGCATCGACGGCAAGACCCACGAGCGGCGTGATCGCGATGACGGCAACGGCGGCAATCGTCGAGATGGACAACGCCGCGTGCTCACCGATGCGGGACGTCGTGCTTAGGAATGTCGGCACGTAGGTGATCCCGACGTAGTACGTGATCGAGCCGAGCGCGGAAATCGCGAACGCGCGCAGGATGCCGGGCCGATCCTCGCGCAGTGCTTGATGCAGGGGATTGCCGGTCGTCTGTCCCTTTTGTTGAATGCGCAGGAACTCCGGCGACTCGGCCATCGAGCGGCGCGCGAACCACACGCTGCCAGCGAGCAGCGCCCCGACGATGAATGGAATCCGCCAGCCCCAATCGTCGAGCGCGTCCCGATCGACCATGGCCGTCACCGCCGCCGCAACGGCGACGGCGAGCAGACCGCCGATTTCGCTCGACGCGGCTGCCAGCGAGCCGATGAAACCTCGCCGCTCCGGCCTTGCGCCTTCGACGAGGTAGGCGATGACGCCGTTGTATTCGCCGCCGACGGAGAACGCCATGACGCAACGCATGAGAACAAGGAGTACACCAGCCGCCGCACCGATGCGCTCGCTCGATGGCAGCAAGCCGGTAATCAGCATCGCGATCGCCATCACCTCCATGGACCACAGCATCGTGCGGCGCCGTCCCCAACGATCGCCGTTGTAGCCGAAAAACGCCGCGCCGAGCGGACGCATGACGTAGGCCAATGCGAAAGCCCCCAGCGTGATCACGAGTCCGTGCGTCGACTCATTGAAAAACACGCGAGCGAGTGTCGGCGCGAAGTACAGATATAACGTGAAGTCATACCACTCGACGATCGTCGAGAACGCCGCGATCGCCAGCGATGTGCGGGGTACGGCCACGTGCCCGAGCGGGGACGCAGCGCATTCGCTTCGAGCGGAGTCGACCAAGATCTCGGCACTACAGGAGGGATGCGTCAATCTAGTGAATTGATGCCGCACTTCATAGGGGCATCGACCCCTCCTTGCAGCGACAGGACCTAAGCGCCGCCATCCCTCACGGACCGTCGAATCCGTTGACGAAGATCGTATCGCTGCGATACACGATGCAGGCCGAGTATTCCGAGGTATTGCCGACGCTGTCGGTCGCCGTCGCCGTGATGCCGAGGCCATCGGGAATGTAGCCGATGCCGCCGAAGTCGCCGGGCCCTTCCTGCACCGAGAAGCTCGCGTCGCCGTCGCCGCCCATCGCCGCCTGGTTGATCGAGACGTCCGTGCTGCCGAGGAAAAGCTGACCTTGCCGGTTGTCGTCCGCGGGACAGCCGCCGTAGGTCGCATAGAAATTGATCGTGTAGTCGCCGAGCGTCGATTCCAGCGAGCCGGTCAGCGTCGCCGTTGCACCGACCCCGCCGGCGGCCGTCACTACCGGATAGTTGAGGCCGCGATTGGCATAGTCCGGCGGCTGCGAGGCGCCATCGTTGTCGTTCGGCAGGACGCCTGCGCCGGCGAGGTCGATGCCGAGGCCGCCGTTGCTGAAGATGCCGTTGTTGTGGATGTTGTTCTCGCGACCGATTTCGACCCACACGCCTTGCGTCGCGTTCGCCGCCAGCACGTTGTATTGGACCGTGTTCGCCGTCGGCGCATCGCCGACATCGCCGCCGAGATGAATGCCGGCCTGGCCGTTGCCGTGGATGCCGACGCTGTCGCCTAAACCGATGTAGTTGTATTCGATCGTGTTGTTCGACGCGCCGCCGCCGCTGAGCGCTACGCCGGCCTGGCCGTTGTCGCCGATCCAGTTGCCGCTGATCTCGTTGTTGTGCGCATCCATGATGATGCCGCGCGTGCCGTTGCCGAGATTCGTGAAATGGCCGGAGGCGCCGCCGGTCCAGCCGACACCGATCAGATTCTTGATGATGTGGTTGTTGTAGGTGCCGGTGAACGTCCCTCCGTTGACACCGCCGACCAGTCCGATTCCGCTTCCGGTGGCACCGCTGATGATGTTGCGATCGGCATTGTCGGTGCCGCCGATGGTCACGTCGTGCGTATTGGCGCCAAGATGGATGTCTTCGTCGTTCGCCGCGAGGTCGTGGCCGCTGGCGGTGCCGCCGAAGCGGCTCGCGACAACCGAGTGCCCGCTGCCGCCCAGAAGATTGACCGCCGCATTCGAGAAACCGCTGAACGCGATGCCCCAGACGACGATCGAGACGCTGTCCGCCGCGCCCGACGGCACGGTGAGCCCATTCGTCACGTTGTCGTTGCCGGCCTCGAGAATGATGCACAGCTGCGCGTCGTCGCCGGTGTCCAGATCGTTGGCGACATAGCCGGGCTGGTTGTGGCCGTTGAAGATGATCGGCACGGTGATGTCCGGCAGCGGGGAGTTCAGTTCGATCACGCGCGGGCCGCAGCCGCTGCCGATATCGAACGTGACCAGGCCGCTGCCGTGCGAAATCGAACCCTGGATTGCACTACGAAGCGATCCGCTGCCGGAATCGTTGGTGTTCGTGACGGTCTGCACGAAGCCTTCCGGCGCGGGGCTGGCCGTCCCCGGTTGGGACGTGACTGCGGCGAGGACCAGCAACGCGCATGCCGCAGGCGCCTTGCTGAACGCGGCGGAGCAGCGACGTAGGGATTGCGAGACGATGCGCATTGCGAGCTCTCCATCCGAGGCACAGCGCCTCGATCCGGAGTGCTACACGCAAGATCGCAAAAAAAACGGCAGAACGTCCCGCCGTCGCTACACGGCCGCCCTATGTCCAGCGCGCCGACCGCTCGCGCGCGCTGCTTGGTCCGTCTGTCCGCGCCGCTTTTGCCGCCGATTTGCTTGTTGCATTCGTATCGCCGCGATCCCGCGAGCATGGCCGATGGAACATGACGATGAAACGGAACTTGACGACCTCAATCGCCGGTGCAGTGTTCGCCCTGCCCGCGGCAGCATGGGCTTCCAATCACTGTACCGTCATCACGGCGGTGCCGACGACGTTGACCGCCGCTGGCGTCTACTGCCTCAATGAAGATCTCGATCTCGCCGGCAACCACGGCACGGCGGTGACGATTGCGACCGACTCGGTCACGCTCGATCTCGATGGCCACGCATTGCGCAGCAGAGCCGCGGCGAACATCGCGACGATCGGCGTCAGCGCCGTCGGCGTCAAATACTTCACGATCGAGAACGGCACGCTCGCCGGCTTCGCGCAGGCCGTCTATGTGCGCTCGAACGGCGATACGCCGGCCAAGGGCGGCGTCCTCGCCGGCCTCAAGGTGCAGCGCAGTTTCTGGAACGGCCTTTCGATCGATTGCGACGGCTGCGTCGTGCGCGACAACGTCGTGACCGACACGGTCGTTCCGGCGACGCTGACCGGCTATGACGCTGCCGCCATCGACGTCGAGGGCAGCGGCGCACTGGTCACCGGCAATCGCGTCTACAACACCGTCGCGCTCACCGGCATGAACGCGCTCGCGTTCGCGCTCGGCACGCACGGCTCGACCATTGCGAATAACTTCGCCGCAAACAGCACAACGACCGGCGGCGCGACCTACGGGTTCGTGATGTCAGGCGTAGACGATCTGCTGATCGGAAATCAGGCCGATGGATTCGCCAACTGCTACTGGCTCGAGGAAGTGCGGATGAAATACCGCGACAACCTCAGCAGTAGCTGCACCATTGCGTTCGGCGGCGCGCCCGGCGCCTCGACGGATCTCGGCGGCAACAACTGACTCGGTGCGGATTTCATGTCTGTGACTGTCTCATGCCGTTTTGGGCGCGACTTGACGAAGCGTAGATACGATCCTGAAGTAGACTCGGTGCGAGTTCCGAACGGGAGTCCGCACGATGTCGGGATCGGGTCAGCTCACCGATCTGCTGAACGCGGCGGGGTTGGGCGACGCGGAGGCTGCTGAACAGGCGTACGGTCTCGTGCTATGCGGAGTTGCGCGAGCGCGCCGGACAATCGCTGCGGCGTATGCCCGGCGCAACGCTCACGCCGACCGCGCTTGTCCACGAGATGTATCTGCGCTTCAGCGACTACCAGCGCAAGCCCGTGCGCGACCGTTCGCATTTCTTCGCGCTTGCGGCGCGCGCGATGCGGCAGATCGTGATCGAACACGCGCGACGGCGCGGCGCCCAGAAGCGCGGAGGCGATCAGCGCACCGTCGAGCTCGACGCCGCGTGGGATCTCGCCGACACCGATCTTGGAGAGGTGCTCGAGATCGACACCGCATTGCGCGCGCTCGAAGAATCCGACGTCGACCTCGCCCGCCTCGTCGAATGGTATTTCTTCGCGGGCCTCACATTCGATGAGATCGCGGAAATGACCGATCGCAGCGAACGCACCGTGCGCCGCGACTGGGAGCTCGCCAAGGCTTTCCTTCGTCGTGAGCTCGATGGCGGATCTCGATGAGCGCCACGCCGGCGTGGTCGCGCGTCAAGGCGCTCTTTCTCGCAGCGCTCGATCTGCCGGAATCGGAACGCGCGCATTGGGTCGCCGAGCAGTGCGCCGGTGATCCGGATACGCGCGACGAGGTCTGCTCACTGCTCGCATCACAAAGCGGATCGCGCGGCGATCTGCTGAGCCGTGACGGTCCTCTGTTCGCACCGGCCTTCGCCAGCTCGACGACCGAGCCGCAGGCATCTTCGGTCGGCGCGCGAATCGGTCCCTACGTCGTCTTGCGCGAAATCGGTTCGGGCGGCATGGGTCGCGTGTTCCTCGCCGAGCGCGAGGATGGCCAGTACCAGCGGCGTGTGGCGCTCAAGCTGATCCGCAACGAGATCGCGACCCCTGGGTTGCTACGGCGTTTTCTGCGCGAACGCGACACTTTGGCGCGCCTCGTCCATCCCGAACATCGCGACATTGCTCGACGGCGGCGTCGAGGGCCCCGCGCCGTACTTCACGATGGAGTTCGTCGAAGGCGATCCGATCGGCGTCTGGTGCGATCGACAGCAGCTCGACATTCGCGCACGCGTGGGGCTCGTGATCAGGATTTGCGATGCGGTCCAGTACGCGCATCGCAATCTCATCGTCCATCGCGACATCAAGCCGTCGAACATCCTCGTCGGCGCCGATGGGCAGCCGAAACTGCTCGACTTCGGCATCGCCAAGCCTCTCGACGACGGAGCGGCGGCGAACGAAACCGCGACGTCGCAGCATCCGATGACACGGGAATATGCAGCTCCGGAACAGGTCCTCGGTGAGCCGATCACGACCGCGACTGACGTCTATGCGCTCGGCGTGCTGCTCTACGAGCTCCTCACGGGGCACAAGCCCTACCCGTCCGCCGAAGCCGGTGCGACGAGCTGGGCGAAGGCGATTGTCGAGCAGACCCCGGAGCCGCTCAGTCGCGCACTCCAGCGACCCGTCGGTGCGAACGCGAGCATGCCTGCAGCCGAGGAAATTGCGCGCCGTCGATCATCTTCGCTACCGCGCCTTCGGCGCAAATTGCGCGGCGATCTCGAACAAATCGTACAGCGTGCGCTCGAAAAGGCCCCGGAAGCGCGCTACCGGACAGTAGAAGCGCTCAGCGATGATCTGCGTGCCCATCTCGATGGACGTGCGCTCGCGGGCGACAGTCAGCGTTATCGGATCTTCAAGTTTCTGCGTCTGCATCGCCTTGCCGTTGCCGGTGCGGTTCTTATCGTCCTGCTCGTGGCGGCCGGCGTCGCCGGCATCGTCTACCAGGCCCGCGAAACGGCACGCCAGGCGCAGACCACGGCCGCGGTCAAAGACTTCTTGCTCGGTCTCTTCAACGCGAGCAGTCCCGATGAGGCCAAGGGCAAACCGATGGAAGTGCGCGAGCTGCTCGATCGCGGTGTGTCACGCATCGAGCTCGGGCTCAATGATCAGCCCGCGCTCAAGGCGGAGCTCGAAAGCGTGCTCGGTCGCATCTACTTCCAACTCGGCCTTTACGATCAGGCGCGCACTTTGCAACAGCGCGCGCTCACGACACTGCAGGGAGTCGCGGCCGGCTCGCCCGCGGCCGGCATCGTCATGCGCCAGCTGGCGGAGACTCTGGCCAAGCGCGGCGAGTGGGAACCTGCCGAAGCGCTTGCGCGCAACGCCGGCGAGATCTTGCAGAAGACCGGAACTACGGACGAATACATCCGTGCATTGATCGCGCGCTCGAACATCGAAGAACGGCGCGGTAACGCGCCCATCGCAAAAGTATACGCCGAGCGAGCCGTTGATGCTGCGCGCGCGCCGCAAGTCGACAAGGTCGTGCTGGGCGACGCGCTCGGCACGCTTGCCCTGGTGGCCTGGGACGAGCGCGACCTGCCCCGCGTCGAAACGCTCTATCGGGAAGCGTTGGCCATTCATCGGGCTGCTTTCGGCGACACCGATTTGCGAGTCGCAACCGATCGGCAGAACCTGACCCTCGCCTTGCGCAATCTCGGGCGTTACAGCGAAGCGTTGGAAAACGCCGAGGCGGACGTCGAAATCCGGGAGAAGCTCCTTGGGCCCATGCATCCCGACGTCAGCCACGCGTTGACGACGCTGGGCACGACGCTCTATCACATGGCGCGTTACGAGGAAGCGGAGCGCACGCTACGCCGCGCGCTCGCCATCGCTCGCGACAGATTCGGCGAAAATAGTGAGTCCACCTCGTCCGCGCTCAACAACCTCGGATTGCCGCTGATGGACTGGAATCGCCTCGACGAGGCCGAGCAGCTGTTCAGCGAAGCCATGCGCATCAATACCGCGCAGTTCGGACCGAACCACAACGTTACGCTGACGACCGCCAGCAATCTCGCCTACGCGCACGACCGCCAGGGGAAGCTCGAACTTGCCGAGCGCGAGCTCGACGACGTGCTTGAGCGTCAACGCGCCGCCGGGATCAAGGACAAGGTCTTCGAGCTGAACCGCCTCGGCGACGTACGCCGGCAGCGCGGCGATTGGCAGTCCGCGGTCGCGCTTCATCGCGAGGCGCTCGATGAGGTCCGCACGATGTTCGCGCCGAATACGCGTCAGGCGGCGCTATCGCACTATTTCCTCGGTCTTGCGCTCGCTGCCGGCAGCGAGGATGCAGCGGCCGAAGCGGAACTGCGCGCTTCGCTGGATGCCTTCCGTGCGCTGATGCCGCCGGATGGCGCGCATCCGTTCGCGGCGTCGACACGCCTCGCGCTCGGCGAATTGCTCGTCAAACGACCCGCCGGCAGTTCCGAGGGACTGCTGCTGCTGCGCGAAGCGGTCGAATTGCGCGAACATTTCCTCGGCAGCGAGGATGTGCGCACGCGCGAAGCACAGCAGGCGTTGGCGAGAGCGACACGATGAATCGCCGTCTGCCCGGAAAGGGCCTCGATTGGCGATCGCGCACGAGTCGTCTGCGCAGCCACGCGGTATGCCCATCACGCCCTCGCTGGCCGCGTGGTGATGACGGATGCGCGACAGCAACCGCTGTGTGGGTGGGCTTGTCACGTTCGCCGGACTACTGGTCGTCGCGCATGGGTCTATGACCCGCCGACGTTGAGATCACCGACGCCAATCCACCATCCTCTTTGGAGGCTTCTCCGGCAGGTCCGCCCAGCTGACGTCCATCGAGTGACGAAGGCGCATCTCCCAGCGCAGCAGCGTCTCGATGCGGCGATTCTGCCGGATTTGGCGTCGGTCTACGTGTACAAGGAATGACGCCACGATTTGGAACTGCCATGTTTAAGAAGCTGGCCGTACTGCTTGCCTGCGCCCTCGCGCAAGCATTCGTCGCGCGCGAAGCCGCCGCGTTCACGTTTTGCGTCGCCGACGCGGACGGCCTGCGCGATGCGCTCGTCGCCGCGTCGACCGGCGGCGCGCACGACGGCGAGGACAACATCGTCGATCTTGTCGCCGGCACCTACTCGACCGCGACGATCGGCGCCACATTCGACTACGCGCAGCACTCGGCGCATTCGCTGCAGGTCCAGGGCGGCTTCGCGCCAGGCTGCGCGACGCGCGGTGCCGATCCTACCGCGACCGTCATCGACGGCGCGGACACCCATCGTGCCGCTGCGGCTCGTGAATCTCTTTGGGCCGATCGACGTCGACGGCATGACGATCCAGCACGGCCTGTCGACGGAACTACGGCGGCGGCCTCGCGATCAACATATGTTCGCTGTGCATTCCACAAGAGACGAACTCGATATCAGTGACCCATGTGATCGTGCGCGACAATACGACCACGCAGCGCTGCGGCGGCCTGTTTGCAGACGCCGGCGGCAGCATGCTCGTGGCGAACAGCCTATTCATCCGCAACACCGCCGGCGCGACCTTCGGCGGCGCCGCCTGCCTGTATGCCGTCGACCAGCTCATCATGTTCTACGGCAATACGGTGGCCGACAACACGTCCGCTTCAGGCACTGATGCGACCGGCGGCGTCTACTTCGAGAACTCCGCCGAGATCGACGACAACATTTTCTGGAGCAACAGCGGATTCGGACTGCAGCTCGGCTCGCAGAGCTCAGTGATGCTGCGCAACGATTACGGCGGTCGCACGGGCGCCGATCCCATCCTCGAAGTCGGCGACGTCAGCGTGAACCCGGAGTTCTACGATCCCGTCGACGGCGACTACCGGCTGGCGTCGGATTCGCCGCTCCTCGGGTTCAGCGACGTGCTGCTGACCGGCTCCGATCTCTACGGCAATCCGTTCCCACTTGGCGGGTTTCAGGACATCGGCGCCTACGAGGACACCGTATTCGTCGAGGGTTTCGATCCACCTTGACGGCGAAGCTTCCCGACTTACGTCTAAATGATCGTGGGTCCGATCGCGGCCGCACCGCTCGCCGGCCGGCACGCAGTCAGGGCTTCACGAACCGGTAGGCGAAGCGATCGGTTTCGCCCTTGATCGATGGGTCGAACACCTTGATCGAGTGCGGATCGTCATTGTTCGCGAGCATGGTGCTTTGCGCGTCCAGCACGAATCCGGCCGCCTCCACCTCCGCGCGAACGGAGGCAGGGTCGATCCGATGCAGCGATTGAGCATCGCTCGTGCCCGCCCCGACGGTGGCGGCGTGATCGACGATCACGTAGGAGCCACCGGGCTTGAGCTGCTCGTAAACGGCTCGATTGAAGTCGGCCGCCGTCGCACCCTTGGCCTGGATCAGTGCGGTGTGGAGATCGTGGTAGAACAGGTGCAGCCATAGGACATCGGCTGGTTGCGTGACCTCAGGCAGCGCCACGACGCTCGCTGAGACGACTTCGACATTCTCTCGGCCCGGCTCCTTCGCGAGCGTCCGCATGCGGCCGACCGGATCGTTCTTGAAGTGGGCGACTTCGGCCGGCACGAAGCTGTAGACCCGTCCTTCGGGTCCTACGATGTCGGAGAAGAGGCGGGTCCAGTCGCCGTCGCCTGGGTAAACGTCGATGACGGTGGAGCCCGCATGGACTCGTGCGAACCGGACCAACTCGGATAATTTGGATTGGTCGTACATCTTGATCTCCGTTGCGGTTGTGGCGATCGGCTATTGGCAGTATCGCAAGTTGATTTCGGATCTAGAAGCTTGACTTGGCGGCTGGTGACAGCTTGGGCTGCCTGCCAATTCTTGGGTGCCAGCCCAACGCGACGTCCACACGCTATTTCACAGTGGCTCGCTATATGCCACTCCCCCAAAGCGCGGGCAGCGTCAATGCTCGCCAGCGATTCTGAAGTTCCTTGCGGAAGCGTCTGCTCAGGCGCAGACGGACCTGGGATTTCAGAACGACCTCGTATTCGCCAGAGGCAAGGAGTTCCAGCCCACGCACCCGATCGAGATTGACGATGATCGAACGGTGGGTGCGGACGAATTTTTCTTCGCCGAGATCGCGTTCGAGATCGGAAAGTGAGCGGCGCAGGATGTGCGTCTCGCGCGCCGACGTGCACGCAGGCGTAGTAGCCGGCGGCCTCGATCCAGTCGATGTCCGCGACATCCAGAAATACCAGTTCGCCGCGGCCTTTGATCGTCAGGCGCTGCACGCGCTGCGGCGTTACCGACGCGTAGTGCGCAATTTTGTCCTTGGCCCGGCTCAGGGCGCGGACGAAGCGCGCGTCGTCGAATGGCTTCAGCAGGTAGTCGAGTGCTCCCGCCTCGAACGCGCGCAGCGCGTAGTCTTCGTAAGCGGTCACAAAGATGATCGCCGGCGGCAGGTCGGCGCCGAGCAGCTCAAGCACGTCGAAGCCGTCGCATTCGGGCATCTGCACGTCGAGAAACACCAGATCGTATCGGGATTTCTGCATCGCCTGGATCGCTTCTGGGCCAGACTCGCATTCGACGACGGCGCCGATGTCGGGATCGCGGCGCAGTAGCACGGTCAGATTGCGCCGCGCGATCGGTTCGTCGTCGACCACGAGAACCTGAAGCGACCTGCGCGGACGAGCGCCATTCACGTCTCCAGGAAAGGCAGGTCGACGATCACCTCCACGCCGCCGCCCTCGGCGGGTCTGAGCTGCAATCCGAATTTCTCGCCGTGCAGAATCTGCAGCCGCGTGCGCAGATTGCCGATGCCGACGCCGGTCTGCGTCGGCTGCCAATCCGCCGGCAGCGCCGGGCCGTCGTTGTGGACGGTCAGGAGCAGCGCGTCATTCTGGTGCGCTGCGCGTGATGCGCACGGTTCCTCCGGCGATGCGCTTGGCGATGCCATGCTTGATGGCGTTTTCGACCAGCGGCTGCAGCAGCAGGTTGGGAACTTGCGCATGCAGCAGTTCGGCCGGGATATCGACGCGGACTTGCAGACGTTCGCCGAAGCGAAGCTTCTGGATGTCGAGATAGCGCTGCAGATATTCGACTTCCTCGGCCAGGGTCACTTGCGATCGATGCGAATCTTCCGACGCCCGGCGCAGAAATTCGCTCAGTCCGACGATCATGCTGATCGCTTCCTCGTCGCGCTCGTCGCGCACCAGGCCGGCGATGGAATTGAGCGTGTTGTACATGAAATGCGGTTCCATCTGCCCGCGCAACGCAGCGAGCTGCGCCTTGGAAAGTTCTTCGTTGAGCTGCGCCGCTTCGGTCGCTTGGCGCGCGATGCGCTCGCGCGCATCGACCAGATAGGTGACCGTCAGTATCAGCGCGTAGACGATCAAAGAAGAGAAGTACCTGGAAAATCAGCGTCGTGCTGAACGTGTCGACGAACGTCGGCCACGTCCGGTTTCCCCACGGATTGAACGCCACCTGCAGCGACGCCGACAACAACTCGGTGACGATGCTGAGCACGGCGAACGCCGAGAGATGTACGCCGATCGCTCGCGCATTCACCCCATGGTTGACCGGATATCGCCGTGCCAGGCCGACGACGAGCGGAGTGGCGAGCGCCCATGGCAGCCACGACGCGAATTCGGTCGCGAACAACGGCGGCAACGGATGGTGCTTGCCTTCCGCGCGCGCCGTCAGCACGGCTTGACTGGCGGCAAACAGGCCGTAGGCGCACCAGATTCCGCCAAGCTGAAACCAGCGCGAACGCCAGAACCCTTGGAGAGAGCGCGTGTCGCGAGTTGAGTTCATCGCGGCAAGTCTATGCCAACGAAAACGCACCGGCGCAGCGATGCAGCGAACGGTCGCTCTGTTGCAGTGAACGGTCTGGAGCCATCGGTTCGCCGTTCCTATGCTGGGCACGCTGGAATTCAGTCCTGATCCCAGGTCAACCTAATCGGAAATGACACAGATGAAAAAGCTCATCGCTTCGGCTTTGATCACGTCAGTTGTAGTGTGCACTGGCTCGGTGGTAGTGGCCGGCTCGCTCAATGCCCCTTCCAAAGAAGCTGTTGCCGCCGATGTCGCCGCCATCAGACAACTCGGAAAGGATATGGGGGATGCGATGGTGGCCGGCGACATAGACAAGCTCAATCAGATATTCGCCGATGATTGGAACTCGGTCGGATCCTCCGGAAAAGTGATCACCAAACAGGACTTCCTGCGCAACCACATATCCGGCAATCACAGGCTCGAATGGTTCGAACTGGGTCCGATAGACGTGCAGGTGCTGGGCAATTCTGCCGTAGCGCAGGGCGGCGTCATCGAAACGAGAGGAAAAGAGACGAACGTCCAAATGATCTATGCGGATTTGCTGGAGAAACGCGCTGGCAAATGGGTGGTTGTACGCAGCATGGGCACCAACGTGAAATGACGAGTGCGCCCGGAGACACGCGGAAGGATCGCTGCATCGGCACGAAAAACGCTATCGGAGTCGGCAGCTGGCCGCCGTGCCAAACGCCGCCATTCCGGTTCGGACTGGAACACGCGGGTCAGAGTTGGGCCTATACAGACTTTTGTGCAAACGAAGTTTCGGTTTACGGTTGAGTCGGCCGTCGAAGCGTATTCAGCGCGCCTTTCCACTCGCTGATCGGCATCGTCCATTTCTTGCTGATATTACGCAGGCGCGAGATAGATCAGCTCGACCAGTGCGTCGGCTTTCGGGAACGCACCACGATGCTTGATCAGTTTGCGCACGCTGAGGTTGACTGACTCGATCGCGTTGATCGTGTAGATCACCTTGCGGATCTCCGGACGGAAGTCGAAGAACGATGTCAGTCGCTCCCAGTTCCTGCGCTGGGACTGGCCGATCGGCAGATACTCCGCGTCCCACTTGGCCTCGAACTCGCCAGCGCACAAAGCGCCGCAATCCGAAACCAACGGGCGGAGTGTATGCCGGCGGCAATCTCGATCACGGCAACCAGTCTGTGCCAACAAGGTCCTGATATTTCCAAATGATATGAACAGACGTCCTGGTGCTGTAAGCGGTCTGTGTCAGCCGTATTGGCGCGCCTATTCTTGATGCCGAGACTTGGCAGTGCGAAGTGCTGAACTTAGAGCCGCTTCGTTACGGAAAGCCTGCAAGGCGCCCTGCTGAGTCGTGAGTTCCACCCGTTCGAATAGGAGATACAAATGAAAACCTTTTTCCTGCCCGTTCTGCTCGCTTGCGCGAGTATTGCACCTGTATCGGCCAACTCCGCCGAACCTGCTGCCTCGAAAGACGCAAACGATATCGCGGTGATCAAGCAGATTGAAAAAGACATGGGTGATGCCATGGTGGCGGTCGATATCGACAAACTCGGTCAAATGTTTGCCGATGACTGGGTCACCACCGTCCCAGCCGGCAAGACGGCGACGGTCACCAAGGAAAGCATCCTGAGCGATTTCAAGTCCGGCAATGACAAACTTGATGCGTTCGAACTTGGTCCCATAGATGTGCAAGTGTTCGGCAATATTGCAATAGCTCATGGCTCATCCACCGAGAAAAGAACTCGGAACGGACAAGACGCGAGTGGCCAGTTTGTGTGGATGGATATACTGGAGAAGCGCGCAGGAAAGTGGGTTGTGGTGAAAGGCGCTGGCGGCCGGGTGAAGTAAGAAATCAACGAACGAAGGGGCTCGGCTTGCCCGAGTCCCAGAATCATGCTCGAACGTTCGCACTGAGAGCGCGCATGGATCGTCATTCTTCGATCGGCTTGCAGAATCGCGCCACTTGGCGCGATTTACGTCATCTATCGAGTCTCTGTCTCCGATGGGACAGGTCGATGGCGGTGTGCGCAGTCTTGCGCCAACCCGTCTCCGGTGGAATTCCCGTGAACAGGGAAATTAACAGCGTAATGCGGGCGTCTCCGGCCCTGCCCTCGCTCTGAAAGCCAGAGACGGCGCGGGTTCGGAGGCAGTTGGAGGCCGAAAGCACCCCTTCCTAACAGGGAAAGGAACAGGGAACGAGCAGGGAGCACAACAGGACAGATTCAAGGCGGCCCGAGCCACGCTTAAAGCATCTGGTCCGGCCAAAGAGAATGCCGCGGTCCACAGAATGCTCACGAGCCGGTCGATACGTTTGTGGTCCTTGAACTCAGCACCGTATCGCTTGCTCGTCATACGTCCTCCTCTCAAAACACCTTATCAGGTGTCTACGAGAGCGGGGGCGTACCAGGCGAGCCTGGCCCGCCTGCTGGTGCCATCACGCAATCACGCATGAACCCCGCTCGGTGCGCCAACATTTGAAGGTGCGGAGCGCAGCGAGCACTCAAGGGCTGACGACGACGTAGACCACATCGTTTCCGGACCATGTCTGCTGGTAGTAGACGCTGCCGCAAGAGTGGTAGGAAACGCCGTTCTTGACGACCACTGTGCAGCCGGTGGGCGGCAGCGCGTGGTAGTAAGACCCCACGACTGCGGCGGTTGTGACGGCGACCGCGCCGATGGTCGGCGGCGGCGGCGATAGGATGGTGGAAGCCGCCTCCATGGCAGCAGCCGTTGTTGTAGCCGCCATCGATATTGATGTTGACATCGTTGCCGATATTGACGTTGCCGGTGTTGACGTTGTTGCCGGCGTTGATGTTGCCGGTGTTGACCTTGTTGCCAGCGTTGACGTTGCCAGTGTTGACCTTGTTGCCAGTGTTGACGTTGCCGGTGTTCGTCCTGTTTCCCGCGCTCGCCGTGTTGCCGCTGTTGGACATGGCGCTCGTGCTCGCCCGATTGCCAGCCGAGGTGGCATTGGCGTTCGCCATCGAACGATTCGCGCCCGAAACCGAACTCTGAGCCATCTGACTTCCGCCACCGCTTGCGCGCGCGTGACGGCTGCCGCCGCGTGCGGGAGCGGCACCGGCCCAACCGGACATTGCCAGGGCAAGACGGCGCAGATGGCTATCGCGTGCAGTGCCGAACGCACGCAACTGTCGACCCGAGAACGAGATAGCGTGATGGCTGCTCATATTCGATCTCCTGCTACGGCGCGCCACTTTCGATGGCGACCGGGTCACTGAAGGGAACTTCGACCGCATCCTTCGGTGCCGTGAAAACGAAGGTCGACTTGCTGATCTTCGGCTTCAGATTCCAGGTGAGGACGGCCTGGAACTGCGGATCGCCCACCGCGTAACGTGTGGTGATCAGGATCTTCCGCGGCAGCGGCCGCTCGCCTTTTTCCACCCACAGTTGCCAGTCGATATTCGCCTGGCGGAACGCCAAGTGATCGCAGTCGACGCCGTCGACCATCGAGTCGCCAACGAGGATCCCCGTGCGTACGTCTTCGGTGAGTGTTCCTGCCGCGGCTTGGTAGAGCACATCCATCAGCGGCATTTCGACGCCGGCATCGAGCAAGCCGCCAATCAGCTTGGCGAGAGTATCGGGTGCGTCGATGCGCACGTACGCCGCGTCGTCGGGCGAGTACATGGCGAGCTTGGTGCCGTCGTAGACAATGGTACGCGTGCGTATATCGCCGTCGATTTCGGCGCGCAGCTTGTTGGGCCGTTGAACAACAAGTTCCCCATGCTCGATATTCTGGAGCTTGTAGCCGAACGCCAGTATTTCGTCGCGCGAAGAGTTTGTCGCAATCGAAAATGTCTGCAATGTGCGCAGGTAGGCCGTCATCCGGTCGAGCACGGCCCGCGCCTCCGGCGAAATCACTTGGGCTACCGAGGTGTTGTCCGTAGACATCGACGGATCGGCCGGCGTGGCTTGCTGCGCGCTCAGTGGCAGCGCCAGCGTCAGCGCCAAAAACACCAGTGCTCGAGCAGTGCAATGGATTGACACTTTCACGCTCATTGTTCCTCCTCTTTGATCTGCGCACTGAATCACAGGGTTGCGATGCATGTTGCCCATAAGCACACGAGAGCGCGGTGATCTGAATTCACGGATTCTATGCTTAACCTATTGCTTCGTCTTACGTAATTCTACGAGTGAAAACCTGCGTTTTCTCGCGGGCCAGAAGCGTCGGCGAGTGCTAAGAGCGCAGACGCGCACCTACGATTGATTCTTCGTGATTCGAAAAGCACACGATCCCGTCATAGCGATATGGACGATCACAGCGGGCCATAGGCCAATGCCGGATAATCCTAAGACGAAGTTCGCATGAATGAAGACTGCCGCTGCAGCCGCGTTGTAGAGCACTAGCGCTTGAATGAGGCCACGTGTCGCATGACTCCGTGGATCGTTGCGCGCAGTCCAGCAAACGAGGCCCAGTGAAAGCAACGCCGCACCAGCCACGCGTGCGACGACCATGCCAGTCGATGTGTCGAGTGTGGTGCCGAGTAATACCGACACCAGTAGCGATGGTGCCCTAGCAATGCCAGCCCAACCGACGCCTCAAGTAGTGCCGTAACGAGAAGAAGCGCTGACGTTGTGTTCCCTCATCTTGCCTGGGGTCGCCGAACGGTCAGAACTGTCCGACGCGCTGGATCGTCCAGCACGAGGCGACCGCTCCGATCGCATAGGCCGGCAGGCGCCAGTTCCAGACGAACCGTCGGTAGCGACACGCGCCGCGCACCGGCGACGATCGACGAGTACGCTGGCGATGAACATCAACTGCCCGATCTCGACGCCGACATTGAAGAACAGCAACGCGATCGGAATCGCGTTCGCGGGCAGGCCGACTTCGCTGAGTGCGCTGGCGAAATCCGAGGCCGTGCAGCAGGCCGAACACGAACGCGACGATCCAGGGTTTACGATAGGTGAGACTCGGACGGCCCGCGCGCGACGATGCGCGATTTCGCTGGCGAGGAACACGATGCTGAGCGCGATGCTGGCTTCGACCGGCGGGATCGGCACATGGATCCAGCCGAGCGTCGCTGCGGCGAGCGTCAGGCTGTGCGCGACCGTGAATGCCGTGATCGTCCAGAGCAGACGCGCTTGGCGCCCCTGACCAGGATCATCAGCGCGAGCACGAACAGAAGATGATCGATACCGAGCAGGATGTGTTCGACGCCGAGCGCGAGATACGCACGCGCGACCTCCCAGCTGCCCTGGCTCCGCTTCGACCGTGAACGCGGGCGACGACGGCGAAAGTCTGATCGGTCTGCGTGGTGCCGTCGAGCCGTTCGATGCGGACCAGCGCGTCGGTGAGCGTGGCTTCCAGGCCTTCGATGCGGATCGACGTTCCGTCGAAGCCCGCCGTCGCGGTGCACGCGCCAGCGTTGCAGAAATGCGTTGTTGGCAAAAGATACCGACGGCGATGCCGACCGTGTCGGTGCCAGGGGCGAACTGCACATGGATCGCGAGCCGCTTGTCCTCGCCGAGACCGGGCACTTTCCAGAATGCGTCGTAGGTTTCGGCGTCGATTTGGTGCAATTGAAGATACGCGGGGCGCGCTTCGTGCGCCGCACGCGGGCGCGGCCAGCAGTGCTAAGCAGCAAGATCAGCAGAGAAGTTAGCGGCAGGCGTGTTTCATCGGCTCGCAGCTGGCCGTGACTGTCGATGCGTCGCCCGCGCCGGCGATGGTTGGCCGTTCGACGGTGACTTCGTAGCGCTTGCGCAGATCCGCGTAGTAACGATCGTTTGCTTGCTCGCGCTGGTCGTGTATCCATTTGCGCCGCACGTCGTCGCGCACGTCGGCCAGCGTTGCGGTTCGTTCCGTCGGCTCGTTCGCGGATGAAGACCAGGTGCATGCCGTAGCTTGAAGGAACCGGTCCGCTCCATTCGCCGGTCGGCAACGTGCGCAAGGCGGTTTCGAAATCCGCGCCGAATCAGGCGCGCGAGTTCGCTGGCCGCGACATCATCAAAACGGAGTTCCAGCAGGAACGGGTCGCCGAGTTTGCTCGCGTCTGGCTGCTCCGTCGCGTTGACGCAATTGCGCGAGCAGCGCCTGCACGTCCGCGCCAAGATGCTCGCCGTGCCGCTGCGGGCTGAGGTAGACGTGCGTGAAGCTGTAGTGGCGCTCGACGCGAAAATCTGCCGCATGCGCGTCGAGATATGCCTGCAATTGCGCGTCGGTCGGCTCCGCGATCGGCGTCGTGTCCTCGGAGAGAAACTCGAGCTTCGTCATCAGCCGCCGGCGGATGATGGTGTCGTCCTGATCGAGGCCCATCGATTTGGCCTCGCGGGAATAGATTTCCTCGCGAACGGCCTCCTCGATCATGCCGTCCAGTTCACTCGCCGTCGGCGCGCGCTGATGGATGCGCCTCGAAACCGGCGGCGAGTTGCTCGACGCGTCCCTGCGTGATGACGATGCGATCGCCGGTGAGAACGCCGCGACCGCTCAGCCAGCCATATGCCAGGAACAACGCGAAGCCCGAGCACCGCGAAGTGCAGCAGGGGTTCGCGCAGGAGCTTGCCCATCTTGGCTTCCGGATCAGCTCGCCGGCGTGTACCAGATGGGCGAGGTGTAGGCGCGTTCCTGCGTCGTCATCGGCACTTTCTTCGTCATCTTCACGTTGAAGCGCTTGGCGTCGTAGGCGGTCCAGCGCGGCGTCGGAATCTCGAGGACGCGCACGTAGTAGAACGCGCGCAGTGACCGGATCGAAATCCGGATCCTGCCACTCGGCGACGAGCTCGGGCGAGCCGATGGTGTTGGTCCAGGTCGCATTGGCGACATCGACGGTGTTGCCGACCGGCGGCAGCTTGCCATCGGCGCCCGCCTTGCGGTCGCCGGACCACGCCACGTCGTAGACCTTTTCCTGCAGCGCGCCGTTCGCGTCCATCCAGCCCTTGACGATCTGGACGCGATCGAGGTTGCCGCCTTCCGGATCCTTCATCGCCGCCGACAAGAAAGGTCGGCGACTTGCCGGCCGCGGCAGCCTTCAGATCGCCGCCCATCGGCACGCCCTTGCCGTAGCCCGCGGCCGCGATGTCGCTCATCTGCGCGTCGGCTTTGGTGTAGTCCCAGCCGCCGAAGAAGCGCACGGTCATGCGCGGCCCGGTGGTGGCATAGACTTCCTTGCGCTGCATCGCGTCGAACAGCGACTGCGCGCGTGTTTTCCTTGGCCCAGACCGCGGCATAGCCGGACGCGGTCTGTTCCCAGCCCATGATCGTGCCGAGCTTGCGTCTTCACGAAAGGATGATTCCAGCGCTTCGGCGCTCGGCTCGTCGGGGCGAGCTTGCCCCAGAAGTTGTTGTCGTCGGCGGTCGTCAGGCCGGTGTGCGAGTCGGTGCTGCCGACCATGCCGAACTTGTACGGATTGACGCCGAGCTTCTTTTCGAGCTTGAGACCGTTCTTCAGCGCCGAGCGCGCGTACTCGAACTGCGAGCATCGCAGGTCTTCTTTTTCTCGGTGAGGTCGAGGTTGCCCTTGTCCCAGCGTCTCGAAGTTCGGCGAACTCGTCGTTCGGCGACAGGAACGGATGCGTTTCGCCGTCGCCCTTCATCTGCGTGACTTCGTAGATGCGCTCGCGCTGCGCGCGCGTTTCGGCGTACTCGCGATCGATGCGGCTTGCCGTTGAAGGATTCGATCAGCGGAAACATCATGCCGTTGCTGAGGTTGCCGTTGTGCGCGATGGCGAGCACCTGGCCGCCGGTCTTGCTTTCGTACGCAGTCATCCATTTCCACAGGTCACGCGGATTGGAGCTGCCCGGCGGATAGTTGGTGAACGGCTCGACCTGGCTCGCCTTGTCGGCGTTGTCGCGGAAGATGACGATTGCGGTGCAGGTTGTTGCCACGTGACCAGCGACGTCCACTCGTAGCCGATGAAGGCGGTGAACTTGCCGGGCTCGTTGGCTTCTTCGGCCGCTTTGATGATCAGATCCCACGCGGCGCGATAGCCCGGCGTGCCGGGGTTGTACATGATCTCCTTGGGAAACTTGCCTTGCGCGAACTTCGTGACGATGTCCATCGCCGCGTCGTCGTCCTTGCCCGCCTTGCATCATGTCGTACCAGTTCTTGGCCGTGCGGATTGGCCAGGATCTCGGGTTTGCCGGCGATCAGGTCGGTGACAGAACCCATCTGGTCGGAGTGATCGGTGACGACCAGGAAATCGAGCGGGCGCGAGAGTTTCGCCTTCTGTCCGCTGGCGCCCGTGACTTCCTCACCCTTCGCGAAGCGATAGGCGTCCGCTGGCATCAGCCGGGCGCCCGCGACGCCCGCATCGAGCGACATCGCGGTGTGCAGGTGGGTGTCGCCGAAGTAGACATGGGTCGGGTAGTCGGGCGCTGGCGGCGGTGATTTGGCCACCTCTGCGGCCTCCGCCGGAGGCGGAGGAGCGGCGGTGGCGGCCTGTTCGGGTTCTGAGCGCTGGCATCCAGCGATAAAAGCGCATGAAGCCAATCCCAGAATCACGCTTCTTGCCAAGAGCGAAGGCTGCATGACGGTCTCCCATTAAAGTGGGAAAACTCTAACGTTAAGTCGCCTGCCCGTCTTGCGTAGGAATACGTAACTACGCGACTGTCATGTGTACTTAGGCCGACTGAACGATCGTGAGTGGACGGAAAAAAGCGCTGACATTCGGCGGCGGGTGCTTGTTCAAGGCGGCGCTCAGGACAGGCAAGACAGACCTGTTGCTGATCATCGATGCTGTGCGAAAGAGTAACGCCGCTTTGTAGGATTTTTCCTACGCTCCAATGCGATTCCTTGCCATTGCGACACTGCAGCTGTCGGCGGATGGTCAGATTGCCAAAGGACGACTTGGCCCCCACGCCCTCATCGCGGGTCAAGGAGAATAGCTATGTGCGTGAAAATTTGTTGGGAAAATCCAGGGCCATGGAAGTCCAAGAAGAATTCTGCTTTGTCATCCCCTGCTATTACGACCCGTACTGGAGACATCGCGGAGATCCTCCGTACCGCGACACGATCGAGTTCGACGGCAAACCTCCAATCTGGGAAGGCGACGCACATGCCCTCGCCGGACTTCAGGGCATTCTTAAGCACAGCGGGTTAACCCCCGAGGCCGCGAAGACACTCGAGGTGGCCGCCAAAGAAATAACGAGAGTGCTTCAGACGCAGCTCCCCGAAGGAGCAAGGGTCTCCGTCCACGACTAGGCGACGCAACAGCGAATGAAGGGGTTGTGGGATAGTTGTTTCAGGCACACGACGGTGCGCCCGTCGCCTCCAACCCTTCCACTCCAGCGATTGTAATTCGCCGGCATGTCCTACGTAGCACGTAACGCAGAGTCCTGTGGAGAGCGAGAGCCAGCTATCGGTGAAGCTAGCGCCACGTCGTTCCCGGCGCGAACGCTCCGCATGAGTGTCCGTGGTTAGGCTTCGTGTTCGGCACCGGCAGCCGATCGAAGTCGGCGAGCTCAAACGGTCCGATCGTTGTCGGTGAAAACGCCTTCGTCGTCTCGATCTCCCCGCGATCTAAGAACATAGGCGCGTCCGTCGCTACCGACGTCAGATTCGGAATGTTCCGCCTCCCAATTCTTCGCGAGCGAATTGGAATGCGCGAACTCGTCTTGGATCTTGCCAGGTCTGCGCTCAGGCACCGAGACTCGGCTAACCAGTTAACAATCGCGAATCTGTCGACCTGGACTCCGGACTTCGATAATTCCGCGCCGGAGACTTCGGCTCGAAATCGAGCAATAGTCGGGTCGTGCCCGGCAAACAGTTCGGCCCCCAAAACGCAAAATCGCGCCACAAAGGCGCGATTCGCGATGATCTATCGAGTCTCTGTCTCTGATCGGACAGGTCGATGGCGGAGAGGGTGGGATTCGAACCCACGTTACGGTAGAACCGTAAACCGGATTTCGAATCCGGCGCATTCGACCACTCTGCCACCTCTCCAGAGCGGGCGCGCATGATACGGGCCGCGGGCGTCCGAAACAACTCTGTCGGTGCGCGAACGCGAGGCGGCGGTCTGACGTGAGCGACGACGCATTGCTCGAAGGGCCGGACGGCCTGCGCCACGCGCGCGGGCGGGACGGCCGCGCGGTTGTCGTAAAAATCCGTCACGCCGCGCCGCCCGGCTTCTTCGATGCCGAAGCCCGCGGCCTCGCCGCCCTCGCCGCTTCGCGCACGTTGCGCGTGCCCGATGTGCTCGCGGTCGCCGCGCGCGGCATCGTGCTCGAGGATCTCGGTGCGGGACGCCCGACCGGCGAAGACTGGCAACGCGCAGGTGCCGCGCTCGCGCGCATGCATGCGATCACGTTCGATCGCTTCGGCTTCGACACGGACGGCTGGTGTGGCGACGGTCCGCAGGACAACACGCGCGACGCCGACGGCCACCGCTTCTTCGCCGAACGTCGATTGCAGCCGCAAGGCGCTTTTGCCGCGGCGAGCGGCCTGCTCGATGCGAACGACCGGCGCGGGCTCGATCGCATCTGCGATCGCCTCGCCGATCTGATACCGAAGGCGCCGGCTGCGCTCGTGCACGGCGATCTGTGGATCGCGAACCTGCACGCGTGCGCGAACGGCGAGCTCGCGCTGATCGACGCCGGCGCTGTGCATCACGGCTGGGCCGAAGCGGATCTCGCGATGCTGACGCTGTTCGGCGAACCGCCGCCAGCGTTTTTTGCCGCGCACGAGGCCGAATCAGGCGTCGACGCGAGTTGGCGCGAGCGCGCGCCGCTCTACAACCTCTATCACCTCTTGAACCACCTGAACCTCTTCGGCGCGAGCTACCTCGGCGCCGTCCGCGCGGTGTTGCGCCGTTACGGCTGACCGGTCGCCGCGCCGCCGCTGCTGCAGAAATGCTGGCGCACGGTGTCGGCCTCGGGCATCCACGCGTTCAGCTGATCGATGCGCGTCGCGTCGGACGGATGCGTCGACGCGAACTCGGGCGGCTTCTGCCGACTCAGCGCACCCATGCGCTCCCAGAGCTTCGGCGCTTCCTCGGGATTGAAGCACGCAGCCGCCGCGAGCAGGAGGCCGACGTGGTCGGCTTCCGATTCGTGACCGCGCGAAAACGGCAGCAGCACGCCGTACTGCGCTCCGGCGCCGAGCGCGGCCATGACCATCTGCTGCTGCTGCGGATCCATGTCGCTGACCGACATGCCGGCTGCCATCGTGCCGAGCTGCACGAGCTTCTGCTGCGCCATGCGCTCGCCGCCGTGACGCAGCAGCGCGTGCGCGATCTCGTGGCCCATGACGATCGCGAGGCCGTCGGCGCTCTGCGCGACCGGCATGATGCCGGTATAGACCGCGATCTTGCCGCCCGGCAGGCAGAACGCATTGACCTCGTCGGACTGCAGCACGTTGACGTCCCACTGGTACGAGCTCCAGTCGGTGTCGGCCGGAACGTTCTTCGTTTCGGCGTAATACTTCTCGACCTTCGGCGCCGCCGTGATCAGGCGCTCGGCGATCGCTTTCACCTGGCCCGGCAGTTGGCCGGTCGTGACGACTCGCGATTGCGACAGGATTTCCTGATACGACTGCAAGCCGAGCGCGGCTTCCTGCTGCGGCGAAGTGTCGATGAGCTGCTTGCGTCCGGTGTACGACGTCGTGTCCTGGTGGCTGATCCAGTAGTAGGCGAGATAGACGCCGAAGATCAGGATCGGCCAGAGCTTGAGGCCGCGACGCGGCGCACCGCCGTACGAATCGCTGTAGGGACCCATCCGCTACTCCTATTGCCCGCCGCGAGCATACTGCGGCTCGCGGCGATCCGCATCGGCGCTACGCATTCACGCGGCGGTGTGCGTGAACGCGGGCCACGCCGCGACGAGGAGGCAGAGGAATCCCGTGACCGCGATCAGCGCGTGCACGACGACGATCCATTTCGGCAGCGGCAGCATCTTCCAGTGGAAGTTGAGATTCATGTAGATGCCACCGAGCGCCGCGATGACGAAGAGGACGATCGCCGTCACCGCCAGGCTCGGCAATCCGACCGTGCACGCCGCGTAGATCAGAAGCGTCAGCGCCGCCGCCGAAAGAAACCCGTGCAGCATCGCGAGCGCAGTCGGTGGATGTGGCTTGCCGCCGAAGCGGATGCCGGCCATGACGATGCCGCCGACGGCGGAGATCGCGAAGATCACGACCGCTGTTTCCATGACGAGATTCGGTTCCATGACAGTCCCCCTGATCGATCGATGGGATGCGCCATCGCAACGACGCCGGCGCGAATCCATCGTCGCCCTTTACGGCGCGACGATCCAGCAAGCTCGGCCGTCGCTCAGAGGTCTCTGGCGATGCGGAAACCGACACGCGCGCTGCGCGTCTCGGCGGGCGCGGCAATACGAAACGCCGAGCGCACCTGCAGCGGATCGCTGCCCCACGAGCCGCCGCGCACGACGTGCCGCTCGCAACCGGGATTGACCCACGCGTTGCTATCGCGCGGCGCGCGCACGTAGTTGTCGTGCCAGCAGTCTTCGGCCCATTCGGACACGTTGCCGTCCATGTCGAAAAGGCCGAATCCGTTCGCCGCGAAGCTGTGCACCGGCGCGGGTCCCCAGAAGCCATCGCTGTAGTGCGGGAACGCCTGCGACCAGCTCCGCTTCGACGGCGAGCGATCGCCCTCGCCGGTGAAATTGCCGATGGCCTTCTCGGGATTGCCGTCGCCCCACGGATAGCGCGCCGCGGAACCCGCGCGCACCGCATATTCGAACTCGGCCTCGCTCGGCAGTCGGTAATGCTTGCCGGTGTGCTGCGAGAGCCACTGCAGATACGCGTGCGCGTCGTTCCACGACACGTGCACGACCGGCAGCGCCAGTGTCGCGCGATCGCCGTGGTAGTCGTCGCGCCAGCTGATGCCATGACGATCCGCGATGCGGCCCGACGCTTCGTCGTACGTCGCGCTCGTGCCGAGCTTCTCGGCATCGGTGACGTATTTCTCCGAGCGCACGAACTCGCCGAACTCGCCCACCGTGACTTCGGTGCGTCCGAGCGCGAAGCCGACGTCGATACGGACGCGCCGTTGCGGCTCCTCGCTGTCGGCATGACCGACCTCGTCCGCCGGCGAGCCCATGACGAACTCGCCGGTCGGCACGACGACGATCGACGGCGCCTCGCCCGAGATATCGAGATAACGGTCGCGGATCACCTGCCCCGGCTTGTAGCTCGCATAGAGCCGCGCGTTGCGCAGGCGAGATGCAAAATCGTCAAGGCCGCTGAGATCGGGGCTGACCGTCTGCGCCTGCTTGGCGAGCTGCTCGGCGAGATCGGCCTTGCCGGCGTCGAGCGCCGATCGCGCCTGGGCGAGCACGGTTTCGGCGCGCTGGCGGCGGATGCCGTCGATACGCGCGCGCGTTTCGAGGAGATCACGCGATCCCGGCCGGATCGTCGCCGCCTGCGCGAGCGCGCCGTCGGCGCCGGCGAAATCGTCCTGCGCCGCGGCACCGAGCGCGCGATCGAGATAGGTGCGCTCGATCTGCGCCAGGCCCGCGTCGGCGAGCCGGTTCTCGGGATCGAGCTCGAGCACCTTGCGGTATGCGACGAGCGCGTTGTCCTCGGGCGGCGTCGTCGCGTATCCCGATTTCAGCAGCGTCGCCGCGTGCGTCAGCAGCGGCATGATCTTGTGCAGCGTCGCGACGCGGCCCTGCAGCGCCTTGAGCTCGGCGTCCTCGTGCGGGATCTCGGACAACGCGGCAACATTACGCTGCGCCGTCGCCTCGTCGGCCCGATCGATCGCCGCGAGCGTCCAGTCGCGGAGCGCACCGGCGATCCGATCGAGACCGTCGGCCGCCTCGTCGTTGGCCGGATCCTCGGCGAGCACCTGCTGATAGAGCGCGATCGCGTTGGCATCCTTGGGCTCGAACACATTGCCCTGCTGCTCGGCCGTGCGCGCCTTCCTGAGCAGGGCCGCGATCAGCTTGGTCGTCGGCGCCGGAGGGCCCATCTTCACGGCATCCTCGAACGAGGTGCCCGCGGCCGGCGGCGCCGGTACGGTGGGCTGTGGCGCGGTCGTCGTGGCGGGCGGCGCCTGCACGGCGACCCAGTTCGGCGTCGGCGCGCGCTGGACCGGCGACGTCGTTGCAACCTGCGGCTGGAGCTGCGGCTCGACGTGCAGGATGCCGGGAAAGTACCGGTACGCGAGCGCGAGCGCGAGCACAACGAGGCCGGCGGCGCCGCCGAGCGTGTGCTGCTTGCGTGCGATTTCGGTACCGGGCATTGCGTTGGCGTGATCGGTCGCGTCAGCGGCGCGCCGTGCCCGCCTCGTAAAGCGGGCTGACAAGCCGTCCATAGCACCTTAGGCTATCGGCGCCTCGCCGGGCAACCCGTGCGCGCCGCTGCGGCGTGCACTGCCCGCGCCGCAATCCCTGCCGGAAGGACATGCCTTGAGCGACTGGATCGATCGCACCGACGCGCTGCTAGAACTCATGCCGGAGGCGCCTGCGACATTCGGCCTCGATACCGAGTTCATGCGGATCAGCACGTTCTTCCCGCGGCTCGCGCTGATCCAGGTCGTGTTCGGCGAGCGCATCGCGCTGATCGATCCGGTCGCGAAGGCGATCGAGCTCGATGCGCTCGGCGAGGTGCTCGCCGATCCCGCGCGGCTCGTCGTCATGCACAGCGCGAGCGAAGATGTCGAGGCGCTTGCGACGCGTTTTCCGCGCGGTGTCGGCCAGCTGTTCGACACGCAGATCGCGGCCGCCTTCGCGGGGCTCGGCGCGGGTTCGGGTTACCAGAAGCTCGTGCGCGAGATTCTCGGCGTCGATCTACCGAAAGCCGAGACGCGCTCGGACTGGCTGCGCCGGCCGCTGTCGCCGCAGCAGATCGAATACGCCGCGCACGACGTCATCTATCTGCCGGCGCTGCACGCGGCGCTCGCGGCGCGCGTCGCCGAGCGCGGGTACACCGCCTGGCTCGTCGAGGATTGCGCGCGGCTGATCGAGCGCGCACGCAGGCGCGACGCCGATCCCGAACCGCAGACCGCGCTCCGCGGCGCGGCGGACTGGCAGCTGCCACGCCAGGCGATGCTGCGCCGCGTGCTGCGCTGGCGCGAAGCGACCGCGCGTCGCACCGACACGCCGCGGCCGTGGATCCTCGATGACTCGACCGCGCTCGATCTTTCGTCACGGCCGCCAAAAAGCGATGCGGATCTCGCCGAGCGCACGAAGGGCCTGCGCGGCTTGCGCAGCGCGTTGCGCGCGGAGCTTGCCGAATTGCTCGCTCGTCCGATCGACGACGACGAATTGAACGCTCGAGCCGATTCCGCGCGCGCCGTCGCTGCGCGAGAAGCCCGCGCTCGCGGCGCTGCGCGACGCCGCGGCTGCGCGCGCGAAGGCGCTCGATCTGCCGGATGGCCTGCTCGCCGCGCGCCGCCATATCGAATCGCTGCTCGTCACGCGTCGCTGGCCGTCGGCGCTCGAAGGCTGGCGGCGCGATGTGCTGCACGACGTGCTGATGCCGCTCCTGCCGTGAAATCCGCGTCTTCCGATACGAGCGCGGGCGGAGCAGCGCGATGACATCGGAAGCCACCGCATTCGCGCCGGCGAGCGTCGGCAACGTCGCTGTCGGATTCGACATCCTCGGCCACACGATCACTGGGCCCGGCGATCGCGTCACTGTGCGCCGCATCGCCGAACGCACCGTGCGCGTTGCCGCCGTGCGCGGCTGCGAGATCGCGCTGCCGCTCGAAGCCGCGCGCAACACGGCGGGCGCTGCACTGATCGCATTGCGCAGCGCGCTTTCGCTGCCGTTCGGATTCGAGATCGAGATCGACAAGGGCCTGCCGTACGGCTCAGGCATGGGCGGCTCGGCCGCGTCGGCGGTCGCGGCGCTCGTCGCGGCGAACGCGCTGCTCGACCGCCCGCTGACGCGCCGCGCGCTCTATCCCTTTGCGCTCGACGGCGAGACCGTCGCGAGCGGCGGCCGTCACGGTGACAATGTCGGACCGATGCTCCTCGGCGGTCTCGTGCTTGCGACCGAACTATCGCTCGTGTCGATTCCGGTGCCGGCGAATCTCCGCGCGGTGCTCGTGCATCCGCACGCGATCATCGAGACACGTGCGGCGCGCGCGGCGCTCGAAGGCGACTACGCTCTGGCAGCGTTCGTCGCGCAGAGCGCGAACCTCGCCGAGCTCATTGCCGGCTGCTTCACCAACGACATCGACTTGATCCGCCGCGGCCTCGATGACGTGCTGATCGAGCCGCGCCGCCGCGCGCTCATTCCGGGCTTCGACGCGGTGAAGCGGGCCGCGCTCGATACCGGCGCGCTCGGCGCGAGCATTTCCGGCGCAGGTCCGAGCCTCTTCGCGTGGTGCGCGAGCGATGCGATCGCGAATGCGTGCGCGCGCGCGATGCGCGATGCGTTCGCCGATGCGGGACTCGACAGCGATGCCTGGGTTTCGCCGGTCGCGGGCCCCGCCGCGGAGGTCATCGCATGCGTTACCTGAGCACGCGCGGCCGTGCGCTGCCCGAGACGATCGGGCCCGCGCTTGCTGCCGGCCTCGCGCCGGACGGCGGACTCTTCGTGCCCGCAGCGCTGCCGCTGTTCCGTGCAGATGCATTCGGCGGGCGCGAGCCGCTCGCGACGCTCGGGGCCGGCTTGCTCGAGCCGTTCTTCCTCGGCGACGGGCTCGCGAAATCGTTGCCTGGCATCGCGGCCGAATCGCTCGAGATCGTCACACCGATGCGCGCGATCGAATCGCGAACGTGGCTGTTCGAGCTGTTTCATGGACCGACCGCCGCGTTCAAGGACTTCGGAGCGCGTTTTCTCGCGGCGTGCCTCGCCCGTTTGCCGACGCCCGGCTCGCGCGTGCGGACCGTGCTCGTCGCGACATCGGGCGACACCGGCGCCGCCGTCGCGGCCGCGTTCCACAAGCGTCCCGGGTTCCGCGTCGTCATTCTCTATCCGGACGGACGCGTTTCGCCGCGCCAGGCGCATCAGCTCGGCTGCTTCGACATGAACGTGCATGCGTTGCGCGTACAGGGCTCGTTCGACGACTGCCAGTCGCTCGCCAAGCAGGCGCTCGGCGATCCGCTGCTGAAGCCGTCGCTGCCGCTGACATCGGCGAACAGCATCAGCCTCGGCCGGCTCTTGCCGCAGATCACCTACTACGCGCACGCCGCGCTCGCGCACTGGCTCGCGCACGGGCGTCGGCTCAACTTCGTGATTCCGACCGGCAACCTCGGCAATGCGCTCGCGTGCATCTATGCGCGCGCAGGCGGTCTGCCCGTCGGCGACATCGTGCTGGCGACGAACGCGAACCGTGTGTTGCCGGACTTCTTCGCCGGCGGCGCGTACACGCCGCGGCCGAGCATCGCAACGCTCGCGAACGCGATGGACGTCGGCGCGCCGAGCAACTTCGAGCGCCTGCGCTGGATCTACCCCGACGACGATGCGCTCAGGAAGGCACTGCGTGCCGACACTGCCGACGACAACGCGATCCGCGAAGAGATCCGCACGAGCGAGAGCCGCTACGGCACGCTCGTCTGCCCGCACACGGCGACCGCGACGGCCGTGCTCGCGCGCATGCGCGCACGCGGCGACCGGCGCGATTTTGCCGTCGTCGCGACCGCGCACCCGGCGAAGTTCGAGGACGTCATCGAGCCCCTGATCGGCCACAAGGTCGACGTGCCGCCGGCGCTCGCGGCGCTGCTCGAACGACCGTCGCGCAGCGAGCCGATCGCCGCCAACTACACGGCGCTCCGCGAGCGACTCATCGCGCTCGCGCGCTGAACCTGCGGTTCCGGCCGGCGAAAACGCCGCGACTTGGCGACCGGCGAGCCACCCTGTATGATGCGCGCCCTCGTGTGGGGCGGTAGCTCAGCTGGGAGAGCGTCGCGTTCGCAATGCGAAGGTCGGGAGTTCGATCCTCCTCCGCTCCACCAACTGAGTAGCACCCGGTATCACGCAGCATCCCGAGAACCCCGCCGAGCGCGGGGTTTTTCGTGTCCGGGCGTCACAGACTTGGCTTCGGAGTCACCTGAATTACCGGCGCGCGCAGGAAGTTGCGAAGCCATCGGCGAACTACGCACTCATCGAGAACAGCACGCGGGCAAGGCGCATTGGGTGAAGCCAGCGATCGTCGCCGAGGTGTTCCATCAGGGTTCGATGCGTAGACGTGGGAAATTCTCGCCGAACGCCTAAGGGCACAGTGGGAGCTCAAAGAAACTGCTGAATATCCGATCCAGATCCGGCTGCAGTTCCAGCGCACCTATGTCGGTCGCGGCGCCAGTCTGGCGAACGTAGGGCGCGAGGCGCTGATCAAACTCGAGCAGGCCAGGATTGCTGCCTGCATCCTTTGCGGGACTGCAAGGGGCAAGGTCATGGGTCGAAGTCCCTCCCCCATTGCCTGCAAGCGGCAGCAGGAGTGGATCAGACGCCAGCGTGTCTCGAAGTGGACATAGCCGCCGCCGACCGACAGCCAGTAGGTCGGGGCATAGAACGCCTGTCCCTCGATCATCGTGCCGGCGCCGTACTCCGCCATGACCGTCGTTCCGTTGGCGAACGCGATCGGCTTCGCTTCGATGGACGTCGCCCAGGCGAGCGCCAACGCAGCACATGCGCCACCAGACGCAGGATGCAATCTGAACATGTGATCTCCTCAAGCCGCACGCGTCAACGCGCGAACGCGCGGACCGAAGCCGCGCGAGTGAAATCCGTGGAGATCAGGCGATTGGAGGTCGCAGCGGCCTGTCGATCGACGCCGCAAGAGATCCCGGACGTTCGAACGCCGGAGGAGCAGGCGCGATCGAGGGCGTGATCGCTATCGTCGCTGCGGGCAGAGCTGCAATCACCATGCAGGCGTCCGCGCAGGCCGCGATCGATTTCGCAGGGCAGCAAGGACACTTGTGCGTGCCACCGTGGTGACCCGCCATTGCGCAGTGATACCCGCCAGACGCGTAGGCCGCCGTTGCGCCCATCCCACCCTGCAGGATCAGGCCGATCGCGATCGTGAGACGGAGCAGGAGCGCGGAAGAGCATGGCTATAGATTAGGCCGATTCGGCGGCGCCTACAAAGACCCGTCGCATCGAGCGAAGGTTCGCTCGCGCTACCGGTCAAGCCGGCGCCAGACTCCTCGCCACGTCGGCCAGCACCTCACCGGGACGGTCATCGATGACGTCGCCATGGCTCACGACGATCCGCACAAGGCGACGGTCGCGCGACCACTGCTCGAGCCACGCCGCGGCCAGTTTCGCGTCTTTCACGTAGACGCGCCGGCAAACCGATGGCACCTGCGGCCGATGCACGCCGAATCCGAACGCTCGCGCCATGATTTGCGCACCGAGTCCGCGCGGATGACGCACGTTCGCGAGGATGTCGTTGAGCACGAGCGTCACGCGACCTTGCCGCTCGACCGAGAGCGCTGCCTCTTTTTCGGCGAGTCCCGGCACGGTGAGCATATGTACCTCGGGATCATCGAGCGCATCGCCGACGACATCCACGGGGATGACCTTTTCGACCCCTTCGCGCGCACCCGATGTGCACGCGACGCGCGCATCCGGGAAGCGCGACTTCCAGGCACGGACGTCCAATCGGTGCCCAGGATTCGGCACGATCAGGAACGCGATCCGGCCCATCGCTTCGATCCCGCCCATCGTCGGTTCGTCGACGGGAATCGCGCTCCAGATCGCGGACCGACCGCCTCGAAGCGAAACGATCGTCATGCGCCGCGGAAAATTGCCGAGCGGCATGCGAATCTCGCCGGCGACCGTCGCGAGGCCATCGTCGAGCTGCTCCAGCGACTCGTGTGGCAGCACCTTCCATTCCGTATTGATCTTTGGCACGGCGAACCTCCGCGGACGGTCCAGTCCATGACAGCTTCGGCGGCGAAGCCTTACTGCCGACTAACCTTGAGCCCAAAGCGGTGCGATCATTCAGGTCGACGCGGTGACGCGGGATTCGCCGCGCCGCGAGCGCTGCTGACAGCACGGTGTCAGCACCGGGCACGTGCGGCGGCGTCCTGCTCTGGCTCGCATCGCCGCAGCGAGTCATGATTCCTCCCTTGCCCGCGCGAGCCGCACGATGCGATCACCGAAGTCTTCGTCGTTGCTGCCGGTCGGCGCATTGCTGCTGGCGATGCTTTCGTTCCAGTTCGGCGCGGCGCTGGCAAAGCAGCTGTTCCCGCTCGTCGGCGCGGAAGGCGCGACGGCGATCCGCCTCGGTCTCGGCGCGTTGATCCTGTGGACGCTGCGACGGCCGTGGCGGAATCTCGCCGGCAAACGCGACTGGGCATCGCTCGCGGGCTACGGGCTGACACTCGGCCTCATGAACCTTTTCTTCTACATGGCGCTGCGCACGCTGCCGCTCGGCATCGCGGTCGCGCTGGAGTTCCTCGGGCCGCTCGCCATTGCACTGTTCGGTTCGCGTCGCGCACTCGATTTGTTGTGGGTCGCGCTGGTGATCGCGGGGCTCGCACTGCTGCTGCCGTACGGCGAGCACGCGCAATCGCTCGATCCGGTCGGCGTCGCGTACGCGCTTGCCGCCGCGGCCGGCTGGGCTGCCTACATCCTGCTGGGCCGCCGTGCGGGCGACGCGTTCGGCAGCGACGCGGTCGCGCTGGGCTCAGCGATCGGTGCACTGGTCGCGGTTCCGGTCGGCGTCCTGCACGCTGGCGCTGCGCTCTTTTCTCTTTCCCTGCTGCCGTTCGCAGTCGGCGTCGCGGTGCTGAGCTCGGCGTTGCCGTATTCCCTCGAGATGTTCGCGCTGACGCGATTGCCCGCGCGCGCGATCGGGATCCTCGTCAGTGTCGAGCCGGCGATGGGCGCGCTGCTCGGTCTCGCGTTCCTCGGCGAGCATCTCAGCGCGTTCCAGTGGCTGGCCATCGCAGCGGTCATCATTGCCTCGATGGGCGCGGTGTTCACCGCGCGCGAAGCGCAGATCGCAGTCGCGGCCGACGCGGCGAATCCCTGTGTCACGCCATGAATGGCGTCGCACGCCCGCAAGTGCGCGGATGACATCCGCGATGTCCAAGCCGGTCCGCCGGCGCGTCGTCGCGAACGCGAGTCGACTCAGGAAGCGTCGATAGGTTGCGTGGTGATGATGGCCGAAAACGGCCAGCGTCGCGTGTCGGCGCGTGCTGCACTTGGCCCTTCGCAAAACGCGGAGTTCCCTATGGGCTCGATCATTCGGCGCGACGTTCTTGCGAACGCATGCGCAGCGCTGTGCCTTGCTTTCCTCTTGCACGTCCCGCCGACGCAGGCCGCCACGCAACCGTCGCCCTGGGGCTGCAGCGCGGCGGAGTACCACGGCCTCGATTTCTGGATCGGCGACTGGGATACGTTCGACAGCGACGCGCCGGGCGGACCGTCCGTCGCGCGCGCACGCGTCGCGCCGATCGCGATGGGCTGCGCGGTGCACGAGCTCTACGAGCAGCAGGACGGCCTGATCGGCGACAGCATCCTGAGCTACGACCCGGTGCGCAAAGCCTGGCAGCAGACGTGGGTCACCAATCGCGGCTCGATCATGGTGATCACGGGCAACTTCAAGGACGGCGCGCTCGTGCTCGAAGGCGACGTGCACCTCATGGATGGCCGTACCGTCGCGCAGCGCATCACCTGGAAAAGCGAAGGCGACGGCGTGCGCGAGTCGGCCGTGTTGTCGAAGGACGGCGGCAAGACCTGGGCGCCCGCATTCGACGTGCTGTTCCGCAAACATCAGGGCGAGCACGACTGACCGGATCAGTCGCTCGATCCGCTCGCTTATCGCAGCAGACCGCTCGCAGCAGCGCGGACCTCTGGATTCGAGAAGCGGAAGACGCTGCGGTCGAGCAGGTAGTGGATGAATCCGCTCGCAAATCCGAGCGCCACGAGCGCGGGTACCCACTCCGACGAGCGTAACGCCAGCGCGAACGCGCCGAAGATCCGGTCGCCGTAGTAGGTATCGCCCTGCCCGTTCGCCTCGACCTCGAACACGGGCAGCAGCAGGATCGACGCTGCGATCAGAAACAGCGCGACGGCCCACGGCCGGACATTCATCGTGTGGAACGCGCCGCGGATCCACCCGCGTTCGGGCGCGCGTTCCCTGTTGACCGTTTGCGAGGTCAGGCCGACGGCGAGGATCCAGTGCTGCGACGTCCAGATCACGAGGAAGAGAAACAGGCTCCGCGGCGTCAGCGCGACACCGACCATCGTCGCGAGACCCACGATGTAGAGCACGCGCGGCAAGGACCATTGCGCTGCGCGCGTCTCCATGAACAGCATGAGCGCCGTCACCGAGAGCAGCACGGTCGTCGCGACGAAGCGCACGTTGTCCTGCGTCGAAATCAGGAGATCGGGAAGGAATCCGCGCTCGATCCACTGATGCTGATACGCAACCGCCCCCGCCAGGAGATCGGCGACGAGAACGAGCAGCCCGCCGATCAGCAACGCGAATGTGCGATCGAGGCGTCGCGTCCAGAGGCACGTGCTGCGTCCAGCGCGCGATCGATACAGCGACAGCGCGCCGAAATGCTGTGCGGCGAAGTGATAGGTCACGAAGGCATAGTCGATGATCGCGGCCCAGATCAGGCGCTCCTGCCGCGACCACGGCAACGCATCGTCGGCGGGCAGGAAGAACGCGAAGCACGCGGCGGTGATCAATAGCGGCAGCACGACGAACCGCATCGGCTGCGTCCTCAGCAACGGCCGGTACGCCTCGGTGCAATACGCAAGATAGGTGCTGCTGAAGCGATGCCCGATCCAGAACAGCGCGGTCAGGCCGAAATAGAGAATGTCGAGCGGGCCCTTGGCCGGATTGGAATAGCCGTACGCGAGCCACAACGCGACCGGCACGAGCCAGAGCGCGCTCTGCATCCAGAATCCGTCCCAGACGACGCCGCGCAGCCACGGCGAGCGCACCGCCGCACGCAATGGCGGCGAGATCGTCGAGACGTCGGCAATGCCAGCGGTAGCGTATTGCACGGCAGCCATGGAAGCCCCGCATTCCACAACCCGGTCGAGGCATCGTACTCCGACGGCGCGGGCAAAAAACGTTGCGCCGCTAGACGCATCCGCAAATTTTTCTAGCGGCGTTTCGGCGGCGGGCCGGGGCTCGGGCTTTCGTCGGCGACGCCGCCGCTCCCGGTCGGGCCCGAGTTGCCTTCGGTCGGCTCGTCCTTCATGCCGAGCTCGACCCGGACCTTCGCCGCGCTGTGCCCGACGCGCTGCACGGCTTCGCGAAGGCGCTCTTCGCTGACGCCAAGCGCCTTGGTCCAGTAACGGACTTCGTGAGATTCGGTGAGGCTGATCCGGTCGCCGTCGCGCGCGCCTTGCTTCGTGTGCTCGCTCATTTCTGCTCTCCTGTGCCCCGGCTTCATCATTGTCGCCGTTTTCGTCCGCTAGAGCTGCGCCTCGACCGTCGACGACGCCCACTCGCTGAGCCGCTGCCACCACGACCGCGCCGCCCAGTCGGCGAGCGTGTACTCCTTCGATTGCACGAGATCGTCCTCGAAGATCTTCGCCTGCGTCGACGCGACGCCGGCGTCGAACACGTTGAGGCTGGCCTCGTCGTTGAGCCGGAACGAGCGGTTGTCGAAGTTCGTCGAGCCGACCGACGTGAAAAGGCCATCGACGATGAGGACCTTGCAGTGGAACATCGTCGGCTGGTACTCGAAGATGCGCACGCCGGCGTCGAGCAGCGGCCCCCACGTGCTGCGCGACGCGTAGCGCGTCACCTTCGCATCGTTGTACTTGCCCGGCACGATGACGCGGACATCGACGCCGCGCCGGCGCGCTTCGACGAGCGCCTCGCTCGTCAGATCGTCCGGAATGAAATAGGCGGCCTCGAGGAGGATCGAGCGCTTCGCCGACACGATCGCCAGCAGGTACATGAGCTCCATGCTCTCGCTGCCGCCGGTCGGCGAGCTCGCAAACATCTGCGCGTCGGCGTCGCCCGCGTTCGCCAGCGCCGGAAAATAGTCGCCGCCGTGCGACACCTCGCCGGTCACCTTCATCCAGTTGTCGAGGAAGACGGCCTGCATCTGCGCGACCGCGGGACCTTCGACGCGGAAATGCGTGTCGCGCCAGTGCTGCGGATCCTGCGCGTCGCCGGTCCATTCCTCGGCGATGCCGACGCCGCCGGTGAAGCCGACCTGGCCGTCCACGACGAGGAGCTTGCGATGCGTCCGGTTGTTCATGCGCGCGAGCGTGTACCAGCGGAGCGCGTGATAGAACTCGACGCGCGCGCCCGCATCGACCATCGTCGCGAGGACGTCCTTCTCCATGCGCTGCGAGCCGACCCAGTCGAGCAGCACGTGCGCGCGCACGCCGGCACGCGCGCGCTCGGCGATCGCGCTCGCGAAGTCGCGGCCGATCTGGCCGGACCAGTAGACGTACGTCTCGAAATCGATGTTGTGCTTCGCGGAGCGGATCGCCGCGAGCATCGCCGGGAATATCTCATCGCCGTTCTTCAGCGTATCGACCTTGTTGCCGGCGAGGATCGGCGGCCCGAGCAACGTGCCGAGCGTGCGCTTGAATTGCGGATCGTCGATCTCGTAGAGATGCTTCGGCGCGTAGTCGATGCGCCGGTCGGGCGGCAGGAACGTGATGAAAAGCAGCGTGACCAGCAACGTCGCGCACGCTGTGACGACCAGCGCCCAGCCGCCGTGTCTTGCGAACCAGCTTTTCGACTTCGACGCGCGAGCACCGGCCATCGATCGACAGTCCCCGAATGGAAATAACGCGCATCACAAGCGAGCGACGGTGAACCCAAACGCAACGCTGTGCCGATGCGTCTGCCGAGTTCGCTGCCGCTGCGGTTTATTGCCGGTTGCAACCCCCGCCTGCACACTCGCACTCATGGGGAAAGCACGCACCGTGATTGTCTACGCTGACGACGACGACCTCGTCCGCAATGTCGTGACTCAGGCATTGATCGAGGAAGGCATGGACGTCCACGATTGCGCGAGCGGCTCGGAAGCCGTCGCGCTCTGCCGGCAGATCGTGCCCGACGCGGTGCTGCTCGATCTCAACATGCCGGACGTCGATGGCCTCGCGGCTGCGCGCGAGCTGCGGCACGATCCGGTGACGCGTCATCTCCGGCTCGTCGCGCTGACCGGCCGCGCGACGGCGGGTTTGCGCACGAAAGCGGCCGACGCCGGCTTCGACGAATGCCTCGTCAAACCGATTCCGGTCGCGGACCTCGCGGATGCGTTGCGCGGATGAGCGCGCGATCGGCGATCGCGCGCGACTCCGCCGCTCCTATTTCGACATCGCGCCGCCGCCCGACGGCAGCGCCTTCGCCATGCGCAGGTGCTCCTCGAGCGTCGGCAGCGTTTTCTGCGCGAACATCTTGAGGCCCGCATCGCTGCCGGCGCTCGCTTCGTTCTTGAACAGAGCGACCGCGTCCTCGTGATCCTTCACGGCATGCTCCGAATACGCCTTGTCGAAATCGGCGCCCTTGAGCGTGGCGAGTTTCTCCGCCACTTTCTTCTCGTCATTCGACGCAACCGTCGGCAACGTCACGCCGCTCTTCGCCGCGACGTCCTTGAGCTCGTCGGCGGCCTTGGTGTGATCGCCGATCATCTTCGTGCCGAACGCCTTTACCGCGGCGCTCTGCCCTTTCGCCTCGGCCGCGTGGCCTTCGGAGATCTCGGCGATGCCGGCCTGCGCCGCCTTCGTCGCGAAATCGGTATCGGTCGCCGACGGGGCGGCGAACGCGGGCGCCGCGGCGAACAGCGATGCGGCAATGCATGCGCAAGTCATCTTCATCGGGTTTCTCCTGAGTTCGGTATCGCGCGGAGCGCGCGCGGGACAAAGCAAGAATGCGACCGCCTGGTTCACCGCGCCGAGGAGGCAGGAACGCTCGCCAAGGTGCGGACGGATTACGCCTCGCGTGAAACTTTTTTCATTGTCGCCACGCGGAAATCGCCTCGAATTGCAGAGCCGGACTCTGAATGGGCCGGTTCAGCTTGACCTCGGAGATGAACGTCCTCACCCGATCTTCACGGCTGCGTCGCGTCTGGGCGCTATGTTCCACGGTCGTGTCCGTTTAGTATGAAAACTATTCTCACGGAGCAATGCATGTCGGCTGCCGCACTCGCTGGAAACGTTCTCGTCGTCGACGACAATGTGGACTTCCAGTCGCTCGTCAGCGAGTTCGCGAAAATGTCGCGCTGTCGAGTGACGTGCGCGGGAACGCTGCGCGCGGCGCGCCAGCTCGCAGCCGACGACGAGTTCGATCTCCTGATGGTCGATCTTGATCTTCCGGACGGCAACGGGCTCGACCTCATCGAAGATATCGATCTCACCGCGCACGGCCAGATCGCGATCGTCACCGGCAATCCGAGCATCGAGACGGCGGCGCGCGCCGTGCGCGCACCGGTCGTCGAATATCTCACCAAGCCGATCGGCGCCGACGCGCTCGCCAAGTTGATCGAGCGCGCGCAGCGCCGCGCCGAGAGCCGCCGGCCGCAACCGGTGCGCATCGTCGGCGGCATGGTCGGCGAGACGGGGTCGATGCGCGAGCTTTTCGACAAGATCCGCCGCGTCGCGCCGCTCGATGTCTGTGTGCTCGTGCACGGCGAGAGCGGCACCGGCAAAGAGCTCGTCGCGCGCTCGCTGCACGACATGTCCGGACGTCGCGGCCGCTTCGTCGCGGTCAACTGCGGCGCGATCGCGGCAGACCTTCTCTCGAGCCAGCTATTCGGCCACGAGCGCGGCTCGTTCACCGGCGCGCTGCAGTCGCACGCCGGTTATTTCGAGCAGGCCGAAGGCGGCACGCTGTTCCTCGACGAGATCACCGAGATGCCGCCGGCGGCGCAGGTGTATCTCCTGCGCGTGCTCGAATCGCGCTCGCTGACGCGAGTCGGCGGCGCACGCGAGATTCCGGTCGACGTGCGCATCGTCGCCGCGACGAATCGCGACCCGGTGCGCGCGGTCGCCGACGGCAGTCTCCGCGCGGATCTCTACTACCGGCTCGTAGAGTTTCCGGTCTCGGTGCCGCCGCTCCGCGAGCGACGCGAGGACGTGCCGGTGATCGCCCAGCATTTCCTCGATCGCCTCAACGAGCGCTATGGCACGAACCGCACGTTCGCGCCCGGCGCGCTGCGCGAGCTCGCCGAGCGTTCGTGGCCCGGCAATGTGCGCGAGCTGCGCCATTCGGTGCAGCGCCACTACATTCTCGGCGACGGCCCGATCGAGGTGCCGGCCGAGCCGCCGCTCGGCGCGGTCGAGGACGAGAACGGCGTCGTCAAGTTCCGCGTCGGCATGACGTTCGACGACATCGAGCGCGAGATGCTCCTGAAGACGCTGGCGCACTACGGCCACAACAAGCGCCACGCCGCGCGCGCGCTCGGCATCACGACGAAGACGATCTACAACCGCCTGCTGCGCTATCGCTCGCTCGGGCTCATCGATGACACGCAGGTCGGCGCGCCGGAAGAAGACGGCGAAGCGTCGAACGGCTGACTTCCTCGATACGGTCGACGGTATCGATCGCGCATCCCTGCGCGCTTCGCGTCACGGACGCGTCGTACACGCCGAGTACTCACTGCGCGTGACCTGGCCGTTGTTGTCGGTATCGCAGGTCTTGAAGTTGCGCGACAGCCAGTCGTCGCCGGCGGCATCCTTCATCGTTACATAGCCGACGCCTTTGTGGTCGAGGCTCGCGAAATCGGGCGCCATCGGCGACATCGGCGTGCCTGGGCGCGAGGCTGGCGGCGTGTTCGCCTGCGGCGACGTCGGCATGTCGGTCGGTGGCTTCGCGGTGGGTGGCATCGTCGGCGGCACCGTGGTCGGCGGTGATGTCGCCGGGGGCGCCGTCTGCGCAACGACGTAACCGGTACCTGTGGCAAGCGCGAGCGCAGCAATTACGGTGGCAGCGGTATTCATGGATGACCTCGCTTGTGTCGCTCGTCGTAGCGAACGGTTCTCTCGCTCAGCAACCGATGTGCCATCGCGCCGACTGCGCTTGCGCCAGCCAACTCCGGCTGCGCAGGAATTCTTTAGCCGAACGGTGAACTTTCTTCGTGAACACGAGGCAACGCGCGCGCCTCGCGCGACGACTGTGTTGGTGCGCTTCATGCAGCGAGCGCACACTGCAATTCAACGATCGAGAGAGGAGACGAAAGCATGAACGCATGGCAACGAATCGCACTCGCACCGGTGCTCGCAACCGTAATGTTCGCCGCGGTCCCGGCCTTCGCCGGCAACAATTCGGATCAGCCCGTGACCGATACGTGGATCACGACGAAAGTGAAGTCCGAGCTCGCGACGACCTCCGACGTCAAGAGCATGAACGTCGACGTCAAGACCGTGGACGGCGTCGTCACGCTGACCGGCACGCTTGCGAACGAGCTTGACGTCGAGAAGGCGATCTCGGCGGCGAAGAGCGTCAAGGGCGTCAAGAGCGTCGAAGCGACCGGCCTCACGGCTGGCGGCACAATGACGAAACCGTAATAAGGAGCGCGACATGTCGTTCGACTGGTCATTCGGCACGCGTGCCGCGAACGGCGCCGGTGAGCGCCTGATTGAAGCTTCGCGCGGGTTCGGCGATGCGCTTCGCGAAGCGACGACGCGGGTTTCCCAGGGCGCGAGCACGGGTGCGGATTACGCACGCGCGCTCGGCGAGGATGCGTACGCCGAGAGCGTGCGCGCCGCGCGTTCGACGCGAAAGCTCATCGAACGGCGGCCGCTCGAAGCGGTGCTGATCGTCGGTCTCGCGTCATTCGCGATCGGGTGGGTGCTGCGGCGTTTGAAGGAACCCGCGACGCCACGACGCGCCACGCCTGCACGAGCCACGCGTCCCGCGCGCCGTCGCGCAAGCTGACGTCGCGGTCGCGAAAATCGCGCCGATGCGCTGCGTTCGTGCGGCGCATCGGCGTTTCTACGATTTCATAACGTATTCGTTTCCTGCGCGATGGAACGTTCTACATCACGCGCGGATTTCTCCTCGACCGGAGCGCGCGTTTTTCGCGCGGGCGGCACCTCGGCGATATGCATTCGTTCATGCACGCGCATGCACGATCGATCGCAAGCGTAGGCATGCGCATTGCAGCGGTGCCAGCGGTCCGAACCACACGCACAGGGTCAACGCATGATCAGCGCAGCGCATGCCGGAACATCGCGCAGTCTCCTGCTGGCGCGGCTCGCCGAAGCGCGGCGCCGAACCGACGCTCTGCTCGACATGATTCCCGCGAGCCGCCTCCTCGAGCGTCCGATCCCGGAGCGCCACCGCTTCGTGTTCTACCTCGGCCATCTCGAAGCGTTCGACTGGAATCTGCTGAGCGAGCGCTTCGAAACCGTACGCGCGCCGTCCGAGTTCGACACGCTGTTCGCGTTCGGCATCGATCCCGTCAACGGCAACACGCCCGATGAACCGGCGTCGGCGTGGCCCGACGCCGCGACGATCCGCGCGTACAACCGCGAAGTGCGGCGCGTCCTCGACGCATCACTCCCGCACGCGCTCGATGCCGAGCGCTTCGGCGAGCATTTCGGCGACGCGACGCCGGTCGCGACGCTGATCGACGCCGCGATCGAGCATCGGCTGATGCACGCCGAGACGCTCGCCTACATGCTGCCGCACTGCGTCGATCGCCGACGCTGCGTGCGCGGCACGACGCCGGTCCGCCGGCGCCGGCTTTCAGCTCCGAGCTCGTGGCGCATTCCCGGCCGGCAGCGCGACGCTCGGCGTCGATGCGGACCTGCGCACGTTCGGCTGGGACAACGAGCTCGACGCGCACACGGTCGACGTGCCCGCGTTCACGATCGACGCGCGCAAGGTCACGCAACGGCGAGTTCCTGCGCTTCGTCGCGCCGGCGGCTACGACGCACGCGATGCGTGGACCGACGCGGACTGGGCGTGGCGGACAGCGAACGCGATTGCGCATCCGGCGTTCTGGATCCCGCAGAACGGCCGCTGGTACTGGCGCTCGATGACCGAGCTGTCCGCTGCCGCTCGACTGGCCCGTCTAGGTGAGCCACGCCGAGGCGCGCGCGTACGCGCGCTGGGACGGGCCGCCGCCTACCGACCGAGGCCGAGTTGCAGCGCGCCACGTACGGCACGCGCGGCGGCAGCGAGCGCGCGTATCCCTGGGGCGACGCGGCGCCCGAGCGCGCGTGCACGGCAACTTCGACTTCCGCGCTGGGAACCGCGCCGCGTCGACGCGTACCCCGACGGCGACAGCGCGTTCGGCGTGCGCCGACCTCGTCGGCAACGGCTGGGAGTGGACGTCGACGCGCGTTCGCGCCGTTGCCGGCTTCGAGGCGCATCCGTTCTATCGCCGGCTACTCCGGCCGATTTCTTCGACGGCAAGCATTTCGTGATCAAGGGCGCTCGCGCGCAGACCGACCGCGTGCTCCTGCGCCGCTCGTTCCGCAACTGGTTCCAGCCGCACTACCCGTACGTCTATCGCGGCTTCCGCTGCGTGGCGAATTGAAATGATGAATACCTGGCTCGCACGTTCGTTGACTCCCGTTCCCTTGTCGAACGCGGCACCGCTGCCGAAGCCGTCCGGCTTCATCAGCGACGTCTGCGCCGGCCTCTGCCGCAGCGGACAGAAATCGCTGCCGCCGAAGTATCTCTACGACGAGCTCGGCTCGATCCTGTTCGACGCGATCACGCGGCTGCCCGAATATGCGGTGTCGCGCGCAGAGCGCCAGCTGCTCACGTCGCACGCGCACGAGATCGCGACGATCTCGCGCGCGAACCTCGTCGTCGAGCTCGGCAGCGGCAGCGCCGAGAAGACGCGGCCGATCCTCGAAGCGCTGCGTGCGCGACAGCAGCACATCACGTATTGCCCGATCGAAATCTCCGAAAGCGCGCTCGAAGGATCGCGGCGCGCGCTCGACGATCTCGAAGCGCTCGAGATCCGCGGCATCGCGAAGGATTATCTGGTTGGCCTCGAAGAAGCGCTGCGCGGCAGTCCGCGCGACGAGCCCGCGCTCGTGATGTTCCTCGGCAGTTCGCTCGGCAACTTCGATCCGCTCGCAGGCTATCGCTTCCTGCAGACGATCCGTCGGCTGCTGGCACCGGGCGATCACCTTCTGCTCGGCGCCGATCTCGACAAGCCCGAAGCTACGCTTCGCGCCGCGTACGACGATGCGCTCGGCGTGACGGCCGCGTTCAACCTCAACCTGCTGCGCCGCATGAACCGAGAGCTCGGCGCGGACTTCGAGCTCTCGCTGTTCCAGCACCAGGTGCGCATCGACGACACGCGCCGCAATGTCGAGATGCACATCGAATCGCTCTGCGACCAGACGATCCACTTCGCCGAAGGCGGATTCGTCGTCACGCTCTGCGAAGGCGAGACGATCCACACCGAGAACAGCCACAAGTACGATATCGGCGAGCTCGACGATCTGACGCGCGGCGCCGGATTCACCTGCGTCGAGCGCTGGTACGACGACGAGGCCGCGTTCGTCAGCGCACTCTATACGGTCGTGTGATGCTCACGGAGCGGAATCAGTCGCCCTCGCCGCCCGGTGCGCCGCAACCGGGTCCGACGCAGCCGCCGCATCCCGGGATGCCGGGACCCGCGCCACAGCCTCCGATTGTTCCGCCCGAACCCGCGCAGCCGCAGTCGCCGCCGACGCCGCTACCCGGTCTCGATCACCCGCCGCCGGTGCCGAACGATCCGCAAGCGCGCAACGACTGATCCCGCTCGCGCGCATGTACGCTCGCGAAAGTTCCGTGGCGCGCGCATGAATGTGTGCGCATGTTCAGCCGCAGATTCATCGGCGAGTCCACGTCGCGATTTCATGCTGCAGACGGGCACTCTCGCCCGTTCACGGAGCAGCAACATGAATATGACGAGCCGAGTCCTCGCGCTCAGCGCACTGGTCTTTTCCGCCGCGTGCTTCGCGCAGACCTCGCCCGCAAATCCGGCCAGCAAGACCGGTGAAGCCGGCAAGGGTATGGCGATGACGGGCGACGCCGACTGGGATGCGCTGGACAGCAACAAGGACGGCAATCTGACGAAGGACGAGCTGACCGGCTCGCCGGCGCTCGTGCACAACTTCGACAAGATCGACGCGAACAAGGACGGCAAGATCTCGATGGACGAATGGAAGGCCTATGGCCAGTCGAGCAAGATGATGAAGAAGCCGTGACCTGCGCTGTCGCGCTGATCCGGAAAATCGGGCGCTCCGCTCGCAACGGGCCGGAGCGCTCTTTCCGTTGCTGAAGTTACATCGGCCGAGCGCGACATCGGCCGGGCCCGCGTTTATGCTCGACCCTGGGGAGTCGGCGCCGTGAGGCATCCGGCGCGAAAAATATTTCTCCGGGGAATGTCGAGAAGCCGCCTCGTGCTCCGACTTACCCCTCGAACCGTCCATTCCGGGCGCGAAGCGAGAGGAGCAAGGCCATGAAGTACATGCTGATGATGCACGCCCCGAAGGAAGGCTGGACGACCGCCGGCATCGGCACGTGGGCGCCGAAGGACATCCAGGCGCACATCGCGTTCATGCTCGGCCTCAACGAGAAGCTCAAGTCCGCGGGCGAGTTCGTCGATGGGCAGGGCCTCGCTGGCCCCGAGGAAGCGAAGAGCGTTCGCGCGCGCAAGGACGGAACGCCCGATACCGACGGCCCGTTCGCCGAAGCGAAGGAGTTCCTCGCGGGTTTCTGGATCGTCGATGTCGACAGCACGAAGCGCGCGTACGACATCGCGGCGACGATCTCGGCCGCACCCGGCAAGGGCGGCGCGCCGCTCTACATGCCGGTCGAAGTGCGCCAGGTCATGAGCGCGCCGCCGACCGAGCAGTGACGGCGAGCACCGCGCGTTCCGACGTCGAGCACCTCCTGCGCACGCTCGCGCCGGAGGTGCTCGGCATCGTCGTGCGACGCTTCGGCGATTTCGCCGCATCCGAGGACGCCGTGCAGGAAGCGCTGCTGGCCGCTGCGACGCAGTGGCCGGACGAAGGCCTGCCCGAGCATCCGCGCGCATGGCTGATCCACGTCGCCGCGCGGCGCATGACCGATCAGCTCCGCACCGACATCGCGCGCCGCGAGCGCGAAGCGTTCGTCGTGCGGCAGGAGTGGCCGTTCCGCGATCCGGCCGAAACCGACGGCGATCCCGCGCCCGACAACGACGACACGCTCGCGCTCTTCTTCATGTGCTGCCATCCGTCGCTGACGCCGTCATCGGCAATCGCGTTGACGCTGCGCGCTGTCGGCGGCCTCACGACGGCCGAGATCGCGCACGCGTTCCTCGTCCCGGAAGCGACGCTGGCGCAGCGGATCAGCCGCGCGAAGCAGACGATCAAGACGTCGGGCGTGCCGTTCGAGATTCCATCCGGCGCTGAGCGCGACGAGCGGCTCGCGTCGGTGCTGCACGTGCTGTATCTCGTCTTCAACGAGGGCTACACCGCGACGAGCGGCGATGCACTGCACCGCACCGATCTCTCCGACGAGGCGATCCGCCTGACGCGCGCGGTGCGCGCGCTGCTGCCGCGCGACGGCGAAGTCGCAGGCCTGCTCGCGCTGATGCTGCTGACCGACGCGCGGCGTGCCGCACGTAGCAGTGCGCGCGGCGAGTTGATCCCGCTCGAGCAGCAGGACCGTTCGCTGTGGAATCGCGACGCGATTACCGAAGGTGTCGCTCTCGTCTCAGCGGCGCTGTCCAATGGATCGGCTGGCGCCTATCAGCTGCAGGCGGCGATCGCCGCCCTGCACGACGAAGCCGCGCGCGTCGAGGACACCGACTGGCCGCAGATCGTCGCTCTCTACAGCGTGTTGAAACGCATAACGGACAATCCGATGGTCGCGCTGAACCACGCGATCGCGGTCGCGATGGTCGACGGACCGCGCGCAGGGCTCGAACGGCTCGACGCGATCGACGCAAGCCGCCTCGAAGGTAATCACCGGCTCGACGCCGTGCGCGCGCATCTGCTCGAGCGCGCCGGCGATCGGCAGACCGCGATCGCGCACTACCTCGCCGCGGCCGGCAAGACCGCGAGCGTGCCCGAGAAGAATTACCTGACCGCGCAGGCCGCGCGGCTCGCGCAGGCGTCGTAGACACGGCGCGCGTACGGTATTCTCGCCGCCCACATGGACGCCTTCAGCTACCTCTCGGTCCTGATCTCGCTGATCCTCGGCCTTGCGATCACGCAGGTGCTGAAGGGCTTTCGCGGGCTGATGCACGCGCGCTCGCGCGTACGCGGCTACTGGCCGACCGTGCTCTGGGGCGTTCTCATCGTCGTGATCTCGGTGCAATCGTGGTGGGCGATGTTCGGCCTTCGCCATCACGAGGAGTGGACGTTCCTCGAGTTCTCCGTCGTGCTCGCGCAGACGATCGTGATCTATCTCCTCGCCGCGCTCGTGCTGCCTGACATCTTCGGCGACTCTCAGGTCGACCTTCGCGAGCACTATTACAACCATCGGCGCTGGTTCCAGTCGCTGCTGGCGATACTGATCGCGATCAGCATCGCCAAGCAGCTCCTGATCGAGCACAAGCTGCCGCGCCCGGCCGATCTTGGCTTCCACATCGTCTTCGCGGCGGCCGGCATCAGCGGCGCCCTCATCGAGAACCCGCGCTACCAGGAATTCCTCGCGGCGCTGGCCGCCTTCGCGATCTTCGCGTACATCGCGTTCCTGTTCGAACACCTCGCCTGAACGCGCCGCGCGCATCGCCGGCGGCAAATTTATGGATTTTGAGCGCGGGCCGCATCCGCGAGCAGCCTATCGAGCGCGGTGCGGCGCAGCAGGCGCCCATCGAGGACGACCGCGTCGATGCGGCGCGTGTTCCGGACGTCGCGCAGCGGATCCGCATCGAGCAGAACGACGTCGGCGAGCTTGCCGGATCCGACGGAACCGCTTTCCGCGGCGATGCCAAGAAACTGAGCCGGCCCGAGCGTCGCCGCGCGCAGCGCTTCGGCCGGCGTGAATCCCGAATCGACCAGCCGTTCGAGCTCGTCGTGCAGCGAGTAGCCCGGGATAGACGCCCAGCATCGGCGCATCGGTGCCGGCGAGAATCGGCACATCGGCACGATGCAGCGCGGCGACGATCTTCGTCGCGACGGGCCAGCGCTTCGCGGCGACGTCGCGCTCTTCCGGCGTCAATTCGCGCGCAATGCGCTGCCAGCGCGCGCGTTCGTCCTTGCGAAGGTATTGCCAGCGCGGATCGCGCGATGGATCGGCGTCGCGCGCTTTTGACTCGACGTAGTCGAGCACGAGCGTCGGCACCTGCGTCTCGCCTGCGCGCGCGAGCGCCTGCGCCGCGCGATCGCAGGTGCGCGCGTCGAACGCGGCGAGCACGGCCGCTTCATCGGCGTCGCGACGCGTGACGAGCGCATTGCCTTCGAGCCCGCTGCGCGCATCGTGCGTGCTCTGCTCGATCGTCGAGCACGCCTCGAACACTTGCATCAGATGCTCCTCGCTGCGTTGCCCGGCCTCGGCGGCGGTCAGCGCGGAAACGCCGGCCGGCACGTGGCCCATGACCGGCAACGCGCGGCGCTGCGCCGCTTCGAGCACCGCGCGCCACGCGGGCTCCGAGATTTCGGAGAACACCTTGATGAAGTCGGCGCCGGCATCGGCTGCAAGATCGACCTGATGCGCAGCGTCGCCCGGCGAAGGTCCCCACGCGACGACGCCCGCCGCAACGATGTGCGGCGCGACGAGGCTGGCCTCGGCAACCTCGCGACGCCATTGCTTCACCGTCGCAATCCCTTCCGGCACCGATGCCATCTCGCGCACGCCGGTCACACCGTTCGCGATGTAGAGCGGGAACGACCACGTGTTCGGCGGACGATGCGATGCGTTGTTGAAGAGATGCACGTGCATGTCGACGAGGCCCGGCATCAGGTACTTGCCGCGACCATCGACGCGTTCGGCGTTCCCGGGAACCGCGACCTTCGACGGCGCACCGACCGCGACGATGCGCCCGTCCGCGATCAGTACCGTGCGTGGGCCGACGAGGCTGCCGTGCTCGACGTCGACGATCGAAACGTCCGTGATCGCGACCGGTAGGCGCTCGGCGGCAGGAGCCGCGCCGCATACGAGCAGCAGCGCGGTCGCAAATCGCGTCGCGCGTTCCGAAAATCGCGTCCGGTCAGAACCCATATCCCCTCGCCGATGCCGCGCCAGCACACGCCGCGGCTTGCTGCAAACGCCCCTGTAACATTTTGCAGGATGCTTTTCTAACAGCCCTGCAGGCAGACTCTACGCGAGCTTCACACGCGTCGCCTTTGAGGGCGCTCGGCAACCCGAAAGTCCTGGAGAGCAATGGAAGTCGTCGACCTGGATTCCCGAGAGCTTCGCACCGCGTCATTCGCGGCGAGACTGCACCGCCTGCGCGTCGCCTATCGCAACGGCGCCGTGCGCGACTTCACCGGCGTGTCGCAGGGCCTCTTCACGGCGCTTGCGAATTGCGAGGATCCGGATACGTTCCTGCGCGAGCGTGTCGACGGCCAATATCCTGCGCGCGACGTCGTCCGCGCGGCCTGACGGCCCGCTCGCTCCGCATCATTTCTTGCGCGTGCGTTTCGCGCGCTCGGCCTCGCGCCGCGCCTCTTCGTCGAGGAGCTGCTGGTCGGTCAACGCGCGACGCCGCTGCAGGAGCTTTGCGGCAATGATGCGCAAGGCCTGTTCGCGGCGACGGCGATTCGTCTCGCCTTCTTCGATGTCGTCCATTGTGCGTACTAGAGCCGATCCATCGTGAAAGGGTCATGAGTGGAGCAACGGCCGCGCCTGCCTTCGTTACGCTTCCGGCTAGGATCGATGCATGATGCTGCTGCCGAGCCCGCCGGCGATTGCAACGCTGCGCGGTTTCGAGGCATCGAAGCAGCATTACATTGCAGGGGAGTCGGCACATGCTGAAGTCGAACGGACGGGTCGGTCGCACGCTTGAGTTCGCCGTCGCCATCGCCGCGCTCGTCACATCGGTGACGTCGATCTGGCTCTCGCTGAGCCAGGGCGACGAAATGGCACGGCTCGTTCAGGCACAGTCGTGGCCGTACCTCGAGTACGTAAGCTCGAACACCGGCGACAACGGCGCACCGGTGATCGACATCATGGTCCGCAACGCAGGCGTCGGGCCCGCGAAGGTCGAATCGTTCTCGATCAGCTACGAGGGCAAGCCGGTGCGCGGCTGGGCTGCACTGATCGGCGCGTGCTGCGTGCCGAAGGAAACGCGACCCGAAGCGCTCGATCTTCCGGCGCTCACCGACAACCGCATGATCTCGGGGAAGCTGATCTCGCGCGTGCTCCGCGCGTCGGACAGCCTGACGCTGCTGCACCTGCCAAAGACCGACGCAAACGCACCGCTCTGGACCAGGCTCGACGACGCGCGCTTCAAGCTGCAGCTCAGCATCTGCTACTGCTCGGTCTTCGACGAATGCTGGATCAGCGACCTGCGCAGCACGACGCAGCAGTCGGTCAAGACCTGCCCCGCCGATCCCGTTCCCTACATCGAGTGAGCGCCGAAGCCATGCGTATTTCCGGCAGCTGCCATTGCGGCAACATCGCGTTCACGCTCGACTGGACGCCCGACCCGACCGAAATCCCGGCGCGCGCCTGTACGTGCACGTTCTGCACGCGGCACGGCGGCGTCTGGACGTCGTGCCCCGGCGGCTCGCTTCGGATCCGCGTGCGCGACCGCGCGCGCGTATCCGACTACGCGTTCGGCACCGGCACGGCCGCGTTCCATGTCTGCAGCGCATGCGGCGTCGTGCCGGTCGTGACGAGCCGCGTCGACGGCCGGCTCTACGCGGTCGTCAACGTCAACACGTTCGACGGCGTCGATCCGTCGCTGCTGCGCCATGCGTCGTCGAACCTCGATGGCGAGATCGAAGCCAACCGCCTCGCGCGGCGCGCGCGGAACTGGATCGGCGACGTCGCCTTCGAAGCCGCGCACTGACGTCGCCCGGCTCCGGCCGGCGTGCGTATCCCGCGCGTCCGCACGAAAGGCAAATATCGCCTGGATCGGCCAGAATTAGCACGGGTTCATTGGCGCTACGGCCCAATGAGCCCGCGCTGTCGCGTGCGCTGGCCGAGAATCCGAACAAGGACCATGAGCCCGGGCCGCCTCCTGCTGGTGCTGATCATGCTGACGACGGCGAGCCCGGAGAGCCGGGCGCGCACGGTCTGGCGTTGCCTTCGCGACGGCACCGTGAGCCTCGCGACGGCGCCGGAGCCGGGCTCGAAATGCGCGGCGAACACGCTCGACGACAACGCCGCGGCGCTGCCGAATCTCTGGGGCGCGCTCGGCGTCTTCAAGGGCACGCTCTATCAGCGCGAGCAGGACGGCAAGATCGTCTACTCGACGCGCAACCTGCCGGGCTCGACGCCGGTGCAGAAGTTCACGGTCGCGACGCCGCCGTCGTCGTCGGCACATCTCGGGCTCGGGCACGCGGGCAAACCTGAGGTCAACCTCTACAAGCGCGAGTTCAAGAGCGCAGCGCAGGCGACGGGCATCGACGAAGCGTGGCTGCGTGCGATCGCGCATGCCGAGAGCGACTACACGGCCGACGCCGTGTCGGTGAAGGGCGCGAAGGGCGTCATGCAGCTGATGCCGGAAACGATCGGCGACTACGGCGTCAAGGATCCATTTTCGGCCAAGCAGTCGATCATGGCCGGCGCGAAGCTCCTGAAAACGCTCGAGGATCAGTATGGCGGCGATCGCGTGCTTGCGGCCGCGGCGTATAACGCAGGCGCCGGCGCGGTCGCGCAGTATGGCGGCGTGCCGCCGTATGTCGAGACGCAGGAATACGTCGCGAAGGTCACGACGCTCTACGCGCGCTACCGGCAGGCGCTGGGATTGCCGCCGCGATCGGTCGATCTCCAGCCTGCGCAATGAGTTCGATGGTGGTAGGCTTTTCGCGTGGCAAGCACAGCACACGTCGCAGTACAACGCGGGAGACCGACGACATGACCCAGCCACGCCTGCTCGATCAGGACGACGAATCCGCCCTGCCCGACGATCTCATCGAGAACATCGATGAAACGCCGGGCGACGAAGACGACTTCGGCGACGAGACGCAGTTGGACGAGGAGCTCGAGACGGAGGAAGGCCTCGAGCAGGAAGAGTTCATCGAGCCGCGGCCCGAGCGCGACGAAGAGATCGACTGAGGCGGTGCACGATGCGGCGCGTCAGCGCGCCGACTTGATCGCCTGCATTTCCTGCGTGCGCCGGATCATCGCAAGCAGCATCGACACCGGCGCCGGCTTGCCGAGGAAATCGTGGAAGCCCGCATCCCACGCGAGTGCGCTCGCCTGCTCGTCCGAGCGCCCGGTCACCGCGACGAGCCGCGTGTCGGCGAGATCGACGTCCGCGCGAAGGCGCCTCGCGACTTCGTAGCCGTCGATGCCCGGCATCTCGAGATCGATCAGCGCGACGGCGGGCCGCACTTCCTTCACGAGCGCGACCGCCGTGAGCCCGTCGTTGCACGTGTGCACCGTGTAGCCGCGCGACTCGAACGTTGCCGCGAGCGAATCGCAGATCTCGGGATCGTCGTCGGCGATGACGATGGTGTTGTCGTTCGCTCGCATGCGGCCTCGACGCCGGCGCAGGTTGGCGGACTCTACTACCATTCGCGCAGGCGGCCCTGTTCAGCTCGCCGGGAGGCCCTGTCGCACTGCAGCGAACGCTGACGGGCGCTCGCTTCAAACCTTTGCGACGCCGACCGCATCCCACGCAGAGATCGTCCGAGGCGCGCCAGCCGTGCGACGACAGGGGAATCGATGACGACACGCTCCGACCCGGCTCTCGAGGACCGCCGCCGTATTCACGGTGCTGGCGCTCGGCTTCGCGGTCGTCTACTGGATCGTCGCGGTCCTCTCGCGCGCCGGCACGTTGCCGTTCTCGATGGAGCACGAAGACTTCGGCCGCGCCTCGCTCGCCGGCAACATCGTCTGGCTCGTGTTCTCGAACTTCGGGCCCGCGCTCGCGGCCGTGATCGCGCTCGCGCTCTGCCGCGGTCGCGAAGCGCTCGTCGAGCTCGGCCGGAGCCTGATCCGCTGGCGCGTCCCGTCGTGGCTCTACGTCGCCGCGTGGTTCAACCTCGTGCTGAACGCCGCGGTCGTCGCGAGCGGCTACGCGACCGGCACGATGCACTTCGACGCGAGCCAGTTCGCGCCGCTCAAGTTCGTGCTGTTCTTCTTCGTGATGGCCGCGATCGATGGGCCGCTCGGCGAGGAGATCGGCTGGCGCGGCGTGCTGCTGCCGCAGTTGATGCAGCGCCTCTCGCCGCTCGCGGCCGCGCTCGTCGTCGGCGTCGTCTGGTATGCGTGGCACGTGCCGCTCTACGCGGCAGAAGACAAGCTGCCCGCGCTCGGCGATCACCTGCTGTTCCTCGTCTCGTGCCTCGCGCTGTCGGTGATCATGACGTGGTTCTTCCTGAAGTCGGGCGCGAGCACGTTCCTGATGATCTATCTGCACGACGCAACGAACTACGCGACGTTCCTGCGCTTCAAGCTCTTTCCGAAGCTCGCGAGCTCGCCGTGGCCGATTGCCGTCTACTTCGTGCTGCTCTCCCTGCTCGCATGCGCCGCGGCGCTCGCGCTCGTGCGCAAGCGTGCGAAGCGCGGATCGCACAGTGCGATCAACCGGCGCGAGCTGATCGCGCGTCGCGCATCGAAGCAATTCCCGCAACATCTTCGCGGTCGATCTCGAGCCAACTGCGAGCACAGGCCACCCACATCGTCGATGTGCCGTTGGTCATCATCATCGGCTGTACGGATCAATCGATTCATGCAAACGGACGTGTGCAAATTGCATCCGCAGACCGTTGCATAAACGAACGATGACACGATAAGTTCGAGTACCCCGTGCGCGCCTCGCGCGCGCGGTCATTTCGCGGGAGACACCTCCCCTTATTTGCCCTGCGAGGAGAACGCGGCGACGCGTGCTCCCGTACGGCGTCGCCTTGACTTCATGTTGGAGAGTGGAATGAAGCAGTTTTTACGTTCGAATGCGCTCGCCTCCGCCGTTGCACTCGCGCTGGCGGCGGCCGTGTTCCAGCCGTCCGAAAATGTCGAAGCCGCGCCGCTCGTTGCGACGCAGCAGGCCGTCGGCAGCGAGACTTACATCGTAAAGTTCACTGAAGATGGCGTGCTCTACTACCAGGGCAACGTGCAGGGTCTTGCGGCGACCGGCCACGCGCCGGACACGCGCGCGCAGAAGCTCGATGTGCATTCGGCAGCCGCCGAGGCCTATGGCAACTATCTTGCGACGCAGCGCGCGACGCACATCGCGGCGATCGAATCCTCGCTCGGCCGCACGCTCAACATCACGCACAACTACTCGATCACGCTGAACGGCATCGCCGCCGACATGACGGCCGACGAAGCCGCGCGCATCGCGACCGTGCCGGGCGTCGCCGAAATCCGCCGCGCCGGTTTCGAACACCTCGCGACGTTCAGAGGTCCGAAGTTCATCGGCGCCGACAAGATCTGGGACGGCACCGACACACCGGGCAACGTCGGCACGCGCGGCGAAGGCGTCGTCGTCGGCGATCTTGACGGCGGCACGAACAGCGATCATCCCTCGTTCGCGAACGACGGCACGTGCGGCTTCTCCGGCGCAGCACCGAAGCTCGTCGCGGTCGACTGCTCGACGAGCAGCGGCGGCGTCTGCAACGGCCCGAATCCGGAAGCGAATCCGGGCTTCGGCCACGGCGTGCACACGTCGAGCACGGCAGCCGGCAACACGATCGACAACACGGTCTCGCCCGCGCCGGGCCTGCCCGACGGCGTCACGATGTCCGGCGTCGCGCCGTGCGCGGCGATCCATCAGTACAAGGTCTGCCAGACCGACTCGTGCTCGGGCGCCGCGATCCTCGCCGGCATCCAGAACGCGATCGCGGACCAGGTCGATGTCGTCAACTTCTCGATCTCGGGCGGCACGAGCCCGTGGAACGACAACGACCGCAACTTCCTCGACATGATCCACGCCGGCATCTTCGTCGCCGCCGCGGCCGGCAACCTGCAGACCGGCGAGACCGATCCGACGAGCAAGGTGAACCATCTCGGCCCGTGGATGACGACGGTCGCGGCTTCGACGCAGGACGAAGTGCTGAGCCCGATCCTTTCGGTCGTCGGCCCTGGCACGCCTCCGGCCGCGATCAGCGCGATTCCGCTGACGCCCGGCAGCACAACGATCGGCGCGCCGACACTCTCCGGCAGTGCGATCAAGTCGTATCCGACTAACCTTGCCGGCTGCACCGATCACGGCGGCTTCCCGCCGGGCACATTCACGGGCGCGATCGCGGTGGTGCGCCGCGGCCCGACCGAGGTCGGCGGTACCGCGTGCTCGTTCACCGAGAAAATCACCAACGCGGCCAACGCAGGCGCGATCATGGTCGTCGTCGCGAACAATCAGGTCGGCTCGATCTCGATGGACACGACCGGCGCACCGAACGTGCCGGCCTACAGCATCGACAAGACGCCGGGCGACGCGCTGATCACGTTCGTCGGTGCGAACGAAGGCACGGCGACGGCCGACACGGTGCCGTCCGGCATCGGCAACATCCAGGGCGACGTGCTGGCGAACTTCAGCTATCGCGGCCCGACGCTCGATCCGTACGCCGACGAGACCAAGCCCGACATCACAGCGCCCGGCATCAACATCTATGCCGCGCTCGACGATCAGGACGGCAACTACGGCCTCATGAGCGGCACGTCGATGGCGACGCCGCACATCACGGGTTCAGCCGCGCTGATCCGCGCCGTGCATCCGGACTGGACGCCGACCGAAGTGAAGTCGGCGCTGCTGACGACGGCGACGAATGCCGACGGCACCGAGGAAGACGGCACGACGCCGTGGACGATCGACCAGGTGGGTCACGGCCGCGTCGATCTCACCAAGGCAGCGCTCGCGGGCCTCACGATGGACGAGACCTACGCGCACTACCTCGCCGCGAACCCGAGCGGCGGCACGATCGAGATCCGCGATCTCAACCTGCCGAACGTGCGCAATGCCGCGTGCGACTCGTCGGGCTGCACGTGGACGCGCACGGTCACGAACCGCCTCGATAGTCAGGGCAGCTGGAACGCGTCGTTCACGCCGACCAGCGGCGATGCGTCGGTGGATGTCGCGCCGTCGAGCTTCACGCTCGCGCCGGGTGCGTCACAGACACTGACGATCACCGCGACGCCGTCGCAGACCGACGTCGACAACTTCGCGTTCGGCAACATCGTGCTGCACGAAGCGAGCGGCGCATCGCCCGACCAGCACCTGACCGTCGCGGTCAAGCCGGCCGGCTTGCCGCCGCCGCCGACACTCTGCAACGCCGGTGCGTGCGTGCTGAAGATCGACAACCATCAGGACAGCGACCCGAACATCAACGCGGTCGGCGCCGGTCCCGGCACGTACTTCGTCTACCTGAACCGCTTCACGCCGGATGCGACCGACTATCCGTTCACGCTGACCAACGTGCAGACAGTCTTCGTCGGCGCGCTCAGCAACGGCGGCGTCGGCGCGGTCGTCGGCGAGTTGTTCGACGTCTACGTCTACCAGGACGACGACAACGATCCGTCGAACGGCGCGACGCTGGTCGCGGCGGTGCACGACGTCGCGGTCGCCGATCCGCTCGGCGCGCTGCAGACGATCACGCTGCCGAACGGCGGCGTCGAGCTCGACGGACCGGGCGACGTGCTGGTCGCGCTCGAATACCACGGCGCGACGGGCGGCAGCCCGGCGACGGCGGACGCGAGCGGCACGTACCAGGCGCGCTCGTGGATCGGCGCGGTCCATCAGGACGGTGCCAACGGCGTCGACGCGCCGGCCGGCACCGACGAGATCTTCGCCGACGGTTTCGACGGCGCGACAGGCCCGACTGGCCCCGACCTCGCCAACGAGCAGATGGCGCTGATCTCGGACGTCATTGCGGGCTTCGAGCAGAACTTCATCGTGCGCGGCAACGGCGTCAAGCAGAACGGCCAGCCGGTGAACGTCGGACCCGCGTCGAAGTAAGCGGACCGCAAAGCTGAGTGAACGAGGGCGCGGCGCGAACCGCGCCCTCTTTTTTTGCCCGCTCGCGTTGAGCGGCGCGGCACTCGACCCCATCTCCGATTGAGCGGATAGTGCCTTCAGGCCCTCCGCCAAGCACTCGGAGAACTTCCATGGCCACAGGCTGGGCCGGCGACGGCGCCGTGCAGGACCAGATCGACTCGACGGTCGACGATGCCGTCAAGCGCGCGCGCGCCAAGCTGCCGCGCGGGCGGAGCCTCACGCATTGCGAAGAGTGCGACGCGAAGATTCCCGAAGCGCGGCGCAAGGCCGTGCCCGGCGTGCGTCTGTGCGTCGCTTGCCAGGAAGCGCACGACCGCGACGAGAAAGCGTTCGCCGGTTACAACCGCCGCGGCAGCAAGGACAGCCAGCTACGCTGACCTGCCGCGTGCCGGCGTCGCGCGCGTCTGCACGAGATAAATCGCGATCGCGACCGCGATCGTTGCGAAGAGCCCGAGGATTTCCATGCGCGCCGCGAGCACGATCAGCGCGATGCAGCTTCCGATGCCGACCACGGCCGCGAGCATCAGCCAGCGGAAATTGAGCGGCGTTCCCGCGAGCGCGACGCCGCGCCGCGCCAGCACGACCGCCGCCGCGCAGCCGCCGACGTAAGGCACGGTCACGAGCAGCGTCGACAGCACCGCGAGCTCGGCGAACGTACCGGTCAGCGCGAGAACGATCGCGCACGCGGCATACGACATTATCGCGACGTGCGGCGCGCGCGTCGTCGGATGCACGCGCCCGAGCACGCGCGGCATCAGGCCGTCGCGCGCGAACGCGAACAGCACGCGCGGCGTGCCGAGAATGTCGCTGCCGAGCCAGCCGAGCATCGAGATCGCGGCACCCGCGAGCATCAGCACGCGCAACGCCGGATTGACATGCGCCATCGCATCGGCGAGCGGCGCCGTCGAAGTCGCGAGCGACGCGCCGAGCACGCCCTGCGCCACGATCTGCACGCCGATGTAGATCACGGTCAGCGAGATCATCGCGATCGCGATCGCGCGCGGGATCGTGCGCGACGGCTCGCGCACTTCGCCGCTCGCGCAAAGCGAGGTTTCCATGCCGGTGAACGTGAAGAGCGCGAGGATCAGCGCGCGGCCGAAGTCTTCGTTTGCCGACGGCAGCGTCCCAGCGAAGTTCGCACCGTCGACGAATGCAGCGCCCACGAGCACGAAGACGATGAGCGGAATGAGCTTGATGAGCGCGGCGACCGTCACGAGCCGCGCGCCATGCGCGACACCGAGCACGTTCACGAACGCGATGCTGCCCACCGAAAGAACGACGACGCCGGTCCGCGTAGCCATCTGCCATTCCGGCGCGACGAGGCTCGACGCGACGTCGCCGAGCGCCGCTGCGATGCCGCCGCACGCGAGCAGATCGGAAAACCACAGCATCGAGCCCGCGACATAGCCCGCCAGCGGCCCGAACGCGGTCTCGATATAGCCGTACGCGCCGCCGCTCGTCGGCACGCGGCTGCCGCCTTCGGCGAAGCAGATCGCGATCGAGCCGACCGCGATCGCGCAGACGAGAAATGCGAGCGGCGCGAATGGACCGACGGACGCGGCGAGCGACGCCGGCACGGCAAAGATGCCGGCGCCGACGACCATGTTGACGATGCTCGCCGCCAGCGCCCACGGGCCGAGGGCGCGCACCAGTCCCGCATCGCGTGTGTTCTCCCCCACGGAGGCACGATAGCACGCTGCTGCGCCGCTCACGTTCCAGCGGGCTGCTTCGCCGCTTTCTGCGCGGGCTTCGCGGCAGGCGCTGGCGATTTCTTCCTGAGCTCCTCGACCAGCGGCGCACAGCTCTTCGTCTCATCGTCGCCGCCGCCCCGCGCGATCAGTGGTATCAGCGCCGCGAGCGGCGTCGCGACGACGCCGAGCGCGATCGCGCCACCGCCGCGCGCGAAGAGGCTCTTCTTGTCGACGCTGACGTCGAGGTGCTCGAAATTGCCGACGACATGCAGCGGCGAGCGCAGCGAGAAGATGCGCATGTTCTTCGAGTCCGGATGCAGCGTCAGGTCGACGTGCTCGTCGCCGAGATCGATCGTGCCGTCGATGACGACGATTGCGACGTCGGTGTCGAACACGAAGAGATCGGACTTCGCGACGCCGCCGGCGACCGTGAACTGCGCCGCCGCGCAATCGATGTCGATCATCTGATCGCCCTTCATCTTGGCGATCAGCACGTTCGCGAAGTTGAGCCCGGCCTCCTCCATCAGCGTCTCGCTGACGCGGCCGCCGGTCGTCAGGAGATGCAGCGATCCGTTCGAGTGGCCGAGCAGCGCCGCGACCGAATTGCCGGCGCCCGACAGCTTGATCTTGCCGCTGATCTCGCCGGGACTCTGCTTGAGCCCGCCGACATTCTCGAAGAGGCGATGCAACTCGAGATGCTGGCTGTCGATCGAAATCACGCCTTTCGGCGGCGTCGCATTCGCGTCGATACGGATCGACGACTTCACGTTGCCGCCGGCCATGTCGAACGTCAGCGGGTCGAGCGACAGCACGCCGGACTGCATCTGGATCCGGCTGTCGACGTTGCTGATCGGCAGGTCCTCGGTGCGCACGACGCGTTTGCCGGTGAAATGCACGTCGGCGTCCATCGCCTTCCAGTGCTCGACATTGAATGCTGCGCTCGGCAGCAGACGGCCCGTCGACGCTTCCTTCTCGGGCTCGGCGCCGAGCAGCGTGCCGAGGTCGCGAAACTGCAGCAGCGAGGAATCGATGTCGCCGCTCAGCGTCGGCCGATCGCCGTCGCTGCGAAACGTCAGCGTGCCGGCAAGATCGCTGCCGCCGACGCGCGCCGTAAAATCCTCGTAGCGCAGCACCGAGCGACGCGGACGGAAATGTCCCGCGAGGCGGCCGACCGTCGCGTACTGCGGCGTGTTCGGCAGCGTGATGCCGGTGATCGCATACAACTTCGCCAGATTCGGCCCCGCGATCCAGAGTCGCATGTCGATCGCATCGGGGCTCGTCGGATCGGTGATCGTGCCGGTCAACGCGATCGACGTCGCGCCGAAATCGATATCGGCGCGGACCGGAAAAGGCTTCGGATCCGTCAGCGCGAATACGCCGCCCATGCGTCCTTCGCCGGTGACGCGATCGCCGTCGAGCTTGCCGCTCGCCTTCCACGCGAACACATAAGGCGGCGGCGTTACGGTGCGACCGCGCTCGGCACGACGTTCGGCACGCTCGTCGGCCGCCTTGCGAAGGCGTTGCGCCGCTTCGCGGCCGACACGCTGGATCACTTCGCGCCGCGTCGACGGGTCGTCGCCCGTGGCGCGTTGCCCGAACGGAATCGGCGTCTCGAGCCGCGTGATCGTCGCGCGCACGTCGAGCGCGCGCGTCTCGTCGCTGATCGTGACCTCGCCTTCGTCGAATGCGACCTCGCCGACCTCGACCGTCCACGCTGCACCATCGGCCTTGCCTTCCGGCGTGAACGTCCACGTGTTCGCGCCATCCTTGCGCTGCTCGAAATCGAGCTTCGGCTGCACGAGCCGCATCGCCGGAATGTCGAGCCGGTGCCACAGCAGCGGAAAGAGGCGCACGTCGACGTCGAGCGAGCCGAGCTCGGCGAATCGCTTGCGCGTCGCCCAGCCGGGATTGCCGATGCGCACGTCCTCGGCGGTCAGCGCGAAGCCCGGCGAGAACGTGTCGGTACCATCGATGCGACGACGCCAGCGCCAGACGAGATCGACGTTGCCACCGAGCTCGATTTCGCGGCCGAGCGATCGGCTCGCACGCGCTTGGAGCCACGGCTTTGCACCGTTCCAGTCGTAGGCGACAAGCGCAACGATGCACGCGACCGGCACGATCACCAGCACGATCAGGATCGCGATCAGCACGGTCCAGCGTCGTCTCGACATGGGCACTCGCGTTCCTCCGTTCGACGAAGAGCGATCGAGTCTAGCGACGCATTTCCGCCGATGCGAACTGGCGAATAGCCGCGATTCAGCTTTGCCGCACAGCGTGCATTAAGCGTCGGTTTTGCTCGTCGGGACTACGTTCGAAAAGTTCCCACTCGAGGCCACGCCATGGAAAATCCGGAACGCTCTGCCTGCGGACATATCCCCTGCGAATGCCTAGCGCGCGAAGGCAGCAGCTACTGCAGCTCGTGGTGCGAGAACGCGGCGCTCGCGGCAACGCACGAAGAAGGCGGCGGTTGCGAATGCGGCCATGCCGAGTGCACGTCGCGGAGCTTCCAGCCGCGCTTCACGGTGACCTGATCACCGTGACCTGAAGCGGCGTACTCAGCCGAAGAGCTTCAAGCCGAACGCACGATCGACGCCGAGCATTGCGCCGTACGCGACTAGCGTCGCCGCGATACCGGTGCCCATCGACGCCCAGAACGTCCAGCCGGCGCGCACGGCTGCGGGAAACACGACGAAGAAGGCGAGCGAGGGCAGCACGAGCCAGAAGATGCCGCGTGCGAGATCGGCCGCCTGCGCGGCGTCGCCGGTGTCGTGATAAAGCCAGATCAGCGCGAGCAGCGACGTCAGCGGCAGCGATGCGAGCAGTGCGCCTGCGAGCGTGCTGCGCTTGCCGAGCTCGCTCACCGCGACGATGATGATCGCGGTCAGCAGTACCTTGACGACGAGCGCGGGCATCGGGCTACGGTTGCTCGCGCGCGAGCTGGCTGCGGCGCCACGCGGCCGGCGGCTCGCCGTATTCGCGGCGGAATGCGCGGCTGAACGCCGTGTCGGTCTGGTAGCCGACATCCTCGGCAATACGTGCCAGAGGTGCGTTGCTGCGCGTGAGCAGATTCGCCGCGAGCACCATCCGCCATTGCGTGAGGTACTGCATCGGCGACGTACCGACCATGTGCTGAAAGCGCTCGGCGAGCACCGAGCGCGACGTGCCCGCGACGCGCGCGAGCTCTTCGAGCGTCCACGCATGTGCGGGCCGCTCATGCATCTGGTTCAACGCTGCGCTGACGATGCGATCGCCCATGCCGGCGAGCCAGCCCGTGCGCCCGACACTCTGCTCGTTGATGTAGAGCCGCAGCGTCTCGATGAAAAGCACTTCCGCAAGTTTCGCGAGCACGCCGGCTCCGCCCGGCCGGCGCGCCGAGCGCACTTCGCTGAGCGCGTAACGCACCGACGTCTCGAGCCAGACGCCCGCGTTCGATCCGCGCACGTTCACGCGCAGCACCGGCGGCAATCCGGCGAGCAGCATGCTCGCGAGCCGCGCGTCGCAGGCGAGATAGCCGCAGACGATGCGCGTGGTCGCGCCACCGCCACCGAACGAGAGCTGGCGCGGTCGCCGCGCCAGCACGCTCTGCAGTCGCGAGCCCTGCGTCGGCGGCAGACCCGGCGCGGACGCCATCACGTGCGCGTCGCCTTGCGGAAAGACGACGACGTCGCCGGCGACGAGCCGAAGCGCCGGCTCGCCTTCGAGCTCGACGTAGCAGTCGCCTTCGGTGACGAGATGGAAGATCACGACGCGCTCGGCGCCGGGCTCGAGCAGCGGCGCGGCCGAATCGGCGCGCGGCGAGCGATACGACCACGGCGCCGTGAAGCGCGCATGGATGAAGATCGCGCCGACGAGGCGGACGACGCGCAGGATTTCGGATAACGCATCCATCACGCGGGCTCGATCTCGACACGCAAGCGCGCAGGCACGCCGTGGAGGATCGCGGCCGGCACCGGCGCGCAGCGCTGGCTTTCGGCAACGAGCGCTTCGAGACGTTCCTTCGACGCATCGCGCGCGGCGACGCGGAACACGAGCTCGATCTCGCGCGGCGCGGGATCGATCGCGGCGCCGTCATCGCCTGCAATGCCCAGCAGACCGCGCGAATCGGAGTGGCTTCTCACGATGACTTCGAGAGACGTGAGCTCGATGCCGGCCGCCGCCGCGCGCATGACGAGGCTCGATGCGGCGCACGATGCGATGCCGGCACGCATCAACCAGCCGGGCGAGACCATGTCGCCCGTGCCGCCGATTTCGCGGTCGACGTCAGTCGCGATTTCAGTGCCGTTGGGATGCGAGGAAATGCAGCGGATGCCGCCTGCCCAGCGCGACGTGGCAGGCGCGTCCTCGTGGACGGCCATGTCCGGTCGGCGAGTCAGGACGTGCTCCGCGCGCTCCAATGCCGCGGCGATGTGCTGCAGAGTCATGGATATTCCCTCGCCCGCTCCAATGCGCGCGATTGTGGGCGTCCGCGAGCGCCGCGCCAAGTAGGACGCATGCAAGACGTCCTGGCCGGACGATCGGGCAACGATCGCGGACGTTTGGCGAACCGACGCGCGGTGTCGGGACGCTCGGTCAAGCGCGCGCGACGCGCGAGCAGGACGCGCGCGCCATGCGAAGCGCCTCATGCGCACTCCTGAAGCCGGAGCAAAACGCATGAACGCAGTCATCGATTTCACCGCCGTCAAGACCCGCCAGCAGACCGCGTGGGCGAGCGGCGACTACGCCGTCATCGGCACCACGCTGCAGATCGTCGGCGAGCAACTCGCCGAAGCGTGCGATCTGCGCTGGGACGAGCGCGTGCTCGACGTCGCCGCCGGCAACGGCAACGCGACGCTTGCGGCCGCGCGCCGCGGCTGTCGTGTCACGTCGACCGACTACGTCCCGGCGTTGCTCGACCGCGCCGCCGAGCGTGCGCGTGCGGAGCATCTCGACGTCGAGTTCCAGGCCGCCGACGCGGAAGCGCTGCCGTTTGCCGACGCGAGCTTCGATGCCGTGCTGTCGACGTTCGGCGTGATGTTCACGCCCGACCACGCACGCGCGGCGCACGAGCTCGCGCGCGTGTGCCGTCCGGGTGGACGCATCGGCCTTGCGAACTGGACGCCGAACGGTTTCGTCGGCCAGCTCTTCAAGGTGCTGGGCCGGCACATGCCGCCACCGGCCGGCGTGCAGGCGCCATCGCTCTGGGGTACCGAAGCGCATCTTCGCGACATCTTTGGCGACAGCATCGCGGCGCTCGACATCGCGCCGCGCGTGTTCAACTTCCGCTACCGCTCGCCGGCGCACTTCATCGAGATCTTCCGCGACTGGTACGGCCCCGTGCACAAGGCATTCGCGGCGCTCGCGGCGGATAAAGCGAAGGCGCTCGAGCACGACATGACCGATCTCCTGAAGCAGATGAACTCGGGCGGTCGCAATTCGCTCGTCGTCGCAAGCGAGTACCTCGAGATCGTCGTCACTCGCGCGTGAGGCGGGTGCGGTGCGCCGTCGTCAGCCGGCGGCGGCGCGCCGCAGCGTCGCGAGGTCGATCTTCTTCATCTTGAGGACCTCTTTCATGACCGCCGCGGTCGTCGTGGGATTGCGCATCAGCTCGGGCAGGTCGGACGGCGTGACCTGCCAGGAAAGACCGTATTTGTCCTTGAGCCAGCCGCAGACCTGCGATTTCGGATCGCCGCCTTCGGTGAGCTTGTTCCAGTAGTGGTCGATTTCGTCCTGCGAATCGCAGTTGATGACGAACGAGACCGCTTCGTTGAACTTGAAGTGCGGGCCGCCGTTGATCGCGGTGAACGGCTGGCCGTCGAGCTCGAATGCAATCGTCATCACGGAACCTTCGGCTTGACCTGACGCGTTCGAGCTTTCTTTCGTGTAGTGCGTGATCAAGCCGATGCGCGAGTTCTTGAACACCGAGACATAGAACTTCACCGCGTCCTCGGCGTCGTTGTTGAACCAGAGGAACGGCGTGATGCGCTGGATTCGATCGGCCATCGCTTGGGTCTCCTGTCGTTTGCGGAATGCACGCGAACACGTGCGCGCACGAAGCGTTGTACGTCGCAGCGAGTGAACATCGGCAGACAGCGACGTTACTTTTTCGTGTAAGTACGATCGACCGAAAGCCGGCGGAGACGAGTCGACACGGTTGCGTTCGCTTGCCGGCCTTGCGTCAAGCGATGCGCGTCATGCCGCCCATGTAGCGTTGCAGCGCTTCGGGCACGTCGATCGAACCGTCCGCGTTCTGATAATTTTCCATGACGGCAATCAACGCGCGCCCGACCGCGACGCCCGAGCCGTTGAGCGTATGCACGAGCTCGGGTTTGCCCGTCTCGGGATTGCGCCAGCGCGCCTGCATGCGTCGCGACTGGAAATCCGTGCAGTTCGAGCACGATGAGATTTCGCGATACGTCTGCTGCGAGGGCAGCCACACCTCGAGATCGTAGGTCTTCGCCGCCGCGAAGCCCATGTCGCCGGTACAGAGCAGCACGCGGCGATACGGAAGAGCGAGCTTTTCCAGCACGACTTCGGCGCAGCGCGTCATGCGCTCGTGCTCGTCGAAGCTCTCGGCCGGTTTGGCGATGCTGACGAGCTCAACCTTCTCGAACTGGTGCTGGCGGATCATGCCGCGTACGTCCTTGCCATAGCTGCCGGCCTCGGCGCGAAAGCACGGCGTGTGCGCTGTCATGCGCATCGGCAGCGCCGCGGCATCGATGATCTCGTCGCGCACGATGTTCGTCAGCGAGACTTCGGCGGTCGGGATCAGATAGCGCTTGGTCTCGCCGACCGTGGTCGAGAAGAGGTCTTCCTCGAACTTCGGCAGCTGGCCGGTGCCCTGCATCGTCTCCGGATTCACGAGCAGCGGCACGTTGCATTCGAGATAGCCGTGCTCGATGGTGTGGAGATCGAGCATGAACTGCGCGAGCGCACGATGCAGGCGCGCGAGGCCGCCGCGCAGCACCGTGAAGCGTGCGCCGGACAGCTTCGATCCGGTCTCGCCGTCGAGCCAGCCCTTGTGCGCGCCGAGCTCGACATGGTCCTTGACCGCGAAATCGAACGCGCGCGGCGTGCCCCAGCGGCGCTGCTCGACGTTCTGCGTTTCGTCGCTGCCTTGCGGCACGGACGCGTCGGCGAGGTTCGGAATGCCGAGCGCGATGTCGGCGAGCTTCGCCTGCACCTCGGCGAGCCGGTGTTCGTTCGCTTTCAGCCGGTCGCCGATGCCGGCGACTTCGGCCATCAGCGCCGCCGTATCCTCGCCTTTGCCTTTCGCGACGCCGATCGCCTTCGAGCGCGTGTTGCGCAGGTTCTGTAGCTCCTGCGTCTCGGTCTGCACGGCCTTGCGCTCGGCTTCGATCGCTTCGATCGCGGCCTTGTCGAGCTTGTAGCCGCGCGCGGCGAGGCGTTCGGCCGTCGCGTCGAGTTGGCCGCGCAGCAGGGCGGGATCGAGCATGTTGGTGAAGTCCGCGACAATGAGGATCGCGGATTATAAAGGGTGAGGTCGCGCGCTTCGCGCGCTCGTGAGGTCGGCGGCTTCGCCGCCTCGTCAGGCGTCAGTCGAAGCCAACTGACTCCTCACGAGCGAGCCCGCAGGGCGAGCGCCCTAACGAGGGCGCACAGCGCCCGAACTAACGCCTCACCGTCCTACCGAGCCACCACGCGATCGCGATGCCGCCGAGCAGCCATCCGATGCCCTGCTCGAGCAGGTTGCCGACCAGGAAATCGCTCGGGAACCGGTACCAGTTCCATTGCGGCACGATGTTCATGAGCCAGCCGAAGAGCCCGAACGCGACCGCTCCAATCACGCGTGCGCCGAACGTCCAGGTAGTCGCGGCGAGCACGAATGTCGCAAGCAGCGCGGCCAGGAGGTTCGTGATGAACTGCTTGGTCAGCTGCGGCGCCATGCTCATCGGATCGCCGGTCGGCGGCGTGTTGACGACGGCCCAGACGAACGGATTCTTCGCGGACTTCTCGGCCCAGGCCTTGACCGTCGCTTCGTCGTTCATCTTGTTCGGATCGATCGTCGGCAAGTAATAGATGCCGGCCTGTGGCAAGCCTGTCGTGACCGCTTGCAGAACGATGTCTTCGTTCGCCGGCTGACGGAAACCCATCTCGCCGATCGGCAGCACCATGTGCGCGAGAAACTGCCAGAAGAAAACCACGATGGCGCCGAGCAGCGCCGCGATTCCGATACGCATGCGAGCCTCACTTCCCCAAGTGGAGCGCGGACGTTACGCCGTGACGGGCCCTGCGGCAACGGTCGGCGATGACGCAATGCGTCAGAGCGTCATGCCGCCTCCGCTGCGGGAACGACCCACGCGCGCAGCAGCAGCGCGGCCGCGAAAGCGCACGCGGCGCCGAACGCAAACGCAGCGAACGGCGAGACCGACGACCAGATCCAGCCGAAAATCAGCGACGCCGGCAGCAGCAGGATGCCGGACACGAGGTTGTACCAGCCAAACGCGGTGCCGGAGCGCTCCTGCGGGACGAGATCGGCGACGAATGCCTTCTCGGTGCCTTCGAGCGCGGCCGTCACGACGCCGTACCCGGCGAAAGCGGCCCAGAGCGCCCAGTCCGCGCTCGGCAGGAGCCCGATCATCACGTACGCGGCCGCGTATGCGAGCCACGCGATGCCGAGCACGCGCGCGCGGCCGTAACGGTCCGACATCGCCGAGAGCGGCGTCGACAGCACGGCCGCGACGCCGGAAAAGAGCGCCCACATCAGCGTCACGCGCGTCGCGCTCGCGCCGAGTTCATTCGCGCGCAGCAGCAGGAACATGTTCGACGAGTTGCCGAGCGTGAACAGCCCGAGCACCAGCAGATAGCGGCGGAACGGCGCCGGAAGGCCGGCGAACGTCCAGCGGAACGCTTCGCGTTTGGCGAGAACGGGAGATTCCGGTTCGCGCACCGCGAATGCGAGCGCGAGCACGACGATCGCCGGAATGACCGCGAGCAGGAACACGTTGCGAAGGCCCACGCCCGCAGTGAGCAGCGCGGCCGCCATCAACGGACCGACGACCGCGCCGAGGTTGTCCATCGCGCGATGGAACCCGAACGCGACACCGCGCTGGTCGGCGCGGATGCTGTGGCTGATCAGCGCGTCGCGCGGCGCCGAGCGCAGGCCCTTGCCGACGCGATCGGCGAAGCGGCACGCGAGCACGCCGACCCAGCTCGTCGTGATGCCGATCAGCGGCCGCGCGAATCCCGCGATGGCATAGCCGCCGATGACCCACGCACGCGTCTTGCCGGAGCGATCGGCGAGCACGCCGGCGGCGAGCTTGATCAGGCTCGAAACCGCTTCGGCGATGCCTTCGATGACGCCGAGCGCTTTCGGTCCTGCCATCAGCACCGATGCGAGGTAGAGCGGTACGAGCGGATAGATCATGTCGCTCGCGGCGTCGTTGACGAGGCTGATCGCCGCAAGCAGCCAGACCGTGCGTGGCAGCGAAGGACACGTTGCAGTAGCGAGAGCGTCTGCCCCCTCTCCCCTCGGGAGCGGGTTGGGGTGAGGGTCCGGTCGGAGTCTTGCGGTGATGGTGGTCCGGGCTTCATGTTCTCGCAGGCACTGCGTGGAGATGGCGCTCGACGTCTTCGCCGGACCCTCACCCCACCCTCTCCCGGAGGGACGAGGGGGAGAAAAGCGCGCGTTCACTTGGCGAGTGCGGCGCGCCGCGCGCAGCGCTTCGAGCTTCTCGCGAAACTGCCCTTCGAGCCCGCGATCGGTCGGCTCGTAGAACGCGCTGCCGGCGAGCGTATCCGGCAGACACTGCTGATCGACCGCGACGCCGCCCTCGGCCTCGTGGTCGTACTGATAACCCTTGCCGTAGCCGAGCCCCTTCATCAGCTTCGTCGGCGCGTTGCGCAGGTGCATCGGCACGTCGAGCGTGCCGGTTTCGCGGACGACGTCCTTCACCTGATTGAACGCGCTGTAGGCCGCGTTGCTCTTGGGCGCGACCGCAAGGTAGATCGCAAGCTCCGCAAGCCCGAGCTCGCCTTCGGGACTGCCGAGCCGCTCGAACGTGTCCCACGCATCGAGCGCCATGCGCCACGCGCGCGGATCGGCGAGGCCGATGTCCTCGACCGCCATGCGCGCGAGGCGCCGCGCGAGATAAAGCGGATCGACGCCGCCGTCGAGCATGCGCGTCAGCCAGTAGAGCGCCGCGTCGGGATCGGACGAGCGCACGGACTTGTGCAGCGCCGAGATCTGGTCGTAGAACTGCTCGCCGCGCTTGTCGAAGCGACGCGTGCGGTCGGCGAGCACCTGCGCGAGCGTCGCCTCGTCGATGCGGCCGTCGACGGCGATCTCGGCCGCGATCTCGAGGAACGTCAGCGCGCGGCGCACGTCGCCGTCGGCGGCGCGTGCCATCGTTGCGATCGCTTCGTCGTCGATGACGACGCCGCGGCCGCCGAGCCCGCGCTCGGAGTCATGCAACGCGCGCTTCAGCGCAGCGGTGATCGCGTCGGCGGAAACCGCATCCATCACGTGCACGCGGCAGCGCGACAGCAGCGCCGAGTTGAGCTCGAACGACGGATTCTCGGTCGTCGCGCCGACGAACACGATGACGCCCTTCTCGATATGCGGCAGGAACGCATCCTGCTGCACCTTGTTGAAGCGATGCACCTCGTCGACGAAGAGCACGGTGCGGATGCCCTGTGCGAAATCGGTCGCGGCCTCCGCGAGCACGACGCGCACTTCGGGCAGACCCATCAGCACGGCCGAGATCGCGCGGAACTTCGCGTCGGCGTATTTGGCGAGCAGAAGCGCGAGCGTCGTCTTGCCGCAGCCGGGCGGACCCCAGAGGATCATCGAGTGCACGTGGCCCGCCTCGATCGCGCGGCGCAGCGGCGTCGCCGCGCCGAGCAGGCGATCCTGCCCGACGATCTCATCGAGCGTGCGCGGGCGCATGCGCTCGGCGAGAGGTTTCAGGCCCTCGGGCTCGGCAAACAGCGAGGATTCGGGCGGGCTCGGCTTGCGGCGCGGCATCGGTGCATCATATGCCAGCGCCTCGTTCCGGAGCTCGAATGCGCGACATCGAATACCGGCTCGCGACCGCCGAAGATGCGGCAGCGATCGCGGCGCTCTACGCGCCGTACGTGAGCGACACGATCATTTCGTTCGAGACGGACGCACCGGACGCGGCCGAGATCGCCGCGCGCATCGCCCGGATCGGGCGGCAGTATCCGTGGCTGGTCGCCGCGTCCGGCGGCCGCGTCGTCGGCTATGCGTATGCGTGCGAGAACCGCGCGCGTCTCGCGTATCGATGGAGCGTCGATGCGGCCGTCTATCTCGATCCATCCGCGCAGCGCAAAGGCATCGGCAGCGCGTTGTACCGGCGCCTGTTCGCGCTGTTGCGCGCACTAGGCTACGTCAACGCATTCGCCGGCATCTCGCTGCCAAATGCGGCGAGCGTCGCGCTGCACGAGGCGATGGGCTTCGCGCCGATCGGCATCTATCGCAACGTCGGCTACAAGCTCGGCGCGTGGCGCGACGTCGGCTGGTGGCAGCTTGCGCTGTGCAACCCGCCACAACAGGCGATCGAGCCGCTCGCGATCGGCGAGCTAGACGACGCCGTCGTCGACGCCGTGCTGGCCGGACGCGCGTCCGTTCAGTCCTTGACCGGATAAACCTCGGCGCCGGGATCGGTGTTGCCGATCACGTCGACGCCTTTCGGCGGCGTGAACTTGAACGTGTCGGCCGCTTGCGAGCGGATTTCGCTTCCAGCCGTCGAAGCGGATCTCGGTCGTGTTGCCGAGCTGGTCCTTGAACACCATGCGATCGAGCGTCTTCGCCGAGAAGCCGAGCTCGGCGTACTCGAACTCGGGCTCCTTCGCCCTGGAGACGAGCTTCAGCCATGAGAGTCCGTCGCGCTCGCCCGATTCGCTCGTGGTGAACTGCGAATCGAGCTGTCCGAGATCGGTCAGCACGGTCAGCGGGCTGTGCGCTTCCTCGCCGCTCTGGCTGCGTACGCTGACCTGCTGCAAGTCGGGATCGTAGACCCACACGCGCTGGCCGTCGGCGACGATCGTCTGCTGGTAGGGCTGCTTCGTCTCCCAGCGGAACTGCCGTGGCGCCTGCAATGCGAGCGTGCCGTGCGAGGCGTCGCGCTTCTCGCCGTTGGCGTCGGTGACGCTCTGGCTGAAGTCGGCGGTGACGGATTTGAGGTCTTTCGAGAAGGCTTCCATGCGCGAACGCGCGCTGTCGGCTGCGTGGGCGTTAACGGCAAAGAAGAGCGACGGCGGCGAAGACGAAGCGTACGTGCATGGAGTCGGCAGCGATCAGGGAAGAGCGCGCATTATCCGATGCGGAGCTGAGGGTTGGCTGCAACGGCGCGCGCATTCCCCTCTCCCGCACGCGGGAGAGGGGAAAAGCGGATTCAGTCGGCCGGCGGCGGCGGCGCGAGGACCTGCGGTTCCCGTTCGTCTCCGGCGGCGTCACGATGCCCTGCTGCTCCATGACCTCGATCAGCCGCGCGGCGCGGTTGTAGCCGATCTTGAGCCGGCGCTGCACGCCCGAGATCGACGCGCGGCGCGACTCGGTGACGATGCGCACGGCCTGGTCGTAGAGCTCGTCGTAGTCCTCGCCACCCTCGCCGATCGACGCGTCTTCGGGCAGGCCCGAATCGTTGACGACCTTGCCGTTGCCGAGCGACTGCACTTCCTCGAGCACGCCGTCGATGTAGTCGGGCGCGCCCTGCGTCTTCAGCCAGGCGACGACCTTGTGCACTTCGTGATCGTCGACGAACGCGCCGTGCACGCGCTCCGGCGCCGCGGTGCCGGGCGGCAGGTACAGCATGTCGCCGTGGCCGAGCAGCGTCTCGGCGCCGCTCTGATCGAGGATCGTGCGCGAGTCGATCTTGCTCGACACCTGGAACGCGATGCGGGTCGGGATGTTCGCCTTGATCAGACCGGTGATCACGTCGACCGACGGGCGCTGCGTCGCGAGGATCAGGTGCACGCCGGCCGCGCGCGCCTTCTGCGCGAGGCGCGCGATCAGTTCTTCGACCTTCTTGCCGACGATCATCATCATGTCGGCGAACTCGTCGATGATGACGACGATGTACGGCAGCGCCTGCAGCGGCTGCGCGGTCAGCTTCGGTTGCGAGGCGTCGGGCCGGAACAGCGGATCGAGCAGCGGCTGGCCCGCGTCGTCGGCGTCCTTCACCTTCTTGTTGAAGCCGGCGAGATTGCGCACGCCGACCGCCGACATCGACCTTGTAGCGGCGCTCCATCTCCGCGACGCACCAGCGCAGCGCGTTGCGCGGCCTCCTTCATGTCGGTGACGACCGGCGCGAGCAGATGCGGAATGCCCTCGTAGACCGAGAGCTCGAGCATCTTCGGGTCGATCATGATCATGCGCACGTCGGCCGGCGTCGCCTTGTACAGAAGGCTCAGCACCATCGCGTTCAGCGCGACCGACTTGCCGGAACCCGTGGTGCCGGCGACGAGCAGGTGCGGCATTTTCGTGCAGATCGACGACGACCGGCGCGCCGCCGATGTCCTTGCCGAGCGCGAGCGACAGCGGCGACTTCAGCGCATCGTATTTGCCCGAGCTCAGGATCTCGGAGAGGTAGACGATCTCGCGGTGCGAGTTCGGGATTTCGAGGCCGATCACCGATTTGCCCGGGATCACGTCGACCACGCGCACGGCGACGACCGAGAGCCCACGCGCGATGTCCTTGTCGAGGCTCGAGATCTGGCTGCCCTTGATGCCGGGCGCCGGCTGCATTTCGAAGCGCGTGATGACCGGGCCCGGGATGTGCGCTGACCACCTGCGCATCGATGCGGAAATCCTTGAGCTTGAACTCGACCTGGCGCGACAGCGCTTCGAGCGTTTCCTCCGAATAGCCCTTGGTCTGCGGCTTAGGCTCGTCGAGCAGCGAGAGTGGCGGCAGCTCGCCTTCGCGCGACGCGCCGGCGAAGAGCGGAATCTGCGTCTCGCGATGCGCGCGCTCGCTCTTCTCGATCGGCGCGATGACGGGCTCGATCTTGATCGGCTCGCGCTTGGACTGCTTGACGGTCTCGACCTTGCGCACGACCTCGCGCTCGATGCGCGCTTCGCGCGCGGCGTTCCAGTCGTCGGTGCGCTTCCAGCGTCCGCCGAGCCACGCCGCCGCGCCAAAGAGGCTGCGGCCGATGATGTCCATCAGCCGGAACCACGAAAGGCCTGTCGCGAGCGTGACCGCAACGAGGAACAGCGCCAGCAGGAACAGGCTCGCGCCGAGAAAACCGAAACCTTTCATCAGCCCGCCGCCGACGAGCTGGCCGAGGATGCCGCCCTCGGCGGCCGGCAGGATCGTCGGCGCGGTCATGTGCAGGTGCGCCAGGCCCGCGCCCGCGACGAAGAACGCGACGAAGCCGATCAGGCGCAAGGTCGGTTCGAGCGGTGATCGCTCGACCGCGACGGCGCCGCGCAGGATCACGGCACCGATGCCGAGCAGCAGCAACGGCAGCGCGTACGCGACGACGCCGAGTAGGTAAAACGAAAGATCGGCGATCCACGCGCCGAACGCGCCGCCGAAGTTGTGGATGTGATCGGGCTCGCCGACGTGCGACCAGCCCGGGTCCTTCGGGCTGTAGCTCAGGAGGCAGGCAACGAGGTAGATCGCGAGCGGCAGCAGGAGAAGGAACGCGGCCTCGCGCAGGCGTTTCTGCCAGTGCTCGTCGAGGCGTTGGGGCTGCTTCTTTGCTTTGGAGTCTCGCGCCACCCGGTTAATTTACCTGAAAAAGTGCAGTTAAACGATTGTTTCTTTTACCTCTCGCGCTCTGCGGGAGAGGTCGCGCCACTGGCGCGGGTGAAGGAAGCTCGAACCAACGTGCCCTCACCCGCCTTCGGCACCTTCTCCCGCAACGCGGGAGAAGGGAAAGATTAGACCGTGCCCTTCAACGCAGGATGCACGATCTTGCCGCCTTCGACATTGATGCCGCTCTTGAGCGGCTCGAACTTGCGCCAGTTCTTGTCCGACGCCAGCCGCTGCACATACGGCAGGATCGCGGCGCAGATCGCCTCCGACGACGTCTTCGGCACCGCGCCCGGCATGTTCGTCACGCAGAAGTGCGTCACGCCGTCGACGACATAGGTCGGCTTCGCGTAGGTCGTCGGCTTCGAGGTCTCGAAGCAGCCGCCCTGGTCGATCGAGATGTCGACGAGCACGCTGCCCGCCTCCATCGACTTGACCATCGCGCGCGTGACGACGTGCGGCGCCTTCGCGCTCGGGATCAGCACGGCACCGATGACGAGGTCGGCATCGCGCACTTCGCGCGCGACGTACTCTTCGTACGGATACAGCGCGGTGACGTTCGTGCCGAGGTTCATCATCTGCGCGAGGCGATCCGGGCGCTTGTCGAACACGACCACGTTCGCGCCGCCCGCAGCGGCGAGCGCCGCCGAGTTGCCGCCCGCGGCGCCGGCGCCGAGCACGACGACCTTGCCGCGCTCGGTCGACGGCAGGCCGCCGAGCAGCTTGCCCTTGCCGCCGGCCGGCTGATGCAGCAGATGCGTGCCGATCTGCACGGCGATGCGGCCCGCGATGATCGACATCGGCGCCAGCAGCGGCAGCGAGCCGTCGGCTTCCTCGACGCTCTCGAACGCGATGCCGGTCAGGCCGATATCGAGCAGCTCCTTGGTCAGCTTCGGCTCGGGCGCGAGGTGCAGGTAGCAGAACAGCAGGTGATCCTTGCGCAGGAGCTTGAGATCGCCCGCGATCGGCTCCTTGACCTTGACGATGAGTTCGGCCGACCTCGTACAGCTTCTTCGCGCTCGGCCGCGATCTTGACGCCGACGCGCGGTACTCCTCGTCGGAGAATCCGCTCTTCGCGCCGGCGCCGTCCTGGACGAATACTTCGTGGCCGCGACGCACGAGATCGGCGCAGGCGGCCGGTACGAGCGCGACGCGCCCTTCGAGGGTCTTGGTTTCGGACGGTACACCGATGCGCATCTGAAATCCTCCTGAAATGAAGCGGAACTTGCACGGCCGCGCAAGCGCGGCGCCGCAACCCGGTCTCCCGTTGGCGCCCCTTGAAGCGCGCCCGCATCCCCCTCGTTCTCCGCGTTCCCGCAAGGCCGCATGCCGGAAGGCAGATGCGATCGAGCGGAAATCGGAGTCGCCGGCAGACTGCCGGCAGCGGAATAAACGTTACGAAAAGCCGCCAGAAAAGCGGCGCGGATTATACATGACGACTACCACGCACTCGCGTTTGATCATTCTCGGCTCCGGCCCCGCCGGCTACACCGCGGCGGTGTATGCGGCGCGCGCCAACCTGAAGCCGACGCTGATCACCGGTCTCGCAGCAGGGCGGCCAGCTGATGACGACGACCGACGTCGACAACTGGCCCGGCGATGTCGAGGGCCTGCAGGGCCCGGAGCTGATGGAGCGCATGGCCGAGCACGCCGAGCGCTTCGACACCGAGATCGTGTTCGATCACATCCACACCGTCGATCTCTCGAGCCGGCCGTTCCGGCTGAAGGGCGACAGCGGACATTACAGCTGCGACGCGCTGATCATCGCGACCGGCGCCACCGCGAAGTACCTCGGCCTTCCCTCCGAGGAAAAGTTCAAGGGCCGGGGCGTCTCGGCCTGCGCTACCTGCGACGGCTTCTTCTACCGCGACCAGGACGTTGCCGTGATCGGCGGTGGCAACACGGCGGTCGAGGAAGCGCTTTACCTCTCGAATATCGCGAAGAAGGTCACGCTGGTGCACCGCCGCGACAAGTTCCGCGCCGAGAAGATCATGCAGGACAAGCTCTTCGACAAGCAGAGCACCGGCAAGGTCGACATCGTCTGGAACAGCGCGGTCGACGAGGTGCTCGGCGACGGCGACGGCGTCACCGGCGTGCGCTCAAGAGCACTGACGGATGCGGCGACCGCGCGATGATCCGTCGCACGGCCTGTTCGTCGCGATCGGCCATACGCCGAACACGGAGCATCTTCGACGGCCAGCTCGACATGAACAACGGCTACATCAAGATCAAGCGCGCGGCCTCGAAGGCAACGCGACGGAGACCAGCGTGCCGGGCGTGTTCGCCGCCGGCGACGTTGCCGACCAGGTCTATCGCCAGGCCGTCACCTCGCGCCGGATTCGGCTGCATGGCGGCGCTCGATGCCGAGAAGTACCTCGATTCGGGCGCCTGAGGCGACGTTCATCGTAACGGCGGCCGCGAAGGACGGCGTGCGCGTGAACCTCACCGTCCGCTTTCACGCGACGCTCGACGAGATCGACGCCGGCGCATGGAATGCGCTGCTGCCCGACGACAATCCGTTCGTCGATCACGCGTTTCTTTCGGGCCTCGAGCAGCACGGCTGCGTCGTGCCCGCGCAAGGCTGGCAGCCGTATCACCTCGGCCTCTATGACGGCGAAAAGCTCGTCGCCGCGGCGCCGCTTTATCTGAAGGGCAATTCGCACGGCGAGTTCGTGTTCGACTGGTCGTGGGCGAGCGCGTATGAGCGCTACGGGCTCGACTACTATCCGAAGCTCCTTTGCGCAGTGCCGTATTCGCCGGTGACGGGCCCTCGCCTGCTCGTCGGACGCGGCGAGACCGCGCCCGCGTTGCGCGCGGCGTTGGTCGAGATTTTGCGCAACGAAGCGCGACGGCTCGGCCTTTCCTCCGCTCACCTCAATTTCGCGACGGCCGACGACGCCGCCGCATTCGACGGAAGCGACTGGTTGCCCCGCTTCGACTGGCAGTTCCACTGGCAAAATAGTGAACACTGGCGCGATTTCGACGATTTTCTCGGCGCGCTGAACCACAAGAAGCGGAAGAACATCCGAAGCGAACGCTCGCGCGCCGCGCGTGCCGGCGCGACCTGCGAGATCAGGCACGGCGACGAGCTCGACGCGCGCGAGTGGGACGCGATGCACGGCTTCTATCTCTCGACGTTCGACGACAAGGGCAATTTCCCGGCGCTGACGCTCGATTTCTTCCGCCATCTCGGCCAGACGATGCCGCGCCGCGTGGTCGCGGTGCTGTGCCGGCGCAACGGACGGCTGATCGCTGGCGCAATGCTTTTGCGCAGCTCCACGACGCTCTACGGACGCTACTGGGGATCGCACGAGCACGTCGAAGGCCTGCATTTCGAGGCGTGCTACTACCAGGGCATCGAGTACTGCATCCGCGAAGGCCTTTCGCGCTTCGAGCCCGGTGCGCAGGGCGAGCACAAGCTCGCGCGCGGATTCCTGCCGGCGAAAACCGAGTCGTTCCACTGGATCGCAGACCAGCGCTTCCGAGCGGCGATCGACGATGCGCTACGCCGCGAAGCGCATGGCCTCGATGCGTATCACGAAGAGCTGCTGGCGCACTCGCCTTACGCGGAAACGCGTCTCAACGCGCCGCCGGCGTAGACGCATTGGCGCTGCCCAGCTTCAGGCTGTCGATCAGCTCCGAGCTCCATAGAGCGAGCAACCGCGCCGGATCGACACCTGCGGCGTCGGTGTAGCGGAGCCGCATCGGCTCGGCGACCGGCTCGTCGATCAGCGTGAACTCGCTTTCGTCGCCCGGCCGCGGCACGCGATTCAGTGCATAAAGCGCGACCGCGTAGCGCCGCACGTCGGCCATCGCGATCTTCTCGCCGGCGACGATGCGCCCGAACAGCTCGCGGATGTGCCAGCTGTGCTGCGTCGATTGCGCCTTCGCGCCATAGGCGAGCTTGCGCGACAGCCAGCCGACCAGGACCTTCGCGGTCAGCTGCTCCGGCGAACGGAACGGCAGATGCGCGAGCCGGAATCCTTCGACCGTCGCCGCTGCGTGCACGCTGAGCGCGTCGCCGGCGCGGTTGCAGAAGTGGTGGTTGCCGCGTCCGATCAGCCAGTCGCGCGACATCACGCGCCGTGACACGACGATCTTCGGCAGCGCCGGCGACGCGGTCTCGATGCGCCAGCGCAGCGATGCAAGCGGATGCGTGCCGGGCGCATCGTCGAGGCCCGGCACGTACGTGCGCCATTCGATGTTCGCGACATCGTTCGGACACGCGTCCAGCGACGCCTCGATCGATTCGCGTGACGGCGCGTCGATGAACTCATCGGCGTCGATCGGAAAGACGAAGTCGGCGCCGTGCTGCTCGAATGCGAGCTTGGCGAGCGCGGTCATGAACTCGCCCTGCCAGAATCCGAACTCGCGGCGATCGGCACGCCGCGTCAGCAGTGTGACCGGCAGCCCTTCGGTCGCGAGCGCATCGAGGATGCGCGGCGTCGCGTCGCACGAGTCGTGGTCGAAGACGACGATGCGATCGAGGAAGCGCAAATTGTGGCGAACGTTGGCCTCGATGATGTCGGCCTCGTTCTTCACGACGCTGACGCCGATCATGCAGCGACCCATGAAATCTCCCTTCGGCCATCGACCGCGACGTGCGGTAGGCTATTGCAATGACCCAGCGGCGACAACGCGGCGCGCTCCGCGAAGTCTCGTGATCGACATTCCGATCCTGCGCGCCGGAACACTCGATCCGTTTCCGCCGGTCGAGAGCGCGCTCGCCGAGCCCGACGGCCTGCTCGCCGCGGGCGGCGATCTTTCGACCGCGCGCCTCCTCGCGGCGTACCGGCTCGGCATCTTTCCGTGGTATTCGCGCGGCCAGCCGATCCTCTGGTGGTCGCCCGATCCGCGCACGGTGTTCGAGACCGATCGCATGCACGTGCCGCGGCGGCTCGCGCGATTCCTGCGCACGTGCGCGTGGACGCTGAAGGCCGACACCGCGTTCGAGACCGTCGTGCGCGCCTGCGCGGCGCCGCGCGCGAAACAGCGCGGCACGTGGCTCGATCCGGACATGCGCAAGGCCTACCAGCGGCTGCACGCGCTCGGCCACGCGCACTCGGTCGAGGCGTGGGACGGCGATGCGCTCGTCGGCGGCATCTACGGCGTCGCGATCGGCCGCATGTTCTTCGGCGAATCGATGTTCAGCGCGGTCGACAACGGCTCGAAGGTCGCGCTCCTCGCGCTCGCGCGCGCGCTCCGCGAATGGGGATATCCGCTGCTGGACGCGCAGGTCGCCTCACCGCACCTGTTCACGCTCGGCGCGAGGGAGATCGGCCGCGCCGATTTCTCGGCCCGCATCGCCGCGCTGACCGCGCAAGACGGCATCGAGGGCTCGTGGCGCGACGCATTTCCGCGCCTCGCGCCCGCTGAACTCGCCGAATAGGCGCCATTTCGCTTCCCGCATCCCGGCGATCGTGGCAGAATCGCGCGCCGTTCCGGGCCATGGGGCCCTGAAAACCCAAGGAAGCAAGTGTCCAAAGACGATGTCATCGAAATGGAAGGGACGATCCTCGAAACCCTTCCGAACACGATGTTCCGCGTGAAGCTCGAAAACGGCCACGTGGTCACCGCGCACATCTCGGGCCGCATGCGCAAGAACTACATCCGCATCCTGACCGGCGACAAGGTCAAGGTCGAGATGACGCCTTACGACCTCACGAAGGGTCGCATCACCTACCGCATGAAATAGAGTGGGCTTCAGCCCACCGTCGTCGCGGATCTTGGTGGGCTAAAGCCCACCCTATTGCTCGACTCAATACCGGCAAATCATGCCGTTGAGGAACGCGCCCGTTGCGCAATTCGTGCGGCGGTGTTCGGACACTGCGCCGTAATTCGCGAGCAGGCCGGGCTGCGCATTCGCGTTGACGATGTTGTAGGCCATGAAGCCGATCATCGGCGCGCCGTACAGCGAACCGGCCTGGTAGGTGAATCCTCCGAAATCGCCGATGCCGACGGTCGAATGATCGAACGGTGATTCGAGCCTCATCGTGCCGTCGATCGCCGCCGGTGAAACGTTGAAGTCAAGCGTAGAGCCGAACACGCCCGACGCGCTCGCGCCGCTCGGCTGGAAGCTGATCACGTTCGTGTCGAAGGTCAGCGACAGATTCGAACCCGCGTAGCCGGTCTGAGCCTCGCCGCTGCGGTCGTAGATGAAGACCGCGCAGCATGTGAGGTAATGCGATGCGCCGGGATCGTTCGTGTCCGGATAGATCGGATCGACATAGAAGCGCTTGGTCGGAAACGTGACGACCCAATCCGTGCGCGCGCCGAGCGCGGGGTCGACGATGAAGTCGTTCGCGATCGTATCAGCCATCAAAAGCGCGGTCACCGCGTCGACGCCGTTGTCGTAGACACCCTCCTGGGGCACGCCGAAGGTCGGGATTGCGTTGCCCTGCAAGAAAAAGTGAGCGGACGCCCGCGTGCCTGACTCGACGCCGTTCGCATCGTTCAGCGTCGGCTTCAGCGGGCCCCAGTCCGCCGAGTACAGCGAGACTTGCGTGAACTCGTCGATCGCGGTCGGGTTGTACTGGTAGTAGTGCCCCGCGCCGACGTCGATGATCGCCGCCCAGCCGAACAGCTTGCCCGGCGCGGTAAGCACGGCGGCCGAGGTCGGCAGAATATCGAAGATGGTGCCGCAATCGATCGGCAGTGGGCTCGGGTTGGAACCTGGCGCGGAAATGTTCGCGCCGCCGATGACCTCGATGGACCCTTCGCGCGTGCGGCTGATGTCGTGCGGGCCGTCGTCGGCCGGGATTGTCGAGGAGCCGTCGTAGCCGCTGGCCGTGAACGCGATGCCGCCGGCCGGAATCGCCGGACGCGTACAGCTGTCATCGGTCGTGACGAGCTTGGCGCCACCGCCGGCATCGACCGAGATCGCGGCCGTCCATGCGTCGTGCGGCTTCAGGACGACGTCGACGTCGAGCACTGGCCGCCCGTTGCGGCCCTCGTTGAAGCGCACCTTCAGCACCTGCGGAAAGCCGCCCTGATTCGAGACCGAGAAGTACGTGTCCTGATTCGCATTGACCGTGTAGTACGGAAAGAGCAGCACCTGCCCCGTTCCTTGGGGGCTCAGGTTCACGGCGAAGGCGCCGGAGGACGCAACGAGGCTGACGGCGGCGAGTACGGCGGATGCAAGCTTCATTGCGATTTCCCCGGAACGGGCGAGACTGCTGCAGTGTATAAAAAAAAGAAGGCCCAGGCGTTTCCACCCGGGCCTTGTTTACATCGTTCCAGCCGGTCGTTATTCGACGACGGCCGGCAGCTTCTCGGCCGCTTCGCACTCGACGGCGAGCTTGTCGTCCTTCACGACGAGCCTGACCTTGCCGCCCGTTGCAAGCTTGCCGAACAGCAACTCGTCGGCGAGCGCGCGCTTGACGTTTTCCTGGATCACGCGAGCCATCGGCCGCGCGCCCATCTGCGGATCGAAGCCGTGCTCGGCGAGCCAGCGGCGCGCATCGGCGTCGACGGTCAGCGAGACATGCTTCTCCTGCAGCTGCATCTCGAGCTCGATCAGGAACTTGTCGACGACGCGCAGGATGTGCTCGAAGTCGAGCGAGTTGAACTGGATCACCGCATCGAGACGATTGCGGAACTCCGGCGAGAACGCGCGGCGGATTACTTCCATCGCGTCGGTCGCATGGTTCTGCTCGACAAAACCGATCGTGCGGCGGGCCGCGGCCTGCGCACCGGCGTTCGTCGTCATGACCACGATGACGTTCTTGAAGTTCGCCTCGCGCCCGTTGGTGTCGGTCAGCGCGCCGCGGTCCATGATCTGGAGCAGCACGTTGTAGACGTCCGGATGCGCCTTCTCGATCTCATCGAGCAAAAGGACGCAATGCGGATGCTTGACGATCTGCTCGGTCAGGAGACCACCCTGATCGAAGCCGACGTAGCCCGGAGGCGCACCGATCAGGCGCGACACCGAGTGCGCTTCCATGTATTCGGACATGTCGAAGCGGACAAGCTCGATACCAAGCTGCATCGCGAGCTGGCGCGTGACCTCGGTCTTGCCGACGCCGGTGGGCCCTGCAAGCAGGAAGCAGCCGATCGGCTTCTGCGGATTGCCGAGGCCCGAGCGCGCCATCTTGATCGCGCTCGCGAGCGCGTCGATTGCGCCGTCCTGGCCGAACACGACCATCTTGAGGTTGCGGTCGAGATTCTTGAGGACATCGCGATCCGACACCGAAACCTGCTTCGGCGGAATCCGCGCCATGCGCGCGACGATGAACTCGATCTCGGGCACGTCGACGGTGCCGGTGCGCTGATCCTCGGGCAGGAGGCGCTGGCGTGCGCCGGCCTCGTCGATGACGTCGATCGCCTTGTCGGGCAACAGACGATCGGCGATGTGCTTGACCGAGAGATCGACCGCCGCCCTCAGCGCGTCGTTCGTGTATTCGACCTTGTGGTGTTCCTCGAAGCGCGTCTTGAGGCCCTTCAGGATCTCGATGCTGTCGGCGATCGTCGGCTCGACGACGTCGATCTTCTGGAAGCGCCGCGCGAGCGCACGGTCCTTCTCGAAGACGCCGCGGAACTCCTGGAACGTCGTCGATCCGATGCAGCGGATCTCGCCCGAGGCGAGCATCGGCTTGATCAGGTTCGAGGCATCCATCGTGCCGCCGGACGCGGAACCCGCGCCGATGATCGTGTGGATCTCGTCGATGAAGAGGATCGCGCCCGGCTCCTTCTTGAGCTGGCCGATGACGGCCTTGAGGCGCTTCTCGAAATCGCCGCGGTACTTCGTGCCGGCGACGAGCGCGCCAAGATCGAGCGCCCAGATCGTGCAGTCTTTCAGCACGGCCGGCACGTTGTTCTCGACGATGCGCTTGGCCAGACCCTCTGCGAGCGCGGTCTTGCCGACGCCGGCTTCGCCGACGTACAGCGGATTGTTCTTGCGGCGACGGCAGAGCACCTGGATCGTCCGCTCGACCTCTTCGTTGCGGCCGATCAGCGGATCGATCTTGCCCTGCTTGGCGAGCTCATTGAGGTTGTTCGCGAACTCGGTCAGCGGATTGCCGCGCGGCTCTTCCGCACTCTCGGCCTCGCGGCCGGCATCACCCGGCTGCGGCTGGCTGCCGTCCTGACCGATCTTGGCGATGCCGTGCGAGATGTAGTTGACGACGTCGAGCCGCGACACTTCCTGCTGGCCGAGGAAATAGACCGCGTGCGAATCCTTCTCGCCGAAGATCGCGACGAGCACGTTCGCGCCGGTGACTTCTTTTCGGCCCGACGACTGCACGTGATAAACAGCGCGCTGAAGCACGCGCTGAAAGCCGAGCGTCGGCTGCGTGTCGCGCTCGTCGTTCGGCGGCAGCACGGGCACGGTCTCGGTGATGATCGAGCGCAGGTCGCGCCCGAGCTTGCCGATGTCGGCATTGCACGCGCGAAGGACGGCGGCGGCCGAAGGATTCTCGAGCAGCGCGAGCAGAAGGTGCTCGACGGTCATGAACTCATGACGCTGCTCGCGCGCTTCCTTGTAGCACTGGCCGATCGTGAGCTCGAGGTCTTTACTGAACATTCGGGTACTTCTCCCACTTAACCTGGCTTGCAAGATTGGGGCCGGTCAGGCCTTTTCCATAGTGCACAGCAGAGGGTGCTGATGCGTCCTTGAAAACTCGTTGACCTGGGTGACCTTGGTCTCCGCCACTTCCCTTGTAAAGACCCCGCAAACGCCCTTGCCGCGGGTATGCACGTGCAGCATGACCTGCGTGGCGCGCTCGCGATCCAGACTGAAGAAGGTTTCGAGCACGACGACCACGAAATCCATCGGCGTGAAGTCGTCGTTGAGAAGGATGACCTGATAGAGCGGCGGGCGCGAGACCTCGGGGCGGGCCTCTTCGAGGACGAGGCCGGGGCCATGCTCGCTGCGCCGGTCGGTTTTCTGGGTCATGAGCCTACGATTCTTGCCAATCGCCCTCAGTATAGCGCCGAGGTTGGAACCGTTTGAGTGACCGTCCGCAGCGCCGGCGATCATTGAATCAACAGGCGCGTGAACGACAGCCGCCAAAGGCGGCTCCTGTAGACTTTGAGTCATGAAACTTTCGGACACGAATCGGATTTCCACGGTGAAGGCCCTGCCGGCCGACGAGGACATATGGCGACCGCATGTGACGGTCGCAACCGTCGTCCCGCGCGACGGACGCTTTCTTCTCGTCGAGGAGGACGTCCGCGGACGCATCGTGCTCAACCAGCCGGCCGGGCATCTCGATCCCGACGAGGCGATCCAGCACGCGGCCGTCCGCGAGACGCTCGAAGAGACCGGCTGGGACATCGAGCTCGATTGCCTCCTCTGCGTGCAGCAGTGGCGCAACGCCGAATCGGGGCGGCAGTTCGTGCGCTTCACGTTCGGCGGCGTTCCGCTGCGCCATCACGCGGACCGTGTGCTCGACGACGGCATCGTGCGCGCGCTCTGGCTGACGCGCGAGGAAATCGCTGCCGAATCCGCACGGCTGCGGAGCCCGATGGTGCTCGCGAGCGTCGACGACTGGCTCGCCGGCCATCGCCTGCCGCTCGATACGATCCGCTGGCTCGCGTCGGAAACGGCGTCGGCCTGAGCGCATGACGTCGCCGTCGGTCATCGTCGGCATGTCAGGTGGCGTCGACTCCTCGGTCGCGGCGCTGCTGCTGCAGCGCGCGAACGTGCCGATCGCCGGCATGTTCATGCAGAACTGGGAAGAGGACGACCGGCAGGGACCGTGTCGTGCCGACGCCGACCGCAAGGACGCGCTCGCGGTCTCTTCGCGGCTCGGCATTCCGCTGCACATGCGCAACTTCGCCGCCGAGTACTGGGACTCGGTGTTCGCGCATTTCCTCGACGAATACCGCGCCGGCCGCACGCCGAATCCGGACGTGCTCTGCAATCGCGAGATCAAGTTCAAGACGTTCCTCGAGCACGCGCGCGCGCTCGGTGCGACGCAGATCGCGACCGGCCACTACGCACGCGTCGAGCGCATCGACGGACGCTGGCGGCTCTTGCGCGCGCGCGACGGCGCGAAGGACCAGAGCTATTTCCTGCACGCGCTGCAGCAGGATGCGCTGTCGGCGACGCTGTTTCCGGTCGGCGAGCTCGTCAAGGCCGACGTGCGCGCGATCGCACGCGAAGCAAACCTGCCAACGCACGCGAAGAAGGACTCGACCGGCATCTGCTTCATCGGCGAGCGCGATTTCCGCGCGTTCCTCGGCGAATATATCCCGGCGCAGTCGGGCGAGATCCGCACGCCCGAAGGCGCGACCGTCGGCGAGCACGCCGGCGTCTTCTTCTACACACTCGGCCAGCGCGGCGGGCTCGGCATCGGCGGGCGCGCGGACGGCAGCGGCGATCCGTGGTACGTCGTCGGCAAGGACATCGCACAGAACGTGCTGATCGCGGCGCAGGGCAACGCGAACGAATGGCTGCAGTCGACGCGACTCGTCGCGAATGCGCTGACGTGGATCGACGGCGCGGCGCCGGCAAAGGCGTTCCGCTGCACGGCCAAGACGCGCTATCGGCAGGCCGATCAGGCGTGCGCCGTGCGTGTCGCCGGCAACGTCTGCGAAGTCGTCTTCGACGAGGCGCAGCGCGCCGTCACGCCGGGCCAATCGGTCGTGTTCTACGACGGCGACGTCTGCCTCGGCGGCGGCATCATCCAGAAGAGCGACGCTCCCTTTGGAGGCTGGCACGATGCCGATGCGTGAGGCGCGCGTCATCGCGCTCGCCGGCGTATTCCAGGGCTGCCGCCTCGTGCTCGATCTTGCGACGAACGGCAAGGCCGACGCCGCGAGCAGCGAGGCGAGCCTCGCGAGCATCTTCCGCATCGACTCCGACAGCGCGGCCGACGTCTTCGGCGGCATCTCCGGCGTCCGCCTCGGCTTCGACGAGCTGATCGCGCAGCTCGATCACGGCGCGCGCGACGTCGGGTTGACGCGGCTCGTGCTGAGCGTCGTACGCGTCGCGCGCAAGCTCGAGCGCAGCACGTCGATGCGCGACGCGCTGCGCGCCGGAATCGAATCGATCGCGCGGCAGGTGAATCTGACGGGCGTCATGCACACGAGCGTGCAGACGCGACTCGCCGAGCTTTATTGCGAGACGCTTTCGCATGTGCGGCCGCGCGTGATGGTGCACGGAAATCCGGTGCATCTGGGCAATCCGCGGGATGTCGAGCAGATTCGGGCGATGCTGCTGGCCGCCGTGCGCGCGGCGGTGCTTTGGCATCAGGTGGGCGGAGGGCAGTTTCGCTTGCTGATTCGGCGCAAGGAGTACGCGATGCTTGCGAGGGGGTTGCTGGCGAGGTGCACGCTGGATCGCGGGTGATCGTTTGCTCGCATTTTTAGCCCTCCCCTTCAAGGGGAGGGTTGGGTGGGGATGGTGTTGGTTTGGGTTTCGGTCTTCGCGCTCTCGCGAGAGACCGACTCACGTCCGTGTGTGGTTTGTCGGCCATCCATGGCCGCCAGTTACTTTCTTTTGCTTGCCCAAAAGAAAGTAACCAAAGAAAACGGCACCCTCGCGATTCGCGCCCTCGGCGGCAGCCGAGCGGTTCGCTACGGGCGGACGGGTTCCGCCCACGGCCATCCATGGCCTGTTGTCCGAATCGGCGCGATCCATCGCGCCGCCCGCGTGCGGGCACGCGGCTTTTCCGTCCACCCTCTCGCCGCTGCTCAGAGGGAACCCGAAGAGCAAAGCGAGAGAAAGTCACAGACGCCGACGTATCGGATATATCCGGTGCTTCTGCGGCAGGGACTGCCGCGCTCTGCTCTTCCGGGTTCCCTCTGGCCGCGGCGAGAGGGTGGAGGAAATAGCCGCGTGCACGACGCGGGCGGCGCGAGGGATGCGCGCGCGATTCGATCACGGCACAGGGATGTGCCGTGAGCGGAACCCGTCAGCCCGTAGCGTAGTCGCTGGGCATGGATGCCCAGCGACCGCGAGCCGCGAGGGTGCCCTTTTCTTTGGTTACTTTCTTTTGGGCAAGCAAAAGAAAGTAACTGGCGACCATGGATGGTCGACGAAAAACACACGGACGTGAGTCGGTTATCGCGACAACGCCGAACAAGGCAAACCAAACCGATCCCCAGCCCTCCCCGGAAGGGGAGGGCTAAACACCATCGCCACCCAACAAACGGAGCCAAGCCGTGAGTCGCGAAAAAGCCACAACATCGGCGATAATAGAGAGCTAATTCGCCCCGCCGCGTCCGCCCCGGACGGCCAGCGCGCGCAATGCGCGAACGGACAAGGAGATCATCGAATGAACGACTCGTTTGCGACCCGCGACATCCTCGAGGTCAACGGCACCCGCTACCAGATCCGCAGCCTCGCCAAGCTCGGCCAGCGCTTCGATCTGAAGCGCCTGCCCTATTCGATGAAGATCCTGCTCGAGAACCTGCTCCGGCACGAGGACGGCGCGAACGTCACCGCGAAGGACATCGACGCGGTCGCGAACTGGGATTCGAAGACGGAGCCCGACACCGAAATCGCGTTCATGCCGGCGCGCGTCGTCCTGCAGGATTTCACCGGCGTCCCGTGCGTCGTCGATCTCGCGGCGATGCGCGACGCGATGAAGCAAGCTCGGCGGCGATCCGAAGAAGATCAATCCGCTGTCGCCGGTCGAGCTCGTCATCGATCACTCGGTGCAGGTCGATTCGTTCGGCAACGCCGGATCGCTTCGACACAACGTCGAGATCGAGTTCGAGCGCAACCGCGAGCGCTATGCGTTCCTGCGCTGGGGCCAGAAGGCGTTCGACAATTTCAACGTCGTCCCGCCGGCGCACGGGCATCGTGCACCAGGTCAATCTCGAGTATCTCGCGCACGTCGTCATGACGACCGAGAAGGACGGCGAGTGGCACGCGTATCCCGGACACGCTGGTCGGCACCGATTCGCACACGACGATGATCAACGGCCTCGGCGTGCTCGGCTGGGGCGTCGGCGGCATCGAAGCCGAGGCGGCGATGCTCGGCCAGCCGCTCGTCGATGCTGATGCCGCAGGTCGTCGGCTTCAAGCTGACCGGCAAGCTGCCGGAAGGCGCGACCGCGACCGATCTCGTGCTGACCGTCACGCAGATGCTGCGCAAGCACGGCGTCGTCGGCAAGTTCGTCGAGTTCTTCGGCGCCGGTCTCGACGCACCTGCCGCTCGCCGACCGCGCGACGATCGCCAACATGGCGCCGGAATACGGCGCGACGTGCGGCATCTTCCCGATCGACGACGAGACGATCGGTTACCTCACGCTCATCGGGCCGCGACGCGAAGCAGATCGCGCTCGTCGAAGCGTACGCGAAGGAGCAGGGCCTCTGGCACGACGAGACGACGCCGCACGCCGAATATTCACCGACGCTCGAGCTCGATCTCGCCGACGTCGAGCCGTCGCTCGCGGGCCCGAAGCGGCCGCAGGATCGCGTGCTGCTCGAAGACGTGCCGAAGAGTTATCGCGATGCGATGAGCGTCCTCACCGCGAACCGCAAGCCCGCGGCCGAGACGATCGAGCGCTTCGCGAACGAAGGCGGCGGCACGGCGGTCGGCCACGACAAGAGCGCGCTCGCGCCGGGCCAGCACGTCAAGCTCAACGGCCAGGACTTCGAGCTCAGCGACGGCGCGGTCGTCATCGCGGCGATCACGCGCTGCACGAACACGTCGAACCCGGCGGTGATGATCGCCGCGGGCCTGGTCGCGCGCAAAGCCGTCGAAAAGGGCCTCAAGACGCAGCCGTGGGTCAAGACCTCGCTCGCGCCGGGATCGAAGGTCGTCACCGATTATCTCGAACGAAGCCGGCCTCCTGACCGATCTCGACAAGCTCGGCTTCTACCTCGTCGGCTACGGCTGCACGACCTGCATCGGCAACTCGGGCCCGCTGCCGGAGGAGATCTCCAAGGGCATTCGCGAGGCGATCTCGTCGTCGCGTCGGTGCTCTCGGGCAATCGCAACTTCGAAGGCCGCGTGCATCCCGAGGTCAAGGCGAACTACCTCGCCTCGCCGCCGCTGGTCGTCGCGTACGCGCTCGCGGGCACGATCGACATCGATCTGACGAAGGAGCCGCTCGGCATCGGCAAGGACGGCAAGCCGGTCTTCCTCAAGGACATCTGGCCGACGCAGAAGGAAATCGGCGACATGATCGCGAAGACGATCGGGCCGGAGCTGTTCACGAAGAGCTACGCCGACGTCTTCAAGGGCGACACGCGCTGGAACTCGATCCCTTCGCCCGAAGGCGAGCTCTACAAGTGGGAGCCGGTCGACGTACATCAAGAATCCGCCGTTCTTCGACGGCATGACGATGCAGACCGGGCGCGATCAGCGACATCCACGGCGCGCGCTGCTCGGCCTGTTCGGCGACTCGATCACGACCGATCACATCTCGCCGGCCGGCAACATCAAGAAGGATTCGCCCGCCGGGCAGTTACCTGATCGAGCACGGCGTGCAGCCGGCCGACTTCAATCATACGGCTCGCGCCGCGGCAACGACGACGTCATGGTGCGCGGCACGTTCGCGAACATCCGCATCAAGAACCAGATGCTCGCCGGCATCGAAGGCGGCGTACACGCTGCACGTGCCGACCGGCAAGCAGATGTCGATCTACGACGCCGCGATGAAATACAAGAAGGACGCGACGCCGCTCGTCGTCATCGCCGGCAAGGAATACGGCACCGGCTCGTCGCGCGACTGGGCCGCGAAGGGCACGCTGCTGCTCGGCGTCAAGGCGGTCATCGCCGAGAGCTTCGAGCGCATCCACCGCTCGAACCTGGTCGGCATGGGCGTGCTGCCGCTGCAGTTCAAGGACGGCGAGAACGCGAAGACGCTCGGGCTCACCGGCAAGGAAACGTTCCAGATCACCGGCCTCACGGCCGAGAACGCGCGCGAGGCGACCGTCGTCGCGCAAGACGGCAAAGATGTAAAGACGTTCAGCGTCCGCGTGATGCTGCTGACGCCGAAGGAACGCGAGTTCTACCGGCACGGCGGGATCCTGCCGTATGTGCTGCGGCAGCTGGCGTCGAAGCCAGGTCCGGCTGCTGCCAAGGCTGCCGCCTAGGCTTTTCCCCCTCTCCCGCACGCGGGAGAGGGGAAAAGCGTGGCTATTCCTTCTCCTCCCACGTCGCGTTGTAACAAACCCACTCGCTCCCCTCGCGCCGCCAGCCGCTGACGACCGCAAACGTCTCGCGCCCGCTCGGCAGCCAGCGCCGCGACGCGTCGCCGACCGTCATATCGAACGTCGCGGTGGCGCGGTCGCCTTCGACCTCGATCGCGATCAGAGCCGATCGAGACGTCGAACCCGTCGTTGCGCAGGAACTCGAGCTTGAGGATCCGCGCGAGCCCGTCGCGGTCGACCTCGCCTTTCTGGCCCGTGAAATCGTTTCCGACGTGTTCGAGGACGCCCGATGCCTTGCGCGCCTCGGCCGCCGACTGCATGGCCGCGATCGCGTTGCGGATGCGCGTCTCGTCGGGCGGGTGCGAGCAGGCCGCGAGCGCGGCGCCGATTACGAAGGCGATTGCAGGTAAAAGATTACGCATCTTGCGTTGCATTGCGGCTTGCCGCCTATTCCGGGCTTGTGCTGCAATTCTCACCAGACTGGGCTCCCGGCGAAACCGCCATCGAAGCGGATGCCCGCGATGCCCACAGGGATGGAGAATCCATGACGAGCGACGAGCGGCCGTGGCTGGCCAGCTACCCGAAGGATGTCCCGCCCGAGATTGATCCGAGCCGCTACCGCTCCGTCGCCGCGCTTCTCGCCGAGTGCTGCGAACGCTTCCGTCATCGCCCCGCATTCTTCAACATGGGGCGCACGCTGACCTACGACGACCTCGACAGGAAAAGCGCGGCGCTCGCGAACTATCTTCTCAATGACTTGAAGCTCGCGCGCGGCGACCGCGTCGCGATCATGCTGCCGAACGTCCTGCAGTATCCGGTCGCGATCATGGCCGTGCTGCGCGCCGGCCTGACGCGTCGTCAACACGAACCCGATGTACACGGCGCGCGAGCTCAGGCACCAGCTGACCGATTCCGGCGCCAGCGGCGATCGTGGTGCTCGAGAACTTCGCGCACGTGCTCGCCGATGTCATCGGCGAGACGAGCTGCAAGCACGTCATCGTGACCGCGCTCGGCGACATGCTCGGCTTTCCGAAAGGCGCGATCATGAACTTCGTCGTGCGCAAGATCAAGAAGCTCGTGCCGCCGTTTTCGATTCCCGAAAGCCGTGCACTTCAACACGGCGCTTTCGCGCGGCGCGCGCGAGCCGGCGCCGAAGGTCGAGATCGACGCGCGACGATATCGCGTTCCTGCAATACACCGGCGGCACGACCGGCGTCGCCAAGGGCGCGATGCTGACCCACCGCAACATGGTCGCGAACATGCTGCAGGCGCTCGCCTGGATCCGGCCGAACATGCGCGAGGGCGAGGAAGTCGTCGTCACGGCGCTTCCGCTGTACCACATCTTCGCGCTGACGGCGAACTGCCTGGTGTTCGCGCGCGTCGGCGGCTACAACCACCTGATCACGAATCCGCGCGACATGCCGGCGTTCGTCAAGGCGATCGCGAAGATCAAGTTCACCGCGCTGACCGGCGTCAACACGCTGTTCAACGGGCCTGATGAACACGCCGGGCTTCGACAAGGTCGATTTCTCGCGCCTGCACCTGACGCTCGGCGGCGGCATGGCCGTGCAGCGCGCGGTCGCGGACCGCTGGAAGAAAGTCACCGGCTGCACGCTCGCCGAGGCGTACGGCCTCACCGAGACCTCGCCGGCCGTCTGCATCAATCCGCTCGACATTGCCGGACTACAACGGCTCGATCGGCCTTGCCGATCCCGTCGACCGAAGTCTGCGATCCAGGACGAAGACGGCAAGACGCTGCCGATCGGCGAGGTCGGCGAGCTTTGCGTGCGCGGCCCGCAGGTCATGAAGGGCTACTGGCAGCGCCCGGACGAAACGGCCAAGGTGCTCGCGCCGGACGGCTGGCTGCGCACCGGCGACATCGCGCGCATGGACGAGAAAGGCTACGTCTACATCGTCGATCGCAAGAAGGACATGATCCTCGTCTCCGGCTTCAACGTGTATCCGAACGAGATCGAGGACGTCGTCGCGCAGTGCGCCGGCGTGCTCGAAGTCGCCGCGGTCGGCGTGCCGGACGAGAAATCGGGCGAGGCGGTCAAGATCGTCATCGTGCGCAAGGACCCGGCGCTGACCGTCGAAGATGATCCGCGCGCATTGCCGCGCGAACCTGACCGGTTACAAGCTGCCCAAATACATCGAGTTCCGCGATTCGCTGCCGAAGACGAATGTCGGCAAGATCCTGCGGCGCGAATTGCGCGAGCCGGTCAAGCCGGCAGCCGCCCCCAATTAACGCGTATCGCCGTTCGCGCGATTTTCGATCCGGCGGTCGGATCGATTTTCAGGACCCGTGCGGAAAATACTCGAGCCGGTCGGCATAACCGCCGAGCAGGTTCCAGAGCGGTATTTCCTTGTCCGGCGGGATTCGCGTGTAGGCGAAGCCGATATTGTCGGCCGTCACGCGCGCGACGGTCGCCTCGAGATGAATATTGAGATCGGCTCCGATCATCATGTCGAGCGCGAAGAGCGCGCCGATCGGGTGCGACCAGCCATCAGGCCGCCGCACGAGTACGCCCGAGGCCGAAATATCCTCGATATCGGTCGTCCACGCGTCGGCCCCGCGGCTCAGCAGCACGGTCGATTGCATCGGCATGCGCGCCGATCGCGTGCCAGCGCGCGCGCGCTCCTCATTCGTCACGTTCAACCACCCCTCTCCCAGCCTTGCGGCCCAAGCTCAGGCCACCCCGCCGATGACAATTTCCTGTCAATAATCATGCCAGTTAATCTCTCTACGGAAAAACACGGCCGGACCGGAAATAATTCACGATTATTCAACATCGAACCCCCGGTCCAGACGGGCCAAAAAACCCTGTTTTGCCTAAAAACAGCCGGTTAACCGCCATTCGCACATATGACATCAGGTGTCAAATTTCACACAATTTTTGCGCTACACTGAAATTGATCGTCCCGAGATTCATATGGGGGCACTGGAGGGGTGCAAGCGCTGCCGCTCGTGCGCGATCCGCGAGTGGCTTCCAAGTCTGAGGGGTTCCAGCCATGACCGCCGTCGAAGTACTGCATCGCGATAACGATTTCCGTCTGCTCCGCACACAAGAAGATCCGGCAGACAACGCTTACTGGTGTTTCATGCATGCGCAGCGCTTTACGCGCGACACGTCGTACCGCGCCTGCTTCTCAACGCCGCTCATCAAGGAGATCCGCGAGTTCCAGAAGCGGACGAGCGATTCGTTGACGCAGCGCGCGACGAACGGCGATACGCGTCTTGCGCACGTTGTTCTCGCTTCCGATGCAAACGTTTTCAATCTCGGCGGCGATCTTGATCTGTTCTGCCGCCTGATCCGCTCGCGCAACCGCGAGCACCTGCTTGCCTATGCGCGTCAGTGCGTCGAAGGCGTCTACGGCTTCCACGCCAATCTCAACCGCAACACGCATTCGGTCGCGCTCGTCCAGGGCGACGCGCTCGGCGGCGGCTTCGAAGCCGCGCTGTCGTGCCAGACGATCGTCGCCGAGAAGGGCGTCGGCATGGGCTTCCCGGAAGTCCTGTTCGATCTCTTCCCCGGCATGGGCGCCTACTCGTTCCTCTGCCAGCGCGTCAGCCCGAAGTTCGCCGAGGAGATGATGCTCAACGGCACCGTCTATTCGAGCGACGAGCTGCACAAGATCGGCATCGTCGACGTGCTCGTCCCGAAGGGCGAAGGCATCGCCGCCGTGCACCAGGTCATCCGCCGCAACCACCGCATCTCGCACGCGCGTGCGGCGATGGATCGCGTCCGCGAAATCTGCCGTCCGGTCAGCCTGCACGAGCTCATGCAGGTCACCGAAGCGTGGGTCGACACCGCGATGCAGCTCGGTGACAAGTCGCTGCGCACGATGGAACGTCTCGTCCGCGCGCAGGAAAAGCGTCCGGCGCACATCGTCGAAGCACCTGTCGCTGCGTATCAGGAACCGATTCTCCAGTCCGCCGCGGTCTGACGGCGCGCGGTACCCCTCCAGGACTGGTCGTGGCTCGGATCGGGCGCCCTTCATCAGGGCGTCCGGTCCCCTTCCCCTTCGAGCCGGGTCGGACCTTCGGGCTTCAGGGCCGCGCGTGCAGCCTCGAGTTGCTCGCGCAAAATCACGATCCGGGAACGCCACTCGCGCGGCATCTGCCAGTTCGCGATCTTCATCGTCGCCGACGCGGCGCCGGCGAGGCGCGTCGCGCCCATGTTGCTGGCGACGCCCTTCAGCGCGTGGCATTGATCGCGGAATAGATCCCAGTTCGAGGTCTTGCCGCTCTTCTCGAGCTCGCCGATCGTCTTCAGCGCATCGCGCAGGCACTCGTCGATGAACAGGCCAATGAAGCCGTCGCTCAGCTGAAGCTCGGCGAGCTCCTCGAGCATCGAGTGCGAGATGATCGGCTCCTGACCTTCGTCAGGCTCGGCGTTCGCCGCGATCTGCCTGCCGACAGCCGGCACCGCTTCGCGCCCGAGCGCAACATCGGCCAGCGCTTCGAGCAGCCGATTCACGGCAACCGGTTTGGTAAGGAACATGCGCGCGCCGGCCTGCTCGCATTCGCGAACGGTCGTCGCGGTCGCGTCGGCGCTCAGCACGATGAACGGCGTGAGGTCGTGGCCCGCCTGCATCACGCGCACCTGCTTCAGCACGTCGAGGCCGCTGATGCCGGGCATGTGCAAATCGATGATCACGGCGTCGAAATGCTCGCTCTCGACGGCCGACAGCACTTCCTCGCCGCTGTGCACGGCGATTGTCTGATGCCCCGATTTTTCGAGCAGGCGCGTCAGCACCATGATGTTTGCCGGCTGATCGTCGGCAACGAGGATGCGAAGAGTCCTGACGCGCGCGCGATGGCGCACGAACGGATCGTCGAACGCAATGACGTTCTCGCCCGGCCGCACGAGCCTGACACCGGCCGCCGGCTGCACCGCGATGACCTGGAACGGAATCTCGACCCAGAACGTCGAGCCTTCGCCCTGCTTGCTCTCGAAGCCGATCTTGCCGCCGAGCGCTTCGGTCAGCGATTTCGCGATCGTCGTGCCGAGGCCGGTACCGCCGAAGCGGCGGCCGTGGCCCGTATCGGCCTGCTCGAACGCACCGAAGATGCGAGCCTGCGCATCGAGCGCAATGCCGATGCCGGTGTCGCGCACCGAGAAATGCAGCAGCGCCTTTTCCTCGTCCGCCGCGTTGCGGCGCTCGACGTGCACCAGCACGCTGCCGACTTCGGTGAACTTGATCGCGTTCGAAACGAGATTGACGATGATCTGGCGCAGGTGATCGATGTCGCCGTGGAGCCGCGTCGGCACCGTCGGCGCAAGCTTGAGCTCGAACGCGACGTTCTTGCGCGCCGCGACCGGCTGCAGCATCAGCTGGATTCCGCCGAGCAGCTCGCCGAGATCGAAATCGGCCTCGCTGATCTTGAGCTTGCCGACCTCGATCGCCGAGATGTCGAGCACGTCCTCGACGAGCGTGAGCAGCGTCTTCGCCGAGGTCTGGATCACGTCCGAGCACTCGCGCTGCTCGCCGCTGAGGCGCGTCGTCGAGAGGAGCTCGGACATGCCGACGATGCCGTTCAGCGGCGTGCGGAACTCGTGGCTCATGTTCGCGAGGAACGAGCTCTTCGCCTCGTTCGCGCGGCGTGCTTCGTCAGTCGCGCGCGTCAACGCGCGCAGCAGCGAGGCGAGGTAAAGCGGGATCGCGGCAAGACCGCCGAGCAGGCCCCACGACAGCGCCTGGTTCTGCTGCCAGAACGGCGTCGTCAGGATGACCGCGAGGAACGAAACGCACGCAAGACTGACCGCGGCCATCAGGTAACGCGGGCCATAGCGAAGACCGTTGCCGATCGTCACCCACATCATGATGACGTAGAGCGGCGCGAGCTCCTGCCCCGAGAGCATCATGATCGCGCCCATCATCGAGTAGTCGGACAACATGCCGACCGCGCGCCGGACGTGCGAAATGCCGGGGCGCATCGTGAGCCAGATCAGGATACCGGCGCCGACGAATGCGTCGATGAGGACGTACTTGAAGGCCGTGGTGACGATCGTCGTGTGCGCCGACGCCGTCGATAGGAGGCCCATCAGGTAGATCAGGAACAGGCAGACGATAACGATGCGAACGATCGCCTGCTCGTGCTCGGAGTCCGGGCGCTTCGCGTAACGCGCCTTCAAGGCGGTCAGAAGCGCGCTCATGGATTGGACTTCCGACATGCTACTGCGCTCCCTGCGCGACCCGGCCGCCTACACCCCCAAGCCGGGCGGCGCCAGCTTGGCATGCAGAATATCGAGGATTCGAGCTTGATTGGCGAGTAGCACATCTACACAGGAAGGATCAAAAAGCGTGCCACGGTTTGCCTGCACATACTCGAAGGCCTCGTCGGCGCTCCAGGCGCGCTTGTAGGGCCTCTCGGAGGTCAGCGCGTCGAAGACGTCGGCCACGGCCACGATGCGGGCCGGGAGCGGGATGTCCTCGCCCTTGAGCCCGTCGGGGTAGCCGGAGCCGTCCCACCGCTCGTGGTGCCGGAGCGCGATCACCGCGCCCATCTGCACGAAGCGGCTCTGGCTGTCGCGCAGGATCTCGTAGCCGATCAGCGGGTGCCGGCGCATGACCGCGAACTCCTCGTCGGTCAGGCTGGCCAGCGCTTCAGCAGCACGGCATCGGGGATGCCGATCTTGCCGATGTCGTGCAGAGGCGCGGCCAGCGTCGATCGTGCGGACGTCCTCCTCGGGCACGCCGAGGCCTTCCGCGATCAGCTCGGCGTAGTGCGACATGCGAAGCAGGTGGATCCCGGTGCCCAGATCGCGGTATTCGATCGCCTTGGCGAGGCGGAACAGCGTCTCGCGCTCGCGTTCCTCGACTTCCTGCATGCGCGGCGAGGACGCGCTGCTCCAGCGAACGGGCGCGCTCCTTGACCGACTCGCCCTGCTGGCGCAGTTGCAGCAGATTCTTGCAGCGCGAGCGCAGTTCGCGCGGCCGCACCGGCTTCACCAGAAAGTCGATGACGCCGGCTTCGAGCGCAGCCTGACGCACGGGCTCGTCGCCGACGACGCTGATCAGCACGATCGGCACGTCACGACGTGACAGCGAGCGTCGGAAGCGGCGCGCGAACTCGAGCCCGTCCATCTCGGGCATGCGGTAGTCGAGCAGCAGCAGATCAGCGCCGTTGCCTTCGGACCAGCGCAACGCCTCGATCGGATTGCCGAAGTCGGAGACCCGGATCCCTGGGCCGATACCTTCCACCACGTGCCGCAGCATCGTGCGCGCAGAAGGCTGATCGTCGACGATAAGTACGTTCACAAGTTCTCCGCGATGATGCTCCGGTCGCCCCCTGTCCGGCTCCGGTTTCCCGGCCGCCCGACCGATCCTCGCGGATCCCCGGCACATCAAGCTGTACGCACGCGAGCGGCGTTCCTCCCGAACAGCGTCGCGGCATGGCTGAGTCAGCCTAGCACACTCACTGAGCGCGGGCCTGTGGCCGCGTTGTGAAATCAGGTTCGGGCGGTTCTATCGTGACAAGGGTTCCCTCTCCGTCGAGACACGGCAGCGTTTTCGCGGCAAGTGCCAGGCGCGAGACTTGAGAGCCGCGAACCGCGTGCCCTCACGCCTACCCTCTCCCGCGCGCGGGAGAGGGGAAAATCAGGCTTCGGGACGCATGTACGGGAACAGCAGCACGTCGCGGATCGACGGCACGTCGGCGAACAGCATGACCAGCCGGTCGATGCCGACGCCGAGCCCGCCGGTCGGCGGCATGCCGTATTCGAGCGCGCGGATGTAGTCGGCGTCGAAGTGCATCGCCTCGTCGTCGCCGGCGTCCTTGGCCTGCGACCTGCGCGAGGAAGCGCGCGGCCTGGTCTTCCGGATCGTTCAGCTCGGAGAACCCGTTGGCGATTTCCTTGCGCGCCGATGAACAGCTCGAAGCGGTCGGTGACGCTCGGATCGGCGTCGTTCGCGCGCGCCAGCGGCGAGACTTCGGTCGGATACTGCGGTGATGAAGGTCGGCTGGATCAGCGTGTGCTCGACGGTCTTCTCGAAAATCTCCAGCAGCAGCTTGCCCCAGCCGTAGTCGGCCTTGACGTGGATACCGAGCCGCGCGCAATGCCGCGCGAGCGCGGCGCGATCGCGCAATTCGCGCGCGCGCGATCTCGGGATTGAGCTCGCGCACGGCCTCGCTCCATCGCCCAGCGCCGGAACGGCGGGCCGACGTCGATGTCGCGGCCTTCCCAGTGCAGCGCCGTCTTGCCGAGCGTCGCCTTCGCGGTGTCGCGGATCATGGTCTTCGGTCAGGTCCATGATCTCGTTGTAGGTCGCGTACGCCTGGTAGAGCTCGAGCATCGTGAACTCGGGGTTGTGCCGCGTCGACACGCCTTCGTTGCGGAAGTTGCGGTTGATCTCGTAGACGCGCTCGAAGCCGCCGACGACGAGGCGCTTGAGGTACAGCTCCGGCGCGACGCGCAGATACAGGTCGCATGTCGAGCGCGTTGTGATGCGTCACGAACGGCTCGCGCGGTCGCGCCGCCGGGGATCGTGATGCATCATCGGCGTCTCGACTTCCAGGAAGCGCCGCGGCGCGGCTTCGAGCCACTGCGCGGATGTAGCGGATCATCTGCGAGCGCAGCTCGAACACGCGGCGCGACTTCCGGCGTGACGATCAGGTCGACGTAGCGCTGGCGATAGCGCTGCTCGACGTCGGCCAGGCCGTGCCACTTGTCCGGCAGCGGGCGCAGCGACTTGGTCAGCAGGCGCAGCGTATCGACCTTGACCGACAGCTCGCCGGTCTTGCGTGCGCATCAGCGTGCCTTCGGCGCCGACGATGTCGCCGACGTCCCAGGCCTTGAACGCCTCGTAGGCGTCGCCGAGCGCGGTCTGCTGCAGGAACAGCTGGATGCGCCCGCTCATGTCCTGGATCTGCACGAAGCTGGCCTTGCCCATGACGCGCTTGGCCATGCATGCGGCCGGCGACGCGCACGCGGCGGCCGCGCGCTTCGAGCGCTTCGGCGGTCCACGCTTCGGCGTCTTCGAATTCGCGCTGCAGATCGCCGGCGAATGCGTCGGGCTGGAAATCGTTCGGGAACGCGATGCCCTTTCGCACGCAGCGCGCGCAGTTTCTCGCGACGCTCGGCGATCAGCTTGTTTTCGTCGATCCGGCGCTTGCCGGTCGCTGCATCGCCGTGTCATCGTTGCTTCGCCGTTGTCGCTCATACGGTTACGCAGTCGCACGCGCGTTTGGCGCCTGCTTCGAGCCCGGCCTTCAGGCTCGCCTCGACGAACTCGTCGAGATCGCCGTCGAGCACCTTCTGCGTATCGGTGCGCTCGATGCCGGTGCGCAGATCCTTGATCCGCGACTGATCGAGCACGTAGTTGCGGATCTGGCTGCCCCAGCCGATGTCGGACTTCGTCGCCTCGAGCGCGTCCTTCTCGGCGTTGCGCTTCTGAATCTCCAGCTCGTAGAGCTTGGCCTTCAGCATCTTCATCGCGCGATCGCGGTTCTCGTGCTGGCAGCGCTCGGTCTGGCAGGCGACGACGATGCCGGTCGGCACGTGCGTGATGCGCACCGCCGATTCGGTCTTGTTGACGTGCTGGCCGCCGGCGCCGGACGAGCGATACACGTCGGTCCTCAGATCGGCCGGATTGATCGTCGATGTCGATGTCGTCGTCGACTTCGGGCGAGACGAACACCGACGAGAACGACGTGTGCCGGCGGTTGTCCGAATCGAACGGCGACTTGCGCACCAGGCGATGCACGCCGATCTCGGTCTTGAGCCAGCCGTAGGCGTAGTCGCCCTCGACGCGGAACGTCGCGCTCTTGATGCCGGCGACTTCACCCGCGCTGACTTCGAGCAGCTCGGTCTTCCAGCCTCTGTGCTCGCACCAGCGCAGGTACATGCGCAGCAGCATCTCGGCCCAGTCCTGCGCCTCGGTGCCGCCGGCGCCGGCCTGGATGTCGACGAATGCATTGTGCGAATCCATCTTGCCGGAGAACATGCGCTGGAATTCGAGCTTCTCGACCTGCGACGCGAGCGTCGTCGACGTCGGCGGACAACCGCCGACGACCGTGCCCTCGTCGTTCTCGCCGACTCGGCCAGATCCAGCAGTTCGCCGGCGCTCGCCGAGCGCATCGGTCAGCGTGCGGATGCCGTTGACGATGCGTCGAGCGTTCGCGCGCTCCTTGCCGAGCTGCCTGCGCGCGCTCCGGGTTGTCCCAGACGTTCGGGTTTTCGAGCTCGCGCGTGACTTCTTCGAGGCGTTCGGACTTCGTATCGAAGTCAAAGATACCCCCTGAGCGAGGCCACGCGCTCCTTGAGGTCGGCGATGCGCGAGCGGATCTGGTTGGTGTCGATCGGGTGTGCGGCGGCCATGATTTCTGCGAGTCTGGAATGAACTTCGGATTTTAGCGTAAACGCCGCCTTGTCCCCTCTCCCGCTTGCGGGAGACGGCTAGGGTGAGACGTTTCACTCCGAATGCCCTCATCCCACCCTCTCCCGCGGGCGGGAGAGGGGAAAGATCTCAAGCGGCTTCGATGTGTCGAACCAATAGCCGCAGCCGCTCGCGCCCGTTCCACTCGTCGACGTCGAGGTGATACGCCGCACGCAACCGCGCCGGCGGCGGCATGCAGCCGTCCGCGTTGAACATGATTGCCTCGAGCGGCTCGCCGCGCCCGTCGACGAGGACGCGCAGCTGCATGTGCGCCTCACCGACGGCGCGCCAGGATTCGAGCCGGAACACGTTGTCGAACAGCGGCTCCGGAAACGCCTGACCCCAGGGACCCGCATAGCGCAGCGCGAGCGCGACGTCGAACGAAAGATTCGATGCCTCGAGCTCGCCGTCGCTCCAGAGCACGCGTTCGAGCATCGCCTCGTCGAGCCGGCTTCGTGCGACGGCGTCGAACTCGGCGGCGAAGCGGTCGAGATGCGCCAGCGCGAGGCTCAGGCCGGCCGCCATCGCATGGCCGCCGAAACGGCCGATCAGCCCGGGACAGCGCGCGTCGACCTCGGCCAGCGCGTCGCGCAAATGAAACCCGGCGATCGAACGTCCGGAGCCGCGAAGCTCCGCGCCGCCTTCATCGCCCGGCGCGAACGCGACGACCGGTCGATGCAGACGTTCCTTCAGCTTCGACGCGACGAGCCCGACGATGCCCGCGTGCCAATCCGCTTGATAGAGCACGACGCCTTGCGGAAACGCGTCGTCGCCGTGCTCGGCGATGAACGCGGCGACGGTCGCCTCGCTCTGCCCGACCATCGTGTCCTGCATCTCGCGGCGCTGCGCGTTGATCGCCGAAAGCCGCGTCGCGAGATCGGTCGCGATTGCTTCGTCGTCGGCGAGCAGGCATTCGATGCCGATGCGCATGTCTTCGAGCCGTCCGGCTGCGTTGATGCGCGGCGCGAGCGCGAAGCCGAGATCGGACGCGACGATGCGCGACAGATCGCGACCACCAACGCGACAGAGCGCATTCACGCCGGCGCACGCGCGTCCCGTGCGCATGCGACGCAAACCCGCTGCGACGAGCACGCGATTGTTTGCATCGAGCGGCACGAGATCGGCGACCGTGCCAAGCGCGACGAGATCGACCAGCGTCGAAAGATCGGGCTCCGGATGCGCGCCGCCGAACGCACCCGCGTCGCGCAGATACGCGCGCAGCGCGAGCATCAGGTAAAACACGACGCCGACGCCGGCAATCGCCTTGCTCGGGAACGCATCGCCGGCGAGATTCGGATTCACGATCGCGTCGGCCGCCGGCAGCGTCGGTCCGGGCAGATGATGATCGGTGACGATCACGCGCATGCCGTACGCGCGCGCGGCGTCGACGCCCGCGTGACAGGCGACGCCGTTGTCGACCGTGAGCAACAGCGCGGGCGCTTCGGCAACGAGCTCGTCGACGAGGCCGGACGAAAGCCCGTACCCGTGACGAAAGCGATTCGGCACGGCGTAGATGACGTCGCGAGCGCCGAGCATGCGCAATGCGCGCACGGCAAGGGCCGTGCCGGTTGCGCCGTCCGCGTCGAAATCGCCGACGACGCAGATGCGCGCGCTGCTCGCTATCGCATCGGCAAGCAGCGCACACGCGACGTCAATTCCGCCGAGCGTGGTCGGCGCAATCATGCGTGCGAGCCGCGGCTCGAGATCCTCATCGCAACGAATGCCGCGCGCGGCGTAGATGCGCGCCAGCACCGGATGCACACCGGCCGGCCACGCTGCGCGGTCGAATGCGCAATCGCGGCGCCGAATCGTGAAGGGCTTCATCGACGCAATGATAGGCCCGACGATCGCGCAATGCTCAGGAAGACTGGTAACGCACGCCCGTGATCTCGTAGCGGCGCGTGCCGTTCGGCGCCTGGAACACGAACGAGTCGCCTTCGCTCTTGCCGATCAGCGCGCGCGCAAACGGCGAAGACACCGAGATCAGGCGCTGCTTGATGTCGGCTTCGAGGTCGCCGACGATCTGATAGCTCACTTCCTCGCCCGAATCCTCGTCGGAAAGATCGACCGTCGCACCGAACACGATCTTCGAGCCCGCGTTGAGGCGGCTCACGTCGATGACTTCCGCATACGAGAGCGCAGCTTCAAGCTCGTTGATACGGCCTTCGGTGAAACCCTGCTGCTCGCGCGCTGCGTGATATTCGGCGTTTTCCTTCAGATCGCCGTGCGCGCGCGCCTCGGCGATCGCCTGGATGATGCGCGGGCGCTCGACGCTCTTCAAACGATCCAGCTCGGCGCGAAGGCGCGCGGCGCCCGTCTGCGTCATCGGTGCTCGCCTCATACCAGTTCCCTGTGGAGTTCCTGCAAGCTGTGGACGTCTTGCGAGCTGCGGAAATCGAGTGAGTGGAGCAGCGCCTTCGCGCCGCTGACGGTCGTCGAGTAGGTCACGCGCTGCTGCAGCGCTTCACGGCGGATCGAGAACGAGTCCGCGATCGCCTGCTTGCCTTCGGTCGTGTTGACGATGAACGCGATCTCGCCGTTCTTGATCAGATCGACGATGTGCGGCCGGCCTTCGAGCACCTTGTTGATGCGCTCGCAGGCGATGCCGTGATCGCTCAGGAACTTGTGCGTGCCGCCGGTCGCGACGAGGCTGAAACCGCGTGCGACGAGATCGATCGCGACCTCCATCAGGCGATCCTTGTCCGCATCGCGCACCGACAGGAACGCCTTGCCCGACGACGGCGCCTTGATGCTCGCGGCCTCGTGCGCGCGCGCGAATGCGGCGCCGAAGCTACGGCCGACGCCCATGACCTCGCCGGTCGAGCGCATCTCGGGGCCGAGGATCGGATCGACGTTCTGGAACTTCAGGAACGGGAAGATCGCTTCCTTGACCGAGAAATAATCGGGCACGACTTCGCGCGTCGCATTCTGCGAAGCAAGCGTGCGCCCGATCATGCAGCGCGCCGCGATCTTCGCGAGCGCGACGCCGGTCGCCTTCGAGACGAACGGCACCGTGCGCGACGCGCGCGGGTTGACTTCGAGAATGTAGACGACCGGCTTGCCGTCCTTGTCGAACTGGATCGCGAACTGCGTGTTCATGAGCCCGACGACCTTGAGCGCCTGCGCGAGCAGCTTCACTTGTCGACGAAGCTCATCCTGGATCGCCGGCGTCAGCGAATACGGCGGCAGCGAGCACGACGAATCGCCGGAATGCACGCCGGCTTCCTCGATGTGCTCCATGATGCCGCCGATCAGCACGTTGCCTTCGGCATCGGCGATGACGTCGACGTCGACTTCGCCAGCGTGATCGAGGAAGCGGTCGAGCAGCACGGGCGACGATTCGGAGACGCGCACGGCTTCGCGGATATAGCGCGCAAGATCGGCGTCGTCGTGCACGATCTCCATCGCGCGCCCGCCGAGCACGTAGCTCGGCCGCACGACCAGCGGATAGCCGATCTCGCGCGCGAGCGCGAGCGATTCATCCGCGTTGCGCGCGATGCGGTTCGGCGGCTGCAAGAGGCCGAGCCGGTCGATGAGCTTCTGGAACCGCTCGCGATCCTCGGCAAGATCGATCGAATCGGGCGACGTGCCGATGATCGGCGCGCCGGCCGCTTCGAGCGCGCGCGCGAGCTTCAGCGGCGTCTGGCCGCCGTACTGCACGATGAGGCCTTTCGGTTTTTCCTTGTCGACGATCTCGAGCACGTCCTCGAGCGTCAGCGGCTCGAAGTACAACCGGTCGGACGTGTCGTAATCAGTCGACACCGTTTCCGGATTGCAGTTGATCATGATCGTCTCGTAGCCGTCCTCGCGAAGCGCGAGCGCGGCGTGGACGCAGCAGTAGTCGAACTCGATGCCCTGCCCGATGCGGTTCGGGCCGCCACCGAGCACGATGACCTTGTCGCGCGTCGTCGGATTCGCCTCGCACTCTTCCTCGTAGGTCGAGTACATGTAGGCGGTCGTCGTCGCGAACTCGGCCGCGCACGAATCGACGCGCTTGTAGACCGGTCGCACGCCGAACGCGCGGCGCAGGTGCCTGATCGCGTTCTCGTCGGTGCCGACGAGCTCGGCGATGCGCGCGTCGGAAAAACCCTTGCGCTTGAGCGCGAACATGCGCGCGGCATCGATCGCGCCGAGGCCGGCCGATTTCATGTCGGCTTCGGTCGCGACGAGGTTTTCGATCTGCACCAGGAACCACGGATCGATGTGCGTCAGCGCGAACACGTCCTCGCGCGAAAGCCCCGCGCGGAACGCATCGGCGACATAGAACACGCGATCGGGACCGGGCTCGCGAAGCTCGCGCTTCAGCGCGTTCCGCCCATCCGAAGTCGACCAGTCGAGCTTGCTCGGATTGAGGCCGTTCTTGCCGGTCTCGAGCCCGCGCAGCGCCTTCTGCAGCGATTCCTGGAATGTTCGGCCGATCGCCATGACCTCGCCGACCGATTTCATCTGCGTCGTCAGGCGCGGATCGGTCGACGGAAACTTCTCGAACGCAAAACGCGGAATCTTCGTGACGACGTAGTCGATCGTCGGCTCGAACGATGCCGGCGTCTTGCCGCCGGTGATCTCGTTCTTCAGTTCGTCGAGCGTGTAGCCGACCGCGAGCTTCGCGGCGACTTTCGCGATCGGAAAGCCCGTGGCCTTCGACGCGAGCGCCGACGAGCGCGACACGCGCGGATTCATCTCGATGACGACGACGCGTCCGTCCTCGGCATTGACGCCGAACTGCACGTTCGAGCCGCCGGTGTCGACGCCGATCTTGCGCAGCACCGCGATCGATGCGTTGCGAAGGCGCTGGTATTCCTTGTCGGTCAGCGTCTGCGCCGGCGCGACCGTGATCGAATCGCCCGTGTGCACGCCCATCGGATCGAAGTTCTCGATCGAGCAGACGATGATGCAGTTGTCCGCGGTGTCGCGGACGACTTCCATCTCGAACTCCTTCCAGCCGAGCACCGATTCCTCGATCAGCACTTCGTGCACCGGCGAAAGCTCGAGACCGCGCTTGACGATCTCCTCGAACTCCTCGACGTTGTAGGCGATGCCGCCGCCGGAGCCGCCGAGCGTGAAGCTCGGCCGGATGATCGTCGGATAGCCGACTTTCTGCTGGGTCTCGAGCGCCTGCTCGAAGGTTCTCGCGACCTCGGCTTTCGGGCATTCGAGGCCGATGTCCATCATCGCGCGGCGGAAGAGCTCGCGATCTTCGGCCATGCGGATCGCGTCGCGCGACGCGCCGATCAGCTCGACGCCGTATTTCTCGAGCACGCCATGATCGGCGAGATCGAGCGCGCAGTTGAGCGCGGTCTGGCCACCCATCGTCGGCAGCAGCGCGTCGGGGCGCTCCTTGGCGATGATCTTCTCGACCGTCTGCCAGTTGATCGGCTCGATGTAGACCGCGTCCGCCGTTTCCGGGTCGGTCATGATCGTCGCCGGATTCGAGTTCACGAGGACGACGCGATAGCCTTCCTGCTTGAGCGCCTTGCAGGCCTGCGCACCGGAATAGTCGAACTCGCAGGCCTGACCGATGACGATCGGGCCCGCGCCGATGATCAGGATCGTGTGGAGGTCAGTTCTTCTTGGCACCGCTCGTTCCTGCGTCCTTCGCGGGTTCGGCCGCGGCGGCCGGCATGATCGTGATCGACTTGATCGTTTCCTTCGGCACCGTCAGCACCATCGGTGCAGCGCTGCCATTGGCAACTTCGACGGTCAGCGCCGGCCGCGTCCACTTGATGAGCTTTCCGGCACGCGTCGTGTGGAACGTCGTGTCGACCGAGATCGTCTCGCCGACGCGGGTCTCGAGCGCGGCGTATTCGATCGGGTCGCCGACCGGCTTGGCGGGTTCGGCTTTCGCCTTCGACGCCGCGTGCGATTTCGTGCCGGCAGCGAATGCATCGGTCGCATACGTGCCTGCCAAGAGCCCGCCGGCGACGAGCGCGACGAGCGCGACGAGAACTGCGTGGTGGAATCGGTGCTGGGTCATGCGTTCTACGCCGCGGCAGCCGCGCGCGCCTCCATGAGCTCGATGAACTGGTCGAACAGGCCGGCCACGTCGTGCGGGCCGGGACTCGCTTCCGGATGTCCCTGGAAACTGAAAGCCGGTGCGTCGTTGAGCCTTATGCCCTGAAGCGAGCCGTCGAACAGCGAACGGTGCGTCGCTTTGACGTTCGCGGGCAGCGTCGCCTCGTCGACCGCGAAGCCGTGGTTCTGGCTCGAGATCATGACGCGGCCGGTTTTAAGATCGATGACCGGATGGTTCGCGCCGTGATGGCCGAACTTCATCTTGATCGTCTTTGCGCCGACGCGAGGCCGAGCAGCTGGTGGCCGAGGCAGATGCCGAACGTCGGCACCTTCGCGCGGATCAGCTCGCGGATCGCGGCGATCGCGTAGTCGCACGGCTCTGGATCGCCGGGGCCGTTCGCGAGCAGCACGCCATCGGGACGCAGCGCAATCACATCGCTCGCCGGCGTCTCGCGCCGGCACGACCGTCACGTCGCAGCCACGATCGACGAGCATGCGCAGGATGTTGCGCTTGATGCCGTAGTCGAACGCGACGACGCGGAAGCGCAGCGGCGGCGTCACGAACGCGGCCTTGTCGAGATCGTAGCTGCCTTCGCGCCAGCTGTAGCGTTCCTTGACCGAGACGACCTTCGCGAGGTCCATGCCCTTGAGGCCAGGAAATGCGCGTGCGGATGCGATCGCGTGTTCTTCGGAGAGGCTCGCGCCGGCGAGGAGGCAGCCGTTCTGCGCGCCCTTGTCGCGCAGGATGCGCGTCAGGCGGCGCGTGTCGATCTCGGCGATGCCGACGATGTTGTTGCGGCGAAGGTAGGCGTCGAGCGTCTCTTCGGAGCGCCAGTTGCTCGCGGCGAGCGGGAGATCGCGAATCACGAGCCCGGCCGCATGCACTTTCGAACTCTCGGTGTCGGCCGCGTTGCAGCCGGTGTTGCCGATGTGCGGATACGTCAGCGTGACGATCTGCCGGCTGTACGAGGGATCGGTCAGGATCTCCTGGTAGCCGCTCATCGCAGTGTTGAAAACGACTTCGCCGACCGTCTCTCCTTCAGCGCCAATGGCGACGCCCCGGAACACCGAGCCGTCGGCGAGGGCGAGAAGAGCGGGTGATGTCATGCGTTCGCCTATTGCAGAATCAGGGGTGACGCCCGTGCTCTCTCGCAATTGTCGGGTGCGACAGAACCCGCGGGCTGGCAGGACCAGTCCGTAGGCCGGGTGTGGAGGCGAGGCGCAATTCTACAGGATTTCGCCGGACCCGACACCCGCCACTACAATGGCCGCATGAGCGACGCAGCGCTGATCGGAACGCGCCTGATTGATCCCGCCCGCCTCGACGCGCCCGGCACCGAAGTCCGGCGCGAGCCGTTCGCGTTCGTGATCGCGCAGGGCCAGCTCCCGGCGTCGGCGCGAACCGCGCTGAACGCCGATTTCCCGCGTTACAGCGGCGCCGGGTTCTTCCCGTACGCGGCCGAGGACTGCGGGCCAAGCATCAACCGGCTCGTCGACGAGATCTCGGCGCCAGGCTTCGCCGACGCGCTCGGCGAGCGGCTCGGCATTGCGCACCTCGGCGGCTATCCGACGCTCGTGACGATCTGCCGCGCGCTCAACAAGCGCCACGGCACGATCCACACCGACAGCAAGTCGAAAGTCGCGACGGCCCTGCTCTACCTCAACGAGAGCTGGCCCGACACGAGCGACGGCTGCTTCAGGTTCTTGAACCGCGTCGACGACATCGACGATCTCGCCGCGCCCGAGATCAAGCCGCTTTACGGCGCGCTCGCGGCGTTCAGGCGCTCGGACAACTCGTTCCACGGCCACCTGCCCTACGAAGGCGAGCGGCGCGTGATCCAGATCGCCTGGCTCACGAGCGAAGAGGAAAAAGCGCGCAAGACGCAGCGCGGCAAGCTGTCGCGCCTGTTCAAGAAACTCTTCGGCGGCCTCGACAAGAAGCTCGGTGCGGGCCGCGATCGCAACGCAGCGCATCGCGACTGATGGCCGTGCCCGAGCCCGTCGCGCCGGCGCCCGAGCCGACTCGCCGCGGCTCGCTCGCGCTCGGCTTCGGCCTCGCATGGCTGACGATCATCGCCGGCTACGGCGCGCTGATCGCGCTCGCCGATGCGATGCGCGGCCGGGATTTCCTGTCGATCTTCGCGATGCCGTGGATCGTCGCGATCCTCTTGATCATCTGGCTCGTCGCGACGCGGCGCACGCGCACCGCGCTCGGCGTCGCGATCGGGCTCGGCAGCGCGCTCGTCGTCTGCGTTGCGCTGTTCATGCTGCTCGTCAGCCAACTTTCGCACAATTTCCGCTAGCGGCGCCGTATCCTCGGCGCGTCGAACGCCGGAGGTTGGCATGCGCGCATCCGTTCCGAACCTCGCACGCGCTGTACTCGCGCTCGCGGTGCTCGCCGCGCTCGTGCCTGCCTACGCACGACAGGGCGAGCCGCCCTATTCGTTCTCGCATCGCGCGAAGTCGCTGCAGGCGACGCCGGTCGAAGAGCTCGGCGCAATCGATGCCGCCGTACGTCGCCATGACGCCGACGCAGCCGCGCTGAGCGGCGCGCCGACCAAGCGCCTCAGGACGGCCGACGCAATCGCGGTCGATATCGACACGGCGCGACACGGCGCGTGGTCCGACCTCGCCGACGGTTCGCGCCTCTGGCGCGTCGAGATTCACGTCGAAGGCGCGACCGACCTTCGCCTCGCGTTCGCACGCTTCGCGCTGCCGCAAGGCGCGACGCTGCAGTTGATAGGCCCCGATCGCTATTACCAGGGACCCTACACTGCGGCCGACGCGTTCGATGGCGCGTTCCATTCACCGGTGCTGCCCGGCGATCGCGCGACGATCGAATTGCACGTGCCCGCCGGCGTCGCCATGCCGCCGGACGCGTTCGCGCTGACGTCGGTCGGCGCCGGCTTCCGCGACCTGTTCCGCCGCGACAAGGCGATCGATGACACCGGACCCGGCACGTCGGGACCGTGCAACGTCAACGTCGTTTGCCCGCTCGGGCAACCGTATCCCGACCAGATCCGCGCGGCCGCGTATTACGAGTTCACCGGCGACGAGGACCACGCGACATACCTCTGCAGCGGCACGCTGCTCGCCGACGTGCCGCACGATCGCAAGACGTACTTCCTCAGCGCCGCGCATTGCGTGGCGAGCGGCACCGAAACGGCGTCGATGGTCGTCTACTGGAACTACCAGTCGCAGACCTGCAGCGGCACCGTGCCGCCACCCGGCGGCTTCTTCAACGACGACCAGCACGGCGCGACCTTGCGCGCGACGCGCGCGGACGCGGACTTCACGCTCGTCCAGCTGTCGACGGCGCCCGACGCGTCATGGGACGTCTACTACGCCGGCTGGGACGCGAGCGGCGCCGCGCCCTCCGGCACGATCGGAATCCATCATCCCTCCGGCGACGTCAAGAAAATCACCGCGGGACCCGCGCCCGGCACGACCGACAACTGCATCGGCACCGGCGGTTCGAGCTCCGACACGCACTGGGAAACCGGGCCGTACGCGCAAGGCACGACCGAGGGCGGCTCGTCGGGCTCGGGCCTTTTTGCGACGTCGGCGACTGGCGGTGGTCGCGCACGTCTCTTGATCGGGTCGTTGTCGGGTGGGTTTGCGGCGTGTGATGCGAGTGATCCGACGCAGCCGAACGATGAGACGGATTGCTACGGGAAGTTGGCTGCTGCCTGGAACGGGAGCGGCGCCTCGTCGCGGCTGCGCGACTGGCTCGATCCTGGGAATACCGGCGCGCTCACGGCGAGTGGCGTTGATAGCACTGCGACGCAGGCTGGGGTTGGGCATTCGCATCATCGCGAGGCGTTGCGTGTGGTCGTTCCTGAGCGGTGCGTTGTCGCGAGAACCGACTCGCGTCCGTGCGTTATTCCGTCCGCCATCCTGGCGGCCGGGTCACTTTCTCTTGCTCGTGCAAGAGAAAGTAACCAAAGAGAACACGCCCTCGGATCCGCGCCCTCGCCTATGGCGAGGGTTCGCTACGGGCGGACGGGTTCGGCCCACAGGCCATCCATGGCCTGTTGTCCGAATCGGCGCGATCCATCGCGCCGCCCGCGTTCGGGCACGCGGCTGGTCCGTCCACCCTCCGCCGCTGCTCAGAGGGAACCCGAAGAGCAAAGCGAAAGAGGAAGAAAGAAACCGACGTGTCGGATATATCCGATGTCGCATATATCCGGTGCTTCTGCGGCAGGGACTGCCGCGCTCTGCTCTTCCCGGGTTCCCTCTCGGCCGCGGCGAGCAGGCGCAGGAAATAGCCGCGACCGACGCGGGCGCGCGCAGGATGCGCGCGCGTCCGATCTCGGCACACGGATGTGCCGTGAGCGAAGCCCCGGAGCCTGCTCGCGGAGTCACGCGGGCATGGATGCCCGCGTGACCGCGGACGCGAGGGTGCCTTTTTCTTTGGTTACTTTCTTTTGGGCAAGCAAAAGAAAGTAACTGGCGGCCATGGATGGCCGACAAACCACACACGGACGTGAGTCGGTCTTCGCGACAAACGCCCAAACACAAACCAACACCATCCCCACCCAACCCTCCCCTTGAAGGGGAGGGCTAAAGAGCCTCCCCTAGAAGGGGAGGGCTAAAAGCCAGCGCGTTGGCAAACGCCCAAAACAAAGCGGCCGGGCATCTCTGCCCGGCCGCAACAAACCATCAAAGCTGCTTTCGCGATTACTTCTTCGACTTCGACGTCTTCTTGACCGCCGTCGTCACCGGCTGCACATGGGCAGCCGGCGCCGTCGCGATGATGTTGCCGCCGTCGTCGCCGTTCTCGAAGCCGCCGCGGAAGATCACGAGCGTGTCGATGTCGTCGACCTGATGCGGACCCGAGCCCGTCGTCACGGTGACCTGGTTGTCGACCTGGCTCGACTGCGAGCCTTCGAGGACCGTCGCTGTCAGCGTGTACGTCACCGCACCGCCCGCCGAGACCGAGACGCCCGTGTCGCTGAGCGCGCCGGTGCCGCTGGCTGTGCAGGTGCCGCCGCCGGCGTTGCAAGTCCATGTCGCGGTCGAGAGATCGAGCTCGGCCGGGAACGCCTGGCTGACGCTCACGCCGGACACCGCGCTTGCGCCGGCATTCGTCAGCGTCAGCGTGTAGGTCAGCGTCTGGCCGTACTTCGCCATCGTGCGGCCGTCGTCGAGCGTGACGGTCACATCGCCAGCCGCCGCGAACGTCGCGTTGACCGTGCAGTCGGCCGTGACCGGCGCCGTCGTGTACGTGTTGCCGGCGAGGCTGCCGCCACAACCGGTGACGGTAGCGATCGCGAAGCCCGTGTCAGGCGTGACCGTGAACGCGATCGTCGAGCCGTCATTGACGGTCTGCGGCGTCGAGGGAACGATCGAGCCGCCGGTGCCCGCGACCGGCGTCACCACGTGCGTCACGCCGCCCGAGCAGCTCTGCACCTTGACGTCGTCGAGGTACCAGCCGTCGTGATTGACCGACGAATCGGAGCCAAGGCGATAGCGGAACTGCACCGTGTCGCCGCTGTAGATCGAAACGTCGACGATCGAGTCGGTCCAGTCCTTCACGCCGCACCAGGCATTGAGGCCCGCGAGCGGATTGCCGAACGTGGTGTTGACGATGCCGTCGTACGGATCGGTCAGGAGATCCGGCGCGTCGAGCTGCGTCCACGTGCCGCCGTTGTTCGTCGAGATCTCGAGGATGCCGCCGTCGTAGCAGTCGGTCGCGTCCTGCTGCTCGATGTCGCGCTTGTGCCAGTACTGCAGCGTGACCGGATCCTGCCCGCTCGGCAGAACGATCGACGGCGACACGAAGCGCTGGTCGCTGACCGCTCCCGGATCATCGGCGTGATACGAGTGCGCGCCGCTGTGGACGCTCACGGTGTTGTCAGCCCAGGTGTTGCCCGTGCTGCCGCTGCCGAGGGTCCAGCCGTTGAGGCCCGACTCGAAGCCGTACGAGTAGATCGTCACCGGCGTCGTGCCGACCGAGCAATCGCCCGCCTGCGACACGGTCGTGAACGAGAACGTCGACGAGACGCCACCCGTGCCGCACGTGTTCGCCGCCGTCACGCGCCAGAAGAACGTCGTGTTCGAGGCAAGATCGGTGTTCGGCGTGTCGGTCGTGCCGCTGACCGTGTTCGTGTAGACGATGTTGTTGAACGACGAATCGGTCGCGACATCGATCGTGTAGCTGCCGGCGTTGCTGCCGCTCCAGGTGAACGTCGGACGCGTCGGCACATTGCTCGCGCCGTTCGCAGGACCGGTCAGCGTCGGCGCGCCGGGCGTACCGACGAACACGTCGAGCGTGACGTTCGTGCTTTCGGGCGTGGCGCCCGTCGCGGTGCCGTTGATCGTGATCGGATACGAGCCTGCTGCAGCGCCCGCGGTATTTGCGATCGTGAGCGTGCTCGAGCCCGGCAGCGTCGGCACCGGATTGGGGCTGAAGTTCGCCGTCGTCGGCGAAGGATTGCCGGTCGCGGCGAGCGTGACGGGGCTGTTGAACGAGGCGACGGAGCCGACGTTGACCGTGTACGTCGCCGGCGTGCCCGCGCAGACCTGGACATCGGCCGGCGTCGCATTCAGCGTGAAGCCCGGCGTGCCGCACTCGGCGAACTTGAAGTTGCCGATGCGCGTGCGCCAGTTGAACTGGCTCGTCGTCGCGTAGTACTCGTTCGTGTACCAGAACGTGCAGTCGTCGACCGGGTCGACGGTCAGTGTCGCTGTAGTCGCCCCAGCGGTTGCCGGTGCCGGTCTGGCTGCCCGCGCCGGCGAAGAGCGTGGCCTCACCCTGCGCGAGCGTGTTCAGCGGGATCGCGTCGACCAGCCGGCCCGCGTAGCGGATCTGCGGGTTGATCGTCGCGCTGGAGGCGCTGAAGCCGAGGGCGATGTCGCCCGGCGCGTCCATCGCCGCGCTGCCCATCCAGCGCCAGGTCGGTGTCGGGCTGGTAGGTGCTCTCCTGGACGACACGCCGGACGTGCCGCGCGGTGACGCTGCGCAGCTCGAACCAGCGGACGCCCGCCGACGCCGTGCCGAGCCTCGACCGTGTAGTTGCCGACGAGCGACTCGTGGTCGCCGAAGTTGCGGTAGGCGAGCGCGGAACATCAGCCGGTCGCCGATGCCGTCGAGCGGTCGCCGCCGGTGCCCGAGCTGCGGGCACGCAGGCGCGCGTCGCCGGGACAGAGCTGCGTGAAGCCGGCGCCGGCGCGGGTGCGCCGAACAGCGTGAACGTCGAGTTGGCCGGCGTGCCGAAGTCGACGTGGAACGTGCAGACGTCTTGTACGTGCCGGTCGCTCGGGAACTCGACGAACGGATTCGGCGCGCCCGGCGGGCGGCAGGGTCGAGCCGTCGAGGTCGGCCGGGAGGTAGTGAGCCTCGCTGGGGCCACCGAGTGATGCCCGGCGCTGACGAACGTCGCCGGCGCGCCGGCGAGCATCGCCGCGCGGTCGAACGCGAACGGCTGCGGGCCGAGGAAGCGCGGTGCCCGCCGAGTTGAAGACGTTGTCGCTCATGTAGTAGGCGTCGGGCCAGACGCCGAGTTGCGGGTAGTCGAAGAAGTTCGAGCCGAGGTGGAAGTCGTAGCGGTTGTAGGTGCCGGTCGCATCGCTCGTCGTCGAGACGGCGATGCACTCGTCGGTCGGAATGCGCCGTCGCCGGCGAACTGGCTGATCAGCCAGCGGTTGGCGAGCTGGTCGTAGAGCACGACCGGGTCGCCGTCGCCGTTGGTCTCGCAGACGCCGCCGAAGCCGCTCCAGAGCGTGCTGATGCTCGACGGGCCCGAGCACCGAGGCGCCGGTCGTCTTGTTGAAGACCTGGAAGCCCTCGTTGACGATCTGGACGTACTGCGTCGCGCCGACCTCGCCGTTCGTGTCCGGCGGCGCGCAGTTGCAGCCGACGCCCGGGAACGGGATGCCGTCGAAGTTGAGGATCGGAGCCGGAACCAGCGGATTCGGCCCCTTCGTATGCTGGATGACCGGATCCGGGCTGTCCTGGTGGTTCGAATCGATGAACGGATTCGCCGGACCTTCCTTGTGATCCGCGTCGGCATCGACTTCGCGCGACGGCAGGTAGTACAACGGCAACGACACGTCGTTCTGGTACGACGTTCCCATTTTCATGCCGTTTTTGCCGACGGCGATCGGATCCTGGGTGGCAGGCGATGCGACGGCAACCGTCGCCACACTGCCGAGCGTCAACATGGACGCAACCAGGGCTACGCGTTTCATAAGCTTCATCAGTCCCTTCCCCTTGCGCTGAGCAAGATCGATGACACACGCGAATCGGACACGGCTTGGCCGCGTCGCGTGCTGCAAACCGCCAATCGGCGGCCCCGCACGTACGCGGATCAGCCAGTTACGCTGAGGTGACCCCGGGTCGGAAGACCGTCCCCTGAGAATTGAGCCCCAGGACCGATTGTGAAATCAGTCTGGTGGCGGATAGTGATACGCCCGCGTCCACAAATCAATCGGTCCATCGCGACCGCGCTTCAGCCGTCACGGATTCGTACGTAAAGAGACGTAAAGTCTGAAATTTACGAATCAGGGCGATTCTGTGTCGTTCGAGGCCGCAACGATCCTGCTCTAGGCGGAGGATCGGCCGATGACGTCCGCCAGCGTGTACAGGCCCGGAGGCTGAGCCGCGATCCACCTTGCCGCACGCAATGCGCCGCGCGCGAAGATCGTGCGGTCGGTCGCGCGATGCGTGAGCTCGACGCGCTCGCCCTCGCCCGCGAACAGCACCGTGTGCTCGCCGACGATGTCGCCCGCGCGCACCGATGCAATGCCGACCGCCGACATATCGACGCACCGCGCCTCGGCGACGGCTCGGCCGAGCGCGAGCGCCGTGCCCGACGGCGCATCCTTCTTGTGCCGATGGTGCGCTTCGGCAATCTGGCAATCGAAGTCCGCGAGCGCGCGCGATGCTTCGCGCACGAGCCGGTCGAGCACCGCGACGCCGATGCTGAAGTTGGCGCTCCAGAGCACCGGAATCGCGCCGGCCGCATCGCGCAATGCTGCGTGCTGCTGCTGCGAAAGCCCCGTCGTGCCGCTGACGAATGCGATGCGACGCGCGCGCGCGATCGCGAGCACATCGTCGAACGCGTCCGCGAAGCTGAAATCGATCATCACCTGTGGCGCAGCCGACGCGTCCAGCGTCGTCGTGTAATCGAGACCGTCACGCAACCGCTCACCTGTTTGCAGCGAGCCTGCCCGGACGATCGCGGCGACGACCGCAACGCGTGGCTCATCGAACGCGAGCCGCAGCACCGCCCGCCCCATGCGCCCGGCGGCACCGTAGACGGCGATCGGCACGATCCGGTTCATTCGAGAGCTCCCGACGCTTCGCGATAGCGTAGCGCAAGCGGCGTCGGTCATCGGCGCATCGCGTGCGACGCGCCGGAAAAGGCGCGTCAGGAGGTGACGCGGTCCCAGAAACGCTTGACGCCGTCGAGCCACGATCTCGACATCGGCGAATGCGCGGCCGCCTGCTCGCCTTCGAACGTCGCCTCGAACTGCTGCAGGATGTCGCGCTGCTCGCGCGTCAGCTTGACCGGCGTCTCGAGGACGACATGGCAAAGCAGATCGCCCGTGCGTCCCGTGCGCACGGACTTGACGCCCTTGCCGCGCAGCTTGAAGAGCTTGCCCGTCTGCGTCTCGGCCGGAATCGATATGCTCGCCTCGCCGTCGAGCGTCGGCACCGCGAGCGTCGAGCCGAGCGCGGCCTGCGCGAAGCGGATCGGCACTTCGCAGTGCAGATCGTCGCCGTCGCGCTTGAAGATCGCATGCTCGCGCACGCGAACTTCGACGTAGAGATCGCCCGGCGGCGCGCCCGACGGACCGGCCTCGCCTTGTCCGCTGAGACGAATGCGATCGCCGGTGTCGACGCCGGCCGGAATCTTGACCGACAGCGTGCGATCGTCCTCGACGCGGCCTTCGCCGCTGCATTCCTCGCACGGATTCGCGATGACCTTGCCGGTGCCGCCGCAATGCGGGCACGACTGCTGGATCGAGAAGATGCCGTTCTGCATGCGCACGCGGCCGTGACCGCGGCACGTGTTGCACGTGGACGTCTGGCCGTCCGCGGAACCTGCGCCCTTGCACGTGCCGCACTCGACGAGCGTCGGCACCTCGATCGGTTTCTCGATGCCGAACACGGCTTCTTCGAGATCGAGCTCCATGACGAAGCGAAGGTCCGCGCCGCGGCGCTGCCGGCCGCGTCCGCCGCCCATGCCGAAAATGTCGCCGAAAATGTCGCCGAAGATGTCGCCGACGTCGGCGAAGCCGGCGCCCGCACCGCCACCGCCCATGCCGTTCGCGAACGCGGTGTGCCCGTGCTGGTCGTAGAGCGCGCGCTTGCGGGAATCCGACAGGACCTCGTAGGCCTCTTTCGCTTCCTTGAACTTGTCCTGCGCGCCGGGATCGTCCGGACAGCGGTCCGGATGCAGCTTCATCGCCATTCGGCGGAACGACTTCTTGAGCTCATCGTCATTCGCCGTGCGGCCGACGCCGAGAACTTCGTAGTAGCAACGCTTGTTCATTTCGCCATGACTTTCTGTTCGATGCGACGATCGGGGACGAACCACAGCGCCGCGACCAGAGCGTACAGCGCACAGGACACGATGGGCTCGAAAAATGCCAATACAACGGCGAGAAAATAAATCACCGGCGAGACGGTCGCCTTCCAGTCACCCCAGGGTTTCGACAAGACCTTGCCCAGCGTGCTCGTATCGCGACCGTTGAGTTCAATCAGGAAGCGGCGCAAAGGCACCCAGGACAGTGCAGTCATCAATAGGACGAAGCCGTAAAGCGCGGTCGGAACTTTGGCCGGCACAGGCTCTGCTTCATTGAGCCAGCTCGTCGTGAACGGAAACAACGAGAGCCAGAACAGGAAAAAGAGATTCGCCCACATCACCTTGCCGTTGACATGCCGCACGGCGTGCATCATGTGGTGATGGTTGTTCCAGTAGATGCCGACGTAGATGAAGCTCAGCACGTAGCTCAGAAACACTGCCAGTTTTCCGAAAGCGCCTGCCACGTCGGCTCGTGCGGCGGCTTCAGCTCCAGCACCATGATCGTGATGATCACGGCGATGACGCCGTCGGTGAAGGCTTCGAGTCTCCCCTTGTCCATCGAGCGCCCCGTTTCGCTCCGCGGCCTTCGTTATGATCTTCGCCGCGTGAAGTGAGCCGCCGCCACTTTTCGAGGCCGGCGGCGGCTCGTCGTCACTTCTTCTCGTCCTTCACTTCGGTGAACTCGGCATCGACGACGTCGTCGTTCTTGCCGCCGCCACCCGGCGCCTGCGGCGCCCGGCGCGGGACCACCCGGCTGCTGCTGCGCGCTGGCCGCGGCGTGCAGCGACTGCGCCGATTCCTCGAGCTTCTTGGTGCGCGATTCGATCGCGGCGAGATCGTCGCCCTTCATGACCTTCTCGAGATCGGCAAGCGCCTCCTCGATGCGGCCGATGTCGCCCGGCACCTTGCCGCCGTGCTCCTTGATCGCGGCACGCGTTGCCGCGACGAGCTGATCGGCCTTGTTGCGCGCGCCGACGAGCTCGTGGAACTTCTTGTCTTCTTCCTTGTTCGCCTCGGCGTCGCGGACCATGCGCTGGATCTCCTCTTCGGAGAGGCCAGAACCGGCCTTGATCTCGATGCGCTGTTCCTTGCCGGTGTTCTTGTCCTTCGCGGCGACGTGCAGGATGCCGTTCGCGTCGATGTCGAACGTGACCTCGATCTGCGGCATGCCGCGCGGCGAGGGATTGATGCCGGCGAGATCGAACTTCGCGAGCGACTTGTTGTAGCGCGCCTGTTCGCGTTCGCCCTGCAGCACGTGCACGGTCACGGCGGACTGGTTGTCCTCCGCCGTCGAGAACACCTGCGACGCCTTGGTCGGAATCGTCGTGTTCTTCTCGATGAGCTTCGTGAACACGCCGCCGAGCGTCTCGATGCCGAGCGAAAGCGGCGTCACGTCGAGCAACAGCACATCCTTGACGGTGCCCGAAAGCACGCCGCCCTGGATCGCGGCGCCGACGGCGACGGCTTCGTCCGGATTGACATCCTTGCGCGGCTCCTTGCCGAAGAAATCCTTGACCGCTTCCTGCACCTTCGGCATGCGCGTCTGGCCGCCGACGAGGATGACCTCTTGCACGTCCGACACGCGAAGGCCGGCATCGTTGAGCGCCGTGCGGCACGGTTCGATCGTCTTCTTGACGAGATCGTCGACCAGCGCTTCCAACTTCGCGCGCGTCAGCTTGATGATGAGATGCTTGGGACCCGACGAGTCCGCCGTGACGTACGGGAGGTTCACTTCGGTCTGGTGCGCCGTCGAAAGCTCGATCTTCGCGCGCTCCGCGGCGTCCTTCAGACGCTGCAGCGCAAGATGATCGTTGCGAAGGTCGATGCCCTGGTCCTTCTTGAACTCCTCGACGAGATAGTCGATGACGCGCTTGTCGAAGTCCTCGCCACCGAGGAACGTGTCGCCGTTCGTCGCCAGCACTTCGAACTGCTTCTCGCCGTCGATTTCCGCGATCTCGATGATCGAGATATCGAACGTGCCGCCGCCGAGATCGTAGACCGCGATCTTGCGATCGCCGCCCTTCTTGTCGAGGCCATAGGCGAGCGCGGCCGCGGTCGGCTCGTTGATGATGCGCTTCACCTCGAGACCCGCGATGCGGCCGGCGTCCTTGGTCGCCTGGCGCTGCGAATCGTTGAAGTACGCCGGCACCGTGATCACGGCTTCGGTGACAGGCTCACCGAGATAATCCTCGGCGGTCTTCTTCATCTTCATGAGGACCTTGCGCCGAGATCTCCTGCGGCGGCATCTTCTTGCCGTCGGCAGTCTCGACCCAGGCGTCGCCGTTGTCGTGCGCGACGATCTTGTACGGCACCATGCCGATGTCCTTCTGCACCTCGGCGTCGGTGAACTTGCGGCCGATGAGGCGCTTCACGGCGTAGAAGGTGTTCTTCGGATTCGTCACGGCCTGCCGCTTGGCCGTCGCGCCGACGATGACCTCTGAGTCCTTGAAGGCCACGATCGAAGGCGTCGTGCGATCGCCCTCGGAGTTCTCGATGACCTTGGCGCTCGTGCCTTCCATGACCGCGACGCACGAGTTCGTCGTGCCGAGGTCGATACCTATGATCTTGCCCATCTCTGTCACTCTCCCGCGCTATTCGGTTCCGGCCGCGAAGGCCGCTGATGACGCAAAAAATTGGGGTTTGCACCCCTCTTTCAAGTAATTCCTACGTTCCGGGCGCCTTCGAAACGACCACCAGCGCCGGGCGCAGCAGCCGATCGTTGAGCACGTAACCCTTCTGCATGACCGCGACGACGGTGTTCGGCTGATGCTCGGCGGTCGGCACGAGGCTCATCGCCTGGTGACGCTCCGGATCGAACGGCTGGCCGACGGGATCGACGACCTTGAGCCCGTTCCCGTCGATCAGGCGCGAAAGCTCGCGCAGCGTCAGCTCGACGCCGCTGCGAAGTCCCGCGTAATCGTTCCCCTCGAGTGCGAGCCCGCGCTCGAGATTGTCGATCACCGGCAGCAGATCGGCCAGGAGCTTCTCGTTCGCGAACCGGCGTGCCTGTTCGAGATCGCGCTGCAGGCGCTTGCGCTGGTTTTCGAGCTCGGCGCGCTCGCGCAGCATCACTTCGCGCATCTCGGCGAGCTTCGTCTCGTACTGATCGAGCTGGCGCGTCAGCGCGTCGACGTCGGCCATGACCGCGTCATCGGCGTCGCCGGTACTCGCGCGCTCGTTTGGATCCATCTGCATCCATTCCTCCGGATTTAAAGCAAACGCGACCACCGCTTCATGAACTCAGCGGTCCAAAAATCCCCGCACAATCAAAGGTTATGAGGGCGCGTGGCCCCGCTTCAAGGCGCCCGAGATGATACCCGCGGTCGCCTGCACGACGGGAATCACCCGCTCGTAAGCCATGCGCGTCGGCCCGATCACGCCGAGCACACCGAGCACGCGCCCGCCGACGCCATAAGGCGCCGTGACGAGGCTGAACTTGTCGAGCGCCGCAAAACCCGACTCCTCGCCGATGAAAAGCCGGACGCCCTCGGCCCGCGAGCAGCGTTCGAGCAGCTGCAAGAGATCGCGCTTGCGCTGGAACGCTTCGAAAAGCTCGCGCAGGCGATCGACGTCGGTCGCGTCCTGCTTGCCCATGAGGTTGCTATGCCCCGCGACGAGCATGTCGCTCGCCGCGCTGCCCTGGAATGCCTGCTGCGCGACCTCGACGGCGGCCGACAGCAGCCCGTTGAGCCGTGCACCTTCGTCCTGCATCTCGCGCAACAGGCGCGCGCGGATCTCGTCGATGCGCATGCCGGCGTAGTTCGCGTTGAGGTAGTTCGCGACCTGCTCGAGGTCGCTCGGCGAGTACGTGCGCTGCGTCGCGATGACGCGGTTCTGCACCTGCCCGTCGGTGAAGACCAGGATCACGAGCAGCCGCGCCGCGTCGAGCGACACGAAATCGATGTGGCGGAACGGAAACTCCTCGCGCTTGGGCGTCGACACGACGCCGACGAAGTGCGTCATTTCCGACAGCAGCGATGTCGCGCTGCTGAGCAGATCCGGCGCCGGCGCGTCGGTCGGGAGCTCGCGACGCAGCTTGTCGATCGACGACTCGTCGAGCGGGTGCACTTCGAGCAGGCTGTCGACGAAGACGCGATAACCCTGCGAGGTCGGCACGCGACCCGCGGACGTATGCGGCGCCGCGACGAGGCCGAACTCCTCGAGGTCGGACATGATGTTGCGGATCGTCGCCGGGCTCACGTCGAGGCCCGACGCCTTCGCGAGCGTGCGCGAGCCGACCGGCTGGCCCTCGGCGATGTAGCGCGAGATCAGCGCACGCAACAGCTGGCGGGCGCGGGCGTCGAGGTCGTGGCGGGAAGACGATGCGTTCATGGAAGGAAGATGCGGCCGGCATGGACGCTAGCAAGCCGCCCTCGAGCGATCATAGCGGGTCGCGGCTGGCCGAGAAGCCGGCGTCGCGAACGCCGAGACGCCGAACGCGCACGTTCTCGTACATGACCGTCCGATTCCCGCCGACAATGCTGGCCGCGCCCTCGCCTTGGCCCTTCCACGTCCCCATGCTAGCGTTCGCCCGCACTCGCGCGCCGCCCCATTCCATGCTCGAAACCCTCACCGTCAAGGATTTCGCGATCGTCGCGGAAGCCGACATCACGTTCGGCCCCGGCATGACCGTCGTGACCGGCGAAACCGGCGCCGGCAAGTCGCTGATCGTGGACGCGTTGCTGCTGCTCGCCGGCGGCCGCGCCGAAGCGGCGCAAGTACGCCACGGCGCCGAGCGTGCCGAGCTTTCGGCGACATTCGACCTCAAAAACCGCCCCGACCTCCGCGACTGGCTGAAGAACGAGGAACTCGACGAAGACGGCGCCTGCCAGCTCCGCCGCGTGATCCGGAGCGAAGGCACCTCGCGCGCATGGATCAACGGCCGGCCGGTGACGCTGACGCAGCTGAAGGCGCTCGCGTCCGGCCTGATCGAAATCCACGGCCAGCACGAGCATCAGGCGCTGCTCGATCCCGCGCAGCAGCTCGCGCTGCTCGACGCGTACGCCGGCGCCGCCGACGCGCGCAGCGAAGTCGCGCGCCTCGCGCGCGCATGGCGCGACACGGGCGCGCGCATCGCCGAGCTTTCGCGCGGCGGCGATCATCTGGAACGCATCGACTGGCTGACGCACCAGCTCGACGAGCTCGAGCGCCATGCCGTGACGCCCGATCAGCTCGCCGCGCTCGAAGACGAGCACCGCCGTCTCGCGAACGCGGGCCAGCTTCTGCAAGGCGGCAACGGCCTCGCCGAACGGCTCGACGGCGACAGCGAGTTCGCGCTGACCGGCCTCGCCGCACGCGCGCACGCCGAAGCGACGCGGCTCGCCGCGCTCGATCCGCGCATGACGCCGATCGTCGACCTGCTCGACGCGGCGCAGATCCAGCTCACCGAAGCGAGCGATACGCTGTCGCGCTATCAGAGCGCGCTCGATCTCGATCCCGAGCGGCTCGCCGAAGTCGAGGCGCAGATCGGCAAGCTGCACGAGCTTTCGCGCAAGCACCGCGTGCCGATGGCCGAGCTGTCCGCGCACGCCGGTGCGCTGCGCGACGAGCTTGAAACGCTGCGCGGCGCCGGCGCGAGCATCGAGAACCTGCGCGCGCAGCAGAAACGCCTCGCCGACGAATACGCAACGGCCGCGCGCGCGCTGACGATGCGCCGCACGGCCGCCGCGAAAAAGCTCGGCGCAGCGGTCACCTCGCTGATGGTCGAGCTCGGCATGCGCGGCGTCTTCGAGGCCGCGCTCGCGCCCGAAGCATCGAGCGAACCCGATCCGAACGGCGCCGAGCGCTGCGAGCTGCTCGTCGCCGCGAACCCCGGCACGCCGCCGCGGCCGCTGCGCAAGGTCGCATCGGGCGGCGAGCTGTCGCGCATCAGCCTCGCGCTCGAAGTCGCGGCGCTCGGGCTCGATCCGGTCGGCACGATGGTGTTCGACGAAGTCGACGCCGGCATCGGCGGCGCGATCGCCGAAGTTGTCGGGCGCAAGCTCCGCGATCTCGGCGCGAAGAGTCAGGTGCTCTGCGTGACGCATCTGCCGCAGGTCGCCGCGCTCGGGCATCAACACTTTCGTGTCGTGAAGTCGAGCAGCAAGGACGCGACGCAGATGCGCATCGAAAATCTCGAAGGCGACGTGCGGCGCGATGAGATCGCGCGCATGCTCGGCGGCATCGAGATCACGCGCGAGACGCTGGCGCACGCGGAGCAGATGCTCGGCAGCGCCGCGCCGCCCGCCGCGTCACGAAAGAAGCGCTAGAGCGATTCCACGCGCGCACTCACGACCGGCGGCCGCAGCTGCGCCATCCAGTCGTTCGCATTTGCAACCTGCGCATCGCGCTTGAACGCATCGAGCGCCGCGAGATCGAGCTCGCCGAACGCCCAATCGGAGCCCGCGTCCGCGCGCACGAGCACGCCATCGGACGGAAACCCGCGATCGATCGGCGTATAGACCGTCGCGGTGCCCGTGTTGACGTCCAGCGCCGGGCTCCACGGCGCGTCGCCGGCCGTGACGGCGCAAGCGACGTAGACCTGGTTCTCGAGCGCGCGCGCCTGACAACCGACGCGCACGCGACTCGCACCGGCTTCGGTGTCTGTGCAGCTCGGCACGAGAATCACGCGCGCGCCGGCCTCGACCTGCGCACGCGCGTACAGCGGAAACTCGACGTCGTAGCAGACGTCGATGCCGACGCGGCCGAACTCGGTGTCGAACACTTTGAGGACGTCGCCCGGCTCGATGACGCTTGCCGACTTCTCGAAGCCGGTCAGCGTCAGCTTGTCCTGAAACACGAGCTTGCCGTCGGGCGACGCGAAATACGCGCGGTTGCGGTAGCGGCCGCCGCCGGTATCGAGCAGAAAGGTCCCGGCGACGAGATAGATCGAATGCCGCCGCGCGAGATCGCGCGCGAGCGCGACGAAATCGTCGTGATGCCGCTGCAACGCCGCGAGCGAGCGCACGAAATCACCGCGATCCTCGGCAGTCTGTGCCGCGGCGGCTTCGAGCGCGAGATATTCGGGCAGCACGACGAGCCCCGCGCCCTCGCGCGCAGCCTGCGCGACGCGATCGCCGACGCGCGCTGCGAACGCGGCGAAGTCGGCGGGTTCGCCGATCGAGTATTGGGCGGTGGCGACGGTGAGCTTCATTCAACTCCTCGATGCTCCGATTTTTCCTTCTCCCGCTTGCGGGAGAAGGTGCCGAAGGCGGATGAGGGCAATCTTGCGATGGCGAACCACGCTGGCCCTCACCCTACCCTCTCCCGCAAGCGGGAGAGGGAAAACAGCGTGGGCTGTCGAGGCTGCGCTCAGCGCTTTTCGAGCGGCCGCAACCAGAAACGCAATCGGTGGCAGCTCGGTAAATCGTGGCCAATCTCCTGCCATTCAAGCTGGCAGAACATGTCGTCCTGGCGCTGGTAGCCGCGCTTGATCCAGAACGCGTCGTTTGCGCGGAACCCCTCGGGCCAGCGCGGATCGTCGGCGCTCCGCTCGACGGCGCAGAACGCGGTCGTGTCGAAGCGGCCGAGCTGTCGCGCATAGCCTTCGCGCTCGTCGAAGAAGCGGTGCCCGAGTCCGTGGCCGCGATAGTTCTTGAGCAGCACGGATTCGCCGAAATAGAAGACGTCCTCCAGCGCGATGCCGCGATCGAGGAATGGCTGCTGGAACGCGGCCGTCTCGTCGGCCAGCGGAATGCCGGTCGACGCGCCGATGATCTGGTCGCCGTCGAACGCGAGCACGAAGAGGCTCTCCGGCGACTGCGCGTACGTCGCGAGATAGTTCTTCTCGTAGTCGCGGTCACCGGCGTAGAGATACGGCCAGTCGTGAAAGACCGCGATGCGGAGCGCCGCGACCGCATCGAGGTGCGGCGCGACGTTGGACCCGGTGAACGTCCTGACGTCGATCATGGCGCCAACGGTAGCGAATCCGGCGCCCCGCGCCTAGCCGAATGGCCCCATCCGGGCCGCGGCGTTTGGCCGCAAATACGTCCGCGCTGCTGACAGCCCTTGTCAGCAGGGCGCGTCTAAAGTGGCGCTACCGTCCGAGGAGTCGCCACGCATGAGCCACGAATCGCCGACCGAACCCGTGCTGGAGCTCCGCCAATACACGCTGCACGCGGGCCAGCGCGATGTCCTGATCGACCTCTTCGAGCGCGAGTTCGTCGAGTCTCAGGAAGCGGTCGGGATGGACCTCATCGGCACGTTCCGCGATCTCGATCGCCCGGACCATTTCGTCTGGATCCGCGGCTTTCCCGATATGCCGTCGCGCGCGAGATCGCTGGAGGCGTTCTACTTCGGCCCGGTCTGGCAGGCGCACCGCGAAACCGCGAACGCGACGATGATCGATTCGGACAACGTGCTGCTGCTGCGTCCGGCAGGAACCGGCGCCGGGTTCGCGCAGCCATTGACGGCGCGCGCACCGGTCGGAGCTACTGCGCGTCCGCATTCGCGCGTGCTCGCGACGATCTACGCCTTCGATGCGCCGGTCGACGACGCGTTTCGCCACTTCTTCGATCACGAGATCACGCACGCGCTAGCGGATGCCGGGCTCGCGCCGATCGCGCGTCTCGAAACCGAGCCGGCCGAGAACACGTTCCCTCGCCTGCCGGTCCGCACCGGCGAGCACGTGTTCGTCTGGTTCGCGCGCTTCGACGACGCCGATGCGCTTCGCGCGGCGGAGGCGCGGCTCGCAGCATCTCCGCGCTGGGCCGCGCTGAAGCCGAAGCTCGAGCAGATGCTGAGATCGCCGCCGGAACGCCTCGTCCTCGAGCCGACCGCGCGCTCGCGCCTGCGCTGAGCGCGTAAACTCGCGTCATGTCCGCCGCGACAACATTGATCGACCGACACGCATTGTCGGCGACCGACTATCGCTGTGACGCAGGCCCGCACGACGCGCCTTACACCGAAGTGCACCGGCGATTCTCGATCGCATACGTGCGCGCGGGCAGTTTCGGCTATCGCTACCGCGGCGAGACGTACGAGCTCGTCGCAGGCTCGGTGCTCGTCGGCCACGCCGGCGACGAGTTCGTCTGCACGCACGAGCACCATCGACGGCGGCGACGAGTGTCTCTCGTTCCATTTTTCCGACGAAGCCGTCGAGTCGTTCGCGAGCGCGGCACGACGCCTGGACGCGTCGGCGGCGTGCCGCCGCTGCCCGAGCTGATCGTGCTCGGCGAGCTCGCGCAGGCGGCCGCCGACGGACGCAGCGACGTCGGCCTCGACGAGGCGGCACTCCTGTTCGCGAACCGCTTCGCCGAAATCGCCGTCGGCCGCGCGCGCGACAACGCGACCGTGCACGCACGCGACCGTCGCCGCGCGGTCGAGGCCGCGCTGTCGCATCGACGAATGCGCGCACGAGCCGATCGACCTCGACGGCGCGGCGACTGACGCCGGCCTCAGCGCGTTCCACTTCCTGCGCGTGTTCTCGACCGTGCTCGGCGTGACGCCGCACCAGTACCTGATGCGCTCGCGCTTGCGTCGCGCGGCGCGGCTTCTCGCCGACGACGACGCGCCCGATCAGCGACATCGCGTTCGATGTCGGCTTCGGCGATCTCTCGAACTTCGTGCGCACGTTCCATCGCGCCGCCGGCGTCTCGCCGCGACGCTTCCGCCAGGCCGCGCGCGGCGATCGCAAGATTCTCCAAGATCGCCTCGCCGCCGCGCCGTAGGCTGACCTCCCAACCACGGAGGTCGCCATGTACGACCACATCGGTTTGAAGGTGAAGGACATCGACGCCAGCATCCGCTTCTACGAAGCCGCGCTCGCGCCGCTCGGAGTTCGTCGCGCGACGAGCAGGCGCGGGCTTCGGCCCGAAAGGCGCGCCGGCGCTGTGGCTCTACGCAACGGCGGCGGCAAGCACGCGGCACGCACGTCGCGTTCGCGGCGAACGACCGCGCCGCGGTCGATCGCTTCCACAAGGCCGGCATCAAAGCAGGCGGCAACGACAACGGCGCGCCGGGCCTGCGCACCGACTACAGTCCGACGTACTACGCGGCGTTCCTGATCGATCCCGACGGCAACAACGTCGAAGCGGTCTGCATGACCTGAGGCGCGACACGATGCGGCATCGTCGATGAGCGGCAAGAAAGCGACTGGCGGGTTCGGGTTCGACACCGACGTGGCGATCGCGCATCTGCGTGCTTCGGACGCAACGCTTGCCAAGCTCATCGAGCGCGTCGGCCCATTCGGCATGGAGCTCAAGAGCGCTTCGAGCCTCTTCGACGTGCTCGCCGAAGCGATCGTCTACCAGCAGCTCCACGCCCGCGCGGCCGCGAGCATTTACGCGCGCGTGCGTGCGCTGATCCCACGCACGCGCGGCTTAGCGGCTGCGCGTGCGCTCGCGGATGTCTCCGACGAAGCACTCGCGCGGCGCCGGACTTTCGCGCTCGAAACTGCTCGCGCTTCGCGACCTCGCCGCGAAGACGATCGACGGGCACGTGCCGACGCTCGCAAAAGTGCGCCGCATGGACGACGAAGCGATCATCGAGCACTTGACCGAAGTGCGCGGCATCGGCCGCTGGACCGTGCAGATGCTGCTGATGTTCCGGCTCGGCCGGCCCGATGTGTTGCCGGTTGGCGACTTCGGAATTCGCAAAGGCTTCGGGATCGCGTTCCGCAAGCGCGAGATGCCGTTGCCGGCTGATGTCGAGAAGCGTGGCGAGCGGTGGCGGCCGTATCGGTCGGTTGCGTCGTGGTATCTGTGGCGCGCGGCGGAGTAGCTGTCGCTCAGCGCTGCTTCGCCCATTCCGCACTGGCACGACCGGCAACGAGCCCACTCGCGAAGCACGCAGTCAATAGATACCCGCCCGTCGGTGCTTCCCAGTCGAGCATTTCGCCAGCGCAGAACGTGCCGGGAACGCGCGCCAGCATCAGCGCATCGTTGATGGCGTCGAAGCGCACGCCGCCGGCGGTGCTGATGGCTTCTTCGACCGGGCGCGCGCGCAGCAGCGTCAACGGCAGCGCCTTGATTGTCGCGGCGACGCGCTTTGGATTCGTCGTCTCGTCGGCAGAAAGCGCTTCGCGAAGAAGGCCGGCTTTCACGCCAGCGATGCCGGCGTGACGTCGCAGATGTTCGCTCATCGATCGGTGGCCGCGCGGTCGTGCGAGGTCGCGTTCGATGCGCATGGCGTCGCGTCCGGGCAGGAGATCAAGCGTGATTCGCGCCGAACCGTGCGCCTTGATCGCATCGCGCAGCTCAGCGCTCGCCGCATATATCAGGCTGCCTTCGACGCCGTACGACGAGACGACGAGTTCGCCTTGCCGGCTCGTCTTCGTGCCGTCGCGGCGTGCCCACGTCAGCACGACCGGTTTCACAGGCTCGCCGGCGTGTCGCGTCGCGAAATGCTCGCTCCATGCGATGTCGAAGCCGCAATTCGATGGCTCGAGCGGTGCGACGACGACGCCGCGCTCGGCGAGCGTCGCAGCCCATGCGCCGTCGGAGCCGAGCACGGGCCAGCTCGCGCCGCCGAGCGCGAGCACGACGGCGTCGGCGATGACCTCGACTTCGCCGTCGTCGTGCGCAAAGCGGAGCGCGCCGTGTTCGTTCCAGCCGAGCCAGCGATGCCGCATGTGGAAGCGCACGCCGCTCGCGCGAAGGCGTCGCAGCCACGCGCGCAGCAGCGGCGCGGCCTTGAGATCGCGCGGAAACACGCGGCCTGACGTGCCGACGAACGTCTCGACGCCGAGCTCGCGCGCCCACGCGCGAAGCGCATCGGCATCGAACACATCGAGCCAGCGCGCGACTTCGGCGCGACGCGCGCCGTAGCGCGCGACGAACGCGTCGCGCGGTTCCGAATGCGTGAGATTGAGGCCGCCCTTGCCCGCGATCAGGAACTTGCGACCGACCGAGCCCATGCGATCGTAGAGATCGACCTCGACGCCGGCCGCGCGCGCGGCTTCGGCGGCCATGAGGCCGGCCGGGCCGCCGCCGACGATCGCGACGCGCGGCTTCTGATCGTGCATGCGCGTCGCCGCGTCAGCCGCCGACCTGCGTGATCCAGTCCTGCAGGTTGTAGTAGTTCGTCACGCGCGCGATCTTGCCGCCGCGGATGTCGAAGAACGCGCCGCCCGGCAGCACGTACTTCTGCCCTTTCGCCGGCGGCAGGCCCTCGTCGCCGACCTTGTACGTGCCGTGCACGACGTATTCGGCGCCGGCGCGCGAGCCGTCGGCGTTGCTGAGCGCGACGATGTCGCGCAGCTGCTCCGAATAGCTCGTGTCCATGCGGCCGAGGAACGCGCGGAATGCGTCCTTGCCCTTCTCGCGCGGACCCTGATTCAGATCGTGCACGACGTCGTCGGCGAGGCAATCGAGCATCGCGTTCCAGTCGCCGCGGTTGAAGGCGGCGTAGTAGCGTTCGATCAGCGCGATGGTGTCCTGCATGCTCATGGCGGTGGCCTGGATCAGCGGGCCGCGGCGCGGCCATCGCTCGTATCGTAGCAACCGCCGAATATGCGCGGCAGAGCCGGAGCGGTGCGGCACGCGGTCGCGTCCGCGCGCAGCCGGTTTCAGTGCAACAGGTGTCGCAGCGTGCTCATGCCGCCGAACGCCCAGAAGAGGCCGAACGCCGTCCAGAAGATCCTGCGCATGCCGCGCGCCGCAAGCCAGACGATCAGCGCGGCGATGATCAGCGGCAGGTACTTGTCGAGCGTTTCGCGCTGGCTGGACGAAAGCTCGAAGTTCGGCAACGCGATATCGGAAAGCTTCATGGCATCTCCTTCCGCACCATCGACGGTGCGGAAGGATCGTCGCGCTTCGGCCGCCGGCGCGGCAGGTGCGGACGTCAGCGATCGCGGGTGACGGGTGTCACCCGACGGCTCAGCCTGACTTCTTCTGCTCGATCCAGTCGTCGATCACGCGCTCGAGCAGCGCGAGCGGCAGCGCGCCGTGCGTCAGCACCTGATCGTGGAATTCGGCGAGCGTGAACTTCGGACCGAGCGCCGCTTTCGCCTTCTCGCGAAGCTCGAGGATCTTCAGCATGCCGGCCTTGTACGCGAGCGCCTGGCCCGGATCGACGAAGTAGCGCTCGATCTCGGCCGTGACGTCGGATTCGGCCATGCCGGTGTTGTCCATCATGTACTGGATCGCCTGCTCGCGCGTCCAGTGCTTGTAGTGGATGCCGGAATCGACGACGAGGCGGACGCGCGCGCATCATCTCGTCGCGCAGGCGTCCGAGGTTGTCGAGCGGATCCTTCTCGAAACCGAGCTCGTACGCGAGCCGCTCCGAATAGAGCGCCCAGCCTTCCGCGTACGCGGTGAACGGCAGCACGCGGCGGAAGAACGGCACGCCCTTCAATTCCTGCGCGATCGAGATCTGGAAGTGATGGCCCGGGATGCCTTCGTGATACGCGAGCGTGCGCATCGCGAACTTCGGCGTCTCGGCCGTGTCGCGCATGTTCGCGTAGAACGCGCCGGGACGCGTGCCGTCGAACGAGCCCGGTTCGTAGTACGCGCCGGGCGCGGTCTTCTCGGCGAACTCGGGCACGGGCCGCACTTCGACGCCGAGCTTCGGCCGCACGTCGAACGCGCCGTCGAGGCCCTTGTTCACTTCGTCGAGGATCGCCTGGTATTGCGCGAGCATCGCCTTCTTGCCGTCCGGCGTGTTCGGGAACGTCGCGTCGGGCGCATGCGCGAGCTGTTGCACGCGCGCGCCGATCGTGCCGTCGGTGAGGCCTTTGTCCTTCAGGATCGCGTCCATCTCCGACGAGATGCGCGCGACTTCGGCGAGGCCGAGCGTGTGCACCTGCTCGGGCGTCATGTCCGTCGTCGTGTGCATGCGCACGCACCACGCGTAGTACGCGTCGCCGTCCGGCAGGTGCCACGCGCCGAAATTGCCCTGCGCCTTCGGCTGCAGCGTCTTGAAGTAGTCGATGAGCTGCTTGTAGGCCGGATAGACACTCTTGTCGATCGAACCCTCGACGCCGGCGAGCAGCGCGTTGCGCGTGGACGCGTCGAGCTTGTCGGCCGGGATCTTGTCGAGCTTTTCCTTGAAGCTCGTGTAAAGCATGTTTTCCTTCGCAGGCTTGCCGATGAAGCCCTCCATCTGCGTGATGACTTCCTCGACCGTGAACTGCGGCGGGAAGACGCCTTTCGATTCGCGCAGCTTCAAACCGTCCAGCACCTGCGAGAACTTCTGCGGAAACTTGTCGAGCCGCGCGATGTACGCGTCCGCGTCGTGCCGGTCGTTGACCTGATGCGTCTGCGCCATGAAGTTCGGCAGCGCCGACTGGATGCCCGAGAGCTGGTTGACCGGAAAATCGTGGTCGCGGTACTTGTCGCCCTCGACCTGGATCGAGAGGAAGTAATCGAGCACGTCGTAAGAGAGCGCACCGTTCGAGTCGAGCTTCGAGCGGTCATAGCGATGCAGCGTGTCGACATCATTGCGGATCATGTCCGCAAGCTCGGCCTCGTGCGCGGGCGACGCGTCGTCGAGCTTATCGCTGTAGAAATCCAGCCACGGCGGCAGGATCCGCATGTTGCTCAGGAGCTCGGGGCTCTGCAGCGCGAACTGCCCGAACACGCGGCCGTAGAACCAGTTGATGCTGGCGGGCTTGAAGTACCAGACGTGGATGAAGAAAGCGCCCACGAGGACGATCGCGAGCGCTACGAGGGAGAGCAACCACTTGAGGATGCGCTTCATGGCCGAGCCTAGGTCGAGGTCGGCGAAGCGTAGCAGGGAGTCGAGGTTGTCGGTTTGACCGTAGGTCATCTTGCCCGAGCGCTTGATCCAATTGCGCGCGGCGCCTGCAATAAGCTGGCTTTGTGGACCACTGACGGGGCGTCGCCCTAGTAGCCCTCGAAATCGTCAAAAAAGATGGAGTCGAATTGCACTGCTCCAATGTCGACTTTGGCAGCGGCACCTGAGGTTCGCGGATACCCGCGACCGCGCTGCTCAACTTGATAGAGTCCGTTGTTGTTTCCGGCTCCCACGGCCGGGCTGCCCGGCAACGGGACATGCGTTCGTGTCTGTCCGCCATGCATGCCTAGTGGACCCAACATGGGGTCCGACGCAATCGTGATCACGCCGGGCGGAGCCATCGCGGCGTTGGATGCGATTACCAGATTGTCGGCGCCAGCGAGCGTCTGCTGGCCGCCGTAGCTGTAACCGAGGTAGATGTCCGCCGGCGTATGGGACGACCCGGCTGTGTTCTTTGCAACTATTGAGCTCTGAAGGGTCAACGCGCTACCAGGCGAGGTGCCCACAAAGAGAACGGCGCCCTTCGGTCCGGCAAACGCCGATGTCGAGTAGTTCAACGCGATGGTGCTGTTGAATATGCCGAAATAGTCGCCCGCCGCTTCTATGGCGCCGAAATCCTGGTCCGCAAAATTGCCAGATATCGTGCTGTTGACAATTCGACCATGCCCGCCCGCCACTTTCAGACCCCCGCCAAATCCCGCGGTGTTGTAGTCAATGGTTGAGCTTTCTATATAGGCATAACTGCCTACGAATGCGCCTCCTCCAAATCCAGCAAGAGCTCCGCCGTCATGTGCGATGTTGCTGCTAATAGTGCTGTATTTCGCGACGAGGCTATTGCAGCTGATACCTCCACCATAGCCGTGGTCCGACGTAGCGAGAGCTTCGTTCGCCGAGACGACGCTACTCTTCAGGCGGACGCTCGGCGCGTCGATGCCTCCGCCCAATGACTGCTGACCCGTACTGGAAACGGTACAGCCAGTCACCGACGATTTCACCAAATAGACCTGCGCATTGCTCTCGATGCATCCGCCCCGTGCAGGTCCGCTACTTTCGTAGTGCCCATTGGTGATGGCCAGCGAATAGATGTGAAGAAATCCGGCCCCGGACTGCTTGAATACACGGGACGTCGGTGAACCCGACACCGTGACCAACTCAGACGCATCTTCGGGACCGATAAGCGTCAGCTCGTCCTGGCTGATAGCGATCTCGCCCGACGACAGCGTAATCTTGCTTTGCGCGGTGCCACACTTATTGGGAAGCTGGCGTAGATCGACGATGTCGCCGGATTGCGCATGATTCTGAATCATGTCGCGAAGGGAACTCGCCCCCGAGTCATTGCAATTCAGAACCTGCCATGTCGATTGGACATGTTGTGGGGATGCGTGTTTTGCCGCGGCGATCGCGGCGCCGTCGCAGTCGATTGCTGCGCCCAGTGCAGTCGCAACACACACGGCCAACGCGCTCAGGCGCGGAGTCGGCCGGTTCAGAGGATGCATACGCATCGGTATTCTCCCTTTCACATTCAGGCGGAGGAACGGTTGCCGTGGCCAGCCAACCTGCTGAGTGCGAAATACGGGAATGCCCTCGAAACCGGACAGCTTGGTCCGGCGTCAGTACCAGACGCGCACGCCGACGACCCACTTCGTGTCCGCTCCGCTCCACCCTTCGCCGCGAGCGAAATCGGCGCCATCGCCGAACAGCCACGAGCGCTCCAGCCCCACATACGGCGCAATCTCGCGTCGAACCTCGTAACGCAGGCGCAATCCGACCTCCGCGTCCGAAAGCCCCGATCCGACGTGCGCCGCAGGATCGGACTTGCCGTAGGCGTTGAGCTCCACCCTCGGCTGCAGAATCAGCCGCTGCGTCAGCGACAGGTCGTAGTCCATTTCGAAACGAAGCGCCGAGCGCCCCGCATCGCCGACGTACGCCGTCGCACCGATCTCGAAGCCGTACGGCGCCAGACCCTGAACACCGAACGCAGCCCAGGTCCGATCCGCGCCGCGGCCGAAGTCATGGCGCACGCCGACTTGCGTGTCCCAATACGAAGCGACCGCGTGACTCCACAGGGCCTCCGCGTCCGAGCGCTCGAACGCGCCGTGCGTTCGCTCGCCTTCGCTGCGCACGAGCAACTTGTCGAAATCGCCGCCGACTGTCGCACCGAACTTCCACGCGGTTGCGACACCGTCGTCGCCGTCGACGCGTTCGAGACGATCGAATCGCACCGTCGCGATCGATGCCTTGTCGTCCATTTCCATCGCGTCGGTCATTTCGCGGCCGCTCATCGATTCCATCGGTGCTGCGGTGGCGGCGGCGCCACGTGATCGGTCGCCGATTGCGGCGTGCGTTCGGATGTGCTCGCTCTCCGACGCGGGGTTGCGCTCTGCGGCGTGCGCGTCGTCGTGATGGGCGCGTGCGCGTCGCTCTCCTGCGCATGCGCACTCGCGAGCGAAAGCGCGACTGCGATCGCCAGTCGCAGCGATGCGTTCGCGCGAGTGTCGCTCGGCGCTTCATGCCACCACCACCTCGCGAAACATCCCCGCCTCCATGTGATACAGCAAATGACAGTGATACGCCCACCGCCCGATCGCATCGGCGCTGACGCGATAACTCACCTTCTGCGCCGGCTGCACGACGAGCGTGTGCTTGCGCGCGAGAAACTCACCGTCCGGCGTCTCGAGCTCGCTCCACATGCCGTGCAGGTGGATCGGATGCGTCATCATCGTGTCGTTGACGAGCACGAACCGCACGCGCTCGCCGTGCGCGAGTCGCAGCGGCTCGCGCATCGGAAAACTTCTGGCCGTTGAACGACCACACGTAGCGTTCCATGTGGCCGGTCAGGTGCAGCTCGATCTCGCGGCCCGTGTCCGCCGAGATCGGCGCGCCGATCGTGTGCACGTCGGCATACGTCAGCACACGACGGCCGTTGTCGCGAAGGCCGACGCCGGGATCGTCCAGATTCGTGCGCGGCGTGTCGACACGCATGTCGACGCCCGGACCGTATTCCGCCGCGGCGTGATGCGACGAATCCATCTCGCCATGGTGCATGCCGGCCATCGACCCACCGCCCATGCCCGCCATGCCTTCCATCGCACCGCCGCCCATCTCGCCCATCATGTCGCGCATCGACAGCAACGGACGCGGATCGAGCGGCGGCACATCGGCTTCGATGCCTTCGCGCGGCGCAAGCGTTCCGCGCGCGTAACCCGATCGATCCATCGCCTGCGCGAAGATCGTGTATGCGCGATCGTCGCTCGGCTGCACGATGACGTCGTACGTTTCGGCGGGACCGATGCGGAACTCGTCGACGCTGACCGGCTCGATGTCCTGCCCGTCCGCCGCGACGACTGTCAGCGACAACCCGGGAATCCGCACGTCGAAGAACGTCATCGACGCGCCGTTGATGAAACGCAGCTTCACGCGCTCGCCGCGCGCAAACGGCGCGGTCCAGTTGCGCGCCGGCGTCGCGCCGTTCATCAGATACGTGTACGCAGCCGCCGAAACGTCGGCGAGATCGGACGGATCCATGCGCATCTGGTTCCACATGCGCCGTGACGCGAGCGCCGCCTTGACGCCCTCGTTGCTCGCGTCGCGCAGGAAATCGCCGGCCGTCGGCTTGCCGTAGTTGTAGTAGTTGCTCTGCTTTTTCAGCGTCGCGTAGATGCGCTCGGGATCGGCGTCGGTCCAGTCCGACAGCAGCACGACGTGCTCGCGATCGGCCGGAAAGCGCTCGCCGTCGCGCGGCTCGACGACGATCGGGCCGTAGAGGCCGATCTGTTCCTGAAACCGCGAATGGCTGTGATACCAGTACGTGCCCGACTGGTTCACCGTGAAGCGATACGTGTACGTCTCGCCCGGCGCGATGCCCATGAAGCTCAGGCCCGGCACGCCGTCCATGTCGGCCGGCAGGATGATGCCGTGCCAGTGGATCGAGCTTCGCACCGGCAACGCGTTGCGGACGCGCAGCGTCACGGTGTCGCCCTGACGCCAGCGCAGCAGCGGCGCCGGCAGCTGGCCGTTGACGACCGTCGCGCGACGCGTCGCGCCGGTGAAATTGACGGGCATCTCGCCGATCGTCAGATCGAACTCGCGGCCGCTGAGGACCGCGCGATCGCTCGTCCGCCGCGAACAACGGCCGCGCGAAACCGAAACCGGCCGCGACGCCGCCGCAGGCGAGGCCCTGCACGAAACGTCGTCGCGAAGCGCTGAAGCGCGCATTCGCATCGTGGAATGTCATGGATATGGCTCTGTCGCTATCGGCGACGCCGAGGCGTCGCACTGAGATGACCGCCGGCAACGCGGCGGACCGGACGCGCGAAATCCCGCTACGCGATCGGTGGTCTCAGCAGCGGGGTCTCGATCGCGGCGCCATCGCGAGGCGGAGCGATCGCGAAGATGCGCGTCGACGGCATCGACAACGCGGACGGCATCGCGAGCACGAGCCCGTCGCACGCGTGCATGCACGCGCAGGCCTTGCCGCAGCACGGGCAATCGGCGCCGTGGCCGGGATGCGAGTCGTGCGAGGCATGGGAAGCGGGCGCGCCGTGATCGCTGCAGTGCGCGTGCGATTGCGATACGGCCGCTTGCGCGTCGCTTTCCGCCGTGCGTCCCGTGCTCCGACAACGGCATCGCGGCGGCCATCACGTTCGTCACGGCCAGCAGCAGCGCCAGCGCGCAGACGAGCATGCGCGCGGCCCGCGAGCGCGCGATGCGTCGCAGATCGAGCGGGAAGCTGGTACAAAGCACGTTCACGGCCGAGAATGTTACGCGGCGGCCGTGGCAGGCGCAAAGCGGCTCGCACCGCGGCGCGCGACGCACGGCCCGATCCGCCCCCTGACGCGCGAAGCCGATGAACTATCGCCACGCCTTCCACGCCGGCAACTTCGCCGATGTGTTCAAGCACTCGATCCTGCTCGGCCTGCTCGAAGTGCAGAAGCAGAAGCAGAGCGCGTTCTGCTATTTCGACACGCACGCGGGTCGCGGCCGCTATGACCTGCGCGGCGAAGAGGCGGGCAAGACGCGCGAGTACGCCGGCGGCGTGCAGCGCCTTCTCGCGAGCACGCGCCTGCCGACGGCGCTGCATATCTATGTCAACCTCGTGCGCGCGCTCAATGCGGGGCAAGGCAGCGAGCTCGCGGTGTATCCGGGATCGCCGCTGCTCGCGAGCCTCGTCATGCGCGAGCAGGACCGCGCGATCCTCTGCGAGCTGCAGGAAGACGAAGCCACCGCACTGAAGTCACTCTTCCGCGGCGATGCGCGCTTCGCCGTGCACGAACGCGACGGCTACGAAGCATTGAAGGCGCTGACGCCACCGAAACAGAAGCGCGGGCTCGTGCTGATCGATCCGCCGTTCGAGGCGCAGACCGGCGAGTTCCTGCAAATCGAAGGCGCGCTCGCCGGTGCGCTCGCACGCTGGCCGAACGCGACGTACGCGATCTGGTATCCGATCAAGCTCCGCCAGCACATCGTGCCGTTCCATCGCTGGCTTGCCGAGCGCAGCGGCGCGACGAGCGCGCTCGTCGCGGAGCTGCTGCTGCATCCGGACAACTCGGCGCTCCGGCTCAACGGGTGCGGCATGGCGATCGTGAATCCGCCGTGGAAGTTCGACAAGCAGCTCGACGAGTTGCTGCCGGTGCTGCGCGAGTTGCTGGCGCAGAGCCGCTACGGCGCGCAGAAGCTGGAATGGCTCAAAGCCGCGTAGTGTTTTCCCTTCTCCCGCGGCGCGGGAGACAAAACGGCAGGATTGCCGTTTTGCACGGCGGAGCCGCCCGAAGGGTGAGCGCCATGGATGGCGCGAAGAACGTGCCGGCAGGCGGATGAGGGCAAGCTCGGTTCGGTCGAACCAAGTGCCGCCCTCACGCTACCCTCTCCCGCAAGCGGGAGAGGGGAAATCCGCGGTTACGGTGAGTCGAAACCGTCGGCAAATATCTGATCCGGATTCACGCCGCTCACCGTGAGCGCGACCTCGACCGGTACGAACGCCTGCGCCGGATCGGACGTCGAAACGCACAACCACGCCACGTAGTCGCCATCGTCGAGCGCACTCGCATCGACGCTCACCTGAACCTGCTGCGACGCACCTGCATCGACGCTGCCTTCGATCGGTGACGCAGCAAGCCACGCCGCGTCGAGCGGCACGCCACACGTCGCGTCCGCCGCCTCGTAGATCGAAAACGCCAGCGTGCTGCCCGCGTCGCCGACATTCGCGATCTCGACCGGCTGCATGTCCGACGTGCCCGGCGCCAGCGAGAACGTCAGCTCGCCCGGCGAGACCTGTGCCGCAGGCACCGGTGTCGTGCTCGCCGACGAGAACACGTACGCCGCACCGCGAAACTCGCCGTCGACCGGCGCCGATTCGGCACCGACGATCACGGTGTCGCCTTTGAGCGTGATGCCGATGCCGAACTCGCCGCCCATCGTCGCCATATCCGGAAAGAGCTTCGAAGCTTCGCTCCACGCGCCGGCCGCGCGCGAGAAAATGTACGCCTCGCCTTCGTTCTCGGTGCCGCCCGCATCGGCGAAGAGCGCGCCGACCGCCGCGGTGTCGCCCGACACGGCGACTGAAAACCCGAACTCGTCGCCGAAAAACGCATCATCGGAGACGAGCTTGCCCTGCTCGCTCCATGCGTCGCCGTCGCGAACGAATGCGTACGCCGCGCCCTGTCCCGGATAGACGACGTCAGCGAAATGCGCGCCGACGACCGCGGTGCCGGCGTCGAGCGCGACGGAAACGCCGAACTCGTCGAACGCGGCGCCGTCGCTCGCGGTCAGTTTCGTTGCCAGATTCCAGGCGCCGGCGCTCCTTGCGAAGACGTACGCCGCGCCTTGATAGCCGTTCGCGCCGATCTGCGCCGATGGCGATCCAAAGATGGCGGTGTCGCCGTCGACGGATAGCGAAAGGCCGAACCGGTCCGAGGCCGCGCCGTCATCCGCGGCGATCGTCGCCTCGGGCGCCCAATCCGTGCCGGTGCGCATGAACACGTAGGCCTTGCCCTGGCTCGCGTTCGCGAACGGCGCGCCGACGAGCACCGTATCGCCATCGATCGCGACCGAGAAGCCGGCTTCGTCGTAGGTCGCGCCATCGTCCGCCGCGAGCTTCGCCTGCAAGGTCCACGTGTCGCCCGAGCCCACGAAGACATACGCGGCGCCGTGTCCGTTGATGCCGTCGATGGCGGCGAAGCGCGCGCCGACGACGATCGTGTCGCCCGAGATCGCGGCCGCGAAGCCGAACTCGTCGGCGGCCGCGCCATCGGGCGCCGTCAGCTTGGCCTGTTGCGTCCACGTGTCGCCCGAGCGTACGAAGACGTACACCGCGCCCTGACTCTCGGCGCCGTCGATGTCCGCGCCGGCAGCGCCGACGACCGCCGTGTCGCCATCGAGCGATACCGAGCGGCCGAGATAATCGTTGCCCGCGCCGTCGGATGCCGTGAGCTCGGCGCGGAGCGTCCAGTCGGTGTCCCACGGCGCAGCCGTCGTGTGCGACGCGAAAACCAGCGCACCGAGTGCGAGCAGGACACTGGAACTCCATCGGCGGCGCGCGCCGGAAACGAGCAACGTCATCGGATTCTCCTGTGGCAAGCCGCGCAAGGTGAGGCGCGCCGCCGGAACGGTCACTCCGAAGTCATTGCATTCGCGTTACGAAAAACGTTTGAAACGAACTGTCAGCTCGACGGCGGCGCGCGCAGCGCCGCCGGAATCTCGCGCTCGCCGGCCAGCTTTTCGGTCCGCGCGAGCGCCGCCGACCAGGCGCCCATCTGCCCGAGCGCGTGGAACATGCCGACCTGCAGCAGCGCGCAGCGGAAGTCGCGATCGGCCCACGCCGCGACGCGGCCGGCGACCGGCTCGGCCGCGCCCGCGCGATCGTGCGCGAGGAGCCACTCGCCGTACGCCGCGACGACAGCGACAAGATGCGAGGGAATGCCCTCGGCATCGGCGCGCGCCAGTGCGGTCGCGTACACCCGATCGGCTTCGGCGTCGCGTTTGGCAGCCGCCGCGAGTTCGGCTGCCGCAAGCTGGTAGCCGATCTCCTCGCGGCCTTCCGGCGATTCGGCCGCGAGCGACGATGCCAGCTCGCGGCTGGCGGCGTCCTGCTGGCCGAGCTTCACGCGAGCCTGCGCACGCACATCCGCCGCCCATGCGCGCGAAGACGCCGCGTGCGGATCGTCGAGCCGGCGCAATGATGCGTCGGCCGCCGCGGCGGCAGCGGCGGCGTCGCCCGTCGCGAGTGCAAGCTCGGCGCGCATGCGATCGATGTCGGCGAGCGACTGCGGATCTAGCGGCGCCGTTGCATGATCGAGGCTCGCGAGCATCGCGCGCGCTTCGGCGTAGCGGCCGATATCGAGCAGCAGCGCCACACGCGAGACGACGAGCTGCGTCGTGAGCTGCGGATCCTTGACGCGCGTGCGAAGTTCGAGCGCGCGATCGCTCGCCGCGAGCGCTGCCGCGTAGTCGAGTTGCAAGCGCTCGCTTTCGACGAGCATTGCGAGCGAATGCAGGCGTTCGTTGACCGCATCGAACCTTTCGAATATCGCGATCGCGCGCTCGAGATGCGGGCGCGCTGCTTGCGGGCGGTTGCGCTGCAGCTCGAGCTCGCCTTCGACCATGTCGAGCCGCCCCGAGCCAAGCGCATCGCCGGCCTGCTCGAGCTCGATGCGCGCTCGGCCGAGATCTTCGGCCGCGCCGGCATAGCGATATTGCGCGGCGCGTGCAGCGCCGCGGCCGCCGAGCGCCTGGCCACGTTCGAGCGGGCGCTGCCAGCCTTCGAGCGTATCGACCGCCGCCGTGAAATCGCGTTCCGAATCGGCGAACCGACCGAGATTGAGATGCACGGTGCCGAGACCGGTCAGTGCGCGGGCGCGCAGCAGCGCGTCCTTGCTCGCCGCGCTGTCGTCGACGATACCTTGCAGCGTCGCTTCGACTTCGCGCAGGCGCCCGGCGCGGAAGTCGACCATTGCGAGGCGGTAGCGCAACTGCGGCTCGGTGCGAACGAGCGCGGGCGCCGACAGCAGGATCGTGCGCGCGACTTCGAGCTGGTTCGCGAGCATCGCGGCGTCGGCGCGCTGCAGCGTTTCGTCGAGACCGTTCTCGGTCGTGCCCTGATCCGGAACGACCTTGCCCATGCGCATCAGCAGTTGATCGGCGGCGCGGCGAAGCGTCGGCAATACTTCGCGGCCTTCGGCGCTGCCACTGAGCGGCGAACCGTTCGACGGCTGCGCGACGAGCTCGGCGTGCCAGCCCTGCGGCGTCGACTGCAGACGCGCGTGCACGACGAGCTCGGACGATGTTGCGCTGCGCAGCGCAGTATCGGGATCGCTTCGACCGCGCGACTGCAGTACGGCGAGCACGCTCTCGCTGGGCGGCACGCGCAAGCCCGCGGCGCGCAGCCGCGATGCGAGTGCGTCCATGCCGCCGAGACGGACCCAGTCCTGATCGGGCCCGGCCGTCACGTCGATGGGCAGCACGGCAATGCCGCCGCTCGATGACGCGTCGACTTTCGCGGTCGTCCTCGATGTCTGCGCACGCCACACCGCGAAAACGGCGATGCAGCTGACCACAGCGATGGCGAGAGCAATCAGCCAGCGGTTCGCCGTCGGCGCTCGGCGCACGTTTGCAGGAACCGTTTCGATCGCCGCATCTGCGACGGTTGTCTGCGGCAACGCGGACTCATCGTTCGCCGGTGCAGCGATCGACGCGGCCGGCTCGCCGACCCCGACACGCGTTTCCGCCATCCACCGATACCCGTACTTCGGCATCGTGCGGATGCAGCGCTGATCGTTGCCGTCGTCGCCGACCGCGCGGCGCGCGCGCAGCACGATCTGGCCGAGCTGCGCGTCGGATACGTCGACGCGGCCCCAGAGCGCGGCGACGAGCTCGTCGCGCCCGATCGCGCGCTCGCGGTTCTCGATCAGGTAGACGAGGCAGTCGAAGACGCGCGTCGGCACCGCGACCGGCTCGCCGTTGCGGCTGAGCTCGCGGGCCGAACGGTCGAGGCGGTAGTCGTGAAATTGATACGTCTGGGGCTGGGGCATGCGATCGACAGCGCGGTATTTCGCGCGGCGGCCATTATCCAACGAAGTCGCCGATGTGGGACAGGTCGCTCGCGGCGGTCATGTCGCTTAGCCCATGCGGCGCTGTCCGCTTTCGGGCGCGCGTGCGTATTGACTCCTCGATTCTGCGAAACCGGCCGGCGGACGTCGCTGGCCGCTTGTGGCACGCACTGGAGTCGACAATGACACACCTCGAACGAAACCGTCGGCGGACGCCGACGCATCCTGACCATGCGAACGCGACCCTCGCGCGCGTTCACGTACCAATCACGCAAATCGCACTGGCGCTGTCGGTGATCTTCGCGCCGGTCTTCGCAACGTCGTGCAGTACCGGCACCGCACCGTCCCGCCACCACGCCTCAGACCTGGATCGTGCAGAACTGCTCCGACCACGATCCGGGATCGCTCCGCGACATCGTGGAGAATCCCGCGAATGCCCAATCGGGCGACATCGTAGATCTCAGCCATCTGCCGACATCGTGCGGGATCGTCAACAGCGTGGTGACGCTCGGCGCCGAGATCACGATTGATCAGGACGATCTCACGCTCGTCGGGCCGGCATCCGGACAGGGCAGCGTGACGATCTCGGGAGCCGACGCCTCGCGCGTGCTCAGGCATGCGGGCGCCGGCACGCTGGCACTGCTGGATCTGGGCATTGCGCACGGCTATTACCAGAGTATCAATTCCGCCAGCGGCGGATGCATCCTGAGCATGGGGAGCGTTTCGCTGAAGAATGCGGTTGTCACGGGTTGCAAGGCCAAAAGCAGCATGTCTGCCGCATCCGGCGGCGGCATTGCGGCACATTACGCGGTAGCACTCGACCACTCGAGCGTCTCGGGCAATGCGGCGATCGCGCCGACGACCGGTGCGTATGGCGGAGGTATCCGCGCCGGCAGCTTCCTATCGAAATACAGCTCGGTCAGCGCGAACAGCGCGATATCCGGAGTGCGCGGGCTTGGGTGCAGGCGGTGGACTGATGGTGTACGGACAGGCCGGCATCTACCACTCGACGTTCGATCACAACAGCGCGGGCTTTGGCGGCGCGATCCGCGCCACCGGCTCGATGCACATGAGCAACAGCACGATTTCGCACAATTCAGGCACGTTCGCACCGGTTGACGTCGAGTCAGGGATCTCTCTGACGGCGGAAATCTGCGAACAGCACGATCGCGTTCAACCATGCGGACGATGCGACTCGCGGAGGCGGCGTCTACTTCGGCAGCCCGCAGGCGACCGACGCTCTTTCGATCTACAGCTCGATCATCGCGGACAATACGGCCGGCGCCATGAATACGCCGTCCGACATCTACGTGCAAAACGGCCACGGTGTTCTGACCGGCATACAGAATCTCGTGATCGCGGCCAATGTGTCCCCGCCCGCGAATGTCATCACCGTCACATCGGACCCGAAGCTTGCGCCGCTTCAGACGACAGGCGGCGGACCTGCGACGCATGAGCTGCTACCCGGAAGTCCTGCTATCAGCATGGGAAACGCGTTTGCCTCGTTTCCGCTCGACGCTAACAATTTCGATGAGCGCGGCCCCGGCTATTCGCGCGAGACCGCGATCGGAGGGAATGCATATGTCGACCTTGGCGCAGTCCAGTTCGATCGAATTTTTACGAACGGCTTCAACTGAGCAAACGTCGTATCAACGCGACAACGCGTCGGCGTCGTAGCACTCCATGATCCGCTCCGGATGCGCGAGCGGCGTGAAGCCGAATTGCGCGTAGAGGCCGTGCGCGTCGCGCGTCGCGAGCATGAAGCGGCGGATGCGCTGGAGATCGGGATGCGCCATCACGAACGTGATCAGCCGCTTGCCGAGGCCACCGCCGCGGCTTGCGCCGACGACGAACACGTCCGCGAGCCACGCGAAGCCGGCGCCGTCGCTGATCACGCGCGCGAACGCGAGCTGGCGCGCGCCGTCGTAGGCGCCGAAGCAGATCGAGCGCTCGATCGCCGTTTCGACGAGCTCGCGGCGGATGCCGGGCACCCAGTACGACTCGCGCGCGAGGAAATCGTGGATCAGGTCGATGTCCAGCCGGCGCCGATCGGTGGAGAATAGAAGCCCGTCTTCGGTGCGTTCGTGGAGTGCTTCAGGCATGCGCGGCTCGCTTTTCGTTCGGCGTTCGATCGTGGTCGCGGCTTTCGCGGCGCTGGCTGGCTGCGCGACGCCGGTGTTCAAGGACGCGCCGCCGGCCGCCGCGACGCCCGCCGAGATCGCCGCGGCGCCGGAACGCTATCACGGCCTCGATATCGTCTGGGGCGGCAAGATCGTCGACGTGCGCAACTTGCCCGATTCGACCGAGGTGCAGATCGTCGCCTACCCGCTCGATGGCGCGCAGCGGCCGGACCCGAACGCGCCGACACTCGGGCGCTTCATCGTCGCGCTGCCGGGCTACGTCGAGCCGTTCGATTTTCCGGCCGGACGATTCGTGACGCTGCGCGGGCAGGTCGCGGGATCGCGGACGTTGCCGATCGACGAGCACGATCTCGTGCTGCCGGTCGTCGCTGATGCGAGCGTGCATCACTGGCCGGTCAATTTCCCGTACGAGGAGCCGCGCGTGCACTTCAGTCTCGGGGTCGGCGTCGGCGTGCACTAGAGGACTTTCGACCTTTCGACCGCTCGCGCCGTTCCCCCTCTCCCGCTTGCGGGAGAGGGTTGGGGTGAGGGCGATCTTGTGGAAGCGTTTCGCCCGCTTGCCCTCACCCTGCCCTCTCCCGCAAGCGGGAGAGGGGAAAACCTGAGTCGTCCGCATTCCGACGTCGTTTGCGTTTAGTGGAATCACCTGTTTCGGGGAGAAACTTCGGTGCGCGTGTCCAGCCTTTCGGTGGCGTTCTGCCTTTTGCTCTGCACCCGCGGCTTCTGCGCGGACTTGTCCGCGTCGTTTCCCGAGCTGACCAAGCTCGAGCTCAAGGACGAAGGCGTCCGCGTCTGGTATCCGAAGGATCGTGCGCAGCCGATCGCGAAGGCGCCCGCGTATCTCAAGGAAGTCGAGGACGCCGGCGTCTACATCGCCGAGCCGCTGATGCTCGATCTCGGCCACGGCGTGCCGAAGGCCGCGCTCACGTGCGATTCGGGGCCGAGCAACGATCCGAGCTGCCGCCTGCTGACGAAGCCCGACGATCCCGACGCGCCGGGCAGCGTCATCTTCGAATCGCCCGGCACCGATTTCGTGTTCACGACGTCGGGCGAGATCTACGCGTCGGGCGCGACCGACTACACGTACGACCATCGGCGTCTGTTCCGCTTCGACGGCAAGCGCTTCGCCGAAGTCGCGCAGGCGTTCCGCTATGTCGGCATCGAAGGCACGACGACGGCGCCGCTCGCGCTGACGTCAGAACACGCACCGGGCAAGGGCAAGCCCGATGCAAAGCACACGCTCGCGACGCTGCCGGCGAAGACGCCGATCACGATCCTGCTCAACGCGACGAGCGGCGACGACGAGAACGGCCAGAACGCCGACTACCTCGTGCGCACGCGCGAAGGCCTCGTCGGCTGGGCGCATATCCCGACGAAGGAAGACGGCACGACGATCGTCGACGGGCTTCGCTATAACGGCGACTGACGCCTCACGCCCCACGCCGCGAGCGCAAGCACGAGCGCGATCACGCTCTCGAACACGATCGGCGCCGTGAAGAAGTACATGAGGCAAATCACGAGCTGCGCGACCTGCATTGCGCAGAACGCGATGCCGAGCGCACCGATCGCCGCCGGATCGCGCTTGGCGAGCGAGCCGAGATGCCACGCGAGGAACGCCGCGAACAGCATGTAGATGCCGACGCTGAGCCCGAACCCGTTGTAGAAGCCGCCGTAACTGAAGGTCCCGCCGTGCAGCGCGAAATGCGTGTTGAACATCGCGTCGCGCACGGCGACGCCTTCGGCCGTTGGCGGGACGAAGCGCTGGAAGCCAACCGAGTGCGCGGCGGCCAGAAGAACGTACAGAACGGCGGCGATGCGGTAGAGCAGCGTCGGTTTCATGGGTCCTCCGATCAGTTCGATTTGGGCAGCGCAAACGCGAGCACGTAGTCGCCGCGCGTCGTGTCGAGTTTCGCGTGGCCGCCGGCTGCGACGACGACGAACTGGCGCCCGCCGGCTTCGTAGCTCATCGGCGTTGCCTGCGCGCCGGCCGGGAGGCGCATTTCCCAGCGCTTCTCGCCGGTCGCGGTGTCGAACGCGCGCAGATAATTGTCGGTCGTCGCGCCGATGAAGACGAGGCCGCCGGCCGTCGTCAGCGGACCGCCCATGTTCGGCGCGCCTTCGAGTCGACCAGAACGGCCACGGCGCCTTGTCGCGCGTCGTGCCGAGTGGCTTTTCCCACGCGATCTTGCCCGCGGCGCAGATCGACCGCGACGAGCTTGCCCCACGGCGGCGCCGTGCACGGTGCGCCGAGCGGCGAATCGAGCAGCTTGCGCCGCATCGCGTACGGCGTGCCGGTCTGGCGCGCGAACTCCCAGCCTTTGTACAAGCCGGAATCGTATTGCTCGCCGAGCTTCTCGCGCGGAATCAGCGCGACGACCATCGGCAGGTCCATCACGTTCGCGATCAGGAGATGCCGCACCGGATCCCACGCGCCGCTGCCCCAGTTCGAGCCGCCGCCGTAGCCCGGCCGCTCGATCGAGCCTTCGAGGCTCGGCGGCGTGAAGATGCCTTCGCTCTTGAGCTTGGCGATTTTCTCGCGGCACGCGTCGCGGTCGTAGAACGTGAGGCCCCAGGCATCGTCCGGTTTGACCGGCGCGTGCGACACGAGCGGTGGCAGCGACGAGAATGGCTGCGTCGGCGACGGCGTCTCGCCGGCGACGACGTCCTGTGGCACGGCGCGCTCCTCGATCGGAAACAGCGGCGTGCCGGTTTCGCGATCGAACACGAACACCTGCCCCGTTTTCGTGAGCTGCACGACCGCGGCGACCTTCGCGCCGTCGCGATCGAGATCGACGAGCATCGGTTGCGAGGCCGTGTCGTAGTCCCAGAGATCGTGATGGACGAGCTGCTTCGCCCAGACGAGCTCACCGGTCGCGGCGCGCAGCGCGACGAGCGAATCGGCCCACTGATCGTCGCCGGGCCGCTCGCCGCCGAAGAAATCGGGGCTCGCGGAACCGGTCGGAATGAACACGAGGCCGCGCTCGGCGTCCACCGCGAAAGGCGCCCACGCATTCGCGGCGCCGGTCCAGTGCGCCTGCTGGCTTTCGATGTCGCCGAACTCGGGGTTCGCCGCGTCGGCCGGAACTTTCGCCGTGCGCGGAATCGGATCCCAGTGCCAGAGCTCGCGCCCGGACTTCACGTCGAACGCGCGCACGACGCCGATCTCGATGTCGGTGCCGCGGTTGTCGCCGATCGACGAGCCGATGACGGCGACGTTGCCGGCGATCGCCGGCGGCGAGGTGACCTGATAGTTGCCGAGCTGCCGCTCGACGAGCCGCACGCCTTTGGAGAGCGCGACCTCGCCGTTCGTGCCGAAGTCGGCACAGCGCTTGCCGGTTTTCGCGTCGATGGCGAAGAGGCGCGCGTCGATCGTTGCGAACACGATGCGGCGCGCGCAGGCGGCGTCGGATGCGGCGTCGGGATCGTGCCAGTAGCTGACGCCGCGCGATGCCATCTCGGAGTAGTCGCGAGACTTGTCGACGACGGCGTCGAAGTGCCAGCGCTCGGTGCCGAGCGCGGGATCGAGCGCGAAGACCTTGCCGGTCGCGGTTGGAATGTAGAGCGTGCCGTCGACGAAAAGCGGCGTCGCTTCGAACGTCAGCGCGTCGTGAGCGCGCGAGAACCCGTCGCCGAGCTCGCCGGTGCGGAACGTCCACGCGAGCGCGAGCCCATCGACGTTCGCCGGCGTGATCTCGGCGAGCGGCGCGTAGCGGCGGCCGTTGCCGTCGCCGCCGTAGGCGCTCCATTCGAACGTCGCGGCGCCGGCCGGCAGGGCCTCCAGCAGCAACGCGAGCAGGCAGATCGTCATGCGCATCCGTCGTCCTCCGGGTTCGTACCGATTTCACCGGCACGCGACGGGCGCGACAAGCGCCATGTGACGAAACGGACCGGCCGTGGTGCAGCCGGGACCGCGCGTGGAAGCGAGCGTCCGCCGAAGGCGCCCTCGCTGAATGCCTTTGGGGGATGCGACGGCCCGTGCGAACGTGGCAAGACGATCGTTCGGCGGACGCTCGACTCTGAATACGCGATTCGACAGGCGTTCCCGCCACGGCGATGCGGATCCGTGGCAGACCGATCGCACACGTGCATCCGAAATTGCCTACACGCCACGACAGCGATCCGCCGACGACGCACGGACCTGCCGGTGGAACCATACGCATCAAGGCGATCGGCCTTGCGAAGTGCTTCAGACGTCGGGACGTCGCAGCCTTCGCCGATCGCCGGTCGGTCGTACTGGAGAAGGATCATGTTGGCGAAGAATGCGGCGAAAGACGTGATGGCGGCAGTGGCCGTGATGGAACACGCGCGCAGTGCCTGCGCGAACTTGAGCCCGATGGGCCTGCCGATGAGCGAGGCGCAGATCGAGCATCGCGCGCGCGTGATCGCGGCGGTGATCAATGCGTCGCGCAAGCTTCAGCAGCTGCGCGATCGCGCGGTCTCGCTCGAAGATGCGCTGGCGCGGTTCAAGGCACGCAAGGCGGAGCTCGCGGCGTGAGCGCGGCGATGAAGACGCACGAGCGCGACGGCATCTCCGGCTGGCAGGCGCTTGCCGTGATGGTGGTGTCAATCGCTATGATGGCAGTTCTTTTCTTCCTCGCGCCCCCTTAGGGGACTGGCAGCGGGTCGGTCGAGGGCGGGGGGAACGTCCACGGCGTCACGCGTGCGGAGGCTCTTGGTACAGTGCTCTGCACGCGGGCGCCGAGGGCGTTTTTAATGGACGCCTCGGCGGCGTTGCGATTCGCGCAAGTGTCAACGCCGGAAACGACAACGCCAAACGACAACGCCACGCAGGCCGCGTGGCGTTTTCATTTTCGGTGAACGGATTTTCGAGGACCGGGGGCTCGCGGGACGGCGCGGGAAATGCGTGGCTCAGGCAGCCTTGCCGTTCTTGCGCGCCTTGAAGCGTTCGACCGCATCTTCCAGCGCGATCGCGCGATTGCGCAGCAGCTGCAGCTTGGCCCGCGCACGGATCACGCTGTCGACGATCTGCGCCCGCTGCTGGAGCTCGGCCATCGTCATCGGCGTGCCGAGCGGGTTCAATTGATCGCACACGCTGCGCGCGTGCTTCAAGAGATTGACCGCGGCGGCGGCGTCGAGGGTGGCGGTGCGCATCTTCATCGTTGAATCTCCGTTTTCGATTATACGGGCCCAAGCTGACTCGCTCCCTGCGGGCCGGCCCGACGCGCGAACGGCTTGCCGCCGTCGCGCATTGAGGCAGTGTCGCTTGCGCCAGCGCGCGGCGCATCGGGAACAACCCTCACGACGGTGTAGGAAAACGGCGTGATTCACGTCCCATACGGTCTGGCCGTCGTTCCATCCAGGTCCCGGAACGGGGCGACTCGACCGCACGGCCCATGGCAACCCGGGGAGCGCCGCTTGCGTCGGGCGCGAGCCGCGCGGCATGCTATGCGTTCAAGGGCGCTGCGGGGCCGGGCCGCATCGACCCGCCGCCACTCGGCCCCACCCACGGACTGCTCGCGCAGCGCATGATCGAGTTCGGACACAGCACACACGTCGGCCTGCGCCGCGAACATAACGAGGACACCTACTACGCCGATGCGAACCTCGGCCTGTGGCTCGTTGCCGACGGCATGGGTGGTCACGAGCACGGCGAGGTCGCGAGCGCGCTCGCGCGCGACATGCTCGTGCGCGAGGTCGGCAAGGGCGTGGGACTGATCCCGGCGATCCAGCTCGCCGACGAGGAGATCATCCGCCATTCGACGAAGCGCTCGGAGGCCCTGCCGATGGGCACGACGATCGCCGCGCTCCGCATCACCGGCGAGCGCGATTTCGAAGTCGCCTGGGTCGGCGACAGCCGCGTATACCTCTGGAACAATGGATTGAAGCAGCTCTCGCAGGATCATTCCTACGTGCAGGAGCTGATCGACCAGGGCGCGATCACGAGCGAGCAGGCGCGAAGCCACCCGCACCGCAACGTCGTCACGCAGGCGCTCGGCGTGACCGATCCGCAGTCGATGCGGATCGGCAACGCGAAAGGGACGCTGACACCCGGCATGCAGCTACTGCTCTGCAGCGACGGCCTCACCGAGGAAGTCACCGACGCATCGATCGCGGCCGTGCTCGGACGCAGCGAGCTGACGGCGCAGGAGAGCGTCGATCATCTCGTGCTCGCGGCGCTCGATCAGGGCGGTGCGGACAACGTGACCGTCATCATCGTCCGCGCGCGCTAGGTTTTCCCTTCTCCCGCGTGCGGGAGAAGGTGGCGCGGAGCGCCGGATGAGGGCTGCTCGGCGGGATGGGTTCTATCGTGCTGCCCTGACCCGCGCCTCCGGCGCGGCCTCTCCCGCAAGCGGGCGAGGCGAAAAGCGCCCTACACCGTCGACAATTCAGCTTCCCGCGCGTGCGTCTCGACCGCGAGACGCTTCCACACGCAAAGTCCCTTGCTCGCCTTGTCGATCGCCTCGAGCCGCGCGACGTGCGCCGTAATCTCATCGACCAACGCACGCAGGACGCGCGGCCGCACGGTGATCTGCACGCGCGTCGCGACGACGCGCGTCACCTGCTCGGCCGTCTCCTCGCCGAAGCCGAGCAAGCCCTGCCCGGCCGTCATCGCGAGATAGACTTCGGCGAGCAGCTGCGCGTCGAGCAGCGCGCCGTGAAGCTCGCGATGGCTGTTGTCGATGCCGAGGCGGCGGCATAGCGCGTCGAGGCTGTTGCGCTGGCCAGGGAACTTCTCGCGCGCGAGCGCGAGCGAATCGAGCACCATCGCGTGATCGGCAAGCCGGCCGAGCTCGCCGCCGGCGAGGCCAAGCTCGGCGTCGATGAAGCCGACGTCGAACTCGGCGTTGTGCGCGATGATCTCGGCGCCGCGGATGAAATCGAGGAACTCGCGCGCGACTTCAGCGAAGCGCTTCTTGTCGAGCAGAAACTCGTCGCTGATGCCGGTGACCGCGCGCGCGCCTTCGTCGATCGCGCGGTCGGGATTGAGGTAGACGTGGAAGCGGTTGCCGGTCGGGCGCCGCTCGGCGAGCTCGACGCAGCCGATCTCGATCAGGCGGTGTCCGCGCTGGACTTCGAGGCCGGTGGTTTCCGTATCGAGCACGACTTGCCGCATCACGTCTCCAATGTTGCCTTGATCGCCTCGGCGGCTTCGCGTGCGAGCACGTCGACGCGCTCGTTCTCCGCGTGGCCGGCGTGGCCTTTGACCCAGTGCCAGCGTACGTCGTGGCTTGCGAGCGCGGCGTCGAGCCGCTCCCAGAGGTCGCGGTTCTTCACCGGCTGTTTGTCGCTCGTCTTCCAGCCGTTCGCTTTCCAGCGCGGCATCCATTCTTCGACACCGCGTCTCACATACTGCGAATCGGTCGTGAGGTCGACCGAGCACGCGCGCTTCAGCGCTTCGATGGCGGCGATCGCGGCCATCAGCTCCATGCGGTTGTTCGTCGTCATCGCCTCGGCGCCGACGAGCGCCTTCTCGCTCGTGCCGGAACGCAAAAGCGCCGCCCAGCCACCGGGCCCGGGATTGCCGAGACAGGCGCCGTCGGTGAACACCTCGACTTTCTGCGAGGTGCGCTCGGCCGTCATGCGCACGCGCGCTGGCTCGGCGTGCCAACGAGCCGCGGATTCAGGGCGACACTCGTACGGCGCGGACGGAGCGGCGTCAACACGGCGCGCTGCTTGCGCGCGGCGAGCAGGTAGGCGCCGCGCAACGGCGACATGAAGCGCGAGAACCGGCTCGGCGTCGCGTCGTCGTCGAGTGCGGCCTGTTTCGGCCAGTAGCCGCCGAGATAGTCGATCGCGACCGGCGCGAGCTTCGAGCGGATCAATCGCCGCCGCAGCGTATCGGCGTTCAGCGTCTGCGGCACCGCGCCGCCGCCGCGCGTGTGCCAGTGGATCCACGCGAGCCACGGGCTCCACGGGTTGAAGCCGGACCAGAGCAGAAGCCCGCCGGGCGCGAGCACACGCGCGATTTCCGCGACGAGGCCGTTGTCGCCGGGCTGCATGTCGCCGATGTGCTGCGCGAAGACGAGCTGGAACGCATCGTTCTCGATCGGCAGTGCGCGCGCGGAGCAGACGATGTCGCCGCCGAGCGCATCGCTGCGCGCGTGAAGGCGCAGCGCAGTCAGCGGTCCGGCATCGAATGGCAACGCGCGGGCCGCGGCATCGGGCTGCAGCAGCAGTGCACGTCCGGACGGCTGGCGTGCCGCGTGCGGCGCCAGATGCCCGAGCTCCTCGCGGAGTAGCGCCTCGACTTCGGGCAGCGCAAACAGCGGTGTGGCGGCTCGATTCACGGGGCTCCGGGGCGTACGGACGCGTGAAGTGTAGCGCGGCAACGCGGCCTTAACCTCGGGCCGCCGACGGCTGGCTATATTCGCGCCGCCGATGACCGACGACCTTCGCATCCTCGCCGTGCCCGCGCTGTCGGACAATTACGTCTGGCTGCTCGCCGACGCGTCCGGCGCCGCGATCGCGGTTGATCCCGGCGAGGTCGCGCCGGTCCGCGCGGCGCTCGCGCGCGAGAAGCTTCGGCTCACGGCCGTGCTGCTGACGCACCACCATCCGGACCACATCGGCGGCGCCGCCGCGCTGACCGACAACGGCCGCATTCCGATCTACGGCCCCGACGACGAGCGCATCGACATGCCCTGCACACGCGTCGGCGACCGCGATCGCGTGACGATCGAAACGCCGGCGCTTCGCTTCGACGTCATCGCGATCCCTGGCCACACGAAGAGCCACATCGCCTACTTCGGCCACGGCATCGTGTTCTGCGGCGACACGCTTTTCAGCGTCGGCTGCGGGCGCATCTTCGAGGGCACGCCCGAACAGATGCTCGCTTCGCTCGACCGGCTCGCCGCGCTGCCGGGCGACACGCTCGTCTGCTGCGGGCACGAATACACGGTTGCGAACTGCGCGTTCGCCGAGACCGTCGATCCGCGCAACACGGCGCTCTCGCGGCGGCTCGCGCAGGCGCGCGCACAGCGCGAGCACGGCGCGCCGACCGTGCCGGTTTCGCTTGCCGAGGAGCGTGCCTGCAATCCGTTCCTGCGCGTCGACACCGACGCGATCGTTGCCGCTTTGCCCGATGCGCAGGACCGCGTCGGGCGTTTCGCCGAGCTTCGCCGGCGCAAGGACGGGTTTCAGGCGGCCGTTGCGTGAGGCCGCATGCGCGCTGGCGCGCGCTGACGCTCGCGGTCGCGGCCGCGCTGCTGGCTGCCTGCTCGACCGCGCCCGAGCGGCCGGCCGTTCCGGCGCCGACGATCGCTCCGCCACCGCTACCCGCGACGTCCGCCGTCGGACCGCCAGCGTCGGCCGACATCACGTCGCCGCCGACGCACGCAAACGTCGAGATCACCTCGCCGTGGGCGACGCTGCGCGGCAGCTTCGCGATGAAGAGCTGCGACTACCGCCCGCAGGTCGTGCGCTGGGCGCGGCGCTACACCGCGTCGCCGCGGCATTTCGAGGCGGGGTGGGAACGTGCGATGCCGTTCCTCGAGATCGTTGTCGAGGAGCTCGACCGGCGCAACCTCCCCGGCGAGTTCGCGATGCTGCCGTATGTCGAGAGCGGCTACGAACCGGTGTCGTCGCGCGCCGGGCAGCCGGCCGGCATGTGGCAGCTCGATCCCGACACGGCGCGCGAGGAAGGCCTCGTCATCACGTCCGACTACGACGGACGGCTCGACGTCGCCGCGTCGACAACGGCGGCGCTGAGTCTCATCGAGCGCTACCAGAAGGAGTTCGGCGACTGGCGCCTCGCCGACATGGCGTTCAACTCGGGCGAGTACCGCGTCAAGAATCTCCTGAAAGGTCGCGATGCGCATTCGCTGACGGCCGCGGAGCTCGGCAAGCTCGCGTTCAACCAGATCACGCACGACCATCTCGACCGGCTGCTCGCGCTCTCGTGCATCGTCGCCGATCCCGCGCGCTTCGGCGTGACGCTGCCGGAGCCATCGGCCGACGACCGGCTGAAGACGATCATCCTGCAATCGGGCATGGACGTCCGGCTCGCGGCCCGCCTCGCGGGTCTCGAGACGGCCGAATTGAAGCGCTACAACGCGGCCTACCGGCGCAATCGCATGGCATCGGGCATGCCATACCAGCTGCTGATGCCGGCGAGCAGCGTCGAACGATTCCAGGTTGCCGCGCAGGCGATCCCGGTCGCGTTCTGGAACGACTGGCGCGAGCAGAAGGCCGCGCGCACGAGCGGGCTCGCGTCGTGGGCGGCCGAGGTCGGCATTCCGGTCGCGGTGCTCGCGGCGGCGAACTCGATGGGTGAAAGCGAGACGGTCGGGCCGACGACGCGGCTGCTCCTGCCCGGCCGCGATGCGGACGCGCCGGAGAGGCCCGCGCGTTCGTCGACCTACGTGATCAAGTCCGGCGACACGCCGACGAGCATCGCGCATGATTGCGGCGTCTCGCTCGACGAGCTGAAGCGCATGAACCCGGCGCTCGATGCGAAGCGTCTGAAGCCCGGCGTGCGGCTGCACGTCGGCGCCGCGGACTGAGCCGACGGGTTAAAATCGCCGTTTCGTCGAATCGATTCCGGGAGAGACCATGGGCTTCCTGCACGGCAAGCGCGCGCTGATCACCGGTGTGCTGAATCACCGTTCGATCGCCTGGGGCATCGCGAACGCGATGCACCGCGAAGGCGCCGAGCTCGCGTTCACGTACGTCAACGACAAGCTCAAGGATCGCGTCGACGAGGCGGCGGTCGCGTTCGGCTCGAACATCGTGCTGCCGTGCGACGTCACCAGCGACAGCGACATCGAGAATCTCTTCACGGAGCTCGGCAAGCACTGGGACGGGCTCGACATCGTCATCCACTCGATCGGATTCGCACCGCGCGAGGCGCTGGCCGGCGAGTACCTCGATGGGCTGACGCGCGAAGCCTTCAAGATCGCGCACGACATTTCGAGCTATTCGTTCGCGGCGCTCGCGAAGGCCGCGCGGCCGATGATGAAGGGCCGCGCGGGCGCGCTGCTGACGCTGACCTATCTCGGCTCCGAGCGCGCGCTTTCGAACTACAACGTCATGGGCCTCGCCAAGGCGAGCCTCGAAGCGAACGTGCGCTATCTCGCGTTCAACCTCGGGCCGGACGGCACACGCGTCAACGCGATCTCGGCCGGGCCGATCAAGACGCTTGCGGCGTCCGGCATCGCGAACTTTCGCAAGATGCTCGACCACGTCGAGCAGAACGCGCCGCTCCGGCGCAGCGTGACGATCGACGAAGTCGGCAACACCGCGGCGTTCCTGTGCTCGGATCTCGCGTCGGGCATCACCGGCGAGGTGACATTCGTCGATGCGGGCTACAACACGCTCGGGATGACCGGAATCTAGGCGGCGCTTTAACCTGCGCGCTGTTCCCCTCTCCCGCTTGCGGGAGAGGGCTGGGGTGAGGGCCGTTCGGAGCGAGGCGCTGAACCACGTTTGCCCTCACCCTACCCTCTCCCGCAAGCGGGAGAGGGGAAAGCAAGTTGCTTATTGCTGCGACTCGAGCTTCTCGGCCGAAACACGCACTGTCGCATTGGCACGCAACGCGTCGACGAACTCGCGCGCGGTCGTCTGCGCCACGGCACCGGCGAGCGTGTTGCGCGCCGCTTCCTTCGTCTTCGCATCGAGCTTGGACGGATCGCCGTCGGTGACGCTGTCGAGCTGCAGCAGCGCGTAGGTGTCGTTGGTCAGCGGGACCGAGCTGACGCGCGGGCTTGTCGGCCGCCGGGCGCGGCAGCGTGAACGCGGCGCCGACGATCGCGCTGTCGACGTTGACCGCTTTGCGGCCGATGCCCTGCTGCGTCTCGACCTTGACCTTGTTCGCCTCGGCGATCTTGTCGAGCGATTCGCCGCCGTTGAGATCGGCGAAGAGCTTGTCGGCGCGCGCCTTCGCCTGCTTCGATGTGCGCTCGGCTTCGACGCGCGCGCGCACGAGCTCCTTGACCGCATCGATCGGCATCGGCGTCGCGGGCTTGCGCTCGGCGATGCGCACGACGACGATGTGGTTCGGCCCGACCTCGATCGGATCGGAATTGTTGCTTCGGCACGAGCACCGTGTCCGAGAACGCGGCCTTGATCACGTTCGGGTTCTCCGCGATGCCGGTGCCGCCGTTCCGCGCGAAGAGCGCGGTCTTCTGCACCGTGAGGTTCAGATCCTTCGCGGCCGTCTCGAGCGAGGACGGATCCTGGTAGGTGAGGTCGGTCAGCTTGCCGGCCTTGTCGGTGTACGCGCGGTCGCGTTCTCGGTCGTCGCGTATTCCTTCGCCAGCTCGGGCTTGACCTCGTCGAAGCTCCGCGTCTTGCCGGCGCGCATGTCGCGCAGGTCAATGATGTGTAGCCGTCTTCGGTCTTCACCGGATCGGAGATGTCGCCCTTGTTCATCGCGAACAGCGCGGTCTCGAACGCCGCGTCGGTCTACGCCCTTGTCGAGCCAGCCGAGATCGCCGCCCTGGTTCTTGGAACCGAGGTCGTCGGAGTTCGGCTTGGCCAGCGCCGCGAAATCCTTGCCGCCTTTGGCTTCCTTCGCGATGCCTGCGCCTTCTCGAGCGCGGCCTTCTGATCGCCGCGGCATCGGCCTTGCCGTCGACCTTGACGAGGATGTGCGAGGCGAGCCGCTGCTCGGCGTGACGAAGCGCGACTTCTCCTTCTCGTAGCGCTCCTTCAGCACCGCGTCGTCCGGCGTCGCGTCGACTGCATCTTGCCGCCGTCGAGCTCGACATAGTCGAGCGAGACCTTTTCCGGTGTCGTGAATTCGGCCGTGTGTTCCTTGTAGTACGCCTCGATGTCGTCGTCGGAGACCGTCGCCGCATCGGGTGCGGGCTTGTCGAGCTTGACGTAGCGGAAGTCGCGGCGCTGGTCTTTGAGACGCAGATAGTTATCGAGCTGCGCATCGGTGATCAGCACGGCTGCGCTCACCTGCTGCGGCAGCTCGCGCACGGAGAGATCCTCGCGTACGCGCTCCTCGAACGCGCGCGGCGACATGTTCTGCGCCTGCAGCAGCATCTTGTACGTGTCGGGATCGAACTTGCCGTCCTTCTGGAACGCCGGGATCGAAAGGATCTCGTGCTTGATGCGCTCGTCGGTGACGCTGACGCCGAGGTCCTTGTTCGCATCGAGCAGCACGCGCTCGTTGACGAGCTGATCGAGCACCTGCTTCTTCATCTCCGGACGCTCGAAGAACGACGCATCGAGCTGGCCGTTCATCATCTGCATCATGCGCTGGCGGTTTTCGTCGAAGCGCTGACGGAACTGATCGGTCGAGATCTCGGTGCCGTTGACCTTCGCGACGCTCGAATCGACGCGCGTGAACAGGTACGACTCGATGCCCCAGAACGAGAAGCCGATCGTGATCACGACGAGCACGATCTTGATCAGGAGACTCGATTTCTTTCCACGTAGCGCTTTCAGCATGTCGACGCCTTAAAAATTACTGATCGGTATTCCGCGCGCGTCGGAGCGACGATGCGGGGTCGGCAAAAAAACCAAGGGCGCCACGCGGGCGCCCCTTTTGTTCCAGGGTGGGCTTCGAGGAGCGGCTTCGAGCGCTCCCTCGCGCGTGGCGGCCCGCCATTCTAGCGTGCGGCGCCTCCCGCTTCGATACCGGCGACGGGATCAGGGTTCCCGCCGCCCGGTACCACCATGCCTCGTGGGCGTCGCCGCGCCGTTTCGGCCCCCTGGCCGCCCGGCGCGCCGGGCCTTGCTCTGGTGGGTGCTGAGGGTTTCGAACCCCCGACCCTCGCCTTGTAAGGGCGACGCTCTACCGCTGAGCTAAGCACCCGGGCTTGCGACGAATCGATCTGCTCCGATCAGACCGCCCGCAAAAACTTCAGTCCCCCTGCAACTGTTCCGACGACGCGTCGCCTTCTTCAGCCGACAGCGTCCTTGAGCGCCTTGCCCGCCTTGAACGCAGGCACCTTCGACGCCTTGATCTTGATCGTATCGCCGGTGCGCGGATTGCGGCCGGTGCGCGCGGCGCGCTTGCGCACGACGAACGTGCCGAAGCCGACGAGCGACACCGTATCGCCGGACTTCAGCGTTTTCTTGACCACCTTGAACATCGCTTCGAGCGCGCGATCTGCATCGGCCTTGGTCAGGCCCGACTGGTCGGAGATCGCGGCAACAAACTCGCCTCTATTCATGTATCTCACTCCCTCACGGAACAGCGACTCGCATCGGAAAAAGATCGAGTCGGAGCACGCCTTGTTGAGGCTCTGCTCGCAAGCATGGTGGGGTTCCCCGCGTGTGCGTAGCTCCGATACCCCGCAATCGCCCGGACATTTTTTCTGTCGCCTGGATCGCGGCGCGATCTTTATACCAGTGGCCCATAGGGGGCGCAACACGATGCGCGGCGCGTGTTTCGACGCGTCGAAACATCACGCGGGATTGCAAAGAAACGCGTTTCGCTTGACAGCGTGGCGAAGAAGTTGCAGGGGCAAAATCGATGCGATCTCAGCGTGAAATCGCGCGATTGCAGGACGGCGTGCGCTGCTGCGTCGCAACGCGACGGAGCGGCATTGCGCCGCTCCGCCTTCAGCATGAATCAGTGCGGACGCACCGGTGACTCGACCGGACGCTCTTCCTTGCGCTCCTCGCGCGGACGCACGTTCTCGCCTTCCGGCCGCACGAGCGGCGCGATCGGACGTTCGAGCGCGATGTCGAGCACTTCGTCGATCCAGCGCACCGGCTTGATCTCGAGCGATTCGGTGACGTTCTTCGGAATGTCGGCGAGATCCTTTTTGTTCTCGTCCGGAATGATGACGGTGGTGATGCCGCCGCGGTGCGCCGCGAGCAGCTTCTCCTTGAGCCCGCCGATCGGCAGCACGCGGCCGCGCAACGTGATCTCGCCGGTCATCGCGACTTCCGAACGCACCGGCACCTTCGTCAGCGCCGAGACGAGCGCCGTGCACATCGCGATGCCGGCGGACGGACCGTCCTTCGGCGTCGCGCCTTCCGGCACGTGGATGTGCAGGTCGTACTTCTGATGGAAGTCGGGATCGATACCGAGGCGTTCGGCGCGTGCACGCACGACCGAAAGCGCCGCCTGAATCGACTCCTGCATCACGTCGCCAAGCTGGCCCGTGTGGATCAGCTTGCCCTTGCCCGGCACGATCGTGCCTTCAATAGAGAGCAGATCGCCGCCGACCTCGGTCCAGGCGAGGCCCGTGACGAGACCGACCTCGTTCTGGAGCTCCGCGCGCCCGAACGTGAACTTGCGCACGCCAAGGTAGTTGTCGAGATTCTTCGACGTCACGCTGACCTTGCCGCGCTCTTTCTTGATGCCCTTCTTCGCGGCCTTCGCGGCGGCGAGCGAGAGCTCCTTGACGACCTTGCGGCAGATCTTCGAGATCTCGCGCTCGAGATTGCGCACGCCCGATTCGCGCGTGTAGTAGCGGATGATGTCGCGGATCGCGGGCTCGGCGACCTGCAGCTCGGCGGCCTTGACGCCGTTCGCCTTCAGTTGCTTGGGCACGAGGTAGCGCTGCGCGATGTTGATCTTCTCCGCCTCGGTGTAGCCCGGGATGCGGATGACTTCCATGCGATCGGCGAGCGCCGGCGGAATGTTCAGCGAGTTCGCCGTCGCGATCCACATCACTTCCGAGAGATCGACGTCGACCTCGAGGTAGTGATCGTTGAACGTGTGGTTCTGCTCCGGATCCAGCACTTCGAGCAGCGCGGCCGACGGATCGCCGCGGAAGTCCATCGACATCTTGTCGATCTCGTCGAGGACGAACAACGGATTCTTCGTGCCGACCTTGGCGAGGTTCTGGATGATGCGACCCGGCATCGAACCGATATACGTGCGGCGATGACCGCGGATCTCGGCTTCGTCGCGCACGCCGCCGAGCGACATGCGGATGAACTTGCGGTTCGTCGCCTTCGCGATCGACTGGCCGAGCGAGGTCTTGCCGACGCCGGGCGGACCGACGAGGCAGAGGATCGGACCTTTCATCTTGTTGACGCGCTGCTGCACGGCAAGATATTCGAGGATGCGGTCCTTGACCTTCTCGAGGCCGAAGTGATCGGCGTCGAGCACTTCCTGCGCCATCTGCAGATCACGGCGCACCTTGGTCTTCTTCTTCCACGGCACGCCGAGCAGCGAGTCGATGTAGTTGCGGACGACCGTGGCCTCCGCGCTCATCGGCGACATCTGCTTGAGCTTGTTGAGCTCCGCGCGCGCCTTGGTCTCGATCGGCTTCGGCATGCCGGCGGCTGCGATCTTCTTCGAAAGCTCGTCCAGCTCGTTCGGCGCCTCGTCCATGTCGCCGAGCTCTTTCTGGATCGCCTTCATCTGCTCGTTGAGGTAGTACTCGCGCTGCGACTTCTCCATCTGCGACTTGACGCGGCCGCGGATGCGCTTCTCGATCTGCTGCACATCGATCTCGCCGTCGACCATCGAGACGAGCAGTTCCTGGCGATCGGCGACATCGGCCGTTTCGAGCACGCGCTGCTTGTCGGCGACGCGCACCGAAATGTGCGATGCGATCGTGTCGGCAAGGCGCGATGGATCCTCGATGCCTGAAAGCGTCGACATCAATTCCGGCGGAAGCTTGCGCGAGAGCTTGACGAGCTGCTCGAACAGCGTCGTCAGCGAGCGGCTGATGACGCCGATCTCGCGCTCGCTGCGCGTGTACGCAGGCTCGAGGTCGCGAAGATGCGCGACCATGAGGCCGTTGCGCTCGCCGAACGAAACGATCTCGGCGCGGTTGGTGCCCTCGACGAGCACCTTGATCGTGCCGTCGGGAAGCTTCAAAAGTTGCAGCACGCTTGCGACCGTGCCGATCGTGTAGAGATCACCGGCACCCGGCTCGTCGACATCGGGGCTGCGCTGGGCGACCAGCAGAATCTTCTTGGTGCCTTCCATCGCGATGTCGAGCGCGCGCACGGATTTCTCGCGCCCCACGAACAACGGGATGACCATGTGCGGAAACACGACGACGTCGCGGAGCGGCAGCACCGGCAGCTCGAGGAGATCGGTTTCGGCGGGTTTCATCGGTTTGACAGTCTTTTCAGTCATTTGGCTCTTCTAAAGCCTCGAATCGGGGCGTGCATAGCGACTCAGGCCGAGGTTGGACCGCGGCCGCTATATCGTCAAGTAAGGGTCTGTCACGCGAATGCAAGACAGTTCACGCTGCGCGGCGCTCGGCGCGCGACTAAACGTGAACTTGCGACTTTTTTCGCCGGAGGCGGTGGAAGGTACGGCCTGTGCAAGGCGAGCGGCGGGATCCCCGGCCGCTCGCATCGTCACTCGGATGCCGCCCGCGTCTGCATGTTGCCGCGATAGATCAGGTACGGCTCAGCCTGCCCGTTGATGACGGCTTCGTCGACGACGACCTTGCTGACGTGATCGAGCGAAGGCAGATCGAACATCGTGTCGAGCAGCACTTGCTCCAGGATCGTGCGCAGGCCGCGCGCGCCGGTCTTGCGCGCAAGCGCTTTGTGCGCGATCGCGGTGAGTGCCTCCGGACGGAACTCGAGCTCGACGCCTTCCATGTCGAAGAGGCGTTTGAACTGCTTCGTGATCGCGTTCTTCGGCTCGGTCAGGATCTTGACCAGCGCGGTCTCGTCGAGCTCCTCGAGTGTCGCGACGACCGGGAGTCGTCCGACGAACTCGGGGATCAGACCGAACTTGATCAGGTCTTCCGGCTGCACGTCAGCGAGCAGCTTGGAGATTTCCGCATTGCGGTTCTTGCTGCGCACTTCGGCGTTGAAGCCGATGCCGACCGACTCGCTGCGCTGCTGAATGATCTTCTCGAGGCCCGCGAACGCACCGCCGACGATGAAAAGGATGTTGCGCGTGTCGACCTGCAGGAACTCCTGCTGCGGATGCTTGCGCCCGCCCTGCGGCGGCACCGAGGCGACCGTGCCTTCGATGAGCTTCAGGAGGGCCTGCTGCACGCCTTCGCCGGAAACATCGCGCGTGATCGACGGGTTCTCGCTCTTGCGCGAGATCTTGTCGATCTCATCGATGTAGACGATGCCGGTCTGCGCCTTCTCGACGTCGTAGTCGCACTTCTGAAGGAGCTTCTGGATGATGTTCTCGACGTCCTCGCCGACGTAACCGGCTTCGGTCAGCGTCGTCGCGTCGGCGATCGTGAACGGCACGTTCAAGAGGCGCGCGAGCGTATCGGCAAGCAGCGTCTTGCCCGAGCCGGTCGGACCGACGAGGAGGATGTTCGACTTCGCAAGCTCGACCTCTTCGCTGCGTCCGCGCGTCTCGAGCCGCTTGTAATGGTTGTAGACGGCGACCGCGAGCACTTTCTTGGCGCGGTTCTGCCCGATCACGTATTGATCGAGCACGTCGAGGATTTCCTTCGGCTTCGGAAGATGACTCCTGGCGCCGGCGGCCTTTTCCTCGAGCTCCTCGCGGATGATGTCGTTACAGAGCTCGACGCACTCGTCGCAGATGAACACCGACGGGCCGGCGATCAGCTTGCGGACTTCGTGCTGGCTCTTGCCGCAAAACGAGCAGTAAAGGATCTTGCCACTATCGCCCGATCGGCTTTGCCGGTCGTCTGTCATTGCTCCCGCCTCGGAGGTAAAGCGCCTGGTTGCGCCCGGAGAATAGCATACGGGGGCCGGACCACAGGTCCAGCCCCCGACGAACGTAAACTACTGTCGGATCAAAGCGCTGGGACTGCCCCGCGCGTTCAGCTTCCGGTGGCTGGCGCGTCGACCGGGCGCTTCTCGAGCACGGCATCGATGAGGCCGTAATTGCGCGCGTCCTCGCTCGACATGAACCGGTCGCGGTCGGTGTCCTTGGAGATCTGCTCGATCGGCTGGCCGGTGTGCTTGGCCAGGATCTCGTCGAGCTTTGCGCGCGTGTTGATGATCTCGCGCGCGTGGATATCGATATCCGTCGCCTGGCCCTGGATGCCGCCCGACCACGGCTGGTGGATCATGATGCGCGAGTGCGGCAGCGCGTAGCGCTTGCCCTTCTGGCCGGCCGTCAGCAGCAGCGAGCCCATGCTGGCCGCCTGGCCGATGCACATCGTGCTGACGTCGGGCTTCAGGAACTGCATCGTGTCGTAGATCGCGAGCCCCGCGCTCACCGAGCCGCCCGGGCTGTTGATGTAGAGGTTGATGTCCTTGTCCGGATTCTCGGACTCGAGGAACAGGAGCTGCGCCACGACGACGTTCGCGACGTAGTCGTCGATCGGACCGACGAGGAAGATCACGCGCTCCTTGAGAAGGCGCGAATAGATGTCGTACGCGCGCTCGCCGCGCGAGGTTTGCTCGACGACGACCGGAACGAGGTTGAGACCCTGAGGTGCATGCTGGTACGACATCGACTTCTCCGGCGCCGTCGGTCGGTTATACACCGGGGCGCATCACTTCGGTGAAACTCAAAGGCTGCTCGGTAAGCTTGGCGTGCTCGGCGACCCATTCGACGACCTGGTCTTCCATGACGCGACTCTGCAGGCCCTGCATCAACTGGGGGTCGCGCGTGTAAAGTTCAACGACCTTCTCGGGTTCTTCGTAGGTCGACGCGATCGATGCGAGCGCCTCTGAGACGCGGCGCGAATCGAGGCGAACCTCGTTCTGGCGCCCGAGCTCGGCGAGCAGGAAGCCCGCCGCGACGCGGCGGCGCGCCGCCGGCAGGAACTGCACGAACGCATCGTCGCCCTGCGCGTTCGACTGGCGCGCGAGCTGGCGCGCGTCGTTCTCGATCATCGCCTGCGGAAGGTCGATCTCCGGATACGCATCGACGAGCTTCTCGGCCGTGATGGCCTTGAGGCGGCCCATCAGCACGCCCTTGAGCTCGCGCTCGAGATTCGCACGGACGTCCTCGCGGAACTTCGAAAGGCCGCCGTCCTTGATGCCGAAGCTCGAGGCGAACGCCTCGTCGACGTCCGGCATGTGCGGTTCCTGCACACGCATGATCCTGATCTCGACTTTCGCCGACTTGCCGGCGATCAGAGGCTCGCGGAAGCCGGCCGGGAACGTCGCATCGACCGTGAACTCATCGCCGGCTTTGTGGCCGACCAGCGCGTTCTCGACTTCGGCCACGAACGCACCGGAGCCAACCAGCGTGCCGACGCGATCGAAGCCCGTCGCGGGATGGCGTGCGCCGCCGGCTTCGGCGGCGTACTCGAACAGCACCATGTCGCCGGTCTGCACCGCGCGCTCGACCGGCTGGAACGTGCGGCGCTGCATGCGCAGCGTTTCGATCATCTGGTCGATGTCGGCGTCGGTGACGCCCGACGTCGGCTTCGAGATCTCGAGGCCCGAGATGTCGATCTTGCCGATCTCCGGCATGACCTCGAATGTCGCCGTGTATTCGATTTCGCCGTTCGTCGGCGTGCCCGTCGTCTGGATCGCCGGCTGCACCGCCGGGCGGAGCTTTTCCTGCGTGATTGCTGCCTGATAGCTCGATCCGATCATCTCGGAAAGCACCTCGCCGCGGATCTGGCGGCCGAAACGCTGCTCGATGACCTTGGTCGGCACCTTGCCGGGACGGAAGCCTTTCAGGCGCGCGCTGCGGCCGGTTTCCTGGATGCGCGAGCGAACCTTGTCCTCGAGCTCCTGCGCCGGGAGGCGGACGGTGAGCTTGCGGCCGAGCTTGCCGACGTTTTCGATCGAAACTTGCATGCGTGTTCCTCGGATCTTTCTGTTCGGTGCCCGGGAGTCCGTTTCGCGGCTTTCGTAGCTTCGGACGGGCGTGGAGCGGCTTGAATCGGCTTCGATGGAGGTTGCAGTTCACGCTAGACGAAAGGGGATCAGGCTAGGGAGGACTGAACCAAACGTGGTGCGAAAGGAGAGACTCGAACTCTCACGGGTCGCCCCGCTGGAACCTAAATCCAGTGCGTCTACCAGTTCCGCCACTTTCGCCCGGCCGATGCAACGAAGCGACCGCCCGGCAACGGAGCCACTGATCCGGCGTAAGGCATGCCGGCCGCGGACTTCCGCCACGCGTTCGGATCACCTCGACGCAGCCGAAAAAGTCTACCTCATCAACCGCTTGCGCGTAAGGGCGCCGGGGCGGGAAAAACGGCCGCGCAGGATACCTAGCACGGCGCCCGCCCGCAAGCGCAAAACCGTCGCGGCGAGACCGCGGCGCAGGTCGGCCGCATACGACGGCTGCGCGGCCGGATCGCCGCGCAGCGCGTCGTTGCAGGGCGAGCGTCGAGTCGTTTGCCGCAGCCTGCTAGGGCGCGATCGCCTCGATCTCGAAGCCGTTGCAGTAGATCGAGTCCGCGACCATGCAGCTCGGCGGCGGCGGCGGCGTCGTGATCTCGAATGCGCCAAGATCCATCGGTCCGAACGTATCCGGCACGTCGGTGAGATCGAACGTGCGCACATTGCCGTCGCGGTCGACGCCGTCCTCGCCCGGCGCTGCGTCGACGCCGAGCGAGTTGCGCGCGAGATGGAAATCGCCGTTGGCCGCGTCGACGAACGCCGGTGCGCCATCGACGATGCCGGTGCCGCCGCCAACCGCGAATGGAATCGAATCGTTCGAGAGGATGTAGCCGAATGAATAGTCGCCTTCGGGCACGCCATAGAGGATCGACGGCTGCTCATCGCCGTAGACGATCGAGTTCGTCACTTCGAGGAAGTTCGCGAAAACGGCGATGATGTAAAACGCGTCCGAATAGGCATTGCCCGCGAGCGTGCAGCCGTCGATCGTCACGTGCGTCCAGGCCGCGCTGCCGTCGTCATTCTCGCCACTCGCGGCGATGAGATTGCCGTTCACGGTGTTCTGCGCAATGAGGCACTGACCGAGCCGCACGTAGTTGTTGTCGTGATTGCCGCCGTCCGTATTGTAGAAAACGAAATTCGACGTTGTATTGCGCAATGCCGAGAAGTGCTGCGCATCGAACGCGCTGTTCGTCTCGACATGCACGAGCGAGCTGAACGTCGTCGCATGCGACACGTTGTCGTCGATCTCGTTGCAGTGAAGGCCCGCCACGCAAGCGACGCTGCCCGGCGGCGGATCGCAGGCCGTGCTGTTGAGATAGGCGCCAGCGCCGGTGCCGTTGTCGGCATCGACGAAGATCGCCGCGCCGCGGTCCGCTTCGTTGGCCTGGATCACGAAATCATGCGCGCAGACGCGGGCCGGCGTCGGATTGCCGTTGGCCGAGCGCGCATAGATGCCGCCGCCGTTGAACGTCGCGATGTTGCCGTAGAGCGTCGCCGCGATGTCGGGCCGCGAGGTGTAGAGGTTCAGCGTCGCGTCGTAGAGCACCGCAACGCCGCCGCCATACGGTGCGTGGTTCAGCGCGAGCAGCGCGCCGATGTTCGCGACCGCAGGCCCGAGCACCTCGATGCCGCCGCCATAGCCGGTATCTCCATTGCCGTCGGCCGTGTTCTGCGAGATGTAGGTCGTATCGGCATCGCCGGGCAGCGGGACGATGTTGAGCGTCGTATCGTGCTCGATGCGGATGCCGCCGCCGGAGATGATCGCCTCGTTCGCCGAGACCGTGCTGGCCGAGATCGTGACGGTGGTCGGACCCGACGGACTGATGTCGATGCCGCCGCCGTAACCGGCCGTGTTCGCGAATATCCAGTCGTAGAGCATCGTCAGCGAGCCTTGCCCGCCGAAATAGATGCCACCGCCGCTATGGTCCGCATCCATCACCGCGCCGGTGAGCACAACGTTGGTGAGCACGACGTTGCTGGTGCCTTCGATCTCGAGCACGCTGTGGCCCGAGGTGCCGTTCAGCGTCGTCTGCTGGAGCTCGGGCGCGTTGTCGTTGCAGTCGTCGAAGCCGCCTTCGACGATGACGTCCTGATCGGTGATCACGACGTGCTGGCCGTTGTAATCCTGGTTCTTCGCGATCCAGACGTAATCGGTGCCCGGATGCGCTTTCGCATCATCGATCGCGGGCTGGATGTCGTGATACGGGCAGCCGTCGCCGCCGACCTTGTAGACGATGAACCCGTCCGGCGCAGCGGGTGCTGCGTGGGCCGAACCTGCGAATGCCGCCGCCGCGAACGCCGCGGCAATGAGTCCCTGACGTATGAACATGGCGTGTTCCCTCCTCCGTTGAGTCCTCGGCGGAAAGGAACGACGTTCGGCGGCGAACGCAGACATGCGCGCGCCGGAACGCGCGGCACGCGAATGGAAAGATCAGGTGAAGACGCGCGGTGCGGCGGCGGCGCGGCGCGGACGAAGCAGGCAGGAAATGGTGGGCCGTGTAGGAGTCGAACCTACGACCAAGAGATTAAGAGTCTCCTGCTCTACCAACTGAGCTAACGGCCCAACGTTTTCAAACACCGTGGTTGCGTGGGACGCAACCAAAAAATCATGTCGCGAGCTTCGAAACGACAGCCCATTATTGTAGCGAAACTGGGGTGAACGATGGGACTCGAACCCACGACAACCGGAATCACAATCCGGGGCTCTACCAACTGAGCTACGTCCACCATTGACGTATTATCGCGGATCTCCGCGAACGTCGAATCCCACGCACTGGCGCGCCCGACAGGATTCGAACCTGCTACCCTCGGCTTAGAAGGCCGATGCTCTATCCGAATGAGCTACGGGCGCATCGTCAGCCGCATTGTCGCGCGAAACCGGCGTTCACGTCTGCTTGCCTGCGTGCCAAGGTTGGTCGGGGTAGAGGGATTCGAACCCCCGACATCCTGCTCCCAAAGCAGGCGCGCTACCAGACTGCGCTATACCCCGCCGCTCTTGACCCGCCGGTGCGCGCGAACGCGCCCAAAAGGGGCCGAGATGGTACGAACGCGGCCCCTGCGGCGTCAAATAAGCATGAGCCGTCAAATTAATCCGGGTTCGCAAGGCTCGCGCCGGACCGCAAAAACAAAGGGTGCCGAAGCACCCTTTGCGTGCTGCATCGCTGCAGCGGAATTGGCGCGCCCGGAGAGATTCGAACTCCCGACCACCAAGTTCGTAGCCTGGTACTCTATCCAACTGAGCTACGGGCGCGTGAACCGACCATTATACATCATCGTCGCGGAGGTCGCCCGACGACGCGAAGGGGCGCGATTATTCAAATCGCGCGCCGCGCCGTCAATCCCTGTCTCGGCCTCCCGCGTCGGCCGAGCTGACGGAACCTCGCGGGCAACGTCGCGGCGTCCAGCGCCGATCTCGACGCGATCGAATCGCTCGCGGTCTATGGCGCCGACAATCTCATCGATGTCGCCGATCCCGACGTCGCGCTTCTACGGCGCGGGCGCGCTGCCCGCTTCGCGCGCCGAGCCCGTCGAGCAGCCGCTGTCCGTCGCCTTGCATGTTGTGGACGACGATCGCGCTGACCTTCATCGTCGACATCCACTCGCGAAGATGCGGCAGCAGCGTCGGCGATGCGCGATAGGTTTCGAGCAGTCTTCCGCGCTTCGGCGTCCGCCAGCGGGCTCTTGCAGTCGATGAGCTCCTGGGTCGCGCCCTCGTGCTGGCGGAAGCAGCTCGACCAGATGTATTCCTGCACGCGCCACGGTGTGAGCCCGCGAATCTCCTGCCGGTATTCCGGGTGGTGGAAAAGGATGTTCGCACGCAGCCCGCTGCCGGCCATGCGGTAGTAGTCGGCGATGCGCTTGCGCAGCGCCTCGTCGGCGATCAGCGCGAGGCCGCCGGAGTCACGCATCTCGAGGAACGTCGTGTCCTCGAGCTCGAACGGATAGAGCTGGCTCGCCTGGTAGTACGCGAGCACGGTCTTCCACGCGTCGTTCGCGACGAGCGTGCCGTCCTCGCTGTGCGCCATCGCGCTCTCGCCGAAGGCACCGACCTGGCGCCAGAACGCGAACGCTTCGTCCATCGACGCGTGGTCGCTTGCGAGCTCGGCGCGAAGACGCACGGCAAGCCGCGCCCCGCGCTCGCGGTCGACGCGATCCTGGTTCCAGTTGCTGACCTGCAGCGCAAGCAGGATGCCGGCGACGACGATTGCAAGCTCGATCATCGCAGCGAGCCAGTCGTGCTCGCGCAGGCGGTGCAGAAGTCTCCTCGTCGTCACGCCTGAATCCCCCGCCTGTTCAAATACGGTTGTGCTCGAGCGGCCGCTGCCGGTGCATCAATGCCCATTCGACCTGCTCGGCCAGCGCCGCCTCGCCGAGCAGGCGCAGGATCTCGCGCTGCTCGCGCGCATCGCTCGTGCCCCGGAGCGCGATACGCGCCTGGTCGAAGATCTGCTGCATGTAGCGGTATTGCTTGATCAGTTCCTTGTCGGCCTTCTTGTAGGCATAAGCCGCGCGCACGCCGGCGAGGATCGAGAAGATCGCCATGACGATGACGAGCACGTTCTTCGCGTCACCCGAAAGCTGACGCGCGAAAATCGCCAGCACGACGCTGATGCCGATGCCGACCCACAAGCTTGCGAGACCGATCGCCTCGGTAACGCGATGCGTGCGCGCGCGCTGCGCGGCCTTGCGCCGGTAGTATTCAAGCTGGCCCTGCCGCTCGCCGTCGCCGATCCACTCGGCGACGACGTTTGCGACCGCTCCGGGACCGGCCGTGCCCTCGCCGTCCTCGAGCGCGGCGCTGCGCATCACGTTGCGCACCCAGCCGAGCTCGACGTCCTGCTTCTGCAGGAAGTTGTCGCGCCCGAACTCGGCGTCGTCGGTCAGCGGAAGGCCGGCGCGGCGCCAGTACGACTGCACGCGAAGCCCCTCGGCGAGCGCGCGATAGTCGAGGTACTTGCGATGCCAGCCGCGCCGGTTCGCGAGCGTGACGATGAACCCGCCGATGCACGAACAGCAGCAGGAACACGTAAAGCATGTTGTCCTGCGATGGCACGTTGTCGTAGACCGTGAACGCGATCGCCATCAGCGCCGCGACCGTATAGAGCACACGCATCGCGAGCACGACGCGACGCTGGAAGTGCATCGCAAGCCAGTCCGCCGCGCGGAACAGCCGCTCGAGTGCGTCGGTCGGTGCATCGGCTGCCGCTCGCGCCTCGATTTCGGCGGCGTACTTCGCCGAATCGAGATTGAACGCGTCCGCGCAGGAGAACATCGCGTGGAACGCTTCGGGCATCGCCGCGTCGGCCGGCGAGATCGCATCGCCGGTGCGCCAACGTGCATCGAGCGCGCGCAACGACGGCAACGGCGCGCCGTCGCGCCCGATCGCGCGAAGCGACGATGTGGTACGCGAGCCGTTCGCTGCCGTAGCCGAGCGCGCTGCGGCGCCCGCTGCGGCCGCTGCTCGCTCGGCCTGACGCCGCTGAGGTGATAGCGCACGATCTGCGCCGTGCCGCCGAGCGATGCTGATGGCTTGCCGTCCCAGATCGCGAGCAGGAGATGGCAGTGGTCGGAGACGTACACGCCGGCATCGGCGTAGCGCACGTCGCGCGCGGGACCCTCCGGTGCCGGCGTCGCGTCCGCAGGCACGACGCCGGCTCGATGCGGCACTTCGATGATTTCCGCCGCGTCGCAGAGCGATCCGAAGCGTGCGAGCGCGGCCGCATCGGAGAAGTCGCGCGCATATTCGGCGCGCGCCATCGGCAGCGCGGCGACGAGGCGCACGCCGGCGTCGAGCGCTTCCTCGGCGACGAGCTGGTCGCCGCCTTCGGCGAGCGACGACAGCACGACGAGCGGCACGGTCGGGAAATCGCGGCGAAGCACCGCGATGAGCGCGCGGACGTGGCCGCGGATCGGCTCGATCTCGGCGGCAACGAGATCGCGGTGGCTCGTGACGCCGATTACGAGCGGTGCGGCGATGGCGTACTCCGTCATGCGCGTAGGCGATGCGGCTCCGGCATGACCGTCAGCCGCGCGCGCTGGAGCGGCTGCGGAAGGCTCGCGGCATCGACCGACAATCGCACGGCGAGCTTCTCTGCGAGCAAGACATGGAGCGGACGCAAACCGGAATCGGTCTGCACACGAAGGAGGTCCGGCCCGATGATCGTGATGACCCGACGCTCCTCGATGTAGTTGAGGAGGTCGTCCCAGGCATCCTCATCGAAATCACGCAACGCGTCGGTCGAGACAGCAACGGTCGCCATGGTCGCATCGACTCCGCACGTGGAACGCCCGGGATGACGCACTGACTTCGGGGCAGTATGCCTCAGCCTGCCGCGTCACGGGGTAGGCGAGCGCTTCGCTTCGGATCGTCAGGCTGCGACGAGCACCGATTGAGTGCCAACACCTCTGCTGACGAGCTGACGCGGGAGTCGCATCGGGCTGCACTGATCTCATTGCCGGTCCGGGACTTTTCACGTCCCCGCGTTCTGGCATGCTTCGCGACGGCCACACGGTCGAGCCGTGACGCCCGTGGTGCTGAATGGGGCGATGTTTCGATCTCCGGCGACGGAACGTGTTCCGCATGACGGCTTGTATCTCATTGCGGCGTGGCTGATCACGCAAGTCGGCTCGATGCTGCTGCCCGCCTGAGCGCTCGCTGTGAGCGCACACAGTGTCTCGAAAAAACTTAGCTGTAGACTAAGTTACGTCCCCCTCCATAGGCAGCGCGACGTGAGCAATGGAAAGGTCATCGCGCTAGGGGCCGTTCTTTTCGTCGCCCTCCTCCTCGTGGCGTACACCTTGATGCGCGTCCACACCATGGCGAACCGGGAGACAATCGCGGAGGAGGTCGAGAAGGCACGCGAGCGCATCTCCGCCGCCGTAGGCGCCGACGTGATGCTCAAGGGCTCGACTTGGGACCCGCCATGGATCTGCGGGACCTATGAAAATCCAAGGGGTGGGAAGGAACAGTACTCCTACCAAGTGCAAGAAGATCGCCTAGGCCTGGAGAGCACGGGAGATGTTTCCGACTATTGTCGGAGCATGCTTCGAGGCAAATGACCTTGCGGCGGGGTGGTTCGCTACTAAAAAAGCTGACTACATCTCCCGCCCAGCTCTTGCGCGCTAGCCGGTAGTGGCTTGGAGATCGCTACTTTTTTTTTTGGGCGCTCGAATCGCGTTCAAACCTAGCGCCTTCCCACGGCCACACATTCGCCGTCAGACGCTGCCAACCACTAACCTTCCAGTACTCCTTCGCCTCGTCCGGATCATTCCGGTCGTAGCCCTCGGCGCGAAGCAACTCGTTGTGACACAGCACGTCGAGAGCGAACATCTTGGGCGGCTCAGACGCCTCGATCGATAAGCGATCCTTCACGCACGTCTTAAGCTGCTTCTCATCTGCCGCGCCTATCATGCACCGCTCGATGTCGGTGAACCGGCGGCGAAGCTCGGAATGCTGCCTCGCTTTATCCGCGAAACCGAATACGAGATCGAGCGCGCTCAAGCACGTTATTGCGAGCGCGCGACTAAGGGAGAACCACGGCGACCATTGCGCGCTCACGGTTTTGAGCACGGCTGCCGCGGTGGCCGTTCCGAGGATTACGTTGAGAAACGCATTCGATTTGTGCAGTCGCGAAAAGAAGGATTCGCGTCGACTGTGATAACGGATCGAACGCCGTATTCCGAACAGCAAACCGACCCAGCGATCCTCAAGTGACTTGCCTACCGCTTCTTGGGCGGTGGAGTCGGCACTGTCTCGCTGACTGTCCATGGCTGGCGTGTTCCGGTTCGCCCCGTGTCAGTGACGCGACCTTTGTCGATTTTTTCGACAGGGCGCGACGGCGTCTGTTTCGGTAGTTGGACTGGCGGCTTATTTTTCGAGGTCATAGCTTATGCCTATCTCCTCTTGGTCCTGCGTGCCGGCGGCGGATCGACAGTATCAGTAACGGAAGAATCCTTCCGTCGGAGCACATCTGGACGCTGTGTCAGCGCGCTACTAGCGACGGTTCGCGTCGATCCGCGCATTGACCTGTCGTCCGTGTCGCGGAGGACAAAGCGACCGTTTGCGGCTTTTCGAGGCGACGTCGCAGTCGTCTTTTTGGACCCCTTTTTGCTGCCCGCGGTGGTCTTCTTCACGTATGAAATGGACCGACTTTATGTAGGGAACGGCGTTGGGATCATCGACAACTTGGAGAGATATAACGCAACATAAACAGGGGGTTATCAAACTAACTGGCGGAGAGAGAGGGATTCGAACCCTCGATAGAGCTTTTGACCCTATACTCCCTTAGCAGGGGAGCCCCTTCGGCCTCTCGGGCATCTCTCCGGGTTTACCTTCAACGCGTGTCGCGATTGCCGCGACATCACCCGCTTTCGCGGGCTTCTCGAGCGCAATCCTCAATGCGGCGGCCGATTCGGAGCCGTCGGTGTTCATGGCGCTCGGGGCGACGATTGTACTGCGCTTGGCGCGAGCTTGGACAGTTCCTGGTCCGCCGCCGCCGATCCGGGCATGGAACCACGCGCCCGCCCGTCTCCGCGGCGGACGATTTCGACTGGGTCTTTTCCTCCCGCCGCGCTGGTGACTAATTCCAGCGGCCGCGCAATTTTCGCCGCAATCCACGCACAGATGGGTCCGGTCTTTGACCGCGCTTCGGCAGTGTTTTCCGGATTGCCGCCGAGGCACGTCTCCAGACGCCGACATTCTCACGTGGGCGCCGAGCGACGTTGAAGCGACGAACGCCGCGTATTGCGCGGCGAAATCACGCAGGACGGAGTGGTTCACAGGGTCCGCCGGGGACTCCTGGGCGACTGCGTCCCGCATCCCAACGCGGACAACCCTGGAGACTCATGCGTACGCCTATTGCTGCAGCAATCTTCGCCGCCTTGATCGGCACCGGCGGCGCTTTGATGATGCCTGCCCGTTCGGCCGCGACAATTCCGAACTTGTCGGGCCATTACAAGAAAGCATTCGCACCGCGAAATGCTTTCGCTTCGCAACCAGCCGGGCGTGCAACTGCTGGAGGACTACGGCAGCTTCGCGCTCTACAAGGTCGACGACGCGACTGCTCGCGACCGCGTCGCCCGACGTCGAGGTCGAAGAGCGACGCGGACATTCTGCAATTCGCCGCGCATCCGTTCGATACGCAGCGCGACGTGCTGAGCGCACCGCGCGCCGTTTTCGCTGCACGCCCCGTTCGGCCCCGGCCTGCAGGTGATCCAGTTCGTCGGGCCGGTCAAGCAGGCCTGGCTCGATACGCTGGCGTCGCAAGGCATCACGCCGGTGCAGTACGTCGCGAGCAACGGCTACATCGTCTGGGCCGACAGCGGCGCACAGTCGCGTCTCGACGCGCTCAAGACCCAAGCGTCGTGGCTGCAGTACGCGGCGCCGTTCTACGGTTTCCTGAAAGTCGATCCGCAACTCTCGGCGCGCATCGCGCACAACGATCCGTCCGAGGAAGTCGACATCGTCGTGCAGGCGTACCGCCATGACGGCGTCGACACGACGCACCGTTTCGTCGAAAGCAAGGGCGTCGTGCCGCCAACGCAGCGCGCACCGGCGGGCAGCGGCACGACGACGTACGCTGGACGCCGATACTCGCCTACGAGAATCTGCGCCTGCGCGTGCACGTCGGCGATATCGTTGCGATCGCCGAGCGTCCGGACGTCACATCGGTCGGCGCATATGTCACGCCTGAGATGTTCGACGAGAAGCAGGACATCATCCTGTCCGGCGACTTCGCACCGGGACCGGCGACGCCGAGCTACTTGCAGTTCCTGATCGACCACGGCTTCAGCCAGGCGGCCGGCGACTATCCGGTCGTCGATGTCACCGACAGCGCGATCGACGAGGGCGGCACCGGCGTGACGGTTCGAATACCGCGGATCGGCTGCTGCACGCCGGCGGTGACCTCGCGCAGGCATCGCGCATCGCCTACTTCAAGAACTGCACCGCCGCGCCCGACGACTTCGTCGGCGGCAGCGACGGTCACGGCTCGCTCAACGGCGGCATCATCGCGGACTTCGATCAGAGCACCGGCTATCCGTTTCAGGACAGCGACGGACAGCAGCTCGGCCTCGGCGTCAATCCGTTTGGGCGCGTCGGTTCGACGACGGTCTTCCTGCCGTTCTACAACATCGATCGCTGCGGCGGCACCGATCAGGGCGTGATCCTCTCGAACTGGGACAGCGGCGCGAAGATCAGCAGCAACTCGTGGGGCTCGCCAAACGGCAGTCTCTACGACGGCTCCGCGCAGGCGTACGACGCGGGCGTGCGCGATGCGGATCCTGGGACGAACGGCAATCAGGAGCTGATCTACGTCTTCGCCGCCGGCAACCAGGGCGCGAGCGAAAACACGATCGGCTCGCCCGGTACGGGCAAGAACGTCATCACCGTCGGCGCGACGGAAAACCTGCGCCCGTTCCCGCCGCCGCCCGACAACCTCTGCGGGACGGATCCCGCCGACGATCCGCACAACGTCGTCGCGTTCTCGAGCCGCGGTCCGGCGCAAGGCCAGCGCGTGAAACCAGACGTGGTCGCGCCCGGCACGCACATCCAGGCCGGCGCAAGCGTGTTCTCGGGCTACGACGGCGCCGATGTCTGCGTGAAGTACTTCCCCGAATCGCCGCCGCAGCAGATCTTCACGTATTCCAGCGGCACGAGCCATTCGACACCGGCCGTGGCGGGCATCGCTTCGCTCGCCTACTGGTGGATCGAGCACGGCGGCGCCGGATCAGCGGCCGGCAGCGTCGATGAGATCGGCGGCCACCGCGCGCCGAGCCCCGCCCTGATGAAGGCGTGGCTCATCGATCATCCGAGCTACCTCGACGGCAGCGGCGCCAACGACGACTTGCCGAGCTATGGCCAGGGCTACGGCATGCCGAACATGGCCGACATGTTCAGCGACACGCCGAAGTTCATCGACGATCAGAGCACGACCTTCGACAACACCGGCGAAACGCGCACGTACACGCTCGGCATCGCCGATCCGACCCAGCCGGTACGCGTCACGCTCGCCTACACGGACGCGCCGGGAGCACTCGGCGTCGGATCGATCGTCAACGATCTCGATCTCGATGTCGTTGCGAACGGCAGATACCTATCGCGGCAACCATTTCGATCATGGCGTCAGCATTCCGGGCGGCAGCGCCGACCGCAAGAACAATGTCGAAGCCGTGTTCCTGCCGACGGGCGCGAGCGGCGACATCACGATCACGGTGACCGCCGCCAACATCGCGGGCGACGGCGTACCGAACTCGGGCGATTTCACCGACCAGGATTACGCGCTCGTCTGCAGCAACTGCGTGCTCGCGCCGACCTTCACGCTGACGACCGACAATGCGGCGCCGAGCGTGTGCATCGGTCACGACCTCAGCACCACCGTCGCGCTCGACGAGGTCGATGATTTCGCTTCGAACGTCGATCTCGCGTCTGTCGGGCGCGCCTGCCGGCACCGTGTCGAGCGTGAATCCGGCCCGCGTCGCACCGCCGGCGACGGCGACGCTCTCGATCACCGGATCGAGCGGCGTCGCGCCCGGCCACTATCCGCTGGTGCTCACCGCATCTGCCGGCTCGATCGTGAAGACGCTTGACTTCGATCTCGCCTACGCGCCGCGGCGCCGCCGGCACCGGTACTCGACGCACCGGTCGACGATGCGACGAACGTCGACCTGAATCCGACGCTCGTCTGGGAGCCCGCGAACGAAGCCAGCACCTATCTCGTCGAAATCGCGACCGATGCGGATTTCCACACGATCGTCGCTTCGGCGGAAGTAACCGACACGCAGTGGACCGTTTCGTCGGCGCTGAGTTCGACGACGCAGTATTACTGGCGCGTCACCGCGAGGAACGGCTGCGGCGACAGCATCGGATCGGCCGACCCGAACACGATCTTCGGCGACGGCTTCGAAGCGCGGTACGCCGGCACCGGGCGGGCCTTCGTTCGCGTTCACGACGCGCACGCTGCCTGGCGATTGCCCGGCCGACACGACGCGGCAGACGCTCTACGCCAACGATCTCGAGTCCGACATCACCGACTGGGCTCTCGGCGGCGATGCGAACGCCGAGCACTGGACCTGGGCCTTCAGCAACGCCCACAGCGGCATACGTGCCTTCACGGCAAACAATGTCCGCTTCGTCGGGACGCCGCAGGATTTGCTCTCGCCCGTCATCACGATTCCATCCACGATGACGACTGCGGCGCTTTCGTTCTGGAATCAGCAATCACTCGGCGGCCAGAACGGCGGCTGCATCGACGGCGCGATCCTCTCGATCTTCGGTCGACAGCCCGGCCAACTTCATCCAGATCCGCAACGGCCTGCTCACCCAGCCGTACGACGGCATCGTCGGCGCGGGCTTCGACAATGCGCTCGAGGGCGATCCGGCCTGGTGCGGCAATCCGCGTCCGTACAACGATTCGATCGTCGACCTCACGCCCTACATCGGCCATACCGTGGCACTGAAGTTCACGATGGCGAATGCCCATCGCGACGAAACCGGCGGGCCGCCGCCCAATCCGGGCTGGGCGATCGACGACGTGCAGGTGATTGGTTGCGCCCCTAACTGACGCGGCGACTACTGCCGGCCGTCAGTGCACGAGGCCCCACGAATCGTGGGGCCTCTTTTTTTTGAGGTATGCGGAGGCGCACGCGACAAACGCAGCGTCGCGCCGGCGGGCGCAAGTCGGGAGTCGATACGAACGGAGGATTTCGTTCGGTGGACGACGCTCAGGAACCGCCGCCGGAACTCGGAGTCTCGGCTTCTCCGGCGCCCGGAGTCGCTTCGCGCTTGATGCGCTGGTAGATCTCTTCGCGGTGGACGGCGACGTCCTTCGGCGCGTTGATGCCGATCCGGACCTGGTTGCCTTTGACGCCAAGCACAGTGACGGTCACCTCGTCACCGATCATCAACGTCTCACCGACCCGGCGAGTCAAAATCAACATGTAGTGCTCTCCTTAACACGTGGTCGGGTCATCGACATGCCGCGGCGAAAAAATGCTCACCTCACCTACGGCGATGGATGCCCGAACTCTGGGGTCGGCCTCCCTAGCTGACCCCTCCCCTGTGGGCTCGACGTTTCTGTGCCGAAATCCCGAGCGAAAACGCCCGACGGAAATCGGAGCATCGATACCCTAAGTCGGCCGATGGTAACGAACGCCCCCGGCACGCGCAATGAACGGACGGCACGCGCAAACGCGTCAAGCGGCGCGCGCCAGAATCCAGGCCGGGAGTCCCGCGAGCGCGGCATCGAGCGCCGGCGAGTCCACGCCGCCGCCCTGCGCCATGTCGGCGCGGCCGCCGCCCTTGCCGCCGATCTGAGCCGCAACGTGGGCAACTACATCGCCCGCTTTGATCTTCGCGAGCGCGCTGCCGTTGACTCCTCCCGCGAGCGCAACCTTGCCGTCGCTCGCCGAGGCGAGCAGCACGACGCAGTCGACGAGCCGCTGCTTCAGCCCGTCGACGCCTTCACGGAGCGCCTTCGCGTCGAGCCCGTCGACGCGCGCGGCGATGACGCGGAAGCCAGCAACCTCGTGCGCCTGCCCCGCGAGATCCTGCGTCGCCGAGCTCGCAGCCTTCGCCTTCAGCGATTCGAGCTCGCGCTCGAGCTTCTTCTGGCGGTCGAACATCTGGCGGAGCTTGTCGACGACGTCGGCACCGCTGGTCGAGAGGAGATGTCCGATCTCATCGAGCCGCGCTTCCTCGTCGGCGACGAAATCGACCGCCGCGGCGCCGGTCAGCGCCTCGATGCGGCGCACGCCGGCGGCGACGCCGCTCTCGGATACGATCTTGAAAAGACCGATGTCGCCGGTGCGCGAAACGTGCGTGCCGCCGCAGAGCTCCGTCGAGAAATCGCCCATGCGAAGCACGCGCACTTCATCGCCGTACTTCTCGCCGAAGAGCGCGAGCGCGCCGAAATCAAGCGCGGCCTGATACGCCATCTCGCGCACTTCGGCTGCGGAGTTGCGCCGGATTTCCGCGTTGACGAGATCCTCGACGCGTCGCTGCTCGGCCGGCGTGACCGGCTGGAAATGCGAAAAATCGAAACGCAGTCGATCCGGCGCGACGAGCGAGCCTTTCTGCTGCACGTGCTCGCCGAGCACCTGGCGAAGCGCCGCGTGCAAAAGATGCGTCGCCGAGTGATTCAGCACGGTCGCTTGCCGGCGCTCGATGTCGACCTGCGCCGCGAGCGTCGCGCCGACGGCGAGCGCGCCGCCGGACCAGCGGCCGATGTGTCCGTGGAAAACGCCGCCGAGCTTGATCGTGTCGCGGACCGCGAAGTGCCCGTCCTTGCCGACGAGCACGCCCGCATCGCCGACCTGGCCGCCCGATTCCGCATAGAACGGCGTGCGGTCGAGAATCAGGATCGCTTCGTCGCCGTCGTTCAGCGCATTCAGCGCGCGACCGTCGCGCACGATCGCGAGCAACTTCGAATTGTCGGAGCCGAGCGTGTCGTAGCCGAGGAACTTCGTCGGCGCGAGCGTCGATGCGAGCTCGGCCGGCAAGCCGCCCTTGCTCTCGAACTGGCTCGCCGCACGCGCGCGATCGCGCTGCGCTTCCATCGCCGTTTCGAAACCGGCCATGTCGACTTCGAGGCCGCGCTCGCGCGCGATGTCGGCCGTGAGGTCGACCGGGAATCCATACGTGTCGTAGAGACGGAACGCGTCGGCGCCGGGAATGCGCTTGCCGCCCGCTTTCTTCGCGACGTCCTCGAAGAGCTTCATGCCCTGCTCCAGCGTCTCACCGAAGCGCTGTTCTTCGGCGCGGAGCGCCTGCTCGACGGTCGAACGCTTCGCGACGAGCTCGGGATACGCCTCGCCCATCTCTTCGACGAGCGGTGCGACCATCTTCCAGAAGAAATCGCCGCGCACGCCGAGCATCCACCCGTGCCGAAGCGCGCGGCGGATGATCCGGCGCAGCACGTAGCCGCGGCCTTCGTTCGACGGCAGCACGCCGTCGACGATGAGGAAGCTGCACGCGCGGATGTGATCGGCGATGACGCGGAGCGACTTGTTTTCGAGATCGTTCGTCTTCGTCAGCTCCGCCGCGACGCGGATCAGGTGCTGGAAGAGATCGATCTCGTAATTCGAATGCACGTGCTGCAGCACGGCCGCGAGACGCTCGAGGCCCATGCCGGTGTCGACGCACGGCGCCGGCAGCTTCGACAGCGTGCCGTCGGCCGCGCGGTCGAACTGCATGAAGACGAGATTCCAGATCTCGATGTAGCGATCGCCGTCTTCATCCGGCGATCCCGGCGGGCCGCCCGCAATGCCGGGACCGTGGTCGTAGAAGATCTCGGTGCACGGGCCGCATGGCCCGGTGTCGGCCATCTGCCAGAAATTGTCCGACGCGAACGGCGCGCCCTTGTTGTCGCCGATGCGGACGATGCGTTCTTTCGCTACGCCGACGACGTTGGCCCAGATGTCGTAAGCCTCGTCGTCGGTGTGATAGATCGTGACCCAGAGCTTGTCCGCCGGCAGCGCGAACGTTTTCGTCAGCAGCTCCCACGCCCACTCGATCGCTTCACGCTTGAAGTAATCGCCGAACGACCAGTTGCCGAGCATCTCGAAGAACGTGTGATGCCGCGCGGTGTAGCCGACCGAATCGAGATCGTTGTGCTTGCCGCCAGCGCGAAGGCAGCGCTGCACGTCGGCCGCGCGCACGTACGGCAGCTTCTCGCTGCCGAGGAACACGTTCTTGAACTGCACCATGCCCGAGTTCGTGAACAGGAGCGTCGGATCGTTGGCCGGCACGAGCGAGCTCGAAGGCACGATCGTGTGGCCCTTCCCCTTGAAGAACGCGAGGAACGCGGAGCGGATTTCGGACGTTTTCATCGAGCGGTTCGGAAGCGTGGAGAACAAAGCGCGGACACGCCGAGGATGCGGTCCGCGATCGGAGTTCTCAATCGAACTCTTCGCCCGGATCGTCGATTTCGGCGCGGGTAGCGGCCCGTACTGTCGCCGGATCGAAGCCGCGGCGCAAGAGAAACTGCGCGCGGCGGCCGCGTTCTTCGCGGTCGGGGGCAGGTTTGGCGCCGAACCGGCGCTTCAGTTGCGCGACGGCGAGCACGGCGAAGTCCGCATCGGCAGCCGCGATCGCGGCAACGATGGCGGCATCGGCAAGGCCATGCGATCTGAGCTCCGCGCGGATGCGCGCGGGACCATAACCTTGCGCGACACGCGTGCGCGCAATGCTGATGCCGAAGCGGTCGTCGCTCTGGTAGCTCTTGTCGCGAAGCTGCCCGATCGCGCTCGTGATTTCCTGCTTGTCGTGGCCTTTGCGCGAGAGCTTTGCCTTCAGCTCGCGCGCCGAATGCTCGCGCCGACCCAGCAGGCCGAGCCCGCGGGCGTACGCGTCGGCCGGAGCGGCCTTGTCGCCGGGTTTTCGCATGCGGGGTGCGGACGCGCTAGTGCTTCGGCCTCGCTGCGATCCGCGTGTTGATCTGACTCGCGAGATCGTCGGCAGGCACGCCGGCCGACTTCACGGTGGCGAGGATCGCTGCCGCATCGAGACCGCCCGGCCGCGACGCTTCGGCGAGCGCCCACGTCTTCGCCGGATGCTCGGGCGTATCGCCATAGACGAGCAGCGGTTTCGGCATGCGCTTCAGGATCGATGTCAGCGCCTCGGCGGCAGTGCCCGGAACCACCGCGCCCTTCTTCACCGGAACGTAGCCGTAACCGAGGCCCGCATCCTGCGCTGCGCTCTGCATCTGCTTGTACTTCGCCTGATCGGGCGACTCGTCGTCAGGCTGCATGTTGACGATCGTCTTGAAGCCCTTGTCGTGCAGGGCCTTCACGTTCGCGACGGTGATCTGCCCGCTGATCGACACGTCGTCGGTCAGCTTGCGCGGCGCGTTCGGATCAGGCGGCGCACCCGTGCACGCGCCTACGGCCGCGATGGCGAGCGCCACCGCAGCCCAGCGAACTCCCGATTGCATCATCGGCTCAGGCCTCCTCGACTTCCTCGGCGCGCTTCGACGGACTCGCCAGCGCACCGCCGTTCAGGAGCTTCGCACGGAGCTGCGCATCGATCGCCGCAGAGATTTCCGGATGCTCCTTGAGGTAGAGCCGCGTGTTGTCCTTGCCCTGGCCGATCCGCTCGCCGTTGTAGCTGTACCAGGCGCCGGACTTTTCGACGAGGTTGTGGTTGACGCCGAGCTCGATCAGCTCGCCCTCGCGCGAGGTGCCCTCGCCGTAGAGGATCTCGAACTCGGCCTGCCGGAACGGCGGTGCGACCTTGTTCTTGACGACCTTGACGCGCGTTTCCGAGCCGACGACTTCCTCGCCGCGCTTGACCGCGCCGATGCGGCGGATGTCGAGGCGCACCGACGCGTAGAACTTCAGCGCGTTGCCACCCGTCGTCGTCTCCGGGCTGCCGAACATCACGCCGATCTTCATGCGGATCTGGTTGATGAAGACGACCAAAGTGCCTGATTTCTTGATGTTCGCGGTGAGCTTGCGCAGCGCCTGGCTCATCAGTCGCGCCTGCAGGCCGACGTGCGAATCGCCCATCTCGCCTTCGATTTCGGCCTTCGGCGTCAGCGCCGCGACCGAGTCGATGACGACGACATCGACCGCGCTCGAGCGCACCAGCATGTCCGCGATCTCGAGCGCCTGCTCGCCCGTGTCGGGCTGCGAGACGAGCAGATCGTCGACATTGACGCCGAGCTTCTCGGCATACGAGGGATCAAGCGCGTGCTCGGCGTCGATGAACGCGGCCGTGCCGCCGTTGCGCTGGCAGTTGGCGATGACCTGCAAGGTGAGCGTGGTTTTGCCGGAAGACTCCGGGCCGTAGATCTCGACGACGCGGCCGCGCGGCAGGCCGCCGATGCCGAGCGCGATGTCGAGACCGAGCGAGCCGGTCGAGACGATTTCGATCGCTTCGTCGACCTTGTCGCCCATGCGCATGACCGCACCCTTGCCGAACTGCTTTTCGATCTGGCTGAGTGCGGAAGTCAGCGCCCGGCGCTTGTTGTCATCCATTGCCTTGACCTCATCGATTCTGTTCATGCGGCGAGATTGCCGCGCGGGCGTCTCAGGGATTAAGACGCCTGCTCGAACATTCCGGCGAGGATTATCCCACAGCGTTCGCGGCGCGCGAGACGCGAAAAACGCTTCAGCTCGTAAGAACGCGCCGCACGCCTTCGAGCGCCGCGGCGACGGTCTGGCGTCGGACCGCTTCGCGATCGCCGGCGAAATGAAAGAGCTGCGAGCGTGCGTAGCCGCCGCGCCGTTTCCAGCCGATCCAGACCGTGCCTACTGGTTTCCCCGGCGTGCCGCCCGAAGGTCCCGCGATGCCGGTCACCGCGACCGCGACGCTGGCGCCGTAACGCGCGAGCGCACCCGACACCATCTCGACGACCGTCTCCTGACTCACCGCGCCCGAGCGTTCGAGCGTCTGCGGCTGCACGCCGAGTAGCGACTCCTTCGCCTCGTAGCTGTACGCGACGACGCCGCACTCGAACCACGCCGAGCTGCCCGCGATGTCGGTCAGCGTCTTGGCGATCCAGCCGCCGGTGCACGACTCGGCCGCGACCATCGTCTGGCCGCGCGTGATCAGGATTTCGGCAACGCCTTCGGCGTGGTCGCGAAGGGCGGAGTCGGTTGGAACGTCGAGCGGATTCGTCTCGGTGGTCGTCATGTCCTCAGGATACTCCACCGCCGCCAGCGTCGCGGATGACGATTCGGCGGCACCGTGCGAGACTTCGGCCGCCCGACTCCGCTTCGGCGCGTCCATCCCGCCGGATCTCCTGCACTCTTCCATGACCCGCGACGAATCCGCCCAGCACACGCCGCTGATGCGCCAGTACTTCGCCGCGAAGGCGGAGTACCCGGACACGCTCGTGTTATTCCGCATGGGCGATTTCTACGAGCTCTTCTACGACGACGCGCGCAAGGCCGCGCGCCTGCTCGACATCACGCTGACGCAGCGCGGCCAGAGCGCCGGCGCGCCGATTCCGATGGCCGGCGTGCCGTATCACGCGGTCGAAGGTTATCTCGGCAAGCTCATCCGGCTCGGGGAATCGGTCGCGATCTGCGAGCAGCTCGGCGATCCTGCCGCGGCGAAGGGCCTCGTCGAGCGCAAGGTCGTCCGCGTCGTCACGCCGGGCACGGTCACCGACGAATCGCTGCTCGAGCAGCGACGCGACAATCTCTTGCTCGCGATCGCGGCCGGACAGACGAACGAAGACACGACGCGCTTCGGCCTCGCGTGGATCGATCTCGCGTCGGGCCGCTTCGTGCTGAGCGAAGTCGCCGACGCAGAGGCGCTCGCGGCCGAGCTCGCGCGCCTCGCGCCGGCCGAGACGCTTGTTGGCGAGGACGTCGCCTGGCCGAAGATGGTCGCGAGCCTGCCCGGGCTTCGCAAGCGCGCCCCGTGGCACTTCGACACCGCGACCGCGACGCGCGAGCTGTCACGCTTCTTCGCCACGCGCGATCTCTCGGGCTACGGCGTCGACGGCATGCCGCTCGCGATCGCGGCGGCCGGTGCGCTGCTCGGCTACGTCGAGGAAACGCAGAAATCCGCGCTGCCGCACATCGCGGGGCTCGCCATCGAGAACGCGAGCGACACGATCGCGCTCGATGCCGCGACGCGGCGCAACCTCGAGCTCGACACGAACGCGAGCGGCCGCGCCGAGCACACGCTGCTCGGCGTCGTCGATCGCACGATCACGCCGATGGGCGCGCGCCTGCTGCGCCGCTGGCTGCATCGGCCGCTGCGCGATCGCAACGTCGTCGCCGCGCGCAGGCAATCGGTCGGTGCGCTGATCGACGCGCGCCGTCACGAAGCACTGCGCGAAATCCTGCGCGGCGTCGGCGATCTCGAGCGCATCCTCGCGCGCGTCGCGCTGCGCTCGGCGCGTCCGCGCGATCTTTCGACGCTGCGCGACGGGTTGAAACTTGCGCCGCAGCTTCGCGAGAGCATTGCCGGCGCCGAGAGCACGCTGCTCGGCGATCTCGTCGCGCAACTCGGCGAACATGCCGGCACGGCCGAGCACCTCGCACGCGCCATCGTCGATGCGCCGCCGGTCATCGCGCGCGACGGCGGCATCTTCCGCGATGGCTTCGACGCCGAGCTCGACGAGCTGCGCACGCTATCGACGCATGCGGACCGGTTCCTGATCGACCTCGAAGAGCGCGAGAAGGCCGCGACCGGCATCGCGACGCTGAAGGTCGGCTACAACCGCGTGCACGGCTACTACATCGAGATCTCGAAGGGCCAGTCCGACAAGGCGCCGACGCACTACACGCGCCGGCAGACGATCAAGGGCGCCGAGCGCTACATCACCGAGGAGCTGAAGCAGTTCGAGGACAAGGTGCTCTCGGCGCGCGAGCGCTCGCTGATGCGCGAGCGTGCGCTTTACGACGGCGTGCTCGATGTCCTGATCGAACACCTCGCGCCGCTGAAGGCCGCGGCCGAAGCGGTCGCGACGCTCGACGTGCTCGCGAACCTCGCCGAGCGCGCTGATGCGCTCGACTGGAACCCGCCCGCGCTCGTCGAATCGCCCGGCATCCACATCGTGCGCGGCCGCCATCCGGTCGTCGAGGAAGTCCGCGACGATCCGTTCGAGCCGAACGATCTCGTGCTCGACGACGCACGCCGCATGCTGATCGTCACCGGCCCGAACATGGGCGGCAAATCGACCTACATGCGCCAGGCTGCGCTGATCGTGCTGCTCGCGCACATCGGCAGCCACGTCCCGGCCGAGAGCGCGACGATCGGCCCGATCGATCGTATCTTCACGCGCATCGGCGCCGGCGACGATCTGGCGCGCGGGCAGTCGACGTTCATGGTCGAGATGAGCGAGACCGCGAACATCCTGCACAACGCGACGGCTGAGAGCCTCGTGCTGATGGACGAAGTCGGCCGCGGCACGTCGACATACGACGGCCTCGCGCTCGCGCGTGCGAGCGCGATCCAGCTCGCAACGGTCAATCGCGCATTCACGCTGTTCGCGACGCATTATTTCGAGCTGACCGAGCTCGCATCGCAGTTCGAAGGCATCGCGAACGTGCATCTGGACGCTGTCGAATACGCCGACCAGCTCGTCTTCATGCACGCGGTCAAGGAAGGCCCGGCGAATCGGAGCTTCGGCCTGCAGGTCGCCGCGCTCGCCGGATTGCCCAAGCGCGTCATCGACGATGCGCGACGCTATCTCTCGACGCTCGAAGCCGGACACGCGAACGCACCGTCGCACAGCGCGCCGCCTACGCCGCAGCTCGGGCTCTTCGATGCACCGCGCCCGTCCGCGGCCGAGGACGCGCTTCGCGAGCTCGATCCCGACGCAATGAGCCCACGCGATGCGCTCGACGCGCTGTATCGCCTGAAGAAGCTCTCGCGCTGAGGGCGATGCTCAGACGCGCCGCGCGCTCGCCAGCACGACAAGATTGCCGTCGGGGTCGCGCAGGCGCAGCAGGTAATAGTCGTCAGCCGTTTCGATCGCGCCCGGTTTCAGTCCGGCCGTTTCGAGCCGGCGGCGTTCGGGTTCGAGCGGCAGCACGCCGAGCGTAAGCACGCTGTGACCCGCGTTCTCCGGGCTCTCGTGCACCTGCACCTCGGCGCTGTCGGTGAATTGCCATTCGGCAAGGCCCGGCATCGGCCGGCGTAGCGGAGGCTTGCCGAACAACTTTTCATACCAGGCCGCGCTGACACCAAGGTCGCGGCAGCTGATGTTCGCGAAGATCGTGGCGATGGCCATGTCCGGCCTCCATGCAATGTGCGCGAACTATGCAAGACGACGAGCAACCCGTCGTGAACCATTCGAAGCGGCCGATGCGAGCTTCGCGGTCGTCGCGAACACAACACTCGAGTGATGCGGCGTCAGAACGCGTCGATATCGCCGAGCGCGCGGATCAGCCGCCGCGCGCGCTTGTCGGGTTTCGTCGCCGGCGCCGCGTGGCCCTGCATGCGGCGCTGCTCGCGCAACGCCTCGCGCGCTACGCGGCTCTCGTCGGTTTCGCGATAGAGCGACTGCGCGACGGCCGCGGGGCCACGCTGCTGGCTGAGCGCGGCGATGTCGACGACGAACGTTTCCTCGCCGCGCCGGATGCGCACGCGATCGCCGGCATGAACGGCTTTCGAGGGCTTCGCGGACGCGTCGTTGCAGTCGATCTTGCCGCCTTCGATCGCCTGCTTGGCGAGCGAGCGCGTCTTGAAGAAGCGGGCCGCCCAGAGCCAGATGTCGAGCCGCACCGACGGCGCGGCGGCGGGGGCGGATGCGTGCGAAGCGGCGGTCATCGGCAACGGAATCGGAGCAGCGGTTTGCGCTTTGTGCGGGCGGTTTGGCGAGGCTCAAGCCCCGTCAATGGCTTGGACGTCGCCTTTGCTGTAGAATCTACCTCGTTTGCAGCGCCGCTTCGCGATTTCCCGCTCGGACGAATCATCGAGGCCCTCCCGGGCCGCCGCCGTCCAGCTCCGCACGACATCGCCGCCGCAAGCGCATGATCGACCGACCGGCCGATCTGCCATCACACATACCTGCCAGCGCGGTTTCAGGGAACGCTTCAGGTCGATTCCGGGTTTCGATGTTCGCCATTTCGGCGGACGCGGACTGGGAGTCGCGCGCCTCCGTGCGCGAATTACTTGGAGCTTTTCAAAATGACATTCGAAACACTGGGCCTCGCGCCCGCGTTGCTGCGCGCGCTTGCCGATGAAGGCTATACCGAGCCGACGCCGATCCAGTCTGCCGCGATTCCGGTCGCGCTCGCCGGCCGCGACATGCTCGCTGGCGCGCAGACCGGCACCGGCAAGACCGCCGCGTTCGCGCTGCCGCTGCTCGACCGCCTGTACATCGCCTCGCCCAAGCCCGCGCAGCCGAAGACGCCGCGCGCGCTCGTGCTGACGCCGACGCGCGAGCTCGCAGCGCAGGTGCACGAAAGCATCCGCACGTACGGTCGTCATCTCGGCGTCCGCTCGGCGACGATCTTCGGCGGCGTCGGCATGCAGCCGCAGGTCGACGCGCTCCGCCGCGGCGTCGACATCCTCGTCGCGACGCCGGGCCGCCTGATCGATCACCTCGAGCGCCGCAGCGTCAATCTTTCCGGCATCGAGCTCCTCGTCCTCGACGAAGCGGATCGCATGCTCGACATGGGCTTCATCCCGGCGATCCGGCGCATCCTCGCCGCGCTGCCGAAGAAGCGCGTCACGTGGCTCTTCTCGGCGACGTTCGCGCAGGAGATCAAGTCGCTCGCCGCGCAGTTCATGCACGATCCGGTCGCGATCGAGGTCGCCAAGCCGAACAGTGTCGCGGCGACGGTCACGCATCGCGTGCATCCGGTCGACGCGGACAAGAAGCGCGATCTGCTGCTGCACCTGCTCTCGAACGACGCGCGCCAGACGCTCGTGTTCGGCCGCACGAAGCACGGCGCCGACAAGCTCACGAAGGTGCTGGTCAAGGCCGGCCTTCGCGCAGTAGCGATCCATGGCGACAAGAGCCAGAGCCAGCGCACGCGCGCGCTCGCCGATTTCAAGCGCGGCAAGGTCGCCGTGCTCGTCGCGACCGACATCGCGGCGCGCGGACTCGATATCGACGAGCTGCCGATGGTCATCAACTACGAGCTGCCGATGGTCGCCGAGGACTACGTGCACCGCATCGGCCGGACCGGCCGCGCGGGCGCCGAAGGGCTCGCGATCTCGCTCGTCTCGCGCGAGGAAGAAACGCGCCTGCGCGACATCCGCCGGCTGCTGAAGCAGGACATCGCGATCGAGCCCATCGCGGGTTTCGAGCCGAACTCGCCGCTACGCATGGACGACCCCCACGCCAAGCGCGCAGCTGCGCAGCCGCGTCACGCACATCGACCGCACGCGCACAGCAAGCCGAACGGCGATGCGGCGCGCGCGCCGAAGCGCCGCAAGCGCCAGCGCTTCGCACGCACCGGATCGGGCCCGCGCAACGCGGTCTGATCGCCGCGGGCTATTTCACATGCGCGAGGCAAGGCGCGAGCGCCTTCGCCACTTCCTCGCGATGGCCCGCGATCGGCGCTTCGACCTTGATCGCGGCGCCATGCGCCGACGGCGGCTTCACGACGAGCCGAAGGCGCGCCTGCTCCGACGCAACGAAGCGTTTCGCGACGCGCGCGAGATCCGACGAATGACTCGACTCGCGCGCTTTCGCCAGCAGGAATCCATCGCCGTCGACGCCGCGCCAGCCTGAGATCGACGTGCGCGCACGCGCAGGTTTCGGCCCACCGCTGACCGACCATTCGGCGAGATCGTGCGCTTCGCCGATGCCGTCGGGGCCTTCGAACTTGTCGAGCGGAAATCCGGCGACCGATTCCGGCGGCGGCAGGATCAGGCTGATCTGCAGCATGCCTCCTTCGCCGGTCGTGCAGCCGAACTCGAACTTGGCATCGCTGATGATCGTCTTGCCGATCGTCGCGTGCGCACGAATCCGCGGGTTCGATGCGCTAGCCGCCGACGCGCTGCCGATGCAGGCGGCGACGCCAGCGGATGCCAGCGCGATGAACCATGAGCTCGAAACCCGGCGCATCGACTACCTCGGAATGACGGAGCGCAACAGAGCGATACGGAGGATAGCGAAACCATCGCGGCTTCCGCGACCGCGCCTCACGCGTCGTCCGGATCGGACGGCTTGGCTGGAGACTGGAATCGCCTGAGCCAACGTTCGAACGGCCCGCCGCACGCGATCGCGATCAGCGCCAGCACGAGCGCGACGCCGACCGGCACATACGCGCCGACGCCCGCGGCCGTACCGAGCAACGCCGAAAGCCAGACCGCCGCCGCCGTCGTCAGACCGCTGACGTGGCGGCTTACGGGATCGCGCAGAATCACGCCGGCGCCCAGGAAGCCGATGCCGGTCAGCACGCCCTGGATCACGCGGCTGAGGCCGTCATAGTGGCGGGCCGGATCCTCGCCCGGCGGGAAAACGAGCACGACCGCGAGCGCGGCGCCGAGGCTGACGAGCGCGTTCGTGCGCACGCCGGCCTGCTTGTGGTGGAAGTCGCGATTGAGCCCGATCGCCGCACCGACGACGACCGAGAGCGTGAGCCGCGCAGCGATGTCGAGCCATGCATCGGGCATCGGGTTCACCTGAAGGTTCGCGGGTGCGGCGTGATCTTAGCGCTATGGTAGTTGGGTTGGGCGTTGAACCGGCTTGCCCTCACCCTGCCCTCTCCCGCGAGCGGGAGAGGGGAAAAAGCCCAACATGGCGAGAGTTTTTCGACCTCTCAGGGGCGAGACCTCTTTGTCCCCTCTCCCGCTTGCGGGAGAGGGCTAGGGTGAGGGCAAGCGGGTTCAACCTCACCCCGCTTCGCCGCACCGCTTGACCGCCTCCTGCAACATCCGCCTGAACGCCCGAGGCGAACACCGCCCAACGCCAATCTCCGGTGTCCCATGCCACGCCGCGCACTGGCAAATTGCCACCGCAACCGCATCGGCGAGCGCATCGTCTTCGATAACCCCGTCCTCGAGATAAAGCGCCTTCACCTCGAACCGCCCTTCCGCACGATGCGCTTTCGCGTCGACGCGGCCGACCAGCCTCCCACGATGCAGGATCGGGAGCACGTAATAACCCCAGATCCGCTTCGGTCCCGGCACATAGACTTCGATGCGGTAGTCGAAGCCGAACATCGCGGCGACGCGCTCGCGATCCCAGATCACCGGATCGAACGGCGACAGCAGCGTCGTGTGCGTCGCGCGCAGGCGCCCGCGCGCGGCCGCGTCGCACGCGTCGCGATGATCGGGATGCACGTAGCCCGGCATCTTCCAGCCGTCGACGGCGACGCGCACGAGCTCGCCGCGTTCGACGTAGCCATCGAGATCGACGTCCTTGATGCGTTTGCCGATGCGAAAATAATCCGCGATCCAGCGCGCCTGCGTGACGCCGAGCGCGCGCACGCCGCCGAGCACGAACGCACGACGCATCGCCTCGAGCGACGGCAGCTCGGTGTTCGCCGCAACGTTCATCTTTGCGAGCACGCGCTCGCTCAAATCATAAACGCGCTGGAAGTTGTCGCGCCGCGCGATCATCAGATCGCCGTGCGCGAACAGCGCTTCGAGCCAGCGTTTTTCGTCCTTCCAGCCCCACCAGCCGCCGGTGCGCTTCTCCTTGCTCTCGAAGTCGGACGACTTCAGCCCACCGTCCTCGCGGATGCGCGCGAGGATCGCGTCCATCTCGGCGTCGTGCTCGCGGCGGTTGCGGTCGGCGCTTTTCATCGACCAGTGCCCGACGCGTTCGAGCGCGTGGCGCCGGTGCAGCGGATAGTCGGGCGACGGCGCGAAGCACGCTTCGTGCGCCCAGCATTCGAAGATCGCGCCTTCGTCGAGCAGCGCATCGAGCCACGGCGCGCGATACGCGCCGAGCCGCGAATACAGCACGAAATACGGGCTCCGCGCGACGACGCTGATCGTGTCGATCTGCAGCACGCGCATGCGCTCGATCGCAGCGAGCACGTCGGTTTTCTTCGCGCGCCGGCGCGGGCGCGCGAGCAGGCCCTGCGCGTGCAGGTGCAGCAGCCGCGCCTGATGCGCGGAGAGTCGGGATCGGCTTGGTCATCGGCGCAGCAGTCGTCGGACCGCCATTGTCTCCGCATCCCACGTCCGTCATTCCCGCGAAAGCGGGAATCCATCGGTTTTGCAGCTTGCAGCACAGATGGATTCCCGCTTTCGCGGGAATGACGCATCGCACGCTATTTGCGCGCCGAGAGGATCGCGGTCAGCCGATCCGGCGTGCCATTGATGCGCTCGAGGTGCGAGTACTTGAGCCCGTCGCGGTAGTCGATGCGGAACGTGCGGTACATGTCGCCGGTCTTGACGAGGAGATCGAGCGGCTCGCCCTTCGATGTCGCGGCGACAGCATCCTTCAGTTTCTCCGCCGAGAACTCGCGCCCGTTGATCGCGACGAGCGTGCCGCCCGAGGCGAGGCCGGCCTTGAATGCGGGACCGTTCCAGCGCACGTCGGCGAGCTTGCCGTCTTTCGTCGACACCGTGACGCCGATCGAAGCCGCGTAGTCGATTGCCTTCGCATCCGATTCGGCGGTCTTCTGGTATTCGCTCGGCTTGTCGGTATAGACGAGCTTCCAGCCGCTCGCCGCGATGCCGTCGAGCGGCGGCGCGTGCGCGTCGATGCGATCGCGCAGGAACTTCGCCCAGTCGTACGGTGCGACGCCGTTCAACGCCGCGACGACGTCGTCGAACGTGTACGGCTTGACGGCCCAGCTGCCGTCGTCGACGCCGAAGAACGCGCGCGCGAAATCGTCGAGCGAGCGCTTCTCGTGCGTCAGCTCGCGAAGCTTCGCGTCGACGGCGAACCAGGTGAGCTGGCCCGCGCTGTAGTAATCCTCGCTCATCTGGTAGTTGCGGAACGGCTCCGGACGGCGCTGCATCGCGACCGGATCGTTGGTCGTGTCCTGCACGTTGCGCCACGCGAAGGCGGGACGGTTGTCGGCGTAGCGCGAAACCAGCAGCGCGATCGCGTCCTTCGCCTGATCCATCGTCCAGAGGCCCGAGCGCGCCGCGAGCACGAAGCCCCAGTATTGCGTCTGCCCTTCGTAGACCCAGAGCAGGCTGTCGCCCATCGTCACGTTGAAGTTCGGCGTCGCAAGATCGGCCGGCCGGCGGAACTTGCCGTTCCACGAATGCGTGTACTCGTGCGAGAGCAGATCGCGCGATCCGACCTTCGAGTTCCACTGCGTGAAGTAGCCGGGATCAGTGCCGTCCTCGCTCGAACGATGATGCTCGAGGCCATTGTGCGAGAGCTGGTCCGACAGCGTGAACAGGAAATCGTAGTGATCGTAGTGGTGCGAGCCGAACAGCTTGTACGCCTGCTGCACGAGCTCGCGATGCGGCTTCATCTGCGCATCGGTGAACTCGAGATCCTTGGCCTCGTCCGCGATGATGTCGAGGCGCACGGGCACTTTCGCGCCGGGATCGAGCTCGACCTGCTTGTACCAGCGGCCCGCGATCATCGGCGAATCGACGAGCACTTCGAGGCTGACCGGCTTGAACGCAACGCTGCCGTCGCTCGCGGTCTCGCCGCTGCCGTCGAGCGCGGTCGCGAACTTCCAGCCGGCTGGGAGCTTCGCACTCGGCGCGACGTTGATGCGGCTCGCGTAATGGCCGGCCGGGTACAGCACGACCACATTCCACTGAAGGTTCAGCATGTCCGGCGTCATGACGACGCGGCCCTGAGCCGAGTCCTGCGGCGAGAGGAACTGGAACTCGACATCGAGCGTCGTCACGCCCTGCGGAACATCGACATGGAATGCGTAGACATCGGACGTGTCGCGCAACCACGTCAGCGTTTTGCCGCCCGCAATGATCGTGAGGCCGGCGAGCTTGTCGACCGGCCCGCGCGGCCCATGATTGCCGGGCAGCCACTGCGGATAGAGCAGTGTCAGCGGACCCGCCGCGACCGGAATCTCCTCGCGCACGCGGAACACGCGATGATCGAGGTCCGTCGCGTCGACGGCGAGCTTTAGCGTGCCGGGATACTCGGTGTCGGCGGGCGCAGGCGTCGCGGCGTTCGCGGTAGCTGCGGCAATGAACATCGCGGTCGCGGCGATGCCCCGGGTCGAAATCATGCGGGAAGTCTCCAGATCGGGTATTCGGCGTGCAGCGTCGTGAACGGCGCCACGGGCTGCCGCATTTTTAGCATTTCCGCGGCGGCGCGCGTCTGTGCCGATCGGCACATGCGGGTGCCCGCGATTGCGGATTTACGCCATGCGCACGCGAGAATCGCCGACGCATGCCCTAGAATCGGGTACCTGCGCGACCCGGATCGTGATTTTCGGGTCGTCCTGCGACCAACCCCCTTCAGAACGGCCGCGCCACGCCGTAATAGAGAGACATGCTCTATCACATTCACGAGCTCAATCGAACGCTGCTGAATCCGCTGGTCGCGTGGTCCGGCGCCGCCTCGCGCGCGCTGTCCTCGCCCGACAACTGGATTTCGAAGATGCCCGGCATGGACCGCGTCGCCGCCGGCTACGAGCTCCTGTACCGGCTCGGCAAGGATTACGAAAAACCCGCGTTCAACATCACGTCGGTCGTCGCGCACGGGCGCGAAGCGCCGGTCGTCGAGGAGCGCGCGATCGAGCTCCCGTTCTGTCATCTGCTCCGCTTCAAGCGCTGCAGCGACGATCCGAAGGCGCTCGAGCAGTTGCGGCAGGATCCGGTCGTGCTCGTCGTCGCGCCGCTCTCGGGCCATCACGCGACGCTGCTCCGCGATACCGTGCGCACGCTGCTGCGCGATCACGAGGTCTACATCACCGACTGGGTCGACGCGCGCATGGTGCCGCTCGACAAGGGTCCGTTCCAGCTCGACGACTACGTCGCCTACATGCGCCGCTTCATCGATCACGTCGGCGCCGCGAAGGCGCACGTGATTTCGGTGTGCCAGCCGACCGTGCCGGTGCTCGCGGCCGTTTCGCTGATGGCATCGGCCGGCGAGCCGACGCCGCAGACGCTGACGCTGATGGGCGGCCCGATCGATCCGCGCAAATGCCCGACGCAGGTCAACGATCTCGCGCGCGTGCACGACTACGCGTGGTTCGAGACGAACATGATCTTCGACGTGCCGCCGAACTATCCCGGCGCGGGCCGCAAGGTCTACCCCGGCTTCCTGCAGCATGCGGGATTCATCGCGATGAATCCGAGCCGGCATTTCACGTCGCATTGGGATTTCTATCAGGATCTTCTGCGCGGCGACCTCGAAGACGCCGAAGCGCATCGTCGCTTCTACGACGAATACAACGCGGTCGAGGATCTGCCGGCCGAGTATTACCTCGACACGATTCGCATCGTGTTCCAGGAACACCTGCTGCCGCTCGGCAAGTGGTACGTCAAGGGCGAGCGCGTCGCGCCGGAAGACATCAAGAAGACCGCACTGTTGACGATCGAAGGCGAGCTCGACGACATCTCGGGGCTCGGCCAGACGTCCGCGGCGCACGATCTGTGCACCGGCATTCCGAAAGCGAAGCACGCGCACATCGAAGTCCAAGGCGCGGGCCATTACGGCATTTTCAGCGGACGACGCTGGCGCGATGTCGTCTATCCGGACGTGCGCGACTTCATCCGGACGTTTCACAAGACGCGCGGCTAGGCCTCGTCACGCGATCGCTGCGATCGCGGCGGCGGCCGCAAGCTTGTGTGCAGCCTGCCACGGCGGGCCGACCGCTCGGCCCATGTCGCGCAGCAATGTCTCGAACTCCGCGCGACCGAGCGCGGATGCCGCGTCGCCCAACGCGCGTTCGCGGTCGTACCAACGCACGCTCCAGCCACGCGCTTGTGCTGCGCTCGCGAGCGCCTCGCGATACATGACCGAATCGGCGAAGGTTTGCGCACGATTGTCAGCGATCCGTTGTTCGACGGTCGGCGGCAACATGGGACATTCGCGAATCGCGATGACCGCGATCGGCACCATCACCGCTGACGCGAGCGCTTCGAGATGTTCGCGCGCGCCGCGCGACGCGGCCTTGCGTACGCGCTCGACGAGCGCGATCGCATCCGGCAACGAAATCGGTTTCGCCCACGGGCTGTCGAGATAGCGGCCAACCGCCCACGAACCCTGATGATGGTGCGGGTGCGTCGGCAGCTTTTCGGTGAGATCGATGCGCCGGCGATCGAGCAGCTCGCCGCTGCTCGCGACCGTCACGAGCACAGCCGAGTTGCCATGCTCGACGACGCCGACGGCGGCCGCTCGCTGCGTTCGTGCTTTCGCCATGTCCGGTGTCACGTCCGCATCGTAGGCCAACCGCTCGCCGGCTGCGACGTTCAGCACGCAATGCGGGCGCGACAAGTCCTATCCTCGCGGCATCCGGAGGCCGTCATGCTTCCTCGCACCGCGCCGTTCGCCTTCATGCTCGCGCTTCTCGCGCAGCCTGCATTCGCGCGCCGCCCCGCGGACGCGCCGCCGCTGCCGCCACCGTCCGGCATGACGATCGTCAACGTCTCGACCGCGCAACAGCTCGCCGACGCGTGCTGGACTCTCGAAAGCAACGAAGCGATCGTCATCGCGCCGGGCACGTATCACCTCGACGACGTCGCGTTCCCGAACGGCGTCGACGGCCGGTTGACAGTCGGCCGCTTCGGCGCGACGCCGATCTCGAACATCGAGATTCGCGGCGCAACTGGCAATCCGGCCGACGTCGTGATCCTCGGCGCCGGCATGCTCGACCCGATCGTGCCGTTCGGCTTCCAGGTGTTCACGGCGACCGACGTCACGATCGCCGATCTCTCGATCGGCAACGTCTACTTCCACGCGCTCGCCGTGCAGGGCGATCAGGGCGCGCAACGCGTGCGCGCCTATCACATGCGCCTCTTCGACGCCGGCCAGCAAATCGTCAAGGGCGTGCCGGGCGCGGATGACGTCACGATCGAATACTCCGAATTGTTCCTGACCGCCGGCGCCGTCAATCATCCGGACGGCGCGCCGCCGGGGAGCTGCTACACGAACGCGATCGACGGTGTCACCGATGATCGCTGGATCGTGCGCGACAACCTGATCCACGGCATCTGGTGCCAGGACCTGACGCTCGCCGGCCCGGCCGTGCTTCTTTGGCAGGGCTCGAGCGACACGATCGTCGAGCGCAACACGATTCTCGACTCGTCGCGCGGCATCTCGCTCGGGCTCACGGGCGCGGACGATCACTTCGGCGGCTACGCGCGCAACAACTTTATCCGCTGGGACGCGAGCGCGCCGTATGCGATCGACGTGCCGATCTACACGACCTCGCCGGGCTCATCGATCCTGCAGAACACCGCGCTGACGATGGGCCGCTATCCGAACGCGGTCGAGGTTCGCTTCGCGGACGCAACCGGCGTACGCGTCGAGAACAATCTTCTGGACGCCGCGATCCAGCCGCGCGACGGCGCGACACCGACGCTCGACGGCAATTTGCTCGACGCGGTGCCGGCGTGGTTCGTCGACATCGCCGGCGGCGATCTGCACCTGACTGCGGCCGCGACGCCGGCAATCGACCAGGTCACGCGTCTCGCCGACGCGAGCGACGATTTCGACGGACAGACGCGGCCCGACGGCGCGGGCCAGGCCGACATCGGCGCCGATGAGCGCGCGTCGGGCGATGCGATCTTCGCCGACGGCTTCGACGGCAACTGAGCTATCGCATCGCCGCGTCTCCCGCTATCGTGGCGGCCTCGACCGAACGGAGCTGAACCATGCCGGCAGCGGCCTCTCGTCGTCTCGCGTTTCTCGCGTTTTCCGTGACCGCTGCGATCGGCCTCGCGCACGCGGCCGATGCGCCGAAAGGCAAGACGATGGCGGATGTGCTCGCCACGTCGAAGCCGTCCGACTGGCGCACGCTCGATCCCGACAACACGCTCTATCTCGATCTCGCCGCCGGCCGCGTCGTCATCGAGCTCGCGCCCGCATTCGCGCCGCTGCACGCGAAGAACATCAGAACGCTCGCGCACGAGCACTACTTCGACGGCCTCGCGATCCTGCGCGTGCAGGACAACTTCGTGACGCAGTGGGGCGATCCGGATTCGGATAAGCCCGACAAGGTGAGGCCGCTCGGCACGGCGTCGAAGACGCTCGCGCCCGAGTTCGAGCGCGCGACCGGCAGCGATCTTGAGTTCACGCCCTTGCCGGACGGCGACGTCTACGCGCCGGAAGTCGGCTTCTCGAACAGCATGCCGGCCGCGCGCGACAAGAAAAGTGGCAAAGCCTGGCTCGCGCACTGCTACGGCATGATCGGCGCGGGGCGCGATACGCCTGTCGATTCGGGTCCCGGCACCGAGCTCTACGTCGTGATCGGCCACGCGCCGCGCCAGCTCGATCGCAACATCGCCGTCGTCGGCCGCGTCGTGCAGGGCATGGAGCTGCTTTCGGCGTTGCCGCGCGGCACCGGCGCGCTCGGGTTCTACGAGAAGCCCGAGCAGCGACTCGCGATCAAATCGGTGCGTCTCGTCGCCGACGTGCCCGCGGCCGAGCGCACGAACATCGAGATCCTGCGCACGAACACGTCGACGTTCGCGGACCTCGTCGAAGCGCGCCGAAACCGCCGCGATGACTGGTACAAGGTGCCGGCCGGCAAGATTGATCTGTGCAGCGTGCCGATTCCCGTTCGCGCCGCGGGAGCCGCGAAATAGCGCCTCGCGGGCGCGCGTTCATCCCCGAGTTCGCGAGGCGTGACTAGGCTCATCCGCACGATCGGCTGCGGGAGTCCGTCATGGAGCAACGCTGGGCTTTTTTCAAGGAAAACGACCACTCGTTCGGCGTGTTCTATCCGCTGCACTATGTCGTCGCGGCGTTCGACACACCCGAACGCGCCGAAGCCGTGCGCAAGACCTTCATCGACGCCGGCTTCGACGACAGCGACGTCGCGAGCGCGACGGGTCCGTTCGTCACGCAGAAGCTCGAGTCGATGGAAGGCGCGACATGGCTCGAGAAGTTCAAGATCGGCTTCGCGAGCTTTCTGGGCACCGAGCTCGGCTACATCGACGACGACAAAAAGCTAGCCGAGCGCGGCGCAGGATTCCTTTTCATTTACACCCCGGACGACGTGTCGATCCACAACGCCGAAGCACTGCTGATTCGCGCGCATCCGCTCTCGGCGCGTCGCTATGATCACGCCGGCATCCGGCGGCTGATCTACCCGGCGCAAGCTGCGCTGTAACCCGCGCCACTACGTATGACGTCGTGCAGGTATGACGTCATGCCCGCGAAAGCGGGCATCCATTTTCTACCGCCATGGATTCCCGCTTTCGCGAGAACGACGTCGAGGTCGCTTACGCCGCGTCCTTCGGCAACAACGCGATCGCGCCGCACGCATACGTCATCAGCGCGGGATCGATGCCGGTCTTCGCGCGCATCTCGTCCGCGTTCTCGCGGAACATCGTGCCCATCGAGCGCTGGATGCCGGCATCGCCACCGGTGAACTCGCGCACGAGCGCGCGCCAGCGCCGCGCGAGCGACTGCACTTCCTCGCTCGCCGGATCCTTGCCGAGCGTCATCGCGGCCTGCATGCCGGCGATCACGTGCGGCCATTCCTGCTGGACGGACTCGATGCGCGCTGCGCCGAGTGTTTCGCCGCGCTGGCGAATCGTCTGCATCTGTTCGGGTGTCAGGTACTTTTCCATGGTCGTGCTGGCCTCGATGCTTGAGAGAAGGATGTCCGCATCGATCGCCTGACCTTGCGCCGCGAGCCACGCGATGTGCTCGATGCGCTTGACGAGGTCCTGCTGGCGAACGATGCCTTCGCGCAGACGGCCGACCTGACGATTCAGCGCCTCGGCGAGCGAGGGCGCGTCGGCGTCGAGGCACGCCTGGATTTCCGCGAGCGGAAATCCGAGCGCTTTCAACGACACGATGTGCTGCAGCCGCGCGAGTTGCTCCGCGCCGTAGAGGCGGTAGCCGGCATCGCTGCGTCGCGCCGGCTTCAGGAGGCCGAGCGCTTCGTAGTGATGGAGCGTGCGCACCGTGATCCCGGTGCGCCGCGCGATCTCGCTGACCTTGTAGAGCGGCATCGTGTGTTCCGTTTGCGGCGCGCGCATCGTGCGGCCTCACGTTGCGTGAGGGTCAAGCGCCTCCGCAGCGGCGCGATGATAGCGCCGTCAGGAATCCCAGCCGAAATAAAGGCAGACGACGCCGAACGTGTCGATGAAACCGTGCGCGAGCACGGTCGTCCAGAGGTTGCGGCCCGACAGCAGATACGCCGCGCCGAGGATCAGTCCCGCGACGCCGGAATCGACGATGCCGGAGGGTCCTTTGTAGAAGTGCCCGTAGCCGAACAGGATCGAGACGACGACGACCGCGATCCACCACGCCGCCGTGGTGCGGCCGCCGGCGTCGGCGGCGCGATTCATCAGGTAGCCGCGATACGCGATTTCCTCGCCGAACGCGGCGAACGTCCAGACGATGCCGAGATACATCAGCGCCGTCTTGATATCGCCGGCGATCGATTCGATACCGGCCGGTGCGACAGCCGGCGGCCAGACGAGCGCCGTCAGCGGATCGATGACGAACTGACCGAGCACGAGGCGGACCGCCGCCGCCGCGAGCGCAATCAGCACGATGCGCCGCCATGAATCGGGCCGACGGAATCCGAGGGCCGCGAAGCTGCCGTTGCGAAGCCGCATCGACACGAGCCCGAGCGCGACGAGGATCGGCACCTCGTTCGGCACAACGTGAAAGACGTTGTGGCCGATCACGATCGCGGCGCCGAGCACGAGCTCGGCGCCGCTGACGATGCGCGACGTGCGCCAATCGCGTACGGGCGCTTCGCGCGTCACGGCGTTGCGATCAGCCGGCCGAGGGCACGAGCAGGTGCTTGGCGATCGCGCCCTGGAACTTGCCGACACCGCGCGCGAGATGCAGCATCCCGAAAAGCAGGAACACGCCGAGCAGAAACGTGAACGGCAGCGCGATGATCGGCGGCAGAAACAGCTGATCGTCGAGATAGATGCCGCCACCGTTGATGACGCCGACTTCGTGGAGCGCAAGCGCGACCGGCGCGACCATGCAGGCCAGCGACAGTGAAATGCCGGTCACCGCCGTCGTGAAGTAGACGATGCCGAGCGGCAGCATCAGCACCATGTAGAGCAGCGTCGACCAGGTGCGCGGATCGGTGAACATCTCCTTGATCCGCGTCATGACCGGCTTGCCGCGCTCGGCGTAGACCGGCCGCCGCGGCATGCGTTCGCCGAGCATGACCTCGATGATGCGGCCCTCGACGAGCGAGAGCACACGCACGGTGCCGAAGAAGAGCACCGCGAACGCGAGGCCGAAGATCAGGATCGAAAGACCGAGCGACAATGAAACGCCGGTCACCGCCCAGACGAAATAGAAGATGCCGGTCGCGAGCGACAGCAGCATGTAGAAAAGCGCCGCGTATGCGCGCGGATCGGCCGCGACACCAAAGAACCTGCCCATGGCGGTCTTGCGCGGTGGCGGCGGCGGCGAGCGCAGCGCCTGCTGCACCTGCACTTCCTTGTCGACGTAGATGCTCGCCACTTCGTCCGGCGCGCCGTACGTGGTCGCGATCTTCGCGAGCACTTCGGCTTCGGACTTGCCGGGATTCTCGGCGAGCTCGGCGCGAAGGTGATCCTCGGCGTCGTAGAGCGCGTCCTGGATCAGCGCGGGATCGGCACCGCGGAGCGCGGCACGCAGGTCATCAAGATATTCCGCGATCGTGCGCGGCAGCGGCCGATTCATTGTCCCTCCAGCGAGGTGTCGACGAAGTTGCGTGTCGCCGTCCATACATAGCTCCATTCTTCGAGCACGCGGCGACCCGCCGGCGTGATGCGGTAATAGCGGCGCGGCGGTCCCGAGATCGAAGGCTCGACTTCGCTCGCGAGAAGACCGGCCGATTCGAGATTGCGCAGCACCGGATAGAGGGCGCTCTGCTTGCCCGAGAGGACGCCCTCGCCTGTTTCGTCGAGCTGCTTGGCGATCTGGTAGCCATACATCGGCGCCTTCGCGCGTGCGAGCACGGCGAGCAGCACGAGCGAGACGACGCCGGCGCTCAGCTCTTTCTGGAACTTCCAGAGATGGGATTCGACTTCGATCTCGCCCACGGGGGAGGCTTCTGTTGGGTTGGTGATAGTGTGGGGGTGACTATAGTGTTGAGTTCGTACTAGTGAATCGGCCGGAAGTCATGGGCTCGAGCCCTTCCTTTCAACGGGAGGCTTCTTTAGCCCTCCCCTTCAAGGGGAGGGTTGGGTGGGGATGGTGTTGTGTGTTCGGTTTCAGCGTTGTCGCGAGAACCGACTCACGTCCGTGTGTGGTTTGTCGGCCATCCATGGCCGCCAGTTACTTTCTTTTGCTTGCCCAAAAGAAAGTAACCAAAGAAAACGGCACCCTCGGATTCGCGCCGCTCGCGGAGCGAGCGGTTCGCTACGGGCGGACGGGTTCGGCCCACAGGCCATCCATGGCCCGTTGTCCGAATCGGCGCGATCCCTCGCGCCGCCCGCGTGCGGGGCACGCGGCTGGTCCGTCCGCCCTCCGCCGCTGCTCAGAGGGAACCCGAAGAGCAAAGCGAAAGAAAGAAACCGACGTGTCGGATATATCCGATGTCGCATATATCCGGTGCTTCTGCGGCAGGGACTGCCGCGCTCTGCTCTTCCGGGTTCCCTCTCGGCCGCGGCAAGGACTCGGAGGAAAAGCCGCGAAGCGGTGGCCGGCAGGATGCCGGCCACTTCGACGAGAGCACACGGATGTGCTCCCGGCGAAGCCCTCCGAGTCCTTGCGTAGTCGCACGGGCATGGATGCCCGCGCGACCGCGGACGCGAGGGCGTGTTCTCTTTGGTTACTTTCTCTTGCACGAGCAAGAGAAAGTGACTCGGCCGCCAGGATGGCGGTCGAAAAACACACGGACGTGAGTCGGCTCTCGCGACAACGCCACAACCCAAACGCCAACACCATCCCCACCCAACCCTCCCCTTGAAGGGGAGGGCTAAAACGGAGGGCTAAAGCAATGCGCGGGGGACTCCAAAGGAACACTCCCCTTTCGAGCCCCCGCGCCGCGGCCGCCTCCTGCGCTGGGGAGAACATCCCCGACGGCGGCCGCCGCGCCGGGGATGCGGGCTCAGTCGCGCTACTGCACGGTCAATGTCACCGGCACCGGCAGGCGCTTGTTCGTCAGATCGTTGTTGGTGACGCAGATGTCGGCCGAATAATCGCCCGGCGCCAGCGTCGTCGCGTCGAACGTCACCGTGATCGGCGAGGTGTCGCCCGGCTGCGTCGAGCCGCGCGTGTCGCTGTACTGGAGCCACGGCACGTCCTGCGGATACGAGCAGATGCCGGCGAGCCGCGCGATCGCGAGCGCCGAGTACTGCACCGCGCCCGCGTTCGGGCCGATCGGCGAGATCGCCGTCGCGAGGCCCGTCTCGGTGTCGATCGTGTAGAGGATCGCCTCGCTGAGGTTGTTGTCCCAGCCCGAGAAATACAGCGTGCCGGTCGTGTCGTCGAAGTCGAGGCCTTCGGAGTAGTTCGCATCGAAGCCGATCGAGCCGATCGTCGACGCCTCGCCGGTCGTCTTGTCGATCGCGACGAGCGTGTCGGTGACGATGTCGACGCCGTACATGTTGCCGCTCTTCGGATCGATCGCGATGTCGATGATGACCGTGCCGTTGTCCGGATCACCGACGCCGGTGATCGTGCCGACGAGCGTCGTCTCGGCCGTTTCCGTGTTGAGCTTGACGAGCGTCGACACCGGCGTACGGCCGCCCGACGTGACTGCGAACATCGTGCTCGTCGACGCGTCCCACGCCATGCCGATCCAGCCGTCGGCGCTGACGCCGGGCGGCGGTACCGTGAGATAGACGAGCGTCGGCGTGCCGGTCGTCGTGTCGACCTTGTAGAGCTGGAAGCTCCGGAAATCGATCGCGTAGAGCGTCGAGAAATCCTCGCCGACGAAATCGCCGGAGAGGAACTGGAGGCCATCGACGGTCAGATCGCCGGTCAGTGTCGCCGGTGCGGTCGCGTCGAACGAAACGACGGTCGCGTCGAGCGGATCGGCCGCGAACGCCGGCACGCCGATCGGGCCGCGCACCCGAGTCGCGGGCTTCTTCGACGACGGCGTGATCGGCGCCGGACCGATGCGCGTCTTCGACGGATCGCCCATCGGCATCGCAAAGCGCGGCGCCGGCGGGAAATGCGAGCGCGTGCCGGCGACCGAGCCGATGCTCCACGTCAGCGGACGGTTGCCGGTGTTGCCGATCGTCAGCGTGTCGGTTGTCGACGCGCCCGCCGAAATCGTCTTGCTGAAGCTCGTCGGATCGACCGTGATGACCGGTGCGCCGACGTCGAGCGTCGACAGCGCAGTCGCGGTGTACGTGTCCGGCGTCGTCGGCGAGAACAGGATCGCCGAGCCCGTCGCCGACGGTCGCCTCGCGGTACGAATAGAGGATCGCGTGCGTCGCGTCGGAGTTGAGGCCGATCGTCGCGGCCGCGCCGTCGTCGCAGGTCACGTTGCTGCAGTCGACGTCGAGGTACTGGAACAGGATCTGGTTGCTGCCTTCGTAGAGGATCGCTTCGAACGTGATGTTGAAGCCGCCGCCGATCACGTTGACCGGAAGGTTGAACCACTCGATGACGAAGCGGCGATTCGGCGCCGTGCCCTGCGTTTCGACGAAGACGTTGCCGATGCCGTCGAGATAATCCTGCTGCAGGTCGTCCCAGTACGGCAGGATCGCCGGGCCGATCAGCCGATCCGGCAGCGTGCGCGTGTTCGGGCTGAGATAGCCGGTGCGGCCATCCGTGCCCGTGGCCTGGTCGAACAGCATGCCGCCGTTGTTGCTGACCGTCAGCGCATCGGCGGTCTGGCCGTAGAACGTGAACGGGAAGCCGATGCTCGCGACCGTGTAGTCGTCGTCGTTGAGCATCAGGTTCGTGCCGGTCTGCGTGATGTCGAGGAACGCGTATTGCGCCGTCGCATCGAAGCCGGCCGCGAAGATCGTGTCGGCGGCGAGCGCGCTGTTGTCGGCGTAGACGTAATCGGGATGGACGTCGTAGGCGGTCCATGTCGAGGTCGGCGTCGCGGATGTCGTCGCCGTGACGAGCCGGTTGTACTGGTAGGTGCCGCCCGCGGCGATCTCGGTCGCCTGATCGGTGAAGATCGTGCCGGTGACGTCGTCCGCAAGCGTAGAGAAGAAGAGCGTTCCGCCCGAGTTGTTGGTGACGAGATAGCAGTAGTTGACCTGGTCGCCGGCTGTCACCGACAGCGTCGTGTCGGTGCCGCAGGCGCCCTCGGTCGGGTCGGTGCCAAGCGTGACTGCGAGACCGATGCCGTCGCCTTGCGGTGCAGCAGACGATGCCTCGGGAACGAGCAGCGGAAAGAGCGCCAAAACCGCCGCCCCTACGAAACGATTGCGCATCTACAACCCCCTGTCTTGAAAACCGGCGTTCGCGCCGAGTCTCCCACAGGGGTTCCGGACGGACATTGCCGATCGATTCGAGTTCGGTTTCCGATCGATGACCGGACGACGAACATGTCCGATCTTCGGACGAATGCGCCGCGAAATGGACGTCCGCCGCGACGAGGCGAGATCAGCGGCCGTCGAACGGAGCCGCGAAGCGCGGCTCCGGCAAAGGGAGCGTTGCGACGAGCGCTGCGCTCGTCACTGACCGCCGCTGGCGCCGCTCGGCGAGTTCCAGCTCGAAACGCGGCTGTCGCGATCGAAGACGACGCGACCGCCGCTCGAGTCGGGATAGAACCAGACGTCGCCGAAGACGCCGGTCGTCTTGTCGCCCGGCGAGCCGAGCACGGCCGTCACCTGGCTCCAGCTCATGCCGACCTTGATCAGCGACCAGGCGGCCGGATCCTTCCAGCGCGACAGCGACACGGAGCTCGGGACCGGCGGCGGCGTCACCTGGCCTGCGGCCTGCGCCGGCGTGATGGCGGTCGGCGCCGGCGTCGCGGTTGCAGCGGCCGTCGCGGCGGCCTTCTGCGCGTTGGTGACCGCGGTCAGCCGGTTTTCGAGCTGCGCTACGCGCTCTTCGAGCGCCTTGATGCGAGCATCGACGGCGGGATCGAGCGGAGGATCGGCGATCGCGATGCCGGACAGCGCAACGATCATCGTTGCCGAAACGAGCCAGCCCAAATGTCGCATCAGCGTCTCCGCGTGCGGCACCGCCAGCCGGCGCCTCCCGGCATTCTAGCCGTTGCGGGCCGCGTGCTTTCAATCGGCTGAAATGAACCGGTGAGATTCAGCCGCCCGCAACGCTGCGCGCCGGCGCATCTTGCGTCGCAGCATCGGCGCCCGCGATCTTCGTCTGCTCGGCGCCGATCGACGGCGTCCAGCGCTCGCCGGCGAGCCGGTGCGCGGCCGCGAAATACGAGCGGGCGAGCGCATCGTCGTGCGTCGCCGCGGCGACGCGTGCCATCAACAGCGCGACCTCGAAATCGTCCTCGGCATACGGCCCGACGACGCTCGCCGTTGCGCGCGCGATGTCGATCGCGCCGGCCGCGAGCTGGAACTCCGCATACGGCACCGCCGCATCGCGCAGCAGGAGCGGTGCGCCGAAGTCGCGCGCGAGCGCGAGCGCTTGCCGGTAGTGATCGAGCGCCGCGGCCGCATCGCGCGCGTCGGTGGCGTAATGCGCGAGCGCAAGGTGCCCACGCACGCGTGCAGGCGCACTTGCGTTCGCGATCGACCACGTCGCCGTGTCGGCCGCGAGCGCCGCGGCCGATTTGCGATCGCCGGCCGCGATGTAGGCGTTGAGCAGCACGGCCGCCGCTTCGAGCGGACGATCGGGCGCGCTCTGCGGATCGCGATCGCGGCGCACCGCTTCGGCGAGCGGAATCGCAGCAGCAGGTTGGCCGAGCGCGAGACGGATCTCGGCTTCGTCGAGGCGCACGTCGACGACCGCGTCAGTCGCGGCGTCCTTCGGCGCGTTTTCGTTGAGGCGATCGAGCTCGGCCTTCGCGTCGGCGAACGCACCGGTTTCGATCAGCGCGTAGACATACGCGATCGCGCCGAAGCGATGCAGCGCCGGGTAATCGACCGCGTTGATGCGCGGCAGGAGCGCACGCAGCTTGTCGAGCGCGATGGCGTGGTGCAGAAGGTAGTGATGCGACTGCGCGATGTTGAGCCGCGAGCCGAGCTCGGTCTCGTTGAGGCCCGACGCCGCGCCCATCTCGGCGGCCTGCTCGTACAGCATCAGCGCATCGGCCATGCGGCCCCGCGTCGTCGCGATATAGCCCAGACCGTCGGTCACGCGGGCGAGCAGCAAACGATCGCCGACGGGTTCGAGCTCGAGCCGCGCGCGAAGATAACTCTGCTCCGCACCGTCCAGATCGTTGCGCACGACCTGAGCGATGCCGAGCCCGCGCCATGCGAGCCCGAGGCTGCGCCGTCCCGCGACACTGTCGAGCTGGATCGCGCGCCGGAAATACGCTTCGGCTTCGGCCGGATGGCCTCGCGCGAGCTCGCCGTCGCCGAGCGCGGACCACGCGTCGGGCAGCCAGCGCGGTGGCGGCGATATCACGGCGCCGCGATCGACGAGCGGCCGCAGCGCATCGATCGCGCGCTCGGGCTTGCCAAGCTGCGTTAGTGCCTCGGCCGCAAGCAGCACGACTTGCGGCGCTTCGGCGACCGCTTTGGGCGCGCTGTCGAGCATCGCGATCGCACGGCCATTTTGCGCATCGAGGATCGCGGCCTTCATGTGCGCCGCGAGCGCGAGCACGTCCGGCGAGATCACTTCGCCCTCCACGCCCGTGCCTTCGGGCGCGAGCAGGTCGCGGAGGTTCTTCGCCAGACGGCTCGCCGCGGCGACGGGATCGGCCGCGCGCGCGCTGACGATCTCGGCGCTGCCGTCGGCGTTGAATACCGTCGCGTCGAGGCGCCAGTCTTCGCCGACGCGGTTCGCTTCGGAATCGATCACGATCGCGGCGCCGGTCGCCGCTCGAAGCGCCGCGACGCCGGCATTCGGCCCCGCGTGCGCGACCGCGGCGAGCGTCGATTCGTCCGGCACGACGGCGTGACCCGGCACGCCCGCCAGCGCCGATGCGCTGAGCGACATGACGCCGAGCCGCATCCAGCCGTCGTCGGCGGCCATGCTGTGTACCTTCGTCGGCGTGACGAGGATCAGGCCCGGCACGGCAGTGCTCGCAGCTGGCGCCGATGCTGCGGGCGGCGCGGTATCGGGTTTTCGCATCTCGACGATCGCGAGCGCGACGATGACGATCGCGGCGGCAGCCAGCGCGCCGAACGTCAGCCAGCGATTGCGCGACCGCGTCGATGCAACCGGATCGGATCTGGTGTCGTCGTGATGCGTCGCCGCGATGGCGGCTTCTTCGTGCGACACGTCCACTTGCGAAGCGCTCGCGGACTCCGTCGGCGGTACCGCTCGCGCCGTTTCGGCGACGATTTCGGTCGTCGGCGCGACCCATTGATAGCCGAACCGCGACACGGTGCGGATCGTGCTCTGCGCATTGCCGTCGTCGCCGAACGCGCGGCGCGCTTTCAGCACGGCCTGCGCGAGCGTCGCGTCGCCACCGTCGACGCGACCCCAGACGGCTGACAGCAATTCGTCGCGTCCGACCGCGCGGTGGCGGTTCTGCACGAGATAGACGATCGTCTCGAAAACGCGGATACCGATCTGGACGTCGGCGCCGTCATGCAACAGGCGGCGCGTATCGGGGATCAGCTCGAAAGCATTGAAGCGGTACGACAGCATTGGGATTTCGTCTACTTCTGCGGCTCTAGGATGCCAGAAGCATACGGGTAGGCCGCTATCGGGCCCCTCTGAGCCGCGGCGAAGGGCGGACGGACGTGAGTCGGTTCTCGGGACAGCGCAACAACCCAGAGCCAACCCCATCCCCCCAACCCCCTTGAAGGGAAGGGCTGAAAGGCGCGCGCGCAACGACGAAAGCGAAAGCGTTCCCCGGAACGTCCGTTGAAAAGCGCGGCAAACGCGCCCGGCGCGGACCCGGCCCGGCCAGGTTTCGTCGGGTTCCAGTCAGCTCCGGTGCGGCATCCTCCCTTCATGAATCCGACAGCTCGCCGCGACACGCTCGCACGCCACGCCACGAACGCGCTACGGCCGCTCGCGTTCGCCGGAATCGTGCTGCTCGCGGGCTGTGCGACCGGACCCGGCACGGTGTTCTCGCCATCGCCGAAACCGCTGCCGCCCGCCGAAACCGGCAACTATCAGGCCGAGCCCGGCCGCGAGTCGGCTCTGGTCGCCGATCTTCGTGCCGCACCGCCGCCGGCGCAGCCGGAGATCAGCGAAGGCAAGAGCCTCGCGTCCGACGAGAAGCGCCTGCGCGCGCAAAGCTACATGCACATCGGCACGTCGCGTTTCGCGGCGACCGACACCGATGCGCACGCGAAGGCCGAGCGCCAGGGTCGCAATGTCGGCGCCGATCGCGTGATCTTTTATCCGGTGACCGCGGGCGATCTCGTCGTCGCGTATTACGTGCGCTTCAAGCTGCCGTTCGGCGCAACGTTCCGCGATCTACGTCCGGCCGAGATGAGCGAGCTCGGGACCGGCGGCGGCGTTGCGATCGGATCGGTCGTCGACGATTCGCCCGCGTCGCGCGCGAATCTCCTGACCGGCGACATCGTGCTGAAGTGCGATGACAAGGCGATCGTCGATCGCGCGGATTTCCAGAGCAAGCTGCGCGCGAAGGCCGGGCATCCGGTGACGCTGACGATCGTGCGCAATGGCGAGACGATTCAGCGTGTCGTGCGGCTTGGGGCGATGGCTAACACGGGCTGATCTTTGTCCCCTCTCCCGCAAGCGGGAGAGGGGGAAAAGATCGGCGGCTGGCGGAAAAGAAAAAGGCGGGCCGAAGCCCGCCTTTTTCATGACGCTTGAGCGGAAGACTCAGGCTGCGTTCTCGTCTTCAGTGACGGCCTTCATCGACAGGCGGATGCGGCCCTGCTTGTCGACTTCGAGCACCTTGACCTTGACGATGTCGCCTTCCTTGAGCTTGTCCGAGACCTTCTCGACGCGCTCGTTGGAAATCTGCGAGACGTGCACGAGGCCGTCCTTGCCCGGAAGGATCGTCACGAACGCGCCGAAGTCCATCAGCTTGGCAACCTTGCCTTCGTAGATGCGGCCCGGCTCGACGTCGGAGACGATCTGCTCGATGCGCTTCTTCGCGGCTTCGGCAGCGTCGCGGTTGACCGACGCGATGATGACCGTGCCATCGTCGCTGATGTCGATCGTCGTGCCGGTTTCTTCGGTAATCGAACGGATCGTGGCGCCGCCCTTGCCGATGACTTCGCGGATCTTGTCCGGGTGGATCTTCATCGTGAGCAGGCGCGGTGCGTACTCGCTCATCTCCGTGCGCGAAGTCGAGAGGACCTTCGCCATTTCGCCGAGGATGTGCAGGCGGCCGCGCTTGGCTTGATCGAGCGCCGTGCGCATGATCTCTTCGGTGATGCCGTCGATCTTGATGTCCATCTGCAGCGCGGAAACGCCGTTCGACGTGCCGGCCACCTTGAAATCCATGTCGCCGAGGTGATCCTCGTCGCCGAGGATGTCGGAGAGCACGACGAAGTCGCTGCCTTCCTTGACGAGGCCCATCGCGATGCCGGCGACCGGCGCCGTCAACGGCACGCCCGCGTCCATCATCGCAAGCGACGAGCCGCAGACCGAGGCCATCGACGAGGAGCCGTTCGACTCGGTGATCTCCGAGACGACGCGCACGACGTACGGGAACGCTTCCATCGACGGCTTGACGGCCTGCACGCCACGCTTGGCGAGGCGGCCGTGGCCGATTTCACGGCGCTTCGGGCCGACCATGCGGCCGGTTTCACCGACCGAGAACGGCGGGAAGTTGTAGTGGAACAGGAAGGGATCCTTCGACTCGCCTTCCGGCGCGTCGACGATCTGCGCGTCGCGCGTGGTGCCGAGCGTGACGATGACGAGCGCCTGCGTCTCGCCGCGCGTGAAGAGCGCCGAACCGTGCGTGCGCGGCAGCACGCCAACGCGCACCGCAATCGGGCGCACGTCGTCGAGGTTGCGGCCGTCGATGCGCTGCTTCGTCTTGAGGACGCCTTCGCGCATCGTGTTGTATTCGAGATCGGCGAACTCCTTCGAAAGATCGCCGGCAGCCCAACCCTTCGATTCGGCCGTCGCGGCGAGCGATTCGAATGCGTCCTTCTTGAGCGCATTGATCGCGTCGCGGCGCTGCAGCTTGTCGCGAATCTGGAAGGCTTCGGCGAGGTTGTTGCCGATCGCGCCCTTCAGCGCGCCGACGAGCTCGTCTTTGCGCGCCGGTGCGGACCAGTTCCACGACGGCTTGCCGGCTTCGACAGCGAGCTCGCCGATCGCGTTGATCGCCTTCTGCATCTCGCGGTGGCCGAACATGACCGCGCCGAGCATGACGTCTTCGCTGAGCAGCTTCGCTTCGGATTCGACCATCAGCACCGCATTGGCGGTGCCGGCGACGACGAGATCGAGATCGGATGTCTCAAGCTCGGTCTGCGTCGGATTGAGGATGTATTGACCGTTCGCGTAACCGACGCGCGCGGCGCCGATCGGGCCCTTGAACGGCACGCCCGACAGCGTCAATGCGGCCGATGCGCCAAGCAGTGCCGGGATGTCACCGTCGATCTCGGGATTCATCGAGAGCACGGTCGCGATGACCTGCACCTCGTTCTTGAACTCCTCGGGGAACAGCGGACGCACCGGGCGATCGATGAGACGCGAAGTCAGCGTCTCCTTCTCGGTCGGACGGCCTTCGCGCTTGAAGAAGCCGCCGGGAATGCGGCCGGCCGAGTAGAACTTTTCCTGATAGTCGACGGTGAGCGGGAAGAAGTCCTGGCCTTCACGCGCCTTGGGCGCTGTGACGGCGGTGACGAGAACAACGGTCCCGCCCATGCTCACCACGACGGCACCGCCTGCCTGGCGCGCGATCTCGCCCGTTTCGAGCGTGACGTCATGATTTCCGTACCGGAACGACCTGGAGACTTTTGCCACGTTATCTTTTCCTGATTGACGAAGCCCGTCCCCTTGGACGCGGCTCGGCGATCCTTCGATCGCTGTAGGCCATTACTGCGGAGGCGTCGTCATTCCCGCGAAAGCGGAAATCCATGCTGCTTGTCGAAAAATGGATGCCCGCTTTCGCGGGCATGACGGCGTGGGTTTCTTGCGTGCTGCCTTAGCGGCGCAGACCGAGGCGCTCGATCAGCGTCTTATAACGATCGCCGTCCTTGTTCTTGAGATAGCCCAGCAGACGGCGGCGCTGGTTGACCATCTTCAAGAGGCCGCGACGCGAATGGTGATCCTTGTCGTGATCGGCGAAGTGCTTGCTCAGATGTTCGATGCGTGCGGAAAGCAGCGCAACCTGGACTTCGGGCGAGCCCGTGTCGTTGGCGGCGCGGCGATAGTCCTCGATGATCTTGCTGGTCGTTTCGTTGGAAAGGGACATCTCTCTCGATCCTGAATCGTGAGCGAGACTTGCGAAAAGCCACTTGGTGGAAAAGCGTCGCGGAGTGCTCCGCGCGCGGTGATGGCTGTTCGCAAGCCCCGCGGGGTTGGACAGTCCTGCTTTGGACAGGCATGTTGCAGTGAACAACGTATTTTACCTGCCCGTGTGCCGGTAAAACAAGCGCTTACGCGAGCCGATTCAGGCCTCGGGCCCGCGCTGCATCGGATTGAAGCCGCGCTGGGAGCGAAGCCGCCCGTCCCCGCCGCTCTCGACGAGCGCGACGGCCCGGCCTTCGGCGTCGACCGCGACGAACCGCCCAGAGCCGATCACGCCCGCATCCGCGGGCTGGCCCTGGCGCAGGCGTTTCGCGGCCGCTTCGTCGACCTCGATGGTCGGATAGCCCGCGAGGCCCGCTTCGAGCGGCAGCAGCAGCGCGTCGATCGCGCCGGTGCCCTGCTCGGCCAGCGCCCGCAGTGCTTCGAGATCGGTCATCGCGGGCGCGGTGAACGGCTCGACCCAAAGCCGGCGCAGCGCCGTCACGTGCGCGCCGCAACCGAGCCGCTCGCCGAGATCGCGGACGAGACTGCGCACGTAGGTGCCCGAGCCGCATTCGACGTGAAGACGAAGGCCATCCTGCGTGCGCGCGACGAGGCTGAAATCGTGGACATCGACTTCGCGCGGCGGCACTTCGACGGTTTCGCCACGCCGCGCGAGGCGGTACAGCGGCTCGCCCGCGCGCTTGATCGCCGAGTAAACGGGCGGCGTCTGCGTGATGTGGCCGGTCAGCGCGGCGAGCGCTGCGCGCAGCGTCGCATCGTCGAAATCCGGCACGGGCCGTTCGCTGACGACGCGGCCTTCGGCGTCGTCGGTGTCGGTCGTGAAACCCAGCTTGCACTCGGTGAGGTATGCCTTGCGCGAGCCGAGCAGCAAGCCGGCGATCTTCGTCGCTTCGCCGAAACAGATGGGAAGAAGTCCCGTCGCGAGCGGATCGAGGCTGCCGGTGTGGCCCGCCTTGTCGGCGCCGTAGATGCGGCGGACGATCTGCAGCGCCTGATTCGAGCTGAAGCCCTGCGGCTTGTCGAAGAGCAGGATGCCGTGGATGTCGCGGGTGTCCTTGTGTTTCATCGCGGCGCCTATTCCTTCGCGCCGCGATCCTCGCGCAGCAGCGATTCGATGCGCTCGCCCTTGTCGACCGAATCGTCGTAGCGGAAGCGGAGCTCGGGCACGCGCCGGAGCTTCAACGTGCGCGAGAGCTCGCGGCGGAACTCTTTCGCCATCTCGTTCAGCGCCTTGGTCGCGACTTTTGCGTCATCCGCGACCAGTGTCGTCACGTAGGCCGTCGCGACGTCGAGATCCTTCGTGACCTCGACGTCCGACACGCTGACCGACGGCAGCGCGTGATCGCGCACGGCTGCGTGCACGAGCACCGCGAGCTCCTTGCGGAGCTGCGCGGAAACGCGATCGGGGCGGGTGAACGATTTGCTAGGCATTCATCACAACGTGCGCGCGACTTCGATGCGCTCGAAGCATTCGATCTGGTCGCCCGGCTTGACGTCGTTGTACTGCTTGACGCCGATGCCGCACTCCATGCCGTTGCGCACCTCGTCGACGTTCTCCTTGAAGCGGCGCAGCGACTCGAGCTCGCCCTGGAAGATCACCGTGTTGTCGCGGAGCACGCGGATCGGCTTGTGACGCTCGACGCGCCCCTCGATGACCATGCAGCCCGCGATCGCGCCGAACTTCGACGAGCGGAACACGTCGCGCACCTGCGCGACGCCGATGATCTCCTCGCGCACTTCCGTGCCGAGCAGACCCGTCGCGACCTGTTTCACCTGGTCGATCACGTCGTAGATGATCGAGAAGTAACGCAGATCAAGCCCGCTGGAATCGATGATCTTGCGCGCCGATGCGTCCGCACGGACGTTGAAGCCGATGATCACGGCCTTCGATGCGGCCGCAAGCGTCGCGTCCGATTCGGTGATGCCGCCGACGCCGGATGCAATCACGTTGATCTTGATCGCGTCGGTCGTGATCGCCGTCAGCGCTTCGCGCAATGCTTCGGCCGAACCCTGCACATCGGCCTTGACGACGAGATTCAGCGTCTGCTGACCCTCGCCCTGGCCCATCTGCGCGACCATGTCTTCCATGCGGTTGCCGGCGGCCTTGACCAGCCGCGACTCGCGGCGCTGATGCTGGCGCTGCTGCGCGACGTCCTTCGCGAGGCGCTCGTCCGCGACGACGACGAAATCGTCGCCCGCGTTCGGCACGCCGGAAAGGCCGAGCACCTGCACCGGAATCGACGGACCCGCTTCGGCGACCTGGTTGTCCGGTCTCGTCGAAGAGCGCGCGCACGCGGCCGTACTCGATGCCGCAGACGAGGAAATCGCCCTTCTTCAGCATGCCCCGCTGCACGAGCACGGTCGCGACCGGGCCACGGCCCTTGTCGAGGCTCGATTCGATCACGACGCCCGATGCCTGGCCGTCCGGACGCGCCTTCAGCTCCATGACTTCGGCCTGCACGACGATCGCGTCGAGAAGATTGTCGACGCCATCGCCGGTCTTCGCCGACACCGGCACGAACTGCACGTCGCCGCCCCATTCTTCGGGCACGACTTCGTACTGCACGAGACCCTGCTTGACGTTGTCCGGGTTCGCCTCGGGTTTATCCATCTTGTTCATCGCGACCAGCAGCGGCACCTTCGCGGCGCGCGCGTGCTGGATCGCTTCGATCGTCTGCGGCATGACGCCGTCGTCGGCCGCGACGACGAGCACGACGATGTCGGTCGACTGCGCACCGCGTGCGCGCATCGACGAGAACGCCGCGTGGCCCGGCGTGTCGAGGAACGTGACGACGCCCTTCGGCGTTTCGACGTGATACGCGCCGATGTGCTGCGTGATGCCGCCCGCTTCGCCGGCCGCGACCTTCGTGCGGCGGATGTAGTCGAGCAGCGACGTCTTGCCGTGATCGACGTGGCCCATGATCGTGACGACCGGCGGACGCGGCGCGAGATCGCCCTCTTCGGCGGTCACACCGGTCTGCGCAAGCAGCGTCGTCTCGGCACTCGTGTCGGTCGCCGCAACAACCTTGTGGCCGAGCTCCTCGGCGACGAGCTGCGCGGTGTCGTGGTCGATGACTTGATTGATCGTTGCCATTACGCCCATCTTGAAGAGTTGTTTGACGACCTCGGCACCCTTGACCGCCATCTTGTTGGCGAGCTCGGCGACCGTGATCGATTCGCCGACCTGGACTTCGCGCGACATCGGCGAGGTCGGGCGCGAGAACGCGTGCGCGGGACCCGAGCGCGTAGGCTCGGCCGGACGCGCCCGAGGCTTCTTGCGCCCGGTGCGGCGCGCGCTGCCTTCCGACGACAGGTGCAGCTCGGCACCGAAATAGCGCGCGGCGGTGGCGGCGGCTTCCTCGGTGTCGCCCTCGGCGGCCGGCATGCGATGCGAGCCGTGAACTTTCTGCTTGTGGCGATGCGGAGCATCGGCCTCGCGCGGACGATCGCCGTGGCGCGCGGGACGCTCGGCTTCCTTGGCGGCCGGCGCCGCGGCCGGGCGCGGCTTCGCTTCGGCGGGCTTGGCGGACTGCGCTTCCTCTTCGGTCTTCTTGCGCGCGGCTTCCTCTTCGGTAGCCTTCTTGCGCGCCTCGTCGGACGCGCGAAGCTTTGCGTCTTCTTCCTGGCGACGGCGATCGGCATCGACGCGCTGCGCTTCCTCGGCATCGCGCTTGAGCTGCGATTCGCCGAGCTTCTTGATCGCGTCCTCGCGCTCGGGATCGACCTGCGCGTTCGCTTCCTCTTCGACGACGCTGCGCTTGACGTACGTGCGCTTCTGGCGCACCTCGACATTGACGGTCTTCGAGGCCGCGCCGCGCTGGCCCGGGTTCACGGTGATCTCGCTGACCGTGCGCCGCTTCAACGTGATCTGACGTGGCGACGACGTCGTCTCGACCGGCGCCTCGTGCTTGCCGTGCGTGCGGCGCAGGAAGCCGAGCAGCTTCACCTTCTCGGTGCTGCTGATGACCTGCTCCGGATCGGTGAACTTCATGCCCGCCTCGGCGAGCTGCGCGAGCAGCTTGTCGATCGGCGTGCCGAGCACCATGGCCAGTTGCTTGATTGTGACGTCCGACATCAATGTACTCCCTGACCTGAGCGCGACCCGATTCCTCGACCCTTTCGAATGATTTCGATCAGGACGACACCGCCTCGCGCGCGGCCATGATCAGCGCCGCGGCCTTTTCCTCGTCGAGCCCTTCGATCGCGAACTCGATCAGCTCGTCAGTCGCAAGATCAGCGAGATTCTCACGCGTGATGACTCCGTGCTGGGCGAGCCCGAACGCGGTCTCTTCGTCCATACCTTCGACGGCGACGAGATCGTCGGCCGGCTTGTGATCCTCGATGTCCTCTTCGACCAACAGCGCATCGGTGAGCAGCGCATCTCGCGCACGCGCGCGGAGCTCCTCCACGATGTCCTCGTCGAAGCCTTCGATACCGAGCAGCTCGGCCGTCGGCACGTAGGCGATTTCCTCGACCGTCGAGAAGCCTTCCTGCACGAGAATCTGCGCGATCTCGGTGTCGACCTCGAGCTTTTCCTGGAACAGGAGACGCGCGGTCTCCTGCTCGGCTTCGCTCTTCTGACGCACCTGATCGGCGGTCATGACGTTGAGCTGCCAGCCGGAAAGCTTGCTCGCCAGACGCACGTTCTGGCCGCCGCGGCCGATGGCCTGCGAAAGCTTGTCCTCGGCGACGGCGATGTCCATCGAGTGCTTCTCTTCGTCGACGATGATCGACTGCACTTCGGCCGGCGCCATTGCGTTGATGACGAACTGCGCGGGGCTCTCGTTCCAGAGCACGATGTCGATGCGCTCGCCGTTCAATTCGTTCGAAACCGCCTGCACGCGCGAGCCGCGCATGCCGATGCACGCGCCGATCGGATCGGTGCGGTGGTCGTGCGCGAGCACGGCGATCTTGGCGCGGTCGCCCGGATCACGCGCGCACGCCTTGATCTCGACGAGGCCCTGGCCGACTTCCGGCACTTCGAGCTTGAAGAGCTCCATCATCAATTCGGGCGCGGTGCGCGACACGAACAGCTGCGGGCCGCGCAACTCGGCTTTCACTTCGTAGAGAAAACCGCGCAGGCGATCACCGGCGCGCACCGATTCGCGCGGTATCGCGCGATCGCGCGGCACGAACGCCTCGGCGTTGCCGCCGAGATCGAGAAAGATGTTGCCGCGCTCGACGCGCTTGACGATACCGGTGATGAGCTCGCCGATGCGATCCTTGTAGGCATCGACGACCTGCGCGCGCTCGGCCTCGCGCACGCGCTGCACGATGACCTGCTTCGCCGCCTGCGCCGCGATACGGCCGAACTCGGGGTTCTCGATCTGCTCCTCGACGAAGCCGCCGACGTCGATGCCGGGCTTCTCGTCGACAGCGTCCATCAGGCGGATCATGCGCTCGGGCGATTCCATGACGACGTCGTCCGGCACCACTTCCCAGCGGCGGAACGTCTCGTAGTCGCCCGATTCGCGATCGATCGCGACGCGGACGGCGACGTCCTGCTCGAAGTAGCGCTTCTTCGCGGCCGACGCGAGCGCAGCTTCCATCGCGTCGAAGATGACGGCTTTCGGCACGCCTTTCTCGTTGGCAACGGCGTCGACCACGAGCAGGAGCTCCCTGCTCATGTTCTTGACCGGTTCCACGACGACGACGCGCGCGGATGCTTTCTTTCGCGTCTTCGACTCAGCTGCTCGGGTATTCATCGGAATCTTCACCTATAGGTCTTGTTTCTTCGCGCGCTTTTTCTTCGGCGCGCCTTCTTCGTACTCGCGTCGTGCGGCCGCGAGGCCGAGCGCTGCGTAGTCCGGCGCAAGCCGCGCCTTGGCAACATTCGCGTGAACGATCGTCACCGGCTCACCGTCCTGCTCGATCGTGATGCGATCGCCTTCGATTGCTTTGATCGTGCCGTGGAAGCGACGGCGCCCATCGAGCGGCAGGTTGACGTTGATCTTCACGGCCTCGCCGACGAAGCGCTCGAACTGCGCCGGCGTGAACAGCGGGCGGTCGAGCCCCGGCGACGACACTTCGAGCGTGTAACGGCCCGCGACCGGATCGTTGACGTCGAGCGCCGCCGAAATCTCGCGGCTCGCGCGCTCGCAATCGTCGATCGTGACCGGACGGCCCTCGACATCGACGTAAACGCGCAAAAGGCTGCCGCCGTGACCGGGGCTGAACTCGATGCCGACGAGTTCGAGTCCGAGGTCTGCGATCAATGGCGCCAGCAGCGCGTTGAGGTCTTCCTCTTTCATCCGTTCCAAAACTGAAGAAAAAAAAATGGGCACGAGGCCCATTCCGTAGTCCGCCGTTGTCTTGCATCCCAACGTCGGCAAGATGCGCTTCCTTGCGCGAACCTCGTTGGCGGATGCCGCCGAAGCGGAATCTGCCGAAAGAAAAGGCCACCCGAGGTGGCCTTTCCAAGATGCCATGGTAGCGGGGGTAGGATTTGAACCTACGACCTTCGGGTTATGAGCCCGACGAGCTGCCAGACTGCTCCACCCCGCATCAGCCAAGCGAACATGGTATCGGTTGCGGCCTGAGGCCGCAAGGCAAACCGTGATTTGATGGCGTTTTGGCGCGTTTCAAGACGGCTTTGCCGCCGGTTTTCGCCGCTTCAGGTCGCGAATGCGCGCGTGCACCAATCGAGCAGCGGACCCCAGGCGACACCGAGCACGAGCAGCGCAAGACCGTTGACCGAAAGCGCCCAGCGAAACGCGCGATCATCGGGCAGCGCGAGCGGCGCGTCGTCGACCGGCTCGTCGAAGTACATGACCTTGACGACGCGCAAGTAGTAATAGAGGCCAATGATCGCGAAAACAATCGCGACGATCGCGAGCCACATCTGGCCTGCATCGATGACCGCCTTCAGCACCATGAGTTTTGCGAAGAAGCCGAACAGCGGCGGCACGCCGGCGAGCGAGAACATCGCAATCGCCATGATGCCCGCATACCACGGATTGCGCTGATTGAGCCCCTTGAAATCGTCGATCTGCTCGGCCTCGAAACCGGCGCGTGCAAGCAGCAGGATCACGCCGAACGCGACGATCGCCATCAGCGCGTAGCTGATCGTGTAGAAGAGCGCGGCCGCGTAGCCGGCCGGCGTCGCGTTGACGAAACCGAGAAGCAGAAAGCCGATGTGCGAGATGGTCGAATAGCCGAGCATGCGTTTCAGGTTCGTCTGCGCGATCGCGAAGACGTTGCCTATCGCGAGCGACAAGCACCGCGAGCGCACTCAGCATCAGCGTCCAGTCGCCGTGCATGCCGCCCATCGCGCCTTCGAGCAGCCGATACGCCATGCCGAATGCCGCGAGCTTCGGCGCCGAGCCGACGAACACGACCATCGCGGTCGGCGCGCCTTCGTAGACGTCCGGAATCCACATATGAAACGGCGCCGCGCCGAACTTGAACGCGATGCCGGTGACCATGAACACGAGCCCGAACGCGAGCAGCGTGCGGTGCTCCGAATGCACCATGTCGCCGACGACGACGTGGATCTTCGCAAGGTCGAGCGTGCCGGTCGCGCCGTAGATCATCGACATGCCGTAGAGCAGAAGACCGGACGCCATCGCGCCAAGCACGAAGTACTTGATGGCGGCTTCGGAGGACGCGCTTGAATCGCGGTTCAACGCGACCAGCGCGTACTGGCTCAGCGTCAAGAGTTCGAGGCCGAGGTAGAGAGGAATGAGGTTGCCGGCCGAGACGAGCAGCATCATGCCGAGGCACGCGAACAGCAGCAGCAGGTAGAACTCGCCGATGAAGAGCTTCCGGTCGCGCAGGTACGCGCGGCCGTACAGGCACACCGCGAGCGTCACCAGCAGGATGAAGATCTTCAGGATCGTCGCCATCCCGTCGAGCACGAACATGTCGTTGAACGCCGAGAGCGCGGCGCCGTCCGGCAATGCGCGGTACCAGACGAGCACGCCGGTGATCGCGAGTGCGGCGATCGTGAGCCAGTGCGTCGTGTCGCGCTGCGACTGCTTCAGAAAAAGATCGATCAGCAGGATCAGGCACGTCGCGCCGAGCAGGAACAGCTCAGGCAGCATCGTCGCGAGGTCGTAGGCATGGAATTCGATCATGTCGGCGTCAGACCTTCGACAGCATCAGGTTCTGGACAATGCCCTGCACGGCGCCATCCATGAGGTCGACCAGCGGCTTGGGATAGATGCCGATCGCGAGCACGCCCGCGGCGAACGTGCCGAGCACGATCCACTCGCGGATGTTCAAATCCTGCATCTCGGCGACCTTCTTGCTCTCGACCTTGCCGAAGATCACGCGCTTGACCAGCCAGAGCGTGTACGCGGCGCCGATGATCAGCGTGAACGCGGCGAGCAGCGCAATCCAGAAGTTGTCCTGGAACGCGGCGAGGATGACCATGAACTCGCCGACAAAACCGCTCGTGCCCGGCAGGCCGCAATTTGCCATCGCGAACAGCACGAAGAACGTCGCGAACCACGGCATCACGTTCACGATGCCGCCGTAGTCGCGGATCATGCGCGTGTGCAGCCGGTCGTACATGACGCCGATGCACGAGAACATCGCGCCCGACACGAAGCCGTGCGAGATCATCTGCACCATCGCGCCCTGGATGCCGAGCCGCGCGCCCATCGGGTTGTGATACGTGCGCACGAGCGCGAGCGCGATGAAAATGCCGAGCGTGACGAAGCCCATGTGCGCGATCGACGAGTACGCGATCAGCTTCTTCATGTCTTCCTGCACGAGCGCGACGTAGCCGATGTAGAGGATCGCGATCAGCGAGAGCGCGATGACGACCCACGCGTATTCCTGCGACGCATCCGGCGTGATCGGCAGCGAGAAGCGGATGAAGCCATAGCCGCCGACCTTCAGCATGATCGCGGCCAGCACGACCGAGCCGCCGGTCGGCGCCTCGACGTGCGCATCCGGCAACCACGTGTGCACCGGCCACATCGGCACCTTGATCGCGAAGCCGAGCAGGAACGCGAAGAAGAGCCAGGTCTGCTCGCGCATGCCGAGGCCCGCGTGCGCGAACGACGCCAGCGCGAAATCGCCGACCTTCACACGCAGGTAAATCAGGCCGACCAGCATGAAGATCGAACCGAGGAACGTGTAGATGAAGAACTTCAGCGTCGCGTAGACGCGCCGCGGGCCGCCCCAGACGCCGATGATGATGAACATCGGAATCAGCATGCCTTCGAAGAACACGTAGAAGAGCAGCGCATCGGTCGCCGCGAAAACGCCAATCAACAAGCCTTCGAGCGCGAGCATCGCCGCCATGTACTGCGCGACGCGCTCCTCGATCGGGCCCCACGAGCCGATCACGACGAGCACGGTCGTGATCGTCGTCAGCACGATCAGCGCGACCGAGATGCCGTCCGCGCCGAGCGCGTAGTTGGCCTTCAGGACCGCAATCCACGGCACGTTCTCGAGGAACTGCATGCCGCCGCCCTGGATGTTGTAGCCGGTCCAGAGCGGAATCGAGATCGCGAACGTGACGAGCGCGATCGCGAGCGCGAGCCAGCGCGCCGCGTTCGCGTTGCGCCCGCAGAAGAGCACGGCGACCGCGCCGAGAATCGGCAGCCAGATGAGGAGGCTCAGAAGATGCGACGAGAGCATGTCGTTGGGTTCTTTTGTCCGTTTCGTGCTTCGTCAGAGGGTCGTCGTCATTTCAGGCGCCGGCATGCGTCACCACCCACCAGACACCGCCGAGCAGCGCGATCAATCCGAGGATCATCGCGAACGCGTAGTGATAGAGGTAACCCGATTGCAGCCAGCGCACGGTCGACGCGACGCGCTGGACGAGTGCCGTCGAACCGTCGATCGCGACGCCGTCGATGACCGCGACGTCGCCGCCCTTCCACAGCCCGCGCCCGAGCGCGATGCCGCCGCGCGCGAAGACGGCCTGATAGATCTCGTCGAACCAGTACTTGTGGTTCAGCATTTCGAAGATCGGGTGCAGCTTCTGCTTCGCCTTGTCGGCAACGCCCGGATTAAGCAGCCAGATGTACGTTGCGACGACGAAGCCCGCGAACGCGATCCAGAACGGCCACTGCGCGAAGCCGTGCAGCACCATCGACATCGGACCCTGGAACTCGCGACCGAGCTCGCCGAGCACGTCGTTCGCCTCGTTGACGCGGATCGCGTTGCCGAACCACTTGCCGAACAGCATCGGGCCGATGGTCGGCCAGCCGATCACGATGGACGGGATCGCGAGCAGGATCAGCGGAACGGTGACGACCCACGGCGATTCGTGCGGCGCGTGCGCGAGGTGCCCGGGCTTGTGCTCGTCGTGCTCATGCCCGCCCTTTTCGGGCTCGTCGTGTCCGTGCGCGTGGTGATGCGTCTCGACGACGAAGCGTTCCTTGCCGTGGAACGTCATGTAGAGCAGCCGGAAGCTGTAGAGCGCGGTCACGAAGACGCCGGTCAGGACGCAGAAATACGCGTAGCCCGAACCGAAGCGGTGCGATTCGCCAACGGCCTCGATGATCGCGTCCTTCGAGAAGAATCCCGCGAAGCCCGGCGCGCCGGCGAGCGCGAGCGAGCCGATCCACATCGTGATCCACGTGATCGGCATGTATTTCTTGCAGGCCGCCCATGTAGCGCATGTCCTGCTCGTGATGCATCGCGATGATCACGGAGCCCGCGCCGAGGAACAGCAGCGCCTTGAAGAACGCATGCGTCATCAGGTGATAGACGCCACCCGCATAGGCCGATACGCCGAGCGCGACCGTCATGTAACCGAGCTGCGACAGCGTCGAATAGGCGACGACGCGCTTGATGTCGTTCTGCACGACGCCGATGAGGCCCGTGAAGAGCGCGGTCGTCGCGCCGATGATCAGCACGAACGAGAGTGCGGCGTCGCTCATCTCGAACAACGGCGACATGCGCGCGACCATGAAGATGCCGGCGGTGACCATCGTCGCCGCGTGGATCAGCGCCGAGATCGGCGTCGGGCCTTCCATCGAATCGGGCAGCCACACGTGCAGCGGCACCTGCGCCGACTTGCCCATCGCGCCGATGAAAAGGCAGATGCAGATGATCGTTGCGACGTGCCACGGATGGCCTGCGAAGAGCTCGACCGTCTTCGCGCCGAAGCCGAGCGGGCTCGCGGTGTTGATGAACACCTGCGAGTAATCGAGCGAGTGGAACCAGTACAGCACGCCAGCGATGCCGAGCAGGAAGCCGAAATCGCCGACGCGGTTGACGATGAATGCCTTGAGGTTCGCGAAGATCGCCGTCGGCCGCGTGTACCAGAAGCCAATCAGGAGATACGAAACGAGGCCCACTGCTTCCCAGCCGAAGAACAGCTGCAGGAAGTTGTTGCTCATGACGAGCATCAGCATCGAGAACGTGAAGAGCGCGATGTAGCTGAAGAAGCGCTGGTAGCCGGGATCGTCGGCCATGTAGCCGATCGTGTAGATATGCACCATCAGCGACACGAATGTGACGACGACCATCATCATCGCCGTGAGCCGATCGATCAGGAATCCGATGTTCGCGCTGATGTCGCCGTGCGGCCCGGCATTGCCGATGTGGAACCACTCGTAGACGTTCTGGTTGAACACCGGCGCGCCGCCCCAAACGAGCTGGTACAGCACGTAGAACGAAAGCGCGCACGAGAGCCCGACGCCCGCGATCGTGACCGTATGCGCGCCGACGCGCCCGATCTGCCGCCCGAACAGGCCCGCGACGATCGCGCCGAAGAGCGGCGCGAGCACGATGACGAGCAGGATGATCTTGGATATCGGCATCGTGCTCAGCCTTTGAGCGAATCGAGTTCGGCGACGTTGATCGTCGCGCGGTTGCGGAACAGCACGACGAGGATCGCAAGCCCGATCGCCGATTCGGCCGCGGCAACGGTCAGGATGAAGAACACGAACACCTGCCCCGACGGATCGCCGAGGAAGCGCGAGAACGCGACGAAGTTCGTGTTGACCGCGAGCAGCATCAGCTCGATCGCCATCAGCAGCACGATGACGTTCTTGCGGTTGATGAAGATGCCGGCGATCGCGACGCAGAAGAGGATCGTGCCGAGCGTCAGGAAATGCGCGAGCGTGATCATGGCGCGGCTCCGGTATCCGGGTGCGGCTTCTCGGCCTGCATCTTGACGATGCGGATGCGCTCGCGCGCCGTGACGGCAACCTGCTTCGCCGGATCCTGCGCCTTGGCCCCGACGCGGCGGCGCAGCGTCAGCGGGATCGCCGCGACGATCGCGACGGTCAGGATCAGCGCGGCAACCTCGAACGGCAGCAGGAACTGGCTGAAAAGGGCGTTCGCGAGCCAGGTCGTGTTCGACATGCCGGCGGCCGCGGCGGGCTCGGCCGGTGCCGGAATCTGCATCGTGCGCACGCCGATCAACGCCAGCATTTCGATGAGCATGACGACCGCGACGATGAGCCCGATCGGCATCGCGCGCACGAAGCCTTCGCGAAGCGGCACGAGATCAATATCGAGCATCATGACGACGAAGAGGAACAGCACCATCACCGCGCCGACGTAGACGAGCACGAGCGCGATCGCGAGGAACTCGGCGTCGGCAAGGAGCCACGTGCACGCGGTCGAGAAAAACGTCAGCACGAGGCAGAGCGCCGCGTGCACGGGGTTCTTCACGGTGACGACCGCGACGGCGGCCAGCACGGTGATCGCGCCGAAGAAGTAGAACGAGATGAGCGGAAGCGATTCGGTCATGGTCTTAGCGCTCAGCGGTACGCCGCGTCTTGCGCGCGGGCGGCCGCAATTTCCTTCTCGAAGCGGTCGCCGATCGCGAGCAGCTGTTGCTTGTTCACGATGTTCTCGCCGCGCTTCTCGAAGTGGTATTCGTGCACGTGCGTCTCGACGATCGAATCGACCGGGCAGCTCTCCTCGCAGAAGCCGCAGTAGATGCACTTGAAGAGATCGATGTCGTAGCGTGTCGTGCGGCGCGTGCCGTCTTCGCGCGGCGCCGAGTCGATCGTGATCGCGAGCGCCGGGCACACCGCCTCGCAGAGCTTGCACGCGATGCAGCGCTCCTCGCCGTTCGGATATCGGCGCAGCGCATGCAGACCGCGAAAACGGTTCGACTTCGGGATGTGCTCCTCGGGATAGCGCATCGTGTATTTCGGGCGGAACAGATACTTCAGCGTGAGCCCGAGCCCCGCGAAGAGCTCGAGCAGAAGCAGGCTTTTGAAGTAGTTCGAAATGCGGTTCATGGTCGATGTCTGTCCGTCAGCCGAGCGGGAACCAGCCGAGGTACTTGAAGCAGCCGGCGACGAACACCCAGACAATCGTGATCGGGATGAACACCTTCCAGCCGAGCCGCATGATCTGGTCGTAGCGGTAGCGCGGGAAGCTCGCGCGGAACCAGATGTACGCGGTCGCGAAGAAGAACATCTTGAGGAAGAGCCAGATGAAGCCGCCCTTCCAGATCCAGTCGACCGACCAGTGCACGTCGGCATTGATCCAGCCCTGGATCGGGCTGCCCCAGCCGCCGAGGAACAGGATCGGCGCCAGGAACGACACGAGGATCATGTTCGCGTATTCGGTCAGGAAGAACACCGCGAACGGCGCGCCCGAATATTCGACGTGGAAACCCGCGACGATTTCCGATTCGCCTTCGGCGACGTCGAACGGCGCGCGGTTCGTCTCGGCAACGCCGGAGACGAAGTAGACGATGAACATCGGCAGCAGCGGCAGCGCGAACCAGTCGAGGAAGCCGTAGCGGCCGACTTGCGCGTTGACGATGTCCGAGAGATTGAGGCTGCCCGCGAGGATCAGCACGCTGATCAGCGAGAAGCCCATCGCGATTTCGTAGCTGACGACCTGCGCGGCCGAGCGCATCGCGCCGAGCATTGCGTAGCGCGAGTTCGAAGCCCAGCCGGCGATGATGATGCCGTACACGCCCATCGACGTCATCGCGAGCAGGAACAGCAAACCCGCATTCGCGTTCGACCATGCGACGTGATCGCCGATCGGAATCACCGACCACGCCGCGAACGCCGGCACCAGCGCCCAGAGCGGCGCGAGCAGGAAGAGCCCGCGGTTCGCCTTGGTCGGATAGATGACTTCCTTCAGCAGCAGCTTGAACACGTCCGCGAACGTCTGCGCGAGACCCGCCGGGCCGACCTGATTCGGTCCCATGCGCACGTGCATCCAGCCGATGACCTTGCGCTCCCACCAGACATACATCGCAACCGCGATGATCACCGGCACGAGCGGGAAGACGAGCAGGCTGATCGCCATCGTCAGCGTCGGCAAGTTCGTCGCACACCAGTGGTAGGCGTCGATGAGCGAGTGCATGTCGTCGTTACGCCTTGGTGATGTCGAGGGCCGCGCCGTAGGGCGGCAGCGTGGCGGTTTCGGCGTAGCCGGCCTCGATCCAGACTGCGCCCTTCGGCACGCGGCGGCTGATGTCGACCGGTAGCGTGACGTTGCCGACGCGCGCATTCGCCCCATGGCCGAGGCCGAGCGCGAGCGCGTCTTCCGGATTCAGCGTCGCGCGCGCGCCGCGCGTCAGCGGATGCGCCTGCAGCGACGGCGTGCGGCGCAGCACCGCGTCGGCGCGATAGATCGCGGTCGTGGCGATGCGCTCGAGCTTGCCGCCGGACGCGGCTTCGGGCTTCGCGATCGCGTTCTTCTGCGCGATCCTGGTGATGCCGTGATCCTTCGCGATCTCCGCGCGGACTTCGGCGATCTCGGTGAACTCGAAGCCGTTCAGCGCGAGCGCGGCGCCAAGCGCACGCAACACTTTCCAGCCGGGGCGCGCATCGCCGGGCAGCTTCGTCGCTGGCGCGACCGTCTGCACGGCGCCGTTGACGTTGACGAGCGTCGCGTCGATCTCGGGCACGAGACCGATCGGCAGGATCACGCTCGCGACGCGCTTCAGCGGCTCGCTGACGTAGTGCGCGAACGCAACGACGCTGGCCTTCGACAGCGCGTCGAGCGCGAGTGCGCCGTCGCCGAAATCCTCGGGCGGTTCTGCACCGTAGAGCACATACACCTGACGCGGCTCGCGCAGCATCGCGCGCGCATCGAGACCGCCCGCGTTGCCGTGCGGTATCACGCCGACCTGCGCGAGGCCGATCGCATTCGCGCCGACCGGAATCTCGTCGTAGGCGCTGTTCGTGGCTTTCGCGACGAACTCCGCTGCCGCGCGAATCGCCGACGCGTGCGGATGCAGCGTCGCGCCCTCGCCGACGATGATGACCGACGCGCTCGCGTCGGCGAGGAGCTTCAAGAGATTCTTCGCCGCGTCGTCGGCCGTGCGGCCCGAAATCGCGCCGGCCAGATCATGCGATTCCGGCAGATGACCGATGTCGTTCGCCGCCTTCGCAAGATCAAGCAACGCGCCCGCCAGCGCGGACGGCGCGACGATGCGCTTGCCCGGCAGCGAGACGTCGGCTTCGAGCTCGAAATCGACCGTATCGAACGCATAAACCTTCGCGCCGCGATTCATCGCCTTGCGGATGCGCGCGCCGAGCAGCGGCATTTCGCTGCGCGGATTGCAGCCGACGAGCACGATCGCGTTCGCCTTCTCGATGGCCGCGACCGGCATCGCGAACGGACGCGCCACCGCGCCGTCGGCGAAATCGAGCTGGCGCAGGCGATGATCGACGTGCTCGCTCTTCAGCGCCCGCACGAGCTTCGCGACGAGATGGCCTTCCTCGTTCGACGTCGCCGGATGCGACGAGCGCGCCGATCTCGCCGGCGCGGACACTCGTCAACGCTTCGCTCGCGACGCGGATCGCCTCGGACCAGTCGGTCTCGATCCATGCGCCGTTCTTCTTGACCATCGGCTTCGTCGCGCGATCGGCGGCGAGGAGGCCATCCGGGCTGTAGCGATCGCGATCGGACAGCCAGCATTCGTTGACCGCTTCGTTGTCGCGCGGCACGGCGCGCAGCGCTTCGCCGCGGCGCGTGTGCAGCCAGAGATTCGCGCCCAGCGCGTCGTGATACGCGATCGACTCGCGCGCGATGAGCTCCCACGCACGCGCGCGGAAGCGGAACGGCTTGTTGGTCAGTGCGCCGACCGGGCAGATGTCGATGACGTTGCCCGATAGCTCGCTCATCAGCGGCTTGCCGACGTACGTGCCGATCTGCAGGTTCTCGCCGCGCTCCATGCCGCCGAGCTCGTACGTGCCGGCGACTTCGGCCATGAAGCGCACGCAGCGCGTGCACTGGATGCAGCGCGTCATCTCGGTTGCGACGAGCGAGCCGAGATCTTCGTCCGGCACGACGCGCTTGCGCTCGACGAAGCGCGAGACCGAGCGCCCGTAACCCATCGACAGATCCTGCAGTTCGCACTCGCCGCCCTGATCGCAGATCGGGCAGTCGAGCGGATGGTTGATCAGCAGGAACTCCATGACATTGCGCTGCGCCGAGAGCGCCTTCTGCGACTGCGTCAGCACCTTCATGCCGTCGGCGACCGGCGTCGCACACGCAGGCTGCGGCTTCGGCATGGGCTTGCCGCCCATCTCGACCTCGACCATGCACATGCGGCAGTTCGCGGCGATCGTGAGCTTCTCGTGATAGCAGAAGCGCGGCAACGCGATGCCGGCCTTGTCGGCGGCCGCGATGATCATCGAGCCTTTCGGCACGACCATCGACTGACCGTCGATGTCGATCGTGACGTGATCGGGCGGCACGTTCGGGTTCGCGGGCTGCGCGCTCATGCGGCGACTCCGAGCTTCGTCTCGACGATCGAACGCCCGTTCCTGATGAAGTATTCGAACTCGCTCCAGTAGTGCCGGAGCATGCCCTGCACCGGCCACGCGGCCGCTTCGCCGAACGCGCAGATCGTGTGGCCTTCTATCTGTCCAGCCGCCTGGCGCAGGATTTCGAGGTCGCCCTCGACCGCATGGCCTTCGACGATGCGCGTCAGCATGCGGTACATCCAGCCGGTGCCTTCGCGGCATGGCGTGCACTGGCCGCACGACTCGGCGAAATAGAACCGCGCGATGCGCTGGCACGCACGCACCATGCATGTCGTCTCGTCCATCACGATGACGGCGCCCGAGCCGAGGCCGGATCCGGCCTTCTGCAGCGCGTCGTAGTCCATCGTGACGTTCATCATCGTCTCGGCCGGCAGCACCGGCATCGATGAGCCGCCCGGGATCACGCCTTTCAATTTGTGGCCGTTGCGAACGCCGCCGGCCATTTCGAGCAGCTCCGCGAACGGCGTGCCGAGCTTGATCTCGTAGTTGCCCGGCTTGTTGACGTGGCCCGACACCGAGAAGATCTTCGGGCCGCCGTTGTTCGGCTTGCCCTGATTCAAGAACCACTCCGCGCCCTTGTTGAGGATCGTCGGCACCGACGCGTACGTCTCGGTGTTGTTGATCGTCGTCGGCCGCCCGTACAAGCCGAAGTTGGCCGGGAACGGCGGCTTGAAGCGCGGCATGCCCTTCTTGCCTTCGAGCGATTCCATCAGCGCGGTTTCTTCGCCGCAGATGTAGGCGCCGGCGCCGAGCACGTTATAAATGTCGACATCGATTCCGCTGCCGCCGATATTCTTGCCGAGCAGGCCCGCTGCGTACGCTTCCTTCAGCGCGAGCTCGATGTGCTCGAACGGCTCGTGATGGAACTCGCCGCGAAGGTAGTTGTACGCGACCGTCGAGCCGGTCGAATAGCACGCGATCGCGAGACCTTCGAGCACCGAATGCGGATTGAAGCGCAGGATGTCGCGATCCTTCGCGGTGCCGGGCTCGGATTCGTCGGAGTTGCAGAGGATGTACTTCTGCCCCGGCGCGGTGCGCGGCATGAACGACCATTTGAGGCCGGTCGGGAAACCCGCGCCGCCGCGACCGCGCAGCGAGCTTTTCTTGACCTCGTCGATGATCGTCGCCGGATCGGGCTTCTCAGCGAGGATTTTCTTCCACGCCTTGTAGCCGTCGACCTTCAGGTAATTGTCGAGCGTCCACGGCTGATCGAAATGCAGCGTGGTGTAGACGACCTGATGGTCCTGCGGTGCGGGCCCGTATGCCATGCGAGTTATTTCAGTTCGTCGAGAATCTGATCGACCTTCTCGGTCGTCAGCTTCTCGTGGTAATGACCGTTGACGACCATCATCGGCGCGCCGCAGCACGCCGCGAGGCATTCTTCTTCCGGCTTCAGATAAATGCGGCCGTCGGCTGTCGATTCGCCGACCTTTACGCCGAGCTTCTTCTCGCAGTAACGCACGATGTCCTCGGCGCCATTGAGCCAGCACGAGATGTTCGTGCAGATCGCGACGTTGTTGCGCCCGACCGGACTCGTCTCGAACATCGAGTAGAAGCTCGCGATCTCGTACGCCCAGACCGGCGGCTGGTTGAGGTATTTCGCGACGGCCGTCGTCAGCTCGTCGGTCAGGAATCCGCCGTTCTGCTCCTGCGCGGCCATCAAGCCCTGGATCAGCGCCGAGCGCTTGCGCTCCGGCGGAAACTTCGACGACCCAATGATCGATGTGCTCGCGCGTATGCGCGTTGAGCTCGACCATCGGGTCGACGTCCTTGACGTCCTGGTAAGTGCCGGTCGCTCTCATCGGTCCACTTCTCCGAACACGACGTCGTATGTGCCGATCATCGCGACGACGTCCGCCAGCATGTGCCCGCGCACGATCGCGTCGATCGACGACAGGTGCACGAAGCTCGGCGCGTGGCACTTCATGCGGAACGGCTTGTTCGCGCCATCCGAGATCAGATAGACGCCGAACTCGCCTTTCGGCGCCTCGACGGCCGCGTACGTCTCGCCCGCCGGCACGCAATAGCCTTCGGTGAACAGTTTGAAGTGATGGATCAGCGCTTCCATGTCGTCCTTCATCTCGACACGGGACGGCGGCACGATCTTGTAATTGCGAATCATCGTCGGACCGGCGTTCGCGCGCAGCCACTTCACGCATTGCTTGATGATGCGGTTCGACTGGCGCATCTCCTCGACGCGCACGAGATAGCGGTCGTAGCAGTCGCCGGTGACGCCGACCGGGATGTCGAAATCGACCTCGGCGTACTTCGCGTACGGCTGCTTCTTGCGAAGGTCCCATTCGATGCCGGAGCCGCGCAGCATCGGGCCCGACATGCCCCACGCGAGCGCCTGATCGGGCGAGATGATGCCGATGTCGACCGTGCGCTGCTTCCAGATGCGGTTACCGGTCAGCAGTTCCTCGTACTCGTCGACGCGCTTGGGGAAGTCGTCGGTGAATGCGTCGAGGTAATCGAGCATCGAGCCCTGGCGCCATGCGTTGATGCGCTTGAGATCGTCGCCCTTGTGCCAGCGCGACTCGTTGTATTGCGGCATCTGCTCGGGCAGGTCGCGGTACACGCCGCCCGGGCGGTAGTACGTCGCGTGCATGCGCGCGCCGGAGACCGCCTCGTAGCAGTCCATCAGCTCCTCGCGCTCGCGGAACGCGTAGAGGAACACGGCCATCGCGCCGAGATCGAGCGCGTTCGAGCCGACCCACATCAGGTGATTCAGGATGCGCGTGATCTCGTCGAACATCGTACGGATCCACTGCGCACGCTCGGGCACTTCGACGCCGAGCAGATTCTCGATCGCGCGCACGTAGGCGTGCTCGTTGCACATCATCGAGACGTAGTCGAGACGATCCATGTAGCCGATCGTCTGGTTGAACGGCTTCGACTCGGCGAGCTTCTCGGTCGCGCGGTGCAGGAGGCCGATGTGCGGATCGGCGCGCATGATCGTCTCGCCGTCCATCTCGAGCACGAGACGCAGCACGCCGTGGGCCGCCGGATGCTGCGGCCCGAAGTTCATCGTGTAGTTCTTGATTTCCTGCATGCTATTTCTGCCCCGACGCCGGGCCCTGCTCCGCCTTCGCCTGCTCGTAGCGCGAGTCGTCGCGGATCGTGCGCGGCACAAGCACGCGCGGCTCGACCGAGGTCACGGGTTCGTAGATCACGCGCTTCTTCTCGGGGTCGTAGCGCACTTCGACGTTGCCGATCAGCGGAAAATCCTTGCGGAACGGATGGCCGACGAAGCCGTAGTCCGTGAGGATGCGGCGCAAATCCGGATGACCCTCGAACACGATGCCGTAGAGATCGAACGCCTCGCGCTCGAACCAGTCGACGCCGGGCCAGAGCCCGATGATCGACGGCATCGACGGCACTTCATCGTCGGCGCAGAAGCCGCGCATGCGAAGACGACGGTTGTGCGCGACCGACAGGAAATGCACGACGACCGCGAAGCGGCGCGGCAGGTGCGGCGGATGCGGACGATCGGACCAGCGGAAGCGGCCCGGGCCCTCGCCTTCGACGCCGCGCGAGAAGCCTTCGGACGTGACGTCCGTCGTATCCCACTCGACCTCGCCATAAGAAAGGTAATCGACGCCGCAGACGTCGACGGCCTGCTCGAAGCGGAAGTCCGGATCGTCGCGAAGCGTCTTGGCGACGTCGAGCCAGTTCTCCGGCAGCACCTCGATCGTCGTCTCGCCGCGCGCTTCGATCAGCGTCGCGATCTTCTGGCCGAGCTTGCCTTCGAGCAGTTGGGCGAATTGCGATGTCGTCATGACGGGCCGGGTCCCTGGCTCAGCGCGCGATCGTGTTCGTGCGGCGGATCTTCTTCTGCAACTGCAGGATGCCGTGAATCAGCGCCTCCGCCGTCGGCGGACAGCCCGGCACATAGATATCGACCGGCACGATGCGATCGCAGCCGCGCACGACCGCGTACGAATAGTGGTAGTAGCCGCCGCCGTTCGCGCAACTGCCCATCGAGATGACCCACTTCGGCTCGGGCATCTGGTCGTAGACCTTGCGCAGCGCCGGCGCCATCTTGTTGACGAGCGTGCCGGCGACGATCATGACGTCGCTCTGGCGCGGCGACGGGCGGAAGATCACGCCCATGCGATCGAGATCGAGTCGCGAGGCGCCCGCGTGCATCATTTCGACCGCGCAGCAGGCGAGGCCGAACGTCATTGGCCACATCGAACCCGTGCGCGCCCAGTTGACGAGCGCATCCATCGACGTCGTCACGAAGCCGCGATCCATCAGCGGGTTGTCTTCGACCGGGCGCAGGATGTCGTCGACGATGTTGACCGGCGGCGGGTTGTGCATCGCCTCGTCGATACGCTGAATCACTCCCATTCGAGAGCTCCTTTCTTCCAGACGTAGACGAAGCCGAGCACGAGAAGGCCGAGGAACATGCCCATCTCGACGAGCCCGAACAGGCCGAGCTTCGAGAAAACGGTCGCCCACGGCAGCACGAAGGCGATTTCGAGATCGAAGATGATGAAGAGGATCGCGATGAGGTAATAGCGCACGTCGAACTTCATGCGCGTGTCCTCGAACGCCTCGAATCCGCACTCGTAGGGCGAATCCTTTTCGGCGCTGGGTTTCTTCGGCCCGAGCACGTTGCCGATCGCGATCAGCGCAATGCCGATGCCGGCGGAAACCACCATGAACAACAGGACCGGGAAATACTCGGCCAGCACACACACCTCCGCGCCGGAGAGCGCATCAGCGGTCGATCCGGCACGCGACCGGCACGACGACGGTAAGTGATCCTACGAACGCGGCAGTGACAATGTCCCTACCGCATTCGAAAGATCGGTGGTGCCCAGGAAAGGACTCGAACCTTCACGGGTGTCCCCGCTACCACCTCAAGGTAGTGCGTCTACCAATTCCGCCACCTGGGCAAACTTACTTTCCGTCCTTCCCGTCACTCTTCGGCTTGCCCGCTTCGGGCTTGTCCGCGTCGGCCTTCGGCTTCTCGGCCGGCGTCGGCACCGCGGGCTTGTCGCCCGAAGCGGCCGGCGGCGCCGCGGTCGGCTGCGGCACGTCGCCTCCGGCGGCGGGCGGAGCCGTTGCCGGACCCGGCTTTTCAGCCGGCACGACGGTACCCGACATCACGCCGAGATCGTCGCTGGGACGCTGCACCGAGCTTTGTCGGCCGAGATAGATGCCCATGCCGAGGCTGAGCAGGAAGAACAAAGCGGCAAGGACCGCCGTGCTGCGCGAAAGGAAGTTCGCAGATCCGCGCGCACCGAACACGGTCGCCGACGCGCCGCCGCCGAAGCCCGACCCTGCCGCGGCACCAGCGCCGCGCTGCAAAAGGATCAGGACGATCATGGCGACCGCGATCAGCACATAAAAAACGTTGGCAATAATCGTAATCATGAGAATCTCTTTACTGCGCGTCGTGCGGCGTTCGACCGCACGGCGCCATCATCCGTTCCGCCGCTCGGCGGCCACGCAGATCGCGAGGAAATCCTCGGCCACCAGCGACGCGCCGCCAATCAGGCCGCCGTCCACGTCGGGTTGCCCGAAGAGCTCTGCCGCGTTGGAGGGCTTGACGCTGCCGCCATAGAGGAGCCGCAGCGAGCCAGCAATTGTACCATCCAGTCCAGCAAGTTTGTCACGGATGAACTTATGGACCGCCTGTGCCTGCTCCGGCGTCGCGGTCCGGCCCGTGCCGATCGCCCAGACCGGCTCGTAGGCGAGGACGGCCTTGCCGAACGCGCCGATGCCGGCGCGGGCGACGACCGCGTCGAGCTGGCGCGCAATCACGGCCTCGGTCGCGCCACCGTCGCGTTCATCGAGCGTCTCGCCGACGCAGAGGATCGGCACGAGGCCGGCGCCCTGCGCCGCGACGAACTTCCGCGCGACGAGATCGTCCGATTCGGCATGGTACTGGCGCCGCTCGGAATGCCCGGCCAGCACGTACGTGCAGCCGATGTCCTTCAGCATCGCCGCGGACACCTCGCCCGTGTAGGCGCCCTGCGCGTGCTCGCTCAAGTCCTGCGCGCCGAACGCGAGGCCGCTCCCGCCGTGCTTTTCGATCAGCGTCGAGAGGTACGGAAACGGCGGCAGCACCGCGGCGTCCGCCGACTTCGGCAGCTTCGCGACGACGGCAGCGACGAGCGCCTCGGCCGACGCGCGCGTGCCATGCATCTTCCAGTTTCCGGCGACGAGCGGACGGCGCATCGCGATTCCATGGGTTCGAAAAGGCGCGCAAGGATAACGATGCCGGCACCGAGCGACAACCGAAACCGCGTCGGTTTGTGAATCACTGCAACTCGACGGGTACCGGCCTGCCCCACTCCTTGTAGAGCGCGGTCTGCATCTCGGTCAGCTTCGCGACGCGCGCATGTGTGGGGCCATAGGCCCCGACGAGGATCGTGCGCGCCTTCGTGAACGTCGCGGCTGCGTCCTCGTAGTGCTTCTGCTTCTGCTGCGTGCGGCCGAGGCCGGTCAGGAAAAGCCCGGTCTCGGGCCGCCCGGCCGGCAGCGTCCGCGATGCGCGTTCGACGACGTCACGGCTGAGCGCTTCGGATTGCGCGTAATCACCGCGATCGCGCTCGAGGCCGGCGAGATTGTGCTCGAGGATCAGCACATCGAGATCGTCCGGCCCGAGCAGCTCGCGCTCGATCGCGAGCACGCGCTTGTAGAGCGCCTCCGCCTCGTCGCGCTTGTCCAGATCCGAAAGCACGAGCGCGAGATTGTTCATGCTGTTGCGCGTCCGCTCGTGACGCTCGCCGAGCGTCTTCTCGCGCGTCGCGAGCACCTCGCGAAAGATCGGCTCGGCCTCGGCGTACTTCTTCTGATCCTGCAGCATGCTCGCGAGCTCGTTGAGCGCGTTCTGCGTCTCCTCATGCGTGCGGCCGAACGCCTTCTCGCGGCCGGCGAGCACTTCGCGCTCGATCTCGACCGCGCGATCGAGATGGCCGCGCGCGCGTTCGAGCTGCGCGAGATCCTGCAACGCCTGCAGCGTGCGCCAGTGCGTCGCGCCGAAGCGCGCGGTGTCGGCGTCGTAGACCGTGCGCAACGTCGCCTCGGCATCGTCGAAGCGCGCCATGTAGCGATAGGCCTGGCCGAGATCGGCTGTGGCATCGAGAACGATGTCCGCGTTCTCGCCGAGCTTCGCGCGCCACTGCGGCAGGCTGCTCTCCAGAATCTTCGCGGCGGCTTCGTGGTTACCCCGACGCTCCTCGAGCCGCGCCTGCCCGGCCTCGACCGCGATCGCGTCTTCCGAATCCGCGCCGTGCGCGGATGCAATGTCCGACGCGAGTGCGACGTACGTCTTGTCGGCATCGTCGTAATGCGTGTCCTCGACGTCGTTCTCGGCAAGAGCACTGCGAAGCTGCAGCGCTTCGTCGCTCCTGGTGCCGCTCGACGCCGTGACGAGCTCCAACGCGCGAGACAATTGCCGTCGCGTTTCGGCGTAGTCGCCGATGCCCGCGTACGTGCGTCCGAGCGTCGCGCGGATCGCCGCCTCTTCTGCAGGCCGACCGGCGAAGCGCTCGCCGACCGTCGCGCTCGCGCGATCGAGCACCTCGCGCACGCGAAGATCGGGCTCGCGATTCGAATACGGATTCGCTGCCGCGAGCAGATCGTCGTTGAGAAAGGCGTTCACCGCACGCGTCGTCGCCGCCTCGCGTTCAGCCCGCAGGTACAACGTCAGCACGACCGCGCTCGACAACGCGAGCACGCCGCACAGCGCGACGAGCCAGCGCCTTCGCGTGCGCCAGCGCGCGACCTGCTCGCGCACGTCGAGCGCATGCGCGGCCGCAGCGCGCTCGTCCGCACGCGCGCGAGCGCGCTCGGGCAACGTGCGCAGGCGCCGCGCGAGCTCACTCGCGTCCGCGAGCCGCCGCGACGGATCGAGATCGGCGGCCGCCGAGATGTCCTCGCGCAGGAGCTCGTCGTCGATCTCGCGTTCCCAACCGGGCGCGAGCGGCCGCCGGAAATCACCGACGACGATCTGGTAGAGCATCACGCCGAGCGCGTAGATGTCGGCGCCGACCGTCGCCACGCTCCCGGCGATCAGCTCCGGCGCGAGATAGAACGGCGTGCCGCTCGTCGAATCGTCGCCGCGATTCTCGGTCATGCCGAGCCGCGTGATGCCGAGCGCCGCGAGCCGCTCGGGCTCGAGCGCGCGCCCGCTGCCGAAGTCGCCGAGCCGCACGTCGGGATCCGCGGCGTCGCCCGCGATCAATACATTCGCCGGCTTGAGGTCCTTGTGCAGCACGCCGATCGCGTGCGCGGCCGCGAGCGCGTCGGCGACGCGCGCGATCAGTTCGATGCGCTGTGCCTGCGCAATCGCGGCGATGCCGCCCTGCGCCTCGCACCAGTCGATCAGATTGCCGCCGGCAACGTATTCGGCTTCGATGAAGTACGGCGGCTCGTCGACGTTCCAGTCGAGGATGCGCACGATCGCCGCACGCTCGCCGAGGCTTTCGCGCAGCAATCGATACAGCGTGATCTCGCGCTTGAGCGCCTGCAGCGCCGCGCCGTCGCCGGCGAATTTGAACACGCGCCGCTCGCGCGTCTTGTCGTGCTCGACGAGCCAGACGGTGCCAAACCCGCCGTGCCCGAGCTCGCGCACGAGATGCCAGTGCGGGCGCGCCGGCAGTGCATCGCCCGCGCGCGGCGTCGGCGACGCCGCGCCGCCGGCAGCGGTTCGCGCGGACACCGAAGCGATGAACCGGTAGCCGTAGCCGTGCACGCGTGCGGATCAGCTGCTGCTCGTCGTCGCCGAGCGCGCCGCGCAGCTTCGTCACGCATTTGGCGAGCACGCCTTCGGTGACGATGCGGCCCGGCCAGATCGCCTCGATCAGCTCGTCCTTCGCCAGCGTTTCGCCCGGATGGTGCAGGAACACGCGCAACAGCTCGTACGGCTTCGTCTCGAGCGCGACCGGATGGCCGCCCACGCGAAGCTCGCGGCGCTGCTCGTCGAGCTCGGCGCGACCGAAGCTGAAGATCGACAGTGCCGGCGTCGGCGGCAACCTGCCCGCTTCGGCGTCCATCGGCCCCTCCCTGTCCCGCGGACATTCTACGGCCCGTCGGCGGCTGCGGGATAAATCCTTCCGAAATCCTTCCGCAAACGGTCAGGACTCGCGCGCACGCCGGGCGCAGAGTCGGCTTCGGTCGGTTTCGCCGCCGCGACGGCAGCCGGAACCGGCCGGCAACGAGTCCTGGGGAGGCCTCATGAAATGGCATATCGGTTGGAATCTGGCGGCCGCGATCGGCGCAGCCCCGACAACGCCGACATCACTGCGACGGCGACCGATCCCGCCGGCAACACGTCGGAGTTCTCCGAGTGCGCGGGACCGCACGATCACCTGTTCGCGGACACGTTCGACGTTGCCGGATGCGGCTAGCGCGCGCGTGACCTTGAGCGATTGACGGAATCAACCACAAGCAATGGAGGCAAGCATGGATTCGCGCACGATGTTCCGCACCGCCGCTTCGCTCGCTATTTTTTTTGCGTTCCGGTTGAACGCGGCCACGATCACCGTCAACAGCGTCGCTGACGCGGTGGCGGACGACGGTCAATGCACGCTGCGCGAAGCGATCGTCGCGGCGACGACGAACGCGGCCTCGGGCGCCTCGCCGGGCGAGTGCGTCGCCGGCGAGCCGGTGCCGATCGTCGACACGATCCAGTTCGCGATTCCGGGATCGGGCGTGCACACGATCCAGCCGGCCGGCACGATGCCGCCGGTTCTGGAAGCCGTCGTCATCGACGGCTACACGCAACCGGGATCGAGCCCGAACACGCTCGCGATCGGCGACGACGCCGTGCTGCAGATCGAGATCGACGGCAGCCTGATGAACGTCGGTGCCGACATGCTGCACATGGACAGCGGCGGATCGACGGTACGCGGCCTCGTCTTCAACCGCGTGCAGGGCGCCATCATCTTTGTCGGCTTTTCCTCGTTTTCGAGCCCGGACAACGTCATCGAAGGCAACTTCTTCGGGACCGACCCATCCGGAACGAGCTATCTCGCCTTCGCATACACCGCCGTGCGCGCCGACGGCGCGAACAACAGGATCGGCGGCACGACGCCTGCCGCGCGCAATGTCATTGCCGCCACCGGCGGCTCGAAGACCGGAACGATCATTCTCGACGGCGACGGCAGTCGCGTGCAGGGCAACTACATCGGGGTCGACGCCACGGGCAACGCGCCGCTGCAGCCCGACAGCGGCGCTACCAATGGCATCGAGATCGGCCTCGCGGGCGCCGCGACGAACACGTTGATCGGCGGCGATGTTGCCGGTGCCGGAAACGTTGTCCTCATGAACAACGTCGGCATCAACCTGCATGCCAACAGTTCCGCCAACGTGACGATGCAGGGCAATCTGATCAACACGAATGCCGCGGGCTCCGCACTACTTGGCTACACGCAATTGGGGATCAACGCGCAGGACACCGTGCCGGGCGTGATCATCGGAGGCTCGACGCCCGGCGCCGGAAATACCATCACCGGCGCTATCGTCTACGCGATCAATATCGGCGCGGGCGCGAGCGCGGTCGTGGTCCAAGGCAACCGCGTCGGCACCGACATCACCGGCACGCGGGCCCTCCCCAATCCCGGCAACGGCATCGCGCTGACGACCAATGGCGGCGGCGACAGCATCATCGGCGGCACCGGCGCCGGCGAGGCCAATACGATCGCAAACAACTGCGGCCGGGGCATCTTTGTCGGTTCCGGGACGCAATGGCCGATACTCGGCAACTCGATCCATTCGAATGGTGGCATGGGTATCTCGTTCAACGGCAACTCTCCGACGCCGAACGATCCCGGCGACGGCGACACCGGTCCCAACAATCTTCAGAACTATCCGGTGATCACATCCACTGCCTTCGCCGGCGGCAACGTGACGCTCTCGGGCACACTCAACAGCACGGCCGCGACGACGTACCGCATCGAGTTCTTCGCCAACACGACTTGCGACGCGACCGGCTACGGCGAGGGCGAAACCTTCATCGGCACGACCGACGTGACGACCGATGCCGACGGCAACGCGAGCTTCGGCCCGCTGACATTCCCGGCCGCCGAGAACACCGACATCACCGCGACCGCAACCGATCCGGACGGCAATACCTCGGAGTTTTCGCAATGCGCCGGCCCGCACGACCGCATGTTCGCCAGCGCCTTCGAGTTCAGCTGCAGCGGCGGCTGAGCCACGCTCGACAAGCGGTGCGCCGGCGGGACTCGAGGGCGTTCCCCTCGGCCCGCCGACGCTTTACGCTGGCGGCAAACCGGAGCCGCCATGCCGCAAGTCTCGTTCGCACTCGTCACCGGCGCCTCGGCCGGTATCGGCGCCGCGTTCGCGCGCGAGCTCGCCGCGCGGGGACATGCGCTCGTGCTCACGGCGCGAAGGCTCGATCGTCTGGAAACGCTTGCGAGCGAGCTCCGCGCCGCGCACGGCGTCGCGGTCGAATGCATCGCGTGCGATCTCGCCGATCCGAACGCGCCCGACCTGCTGCTCGCCGAAACCGAACGCCGCGGCCTCGCAATCGACATGCTCGTCAACAACGCAGGCTACGGCGTGACCGGCAGCCTCGTTTCGCGCGAATGGAAGACGCACGCCGAGTTCATCGAGGTCATGATCACGGCGCCGACGGCGCTCTGCCATCGCTTCGTGCCCGGCATGCGCGAGCGCGGCTTCGGTCGCATCGTCAACGTCGCCTCGTTCGCGGGCCTGATGCCGGCGCCGGCGGGACACACGCTGTACGCCGCTTCGAAGTCATACCTGATCCGCTTCAGCGAAGCGCTCGCGCTCGAGAACCGGCACCACGGCATCAACGTCTGCGCGCTCTGTCCCGGCTTCACGTATTCGGAGTTCCACGACGTGACCGGCTCGCGCAAGGCCGTGTCGCAGATGCCGAAGTGGGTCTGGCTCGATGCCGCCGAAGTCGCGCGCGACGGGCTCGATGCGGTCGAGCGCGGCATCGTCGTGCGCGTCGTCGGCGTGCGCTATCGGATGATCAAGGCGCTGTTCAAGCTGCTGCCGGATGCGCTCGCGTTGAAGCTGATCGCCGCGTATTCGGGCAATTTCCGCGTGGCGGAGCGCGGCGGCAAGCCGTCAGCGTAGCGTGACCGGGAGGCGGCCCGACGCGACCTCGGCCGTCACGTTCGTGAATGCGCCGTTCTCATAGCGAAGAAACACGATGCCGGCGAGCGTTGCCGCATCGTCGCTCGGCGGCGGATCGACATACGCGGTCGTCATGTCGCCGACCCGGAGCCACGGGATCGGCCGACCGTTGATGCTGCGCGTCGTGTACGGCAACGCGTCGGCGGGATTCGCGTCGCCGTGCATCAGGTTGAAGTACGTGACGTAGTCGGACTCGATGTAGCAGCCGCCCACGCGCGCCGGATCGGCCGTGAGCGCCTTCGTGATGGAATCGATCGAGACGTAAATGCTCCACTCAGGCGGCGGCTGCACACCGAGTACGACGATGCGGCACCGCGCACCGGACGCCGGCGCCACACGATCGACCGCTGCCGCAACGGCTTCCGCCAGCGGCCTCGATGCGGCGGTCGTCGTCGCGAACGCGACAGCCGCATCGTGCGACACCCAGCCGAACGCGGCAACGGAAACGGCGAGCACGATCGTCAGGAGCGTGCGCGCAAGCTGCGTATTCCAGACGCGGCCGATGCCGCCCGCAAACAGCATCGCAAGTCCGCCGAGGCTGACGTAATAGAGCCTCGACTGCATCGCGGCCTCGACGGCCGAAGCGTCGACGTGCAGCGGCATCGCATTCATCGCGGCGATCGGCGCTTGCACGAGCGCGGGCAGCACGAAGAGACAGATGCCGCAGAGCAGAACGTCGACGCGGGCCGACGGATGCGCGTTTTCGTCCCCACGCCCGCGCGTAAGGCGCTCGAGCTCGACGGCGAAATAGGCGAGCAGGACGATGCCGAGAACGATGCCGGATCGAGCACCGAACGTCACGTAATCGAGCAAGTGCGCGCTCCAGGCGACGACGCCGCGTCCGAGCGCGACGACGATCGAAGCATCGCCGGTAAGGCCTGTCGTGATCGTGCCCAGCACGGCGGTGCGCCATGCGAAGAACAGCGCGACGACGCCGACCAGCGCGGCGACCGCACGTATGCTTTCGCGGCGGATCGACAGATCGAAGCGCGCCGCGCGAAGCCAGATGGCCCCTACCGCAACTGCGGCGGCGAGCGCGGTCTCCTTCGACAGCAGCGCGGCGAGCACCATTGCGAGCGCGATCAGCATCGATCCGATGCGCGGCAGCGCGACGTAGTCGAGCGCCGCGCGCACTGCGACGAGCCCGAACAGCATCGCAAGCAGGTCGAACCTCGCGGACCACCAGAGCGCCGTCCCGAGCACCGCCGGATGCAGCGCGAACAAGAGCGTGCAGAGCGCCGCCGGTACACGCTCGATCTCGCCGGCGCGGATCACGCGATAGAGCGCAAGGCTCACCGCGACATGCAGCGCGAGATCGCCGAGCGCATTCCAGAAATAGTCCGTGCCGAACAGCGCCTGCGACAGCCAGAACGACGCGAACCCGAGCGGCCGGAAGATCGATCCCGGCACGGGAAAATAGTGATCGTGCACGAACACCGGCCACGGCGAGCCGACGAGCCGCGCGAACGCGAGCTGCATGAAATCATCGCGCGTCCAGAAACCGTGCAATCCCGGCCAGTAGACGAGCGCAACGGCAACCGCGATGACGATGGGAGCGAGACCGCGTCGGAGGGCCATGACGGGCGCGCGGCCTAGATCAGCTTGATCTCGCGCAGCCGTTCCTGCAGGTACTCGTGCGCCGTGATCGGTTGCGGATACTGGCAGGGATGCATCGCGTCGATGCACGACGGCAGCACGTCGATGACGAAGTCGGGATTCGGGTGCAGGAAGAACGGCACCGAATAGCGCGGGTTGCGCGCGCTCTCGCCGGGCGGATTGACGACACGGTGCGTCGTCGACGGATAGACGTGATTCGTCAGCCGCTGCAGCATGTCGCCGATATTGACGACGATCGTGTCGGCCTCGGCCGTGAACGGCACCCAATCGCCAGCGTGCGAGCGCACTTCAAGGCCTTCGGCGCTCGCACCGACGAGCAGCGTGATCAGGTTGATGTCCTCGTGCGCGCCGGCGCGCACGTTCGGCACGTCGGGCGATGTGATCGGCGGATAGTGGATCGGGCGCAGGATCGAGTTGCCGTAGTTCGTCTTGTCGTCGAAATACGTCTCGGGGAGATCAATGTGCAACGCGAGCCCACGCAGCACGCGCGAGCCGAGCGTGTCGAGCGCTTCGTAAAGCCCGTAACCGGCCGCGTGGAAATCGGGAATCTCGCTCGGCCAGACGTTCGGCGCCATCACGGCCGCGTACTTCGAACCGCGCGGGATCTCGCGGCCGATATGCCAGAACTCCTTGAGATCCGGATAGCGCGAATCCTTCGCCGTCTCGATGCCGAACGGCGTGTAGCCGCGCGCGCCGCCGGTGCCCTTGAGGTGGTATTCCATCTTCACGTTGGCCGGCAACGCGAAGAACTGCTGGAACGCGTCGTACGCGCGGTCGATCAGCGACGGATCGATGCCGTGGCCGCGAATGCCGGCAAAGCCCCATTCGCGATAGGCGGCGCCGAGCTCGGCGACGAACGCCTTGCGGTCGGTTTCATAACGGCGGATGTCGAGCGTCGGAATGGTCGTCTTCACCGGCCGATTATCGGCGATTGACCGATCGGCCGGTACTGCCCGATCACACAGGCGGATCGCCGAAGCGGTTCGGTCCGGGCGTGCCGTCGATGAGCGCGTTGAGGACGAGATCGAGCACGAGTCCGACGATCGGCACGATCATCAGCGCGGTGTAGACCGCGGACCGGTCGACATCGTGCCAGCGCTTCGCGGAGTTCGCGCACAGGCACCAGAAATATGCGTAGATGCCGAGCGTCTGCATCGCTGCGAGCAGTGGATCGTCCTGCTCGCCGAGTGCGTCGGGATACGCGGACCTGATCGCGAACGCGATCGCGACGAGGACGGCGAGCCGGATCAGGAACGTCGTCCGGTTGATCCTTCCACCGAACCAGAAGAACGATACGAATGGATTCATGCAGGCGATCCGCGGATGGGATCGCCGGACTTACGTGGAACGGCGCCCGATTCGGCGCGGCGTTTCTAGGCGGCGACTTTCGCGGCAGCGGCCTTCACGGCGTCCGCGAGCTCACCGGACAACCGCGCGACGAGTGCATCGTCCGCCGCTTCGACCGTGACGCGCACGAGCGGCTCGGTGCCCGAAGGCCTCAGCACGACGCGCCCCTGCCCTTCGAGCTCGCCGCGCACGCGCTCGAGCACGCGCTGCACGTCGGCATCGGCGACGAGCGCCGCGCCGCCGGCGACGCGGATGTTCACGGTCGTCTGCGGAATCTTGTGCATGCCGGCAACGGCTTCGTCGAGCCGCTGCCCGCTCCGCGCCAGCGCATCCAGCACCTGCAGCGCGCTCACGATCGCATCGCCGCTCGTCATGCGATCGAGGCAGAGGATGTGCCCCGACGTCTCGCCGCCGAGCGTGCCGCCGTGTTCCTTGAGCTGCTGCAGCACGTAACGGTCGCCGACGTTGGCGCGAATGAACGGCACGCCGAGCTCGCGCATCGCGCGCTCGAGCCCGTAGTTGCTCATCAGCGTGCCGACGAGCGGACCGCGCAGGCGTCCCGTCGCATGGAAGTCCATCGCAAGCACGTAGAGAAGCTGGTCGCCGTCGACGAGCTGGCCGTTGCGATCGACCATCTGCACGCGATCGCCGTCGCCGTCGAACGCGATGCCGAGGTCGGCGCCTTTTTCGACGACCACGCGCGCGAGCGCCTGCGGCTTCGTCGTGCCGACGTCGCGGTTGATGTTGAGCCCGTCGGGCCGGTTGCCGATCGCCTCGATCTGCGCGCCGAGCTCGCTGAACACTTTCGGCGCGATCTGGTACGTCGCGCCGTGCGCGCAGTCGAGCACGATCGACACGCCGCGGAGGCTGAGCGACGAAGGCACCGTCGACTTGCAGAACTCGGCGTAGCGCGCGGCCGCATCCTCGATGCGCACGACCTTGCCGATTGCCTCGGAATCGACCGTCGCGAACGGCGCCTCGAGCTCGCGCTCGATCGCGTGCTCGACCGCGTCGTCGAGCTTCTCGCCGAACGCGGAGAAGAACTTGACGCCATTGTCCTGGTGCGGATTGTGCGAGGCGCTGATGACGATGCCGGCGCTCGCGCGAAGGCTGCGCGTGAAATACGCGACGGCCGGCGTCGGCATCGGGCCGAGCAGGCGCACGTCGGCGCCGGCCGCGACGAGGCCGGCTTCGAGCGCCGATTCGAACATGTAGCCCGAGACGCGCGTGTCCTTGCCGATGACGACGGTCGCCTTGCGCGCGTTGCCGGCGAGCACGGTGCCGGCGGCGCGGCCGAGCTTCAGCATGAACTCGGCCGTGATCGGCCATTCGCCGACGCGGCCGCGGATGCCGTCCGTCCCGAAGTATTTGCGATCGCTCACGTCGGATTTCTTCCCTGTTCGCGTTTCTAGTCTGCCGGAGCCGGCGCTGGCCGTAAACGAAGCGACCCTTAAAAAAACGCCCCGCAGGTGCGGGGCGTTCCGTTCATCTTTCGTGCGATCGCGGGATCAATCGCCCATCTGCTTCTGGCGATGCTCCCAGCGCTCCTGCGCATCGAGCGAGAGCGTCGCGATCGGGCGCGCTTCGAGCCGCTCGAGGCCGATTTCCTCGTCGGTCTCCTCGCAGTAGCCGTAGCGGCCTTCCTCGATGCGCTTCAACGCCTTGTCGATCTTCGAGATCAGCTTGCGGTAGCGGTCGCGCGTGCGAAGCTCGAGTGAGTTTTCGGTCTCGCGCGTCGCGCGCTCAGCCTCGTCGCCGACGTCGCGCACTTCGTCGCGAAGGCTTTCGATCGTCTGTCGGCTCTCCTCGACGAGCTCCTCGCGCCACTTGCTGAGCTTGCGCCGGAAGTACTCGAGCTGGCGCGGGCTCATGTATTCCTCTTTCCCGGTCGGCTTATAGCCGTTCGGGAGATCGATGCGGACCGATGTCGGCAGCGCATAGCGCCCGTCCTGCATCGTCACGCCCGAATCGGCGGCCGGCGCGACGGCGCGCGCCTTGGCACCCTTGGAAACCGTTGCTGTCGCTGCTGCGGATGTAGCGGGTTTGCTCGTGCTCACTGACTTCCCGGACTGCTTTACGAGATTGCTGGACTCGATCACCTGCTTCGACGCGACGGCGGGCTTTTTCGTTGCGGGCACAGGCTTGACCTGCACTGGCTTGGGCGCCACCGCCTTCGGAGCGGCTTTCGCGGCGGGTTTGACCGTCTTCGCCACCGGTTTGTTCGCGGGTTTTTTCGCGACCACGACCGGCCGTTTCGCTTTCGCGGCGGACTTCGGCGGCGCCTTGCGCGCCGTGCTCGCGCCTGCGTGCGCGACGGACTTGCTGCGCGCCGGAGCCTGCGTCTTCTTGGCGCTACGGGCCGGTGCGGGTTTGCTCTTTGCCATTCCTGCGTCCACCTTGAGATTCGGCGGCCGCGTGTTATAGCCTAAGTCCCACCCCCCGGCAACCGCCGAAAATCGTTGCCGCGACGGGCGCCTGCGTATTTCGGGCCCGCCCTTGCCGAAGCGATCCCGTCCGTGGCGCGAACCCGGAGGTCTCTGCAGCGGCCGCGCGCGCATGCATACTTCCAGGCACAACCGATCCGGAGCCGCCCGTTCGTGTCGCGCATCGTCATCCTGATGCTGCAATGTTACAAACGTTTTCTGAGCCCGCTGTTCGGCTCGCGTTGCCGCTTTCATCCGAGCTGCTCGGACTACGCGCGCGTCGCCGTCGCGCGCTTCGGCACGCTGCGCGGCGGCTGGCTCGGGCTCCTGCGCATCGCGCGCTGCCAGCCGCTTTGCACCGGCGGACTCGACCCCGTGCCTGAAACGTTCGAATGGTGGCCGACGCGTCACGACAGGAGCACCGAGACACGATGAGCGACTGGCTGATCACGAACGCCGAGATCGTCAACGAAGGCCGCCGCACGCACGGCGACGTCAGCATCCGCGACGGCCGCATCCACCGGGTCGGCGCGAGCCTGACCGCGCGCGCCGGCGATCGCGTGCTCGATGCGCGCGGGCGCTGGCTGCTGCCCGGCATGATCGACGACCAGGTGCATTTCCGCGAGCCGGGCCTGACGCACAAGGCCGACATCGCGAGCGAATCGCGCGCCTGCCTCGCCGGCGGCATCACGAGCTACATGGAGATGCCGAACACGAAGCCGCCCGCGACCAACCGCGTCGCGCTGGAGGCGAAGTACGCACGCGCGGCCGAGGTCTCGCGCGTCAACTACGCGTTCTATCTCGGCGCGACGAACGACAACATCGAGGAGATCCGCCGCCTCGATCCGAAAGCCGCACCCGGCATCAAGGTGTTCATGGGCGCGTCGACCGGCAACATGCTCGTCGACGATCCGAAGACGCTGGATCTGATCTTCCGCGACACGCCGGTGCCGATCATCACGCACTGCGAAGACACGCCGATCATCCTCGCAAACGAGGAAAAAGCGCGCGCGATCTGGGGCGACGACATCCCGCCCGATCAGCACCCGCTGATCCGCTCGCGCGAGGCGTGCGTCAAGTCGACGAAGCTCGCGATCTCGCTCGCGCGCACGCACGGTACGCGCCTGCATGTGCTGCACATCTCGACCGCCGACGAATGCCTTCTGTTCGAGCCCGGCCCCGTCGCCGGCAAGCGCATCACGGCCGAGACCTGTGTGCATTTCCTGCATTTCACCGACGCCGATTACGCGCGGCTCGGCAACCTCATCAAGTGCAATCCCGCGATCAAGACCGCGTTCGACCGCGACGGCATCACGCTCGCGCTCGCCGAAGGCCGCATCGACGTGCTCGCGACCGACCACGCACCGCACACTGCGAGCGAGAAGGCCGAGCCGTATGTGCGCGCACCGTCGGGCCTGCCGCTCGTGCAATACGCGTTGCAGTGCGCGATCGAGCGCGTGCTCGACGGCAAGCTGACGCTCGAACGCGTCGTCGAAGCGGTTTCGCACGCGCCGGCGACGCTGTTCAACGTGCACGAGCGCGGCTTCCTGCGCGAAGGCTATTTCGCCGATGTCGTGCTCGTCGATCCGGCGAAGCCGCATGCCGTCACGCAGGCCGACGTGCTGTCTAAATGCGGCTGGTCGCCGTTCGAAGGCTATACGTTCCGATCGAGCATCGCGGCGACGTTCATCAACGGGCATCTCGCGTTCCACGAAGGCGAGCTCGACGACAACACGCGCGGCCGCCGGCTGGAATTCGCGCGGTGACATTCGTTCGTGGCGGATTCGGGCTCATCGTCGCGCTCGCTTTCGCATCGTTATCGTTCGCTGCCGAAATGCGCGTCGAGTTTCCGGCGTCGGTTTCGCAAGGCGCGCTGGTGATCGGCACGATCCCGGCCGGCGCGCACGCGCGCTACGGCGAGCGCGATCTGCGCATCACGGCCGACAACCACGTCGTCTTCGGCATCGGCCGTGATGAAACGGGCCCGGTCACGGTCGACGTGCGCGAGCGCGACGGCCGCCACGACCGCATCGAGATCGCAGTCACGCCGCGCGACTGGCCGGTCGAGCGCATCGAAGGCGTGCCGCCGGCGACCGTGGAGCCGCCGCCCGACATCGCCGAACGCATCAAGAAGGAACAGGCGCGCGTCGTCGCCGCACGGCAGCGCGACGATGCGCGCGAAGATTTTCTCGAAACGTTCAAGTGGCCCGTCGAAGGCCGCATCAGCGGACGCTTCGGCAGCCAGCGCGTCTACGTCGTCAAGGGCAAGGACGTGCCGAAATCGCCGCATCCCGGCATGGATATCGCGGTGCCGCAGGGCACGCCGGTCAAGGCGCCGGCGAGCGGCATCGTCACGTTCGCGGATGCGAATCTCTATCTCACCGGCGGCACCGTGCTGATCGACCATGGCCACGGCGTCAGCTCGAACTTCCTGCACATGTCGCGCATCGACGTGAAAGTCGGCGATCACGTCGAGCAAGGCCAGGTCATCGGCGCGGTCGGCATGACCGGCCGCGCGACGGGCCCGCATTTGCACTGGGGCATGAACTGGTTCGACGTGCGGCTCGACCCGCTGCTGCTGGTCGAGCCGCCGCGCTAGCGCCGAACTACGGCGCTTCGAATCCGCTCGCGAAAATCGCGTCGTCGCCACCGACATCGAATGTCACATGCACCGGGAGCGTATGCCGGTACGGATCGTTGCTGCGGACGCATAGATCCGCTTCGTAGCGGCCTTGCGCGAGCCCGGTCGCATCGAGCCCGACCGTGATCGCCTGCGACGCGCCGGCGACGACCGTTCCCGCAGCTGGATCGAACGATAGCCACGACGCCGGCGCGGCGTTCGTGCACGGCCCGCCCGGCGTCGCAATCGCGAGCGCGGCATCGAGCGCCTGATCGGTGCCGATCGTGCCGACGAGGCCGGCGTGACCGCTGACGAGATCGACGATGTAGTCGCCGCCGAGCACGTCCTGCGTCGCTCCGATCAGGTAGAGGATGTCGCCGGCGCGATCGAATGCCAGCGAGCCGTTCAAGAGGATCAGGATGTCTTCGCCGATCGGACCGATCGGCGTCGCCGCGCCGGTGCTCTTGTCGATCTCCATCAGCGATATGCTGTTCTGGTCGAGCGCGAACATGCTTCCGTTCGCGTCGATCGCGAGCCCGATGATCGCGACCACGTCGGGGCCTTCGATCGGCGCGAGGCGCGTGACCGTTCCGTCGTAGCGATCGATCGTCGCGAGCGTCGTCGTGCCGCCGAAGCCGGTGATCGCCGCGTACAGCGTCGAGCTCGTCGGATCCCACGCGAGCGCGGCGATGTATTCGGTGCCGCCGACGCCCGTGTCGCCGACCGGCGTGATCGCGGCTGTCGCCGTGTCGACGCGCTCGAGGATGTCGGTCTTGAAGATGTGCGTGCCGCCGATCTCGCGCCAGCCGCTGACGAGATACTCGGTCGAGAAATCGTCGTCGACGAACGCGCCGGCATCGTAGATGCGGTGCACCGGCCCGACCGGCACCGGTGCCGACGGTGCGGCCGCGTCGAAACCGAGGAACGTGTTGTCCATCGTCGGATAGTCGGCGAGCAGCATGCGCGAAACGTAGGCCGGCACGGATGCACCGCTGCCTGCCGGTGCGCTTTGCGTGCCTTGATCGAGCGTCCACGCGAGATCGCGATCGCCGGGGTTCGCGAGCGTCAGCGTCACGCTCGTTTGCGCGCCGGGTGCGGCGGCGCCCGCGATCGAGGCCGGCGGCGCCGCGACCGGCGCGCCGACCGCGAGCGTCACGGTGGCGGTTGCGCCAAAGGTTTGTGGCGCGTTCGGAATCCAGTCGATCGCCGAACCATCGGTGACGGACGCTTCGTCCCACGAATACGATTGCGCCCATGCATCGTCCTGCTGCAGGCCGATGCCGGCACAGACGCCACCGTTGCAGACGTCCGGCGCCCCGAAGAAGTTGCCGATCGCGGTGTACTCGACGTCGAGGTATTCGAAGCTCACGTTGCCGGTCGCCTCGTCGATCACGAGCTCGAACGTCGCGCGATCGTCGTTCGAGCCCGCCGCCTCGTGCCGCACGTTGTACCACTCGACGACGAACTGCCGGTTCGGCGCATCGCCGACCGTGTCGGCGAAGACTGCGCCGTAGACGTCGATGCAATTGTCGCCGCAGAACGACCAGCCGGCGAAATCGTCCCAGAGCGGCAGCATCGCCGGACCCATGCCGCCTTGGGGCAGCGCTCCGGCCGCGACCGGAAACAGGATGCACCGGTCGACGCCGACCTGAGCGCCACCGTCCATGCCGACGCAGAGCCGGTTCGACGGAACGCCGTAAAAATCGAACGTGAACGGCACCTCGACCTGGACCATGCCAGCGCCGGTCGGATCGCTCGCGTCGGTCGCGGGATTGAGCGCCTGCGCAGTCGGCCGCGTCGAAAGATCGATGAACGCGCCGGCGCGTGGCGCGGCCGTGTAGTCGGGCCGCACGTCGCGTGCGGTCCAGGTGAGCGTGCGCGTGCCGGCACTGCCCCGCGCGAGCTGGCGGATCCGGTTGTATTGCTCGGTCGCGCCCGGCGCGATCGTGAGCGCGTGCTCGGACAGCAGCGAGCCCTCGATGCTGTCGTCGAGCGACTGGTATTGCAGCGTCGCCGCGGTGTTGTTCGTGACGCGATAGCAGAAGTTGACTTCGTCGCCGATGAGCGAGTCGAGCGACGTCGCGGCGCCGCAGGCGCCCTCGGAAAGGTCGGTGCCGACGGTCACCTCGAGATCGATGCCGGGCGTTCCCGCGCTCGCGGCGCCAGCGGCCGTCGCCGCAATGCCGGTCAGGAAAGTCAGGGCGAATGGTCTGAAACGGCTGAACGACATGCGCATTCCCTCGATGGAGGCCGACCTGGCCTTCGCTCGCACGATAGGCGCACGGCTCAAGAGAGGTGTCTGCGCAAGATCGCAGCGATGTCTCAAAGCCATCAACGCGCCGCGGGATCGCCTAATTCGAGCCGCCGGCCCGGATCGCGACGGCCTTCGCCTCGAGCTCACCCGGCGCACGCTCGCCGGCGAGCCGCCGGGCCGCGGCGCCGGCCGCGTCGGCGGCCGCACTCTCGCCGAGCATCGCGTGCAGCAGCGCCGCTGCGCGCGCGGCGCGGAAGTCGAGCGCGACATACGGATCGAGCCGCTTGAGCAGTGCTTGTGCCCGCGCGACATCGGCGCGGCGGACCGCATGCTCGGCATACGGCGCCGCGGCGGCGACGATGCGCGCCGGCTCGCCGGTGCTTTCGGCGTAGGCGAGCGCGGCCGCAAAGTGCCGATCGGCGTCGGGATCGCCGAGCGCATCGAGCAGCTCGCCTTGCGTCATGTCGCTCGCGAACGTCCATTCGGGATCCTGCGGCGCCGCCGCGAACTCCGACAGCCGCGCCAGCAGCGGCGCGACCGCTTCCGGCGCGCGGCTCTGAAGCGCGGCTTCGGTCAGCACGATCGCCGCTTGCGGCACGGTGTCGCTACAGCTTCCAACCGGCGCCTGCTCGAAGTTGCGCATGATGTCGTCGGCGAGATGCAGCGCGAGCGGCGCCTTGCCCTGATCGACGAGCACGGCCGCGCGCAGCACGCCGAACGCGGGATCGGCCGCTGCGTGATCGCCGCCGGCTTCGAAACGGTCGAGCACGCGCGCGGCTTCCGCGAGGCGGCCGTTCCGCCGCAGCGAATCGGCGTGCCGTGCGCCCATGAATGCGATCAGCAGCGGATCTTCAAGCCGCGGCAGCAGATTCCAGGCGCGCGTGCTGCTCTCGACCGCGCCGGCGTTGTCGAGCAGGGTAAGCCGCGTATCGACGCGGCCCGAGAGCGCTATCGCGACCTGATCGGCGATGTCGAAGCGGCCATACACGTCGATCGCGCGGTCGAACATGCGCGTCGCCTCGTCGTAATGCCCGCGCTGGCTCTCGATCAGCGCACCGTTGAGATCGAGGCTCGCCAGGCCAATCGGATCGCCGTTGCGCTCGAGCACGCTGCGCGCGCGGCCGATGTCGGCAACTGCGAGATCGACGCGTCCGAGACTGCCTTCGACGACCGCGCGCTCGGTAAACGCGCGGCCCTGAAGCGAGAGATCGCCGTCGGGACCGAGCGTATCGAGCGCGGTCGTGTAGTGCCGCTGCGCCTCGTCGAAGCGGTGGCGCCGGATCTCGACGCCGCCAAGACCCATCTCGCCGACCACGCGCAGGCTCGCGGGTGCGGCGTCGGCGACGAGCGGCGCGAACGCGGCCTCGGCCTCGTCGAGCTTGCCGGCACGGAACGCGACCTTGCCCGCGCGCGCGAGCACGTGCGGATCGGCGCGCTCCTCTGGGCTCGCGCCGTCGAGCGCTGCGCGCGCCTTGGCGAGATCACCTTCGAGCAATGCGGCATCGGTGCGCTTCACGATCTCGTTGATGCGGTCCGGCGGCGACGCCGCGAGCAGCGACGCATGCCCGGTATCGTCCAGGAACGCAGCGGCCGCATCGTTTGCGGCCGGCAACGGCGACGACGCCTGCGCGTGGTAGGTGCGCGCGCGACCGCCGTGATACGCGTCGATCGAGAAACGCCAGACGCCGTCGGCGCGCTCGGCGCGCGGCACCAGCAGATAGTCCGCGGACGTCAGCGCCGCGACGCGCTCGCGCTCGTCCGCATCGGGCGCGCGGGCGCCGGACGACTTCGCGATCGCGACGACGCGCTCGCTCGGCAGCACGTTGAGCCGCGCATCGCGCAGGCGCGAGGCGACATAGTCCATCGCGCCGAGACGAATCCACGTGGCTTCGGCCGATGCATCGGCGACGCTGACCGGAAGCACGACGACGAGCGAGGGCACGACGGCCGTCTGCGGCGCTATGCGCCGATCGTGTGTCGAAAGGAAGACCGCCGTGGCGATCGCCACGGCGAAAATCACCGCGGCAAGTGCGTATCGCGTGCGTGTGCCCGATCGCGCCCGAGGCGCGGGCTCGGCTGCCGGTGGTTCCGGATCTTTGATGATCGCACTCGCCGCATCGTGATCGCCGGGCCCGTCCTCGAGACGAACCGGCGCGACCCACCGGTATCCGAAACGCGGCACCGTGCGCAGACTGCGATCACCTTCATCGCCGATCGCACGGCGCGCGCGCCAGATCGTCTGTGTCAGCAGCGTGTCGCTCGCATCGACGCGGCCCCAAACCGCGGCGATCAGCTCGTCGCGCCCGACCGCGCGGTCGCGGTACTGCAGAAGATAGGCGAGGCACTCCAGCGATTTCGGCGGTATCGCAACGCGCTCGCCGCTGCGCCAGAGCTCGCGGCCGGCGGCGTCGAGCAGGTAATCGTCGAAGCGATAGCGGACGGCTTTCATGGCGGCAAAGCATACCGCCTGCGGCAGGCGCTTCGCGTTCAGCCGGCCAATGAGATCGGCTTCGCCCGCAGCGAGACGCGCTTCTTGCCGGCTCCGATCATCTGGGTGCCGACTTCGCGGAAACCCATGCGTTCATGAAATCGCATCGAGCCGGGATTCGGCGGTTCGATGTCGAACTCGCAGGTGAGCCATTGCGTCCCGGTGCGCGCCGCGAACGCTGCGATGTCGTCGTAGAGCATCGCGCCGAAGCCGGCGCCGCGGTGCGCCGGCGCGACGACGATGCGATCGATGTAGAGGAAGCGCGGGTAGCGCCCGACGAACCAGAGATAGTTCGGGCTGTCGTAGGGCGCGCCTTCGCGCAATGCGAGCAGGAATGCCGCGATGCCGTCACCACTTTCGATGACCTTGTGGTACGCGGCCGAACGATGCAGCGCCTGGAGCCGCTCGGCGCTCAAGGGGCTGAGGAAATGAACCGATTCTTCGTTGAGCGCGAGGATCGCGGCGAAATCACTCGCCTGCGCATCGCGGATCGCCGTCACGCGGCGTAGCCGCCAACGACACCTTTCGTCGCGACCGCGACCGCATCGTGCGGATGCAGGCTCTCATGATGCGTCGCCTGCACGCGGAAATCGGCAATGCGCTCGTCGTCGTCGAGCGCGCGCTGCATGCGGCGCGCAGCGTCCTCGCAGAACATCAGGTTCTGCCCGTTGGCGAGCGCGAATGCCTGCTCGTCCTCGCGCTTGACGGCCGTCTGCACCGGCGTCTTGAGCGCGTTCTCGATCAGGTCGATCACGTCGATGATCGGCAGATCGAAGCCGTGCGCGAGCGTGACCTGCACATCGGCAGTGCTGCGCTGGCTATGCGGCGTCGCGACGATGCCTTGCTCGCTGCCGAGCCAGGCCAGCACTTCGTCGCGCGCGATCGAGTCGCGCGACGCGAAATCCGCCGCGAAGCGATCCTGAATCAGCTGGCGCGCCAGCGCCGCCGAGGCGGGACACGTGCTCGAATACTGCACGCGCACCGCGAGCTCGGCCGCGAAGCCGCGCTCGTCGAGCCGCGCGCCGATCTCGACCGGATACGCGCGCCAGCCGCTGTGCGCGCTCGCGAGCGCCGGGCGGCGCACGAGATGGTCGAAGCGGATGCGCACTTCGGCGTGCGTCGAAAGGTCGGCGTGCGAATCGAGAAAATCGCGCAATACGCGGCGCAGCGTGCACGGCGTCAGCGCCTCGGCCGAGAGGTGACGGTCCAGATGCAGGTACAGCCGCGACATGTGGATGCCGCGCGCATCGGCGTCGCCGAGATCGACGAACGCGGCGATGCGCGCACTGACGCGCTGGGCTGTGCCGTCGGCGCCGGCGACGAGCACCGGCATCTCGATTTCGTCCATGCCGACGCGGTCGAGCCGGCCGCCGGGTCCGGGGCGCGCCTCGGTCGCGACGTCGGGCAGGATGCGCATTGTGTTTTCGCGTGAAGACATGGCGACTTCCATTCAGGTCTGGCGTCTTTTCTGGTCTGGCGTCATTCCCGCGGAAGCGGGAATCCAACTTCGAAATGGATGCCCGCTTTCGCGGGCATGACGCACTGTTGAGCTATCTGTGGCCGCGCACAGTGGGCTCAATAGCCTAGCAGGCGTCCGAATCGACGATTCTCCGTTCACCGGCGCGAACGCCGGGCCGCGCGCCAGGCCGCCCAGGCGATCGGGATCGACAGGCCCGCCAGCGATGCGGTCATCGCTTTCATCGGCTCGCCCGCCTTGGCGGCGCTCGCAAGGCGCTTCGCGTCCGCCGCGGCCATCGCGGCGCGCAGGACGCCAAGCTTTGGCGTCGCGAGCAGCGCCGACATCTCGGACGCGAGATCGCCGAACCATTCGCGCAACGCTTCGCTGCGTGTCGCCGATTCGCCGCCGAGATCGCCGCGCGCGAGGCGGTGCCGTGCGAGCAGGTCGAGCGGCAACGGCAGCTTGCCGTCACGCAGCGCATCGGGCAGCGCGGCCGTCTCGCGCATCGCGCGCGACAGCGCGAGCGCGTGTGCGACCGCGGTCGCGTCGGTGCGAAACAGCGCGGTCTCGATCGCGCCGAGCGGCGCGTAGAGTTGCGCGTATCCCGACAACAACGCTTCGCGATCGGCCGCAGGCTCCGGATCGCGCTGCGCAAACGCGCCGACGATCGTCGCGTTCCATCCGCGCTGCGGAATCGCCGCAGCGGCGATGCGCGGCGCAAGCGCCTGCGTCAGCGGATGGCGCGCCTCGCCTTTCGCCGCGCGCGCGAGCTCCTCGGCCCACCATTGCAGCTTGATCGCCGCCGGCTGCGCTTCCCGAATGTTGAACGCGGCGTGCTCGATCTCGAGCACGAGACACGCGAATGCAGCGCGCGCTTCGCGCTCATCCTCGCGCTCGAAACGCAATGCGAGTGCGAGCTCGGGCCGCGCCTCGGTCCACTTCGCCTCGAAGCTCGCCAGCGGCGTGCTGGGCGCTTCGTCGCTCACCAGAGCCCGAGCGCGCGCGGCAGATCCGACGGCACGGCGACGACGTGATCGGCGCCCCATGTGCCGGGATCGCCACCGTCGAGATAGCCCCACGCCGCGGCCACGGTCGACGTGCCGGCTGCGCGGCCCGCTTCGATATCGCGAATGTCGTCGCCGACGAACGCGGTCGCGAACGCTTCGACGCCGGCGAGTTCGCACGCGCGCAACACCGGCGCGGGATCGGGCTTGCGCACCGGCAGGCAATCGCCGGTCACGATCGCGGCGCAGCGGACGTGCAATCCCATCTGCTCGAGCAGCGGCCGCGTCAGCCAGCCCGGCTTGTTGGTGACGACGCCCCACGCGATGCCGCGCGACTCGAAGCCTTCGAGCATCGCGCCGACGCCGTCGTAGAGCCGCGTGTGCTGCACCATGTTCGCCGAATAGATATCGAGAAAGCGCGGCAGCCACTGGTCGATCATCGTCTCGTCGGCGCCGGGCAATCCGCGGCGCAGCATCGCGCGGCCGCCGGCCGAGACGACTTCGCGCACGCGCGCAGGATCGGGCGCCGGCGCGCCGAGCTCGTGGCAGAGCGCTTCGACGGCGGCGATGAGATCCGGCGCGGAATCGATCAGCGTGCCGTCGAGATCGAACAGCACGGCGCGCGGTGGCGTTCGCGTCATGCCGGTTTCGATGCCGCGACGAGATAGTTCACGGCGACGCTCGGCGTGAGCCAGGCCTTGCGCGCGAACGGGTTGTAGCCGATGCCGCGGAGATCGTCGAGCGCGAGGCCGGCCGCGCGAAGATCGCGCGCGATCTCGCTCGGCTTCAGGAACTGCGCGTAGTGATGCGTGCCGCGCGGCAACAGGCGCAGCACGTGCTCGGCGCCGATGATCGCGGCGCCGAATGCAAGCGGCGTGCGATTCAACGTCGACAGGAACAGCGTGCCGCCGGGCCTCAGCAGCGTCGCGGCGGCGTGGATCACACTGCCGGGATCGGGCACGTGCTCGAGCATTTCCATGCACGTGACGATATCGAAGGTCGACGGCATCGCGTCGGCGAGCGCTTCGACGCTCGTTTCGCGGTAATCGACCTTGAGCCCGCTTTCGTAGAGATGCAGCCGCGCGACATCAAGCACCGCCGGCGCGAGATCGATCGCGGTGACGTCAGCGCCGGCGCGCGCAAGCGCTTCGCTCAGCAGTCCGCCGCCGCAACCGACATCGAGCGCGCGCGCGCCATTGAGGTTCGCGCGCCCGGCGATGTAGCCGAGGCGAACCGGATTGAGATCGTGCAACGGCCGCGATTCGCCGTCCGGATCCCACCAGCGCGCGGCCAGGCGGTCGAACTTTGCGGTTTCGGCGCGATCTACGTTGACTTCACCGACGTTGGCTTCCGGGTTCATTCCGTCACCGATTCATTCCTTCACCGTGCCGAGCACGAGCTGCAAGCCTTGCCAGGCCGCGTCCTCGTGCATCTCGTAGCTGACCGGCAGCGTCGCGTCGTCGCGCTTCATCGTGTCGAGCGCCGCCTCGATCTTGTAGCGGTCGGTCGCGTAGTAGATCCACACGCGATGCTCGTTGTCGCTGAAGCCGGCAACCTCGGTCGCGGTTTCGGGATCCTCGATTTCCTGCTCGAGCATCAGGTCGAGATCCGATGCGCGCTCGGTTTCCTCGCGCGTCACGTTGCCACTCGCATCGTGCTGGAAGCGCCAGGTGATCTCGACGCACCACGGATGCGCGGCCTTGAACTCGGCGTCCGGCATGTGATCGCGCCAGCGGACCTTGATCGGGTGGCCGTTCTTCTCGCCTTCGCCGACGACCCAGACAGCGTAGGGTTTGTGCGGCTTCTCGTCCGCAGCCGCCGCGGCGGCAGGCGCGGTCAGCGCTACGGCGATGCAGAGGTTGAGGAAAAATCCGGCAGAACGCGCTGAAGTCGCCATCTCACACTCCTGCAATCCGATCGCGCCAGCGGCGTGCCTTGTCGCGCAGCTCGTCGCAATCGATGTCGACCGGCTCGCGGTCGCGAAGCTTCAACACGCCCGCGATCCAGACGTCGCTGACCTGCTGCCGGCCCGTCGCGTAGACGAGTTGCGAAATCACGTTGTACATGGGTTCGGTCTCGATCGCATCCATCCGGACGGAGACCAGGTCGGCCTGCTTGCCAGCCTCGATCGAGCCGATGCGCTCGTCCCAGCCGAGCGCCTTCGCGCCGTTCAGCGTTGCGGCGCGGAGCGCGGCCGCGGCGTCGAACGCGCTCGCGTCGTTCGCGACCGCCTTGGCGAGCAGCGCGGCCGTGCGCATCTCGCCGAACATGTCGAGATCATTGTTGCTCGCGCAGCCGTCGGTGCCGATCGCGACGTTGACGCCGGCGCGGCGGAGCTTCTCGGCTGGACAGAAACCGGATGCGAGCTTGAGGTTCGATTCGGCGCAATGCGCGACCGACACGCCATTCTCGGCGCACGCGGCGATCTCGGCGTCGGTCAGCTGCGTCATGTGCACGGCGATCAGGTGATCATTGACGAGCCCGAGCGCCTGCATGCGCGCAAACGGGCGCGCGCCGTGCTCGCGTTTGGCGTCTTCGACTTCCTGCGCGGTCTCGTGCAGGTGCAGGTGCACTGGAATGTCGAGCTGGTCCGACAGCATGCGGATGCGCTCGAAGCTAGCATCGGCAACCGTGTAGGGCGCGTGCGGGCCGAGGGCCGTGCCGATCAGCGGTTCGCCGCGGAACTCGTCGTGCACGGCGAGGCCCTTGTCGAAGTACTCGTCGCGGCTCTTCGCCCACGCGCTCGGAAACTCGATGATCGGGAGCGCCGACCATCGCGCGAAAGCCGAGCCGGCGGTACGTCGCGGCCTGTACGTCCGGAAAGAAATAGTTCTCGCTGCAGCAGGTCGTGCCGCCGCGCAGCATCTCGGCGATGGCGAGCTCGACGCCGTCGCGCACGAACTCGGGGCTGATCGCTTTCGCCTCGGCGGGCCAGATGTGCTCCTGCAGCCAGCGCATCAGCGGCAGATCGTCCGCGAGACCGCGCATCAGCGTCATCGGGTTGTGCGTGTGCGCGTTGACGAGGCCCGGGATCAGCGCGTGCGCGGCGAGCTCGATGCGCTCGCGTGGCGCATAACGCAAGCGCGCGTCGGCGATCGGCAGGATCGCTTCGATGCGATCACCGGCGATCGCGACCGCGTGGTTTTCGAGGACGACGCCATGCGGCTCGACCGGGACGACCCAGCGGGCTTCGATGAGCGTGTCGATCGTGCGCGGCGTCTCACTCATTTCGTCGTCCGGGCCCATGCCGGGATCCATTTTGCCTTTTTCGTGTTGCGCGACGTAAGGATCAAAATGGCTCGGGCTGCGCCGGAACGACGAAACGGGGCGCTTCGTCTTATTTGACGCGCGAGACGTACTCGCCGGTTCGCGTGTCGACCTTGATCTTGTCGCCCTGCGGAACGAACAGCGGCACGCGGACCACCGCGCCCGTTTCCAGCGTCGCCGGCTTGCCGCCGCTGCCGGCGGTGTCGCCCTTCACGCCGGGATCGGTTTCGGTGATCAGGAGCTCGACGAACGTCGGCGGCGTCACGATCAGCGGCGCGCCGTTCCACAGCGTCACGATGCACACCTCGTTGCCCTTGAGCCACTTGGCCGCGTCAGTCATCGCGTTCTTGTCGGCGGCGATCTGGTCGTGCGTGTCCGGATGCATGAAGTGCCAGAACTCGCCGTCGTTGTAGAGGTACTCAAGATCGGTGTCGACGACGTCGGCGGCTTCGAGCGAGTCGGTCGACTTCATCGTCAGCTCGACCGTGCGGCCGGTCTTGAGGTTGCGGTATTTGACGCGCGTGAACGCCTGGCCCTTGCCTGGCTTGACGTACTCGGTGTCGACGATCGTGCACGGATAGCCGTCCACGATGATCTTCATGCCGTTCTTGACGTCGTTCATGCCATAACTGGCCATGGAAAATTGCTCCAGCGAAAGTCTTGGGATTCGGGGGCCGCGCGAAAGCGGCTAGAATGTTGGGTTTCCTGGCCGATGCGGCCGGACCCGATCCCGCAATGATACCTGCTAAACCCCTGCCGGCGCAGCCTCAGCGCTGGCAGGAACTCTGGCGCGACGCGGTCACCGATCCGCGCGAGCTCATCGATCTCGTCGGCCTTTCGCATCGCGCGGATGATCTCCTCGCCGGCGCCGACACCGGCTTTGCGCTGCGCGTGCCGCGCGGGTTCGTCGCGCGCATGCGCTATGGCGATGCGAACGATCCGCTGCTGCTGCAGGTGCTGCCACGTGCGGCCGAGCTCGGCGACGTGCCGGGTTTCGCGCGCGACGCGGTCGGCGATCTCGATGCGCGCACCGGTCGCGGCGTGCTGCACAAATATCGCGGGCGCGCACTGCTCATCGCGACCGGCTCGTGCGCGATCAACTGCCGCTACTGCTTCCGCCGTCACTTTCCGTACGGCGACGAAACGGCCGCCGCGAACCGCTGGCATGACGCGATCGCGGCGCTCCGCGCGGATGCATCGATCGAGGAAGTGATCCTTTCCGGTGGCGATCCGCTGTCGCTGTCGACGCGCAAGCTCGCCGAGCTGACCGATGCGCTCGCGACGATCCCGCACATCCGGCGCCTCAGGATCCACACGCGCCTTCCGATCGTACTGCCCGAGCGCGTCGACGAGGCGCTGCTCGGCTGGCTCCGGGCGCTGCCGTTCGGGCGCGTCGTCGTCGTCCATGCCAATCATCCGAACGAGCTCGACGCCGCGGTCGCCGACGCATGCGCGAAGCTCGCCGGCAGCGGCGCGGCGCTGCTGAACCAGTCGGTCCTGCTGCGCGGGATCAACGACGAGGCCGATACGCTCGCCCTGCTCTCGGAGCGCCTCTTCGAGTGCGGCGTACTGCCCTACTATCTGCACCAGCTCGACCGCGTCGCCGGCACGGCGCATTTCGAGGTCGACGATGCGACGGCTCGGGCGCTCGCGGCCGAGCTTACGGCGCGGCTGCCGGGCTACCTGGTGCCGCGCCTGGTGCGCGAAATCGCGGGCGCGGCCTCCAAGACGCCGCTATGACAACCCGGTAAAGAAATCGGCCGAAAGGCCGATCCAAGGAATGGGCCCGATGGAAATGCTTGGGCGAATCCGGTAAATAGCAGCGAGGCCTCGGCTCGCGACGCGGCCTTTCGAACACGACGGACCCGTTGCTTCCACTGCCCCGACCGACCCGGACCGCCCCGGACATCGAGCCGGACGGCGAGGCACGCGGCGCGCGTTCCTCGCGGCGGTTGCCCTGAATTGCAAGTTTCCGATGGCCAAGACTGACAACATCATCAAGCTTCTTCTGATCGAGGACTCCGTCGAGGAGGCCGAGCAGATCATCAGCATCCTGCGCAACGGCGGCATCGCCGTCAGGCCCGCGCGCGCCTCGAACGAGGCCGAGCTCGAGGCTGCGCTCGAGCAGCAGACGCCGGATCTCATCATCGCGAGCCTCAGCGCGAGCGAGCTCGGTCTTGCGCAGGTCTCCGCGGCCGCGAGCCGCGGCGGCCGCGACGTCGCGCTGATCGCGACCGGACGCGAGCTCAACGAAGACAAGATCGTCGCCGCGTTCCACGACGGCGCGCGCGGCCTTGCGCTCCGCGACCGGCCGGATCACATGCAGATGACCGTGCGCCGCGAGTTCGAGGCGCTGTCGATGCGCCGCAGCGTGCGCCGCATCGAGGCGAGCTTGCGCGAATCCGAGCGCCGCTGCGAGGCGCTGCTCGATTCCTCGCGCGACCCGATCGCGTACGTGCACGAGGGCATGCACGTGCGCGCGAACAAGGCGTACCTCGAAATGTTCGGCTTCGACGATTTCGAGGACGTCGAGGGCATGTCGATCCTCGACATGATCGCGGCCGACGATGCCGACGACTTCAAGGCGCTGCTGAAGCGCCTCTCGAAAGGCGAGAAACCGCCGCAGCGCCTGAACCTCAAGGCGCAGCGCGGCGACGGCTCGACGTTCGATGCGACGATGGAGTTCGCCGAGGCGAGCTATGAGGGCGAGTCCTGCCAGCAGATCACGTTCCGCCGGCAGATGATCGACGCGAACCTCGCGCAGGAGCTCGACGCGCTGCGCCAGAAGGACCTCGTCACGGAGCTCTTCAACCGCCAGCACACGATCGCGCAGATCGAAGGTTTGGCCGCGGCCGCCGCGAGCGGCACGGTCGACCAGGCCCTGCTCGTCATCGAACCCGACAACTTCAAGCAGGTGCTCGACGGCGTGGGCCTCGGCAACGCCGACGTGCTGCTCGGCGACATGGCCGGCCTCATTCGCCGTCACCTCGGCGAATCGGACATCGCGGGCCGCATCGGCGAGCACACGTTCGCGGTGCTGCTGACGAAGCGGAATCTCGAGGACACGCGCCAGTTCGGCGACAAGCTCAGGAAAGCATTCGACGAGCGCATCTTCGACATCGGCAAGCAGTCGATCAGCCTCACCGTCAGCGTCGGCGGTGCATTGATCGGCGAGAAGAACGCGAACGCACAGACGCTGCTCGCGCAGGCGCAGGGCGCGCTCCGCAGCACACAGGCCGAGGGCGGCAACCGCACGAACATCTTCGACCCGGCCGCGCAGGACAAGGAAGCCGCGGAAAAGACCAAGCACTGGATCGCGCTGATCGACGAGGCGCTCCGGTCCGACGGCTTCGTGCTCTATTACCAGCCGATCGTGAGCCTGCACGGCGCCGAGGGCGAGTTCTACGAAGTCCTGTTGCGCATGAAGGGCGCCAAGGGCGAGATCCTGCCCGGCCATTTCCTGCCGATTGCCGAGCAGAACGGCAAGCTGCCCTCGATCGACCGCTGGGTCATTGGCGCGGCGATCCGCTCGATCGCCGAGCGCGAGCGCGCGGGACACAAGACGACGTTCTTCATCAAGCTGACGCCGCAGTCGCTCGAGGACCAGACGCTGCTCGCGTGGATCGCGCAGCAGTTGAAGACCGCGCGCCAGCGTGGCGATTCGCTCGTGTTCGAGATGCCGGAGAGCAAGGTCGTCACGAGCTTGAAACCGGCCCGCGCGTTCGTCAAAGGGCTCGAGCAGATCCACTGCGGCTTCGCGCTCGAGCAGTTCGGCTCAGGTTTGAACTCGTTCCAGCTCCTGAAGCACATCCCCGCGCATTATCTCAAGATCGACCGCAACTACATGGCGGAGCTCCCGAAGCACAAGGAGAATCAGGAGAAGATCAAGGAGATCTGCGATCAGGCGCACCACGCCGGGAAGCTGACGGTCGCCGAGTTCGTGGAGGATGCGGCGAGCATGTCGATTTTGTTTTCGTGTGGGGTGAACTTCGTGCAGGGGAATTTTCTGCAGGAGCCTGAGAAGGTGATGGCGCACGGCTGAGTTTTTTGCGCGCTGCGCGCGGCTGCTTTAGCCCTCCCCTTCAAGGGAGGGTTGGGTGGGGATGGTGTCCACCACCCTCGTCATTCCGGCGGAAGCCGGAATCCATTTTGATTTTCGCTTTCGGTTTTCGGCGTTGTCGCGAAGACCGACTCACGTCCGTGTGTGGTTTGTCGGCCATCCATGGCCGCCAGTTACTTTCTTTTGCTTGCCCAAAAGAAAGTAACCAAAGAAAACGGCACCCTCGGATTCGCGCCGCTCGCGGAGCGAGCGGTTCGCTACGGGCGGACGGGTTCGGCCCACAGGCCATCCATGGCCTGTTGTCCGAATCGGCGCGATCCCTCGCGCCGCCCGCGCTTCGCGCGGCTGATCCGTCCGCCCTCCGCCGCTGCTCAGAGGGAACCCGAAGGGCAAAGCGAAAGAAAGAAAGAAACCGACGTGTCGGATATATCCGGTGTCGCATATATCCGGTGCTTCTGCGGCAGGGACTGCCGCGCTCTGCTCTTCCCGGGTTCCCTCTCGGCCGCGGCGAGCAGGCGCAGGAAATAGCCGCGCGCAGCGCGGGCGCGCGCAGGATGCGCGCGCGTCCGATCTCGGCACAGGGATGTGCCGTGAGCGGACCCCGGAGCCTGCTCGCGGAGTCACGCGGGCATGGATGCCCGCGTGACCGCGACCGCGAGGGTGCCTTTTTCTTTGGTTACTTTCTTTTGGGCAAGCAAAAGAAAGTAACCGGCCGCCATGGATGGCGGACGAAACAACACACGGACGTGAGTCGGTTTTCGCGACAACGCGAACCGCCCAAGAGCCAAAAGCAAAATGGATTCCGGCTTCCGCCGGAATGACGAAGGGTGGTGGACACCATCCCCACCCAACCCTCCCCTTGAAGGCGAGGGCTAAGGCCGGTACCTCAAGCGACCTGCGCCGCCCGCAGCGCCGCAATACGCTCCGGAATCGGCGGATGACTCATCAACAACCGCCCGATGCCACGCTCGCCCGTGATCCCGAACGCCTGAATCGCCTTCGGCAACGTCGACTGTCCGTCGCTACCGCCCAGCCGCTGCAACGCCGAGATCATCGAATCGCGTCCGGCGAGATGCGCACCACCCGCGTCCGCACGGAACTCGCGCCAGCGCGAGAACGCCATGACGATCAGCGAGGCGAGAAAGCCGAGCGCGATCTGCAGCACGATGACGATGCCGAAATACGCGAAGCCGCCGCCCGAGTCGCGGTTGCCGCTGATCGCGCGGTCGACCAGCGTGCCGATTACGCGCGCGAGGAAGATGACGAACGTGTTGAGCACGCCCTGGATCAGCGCCATCGTCACCATGTCGCCGTTCGCGACGTGCGTGATCTCGTGGCCGAGCACGGCGTCGACCTGCTCGCGGTCCATCGACTGCAGCAGTCCTGTCGACACCGCGACGAGCGCGCTGTTCTTGCTCATGCCGGTCGCGAACGCGTTCATTTCGGGTGCGTCGTAGATCGCGACCTCGGGCATGCCGATGCCGGCCTTTTCGGCGTGGCTGCGCACGGTCGCGACGAGCCAGCTCTCGGTGGGATTGCGCGGCTCGGTGATGACCTGCGCGCGGACCGACATCTTCGCGATCCACTTCGACATCGCGAGCGAGATGAACGAGCCGCCCATGCCCATGACGGCCGCCATCACGAGCAGCGCCTGAAGATTGAGGCCGCCGCGGTTGTACGCGTAGACGTCTATGCCGGTGATCTTGACGACGATCGTCAGGAGCACCATGACCGCGATGTTCGTCAGGAGGAAGAGAGCGATGCGCAGCATGGAAGCCTCGATCTGTGGGACGTTGCAAGCCCGAATCTGGGTACACTCGCCGTGAATTGAAAGGGTAGCGCGCGCCGCGCGGCGCCGCGAGCGCGCCTCTATGACAGCGTCGCGTGCGGCCGGGTTCGCGCCGGCGGCGCGATTCCGTCGCGCGACCGAGCCTGCATCATCCGAATGGGATCCCCTCGAATGGAGCCGCCCTCGCCTGCCTATCGCGGCCGCTTCGCGCCCTCGCCGACCGGTCGGCTGCATTTCGGCTCGCTCGTCGCGGCGGTCGGCAGCTGGCTTTTCGCGCGCACGGCCGGCGGGCGCTGGCTCGTGCGCGTCGAGGATCTCGATCCGCCGCGCGAAGTCGCCGGCGCCGACGCCGACATCCTTGCGACGCTCGCAGCGTTCGGCATGACGTCCGACGAGCCGGTGATCCACCAGAGTCATCGCGCGAGCGTCTACGCAAACGCGCTCTCGCAACTTCGCTCGCGCGACGCCGTTTATCAGTGCTGGTGCAGCCGCAGCGATCTCGAGCCGTTCAAAGGCATCCATCCCGCGACCTGCGTCGCGCCGCGCGATGCGTCGCGCGAGCCCGCGTGGCGTGTGCGTGTGCCGGCGCGCACGATCGCGTTCGACGACGCGATCCAGGGTCGCGTCGCACAGGATCTTTCGCGCGACGTCGGCGATTTCGTCGTGCGCCGTGCGGACGGCTGGTTCGCATATCACCTCGCGGTCGTCGTGGACGATGCCGAGCAAGCGATCACCGATATCGTGCGCGGCGCCGATCTCATCGATTCGACGCCGCGTCAGATTTTGCTGCAGGAGCTCCTCGATTTGCCGCGCGTCCGCTACGCGCACCTGCCGCTTGCGCTCAATGCCGAAGGCAGGAAGCTCAGCAAACAGGAACGCGCGATCGCGGTCGAGGCCGACGATCCGCTGCCGGCGCTCCGCGCCGCGCTCGCGTTTCTCGGGCAGGCGGCGAGGTCGGAGCGGACGGTCGCAGCGACACTCGCCGCGGCAGTCGCCGCATTCGATCCGAAGCGCATTCCGGCAAGCCCGCGAACGCCGGCGCCGTTTGCGGCGCTGCGGAAGGAACTTTCATGAAGCCGCGGGCACAATCCTCGCAAGCTCGGGATTCGCTCGCACACACAAGGAGAACGACATGACGACGCGCGTGGCATTGGTTACCGGCGGCACCGGCGGGATCGGCACGGCGATCTGCAGGGAGCTCGCCCGCCATGGGCACAAGGTCGCGACGAACTACCGCGACGAGGCCAAGACCAAGGCCTGGCAGGACGCGCAGAAGGCGGCCGGCTTCGACTTCGCGGTCGTCAAGGGCGACGTCGGCGACGCCGCCAGCGCCGAGGCCATGGTGCGCGAGGTCGAGTCCAAGCTCGGCCCGATCGACATCCTCGTCAACAACGCCGGCATCACGCGCGACACGACGTTCCACAAGATGAACGCGCACCAGTGGCAGGAAGTCATCAACACGAATCTCAATTCGGTGTTCAACATGACGCGCCCGGTCATCGACGGCATGCGCAACCGCAAGTGGGGCCGCATCGTGCAGATCAGCTCGATCAACGGCCAGAAGGGCCAGTACGGCCAGGCCAATTACGCGGCCGCGAAGGCCGGCATGCACGGCTTCACGATCTCGCTCGCGCAGGAGAACGCGAAGTTCGGCATCACGGTGAACACGGTCTCGCCGGGCTACGTCGGCACCGACATGGTCATGGCCGTGCCCGAGGAGGTCCGCGCGAAGATCACGGCGCAGATTCCGATCGGCCGCCTCGGCGAGCCCGATGAGATCGCTTACGCGGTCGGGTTCTTCGTCGACGAGAAGGCGCGCTGGATCACCGGCGCGAACCTCGCGATCAACGGCGGGCAGTACATGGGTTGGTAAGCCGGGATTCGGGCATAGGAGAGTCGGGATTTGGCCAACGCCGGCTTGCCGCCAATCCCGAATCCCAAATCCCCAATCCCAGCCCTTTATGCTGCGCAGCAAAGCAACTGGTGCGCTACAGCATATTCTGCTAGCGTTGCCGCATGGCACAACTGCGCACGATCAAGAAGTACCCGAACCGGCGGCTCTATGACACCGAGATTTCGAGCTACATAACGCTCGAAGAGGTGCGCCAGCTCGTGCTCGACAACGAGGAGTTCGAGGTCCGCGACGCGAAGACCGGCGACGATCTGACGCGCTCGGTGCTGCTCCAGATCATCTCGGAGTACGAGGAGCGCGGGCAGCCGATGTTCACGACGAACCTGCTCTCGCAGATCATCCGTTTCTATGGCGATTCGCTGCAGGGCTTCATGGGCAGCTATCTCGAGAAGAGCCTGCAGATCTTCCTCGATCAGCAGCAGCAGTTCCGCAGCCAGCTCAACAACATCCTCGGCCAGACGCCGTGGTCGATGTTGAACGACCTGACCGAGCGCAACGTGGACCTGTGGAAGTCGCTGCAGCAGGGCTTCCTCAACGCCGCCGCGAACAGCGTCCGCAACGGCACGTTCGATCCGACGCAGGCGCAGCCGAAGAAGACGACGAAGCCCTGAGTCGCCCCCGCGAGCGCGGGATCGCGTGATTTTTTGTTACGGCCCGGCCCAAGGCGCCAAGTCCCCGCGTTGGCGGGACCCGCGATCGGTGCGCCATTTGACTTCCCCCTAGCGCATTCCTAACATCGCGCGCCTTGTGCGGTGCAGCAGCGTGTTGCGCCGCATCCATGTCGCACTGCAAGAGCTGACCTAAGATGAGCAAGCGCGTCGCCGTCGTCACCGGCGGAATCGGCGGTCTCGGCACCGAGATCTGCAAGTACCTCGCCCGTTCCGGCCACAAGGTTGTCGCAGCCGACCTCGGCTCGCGCGCCGAGCGCGTCGCGGAGTTCAAGGCCGAGATGGCCGAGTTCGGCGACCAGGTGATTTTCGAGTCGCTCAACGTCGCCGACTTCGACCGCGTGCGCCGACGTCATCCGCAAGATCGAAGCCGAGACACGGCCCGATCGCGATCCTCGTCAACGCCGCCGGCATCACGCGCGATACGTCGCTGCGCAAGATGACGCCCGAGCAGTGGATCGACGTGCTGAAGGTCAATCTCGAAGGCGTGTTCAACATGTGCCGCAACGTCGTCGACGGCATGTCGACGCGCGGCTACGGCCGCATCGTCAACATCTCGTCGGTGAACGGTCAGACCGGCCAGTTCGGCCAGACCAATTACTCGGCCGCGAAAGCCGGCATGCACGGCTTCACGATGGCGCTCGCGCGCGAAGTCGCGAAGAAGGGCGTCACCGTCAACAGCGTCTCGCCGGGCTACTGCCGCACCGCGATGGTCATGGCCGTGCCGGAAGACGTGCGCAACCAGATCATCGCGAACATTCCCGTCGGACGCCTCGGCGAGCCGCGCGAGATCGCGCGCGTGGTCGATTTCCTCTCCGCCGACGATTCCGGCTTCATCACCGGCGCGAACATTCCGGTGAACGGCGGCTACTTCATGGATTTCTGAGCGGGGATTTCTGAGCGGGCCCACGTGCCGACTCGTCGGGCGCGAGCGCCACGACGTGCTCGATCCCCTGCCGGAACATCTTTGCATACGGACAGATGCGCTCGGTGTTCCGCACGAGCTCCGCGGCGACCTTGCGGTCGATGCCCGGCAGGCTGACGCGAATCTCGGCCTTGAGCAGAAAGCGTCCGTCGACGGGATCACGCGCGAACGTCACTGTCGCTTCGACGACATTGTCGATGAGCGCGACATTCGAGCGCGCGGCCAGCAAGGTCAGCGCGCCGTGGAAGCACGCTGCGTAGCTCGCCGCCAGAAGCTGCTCCGGATTCGTGCCGCCGCCGGGTCCGCCGAGCTCGACCGGGAGTCGCAAGTGGACGTCGAGCGCTCCGTCGTCCGATTTCGCGATGCCCGATGCGCGTCCGTGCGCCGCCTCGCCGCCGATCACGCGCACGCGCGCGGTATAGAGCGCTTGCGCGTCTTCGCCGTGATATTTGTCGAGCAGGCTGGTCGGCGGTGGCTGCAATGCCATTCGGTTTCTCGATGGTGAAGGCGACGGCGGAGGGTCCAGCTTAGTGGACTTCGTGCCGCCGCTCCTCGTAGCCCGCGAAATCGGAAAGCTCGAGCCAGCGATCGAAGTTCAGCACACCCTTCCACGCCGCTTTCGACGGCACCAGCGTCTCGGGCTCGAGCTCCGCGCCGAAGTAGCGCGCATGCACGTCGCTGACGACTTCGCGCGGATCTTCAATGAGCGCCATGAACCGCTGCGCGAGACCGGAAAGCGATTCGCGCTCGGGTCCTGCGATCTCGACGATGCCGTTGGCCGGCGACTCGAGCGCGAACCGCGCGACGGCGTCGGCGACGTCCTCGGACGCGATCGGCTGCACGAGCGCCGGCGAAAGCCGGATCGTCGCGCCGTCGGCGGCCGACTGGATGATGCCGGGCAGGAACTCGAAGAACTGCGTCGAGTGGACGATCGTGTACGGGATGCCGGAATCGCGGATCAGCGCTTCCTGCGCATGCTTTGCGCGGAAGTAGCCGCTCGCCGAAAGCTTCTCGGTGCCAACCACCGAAAGCGCGACGTGATGGCTGACACCGGTCTTCGTCTCGGCGGCAAGGATGTTGAGGCCTGCCGTCTGGAAGAAATGCAGCGAGGCTGCGTCCTCGAACGAGGGCGAGTTCGCAAGATCGACGACGACGCGCGCGCCGACCATCGCGGCGTCGAGCCCTTCGCCGGTCAGGACGTCGACGCCGGTCTGCGGTGCGGCCGCGATGACTTCGTGCCCCTGATCGCGCAAGCGCGCGACGACCTTGCTGCCGATGCGGCCGGTACCACCGATGACGACGATTTTCATAGGAGACCTCTGCGATCCGGGCGGGCTGCCGGCGCCGCGATGCGAACGGCCGGATGATCTGAGCCCGATGCTAGGCGGCACGTGCCCGAGGCAGTAGCCCTGCCGAAGGCCGCGCGATGTTTCCCGGCCTGCACCAATCCGGAATGTCAGGCGGCGGCGTCGATCGTCGCGCTGGCGGGCTGCATCAGCATCGCGCAATCGAGGTCGAGCTTGCGCACCTCGGTCGTCATGAAGTCGACGAACGCGCGGATGCGCTTCGGGAGCTGCTGACGACTGAGGTAGCACAGGTAGTGGCCGCCGTCGTCGGGCGAAGCGTCCTCGAGGCAGATGACGAGCGCGCCCGCGCGCAATGCATCGCAAATCCCGTACGCCGGCAACTGCGCGATCCCGTCGCCGCGAAGGACGGCCTCGAGAACGAGCGCGGGATCGTTGAACGCAAGGTTCGCCTGCGGCACGACGCTGCGCGCGTGGCCGTCGATCTTGAACTCCCAGTCGCGCAGGTTTCCGTTCGCAAGGCGCTGGTTGATGCACGCATGCTGCTCGATGTCGTCGACGGACGCCGGCATGCCTTGACGACGCGCGTAATCGGCCGACGCACAGACGAACCTCTGCATCGGGATCAGCTGTCTGGCGATGATCTGGCTGTCGTCGAGCACGCCTTCGCGAAACGCGACGTCGATGCGACCGGTGACGAGATCGGCCTCGCGCTCGTCGAGCACGAGCTCGACCGCGACCTCGCCATGGCCCGCACGGAACGCTGCGATCAGCGGCGCAACCACCTTGCGGCCGAACCCGAGCGGCGCACTGACGCGAACGAGCCCGCGCGGCGGTCCCTCGCGCAGATCGCGCATTTCCTCGAGCGCCCGCAGGATCCGCTCGACGCCGGGGCGGCAGTTCTCGAAGAACAGCTCGCCTTCACGCGTCAGCGATGTCGCGCGCGTCGTGCGCTGGAAGAGACGCGTGCCGAGCTGGCCTTCGAGCTTCTGCACGCTCCGGCTGACGGCCGAGCGGCCGACGCCTAGACGCTCGCCCGCGCGCGCGAAGCTGCCCTCCGTCGCGACGGCGATGAAAGCGACGACGCCGGCGTAACTGGCCGAAAAGCTCGATGTCAGCGGATCTTGATGGTCAGGCGACGCCTGCGAGGGCACGCGCATGAGCCGTGATCTCCCGGTCGGAGCGCGCTCATCGACGCGATCGTATGACGCGGTCGAAGGCGTGTCCAGATCGGCGCTGCTGAGAGCGGTCCGATGTGACAGGTGCATTGCCGCAATTGATGTCTCTGATGCAACACCGTGCGGCCGCGGACACGTCTACTGCTCGCGAACGCCGCGGCCTACGCTTTCGTCCAGCCATTGCGTATTCGTAATGCGTTCGTTAAATCGAAAGGAGTTTTCCGATGAGCCAGCGTCTGGACTATCAGCAGCAATCGCCCGATCTCTACCGGAAGTTCGCCGCATTCAATGCGCAGGTCGAGCACGCCTCGATCGAACCGGCGCTGCGCGATCTTGTTTTTCTGCGCGCCTCGCAGCTCAACGGCTGTGCGCTCTGCGTCGACATGCACGTCAAGGAAGCGACGATCCACGGCGAGCGCCCGCTGCGGCTGCACCACCTGATCATCTGGCGCGAATCGCCGCTCTTCAGCACACGCGAGCAGGCCGCGCTCGAATGGACCGAAGCGCTGACGCAGATCCCGCCGCACGGCGTTTCGGACGAGGTCTACGAGCGCGTACGCGCGCAATTCTCCGAGAAGGAGATCGCCGATCTCACGTTCGCGATCATCGCGATCAATGCGTGGAACCGCGCCAATGTCGCGTTTCGCTCCGTGCCGGGCTCGTTCGACAAGGCGCTCGGACTCGACAAGGCCAACCTCAACTGAGCCATCCAGATCAGGAGATCCCATGCGAAATGCTCATCTCTTCTGCCTGCTCGCGCTGCTCGTCGCGAATATCGCGTCCGCCGCCGAGCCGACCCGCAAACCGCCCGAGGCGATCGTGACGCCGCTGACGACGCAGGAACTCAAGAACGATCCCGGCAAGGAAATCCTCGTGCTCGCGGTCGAGTATCCGCCGGGCAGTGCCGATCCGGTGCATCGCCACAACGCCGAAGCGCTCGTCTACGTGCTCGAAGGCTCGATCGTCATGGGCGTTAACGGCGACACGCCCGTGACGCTCCGCGCCGGGCAGACGTTCCACGAAGGACCCGACGACATTCACACGATCGGGCGCAACGCGAGCGATTCGAAGCCCGCGAAGTTCGTCGTGTTCCTGCTCAAGGATCGCGGCAAGCCCGCGCTCGTTCCGGTCGACTGATCCCGAGACACATCGTTTCTATAGAGTGCGCACCGCGCGGCGAACGACACGTCGCGTCCGAAAATACTCCGATCAACTACAGGACCCACGCCATGAGCTCGATCAAGACCCAAGACGGAACCGAGATCTTCTACAAGGACTGGGGCTCCGGACAGCCCATCGTGTTCCACCACGGCTGGCCGCTGACCGGCGACGACTGGGACACGCAGATGCAGTATTTCCTGCAGCAGGGATACCGCGTCATCGCCCACGACCGCCGCGGCCACGGCCGCTCGACGCAGACCGCGAAGGGCAATGATATGGACACCTATGCGGCCGACTTCGCCGCGGTCGCCGCGCACCTCGACCTTCGCAACGCAATCCACGTCGGCCATTCGACCGGCGGCGGGGAAGCGACGCGTTACGTCGCCCGTCACGGCGAGGGGCGCGTCGCGAAGCTCGTGCTGATCGGCGCGGTGCCGCCGCTGCTCGTCAAGACCGCCGCAAATCCGGGCGGTACTCCGCGCGATGTGTTCGATGGACTTCGTACCCAACTCGCGGCGAACCGTGCCGGCTTCTACTGGGATTTCCCGATTCCGTTCTATGGCTTCAATCGGCCGGGCGCACCACTCTCGGAGCCCGTCCGCCAGAACTGGTGGCGCCAGGCGATGGCTGGCGGCATCACGGCGCAGTACGACTGCATCGAAGCGTTCTCCGCGACGGACTTCACGGAGGATCTGAAGCGCATCGATGTTCCGACTCTGGTGATGCACGGCGACGATGATCAGATCGTGCCGATCGCCGACTCGGCGATGCTGTCCGCGAAGCTCGTCAGGAACGCGACGCTCAAGGTCTACAAGGGCTATCCGCACGGCATGTGCACGACGCACGCCGACATCATCAACCCCGACCTGCTGCAGTTCTTCCGCAGCTGATCATCGACGAATGCCTCCTGCCCGTCGCCGTGAAGATGACGGGTGTCAGCGAGTCGAGGCGGCTGTAAGGGTCGTGTGCTTTCCACCCGTTCGCACACGGCGGAACCGACGTCGGCGCGGCGTTGCCGCGACAGCCGATCAGCCACACGACAGCGCGAGGGCGGGAGCCGTTTCAAATCGATGCCAGCGCGCGCGGCGTTCGAATCGGAGAAAGGCCGCGTCGCCTGACGACGCGTGCGGGGATTACGGCGCGCCCGGAAGGTGCGCGCCGGGCGTGGCCGGCGCCGGCAATGCGTCATGCTGAGGGATCGCCGGCGCTGCGGCAGCGATTGCGCGGTCGGCTTCGGCGTCCGCGCCGTCTTCTTCGGCGCCGAGCACGATGAGCTTCACGCGGCGGTTGTGGTTTCGGCCTTCCTCGGTCGCGTTCGAAGCTTCCGGCTGGAACTCGCCGCGGCCCGAGATCGCGAGACGATGCGGATCGATCCCGGTGTCGATCAATAGTCGCGCGACGCTCGCGGCGCGCGCGGCCGAGAGCTCCCAGTTCGATGGAAACTCGGCCGTCGCGATCGGCACGTCGTCGGTATGGCCCTCGACGCGCAGCGGATTGGCGAATCCGCCGAGGATGCCCGCAAGATCGCGCAGCGGCGCGAGCGCCTGCGGCGAAAGATTCGCGACGCCGCTCGGGAACAGCACGTCGGCGCGGATCTCGACCTCGAGATTCATGCGGTGCCGGCGCACGACCATCAGTTGCTTGTCGATCAACGGCGCCATCGCCTGCTCGATCCGATCGCCGATGCCGGCGAGCTTGTCTTCGGCCTCGGCCTGCGGTGCCGGCGTCGTCGGCGCCTGCTCGGCCTTCGGCGCTTCGGGCGCTGGTGCGGGCATCGGCGGCGCGATCGGCTCGCTCGTCGGCTTCTGCGGCGTCGTCAGCACGGAGGGCTTCAGTGACATCGACGGTTCCTTCCCGACCGTGATCGGATCGATGACCTTGGGCGTGCCGTTGAATGCGTTCTGGATCGAGTTCGCGACCGTGCGGTACTTGCCCTCGTTGACCGACGAGATCGAATACATCACGACGAAGAACGCGAGCAGCAGCGTGATCAGGTCGCCGTAGGGAATCGCCCACGATTCGTGATTGATGTGCTCTTCGTGGACGACGTGGCGGCGCATCAGTGACAGAAGCCCTTGAGCTTCGCCTCGATGTGGCGCGGGTTTTCGCCTTCGGCGATCGCGACGAGGCCTTCGATCAGCATTTCGCGCGTGCGCGCCTGCTCGTTGACGATGCCTTTGAGCTTGTGCGCGAGCGGCAGCAGGATCAGGTTCGCCGAGCCGATGCCGTAGACCGTCGAGACGAACGCGCCGGCGATGCCGGGGCCGAGCTTGCTCGGCTCCGAGAGATGCTCCATGACGGCCATGAGGCCCATGACGGCGCCGATGATGCCCATCGTCGGCGCGTACGTGCCGGCGCTTTCGAAAACCTTGGCAGCGATGAGATCGGCGTGACGCCGGCCATCGAGCTCCGCGCCGAGCACGCCGCGGATCGTGTCGGGCTCGCTGCCGTCGACGAGGAGCTGCAAGCCCTTCTTGACGAACGCGTCCTTCTCTTTCTCGAGCTGCGGCTCGAGGCCGAGCAAACCTTGTCGTCGCGCCATGTCGCCCCAGCCGACGACGCTCTTGATGAGGCCGGGACCATCGTTCTTCGGCGGCTTGACGACCCAGGGCAGCATCCTCGCCGCGCGCTTGAGTGTCGCCGCCGGCGTCTGCACGAGAATCGCCGACGCAGTGCCGACGAACACGACGACGAGCGCCGCCGCGCTCCACAGCGAATGGATGCCGCTGCCCTTCAGCACGATGCCGCCGAGCACGGTCGCGATCGCCAGGACGACGCCGATCGGCGTCATTATCTGGATGCGTTCGCTGGTGGCCTCGTGCCGTCTTCATTCAGTGCGCGCCCTTATTCGCGTCCGCGCCAGTCGCGCAGACGCGCGCGCAGGCGCGTCAGCGCCTGCCCGTGCAGCTGGCATACGCGCGACTCGGTCACGCCGAGCACCGCGCCGATTTCCTTGAGGTTCAATTCCTCGTCGTAATACAGCGACATCAATAGTTTTTCCCGCTCCGGCAATCCTTCGATCGCTTCCGCCAGCGCCGCGCGCCGGCCTTCTTCTTCGTGACGGCTCGCCGGCGTGCCGGCCTGCTCGTCTGAAACTTCGAAACCCGGGCCATCGTCGTCGTCGTTGCTCTCGTTGAGACTCAGCACGCGCGAACGGCTCGCGTCGGCCATGATCTGTGCGTATTCGATCGCCGAGATGCCCATGCGCTCCGCGACCGCACCCTCGCTCGCCTCGCGGCCCGTTTCGGCCTCGATCTGCCGCATCGCCTCCATCGCATCGCGAAGGCGCCGGTACACCGAGCGCGGTGTCCAGTCGGTCTTGCGCAACTCGTCCAGCATCGCGCCGCGGATGCGGATGCCCGCGAACGTTTCGAAGTTCGCAGCGCGACCGGGCGCGTAATTCTTGGCGGCCTCGAGCAAACCCATCATGCCGGCCTGGATCAGATCGCCAAGCTCGACGCTCGCCGGAAGACGCCCCTTCAGATGCCAGGCGATGCGCTTGACCAGTGCCGCGTGCGAGCGCACGAGCTCGTTCGCCGAGCCCTGCTGCACCTCGAGATACTGCGCGGCGACGCTCATGACAGCACCGTCGCGGGCTGGCCGGCGCGCAGGCGCCGTTCGGTGAAGAACTCGAGATGGCCTCCGATCGTGGTCGTGTTAACCCACTTATCGGCAGCCTGGGCCAGATTCTTGAATGCGAGCGCCGAGCGGCTGCCGGGATAGGCCTCGACGACCGCCTGCTGGCGCCGGATCGCGCGCTGCAGGAACTCGTCCTCGGGGATCGCGGCCGCGAACTCGATGCCGACTTCGAGGAACCGGTCGGCGACCCGCGTCAGCTTCTCGCAGAGGTCGCGGCCCTGCTGCACGGTCGCCACGCGGTTCGCAACCATGCGAAACCGCCGCACGCCGTACTCGCGCGACAGAACCTTGATCAGCGCATAAGCGTCGGTCAGCGAGGCCGGCTCGTCGCAGACGACGATCAGCACTTCGCGCGACGCCGCGCAGAACATCGTGACGATTTCGGAGATGCCGGCCGCGGTGTCGACGATCAGCGTGTCGACCGGGTCGGCATAGCTGCAGAACGCGCGGATCAAACCTGCGTGCTCGGCGGTCGAGAGCTCGGCCATGCGGTGCACGCCCGACGTGGCCGGCACGATCTTGAGCCCGTGCGGCGCTTCGAGCACTACATCGGCGATGCCGCAGTGGCCGTCGAGCAGATGGCCGAGATGGCGCATCGGCTGCAGGCCGAGCAGCACGTCGACGTTGGCAAGGCCGAGGTCCGCGTCGAGCAGCATCGTTTCCTTGCCCGACATCGCCATCGTCATCGCGAGGTTGACCGCGATCGAAGTCTTGCCGACGCCGCCCTTCCCGCCCGCGACCGCAATGACCTGCACGGGGGCCGTGAGCGCGTTCAATCCGTTTGCCTGCTTCATGGACGATGCTTCCGATTCAGATGCTTTTAGGAGTTGACGAGCAGCCCACGGCCGAAACGCTCGGCCATGACGCGCTCGTCGAGCAGCGTGTTCTTTGATCCGTCGGCGAGGCGGCACGCGAGGCGACGCGCGTCGGCGACGTGGATGTCCTCGGGCACGCGCTGGCCGTCGGTGACGAACTCGAGCGCGAAACCGTGGCGCAGCACGATCGAGATCGCGGCGCCGGGCGACGGCGTCTCGTCGAGCTTGGTCAGGATGCAGTGCCTCGAACCGAGCGGCGCGTACGCCTGCACGCTGTGCTCGAGCGATCCCGGCAGAAGATTGGCCGGCAGCACGAGCGTCGTGCGCACCTGCGGCGCGTTCGATTTCAGCATGTCGATGACCGAGGGAAGCCGCGCATCGCGGACGGTCATTCCGGGCGTGTCGATCAGAACCAGGTCGCGGTCGCCGAGATGCTGAAGCAGGCGCGCGAGCTCGCCGCTGTCCGACGCGGTGAACGTCTGCACGCCGAGCGCGCGGCCATAGTGCAGCAGCTGATCGTGCGCGCCGACGCGAAAATCGTCGGTGCCGATCAGCGCAACCGACTGGCGGCCGTGCTGCGCGACATGGCGCGCGGCGAGCTTTGCGAGCGTCGTCGTCTTGCCGGCGCCGGTCGCGCCGACCAGCGCGACGACACCGGCGAGATCGTTCGCTGCGGGATCGACACGAAGGCGGCGCGAGATCAGACCGAGCGGCAGGTAGCGCGATTGCTCGGTCGAGATGGTGTTCGGGAGGTCGGAAACGATCGCATCGGCGACGTCGCCTTCGATGCCGAAGCGCGTCAGATCGCGCAGCACGCGTGCGCGGAGCGGATGGCGGCGATCGAGATCATTCCACGCGAGGCTCGACAGCTGCGATTCGAGCAGCTGGCGCAGCCCGCCGATTTCGTCGCGCATGCGCAGGCGGTCGGCGCTCGCTTCGAGCGCTGCGCGCGCTTCGGCGGCGCTGACGCCCGGCGAAGTTTCCGGCGCAGCTTCGACATGCGGCGCGGGTGCCGGCGCTGCGGCTGCTGCGATCGGCGCGACCTTCGGCGACTGCGCCGGCGTCTTCGTCAGCGCGGCAACCGATGCGGAAACGGGCGGCTGCACGCGTGCGGCAAGCTTCGGCACTTCCGCCGACGCGGCCTTCGCAGGCGCGCTGATCGGCGCGGTGTCGACCGGAGCGGCGACGCGCGCGTCGTTGCGCTCGCCGCGCAGCGGTTCGACCGCTTCGCGCACGAGCGCCTCGTCGTAGTCGATCGCCGCGACGATCTCGACCATGCCGTCGCTGCGGCGGCTCGACAGGATCACGGCATCCGGACCCTGGTCCTCGCGCACTTTCTGCATGGCCTGGCGCATGTCGCGCGCGGTGTAGCGCTTGATCTTCATTTGCGTCGTCCGAAATACGTTTTTCGTTGCGGGCCTCAATCGGGTTAAGAGTGAGGTCGGCCGCTTCGCGGCCTCGTGAGAAAGTCAGTTGTCTCTTTGCTTCGCTGTTGCCGTTCTAACTTTCTAACTCTCTTGCTCCATTACTTTTTTACTTTCCTACTTTCTTACTGCTGCCTTATCGTCCAACCGTCGAAACCAATCGCACGCGCCGGTTGTCCGGAATCTCCGTGTATGCCAGCACTCTCATACCCGGCGCCGCGTGTTGCACGAACCTCGCCAGCCATGAACGCAGCGGCGGAGGCACCAGAAGCGTTGCGGTTTCGCCGAGCATCTCCTGACGCTTCGCCGTATCGGCGACGCTCTTCTGCAGACGATCGGCGAGACCGGGTTCCAGCGCTGCACCCGCCGCTGGCACGCCCGAGAGCGACTGGAGCAATATCTGTTCCAGCTCCGGCGCGAGCGTGATGACCGGCAATTCCGCGCCCAAACCGCTGATGTCCTGCACGATCTGGCGGCCGAGCGCGACGCGCACGCTGGCCGTGAGCGCGTCGGGATCCTGACTCTGCCCCGCATGCTCCGCCAAGGATTCGACGATGCCGCGCACGTTCTTGAGCGAGACGCGCTCGGCGAGAAGGTTCTGCATGACCTTGACGACGATGCCGAGCTGGAGGCGCTTGGGCACCAGATCCTCGACGAGTTTCGGCGCGGTCTGCGCGAGGCGGTCGAGCAGCTTCTGCACATCCTCGTGGCCGAGGAGCTCGTGCGCATGCGTCGACAGGATGTGCGACAGGTGCGTCGCCATCACCGTGCCGGGATCGACGACCGTGTAGCCGAGCGTCTGCGCGTGATCGCGCGTGCCGGCTTCGATCCAGAGCGCTTCGAGACCGAACGCGGGATCGCGCGTCGCGATGCCCATGACGGTGCCGTGCACGCGGCCCGGATTGATCGCGAGCAAACGATCCGGATGAATCTCGGCCGCGCCGACCGGCACGCCGAGCAATGTGATGCGATAGCCGCCCGGCGCGAGATCGAGGTTGTCGCGGATGTGCACCGACGGCACGAGGAAGCCGAGCTCCTGCGAAAGCTTGCGGCGCACGGCCTTGATGCGGCCCATCAGCTCGCCGCCCTGCGTGCGATCGACGAGCGGAATCAGGCGATAGCCGACTTCGAGGCCGATCACGTCGACCAGTTGCACGTCGTCCCAGCCGAGCTCCGCCGCTTCGCCGCTCGGGCCCGCAAGCGCCGGCACGTTCGGATTCGCCGCATTTGCCGCACGGCGCCTTGGCGCGCTTCGAGATCAGATAGGCCGCCGCGCCACACCCGGCGCCGAGCAGCAGGAATGCGAGGTTCGGCATGCCCGGAATGAGGCCGATCATGACCAGCACGGCCGCCGTGACGCCGAGCGCCTTCGGCTGCGCGAAGAGCTGAGCGACGACCTGCTTGCCCATGTCCTGCGAGCGCGAAACGCGCGTGACGATGATCGCGGCCGCGATCGACAGCATCAGCGCCGGCACCTGCGCGACGAGGCCGTCGCCGATCGTCAGCAAGGTGTACGTGCGCGCCGCAACACCGGCCGGCAGACCGTGCTGGAACACGCCGACCGCAAAGCCGCCGATGATGTTGATGACGAGGATCAGGATGCCGGCGATCGCGTCGCCGCGGACGAACTTCGACGGCGCCGTCCATCGAGCCGTAGAAATCGGCTTCCTCGCGGACTTCCTGCGCGGCGCTCGCGCGCCTGCTCCTGGTTGATCAGGCCGGCGTTCAAGGTCGGCGTCGATCGCCATCTGCTTGCCGGGCATCGCATCGAGCGTGAAGCGCGCGGTGACTTCGGAGACGCGCGCCGCGCCCTTCGTGACGACGACGAAGTTGATGATCATCAGGATCGCGAACACGACGAGGCCGACGACGAAATTGCCGCCGATCACGAACGCGCCGAACGCCTCGATGACCTTGCCGGCCGCTGCGTGGCCGCTCGTGGCCGTTCACCAGCACGACGCGCGTCGAGGCGACGTTGAGCGCAAGCCGCAGCAGCGTCGCCATCAGCACGATCGTCGGGAACGCGGAGAAATCGAGCGGCTTCAGCGACATAGACGACCGCGAGCACGATCACCAGCGACAGCGCGATGTTGAAGCTGAAGAGCACGTCGAGCAGGAACGTCGGCAGCGGCAGCATCATCATCGCTAGCGCGAGCATCACGATCAGCGGCGCGCCGAAGCCGCGGCGTCCTGCCTCCTTGATGTGATCGAAAACTGCTACGGCCGTGGTCATCGTTCGGTCTCTTTGGACGTGCTTGCTCAAGCGGGTTTTGGATCGGACAGCGAAGGATCGACTTCCGGCGTCGGCTTCTCGGGATCGGGCCCGAGGCCATCCGCCGCGCGGCGCAGCTGGAACACGTACGCAAGCACCTGCGCCACGGCGACGTAAAGCGCCGAAGGAATCTCCGCGCCGATCTCGGTCGTGCGATAAAGCGCGCGCGCAAGCGGCGGCGCTTCGAGCAATGTGACTTTCGATTTCTTCGCGATCTCGCGGATCTGCACGGCGACGTGATCGACGCCCTTCGCGACGACGACCGGCGCGCGGTGCTTCTTGTCGTCGTACCTTAGCGCTACGGCGAAGTGCGTCGGGTTCGTGACGATGACGTCGGCCGTCGGCACGTCGGCCATCATCCGGCGGCGCGCGATCTGCGCCTGCAGCTGGCGCACCTTGCCCTTCACTTCGGGGCTGCCCTCGCTTTCCTTGTATTCCTGCTTCAGCTCCTCGCGCGTCATGCGCTGGCGCTTGTGCCAATCCCAGATCTGGTACGGCAGATCGACCATGCCGATGCCCGCGAGCGCAGCCGCGAGCGCGAGCGCCGCGAGGCCGGTGAGATCGAGCGCGCTCGACGCGGCGCTCTTCAGCGGCGCCGTCGAGAGCGAGACGAGCGCCGGAAATCCGTTGCGCAACACGATCGCCGCGGCGGTCGCGATGACGGCGACCTTCAGCAGCGCCTTCGCAAGCTCCACGGCGCTTCGCATCGAGAACATGCGGCCGACACCGGCGAGCGGATCGAGCCGGCTGCCCTTGAAGGCGAGCGCTTGTCCGCTGAAATGGATGCCGCCGGTCGCAAGCGGCGCGGCGAGCGTCGCCACGAGCGCGACCGCAAAGATGGGCGCGAGCAGCCAGAGCGCTTCGCCGCCGCCCGTCATCAGTGCAGCGCCAAGCGCATCCTTGTCGTACAGCGCGGCACGACGAATCGAAAGGCCATCGTGCAGGATTGCGGCAACGCGTTCGCCAAGCCCGTGCCGCATTGAAACGAGAACCGCGACGCCGGCGAGCGTTACGGCCGCCGCCGAGAAATCGCGCGAGCGCGGCGAATCGCCTTTCTCGCGCGCCTCGCGAAGCCGCTTTTCTGAGGCGGGTTCTGTCCGGCTGTCCTGATCGTGATCGGCCATGGTCTACGGCCCGATCCCGAGCGCATCACGGACGCCGGCGAACGCCGCTTCGCTCATGCCGGCGAACGCCTGCGGAAAGCCACGCAGCGAGAACCACGTGAACACGAAACCGGCGACGAGCGTCACCGGAAAGCCGACCGCGAACAGGTTCAGCGCCGGTGCCGCGCGACTCGTGAATCCGAATGCGAGGTTGACGACGAGCATCGCCGTCATCGCCGGCAACGCGACGCGGAGCGCGCCCGCGAACACCTCGGTCGCGATGCCGCCGAGCGACCAGAAGAGCGCTCGATCGAGCGAGGCCGTCGACGCCGGCAGCGCCGCGAAGCTGTCGGCGAGCAATTGAATCAGCGCGAGATGCCCGTCCATGACGAGGAACAGCAGCACCGCGAGCAGCGTGTAGAGCTGGCCGACGACCGGCGTCGTGTTGCCGTGCTGCGGGTCGACGACACTTGCGTAGTTGAGGCCCATGCTCGTCGCGACGAGCTCGCCGCCGAACGCCACCGCTTCGAACACGAGCCGCAGCGTGAAACCGATGATCGCGCCGATGCCGACCTGCACGACCATGACGCCGAAACCGGCGATGCTGAGCGGCTGCACCGAACCGTCGCGCGGCGCGAGCGGCAGCAGGATCACGGTCAAGAGCACGACGAGCGCGGCGCGAATCCGCATCGGCACTGCGGTCGCCGTGAAGATCGGCGCCGTCATGACGAGGCCGGCGACGCGGCCGAGCGGCCACGCGGCGCTTGCGATCCAGTCTGCAATCGTGGCGAGATCGAGCTCCATCGCTATCCGATCAGGCTCGGCAGGCTTTCGATCAGGTGCCGCGTGTAGTCGATCAGCGTGCGCAGCATCCACGGGCCCGCGATCACGAGCACGGCTGCGAGCGCGAGCAGCTTCGGGATGAAGCTCAGCGTCATTTCGTTGATCTGCGTCGCGGCCTGCAGCACGCCGACGAGAAGGCCGACCGCAAGCGCGGTGAGCAAGAGCGGCGCCGCAATCATCAGCGTCACGACGAGCGCGTGCTGACCGATGCCCATGACCGTTTCGGGAGTCATCGCGCGCTAGACCGAAAAACTTCCGGCGAGCGTACCGAGCAGCAGCGCCCAGCCGTCGACGAGCACGAACAGCATGATCTTGAACGGCAGCGACACGAGCATCGGCGAGAGCATCATCATGCCCATCGACATCAGCACGCTCGCGACGATCAGGTCGATGATCACGAACGGGATATAGATCAGGAAACCCATCTGGAACGCGGTCTTGAGCTCGCTCGTCGCGAACGCAGAGACGACGACCGGAAACGGCACTTCGTCCTTGGACGTGTAGCCCTGCGAATGCGAGAGCTTCGCGAAGAGCTGCAGATCCGAGTCGCGCGTCTGGTCGAGCATGAACGTGCGGAACGGCTTCGTCGCAGCGGGCAGTGCAGCTTCGGTCGTGACCTTGCCATCCATGTACGGCTGGATGCCGTCGGCATACGCGCGGCTCAGCACGGGCGACATCACGAATGCGGTGAGAAACAGCGCAAGACCGATCAGCACCTGATTCGGCGGGCTGTTCGCAGTGCCGAGCGCCTGGCGCAGGAATCCGAGCACGATGATGATGCGCGTGAACGACGTCATCATCAGCAGGATCGCCGGCAGCAGCGTCAGCGCTGTCATGCCGAGCAGGACCTGCAGGCTCACGCTCCAGGTTTCGGTGCTGCCCTGCTGCGTCTTGACGACGAGCGCCGGCAGCGCCGGATCGGCTGCGAACGCAGCCGGTGCAACGATCAATGCGATCAGTGCAACGAAGAAAAGAATGGCGCGGTTCACGAACCCACTCCGCGCCACTGCGCAAAAACAGTCTTGAATGCGGCCGCCGGCGACACCGCGTTCGACGTCGTCACGGCGATCGGTTGATCGAAAACATGCAGCGTGCGCACATTGCCCGGCGCGACGCCGAGCAGCATTTGCTTGTCGCCGGCCTGCACGAGCACGACGCGCTCCTTCATGCCGACCGCGATGCTCTCAAGGCAGCGCAGGTTTCCACCGGCACGCACGCCGCCGCGCTGCAGCCGGCGCAGCACCCAGCCGGCCGCGAGGATCAGCGCGATGACGACCGCGAGACTCAGGCAAACGCGCAGCAGGCCGCCGGCATCGACGTCGGCCGGCGTCGGCGCCGCCGCGAACGCGGGTGATGCAACGAGCGCGAATAGACAGGGGACGAATCGCACGTGGCTCGCCTCAGCGCAGCTTGCGGACGCGCTCAGCCGGACTGATGACGTCCGTCAGGCGGATGCCGAACTTGTCGTTGACGACGACGACCTCGCCGTGCGCGACGAGCGTGCCGTTGACGAACACGTCGAGCGGATCGCCGGCGGCGCGGTCGAGCTCGACGACCGAGCCCTGGTTCAGCGCCATCAGGTTGCGGATCGAAATGCGCGTGCGCCCGACTTCCATCGCGAGCGTGACCGGCACGTCGAGGATGACGTCGAGGTTGACCTCGCCGCCGGAGGCGGAAGGATCGGCGCGGACGTCGTCGAAGCGGACTTTGGCGACGTCTACGGTTGCGGTGGCTGCGTCGTTCATCGGTGTTTCCTCGATCAATGCTTGGTGTTCGAAACGTTCGTCAGGAGAGCGGCGGTATTCGCGTCGCGGCCTTTCAGCCGAATCGGCTCGACGAGCCGGAGCGCGTTGTTGCCGCCGGCCGTGCCGACGCGCGCGTGGAATAGCGGAATCTCGTCGGCGCCGAGCGTGACCAGCTCAGGCAGATCGACCGGAATCACGTCGCCGGGACGGAGCTTCAGGAAATCGCCGATGCGGATCGGCGTCTCCACGAGATTCGAGCTCAACTCGATCTCGGCATCGAGCACGTCGTCGCGAAGGCTCGTGCTGAAGCGCTCGTCGCCTTCGACACGCTCGGATTTCGGGCTGCCGTCGAGCAGATGGCGCACCGGCTCGATCGTTGCGTACGGCAGCACGAAGCGGAGCTCGCCTTCGTTGCCGTCGAACGTGATCGTCAGGCGCGAAGTGCAGACGAGATCGCGCGACGCGTGCAGCGTCGCGTATTGAAGGTTTGCCGCGTGACCGGCGATTTCGAGCTCGAGCTGCGTCACCGGCGACCACGCGGCCGTGAACGCCGACAGCGCTTCGCGAAGCGCGATCTGAACGACGCGCTGCTCGCCCTGCGTCAGCTCGCGCGGACCGCCAGGACGGCGCGACCCGCCGCCACCGCCGAAGAAGAAATCGACGAACGTCGAGACGAGCGCCGCATCGATCGCGACGAAGCCGTTGCCGCGCAGCGGCTTCGCCCGCACGACGTGCACGCTCGAGGTCGGCGCAATCGCGTTGAGGCATTCCTCGAATGTCTCGACGCGCACGGTGTCGCTTGCGATCTCGGGACGGCGGCGCAGCATGCGGTAGTAGTTGTCGCGAAGCTGGCGTGCGGCGCGCTCGAGGATCTGATCGAGACCCGGCAGCCGGCCCTGCAGCGAGCGATCACGACGCGCGAAATCGTGCGCGCGGACTTCGCCCGGCGCCATCGCGCCGTCTTCGGTCGCGATCTCGCCCGACTTCACGCCGTCCATCAGCGCATCGAGCTCATCGCGGGAAAGGATTTCTTCGCCCATGGCACTCACTGCATGACGAACGAGGTGAAGTAGACCGCTTCGATCGTCGCGCCCTTGGTGCGGTCGGTGACGATCTTCTTGATCTCGTCGAGCGAGTCGCTGCGAAGCTTCTCCTTGCCTTCGCGCGAGATCAGCGTCTTCGCGTCCTGGCTCGAGAACAGCATCACGAGCGCGTTGCGCACGGCGGGCTCGGATGCCTTCGCCGCATCGAGCGCCTTCTGGTCGCGCGCCATCAGCTGCACGCCGACCTGCAGGAAGCGTGCGGCGGTGTCGCTCTGGAAATTGACGACGAACGGCGGATCGAGCGCGAGATAGAGCGCGTCGCGACCGCCGCCTTTCGATTCGGAAGACGAATCCGACTTTTCGTCGGCGTGCTCGCTGCTCACGTTCTCGCCGGTCGCTGCGGCAGGCGCGCTGCGATGGCCGAGCAGATAGCTGACCGCGCCGATGGCGACCATCAGCAGCAGCGCCATCGCGCCGATGAGGATCTTCATGCCTTTGCCGGAGCCGCCTGCCTGCGGTTCCTTGGTCTTCGCCTCTGCCATGTCTTGCTCCGTCCGGATTTCGAATGCTGGACGCGTGGAGCAATAGGCGTGCCATGCCGGAAGACGCTAGAAATGCGCTTTGTATCAATCGGTTGCGATGAGGCCGACGCAGGCTCGGCGATTTTTTGACGGCTCGCTCGAATGGCGCTCGAAGCGTGCGACGGAAAACGCGCGCCGGGAGAAAGCGCCGTCATTCCCGCGAAAGCGGGAATCCATTTCCAGGCGAAGGCAAAAGCGCAGTGGACCCGCGATCGCGGGCATGACGTCACGCGCGAATCAGACGAAGTCGTCCAGCAACCCGACGCGTACACGCGGCCGCGTTCGACGGCGACACCGATCGCCTGCGCGGCTCGTCTTCGCTCGCCTGCGACGCGGACGTGTCGCCACGTGCAGCCTGCCCGCGACTCCCGGCATTCTGCTGCGCAACCTGCGCATCGCCGAGACTGAGCCCGCTCTGCGCGAGCATGCGCTGCAGATCCGGCAGCGCCTCGCGGACCATGTTCGCGGTAACCGGATGCTCGATCGCAAAGCGCACGTCGACATGCTGCGACTCGACGCGCACGCGGACCTCGATCGGCCCGAGTCCATCGGGCTTGATGCGGACCGTCGTCTCGCGCGTCGCCGCGACCGCGGATGCGGTGACCTGCTGCGCGAGCGCAGCGTTCCACGCGGCCTGGTCGAACGTAGGTGGCGTCGCGACAGTGGCCGCGGAGTTCACCGCCTGCATCGTCGACGGCATGTTCCCGAGCCAGGCACCCGAAGGCGCGGCCGGCGAAATGGATTCGGTATTCGGCGCGATCTCTGCGCGACCATCGAGCGTGCCACCGGCTTTGCGCAGCGCGATCAACGCATCGAACGCAGGTGCGGTCGTTTCAGCCGCGTCGGCAGCCGTCGGCGATGACGTCTCTGCGGACGCGAGAGCGAATTGGCGCTGACGGGCGATGTCCGCCGCAGCTCGCGACGTCGGCGCCGGCTTCGCGGCCAACGACGGCGTGATGACAGGTTGCGCGATCGTTGCGGCCGCCTCCGCGACGACAGCCTGCTCGACGATCGCCGGCAATTCGACACGCGCATTTGCGATGGGCGTGGCGGCGGCCGCGGGGATTGCGCCTTCTGCAGCTGTCGAAGGTTGCGGAGCGGGCGCAGGCGATAACGGCTGTGTTGCGTCCTGCATGTCCGCATTCGCCGCGTCCGGCGGCGGCATGCGGCCGCGGCCCGGCGAACGCACGACCTCGACCATCGCCGCCTGCACGAGCGCGCGCGGCGACAGCGCGGTGCGCGTGCGCTCCGCGGGTGCTTGCATTGGCGATGACGGCGGCGCTGGCGACAAGGATTCGGTCTCGACGTGGCTCGGAACAGGCGCGCCAAAGATTGCCGGTGCGTCCTTCGCGGGCGATGCCGCCGTCTGCGCCTGCAATGGCGCGCGCGTAACGCGCGGCGGATCGACCGTCGGCGGAACCGGGGCTTCGTCGACACGATCTTTGTGCGGTATTAGCGCATGCGCAACCGGCTCAAGAGTCGCAAATGTTGCTTTTGGCACGAATGTTTGCGATGCCGGCATCGGCGCTGCGTGCGGCGCCATTGAATCGGCGCCTGTGCTTTCAAAAGCCGGAACGCGGGACGCCGCGCCCGTCTGCGCGGTTGTGAGGATCTGCGAATTGGCCGACGCCGGAGCGGTGCGCGGATCGACGACCTTCGCATCGGGCATGACCAGCGTCATCGACGCTGCGATCAGAAAAGCCTGCGGCGACGTCTTGTCATCGTCGGGCGCGCCTTCGCGCGCCTTGCCGTGCTCGGTGCCCTTTCCGGCGGCGTCGCCGACGACAGGCGGCGTCACGGACGCAGGCTGCGCGGCGGCAATTGCGGCGAACAGCGCCTCGAACCCTTCGGCCGGCGCGTCACCCTTCAGCGATTTCGCGAATCCATGTGCGTGTGCTGCGCCGGCCGGCGCGCGCGTGATCGCGGAAGTCATCAGTCCTCGGACGCGTCGTTGGCGGCGGTTTCCCAGCGCGACACGACGCGCTGCGCGCGTTCGTCAAGCTGGCTCTGTTCGAATCGTTCGGTCTTGCGCGCCTCGTCGTTCCCGATGCGGCGCACGGCGTTGTCGAGCGCACGCGCCTTTGCGCGCACGCTGCCACATGCAACCTGTTCCTGCGCCAGAAGGCGCTGCTGGCGCTCGACTTCGGCGCGCTGGAACGCGATCGCCTCGTCGACGCGGCCGAGAAAACGATGACGGTTGATGAGCTCAGCGATCTGCAGCGATGCGTCCGACGCCGCCCGGCACGCTCGCGTACTCATTGCGGAATCGATGGAGCTCGGTGAGCTGCGCCTCGCCCGAGGCGACGCCGCGCACGCGCTCGGCGAGCTTGACCGTCGCGACTTCGGCGCGCTTCTCGGCAATTTCGGCGACGCGGGAGAACTTTTCGAGGCGAGTCATCAGGAGGCTCCAGCTTCTAGACAGCACCGATCGTGTGCAGGAGCTGCGAGAGCTCCGTTGCCGACGCGGCGTAGCCGTTCGGCGTACGCACGTCTTGCTGCAAAAAAGCGGCCAAGCGAGGCCATGCCTGAATGGCCTCGTCGACGCGCGGATCGCTGCCGCGCTGGTAGGCGCCGACGCTGATCAAGTCGCGCTGGTGCTGGTAGGTCGAATAGATCTGCCGGAACCGGCGCGCGGCGGCCAACTGGGCCGGCGCGACGACCTGCGGCATCACGCGGCTGATCGAGGCGTCGACGTCGATCGCCGGGTAGTGGCCGCGCTTCGGCGAGGTCGCGCGACAGCACGATGTGGCCGTCGAGGATCGCGCGCGCCGCGTCGGCGATCGGATCGTGCGATGATCGTCGCCTTCGGCCAGCACCGTATAGAACGCCGTGATCGAGCCGCCGCCCTCGCGCCGTTGCCGGCACGCTCGACGAGCGCGGCAGCATCGCGAACACCGACGGCGGATAGCCTTTCGTCGCCGGCGGCTCGCCGATCGCGAGCGCGATCTCGCGCTGCGCCTGCGCGAAGCGCGTCAGCGAATCCATCAGCAGCAAGCACGCTTGGCCCGCGGTCGCGGAAATATTCGGCGATCGGCGGTGGCGAGCAGCGCGCCGCGCAGGCGCATCAGCGGCGGCTCATCGGCCGGCGCCGCCACGACCACGGCGCGGCGCATGCCTTCGGGGCCGAGAATCTGCTCGACGAACTCCTTGACTTCGCGGCCGCGCTCGCCGATCAGCCCGACGACGATGACGTCGGCATCGGTGTAGCGCGTCATCATGCCGAGCAGCGTCGATCTTGCCGACGCCGCTGCCGGCGAAAAGGCCGATGCGCTGGCCGCGTCCGACCGTCAGCAGTGCGTTGATCGCGCGCACGCCGACGTCGAGCGGTTCGCCGATCGGCGCGCGCAGCAGCGGATTGATCGGCTTGCCCGCGAGCCTCGTGCGCGCATCGCAATCAAGCGGGCCGAGGCCGTCCAGCGGCGTACCGGTCGCATCGATGACCCGGCCCAGCAGCGCATCGCCGACCGGCACGTCCGAAACCGTTTCTAGCGGCTGCACGCGCGCGTTCGGCTGGCAGGCCGTGCAATTCGCCGGCCGGCATCAGATAGAGTTTGTCGCCGGAGAAGCCGACGACTTCGGTTTCGAGCCGCGTGCCGTCGGAACCGGTGACGAGGCAGCGTCCGCCGAGCGGCGCTTCGCATCCGACCGCTTCGAGCGTGAGCCCGACGACACGGCGAAGACGTCCTTCCGCGACGAGCTCGCGCTCGTGCGCGAGTGCGCGCCTGCGCGCTGCGAGACTTTGCGTCCAGCGCCGACCGCGTGCGCGAACGAACTCCGCGGCGTCGCTCATCGCGCGTCCATCGGCGTGTCGCCGCCGAGCATCGCGTCGATGATCGTCGCGAGACGCGCTTCGAGCGTCGCGTCGACCTGCGAGGTGTCGGCCATCACGCGGCAGCCGCCGCGCGTCAGGCTCGCGTCCTCGACGATTTCCCACGCGTGGCCGCTCGTACCGGGCGCGAGATGCTCGCGCACGAGCGCGGCGTCGTCCGGCGCGAGCAGGAGTTTGACGTTGCGCGCATACGCGGGCAGCGCAGTGAGCGCGTCGCGTCACGGCATTGAGGATGCGCTCAGGCGCGAGCGCGAGCTCATGGCGAACGATGCGCGTCGCGGCGGTGGTCGCGAGCAGCACCAGCTCGCTTTCGACGGCCGCGTCGAGATTCGCGAACGGCGCCGCGAGCGCGGCGACGATCGACTGGATGCGTGCGACCTGCGCGGTCGCTTCGCGCGTGCGGCCGCGCGACCTTCGAGCGAGACCGGCCGCGTAGCCGTCTTCGCGTGCGCGCTGTTCGACGTCTTCGAGCTGGCGCAGCGTGCGCAGGCTCGGCGGCTGCGCCTTCGTGCCGGCGCCGACGTCCGGAAGCTCCCAGCGGCGGGCTTCGGTGGCGTCTTCGCGCGCGAGGACGCTAGACATACTCGTCGCTGCCGCCGCCCAGGTTGATCTGTCCCTGCTCGGCGAGCGTGCGCGCCGCGGCGAGGATTTCCTTCTGCGCGGCATCGACTTCGCTGAGGCGCACCGGGCCTTTGACCTCGAGGTCCTCGCGCATCATGTCGGCCGCGCGCTTGGACATGTTCGCGAAAATCTTCTCGCGGATCGTCGCATCGGCGCCTTTGAGCGCGATCACGAGCCGGTCGCCCGGCACGTCGCGAAGCAGCGTCTGCATGCCGCGATCGTCGATGCGCAGCAGATCGTCGAACACGAACATCTGTTCCTGGATGCGTCTGGCCGAGGTCGGCGTCGGCGTTGACGATCGACTCCATGACCTCGAGCTCCTTGTTGGAGTCGAGCGCGTTCAGGATCTGCGCGGCCGCCTTGACGCCGCCGAGCGAGGCGGCCTTGCCGCGCGTGCCGGCGCCGGCGACCTGGCGCTCCATGATCTGCGTCGAGCTCGATCAGCGCACTCGGCTGCACGCCGTCGAGCGTCGCGATGCGCATGACGACTTCGCTGCGCATCTGCTGCGGCAGGTTTGCGAGCACTTCGCCCGCGTGGCCGGCATCGAGATGCGCGAGCACGATCGCGATGATCTGCGGATGCTCGTCGCCGACCAGCTCGGCGATCGTGCGGCCGTCCATCCATTTCAGTGCTTCGATGCTCTTCGAGCCGCGATTGACGAGGATGCGGTCGAGCAGGCCGCCCGCCTTCTCTTCGCCGAGCGCCGCCGTCAGCATCTTGCGCATGTAGTCTTCGGTGCCGATGCCGAACGAAGTCTGCTTGCCGAGGCTGCCGGCGAAACGCGTCGAGCACGGCATCGGCGTCGTCGCGCGAGACGTTCGTTCAGCGTCGCCATCGCGGTGCCGATCGCCTGCACTTCGCGCGCGTCCATGTGCTTCAGCACGGCCGCCGCGTCCTGCTCGCCGAGCGAGAGCAACAGCACCGACGCGCGCTGCGCGCCGGTGAGCTTCTGCGGATCAGCCATCTTCGCCCACCCATGTTTTCACGACCTGCGCGACCTGCTTCGGATCCTGACTCGCGACGCGCTTGGCCAGCTCGACTTTCTGCTCGAAGCCGAGCGGCGGTGTGCCCGGCGCGCTCGCGCGGCCGCCGAGCGTCAGCGTGTCGATCGGCTCGAGGCCGTTTGCGCCGGCGGCCGCGAGCGCGAGCTGCTGCGCACGCGACGGACCGACGAGATTGCGGAACAGCGGACGCAGCACGATCAGGATCAACCCGAGCGCAAGCAGCGCGCCAATGCCCTGCTTGACGATCTCGCGCACGGTCGGCTGCTGCCAGAGCGGGACGCTGACCGGCTCGAGATCGGGCGCGCTACGAGGAACGGCGCGTTGATGACGCTGACGTTGTCGCCGCGCTTCTCGTCGAAACCGACAGCGTTCCTGACCAGCAGCGTCATCTGGTCGAGCTCGTCCTTCGTGAACGGCGTCGAGACCGGCCTTGCCCTTCTCGTCGAGCGAAGTCTTGTTGTCGAGCGCGACCGCGACGGTCAGGCGGTTGACCTGGCCGACCGGCTCGCGCGTATGGCTGATCGTGCGATCGACCTCGTAGTTGCGCGTTGCGCTCTGCGAGATCTCGCCGTTGTCCTTCTGCGCGCTCGCGGTCGCGTCCGCGGCACCGCCCTTCGGATTCGCGGCCGTCGGCTGCGGCGGAGTATTCGGCGGCTGGTTCGAAAGCGCGCCCGGGACACCGCTGGCAACCGCGTCGGCGCGGCGTTCGCTTGCGCTCTGCTCGCTGCGCAGCGTCGTCTTCTGCGGATCGAAGTTCTCGCTCGTCTTCTCGGTTTCGGTGAAGTCCATCTGCGCGAACACCTGCGCGCGAACATGCCCGGCGCCGACGAGCGGCGTGAGCAGCTCCTCGATGCGGCCGGCGTAGCCCGTCTCGATCTGGCGCACGAGACGGAAGCGCGCGTCGCTGACCGCGGTGTCACTGCCCGGATCGGACGACGTCAGCAGCTGGCCGCTCTGATCGATGACCTGCACGCGCCCGGGATCGAGCTCGGGCACGCTCGCGGCGACGAGGTGCACGATCGCGCCGACTTGCGATGCGTCGAGCTGACGGCCGGGATAGAGCGAAATCATCACCGACGCGCTGGCCTGCGTGCGGTCGCGGATGAACGCAGACGATTTCGGCAGCGCGAGATGCACGCGCGCCGACTTGACCGACTGCAGGTTCGCGATCGTCGACGAGAGATCGTTCTCCAGCATCTGCTGGTAGCGCGCCTTTTCGGCGAGCTCGCTCATGCCGAACGGATTCTGCGAATCGGAACCCGCATCGCCCGCAACCGTGCCGCCACGCGGAAGGCCCTGCGCCGCAAGCTTGAGGCGGACATTCGAAGTCTCGTTCGCGTTGACGAAGATGGAGGTGCCGCCGCTGCCGAGCTGGTAGTCGATGTTCGACGCTTGCAGCGCCTGCACAACTTGCGCGGCGTCCTTCTCGTCGAGATTCGCGTACAGCAGCGAGTAGTTCGGCGCGCGCGACCACATGACGATGGCGATGCCGATCGCGACCGCGGCGGCGATGCCGAGCAGCAGCAGAGCCTGGCGCGCGCCCGGTATGCGCGTGAGATCGAAGCGCGAGGGCGCGGCCGTCGCATTCTGCGGCAGGTTGATCACGGCTTCCATCGGGTTGCTCATTTCTTTCCAGTCCCCTTGGCGTCATTCCCGCGAAAGCGGGAATCCAACTCCGTTATTCAAATGGATGCCCGCTTTCGCGGGCATGACGTCACTACACCTGCATGTTCATGATGTCTTTGTACGCATCGACCAGCTTGTTGCGTACTTCGGCGACGGCGCGGAACGAAAGGTCAGCGCGTTGCAGCGCGACCATCACGCTGCCGATGTCAGTGCCGGGATCACCGCGCTCGAACTTGTCGGCCAACGCGTTTGCGCTGTTCTGCGACGAGGCGACGCCGTCGATCGATTTCTTGAGGAGGCTGCCGAAGTCGGCGGTGCGTTCGGTCGCAATCGAACCGATCGAGGCCGGTGCGCGCGGCTGCAGGCGAGCCTGCTCGCTCAGCGCGCGCATCTGCTGCAGCAAACCGTTGACGTCGATCGTGTTCATGGGGCGGTCCGGCGGTGGGACGACGCGGTGTACTTACAAGCTCCGTGCCAGACCCTAAAACCGCTTGCGCTCAATGAGTTGCGCGAGCGCCGCGCGACGACGTCAAGAAACCGACGACGGCACGCCGACGTCGGCGAGATCGTACTTGCGGAGCTTTTCGACGAGCGTCGTGCGCTGCAGGCGCAGCAGCTTCGCGGCCTGCGCGACGACGCCGCCCGACAATTCCATCGCCTGGCGGATCAGCGAGATCTCGATCGTCGCGAGATGATCGCGCAGATCGACGCCATCCTCGGCGAGCACGGCCGACGTATCGACGAACTCGTGCGTATCGAGTATCGCGAACGGCAACGCCGGGATCGCGTTCTCGATCAGCGCCGCGACGGCCGACATCGGCGCCTGCACGACGCCCTCGCCTTCGTTGCGATAGCGGCCCGGCAGATCGTTCGCACGCACGGTGCCGTTCTGGTGCAGCACGGCGAGGAGCTCGACGAGATTGGCGAGCTCGCGCACGTTGCCCGGCCAATTGTGGCGGCAGAGCGCGTTCATCGCGTCCTCGCTCAGGACCGGCGCCTGCAGGCCGCGACGCGCGAGGCGAGCGCCGAGGTCGAAGATCAGGAGCGCAAGATCGTCCGCGCGTTCGCGCAGCGCCGGCAGCTCGATCGGGAAGACATTGAGACGGTAATAGAGGTCCTCGCGGAACGTGCCGCCGCGACCGATCGCCTGTTCGAGATTGCGGTGCGTCGCGGCGATGATGCGCACGTCGCACTGCTGCGTGACGTTGCTGCCGACCCGCTCGAAGGCGCGTTCCTGAAGAACGCGCAGCAGCTTGACCTGCATCGGCAGGCTCATGTCGCCGATTTCGTCGAGGAACAGCGTGCCGCCTTCGGCCAGCTCGAACCGGCCCTTGCGCGTTGCGATCGCGCCGGTGAAGGCGCCCTTCTCGTGACCGAAGAGCTCGATCTCGAGCAATTCGCTCGGGATCGCGCCGCAGTTGATCGCGACGAACGGGCCGTTCCGCGCGGCTCGACGCTTCGTGGATCGTGCGCGCCGCCATTTCCTTGCCGGTGCCCGATTCGCCGCGCAACAGCACGTTGGTGTCGTGCGGCGCGACCTGGCGGATCAGATGCCGGACCTTGTTCATCGCGTTCGAGTCGCCGATCAGGCGATCGTTCGCGACCGGCATGAAGTCGCCGTCGAGCGAGGCGACGATATCTTCGAGCTGCGCATAGCGCAGCGGAAACTCGAGCGTGAGGCAGTAGCGACCGGCGTCGATCAGGTGCGTCAGCGCCGGCGAATCGGCCGCGACGATGACCGGAACCGGCAGGCCATCGACTTCGAGACGGTCCAGCGCGGCAGCGAGCGCGGCATCCGGCGCGATCGCGCCGACGAATGCGGCGCACCAGCGGCGCGGCGCGCCCACACCGGCCGCTTCGACGCTTTGCACGAGCGTCGCGAGTCCGAATGCGGCGAGCGCGTTGCCGAGGAGACGCATGCGCGCGGCGTCCACATCGAGCATGCAGACGGCCGGTGCGATGTCGGCGGCCGCGTTGCGGCCCAATGGCCCCGCGTCGACGACGATACCCACGGAATCGAGAGTCACTAAATCCCCCAACCGCAGTACAAACTTCCCCAAGGCGCGCGCGTTCCGGCGTGCGCTCCCACAACGTGTTCCCGTGCAAATCAGGCCGCGGCGAGCTCCGCCTCGTTGCCCATGCCGTACTTGCGCAGCTTCTCGACGAGCGTCGTGCGCTGCAGCTTCAGTATCTTCGCCGCGTGCGCGACCACGCCGTCCGCGCGCGCCAGAGCCTGGCGGATCAGTGCGATCTCGATGCCGGCGAGGTGCTCGCGAAGATCGATGCCTTCATGCGTCAGCTTCACGCCGTTGCCCGACGGCCCGCGCTGAACCATTGGCTGCGGGAACTCAATGACGGGCGCGAGGCGCGCGTACTGCGCAGGAAGATCAGTCGCGCGCACGGTGCGCCCGGGATGCATCACCGCCAGCCGCTCGATCAGATTGCCGAGCTCGCGCACATTACCCGGCCACGCGTGGCCCGATAGCGCGGACAGCGCACACGCACTCAGCATCGGTGCCGCATGGCCCTGCGCGGCGAGCCGCACCGCGAACTCGGCGGCAAGTTGCGGGAGATCCTCGATGCGTTCGCGCAGCGCCGGCAGCTCGATCGGGAAAACATTGAGACGGTAGTAGAGGTCTTCGCGGAACGTGCCGCCGGGACCGATCGCCTGTTCGAGATTGCGGTGCGTCGCGGCAATGATGCGCACGCTGCACTTCTGCGTGACGTTGCTGCCGACCCTTTCGTAGGCGCGTTCCTGAAGAACGCGCAGCAGCTTGACCTGCATCGGCAGGCTCATGTCGCCGATTTCGTCGAGGAACAACGTGCCGCCTTCGGCGAGCTCGAACCGACCTTTACGCGTTGCGATCGCGCCGGTGAAGGCGCCCTTCTCGTGACCGAAGAGCTCAGATTCGAGCAATTCGCTCGGGATCGCGCCGCAGTTGATCGCGACGAACGGGCCGTTACGGCGGTTCGACGCTTCGTGAATCGTCCGCGCCGCCATTTCCTTGCCGGTACCCGATTCCCCGCGCAGCAGCACGGTGGTGTCGTGCGGCGCCACCTGACGAATCAGGCGATCCAGGGCGACCATCCGGGAAGACGCGCCGACCTGGCGCATGGAGGAAATGCCTCGACCTGACATGAGGGATTCTTCTCAATGAATTGTGAATCTCCTAAGGCAAGGTTAATGCCAACTTTACACAAACGATTACTCAATCATCGCCACCAATGGAATCAGCAACTTGGCGGCGATGTTCGCGGAATACCATTTTTGCAATTGCATCTCCGAGCGCTGGCCGGATCGCCTCGAAGCGCGCGGCGGCCCAACCTGGTTCCGGTGGGTCGAGTGCAACCGCGGCAAGCTCCAGCGGAAGCGCGGGACAGGCTTCGAGACGGATGCGGACGAGGATCGCAGCGCCGGCCGCGGGTGCGTCGGACGCCTGCCATTCGATGCCGTGCGCGTTGAAGCGGACGGGCGCCCGAGATTGAACGATCAGATCACGTTCGAGAAGGAGTGCGAACAACTCCATGATCGCATTGAGTTTCGAATCGATGCGCTGGAGATCGACGCTCGGGGTGCCCTCGTCCGAAGGGCGATCGCGGCGTTCATCGCCCGCAGCATCGACCGCGAGAGCGGCGAGATTGCGGCGCAGGCGCCGCGCGGTCAGCGCTGGATCTTCATCGCCTGAACGCGCCGCCCACTCAACCGGCAGGATGGCCGCGTGATGCAGCTGATCGCGGCATGCGCGGACGCTCCGATCTGCCATCTCTTCGACTCCGGCGCGCAAGCGACGCGCGTTGCGCGACTCTGTCTCCCGATGTAAGACCTTGTCAATGTCACCAATTGCAAAGTGTCATGTACCGTGAACTCGCATACTTTTTTTCAACGCGCAAAAGCGATACCGAGATAGTGGCCCGCGCCGGCCTGCGCGATCCGCGCTTGCCGCAGCTGCTCACCGGCGAAGCGCCGCGCGTCCTCGACGATTGCAACAAGCGCGCGATCGCACTCGACGACCTTCGCGAGCACGAGCATCGTTTGGCCATCCGTGACGATCGGCCTATTGATCAGCGCACGCCTTTCGATATCGAGCGCCGATACGCGATCGAAATCGCCCGCATGGGCTGCACGCAGCATGTCTTCGGTCAAAGTGAGAACTGCATCCCACATGGTCATGCCGCTCCGGCGACACGCGACGGCGGCGAGATCTGCGACCAGGCGTCGGCGATGACGCGGAGCAGGCCACCGACTTCATCGAGCACCTTCGCGTCATTGACGATGTTCGCGTGCAGGAGGCGACGCGAGACGTAGTCGTAGAGCGCGTCGAGGCGCTGCGGCAGCCCGCCCGGCACGTTCATGTCGAGGCTCGCGCGGAGCGCGCCGACGATCTCGAGCGCGCGCGTGATCTGTGCGCCCTTCTCCTCGATCTCGCCGCGGCGCATGTGCGCGGCCGCGAGCGCGATCCGCGAGAGCGCGCCGTCGAACAGCATCGCGATCAGCCGGTGAGGATTCGCGTCCTCGACCGCGCCTTCGGTACGGACCTGGCGATAGCGCGAGATTGCGTTGTAGATGTGCGCGGGTGCCATCGTCGTGTCTCCCGGTTTCGTCGACTTACTTCGAGCTCGACGAGACGTTCGCAAGCTGCTGCGTCAGGAACGAGCTCGTCGAGTTGAGGCTCGTCAGGAGCTGATCGAGCTTGGTGAACTGCGCCGTGTACATCGCGCGTCAGCGCGTCCATGCGCGCGTCGAGCTGGCTTTGCTGGTCGTCGAGCGACTTGTTGCTCTGGTTCAGGCTGTCGGTGCGGCCATCGAGGATGCCGCCGGTCTGGAGATACCCTTCGAGCATCGGCGTCAGCGACTGGCCAATGCCCGTCGTGTTGCCGAAAATGACTCCTGACCTGCTCCGGCGAGCCCGCGAGCGCCGCGGACAGCTTGTCGCTGTCGAGGCTCAGGCTTCCGTCGACTTCGAACTTGATGCCGATATCGGCGAGCGAGCGCACCGCGTCGCCGCTCGTGCCGAACTGCGTGCCGAGCGAGCGCGAGAGCCGGCTCGTGACGCCGAGCATCGTCGAGTCGCCGAGCAGCGCGCCGGCCTTGCCGGAGCCCGAGTCGTAGCTCGTCAGCGTCTTCGTCGTGCCGACGAGCTTGTTGTAATTGTCGACCAACGTCTGCACCGCTTTCTGGATCGCGCCGTTGTCGGCGGCGACCGTCAGCGTATCGGGCGTCGTGCCCGAGACGGCCGTGAGATTGATCGTGACGCCCTGGATCGCGCCCTGCACCGCGTTGCTCGCGCTCGTCACGTCGAAGCCGTCGATGCTGAGCTTCGCGTCTTGCGCATGCGTGACGGCCGTGAGGCCGCCGGTGCCGGTCGTCGGATCGTAGGAAAGCGCTGCGACGTCGCCGGTGCCGGTTACGCTGAATGCATTTGCGGCGCCCGTTTTCGTGGCCGTGAGCACGATGTGGTCGCCGTCGGCGGCGTGGACAACTGCGGCGGTGACGCCGGGATTGTTCGCGTTGCGGTTGATCGAGCCTGCCAGCTGCGCGAGCGAGCTCGGTGCCACTGCCGACCGCGAGAGTCATCGATTGCGTGCCGACCGTGATCGTCAGCTGGCCGGTGCTGAGCGTCGTGTTCGCGGCGAAGGCACCGGATGATGCCTTCTCGGCGGTCGCGAGCTGCTGCACGTTGACGGAGTACGTGCCGGCGGCCGCGGTCGAATCGGCGATCGCCGAAAAATGATCCGTCGACGAGGCGGTCGCGAGGAACTCTGTGAATGCCGAGCCGTCCGCGAGGCTCGACAGCGAATCCTGGAATGCGGAGAGCGCGGACGTCAGCGAACCGATTGCCGAGAGCTCGCCGCCATTGCTGTTCCTGCGCGCATCGATCGCGTTCTGAGGCGCGGTCTTGGAGGCCGCGACGAGCTGCGTAACGAGGCTTTTGACGTCGAGGCCGGAACCGATACCCGGCGAGCTGAGACTGGCCATTCGCTACTCCCGTCGGCGCCGTTGCGCCCTTTTTCCACCTGAAGGCGGCGACACGATCGTCGCCGCCGGTGAAACCGGACGAGGCATGGGGCCTCGTCCGTGTTGCGCCGCTCGCGTATTAGCCGAGGAGCTTGAGGACCGACTGCGGCATCGCATTCGCCTGCGAGATGGACCGAGACGCCGGCCTGCTGCAGGATCTGCGCGCGGCTCATCGCAGCCGTTTCGGCGGCGAAGTCGGCGTCCTGGATCTGCGAGCGCGACGAAGCGGTGCTCTCGGAGATCGACTGCAGGTTCGCGACCGTCGACTGGAAGCGATTCTGCACCGCGCCGAGCGTCGAGCGCGACGTGTTGACGGTCGTCAGCGCCGTGTCGATCGCCGTGATCGTCGCGTTCGCGTTGGTCGCGTCGGCGCCGGTCACGCTGAGGCCGGTCAGGCCGAGCGTCGCGCCGGTCGAATCGATCGTCGAGAAGTCGACCGAAACGGTGTCGCCGACGTTCGCGCCGACCTGGAAATCAACCGCGCCGAGCGAGCCGTCAAGCACGTTCTGGCCGTTGAAGGTCGTCTTCGAAGCGATGCGGTCGATTTCCGCGAGGCGCTGCTGCACTTCGACGTCGAGCGCGGCGCGGTCGGCGGTCGAGTAGGTGCCGTTCGCGGACTGCGACGGCGCAGCTCGCGGATGCGCTGCAGGTTGTTCGTGACTTCGCCGAGGGCCGACTCAGTCGGTCTGCGCCATCGAGATGCCGTCGTTCGCGTTGCGGACAGCCTGGTTCAGGCCGTTGATCTGCGAGGTCATGCGCGTCGCGATGGCGAGGCCTGCGGCATCGTCCTTCGCGCTGTTGATGCGCAGGCCCGACGACAGGCGCTGGATCGCGGTGGAAAGATCGTTCTGGGAAGCATTGAGATTGCGCTGAGCGGTCAGCGACATCACGTTGGTGTTGATGACGGTCATTGGGGTTCTCCTTCGAACCTATTTAGAGCCGTTTCAGTGGCTCGGACTTGGGTCCGGCGGAGCGATTCCCCTATGGAATGCCAGCCGCCTCGTGAGAAGTTATCGGCGCATGCGGAATGAACTTGAGGGGCTTTTTTTCGATCGCGATGCGGCTTTTCAGGGGTTTTGTGATGCGCTCGCCCTTTGTGCCGTCATCCCTGCGAAAGCGGCATCCATGTTGCCTTTCGTCACACGACGAAATGGATTCCCGCTTTCGCGGGAATGACGTCGTGAGCAATGCGAACCGGCGCCGCACCTGCAGGGGATACGTTGCAGGCAACGGCGCCGGTCCACCCACCCTCACCACCGGATCGCGCCACGCGAATCGCGCGCAGCGCTTACTTCAGATAGTTGAACAGCGTGAGGCCCTGCACTTTGACGTATGCGGCCTGCGCAGCCTGGAGTCCCGTCATCTGCAGGTTCAGCTGGCTGACCGCGCTCGCGTAGTCGGTGTCCTGCACTTTCGAGAGCGCGCTCTTCAAATCGACGCCGACGGCGGCGTTGAGATTCGTCTGATCGTCCGTCGTGTTGAGTCGCGCGCCGATGCGGGCGCGCACGTCGACGATGCGATCGCTCGCCTGGTCGAGATTCTGGATCGCGCGGCCGATCTTGTCATTGATCGTGGCCGCGTCGTGCGGCGTGAAGCTCGGCGATTCGAGCGCGTCGGCGATGTCCGACAGTGTCGAGAACATGTCCTTCGACGTGCTCGGGCCAACCGAATAGCTGTCGCCGACGGCCGGCGTGCCGGTGAAGCCGACTTCGACGCCGCGGAACGAGATCGTATCGCCGCTCGCGTAGCTGCCGCTCGACACGACCGTGTTTGACGCGTCGACGACCTGGTACTGATCCGGCGCGGTGAACTGGATCTGATACGAGCCGCCGTCCCACTGCGACATGTCGCTGACGCTCGTCGCGCCCGATACGAGCGTGCCCGTGTTCGTCGGTGACGCCGCGATCTGGAACGTGCCGTTGCCGGCCGGAATGTTCTGGAACACGTCGCTGCCGGGATCGCCGGTCGCGATCGTCTGGCCCGGTGCGATCGCAATCGCGCGCTGGCCCTGGTCGCCGGCGTAGGTGACGCTGCCGCCGTTCTGCACGAACGGCTGCGTCTTCGTCGCGTTGCCGGCGAAGACGTATTCGCCGTTCGCGTCCTTCGTGTTCGCGAGCGCAACGAGCTGCGAGAGCCGCTGGCGGATCTCGGTCGAGATGTTCTTGCGGTCGCCCGAATCGAGCGTGCCGTTCTGGCCCTCGAGCGCGAGCGTGCGCACGCGGTCGAGCAGGTCCGAGACCGTCGAAAGCGTCTGGTCCTCGTTGCCGAGGCGCGAGTTCGCGCTGTCGATGTTGCGCTGATACTGCGTGTTCGCTGCGCTTGCGTGCGTGAGGCCAAGCGCGCGCGACGCGCCCGCGGGATCGTCCGACGGCGTCAGGATGCGGCGGCCGCTCGAGACTTCGAGCTGCGTGTGCGAGACCTGCGCCTGCTGGTCGAGCATCGCGTTGACCGCGGACTGCTGCATCCAGAATGTCGAGATGCGCATACTCATGGCTAGCTCCCCTGCATCGCGGCGAGCACGGAATCGAACAGCGTGCTCGCAACCGAAATGACCTGCGCCGCCGCCTGGTACGACTGCTGGTAGCGCACGAGATTGGCGGCTTCCTCGTCGAGGTTGACGCCGGAAACATTCTGCTGCGCGGCGATCGACTGGTTCAGCAGCGCCGTCTGCGCGGTGAGGCCGTTCTGCGCCTGCTGCGTGTTCGTGCCGACCGTGCCGACGAGCTGCGCGTACGCATCGGTCAGCGTCGAGTTGCCGCCGTCGAGCACGCCGAGATCGGCGATGTTCGCCATCGCGAGCGCGTTCGTGTTGTCGCCGACGCCGGCTGTGTTCGCGGCGACATTGAAGCTGTCGCCGGCCTGCGGCGCGCCGGTGAGATTGAGACTCCAGCCGTTCGCAGCGATCGGCTGGCCCGGCGTGAACGTGAAGCTGCCGGTGCCGTTGATCTGGTATGTCGTCGGCGACGTGAACGTGATGTTCGCCGGCGTCAGCAGGTTCGGATCGGTCGCGTCGGTGACGTTCATGCCGCCGATCGCGCCGGTGCCGGTGTTCGAGCCGGCCGCGGTCGCCGCGACCGGTGAAGCCGCTGCGATCTGCCGAATGTCGGTGATTGCAACGCTCGTCGCGGCCGCAGCGGTGGCCGTGGGTTTGATCAGGAACGAATCGCCGGCGCTCGCGCTGCCGCTGACCGTGAGCTCGAGGCCGTCGGCGACGAACGGATCTGCAGCAGTGCCGGTGCCGGTCATCGCGACCTGCGTGCCGTCGGCGCGCGAAAGCGCCCAGTTGCTGCCGTCGTAACGCATCGTGTAGTCGGAGGTCGTCAGCTGGCTGACGTCGCCGAACGCCGCGGTGATCTGCGCGTTGCCGGCGTTGTTGCGGTTCGAGAACGTCTGCGGCGCGCCGGTGTTGAAGAAATCGCCGCCGAGCTGGCCGTTGAGATCCATGCCGGCGCGGTGCTGCGCGTTCACCGAATCGGTCAGCGCGACCGCGGTGCGGCCGAGCGCGTTCCGCGCCGGATCGAGCATGTTCTTGCGGAAATCGAGGATGCCGCCGAGCGCACCGCCGGAAAGCTGGCTCGTGATGACGGTGCCGTTCGACGTTGCAACGTCGTGACGGCTCGGATCGTACGCATTCGTCACGGTCGTCAGCTGTTGCGCCGACGTCGCCAGAACGAGCGGCTGCCCGTTGCCGGTCGTCACATTGACCATGTTCCCGTCCTGCGGGATCACGTTGACGCCGACGTGCGTCGACAGCTGGCGCACGAGCTCGTCGCGCTGATCGAGCAGATCGTTCGACGGGTTGCCGCCGGTGCGCTGGATCTGCAGGTTGATGTTCGCGATGCCCTGCGAGAGCGTGTTGATCTGCGTGACTTCGTCGCCGATCTGCTGGTCGGCTTGCTTGTCGAGCGACGTCAGCTGCGTGCCGAGCGTGCGAAGACGGCCCGCAAGCGAGTTCGCCTGGCCGAGCAGCGCCTGGCGCGTCGTCGAATCGGCCGGGTTCGACGCGAGGTCGTGCACCGCGCCGAAAAAGCTGTCGAGCGCGGGCTGCAAACCCGCGTTCGGATCGGAAAGGAGGTTATCGACCTGCGATGCGAGGTCACTGAATGTCTGGAGGCGGCTTTGCGCGCCGGTCGCGTCGCGCACCTGCCCGGTCAGGAACGAATCGTAGAGACGGCGCACGCCTTCGACGTTGACGCCGTTGCCGACCCAGGACGTGCCGAACCGGTCCGGCGTGCGCGCACCGAGCATGACCTGCTGGCGCGAGTAGCCCGCCGTGTTGACATTCGAGATGTTGTGGCCGGTCGTATTCAGCGCCAGCTGCGAAGCCAGCAGGCCGGATATGCCGGTGGACAGTAGATCGGTCATTGGACGACCTTAAGTGAGTGCGAGCTTCACGGTCACAGTGTCGGCAGCGCCGACGGATTCTTTAGGGCCGCGATCGCTTCACGCATCGGAGCGCTATCGGCGATGTGCGCGAGCTTCGATGCGTAGGATGGGTCGGTCGCATAGCCGCTACGCTGGAGCGCGGTCGCGAAGCCCTTGACGTTGTCGCCATGGCCGAGCGCGGACGCGTAGCGCGGGTTGCCGGCGATCAGGTCCGCGTAATCGTCGAATGCGGCCGTCGGCGAGGCGTAAGCGCGGAAGCTGTCGACGCGGCGGACGGCGACGCCGTTCTCGTATTCCGTCGTCGAGACGCGCGCCTTCGCGCCGTCCCAGCTCGATCCCGCCTTGATGCCGAAGAGATTGTTGCTGCTCGCGCCGTTCGCGGCGCGCGGCATGTGCCTGCCCCAGCCGGTTTCGAGCGCGGCGTGCGCGAGCACGGCGCGCACCGAGACGCCGAGCTTGTCGGCGGCGGCCTGCGCGGCCGGCAGCATCGTCTTGACGAACTCGATTGCATTCGCGGGCAGCGCCTTGCTGATACGGTCGACGCCGCCGTTCGACGCGCTGTTGATCGCGGTCAGCGCGGCATGCCAGACCGGATGCAGGCCGTTGCGCAGCGTTTTCGCCTCGTCGGTCAGCGACGGTGGCGTCGTCGAGGCCGATGACGATGCAGCGTCGGCTCCATCGAGCATCTGCGTCGCCGCGGGCCGCTGGGGCAATGGATTCAACGCGTGCGACGTCGCGCCCGCGTCCTTGGCCTCGTGCCCGAGCAGCTGGCGTTCGAGCATCTTCGCGATGCCAAGGCCCTGGCCGCGCGTCGAGAGCGACATCGCGAGCTGCGAATCGGCGAGGTCGCGATACTGCTTGGATTGTTCCGAGTCGAGGATGCCGGAGCCGAGGCTCGCGCTCCGCATCGACTTCAGCATCATCTGCGTGAACAGCGTTTCGAACTGGCGCGCGACCGTCGACGTCGACGCGCGTTTGTCCATGCGCGCGGCCGCCTTCAGCCGCGTCAGTGCGGCGAAGTCGGTGAAATTGCCGGTCGTGCGCGGATCGAACGACATCGTCAGATGACAACCAGTTCCGCGTGCAATGCGCCAGCTTCCTTGAGCGCCTGCAGGATCGAAACGAGATCGCTCGGCGCGGCGCCGACCTGATTCACGGCGCGCACGATCTCGTCGAGGTTCGCGCCGGAGCCGAACTTGAACATGTGTCCGCCGTGCTCGGTGACCTGCACGGAGCTCTGCGGCACGACGGCCGTCTGGCCGCGGCTGTACGGCTCGGGCTGACTGACCGTCGGCGTTTCGGTGATCGAGACTTCGATCGACCCGTGTGCGACCGCGGCCGGCGTCACGCGGACGTTCGACCCGATCACGACGGTGCCGGTGCGTGAATTGATGATCACGCGCGCGGGCGCGTCGCCCGGGGCGACTTCGAGATCCTGCACGGCGCCGAGAAACCCGACGCGCTGCGTTCGGATCGGCCGGCGAGCGCATCACGACCGTCACGGCGTCTGCGGCATGCGCCGTGCCGTCGCCGAATGTCTTGTTGATCGCACTCGCGACGCGCGATGCGGTCATGAAATCCGGCGTGTGGAGATTGAGTGCCAGGTCGGCCGAGCTCGCGAACGCGCTCGGCACAACGCGCTCGACCGTCGCGCCATTCGGCACGCGGCCCGAGTTCGAGATGTTGACCTGCACGCTCGAGCCGCTCTTGCCGCTCGCACTGATGCCGCCGATGACGAGATTGCCCTGCGCGACCGCGTAGACCTGGCCGTCGGCGCCTTTGAGCGGCGTCATCAGCAGGCTGCCGCCGCGAAGGCTCTTCGAGTTGCCGATCGACGAGACCGTGACGTCGATCGGCTGGCCGGGCTTGGCGAACGGCGGCAGATCCGCCGTCACCATGACCGCGGCGACGTTCTTCAGCTGCGGGCGCACGTTCGCCGGCACCGTGATGCCGAACTGCTGCAGCATGTTGTCGAGCGACTGCGTCGTGAACGGCGCCTGCGAGGTCTGGTCGCCCGAGCCGTCGAGGCCGGCGACGAGGCCGTAGCCGACCAGCTGGTTCTGGCGCACGCCGGCGACTTCGGCGAGATCGCGTACACGTTCGGCGTGGACGGCGCTCGCGAAGACGAACAACGCCGCCAGAGCGATCAACGCGAGCACCCGCCCCCATCCGCCTGCCGGCACCTTCCCCCGCTCTGCGGGAGAAGGGAATGCGTCCGAAGCTCGATTCAACTTTGCATGCTGATTCCCTTCTCCCGCTGCGCGGGAGAAGGTGCCGGCAGGCGGATGAGGGAACGCCGAACGAATTGTGCGAAGGCTCACGAGGACGCTCCGTCAGAACGGCATGAACTTGGAATTGAAGAACTTCGAAAGCCAACCTTGCGTGTTCGCATCGGCCAGCGACCCGCGGCCCGTATACGCGATGTTCGCGTTTGCGACGCGCGTCGACGCGACCGTGTTGTCCTGACCGATGTCCTGCGGACGAACGATGCCGGCGATGCGGACGAGCTCCTGGCCCTGATTGATCGTGAGCCACTTCTCGCCGCGCACGATCAGGTTTCCGTTCGGCAGCTTCTCGGCGACCGTCACCGTGATCTGGCCCGACAGCTGGTTGCTCTGGCTCGATTCGCCGTCGCCGTTGAACGCGTGATCGCTCGAAAGGCCGAACGACAGCGGATTGCCGTTGATCATCGCCGGCTTGCCGAACAGCGTCGGCGTCGCGATGTCGTCCTTGTTCGTCTTCGAGGTCTTCGTCGACGCTTTCTTGCTCGCCTGTGTGTTCTCGACGAGCTCGACCGTCAGGATGTCGCCGATGCGGTGCGCGCGCGGGTCGGAGAAAAGCTCGAGGTTCTGCGCGTCGTGGTAGATCGCGCCGTCCGGTGCCGGACGCTCGAACGCAGCCTCGTTCGGCAGCGTCGGCGCGTACGACATGTCCTGATGCGCGGTCGGCGCGACGCGTCGCGCAGGCGCCGAGCAGCGCGAGCGCGACGATGAGGAAAAGAATGCGGATGAAGTTCACGGCGGGCTCTCGCTCGATCAGGTGTGTTGGGTCATGTATTGCAGCATCTGATCGCTCGCCGAGATCGCCTTCGAGTTCATCTCGTAGGCGCGCTGCGTTTCGATCATGTTGACGAGCTCTTCGACGACGTTGACGTTCGAGCTCTCGAGCGAGCCCTGCGTGATCGTGCCGAGGCCGTTCAAGCCCGGCGTGCCGGTCTGTGGCGCGCCGCTCGATGCGGTCTCGACGAGGAGGTTTTCGCCGCGCGCTTCGAGGCCAGCCGGATTGATGAAGTCGGCGGTCTGCACGGTGCCGATCTGCGCCGGCGCGGCCTGGCCCGGCAGCGCGACGCTGACCGTGCCGTCGCTGCCGATCGTCACGCTCTGCGCGTTCGCGGGCACCGTCAGCGCGGGCTCGATCGGATAACCGGAGTTCGTGACGATCTGGCCGTCCGAGTTCAGATGAAACGAGCCGTCGCGCGTATAGGCGACCGTGCCGTCCGGCATCGTGACCTGCAGGAACCCGCGGCCCTGCACGGCAATGTCGAGCGGATTGTTGGTCTGCACGAGCTCGCCCTGCGAGAAAAGCTTCTCGGTGCCGACGACGCGCACGCCCGTGCCGACCATCGTGCCGGCGGGAACCTGCGTCGCCTGCGAGCTCTGCGCGCCCGGCTGGCGCTCGTTCTGATACATGAGATCCTCGAACGCCGCACGCGAGCGCTTGAAGCCGGTCGTGTTGACGTTGGCGAGGTTGTTCGACGTGACCGCCATGCGCGTCTGCTGCGCATCGAGGCCGGTCTTGGCGATCCAGAGTGAAGAGAACATCGTGAGTCTCCGTTAGGGCGTCAGCCGGCCTGCAAGAGGCGCGTCGCGGCCTGCGCGTTTTCGTCGGCGTTCTTGACGCCCTGCATCTGCATCTCGAACTGGCGCGAGAGCTCGATCATGCGCACGAGCGAGATCGACGGATTGACGTTGCTTGCTTCGAGCGCGCCCGAAGCAAGCTTCACGTTCGAATCCGCGTCCGGCGTCGAGCCGTCCTTCATGCGCATCAATCCGTCGGGACCGCGTTCGAGACCTGCGGGATCGGGATTGACGAGCTTGATCGTGCCGGCCGTCGACACCGTCGTCGCGCCCTGACCGAGCGGCACGAGCGCGATCGAACCGTCGCTGCCGATGTCTAGCTTCGAATACGGCGGCAGCGTGATCGGACCGCCGTCGCCAAGTACGGGATGGCCGGACGTCGTCATCAGCACGCCGTCGCTGTCGATCGTGAGATCGCCCGCGCGCGTGTATGCCTCCGAACCGTCCGGCGCCTGCACGGCGATCCAGCCTTGTCCGCGTACTGCGACATCGAGCTCGCGGCCCGTCGTAGTTTCGGCGCCGGGCGAAAAATCGGCGCCGAGTCCCTGCGAAACCGCATTGACGCGCGTCTGCATGCCGGCGCCTTGCACCGGCACGCTCTGGAACGCGGCCATCTCGGCCTTGAAGCCGGTCGTGTTCGCGTTGGCGAGGTTGTGCGGCCATGTCTCGAAAAAAAAAAAAAAAAAAAATCCTTCCTGCTTCAAGCTAGGACGTGTACGTGGTCGCTGTTTGCGGTGCGCCGCCGACGATCGCGGTGGCGCTGATCGAATATTTGCCGGCGGGCAATGTCGCGCCGTTGTCGCCCTGCCCGTTCCAGCTGAAATCGGTCGTGCCGGCCGCGGGCGATCCGAGATCGATCGTCTTGACGACCGCGCCCGACGCATCCTTGATCTGCACGGTCACCGACGTCGCGTTCGCGGGCACGGCGACCGCGCCTTGCAGCGTGTTGCCGCCAGTGCCCGTGCCGGGACCGGTGCCGCCGTCGGCAGGACCGAGCACCGCGCTCGACGACTGAAACATGATCTTGTGCCCGAGCAGATCGCTCGGCTTGATGTTCGAGTTCGACTGCAGCGTCTGCGCCAGCGTGTTGAACGAAGTCTGCAAACCCTGCATGCCGGAAACGAGGCTGAACTGCGTCAGCTGATTGAAGAAGCTCGACGGATCCATCGGCTGCGAGGGATCCTGCGAGCGGAGCTGCGTCGCCATCAGGCGCAGGAAATCGCTCTGCGTCAGGTCGCTGCCGCTCGTCTTCGAAGACTGCTGCTGCGAATACGCCGAGTTGGCGGAATTGAGGATCGAATTGATATCGGTGGTGGTCATTCGGATTGTCCTTTACTTGCCGAGCTCGAGCGTTTTCAGCATGAGCTGCTTGGCGCTGTTCATGACTTCGACATCGTTCTGATACGCGCGCGAAGCCGAGATCATGTTCACGAGCTCGTCGACCGGATTGACGTTTGGCGTGAACACGTAGCCGTCTTCGTTCGCGAGCGGATTACCGGGCTCGAATCGGCTGCCGACCGGCAGCTGGCTTTCGCTGATGCCGGTGACGCGCACGCCCGCCGTCTCCGCGCCCTTGCCGATGCCCTGCTGGATCGCCGCGAACACCGGCTCCTTCGCGCGGTAGGCGGCTTCGGGCGAAGAGGCGACCGTGTCGGCGTTCGCGAGATTCGACGCCGTCGTGTTGAGACGCACCGATTGCGCGCTCATCGCGCTGCCGGCCGTGTCGAAGATGCGGAAGAACGACATCGTCAGCTCCCCGTGATCGCCGTGCGCAACGTGCGGATCTGCGCGTTGATGAATGTGAGGCTCGCCTGGTACCGCACCGAGTTTTCGGCGAACGCCGACTGCTCGGTTTCGGCGTCGACCGTGTTGCCGTCGAGCGACGGCTGCATCGGTACGCGGTACTTCAGCGATTCGGTGGCGTTCGGCGCGGACGCATCGATCTGGCCCTGCGCCGGCGCCGCAAGCGGCAATGAACCCGGCGTCGCAGCGCCGAGCGCCGCGCGAAAATCGATATCGCGCGCCTGGTAGTTCGGCGTGTCCGCGTTGGCGAGATTCGTCGACAACACTTCGGCACGGCGCTGCCAAAGCGCGAGCGCTTGCGTGTGGATGCCGAACAGATCAGTGGGCTGCGTCATGGCGGTCCTCCGCCGGATTCGTCGGGACCCGGCGTAGCAACAGCTATGCCACGGTGGAAAATCGCAGCGACGAAAAGCGCTGGGAGCCGCGCCACAGCTACGTTTCGCGGCCTCCGGCGTGCGCGTTCAAAATGCGCCGAAATCCAATCCGGGCCGTCGCGCGACGGAAAACCGTCGGCCTCGCGAAGGCCGCGCGCGAAACGCGCGAAAAACCGCGACGCGGCGCGCGTGGCACGTGCCTTGCTCCTGTCGTCGCGCAAGCACGACTGTGCGAGGAGATCCATGAACGACCCGAACCGGCCCGAGGGCTCCGTGCGCAAAGCAACCCTCCGCGCACACATGCGCGAACGCGCGCGGGCTTGTGCGCGGGCACGCGACGCACGCGGCGGTGCGCGGACGCTCGCGCGTTCGATGCGCTTTCGCGCTGTCGGGATTTTGACGGCGCTCGGGCTCCTGTTCGCGCTGGTTTCACCGGCGCTCGCCGCCGAACCGGCATCACCGCTCGATGACGCCGCCGAACGCGCGATCGCGCTCGTTCGCGCGTTGCCGGATGCGGACGGCGCGCGGCTCGAGGTCGAGGCGCTGCCGTTCGATGCGCGCACGACTATTACGGCATGCGGCGGCGAGATCGCGTCCGAGCTCGTCGGAAAGAAACTCACCGGCGCGCGCGCGACCGTGCGCGTGCGGTGCCTGGATCCTGCGAATCCGTGGAGCGTCGCTGTTGCGCTCCGCGTTGCGCTCTATCGGCCGGTGCTCGTCGCGAAACGCGCGCTCGTGCGTGGCGATGTCGTCGATGGCGATACGACCGGGCTCGCCGAGCGCGATGTGCTGCAGCTCGGATATGGTCATCTTGACGATCCGGCGCGCTATGCCGCGTCGCGCGTATTGCGTCCGGTGGCCGAGGGTGCGGCGATCGCGCCGACCGCGATCGCGGCGCCGCTTCTCGTCGAGCGTGGGGCGACGGTTACGTTGCTTGCGCGCGGCAATGCGATCGATGTGCGGGCGACGGGCGTCGCCGTCGAGGATGGCAGCGCTGGGATGCGCGTGCGGGTTCGGAATGTTTCGTCCGGTCGGACCGTTGACGGTATTGTTGATGGGCCTGGGCTTGTTTTGATTCGGCCTTGATTCGATAACCGACTCACGTCCGTGTGTGTTTCGTCCGCCATCCATGGCGGCCGGTTACTTTCTTTTGCTTGCCCAAAAGAAAGTAACCAAAGAAAACGGCACCCTCGGATTCGCGCCCTCGCCTCTGGCGAGGGTTCGCTACGGGCGGACGGGTTTCGCCCACAGGCCATCCATGGCCTGTTGTCGAAATCGGCGCGATCCCTCGCGCCGCCCGCGTGCGGGGCACGCGGCTGTTCCGTCCGCCCTCCGCCGCTGCTCAGAGGGAACCCGAAGGGCAAAGCGAAAGAAAGAAAAGAAACCGACGTGTCGGATATATCCGGTGCTTCTGCGGCAGGGACTGCCGCGCTCTGCTCTTCCCGGGTTCCCTCTCGGCCGCGGCAAGGACTCGGAGGAAAAGCCGCGAAGCGGTGGCCGGCAGGATGCCGGCCACTTCGACGAGAGCACACGGATGTGCTCCCGGCGAAGCCCTCCGAGTCCTTGCGTAGTTTGCCGGGCATGGATGCCCGGCAAACCGCGACCGCGAGGGTGCCTTTTTCTTTGGTTACTTTCTTTTGGGCAAGCAAAAGAAAGTAACCGGCGACCATGGATGGTCGGACGAAACACACACGGACGTGAGTCGGTTATCGCGAAACACCTAAACCTAATCGCAACTCCGCCGAAACAACTTCAACGGCAAACGCCGCGACCAAACCACCCCTAAAGAAACCCCTAGCCCCGCCGATAACCAACTAACCGCCGCCGGACCCCGCCAAAGGCCACTCCCATGCCAAGCAAAATCAACAGCTTGCCTCCCATAGGCTCGACACCCGACCTCGCGGCCATCTCGCCCCGCAAGGCCGACCCGTCGAAAAAGGATTCGATCGCCCCCGAAGCCGACAGCCTGAAGCTGACGTCGTCGGCACGTGTCCTCGGCGAAGTCGCATCCGAAGCGCCTGTCGATGCGCACCGCGTCGAGAAGCTCCGCCAGGCGATCGCCGATGGCAGCTACAAGGTCGACGCGGACCGCATCGCCGGCAAGCTCCTCGACATCGAACGCACCCCGCGCAAGGACTGACGCCATGAATGCGGAGACTGAGCTCGCCAAGGCGCTCGTCGCCAACGTCGGCGAGATCGCCGTCGCCGCGCATCGGCTGCACGCGGTGCTGAAGGACGAGAGCGCCGTGCTCGCGTCGGCCGACGACGCCGCGCTGCTCGAACTCACCGGCATCAAGACGCAGCTACTGCAGCAGCTCGAGATCCTCGAGAGCGAGCGCATGCATCTGATCGCCGAGTTGCGCACCGGCTCGCGCCACGCGCCGTTCGCGATGGTGCGCGCGCTGACGCCCTACCCGGCCGCGCTGCAAGCGTGGGACGACGCGGTCGAAACACTGAAGGCGTGCCGCACGCTCAACGAAGGAAACGGCACCGCCGTGGAGCTTCGCCTGCGCCAGGTGCGCCAGGCGCTCGCGCTCCTCACCGGCGCCTCGCCCGGTGCCGGACTCTACGGACCGCAAGGTTCGACGGAGAGCCTGCGGCATTCGAACGTCCTCGCGCGCATCTGAGGCCGCCATGCTCACCGATTCCGACGTCATCCGCGTGCTGCTCGCGCGGCTGGTCGCCGCGCGATGTCCGGTGTTCGTCTTCATCGAAGGCGACGACGAGCGGTACGCGACCGTGCTGCTCGAGATCGACGCCGCCGCGCGCGCGCTGATCGCCGACGAGCTGATCCCCAAGCACGGCCACGCACGCATGCGCCGCGGCGCGATGCTGAAGATCGCAGCGCGGATCGACGGCGTCGAAGTGCGCTTCCGCTCGAGCGTGCGCGCGGTCGATTCCGACACGCACGTGGCCGCATACATGCTCGACATGCCCGACGCGCTCGACTACCGCGAGCAGCGCACGTCTAAGCGCACGCGCACATTCGAAGTCCCGGCCGAGCTTCGCGACGAGGCAGGCACGCCCGTGCCGGCGCGCGTGCTCGATCTCTCGATCGAGGGTATACGGCTCAGCGTGCCGGCGCCGCACCCGTTCGGCGAAACCGTGCGGTGCAGCTGCACGGTGTGGCTGCCGGGCGGCCCGATCGAACCCGGCATCGCGATCATGCGCGTGCGCCGCGCGCCCGAGCGCACGCAACGCGGCGCGGCCGCGACCGATGTCGTGGGTGCGCGCTTCGAAGCGCTCGGCGCGGGCGATGCGCGCCGCCTCGGCCGATACCTCGCAGACACGCAACGCGCGCTGATGCGCGCGCGCCGCGCGACGACGGAGAAACTTGCGTCATGACGATGCCAGCCTTTGACACACTCGCGGAGCCGGCGGCGGTCGAGACCGTCGTCGTCACGCGCCAGCCGATCATGGATGCGACGAATCGCCTGATCGGCTACGACCTGCTCGTGCACGGTTCCGAATGGAGCGAGGCGACGTCCGATCCCGAGACGCGCCGCGACAACGTGCAGCGCACGCTGATGCACGTGTTCGTCGACCTCGGCATCGAGCGGCTGGTCGGCGTCGCCGATGCATTCATGAGCCTGCCGCGCGCGGCGCTCGCGGTCGCGAGCTCGCTGCCGATCACCGGCAACCGCGCGGTGATCGGCGTTGACCTGCGCACGCCGCTCGATCAGGACACCGTCAACCAGATCGGCACGCTGCGGCGCAAAGGCTTCCGCATCGCGCTCGAGAACGCAGCCGCCGGCGCGCAAGGTGCGCTGATGCAGCGCGCGCTCGAGAACGCGCAGTTCGCGAAATACGCGATCGGCGACAAGCCCGATCCTGCGGCGCTGAAGTGGATGCGCTCGTATGGCCTTCGCGCCATCGTGACCGGCATCGACGATCGCGAGCAGTTGCACGCCGCGACCGCGCTCGGCTGCGACGGTTTCCAGGGCTGCTATCTCTGCGAGCCGGAGTCGGTCGTCTCGACGAGCCTTCGCGAGAACAAGGTCTCGGTGCTGCGCCTGCTCGCCGCGATCGAGGATCCGTCGAACGGTCCGGTCGAGCTCGACGCGATCATCCGCACCGACGCGACGCTCTCGTACAAGGTGCTGCGCTGCGTGAACTCCGCCTATTTCTCGCTGCCGGTCAAGGTGCGCTCGGTGCTGCACGCGACGGTGTATCTCGGCGTGAACCGCATCCGCAACTGGATCCGCATGATCGCGATTTCGGGCTTGCAGGATTGTCCGACCGAGCTTTTGAAGTTCGCGCTGATCCGCGGACGCATGTGCGAGCTGCTCGCTGCAAAGCTTCCGAACGATCAGCGCGAGATGGCGTTCACGGTCGGGCTCTTCTCGCTGCTCGATGCGCTGTTGAATGCGCCGCTCGACGATCTGCTTTCGCGAATTCCGCTGACCGACGAGATCCGCAACGCGCTCGTCAAGCGGACGGGTCCGCTCGCGCGATTGCTCGAACCGGTCGAAGCGTGCGAGCGCGGCGACTGGCGCAAGCTCGAAGCGTCGGGCTTCGCGGCCGGCATTTGCGCAGGCGCGTATGTCGACGCGGTCGCGTGGTCGGAGAACGTGTTCGAGCTCGGCGAAGCCGAGCCCGCCTGATTTCCGGAGCGTGAGTTCTTTGCAATTGACCGCTCAACTTTTCGGAGCGGCCGCCGAGTAAAAGTCATCAGGCATTCGCCACGGAGTCATCGATGCTGCTCATCATCGGATCCATCGTCGTCATCGCCAGCGTCGTCGGAGGGTTCCTCCTCTCGCACGGCGAGTTGCTCGCGCTGTGGCAGCCGTATGAGCTCATCATCATCGGCGGCGCCGCGCTCGGCTCGTTCCTCGCGTCGAATCCGCCGAAGATCGTCAGCGCCGTGTTCAAGGGTATTCCGGGGCTGCTCGGCGGCTCGCGCTACAAGCGCCGGGACTACGTCGACCTGCTTTCGCTGCTGTTCGACATCTTCAACAAGGTGCGCAAGGAAGGTCTGGTCAGCCTCGAATCGCACATCGACGATCCGCAATCGAGCGCGCTGTTCGGCGCGTATCCGAAGCTTCTCAAGGATCATCACCTGCTCGAGTTCATCACCGATTGCCTGCGGCTCATGGTCGGCGGCAACATGAATCCGCACGAGCTCGAACACCTGCTCGATGTCGAGCTCGAAACGCATCATCGCGAAGCGGCCGAGCCGGCGCACGCGGTGACGAAGCTCGCCGACGCGCTGCCGGGCTTCGGCATCGTCGCGGCCGTGCTCGGCATCGTGACGACGATGGGCTCGATCGGCGGCGGCGACACGGCCGAGATCGGCCGCCACGTCGCCGGCGCGCTGGTCGGCACGTTCCTCGGCATCCTGCTCGCGTACGGCTTCATCGGCCCGGCCGGCACGGCGCTCGAGCACCGCGCGCACGAAGACGGAAAAGCTTTCGAATGCGTCAAGGTCGCGCTGCTCGCGCAGCTGCGCGGCTACAACCCGCAGGTTGCGGTCGAGTTCGCGCGCAAGACGCTGTCCTCGAAAGCGCGGCCGAGCTTCTCGGATCTCGAAGGTCACCTCAAGGGTGCGCGATGAGCGCAGTGCCTTCGGCCGTCGCGACGCCACCGGCCGCAGCGCGCAAGACAGCCACGCCACTCGCGAAGGAGGCGAAGCCGCAGCTGCTCATCATCCGTCGCGTCAAGCGCGGCGATGGCGGCGGCCATCACGGCGGCGCGTGGAAAGTCGCGTACGCCGACTTCGTCACCGCGATGATGGCGTTCTTCCTCGTCATGTGGCTCGTCGGCACGACGACGAAGGTGCAGAAGGGCGCGATCGCCGAATACTTCAAGAACCCGAGCATGCAGGCCGGCCACAGCATGGTGCCGAGCCAGTCGATGGGCCCGGGCGGCGAAGCGAATAGCCTCGTGCAGCTCTCGGCGGTACACGACGCCGAGCTCCGGCGACAACGGCACGCAGCTCAGCAAACCCGAAATGACACCGCCCGAAATCGAGAAGGCGGCGGCCGAACAGGAGAAGAAACAGCTCGAAGCGCTGATGCAGGATCTGAAGGAAGCGATCGACAAGAGCCAGGCATTGCAACCGTTCAAGGATCAGCTGCTGCTCGACATCACGCCGGAGGGCCTGCGCATTCAGATCGTCGACAAGCAGAGCCGGCCGATGTTCGACTCAGGTTCGACGACGCTGAAGCCGTATACCGGCGACATCCTGCACGAGCTCGCGTCGTTCCTGAACTCGGTGCCGAACAAGATCAGCTTGAGCGGCCACACCGACACGGCGCCCTACGCCGGCGGCGACGGCTACTCGAACTGGGAGCTTTCGTCCGGCCGCGCGAACGCGGCGCGGCGCGCGCTCGTCGCGGGCGGCTTGCACGAGCACAAGGTCGCACTCGTGGTCGGTCTCGCCGATTCGGTGCTGTTCGACAAGAGCGATCCGCGCAATCCGATCAACCGGCGCATCAGCATCGTCGTCATGAACAAGGCGGCCGAGAAGGCCGCGCTCGAACCCGATGCCGCGCCGTCCGACGCGCCGACTGCGGCGGTCGAACCCGCCGCGGCGCCGGCTCCAGCGGCGCACGGATGACGTAACGTCATGATCGGCTTTGCGCTGCTCGCGATCTCGGTGCTGTTCGGCGTCTCGTTCGGACTGCACCTGCACGCGTCGAATGCCGACGCGCTGCGCGGCTTCAACTGGCGCCGTCTCGGCGCGGCGCTGCTGCTCGGCATCGCGGGCTGGTCGGCATCGGCGCTGCTCGATACGTCGGCGAGCATTGCGTCGATCGCGACCGGCGGTCATTCCTGGCTCGTGCTGGTCGCGCTGATCGTTGCGGTTGCCGCGTCGTTCGCCGGATTACGCATCGCGACGCGGTATGGCCGCGCGAGACGCGTCGGCGCGGGGCTCGTAATCGGCAGTGGCATCGCGCTCGCGACGTGGCTCAACGTCGTCGCGGGCACGCAAGATGGAGTGAGCGCGCATGCGTTGTCGGGTGCCCTGCTTTCGATCTGCGGCGCCGCGGCGGGCCTCGCGCTCTATCCACTCTCGCGCATCGCTTGGATTCCGCGCGCTGCCGCGGTCGCGCTGATCACGGCGGGCTGCCTCGCCGGCGCGCTGCGCATGGCCGGTACCGAGCCGCAAGTCGATCTGCTGCCGGCCGGCATCCGCGCCGACACGTTCGTGCTGCTCGCGTGCGCGTACGCGAGCTTTCTGCTGCTGCTGCTGATCGAGCGCGATGCGCGGCGCGAAGCCGACGATCTCAGCGCATCGCTCCGCCGCGCGAACGAAGACCTCATCGAGTTCGAGCAGCGCGATCCCGCGACGCTGCTGCGCAATCGCGCGCAGTTCTCGCGGCGCATGACGGCGATCTTCGAGCACGCCACGCGCCGCCACGGCATCGCGGCCGTCGCGGTGTTCGGCATCGACGCGCTCTCGCTCGTCAACGATGCGTACGGCGCGACCGCTGCCGACGAAGCGCTCCGCATCGTCGCGGGCCGCCTGCTCGCGCGTGTGCGCGACGACCGCGCCGGCTGCCTCGGCGCCGGCGAGCTCGCGATCGTGCTGACGCGATTCCACGACGTCGGCGAGCTGACGGCGAGCGTCGGATCGATGCTCGATGCGCTCAGCCAGCCGATCCTGCTCGGCGACGAAACCGTGCATCTCTCTATCTGCGCGGGCTTCGCGGTGCATCCGTACGACGGCGAAGGCCTGATGCCGCTGACGCGCGCGATCCACGCGATGCAGCGCGCGAAGCGCAGCGGGCGCAAGCAGGTCTGCATGTTCGACGCCGCGCTCGACTGCGCGCTCGAGCGCGATCTTCGCGTGCAGAGCGGCCTGCACCGCGCGCTCGCCAATCACGAGTTCGTGCTGCACCTGCAGCCGAAGGTCGACGCCAACACGAGCAGGATCGTCGGCGCCGAGGCGCTGCTGCGCTGGGATTCGCCCGAAGGCATCATCGCGCCGAACGATTTCATCGGCGTCGCCGAGCGCCACGGGCTCATCAAGGACATCGGCTGGTTCGTCATCGAGGAAACGTGCCGCATGACGCGGCGCCTTCGCGAGCGCGGTATCGTGCTACCGCTCGCGGTGAATCTCGCGCCGGCGCAGTTTGCCGATCCCGGCTTGATTCCGCGCCTGTGCGAGACGGTAGCGCGCTACAGCGTGTCGCCGGGCTCGCTTTGCCTCGAGATCACCGAGAGCATGGCGATGGAGAATGCCGAGCAGATGGCCGCCGTGCTGCAGACGCTGCACGCGCTCGGCTTCCGCATCGCGATGGACGATTTCGGCACCGGCCATTCGAGCCTTTCCAAGCTCGTGTCGCTGCCGGTCGACGAGCTCAAGCTCGACCGCTCGTTCATCATCGACATCGAAAGCGATCCGCGTCGCCGCAGGATCGTGCAGGCGATCATCGAGCTCGCGCACGCGTGCGGCTGCACGGTCGTCGCCGAAGGCGTCGAGACGCGCGGTCAGGCAACGCTGCTCGCGGGCCTCGGCGCCGAGCAGGCGCAAGGCTTCCACTGGTACCGCCCGATGCCGTGCGCGGCGTTCATCGATCTCATCGAGCGCAGCACGCAGCGCGAAGGTCGCCTGAAGCTGATCTCCGCCGCGTGATTGCGCGCGATCTTCGCGTTACGGATCGAATCCGTTCGCGAAGATCGTCTCGTGGTGATCGCGCCACCACGCGATCAGATCGCGCAGCGCCTGCGGCACGTTCTGCGCGGGCGGCTGGCCGCCCTGATTGAGATCGTTGACGCCGTGGCAGCCGTCGCACGCGCGCACTTCGCCCGGTTGCGCGGTGATCCAGTAGCGCTCGCGCACGACCGGCGTGCCGTCGGCGGCGGTCGTCTGCCACGCCATCGCGCGACGCGCCGGCACGATCACGGCGGCCGAGCCATCGGCCGCGATCTTCACCGAGCTCATCGGCGTTCCCGCTTGCGGCGGCGCCATGAACGCGAATGCGCCGGGATCGTGCATGAACTCGGCGAGCACGCGGCGGCCCGCGCGCGGATCGTCGATGCCGCCGATGCCGCGGATCTGGTCGCCCTGCAGCATCTGCATGTAGGCGATGTCATAGACGAGCCCGCCGTTGCCGAGCGTTTCCGTGCCGCCGGGCACCTGCAGGTTGTACGGCTGCTGCAGATCGGCGGCGTCGCGTGACGTCACGTTGCGGCTCGACAGCACTGCAAGCCCGCGCGCGGCGAGGAATGCGCGGAACTCGGCAGGGTCCACATTTTCGAGCGCGAACGCCTGCGTTTCCGGCGATTCCATCGCGGCCTCGGGCGCGGGCGGCACCGTGCTCGCGCGCACTTCGACCGGCGACAGTTCCCACATCGCGCCCGAATAGCTCACGAGCACGTCGGGATCGTAGTACGAGATGTCTTTCGTGATGCCGGCGGTCAGCGCTTCGGCCGGCTGCATGTAGCCGCCGGCGCCGGCGGCGAGCCGCTGCAGCGTGAAGTAATAGCGCGGGATCGGGTGATCGCGCGTGCCGTCGTTGCCGGCGACGCCGGCGTATGCGGCCCAGCTCGAGATCATCTCGCCGTCGCTGAGCGGCAACGGATTGCGGTAGTGGCCGGTGAAATCGGGCGGCGGATCGTTGTTTTCGTAGATGTCCGACGTACTTGCCGGCGTCATGTAGTTGACCGTCAGCGTGTTCGCGCGCGTGCCGGGCGGCGCGTAGATCGAGACGATCTGGCCCGACGCGTGCGAATAGAACTCGGGCCCGTCGATCGCGATGTAGAGGCCCGGCGTCGTCGGCGACTCGGCGATCTGCAGCCAGTTGTCGGCCGGATTCTGATTCGTGCGCGGCGGATTGACGCCGTTGAACTCCTGCAAATCCGGATCGCCGAGCAGGCTGAAGTTGAAGTAGCGCGAGAGCTCGTGGCGGCCGATGTGGTTCAGCGTCTCTTCGCCGCGCCCGTCCTGCTGGACCATCCACGGGAAGAACTGGTTGATCGTGAATGCGTTCGCGACGGCGGTGTCGTAGCGCGGCTCCGGAAAGATCTCGACGCTCGTGTCGATCCGCGCGGCGTCCTCGTCCTCGGACGCGTAGTTGAACGTGCCGTACGTGCCGGCGTCGGCCTGCTGGTCGCGCTGCATGTGATCCCAGCGCGTGAAAATCACGCGGCCGAAGCTGTCGACGAACGGATCGAAAGAGCCCGAGGGCGAGTGCTGCATCAGCGACAGCGCAGACGTTGCGGGATCGAGCTTCCAGAGGCCGGTCGGCGTCGCGGTCGATTCGTATTCGTCGTGCTGCGGATAGAGCCACGGCTGGCCGCCGCGCGGGCGGTCGCTGACGAAGATGATCGTGCCGTCCGACGCATACGTCGGCTGCACGTTGTTGTAGGTGTCCGGCTGCCCGGGCACGCGCGTGATCGAGATCGTTTCGGCCGGCGCCGAAGCCGGTGATCTCGTAGATCTGCCAGAACCATTCGCCCTGCTGGTACTGCGCGGTCGGCGCGCCGATGACCATGCTGAAGAGCGCTTTCGTGCCGCTCCAGTGCACGGCCGGATCGCGCACCGCGATCGAGCTCGCGCCCTGCAGTCCGCTGCTGCCGTAGCCGGCTTCCTGCGTCAGGTTCCTGAGCGTGCCGTCGGTGTAGCGGATGTAGAGATCGCCGCCGCGGCCGACGCGATCGATGTCGCCGAGCTGGTTGCCGAACACCGAGCCGATCGAGGCGAAGTCGCCCGGGATCGGCACTTGCGTCACGAACAGGATCGGATTCGGCAGCGCGGCCGTCTCCGCTTGCAACGACGACGTCGCGGCGCACGACGCGCATGCGATTGCGAACGAAACGAGCGCACGCGCGAGATAGCTTCGATCCCTCATGTCCCCTCCCCCGGGTCCGCGGCGGCCGCCGTGAACAGATGGCAAGGCTCCGCGATCGGCCGATCGCGGGCAGTGACGGCGATCACGCCTCGATCAGTGCGAGGGCGTGCAAGGTGTTTTTACGGGCGTGTGCCAGGATCCGGACATTGGATCACGGGCGCTACGTCGCGGCCAGCACGTTGTAGGGCCGCATCATCTCGTTGTCCTCGTGCTCGAGGATGTGGCAATGCCAGACGTAACGGCCCGGATAGCCCGAGAACTTGACGATGATGCGCGTGACCATGCCGGGATCGGCGCGCACGGTGTCCTTCCAGCCGGCCTCGCCGGGCTCGGGCGGAATCGCGCGGCCCGTGTGGCGGAGCTCGCGCTTCATCTGGAACTCGCTGACGTCGAAGCGGCGGCGGTCGAGGATCTGGAAGCGCACGAGATGCAGATGGATCGGATGCGCATCGTCGGTCAGGTTGACGAGGTTCCAGATCTCGATGTCGTCGAGCGTCGGCTCTTCGGTGATCGGCGCGCACCAGTGCTGCTGGTTGAGCAGCATCGTCACCGGATCGCCGACCAGGTCGTCGAGCTCGTCGAGCGTCAGCGTGCGTGTCCGAACGGCGCTCGTCTCGGCGATCTTGTCGACCGGGCGCAGGCGCGCCGGCACGACGCTGGCGTCGTTCTCGACGCCGCGCGCGACACGGAACTGCATGACGACGTAGGCGTCGTTCTTGAGCACGATCTCCTCGCCGCCGCGCCCGGAGAAATCGACGACGAGATCGGCGCGCTCGCCCGGCGCGAGCTGCAGCGTGCGCAGCGTCACCGGCGCTTCGAGCAAGCCCTGGTCCGAGCCGATCTGCTGGAACGGGCGCATGTCGGCGAACATCAGGTGATAGAAGCGGCTGTTCGACGCGTTGATCGCACGGAAGCGGTATTTCCGCGCGCGCACGTCGAGGCGCGGATAGACCTTGCCGTTGACGAGGATCGCGTTGCCGAAGAACTCGGGTGCCCACGCACCGGCCGGCGGCGTCGAGATCGGATACGTGAGGCGGCCGTTTTTCTCGAGAAGGCGGTCCGTGAGAATCAGCGGGATCTCGAACTCGCCGGAAGGGAGGCTCAGCGCGGCCTCGACGTCGTCGCGCACGAGGAACGCGCCGAGCAATCCGGCATAGACATTGAGACGCGTGATGCCGAGTGCGTGGTCGTGATACCAGAGCGTCGCTGCATCCTGCGCATTCGGATAGTGATAGGTCTCGGACTGGCCCGGCACGAACCACGCCTCGGGATAGCCGTCGCTCTCGGGCGGCGCCTTCGCGCCGTGTGCGTGCACGACCGTGCGCACGTCGGGGAAGAGATCTTCGGCGCCGTGCAGATTACGGTCGAGCGGTAGCAAATGGGTCTTCGGCAGACTATTCGTCCAGTCGACGAGGAAGCCTTCGCCGCTGCGCGTGTCGAACGTGGGCCCGGGAAACGCGCCGTCATAGCCCCAGAGCTCGGCGGAACCTAGATCGCGATGCAGCTTCGCCTCGAACGCGCGCATCTCTACGCGGTAATACGGCAAGGGCTTCGCGCCGGCACTTTCGAGCGTGCGCGTTCCTGACGGCTTGGCGATCGGGGGAATCGGCAGCGCGTCGACGAACGGCTTCAGCGTCGTCGGATCGAGCGCACCCGCAGGCGGCGGCGCACCGCGCACGCGCGAGCGCGCAGGCGCGGGTAGCAGCAGCGAAGTCGCGGCAAGCGCACCGTGCGCGAGAAAACGTCGTCGGGTCAGCATCGGCAAAAAGTACGAGACGCGCGCGGCATTGGGCCGCGCGCGTCTGCGAGTTACCGGAAACGGTCAGCCATTCGGCTCGCCCGTGTTCTGGTCGAGCCTGAGCTTGCCGGCATTCGGGCTGCCGCCGAAATCGAACATGCCGTTGATCGAGCCCGCGATCGAGTCGAACGAACCGGCGCCCAGACGCGTGCCGCCGAGCCAGTTGTCCTCGATGAAGCGCAGGATCGAGCTCTGGTCGGTCAGCGTGTGGTCGACGTAATTCGACTTCGCCCAGGGCGAGATGACGACGAGCGGCAGACGCGGACCGTAACCGCAACGACCCTGCGCATGCGCGTTCGCGGCATCGATGCCGGGCAGTGCAGTCGTGCCGTCGCCGCAGGCGCCTTCGCCGGTCAGCGCGTCGTCCGGACTCGCCGACTGGTTGACGATGGGCGGCATCTGATGATCGTACCAGCCGTCCGAATCGTCATAGGCGATGACGACCGCGGTCGAGCTCCAGTACGGGCTGTACATCACCGCGTTGACGACGCGGACGATGAAGGCCTGCTCGTCGAGCGGATCGGAATAGCCCGCATGGCCGTCCTGAAAGCCCGGCGCCTTGAGATAGCTCACGGCCGGAAAGTTGTACTGATGGATCGCGTCGAAGAAGTCGTGGCTGTCGTACTGATGATTGGCGCCGTCGCCGTTCTGGCCGATCGTCTCGATGCGATGCGGGCGCGCGTGCGTCGGATTCGCCGTCGACGTGTAGTACTGGAAAGGCTGATGGTGCGGGATGTAGTCCTTCTTCGTCACGTTCGTCACGGCCGACGTCGTCGTGCGTGTGCAGCCGGTCGAGCCGTTGGTGTTCGTGAGCGTGAGGTCGAAGCCGCCCTCGAAGAATCCCCACGTGATGTTCGCGGCCGTGAGCAGGTCGCCGATGTTCTGGCCGCCCATCGTGCCCTGCGCGCCCGACGACGGCGAGCAGACGTCGCCGATCGGATCGGCATCGCTGATCAGCGTCAGCGAGTCGTTGCCGCCGTCGGTCTCGTCGCCGGTACCGTTCAATGTCGCGACGACGCCGTTGGTCTGGCCCGAGATCAGGTTCAGCGCGCCCGGCGTCGACGGGCCGAACGTCGTGTTGTACGAGTTGTCGCTCATCGCGTAGCGCTGCGCGTAGTTCCAGAGCGCCGTGACGGTATTGCCGTCGTAGTAGCCCATGACGAGGCCGCTCGTCGAGAAGATGTTCGGCGATCCGGCCGGCGGCGGCGAGCCGCTGCCGGTGCCGCCCGCGCCCGTGTAGAGCGGAAAGAGATCCATGAGGCCGAGATGCATCGCCTGCTGCTCGGGCGTGTAATCGTGGTCCTGGTCGGCGGTCGACGCGTTGGCGCGGCTCAGGCGAAACGGATTCGTCGCGCCGTCGGCGTTCTGCGGATTCGACGCGGTCGGGCTGTTCGAGAGCAATGCGCTCGAAAGTCCGTTCACCGACGGCGTGTCCGGTTTCGCGTGGAACGGCGGCTCGCCCTGGAGGTTCGCCGCGTTCGGATACGTGCCGAAATAATGATCGAACGAAACGTTTTCCTGGAAGATTACGACGAGGTGCTTGATCGGCGTCGCCGTGGCGACGATGTCTTTCTCGGGTGCCGCAGCGGCTGCGAGACCGCTGGTGATGCTCAACGCGACTGCAATGGATGCAACGAGTGCTTTACGCATGAGTGTCCTCTGGCGCGGGTACGGGTTCGTCCGGCGCACGCAAGTTCCAGGCTCAATCCCCGCGACAACGCTAAGGCCGCAATGTGACGACGCGATGAAGCGAAGCGCGCTTTACATGTGTCTGCGCGCGCTTTCGCGGAGCGCGATCTCGCGCAACGTTGCAGCGGGAAGACCGCGGCGAGGAACTGTCACATTCACCGCGGCAATGGAGCGCGCTACGGATCGAAGCCGTCGCGGAAGATCTCGTCCGGCGGTGGCCCGTCGGGATTGCGCACGCAGTCGTACGTGAGCGGAATCGGCGCGTCGGCGACAACGACTTCGAAGTCGCTCGCCTGGATGCCATACAGCGAGTGCGAATCGATCGAGATCGCCGCATCGTCCCATTTATGCGTCGTATACGTATCGACCTCGGCGGTCAGCGGCACGTTGCCGCCGTCGGCGAGGAACATGCCGTACTTCTGCAGCGTGCGCAGCAGCACGCGCACGGCAGCGTTGCTCGAGAAGCCGTCGACGTCGAACGTCGACTTGAGGCGGAACCGCGACCCGTACGGAATCGCATACGGATCGGTGTTCGAGGGTCCACCGGCGTGCGACGCCGGATGCACGTACTCGCCCGCTTTCATGCGCGGATTCGGCAGGATGAAGCGGATCGCGTGGCCGATGTCGGTGCTGGCCTGGATCGCTGCGTAAACCTCGTCGGCGTTGAACAGGAGCGGCGCAATCGGATAGCCGGCTGCGTCCGCGCTCGTGCACTGCTCGCCGCGGCCGTTCGCCGGATAAACGCGCGTCAGGTCCCAGCGGAGCGCGCATTGCGTCTGCAATCCGCCCGTGACGACGTTGCTGTGATACGACTCGTACAGCGTCGAGCCTTCGACGACGAGCAGGTGGCAGTCGTCGCTGTCGTTCGCGCACGAATAGTCGCCGGAGCCTTCGATCGCGCCGCCGGTCGGCAGCGGGAACGGCACCGTGCCGGGATCGTCGCAGTCCGGCGAGTAGTAGTCGTCGTAGGGATAGCCGATGTTCGCGACGGTCGGCGTCGACGTGTCGGCGTGCAGCACCGCCATCGAGAAGTCGATCTGGAACGACGTCGAGCCCGTGCCCCAGCCGCCGTGCGATTGCAGCCAGTCGATCATCTGGTCGGACGACGGATGCTTGAGGTTCGGCGCGCTGACGTCCTGATTCCAGACCGCACCGGGCGGAAAACGCGGCAGCGGATCGGCCGATGCGCCGATCGTGACGATCGCAAGCAAAGCGGCAGGCAGGAGCGTTCGCACGGCACGGCTCATCGCTTGAAACATGCGAAAAAGCCTAGCGCAGCGCTCGTAAAGTTTCCTTCGCGATTAGTGCCAAAGCCGTCACGCAACGCGACTGTGCTCTCTCTCCGCTTGGCCGTGCTCCCTCTCCCGCTTGGCGGGAGAGGGCTGGGGTGATGGCAATCTTGTGTCAGCGTTTCGCCGGCTTGCCCTCACCCTACCCTCTCCCGCAAGCGGGAGAGGGGAAAAAAGCGTTTACCAGACGAGATCGCTGGGGACGCCGTCTTCGGCCACGTTTTCCATCGGATCGCAGAGCAGCACGAGCGATTCCGGATCGACCGCTTGCACCGCTTTCGCGGTGTCGACATCGACGATCAGATAGCGGCCCGCGAGCTGCACGACGCCGAGCTCGCCGCCGTTGAGCCGCGGCAGTTGGGTCGCGGTGACGTAGACGCGGCGGATCTTGTTCGCGTGCGGAAAATGGCGCGCGATGTCGGCTTCCTGTGCGTTCAGCGCCTTGCCGTTGAGGAGCTGCGTCAGCCGCTGACGGCGCTCTTTCTTCTCGCGCGCGCGCTGCTCGGCTTCGCGCTGCTCGCGATCGCGCTCGGCGCGCTCGTTGTTGTCGCGCAGCGCATACGCTTTCGCAAGATCGATCTCGCTCTGCTCGCGCTTTTGCGGCGCAGGCCTGTGCGGCGGCTTCGCAGGTTTCGTCTGCTCGGCCTTGAACTTGCGGGCAAGACCGCTCTTCAGCAACTGATCGCGCAACGATTCGGACATGACGCTAGCGGATGGCTCGTGGTCTCAATAGTGCGGCGGTGGCGGCTCGTCGCGCGCATCCTGCTGCAGCGCGGTGCGCACGCCGGAAAGCTCGAGGCGCAAGCGCTCCAGCACGCGCCGCATGTCGTTCAGCACGCGGTCGTGCTCGGACACCGTCGCGTTGAGCGTCGCCATCGTATCGTCGACGAACGCGAGGCGCACCTCGAGCTCGTTCAACCGTTCTTCGAGTGGGGCCGACACGATGCTTATCCCGGAAGACGCTCGATGAGGTGGCGGCCATGGCGCGCACCGGTGAGGCCCTCGGCCTCGCGCGCAGCAAGCGCGAAATCGGCCGCGGCCATCTCCTGCACGAGCGCGTCGAAAGACGTCTGCGGCGTCCAGCCGAGATGCTTCTTCGCGAACGATGCGTCGCCGAGCAACGTGTCGACCTCGGCCGGCCGGTAGTACTGCGGATGGATGCGCACGATCGTGTCGCCGGCGTTGATCTTCGAGCCCGGCTTCGCCGAGCTCTTGACGACGCCGTGCTCCGCCGCGCCCTGCCCGCGGAACTCGATCTCGACGCCCATTTCGCGCGCGGCGAGCATGACGAACTCGCGCACCGAATGCTGGATGCCGGTCGCGATGACGTAGTCGCGCGGTTCGTCCTGCTGCAGGATCAGCCATTGCGCTTCGACGAAATCGCGCGCGTGGCCCCAGTCGCGCTTCGCGTCGAGATTGCCGAGATAGAGGCAGTGCTGCAGGCCGTGGATCACGCGCGCGAGCGCACGCGTGATCTTGCGCGTCACGAACGTCTCGCCGCGCAGCGGCGATTCGTGGTTGAACAGGATCCCGTTGCAGCCGTAGAGGCCGTACGCCTCGCGGTAGTTGACGGTGATCCAGTACGCGTAGAGCTTTGCGACGCCATACGGCGAGCGCGGATGGAACGGCGTCGTCTCCGTCTGCGGCGTTTCGCGCACGAGGCCGTAGAGCTCCGACGTCGACGCCTGATAGAAGCGGCAGCGGTCGCCGAGCCCGAGCGTGCGCATCGCTTCGAGGATGCGCAGTGTGCCGAGGCCGTCCGCATTCGCGGTGTATTCGGGTTCCTCGAACGAGACCGCGACGTGGCTTTGCGCGGCGAGGTTGTAGATCTCGTCCGGCTTCACCTGCTGGACGATGCGAAGGAGGCTCAGCGAATCGGTCAGATCGCCGTAGTGGAGATGAATGCCGGGCTTCGTGTCGTCGAGCTCGTGGTACAGATGATCGATGCGCTCGGTGTTGAACGACGACGCGCGCCGCTTGATGCCGTGCACCTCGTAGCCCTTCGCGAGCAGGAGCTCGGCGAGATAGGCGCCGTCCTGGCCGGTGATGCCGGTGACGAGTGCGCGCTTGTGTTCCATCGATCCTGGGCGGCGGTGCCGATTCGCAAAGGACGCGATGGTAGCTCAAAAGGCCCGCCGCGGGCCTTTTTCGCGCTGGCTGGCGCTCAGGGTTCGGCTCAGTCGAACCCGTTCGCGAAGATCGCGTCGCCCGGCAGGAGGCCGAGCGGCCCGGGATACGCGTAGTCCGGAAACACCGACGCGAGGTAGGTCAGCACCTGCGGGAGCCCTCGGTCTTATCGGATCACGCGCGCGATCAGATCGAGACGATGCTGCGTCCGCGACCGATGCCGTAGTACGCGATGCCGGCCGTCTCGATCGCCTTCGGTTCGAAGATGTTGCGGCCGTCGAAGATGACGGGCTCCTTGAGCGAGGCGCGGATGCGCTCGAGATCGGGGCTGCGGAACGCCTTCCATTCGGTGACGATGACGAGCGCGTCGGCGTTTTCGAGCGCCGAATAAGGATCGTCGCAGAGCGCGAGATCGTCGCGCTTGCCGTAGATTCGCGCGGCCTCGTCCGCAGCTTCGGGATCGTACGCGCGCACGCGCGCGCCCGCATCCCAGAGCTCCTGGAGCAGCGTGCGGCTCGGCGCTTCGCGCATGTCGTCGGTGTTCGGCTTGAACGCAAGACCCCAGACCGCGATCGTGCGGCCCGCAAGCCGATTCTCGAAGTGGCGCGCGACGAGCGAAAAGAGCTTGCGCTTCTGCGCGGCGTTGACGTCCTCGACCGCATCGAGCAGTCGCGGCGCGTGCCCGTGCGCGCGCGCCATATACGCGAGCGCTTTCACATCCTTCGGAAAGCACGAGCCGCCGTAGCCCGCGCCGGGATAGATGAAGTGATAGCCGATGCGCGGATCGGAACCGATGCCGCGGCGCACCTGCTCGACGTCGGCGCCGACTTGCTCTGCGATGTTCGCGATCTCGTTCATGAAGGAAATCTTCGTCGCGAGCATCGCGTTCGCGGCGTACTTGGTGAGCTCGGCCGAGCGCACGTCCATCTGCACGATGCGCTCGTGGTTGCGGTTGAACGGCGCATAGAGCGTCTTCAAGGCATCGATCGCGCGCGTCGAATCGGCGCCGATGATGATGCGGTCGGGACGCATGCAGTCCTGCACCGCGTCGCCTTCCTTCAGAAACTCGGGATTCGAGACGACGTCGAACGTGATCTCGGCCGCGCGCACGGCGAGCTCGCTCGAAATCGCGGCGCGAACCGAATCGGCGGTGCCGACCGGCACGGTCGACTTGTTGACGACGACGGCGGCCTTGGTCAGCGTGCGCCCGATCGTGCGCGCGACTTCGAGCACGTGCGTCAAGTCGGCGCTGCCGTCCTCGTCGGGCGGCGTGCCGACCGCAATGAAGACGACCTGCGCATTCACCATCGCGGTCTGCGCATCGGTCGTGAACTTGAGGCGTCCGCTCTTGTGGTTCGCCTTGACGAGCGGCTCGAGGCCGGGCTCGTAGATCGGAATCTCGCCGCGCTCGAGACGCGCGATCTTGCCGGCGTCGACATCGACGCAGACGACGTCGTTGCCGACTTCGGCGAGGCAGGTTCCGGTCACGAGGCCAACGTAGCCCGTGCCGAAGATCGTTACGCGCATGACGGGATTCCCTTCAGTCGCTCATCGCGCGTCGCCCAAGCGTGCGCGGCGGACGCCGTGTGAAACAAAAAAGGCGCGCCAGAGTATGGCGCGCCTTTCACAGCATGACAGGCGACGATTACTGCTTGTCGCCGTCCTTCTTCGGTGCCGCGGCGGGCTTCTTCGCGTCCTTGTCGGCCGGCTTGGCGCCCGGCGCGGCGGGTTTGGCGGCGGCCTTCGAGGCGTCCTCGATGCCGAGCAGCTCGACTTCGAAGATCAGCGTCGCGTTCGGACCGATCGGGCCCGGCGCGTTCTCGCCGTACGCGAGGTCGGCCGGCACATAGAACTTGTACTTCGAGCCGACCGGCATCAGCTGCAGACCTTCGCTCCAGCCCTTGATCACGCCGTTGAGCGGGAACGTCGCCGGCTGGCCGCGATCGTAGGAGCTGTCGAACTTCGTGCCGTCGATCTTCGTGCCGAGATAGTTGACCTTGACCGTGTCCGTCGCCTTCGGCTTCGGACCCGTGCCTTCCTTCTCGACTTCGTACTGGAGGCCCGAGGCAGTCGTCTTCACGCCGGACTTTGCCTTGGTCTTGGCGAGGAACGTCGTGCCTTCGGTCTTGTTCTTCTCGGCGGCGGCCTTCTGCTCGGTGACGCGCTTGGCCTGCATCTGCTGCATGTAGGCCTGGCGCACCTGCAGCGCCTCTTCCTGCGTCAGCGAGGTCTTGTCGCCCTTCAGCGTCTGCTCGAGCGCCTGCTCGACGACCTTGATGTCGATGTCGTCCTTGATCTGCGCGAGACCCCGGCCGATGTCCATGCCGACCATCGTCGAGATCTTGTTGCGGTCGATCGCGACCGGCGGCTTGGCGTCCTTCGCGGCACCGGCGGCTGCGGGTGCCGGCGTCATCGCGGCTGGCTTCTTGGCCGGCTCGTCTGCACTGACGACACCGAATGCCGCGGCGAGAGCGGCCGCAAGAAGAGTCTGTTGCACGAAACGCGTCATGTTTGCTCCTGGGGGTGCGAATGATTTTTGGGTCAACTTGCGCAGCGGCGCAGCGCACCGTGCGGACCCGACCTGATGCGGGGCGGCGTATTTTGGACGTGGCGAAACGCCTTGGCAAACGTTCCGCGGACCCCTGATCCGCAGCCAGCGGCCCGTTGGACAGCGGAATGCCGGTTTGATTCCCGCTCCGCCGCGGACTTCGTGACGGCGTTCATAGAACGGCGCAGGCCCTGATTCAGCGGCTCTCGAAGATTTTCTATCCGACCGCTTGACATGCCGAGATCTGGTGTTATAGTTGACTACAACACTACTTCATCGAGCACCTCCCTGGAGGCTGTCATGTCAACTCGCCTGGTTCCTGTCCTGCTTCTCTCCGCAATGCTCTACGCGCTCGGCGCGGGCGTTGCGAGTCTGCCCTATCAATCCTCGAATGCGAACGCCGCGCACGATGGCGTGCCGGGCGACGCCGATATCCCGACGCTGCCGACCGTCACGGTCCGTCCCGACCGCGATGCACTCGCATCGCTGATGCCGACGGTGACGCTGCCGACCGTCAGCGTGCATCCGGGTGCGGCCGAGATCGCCGCCGCGCGCGCACTCGATGCACGTGCGCTCGGCACCGGCGCCGTCGTCACCGCGGTGCACGTGTTCGGCGGCGGCATGGCGCCGGGCTCCGGCGTGGACATGCCCTACTATTCTTTCGGCAAAACCGTGTATCGCCTCCGCAAGGAATGACGATGACCATTGCGTGGAACGACTCGACGCCGATCTATCGCCAGCTGCGCGACCGCGTGGTGGCGATGATCCTGGACGGCGTCCTAAAGCAGGGCGATGCCCTGCCGTCGGTGCGCCAGGTCGCTGCGGACTTCCAGATCAATCCGATCACGGTGTCCAAGGCGTACCAGGAGCTGGTCGACGAGAATCTCGTGGAAAAACGACGGGGGCTTGGCATGTACGTGACCGAAGGCGCGCGCGGCGCGCTGATGAAATCCGAGCGCGACCGCTTCCTCTCCGACGAATGGCCTGAGCTCTACGCGCGTCTGGCGCGGCTCGGCCTTTCGCTGAAGGAACTGATGGAAGCCGAACGCCACGACGAGGAAATGAAATGAGCGACGCCACCGCCAATCCCGTCGTGCGTGCGCGAAACCTCACCAAGACCTACGGCACGACGCACGCGCTCGACCACGTCAGCTTCGACATCGAGGCCGGCCGCATCGTCGGCCTGATCGGCCCGAACGGCGCCGGCAAGACGACGGCGCTGAAGGCGATCCTCGGCCTCGTCGATGTCGAGGGCGACCTTCGCGTGCTCGGGCTCGATCCGCGCACGCAGCGCGCCGAGCTCATGGAGCAGGTCTGCTTCATCGCCGACGTCGCCGTGCTGCCGCGCTGGATCAAGGTCAGCGAGGCCATCGAGTTCGTCGCCGGCGTGCATCCGCGCTTCTCGCGCGAGAAGTGCGAGGCGTTTCTCTCGCACACGAAGATCACGCCGACGATGCGCGTGCGCGAGCTTTCGAAAGGCATGATCGTGCAGCTGCATCTCGCGCTGGTCATGGCGATCGACGCCAAGCTCCTCGTGCTCGACGAGCCGACACTCGGCCTCGACATCCTCTATCGCAAGTCGTTCTACGAGAGCCTGCTCTCGGACTACTTCGACGAGAACAAGACGATCATCGTGACGACGCACCAGGTCGAGGAGGTCGAGAACATCCTGACCGACCTCGTCTTCATCCGCGACGGCAAGATCGCGCTCGCGGCGACGATGGACGAAGTCGGCGAGCGCTACGCCGAGGTCATGGTCAATCCCGACAAGGCCGACGCCGCACGCGCGCTGAAGCCGCTCAACGAGCGGCAGATCTTCGGCAAGTCGATCTTCCTGTTCGACGGCATCGAGCGCGCGCGCCTGGCCGCGCTCGGCGAGCTGCACAAACCGAGCGTCGCCGACCTCTTCGTCGCGACGATGAAAGGGACCTACGCATGAACAACATCCCGCTCTTGATGAAACGCGAGTACTGGGAGCACCGCGGCGGTTTCCTGTGGGCACCGATCTGGATCACGGGCGTGATCCTCGTCTTCACGGTGCTCGGCATCCTGTCCGCAGAAGCGTTCCATGCGAGCTCGAACATCCACGTCGGAGTCTCGCTCGACGACTTGCGCAACCATATCGAAGCGTCCGACTGGAGCAAAGCCGGCAACGCGCTCGACATGGCGCAGCTGATGTTCGGCGGCTTCACTTCGGTCGGCGTTTTCTTCGTGCTGTTCTTCTATCTGCTCGGTGCGCTTTACGACGACCGCCGCGACCGCAGCGTGCTGTTCTGGAAATCGCTGCCGGTCAGCGACACGGCAACGGTCGCCTCGAAAGCGCTTGCGGCGATGGTCATCGCGCCGGTGATCGCGTTCGTCGTCGCGTCGGCCGCCTACATCCTGTTCCTCCTCATCGTCACGCTCTGGGCCGGCGCGCACGGGCTCAACGCGTTGCCAGCGATTTTTGCTTCGCATCCGCTCGGTATGCTGTGGCGGCTCGTGTTGACGCTGCCGATCAGCGCGCTGTGGGCGGTGCCGACGATCGGCTGGTTGCTGTTCTGGTCTGCGTACGTGCGCAGCAAGCCGTTCCTCTGGGCCGTGATGGTCCCGCTGATCGTGCTGATGCTGAACTGGTGGCTCGGCAAGCTCGGTGCGCCGCACATGCCGGACGATATACACCTCGCGCAGATCCTCGGCCGCCTGCTCTTCAGCATCATGCCGGGCAGCTGGCTCAAGGCCGAGGGCGCGGGCGTGATCGCAGCGCACGTCAGCCAGTCGCTCGATCCGAACAACATCGTCTCGGCCTTCAATCCGTCGAATGTCTACGGTCTCCTCGCCGAGCCGAACCTCTGGATCGGCGTCGTCGCGGGCCTCGCGTTACTCGCTGCCGCGATCTACTACCGGCAACGCCGCATCGAAACCGCAGGCTGATTGCAGAGGACGCGCAAAAAAAAGGGCCGCTCGAAGCGGCCCTTTTTCATTCCGGCACGAAGCGCTCAGCGGATCGTATCGCTGATCACCTTGTACTTGTTCGTGCCGTCCTTCTGAAGGCCGGCCTGGCCGAGATCGAGCGTGCCTTCGAGCCAGTAGCGCGTGAGCTTCGGGCCTTCGCGGCGCACAACGACCGCCATGCCCTTGCCCGCGTAGACGAGATCGGCCGCGCGCAGCTTCTCGACGGTGATCGTCTCGTCGATCGAATGGCCGTCGTTGTAGTCGCGCTCGAACGTCGCGCGCTCCGGCGCGTTCGCGGGCGGAATGGTCGCGACGAGCGATTTCGTGTCGGCGCTGCGCTCGTCGCGGAGCGCATAGTTCGCGCCGCCCGCGATCGGGTTGATGACCTGGTAGCGGTTCGTGCCGAGCTCCTTCAGCTCCGCGCGGCGAAGATCGAGATCGCCGTCGAGCCAGAACATGCGCGGACGCAGGCTCTCGCGGCGCACGACCGCGCGCACGGAACCATCGACGAAGATGAAGTCGCCCGGCTGCAGGCCCGAAACCGACAGCGGACCCTCGGCCGCGCGGCCGTTGTTGAGCGACTCTTCCATGCGCTGCTGAATCTTCGTGACGTCCGGCGCCGCCGGCACGGGCGCGGCGGCGGGCTTCGCAACCGCAACCTGCTGCGCGGCCGGTGGCGGTGTCTGCACTTGCGGCGCGGGCGCCTTCTGGACCGGCGGCGGCGGCGGTGCCGCGACGACCGGCGCCGGTGCGGGTTCGCTCGGCGGCGGCAGCGTCGGCTTCGGACCCGGCACGTCCTGCGGCACGCGCTCGGACGCGACGCGCTTCGGCTCGGGTTTCGGCTCTGGCTTGGGCGGCTCGGCCGGCTTCTCCTCGACGCGCACGAGCACGTTCTCGTAGAAGCCGTCCTTCATGACGACGTCGGCCGCGCCGCCGGCGCGGATCTTCGCCGCGATCCTGCCGTGCCAATCCTGCGGCGCCGTCACGACGACGCGCTTGCCGGACTTGGCCGCTTCGCGACCGACGGTCGCGAGCTTTCCATCGCCGCTGCCCGACTGGAACTCGGTGCCGGAGATGTCGACGTTCTGTTGTGCATATGCGGGAGCCGCGGCGGCGAGTGCCGCAGCGAGCAGTAGCTTTCTGACCTTCATTTCGATTGCCCCATTTCCAATCGGTTGCCTAAGACTCGCGACGGGCGATTGTCGTCGCACGCCGCCGCGCGGCATGTGCCATAGGCCACGCCGCACCCGGGAGCCGCGCTTAGCGCGGCACGCTTTTACGTTCAGATTGACGTCCGCCGTCTCAACCGCCCGCCGAACCGCCGTGGATGCCGCCTTTCGTCAGCGTCTCCGGATCGAGCAGCGTCGCGAGCTCCCTGCGCGAGAGACCGGTCGTCTCCAGCGCGACGTCGAGGATCGCGCGGCCTTCCTTGTATGCCTGCTTCGCCGTCGCCGCGCCCTTTTCATAACCGATCACGGGATTCAATGCAGTGACGAGGATCGGATTTCTCTCGAGCGCTTCCTTGATGCGGTCTTCACGAACCTTGAAACCCGCGATCGCCTTGTCGGCGAGAAGGCGCACCGCGCTCGCAAGAATCCCGATCGACTGCAGGAGATTGAGTCCGATCACCGGCAGCATCACGTTCAACTGGAAATTGCCGCTCTGCCCCGCGATCGTGATCGTCGCGTCGTTGCCGATGACCTGCGCGCAGACCATCGTCATCGCTTCGGGAATCACCGGATTGACCTTGCCCGGCATGATCGACGAGCCCGGCTGCAGCGCCGGAAGCTCGATCTCGCCCAAACCTGCCAGCGGACCCGAGTTCATCCAGCGCAGGTCATTCGAAATCTTCATCAGGCTGCACGCGAGCGTCTTCAGCTGTCCCGAGAGCTCGACCGCCGCGTCCTGCGAGCTGATGCCCTCGAAGTAGTTGTCGGCCGACTCGAACTTGACGCCGGTCATGCGCGAGAGCTCGGCCGCAATCGCAGGGCCGAGCTTGGCGTCGGCATTGATGCCGGTGCCGACCGCGGTGCCGCCCTGCGGCAGGCGGCGCAGGCGCTTCAGCGCATCGGTAATGCGCTCGATGTTCGAGCGGATCTGCGCGGACCAGCCGCCGAGCTCCTGCCCGAACGTCACCGGCATCGCGTCCATCAGATGCGTACGGCCGGTCTTGACGACCTTGCGCAGCTCGCGCGCGCGTTGATCGAGCGTCTTCTTGAGATGCGCCAGGGCCGGCAGCAGTTTCTCGCTCGCCATCAGCGTCGCGCTCACCTGGATCGCGGTCGGTATGACGTCGTTCGACGACTGCCCGTTGTTGACGTCGTCGTTCGGATGCACCTTCGTGCCCGAACGCGCGGCGACGTGCGCGATGACCTCGTTGGCATTCATGTTCGAGGACGTGCCGGATCCCGTCTGGAATACGTCGAGCGGAAACTGCGCGTCGAACTCGCCGGCAGCAACGCGCTCGGCGGCCTTGCGGATCGCCCTCGCCTGCGTCTTCTTCAGATGCCCGAGATTGGCATTGACTTCGGCCGCGGCCGACTTGATCAGGCCGAGCGCGCGGATGAACTCGCGCGGCATCGGCACGCCCGAGATCGGGAAATTATCGACCGCGCGCTGGGTCTGCGCGCCCCAGAGCGCGTCCGCGGGCACCTTCAACTCGCCCATGCTGTCGCGCTCGATGCGGTAGTCGCTCATTGCTGCCTCGAAGAAGGGAAAAGCGGGGTCAGCGATTATAGCGGCTCGGTGTAAACTTCCATGGTTTCCGCCCTGGAATGCCGCACGCGATGGCTCTGAGCGCGCTCACCGCCCTGTCTCCGCTCGACGGCCGCTACGCCGCCAAGGTCGAGAATCTCCGCCCGATCTTCAGCGAATACGGCCTCATGAAGCGGCGCGTGATCGTCGAGGTGCGCTGGCTGCTCGCGCTCGGCGACGACGCCGGCATCGCCGAGGTGGCGCCGTTCTCGCCAGCTGCGCGCACGGCGCTCGAAAAGCTTGCCGGCGATTTCTCCGAGGACGACGCCGCGCGCATCAAGGCGATCGAGCGCACGACCAACCACGACGTCAAGGCCGTCGAGTACTTCATCAAGGAGCGCATCGCCGGCAACGGCGAGCTCGCCAAGGCGAGCGAGTTCGTCCACTTCGCCTGCACGAGCGAGGACATCAACAACCTCGCCTACGCGCTGATGCTGCGCGACGCGCGCGCCGACGTGCTGCTGCCGACGCTCGACGCCGTCATCGCGAAGCTCCGCGAGATGGCGCACGCGCTCGCCGCACAGCCGATGCTGTCGCGCACGCACGGCCAGACCGCCTCGCCGACGACGCTCGGCAAGGAGATCGCCAACGTCGTCGCGCGGCTCGAGCGTCAGCGCAAGCAGATCGCCGCCGTCGAGCTCGCCGGCAAGATCAATGGCGCGGTTGGCAACTACAACGCGCACGCGATCGCGTACCCGGGCGTCGACTGGCCAAAGTTCTCGAAGCGCTTCGTCGAATCGCTCGGTCTTGCGTGGAATCCATACACGACGCAGATCGATCCGCACGACGCGATCGCAGAGCTCTGCGACGCGATCCGCCGCGCAAATACCGTGCTGATCGACTTCGCGCGCGACGTCTGGGGCTACATCTCGCTCGGCTACTTCCGCCAGGTGCTGAAGGCCGGCGAAGTCGGCTCGTCGACGATGCCGCACAAGGTCAATCCGATCGATTTCGAAAACGCGGAAGGCAACTTCGGCATCGCGAATGCGCTGTTCGGTCATTTCTCGGAGAAGCTGCCGATCTCGCGCTGGCAGCGCGACCTCACCGATTCGACCGTGCTGCGCGCGCTCGGCACCGCGTTCGGCCATACCGAGATCGCGCTCGAGGCGCTGCTGCGCGGCATCGACCAAGCTGAATCCCGATCCCGCGCGGCTCGCGGCCGATCTCGACGCGAGCTGGGAAGTCCTCGCCGAAGCCGTGCAGACGGTCATGCGCCGCTACGGATTGCCCGAACCCTACGAGCAGCTCAAGGCGCTGACGCGCGGCGAGCGCATCACGCGCGAAGCGCTGACGACATTCATCGGCGGGCTCGCGCTGCCGGACGATGCGAAACAGCGCCTGCTCGCGCTGACGCCGGCGAGCTACGTCGGCCTCGCGCAGAAGCTCGCCACCGATATCTAGAGGAACGACATGGGTTTCGATTGTGTTCGCGCGAACGCGCGTCGCGCGCGCCACGCGATGGCGGGTTTTGCATTGACGATCGGCATTGCGAGCGCGGCAACGCCGCCGCCGAACGCTGACTGTGAGCCATGCCGCGTCTGGAACACGGCGGTGACGCCGTTCAAGATCTTCGGCAACACCTGGTACGTCGGTCCGAAGGGGCTGAGCTCCGTGCTGATCACGTCCGATCAGGGTCACGTGCTGATCGACGGCGACCTGACTGAATCGGCGCCGCTGATCCAGGCGAACATCCGTGCGCTCGGCTTTCGCATCCAGGACGTCAAGTACATCCTGAACTCGCACGCGCACTACGACCATGCCGGCGGCATCGCCGCACTGCAGCGCGCGTCGCATGCGACCGTTTTCGCCGGCAAGGCCGGCGCGGAGGCGATCCTGCACGGCGGCGGCGACCGCCGCGATCCGCAGTTCGAAAGCGCACGCGCATTCCAGCCGGCACAGAACGTGCGCGCCGTCGCCGACGGCGAGACGATCAAGCTCGGCGACATCGCGATCACCGCGCATGCGACGCCGGGCCACACGCCGGGCGGCATGACGTGGACGTGGCAATCGTGCGCCGGCAAGAACTGCCTCGACATGGTCTACGCCGACAGCCTGACCGCGGTATCGGACGACGACTACCGCTTCAGCGACGACGCCGCGCATCCCGGCATCGAAGTCGCGTTCCGCCGCTCGATCGCGACCGTCGGCGGATTGCCGTGCGACATCCTGATGACCGCGCATCCGGACGCGAGCGAGTTCTGGGAGCGCAAGGCGTCGACGATGCTGATCGACCACACCGCGTGTCGCCGCTATGCCGAACGAGCGCAGCAGGCGCTCGACCGCCGCATCGCCGACGAGAACGCGAAAGCGCATCCATGATCGAAGTGCGCGCGACGGCGAAAACGCGGCCGCTCGGCATGCCGCCGGCGCGATTCCTGCGCGAGTACTGGCAGAAGCAACCGCTGCTGATCCGCGGCGCGTTTCCACAGATTCCACGATCCGCTAACGCCGGACGATCTCGCCGGCCTGGCTTGCGAGGAAGCCGGCGCTGGCGCGCATCGTCGCTGCACGACGCGCGGCGCGACCGTGGACGCTGCGCAACGGGCCGTTCACCGAAGCCGATTTCGCCAAGCTGCCGAAATCGCGACTGGACCCTGCTCGTGCAGGACGTCGACAAGTGGGACGCCGACGTCGCCGCGCTGCTGCAACGCAGTTCGCGTTCCTGCCGCGCTGGCGCATCGACGACGTCATGGTCAGCTACGCGGCCGACGGCGGCGGCGGTCGGCGCGCATGTCGACAACTACGACGTGTTCCTGCTGCAAGGCCTCGGGCCAGCGGCGCTGGCGATCAGCACCGATCCGCGCGCACCGAAAGCGTTCCGCGACGACGCCGAACTCAAGCTGCTGCGGACGTTCGCAGCCGACGCACGAATGGGTGCTCGAACCCGGCGACATGCTGTACCTGCCGCCCGGCGTGCCGCATCACGGCGTCGCGATCGGCGAATGCATGACGTTTTCGGTCGGCATGCGCGCGCCATCGCGTGCGGAGTTGCTCGTCGATTTCGCGGATACGTTCGCGGCGGAGTGGCCGGAGGAATTGCGGTTCGGCGATGCGGATCTCTCGCCGTCTGGCGGCGACGGCGAGATCGACGATGCGGCGATTGCGCGTGTCTGCGCGGCGATGCCATGGCTGCGCGTCAATTCGCACGACGTCGACGCGTCGACGCTTCGCACGTGGTTTGCGTCGTTCATCACGCGCTACCGCAGCGCGCTCTCTGCCATGCCCCGCGCGCGGAGGATCACCGACGCCGAGCTAACGCGTGCGTACGCGTCGAACGCGGACGTCGTGCGCAATCCATGGTCGCGCGCCGCGTGGCTCCGCGCGGGCCGCGATGCGCGCCTTTTCGTTGCCGGAGCCGAGCTGCTCTGCTCGATCGCGCTTCGCGCGCCTGATCGGCGCGCGGCGCGGCATTTCCGCTTGCGGACGTCGCGTCAGCCGCGCGATCGTGACGCATTGCGCAGGCTCGTCGACCTCGGTCATGTCAGCCTCGTCAAACCTGCGCGACGGAGCCGCCGATGATCCGCGAAGATTTTCGTGTCGAGCCCGCCGACTGGACGACCGATTACGACGCGCTGCGCGCCGTGCGTGATCCGGTCTTCATCGACGAGCAGAACGTGCCGATCGAGGACGAGATCGACGCGCAGGATCCGCTCTCGCAGGCACGTCATCGCGCGCGACGCGGACAACACGCCGATCGGCACCGGCCGGCTTTCGCCAGAGCGGCTGATCGGGCGCATGGCGGTAATCAGGGAATGGCGCGGCCGCGGCGTCGGCGAGGCGCTGCTCGCGGCACTGCTCGACCAGGCGCGCGCGCTCGGCTATCCCGCGGTGGAGCTGCACGCGCAGTCGCACGCGATTGCGTTCTACGAGAAGTTCGGCTTCGCGGTGTACGGCGAGGAGTTCGACGAGTGCGGCATCCTGCACCGCATGATGCGCATCGAGCTCGGGAAGCCCGAAGCACGCACGTTCGCGCCGCTGCCGCCCAAGCCGGAGGCGCGCGTGCTCGTCGCCGAAGATCGCGACCAGGCCGTCGCGGCGATCGCGGATCTTCTCGCCGACACGCGCTACGAGATCGCGATCTACACGCGCGATCTCGATCCCGCGCTGCTCGACGTGCAGCCGATCCTCGACGCGATCAAGCGCATTGCGCTCTCGGGCCGGCGCGCGCGCGTGCGCGTCCTCGTGCAGGAACCGCGCAAGGCGCTTACCGACGGCCATCGTCTGATCGCGCTCGCGCAACGACTGCCGAGCGTGATCGAGCTGCGCACGCCGCAGGAAGAAACGGACCGGACGTACGCGTCCGCGTTCCTGATCAACGACCGGCGCGGCTATCTCTTCCGCACGCTCGCGAGCCGGAACGAAGGCGAAGGCTCGACGTATGCGCCCGGGCGCCATGCGCAGCTGCGCGAATATTTCGATCAGGTCTGGGAGCGCTCAGTCCCGAGCGAAGAGCTCCGCCACCTCGCCCTCTAAAGCCACGACATCAGGGCTCGAACGCGTCCAAGAAGATGAGGTCGAGCACCGCGTCGACGTCCGTCACGAAAATGTGCGGAACTCCGTTGGCGCCGTCCGAATCCAGGTTCGACGCGTACGAGTCGAACGTCGCCCATTGACCGCTGCCGGACAGCTTGACGTTCTCGCACAGCGCATCACCCCACGCCGCCGTCGACGACCGGCAAACGCTCGCCAGACCGTTGCTCGATGTATCGAAAATCAGGCTGTCCGTCTGGAACTCGTTCGGGTGCTGGACCAGCGGGCGCGTGCTGAGCGCCGTGAATCCGATGCGGCTCGCATCGTCGCTGATCGACGGATTCGGCGGATTGATTCCGACGATCTGACCCTGCCAGTCGAGATTGAGGGTCGCCAGCGCGCCGCTCGCGAGATCCTTGCGCAACAGCGAATTGCCTGCGCCGCCGAGCGTACTCGGCAGATAGTTGTAGAAGGCCACGACGCTGGCGTCGGCCGACGGCACCGCATCGCCGTTGCCGTCCACGTTGTCGTTGCCTTGGCTGCCGTCGGCGTTGACGCTGACGAGCCGGTACGACGCATCGGTCACGGTGTAGATATAGTCGTCATCGAAGCCGTTCGTGTCGGCCGCAACGAGCGCGTAGCTCGTGTCGAACACGACAGCCGTGCCGTCAGCGGAAATGACGGCGTTCTGGCAGGGCGTGCTGGCCGACATCGCCGCCTGCGGACAGATCGGCTGCATCGTGACTTTCGCCCCCGACACATCGAACAGATACAGGTTGTGCGCGATGCCGGTATCCAGGAAATCGAGCGCGAGGTATCGCCCGTCCGCGCTCATGTACGGCTTCGACGCATCGTTGTAGATCAGCGCCGTCGCTTGCCACGCTGCCAGCGGGGACGACGTCGTCTGCAAAGTCCGGTCGCGGATGAAAATCGAAGAATTGTTCGCGCCGCCCGGCAGGTTCGAGGCGTTGCTCCAGAACGCGACGTAGCGACCGTCCGCGGAAACGTTCGGATAGGCGCACGTCCCGTTCGCCGGCGCCGTACCGGTCGTATCGACGCTGACGAGGTCGATCGTATGCGGGACGACGCAGCGGTTCACCGCGTAGACCTGTGGCGCCGTACCTTGCGTGATGCCGAAGCTAGGATCGACGAGGTTCGTCGCGGTCGATTTAAACGCGACCACGCAGCCGTCTCCCGAGATGGCCGCCTCGAGGCTCGGCGCGTCGGCGAGTGCGCCCGTCGTCGGATTCACGCTGACGCGTTCGGTGAAGAGCGGCGCGGCTTGCGCACTCGTGGCGCATGCGATCCACGCCGCGAACGTGCAACAAAAGCGACTGCGGGTCATGCGCCCCCCTTGGGTGAAATGTCGTGAGTCGGAATCGTTCGATGCAAACGCTCCTTGCGAGATGCAGGCGCGCTCATCTAAGAGCAGACGCAAACCAGTGAAATAGACTGACACGCGCTTTGATACCCGGTGCAGGTTCGAGTCGAAGGAACCGGGTCGCACGCAAAGTGGCGACCCGATCCCGACCTCGTCAGTGCGCCCCGGACGCGGCGGCCGCTTGAGCTGCAGTCGCTGACGCTCGTTCGTAGATGGAAGCTCCCGTCCATCCCGGTCGCCTATCCCAGCCGAGACGGTGCGCGGTTCCGGCGTTGATCGTGCCGTCGGCATTCAGCGTACCGTTCGCTGATCAGGCGCCGCACGCTTTCGGCCGGCAACGCCTGCGTAAACGTCGAGTCGCTCGCGGTCTCCGGAACGAAATCGGTGTTCGCCACGACAGGCTGGAAATCGGCGAACGCCTTGCGCACGCCGTTGACCTGGTAGTCGAACTCGACATCGACCGAGCCCGCGATCTCGATGCCTTCGAGCGATCGCGTCACGCAGTAGAGCGCGGCGGGCTGGCCGATCGCCGTGAGTTGCACGGTCAGGCCGTCTGCGGCCGTGACCATGCGGAAGTCGTCGGGAATGTCGATCGTCGCGTGGCCGCCGACGAGGGCGCCGTGCCGCGAAAATACGTGCCGACCTCGCGGCCCTCGAGACTCGCGTAGCGGATTTCCTTGCTCGGGTCGGTCGGATGCGGCTCGACGAAGTTCTTCGAGCCGGACGGCACCGAGACTTGCCGGACAGCATAGACAGCCGTGACGGTCGCAGCTCCGAGGCGCCGACGCCCCATGCCACCGGGAAATACGATGTTCCACGCGACCCGCACAAGCCCTTGACGCCCGGTGCCGCCGTAGCTGCCGCCGACTCCGGCCGAGCCGACGCCGAGTACACCGATTCCGTCGTGTTTCCGATCGTTGCCCCCGACATCGCTCGTTCCGAACACGCCGGCGATGCCGCCGCCCCCGAACACGCCGTAGCCGCCGGCACCGGTGTTGAATGCCCGCGACACCCGATGCGCTTGTGCCGGCCGTGTCGCCGTGCACGCCGTCGTTGGTCGTGCTGTGGCCGTAGCTGCCCCAACCGGAGATCGGTGCTGCCGGCGACGCCGGTGCCGCTGCTACTCGTGCCGTGCACGCCGTCGTTGCTGACGCTTGTGCCCCAGACGCCGTAGAAGTTGCTTGTGTCGCCCCAGACACCGGCGGCACCGCTCTGGCCGCTCGTTCCTGACGTTGCACCGCGCACGCCGCTGCCGGTCGAGCTCTGGCCGGTGACGCCGCTGCCGGACGTCGACTGACCAACCACGCCCTGGCCGGAGGTGCTTGCACCGAAAATGCCCTTGCCGCCGCCGGTATTGTTGCCGTAGACGCCGCTGTTGCCCGAGCTCGACGTCGTGCCCTGCAGTCCGTCGCCGCTGCCGCTGGCCGTGACCGCGGGACCGCCGCCGCTATTGGAGACGCTGAAAGCGGAGCTTCCGCTCGACGCGGTACCGGAAAACGGCAACGTCACGACACCTGGCGGACCTTGCGGACCAGGATCGCCCTGCGGCCCTGCGTCGCCTTGTTGTCCTTGCGGTCCCTGCGGACCCGCAGGGCCTGTCGGTCCGGCAGGACCTTGCGGTCCCGGATTGCCGCTCGCCGCGTACAACGCGTACGGCGCTGCGCTGATCGGCTGGCGCGGCGTGAGCGTCGTGAACGTACCGCCGCCGGCTGCGCGGACCTCGACTTCGATCCAGAGCGCCTGCCCGTCGTAGGGAACATCGGTGAAATCGAGCGACGCGTTGACGAGCCCGCCGGACACCGTGTCGGCGTCGAGCTCGATCGTATCGATGGCCGTGCCGCCGTTGGCGGCCGAATAGAGCGAGAACCTGAAATCGAAACTGCCGTCGGCCGGCGTGCCGTTTTGCTCGAGCTGACCCTGATACGTGAACCCCGAGCCGAGCGGATCGGCTGCGACGCCGCCGGCAATGAGACACCCGAGCGCGAAGAGCGCTGACATAAAACGCATGGCGAAACCCTCCCTCAAGGATCGAAACCGTCGGCGAAGATGCGATCGGCCTGCTCGGCCGAAGACGTCCAGAATCCGGCTGCGAGCCGATAGCTCCCGCCGTCGGTGCTGCTGGTGACCGGCTGCGCCACCGTGCCGCTCAGGCGGAACGCGCCGCCCGCGAGCGTCGCGCCGCCGTTCGCTATCACGGCGCGCTCGATGCCGTATGTGTCGCCTGCCTGTGCCGGCATCGCGCCGGCGCATGCGAAGATCAGAGCGATCGTGCCTCGCTGCATGGGACGCCTCCTCCACCGTTTGCCGTCGGCGCCTTGCCTTCGGCGTGAGGCGACGATCGCGCCGGCCGGTTCCGGTTGCGTCTCCGTCCCGCTGGTTTTTTTCTGGGAATTTTCCTGCCGCAGGAGCGCACGGCGCGCGCTGGGCGGGCGGCCGCGGAGGCCGTGCGCGGCATTGATATCGGCGTCGCGGCAACCATCTCGATCGGGTGTAATGCGGCGGCGCAACACTACCCTTGGCGAGCGGCTATAATCCGAGGGATTTCCCTGGCCGCCTTCGGGCGTGCTCCGATGTGCTGACGCGGCGCGCACTGGCGCGCCTTTTCGTCTCGATGGTGTGAGAGTGAGCGCGAACCTTCTCAAAGAGTTTGAAGCGACTTCCCCGTTCTCGGGCGGCAATGCCGCCTTCATCGAAGAGTTGTACGAGAAATACCTGCTCGATCCGGCGTCCGTAGCGGCCGGCTGGCGCACGGTTTTCGACGCGCTGAAAGGCCGCGAGGCCGGCGACGTCCCACATTCGATCGTCATCGACCGCATCGAGAAGGCCCAGCGGCTCAACGGCCACGCCTACGCGGCCACCGCAACGCCGGTCAGCGACGCGCAGGCGAACAAGCAGGCCGGCGTCCTCAAGCTCGTCACGGCGTACCGCTCGCGCGGCCATCTCGCGGCGCAGCTCGATCCGCTCGATCTCGAGCACACGTTTCCGCCGTCCGATCTCGAAGCGCTGGGCCTCTTGCCGCGTCCGGCCGCGCCCGACCTCGATCCCGCGTTCCACGGCCTCACCAGCGCCGACCTCGACACCGAGTTCTCGACCGGCTCGCTCGCCGGTCCGCAGCGCTTGAAGCTCCGCGATCTCGTCGCGCAGCTGAAGGCGATCTACGCGAGCACGATCGGCGCCGAGTTCATGCACATCTCCGACGCCGAGCAGCGCCGCTGGGTGCAGGAGCAGCTCGAAGCGCGCCGGCGGCAAGTTCGGCTTCAGCGCCGACGAGAAGAAGCACATCCTCGAGAAGCTGACGCAGGCCGACGGCCTCGAGCGCTATCTGCATACCAAGTACGTCGGCCAGAAGCGCTTCTCGCTCGAAGGCGGCGACAGCCTGATCCCGCTGCTGGACGAGCTGGTCCACCGCGGCGGCGCCGACGGCATGAACGACATGGTGCATCGGCATGGCGCACCGCGGGCGCCTCAACGTGCTCGTCAACATCCTCGGCAAGCCGCCGCGAGAAGCTGTTCGCCGAGTTCGACGGCAAGTTCGATCATCCGGACGATCCGGCGCACTCGGGCGACGTGAAGTATCACCTGGGCTTCTCCGCCAACATCAAGACGCCGGGCGGCACCGTGCACCTGGCGCTCGCGTTCAATCCCTCGCATCTCGAGATCGTCGATCCGGTCGTCGCAGGTTCCGTGCGCGCGCGCCAGGCATCGCCGCGACGACGACCGCGCAAGCACGTCGTGCCGGTGCTGATCCATGGCGACGCCGCGTTCGCGGGCCAGGGCGTGATCATGGAGACTGTTCCAGATGTCGCAGACGCGCGGTTTCAGCGTCGGCGGCACGATCCACGTCGTCATCAACAACCAGGTCGGCTTCACGATCAGCCGAATCCGCGACGACGCGCGCTCGACGCTGTACTGCACCGACGTCGCGAAGATGGTCAGCGCGCCGGTGTTCCACGTGAACGGCGACGACCCCGAAGCGGTGCTGTTCGTCACGCAGCTCGCGTTCGACTTCCGCCAGCAGTTCAAGCGCGACGTCGTCATCGATCTCGTCTGCTACCGCCGCCACGGCCACAACGAGGCCGACGAGCCGGCGGCGACGCAGCCGCTGATGTACCAGAACATCCGCGCGCGCCCGACCACGCGCGAGCTCTACGCGAAGAAGCTTGCCGCGCGAGGCACGTCATCGCCGACGCCGACGCGCAGGCGCTCGTCGACGACTATCGCAAGAAGCTCGAAGCCGGCACGCCGATCGCCAATCTCGATCCCGATTTCAAGGACGCAGTTTGCGGTCGACTGGACGCCGTATCTTGCGGGCACGTCTCGACGGAAGCCGTCGCGACCGGCGTTCCGAAGGACAAGCTCGCCGAGCTCAATCGCAAGATCATCGTGCTGCCGGACGGGTGTCACCGCTGCATCCGCGCGTCGCGAAGATCTACGACGACCGCGCGCAAGATGGCCGCCGGCGCGCAGCCGATGGACTGGGGCTTCGCCGAGAACCTCGCTTACGCCACGCTGATCGACGACGGCTACGATCTTCGCCTGCGTCGGCCAGGACTCGGGCGCGGCACGTTCTTCCATCGCCACGCGGTGCATCCACGACCAGAAGAGCGGCGGCGACTACGTGCCGCTGACGACACATCTGCGACAGACGCCGAACGTCGCGATCGTCGACTCGCTGCTGTAGCGAAGAAGCGGTGCATGGCGTTCGAGTACGGCTACTCGACCGCCGAGCCGAACACGCTCAACATCTGGGAAGGCCAGTTCGGCGACTTCGCGAACGGCGCGCAGGTCGTCATCGATCAGTTCATCACGTCGCGGCGAGGCGAAGTGGAAGCGCCTGTGCGGGCCTCGTGCTGTTCCTGCCGCACGGTTACGAAGGCCAGGGCCCGGAGCACAGCTCCGCGCGCCTCGAGCGCTATCTGCAGCTGTGCGCGCTCGACAACATGCAGGTCTGCGTGCCGACGACGCCGGCGCAGATGTTCCACATGCTGCGCCGTCAGATGCTGCGCGGCGTTGCGCAAGCCGCTCATCGTGATGACGCCGAAGATCGCTGCTGCGCCACAAGCTCGCGGTGTCGACGCTCGACGATCTCGCCGACGGCAGTTTCCAGCTCGTGATTCCGGACATCGACCGCGAAGAACGCGAAGAAGGTGCGCCGCGTCGTGCTCTGCCGCGGCAAGGTCTACTACGATCTCGTCGAGGATGCCGCGAAGCGCAAGATCGACGATGTCGCGATCGTGCGCGTCGAGCAGCTCTATCCGTTCCCGCGCAAGGAAGTCGCGGCCGAGATCGCGCGCTTCCCGGCCGCGAAGGACGTCGTCTGGTGTCAGGAAGAGCCGATGAACCAGGGCGCGTGGTACCAGATCACGCATCACCTCAACGTGTGCATTTCGCCCAAGCAGACCCTCGCGTACGCGGGCCGCTCGCGCTCGCCGGCGCCGGCGTGCGGGCACCTTGCGACGCATCTCGTCGAGCAGGCTGCGCTGATCGAGCGCGCGCTCGTCGCGGCGCCGACTGGCGCGACGACGTCGGCGGAATGACGAATAGAAGTCCAATTAACAAGAAGCGCTTGACCAAAGGATTCTTATGACGATCGAAGTCAAAGTGCCGGTGCTGCCGGAATCCGTCTCCGACGCCACGATCGCGAGCTGGCACAAGAAGCCGGGCGATGCGGTCAAGCGCGACGAGAATCTCGTCGATCTGGAGACCGACAAGGTCGTGCTCGAAGTGCCGGCGCCGGTCGACGGCGTGCTGAAGGAGATCAAGCAGGACACCGGCGCGACCGTGACGAGCCAGCAGCTTCTCGCCGTCATCGAGGAAGGCGCCGCCGCTGCCACGCCCGCGAAGGCCGAAGCGCCGAAGGCTGCCGCCGCGCAGGCCGAATCTGCGAAAGCCGCGCCGCCGTCGCCGTCGAAGGCTTCGTCGAACGAAGGCGATGACCTGCCGAAGAACGTCGAAGACCTTTCACCGGCCGGCCGCCGCGTTGCGACCGAGAACAAGATCGATCCCGCGAGCGTCGCCGGCACCGGCCGCGACAGCCGCGTGACGAAGGAAGACCTCGTCAACTACATGCGCAATCCGCAGGCACCGGCTGCGCCGTCGGCCGCGAAGCCGACTCCGGCAGGCGCGCGTCCGGAAGAACGCGTTGCGATGACGCGCATGCGCGCGAAGATCGCCGAGCGGCTGATGCTGTCGAAGAACTCGATCGCGATGCTGACCTCGTTCAACGAGATCAACCTCGCCAAGGTCGTCGCGCTGCGCAAGGAGCTCGGCGAGCAGTTCGAAAAAGCGAACGGCATCAAGCTCGGCTTCATGAGCTTCTTCGTCAAGGCCGCGTGCGAAGCGCTGAAGCGTCATCCGATCGTCAACGCGTCGGTCGACGGCAACGAGGTCATCTATCACGGTTACCAGGACATCTCGGTCGCGGTCTCGACGGACAAGGGCCTCGTGACGCCGGTGCTGCGCGACGCGCAGTCAATGGGCTTCGCCGACATCGAGAAGGCGATCGCATCGTTCGCCAAGAAGGCGCGCGAAGGCGGCCTCACGCTCGACGATCTTTCGGGCGGCACGTTCACGATCACGAACGGCGGCACGTTCGGCTCGCTGTTCTCGACGCCGATCGTCAATCCGCCGCAATCGGCGATTCTCGGCATGCACACGATCAAGGAGCGCGCGGTCGTCGAGAACGGCCAGGTGATCGCGGCGCCGATGATGTACGTTGCGATCAGCTACGACCACCGCATCATCGACGGCAAGGATGCGGTGCTGTTCCTCGTCGACATCAAGAATCAGCTCGAGAATCCGAGCCGGATGCTCGTCGGTATCTAGCGCCGGCCCCTCTCCCGTCGGGAGAGGGGTTGGGGTGAGGGTCCGCCGCAGTTGCGACGCCCCACTCCGTCCGAACCCTCACCCGCCCTTCGGGCGGCCTCTCCCGAGGGAGAGGCGAAGACAGCGAGAGCGTTACATGGCAGACAAGTTCGACGTCGTAGTCATCGGTGCCGGCCCCGCCGGCTATCACGCGGCGATCCGCGCGGCGCAGCTTGGCCTCAAGGTCGCCTGCATCGACGAATGGATCGGCAAGGACGGCAAGCCGGCGCTCGGCGGCACGTGCCTCAACGTCGGCTGCATTCCGTCGAAGGCGGTGCTCGATTCGTCGAAGCAGTTCTGGAATCTCCAGCACCATTTCGACGTGCATGGCATCACGACGAAGGACGCCGCGATCGACGTCAAGACGATGATCGCGCGCAAGGACAAGATTGTTAAGCAGTTCACCGGCGGCGTCGCCTTGCTGTTCAAGGGCAACAAGATCACGCCGTACTACGGCACGGGCAAGCTCTTGAAGGATCGCAAGGTCGAGATCACCGCCGACGACGGCACGAAGCAGACCATCGAAGGCACGAACGTCATCATCGCGACGGGTTCGGTGCCGATCGAGCTGCCGTTCGCGAAGTTCGACGGCAAGTTCATCGTCGACAACGCCGGCGCGCTCGATCTTGACGTCGTGCCGAAGCGGCTCGGCGTCATCGGCGCCGGCGTAATCGGGCTCGAGCTCGGCAGCGTCTGGAAGCGGCTCGGAAGCGACGTCACGATCATCGAGGCGTTGCCCGATTTCCTCGGCACGGCCGATGCGGACATCGCGAAGGCCGCCGCGCGCGAGTTCGCCAAGCAAGGTCTCAAGATCGAGCTCGGCGCGAAGCTTTCGAAAGCGGAGATCAAGGGCAACGAAGTCAACCTCACGTACGCGACGAAGGACGGCGAGAAGAAGCTCACCGTCGACAAGCTGCTCGTCGCGGTCGGCCGCCGCGCATATACGGCTGGCGCGCTCGGCGAAGGCACCGGCGTCAAGCTCGACGATCGCGGCCGTGTTCAAGTCGACGAGCATTGCTGGACCGGCGTCGATGGCGTCTGGGCCGTCGGCGACTGCGTGCGCGGGCCGATGCTCGCGCACAAGGGTTTCGAGGAAGGCATCGCGGTCGCCGAGATCATCGCCGGCAAGCCGGGCCACGTGAATCTCGAGACGATTCCGTGGGTCATCTACACCGAGCCCGAAATCGCCTGGGTCGGCAAGACCGAGAAGCAGTGCAAGGACGAAGGGATTGCGTACAAGACGGGATCGTTTCCGTTCGCCGCCGTCGGCCGCGCCGTTGCGATGAATGAGCCGGCCGGCCTGGTCAAGGTCATCGCGCATGCGCAGACGGATCGGATCCTCGGCTGCCATCTCGTCGGCGCGAACGTGTCGGAGCTCGTCGCCGAGTGCGTCGTCGCGATGGAGTTCAAGGGATCGAGCGAGGATCTTGCGCGGATCGTGCACGCGCATCCGACGTTGAGCGAAGCGGTGCACGAGGCCGCGATGTCGGTCGACAAGCGCGCAATCCACAAGATGAATTGAGGCGCGCCGGGAAGTTTCCTTGCGCGCCGCGAATGCAACTTGCCGGTTTTCGCTCCTGCGAGGTCCACCATGAAGCGCATGCTCGTCGCGACGCTGATGATCGCACTGGTGCTCGATTGCGCAGGCGCAGGCGAGCCCGCCGCGCTTGCTGCCCTGCGAGCGAAGTTTCCGCGCGGCATTCCCTGGAACGTCGAAATCTCCGATCCCGCAGGACAAACGCTTGCCTCGCTTCAAATGCGCATCACGTCGAAGTCCGCGGCGTCCTGCCTCGGCGACTTCGGTGCCGATGCCGTGCGCGTCGAGTTCGTTCGGAAGGAACACGTCTCGCCGGACCTGATGCTCTCCTCGTACGGCGTCGCCCAATTCACCGGCAACAAGGTCGAGATCGATCTGACCGGCGGCATCTGCGACGCGTATCTGATAATGGATGGCAAAATGGAGCCGGATGGATCGTCGACCGGAACCGTATTCCGGCTCGGCATGAGCGGCGGCCACGACATCGGGACATACCGTGCGACCGTCAAGTGAACCACCCACCGACACGCCGGCGCGAGAATCGCACGAACCATGAGCCAGTCCACCTTCCGCGCCTTTCGCATCCGTAGCGATTCCACCGGCTACAAGAGCGGCATCGAATCGATGCAGACAGACGAGCTTTCGCCCGGCGAAGTGCTCGTCAAGGTCGCGTACTCGTCCGTCAACTACAAGGATGCACTCGCCGGCACCGGCAAGGGCAAGATCCTCCGCAGGTTTCCGCTCAACGGCGGCATCGATGCCGCGGGCTACGTCGCCGCATCGACCGATCCCGGCTTCAAGGAAGGCGACCAGGTTCTCTGCACCGGCTGCGGCCTCAGCGAAACGCGCGACGGCGGCTTTGCCGAATACGCGCGGCTCGAATCAAAATGGGCGATTCCGCTGCCCGCGGGCCTCACGCTGCGCGAATCGATGGCGCTCGGCACGGCCGGCTTCACGGCCGCGCTCGCGCTGTTCCAGATGACGCGCAACGGGCAGACGCCGGAGATGGGTCCGATCGTCGTGACCGGCGCGACCGGCGGCGTCGGCTCGCTTGCGATCGACATCCTGACGCGCGCCGGCTTCGAAGCGCACGCAATCACCGGCAAGGTCGATCATTTCGATTATCTGCAAAGCCTCGGCGCACAGCAGTGCATCGCGCGCACCGAGCTCTATTGGGGTCAAAGGCCACTCGAAAACGCGCACTGGGCCGGTGCGATCGACAACGTCGGTGGCGACATGCTGTCGGGTCTTTCGCGCGTCATCAAACCGTACGGCAATATCGCGATCTGTGGCAACGCGGGCGGCATCGAGCTGCATACGACGGTGATGCCGTTCATCATCCGCGGCGTCAACCTGCTCGGCGTCGCGTCGGCCGGCACCGCGCGCGATATCCGCGAGCAAATCTGGGCGCACCTTTCCGGCGACTGGAAGCCGGTTCATCTCGACACGATCGCATCGAACGAGGTCGCGCTCGACGATCTTGCCGGCGTGTTCGCGAAGATGCTCGAAGGCGGCTCGCGCGGCCGCACCGTCGTGCGCATCGGCTGAGCGGAGCCGTCCAGCCGACTGGCCCTAGCCCGCCGCGGCGGCGCATGCTTAGAATGTCACTGCAGTTCGTCCGGGGTGAGACGTCCACATGGCGCGCATATTGATCGTCGATGATTCGCCGTCGCAGTTGATCGGCATGCGGCGCACCGTCGAGAAGCTCGGCCACCAGGTCGTCACGGCCGAGGATGGCGCGGCCGGCGTCGAGACGGCCAAGCGCGAGCTGCCGGACCTGATCCTGATGGACGTCGTGATGCCGAACCTCAACGGCTTCCAGGCGACGCGCACGATCGCGAAGGATCCGAAGACGAGCCACATCCCGATCATCCTCGTGACGACGAAGGATCAGGACACCGATCGCGTCTGGGGTTTGCGTCAGGGCGCGAAGGCGTATGTGACGAAGCCGATCGACGAAGCCGAGCTGACGCGGACGATCAACGAATACCTGCCGGTGGGTTGAAGACGCGCGCGGTTCTACTCGCGCGGATCGAAATCGAACTCGTCCGCGAGCGCCTGGAACAATTCCTTCTGCTTCGGCGTCTCAGCCTTCGGCACGCGCACTTCGAGCGTGACGATCTGATCGCCCGCTGTCGCGCCCGGCCAGCCGCGACCGCGCAGGCGCAGCTTGCGGCCCGAGTCCGACCCCGCCGGAATGCGTAGTTCGACAGTGCCGCCGAGCGTCGGCACCGGCACCGTCGCGCCGAGCGCTGCTTCCCATGGCGAAACCGGCAGCGTCAGCAGCACGTCGCGGCCCTCGAGCGTGAAGCGCTCGTCGCCGCGGAAATGCACTTCGAGCAAAAGATCGCCCGACGGGCCGCCGTTCGCGCCGGCATAACCTTGTCCCGCGAGCCGGATCTGCTGGCCCGGCAGGATGCCCGGCGGAATGCGGATCTCGAGCGTGCGATCGCCGCCCGCGTCGCGAAGGCTGACGCGTTCGTTGCCGCCGTGATACGCGCTCCCGAGCGGAATCGCGATCTCGGCGCGCAGATCGCGCCCGCGATGCGGACCACGCGCTGCGCGCGCGCCGCCGCTGCCCATGCGGCCGAACAGCGATTCGAAGAAATCGCTGAAATCCTCGCCGCCGCCTTCGCCGAAATCGGACTGCTCGCCCTGCCAGTTCGGCGGCGGTCCGCGGAACTCGTCGCCCGCGCGATAGCCGCCGGCGCGGAGGTTGTCGTACGCCTTGCGGCGCGACGGATCCTTGAGCGCCTCGTACGCTTCGTTGACCGATTTGAATTTTTCCTCGGCGCCGCTTTCCTTGCTGACGTCGGGATGGTATTTGCGCGCGAGCCGGCGATATGCCGACTTGATGTCGGCATCCTTCGCATCGGGCTTCACGCCGAGTGTTTCGTAGTAATCCTTGAACTGCATCCGCTCCCTCGCCTGGTTTTCGCCGGTCATCTTTCGCCGAGCAGGCTGACGGAATCGGCGACCGCGTTGCGTGCGCTTCCGTCGCTTTTCATTGTAGGCCCGACGCCGAACGCGGGCACCAAACGAAATGGCCTGCGGCAGGTCGCCCCGCCGCAGGCCATCGTTTCAAGTCCCTTTGCCGGCGTCCCGGCTCGTCGGTTCCGAAGCCGGCGTCAACGACGCCGGATCCATCAATGCGCGTCCTTGCGCTGTCCGGGAAGAGGCCTTCGTGGCCTCGATTGACGCTGATTTTTAATTGACGCCGATCTTAGTTGACGCTGATCCTGCGCGGCGCGGTCTCGGCACGCTTCGGGATCGAGATCTCGAGCACACCGTTCCTGCCGCTCGCCTGGATGCCTTCTGCATTGGCGCTGTCCGGCAGCGCGAAGCGGCGGTAGAACAGGCCGTGCGATCGCTCGGTGCGTGTCAGCTTGCCGTTCGGCTCGCTCGATTCCACCTTGCGCTCGCCCTTGATCGACAGGATGCCCTTCTCCATCGTGATCTCGATGTCCTTCGGATCGACGCCGGGGATATCGGCGAAAATCGCGAAGCGCGTGTCCTCTTCCTTGATGTCGACGCGCGGCGTCCACTGGCTCGTGACGACGTTGGACTGGTCGGTCTCTTCGGTGTGGAAGAACCGATCGAACACGTTCCGGATTTCGTCGTGGACATTGCCGCCGTGGACCTGCCACGGGCTGTTACGCGTAATAGCCATGAATCCTCTCCGCAAGGTGGTTTGCGGCTCGCTGCCGCCTTGAGGAAATACGTAGGGACGCGGCAAAAACCTTTCAAGAGCCGGTCGAAAAAATCGACTGATCGGACGCGCGGGCGCATGGAGGAAGGCTCGCGTATCATCGGCGCCCGCCTCCGCATTCCCTGACGTTCGACAAGGAGCAACACCGATGACGATCAAAGTAGGCGACCGCATTCCGGCCGGAACGCTCAACGTGCTGAAGGACGGCGTGCAGGCGGTCTCGACCGACGACATCTTCAAGGGCAAGAAGGTCGTGCTGTTCTCGCTGCCGGGCGCATTCACGCCGACGTGCTCGGCGAAGCACCTGCCGGGTTATGTGGAAAAGTTCGCAGAGTTCAAGCAGCGCGGCGTCGACGTCGCCTGCCTCGCGGTCAACGATGCGTATGTGATGGGCGCGTGGGCGAAGGACCAGCACGTGCCGGACGGCCTCATGATGCTCGCCGACGGCAACGGCACGTTCACCAAGGCGCTCGGCATGGAGATGGACGGCACGCCGTTCGGTCTCGGCGTCCGCGGCAAGCGGTTCGGGCTTTACGCCGATGACGGCGTCGTCAAGGCACTCAACATCGAGGCGCCGGGCGAGTTCAAGGTGTCCGACGCGGCGTCGATGCTGGCCGCCATCGGCTAGTTTCACGATCGCCCCCGCGAAAGCGGGGGCGCAGCGCCGCGATTTGCCGTCCCGGCATTCGCCGGGACGACGCCTTACTGGATCGTCGGCGATTCGTCGGACGGCGCGGCTTCTGCATCGCCTGCTTCATCCGGCCCGTTGCCCTCGTCGCCGAACGCTTCGACACGGACGAGGCCGACGAGTTGCTCCTCGACCGGCAAGCGAATCAGCGTGACACCCTGCGTATTGCGCCCGACGCGCGCGACTTCTGATGCGCGCGTGCGCACGAGCGTGCCGAGATTGGAGATCAGCATCAGCTCGTGGTTCTCGCCGAGCTGCACGGCGCCGATCAGCGCGCCGTTGCGTTCCGAGCACTGGATCGCGATGACGCCCTGCGTGCCGCGGCCCTTGCGCGGATATTCGGCGAGCTCGGTGCGCTTGCCGAAGCCGCGTTCGGTTGAGGTGAGGATGTCGTCCTCACCGTCGACGACGATCAGGCTGACGACGTGCTCGCCCGAGGCGAGCCGCATGCCGCGCACGCCGGTCGCCGTGCGGCCCATCGAGCGCACTTCGTCCTCGGCGAAGCGCACGGCCTTGCCGTTCGAGGCGAACAGCATGATGTCGCGCGAGCCGTCGGTGATCTGCACGTCGACGAGCGCATCGCCCTCGTCGAGGCCGATTGCGATCTTGCCGCGCTGCAGCTGGTATTCGAACTCCTTGAGCGGCGTCTTCTTGACCGTGCCGTTCTTCGTCGCGAAGAACACGTAGCGGTCGTCGGCGAACTCGCGCACCGGCTGCACGGCCTGCACTTTTTCATCGGGTTCGAGCGGCAGGAGGTTCACGATCGGCTTGCCGCGTGCGTTGGGGCCCGCGTCCGGCAGCTGGTGCACCTTGAGCCAGAACACGCGGCCCGCGCTCGTGAACGTCAGGAGCGTGTCGTGCGTGTTCGCGATCCAGAGCCGCTCGACGAAATCCTCTTCCTTCATCGCGGTCGCGCTGCGGCCCTTGCCGCCGCGGCGCTGCGCGCGATAGATGCTGACCGGCTGGCGCTTCGCGTAACCCGCGTGCGAAAGCGTGACGACGACGTCTTCCGGCGCGATCAGATCGAGGATGTCGAGATCTTCCTGGCTCGACTGGATCACCGTGCGGCGCGCGTCGCCGTACTGGTCCTTGAGCTCGATGAGCTCGTCGCGGATCACCTTCAAAAGCTTCTCGGGATCTTCGAGGATTGCGATCAGGCCCGCGATCGTCGTCAGAAGATCCTTGTATTCGTCGCTCAGCTTTTCCTGCTCGAGACCGGTCAGGCGGTTCAAGCGCATGTCGAGGATCTGCTGCGCCTGGACCGCTGTCAGCTGATACGTATCGCCGCGAAGTCCCGCGTCGGCGGGCATGTCTTCCGGACGCGATGCCTCGGCACCGGCTGCCGCGAGCAGCGCGCCGACCAGGCCGGGCGACCAGCGCTTGGCGAGCATGCGCTCGCGCGCGGTCTCGGCATCGGGCGAGGTCTTGATCAGCTCGATCATCTCGTCGATGTTCGCAAGCGCGACGGTGAGGCCTTCCAGCACGTGCGCTCGCGAGCGCGCCTGGCGCAGATCATAGACCGTGCGCCGCGTGACGACTTCGCGCCGGTGCCGGACGAACGCATCGAGCATCTCGCGCAACGACAGCGTGCGCGGCTGGCCGTCGACCAGCGCGACCATGTTGATGCCGAACGTGACCTGCAGCTGCGTCTGCTGGAAGAGATTGTTCAGCAGCACATCGGCCGACGTGTCGCGCCGCACTTCGATGACGACGCGCAGGCCATCCTTGTCCGACTCGTCGCGCAACCCGTCCTGCGAGATGCCTTCGAGCTTCTTTTCCTTGACGAGCTCGGCGATCTTCTCGATCAGCCGCGCCTTGTTCACCTGGTACGGGATCTCGGTGATGATGATCGTCTCGCGACCGTTGTCCTCGGTCTCGATCTCGGTCTTCCCGCGCACGAGAATGCGGCCGCGGCCGGTCTTGTACGCCTCGACGATGCCAGCCGAGCCGTTGATGATGCCGGCGGTCGGGAAATCCGGGCCGGGCACGAGGTGCAGCAGCTGCTCGAAGGAGATCTCCGGATCGTCGATCAGCGCGATGCACGCGCCGACGATCTCGGTGAGATTGTGCGGCGGCACGTTGGTCGCCATGCCGACCGCGATGCCTGCGGAGCCGTTGACGAGCAGGTTCGGAATGCGCGTCGGCAGTACCGACGGCTCCAGCTCCTTCTCATCGTAGTTCGGGACGAAATCGACCGTTTCCTTGTCGAGATCGGCGAGCAGCTCCGAGGAAAGGCGCTCGAGCCGGCACTCGGTGTAACGCATCGCCGCCGCATTGTCGCCGTCGATCGAGCCGAAGTTGCCCTGCCCGTCGATCAGCGGATAACGCAGCGAGAAATCCTGCGCCATGCGGACCAGCGTGTCGTAGATCGACGAGTCGCCGTGCGGGTGATATTTACCCATCACCTCGCCGACGATGCGCGCGCACTTGACGTACGAGCGGTTCCAGACGTTGTTCGCTTCCTGCATGCCGAACAGCACGCGGCGATGCACCGGCTTCAATCCGTCGCGGACGTCGGGGAGCGCACGCCCGACGATCACGCTCATCGCATAGTCGAGATAGCTCTGCCGGACTTCGTCCTCGATATTGACGCGAATGACTTCTTTGGCCAGCTCAGCCATCAGGCTTTTCTTCCTGGAAACAGCTCGTTTCGGGGCGCGTTCCGAGGCGGCTCTAAGCGGCCGTTCCGGACCCGCGAAAGGGGACGGGAAATGATACCACAGCCTGCCGTCGAAAGCGGCCGGATTTCCCTGATTTCTAGGGGACTTAGCGACTCTTTATGGGGTCGCCCGGAGGCCCGGGCAAGAGGCCGATTTCAGGAGGCCGCGGACTCGCCTTTCGGCGCCCGGAAAATCCAGTATTTCGAGCTCAGGAAATTGACGACGGCGCCCGCGATCGAACCGGCCGCGACACCGATCGCCGGCCACTCGCGCACGACCGCGAACGACGCAACGCACGCCGCATACGCGCCGTAGTTCAACGCGAATCCGCCGGCCATCGCGATGAGGTAGCGGATCAGTTGCCGGCGCCGGCTGCCTTTGCTGCCCTTCCCCTTGAACGTGATCTTGCGGTTGAACGCCCACGTCGTCGTCGCGGCGCAGAGGAACGAGACGAGCCGCGCCTCGTACGGATTGACGTGCCATTCGCGCACGAGGAACTGCACGATACCGGCGTCGACGACGAAGCCGAGCAAGCCGCTGATCGCGAAGAACAGGATTTCCTTGCGCCACGCCATGCCGTACGCGCGCCTCAGCTTCTTGAGGCAGGCGCGCCGAACAGCGCCTTCATGCGCGCGGCGTCCGGCTTCTCGATGACGCCGCGCTCGGTCACGACGACGTCGATGAGCTCGTGCGGCGTCACGTCGAACACGGGATTCCACGCCTTCGCGCCGTCGACGACGGTCGGCTTGCCGCCGAACGACAGCATCTCGTCCGGCGAGCGCAATTCGATCTCGATCGCGGCGCCGTCCGGCGTCGCCATGTCGATCGTCGACGATGGCGCGACGACCATGAACCCGACGCCGTGATGCCGCGCCGCGATCGCGAGCTGGTACGTGCCGATCTTGTTCGCGGTGTCGCCGTTCGCAGCGATGCGATCGGCGCCGACGACGACCCACTGCACGTCACCCGATTTCATCAGATGCGCCGCGGCCGAATCGGCGATCAAATGAGCCGGGATGCCGTCGCGCACGAGCTCCCACATCGTCAGGCGCGCGCCCTGCAGCCACGGCCGCGTCTCGCCTGCGAACACGCGCGCGATGCTGCCGTCGCTGTAGCCCGCGCGGATCACGCCGAGCGCGGTGCCGTAGCCCGCCGTCGCGAGCGAGCCGGTGTTGCAGTGGGTCAGCACGCCGACGCCGCGGCCGAGCAGGTGCGCGCCGAGCTCCCCCATGTGGCGGTTCGCGGCGAGGTCCTCGTCCTGGATCGCTTGCGCTTCCCTGGCTAGCGCATTGACGCCGCCCGCACTCGCGCCATCCATGCGGTCGAGCGCCCACATCAGGTTCACCGCCGTCGGCCGCGCCGCGCGCAACGTCGAAAATGCCGTGTCGAGATGCGCCGGCTCGTGCTGCGCAGCGAGCACGACGCCCCAGGCCGCAGCGATGCCGATCGCGGGCGCGCCGCGCACGGCAAGATCGCGGATCGCCGTCGCGACCTCGGTGGCGGTGCGGCACTCGATGTACGTTTCCTCGAACGGCAGCCGGCGCTGGTCGAGCAGGCGCAGTCGATCGCCCTGCCAGAGCACGGCGCGGATCGTGTCGTGGGAAGCGGCTGCGGTCGAGGTCACGGACAGGGTACGTTATGCTTGCGGGCGCGCAGGTTAGCAGCGCGGCGGACGCTCCGCCATGCGCGGAGCGCCGAGAAGCCTGCCGGCGCGAACGAGACGAATAACACGCGATGGCCCAACTGACGCACCTCGAACGGCTCGAAGCCGAAAGCATCGACATCCTGCGCGAGGCCGTCGCCGAGTCGGAGCATCCGGTCATGCTGTATTCGATCGGCAAGGACAGCTCGGTCATGCTGCATCTCGCGCGGAAGGCGTTCTTCCCGTCGCGTCCGCCGTTCCCGCTGCTGCACGTCGACACGACCTGGAAGTTTCGCGCGATGTACGCGTTCCGCGAGCGCATGGCGACGGAATCGGGCATGCAGCTGCTCGTGCACCGGAATCCCGAAGCGATGAAGCTCGGCGTCAATCCGTTCACGCACGGCTCGTCGCTGCATACGGACGTCTGGAAGACGCAGGGCCTGAAGCAAGCGCTCGACGAATACGGCTTCGATCTCGCGTTCGGCGGCGCGCGTCGCGACGAGGAGAAATCGCGCGCCAAGGAGCGCGTGTTCTCGTTCCGCAGCGCGCAGCACCAGTGGGACCCGAAGAACCAGCGGCCCGAATTGTGGCGCCTCTACAACGCGCGCAAGAACCGCGGCGAGAGCATCCGCGTGTTTCCGCTGTCGAACTGGACCGAGCTCGATATCTGGCAGTACATCGAGAGCGAGAAGATCGACATCGTGCCGCTCTATTTCGCGGCCGAGCGCCCGGTCGTCGAGCGCGACGGCGTGCTGATCATGGTCGACGACGAACGCATGCCGCTTCGCGATGGCGAGAAACCCGCGATGCGCCGTGTGCGGTTCCGCACGCTCGGCTGCTATCCGTTGACCGGCGCGATCGAATCGGATGCCGACACGCTGCCTGCGATCATCCGCGAGATGCGCTCTCGCGCACGACCGAACGCCAGGGCCGCGTCATCGACCACGATTCGAACGCGTCGATGGAAAAGAAGAAGCAGGAAGGCTATTTCTGATGAACGCCGAGCGCTGGTCGTCCGACAATGCCGTCGCGCCCGATGCCGCGCAGCGTCAGATGGACCTGTTGCGCTTCATCACGTGCGGCAGCGTCGATGACGGCAAGTCGACGCTGATCGGCCGCCTGCTCTACGAATCGCAAATCGCTGCTTCGACGATCAGCTCGCCGCGCTCGACGCCGACTCGAAGAAGTTCGGCACGCAGGGTGACGCGCTCGATTTCGCACTGCTCGTCGACGGCCTCTCGGCCGAGCGCGAGCAAGGCATCACGATCGACGTCGCCTACCGCTTCTTCGCGACCGCGAAGCGCAAGTTCATCGTCGCCGACACGCCGGGCCACGAGCAGTACACGCGCAACATGGTCACCGGCGCGTCGACGGCCGATCTCGCCGTCATCCTGATCGATGCGCGCAAGGGCGTGCTCACGCAGACGCGGCGGCACAGCTATCTCGTCTCGCTGCTCGGTATCAAGCACGTCGTGCTGGCGATCAACAAGATCGACATGGTCGGCTACGCGCGCGAGGTGTTCGACATCATCGATCGCGATTATCGCGAGTTCGCCGACAAGCTCGGCTTCGACGGCGATCGTCAGCATTCCGATGTCGGCGCTCGTCGGCGACAACGTCGACGGCGCGCGAGCGCAAACACGCCGTGGTATACGGGCCCGACGCCTGATTGAGCATCTCGAATCGGTCGAACCCGCGCGCGCAAACGCGAAGTCAGCCGCTGCGCATGCCGGTGCAGTGGGTCAACCGGCCGAACCACGGATTTCCGCGGCTTTTCCGGCACGTTTGATCGGCGGGAGCGTGAAGCCCGGCGACGCCGTCCGCGTGCTTCCGTCCGGCAAGCAATCGAAAGTCGCGCGCATCGTCACGCAGGGCGGCGATCTCGCCGAGGCCGTCGAAGGCCAGTCGATCACGCTGACGCTCGCCGACGAAATCGACATCAGCCGCGGCGACGTGATCGCCGCGGCAGGCGATCCGCCCGGCCTCGCCGACCAGTTCGAGGCGAGCATCGTCTGGATGAGCGAGGACGCGATGCTGCCGGGCCGGCCGTATCTCGTGAAAATCGGCGCGACGACGCTCGGCGCCTCGCTCGGCCAGCCGAAGTACGTCGTCGACGTCAATACGCTCGACCATCTCGCCGCGCCGCACGCTGCATCTCAACGAGATCGGCGTCTGCAACCTGACACTCGATCGCGCGGTCGCGTTCGATGCGTACGCGGACAACCGCGACATGGGCAGCTTCATCGTCATCGATCGCTATTCGAACCAGACGGTCGGCGCCGGGATGCTGCACTTTGCGCTGCGCCGTTCGCAGAACATCCACTGGCAGGCAACCGAGGTCGACAAGGACGCGCGCGCGCGCCAGAACGGCCATCGCCCGTGCGTGCTGTGGATGACCGGCCTTTCCGGCAGCGGCAAGTCGACGATCGCGAATGTCGTCGAGCGCGAATTGCACGCGCTCGGCGTGCGCACGTACCTGCTCGATGGCGACAACGTGCGTCACGGCCTCAACAAGGATCTCGGCTTCACGGCCGCCGACCGCGTCGAGAACATCCGCCGCGTCGGCGAAGTCGCCAAGCTCATGGTCGATGCAGGCCTGATCGTGATCACGGCGTTCATCTCGCCGTTCCGCTCCGAGCGCCGTCTCGCGCGCAGCATGGTCGACGACCGCGAGTTCGTCGAGATCTTCGTCGATACGCCGCTCGCGATCGTCGAGCAGCGCGATCCGAAAGGCCTTTACAAGAAGGCACGGCGCGGTGAGCTCAAGAACTTTACCGGCATCGATTCGCCGTACGAAGTGCCAGAAACGCCGGAGATCCACGTCCGCACCGAAGAGCACGACGCCGAGGCATCGGCAGCGCAGATCATCGACTATCTGCGCGCCGCCGGCGTCCTTGGCAACACGCACGCATAACACGGCCGGCGCCACAATCGCCGCGCGAATCCGGAGCAATCGACATGAAACTCAATGGCAAACGCGTCGCGGTCACCGGCGGATTCGGCGCGCTCGGCGTCGCGACCGTCAACGGCTTGCAGGCAGCCGGCGCGCGCGTCGCGGCGATCGATCGCGCGAACGCACTACCGGCCGGTGTTTCGCTTGGCGACGCGAAAGCGTTCGGCGGCGTCGACATTGGCGATGCGGCGGCGGCGATGGCGACGTTCGAAAAGGTCGCCGACACGCTCGGCGGACTCGACGCGCTCGTCAACATCGCAGGCACGTTCCGCTGCGAGAAAGTCGCCGACGGCGGCCTCGAGACGTGGGACTTCCTCTACAACGTCAACCTTCGCACCGCGGTCGCCGCGAGCAAGGCCGCGCTGCCATTCCTTGTCGAGAGCAAGGCCGCCAGCATCGTCAACATCGGCGCGATGGGCGCGCTCAAGGCCGGCGCCGGCATGGGCGCGTACGCCGCGTCGAAGGCCGGCCTCTTCAAGCTGACCGAAGCGCTCGCCGAAGAGCTCAAGGAACAGGACATCACCGTCAACGCGATCCTGCCGAGCATCATCGACACGCCGCCGAACCGCGCCGACATGCCGAAGGCAAACTTCGCGCACTGGGTGAAGCCCGGAGAGATCGCCGGTGTGATCGCGTTTCTTCTCTCCGACGATGCGCGTGCGATCACCGGCGCGCTGATTCCGGTCGCCGGGCGCGTCTAGACAACGCGGATCCGCACCGCGGCGCGCGTGCCCCACGCACGCGCGCGCGGATCGAACGATGACTACTTCTTGCTCTCGACGATGATGACGTGGATGTCCGACTCATGCTCGCTCGCATGCACCGTCGGCGGATTGATGATCGCCTCGCCCGCCTTCGTATCGAGCTCCTTCGTGCTGCCGTCAGGCATCGTGAACTTCGTCTTGCCGCCCTGGATCACGTAGATCACGTGGGCCGGATGCGAATGCATGCCGACCTTGTCGCCCTTCTTCGCGGTGTAATCGATGACGCGGAAGTTCGCGTCTTCCTTCAGGATCTTGCAGTTCTTCGGCGCGACCGAGCAGGTGTCCTTGTACTCGTCGGCGAACGCCGGCGCGGCCGCCGTCATGCCGACGGCGAGACACAGTGCGGAAACAATGAGCTTCATTACGGATTCCCCCCTCGCTTGCGACGCAGAGGCCCCGGCCACCCGACTGCGACTGGTGTGCGGACGTCGTTCCGGGCGCGATGCAGCGCACTCATCCTACGCCGATGATGCCGCGGGCGTGGCCTCGCGGAGAGATTTGGAGAGATTTCCGACCGCGCTCAGTGCGCGGCTGCGTTCCAGCTCGCGCGCAACGGGTGCGCCTCGGTATTGAACGTCACCGCGTCGAAATCGATCGCCTGCGGCGCGAACAGGAGGTAGTAGTACTTGAACGTCTCGGCGAAGACGAAACTCTCCATGCGGTCTTTCTTCGCCTTTGAAACGACGTCGGACAGCGCCGCGTAGCCGCCATCGGTGCGGCACCAGCGCACGAAGTCGCGGAACATCGTGCGGCCCATCGCGAGGTATTTCGGATCGTGCGTGTAGTGGTAAAGATAGTACGTCGATTCGACGATCTCGGGCCGGAGCGCGTAACCCTTGTACGGAATCGCGTGGGTCCGGTAGTCGTAGACCTCGGGCTCGATGCCGTTGACCTGCCACATCGCGAACGCCGAATCCTGCAGGCGCGCCGCGCGCTTCACGTCGCCCGACAGCGCGAGCAGCGCGGGGAAAAATGCATCGAGCGCACCGTATGTCGTGTGCGTGCGCTTGCCGGTGCGCATGTCCGCGTAGCCGTACCAGAGCGCGCCGTCGACGTCGTCGGCAAGATACTTGTTGACGGCGGCGATCGACGGTTTCCACATCGACGCGCATTCGCCGTCACCGAAAAGACGTGCGCACTTCCAGAGATATTCGTAGTACGAGTCGATGCCGCCGGACACATGCGACTCGGTGCTCGTCCACTGCCCCGTCTCGGCGTCGATCTCCTCGCCGACGAGATCGATCGGCGAGCGCCGCTTCCACGTCTCGACGAGCGCGCGCTTCGCTTTCGCGTAGAACTCCGGGTTGCCGGTCAGCTTCGAGAGCGTGCCGAACTCGAGCAGGAGCGTGCCGGTCTCGGCCGGGTTCGTCTTCGTGCCGCGCGTCTTGCCGGTGTGCAGGTTGACCTCGACATACGGAAGGCCCGTCGGCGAATCGAACACCGGCAGCAGACGTCGGCCGAGATCCTCGGCCTTGTGCAGCAGGCGCTCGTCGCCGGTCAGCTGGTAGCTCGACAGAAGGCCGCCGAGCAACCGGATCGTGATCTCGAAGTTCTTGACGTAGATGTCCTGATCGAAGTCGAGCTTCGTCGCGATCAGCTCGCGCGTCGCGTCGGCTTCGTCGCGAAAGCCCATCACGATCAGCGTGTCGAGCGCGTCGACCGGCGTCATCAGCAGCGGTTTGCCGTACCAGTCGCGCGGCTTCTTCGAGATCGGATCGAGATCGTCGTGACCCCACGCGTAGCGGCGATACGATGACCATGCGTGCAGGAACTCGGTCTTCACCTCGCCGGCGAGCTTCGCCGATTCGGCGGCGTCGACCGGCGGCTCGGTCGGCGCGGCGACGCAAACGCGCGCGACGATGAGCGAGGCGGCGACGACAACGGTGCGGAGCGCACGAAACATCGGCAATTCCTCAATGGCGGGCAAGCGCCGGCGACGGCAACGAAGATGCAGCCGTGTCCACGCGCGAACCGCGCCATCCGTAGAACACGACGAAGAGATAGCACGCGAGCGGCAGCACGAACGCAGGCTGCAAGCCGAACCGGTCGGCGAGCGCGCCCTGCGCGAGCGGCACGACCGCGCCGCCGACGATCGCCATGATCAGGAGGCTTGCGGCCTTGTCCGTCGCGGTGCCGAGGCCTGCGATGCCGAGCGTGAAGATCGTCGGGAACATGATCGAGTTGAAGAGGCCGATCGCAACGACGCTCCAGAGCGCGACGCGGCCGTGGCTCGACATCGTCGCCGCGACGAGCACCGCCGCAATGCCGGCCGCAAGCGCGAGCAGGACGCGCGGCTCGAAGCGACGCATCAGCAAAACGCCGACGAAGCGGCCGACCATCGCGCCGCCCCAGTAGAGCGAGACGTAGTGCGACGCATCGCGCTCGCTGACGCCGCCGATGGTGGGCAGCGACAGGTAGCTGATCATGAAGCTGCCGATCGCGACCTCGGCGCCGACGTAGACGAAGATCGCGATGACACCGAGCCGCACGTGCCGATGCCGCAGCACCTCGGCGAACGTGTGCGCATGCGCGGCGTCCTTGGCTTCGCGGACCTCCGGCAGGTTGAACGCGCGCACGAGGAACGCGAGCACGAACAGCGCCGCGGCGATCGCGAGGTACGGCGGCGTCACGAGCGCTGCCTGCGCAGCGTGGAATGCGGCGGAGCTCGAAGTCAGCGCCGGGCTCGCCGAGCCCGAGAATCAACATGCCGCCGAACAGCGGCGCGAGCATCGTCCCAAGTGAATTGAGTGCCTGCGCGAGCGTGAGTCGCGCCGAGGCCTGGCGCGCGTCGCCGAGCAGGCTCGCATACGGATTCGCGGCGACCTGCAGCAGCGTGATGCCACTCGCGAGCACGAAGAACGCGCCGAGGAAGACGCCATACGAAACGAGGCGCGCGGCCGGCACGAAGAGGAGCGCACCCATGCCCGTCACCGCGAGCCCGATCACGATGCTGCTGCGATAGCCGAACCGCTCGATGACGCGTCCCGCCGGCAGCGACATGACGAAGTACGCGCCGAAGAAAATGAACTGGATCAGCATCGCCTCGGCGTAGTTCAGCGTGAACAGCGCCTTGAGATGCGGAATCAGCACGTCGTTGAGGACCGTGATGAAGCCCCACATGAAGAACACCGCCGTCACGACGGTCAGCGCGACGCGGTTGCTCGCAGCTCGTTCGCTCATCGGTTTCCGATCGGTCCGCACGAAAAAACGAATGGTTGCACAGTTCCGTACGGTAGTTTTACGGAAGGCTCGCCTGCGCCGTGCTGGTAGGCTTCTCGACGCATTCCCCGGCGCAGCAGACCCCGCATGGCTGCCGTCCTCAGCGACGTTGACGTGTCGCGCGATCCCGCCGTCGCGGCGCTGCTCGCGTGCGATCGCGAGCTGGTATCGATCGGCCGGCGCATCAGGATCCTGAAAGCGATCGACTGGCCGGTCGCGCTCGAAGAGCGATTCCTCTCGGGCTGGCGGCGCGGCTCCCCTGAGCTTCCTGCGCCGCCGACACGGCCGATCGTTCTGGATGCCGAGATCGCCGCGTTCGACGCACTGATGCGGCGTATCGATCGCGGGCATCCGATCGGCAACTGGCTCTTCAAGACCGCATGGAGTTATTCCGTCGCCGCGCGGATGCTGGCCGGCATCGGCACGCCCGAGTTCACGCGCTGCTCGACGCTGCTGTACGGCCGCCCCGATTTCAGATATCGGAGCCAGGATCTGACCAACGTCGACGCGGCGAGCGAGATGCTGGCGATCACCGACGAGATGATCGGCCGCCAGCAGCTGCCGCCGGTGCCGTTCGACATTCCGGCGACGACGTTCGCTGAGATGCTGCGCGAGCGCATCGGTCCGATCTTCTGCCACGACGAGGTGAAGATCGTTCTCGATCCGAACCTGTCGTCGAAGGCGACCGCGTCGAGCAAGCGCATCACGTTGCGCGCAACGGCGCTCTTTTCCGAACGCGACCTCGAGCAGCTGACGCAGCACGAAGCGTTCATCCATACGTTGACGTCGCTCAATGGCCGGCATCAGCCGCATCTGACGGTGCTCGGCCTCGGCGCGCCGCGCACGACGCGGACGCAGGAGGGTCTCGCGACGTTCGCCGAAATCATCACCGGCGCGATCGACATCTCGCGGCTGCGCCGGCTTGCGCTGCGCGTCGTCATGGTCAAGCGAGCGCTCGATGGTGCCGACTTCATCGACGTATTCCGCGGATTTCTTGACGCGGGACAGAGCGAGGTCGAGAGCTACCGGAGCGCCGCGCGCGTTTTTCGCGGCGGCGACGTGCGCGGCGGCATCTGCTTCACGAAGGACGGCGCGTATCTCGAAGGCGTCATGATCATCCACGTCTTCATCCGCAAGGTGCTGCAGGAAGGTCGCGGCGAGCTGCTGCCGATGCTGTTCGCGGGCCGCCTGACGACCGCCGACGTGATCACGCTCGCGCCGTATCGCGAAACCGGGCTCGTCGCGCCGCCCGTCTATGTGCCGCCGTGGGCGCGCGATCCACAGCGAGTGCTGTCGATCATGGCGTTCTCGGCAGCGGTGCAGCACCTGCGTCTCGATCGCTTCGACCTGCAGCGCTTCGTCGATTTCGAGGACGAAGTCATCGCCGAGTGCGGCATTTCCTGAAAGGCAGCCAGTCCCACGAGAGACGTCGCCATGAACAATTTCCGCCTGCTCAAGCGCACGCGCCAGACCACCGAGTATTCGTGCGGCGCTTCCGCGCTGCAGTCCGTGCTCGCCTACTGGGGCAAGGACATCGACGAGCGCGAGCTCATGAAGCTCATGGGTACGACCGAAGAGGAAGGCACCTATCCCGAGAAGATCGTGCATGCCGCGCGTTCGCTCGGGTTCGAAGCCGAGGTCAGGCAGGATCTCACACTCGACGAGGTGCAGCAGCTGACTTCGGCCGGCGATCCGATGATCGCGCTCGGCCAGGTCTGGCGCGGCTCGAGCTCCGGGCCGCTCGGCGAGGATTTCAATGCGGGCCACTACTTTTCGGTGCTCGCCGTCGACGCCGATAACGTGTATGTCCAGGATCCGTACGTGCGCAACTGCAAAGCGTTCGTGCCGCGCGCGATGTTCGAGGCGCAGTGGCACCACGTCATGGGCAACGACGTGAAACGGAATCCGAAGCTCGAGCACCTCGGTATCGTCATTCGCGGCAAGCAGCGCGCGCCGGTGAGCCTCGCCGAGGAAGTGAAGCTCGCTGCGCTCGATTTCGCGAAGTTCGGATCGATCAACCTGCTCGTCGCGAAGTTCGCGGGGCCCGTGTTCCCGATCGACGTGCTTGAAGACGTCAAGGGCCTGCTCGATCCGCTGAGCGTGCGGCCGGACGCGTTCCTCTTCTTGAGGAAGGGACCGGACGGGAAAGTCATGGGCATGGAGGGCAGCGGCCTCGAAGATGCCGCCGACGTCGCCGAGTTCAACGCCATAATCACCGCGATTACGAGCCGCATCATCGAGCACCGTCCGGGCTCGTCGAGGGCCGACGAGATCAAGGCGGCCGCACAGGCAGCGGCCGAGGGCGATTTCGGGCTCTCCGCCGAGATGCTGCAGGCTATCGCCGATCGGCTGCAGCCGAACGAGTCGGCGCTCGTCGTCTTCTTCGAGAATCTCTGGGAGCGCAAGTTCAAGGAAATCGCCGGGAAATACGGCGGCGAGATCGTGAATCAGCGAATGATCACGCCGCGCGCGCTCGCCGAAGCGGCGCAGAAACTCGTCGCGGCGGCCGGATAGCGCCGCACCGATCCGAACCGCTCAAACTCTGGAGCGACACCGCATGAAGATTGCCAACGATTCGAAGATTCCCGGCGTAGTGCGCATCACGACCGATGCAAAGGGTCCGCGCGTCGTCATGTTCAGCGGCGTGCACGGCGATGAGATCAGCGGCATCCACGCGGTCGAAAAGCTCTTCTTCGACTTCTTCAACGGCGCGCGAACGCTGCTCAAGGGTTCGCTGACACTGACGCGGAGCAACGCGCACGCGATTGCCGCGGAGCGGCGCTACCTGAAGTACAACCTCAACCGCATGTACAAGGACGAGTACGGCCCCGACATCGATCGCAACGAATACGAATACACGCGCGCGCAGGAACTGAAATCGATCCTGCGCGAGTGCGACTATTTCCTCGACCTGCACTCGGCGCCGATCGCGCAAGAGCCGTTCCTGATCGCCGAGCAGCACGCGATCGATTTCTTTTCGAAGTTAGGCCTGCCGCACATCATCATGGGCTGGAACAAGTTCTCCGGCGGCACCACCGGCGGCGACGGCGAAAACTACGCGAACATGCACGGCGCGATCGCAGCGACGCTCGAATCGGGCAGCCATTTCGAAAAGCGCTCGAACGACGTCGCCTATCGCACGGTGATCACGATGCTGTCGCTGCTCGGCATGATCGACGGAGTAAAGGATGCGAGCCGCGCCGAGGCCGAAGTCATCGACATGTATGCGGTGGTGACCAAGGAGGCCGACGACTTCCGCTATGCCGGCAACGTCGAGAACTTCCAGCGCTTCAAGCGCGACGAGGCGTTCGCGTTCCAGAACGGCAAGCCGATCACGGTCAAGGAGGACACCATCCTCCTGATCCCGATGAAGCCGGAGGACACCAAGGTGCACGAGGAGGTCTGTTACCTCGGTCGCCGTTCCGCCGGCAACGCGGCTGGGGCTCGCGCCGGCTGAGGCGGTCGCTCCGGGTTTGTGTCCGTAAAAAAAGAATCGGTTGCGCGAGGCGGTTCTCGCCGCGGCCGCGTGGACCGCTGGCTGAGTTGCAGACCTTCGGATGCCTCAGACGCCCTAAGGCGCTCGCAGAAACCCCGTCTGGCGTATCACCCCGTTTCAAGGGCGGCAGGGTCGCTCAAGAACGATCCGCCCCAGTCTCCGGGCTCCTATTGAGCCAGACATCGCGAGGTGAACATGAAGGTCCGAGAATCCATGACGCTGGGAAACACGGTCGCGGCGTTGATTTGCTGCACCTTGGCGGCCTGCAACGGAATGGAAGCCAAGCAGGCCAAGCAAGCCGAGCGCATGAGCAATTTCGAGGCAACGCAGTGGGACTTCGAAGTCATCGCGCGCGCGGCGTTCAAGACAATCGAAAGCAAGGGTGAAGTCACGACCATTGTTGTACCGAAGGGACTCGACCCGCGCGCGCTCGACGCGCTGCGCCACGTGCATCCCACGGCACCGACCGCACCGGGAGCGCCGGGCACTCTCCCTATCGGGTATTTCCGGGTGACCGCGTTCACGATCGAAGATGGTGCTGCGCAACTTGATGGGCAGTTGGGGCCAGCAACAGGCGTCATGACAGCCGCAAACATGCCCGACTGCGGCAGGGGATATTCGGTCTCGTTCTACCTCGAAGGCGGTGACTGGGTGAGTCATGCCTACAAGACTACGACGTGCGCTGAGAGCCGGAACTGGACGCCACTCGATGCATCACCCTCAGCCCATTGAAATGCATCAGCGAGCGCCACGCCCATGGTCGAGCCTGATGGCATCGGTATGTTGAAATGTGTCGTGTTGTTGCTGGATGCGGAAGAGTTGGAAACGACGGCCTGCTGTATCTGGACGAGTCTCGCATCCACGTCGCGTCTTGAAGCCACCCAGCGGCGAATATTTCGTATGGGACGGTACGGCGGCGTCGGGATCAAGATTCCACATTGATACGCGATGTGGTGCCGACTTGCTTTGCCGTACCGTTGCCTATGGAAAAAGAAAAGGCCGCGCAAGGCGGCCTATCGGATTTCATCGAATTGGTGGGCGGTACAGGGCTTGAACCTGTGACCCCTGCCGTGTGAAAGCAGTGCTCTACCGCTGAGCTAACCGCCCGGTTTCGGGGTCGATCTTACCGCCGAACCTTGGGATCGATGGGATCCCGAAGAAAATTGCCGCTTGGGGGCGGCGTTGTACAGCCTGATTCCAACTGCAGCATTCACGAGCCCGCTGAAATCGGAGGGTGTACGGCCCTAGCTAGATGTCGAGCTATCGCCCTTTCCTGGCTTTTAGCTAGACGTGGTGCCGGAGAAGGGAATCGAACCCCCGACCCACGCATTACGAATGCGTTGCTCTACCAGCTGAGCTACTCCGGCGCGAGGGGCGCGGAGTATAGCCGCGCACGCCCGAGATGGACAAGCGAATCGCCGAAACGCGCGGCCCCCTGCGCCGCGCTACCAGCAGTTACCGTTGTTGCCGCCGCCGGTGCCCGCAGGGAGCTTGACTTCCGTGTCATTGATCGAGAGGTTGCCGCAGGTGTCGCCGACCTGGCCTGCCTGCGGCGTCGCAATCAGCGTGAAGTTGGCACCGCCGTTGGCCACGGCGGCCGTGATCACGTAGAAGCCCCTCTCCGAGTTGCCGTCGGTGAATCCGAGGCCTCCGGCCGTAGGCGGATCGGTCAGGTCGGCGGTATAGGCGTTGAAGTTCGTGAAGTATCGCTCTTCGGCGGCGGCGACACGCAGCAGCATCTCGCGGCCGTCCGCGCGGCGCGTGCGGAATCCGTAACGGTTGTAATTCAACATCGCGATAGCCGCGAGGATTGCGATGACCGCGACGACGATCATCAGCTCGATCAGCGAGAAGGCCCTGACGGAACGCCTGAACATGCAACTCCCCTTGGTCTTGCGGAGCGGAACGCGGATCGCGTTCCGCTCCGGACGGCTTACAGAAGATCCAGCAGCTCTCGCCATTCGCCGCGATGCGGCGGTGGTGCGGGAATCGCGAATTGCGGGAGGCCCGGCAACAGCAGAGGACCGCCCTGCGAGCCGACGACGGCCGGAATGCCCGCGATCGGGATCGCGCTCGAGTTGACGACTTCGCCGATCGTGGCGTTGCTCGTGCCGTTCATGGGTCCTCCGCCGCCGAGCGGCGAGGCGACCAGCGGGCCACCGGTGCCGCCATCGACCGCCATGATCGCGCCGCGTCGGCCGGGATCGCACGGATCGTCGCCTTTCGGAATCAGCGTGGTCAGGATCGCATAGTTCGCGCTGTAGAACGGCACGATCGAGACGACGTCGCGCTCGCCGTGCTCGCCGGTGAGGGTCGCATCGAGCGGAATCGTCCAGCCCTTGTTGTTCGTGACGACCGTGGGACCCGTCAGCGTTCGCACGCCCGTGGTGCTGTCTTGCGCGATCGTCCAGGAATTGAGCTGCGCGGGCGTGATCGGGTGAATTCGTCGAAGCCGTGCCGTAATCGCGCACACCATAGAACGCCTGGGTTGCCGTGTTCGCGTCGGGACCGCAGCCGCTCGGCGGCGACGAGGCCGTGCGATCGCAAAGGCCGAGGAACTTGCCGGTGCCGAAGACCCACATCGGCGTCTGCGCGACCGTGTCGCGCATGCCGACCGGCATGACCGAGATCGGGTGCTTGCCCTCGTCGCCCGCGACATAGGACTTGAACATCAGGTCGACCGTCCAGCTGCCGGAGTTCGCATTCGAGAGGTCGAAGCGGAACAGGTTGCCCGTGATGTCGCCGGCCGCGGCGATGTCGTCGACCTGGTCGGAATTGAGATCGTACGCGGCCGCGGTCGAAAGAGCGTACGTCTTCGGCGCGCCGCTCGTGCGCGATCTCGCGGATCAGCGCGTCCCGACGGAGGTCGATCACGAAAAGCGAGGTGCTGATTCGCGGACGGATCGTCGGCGACCGGGTCCGCCGGCGTCTGGTTCGGCAGCGGGAAGTACCCGCTCGACGAGCAGCACCACCCACTTGCCGCCGTTGCTGAGATTCGCGACACGTTCGGATATGCGTACGTGTAGCCGAGGTGGGTGCGAAGGACGATTGCGCAGAATTGATTTCTCAGAGCACGCTCGGTGCGGCGGGATCGGTGACGTCGACCGCGAAGATGCCGCGACCGCCGTAGCGGATCGAGCCGACCAGCACCGTGTGCCACGCACCGCCCATGAAGACATCCTGGATCACCGGCGTGTTGTCGACGGTGGTCGCTCTTGTAGGTCGCCGAGTTCGTGATCTTGTCGAGGTCGCCGTTCTTCATCATGAGGCCCGGCACGTACGCCCAGCGCTCGACGCCGTCGACGCCGTTGAACGCGTGCAGCATGCCGTCGTTCGCACCGACATAGACGGTCGGCGCGCGATTTTGTTGTTGTAGACGAACTGCGCGTAGCTGCCGGCGCCCGGCAGGCCTTGGCGTCGGGTGCGCCGCGATGGCCTCCGCCGAGCCCGCGCGGGAAGTTGTCGGTGAAGCCGCCGGTCGGCGCCGAGACGTAGACCGGCTGCGAGTTGATGATCGCGCCGAGCACGGAGCTGCGATGGCGAAGCAGCGGCGGCGTCGATCTCGTGCGTGCGCACGCCGCGCACCCAGTCGACGCGGAACTGGCCGTTGCCGTCGCAGCCTGGTCGTATCGGCCGGCGGCGCAGTACGAGCGTCGAGTTCGGATCCTGATTCAACGCATTCTGCTGTTGTCCGCTCAGCGAGGACCAACGGAATGACGTGCCCGGTTCCGTTGCGTTGCTCGTGAAGATCGTGCGCCGGCTGCTGACGTTCGGCGGCGCGCCGGGCGGCATCGTGCAGACGCCAGCCGCTGAAGGTGCCGCCCGTGATGAGGCAGCTCGCGTCCCAGATCGTCGCACCGGGCTCTCCGGTCGACCGGATCGAGATCCTGCTTGATCAGGAAGCCCGAGTAGTCGCTCGTGTCGTAGCCGGCCGAGTAGCCTTGCGTGCCCGCGGTCAGCGTCGACATCGTCGCCGAAAGCGCCGTCGAGGAGCCGCGCCGCGACAGGATATTGTTGATCACGTCGGTCAGGTGCTGGACGAGCGCGGTCGGGTTCGACGCGCTGAAGTACGAGCCGCGGCTGTTGATCGCCGCATGCCAGGTGTCGTCGATCGCTTTCGGCTCGTTGTGCGCGGGAATCGGCCAACCGGTGATGCCGGCCGAGTTCGGCTGGCCCTTGCGCAGCTTGCAGAGATCGGTGTTCGGATCGACGCAGTCCGCGTCGTTCGAGAAGCGCAGTTGCCCGCGATGCCGAGCGTGACCATGAACTGCACGACGTGCTGCCAGCTCGCCGGATCGTTCGACGGGTTGTAGTAGATTTCCTCGTTCTGCAGACGCATTGTCGCCGGCTTGCACGGGCTGCGATCCGGTGACGCCGGTCGTCTTGTCCGGAAGGTACGGCGGGACGTTGTTGGCAAGATCGGTGCGAAGTCCTTCGCCCAGTAGAAGAACGCGATGTCGGCGAGCGACGGGTAACAGTCCGTGCCACCGGGATCGGGCGAGCGCGCCACTCGGCGAGGCCGGGACGTTCCAGATCACGCGCGACGGCATGTCGGAGCGGTTGAACGCGGTGCCGTCCGGCAGCGTCGCCGGCGTGGCTGTCCTGCACACCGAAGAAACCGGACGGCCGCGCGGGATTGTCTTCGTGCCAGTAGCCGTCGGTCACGAGCATGTGGAAGTTCTGCCGGCAGGCGAGCTCGCGGCCGGGCGGCGTTGCGCTGCTCGGGCTGCCAGTACGGATCGCTCAGATCATTGGACGCGTTCGCGCGCGGAAGAACTGGCCGGCGCGGATCGTCGCAAGGCGGTCCGGCGTGCTGCCGTTCGCGCCGACCTGGAACACCCAGTCGAAGAACTGCTTGCGGTAGTTCGGCGCGGCGCGTTGGTGTCGTTGAGGTTCGTGATGATCGTCGGATCGCGACGCGCGAGCAGGTAGCCGCAGCGCCGGAGCAAACGGTCGATCGTTCTGCCACGCGCGCGGATGTTGTCGCCGAACTGGCCGAACATGCGCGACAGCGCCGTGCGCGTCAGCAGGTTGCGCGTGCGGTAGTACGCGTACCAGTTCGCGAAGTTCTCTGGTTGACGCTGACGCCCGGGATCGTCGCGTCGTGTCGGGACGCGATCGCTTCCCAGTTCGCCGCGGTGTAGAGCGCCGTGCGGCCGGCTGTGGTCGGATTGCCGAACGTGTCGACCGGAATCGTGACCGTGCTCTTCAGGCGGTAGTAGTACGGGCCCCCGTTCGGATAGACGTGCCGCCATTCGGATTGGTCGTTGTGCGTATGGGACTCGTGCCGTAGCTGCGTTGCCAGCGGTTGCGACCGTCACGGTCCAGTTGCAAACCCGACGAGTGCCGCTGCCGGTGCAACGCAGGAACCCGAGTCCGCATTGGCAGGTCATGCGCGCCGCTACCCGAGGCCGAGCCCGCGTACGGTCCGGCGCCGTTCGCGCCGGCGCGCGTTCGGTCGCCGTGGCCGTGCCGGGGCCGATCGGTTGTTGGTCGGGCTGCCGGCGTTGACCGGGCGCTGCGGTGACCGCGATACCGTCGGCCCAGACGGCCTGCAGCGACGCGTCGGCATTCGCGAACACGTGCCGTTGTCGAACACCGGCGGCGTGTAGAGACGAGCACGCCCGGGTTGTAGTAGCGCCGTTCATGCCGTGCGCTTGGAACGTTCGGGGACCGTACGCGCGGGTCGATCGGCCGGCGCAGCACCACGGACCCGTCCACGAGCCGTTGTCGAAGGGCGGAAGTCACCCATGAAGTTGCTCGCCATCGAGCCCGAATCGTCGAACGTGACGACGATGTTCGGATCGACCGACGCGTCGAGGTCGGGTGGCGTGGGACTCAGGTCGATGTCGCCGGGCTGCGTCCGGCCGCGAACACCTGCATCGAGATCGCAATCGCTGCGACGACCAGCGCCGTGCGGCGGATCGGATGGCTCGTTTGAAGATGTACGTACGCATGGTGGTTGCCCTCTTCGCCGGCGACGGTTAGTTGCCGGGATTGTGTTGGTGATGGAGTCGGCTCCGAACACGCTCTCGCGACGCGAAGCAGCGTGTTGGAGCCGCCCTGGCTCCGCGACGTGACGCGGAAAGGTGAACGTTCGGTGCGCCTCGGCCCGGCCGCGAAAGGATCGAGCCGCCCATGTTGCCGCTCCGCCGCCTCGGTGTCGAGGCCGAGGTCTTCGATCAGGTAGCGCGGCTGCTCGCGAGGATGCGGTGGCTTGTCGCTGACAGCCCGCTGACTGTCTGGCGTACGCGATCGCGCCGTCGCTGCCGGTGCGAGCCACTGTTTCCAGCGACGCGCGGAACTTCGTGAGCGCTGGTCGGGATGCCGTTCGTGCGCTGTACGAGCAAGGCTGCACGCCGCGGGGCCGCACGGCGGAATCGCGAGACCGCCGCGGCGGTGTACGACGATCGCGCCGCGGCGGTCCACAGATCGATCTCGCCGCCGCGAAGCGCACTTTCGGTGCCCATGCATCGCGAGCTGCGCGTTGCGCATGCCGCCCGTCATTCGCTCCTGCAGCACCGAGGTGCTCGAGGCCGTCACGCCGAGCAGCGTCAGCAGCAGCAGGAAAACGAGCGCAACGAACAGCACGGCGCCATGCTGGCGATTCGGGACGAAGGAAGAGGCGGGTTTCATTTCGACCTCAGTGATTTGCTGTTGCGTGTCGCGACCATCACGACGAACTCACGGCGCATCATGTTGCCGGCCATCATGCCGTTGCCGGTAGCATGTCCTGGTCGGGCGCCGGCGGCTCGGTCAGGTTGGCGCTGTCGATCGTGTAGCGGTACGTCTTGTCGGCGTCCGAGAGCGTGATGTTGTCGACCGTGTCGAGCAGCAGATTCGTTTGGATGTTGCGTACGGAGCGCCATAGGCAATTCGGCTCGTGGTCGGTGGAGTATGCTCGTGTCCCACTCGGCGGCGGTGGCGGGCAGTCGCGCGTCGGCGATGCCGCCGCTGTGTGGCGAGTCGACCTCTCCGCCGTCAGATAATGGAGCGAGGCGTCGCGTACTGGACGCCGTAGAGGAAATCGAGGCGCTCGACGCCCTGCACGAGTTCGTCCGGCGTCGCGCTGCCGTCGACGCGCCGGTACAGCGACGGGATCAGACGCCCGGCCGTGTCGGGAGGTCGGTCTTGTAGGCGAGGTAGTAAGTCACCGTCATGAAATCGCGGCTGAAATTGAAGACGCGCACGTCGAAGCTGCCGACCGAAGCCGACGGCTGATAGGCGGTGCGTTCTGGCAGCCCCGTCGGCGTCAGCGTGTGCCGGCTGCGTCGACCTGGACGATCTGCCCGCCACCGCACGTCGCATCAGGGCCCGATCGCCACTCACGAAATTGACCGTATCGTCCATCGGCTGGCCGCCGACAACGCGCGGTTGCAGCGGACCAGCGCCGTCGGCGAGCCGACGCCCCGATAAGTGCCACCCGCTGCCGCGCTGGTAGCGGATCGTCAGCACGTCCGCCCCACGCACGCGAGGCCGTCCACCTCGGCCGTCGTCCGGAAGTCCGTCGGCGCGGTGCGCGATCGGCAACGCGGACGCACAGCCGACGTCGCGCACTTGTAGCCGCGCAGGAAATACGCGGTCCGAGCGGATAGCGTGCGGCGGAGGCCCGCGGTCTGCGAGACGCCGGCCGGCCGCCACTGTCGGGAACGCAATCGACTGAGGGACCGTTCGAGACGCCGTGGCGTTGGCAAGAATCGCCGTGCCGGCATACATGCGGCCCGTCGTTGTTCGACGTGATCCAGTTCTGGCCGGATGCGTTGCAGTACTGCCGCCGGCCATGCGCAGGTCCTCGGTCATGCGGGTCATTGCGTAGCGGCCATTTTCCTGCAGACGCGCGAGCGAGTCGCTGCACCTTGTTCGTCTTGCTCGTCGCACCGAACAGCGTGACGATGCCGATGCTGAGGAGAAGGCCGAGCGTCAGCGCGACCATCAGCTCGATCAGCGTGAAGCCCCTGATGACGAAGGGTGCCGGCTGTGCATGGCGATCCAGTCTCGATCATGGCGGAACGTCCATGCGAAGGTTGCGTGTCGGGCGTCTCGTTCGCTGGCGTTGCGGTCGAGCATTCGACTCGCTCCGGACGAGCTCGAGAGATGTGCAATGCCCGGAGAACGGCGCGCCGCCGGGCTTCTTCGGGCGTCACGTCGACAGTGCCGTCGGGCGCAAGCGATCACGCCGTCGCGTTCGGCAGCAGGTCGGCGAGCTGGGTGTTCCCGACTCGACTTGTCGCGCGTCGCGACGTCTGCGCGAGTGCACGAAGTGCCGGTCGGACACGGGTCGGTGTCGCCGGGCCGGGATAGGTCGTGCGTAGTCGCCGGTCCACACGCGCGGCGTGTTCGCGCGCATGCGGTCCGCCATCGATTGCGCGAGGAACGATGCCTGCGTGCGCAGGTACGCCGTGGTTGGTCTTGACCGAAATGATGAGCAGGCCCGCGGTGCCGAGGAGCCCGAGGCTGAACACGAGCAACGCGATCAGACTTCGAGCATCGTGAATCCACCGGGGGTCGTTGGGTCGTCATCGTCGACCTCAGCATCCGGGAGCCGGTGAGCGGCCGTGTTCTTGTGCGTGGTGATGATCCCGCTCGGCGCGACGTGCGACCCAGCGAGGACTGGGCGGGGTTGTGTCGGGACGGCACACGTTGACGTCGACGGCAGTGATGGGCGTCGCGAGCGATCCCGGCCGCCCGAAGATGATCGCGCGTTGCTGCCGCCGCTGACCTTGGTCTTCACCGAGTAGCCGTTGCTGACGCCGGATACTGCGCGATGGTGAGTCGGCGGTCGGCCAGCGTCGTTGTCGTAGTTCGAGTCCGCGCGCCCACGAATCCGCCCGCGGACCAGTCGTCGCCGCTGCCGACAGCCCGACGATCGCACCGAGCTTGGTCGCTTCGCCTCGCCGGTTCGAGCGCGCCGACGACATTGTTGGTGTTTTGGTCACGTTCATGCGCCGCACATTTCGCGGAAGCTCGGCACCGCGATCGCGGCCAGGATCGCGACGATCACATTGCGACGATCAGCTCGATGAGCGCCGAAACCGCGGCCGCGTCGTGCGCGTCCCCGTTGTATCCACTCTTGACATCGCTCCCCCTAGCCTGGAGCGTGGAAGACGACGTGCACGCTAGAGCGCGCCAGCGGGCGGAACAAGCCGGGTTTGCGTACTAGGTAGGATTTCGCGGACGAGCGGCAGACCCGCCCGGCCGGATCAGGCGACGACGCGCAGCCGAAGCTCTTTCGGCAGCGCGAACGTGACGTCCTCGGGCTTGCCATCGAGCTCGCGCACTTGCGTCGCGCCCCACTCGCGCAGGCGCGCGAGCACCTCGCGCACGAGGCTTTCGGGCGCCGATGCGCCGGCCGTGACGCCGACGCGGCGCCGTCCGTCGATCCATTCGCGCCGTATGTCGCCGGCGCCGTCGATGAGGAACGCCGGCACGCCCTGCTTCTCGGCGAGCTCGCGCAGACGATTGGAGTTCGAGCTGTTCGGCGAGCCGACGACGAGCACGAGATCGCATTCCTGGCCGAGCCTTCGCACCGCGTCCTGGCGGTTCTGCGTCGCGTAGCAGATGTCGTCGTGGCGAGGCCCGACGATCGCCGGAAAACGCTTCTTCAGCGCCTCGATGACCGCCTTCGTGTCGTCGACCGAGAGCGTCGTCTGCGTGACGTAGGCGAGCTGCGCCGGATCGCGCGGCGCGACGCTGTCGACGCACTCGGGCGTCTCGACAAGATGGATCGCGCCCGCGTTCGTCGCGTCCCACTGGCCCATCGTGCCTTCGACTTCGGGATGGCCGGCATGACCGATCAGGATCACGTCGCGGCCGGCCTTGCCGTGGCGCGCGACTTCCATGTGCACCTTCGTCACCAGCGGGCACGTCGCGTCGAACACGCGAAGGCCGCGCGACGATGCCTCGCCGCGCACGGTCTGCGAGACGCCGTGCGCCGAGAAGATCACGGTCGCGCCGTCCGGCACTTCCTCGAGCTCGTCGACGAATACGGCGCCCTGGCCGCGCAGCTTGTCGACGACATAGCGGTTGTGCACGACTTCGTGGCGCACATAGATCGGCGCGCCGAACGTCTCGAGCGCGCGCTCGACGATCTCGATCGCGCGGTCGACGCCGGCGCAGAAGCCGCGCGGATTGGCCAGCAGAACGTCCATATGCGAATTATCCGCCGTTTGCCGCGACTTTTCGACCGCCGAGCCCGAACAGGATCAGCAGCACGGCGCCGACGCTGATCGCGGAGTCGGCGACGTTGAACGCCGGCCACGACCACTGCTGGTAGTAGACCTCGATGAAATCGGTCACGTGCCCGACGCGCACGCGATCGATCAGGTTGCCCAGCGCGCCGCCGATCACGAGCGCGAGCGGCAGCGCCGTGCGCCATTCGCCGCGATCGGTGCGGCGGAGCCAGATCACCAGCACCGCCGAAACCGCGATCGCGAGCACCGTGAACAGCCAGCGCTGCCAGCCGCCCGCATCGTGCAGGAAGCTGAATGCGGCGCCGGCGTTGTAGGCGAGCGTCCAGTTCAGAAAGCCCGGAATCACGGCCTGCGCCTTGTACGGCTCGAGCAGCTCGATCGCGAAGTATTTCGTCAGCTGGTCAAGCACGATAACGAGCGCCGAAAGCGCGAGCCAGATCAGTGCGTTCGGTTTCGGTTGCATCGAATCAGAACCAGCGCCGGTTTTCGCCCGGCCCCTCGATGTTCGTCACGCAGCGCCCGCAAATTTCCGGATGCGCCGGATTCGCGCCGACGTCCGCGCGGTAGTGCCAGCAGCGGATGCACTTCGCGTGATCGGTCTTGCGCACCGACACCCATGCGATGCGCCCGTTCTCCTTGAGCGGATCGACGAGCGCCGCTTCGGGCGGCGCGTGCGTGTCGGCATCGAGCGTCAGCTCCGACACGATGAAGAAGAATCGCAGCTCGTCCGCGTATTTCTCGAGCTCGGCCTTGAGCTTCGCGTCGAGATAGAGCGTGATCTCCGCTTCGAGCGAAGCGCCGATCTCGCGATTCGCGCGCATGACTTCCATCTGCTTTGCGCCGACCTCGCGGATCGCGAGGAGATCGGCCCAGAACCGGCGCTGCTCAGGCGACCCCTGCTTCGCCTCGAGCCCGTCGTACCACGTCTCGAACAATACCGACTCGCCGCGCGTGCCCGGCATGTGCTGCCAGATTTCCTCGGCCGTGAACGACAGGATCGGCGCGAGCCAGCGCACCATCGCCTCGAGAATCCGGTACATCGCGCTCTGCGCGCTGCGTCGGCCGCGGCTCGCGGTCGGCATCGTGTAGAGCCGGTCCTTCGTGATGTCGAGATAGAGCGCGCCCATTTCGTTCGTGCAGAAGTTCTGCACGCGCTGCACGATCTCCGGGAAATCGTGGCGCGCGTATGCCGCGACGACGGCCTGCTGCACGTCGCAAGCCTGCTGCTCGGCCCACTGATCGAGCAGGAGGCACTGATCGACCGGCACCAGGTCCTTGGTCGGATCGAAGCCATCGAGATTGCCAAGCAGGAAGCGCGCGGTGTTGCGGATGCGGCGATACGCATCCGACACGCGCTTCAGGATCTCGTCGGAAACCGCGATCTCGTTGCGATAGTCGGTTGACGCAACCCAGAGCCTCAGCGCATCGGCACCGAGCGTATCGACGACCTTCTGCGGCGCGATCACGTTGCCGAGCGATTTCGACATCTTGCGGCCCTGCGCATCGACCGTGAAGCCGTGCGTCAGCACCACGTCGTACGGCGCGCGGCCTTTCATCGCGGTCGAGGTCAGCAGCGAGGACTGAAACCAGCCGCGATGTTGATCCGAGCCTTCCAGATACATGACCTTGTCGCCCGGCGCGCGCGCAAGATTCGGGCGCTGATCGAGCACGCAGTAATGCGTGACGCCCGAATCGAACCAGACGTCGAGGATGTCGGTGACTTTTTCGTACTGCGCGGCTTCCGCGCCGAGAAGCTCAGCCGGATCGAGCGCGTACCACGCATCGACGCCGTCCTTCTCGACGCGTTGCGCGACCTCTTCCATCAGCTCGACGCTGCGCGGATGCGGCGCGTGATTCGCCTTGTCGATGAAGAGCACGATCGGCACGCCCCACGTGCGCTGGCGCGAGATGCACCAGTCGGGACGGCCGGCGACCATGCCGGCGATGCGTTCCTCGCCCCATGCCGGAAACCAGGCGACGTCCTCGCGGATCGATTTCAGCGCGGCCTCGCGAAGGCCTTCCTTCTCCATGCTGATGAACCACTGCGGCGTCGTGCGGAACGCAACCGGCGTCTTGTGGCGCCAGCAATGCGGATAGCTGTGCGTGATCTTCGCGTCGGCGAGCAGCACGCCGCGCTCGCGCACGAGCGCGATGATCGCGTCGTTCGCTTTCCAGATGAACTGACCGCCGAAGATCGGTGTCGATGCGAGATAGACGCCGTTGCCGCCGACAGGATTCAGCTCGGATGCCGAGTATTTATCCACCAATCCATATTTCTGGCCGACCGCGAAGTCTTCCATGCCGTGACCCGGCGCCGTGTGCACCGCGCCGGTGCCTTCTTCGGCCGACACGTGGTCGCCGAGGATCAACGGAATCTCGCGTTCGTAGAACGGATGCTTGAGGCCCATCTGCGCTTCGCCCTGCGGCGTCAGCGTTTCGAGCGCGGAGCCCTGCGCGCGGCCGAGCACAGTCATCCCTTCGACGCCATAACGCGCGAGCGCTTTCGCCGCGAGCGCTTCGGCGAGCACGAGCAGCACGCGCTTGCCATTGCGCGACGGCCCTTCCACGAGCACGTATTCGAGCTCTGGCCCGAGCGTCACCGCGATGCTCGCCGGCAGCGTCCATGGCGTCGTCGTCCAGATCGGCACCGCGACAATGTCATCGTTGCCGATCGTCACGCCGAACTTCGCAGCGAGCGCCTTCGGCTCGATCGCGTCGTACGCGACGTCGACCGCCGGCGATTGCTTGTCGTGATATTCGATCTCGGCCTCGGCGAGCGCCGAGCCACAATCGAAGCACCAGTACACCGGCTTGAAGCCGCGCACGACGTGGCCGTTCGCATGGATCTTCGCGAGCGCGCGGATCATGTCCGCTTCGTACTTGAAGTCCATCGTGCGATACGGATTGTCCCAATCGCCGAGCACGCCGAGCCGCTTGAAGTCGGCGCGTTGCAGGTCGATCTGCTTCGTCGCGTACTCGCGGCACTTCGCGCGGAACGTCGCCGCGTCGACCTTCTGGCCGACCTTGCCGACGTCCTTCTCGACCGCGATCTCGATCGGCAAGCCGTGACAATCCCAGCCCGGCACGTACGGCGAGCGGAAACCGGCGAGCAGCGCCGACTTCACGACGACGTCCTTCAGGATCTTGTTGACCGCGTGCCCGATGTGGATGACGCCGTTCGCGTACGGTGGGCCGTCGTGCAGGATGAAAGCGTGCGCGCGCCCGGACGTGCGTCGCTGGATCTCGTCATAGCGGCGCTTCGATTCCCACTCGGCGAGCATGCCGGGTTCGCGCCTGGCGAGATCGGCCTTCATCGCGAAGTCGGTCTTCGGGAGATTGATCGTGTTTTTGTAGTCGGTCGACATGAATCAGGGCACGGAAATCGGGGAAAGGGACACGTCCGGACGACGTGAAATGGTGGCACCGGCAAGAATTGCACGCGCTTGGGCTGCATCGCGATCGATCTGCTTCACCATCGTATCGAGATCGGCGAACTTCGCTTCGTCGCGGAGCTTCGCGACGAACTCGACGTCGATGCGCTTGCCGTACAAATCGCCGTCGAAGTCGAAAAGATGTGCTTCGAGCAAGGGCTCCGTGCCGTTGACAGTCGGCCGGATACCGAGGCTCGCGACGCCGGGCATCGCGCGCCGCCCGATGCCGTGCACGCGCACGGCGAAAATGCCGCCGACCGGCGACACGCGCCGGCCGAGACGAATGTTCGCCGTCGGATAGCCGAGCTTGCGACCGAGCTGCGCGCCGCGCACGACATGGCCACCGATCGAGAACGCACGGCCGAGCAAGCGCGACGCAGACGCGAACTCGCCGTTCGCGAGATGCGTGCGGATCGCGCTGCTGCTGACGCGCTCGCCCTCGAGCGTGACGTCCGGCAGCGTTTCGACCGTGAACCCATCGCGCGCGCCGAGCTTTTTCAGCAGCGCAACGTCGCCGCGCCGCGCGTGGCCGAAGCGGAAATCGGCGCCGACCCAGATCTCGCGCGCACCGCAGCGCTCGCGCAGCACGCGCGCGACGAAATCCTCCGCTTCCATCGCCGCGAGCGCGGCGTTGAAGCGCAGCAGCAGGATCCGTTCGATGCCGGCATCGCCGATGCGTTCGATTTTCTCGCGCACGCTCGCGAGTCGCGGCACCGGCGCGCCGCGCGCGAAGAACTCGCGCGGTATCGGCGCGAAGCTGATCGCACATGCGGCAAGACCCTCCGCGCGCGCGCGCGCGGTCACGCGCTCGAGCAGCGCGCGATGGCCAAGGTGCACGCCATCGAACGCGCCGACGCACGCGACGCTGCCGCGAGGCGAGAGGCTCGGCCCCGCAACATCCCGGAAAAGCAGGCTCATGGCGCGAGTATAGCCGCTGCATTGCAGCACGCGGATTGGGGAGGCTGTCTCGGGCGCCGCCCTCATCCGCCTTCGGCACCTTCTCCCGCAAGCGGGAGAAGGGACAGCCGGCCCCTCTCCCGCAATGCGCACCAAGTCCCCTCTCCCGCGATGCGCGACAAGTCCCCTCTCCCGCTTGCGGGAGAGGGTTAGGGTGAGGGCACGCCGGTTCACCGCCTCTAGTGCGCTTTCAAGTCACCGATCCGAAATCCGGTCGCGAAGAGCACCGCAACGAACGCTCCGCCGGCTGCGGCGATGACGATGCCGAGGCGCACGACGCGCGTCGCCGTGTCCCATGCACTCCAGTCCGGCCACACGACGAGGCACGCGACGATGACCGCCACCATCACCACGGACGAAACACCGAGACGCGTCAGGTGCGAGGCCCAGCCCGGCTGCCCCACATAAATGCCGTCGCGCCGGAGCCCGATCCAGAGCTGCGCGAGATTGAGATAGCTCGCAAGCGCGCTCGCGAGCGCAAGGCCCATGTGCAGGCCCGGCACTTTCGCGATCGCATCGAGCCAGCCGTCACCGCCTCGGCTTTGATCAAGGACGTCCGGCGTGTGCCATAGCGAAAACAACAGCGCGACGAAGACGACATTCATGACCATGTTCGCGATCATCGCGACGATGCCCGCACGCACCGGCGTCTTCGTATCCTGCCGTGCATAGAACGCCGGCGCGACGACTTTGACGAGCGCGAACGCCGGCAAGCCGAACGACAGCGCCGACAGCGACAGCGCCGCCATGTCGACGTCGTGTGCCGTGAAGCGGCCGTGCTGCAGCAGCGTCGCGAGGATCGGCTTGGCGAGCAGCACGAGCGCGAGCATCGCGGGCACCGAAATGAGAAGCGCGGTGCGAAGTCCCCAGTCGAGCGCTTTCGCGAAGCCTTCGCGATCGGTCGAAACGTGATGGCGCGACAGCGACGGCAAAATCACCGTGCCGAGCGCGACGCCGAACACGCCGAGCGGAAACTCGAGCAGGCGATCGGTCTGCGCGAGCCACGTCTGCGAGCCGGCGATCAGGAACGACGCGATCAGCGTGTCGAGCAGAAGATTGATCTGCGCGACCGACGAGCCGAACAATGTCGGCACCATCAGTCGCATGATCCGGCGCACGTCCGGATGGTTCCAGCCCCAGCGCGGCAGCGACAGGAGATCGAGTCCGCGCAGCGCCGGCAACTGCACGAGCAGCTGCAGGATGCCGGCCGCGAAGATCGCCCAGCCGAGCGCCATGATCGGCGTGTCGAGATGCGGCGCGAGCCAGAGCGCACCCGCAATCATGCAGAGGTTGAGAATGACCGGCGTCAGCGCCGGCAGGCCAAACTTGTGGAAGCTGTTGAGCACGCCGCCGGCGAGCGCAGTCAGCGAGACGAACAACAGGAATGGGAACGTGATGCGCAGGAGGTCGGTCGTCAACGCGAGTTTCATCGGCTCGTCGATCGACCCGGGCGCAAAACCGCGCGCGACAAAACCGGCGCCGAGCACGCCGAGCGCGGTCACGACGAGCAGCACGCCGCCGAGCGTACCGGCCGTGCGCGCGACGAGCTCCTTCAATTCCTGGTGGCTCCGCTTCTCCTTGACCTCGGTGAAGACCGGCACGAACGCGACCGAGAACGAGCCTTCGGCGAACAGGCGGCGCAGGAAGTTCGGGATGCGGAATGCGACCCAGAACGCGTCGGTCGCGGCGTTCGCGCCGAATGCGTACGCGATCGCCTGCTCGCGGACGAGGCCGAGGATGCGCGAGACGAACGTGCCGCCGGAGAAAGTCAGCGTGGAGCGGAGTAGGCTCGGGCGCGCGCTCACGCGGCAAGCCTCGCCACGCTGTCGTCCCGAAGGAATAGGGCCCGAGGATTGACCCTACCGCCTGCGTCCACTAAAATCCCGCGTCTTTTTTCCAGTAACCTCTTTTCCGGAGTCAACCCTTGGCAAACATCAAGTCCGCGAAGAAGCGCGCCCGCCAGTCCGAGAAGGCGCGTCAGCGCAACGCGAGCGCCCGTTCGATGGTCCGCAGCGCGATCAAGCGCGTTGTGAAGGCAATCGAAGCGAAGGACAAGTCCGGCGCCGAAGCCGCGTTCGCCGCTGCGCAACCGGTGATGGATCGTTACGCCGCGCGCGGGCTGATCCACAAGAACAAGGCTTCTCGTCACAAGAGCCGCCTGACCGCGCATATCCGCGCGCTCGCCTAAGTCGCAACAGAAGTTTACGAAATAGCCGGCGAAAGCCGGCTTTTTTGTTCGCGCGCGAAACAGCGCCTGCGTCACGCGTCGGCCTCGGCCTCGGCGGCGGCGCGCTTCTGCTCGTCGAAGAACCGCTGGATGTCGAGCGCGAGCGGCCACGTGCCTTCGCGCGCGATCGCCGAGATCAGATACCACGGGTGCTTCCAGCGAAGCTTCTTGACGATCGCTTTCGCCGTCGACTCGCGCTCGTCCACGGGCAAAAGGTCTGACTTGTTGAAGACGAGCCAGCGCGGCCGCTTCAGCAGTTTCGGATCGAAGCGCTTGAGCTCTCCCTCGATCGCGCGGATCTGCTCGACCGGATCGAGCGTGCCGAACGGCGCGATGTCGACGACGTGCAGCAGCACACGCGTGCGCGCGACGTGCTTCAGGAACTGGATGCCGAGCCCCGCACCCTCGGCCGCGCCTTCGATCAGGCCCGGAATGTCGGCGATCACGAAGCTCTTGTCGGTCTCGATGCGCACGACGCCGAGATGCGGCTGCAGCGTCGTGAACGGATAGTCGGCGACCTTCGGCGTTGCGGCGGAGACCGCGCGGATCAGCGTCGACTTGCCGGCGTTCGGAAAGCCGAGCAGGCCGACGTCGGCGAGCACCTTGAGCTCGAGCTTGAGCTCGCGCTCCTCGCCCGGGCTGCCCGACGTCGCCTTGCGCGGCGCGCGATTGACCGAGCTCTTGAAGTGGATGTTGCCCTTGCCGCCGTAACCGCCCTGCGCGACGAGGAGCCGCGCGCCGTTCTCGGTCAGATCGCCGATTTCCTCATCGGTGTCGATGTTGATCACGACGGTGCCGACCGGCACGCGGATCAGCAGATCCTCGCCGCTCTTGCCCGCCATCTGCCGGCCCATGCCGTTCTCGCCGCGCTTCGCGCGGTACTCGCGCTGGTGGCGGAAATCGACGAGCGTGTTGAGCCCTTCGTCAGCGACGAGCCAGATGCTGCCGCCGCCGCCGCCGTCACCGCCGTCCGGACCGCCGAACGGAATGAACTTCTCGCGACGGAAACTGACGCAGCCGTTGCCGCCGTTGCCTGCGTGGACGCGGATCGTGGCTTCGTCGACGAATTTCATGGGAGGGCCGGGATTCGGGATTCGGGATTCGGGATTCGGGATTCGCGCAAAGCTTACAAGCTCGTCATCCCGGCGAAAGCGGCTGGAATGAGGCGATTCGAAGGCGGAAACGAAAAGCCCCGCGCGTAGCGGGGCTTTTCAGATCGTTTTCGCCGCAGCGCTCAGCCCGGAATCACGCTGACCGTCTTGCGCGCCTTCGGACCCTTGGTCTTGAACTCGACCTTGCCGTCGACGAGCGCGAACAGCGTGTGGTCGCGGCCGAGGCCGACGCCCATGCCCGGGTGGAAGCGCGTGCCGCGCTGGCGAATGATGATGTTGCCGGCTTGGACTGCCTCGCCGCCGTAGATCTTGACGCCGAGGTACTTCGGATTCGAGTCGCGACCGTTGCGGGTTGAGCCGCCTGCCTTTTTATGTGCCATGACTGATTACTCCTCGGCCGTCTTCTCGGCTTTCGCGGCGTGCTTCTTGTCGGAGGCGCCCGTGATGCCGATGATTTCGATTTCGGTGTAGTTCTGCCGGTGGCCCATCTCTTTGCGATGGTGCTTGCGGCGGCGGAATTTCACGATGCGGATCTTGTCTGCGCGGCCGTGCTTGACGACCTTGGCCGTGACGAGGGCCCCGGCGACCAGCGGAGCGCCGAGCGTGACGCCCTCGCCCTCGCCGACCATGAGCACCTGGTCGAGCTTGATCTCGCTGCCGATGTCGCCGGCGAGCGTATCGACGCGGACAGTTTCGCCCTGCGCCACGCGGTATTGCCTACCGCCCGTAACGATGACTGCGTACACGATGGCTATGCCTCTGTAGTTATTCTGAAAACAGCCTACGCCGAGCAGATGGTTCCGCCAGCGAGCCGCGTATTCTAGCCGCGGCGGCGGGTCGCCGCAAGTCTTTGTATTTACTTTGGATGGAGACCCGCGGGGCGCTCCGAACGGGGCCCCGGCGACGCCCGGACCCGGCGACGGATTTGCTCGACTTCCTGAACCGACGAGCCGGTCCGCGGTCTTCGCCGGAATGATGCCGACGTTCCGCCAGCGTCAGTTGTTATAGTGCTCGATCGCCCCATCTCTGACGCCGATGGACACGATCCGCATTCGCGGTGCGCGCACGCACAATCTCAAGAACATCGATCTCGATCTCCCGCGCGACAAGCTGATCGTGATCACCGGGCTCTCCGGTTCGGGCAAATCCTCGCTCGCGTTCGACACGATCTACGCCGAAGGGCAGCGCCGCTACGTCGAGTCGCTGTCGGCGTACGCGCGGCAGTTCTTGTCGGTGATGGAGAAGCCCGACGTCGATCACATCGAGGGCCTTTCGCCCGCGATCGCGATCGAGCAGAAGGCGACGTCGCACAATCCGCGCTCGACCGTCGGCACGATCACCGAGATCTACGATTACCTGCGCCTGCTGTTCGCGCGCGTCGGCACGCCGCGCTGTCCCGAGCACGGCATTCCGCTCGAAGCGCAGACCATCAGCCAGATGGTCGACGCGGTGCTCGCGCTCGATCCCGAAACACGCTTCATGCTGCTCGCGCCGATCGTGCGCGAGCGCAAGGGCGAGCATGTGCAGATCTTCGAGCAGCTGCGCGCGCAGGGCTTCGTGCGCGCGCGCGTCGACGGCGAGGTCTACGAGCTCGACGCGGTGCCTTCGCTGGCGCTGCGCCAGAAGCACACGATCGAAGCCGTCATCGACCGCTTTCGGCCGCGCGAAGACATCAAGCAGCGGCTCGCCGAATCGTTCGAGACGGCGCTTCGCCTCGGCGACGGTATCGCGATCCTCGCGAACCTCGACAATCCGAAAACCGCCGAGACGACGTTCTCGTCGCGCTTCTCGTGCCCGATCTGCGATTACTCGCTGCCCGAGCTCGAGCCGCGCCTGTTCTCGTTCAACTCGCCGGTGGGTGCTTGCCCAGGCTGCGATGGTCTCGGCGTCACGCAGTTCTTCGATCCGGCGCGCGTCGTCGTCAATCCGCAGCTGTCGCTCGCCGCCGGCGCCGTGCGCGGCTGGGATCGGCGCAATCAGTACTATTTCCAGCTGATCCAGTCGCTCGCCAAGCACTACAAGTTCGACGTCGACACGCCGTGGCACGATCTGCCCGAGAACACGCGTCATCATGTTCTCTACGGCTCGGGCGACGATCAGATCAGCTTCCGCTACATCACCGGCGCCTCGGGTGCGGTGACGCGGCGCCATCGGTTCGAAGGGATCGTGCCGAACCTCGAGCGGCGCTACAAGGAAACCGAATCGCCGACCGTGCGCGAGGAGCTCGCCGAAGTTCATCAGCGAGCGGTCGTGCCCCGATTGCCATGGGCAGCGCCTGAATCGCAGCGCGCGCAACGTATTCGTCGGCGACCGAAACCTGCCGGTGCTGACGGCGCTGCCGATCGACCAGTCGCTCGATTTCTTCAAGACGCTGAAGCTCGCCGGCTGGCGCGGCGAAATCGCCGCGAAGATCGTCAAGGAAATCCGCGAGCGGCTGCACTTTCTCGTCGACGTCGGACTCGATTACCTGACGCTCGACCGCCAGGCCGACTCGCTGTCCGGCGGCGAAGCGCAGCGCATCCGTCTCGCGAGCCAGATCGGCGCCGGCCTGGTCGGCGTCATGTACGTGCTCGACGAGCCGTCGATCGGCCTGCACCAGCGCGACAACGAGCGGCTGCTCGGCACGCTGAATCGCCTGCGCGATCTCGGCAATACGGTCATCGTCGTCGAGCACGACGAGGATGCGATCCGCACGGCCGATCACATCGTCGACATCGGACCCGGCGCCGGCGTGCACGGCGGCGAAGTCGTCGCGCAGGGCACGTACGAGGACATCGCTCGAAATCGAAGCGCTCGCTGACCGGCCAGTACCTGTCCGGCAAGCGTCGCATCGAGATTCCGAAGAAAGCGCCGCAAAGCCGACGCCGAGCGCATGCTGAAGATCATCGGCGCGTCCGGCAACAACCTGAAGGACGTCGAGCTCGAGATTCCGGCCGGCCTGTTCGTCTGCGTCACCGGCGTGTCGGGTTCGGGCAAGTCGACGCTGATCAACGACACGCTCTATCGCTACGCGGCCGCGGAATTGAACGGCGCGAACGAGAAGCCGGCGCCGTTCGAAGAACGTCGAAGGCCTCGAGCTCTTCGACAAGGTCGTCGACATCGACCAGTCGCCGATCGGCCGCACGCCGCGCTCGAATCCGGCGACGTACACCGGCCTTGTTCACGCCGCTGCGCGAGCTCTACGCGCAGGTGCCCGAAGCGCGCGCGCGCGGCTACGGCCCCGGCCGCTTTCAGCTTCAACGTGAAAGGCGGCCGCTGCGAAGCCTGCGAAGGCGACGGCCTGATCAAGGTCGAGATGCACTTCCTGCCGGACGTGTACGTGCCGTGCGACGTCTGCCACGGCAAGCGCTACAACCGCGAGACGCTCGAGATCCTGTACAAGGGCCACAACATCTCCGACGTGCTGCGAGATGACGGTCGAGGATGCGTTCAAGCTGTTCGAGCCGGTGCCGGCGCTCGCGCGCAAGCTCGAAACGCTTGATCGCCGTCGGCCTCTCGTACATCAAGCTCGGCCAGAGCGCGACGACGCTCTCGGGCGGCGAAGCGCAGCGCGTGAAGCTGTCGCGCGAGCTGTCCAAGCGCGACACCGGACGCACGCTCTACATCCTCGACGAGCCGACGACGGGCCTGCACTTCCACGACATCGAGCAGCTGCTCGGCGTGCTGCACCGCCTGCGCGACGACGGCAACACGGTCGTCGTCATCGAGCACAACCTCGACGTCATCAAGACGGCCGACTGGGTCATCGACCTCGGCCCGGAAGGCGGCGAGCGCGGCGGACGCATCATCGCGACCGGCACGCCGGAGGAGATCGCGAAGGCGAAGCAGTCGCACACGGGGCACTTTCTCGCGCGTACGCTCGGCGTGCCGCGCGCGCGCGGCGGGAACAATCGCGAAGCGGCGTGATGCCGCTTCCGATCACGCGGCGAGCTTGATCCGCGGTCGCAAACCCGCACGCGCTGCGAGCCTCACCAGCAGATCGAGGCTGAACGATTCGATCTTGCCGCGCTTGATGTCCGATACGCGCGCCTGCGTGATGCCGAGCTCCGTTGCGGCGGCCGTCTGCGTCGAACCTGAGCCTGCGAGCCATGTTTGAAGGCCGTGCAGCAACTCCGAACGCATTGTGAGCTCGGCGGCGCGATCTTCATCAAATAGATCGTAGAACACGCCGCGCGGGTTGCCGCGCGTCATCGAACTACTCTTCTTCGCGGAGGTAGTCTTGCTCATGCATCACCTCGTATCGATCGAAAGCGCTTGCGCGCGAGATCGACGTCTTGCCACGACGTCTTCCGGGACTTTTTCTGGAACGCATGCAACACATAAATCGCGCCACCGAAGCGTGCGACATAGATGACGCGAAACGCGCCTGCGGCATCCGAACACGAATCTCGCAGACACCGACGCCGATGGTGCCCATCGGCTTCCAGTCGTCCGGAAGCTCACCGTGCTGGATCTTGCTCAGCTGATGTCCCGCGGATTGCCGCGCGGAATCCGGAAACGCTTTCAGGTCATCGAGGCTGTCGCCAATCCAGACGATGGGCTTCATCGATCCTGATTATGCTCGATCCTGCATTTGCATGCAATATCAAGCATAAAACCAGTATCTATTTGTTGCCTTCGCCCTTCTCGTCGCCGGAGGCTTCCGGCGCCAGCACGTCGAAATACGTCTCGACCCGCGTCCCGTCCGCAAGCAGAAACACCATATGCACCTTGTCCCCGACAAGGATCGGATGCCGCGGCTCGGACAGCATCAGGTGTGCGCCGCCCGGCTTCATCTCGATCGTCGCGCCTTCCGCCAGATCGACGCGCGGCAGCTCGCGCATCCTCGATACGCCGCGTTCGACGACCGTCTCGTGGATCGACGACTGCCGGAATGCATCGCTCTGCACGGTCAGCACCTTGATCGGCGCATCGCCTTCGTTCTTCAGCGTCGCGTAGCCGGCCATCATCGAGGCGCCCGGTGGCGCGTTGCGGATCCACGCGTCGTAGACGCTCAGCTTTCCGGCCGCACGCGCGGAGGGCGCAGCGGCCAGCATCGTCGCCGACGCGACGAATGCCGCCAGCATGAACGTTCGCAAACCTTTCCGTGTGCGCGGCATCGGGTCACCTCTCGCGTCGTCTGTGTCGCGGCTATCATAGCCCCGCAGCCGCCAGCGAATCGGAGTCGCGAACATGCACCTGAGCTCCCTGCCCGTCGCCATCGCGATCATGCTCGTCACCGCGTCGTCCGGGATCGCAGCCGCCGAGCGTCCCGCGCTGACGATCTACCGAGCCGACGGCGACGCATTGTTCGAGAACGGCGGCACGTCGAGCGAAGGCTATGCGATCGTGCACGAGCAGCGCGCGCTGAAGCTCACGGGCGGACAGCAGGCGCTCGTCATCGACGGATTGCCCGCGACGCTCGATCCCGAAGCGGTATCGCTCGATCTCGGCGCTGGCACGCGCGTGCTCGCTCAGCGCGTGCTCTCGACCGGCGACGGCGGCGTGCTCGCGGCGCATCGCGGCGAGAAGATCACGATCGGGCTTCGCTCCACCGATCTGCACGGCACACTGCTCGGCCTCGACAACGGCGCGCTGATCATGCGCGACGAGAACGCAGGCACGACGTCCGGCCAGGTCGTCTACGTGCGCGAATACGACACGCTGCGCTTCACACAGGGCGGCGGCCTCCCCGGCAGCACATTGCAGTTGACGGTCGACGGCAAGCCCGGCGACGTCGGCGCGACACTGACTTATCCGACCTCGGGCCTCGGCTGGCGCGCCGCGTATTCCGCGCTGCTGCTCGACGGCGCCGCGTGTCGCATGCGGCTGGACGCGCTTGCAAGCATTGCGAACCGCAGCGGTCGCGACTACCCGGCATCGAAACTGAAGCTCGTCGCGGGCTCTCCGAATATCGCGCGCCCGGTGACGCGCATGTTCAAGGCGACGATGGCGGCCGGCGTCGCAGCTGCGCCGCAGGCGCTGCCGGAGCAATCGTCGCTCGGCGACTATCGCAGCTACGCGATCGACGGCGCGCTCGATCTCCCCGACGCGAGCGTCACGCAGGTACCGCTCTACGCATCGAACGAGCTCGATTGCGAGCGCCGCTGGATCTTCGAGAACGGCGGCGCGTGGTTTCCGCCGAAGCCGATGCTCAACAAGGACGACATGCCGGTTCCGGCGACGCCGGGTCCCGTCACGAGCGAGCTGCGCTTCACGCCGACCGAGAATCTGCCCGCGGGACACCTGCGCGTGCTGACGCGCGATCGCGACGGGCGCACGGAATTCCTCGGCGAGTCGCGCATCGACGACACGCAGAAGGGTCGCGCGGTGCCGGTTGCTCTCGGCACGGCGTTCGACCTTTCGGCGCGTCGCGAGCGCACCGCATTCAGCGCCGACAAAGCCGCGCGCGAAATGAACGAAGGCATCCGCGTCACGCTGACGAACACCGGCGAGAACGCGCGCACGATTACCGTGCGCGAGCATCCGAACCGCTGGCGCGCGTGGACGTTGCAGTCATCGAGCCAGAAGCCGGCGAAGCAGACACCGGATCTGCTCGAGTTCGAAGTCGCGGTGCCGGCGAATGGGAAGGCAACACTCGACTACGCCGTGAAATACACGTGGATGCCGAAGGAAGACTGATAAATCCCCTCTCCCGCGTGCGGGAGAGGGAGGCACGAAGTGCCGGGTGAGGGAAGCGTCGCGCAAGAACGCAGACGTTCGCTCGGCTTGCCCTCACCCTACCCTCTCCCGCACGCGGGAGAGGGGAAAGCAGCGAGGATGCGAAACCCATGCTCGAAACGATCAGGCACGACTCGATTCACGAACTCCGCCTCGCGCGCCCGCCCGTCAACGCGCTCGATCCTGCGCTCGTGCGCGCGTTGCGCGACGCGATTGCGAAAGCGCAAAGCGAAGGTGCACGCGGGCTCGTGCTGAGCGGACGCGAAGGCATGTTCTCGGCCGGCCTCGACGTGCCAGCGCTGCTCGCGTTGTCGCGCGACACGTTGCGTACATTCTGGGGCGATTTCTTCGGCCTGTGCGCCGATATCGCGTGCGCGCCGGTTCCGATCGTCGCCGCAATCACGGGCCACGCGCCCGCCGGCGGGGCCGTGCTCTCGATCATGTGCGACTACCGCGTGATGGCCGACGGCGCGTACAAGATCGGCCTCAACGAAACGCAGGTCGGCCTCGCGGTGCCGGCGCCGATCCAGGCGGTCATGCGGCGGCTCGTCGGCGCGTATCGCGCGGAGCGCTTGATGGTTGCAGGGGCGATGCTCGAATCGGCCGAGGCGAAGTCCATCGGTTTCGTCGACGAGCTCGTCGCGACAGACCTCGTCGTGCCGCGCGCGATCGCATGGTTGACGGATCTGCTCAAGCTGCCGCCGAACGCGATGACCGGGACGCGTCGCATCGCACGCGCCGATATCGCCGCGATGTTCGCCGATCCGCAGGCGCTGCACGTCGACGACATTCTCGAGGTCTGGTACGCGCCGGAAGCGCAGAGCGTGCTGCAAGCGCTCGTCGCGCGGCTCAAGTCGAAGGGCTGACGCGCTCATTGCGCTGGTACGAGACCGTTCTCGTTGCGGCGGCTTGATCCTCAAGACGCAATGACTTGTCCGTTCTTGCGCGGAACCGCGTATTCCAAGAACGCAGTCCTCTGCCGCGAGCGTGCCCCATGTGCAACAACGACGTGTTTGTCGTCGATATCGCCACGCTGTTGCCGCCGCGATACCGTGCCGAAGACGTTCTCAGCCATGTCTACGGCCAGCCCGGCATCGCGGACGACGTCCTGACACTGGCAAGACGTGCCACGAGGAACACCGGCGTGCGGACGTTCTCATCGGTGCTCGATTTCGACGTCTATCCGTCGAAACGGCTCATCGCCGAATGCCACGCGCCCAAACGCTGGTGCGGTGCGCTGATGGACGCCGTGTCGATCATGCTGCCGCCCGGCGAAATCGGTTTCCTCAGCGTCTCGTACAACATCTCATCGCACGTCGACGTCCTGCCGAACCTTGCCTGCCAGGTCGCGCAGGAGAAAAAGCTCGATCTCATCGCGCCGCCGCAGGAGCTGCCGTACTACGGATGCGCCGCCGGCATTCTGCAGATCGAATCCGCGGTCGACTTCTGCAGGCGCTCGGGCAGAGCCGCGCTCGTCATCGTTCTCGAGCAATGCACGTGGGCGTACCGGCCCGTCTGCGATCGCGACGACGAGGATTTTCGCGCCAGCCTTCGCGCGCACCTCTTGTTCAGCGATGGCGCGGCCGCGGTTCTCATCGTTCCGCGCTCGATGATCGCGAGCTTTGAAAGCGGGCTTCGGATCATCGATGTCGCGACCGGCTTCAGGCTCGGCGATGCGATCGCCATGCGCAACGGCCATTTTCTCGTCGGCGACGATGTCGGCGGAACCATGCCAGATCTCGTCGCCTCGGAGAGCGTCCGCCCGATGCTGTCCAGACACGGCCTCGCCGCCGACGACGTGCGCGACTGGGCAATCCACCAAGGCGGTCTTCCGGTGCTGAAGACGTTCGCTCGTCCGGACATCCTCGGTCTCACCGACACGCAGCTCGCGGACTCCGTCGGCACGTTCGAGGAATACGGCAACCTAAGCTCCGCAAGCTGCCTCTTCACGCTGCGGCGCCAGTTCGAGCGCCCGACGCCAAACGGAACCAAAGGCATGACTGTCGCGTTCGGCGCCGGCTACTACTTCGGCAGCATGCTCTACGAGCACTGGGCCAACGACGCAACCGACGACGTCAGTGGCTCGCCGCCTTGTCCGGCGACGATGCCTCCTTGATCAGGTCATCGAGAATCGGTTCGAAATCCTGCCCGTTGTAGACCTTCAGGATCCGCATCCGCCGACGCAGTTCTTTCTGATAGGTGGGTTCGAGATAAATCGAAGGCGACGGAAACACACGCGTTTCGTCGCCACCGAGATACAGCACGCCGTCGATGAACTCGCCCATCGGCGGCCACGCCTCCGTGCCATCGAGCTTCCATTCGTGCTTGCCGTTGATGATGACGGGCGTCGCCTTCGTCGCGGGCGCGATCAGCGCGAAGTTGATTTTCGCAAGCGCGCTGCCGCGAACGATGCGGAAGCTCGGCGGCGGCGGCATCTGCATCGTCTCGGCGGCGGCCGACGTCGTGACGAGCGCGACGACGAACATCGCCCCGGGATGCTTCTGCTCGATGATCTGCGCGACCGTCGGTCCGGTAAAACCGTCATCGGCGGACGTTGGCGGCGGCAGCTTGCGCAGCGCGTGCGGGATGCCCGAGATCAGCAACGCGTGATGTTTCTTCGCCAGCACCTCACGCTCGATGACGTCCGCGTACGCCTCGTCGCGATCCTGGACTTTCTTGAGATCCTCCGCGTTCTCGATCTTCGCCCAGTCGAACGACGGATCGCCGAGCAGCAGGCGCACCGGGTGCGGACAGACATGTCGCATGTTCACATCGCGCACGGTCTCGTAGAACTGCCGGTACATCGGCGCGTTCCACACGAACGGCACCTCGGTCTCGCGATACATGCTGACGAGATCGGCTTCGCTGACGTCCTTGCCTGAAGCCCACGCGTCGGCAACCGGCTGGAGCCGCGCATTGCCCGATTCGATGACGATGTCATCGGTGCGGCAGAGGAAACGCGGATCGCTGATCAGCTCGCGCAAAAACACGTGCTGCTGCGCGTTGCGGTGCCATTCGCCCATGAAAATCAGCGGGTGGCTGTCGTAAACCTTCGCGAGGCCCGCGATCGCGTCGCCCGAAGGCGCGGCGGCGGACAGCGACAACGCGAACAAGGCAGCGGCAACGATCATGACGGAACTCCCCGGTCGACGGACCGATCGTGCTGGCTATTCCGGCCGGCTTCGCATGCAGGACGTCACAGCTTGCCGGCGAGCCGAAGCGACGTCAGCACGATGCCCGCGATCAGCGCCATGCCGCCGAACGTGATGCCGAGGATGCACAGCACCATCGCGCCCGCGAACGGCCGTGCGAACACGATCGCCGCTTCGGACATGTCGCGCCCCGGCGCGATGCCGCTTGCGACGAGCCGGTAGCGACCCGCACGTGGAACCTCGAACGCGCGCACGGACAGGCGCACGCGCGAGAAGCCGGACACTTTCGAGCGGAACACGATCGGCGTCGACGGCACGTCGTGACCGTAGTCGTCACGCATCGCGAAATCGACGCCGAAGAACGCAGTGCTGAGATGCGGTTGCTCGATGCAGAGCACGGCGGTGCCCGCGGCGGCAAAGCGCACGTCCTGCTCCGGCACGGCCGGCAGACGCGCGAGAATGCTCTCGCGCAACACGCGAAGCAGCCGCACGATCGAGAAGACGACGAGCACGGCGCCGAGCAGCGCGGCTCCAGCGAGGACTTCGGTCGGAATCGACAACATCATCGCTTCTCCCCCGGCGCCGCACTGTACCGGAAAGCGCCCTCGACGCGTGACCGGTGCCTGGCGCCGGTTCTAGCCGTCGAGATCGAGGCGCATGTGGACTTCGTCGTACCACGCGCCGTCGATCTGCAGCGAGCGCGGCTCGAGGCCGAACTCACGAAAACCTGCGGCGACATAGAGCCGCCGCGCGGCCGCGTTGGCCGCGTTCGAGGTCACGTTGATTTGCCGGATTGTCGCAGTCGTGCGTGCAAGCGCGATTGCGCTCGCGAGCAGCGCAGCCGCGATGCCGCGCCCGCGGCAGTCCGCACGGACGTACATCCCGAGGATGTGTGCCTTGTGCGCGAGCTTGCTGCGGCTTTCGCGGCCGAGCGTCGCGATGCCGACGAGCTCGTCGCCGTCGAACGCACCGAGCGTGCCGCGATCGGGCGGCGCGCCGAGCCAGCCTTCATACGTCGATAGCGGAAACGCGACCTCCTCGTCGTAGCTCGCGGCGAACGCGGTTGGCGCCTCGCGCAGGCCATCGAGGCGGAGCGCGCGGTAGGCCGTGACGTCGGCTGGTGTGAGGCGGCGGATTTCCATCTTGACGAGGCTAACGCATCCGTGGGCCAGACCACAAGCAACCAAACAGTTGCATTTAGTTCGGCTTGTGTCACGCTCCTCAACCAGCAACCATACGGTTGCATAAGGAGCCGCCATGAACCACTACCAGCAAACACTCGTCATCAACGCCGATCCATCCGCCGTCTACGCCGCGATCGCGACGCAGGAAGGCCTGCGCGCCTGGTGGACGCCGACCTGCACCGCCGATACGCACGTCGGCGGCACCGCGCACTTCGAGTTCGGCCGCACGCAGAAAGACATGAGCATCGAGCAGCTCGACGTGAACCGCGGCGTGCGCTGGTTCTGCACGAACGCATTCATCGACAGCGAATCGATCGCGAAGAAATCCGAATGGGTCGGCACCGAGATCGTGTTCCGCCTGACGCCGACGATCGACGGCAAGACGCGCCTCGATTTCGAGCACGTCGGCCTCGTGCCCGCGCTCGAGTGCTACGATCTTTGCCGCAGCGGATGGAACCATTTCCTCGCGAGCCTGCGAGAGCTCGTCGAAACGGGCCGCGGCACGCCGTGGGTCGTCGAACAGCAGTGCGCGGCATGACGACGGAGCCTACCGACATGAATACGAGCACCGATCGCATCGAACGCAGCATCGCCATCAACGCGCCGCGCACGAAAGTCTGGCGCGCGCTTACGAACGCCGAAGAGTTCGGCACCTGGTTCGGCGCGAATCTCAAGGGCCAGCGCTTCGCGCCGGGCCAGCGCGCGCGTGGGCCGGTCACGTTCAAGGGCTACGAGCACATGCAGTTCGACGTCGTCGTCGATCGCATCGAACCCGAAGACCTGATGTCGTACCGCTGGCATCCGTACGCACACGATCCGAACGTCGACTACACGAAGGAAGAGCCGACGCTCGTCACGTTCACGCTGAAGGACGCGCCCGGCAACGGCACGCTGCTGACGGTCGTCGAGACCGGCTTCGACAAGCTGCCGCCCGAACGGCGCATGGAGACGTTCCGCATGAACACGCTCGGCTGGGAATCGCAAACGAAAAAACTCGCGCAGCATGTCGAAAAGTAGCGGCAAATCGAAAGGCGCGGGCCGGCGCGACGCCGGCCTGCCCGCCTTCGCGCGATCGGGATCCTCGCTGGCGCACGTGTTCGCGGCGCTCGGCGATCCGACGCGGCTCAAGCTTGTCGCCGTGCTGTGTGCGGGAGGCGCGTTCTCGATCGCGCAGTTGACTGCGAACACGGACATCAGCCGTCAAGGCGTCACGAAACATCTGCAGGTGCTCGCCGAGGCCGGCGTCGTGCGCGACGTGAAAGTCGGGCGCGAGCGGTTGTGGCAGCTCGATCCGGCGCAGATCGAGGACGCGAAGCGGACGCTCGAGAGGATCGGGCGGCAGTGGGAGACGGCGCTCGGCAATCTCAAGGCGTTCGTCGAGAAGTGATCGCGCGACACCTCGCAGACGCGAAGTAAAACGCACCACAAATCCCCTCTCCCGCTTGCGGGAGAGGGTTAGGGTGAGGGCGAGCGCGGTTCGACCTTTCCGATGGCGCGCCGCTTACGGCGCCGCCCAGGACCACCCCGTGATCCGCCAGCCCGCCGCGCCCTTGTGCAGCGCGAACGAGAACGTGGCCTTCGTTTCCTTCTTCGCCTTGCCGTTCTGCTTGAACGTGTAGTTCGTCGGAATGACGACATAGGCATGATCGCCGGTCACGTCGACGTGCCGCGGCTTGCCGAGCGTGACGAAGCCGTCGGTGATGCCGTCCTTCTTCGCGTTCGCGACGTAATCGTCCGCCCACTTCGCGCACGCGCCGGCGCCGTGCCATTCGTGCGGCGGGAACTCGTCGATGATCGATGTCTCCTCGGCGCACGCGGCGAGCGCGGATTTCGCGTCGCCCTTGTTGAAGCCGTCGACGAATTGATGGATCGGCATCATCACGTCGGTCTGGTCCGACGCAAAGGCCGGCGATGCGGCCGATATGACGATTGCGAGTACAAACGAAAGCTTGCGCATACATCCTCCCCAGGAGTGATCGCAAGACACGTGCGCGCATTCGCGCGTGCGACACGCGAGGCCGCGCGTATCGCGAGGATCAGCATACTCGCTCCGGTTCCATCCGCGCGGACCGGGTACGAGCGAGCGTTGAAATCAGTCAGCCGGCCGGCGCGTTGCCGGTGTTCACCGCCAGCTGCGCGGCGAACGCGCGCTGGTAGGCGGGCCGCGCTTCGCCGCGCGCGACATACGCGGCGAGGTTCGGAAACTCGTCGAGCATGCCCGACATCCGCAGCCTCAGCAGCACGGACACCATCATCAGGTCGCCCGCGCTGAATGCACCATCGAGCCAGTCGGCATCGCCGAGGCGAGCGGAAAGCGGCTTCAATCGATCGCGAATGCGATCCATGACCAGCGGCAGGCGCTCCTTGCTCCAGGGTTTGTCGCCCTCGATGATCTTCGCGACCATAAGATCGAGAATCGGCGGCTCGACCGTGTTGACCGCCGCGAACATCCACGTGATCGCGCGCGCCCGCGCATTCGCGTCGTCCGGCAGCAGCCCGGCATGACGCTGCGCGATATGGAACACGATCGCGCCGGTCTCGAACAGCGCGAGATCGCCTTCCTCATACGTCGGGATCTGGCCGAACGGATGCAGCGCGAGATGCGCGGGTTCCTTCATCGCCTTGAACGAAACGAGGCGAACCTCGTAAGGCTGCCCCACTTCTTCGAGCGCCCAGCGCACGCGCGTGTCGCGCGCGAGGCCTTTGCCGCCGTCGGGTGAGCGTTCGAAGGCGGTGATGGTGATGGTCATGCGTGAGGCCGTCCGAGGATGCGTCTTTAGCGCCGCTTTCGTACTTTAGCGTCGCTTACGTCGGCCTGCAGATAGATCGTCTCGATGTCGCGATCGGCGCTGATCAGGTAGCGGCGGCCTTTCGGAAAGCCGACGCGTGCGAGCCATTCGCCGGACAGGCGGATTTCGGGCACATCGCGGCGCGCACGTTGGCGCGCAAGATCGGCATCGCTTGCGCGGAGCTTGCGTGATGTGACGACGCGCCATGAGCGCGGGAGGTGGATGCGCGTCGTGACGGGTTTGGCGATCGGCGGACGCTTCGCGCGCGCGGGGGCGCGCGTGCGTGAGAGGGGTTTGCGAGCCATGCGGTGAGTCCTGTGATGGGAGTCACCGGTTGTCCGCGTGGTGACGGACCGCGCGGGTTGGCAGACCGGCCATAACCACTCCGGCGAGCTCCGAAGAGCTCCCCGCGCGATCCGCCGCAGACGCGCGCGGATACGCGTCGCAAACGCCTGCGGCTTTCCGCAGTTAGCGGCGAAGTTATGCAAGGGCTGCCAAACCCTCGTACTCTATCAATTCACAGTATAGCCTGTAGTACCAAGAGGTCTCCATTATCCGGATATGAACTCGTCAGCGGCGTTCTTTACGATCCGCGAACGTACGTCTTTGATGTAGGGAATCTCCATGACGTCTTCTCTCGAAGCCTAAACTACATCGCCGACTTTTGGGAAGAGGGCCTGCACACGAGCAACGATGCGATCGCTCAATGACAAGGAGGCGACCGGCTCATCTAGCAGACCAGCGATGATTGACCGAACGGTAGTTGGAGTCCCGCACTGACTGCAAAACTTCGCCGTGACGTCGATCTGAGCGGAACATTTTGAACAGACGTTCTCGGATGCCTTCAGCTCTTTCAGATAACTTTCCAAGTTTGGATCGGTCGACGAAAACTCACGATAGTTGTCAGGCTTATTGAGGAGACCGCGTCCTTGAGCCTTGTCCCTCCGAATGCGCGCTCATTCGCAAGCAGGGCCAAGTGCACCATATATCGGTGACCCGTCTTTTGACCGGCAATTTTCACAGTACCCTTGCTGATCAATATTCCTGAATAACACAAAATATCCAAAGCTAACTTTAGATTCGGTGATATATCCAAGAGATAGTAAAAAAAGCTGACTGATAGCTGCTCTTCGTCTCGCGTCTGTTTCTTCCTAATTTCTGGAATAACGTACCGCGCGGCGCTCCAAACCCACTCGAACGTGGGCTGCATATTTAGGAAGACGCTTCGCCAGATTTTGGTGATAGGGCAAGAGCTCGCGATCGACGTACTCTTGAATGGCCAGCTGCAAAGCCCGTTCGCTAAACCCTTGCGTCAACGCCGCTGTCAATATGTGCAGGAAACCGCGAGGATTACCGCTGGACACATCAATACATAGATCCAATATCTCCCCGTGTGAAAATATGTCCTTGCGCTTCTTCGATGTGACGGGCAATCGCTTCTTAATGATTTCGCGAAATTGCTCTCGACAGTCTTCTTCCCAGCGCCTGCCGGCTCGAATCGATCCATCGACAATACAATTGCGTCTTGCCCAATTTCGAAATTTCGACCGTAAGATGTAACTGTCGGATAGACCGCCGCCTTGCACGCTACTGTTCCGCCATGCAACAGCTTGAATATCTCGAAAAAGATCTCCTGCTGTTCGGGTATGAACGTGTGTGCGGCTCATCAAAGAGGAAGATCACCCGATCGAGTTTGAATTGTTTAGTTACTTCACGAATTACTTCACGCAGGTATGATGGATCGTAGACGCGCGCCAAGAAATCCTCACCCAACTTTGATATCAGTCCTGCGCCGTCTTTAGTAAATGCCAACTGCTGAAGCAAGTGGAGCTTTTCCGTCAACAGACTCTCTGTTTGTTTCACGCTCGATATGCCGAACACGCGCTTGTACGGATCGGTCAATTCTTCCAGCGACAACTTCTTGAGGGATACCAATTTTTCGTGAAGCGCCTGCGGAATTTTCGCATTTTGACCCAGATCTGAAACGCGTTCTTTTCGCCGGCGCTAATACCTTCCAGCAACCTGTACGTCGTTCTGAAAGTCCACGTACACCGGAAGCCGTCGTTCGACATCGAACCTAGCATCGAGTTCAATCTCGACAAAACGCAGAAGCGTTGTCTTACCAACGCCACGTGCGCCCTGTAGGAGATGCGCTCCGGCACCTTCGAGACTATCTAAGATTTGGCGCTCGAATTGTGTCACGACAGCGAGCTTTTTTACCTCGCTAATCTTTAGGTCTTCTGATCGCGCCGCTTCCAGGTATTCATCAGCGTTAGATGTGCCCATGCGTCCCTCACACAATGAACTGCTCGGTATCCTTCAAGACTGCGCAATTTTCTGCCCAGCCATCGGGAACCTGCGAAACATCATCTTGAGAATTGCACCTTGCACGACACCTATTATTTCAAGATTGTCGACTAACCCCTGTTCCGAGAAGGTGAATCTAGTCGCCGCAGTAGTGGCGAAGTTCCTGGGTTTTGGATGTACAACATTGCTCAACTCCCGATAAAGCTTGCCAACTGATTCGAGTTGTAGTGATTTCTTCGGAAGACCGCATTCTCGCTCGATAAAAACGGCGTACTCCGCCGACGAAAAATACTTGCAAGCAAGTCAGAGAAATTTGACGTCTTTGTCGCACTCCATCCATCCCCAAAACTGAATGGGATCGTCCCAATATACGAGGATCGCCATCGCGAGCTCTAGCGCCCGTCTTAGAGCCATTCGACAGCTGTTATGCAGTCCGCAGAATGCAAAATATAAAGCAAGCGTCACATCACAAAAGATTTCTTCGAACTGGGTGACTGCATGCTTTTGATGTTCGCTTAGGTTTGGATTCGCAGAAAGCGTTGTCCCAACGTTCAGGATCGCGCGCGAAAGTGAATCGTTATACGCGCCTGTAGTTTTTCGATGCGAGCTCGCCGACAAATTTTCCGCCCTAGTTTCTCGTATGCAACGCCTCCAATATTTCTGTGACACTCAATACCTGCTGATCCGTCATATGCGCGCTTCCCAACCTTCTTGAGCTGACCACCCACTCCATGACGGCGCAAGCACCCGCGACCCCTGCATTCCTGCCGCCTCCATCGCCAGCAGGTTGTGACACGCCGTCACCCCGACCCGCACATGTGCACGACCTGCCAAGGCTGAAACGCCCTAATCAACGCATAAAACTCCCCGCGCAGACGCCGCTGACTTGAACCGCCGCTCGCATCGAGATTGTCGGGAAACGGCCGGTTCAGCGCGCCGGGAACGTGCCCGGCTTTCTTGTCGATCGGCTCGACTTCGCCGCGGTAGCGCGGTCTCGTCGCCCATTTGCGAGCATCGATCATTCTATTCTCGTACCCAAAGCAGCAATGCGCCGCTGAAGCGCGTCGGCTTCGTCGCCTTTCCCCTGCGAAAGCGCACACGCTTGCGAGCCCTTCCAGGTCCTTCTTGAGATGCAGAATCGCTCCGATGGCCTTCTCCTCCGTCGCGATAGCCTTCCGAAAGAGGGGTTCCGCTTCCGCATCCTTTCCCTCAGCCGCATACACCGCCGCGAGATCGCCGCTCGTCGTCGCGATGAAGCGCGCATCCGGATAGCGTTTCGCCGCGAGGTCCAGCGCGCTCCGATAGTTCGCTTCCGCATTCGCCCGATCGCCCTTCGCGACATAAAGCTCCGCGAGGGCGGCGAGCGTCAGCGCACGCGAGCCGTCGGTGTAGGAGCCGGCCTTCCGCTCGATCTCCAGCGAACGATGTAACAAGGCCTCCGCATCGGCGAACTTGCCCTGCTTCATGTACAGGGACGCGAGCGAGCCCAGATGTACCACGAGACCCGGCGGGTCCTTGCCGTAGGCGTTCTCGTAGCTCGCAACGGCGGCTTCAAGAAGCGGCTGCGCGTCGTCGAGCTTTCCGCCTGCCCATAGAAGGCTCCGAGGGCCCCCTTGGCCATCGCGACGGTTTCGTGATTCAGTCCGTAGAACTTCTCGGTTCGGACTACGTTTTCCTTCAATAGCACTTCGGTTTGCGCGAGGCTCCCCCTCCGCCCATGCGAGCGTGGCGAGGTTGTTGTACGTCCTGACCGCGTAGTCGTGCTGCGGATCGTCGCCGGCCTTGTCGACGATGTCGCGCGCGCGCTTCTTCGAGCAGCGTTCGCGCCTGCGCGAGCTCGCGCTTGTTCTGGTGACAGATGGCGGAGAGATTCAGCGTCGAGATCACGTCGTGCTGCCTGGGATCGTTCTCGGCCTTGGCGACGGCGAGCGCTTTTGCGCCGGTGTCGAGGCAGGCGTCGTAGCTGGCGCTGTTGAACTGTCCCAGCATTTGGGTGTTCAGCGCGTCCCACTCCGTCCCCTTTTGCGAGGTGCACGCTGAAAACAGGACCGCGACGAGAGGGATGATTGCGTATACAGCGTGACGTGCGTCGTGGCGCACGCGTTGGGCCTGACACGAATTGGCGAGGTTCATGGATCTCCTCATCCCTGTTCTGGGCGCCAGTGTAAGCAACAGCGGCGCCAAATGTAGAAGTGGAGGATTCGGACGGATGGGGTGCTGCGCTCTGGCTGCCCTCACCCTACCCTCTCCCGCAAGCGGGAGAGGGGAACCCGTTCGCCGTCTATCCGGCGATCTCTTCCAAAACTGCGGACATGACTTCTTGCGCAGCGCGCCTACTCGAAGCCGCTCTCGAAGATTTCGTCGAGCGCCTGCCGGAAGTGCTCGAACGCCTCCTGCGGCGTGAGCGCGCGATCGTAGAGCGACAGTTCGTCGAGCGTACCGGTGAAGTACCGGGAGCCGTCGAAGTCGCGCGCGCGGTTGACGCGGAACGCCGTCGCTTCGACCGCCGGCGTCAGGCCATCGGCGGGCAAACCCGGATCCGGAACCAGCGTCGCGGTCACGTCCTCGCCGTCGAGGTAGACCGTGGTGCCTTCGAGGGCCGTGCCGCCTCCGACGCGAACCCAGATGAAGAGATGCCAGCGGCCGAGCGGCATGGAACCCGACGCGGACTTCAGGCCTCCGTTGTAGAAGCCGGCGAACGCGGCGGTCGGGTCGTTGTTGCTGAAGGAGAAATAGACCGACCTCGCCGTGGTGCCATTGTTATCGGAAGGGCCCCAGTGCAGGAATGGCGCCCAGAGCGAACACGTGCCGCCGAGCGGCACGAAGAACAGCGCTTCGGCCGAGAACGTCGGATTGCCGGTGAGCTCCGCCGGCGCGACGCCGAGCGATTCGAGGTAATCGTCGGCAGTCGCGAATGCAACGCCGGTGTCGCCGGCCAGCGTCGGCGCCTCGAGGGTCGGCGCGCCGAGATAGGTCGCGTCGTAACCTGCGCCGAGCGAGCCGTGATTCACGGCCGCACCCGAGGCTTCGTTGAACTGGTAGTAGAGCACGGGCGCGCTCGCTTCGATCGCGGCGTGATAGGCGGCGGTGGCCGCTTGCAGCGCCGAAGGCATCGCCGGAAACGCGATCGCGATGACGAGAAGGGCAGCCCTTGCGGGTGATGGGACGTTCACTGGAACCTCCTTTTTCGAGTGTCGCGACGGCGCATCAGGCGTTGGCGACGGAATGCGACGGATCGCTGATCCACCCGCTCCACGACGGCGCAAACACGCGCGACCCCTGCATCCCCGCCGCCTCCATCGCCAGCAGGTTGTGACACGCGGTCACGCCCGACCCGCACATATGCACGACCTGCCACGGCTGAAACGCCCCGATCAGCGCATAAAACTCGCCGCGCAGATGCTCCGCTGACTTGAACCGCCCGCTCGCATCGAGATTGTCGGAAAACGGCCGACTGAGCGCGCCGGGAACGTGCCCGGCCTTCGTGTCGATCGGCTCGACTTCGCCGCGATAGCGCGGCGCGGCGCGCGCGTCGACGAGGACTGCGGTGCCTTCGTGGCGGCGGCGTTCGAGCTCGTCGGTGAAGACGACTTCGCGGCGGTCGAGCTTTGCTTCGACGTGCGCGTCGCGTGTTTTTTCCTTGCCGCTTTCGAGCGGGAGGCCGGCGGCGCGCCAGGCGGCGAGGCCGCCATCGAGGACGTATGCGTGCTTGTGATCGGCGAGTCGAAGCAGCCACCAGAGCCGCGCGGCGGCGAGTGCGCCGTTGGCGTCGTCGTAGGCGACGACGTGCGTGTCGCGTGTCAGGTTCCAGCGCGAGAACGCGGCGGAGAGCGCGGCGTCGGTCGGCAGCGGGTGGCGGCCGAGTGCGCCTTTTTGCGTGAGGTCGGAGAGATCGACGTCGAGGTCGGCGAAGACGGCGTTGCGGATGTGGCTGGCTTCGTAGTCGGTGCGGCCTTTCGTGGCGTCGCGGATGTCGGCGCGGCAGTCGACGATGAGGACGTTCGGGTCGTCAAGGTGTTGCGCGAGGAGCTCGGGCGCGACGAGGGGGCCGGAGCCGGGATTGGGAAATTGGGGATTTTTGGAATCCGAGGTGCTCATGTCATCGGATTCTAGACCCGTTTCCCTGTCTCCCGCGACACCTCTTTGCCCCCTCTCCCGCTTGCGGGAGAGGGTTGGGGTGAGGGCAGGCTTGTGGTCGCGTTTCGTCGAAAAGCGCTTTCGGGTGGAGCGGTGAACCTAGAGTGCCCTCACCCTACCCTCTCCCGCGGAGCGGGAGAGGGGAAAATCGCGAGCGGTGTGCGAGCGCTACACCGAATCGAGGCGCTTCAGCAGATTCTTGATGATCGACGCCGTCGCGCCCCAGACGCGTCGGCCGTCCCACTCGAACTCGTACGTCGTGCGCGTGCGGCCTTGCCAGTCGAAGTCGAGACGCTTCAGACGATCCTTCGCGAGAATGAAATCGAGCGGCACTTCGAACACCTCGTCGACTTCTTCGGGATCGGGCTTCAGCCGATAGTCGCCACGCACGAAACCGGTGACTGGCGTGACGAAATAGCCGCTGACGGTTTCGAAGCCGTCGAGGAATCCGAACGGCTCGACGCGCTCGGATTCGATGCCGGTTTCCTCGAACGTTTCGCGGAGTGCGGCGGCGACGGCGTCGGCGTCGCCCTGCTCGATCGCGCCGCCGGGGAAGCTGATCTGTCCCGCGTGCGTGCGCAGGTGCGCGGTGCGGCGCGTGAACAACAGCGACAGCGCATCGTCGCGGCGCACGAACGGCACGAGCACGGCGGCACTGCGGCGCGCCAGCTTCGGATCGATGATGTCGGCGAGCTCGGCGAGATTCCATCCCGGTGCGGCGGGCGGATCGGCGAGTGAACGCGCAGCGCGGCGCAGGCGCGCGATGTCGTCGTCGATCGTGGCAGCCGGTGCCGTCATCGACGAGCGGCCTCGCGAACCGGCAGCGTGTGTTCCATGAAGAAGCGGCGTTCGTCGTCGGTCATCGAGAGCCAGCGCGCGATTTCGTGGCCGGTGCGAAGGCAGCCTTCGCAGAAGCCGTCGGGGCGCAACGTGCAGATGCCGATGCAGGGACTGAGGATTGGCGGCTTGGGCGGCGGTGGAATCATGTGCTGTTCCCCCTCGCCCGCGAATGCGGGAGAGGGCTGGGGTGAGGGTTCTTTTGGGCGAGACGTTTCACTTCGATTGCCCTCACCCTACCCTCTCCCGCACGCGGGAGAGGGGAAAGACTCGCGGTTTTCACGGAGGACGTCTCGTTCCCGCGACGCGCGCCGCCGCGGAAATCCCGCTAGGCTAGATCAACCGTTCCGAAGGTAGACGCGCATGCTGGCGCTCGCAACCAAGGTCGTCGGCGATTACGGCAAGGTGCTCGCGCGGGTTGCGCCGGATGTCTATGGCCTTCCGGAAAGCCTCCTGCCGCATCCGAAACCGCAGATCCGCGAAGCGATCGTGAGCCTTCTCGAACAGCTGGGACCGGATCAGATCGAGATCAAGGAAGGGCTGCGCCGCGGATACGTCTATCTCGCGCAGTTCGTGTCCGACGACGAGGCCGAGATCGTTTCGCGCGGACAGGCGACGATCAACGGCATGGGCGGCGATGCGGCGAGTGCGGAGCCGGCGATGCGGATCATCAATCGGATCAAGCTCGATATGGAGCGGGCGGTTGAGGAGATGGGCGCTTATCCGTAGCGCCCTCTCGGGATTGCCCTCACCCTGCCCTCTCCCGCAAGCGGGAGAGGGGAAAAGCCAGGTGATTACTTGACGTCGATGATCTTGATCTCGAGCACGAGCACCTGATTGCCCGTGTTCGGATCGGGCGGCAGGTAGATCGTCCAGTGATCGCCGACCTTCATCTTCTGCACGACGTCCGGCACCTTCGGCCCGAACATCTTGTTCATGTCGGCGACTTTCGCCTTCACCGGCTCGCCGACGAAGGAGCTCTGCAGCTCGCGGCCCGATGAGTTCGAGACGCGGATGTGGAACGTCACTTCGCTCGCCGGCGTGACGGCCTTGCCGGTGCCGTCTTCGATGACGCGGTACTGCACGTCGCCCGGCAGCACGACGACGCCCTTCTTCGAGCGGTTGGCGGCCATGAACGCATCGCCTTCGCGCTTGTTGTCGGTGAGCGTCTTGTCCATGTCGGCCTTGGCCTTGGACTCGAACTTCGAGAGCGCGTCGCGCATCGCCGCTTCGGGCACGGCGGGCGGCTTCTTTGCGTAGGCGTCCTGCAGCGCCTTGGCGACCGTCGCGACGTCGATATCCATCTTGCGGTCGGCGAGGCCGCCGCCGATCTGGAAACCGATCGCATACGAGAGCTTGCCCTTGTCGGACGTGGTGTCCTGCGCCAGCGCGGAACCGGTCGCGAGGAGCGCCGCGAGCGCGAGTAACCAACCAAACTTCATTGCGTGTCTCCGGTAAAAAAACGGGGATTTGAATCAAGAATCGGACCCGCCGGGCAGGTCCAAAAAAGGCGCGGTAGTGTACCCGAGCGCCACTCGGGCTCCAACGCAGGCGATTTCCCGGGTAGGCCGGCGTTTAGCCAACGCTTTCTTTACAGGATGCGGCCGTCCCGCGGCCGGATTCCCTGAGAACGCGGGCCCGCCCAAAAGTTCGGCGCGAAGTTCGCCGCCAGGCCTGCCCCAATGCATCGCCGGCCGCGCGCTATGATCCGCGCCCCTGCCGAAATCCGACCCGAGACGACCCATGGGCTATCGCAATCTGCTGACCGAGGATCGCGGCGCGATCCGCACGATCACGATCAACCGGCCCGACAAGCTCAACGCGCTGAACCGCGAGACGATCGGCGAGCTGACGCTCGCGTTCGAGCAGGCGCGCCACGACGATGCGGTGCGCGTGGTCGTGCTCGCGGGCGCGGGCGAGAAGGCGTTCGTTGCCGGCGCGGACATCTCCGAGCTCGCGACGCTGTCGCCCATCGAAGCGCGCGATCGCGCGCGACAGGGCCAGGCGCTGATGCGCAAGGTCGAGACGCTCGGCAAGCCGGTCATCGCGCGCATCCAGGGCTATGCGCTCGGCGGCGGCATGGAGCTAGCGATGGCGTGCCACATCCGCGTTGCGAGCGAGACGGCGAAGATCGGGCAGCCCGAGATCAATCTCGGCCTGATTCCGGGGTTTGGCGGCACGCAGCGGTTGCTGCGGCTCGCGGGTCGCGCGGCGACGCTGGAGCTGTGCCTTCTCGGACATCAGATCGACGCGCAGCGTGCGTTTGCGCTCGGCGTTTTGAATCGCGTCGTTGCGGCGGACACGCTCGATGAGGAAGTCGCGGCGATCGCCGATCAGCTCGCGGCGTCGGCACCGATCGCGCTCGCCGGGATTCTCGACGCGGTGCTCGCGGGCGGCGAATGCGCGCTCGATCAGGGGCTCGACTACGAGGCGCAGACGTTCGCGACGTGCTTTGCGACCGAGGACATGCGCGAAGGGACGAAGGCGTTTCTGGAGCGGCGCAAGCCGACTTTCTCGGGTCGCTGAGCGGCACGTCGCTCGCCCCGGCCCCGTCATTCCCGCGAAAGCGGGAATCCATGTTGCTTTGTCGCGCCTCCCGAAAATGGATTCCCGCTTTCGCGGGAATGACGAAGCTAGCGCATGAACCGGTGCGGCTCGACGCGCCAGTCTTTCGAGCGCGCTTCGAGCAGAAGACAACTCGGTCCGCCGTAAGTCCTTGCGCGTCCTGCTGCGCCGGGATTGAGGATCCACGGCGTCGCGTCGTTGTCGACGATGAGTTTATGGCTGTGCCCGTACACGACCGCGCGCGCATCGGGATAGTCGCGGCGCAGTCGCGCGTGACGCGTCGCCGGCGTGTAGCGGTCGCCGTGGACGGCGATCAGTGTTCCGCCCGGGAGCTCGACTCGTGCTTCGTCTTCGAGCGCATCGAGCGCGGCGCGTTCGCCGCGAGGCCATTTCGAGACGACGTCGTTGTTGCCGCGAATCGCGACGACGTTTGCGCCGCCTGCGCGCAATGCTTCGAGCACAGCCGCGTTGCCGACGTCGCCGGCGTGGACTACGACATCGCAATTGCGCGCGAGCGCAGCGATGCGTGCGTCAAGTTGCCCATGCGTATCCGAGAGAATCAGAACCCGCATCGCGTGCTTTTCCCCTCTCCCGCTTTGCGGGAGAGGGCTGGGGTGAGGGCACGCTGGTTCGACGCTTCACTCCGCTTGCCCTCACCCTACCCTCTCCCGCAAGCGGGAGAGGGGAAAACACCGCGGCAGCGGTCGGAATCAGTTACTCGTGCCCGCCGCGATATTTCTTTTCGCCGGCCGTCACCGGAATCGTCAGCCGATTCTCCGGCGGCGCCAGCGGACACGTCGCGTACGGCGTGAATGCGCACGGCGGGTTGTACGCCTTGTTGAAATCGATGACGACCTTGCCGTCCTTCGGCATGTCGCTGTAGAGGAAGCGCGCCGCCGCCGTAGGTTTCCTTGCCGCTGGTCTGTCGGCGAAGATGTACCAGAGCTCCTTCGCGTCGGGCTCCTCGAGCACCGGCAACAGCGTGTACGTCTTGCCGTCGTGCACGAACTCGACCTTGCCCGGCACCGGCATCTTGTCGACCTGGCCGAGCACGTTCGGAATCTCGAGCGTGTGCGGCGGATTGAACGGCGTCGCACTTCGCCTCGATGCGCCAGCTCGGATCGATCGGGAAATAGTCGATGCCGACGAAGTGCTTGCGCGTCTTCGCTTCGCTGTCCTTCACGCGCAGGCCTTTCTTGCCGTTGCGGTCGATCACGTAGAAGCTCGCCGTGCCGAACGCGACGACGGTCGGCTTCTCCGTCGTGTCATCGGCGAGCGCGGATTCCCTGATCGGCTTGCCGTCGATCGTCGCGCCCGATTTCGGATCGAGCTCGATCGAGGCCTTGTCCCTTCGCGAGCGTGACGACGCCGAGATGCGCCGGGCCGGCCGTCAGCACGATGTCGTTGTTCTTGTCGCTGCCGACGGTGTTCTTGCCCTCCTTCAGCCATTCGCAGGCCGATCAGGCTCAGCCAGCCGTTCGGCGCCTTCAGGCGCTCGACGCGCTGCGTGCGCCACGTCTCGATCTGGCTCTCGTAGGAGCCCGCCGGTTTCGATTCTTCGACATGCGCAGACATCACCTGGACTCCGGCAACGACTCGCGGCGAGCAGCAGACTGAGTTTCAGCATGGGGACTTCCTTTAGGGGTTTTCAATCGTCGATCGTTGCTCAGCGGCCGCGCAGGAACAGGCGGTCGAGCTCGGCCATGCCGAGCTGGACCCAGGTCGGCCGGCCGTGGTTGCACTGGCCGGAACGTTCGGTCGCTTCCATCTCGCGCAGCAGCGCGTTCATTTCCGGGAATCGTCAGGCGGCGGTTGGCGCGCACCGAACCATGACAGGCCATCGTCGACAACAGTTCGTTCGCGCTCTCCTCGATGCGGCGCGTGTCGCCGTGCACGGCGAGGTCGGCGAGCACGTCGCGCACGAGGTCGGCGACATCGGCACCGTCGAGCAGCACCGGAATGCGGCGCACCGTGATGCTCTGCGGACCCGCTGCGCGCGATATCGAAACCGAGATCGGCGAAGCGCTCGCCGTGCTCCTCGATCGCAGCGGCCTCGCGCTCGCTGACCGCGAGCGTCAGCGGCACCAGCAGCAGCTGCGAGCGGATGCCTTCGCCGTCCTGCGCTGCCTTGAGCTTTTCGTAGGTGATGCGTTCGTGCGCCGCGTGCATGTCGACCAGCACGAGACCGTGCGCGTTCTCGGCCAGCACGTAGATGCCGTGCAGCTGCGCGAGCGCGAAACCGAGCGGCGGGCTGTCGCCGCGTCTGCGGCAGCGGCATCGCCGCGTGCGCGCGCGCGTGGACGCGGTCGAGCACGTCGGCTTCGGCGTCGCGTCGGTCCGACGCAGCATTTCATACGTCGCGAGCGGCTCGCGCACGCCGAGGCCGAGCGAATCCTGTACGTGCGCGGCGTACGAGCGGACCGACGGATTCGCATAGGTGTGCGTGCGCGCGTGTCCGTTCGAATGCGCGTTCATCGTGCGCGCTCGCCGGCGCCGCACGCCGCGCGCGTGTGCGCCAGCGCTTCGTCGAGCGTGCGATAGAGGAAATCGTGCACGAGCCGTCCTTCGCGGAACCGCACCTCGGTCTTCGCCGGATGCACGTTGACGTCGACGAGCGCGGGATCGAGTTCGAGGAACAGCACGAACGCCGGATGGCGGCCGTGGAACAGCACGTCGGCATACGCCTGGCGCACCGCGTGCGCGACGAGGCGATCGCGCACGACGCGGCCGTTGACGTGGAAATACTGCTGGTCGGCCTGCGTGCGCGACGCGGTCGGCAAGCCGACCCAGCCATGCAGACGCGAAGTCCCGCGGCGCGTGATCGATCGCAAGGCTCTGCGCGAGAAACTCGTCGCCGAGCACTTCGGCGACGCGCTGCGCGCGCGCGTCGATCGTCGTCGCGCGGGCTTCAGCACGCGCGTCGGCTTGCCGTTGTGGGTGAGCCGGAACTCGATCGCCGGACGCGCCAGCGCGAGCGTCTTCACGAGCTCATCGATGTGGCCGAACTCGGTGCGCTCGGCGCGCAGGAACTTGCGCCGCGCCGGCACGTTGTAGAACAGATCGCGCACTTCGATCGTGCGTGCCGCGCGCATGCTGCGCGGGCACCGGCGCGCGCGGCTTGCCGCCGTCGACCTCGATGCGCCACGCGTTGTCGGCGTCGGCAAGGCGCGAGGTCAGCGCGAACCGCGACACCGATGCGATCGACGGCAGCGCCTCGCCGCGGAAGCCGAGCGTGCCGACGCGCTCGAGATCTTCGAACGATGCGATCTTGCTCGTCGCGTGCGCCGCGACCGCGAGCGGCAGGTCGTCGGCGCTCGATGCCGCCGCCGTCGTCGCGCACGCGGATCAGGCGCGCGCCGCCTTCCTCGATGTCGATCTCGATGCGCTTCGCGCCGGCGTCGAGCGCTGTTCTCGACCAGTTCCTTGACGACCGACGCCGGGCGTTCGATGACCTCGCCGGCGGCGATCTGGTTGACGAGCTCGGGGGACAGCGGGCGGATGCGCGGCATAAGGCACGCGCATTCTAGCCGACGCCCACCCTGTCATCCCGGCGAAAGTCCGCACCCATCCGTCATCCCGGCGAAAGCCGGGATCCATCTTGCTTTACGCGCTCAAGATCGAAATGGGTCCCGGCTTTCGCCGGGACGACGGAGGCTAGCCCGACGGAATCTGCAGGATCTCGCCCGGCCGCACGCGATCCTCGTCGAGACCGTTCGCCTCGCGCAGCTGCGCGATCGAAAGGCCGTGGTGCTCGGCGATCGAACGGATCGTATCGCCGCGGTTGACGACATAGCGCGACGTCAGCGACGCCTGGTGCCTCGATGACGGCGCATTGTTCGCCGCAAAATAGCTGCCCGGCGGCGGCGACGCGCGGAAATACCCGTTCACGCCGTCGAGGATCGCCGATGCGAGCTTCTCGCGATGATCCGGATTCTTGAGCTTCGCCTCTTCGGCCGGGTTCGTGATGAACGCGGTCTCGACCAGGATCGACGGCACGTCCGGCGAGCGCAGCACGACGAAGTTCGCGCGCTCGACGTAGCCGCGGTGCGTCGGACCGAGCTTCCTGAGCGACGTCAGCACCTGCTCGGCGACCGCGTTGCTCGCGCCCATCGTCGCGCCCTGCGACAGATCGAGCAGCACGGCGGCGAGCGTGTCGTCCTTGTCGTCGAGCGAGACGCCGCCGACGAGGTCGGCGCGGTTTTCGCGATCGGCGAGCCAGCGCGAAGCCTCGTTCGTCGCGCCGCGCGGCGACAGCACCCACACCGACGAACCGCTCGCATCGCTCGACTGTGAACGCGTCGGCATGGATCGACACGAACAGATCGGCCTTCTCGTCGCGCGCCTTCGCGTAGCGTTTTTCGAGCGGAATGAAGTAGTCGCCGTCGCGCGTCAGCACCGCGCTCATGCCGGGCGTCTTGTCGATCTGCCTCTTGAGCTGGCGCGCGACCGCGAGCGTGATGTCCTTCTCGTGCGCGCCGGACGAACCGGTCGCGCCGGGATCGTCGCCGCCGTGGCCGGCGTCGATCGCGACGACGACATTGCGCGCCTTGCCGGGCGCGGGCTCAGCGACGCTCTTGACCGGCGCCGGCTTTTCCGTCGCGGGATAGAGATCGAGCACGAGGCGATAGCCGAACTTGTCGGCCGGCGGCAGCAGGAAGCTCTTCGGACGCACGCCCTCGGCGAGATCGAACACGATGCGCGCGTCGTCCTTGCCCTGCTTGCCCGCGCGGATGCTCTTCAGCAGACCCTTCACGCCAGGCGCGCCGAACGAATCGGTGAAGCTGCTCGCGTGGATGTCGAGCACGATGCGATCCGGCTTGGCGAGCTCGAACAGCTTGTAATCGACCGGCCCGGACACGTCGAAAACCGCGCGTGTGTACTCGGGTCCCGCCCAGATGCGCAGGTTCTGGATTTCAGCCGCGCGCGCGAGCCCGGACCCGGCAATCAGCATCGCCGCGCCGAGCGCAAACAACCTTATAGGCCGTGGACCTCCCCACATGGGCCGTATTCAAACCTAAAGAGTGCACACTTTTCAAGCTTTTTCCTTTGAAATCCGTGATCTGCCATTCATTCATGAGGGCAGTGTGAAGTTTGGGGCGTGGCCGGAGCCCGCAAAACACGGCCTCAGGCGGCCGCAGCCAGCTGCGCGACTAGCGTTTCGCCAAGCGCCGAGCGCGGCTCCGCAACGACTTCGCGACGGTCGCCCGCGTGCCGGAAGTGCATGACGAGATCGGCCGGCGGCAGCGAACCCGTGCCGCGCTCGGGCCATTCGACGAGGACGAGCGCGCGCGGCGTCCAGAGGTCGGCGAGCCCGAGCCATTCGAGCTCGCCCGCGTCGGCGATGCGGTAGAGATCGAGGTGATGCGCATCGAGCGCGCCGGCGCGATACGACTCGATCAGGCTGTAGGTCGGGCTCTTGACGCGCTCGCCGACGCCGAGCGACGTCAGCAACGCGCGCGCAAACGTCGTCTTGCCGGCGCCGAGATCGCCTTCGAGATAGATGACGCCGCCCTCGCCCGCCGCCGTCGCAAGCCGCGCTGCGATCGCGCAGAGGCCCGCTTCGTCGACGACGCCGCCGTTCCACGACGAGCCGCTCATGCAGCCGGCCCGTTGACGAGCTCGCGCAGCGGCGCGAAGAGATCGCTCGCGACCAGCCCGCGCGGCGCATCGCCGGCGGCGAGATCGCCCGCGCGCGCATGCAGCGCGACACCGGTGCACGCGGCGTCCCAGGTCGAAAGACCCTGCGCGAGCAGTGCCGCGACGACGCCCGTCAGCACGTCGCCGGTGCCGCCGGTGGCCATGCCGGCGTTGCCCCACGGACATGCGGCAACGCGGCCATCCGGCGCGGCGACGAGGCTGCCGGCGCCTTTGAGCACGACGATCGCCGAGTAGCGCTTCGCGAGCTCGCGCGCGGCGGCGAAGCGGTCCGCTTGCACGCTTGCGGTGTCGGTCGCGAGAAGACGCGCCGCCTCGCCGGGATGCGGCGTCAGCACGGCATTCGGCAGCGCGCGCGGCTCGAGCGCGAGCAGATTCAGCGCATCGGCATCGACGACGAGCGACAGCTGCGTCGAAAGCACCGCTTGCCACAGCGAGCGGCCCCATTCGTCGCGGCCCAGACCCGGCCCGATCGCGACGACGGACGCGCGGCCGAGCATCGGCTCGAGCGCCATCGCGTCTTCGACGGCGCGCGGCATCAGCTCGGGACGGCCCGCGATCAGCGCGGCGACGTTCTCGCCGCGCGTCGCGACGCTGACGAGCCCCGCGCCGCAGCGCAGCGCCGCTTCGCCCGTGAGCCGGATCGCGCCGCCCATGCCGCGATCGCCGCCGATCGCAAGCACGTGTCCAAACGTTCCTTTGTTCACATTGCCGCGCCGCGGCGGCAGCGTTCGCATGCCGGCGCCACCGAGCAGCGTCGCGTCGGGCGTAATGTGCGCATATGCGGCTGCCGGCACATCCAGCGGCGCGAGCTCGCGCGCACCGACGCAATCGGCCGCGTCGCCCGTGAAGAGGCCGCGCTTCCACGCGACGAGGCTGACGGTTGCCTCGGCGCGGATCGCGATGCCGAGCTCGACGCCGGTGTCCGAGGAAAGGCCCGACGGGATGTCGACCGCGAGCACCGGCGACGCCGCTTTGGTTCGCGCGCTCGATGATGCGCAGCCGCTTCGCCTTCGACCGCGCGCGCGAGGCCGGTGCCGAATACGCCGTCGACGATGACGTCCGCGCCGGCGAAATCGGCGTCCGCGAATCGCGCGATGCGCCCGCCGGCTTCGAGGAACGAATCGCGCGCGCGAGCCGCATCGCCGGCAGGCGTGTCCGTCATCGCGAACGCATCGACGTCCAGACCGTGCTGCAGCGCGAGCCCGCCGACCAGCAGCGCATCGCCGCCGTTGTTGCCGTGCCCGGCCAGCACCGCGATACGGCGCGCGTCGGGCCAGCGCCGGCGCAGCGTCGCGAAGACCGCGTCGGCCGCGCGGCGCATCAGCTCGAAACCGGCGATGCCGCAGTCGTCGATCGCCGTCCGATCGATGCGGCGAACCTGCTCGGCCGTGTACAGCGCGACGGTGAGGTCGGGCGGGATCATCGTGCGATTATGGCATCGCGAGCGCGGTATTCTGGTTCCGTCATGAACGCCATCGACTACCACCGTCTTGCCGACAGACATCCGGCGCTGGGGCACCGAGCTCGGCTTCGGTGCGGTCGGCATCGCCGGCGTCGAGCTCGCAGCCGACGAAGCGCATCTGGTCAACTGGCTCGAAGCGGGCTTCCACGGCGAGATGGACTACATGGCGCGCCACGGCACGAAGCGAAGCCGTCCGCCGGACCTCACGCCCGGCACCGTGCGCGTGATTGCTGCGCGCATGGACTACGCGCCGCCCGGCATCGAGAACGCGTGGGACATGATCACCGACGACGGCCGCGCGTACGTCTCGCGTTACGCGCTCGGGCGCGACTATCACAAGATTCTGCGCAACCGGTTGCAGAAGCTCGCCGACCGCATCGGCGAAGTCACCGGGCCGTTCGGCCATCGCGTCTTCACCGATTCGGCGCCGGTGCTCGAAAAAGCGCTCGCGCGCGACGCGGGCCTCGGCTGGATCGGCAAGCACACGCTGCTGCTTTCACGCGAGGCAGGTTCCTGGTTCTTCCTCGGCGAGATCTACACCGATCTGCCGCTGCCGCTCGACGAACCCGCGAGCGCGCATTGCGGCACGTGTACGCGCTGCATCGAAATCTGTCCGACGCAGGCGATCGTCGCGCCGTACAAGCTCGATGCGCGGCGCTGCATCTCGTATCTCACGATCGAGCTGCGCGGTTCGATTCCGGAAGACCTGCGCCCGCTGATCGGCAATCGCGTGTTCGGCTGCGACGATTGCCAGCTCGTTTGTCCGTGGAACAAGTTCGCGCAACCCGCGACCGAAGACGATTTCGCGCCGCGGCATGGGCTCGACGCGGCAGAGCTCGTCGATCTCTTCGCGTGGAACGAAGCCGAGTTCTCCGAACGGACCGCGGGCATGGCGATTCGCCGGACCGGATACGAAGGATGGCTGCGGAATATCGCCGTTGCGCTCGGAAATGCGCGGCGATCGGATGCGATTCTTCTCGCGTTGAATGCGCGCGCCGACGATCCGTCGCCGATCGTGCGCGAGCACGTCGCTTGGGCATGGCCGCACAGCAGTCGCCTCGCGGTTGAGGTTCGCGACCGTGATTGCCTCGGAGGTTGTCAAGAAGGCCGCGCGGCGAATCCACGCGGCCTTCGTCGGATCACTCAGAACTTGATCGTCACGCGGCCCCAATAGTAGCGGCCCATGAGGTCGAAGTCGCTCGGGTCGGTGTTGGCATTGAGCGTGTTGTTCGCATACAGGAACGGCGGCTGCTTATCGCTCACGTTGTTCACTCCAACGTCGAAACGCGTATTCCACGCTTCCAGGTTGTAGCCGAACTGGATGTCGTTGTAGACGGTCGCACCGTAGCGAATCTCCATGCCGTGAATCGTGCAGTAGTCGCCGTAGTAGCAGGTGCCAGCAGGAAAGACATCCTGCGACGGCGCCTGCGAGCCCATCCGAAAGCGGCCGATGTAGCGCATGCGCCACGAGGCGTCGAACGGACCGAGCTGCCAATTGACTGCACTCTGTGCACGCCAACGCGGGAACAGGCACACGCCCCCGCCGGCGCCAGGACAGCCGGCCGCCTGCGACGAACCGAAACTCATGAAGTGACCGGCGTAGTGATAAGCGGCGTTCGCGATAGTCCCGGGCGCCGTCGAAATGTCGTACTCGGTGAGATACGTCGCGTTGAGCCCGACATTGAAGCGGCCGAACGAGAACTCCGGCAGCCGATAGTTGAGCGCGAAGTCCACGCCCTTCACGTCGACGCGGTTCTGGCCTGTCGTGCCGGGATTGCGAGCAAGATAGCCTGTGTGGCAATCAGGAAAGACGTCGGCGAAGGCGGGTGGGATTTGCACATGTCCGAAAGGCGAGGAAGTCGAGCCGCCGATGGACGGCGCTGGAGCGGACGCCGAATTGCCATAGAGCGACACCGAGTTCTTCGAAAAATCGCGGTGGCCCGCGAGCACCTGCTCGGTCTTGTTATAACTGATGCCCGCCATGATCGAGCCCTTGTCCGAGCTCTGACCGAACGTGAACTGGTAACCCTTGCTCTCGCCGTCGTCCTTGTCCGAGATGCCGTAGTTCGTCGAGAACTCGGCGCCCTGGTAATCCGAACGCAGGATGAAGTTGACGACGCCCGCGACCGCATCCGAGCCGTACACCGACGAGGCACCGTCCGTCAGGACTTCGATGCGCTCGACCATGTTCGCCGGAATGGCGTTCGGATCGCCCGAAAGGTAACGATGGCCATTGATCAGCACCAGGGTGCGCGGTGAACCAAGACCGCGCAGGCCAATCGACGAGACGAACCCGTGCCGCCGCCGTTGTTGACCTGCGGGTTGACGTTGCGGGCCGGTGACCGCCGGCAGCTGCTGAACGAGGTCGCCGAGTGTCAGCTTGCCAGTCTTCTGGATCGCGGCGCGATCAATCGTGATGACCGGGTTCGACGTTTCAATGTCGACGCGACGGATGTTCGAACCCGTCACGGTGATGGTTTCCAGCTGCTGATTGCTCTGGTCTTGAGCGTCCTGCGCAAATAGCCGGATTCGACGACAATCCCATTGCCGTCAACGCGGCAAGTGGAATGATGCCGTGCGGAGTCTCTCGTGCCATGGGCAACGCCGATGGCACGCCGGATGGACTCCCGGAGCAGTGTGTGTCGCATGAAGTTCTCCTGCATTGTTTGACTGTCAATTCCACGACGACGCGTGCGCAACGGAGAACATTAAGAAAATGTGACCCGTGAAAATTGGTGGATTTTTTGCGAACGACTTGGGATTTATTGTTGACTCGCTTGAATGCGTCCGCGCGCGCCCAGCGTCCGTGCGCAGGGCGAAGCAGTCAGCTAGCGATCGCGATCGATCAGGCGACGACGCGCGGGTTCGCGAGTCGACGCACTGCGGTCGCGGTTCGGCCGAAGCGAGTCTTGAACGACCTCGCGAACGCACAGCGATCCTCGAAGCCGCTCGCGCGCGCGACTTCCGTAACGCTGAGCTGCGTGTCATTGAGCAGCTGGAAGGCACGCCGCAGCCGCTGTTCCATAAGGACCGAATGCGGCGTTTCGCCGAAGACGAGCGCAAACGTGCGCACAAAGTGGCACGGCGAATAGTTCGCCGCACGCGCGAACGCGGCAAGGCCCGGTGTTGGCTTGTTCGTTGATTCGATGCGGTTGTAGACGCGCTGCAGGCGGAGAAATACGCCGCGTCGCTGTGCCAGCGTCCGCCCTGGGCAACGGTCGATCATCGGCTCGAATGCAGCCTGCAGATCGGCGAGCAACATCTGCAAACGTCGGCGCCGCGGCCACGTCACCGAGCGTGATCGGGCCCCGGCGCGCCTCGCGCGCAAGACGAATGCCCGCGCGTCGCATTGCGCGGCTGGCCGGATGGAGCGCGGGAAAGAGGGCGGGCTCCTGAATCGGCGTCTCCGCCATCACTTCAAAAAGTTCGCGCCACACAGGTCCGGGAGCAACGACGGCAAGCCACAACGCGGGCCCGCGCCCAACCGCGTGCAGGTCCTGCCCGGCGTCGTTCACGAACATCTGCCCGGCTTTCAGGATCCGTACGCTCTCGCCATCCGTGATGCGCACGTTGCCACGTAGCGGCAGCAGGACCATAGGCGGCAGATCCGTTCCTTGCAACACCGAGCCACGCCCGACGCCCACCAGCACACGCAGAACCGGATCACTGCGCAGGCGTCGTTCGTCCTCGGCATCTCGTATCAGACGTCGATGAACCGTGAGCCGGCCGAACTCGACGCGAATCGGCATCGCCATGGAGGAGCCGCCGGTTCCGATGTTGACGCTACTGCCGTCCATCGGTGCGCTCTCCGCTCGGCACCGTTATCGCGGCGCGAATACGCAATCCGACGCGATCATTTCGCGCGCGATCAAATACTGTGCAGCTGCACATCCGCTTCTCGATAGCGTTGGTCGACTTGGGATGTGTTACGGAAAACGGCGTGGATTCCCGCCACGGAATAGGCGAGAGCTTTGCGAATCGTTCGGGTGGAAGCGCGCGAAATCTAGCTCTGCGAGCGAATCGCCTCGATCAGCGCCCGCGTCGATGCGTCGAGCCCCGCGCCGTCGGCGCTGCCGGTCAGCACCGGCTCGATCGCCTTCGCGAGCGTCTTGCCGAGCTCGACGCCCCACTGGTCGAATGCATTGATGCCCCACAGCACCGCCTGCACGAACACCTTGTGCTCGTGCAGCGCGAGCAGCGCGCCGAGGCTTTCGGGCGTCAGCGCATCGAGCAGGATCGTCGTGCTCGGCCGGTTGCCGGGGAACGTGCGCTGCGCGGCGAGCGCGCGGCGCTCGGCATCGGTACCCGATTTTGGCTGGGCATGGGCTTCGGCGAGCGCTTCGTCGAACGTCTTGCCGAGCGCGAACGCTGCGCCCTGCGCGAGCATGTTCGCAAGCAGCACATCGTGGTTGGCGCGAAGTCCGTGGGACGGCTTGACGACGCCGATGAACTCGACGGGCACGACGTCGGTGCCCTGATGCAGCGCCTGGAAGAACGCGTGCTGCGCGTTCGTGCCGACGTTGCCCCAGATCACCGGCACGGTGCGCTGCGCGACGCGCGTACCTTCGGGCGTGACTTGCTTGCCGAGGCTTTCCATTTCGAGCTGCTGCAGGAACGACGGCAGGTCGGCGAGATAATCGTGGTACGGCACGACGCATTCGCTCGCGGGACCGAGCGCGTTGCGATTCCACACACCGGTCAACGCGAGCAGCACGGGCAGGTTTTCGCGCCACGGCGCCGTGCGGAAGTGATCGTCGATCTGCGCCGCGCCGCGCAGGAACGCGCGAAAGCCCGGCATGCCGATCGCGAGCGCGACGATGAGCCCGACCGCGGACCACACCGAATAGCGTCCGCCGACGAAATCCCACATCGGCAGCACGCGCCCGGCCGGAATGCCGAACGCGCGCGCGCCTTCGACGTTCGCGCTGACCGCGACGAGATGCTTGTCGGCCGCGTTGCGATCGCCGGCGTACGCATTGGCGATCCAGTCGCGTAGCACGCTGCCGTTGAGCAGCGTTTCCTCGGTCGTGAAGCTCTTCGAGACGAGCAGCACGAGCGTCTTCTTCGGATCGAGCGCGCGCATCAGGTCGGCGGTGCGATGGCCGTCGACGTTCGGCAGGAAATGGCAGCGCACGTGGCCGGTCGCCGAAGCGCGGAGCGCCTCGACGGCGAGCCGCGGGCCAAGATCGGAGCCGCCGATGCCGATGTTGACGACGTCGGTGATGCCACGCGCGAGCTCGATGCCGCCGTCGCTGCTGCCGTGCACGGCTTCGACGAGCGCGCCCATGCGCTCGAGCGTTGCGCCGACCTCGGCGAACACGTTGCGCGGCGCGAGGATCGGCAGGCGCGACTCGCTCGCGCGGAGCGCCGTATGCAGCACCGGACGCTTCTCTGACGCGTTGATCACGTCGCCGCGGAACATCGCGTCGCGCGCGTCGCTCCAGTGCGATTCCTCGGCGATCGCGCCGAGCGTTTCGAGCGCGGCATCGTCGATGCGCTGGCGCGAGAAATCGATCAGCAGCGGGCCGGCGCGGTGCGTGTAGCGTGCCGCACGACCGGGCTCGGCGATGAGGGCGCGCAGATGACGCGCGCGAACACGCGCGGCGTCGGCAGCGAGGCGCGCGAGCTGGGCTTCGAGCATGGAGACTCCGCGAATGCCGAAACGCGGAGTTTACTTCGCGGCGGCTTTACGCGGCCTGCTTGGGGATCGACGTGTTCGTGTGCGTCAGCTTGTTGTGACGGTCGACGTAGACGAGTTGCGGCTTGTGCAGCGCAGCCTCGGCCTCGGCATAGACGCCATAGGCCGCGATGATGATGATGTCGCCCGGCTGCGCGCGATGCGCGGCGGCGCCGTTGATCGAGATGATGCCGGAGCCTTCGTCGGCGCGGATCGCGTACGTCGAGAAGCGCTCGCCGTTGTTGACGTTGTAGATGTGGATCTGCTCGTACTCGCGGATGCCGGAGCTGTCGAGCAGGTTGCCGTCGATCGCGCAGGACCCTTCGTAGTGCAGCTCCGCGTGGGTCACGGTCGCGCGATGGATCTTGGCCTTGAGCATGTTGAGCTGCATGGTGACTCCGAAGTCTGTTGCGCCTACGCAACAATAGTCCGTCGCCGAGGCACGGGCCAGATGCTGCGGTGCCGCAATATGCGCGGCAAGCGCTTGAGATTCAAGAGCTACAGGCAAAAAAAACCCTCGCCGCGTTGCCGCGCGAGGGTTCTCAATCGGAGTGACGATTACCTTACAATGCGCCCTGCTTGTCGCCGGGGCAACAAAGACGTTGCAAAAATCCCAGCGACGGTTGGGAGAATACCACAGTCCGCTAAAAAAACGCTACTCGTCGAGTAAAAAATTGTCGATGAGGCGGGTGGAACCGAGCTTGGCAGCGATCAGCGCGATCAGCGTGCGCGATTGACCGATGGCCGGGGGGCCAAGATCGTCGGCCCGGCGGATGGCGGCGTAGTCCGGGTCGAAGCCCTTCTCGCGGAGGCCCTTCTCGGCGTTTGCTTCGATCGCCGCATGCGAAATCGCACCCTTGTGGACTTCGGCCTGCATCCGTCGCAGCGTTTCGTGAATGAACGCGGCGCGCGCGCGTTGCTCCGCGTCGAGATACTGGTTGCGCGAGCTCATCGCGAGGCCGCTTGGCTCGCGCGCGGTCGGCGCGTCGACGATTTCGATCGGATAGGCGAGATCGACCGTCAACCGACGGATCACGAGCAGCTGCTGATAGTCCTTTCGGCCGAACACGGCTACATCGGGACGCACGAGATTGAAGAGCTTGGATACGACCGTCGCGACGCCGTCGAAGTGGCCGGGCCGGACGGCGTCTTCGAGCACGTTGTCGAAACCCGGTACGTGCACGCGCACGGTGTCGGCGATGCCGTACGGATAGATCGCGTCGATTTCGGGCATGAAGAGCGCATCGCAGCCGTGCGATGCGAGCCCTGCGGTGTCTGCTTCGGGCGTGCGCGGATAGCGCGCGAAATCCTCCTTCGGGCCGAACTGCGTCGGATTGACGAACACGCTCGCGACGACGACGTCGGCGTGCTTCTTCGCGATCGCAATCAGCGAATAGTGTCCCGTGTGCAGGTTACCCATCGTCGGCACGAGCGCAACGCGCTTGCCGTGCTTGCGCATCGGCGCGAGGAACGCGGCGAGATCGCGCGCGCTTTCGAAGACCTGCATCGGCATCTCAGTAGCTGTGCTCGGCGTCGGGAAACGTGCGCGCACGCACCGCATTCGCGTAAGCCGACAGCGCGCCGACGATCGAATCGTTGCCGGCGAGGAAGTTCTTGACGAAGCGTGGCCGCCGGCCGCGCGAGAGGCCGATCAGGTCGTACATGACGAGCACCTGGCCGTCGCAATCGACGCCGGCGCCGATGCCGATCGTCGGGATCGCAAGATCGCGCGTGATATCTGCGGCGAGCGGCGACGGCACGCATTCGAGCACGAGGAGATCGGCGCCCGCGTCCTGCACTTCGCGCGCGGCGGCGAGCAGGCGCTCGGCCGCGGCTTCGTCGCGGCCCTGCACGCGAAAGCCGCCGAGCTTGTGCACCGACTGCGGCGTGAGGCCGAGGTGCGCGCAGACCGGCACGTCGCGCTCGCTGAGTGCGCGGATCACGTCGGATGCCCAGCCTGATCCTTCGACCTTCACCATCGCGGCGTTGCCCTCGCCCATCAGTCGGCGCGAGGTCGCGAGCGCGGTCGGCACGTCGCGTGCGCTCAGGAAAGGCATGTCGGCGATCAGCAGCGTGCGATCGAGGCCGCGTGCGGCGGCGGCCGTGTGATAGACGATCTGGTCGACCGTGACCGGCAGCGTCGAGTCGTTGCCCTGCACGACCATGCCGAGCGAATCGCCGACGAGCACGACGTCGATGCCGGCTGTTTCGGCAGCGGCCGCGAAGCTCGCGTCGTACGCGGTGACGACGACGATCTTCTCGCCGCGCTGCTTCATCGCGCGCAGCGAAGGCACCGTCACGTGCGGGCGCGTGTTCGATTCCGGCTGCATGGGCGTTTCCCGGGAGGAAAGGCGCGATTATTCCGCGCGGATGTGCGCTTGCTCAAGCGAGCACGCTGCAGCCGGTTGCATCGACGTGCTCGAGCAGCGCGCGCACGGGACCCAAGCCCGGGATTTCGAGCTCGGGATCGAGATCGGCGAGCGGCAGCAGCACGAATGCGCGCTCGCCGACTATGCGGGTGCGGCACGTGCAGGCCGGGCTCGTCGATGCGCGCGTCGCCATAGACGAGGATGTCGAGGTCGATCACGCGCGGGCCCCAGCGCTCGCCGGCGCGCTCGCGACCGTGCGTGCGCTCGATCGCGAGCAGCGCGTCGAGCAGCTCGCGCGGCGGCAGCGTCGTCGATAGCACGGCGGCGGCGTTGACGAATGCGGGTTGGTCGGGTTGCCCCACGGCGCGGTGCGATAGAGCCGGGAGGCGCGTCCGAACCTCGTGCGCGGCAGACGCATCAGCGCGTCGATCGCGGCGCGGACCTGTCTTTCAGGATCGTCGAGATTGCTGCCGATGCCGATGTACGCGAGACGCTCGTCCACGCGGTTCACTCGGGCGGCGCTGAGCCTTCGGACGCCGGCTTGGCCTTGCGCCGGCGGCGGCGCGGACGGCGCTTCTTCGGCGCCGGCTCGACAACGGCGCCATCCGGTGCGAGCGGCGCCTGCGGCACGAACTGTTTCGCGAGTGCCTGCTGATCCAGCGTCTGCGCCGACGTCCACCATTCGGCGAGCTCCATCAGCGCCGGCGATTCGGAGCTGCGCAGCAACAGGAAATCGTACGCGGCGCGGAATCGCGGATGCGAGAGTAGCCGCAATACGCGCTTCTTGATGCGCTGCTCGAAGCGCGGCTGCAGCACCCAGATTTCCTCGATCGCGCCGGCGAAACGGCGCGGAATCGCAACGCGCTGCGCCTGCTCGCCCATGATGCGCGCACTCGCTGCGCCCCACGCGACGGCCGCGTCGCTGCCGTTCGCGATCATCGCCTCGGCTTCGGCGCGCACGGGTTCCCAGAGCATCGCGGCGAAGAGGAACGCGGGCGTGACGGGCTTGTCGGCGCGCACGCGGTCGTCGGTGCTCGCGAACGTGCGCTCGAGCAGTACGCGGAAACGGTCGGCGTGCTCGGATTTCAGCGAGCGCGCGGTTGCCGGGAACACGTGCTCGAGCAGGCCATGCGTCTGCAGCGCGTGGAAGCTCGCGAGGCCGTAACCGGACAGGAACAGCTTCAGCGATTCGTCGAATAGGCGCGCGGGCGGTGCGTCGCTGAGCAGCTGGCCCAGCCGCTTGAACGGCTCGGCCGTTTCGGGCGCGATCGTGAAATCGAGCTTCGCGGCGAGGCGCGCGGCGCGCAGCATGCGCACGGGATCTTCGCGATAGCGCGATTCCGGATCGCCGATCAGGCGCAGGCAATGCTGCTCGAGATCGCGCAGGCCGCCGACGTAGTCGCGCACGCTGAAATCGGCGATGTCGTAGTAGAGCGCGTTGACGGTGAAGTCGCGGCGGATCGCGTCCTCCTCGATCGTGCCGTAGACGTTGTCGCGCACGAGGCGGCCGTCGACGAGATGCCGATCGCCCGTGCCGTCGTCGGTGATGCCGCGGAACGTCGCGACTTCGACGATCTCGCGCCCGAACACGACATGCGCGAGCCGGAAGCGCCGGCCGATCAGGCGGCAGTTGCGGAAGAGGCCGCGGACTTCCTCCGGCGTCGCGTTGGTCGCGATGTCGAAGTCCTTCGGATGGCCGCCTAGCAGCAGATCGCGCACGGCGCCGCCGACGAGGAAGGCCTGAAAGCCGGCCTCGTTCAGCCGATAGAGCACGCGAAGCGCGCCATTGGAGATGTTCCGGCGCGAAACGCCGTGCTCCGCACGCGGCGTGACGTGCATTTCGATGGGCGTTGGATCCTGCCGCGTCGTGTTGAGACTCATTCCAACCCTGGCTTCCTTTCGGCGGCGGTCCACAATTGCCGCGTGTTTTTCTTTCGTTATACTACGCGACCGCGGTTTTTCCAGCGACCCCGCTCCCTTCGTCTAGTGGTCTAGGACATCGCCCTCTCAAGGCGAGAACACGAGTTCGAACCTCGTAGGGAGCGCCAGTTGCTTGTGCGATCATCCCTGATCGCCGCTTCGGATGTGTCGAATCGGGCTGCCGGCTGAGCTGTTCTGGCAGTCCAGAAGCGGCCATCCATGGCCGCGGATCTCGCACAGAGGAAGCCGGCTTCGACTGGCTTCCAGTGATCCGGTTAAAAGAAATCTCGCTTGAAGAAATCAATCCATGCCTTTCGTCGTCACCGAGAACTGCATCAAGTGCAAGTACACCGACTGCGTCGAGGTCTGTCCGGTCGACTGCTTCCACGAAGGCCCGAACTTCCTCGTGATCGATCCCGAGGAATGCATCGACTGCACGCTCTGCGAGCCCGAGTGTCCCGCCAACGCGATCTTCCCCGAAGACGACGTGCCGGGCGGCCAGGAGCACTTCATCGCGCTCAATGCCGAGCTCGCCAAGGCGTGGCCCGTCTTGACCGAACGCAAGGATGCGCCGGCCGACGCGAAGGCGTGGGACGGCAAGGCCGATAAGCTGCCGCTGCTGGAGAAATAGCCGTGAAGTCGGGCGCTGCGCGCCCTCGTGAGGTCGCGCGCCTGCGGCGCGCTCGTGAGACAGTCAGGCGAGCACGTGCTCTTCTCACGAGGCGGCGAAGCCGCCGCCCTCACGTCCTGACTTTCTAACCGCCCGTCACGTCAACCGCTGCTTGATCGTCGCGAGCAGCGCCTGCGCGGCCTGCTTCGACGCATCGTCGGTTGCACCCTCGACGCTGACCTTGCTGCCGTCGCCTTCGGCCGAGACGCGAAGCTTGAGATGCGCCTGCGTCGTCGTCGTGCCCTTGGCCATGCCGAGCGTGATCGCCTTCTTGAACCAGCCCGGTTTCTCGGTGACCTGCGCGCTCGTCTGCACGTCGTAGGTGCGCTGCGCCTCGTCGCGCGCGAGGACCGTCGCGGCGCCAGAGTGCTCGATCGCGAGCCCGACGCGGTTCCAGACGCTGTCGACCGTGTCCGAGACGTGCAGCGCATCGCCGCTCAGGAGCGCGGGCGCGGACGACGTGGCCGGCGCGGTCGTGACCGGCGCTTCGGATGCAGGCGCGGCAGCCATTGCCGCGGGCGCCGGCGGCGCGGAGGCGTCGCTCGTCGCGACCGGCGCAGTCGTCGCGCCGGCTGCGGGAACCGTCAGCGCGCCGGACGTGTTCGGCTTGTCGAGATCGGGCGGAACCTCCAGCGGGTGTTCCTGGACGCTGGCCTTGTAGTCGTCGTTCTCGTGATGGAAGTGACGATCGAACCAGCCGCAGCTCGCAAGGAGGCTCGCGGCGATCGCGATCGTCAGGGCTTTTATGTCCCGTCTCACGTGGGTTGGTTCCGTGGGTTGAGGCCGCGTAGTCTAACTGACAGCGCGGGCCGCCTCGATTAATCCGAGGCGAACGAGGATTTCCCGGCCCTTGGCGTGGTGGACGGGGCTGAGCGGCACCAGCGGGAGGCGCATTTCGGCCGTGCCGAAGCCGAGCGCCGACAGAAGCCACTTGACCGGGATCGGATTCGGCTCGACGCCGAGAAACTCGTAAAGCGCGTGAAGACGCGCATCGGCCTTGGTGGCGCCGTCGACATCGCAGGCGATCGCGCGCTCGCACATCGCGGCGAAGGCGGCCGGTGCTGCGTTCGCGGCGACCGAGATCACGCCCTTCGCGCCGTCGAGCATCGCGCGCATCGCGGTTGGATCGTCGCCCGACAGCACCGCGAAGCGGTCGCTCTGATAGGTCAGCAACGCCTGCATGCGCTCGCGTTCGCTGCGCGCTTCCTTGATGCCGACGATGTTGCCGTGGCGCGTCAGTTTCGCGACCGTTTCGGGCAAGAGATCGCACGCCGTGCGGCTCGGCACGTTGTAAAGCACGACCGGCAATCCGCCGTGGTCGGCGACTTCCGAGTAATGCCGGTACATGCCTTCCTGCGTCGGGCGCACATACGCGGGCGCGACGACCAGCGCGATGTCGACGCCGGCGTCGCGCGCGCGCTGCGTCTGCGCGATCGTCTTCTTCGTCGCCGAGAGTCCGGTGCCCGCGAGCACCGGCACGCGCTTGCCGATGCGCGCGACCGCAAACGCGAGCAGCGTCGAAAACTCGTGCTCGTCGAGCGCGGCCGCTTCGCCGGTCGAACCGGCCATCACGATCGCGCGCGTGCCTTGCGCGATCTGCGCGTCGATGAGTCGGCCGCACGCGTCGAGATCGAGCACGTGGTCGTTCGCGCCGAACGGCGTGGCGAGTGCGACGATGCTGCCGGAAAGCGTCACGGCGGGAGACTTTTCAATAACTTGCGAGGCGCAGGATGTTACTTGCTACCCCCCGCAGCGGCAAGTATTCTGAGGCGCTGGGCATCGCTTGACGACGCCGACCGACAGGGCCAAGGGAAATCGTGAAGCCGGCAGGAAAGCAACCACCGGGCGATAACGCACCGCGTCCCGCCGCGAACGAGAATTTCCTCCTGATCAGCGCTTTCGCCGCCGCCAACCACTCGCCGCTGGTCGCAATCAGCAAGCGGATTTCAGATTGCGGGTGCAATCTCGCCGAAGCGCGCGTCGCCTCGCTCGGCAGCGATCTTTCGGTGCTCGCGCTCGCGCAGGGTCCGTGGGATGCGATCGCCAAGCTCGAAAATGCGCTGGCGCGGCTCGAGCGCGACGGCGAGGTGCGCCTCGCGCATTTCCGCACCGGCGCGAAGCAGCAGCAGTCGAATCTCTTGCCGTATGTCGTCGAAGTCGTCGCCGCGGACAAGCCGGGCGTGTTGTTCCAGCTGGCCGAGTTCTTCGCGCGCCAGGGCATCACGATCGAGCAGCTGCACTCGACGCGCTATCGCGCGATGCAGACTGGCGCCGACATGTTCTCCGCGCAGATCACGATCGGCATCCCGAATACGATGCACATCGCGGCGCTGCGCGACGATTTCCTAGAGTTTTGCGACGGGCTCAATCTCGACGCGATCATGGATCCGATGAAGTTCTGACTATCCTAGAGCGATCATGCTAGAAACAGGCGACAAGGCACCGAAACTCAAAGGCACCACGCAGGACGGCTCGACGATCAAGCTCGCCGATTACATCGGCAAGCCGTTCGTCGTCTACTTCTATCCGAAGGATGCGACGCCGGGCTGCACGCTCGAGGCGCAGACGTTCCGCGATTTCTACGCGAAGTTCCGCAAGAAGGATTGCGCGATCATCGGCGTCTCGCGCGATACGGAAGCTTCGCACGCGAAGTTTCGCGACAAGCACGATCTCCCGTTCGCGCTCATCGCCGACACCGACGAAACCTGGTGCCGCGCGTTCGACGTGATCGGCGAGAAGAAGCTCTACGGCAAGCCGCATATCGGCGTCATCCGCTCGACGTTCCTGTTCGGCGCGGACGGCCGCCTCTTCGAAGCCTGGCGCAGCGTGCGCGTGCCCGGGCATGTCGAGAAGGTGCTGGAGAGTCTCGCCCGCCAGTGACCGTCACAGTCGTCTGCTATTCCTCGCGCGGGCCGTTCACGGCCCTCGCCGCATCGTCTCCCTCCTCCGTACCGAGAGCTTCTGAATGACCCGAGGCAAGCGCATCTACGCGCTCGACACCAACGTGCTGATGCACGACCCGACCGCCCTTTTCCGTTTCGAGGAGCACGACGTGTTCCTGCCGATGACGGTGCTCGAAGAGCTCGATGCGGCAAAAAAAGGCACGTCGGAAACAGCGCGCAACGCGCGCCAGGTCAGCCGCTTCATCAACGAGCTGATCCAGAACGGCGACGGCCGGCACATCGAGGAGGGCGTCGAGCTCAAGCATCCGCAGGGTCTGCAGCTCGATCGCCGCACACGCGGACGGCTCTACTTCCAGACGTCTGCGCTGGAGCCGACGGTCGGCAAGGGCGGCAAGCGCGGTATTCCGGACAATCACATCCTCGCCGCGATCGTTGCGCTCCGCGAAACGCGCAAGGAACCGATCGCGCTCGTCACGAAGGACATCAACCTTCGCATCAAGGCGACGATCTACGGCATTGCCGCCGAAGACTACGAGAACGATCGCGCGCTCGACGATTTCAACCTGCTGTACACCGGTCTCGCCGAGCTGCCCGCCGATTTCTGGGATCGCCACGGCGAGTTGCGCTCGTGGTCCGAGCGCGGCCACACATTCTACGAAGTGAAGCGCCGCAAGGACGAGGACTGGCATCCGAACCAGAACCTCTATCTCCCCGGCGAGGACGACGTCGAGCTGCGAGTGCTGAAGCTCGACGGTCAGAAGGCGACGCTGCAGATCGTCGACGATTACCGCTCGGGCTCGCACACCGTGTGGGGCATCCAGGCGCGCAACCGCGAGCAGAACTTCGCGCTGAACGCGCTGATGGATCCGGACATCGATTTCGTCACGCTGCTCGGTACGGCCGGCACCGGCAAGACGCTGCTCGCGCTGGCATCGGGCCTCGCGCAGGTCATGGACCAGCAGCGTTACCGCGAAATCATCATGACGCGCGCGACGGTATCGGTCGGCGAGGACATCGGCTTCCTGCCCGGCACCGAAGAGGAAAAGATGACGCCGTGGATGGGCGCGCTGACCGACAACCTCGAAGTGCTGACGAATCCGCAGGAAGGCGGCGCGTGGGGCCGCGCGGCGACGAACGACCTGCTCGCGTCGCGCATCAAGATCCGCTCGCTGAACTTCATGCGCGGACGCACGTTCCTGTCGCGCTACGTGATCATCGACGAGGCGCAGAACCTGACGCCGAAGCAGATGAAGACGCTGATCACGCGCGCGGGTCCCGGCAGCAAGATGATCTGCCTCGGCAACGTCGAGCAGATCGATACGCCATATCTGACGGAGACGACGTCGGGCCTGACCTATGCGGTCGATCGGTTCAAGGACTGGCAGCACAGCGCGCATATCACGCTGCGCAGGGGTGAGCGGTCGCGGTTGGCTGATTACGCGTCGGAAGTTTTGTAAGTCGCGCTCGGGCTCTAGCTCTTCCCTTCGAGGCTGCGCTTTAGCCCTCCCTTCAAGGGGACCCTTCTTTAGCCCTCCCCTTCAAGGGGAGGGTTGGGTTGCGGATGGTGTTGGTTTAATGTTCGGGTTTTGTCGCGAGGATCGACTCACGTCCGTGTGTGGTTTGTCGGCCATCCATGGCCGCCAGTTACTTTCTTTTGCTTGCCCAAAAGAAAGTAACCAAAGAAAAAGGCACCCTCGGATTCGCGCCGCTCGCGCAGCGAGCGGTTCGCTGCGGGCGGACGGGTTCGGCCCACGGGCCATCCATGGCCCGTTGTCCGAATCGGCGCGATCCCTCGCGCCGCCCGCGTGCGGTGCACGCGGCTGATCCGTCCACCCTCCGCCGCTACTCAGAGGGAACCCGAAGGGCAAGAGCGAAAGAAAGAAAGAAACCGACGTGTCGCATATATCCGGTGCTTCTGCGGCAGGGACTGCCGCGCTCTGCTCTTCCGGGTTCCCTCTCGGCCGCGGCGAGCAGGTGGAGGAAATAGCCGCGCGTAGCGCGGGCGCGCGCAGGATGCGCGCGCGTCCGATCTCGGCACAGGGATGTGCCGTGAGCGGACCCCGGAGCCTGCTCGCGGAGTTTGCCGGCAGGGACGCCGGCAAACCGCGACCGCGAGGGTGCCTTTTTCTTTGGTTACTTTCTTTTGGGCAAGCAAAAGAAAGTAACCGGCGACCATGGATGGTCGACGAACCACACACGGACGTGAGTCGGTTTTCGCGACAACGCTCGAAACGCAGACACCAACACCATCCCCACCCAACCCTCCCCTTGAAAGGGAGGGCTAAAGCGCCAGCCTCGAGCGAAACCCAAAAGCAAAACGGACGGCATCGCCGTCCGTCCACAGTTCTTCAATAAGCGCGCGTCAGCGCAAGAAAGAACTCAGAAGCGCACCGAATAAAGCGCCTCGAACTCGATCTGACTCGTCGTCGAAACATCCCGCGCATGCTCGACCGGCATCATCAGATAGTACGGCGACGACGCATAGCTCGCCGCGAAGCTCATGTGCGAGTTCGCACCGACCGCGCGCGACCAGCCGACCGACACCATGTCGTTGGACACGTCGGACTCGAGCGCGTGCTCGAGCAGCGACGAGGTCGGCATCGGCTGCTGGCGCGTCGTGTAGCGGAGCTCGAAGTTGCCGACCTCGGAATTGTGCATCGTCCAGCCGACGCTATAGACCGTGAGGTCGCGCCATGCGAACACGGGGCTCGCGCCGTCGCCGAGCAGAGCGAGGAAGCTGCGCGGCAGCGACGAGCTCGTGAACGGCGTGATCGAGCTGTACATGACGCGCTGCACGCCGACGTCGACGCCGAACATCGGCGTAAGCGCGTAGCTCATGCCGACGCTCGCGCTCGCGGGAATGTCGAAATCGCCCTGGTCCGAGTACACGCCGTGGTAGCCCGCGAACGGATCCATGCCGACGCGCGATTGATACGCGGCGCCCCAGCGCAGGCTGTCGCTGACGACCGGGCCACCGAGGTCGACGCGCGCACCGGCGCCATACGAGGTGTTGTTCGCGGCCCATGCCGATGCCGGCTGCACTTCGTTGCCGAACTGCGACATGCCAAGGCCGAGGCTCGCGTAACGCTGGTACGCGAGCACGGCCGAAAGCTTCGCGCTGCTGCCGTCTTCGAACTGCTGCACGAGCGAAGGCGTGACGACCGTGCGCTCGACACCGCTCTGCGGCACACCGAGTGCCGTCGCGGCCTGGCTCGCCAGATGGCTCGGCGTATCGGACACCATGCCGGTCGCGACGCTGAGCGATACGTGCGTATTCCTCGCGGGACCCGACGAGAAGAGCGCCGGCATGTCGAGCCGCGCGCCGTATTGATCGAGCACGTTCGGCGCGGCATTCGTCGCCGGCAAGGCGGCCCAGGTGAATTGCGGCGTGATCGTTGCGAGCGCGTAGTCGTGCCAGCGCGTCAGCACCGATTCCGAACCGGAGGCGTGCGCGTACGGACCGCCCGAATCATTTCCGGCCGGCTCCGCATTGGTTATGGCGGAAAAGAGGAGCGCTGGCAGCATCGCCAGCGCTCCTACCCATCTCCCTGTCATTGCTGTTGCCCGCTGCATCGCCCTGTGCTGCTGCGGTTGCGTTGTTGTGATGTTATTCGATGGGAAGTTTGGCGAAAATGCAACATCGGGTCAAGAGATATCGATCACAGGTTTCGATGCTAAGGCCTTTATCCTGCTCGCAAATGACAGGCTTCGCCACCGGATTTCATGTGACGGAATATACGGAAAATCGCGCCTGTTGCGGACCTGCAACATGAGGGGCCGGCGCAACGGTCCGCCGGTCGCGCTGACGATCGCGGGCTCGGACTCCGGCGGCGGCGCCGGCATTCAGGCCGACCTTCGCACGTTCGCCGCGCACGGCGTCCACGGACTTTGTGCGATCACGGCCGTTACCGCGCAAAACACGCGCGCGGTGACCGCGATCGAGCCGATGCGGCCGCGCATCGTCGAGGCGCAGCTTGATGCCGTGTTCAGCGACTTCGACGTGCGCGCCGTCAAGCTCGGCATGCTGGCGACGCCCGCGATCGTGCGTGCGGTCGCGGGCGCGCTCGCGCGGCGTCCGCGCGTGCCGGTCGTGCTCGATCCGGTGCTCGTCGCGACGACCGGCGGGCGGCTTTCGACCGGTGATCTGGCACCGGCGCTGCGCCATCACTTGCTGAACCGCGCGGACCTCGTCACACCGAACGTGCCCGAAGCCGAAAGCCTGCTGGGACGGCGGTTGCGAACCGCGGATGAGCTGCCCGATGCCGCCGCTGCCCTGCTCGCCATGGGCTCGCGGGCCGTCCTGCTCAAAGGCGGCCATCTCAAGGGCCGCCGCGTGCGCGATCTGCTCGCGCTGCCGGACGGCACGCTCCGCTGGTTCGAGCACGCGCGCATCGACGCCGAAGGCCACGGCACCGGCTGCACGCTATCGGCGGCGATTGCCTCGAACCTTGCGCTCGGCGACTCGATCGAAAATGCGGTACGCCGCGCGATCGACTACGTGCACCGCGCGATGACGGCCGGCTACGAGCCCGGCAAGGGCAAGCTGCGCGTCCTGGCGCATCGCGTCCGGACGCGCTGACGCGTTACGCGCGCACGCGCTCGACGAGCGCATCGGCGAACGTCGTCGTCGTGCCGGTGCCGCCGAGATCCGGCGTGGTGCGATCGCGCTTCTCGAGTGCATCGCGCACGGCCGCGCGCACGCGCGTCGCTTCGTTGCCGTGGCCAATGTGATCCAGCATCTGCGCGGCGCCGAGGATCAGCGCACACGGATTGGCGATGCCCTTGCCGGCGATATCCGGCGCCGAGCCGTGCACGGCTTCGAAGATCGCGGCTTCCGTGCCGATGTTCGCGCCCGGCGCGAGGCCGAGACCGCCAACGAGGCCGGCGCAGAGATCCGAGATGATGTCGCCGAAGAGATTCGTCGTGACGATCACATCGAACTGCTCGGGCCGCATGACGAGCTGCATGCAGCAGTTGTCGACGATGAGATCGTTGTGCTCGATCTCGGGATACCGCGCCGCGACTTCGCGCGCGACTTTCAGGAACAGGCCCGACGTCGACTTCAGGATGTTCGCCTTGTGGACGATCGTGACCTTCTTGCGACCGATGTTTCTCGCAAGATCGAACGCGTAGCGGACGATCCGCTCGGAGCCCCGGCGCGTGACCTTCTGCGTCAGCGTCGCCGTTTCGCCGTCCTCGGACAGCATCTGGCCCTCGCCGATGTAGGCGCCTTCGGTGTTCTCGCGCACGGTGATGATGTCGACGCCGTCCGGAAAGCGTGATTTCGTGTTCGGGAACGAATGCGCGGGACGCACGTTCGCGTAGAGGTCAAAGCGCTTGCGAAGCTCGACGTTGATCGAGCTGAAGCCGCCGCCGACCGGCGTCATCAGCGGGCCCTTCAGCGCGACGCGGCGGTGCGCGATCGCATCGAGCGTCGCTTGCGGCAGGAGCTCGCCCTGCTTTTCGAGCGCGGTGACACCGGCCTCGACGAACTCGTACTCGAGGCCGAGCTTCATGGCGTCGAGCACGCGTAATGTCGCGTCGGTAATCTCGGGGCCGATGCCGTCGCCACGGATGACCGCGATCGTTTTGCTCATGAAACGAGATGCTCCAGAACGTCAGAAATGGCCGTAGGCCGCGCTTCCCGCGCCGTTCCGTGCAAGCTGAACGCCGCAGCGATTTGGCGATGCGCGAAGGATGCGCGACAATCGACACCCGGCAGTTGCGCCTTGCGCGGCCGCCGGACCTGGCCGGACGCCCGTGCGCCGGCGATGACCTGAAGGGGTGCGCGGAGCCGCGCATTATCCGTAAATGCCGTTGCGCTGTACACGCCACATGCTGTTTGCGCTTGCCGTCCTCGCGGCAGGAGCGGCCGTGCCTGCGGCCGCCGGCGTATTGCATGTCGGAATCGAATCCACGTTCGCGCCTGCGACGGCCGCGCACCGGATCGCGATCGAAGGTAATGCGCAGGCCGGCTGCGTGCCGAAGGTCGCGCGCATCCTGCTCGATGGCACGGACATCAGCGTCGAGCTGACCGCGCCGGCGACCGGCTGCAAGTCGCACACGGTGCCGTTCCATCTGAGCGCCGATGCCGCCGCGACGGCCGGCCTTCGCATGCTGCCGCCCGCGGTCTACCGCGTGCATGTCTATTCGGGGACCTCGACCGCCGCGCACCTCGCCGCGTTCACGCTGATCGACACCTCGCCGCCGTCGAACGCGCCGGAGCCCGAGAGCGGGTTCTGGTGGACGCAGCAAGGCGCCGACAACGCGGCCGCCGCCGGCACCGGCATGAATCTCGAAGTGCAGGACAACCAGCTCGCCGGGAGCCTGCTCGGCTTCGCCGAATCGGGCGCATCGACCTGGTTCTTCGGCAGCACGACGATGTCCGGACGTGTCGCGCGCATCCCGCTCGTGCAGCTCGCGAACGGCGAGGAATGGTTCTCGGCGATCGGCACGCAGCCCGACGTGAATCCAGGCCCGCGGCTCGAAATCGAATTCCTTTCGCCGACGCGTGCGCGCGCGTATCTCGTCAAGAGCGAAGACGGCGGCGACGTGCAGGTACGTCCGCTGACGCTGTCGCGTTCGGCGTTCGCGACGGGTCCCGCCGGCACGTCGTGGATCGGGCGCTGGGTGCTGATTCCGGAAGACGGCGGCACGACGCGGCTCTTCGACTTCGCCGCACCGACGCATCGCGATGGCGAGCGGTTCCGCCTCGTCGACGCCGCGAACGATGCCGTGCTCGATTGCCGGCTCGTCGCCGGCACGCAGCAGGCGGACGCGTGCACGCTCAGCGCAGCGGCGGCGCCGATGGCGGATTTCGATCAGGTCGGGTTCGATCACTTCTCGGGACACGGCGCGAACGGCGCGCCGGTGCAACTCTTGCGCGTTCCGCGCTGACGAGCCGCTAGGTCGGGCGCTGCGCGCCCTCGTGAGATCGGCGGCTGCGCCGCCTCGTTAGACGTCAGTCACGCAGCTAACTCCTAACGAGCGAGCCGAAGGCTAGCGCTCTAACGAGTGCGCGAAGCGCACGCCCTCACCGCTACTTACTGATCTCGTCCAGAAAATCGACCGCACGCCGCAAGTGCGGAATCACGATCGATCCGCCGACGACGAGCCCGACGCTGAAAATCTCGAAGAACTCGTCCTCGCTGACACCGGCTTCCTTGCACTGCGCGACGTGATAGCTGATGCAGTCGTCGCAGCGGAGCACGAGCGAGGCGACGAGGCCGAGCATCTCCTTCGTCTTCACGTCGAGCGCGCCCGACTGATACGTCTGCGTATCGAGCGCGAAGAAGCGGCGCACGACCTGGTTGTCGTGGCCGAGGATGCGCTCGTTCATGCGCTTCCTGAACGTCGTGAAGTCGTCGACGCCGCTCATGCGCCGCCCTCCCCGTCGTTGGACGCCGCTAACAGTTCGGTGAGCCGCCCGCTCCGCTCGGCCGCGACGAGATCGTCGTAGCCGCCGACGTAGGCGCCGTTGACGAAGACCTGCGGCACGCTGCGGCGGCCGCCGCTCCGCTCGAGCATTTCGGCCAGCTTGCCGGGCTCGCGGTCGACGCGGACTTCGCTGTAGTCGCAGCCCCGGCTCTTCAGGAAGTTCTTCGCCGCGACGCAGTAGCCGCAGACGCCGCTCGTGTAAATCAAAGCCCGGGGCATTGACGCAAAATCTCCGTTCGAACCGCGTTGTATGGACCGCGCCGAGATTGGGGGCGCGCGGCGCCCAACGCAAGGGATCGTCTCCGGACGCCGCGTCGGGCCGATGAATGGCGCCTGAGCCTGCTGGTAAAAGCGCCGCGAAAACCGGTTCGCCGGGCGGCCTCTGCTGGCGGGCGAACTCGCTGCGCGCTATGGTGTCTCAGCACGGTCCACGCGTTCTCGCCATGCCTTCGCTGCGCGCCCTAACCCTCGTCACGGCGGCCTTCGTCACAGGCCTCGCCGGTGCCCGCGACAACGACGTCAAGCTGCCCGACATCGGGAGCTCGGCAGGCACTGTCATGTCGCCGCAGGACCAGCGCGAGTACGGCTCGCAAGTGCTGCACGAGCTTCGCGCGTACGGCCTCGTGCTCGACGACGCGCTCCTCGACGAATACATCAACGCGCTCGGCTACAAGCTCGTCTCGAACAGCGACCGCCCTGATCTGCCGTTCACGTTCTTCGTCGTGCGCGACAACGAGATCAACGCGTTCGCCGTGCCGGGCGGCTACATCGCGGCGAACGCGGGCCTCATTTTCAACATGTCGCGCGAGGACGAGCTCGCGGCCGTGCTCGCCCACGAGATCTCGCACATCACGCAGCAGCATCTTCTGCGTGCGTACGAGGACATGAAGAAGATGTCGATCCCGGTCATGCTCGCGATGCTCGGCGTGCTGATCGCGAGCTCGCATTCGCACGACGACACCGGCGAAGCGGCGATCATGACCGGCACGTCGCTGATGCAGCAGCGGCAGATCAATTTCACGCGCCACGACGAAGCCGAAGCCGACCGCGTCGGCATCCAGACGATGGCGCGCGCCGGCTACGATCCGATGGCGATGGCCGACACGTTCGCGACGCTGCAGCGCGTGATGCGCGTCAACGGCGTCGATGTGCCCGAGTTCCTGCTCGACCATCCGGTCGACACCTCGCGCATCGCGGACGCGAAGGCACGCGCGGAGAATCTGACGTGCTCGAACGTCGCCGCGGCGCCAGCGCAACAGCACCCGCGCGAACCGAGCGGACCACTCAATCTCAATCTACCGAATCCGCGCGCGACCGAAGTGCACGCCGATGCGACCGACGAAGCGGCCGCGGCCTCGAGCAACGCCGCGACGATGACCGTCGACAAGCACAGCGCGCCCGGCACGCTGCCGAAGGTTTCGGTGACCGCGTGCGGCGTGCACAGCGCCGCGCAGGAAACCTATTTCGCACTCATGCGCGAGCGCGCGCGCGTGCTCGCGTCCGATGTGCCGTCGAAGATCCGCGCGTACTACGCCGACAACCTGACGCGCAATCCGGCGTTCGATACGCCATCGAACCGCTACGGGTTCGCGCTCGCGCTGACGCGGACCGGTGAAGCCCGGCAGGCCGTCGAAGAGCTTCGCAAGCTGACCGAGCGCGAGCCGTCGTCGTCGGTGTTTGAGCTGGCGCTCGCCGACGCGCTCGACCAGTCGGGCGCCAAGCAGGCGTCGATGCAGGCGTACGAGCGGCTCAACAGCAACTTCCCGGGCAACCGCGCGATCACGCTCGCGTACGCGGAGTCGCTGCTGAAGTACAAGGACGACGACAGCGCGCACCACGCGCAGGCGCTCCTGCGTCCGCTCGTCGAGCGCTATCCGGCCGATCCGGATCTGCAGAGCACGTACGGCCATTCGTGCGAGCTCGCCGGCGACAAGGTTCGCGCGGCGGAGGCGTACGCGGAAGCTGCGTTCCTCAACGGCCACGCCGAGGACGCGCTGAACCAGTTGAAGGTGCTGTCGAAACAGCCCGATCTCACGTTCTACCAGCGCTCGCGCGTCGATGCGCGCATCGCCGAGCTGACGCCGCAGGTGCTCGCGCTTCGCAAGCGCGGCTCGCCGGATCCGGCGGCCGATGCGCCGGGATCGCTCAGCCTGACCTGTTGCGACCGGCACCCATCGCCGCGCTAAGGCGCGTCCTGGACAAGCGGGTAAAGACGCCTCCGGAAGCCGTTTCGACGCAGTTCTGGGCCCCGATGCAACAATCTTGTAATATTTCGGCCCTGTTCCATGGCCCTCGAATCCATTTTCGGCCCGATTTCGCCGCCACTGTCATTCGGCCGTAACAATTCGCGGCTGCAATAACGACGTCATAAAACGCCCTTCCGGCGTTCGAGCGGTGCCGACGTGCAAAAACACATCCTGATCGTCGAAGACGAAACCTCGATCCGCGACATGGTCGCGTTCGCGTTGCGCAAGGCAGGCATGGAAGCGATGCACGCCGCCGATGCGCGCGCCGCCCAAAGTGTCATCGGCGAGCGCGTGCCCGATCTCATTCTGCTGGACTGGATGCTGCCCGGCATGAGCGGCATCGATCTCGCGCGGCGCTTGCGCAAGGACGAGCTCACGCGCGAGGTGCCGATCATCATGCTGACCGCGCGCGGCGAAGAAACCGATCGCGTCAGCGGCCTCGACGCCGGCGTCGACGACTACGTCGTCAAGCCGTTCTCGACGCGCGAACTGCTCGCGCGCATCCGCGCGGTCATGCGTCGCACGCACGGCGAAGACGCCGACGGCGTCGTCGAGCTCGGCGGCCTTCGCATCGACAGCGCCGCGCACCGCGTATTCTGCGGCGAGCAGCCCGTGCATATCGGCCCGACCGAATATCGCCTGCTGCACTTCTTCATGACGCACGCCGAGCGCGTGTACACGCGCAGCCAGCTGCTCGATCACGTCTGGGGCGGCGGCGTCTACGTCGAGGAGCGTACCGTCGACGTACATATCCGCCGTCTTCGCAAGACGCTCGAGCCGCTCAGCAAGGATGGCCTCGTGCAGACCGTGCGCGGCGCGGGCTACCGTTTTTCGACGAGCGTGTGAGCGCGCGGCGCGAAAACACCTCGGCACTCGCAACGCGCCGTGAATCCGTCACGGCGCAGCAGTACGTCGCAAGCCTCATCGACGAAGGACCGCGACGATGACCTCGCGCTTTTCGCGCGCATGGCGTAACGGGCTCTGGCGCCTTGCGCTGGCGTCCGTCGTCGCGCTCGCGATCGGCTGGTGGCTGCATGCGATCGCCGCGTGCCTTCTCGTCGTCGCGGTCGTCTGGCTCGTCTTCGGCGCATATCAACTGCGCGCGTTCGGGCGCTGGCTCGAGAGCGGCAAGCGCCCGCCCGATGCAAGCGGATCGGGCCTCTGGGCCGAGCTCGAATACCTGATCTCGAACCGCCGGCAGGCGTCGTTCGAGGAGAAGCGCAACCTCGTCGGCCTCTTGCGCGCATTCCGCGACGCGGCCGCCGCGTTGCCCGACGCGGTCATCGCGCTCGACGGCGATCACCGCATCCAGTGGTTCAACGCGGCCGCGCGGCATCTGCTCGGGCTCAAGTATCCCGAGGACATCGGCGGCCACGTGACAAATCTCCTGCGCGCGCCGCGCATCGTCGACTGGCTGCGTCAGGGCGGCACCGATCCGCTCAACGATCAGCCGTCGCCCGGCGACGAATCGCTGCGGCTGAACTTGCGTCTGATTCGTTACGCGGGCGATCAGTGCCTTCTGATCGCACGCGACGTCAGCCAGCTGATGCGCCTCGAACAGGTGCGCCGCGATTTCGTCGCGAACGTCTCGCATGAGCTGCGCACGCCGCTGACCGTCGTGCACGGCTATCTCGATCTCATCGAACCCGAGCAGATGCAGGAGTACGAGCCGATCTTGCGCGAGCTGCGCAACCAGTCGCGGCGCATGACGCAGATTGTCGAGGACCTCTTGACGCTGTCGCGTCTGGAAGCACAGCACGAGATTCCGTCGGAGCGCATCAGCATGCGGGCGCTCGTCGAAGCGCTGCGTCGCGAAGCGGTCGCGCTGAGCCAGGGCCAGCACGCGGTTTCGATCGAGATCCGCAGCCAGCAGGACATCCGCGGCTCGACCAAGGACCTGCACAGCGCGTTCTCGAATCTCGTCAGCAACGCCGTGCGCTACACGCCGCCGGGCGGACGCATCACGCTGCGCTGGGAGACCGATGCGCTCGGCGGCCGCCTCTCGGTCACGGACACCGGCCATGGCATTCCGGCGCAGCACCTGCCGCGGTTGACCGAGCGTTTCTACCGTGTGTCGACGAGCCGCTCGCGCGAGACCGGCGGCACCGGCCTCGGCCTCTCGATCGTCAAGCACGTGCTGCAGCTCCACCAGGCGCGGCTCGAGATCACGAGCGAGCTCGGCGTCGGCAGCGTGTTCTCGTGCGTGTTCGGCCCTGAGCGCCTCCTGGAGCCGCAGACGGTCGCGGAGCTTTCGTGAGCACGGTGCAGCGGCTCGCGGCTGCGTGCCGCACCATGGCCCGCGCATTGCGCGTCTGGGCCATTGCGGCCCTGCTGCTGCCAACGGCGACGCTCGCCGCGAAGCCGGACCCGATCGCCGGCGCGCTGACCATCGTCGGCTCCGACACGATCAGCGCCCTCGTGCTGCGCTGGTCCGACACGTTTCGCCAGCAGCATCCCGACGTGCGCGTGCAGATCCAGGCGCCGGGCTCGGCCAGCGCGCCGATCGCATTGCTCGAAGGCGCCGCCGACATCGGCATGATGAGCCGGCCGATGAGCGAGGACGAGTCGCAGGCGTTCCAGCGCCGCTTCGGCTACGCGCCGACGCGCGTCGCGGTCGCGCACGATGCGATCGTCGTGTTCGTGAACCCCGACAACCCGCTGAAGGCGATCACCCGGCGCCAGCTCGATGCGATCTATTCCTCGACGCTCCGCTGCGGCGCCGCGGCGTCCGTAACGCGCTGGGACACGCTCGGCGTTTCCGGCGAACCGGCTGCGCACGTCCTCGCGACCGGCCGCAACAGCGCATCCGGCACGAGCGAGTTCTTCCGCGAGATCGCGCTCTGCGGCGGCGACTATCGATCCGACGTCGTCGTCTGGCCGGGCCACGGCGCAACGGTCGCGGCCGTCGCCGGCAACCGCGAGGCGATCGGCTATGCCGGCATCGGCTACGTCAACGCACTCGTGAAGCCGCTGGCCTACGCGCCGGACGACACTGCGCCGGCCGTGGCGCCCGTCATGGAGAATGTCATGAACGGGGACTACGCTCTTTCGCGGCTGCTTTACCTCTACGTCAATCAGCCGCCCGACCGCACGCCGGCGCCGCTGCCGGCCGCGTTCCTCAGCTACGTGCTCTCGACGGGCGCGCAGGCGCTGATCGCGGAGGAAGGCTTCCTGCCGCTCGCGCCGGCCGAGCGCGAAGCCGAGACCCATCTGATCCGTGCGACGATGCCACCATGAACCGCGATACGCTGCAGGACCTCAAGGACCCCGCGCTATACCTCAACCGCGAGCTCGCGCAGCTCGAGTTCAATTTCCGTGTGCTCGCACAGGCGCAGGATTCGCGCGTGCCGCTGCTGGAGCGCCTGCGGTATCTGTGCATCTCGTGCACGAACCTCGACGAGTTCTTCGAGGTGCGCGTCGCCGTGCTGAAGCAGCACAGCGAGCTCGGCGAGCTGCGTCCCGGTCCCGACGCAATGGTGCCGAGCGAGGTGCTGAGCCGCATCCGCGACCGCGCGCTGACGCTCGTCAACGCGCAGTACGAGTTCTGGAACCAGAGCCTTTTGCCCGAGCTCGAGAAGGAAGGCGTGCGCTTCTCCAAGCGCGACACCTGGACCGTCAAGCAGAAGCGCTGGCTGCAGGGTTACTTCCGCAACGAGTGCCTGCCGGTGCTCTCGCCGCTCGGGCTCGATCCCGCGCATCCGTTCCCGCGCATCCTCAACAAGAGCCTCAATCTCGCGATCATCTTGAAGGGCCGCGATGCATTCGGCCGCGAAGGACACATGGCGCTGCTGCGTGCGCCGCGCTCGCTGCCGCGCATCATTCGCCTCCCGAGCGAAGTCGCCGAAGCGCCGTACGATTTCGTGTTCCTGTCGAGCATCCTGCACGAGTTCATGGACGAGCTCTTCCCCGGCATGGAAGTGAAAGGCTCGTACCAGTTCCGCGTGACGCGCAACTCCGAGCTCTTCGTCGACGAGGAGGAAGTCGAAAACCTCGCGCTCGCGTTGCGCGACGAGCTCAAGGGCCGCGGCTATGCGCAAGCCGGTGCGGCTCGAAATCGCCGACAACTGTCCGAAGAGCGTCGCTGATCTGCTCGTGCAGAACTTCCAGTTGAACGAGCAGGATCTGTTCCGCTGCGAAGGACCGGTCAACGTCAGCCGCATCACGGCGATCTACGACCAGATCGAGCGGCCCGATCTCAAGTTCCCGCTGTTCGTGCCGCGCGTGCTGCCGGCTGTCACCGACGAGCACAATCTTTTCGATCTGATCCGCAAACGCGACGTGCTGCTGCACCATCCGTTCGAATCGTTCGGCGCCGTGCTCGAGCTCGTGCGCCAGGCGAGCATGGATCCCGATGTGCTCGCGATCAAGCAGACGCTTTATCGCGTCGGCAACGATTCACCGCTCGTCGATCAGCTGATCGAAGCGGCGCGTCAGGGCAAGGACGTCACGGTCGTTATCGAATTGCGCGCGCGCTTCGACGAGGAAGCGAACCTGCGCCTCGCGAACCGGCTGCAGGAAGCGGGCGTGCAGGTCGTGTACGGCATCGTCGGCTACAAGACGCATGCGAAGATGCTCTTGATCGTACGGCGCGAGAAAGGCGTGCTGCGTCGCTACGCGCATCTTTCCACGGGCAACTATCACCAGATCACGTCGCGCATCTACACCGATTTCGGCCTCATGACGGCCGATCCCGAGATCGGCGAGGATGCGCATCTGTTGTTCCTGCAGCTCTCCGGCCTTGGCCCGATCATCAAGCTGAAGCGCATTCTCCATTCGCCGTTCACGCTGCACAAAGGGCTGATGGAGAAGATCGAGCGCGAGATCGCGCACGCGCAGGCCGGTAAACCCGCACGCATCATCGCGAAGATGAATGCGCTCAACGAAGAGAGCGTCGTCGAGGTGCTCTATCGCGCATCGCGCGCCGGCGTTTCGATCGACCTGATCGTGCGCGGCGCCTGCACGCTGCGTCCCGGCATTCCGGGCGTGTCGGACAACATCCGCGTGCGCTCGATCGTCGGCCGCTTCCTCGAACACAGCCGCGTCTACTGGTTCCAGAATGACGAGGAGCCCGAGATCTACTGCTCGAGCGCGGACTGGATGGAGCGCAACCTGCTCCGCCGCATCGAGACGTGCTTCCCGATCCTCGATGCGAAGCTCGGCGCGCGCGTGTTTGACGAATCGCTCGCGAACTATCTCGCCGACAACACGCAGGCGTGGGAGCTCGGCTCGGACGGCAACTACATGCGCGTCGTGCCGGGCGACGCGCCGCCGCACTCGGCGCAGCAGGCGCTGCTGGCGAAGTTCGCCGGGTGAGCCACGCGCGCGCCGCCGCCGTGCGAGAATCGGATATCTCCCCGCGGAACCGCGACGTGGCGGAAACCGGCCCCGACATGCGCGACGGCGAGCTGCTCGCTGCCGTCGACCTCGGCTCGAACAGCTTCCATCTCGTCGTCGCGCGTTACGAGCACGGCGGCCTGCGCCTGATCGACCGCCTGCGCGATAGCGTGCGTCTCGCGATGGGCCTTCGCCCCGACCGCAGCCTCGACCCCGAACGGCGCGAAGCCGCGCTCGAATGCCTTGCACGCTTTGGCCAGCGCCTGCGCGCGCTGCCGCCCGAGCGCGTGCGCGCGGTCGCGACGAACACGGTGCGCCAGCTCGCCAATCCGCAGACGTTCCTGCTGCCCGCTGAAACGGCACTCGGACATCCGATCGAAGTCGTCTCGGGTCGCGAGGAAGCACGCCTGATCTACCTCGGCGTCGCGCACGGCATGCCGCAATCGCGCCAGCGGCGGCTTGTGATGGACATCGGCGGCGGCAGCACCGAGTTCATCATCGGCCAGGGCTTCGACGCGCTCGAAACCGAAAGCGTGCAGATGGGCTGCATCGCCTCGACACTGCGCTTCTTCGGCGACGGCAAGATCTCCGCCAAGCGCTGGCGTCAGGCACAAACCGAGATCGCGGTCGAGCTGCAGCAGTTTGCGGCCGATTACCGCCAGCGCGGCTGGGGCGAAGCGGTCGGCTCGTCCGGCACCGCACGCGCGATCGGCAACATCGTGCAAGCGAACGGCTGGTGCGAACAGGGCATCAGCGCGAGCGCCGTGACGCGCCTGCGCGATGCGCTGATCGAAGCGGGCAGTATCGACAACATCCGCCTCGCCGGCCTCGCCGAGGAACGCGTGGCGGTCATCGCCGGCGGCGTCGCGATCATGGAAGCCGCGTTCACGACGTTCGCACTCGAGCAGATGAGCGTGTGCGAAACCGCGATGCGCGAGGGCCTCCTCTACGACATGGTCGGCCGCGCTTTGCATGCCGATCCGCGCTCGGGCTCGATCTCGGCGATCGCAATCCGCTACGGCGTCGACCGCGCGCAGGCCGCACGCGTGCATCACGCCGCGATGGTGCTGTTCGACCAGGTCGCCGAAGCCTGGCAGCTGAGCGCGCTCGATCGCGACCTGCTCGGCTGGTGCGCCGACATCCACGAGATCGGCCTTGCGATCGCGCACAGCCTGCATCATCTGCACGGCGCGTACATCGTCGCCCATTCCGATCTCGCGGGCTTCAGCCGGCAGGGCCAGCAGGCGCTCGCAGCGATCATCCGCTCGCACCGACGCAAGCCTGATCGCGAAAGTATCGACGCGCTGCCGGAGCGCCTGCGCCGCACGGCGCGGCGCCTGACCGCGCTGCTGCGCCTCGCGGCCCTTCTGTCGCGGAGCCGCACGACCGACCCGCTGCCGTCGATCCGCGTGCAGGTCGAGGACAAGGCGCTCCGACTCGAGCTCCCGGCGAGCTGGCTCGATCAGCACCCGCTGACGCGCGCGGATCTCGAGCAGGAAGTGAACTTCTTCAAGATCCTCGATCTGAAGCTGCAGGTCCGCAGCCCGGAACGCGTCGCGGCCTGACCGACCGCCGGCGCCGTGCGGCGCCCGCGCACTTTGCCTATCATTGTCCGATTCACACCGGAGAGAGCTCCATGCTGAGACGTGCCCTGCTGATCCTCGCCCTCGTCATGCCCGCGTTCGCGCTCGCGCAGACCGGCACCACACCCGCCAAGCCTGCCGCGAAAGCGCCGGCGAAGACCGCTCCCGCAAAGGCCAAAGCGGCCGAACCGGCCGTGAGCGAAGCCGACAAGACCGCATCGAAGGTGCTGATCAAGACGAACCTCGGCGAGATGACCGTCGAGCTCTACCCCGACAAGGCGCCGAAGTCGGTCGAGAACTTCCTCGCCTACGTCAACGGCAAGTTCTACGACGGCACGATCTTCCACCGCGTCATCGACAACTTCATGATCCAGGGCGGCGGCTTCACGCCGGAGCTGCGCCAGAAGGCGACGCGTCCCGCGATCGAGAACGAGGCGAAGAACGGCCTCAGCAATTCGCGCGGCACGCTCGCGATGGCGCGCACGGGCGATCCGAACTCGGCGACGGCGCAGTTCTTCATCAACGTCGTCGACAATCCGCGGCTCGACTTCACCAGCGAAGCAAACGGCTCGACCTGGGGCTACTGCGTGTTCGGCAAGGTGATCTCGGGCCTCGACGTCGTCGACAAGATCAAGGCCGTGCCGACCGGCGCGCAGGGTCCGTTCAAGAGCGACGTGCCGACGACGCCGGTCGTGATCGAGAAGATCAGCGTCATCCACTGACCGATTGCGCAGCGGCGATCGCCCGGTCGCCGCTGCATTCGCGCATGACAACGCTCTTCATCTCGGACCTGCATCTCGATGCGAGCCGGCCCGAGATCACGCGGCTGTTCCTCGCATTCCTCGAGAACGAAGCCCCGCATGCCGATGCGCTGTACATCCTCGGCGATCTCTTCGAGGCGTGGATCGGCGACGATGCGAGCGACGCGATCGGCGACGCAGTAGCCGATGCGCTCGCGCGGCTGCACGAGCGCGGCGTGCCGTGCTTCTACATCCACGGCAACCGCGATTTCCTGCTCGGCGATGCGTATGCACGGCGTGCGCGCATGACGCTGCTGCCCGATCCGAGCCTCGTCGAAATCGGCGGAGCGCCCGTGCTGCTGATGCATGGCGACACGTTGTGCATCGACGATGCGCCGTATCAGGCGTTCCGCGTGCAGACGCACGATGCGAGGTGGCAGCGCGCGTTTCTCGCGCGGCCTGTTGAGGAACGCCGCGCGTTTGCCGAACAGGCGCGCGCCGAGAGCAAGCGCTACACGAAGTCGGTTGCAGACGCGATCACCGACGTCAACGACGGCGCGGTTGCGCAGGCGATGAAAGCGCACGACGTGCGCCGCCTCGTGCACGGGCACACGCACCGGCCGGCGATTCATCGGCTCGCAACCGAACCGGTCTCGGAGCGCATCGTGCTCGGCGACTGGTACGAGCAAGGGAGTTTGCTGCGCCTTTCGCGCGATGACGTCGCGTTGCAGACGCTCGCGTCCGCGACCCGCTAGCGCGAGCCGTCAAAACTGCGGGACGATCCCCGGCGGCAGCACATCGACCGGCGCAGTTGCGAGGATCGCGCGCTCGAATCTTCGGTCGGCGTCTGCGCGCGCGTCGATGGTCGCGCCCGACTTCGAGACCGCGACGCCATCCTGTGCGCGCCATTCGGTACCCGCGCCGTCTTCGAGCACGCAGCCTGCATAGCCGAGCTTGGACGCGTTCGGCTCAGCGTTGTCCGTCGCCGGCAGTGAGTTCCAGATTTCGATCAGCGTAAGCGCGGCCGCGCTCGCGAGCGGCCACTTCGGCGACGGACGTCCCGAAAAAATCAGCGCGCACGCGCTAAAGCTATTTGATCTTGACGTGCCCATGCATGACGATCATGAACTCGCAGAAGTTCACGTACGGCCCGCGATCGGCCGCACGCGGGTCCGGAATCAACTTGTTGCTGTTGTCGAGGTTCGTGACCGGCATGCCGCCCGGCTTGTGCGACCAGAGCCCGTCGCGGTTCATGCGGTAGAAATGAAAATCGACGTTCGGCCAGATCACGAGCGCGATCAGGTGTCCTTCGGGCGGGCACGTGATCGTCGTCAGCTTGATCTCGGTCAGCATGTCGGCCTGCGCGGCGACGCGGAGCGCGGGACACGTCTCCGCCGTATACATCGCGTTCGCGGCGTGACCCGGCTGCGCGAACGTATCGGTGCGGATGTCGCACGCGTAGTTGTAGCAGTTGTTGTTGATCTGACGAGAGCCGCCGCTCGCGAGATCGCTCCACCACGCGGGCTCGTAGAGCGGCGCGCATCGGCAAGTCAGCGGACCCGGCGTCGCCGATGTGGACGGCGCCGCCGCGTGTGCGTGCGCGGCGCTTTGCGCAACGAGCGCGGATGCCACGGCTGCCGGAACGCCCGCGCGCGCGAGGAGCGCGGCGTTGCCGAGCAAAGACTGCTCGATCGCGGCATCGACGGTCTTCAGCACGCCGGTCGGGCCGATGACCTGGTTGCCGGAAAGGCGGAAGCGTTGCGGAAGATTCGCGGAGACCTGGCCCGTCTGCTCGACGACGATGCCGCGATACCCGAGCTTCGTCGGCTGTCGCGAGCGCCGCTCCCGCTGCGGGCGCGGCCGCTACGGGCCCGAGCCGCGCGACGAGGTCGGCCGCTTCCTGCGGCGTCAGGTCGACCGAAGGATTGGGCCGGCCGCTGAATGCATCCAGTGTGAGCTTGAGCGTCATTCCATTGTCCTCGCGAAAGTGCGCCACTATACCTGCGCGACCGGACGGCTCTGCGTCAGACAATTCCTACAACGCCGTACGATCGCGCCGATTGCGCGGCGCGCGCGGACGGAGTCCAATGGCACACATCGAAGGTGCATGTGCGTTGCGGTTCATGAAAGTTTTCCGGGGTCGACGCGGCTTGCTCGCCGCGTTAGCAGGTATGTCCGTCACCGCGCTCGCCAACGCCGGCGTCGCGCCGTGCGTCGAGGATTTTCCGAGTATCGGCTCGCTGCCGTTCCAGGGCTGGTCGATCCTGAATGCGAGTAACCCGCTCGGGCCCACCAGCTGGCATCAGGGCGACCCTTCAGAGTTCCCCGCCGCGGGCGGAGCGGCGGACAGCTACGCGGCGGCCGACAGCACGAGCACGATCGGCGCACCGTCGCTGATCAGCGTCTGGCTCGTCACGCCCGACATCGATTTCGGACCCAACGAGTTCAACGCGAAGTCGCTCGCGTTCGCGACGCGCGCGCTCCCGGGCGAAGCGAATCGACTCGTCGTGCGGCAATGCGCGGTCTCGGCGACCGAAACGTGCGAGCCGCCCGCGGCCGGTGTCGGCGGATTCGATCGCATGCTTATCGACATCAATCCGGACCTGCTCGCCGGCGGCTATCCGTCGACGTGGACGACGTACACGGCGACGCCTGCCGACGGGCTCCTCACATATGGCCTCGGGCGCATCGCGTTCCACTACACGCTGATGTCGGAGCCGGACGGCAGCCACGGCAGCACGATCGGCATCGATACGGTCATGATCGCGGGCGCGACGACCTGCCCGTTCGGCGATGCGGTGTTCGTCTCGAGCTTCGAGTGATCCGTGCCGCGCCTGGCGGCGCGGCCGAACTGCTTATTGCGCGACTTTGCTTTGCGGTGCCGACAGCACCTGCTTGTGGCCGTCCTTGTAGACGACGCCGATGTAGTACCAGTAGGTCGTGCCCTTGACCGCCGATGGATCGCGCCAGAAATAGGGCGTGTCGGCGTAGTCCTTCGCGTGCACGCGGATGATGTCGCGGTTCTGCAGCAGGAACGGACCCGTGCGCGCCTCGGCGCGGAACACCTGATAACCGTATGCGCCGGCTTCCTCGACGATCTTCCAGTGCAGGAGCGGACCGGTGCCCGGCGGCGCCTCCGCTGGCGGCGCCGCGCCGCCGACGACGGGATCGAGCGGATCGGCCGTCGGCACCGCGTAGACCGGCGCGTTGACCGACTCGACGATGCCTTCAGTCCACGGCGTCGAATAATCTTCCTGCGTCGGCATCGGCATCGCTGCGTTCGCGTCGTGGCGCTTCGCGTCGTTCTGGAGCAGGCCCCAGATGCGCAGGATGAAATGCCGCTGGAGCTCCGGCAGCTCGATATCGAGCTGCGCGCGCGTGAGGCCGGGGCGTTGCGTGTCGTCGAACGTGACCTTGATCGCGCGGCACCACTTCGCATCGTGCTCGCAGGGCGCGACGTCGGCGTGTCCTTCGATCATCGAGACGCCGATGTGCCCGATCTTGAAGTCGCGACCGCTGCGATCGGTGAGTGGGATCAGCACGTGCCGGTCGTGACCGGCATCGACGCTGCCGAACCAGAACGGATTTCGCTCGACCGTGATTTCGCCGGTGACGTTCGCGCTGAGGTGCACCCACGCTTCGTGCTGACGCGGCGTATCGATCGCGAGCTTGATGTCGCCGTCGGTGATGCCGAGCGGAGCGTCCTTGTGCAGCCGCACCGTCAGGGAGCGGCCGTCCTCGCCGATCGCGACGTCCGTCGTCGCCGGCTTTTCGAGCACGCGCATGATGCGAAACGTCGTCGTGTCGAGGCTGGAAAGCGACAACGTCTGCTCGGTCGGGAGCTTGCTCGCCTCGACGTCGCCGAATGAAACTTCGGGGCGCGATTCCTGGAGCGCGGACATCGCGAAGCCGTTGACGATGAACGTGAGATCGCGTGCGCCGTTGCGATGAACGAAGAAACCGCGCGACACGCGGCCGGCGGTGCTGCCGATGCTGACGTCAACGGTCGCCTCAGCCGTGCCTTTCGCCGGCACGATGAGCGTTCGCGGATTGACGCTGTCGGCTGTCCCCTGCGCGCTCAGCTGGACCTCTACGTCCTTGCTGCCTGCATTCTGCAAGCGGATCTGGCAATGCGCGTGATCGAACGAGTAGGACTCCGGCAATACGCAGGAATCTACTTTCAAGGGATCGGGCATCGGTGTCGTCGCACCGGCGAGCGAAATAATCGAGAAGAGCAGTTCGGGAAGCATTCGATCGGAGTCAGCGGTGGGGTCAGTCGCCAAAAAAAAGCCCGGCCGAAGCCGGGCTTTTCTTACTTGCAGGTAAAACGCAGCAATCGATCGCGATTAGTCGACCGAGAAGTTCTGCAGCGTCACGGGCAGCGTGCCCGTCGTCAGGTTGAACGCGCCGGACGGACCCGAGTTGTCCGACGGATTACCCGTCATGTAGAAGTAGTACAGAGTGCCGGCCGCCATCGCCGTCGTCGGGACGTCGAACGCGGTCGTGCCAGTGGCCGCCGACAGCGGGTTGCCGCCGTTGCCGCCGCACGAAGCCGTGATAACGCCACCGGCGTTCCAACCAGCAGTGATCGTCACGTGGATCGGATCCAGCGGCTGAGCAGCGGCCGTGAACTTGAACGCGAGATCCGGACCCGGGCTCGGCAGGCCGCCGAACGCGCCGACGAAGTTCGTCGACGTCGACGTATCACCCGAGTATGCCGAGTTAGAGAACATTTCCTGGGCGGTCGCACAGCTCGTGCCGCCATCGGCGAACGCAAGGCCGGGAGCCGCAATCGCGGAAATCACCAGGGCGCAAAGCAGCTTCTTCATAATGTCACTCCAGTTAGTTTAAGCAACTACTTTGGTACTGCTCAGAAACCAATGAACGTCTGGCGGCGCGAATCGAACGCATCGAACTGCGCAGCCATACCCGCGTATGACGCGACAAACGCGTCCGACGGGGCCGCGAGACCGAGGAACGCGGTATCCACGCCGACGATCGGGGTCGCCGTATTCATGCCGCTGTGCGTGATGTCCGGCGACGCTTCGACGTTGTTGTTGTTCCACAGATCGAACTGGCCCGCCGTGACCTGAAGGTCGAACTCGACGTGCTGCGAGCCGGCCACGAGCGGGACGCTGCCCGCGAAGAAGCCGCTGGGCTGGCTCGCATCGGCGATGACGTAGCTGAGGCTCCAGCCCGTGCCATTACCGAAGATCGACAGGTTGATGCCGTTACCGCTACCCGACGACGTGGCCGAGAAAACATTCGACGACCGTGATCAGCGACGGCGAAGCCAGCGCGTCGACATTGATCATGAACGACGCGCGATAGCGGCCTTCGGCCGTCGGCGTATCGTCTTCGACCTGCGCGTTGGCGAAGCCACTCGCGCCAGCCTGCAGCGACGAATCCATACGGCACGCGGAACCATCAAGACCGCCGGCGGCGATCGCAACGGTACCCTGGAACTGATTCGCTGCGGTCCACGGCGGAACCGGCGAGGAAGGACAACCCGCAACTGCACTACCCGCATAGCCAGCCAGACCAAGGAGCGCCAGAGCCAGCAGATTCATCTTCGTATTCATGAGTATCTCCCAGAGATATCGGGCGGGGTGCAGTCCCCTTCCCCTTGATTGACGGAACAAAAGTTCTTAACCAAGCCCGATCCGCGCGGACGATAGTGAACTATCACTGCCGTGTCAACACGGACCACGTGGGCCTGGCTACCATGCCCGGTTTCGGGAATTGGACCCCTTACTGCAAGGTGGACCCATCCCCGGCCAGCGGCGCTTTCTTGCCCGCCTCCGGCCCACTTGCCTCCTATAACGCACGAGCGGCCGCGAACCGGACAGGTTGATCGGATGGGCATGGATCCGGCCCCGGCCGGACCCGCCGAAGTGCGTTGACACATGCTCGGCCCGCTACGGAGAATGCCGGCCCCTTCCGCCGCCCCCTTCCGTGTCCGCCATCGCCTTCGATCCCTCCCGGGCCGCCGGTTGCCTCGCGGTCATGCCTGCGCGCGACGAGGCCGCCACGGTCGCCTCCGTCGTCGAGGGCGTCCGGGCGACGCTCGGCTGCGCCGTGCTCGTCGTCGACGACGGGAGCTCGGACGCGACCGCCGTGGCAGCCGAGGCGGCCGGCGCGCGCGTGCTCCGCCTTCCGCTCGGCCTCGGCGCCTGGGGCGCGACGCAGGCCGGCATCCGCTACGCGCTCCGGAACGGCTTTACGAATGTGATCACGCTCGACGCCGACGGCCAGCACGTGCCGGAATCGCTGCCGATGCTGATAGAGACGCGCGAGAAGAGCCGGGCGGACGTTGTCATCGGCACCTGCGTCGGTCGGCTCAGCCGAGCCAAGCGCATCGCCTGGCGCTACCTTCGCTTCCTGACGGGCCTCAAGCTGACCGATTTCACCTCGGGCCTGCGCCTGTACGATGAGCGCGCCATCAAGGTGCTCGCAGGGCAAGAGGCGAGCCTTCTCGACTATCAGGATGTCGGAGTGCTGATGCTGCTCTCGCGCAGCGGCCTCACGATTGCGGAAACGCCGGTGCCGATGCTGCCGCGTCGCGCGGGGCGCTCGCGCGTCTTCAAATCGTGGCCGGTCGTCGCCCGTTACATGATCCATACGACAGTGCTCTGCCTCGCCCAGCTCGATCCGGCGCGCCGCCACGCGCACAACGGAGCCGAAGAGTGACGAGCCAGATCACCTCGGCCGTGCTCGGCATCGTGCTCGCGGGCGCGATCCTTTTCCTCGTGCGCCGCGATCACCTGCACGGGCCTTACGCGCTCTGGTGGTTCGCGGTCGCGGCGGCAACGTTCGCGCTCGGCGTGTTCCCGAAGCTGATCCCGTGGCTCGGCAAGGTCACCGGCATCTTCTATGCGCCAGTGCTGCCGATTGTCGTCGGCCTCTCGCTCGTGCTGATCCGCATGCTGAAGCTCGACGTCGATCGCTCCAAGCAGGAACGGCAGATCCGGCGCCTCACGCAAAAGCTCGCGATCCTCGAGGAGGAAATCGAGCGGCTCGGCGCCGGCCGCTCGCCGATGCGCGCGAGCCGCGACGATTCACCCGCGCGCTGAGCCGCTCGCGGCATGCGCATCCTGCATCTCGGCAAGTACTACGCGCCCGAACGCGGCGGCATCGAGAGCTATACGCAGGCTTTGTGCGAATGGGCCGCGGCAAATGACCATGCGGTCGCCGCGCTCGTGCACCAGCGACCCGGCATCTGGCGGACGACGCGCGATGCGGTGAACGGCATCGACGTGCGCCGCGTCGCGTGCATCGCGGCTCCGGTCTATACGCCGGTGAGCCCGACGTATCCGCTCGAGCTTTCGCGTGCGCTCCGCGCGCTCGATCCCGACGTTCTACATCTGCATCTTCCGAATCCGTCGTGCTTCGCGCTGCTCGCGAGCGCGCGTGCCCGCCGCATCCCGTGGGTCGTGCACTGGCACTCGGACATTCCGCCCGACGCGCCGGACTGGCGCCTTCGCGCGGGCTATCGCTTCTACAAGCCGTTCGAGCAGGCGCTGCTGAAGCGCGCGGCGGCGATCGCCGCGACCTCTGATGCCTATCTCAATGCGAGCGTCGCGCTCGCACCGTGGCGCGCGAAAGCGCGCGTGATCGCGCTCGGCGCCGGCGACATCGCGCTGCCGCCGCCGCGACAGGATCTGTGGCCCGACGGCGACGGCGTGCGCTGGCTCGCGGTCGGGCGGCTGAGCCATTACAAAGGTCTCGACGTGTTGTTGCGCGCGCTCGCCGACGTGCCCGAAGCGCGCCTCGCGATCATCGGCGAAGGCGAATGCGCGAATGCGCTCCGCGCGACGGCCGCCGAATGCGGCGTCGCGAACCGCGTCCGCTTCGTGGGCGCGGTCGACGATGCGACGCTGCTCGCCGCATACGCAGCCGCCGACGCGTTCGTGCTGCCATCGCTGAACCGCGGCGAGGCATTCGGCCTCGTACTGCTCGAAGCGATGCGTGCGCGGTTGCCGGTCGTGGCGAGCGCGATTCCGGGATCGGGCATCGGCGAAGTCGTCGCCGACGGCGAAACCGGCCTGCTCGTTCCGCCCGGTGACGCCGATGCACTGGCTTCGGCGCTCGTGCGCCTGCGCGATGCGGACCTGCGCGCACGCATGGGCGCGCGCGGACGCGAACGCTTCGAGGCGCGCTTTACGCTGGAACGCTCGGCGCAGCGCTGGCTCGCGCTGTACGAGGACGTGCTGCGCTGAACGCAGCGTCTTGGCGCGTGAGCGGCCGCAGCAGCGTCGCCGCGAGCACGAGGACGCTCGGCACGAGCTGCAGGATCAGCCGGTTCGCGCTCGTGAAATCCTGCGCCCAGGCCGACGCCGTCGTCAGGAAGAACAGCACGAACAGGAACACGAAATCGATCAGCAGCATGAGGCCGAGCATGCGCGCCGCGCGATCGCTGCCGAACCGCTGGCGGCGCATCACGAAAAGCACCGGCACCGCGTACCAGAAGAGGTGCCAGTTCGGCAGCGTGAAGAGGCTCGCGACCATCGCGCCGCCGACGCTGTGCCAGGCGAGCGCGAACGTACCGAGCGACGGAATGTCGATGCTGTTCCAGCGGATCTGCACCGGCCCGAACGCGCCGGCGATGATCGCGACGATCGTCACGAGCGCGAGCCCGCCGATCGTCGGCCAGCGCCAGCGTCGCGGCAAAAGATCGAGCGCCACGACGCCGCCGAACGTCAGCAGCCACACCGTGCCTTCGAGCTTGATCGCCGGCAGGCACAGCGCAAGGCACGCGGCGAGCGCGAGCTGGCCGCGCTCGCCATCGACGATCCAGCGCACCCACGCGAGCGTCGCGAGGCCGAGCGTCAGCGCGAGCCAGAGATCGGCGTAACCGGCGAGCGCGACGTGCGCGTCGATCAGCGGCAGCGACACGAGCCCATAGACGAGCGCGAGCGCGAGCCACGACGCGAGCCCCAGCGCGCGCCAGTAGCCGTACGCCGCCAGCGAGAACGCCGCGAGCGCGCCGCACCATGCGACATCGACGAGCGGCTCGTTCCACGCACCCGCCGCGCTCGCGAACCAGAGCTCGATCCACGCCAGCAGCTCGGGATAGCCCCACGATGCGACCGTGCGCGCGGCGAGCTGCGGATTGGCGAGCCAGTCGATCATCGAGACGTAGGGCTCAGCGCGCCCGAGCAGGAACCACGTCTTCGGCTTGACCGCCCATGCGGACCACGCGTCCCACGGAAAGACCGGATGCAATGACGCCTCGTCGCCGAGCAGCGCGAGGCGCATGACGATCCAGAGCAAGAGCAGCCACCAGACGACGCGAAACGCGACGCGAATGGGCTCTGGCCGCACGAAGAGTCCGTGCGCGCGTCCGCGAAGCCGCGCGACGGCCGCGATCCACGCGGCGACGCCGATTGCCGCGCACCACGGCCACGCGCGCGCAAACGCGTGCGCGGTGTCGGCTGGCGCTGCGAACCGCGCAGAACCCGCCGCGATCAATACGCCGATGAGCCATCCCGCGCCGATTGTCGCGGCAAGATCGGCCGGACCGCGCACCGGTCCGCGCGCCGCAATCCAGACGCCGCCGCCGACGAGCGCCGGCAGCAGCCACGCCGCGATGTACGCTGCGTCAACGCCGGCCATGATGGAACCGGAACACGACGACGGCGTCGTTCTCGAACGCATCGCCGTACAGCGAGCCCGACGTCGCGATGTGCTCGCTGTACTTCAGGAACTTGCGCCAGCCCGCGTCCGTGCGCCACGCGTCGGAGCGGTAGAAGACGATCAGCGTGCGCTCCGGCAGCGCGTTGCCGACGAAGCTCGCGTACGCGTACACCGCGACATCGAGCGGCAGCGCGTGCCAGACGAAGCGCAACAGCTCGTAGCCGTTGTTCGCGTCGGCGTAGACGAGGATGCGCGAAGACGACGGCTCGTCGTGCAGCATCGTGCGGAGCTTCTCGGCGGCCACGACGACGTCGGTGTCCGCGACGGTGCGTTCGCGTTCGTCCCAGTCGAGCGGCGCGTAGACCGCGCGCGTCGTCTGCAAACGTGCCCAGAGGCCGGCCTGCCAGACGATGTCGAGCGCGAGCCACGCCGCAACGGCGACGCCGAGACCCGCCGTCGCGAACATCGGTGTGCGCGGTCCGAACAGCAGCGCGATCCAGGCGAGCGCGACGCCGAGCGCAATCGCGACGCATAGCAGGAGCGAGCGGGCTCGCGGCGTGTCGGTGTCGCGGCCGAGCGCGTGCACCGAGCGCTGCGTCCACGACCACGCACCGAGCCAGTCCGTCGAAAGCGCCGCGAGATCGCCGCGCCACGAGCGCGACCAGAGCCCGGCCTCGACGAGCTCGAACGGCCGGAAGCCCTGCGCCGGCGGCACGAGCTGCGCGACCGGAAACTCCGCGAAACCGATTTCGACGATATGACCCTGCCATTCGGGAACCTGGCTGAGGTCGAACGTGTTCGTGCCCTCGCCCGACCACGGCAGAGAGACCGCGACGTCCTCGGCGCTTTCCGTCGTGCGGAACACGAGCGAGAGCTCGAGCGTGCGCGGAAAGTTCTCGAAGCGATAGCGCAGCGTCGGGAACGAAGCCGCGTCGACGCCGGACGGCGCGAGCGACTGGAGGCTCGTGAAGTCCTCGCTCGCCGACGTCACGCGCAGGCGATCCGAATCAGCCGCGCCGGCGCCGAACACCGTCCTGAAATCATCGCCCGGAAACTCGCGCTGCTCGGCCGCAACGAGCGGCGACGAAACGTCGACGCGCGCCGCCCAGAGCAACAGGATCGTCCAACTCGCCAGCACCGCGAGTACCAGCACGACGCGCCTCATGCGGCGATGTCGTCCGTCGGTGCGCGCGGTGCGTTCGCGACGGCGTCGATCTGCGCGAGCTCGGCTTCGGTGAAGCCGGCACGAAGGCGCGCCTCGGTGTTGAATGGTCCGCGCAGCGCGCCACGGAGATGCCGCACGATCAGCGATTGGAACGTCGCAGGCGGATCGACGTTCGCTTCGGCGCAGCACCACGCGAACCAGCGCGAACCTGCAGCGACGTGCGCGACTTCCTCGCGCAGGATGATCTCGAGGATATCGGCGGTCGCGTCGTCGCGCGCGGAGCGCAGGCGCACGATCATGCCGGGCGTCACGTCGAGCCCGCGCGCTTCGAGCACGCGCGGCACGAGCGCCATGCGCTCGAGGCACGAGCCGGCCGTGCGCACGGCCATGTCCCAGAGCCCATCGTGCGCGGCGAAATCGCCGTACGCATAACCGATCTCGCCGAGCCGCGCGCACAGCAGCGTGAAATGCCGCGCCTCGTCGACCGCAACGCCGACCCAGTCGCGGTAGTACTCGAACGGCAATCCGCGAAAGCGCGCAACCGCATCCCAGGCGAGATTGATCGCGTTGAACTCGATGTGCGCGACCGCATGGATCAGCGCCGCCCTGCCCTCGACGGTCGCAAGGCTTCGTCGCGGCAGCTCGCGCGGCGCGACAAGCGCCGGCCGTTCAGGTCTGCCGGCCGATGTCGGGAGCGGTGCGACGACAGCCGGCGCGTCGTCGCAGACGAGCCCTCCGGCTGCGAAGCGCGCGGCGACGTCGGCCGTCAGCGCGAGCTTGTCGGCAACGCTCGTCGAGGCGACGCAGCGCGCGGCGAGCGCGTGCAGCGAGTGCGGATGTGCGGCCATCGTCCGTCATGGCGTCAGGGAGGCGGGATTATGGCGCGAGTGGCGCGGCTTCGGCCATGCGCGGCATCCCGGCGATCGCTTCGCTCGGCGCAGGTTCGCGCCAGAGCAGCGCCGCGAAAACGAGCATCGCCGGCACGATCTGCAGACTCAGTCGATTCACGGCCGTGTAGCTTTCGGCCCATTTGCCGGCCGGCGTCAGCACGAACAACGCGAACAGGAACACGCTGCCGAGCAGCAGGAAGAGACCGAGGAAACGCAGCGGTGCCGACTCCCTCAGCTTGGCGAAGCGCACGGCGAGCGTCAGCGCGACCGCGATCCAGAAAAGATGCCAGTTGTATTGCGAGAAGAGCCCTTCGGCCGCAGCGCCGATGACGGCCGGCGCGTGCGCGAGCAGCGCGCCGGTATCGGCGCTGAGCCCGATGCGATCGAGCGCGGGCGCGATCAGCGGCATGCGCAGGAGATACGCGACGACGATGCCGACGCCGATCGCCGGCGCGAGCACGAGCGCGATTCGCCGGAACCGCAGCGGCATCCACGCATACAGCATCGTGCCGGCGAGCAGCACGAGCCAGATCGTGCCTTCGAGCTTGACGGCCGGCAGCAGCAGCGCGAACAGCGCCGCGAGCACGAGCGGGCCTCGCCTGCCGGTCTCGAGCCCGCGCATCCACGAAAGACATGCGAACGCGATCAGCGTCGCGATCCACAGATCCGCGTAACCGGCGAGCGCGACGTGCACGTTGATCAGCGGCAGCGAGCCGAGCGCATACGCCGCGACGACCGCGCGGTCGCGCGCGAGCCCGAGCGCGCGAAGTCCGCCGTAGACGCCGGCGAGCAGTGCGACCCAGAGCGCGAACCAGATCGCGCCGACGACGCCGGCGTTCCAGTCGCCCCAGGCCGATGTGAACCACACCGCCAGCCGGCCGAGCGCTTCGGGATAGCTCCACGTCTGCGCGGTGCGCAGCGTGCCGCTCGCGTCGGCGAGCCATTCGTCGAAGCCGACGAATGCATCGAGATGGCCGCCGAGCATCCACGCCTTCGGCTTCAGCAACCATGCGGCCCATGCGTCCCACGGATACATCGGGCGCAGCAGGATCTCGTCCGCCATCAGCGCTGCGTGCACGGCGAGCAGCGCGATGAGACACCAGATCAGCGGATGCATGCGGGGCGTGACGACGCGCGCCGGCGCCGCATCGGATGCGCGCATCAGCACCCACGCCCACAGGCCGACCGCCAGCGGCAGCAGCGCAATCGCAACGCGCGGCACGATCGCATCGACGTCGATGCGTCCGAGCGGCACGAGCGCGAGCCCGGTCGCGAGTGCGCCGATCACGAATCCGCCGCCGAAGACGCGCAGATAATCCGACGGCGAGCGCGGCCGGCCGTCGAGCAGCGCGAAAAGGCCCGAGCCGAGCGCCAGCGGCACGAGCCATGCGACGAAATACGCAAAGCTCACGGCGCGGCTCCGCGCAGGCGGAAGATGCGAAGGTCCGCATCTTCGAACAGGAGATCGGCCGCATACGCGGCGTCCGCGAACGTGAGTCGCCGCGTCGCGGCGTCGAACGTCCAGTCGGGATCGTCGTAGACGACGAGCAGCGCCGGCTGCATCGTGCGAACGTGATGGCCGTTGCTGGCAAACGTCGTCATCGGCGCGACATTCGCCGGCATGAGGTGATAGACGAGGCGCAGCACGTCGTACGCGGCCGACGCCGCGACGACGACGTGCGTCGACGGCGGCACGCGCGCGAGCACGTCGCGCACGCGCTGGGATGCGGCGATGAGCGCGGTGTCGGGCTCGATCGTCGCGCGCTCGCGCCATGGTTTTCCGGCATAGAGGTCGCGCGTCAGCACGTGACGATCGGCGAACTCGCCGATCCAGCGCAGATCGAGTGCGAGCCATCCGCCCGCGATCGCCGTGCACAGCGTGAGGCCGAGCCACGTCCAGCTTCGCCCGAGCAGCGCGGCCGCGATCGCGAGGCTCGCGGCGAGGCCGATCGTGAGCACCAGCACCGGCGTCGGCTTGTGCGGCCACGGCGCATCGGGTCCGAGCGCGCTGACCGACATCAGCGCCCACGGCCGGTACGCGGACCAGTCCGTACCGAGCGCGCCGAGACTGCCGCGCCACGACGGCGCCCAGAGCTCGGCCTCGATGAGCGAGAACGGACGAAACGCGATGTCGGCCGGCACGAGCTGCGCGGTCGGAAACTCGGCGAAGCCGGCTTCGATGATCTGCCCGCGCCAGTCGGGCGTACTCGAGAGATCGAAGTACCCCGGATACGCGCCGGCCGGCGGCAGTGTGATCGTGTGCACGTCGTCCGGCTGGTCGGCGCGGCGGAACACGAACGAAAGCTCGAGCGTGCGCGGAAAATCCTGCCAGCGATAGCGCAGCACCGGCAACGACGCCGCGTCGAGCGGCGCTTGCGGCGCTACCGATTGCAGCGCCATGTGATCGGTGCCGACCGCGCTGATGCCGAGGCGCTTGTCGTTCTCGACCGCAGCGCCGAGCACGACGTGGAAATCGCTGCCCTCGAAACGCACGCGCTGCGCCGGTTGGAACGGCGCATTCAACGGCGCCTGCGCGGCCCAGCCGAGGAGGCCCAGCCACAACGCGCAAAGCACTACGACGAGCGCGGGAACGCGCAATCGTTGCAACGCGATGGGACTTTCAGATGTACGCGGCTTCGCGGGTGTCGCCGGCGCAGGCATATCGCCGCCACCGCTCAAACGTGCGTCGAGCAGGATGGGCGAGCGCAGGAATCGCTGGATCACTCGGGTTTCCTCAGGCTGTCGGGCACGCAACAACGTCACGCGCGCGTGCTTTACGCCCCCCGAGGACGATGTGGAAGTTTTGTTCCCCTTCCTAGTCAACGCATTTCGCGCGACAAATCGGACACCGCGCGATCGCGCCGAGATCGACCTGCCGGCCGATCATGGCCCGAAAGGATGTCGGTTTCCACCTTGCGGAAACGAAACAATCCGGCATGCGCGCCAGGCAGCGCGCAAGGCCTCGACGGGCAATGCGGATCAGCTCGCCTGGCGGCGCTGCGACTTCGCTTCGTCCGAGCGCGCGAACTCGAGCTCGCTGAGATACGTCGGCGCAACGCCGGTCACGTACTCGCCGGAGAAGCAGGACGTATCGAACTGCGTGAGCTCTTCGTTGCCGTCCTGCACGGCCGCAGATCAGATCGTCCAGATCCTGATAGACGAGCCAGTCGGCGCCGAGGATCTGCTGCACTTCCTCGGTCGTGCGTCCGTGCGCGACGAGCTCGGCCACGGCCGGCATGTCGATGCCGTAGATGTTCGGATAGCGCACCGGCGGCGCCGCGGATGCGAAGTAGACCTTCTTCGCGCCGGCCTCGCGCGCCATCTGGATGATCTGCTTCGACGTCGTGCCGCGCACGATCGAATCGTCGACGAGCAGCACGTTCTTCTTGCGGAACTCGAGCGGAATCGGATTCAGCTTGCGCCGCACCGATTTCACGCGCTCGCTCTGGCCCGGCATGATGAACGTGCGGCCGATGTAGCGGTTCTTGACGAAGCCTTCCCGCACCGGCACGCCGAGCGCCTGCGCGAGCGGACCCGCCGCCGTGCGCGACGTATCCGGAATCGGGATCACCGCGTCGATGTCGTGATCGGGCATCAGGCGCAGGATCTTCTCGGCGAGCTTCTCGCCCATGCGAAGGCGCGCCTTGTAGACCGAGACGTCCTCGATCATCGAATCGGGCCGCGCGAGATAGACGTACTCGAAAATGCACGGCGCGTGCGTCGCGGGTTCGGCGCAATGGCGCGCATGGAGCTTGCCGTCGAGCGTGATCAGCACGGCCTCGCCGGGCTCGACGTCGCGCAGGAGCTTGAAGCCGAGGATGTCGAGCGCGACCGATTCCGACGCGACCGCGTATTCCATGCCGCCGCCGGTCTCGCGCTCGCCGAGCACGAGCGGCCGGATGCCATGCGGATCGCGGAACGCGAGCACGCCATAGCCAAGCACGATCGAAACGGTCGCATAGCCGCCGACGCAGCGCGAATGCACGCCGGCGACGGCCTTGAAGATGTTGTCCGGCGAGAGCTGGCGCCGGTCCTGGATCTGCAGCTCGTGCGCGAGCACGTTGAGCAGCACTTCGGAATCCGAATCGGTGTTGATGTGGCGCCGGTCGTCGTCGATGACTTCGCGCCGGAGCGTGTCCGCGTTGATGAGATTGCCGTTGTGCGCGAGCGCGATGCCGTACGGCGCGTTGACGTAGAGCGGCTGCGCTTCGGTCGAGCCTTCGGAGCCTGCGGTCGGATAGCGGCAGTGGCCGATGCCGACGTTGCCGCGAAGGCCGAGCATCGCCTCGCGCGTGAACACGTCGCGCACGAGGCCGGATCCTTTGTGCAGCCGCATGCGATCGCCGTCGATCGTCGCGATGCCTGCGGCGTCCTGGCCCCGGTGCTGGAGCACGGTCAGCGCGTCATAGAGCGCCGATCCGACGTCCGATTTTCCGACGATGCCGATAATTCCGCACATAGGACTCGTGACTCACGCAGACGGCGGTTTTGAAGGCGACGCCGGTTTTGACGGCGCCGGTGCAAGCGGCTTGATCGTGCTGTGCTCAAGCACGCCCTGGACCGGTTCGAGATATTTCGCGACCTCGGCAGGAAGACGATCGCCGAGCCAGCGTGCGCCGATCTCGAAATCCGGCAGCAGCCGCGATTGATTCCACCACGGGTCGCGCCGAAACGGCGTGAACCCCATCAGCAGCACGACGAGCGTAACCAGCGCGAATCCGCGCACGAGGCCGAACACCATGCCGAGCAACCGGTCGCTGCCCGAAAGCCCACTGCCTTCGACCAGCTTTCGCATCAGGAAACCGACGATCGCACCTGCGATCAGCACCGTGACGAAGCAGACGACGTAAGCGAGCAGCACGCGCACTGACGGCGTCGATATGCTGGCGGAAAACCGATCCGCAAGGGGCGGCCCGAACATCCAGGCCGCCCAGAACGCCAGGATCCAGCAGACCAGTGCCAACACCTCGCCGATGAAGCCTCGCCAGAGGCCCATCAGAACCGAGAGGGCCAGCACGGCGAGGATCGTGTAGTCGGCCCAGGTCATTGAAGGGCAGTTAGAAAGTCCGGAGTGAGGAAGTTAGAAAGCACACGCGGCGCGGCTCTTCTCACTTTCTGACTCCCCACTTTCTTACGGCTCGTCCTCACTGCTGCGTCACCACCATCCCGTCGAGCTTCAGCTTCTCCTTGATCCGGCCCTTCAGCTTGTCCGCGTTGCCGCGATCGGCCTCGGGGCCGGCGCGCACGCGCCAGAGCGTGCCGCTTTCGGCGTCGACCTTGTCGACGTAGGCGACGAAACCGGCGCTCTTGAGCCGATCGCGCACCTTGTTCGCTTCGTCGACGGTCTTGAATGCGCCGAGCTGCACGGCCCACCCGCCGGCGCGGTTCGCCGGCAGCGCGGTCGGCGGCGTGTCGGCCTTCGCATCGTCGGCGAGTTGCACGACGCTGCTCGAAACCGTCGGATTCATCTGCTTGATGCGAAGACGGACGGCTTCGGCCGCGGCGCGATCCTCGTACGGCCCGACGCGCACGCGCGAGGCCGCCTTGCCCTGCGCCGCGCTCGCCTCGGTAAACGCGGGCATGCCGCCCTGCTTCAGCGACGCGACGAGATCGTCGGCATTCTTCGTGACCGTGTAGACGCCAAGATGCACGTAGAAGCGGCCGCTCGCGGCGCGGCCCGGCGCGTTGTTGGCGACCTTGGATGTTTCGGGCTTCGCGGGCGTTTCGGTCTTCGGCGGTGTCGCCGGTACCGGCTCAGCCGGCGTCGTGCTCACGGGCTCGGTCGGCTGCGGCATCTCGGCGGGGCGCGGCGGCGTTTCGACGGTCGCGAGCGGCGTGTTCGTGACGGGCTGCGCTGCGCCGGCCTGCGCGTTCTTCGTCGCATCGGGCGTTGCATCGACCGGCAGCACGCGGTTCTGGAACTCGCGGTCGGGCGCGGGTGGAATCGCGAGGTTGACCGTCTCCGACGTCTGCTGCGGCGCCGGGCCCGAGAGAAACATCGGCACGAAGATGACCGCAAGCGCGATCAGCACGACCGCGCCGAGCAGACGTTGTTTCAGCGACAGATCCATAAGGGATGCTCTGATCTATTCCACGCCCGCGGAAGTCGGCGCGATTATACCCGCCTGACCTGCTTTATCGGCACTGACCCTTCGACGGCAACGCGCGCGCTTCGGCGAACGTCAACGCCGCGGCGGCGATGAAGAACGAGCCGAACGCGACGATGCGGTCTTCTCCGCCGGCGCCGTCGAACGCCGCCGCAAGTGCGCTCGCAACGTTGTCGTGCGTTCCCGCGATCTGGACGCCTTGCACGAGATCGCCGAGCGCGGTCGAGATGAGCCCGCGCGGCGAGTCGTTGGCGAGCCCGGCGAGGTGCCACGCATCGATGGCGGCGTTCAGCGGCTCGACGATGCCGCGCACGTCCTTGTCGTCGAGCGCGCCGAACACGGCGATTGTGTGGCCTCGGGTCGGATGCGTCGCGAGCCAGCGCGCAAGCACGCGCGCGGCCTGCGGGTTGTGTGCGACGTCGACGATGAGCTCGGGTGCGCTCGCGAAGCGTTGCAGGCGCGCGCCGACATGTGCATCCGCGACGCCGCGCGCGATCGCGCCGGCATTCCAGCCGAGCCGGTCGCGCAGTGCATGAAGCGCAGCGATCGCGGCCGCAGCGTTCGCGTGCTGGCACGGCGCATCGAGTCCCGGATGCGGCAACGAAAGCGCAGCATCGCCGCTCGTCCAGCGCCAGTCGTCGTCGGCAATCTCGACGGAGAAATCGCGCCCGACGATGCGCACGTCTGCGCCGAGCGTCTCCGCCGCGTCGAGGAGGCCGCGTGGTGAATCCGCATCGCCGATGATCGCGGGCCGTCCTGCGCGAAAGATGCCGGCCTTCTCGCGCCCGATGCTGTCGCGGTCGTTGCCGAGCCAGTCCTGGTGATCGATGTCGATCGTCGTGACGATCGCGGCGTCGGCGTCGATGAGGTTGACGGCGTCGAGCCGGCCGCCGAGACCGACTTCGAGCAAGGCAACGTCGAGCTTCGCGTCCGCGAACCTCGCATCGTGGAAAAGCAGGAGCGCCGCGAGCGTGCCGTATTCGAAATAGGTCAACGCGATGTCGCCGCGCGCGGCTTCAATGCGCTCGAAAGCGGCAACCAGCGCGCCATCGCTCGCGTCGACGCCGTCGATGCGGACGCGCTCGTTGTAACGCAGGAGATGCGGCGACGTGTACGCGCCGACGCGCTTGCCGTCGGCGCGCAGCATCGCTTCGAGGAACGCGACCGTCGAGCCCTTGCCGTTCGTGCCGCCGACCGTGATCACCGTGCGCGCCGGCCAGGGCGCGCCGAGCCGCTGCCAGACCGCGCGGACGCGATCGAGCCCGAGCTCGATCGCGCGTGGATGGACGCGTTGCTGGTAGTCGAGCCAGGCGGCCAGATCCATCGCTAGCGCATCAGGATCCGTCGCGGCTTCATCGGAAACTTGCCGCGCCAGTACTGGATCAGCACGAATCCTATCGCCATGCCGCCGAGGTGCGCGAAATGCGCAACGCCGGCCTGCGTGCCGGTGACGCCGAGGAAGAGCTCGACCGCGCCGTAACCGATCACGAACAGCCACGCCGGCATCGGAATCGGCGGAATCAGAAGCATGATGCGCGCGTGCGGATACATCATGCCGTAGGCGAGCAGGAGACCGAAGATGCCGCCCGACGCACCGAGCGTCGGGTAGTAGCCGCCGGTCACGTATGCGGTCACGAGAAGCTGCGCGACAGCCGCGCCGATGACACAGACGAAGTAATAGAGCGCGAACGGCCGCGATTCGAACAGGCGCTCGATCGGTGCGCCGAACATCCAGAGCGCGAGCATGTTGAAGGCGATGTGCGTCAGCCCGCCGTGCAGGAAGCTGTACGTCACGAGCTGCCACACCTCGAAGCCGGGCACGTCGGTGTACTGCGAGGGGCCGAGCGGCCAGAGCGCGAAGTGCGCGATCAGGGCGTCGCTGCCCTGCATCTGCAGCAGCATCTGCAATAGATACACCGCGACGTTCGCGATCAGCAGCGCGCGCGTGACGGGAGGCAGGTCGAAGGGCATTCGGGATTTCTCGGGATCGGGGCGGCGGATTGTGGCACGCGCGCAAAGCAGCGCGAGCCGGAGCGGAAGATTCCGCCGCCGGGCAACCGATTCAAGGATCCGGACGGCCGGCGCCGTCAGTCGGGCGAAGGGCCCGTGTCGAAGTCGTCGGTAAAGATCCCGTCGACGACCGCGATCGTGCCGCGCATGCCGCTCGTCAGGTTGCCGTGCTGATCGCAGAAATAGCCGAACGTGCCGATGTTCGTGAAGCGCACGACGACGCTCCATGGCTCATCGCTCGGCGTGTTGTTCGTCGTGCAGTTGACCGAGCAGATGAAGCGGTTGTTGTCGGCATGCACGTTGTGCACGCCGCCGTAGTTCATGAAGCGGATCGAATCGCCCTGATAGATCGTGACCGACGCCGGGTGGAACGTCATGTCGGGCTCGGCGAGCACGAGGTGCACGCGCGCCTGCGCGCTTGCGCAGACGCCCGCGAGCGTCGCGCCCGCGAGCGTGCGGATGAGGGCGTTACGGAGGAATCGGTGTTTCGCCAGCGTCAATTCATGAATCCGAGATCGCTCGACGGGAACCTGCCGAGATTCGGGAAGATGTCGTTGACGCTCGACGCGTCGACGCCGAACCAGCTCGCGAGCGTCGCCGCGTACTGATCGACGGCCTGCTTGGGGATGATCTGCCCGTAGCCGGTGTCGTCGGGGTTGCTGCCCGGATTGTTGTCGTCGTACTGCGCGAGCGAGGGCATCGCGCCGTAGAAGCGCTGGCCGTTGACGCCGCCGCCGAGCACGAAGTGGTGCCCGCCCCAGCCGTGATCGGTGCCGTCGGCGTTGACCGCGAGCGAGCGGCCGAAATCCGAGGCGGTGAAGGTCGTCACGCCGTCTTCGATGCCGAGCTCGATCGTCGCGTTGTAGAACGCGGCAAGGCCCTGCGAGAGCTCGGTCAGGTTGTCGTTCTGGTCGACGAGCTGCGTGCCGTGCGAGTCATAGTTGCCGACCGCGACGAAGTAGATCTGCCGGCTCATGCCGAGCGACTGGCGCACCTTGATCAGCATTGCGACTGCGGCGAGCTGGTTGCCGAGATCGGTATCCGGGAACGCGGTCGTCAGCGTGACGCCGTTCAGCGCCGTGTTGATCAGCGTCGAGTTCGCGATCGTGCGCGTTGCCGAGTCGGCGAACGCGCGCTCGAGCACGTGCGTCTGCGTGCCGCTCTGGATCAGCGCGTTGTACGCGGCGACGTCGTCGGCGACGACGTTCGGGTCCTGCCACGGCAGCAGCCACGATTCGGGCCCGTTGCCGAGGTAGCTCATCGTCGTGACACTGAACGGACCGCAATCGGGAGAGCCCGATGCGGCGCACGACGCGCCCCACGGGTCGACCGTGAACTGATTGACGGTGCCGCCGCGCTGGAAGCGGTTCTGGCCCGACAGCGTGATGCTCATCGGCACCTGACCCGCGTTCGACGAATAGAGCAGGTCCGCGATGCGGCCGCCCCACCCGTTCGCGTTCGGATCGTCGGAGCGCGACGTCATCCACTGGTTCGTCTGATCGTCGTGCGAGAAGAGCTGCGCCGGCGTCGGCACCGTGCCGTCCTGATAGTCGGCTTGCGTCGTCGGATACAGGAGGCTCCCGACGTTGGCGACGATCGCGGCCTTGCCGCTGTTGAAGAGGCCCGCGAGCTCCGGCATCGCCGGATGAAGGCCGTAGTTCGTCGGCCCGCCGCCCGATGCCGGCGTCAGCGCCTGCTGTCCGGATGTGATGGCAAGATCGCCGCGCGAGGCGAGGTAGTTCGTGTAATCGGTCCCGCTCATCGGCACGATCGTGTTGAAGCTGTCGTTGCCGCCGTACATGAAGACGCAGACGAGCGCCTTGTAGTCGGTGAAGCCGCGTTGTGCGGCGGCAGCAGCGCCAATCAGCTTCAGCGAGCCGATCGCGGAGTAGAGGCTCGCGCCGCCGAGCGCGGCACAGATGCTTTTACGCAGGAACTCGCGACGATTCACATGCATGGCCGCGGCCTCACTTCTGGATCGAGTATTCGGGGGAATTGAGGATCAGGTACAACGCATGCTGCACGCGCGTACGGCCGAGATCCTGGCCGTAGTTGTCCTCGGTCAATAGATTGAGGCGCGTGATCAGCACGTCGCGCATGAACGGCGACATCTGCCCTGACATGAACAGCGCGTTGTACTCGTCGACGAGGCCCGCGGGATCGGTCGCGGCGAGCGCGGCGTCGCGGTCCTCGTTCATCTGCAACGTCGCCGGATCGTCGCTCGCATAGCAGTTCGTGCTGCCGGTGTAATCGCAGAACACTTCGTGGAAGAAGTAGTTCGGCGTCGCGACGATCGCGGTGTCGGTGAGGATCTGGAACTCGGGACTGACGAGCCCCCGACCCTCGACTTCGCCGGGCTGCTCGAAATCCGGTTTGAAGAAGTTGAACACGGTCGGCGATCGCTGCGGCGCCTGGCCGATCTGCTCCTCGATCGGCGGCCACGACGACAGCGTGCCATCGCGTCCGCCGGTCGAACGCGCTTCCATCGCGCGCCACATCTGCGTGATCTTGAGGAGCGGCTCGCGGAGCTTGCCGAACGTGTCGGGCAGCTGCCACGGCCCGTAGCGTGCCTCGGGATCGAGCAGGATCGCCTTGATGACCGCCTTGAGATCGCCGCGCACGCCCGAGCCGTTGTTGCCGAATATCTGCGCGACGCGCTGCACGTAGGCCGGCGTCGGATTGCTCGTGACGAGCCGCTCGATCAGCCGCGTTGCGATGAACGGACCGACGTTCGGGTGATTGAAGATGTTGTCGAGCGCTTGCGTCATCTCGGTGTGCGCGTCGCCGCCGTGCACGAGCACGCCGCCGGGCAGCGAGACGCCGGGATAGACAAGGAGCTGCTTGTCCGAGGTGTTGTCGTGGTAGTCCTCGACCGGCTGCATCGGCAGCATCCAAGGCGGATCGTTCTGGTTGCTCGGGCCGCACCAGAAGTAATTGTCCGCGTCGCAGCAGTTGTAGGTCGTGTCGCCGCAGCCGGTGTTGTTCCAGTCCCAGCCGGTGAAGACGGCGGCGAATCCGCGCACGGTCGTCTGGTCGTACGTCGGCACGGGCTGTCCGCCGACCAGCACCGGCGTGCCGTCAGGGTTGAGCTGCTTCAGGCCAACCGAGAAAAGCTGCATGACCTCGCGCGCGTAGTTCTCGTCCGGATGGATGTTCTGCGTCGCGTCGGCCTTCTGGTTCTGGATCGACGAAAGAAAAATGCCCATCGCCGGATGCTTGGTAACGTCCTCGAGCAGCGTGCGGTAGTTGACGAACGCATCGGCCGCGAGCATGTCGTAGAAGCTCGCAAGCGCCCACGGCTCGTAGGCGAGCGTGCCGTTCGAGTTCGAGACGACGAAGATTTCCGAGAGCGCGAACGCGATGCGCTGGCGAAGCTGGTCGGTCGGAATTGCGCCGCCGCGGCTCGGATCGGGCGTGCCGACCGAGTTCGTCACCCAGATCTCCATGCGCGTGTCGTCGCTGAGGTAATCATTCGGAAACGCGACGAGGAACCAGTCGAGATATTGCGTCTGGGTCGACGCCGAGGCCGCGAACTGCTCGTTGAGCCAGCCCTGATAGCCGACTTGCCTGAGATGCGTGATGTCGTTCGGCGAAGGACCGAACGTCGCCTGCACGAGGAAGCGCGCCGCGTCGTTGTCGGTCGAAGGACCGCCCGAGAGGCCGTCGAAGCTGTCCCTGAAGCCGCCGTCAGGCCAGTGGCTCAAGCCTTGCGCCGTCGCCGCCATGCTGAGCGAGGCGGCGACGATCGCCGCCAGACCCGGTCGCACCCACGTCCCGATGCCCATGACCGCTCTCCCCGACGGACTTCAGCCCGCCCGTGACGACCGGACTCTAGCGCGATCAAAGCGAGCGCAGCATGACGTACGCCGCATTCGCAAACGCCAGTTCAGGGTTTTTTGCGCGAGGGAGCGCGCTTGCCTGCCCGGCTTACCGATTTCTTCACTGTTGGCGACGGCGGCGCCCAGAGCGCCGCATCGAGATTGCGGTCCCAGCCATGCCGCAAAAGATCGACGCGTCCGCGCACGACGAGAACGCCCTCGCCCGCGAGCCGGCGCACCTGATCGCGGAACGATCGGCTGCCGGGCGGAAATGCGATCCGCCCATCGGAGCGCAGCACGCGATGCCACGGCAGTTTTGCGTCAGGCATCTCGCCGAGGATCCGCCCGATCAGGCGCGCACGTCCCGGCAGGCCCGCGCGGGTCGCGAGCTCGCCGTAGCTCGCGACGCAGCCTTCCGGAATCGAGCGGATCGTGCGGAGGATCGCCGACGGATCGATCGGCGCGCTGGCCTTGCGCCGCTTCGGGTCGCCTGACTTCATGATCGGCAAACGCTAGCATAGACAGACACAGCGACCGAGAGCCCTCGTGCAAAGCTTCGAACAGATCCGCTCACACACCGGCAGCCGCCACGCGTTGCGGACGAACGATCCGTATCTGATCAGCTTCGACCTGACACTCGACAGCGGCCGCCATCAGGGCATGTACCTCACCGAGATGGAGGATGAGGACGGCGGCAAGGTCCTGCGCATCTCGACCCCGATCGGCCCGTTCGCCGGCCTCGACGGCGCGAGGTGCCTGCGCTTCAACTGGGAGCAGCGGACCGGCTATCTCGCGGTCAGCGATCTCGACGGATCGCCGTACTTGCACCTCTGCGAGAACCGGCCGTATGCGTTCCTGTCCGAGGCCGAGCTCGATCGCGTGATCAACGAGCTCGGCACGCTCGGCGACCGCATGGAGCAGGCGATTTCGAGCGGCGGCGATACGCTGTAATGCCGGTGGGCTGAAGCCCACCCTATTTTTCGTTCGCCATAGGGTGGGCTTCAGCCCACCGACGATCTCAAGCGGCGCCCATGAGGCGCAGCAGCGTCACGAGTGCCCACGCGAGCGCGCCGGCAATCGGCAGCGTCAGTATCCACGCCCACACCATGCGCTCGACCACGATCCACTTGATCGCGTTCGGGCGCTTGGCGGCGCCGACGCCCATGATCGCGGCCGACATGTTGTGCGTCGTCGACACCGGAATGCCGAACTGCGATGCCGCGAGGATCACGACCGCCGACGTCGTCTCGGCGGCGAAGCCGTTGATCGGGTGCAGCTTGACCATCTTGTGGCCGAGCGTCTTGATGATGCGCCAGCCGCCGGCTGCGGTGCCGGCCGCCATGACGATCGCGCAGGTGATCTTGATCCACGTCGCGATCTCGAACTGCTTGTTCGCATCCTCGCCGACGCGAAGGAACGAGAGCCACGACGGCAAATCGTCGAGCGAGCCTGACGCCGTGGCCGTCGCAAGCGCCAGCGCGATGATGCCCATCGTCTTCTGCGCGTCGTTCGTGCCGTGCGAAATGCCCATCGCGCTCGCAGAGACGAGCTGCGCCTTGCCGAAGAAGGCGTTGACCGTGCGCGTGCGGCCGAGCTTGTTGATCGGATCGGGCTGCGCGCCGAGGAATGCGATCAGCGCGAACAGCCCGCCCATCAAGAGGTAACCGAGCACGAAGCCGATCAGCGGCGACGTCACCATCGGCAGCACGACCTTCGGCAGAAGGCCTTTGCCTTCCCACCAGTGCACGCCGCCCTGCCACCAGATCAGCGCCGACCAGTTGTCGCCTGCCGCCGCCAGCGCGGCGCCGCAAAGGCCGCCGACCAGCGCGTGCGAGGAGCTCGACGGCAAGCCCCACCACCACGTGATGAGGTTCCAGATCGTCGCGCCGAGCAGCGCGCAGATCAGGACCTGCGGCGTTATCGCAACGACGCCGGCGTCGATCAGCCCCGACGAAATCGTCTTCGCGACCGCCGTGCCCCAGAGCGCGCCGATCAGGTTCGTCGCGGCCGCCAGCAGCACCGCCTGACCCGGGGTCAGCACCTTCGTCGCGACGACGGTCGCGATCGAGTTCGCGGTGTCGTGGAAGCCGTTGATGTACTCGAAGACGAGCGCGACGAGGACCACGATGAAAATGAGCGACAGGCTCACGGCGCGAGCCTTAGGAGTTCTTGAGCACGATCGTGAAGATCACGTTGCCGGCATCGCGGCACCGGTCGATCGCCTTCTCCAGCAGCTCGAACAGGTCCTTGCGCAGGAGCAGCTTGACCGGATCGCGCTCGTTCGTGAAAAGGTCGCGGTAGAGATCGAGGATCAGCCGGTCGGCTTCGCTCTCGATCGACTGCATGTGCTCGTTGAGATCGCGCATGACATCGAGCTTGAAGCCGCTGCGGAGCTGCCCGATCATCTGCACGATCACGTCGGCGGCTTTCTCCAGCATCGCCGCGCGCGAGGCGAAGTCGACGTCGGCGAGCCGGTCGGCGAACAGCACGTAGCGCTCGGCGAACTTCTCGACCGTCTTCGGAATCTTGTACAGCGCCCCGGCAAGCGCCTCGATGTCCTCGCGGTCGAGCGCCGTCACGAACGTGTCGACCAGCGCTTGCCCGATCTGCGCGAAGAGCTCTTTCTCGCGCCGGCGCGCGAGGCGGAACTCGTCGAGCGAGCGCGACGATACGGGCGCATTCAGCAGCGCGGTCAGCGCGCGCGTCGACTGCGCGCGCCGCGTCGGCGCTCGCCTCCAGCAGGCCATAGAACTTGTCGCCTTTGCCGAACATCGTCTGCAACGAGAACATGGGATTCGCCGTTGAAGGCACCGGTTCGGTGCGGGGCCGCGAGCGCATCGTTCGCGGCGCTCTGCGGTGACGCTTATGTTACAGGAACGGCTGTCGCGGCCATCCGGAAACGGCACGGACCCCGCGACCGATTGCCGCTCGGGGCCGATTGCTACACTCTGGCGACTCCCTGCCGGCAAAGGACCCGGATGCTGCTGCAGATTTCGCTCGTCGTCCTGCTCGCGCTGTTGAACGGCTTCTTCGCGCTGAGCGAGATGGCGCTCATGGTTGCGCGCAAGAGCCGCCTCAAGCACCTCGCGGCGTCGAGCCGCCGCGCGAAGATCGCACTCGGCCTTGCGCAGGAACCGGAGAGCTTTCTCGCGACCGTGCAGGTGTTCATCACGCTGCTGCAGGTCGGCGCTGGCGCATCGCTCGGCGCGACGATCGGCGAGCGGATCGGCGTCTGGCTCGACGCGCTCGACATCCCGGGCATCGATCAGTACAGCGTGCCGATCGGCGTCGTCGTCGCGGTGGCCGGCATCACGTTCATCCAGATGCTGCTCGGCGAGCTCGTGCCCAAGCGCATCGCGCTCGTCGATCCCGAACGCTTCGCGATGACGACGGCGTTGCCGATGCGCCTCCTGACCTGGCTCGCCTCGCCGTTCGCGTTCGTGCTGATCTGGACGACGCGTGGTCTTCTGCGTCTGCTGCGCATGAACAAGGCGACGCGCGAGCACGTGAGCGAGGAGGAGATCCGTCTCCTCGTCGCCGAGGGCGTCGATCAGGGCGTCATCGACACCGACGAGCGCAACATGGTCAACCGCGTGCTCCGCCTCGGCGATCGCACGGTCGACAGCGTCATGACGCCGCGGACGCGCATCGCGTGGCTCGATGCGAAGGCGACGCTCGAGGACAACCTCGACGTGATGCGCGAGACGCCGTACTCGCGCTATCCGGTCTATCGCGGCGGCGAGCACGAGGTGCTCGGCGTGTTCGAAGCGAAGCAGCTCCTTAGCCAGATCGGCAGCAGCAACCGGCCCGACCTGTTCCGCGCGCTGCGCAAGCCCTTGTACGTGCCTGCGACCGCGCGCGCGCTCGATCTTCTCGAAGAGTTCCGCGACGCCGAAACGGCCATCGCGCTGGTCGTCGACGAATACGGCGACATCGAAGGGCTGGTCACGCTGAACGATCTCCTCGCCGCGGTCGTCGGCAAGACCGCGACGCCGCTGATCGAGACGGCCAACCAGCCGATCGTGCAGCGCGACGACGGCAGCTGGCTCATCGACGGCGGCGTGTCGAGCGATGATCTGCGCGAGCTGCTCGGCCTCGCGCAGCTGCCGAACGAGGAAGACCACGATTTCCGTACCGCCGCCGGCATGATCATGGCGCACTTCGGCCGCATTCCCGAAGCCGGCGAGCATTTCGACTGGAGCGGTTTCCGCTTCGAGGTCGTCGATCTCGACGGCCCGCGCATCGACAAGCTGCTCGTCGCGCGCGTGCCGGTCACAACGGCCGAATGAGCGATGCCGCCGACCACACGCGCACGACCGCACTGATCGCGCGCGCACTCGAAGGGTCGAGCGTCGGGAAGATCACGATCGGCGAGTTCCTCGATCCGCTCGGCGAGCGCGCGTTCGGCTTCCTCGTGCTGATCCTGGCGATCCCGAACTTCATCCCGGTGCCGATCGGCGTCGGCGGCGTCATGGGCGTGCTCGTGATCTACGTCGGCGCGCAGATGCTGCTCGGGTTCCAGCATCCGTGGCTGCTGCGTGTGATCCGCGATCACGGCATGTCGCGCAAGCGCGTCGAGCGATTCGTCGCGCGGCTGACGCCACTTCTGCGCTGGCTCGAGCATGTGTGCCGGCCTCGCCTCGAAGCGCTGACGCGCCAACCCGCGCACCGGATCACCGGGTTCCTGCTCGTGCTGGTCGGCATCGCGCTCGCGCTGCCGATCCCATTCACGAACTACGTGTTCGGCGTGCTGCTCGTCGTCTATGCGGTCGCGCTGATCGAGCGCGACGGCGCCGCGCTGATCGTCGCGTGGCTCGCGAGCGTCGGGGTCGCGATCGCGCTCGTGACGCTCAGCGGTGCGGCGATCGAGGCGATGCGCAAGCTCTTCTGAATCGCGCGTCGATCGTCCGCGCGTCAATCGTCTTTGGCTTGCGCGCGGCGCGCGATGCGCTCGCTGTCGCTCAGGATGCCGTGCAGCACGCGGAGCTCGCGCTCATCCGGCTGCGCGCGCAGATACAGGCGCCGGAGCCTCAGCATGATCGTGCGCGGCGAGCGGCCCTTGTGGAAATCGATCGCTTCGAGCGTGCGCTCGAGGTGCTCGAAGAACGCCTCTAGCTCGGCGCTCGACGCCGGCGGATCGCTCTTCTGCTCCGGCAGCGGCGATGCGCCGGCGAGCATGGCCATGCGCACTTCGTACGCGAGCACCTGCACGGCCTGCGCGAGATTCAGCGACGCGAACTCGGGATCGCTCGGGATCAGCACGGCCGCGTGGCAACGCTTGATCTCGTCGTTCTCGAGACCCGTGCGCTCGTTGCCGAACACGAGCGCGACCTCGCGACCTTCGCGCGCGGCCGCGAGCGCGCGCGCGGCCGCTTCGCGCGCGTCGATTTCCTCCATCGGCACGTCGCGCCGGCGCGCGGTCGCGCCGAGCACGAGCTGGCAGTCGGCGATCGCGGCCGGCAAATCCGGCGAAATCGGCGCTTCTTCGAGCACGTCGTTCGCGCCGGACGCGAGCGCGACCGCGTCGGCGTGCGGAAATGTGTGCGGCGCGACGAGCGAAAGGCGCCGCAAGCCCATCGTCCGGATCGCGCGCGCAGCCGCGCCGATGTTGCCCGGGTGCGACGTGCGCACGAGCACGAACCTGATGTGATCAGCGATGCCGCGATCGGCGGCGGAGGGCGTAGCTTCGGTCATGGTCGCGTTTGGTCGATGCCGGACGATCTGCTACCCTGCGCGCCCCGCGCGGCTCGACACGCGCGATGTTCTTTCCAAGCCCGCAGAGCGGAACCGATGTCCAGACCCGCAGTCAACGTGGCGGTGCGCGCCGCGCGCGCCGCCGGCCAGATCATCCTGCGCCACATGAACCGCCTCGAAAGCCTGGCGGTCGTGGAGAAGCAGCAGCTCGATTTCGCGTCCGAGGTCGATCGCTCGGCCGAGGCCGAGATCATACGCGAACTCAAACGCGCCTATCCGAAGCACGCCATGCTCGCCGAGGAATCGGGTGCAACGGGCCAGAGCAAAAACACGTGGGTCATCGATCCGCTCGACGGCACGCACAACTACTTGCGCGGATTTCCGCATTTTTCGGTCTCGATCGCCTTGCTCGAACATGGCGATCCGATCGTCGGCGTCGTGCTCGATCCGCTGCGCAACGAGCTGTTCACCGCGAGCAAGGGTGACGGCGCGTTCTTGAACGACCGCCGCATCCGCGTGGGCAAGCGCGAGGGCCTCGAAGGCGCATTGCTCGCGACCGGATTTCCGTTCCGTCAGCGCGCGCATCTCGAAGCGCAGCTCAATATGACGCGCGCGCTGCTCCAGCATGCCGAGGACATCCGACGCACGGGTTCCGCGGCACTCGATATCGCGTACGTCGCCGCAGGCCGGCTCGACGGCTTTTACGAGATCGGGTTGAAGCCGTGGGACATGGCCGCGAGCTGCCTGCTCGTGCGCGAAGCCGGCGGCAAGCACTGCGATTTCGTCGGGCGCGACGGGATGCCGGCGAGCGGCAATCTGCTCGCGGGCAACATCAAGGTCGTCGATGCGATGGTCAAGACGATTGCGCCGGAGTTGACGCCTCAGCTTTCGCGCTGAGGGCGGGATCCCCGCTTTGATCGTTGGGTGTTGTCGCGAGTAACCGACTCACGTCCGTGCGTTATTCCGTCCGCCATCCTGGCGGCCAGTCACTTTCTCTTGCTCGCGCAAGAGAAAGTAACCAAAGAGAACACGCCCTCGGATTCGCGCCCTCGCGCTATGGCGAGGGTTCGCTACGGGCGGACGGGTTCGGCCCACAGGCCATCCATGGCCTGTTGTCCGAATCGGCGCGATCCCTCGCGCCGCCCGCGTGCGGTGCGCGCGGCTGTTCCGTCCGCCCTCCGCCGCTGCTCAGAGGGAACCCGAAGAGCAAAGCGAAAGAGAAAGAGCGACGTCGGATATATCGCGCGTGTCGCATATATCCGGTGCTTCTGCGGCAGGGACTGCCGCGCTCTGCTCTTCCGGGTTCCCTCTCGGCCGCGGCGAGCAGGCGGAGGAAATAGCCGCGTGCACCGCACGCGGGCGCGCGCAGGATGCGCGCGCGTCCGATCTCGGCACAGGGATGTGCCGTGAGCGGACCCCGGAGCCTGCTCGCGTAGTCGCGCGGGCATGGATGCCCGCGCGACCGCGGCCGCGAGGGTGCCTTTTTCTTTGGTTACTTTCTTTTGGGCAAGCAAAAGAAAGTGACCGGCCGCCATGGATGGCCGACGAAACACACACGGACGTGAGTCGGTTCTCGCGACAACGCCAAACACAAACCCAACACCATCCCCACCCAACCCTCCCCTTGAAGGGGACGGCTAAAAGCTGATGCACGCGTTACCGAAAGGACGCGCAAAGAAAAAGCCCGGCTTTCGCCGGGCTTCTTCGTAACACCAGCCTTGAATCCGATTACGAACCCGGATTCTCGACCTTCATCTCGGTGCGGCGATTGCGCTCACGACCTTCCTTCGTCTCGTTGGTGTCGATCGGCTGCGTTTCGCCGAAGCCCTTCACCGCGGTGATGCGGCTCGGCGTCGACACCATGCGAGGTCAGGTAGTCGTACACGATCTGCGCGCGACGCTCCGACAGCTTCTGGTTGTACGCGTCCGTACCGATCGAGTCGGTATGGCCGTCGAGCTCGACCTTGATTTCCGGATAACGCTTGAGCGCGTCGATGGCCTGATCGAGGATCGCGATCGAGTCGGCCGTCGGCAGCTGCAGCGTCGGTTCGATGTTGTGCTCGCCAGTCTTCGGACGGTCGAACTTGAAGTTCACGCCGCGCAGGTCAATGACGACCTTCTGCGGGCAGCCATCCGGACCCACGACGGTGCCGGCAGCCGTATCCGGGCAGCGGTCGTCGCAGTTGTTGACGCCATCATGATCGTCGTCAAGCGCATGGCAATCCGGCGCGGCAGGCGGAGCTGCCGGCGGCGGCGGCGGCGGCGGCGGAGCAGCCGGACCACCGAAGCTATACACAAGACCGATGCTCGCGATGCCGTCGGTGAAGCCCGACTGACGCTTCGAGAGGCCGACGCCGCCCGGCGGATTCGAGCTGAAATAGCCCGTCGCTTCGGCGAGGTTGTTCTCGGTGTTGTTGTCGTGGTCGTAACGCGCCGCGATTTCGCCGCGGAACGCCAGACGCTCGGACAGGTTCCACTGGATGCCGACGCCGAGGGTGGCCATCGGATCCCAACCGTTGTTGTTGAAGCCCAACGGTTCGATGACGAGCCCGAGTACGCCTCGTGACGCAGCGCGCCGAGGCCGCCCATGATGTACGGACGCCACTGCGAGCCCGGATCGCCGAAGAACCAGCGGCCGCTCACGCCGAGATGCACGCTTTCCCATTGGTGGCCGTCACGCGGGGAGTGGCTCGAGAAGTCGGCGTTGTTGATGGCGTATTCGAAGTCGACCGCGAGGTTCGGGTTGACCCAAACGCCGACACCGATGCCGCCCCAAACCGACGTGTCGGTGTCGCGCGAGCTATCGGAGAAATCCGCGCCGATGCGCGGAGCGATGTACCAGTTGCCGAAATCCTGCGCGTGCGCAGCCGTCACCGCGGCGCCGCCAAGGCTTAGGGCGATCAGCGCACATAAGGCCTTACGTTTCATCGGAGTCTCCTCTCGTTTTGGTCTACATGCTTCCGCTCAACCCCGCGCGGAACGCGACACCTTCCCTAAGTCTACGCCAATCTGACGTGCCGGAAACGTGTTCTTAACACTTTATCACGGTAACAGGGCTGCCGGGTCATTCTAGCTGGATCGAAAATTTTACAACCAGTCCAATGTAAAAAGACCGTTAAGCATCGAGTCAGTCAACTGCGAACAGCTCCACAAATCGATGGATTGGCATCCGGTCGAGGTTGCGGGGTCCGCTGAGGCCGCCAGGATGCGCTCGACCTGCCGCGCCGGGAGGTACCCGGCGATGGCATCGGCGAACTTCTCGAGCAGCACCGGGATGCCTTCGGCGCGGCGCTTGCGGTGGCCGATCGGGTAGTCGATCGAGACCTTCTCGGTCTGGCGTGCCGTCCTTGAAGAACACCTGCACGGAGTTGCCGATGTAGCGCTTGTCCGGATCGAAATAGTCCTTGGTGAATTGCGGGTTCTCCTTCACCTCCATCTTCGCGCGCAGCGCGTCGATGCGCGGATCGGCGGCGACCGTCGTCGTTGTAGTCGTCCGCCGTGAGGCGGCCGAAGATCAGCGGCACGGCAACCATGTACTGGATGCAGTGGTCGCGGTCGGCGTAGTTCGCCAGCGGTCCGGTCTTGTCGATGATGCGCACGCCGGCTTCCTGCGTTTCGATCTCGATGCTTCTCGATCTGGTCGATGCTTGCTCGGCGACCTGCGCGATGCAGCTTCATCGCGCACTCGACCGCGGTCTGCGCGTGGAACTCGGCCGGGAAGCTGATCTTGAACAGGACGTTTTCCATCACGTAGCTGCCGAACGGACGCTCGAACTCGAACGGCTTGCCCTTGAACGCGACGTCGTAGAAGCCCCAGGTTTTCGCGCGTCAGCGCCGACGGATAGCCGACGCAGCCCTTGACCGCGTTCAGCGCATGCGTCACCGCGCGGCGGCATGCATCGCCCGCCGCCCAGCTCTTGCGCGGGCCGGTGTTCGGCGCGTGGCGATAGGTGCGCAGCGCGCCGTTGTCGATCCAGCTGTGCGACACGGCGTTGATGATTTCGTCCTTGCCGCCGCCGAGCATCTGCGGTCGCGACCGCGGTCGACGCCAGGCGCACGAGGATCACGTGATCGAGGCCGACGCGGTTGAACGAATTCTTGCAGCGCGTAGCAGCCCTGGATCTCGTGCGCCTTGATCGCGCAGCCGAGCACGTCGCGCACGGTCAGCGGCTTGCCGCCTTCGCGCACGGCCTTGCGCGCGAGGTAGTCGGCGACGGCGAGGATCGCGCCGAGGTTGTCCGACGGATGGCCCCATTCGGCCGCGAGCCAGGTGTCGTTGAAGTCGAGCCAGCGCACCTGCACGCCGATGTTGTACGCGGCCTGCACCGGATCGAGTTCGAGGCCGTGCCCGGCACGCGCGCGCCGCCCGCGCAGCGTCGCGCCCGGCACCAGCGGGCCCAGGTGCTTGACGCATTCGGGAAACTTCATCGCCAGCATCGCGCAGCGCGAGCGAATCGAGCAGCATGTAGCGCGCGGTGTCGTAGGCCTCCTGCGATTCGATCGTGTAGTCGGCGACGTAGTTGGCGATGTCGACCATCGGCTGGTCGGGATCCGGCCGGACGGCCGAGCGGATGTCGTGCGATGACATGAAGCGTCCGTAGCTCGAAAAGGCGTTGCGGTCGCACGGCGGCGATCGCGAGGGCGCGCATTGTACGCACTGGATGCGCCCGAGCCCACCGTAGAATCCGCAAGCGCGCGCGTGTCGCGTTGTCGCGTCCGCCCCGCCGATGCAGAATCGCTCCGATCCCCTGCCCGCCCGGACGCGCGTGTCGCCCGACGTCTCCGCCCTTGACCGCATCCTGCGCCTCAGCGCCTTCGACGGCGATTCCGCCGCGGCGCTGCGCACGTTGCACGCGCATTTCGCGGCTCGATTTCCCGATTGCTCGCTCGCGCTCGTGCTCGTCGGCGGCCAGGGAGCGGGCCAGTGCCGCCTTGCAGGCCTGATCGGCCCGACGGCACCGAGCACGTACCGAACGTCGATCCGTTCGGCGAGCGCACGACGCTGCCGCTTTTCGCCGACGCGCTGACCGGGCGCCTCTTCGCCGGCAATGCGCCGCGTGTCGTCCGCGTTGCGCCGACCGAGTTCGCGCTGCCGTTCGCGCAGGCGATGCTGGCGCCGGCGACGCTGCTCGGCATACCCGTCGTCAACACCGGCGAAGTGCGGCACTGGCTCGTGTTCGGCTCGACGTTCCATACGTCAAGGCCGGCACCTATACCGGCGAGGGCATCAACCTCAAGGACGGCCAGACCCTGCTCGGCGACGACCAGGCGCTGTCGCTGCCCGATCCGTTCGGCGGCTCGGCGATCGTCCTCGAAACCTCCAGCGGCGCGCGGCCGACCATCCACGTCACCACGGCCGGCGACCAGGCCATCGACCTCGGCCAGAACAACACCATCCACGGCATCAACATCGTGACCGACACCGGCACGTTCGGCCTCGACGACGGCCAGGGCGTCGGCGGAAATGCTGTCGGCAATTTGACCGTCGACCAGATGCAGATTTCGGGCGCCGGCCAGGCGGTCGATATCGACCAGGGCGGCGCGCTCAACGTCGCGCTGGAATCCGTTACTTCGACGGGCGGCGCCGAGGGATTCAGCTCGCCGGCTACGCGTCGAGCGGCGCCGGATTGCTGTCCGGAACGTTTTCGGGCGGCAACGGCGCCATCAGCGGCTCGACCACCTCGGGCTTCCTCGTCGGCGACGGCGCCGGCGGCGCCAACACCGGCGGCACGGCGACGATCTCCTACAACGGCACCATCACCGCTTCGAACGCGGCCTCCGTCGTCAATATCCAGGACCACTCGACCGGAGCGGTCACGCTCACCGCCAACCTGACCCACAACGGCACCAGCGGCGCCGGCATCGTCCTCGACGACAACTCGAGCAACTTCACCTTCTCGGGTTCGACCAACAATCTGAGCACCGGCGCGTCGAACGCCATCAGCATCACCGACCAGACCGGCAACACCACCGTTGCCTTCTCCGGTACGCTCAACATCGACACCTCCACCGGTGCCGGCATCAATATCGGCGGCACCAACGTCGGCGCCAATACCAACTACAACTTCACCGGCGGCAGCCTCACCGTCGATGCGACCGGCGCCGGCAACGGTTTCATTGCCAATGGCGGCGGCACTGTCACCGTGACGGGCAGCGGCAACCACATTGCCACCGTCGGCGGCACCGCGCTCAACATCAGCAACACCAACATCGGCGGCGGCGGCGTCGCCTTCCACGACGTCAACGCCAATGGCGGAGCCAACGGCATCGTCCTCAACAACACCGGCACAAACGGCGGTCTGACCATCGCCGGAGATGCCGGCTCTGCCGTCAATGCGTCGGGCGGCGTCATCCAGAGCACGACCGGAGCGGGCATTTCCCTCACCAACACGAAGAGCGTCTCGCTCGACCAGATGACGGTGCAGAACGGCGGCGACGACGGCATCAACGGCAATAACGTCAACGGCTTCTCGCTGACCAATTCGACCGTCACCAACAACGGCAACGCGCTGAACGAGCACGGCATCGACTTCACCAACCTGCTCGGCACCGGCACCTTCACCAACGACACCTTCAGCAACAACGAACACAACCAGGTCAATATCGTCAACAACACGGTTGCGGCGAGTGCGGCGAGCGTCACCTTCGACGGCGTTCACGTTTCCAGCACCGGCCTGGCCTCCGGCGCCGAACGGCTCGATGGGTATCGAGTTCGACACCCAGAACGCGGCCAGCGCCGGTCTCACCGTCAAGAACAGCTCGTTCGACAATCTGTTCTGGAACGGCATCGAAGCCTCGGCACCGGTACCGGCGTGCTGGAAGTGACCATCAACAACGACACGTTCACGAATGTCGGGGCGAGCGCCATCAACATCGCCCAGCAGAACAACAATTCGGGAACGCCGGGAACGGTCCGCTTCAACATTCACGACAACGGCACCGCCGCCGCCCCGACTTTCCTCAAGGGCAGCAACAACGCGGTTTCCAATTCGATCAACATCAACCAGGCCGACGACGCCAACCACACCGGCGGTGGCGTGCTGGAAGGCCGAAATCACCAACAACTTCATCGGCGACAACAGCTCGTCCACTTCGGCGAGCACCGGCGGTTACGACATCAGCGCCTCGTCGATCTCGCCCGGCACCATGACGGTCCAGATCGACCACAACAACCTCAAGGGCGCGCTGGGCGGCATCTTCGTTAGCCTGGGCGAGGACACAAACGCCTCCCACACGGTCAACGCCACCATCGACGACAACACGATCAACGTGTCGGACGTCAACGCGTTCAACGGCATCTTTGCCGACATCGGCGTGCTGGCGGGCGACGCCGGGACCGGCCGCCTCGACATGTTCAACAACAATGTGAGCACGACGGGCGCGCCGACGGCAGCGCCAACGGGATTTCCGTGGGCTCCCGCTTCAATACGACGCTTCAGATGCCCGGCTATGCCGGCGCGTTCAACGACTCCGCGGCCTTGCAAACCTATCTCGACAACACCAAGGCCAACAACTCGACCGGCAGCCTTCCATGGTTCCTGTTCGCCGACGCCGCGCCGGGCGGTTTTGCCAACACCTCGCCACCGGGCAGCGCCATCCCGCTGCCGACGCTTCCCTCGCCGTTGCTGGCCGCATCGGGCGGCGTGCAGAGCGCGACGCCGACCTTGGGCGAGATGCATCTGTCCCAGTCCGAACTCGACGGGGTGGTCGCGGCCGCCATCGCGCAATGGGCGGCGGCGGGCGCTTCCGCTACCCAGCTCGCGGCGCTGCATGCCGCCACCTTCAGCGTGGCCGATTTGGCCCCCGGTGTCATCGGCGACGAAATGGCGCCTGCCCACGTCACGATCGACATCAACGCCGATGGCCATGGCTGGTTTGTCGATCCGACGCCGTCAAGCAATTCGGAATTCACCCACGCCGTGAATGCCGCTGGAACGGACTTGTTCACGGATCCCACCAACGCCGCGGCGGGCCACCTGGACCTGCTCACCACCGTGACCCATGAGTTGGGCCACGTACTGGGACTGCCGGACGCGACGGGCGCAGCACACGTCAACGATCTCATGTATATCAACCTCGTCGATGGCGAGCGCCGGCTGCCGGATGCGGCCAATGTCGCGCAGGCCGGCGGCAGCACCTTGTCCTTCGCGGCCGTCGGCACACCGACACCGCCCGCACGGTCGTGACCTCCAACACGCCGCCGGCGACCACCGACCAGCACTCCGGCGGCGGCGGCGACAATTTCGTTTTCGCCCAGACCAATCCGGCGGGACCGACATTGCTGCCCGGCGCGCTCCTGAACTTCTTCAAGGGCGGCGGCTTCGACTTCGCCGCATTCGCGTCCCACTTCCACGCGCCCAGTAACGATGCGACGATCACTCACGCAGACGCGGGCTCGGCACTTGCTTCGTTGTTCGGCGCCAGCAACGGCGATGCAGGCCATGACCAAGGGATGTCTGGCGGCGGTGTCCCGACAAATTCACCTGTCACGCTGCCCGACTTCTTCCAGGCGTTTCACTTCGGGCAGAATTATATCGACTTGCTGGTCTGATCTGGCATAATGCAACGCGAGATAGAACGACGTCGGATGAAAGCAGGGGCGGACTATGGCTGAGCCGTTTCTCTCGGAAATCAGGATGATGACCTTCAACTTCCCGCCGAAGGGCTGGGCGTTCTGCAATGGGCAGGTGCTGCCGATCAATCAGAACCAGGCGCTGTTCGCGCTGCTTGGCACGACCTACGGCGGCAACGGCCAGACCACGTTCGCCCTGCCGAACCTGCAGGGGCAGGCGCCGATTCACACGTCGGCGGCGGCTCTACGCTCAGGGAGACTCGGCGGCGAGCAGGCCCACACGCTGACATCGGCGAAATGCCGACGCAACCGCACACGGCCTTGCGGTCCCCGACCAACGGCGACCAGCAACGGCGCCCACCAACGCGGGCGTATCCACCGCGCTCAACGTCTACGCCAGCGCCCGCGAACCTCACCACGCTGGAGCCCGGCACCATTAGCTTCGTCGGCGCAGTCAAGCCACACGCCAATCAGCAGCCTTACCTGGTGCTCAACTTCTGCATCGCCTTGCAGGGCATTTTCCCCTCGCAGAATCCTGAAGGAGGCGAACCATGCCGCGCCTATGTTGGTGAGATTCGTATGTTTGGCGGCAACTTCGCGCCGGCGGGTTGGATGTTCTGCGACGGCTCGACGCTGGCGATTTCGGAGAACGAAACCCTGTTTCAGCTGATTGGGACGACCTACGGCGGTGACGGTAGAGCAGACGTTCGAGCTGCCGGACCTCCGCGGCCGCGTCCCCGTGCACATGGGCAACGGCTACGACCTGCAAGCCAAGACGCCGGCGTCGAGTCGGTGACGCTGACTCTCCGCAGATGCCGAGCGCACAGGCACGGCTTCGTTGGTCATCGACGGGCGGGCCAAACCAATCCGGTCGGCAGTCTGCTCGCCGAGTCGGTCACGCGAAAATCTACGAGGAGGCGCCGAACGCGCCGCTCAACGCACGTCATCGGCCCGGCCGGCGGCAGTCAGCCGCATAACAACATGCAGCCGTACCTCTGCATCAACTTCATCATCTCGCTGTTCGGGGTGTTTCCGTCCCAGACCTAGGAGAAAGTCATGTCCGATCAATTCGTAGCGGAGATCCGTATCTTCGGCTTCAACTTCGCGCCGACCGGCTGGGCCCAGTGCAACGGCCAGCTCCTGCCGCTCTCGCAGAACACGGCGCTGTTCTCGCTGCTCGGCACCATCTACGGTGGCGACGGCAAGAGCACGTTCGCGCTGCCCAACATCCAGGGTAGCGCCCCGATGCATCCCGGCCAGGGTCCCGGCCTGTCGCTCCACGATCTCGGCGAGACCAGCGGCACGGAAACCGTGACGTTGCTTGAAAGCGAAATCCCTTCGCACAATCACACTTTCAAGGTCTCGAACCAGCAGAGCGACATCCAGCAGCCGACCTCCACGACATCGCTTGGCCGTACGGTCGGCGCTACGCCGTTCGTTGCCGGCAGTCCCACGCCGGCGCTCGTGCAAATGAACTTCCAGTCCCTGACGCCCGCCGGCGGCAACCAGCCCCACAACAACATGCAGCCCTACCTGACACTGAATT
>CAWGBQ010000003.1:0-79982 GCA_963820885.1 uncultured Gammaproteobacteria bacterium
GACATAGCGATCGGGCCTGAGGTGCGCATCGCCCGGATTGAAGTAACCGCCGACGGCGCCGGGCTTCAGCGCGGGCTCCATCGCATCGACCTTGGCGCCGTCGAGCGTATCGATCGCCATCCCGATCTCGCCGAGCGCACGCGGCAACCACTGCGAGCGCTCGAACTCGGCCGCGTCGCGGAACACGTACAGCGTGCCCGACGGCTCGAACTCGCAGTCGAGCGATTCGTTGCGAACGAGCGCCTCGATTAGCCTGCGCGATTCGAGCAGCAGCGGCGCCTTCGCGCGCGTCGCCGCGCGGAAGTCGTTCCAGTTGCAGCGTCGCGCGAAGCCGAACAGCCAGCGCCACAATCGTGGATCGATGCGCGGCGCGATGCGCAGCGGCGCATCCGGATGCAGCAGCGTGCGCAGCGCAGGACCCATCACGCCCGGCATCGCGAGCGGTGTCGCGTGGCTCGGCGTCAGCGTGCCGCAGTTGCCGTGCGAGCTGCCGCAGCCGGCCGTGCCCTGTTCGAGAATCGTGACGCCGCGCCCCGCTTCGAGCAGGTAATACGCGCAGGCGAGGCCGATCACGCCGCCGCCGAGGATCAGCACGTCGCTCGCGCGCGCCGGCGCCATCGATCGTAGTGCGCTCAATGCGACTTCGCGACGTAGCCCGGCCCGCGCACGAAGCGTCCGGGTTTCGCGCCGGTTGGCGCGCCGTCGCGGACGATCTCGGTGCCGTTGACGACGACGTCTTTGACGCCGGTCGCGAACTGCCGGGGATCGTCGTAGGTCGCATGGTCCGCGATCGTCGCCGGATCGAACACGACGATGTCGGCGAAGTAGTCCTTCTTGAGATGACCACGATCGCGCAGCTTGAAGTTGTCGGCGGGCAGCGCGGAGAGACGCCGTATCGCCGAGGCGAGCGTATCTACGTGCTCGTCGCGCACGTAGCGGCCGAGAAATCGAGCGAAGGTGCCGTACGCGCGCGGATGCGGCTGAAACTTCAGGAACACGCCTTCGGGCACGTACGAGCCTTCATCGGAGCCGAGCGCGACCCACGGCTGCGAGAGCCCGAGCTTGACGTTGTCCTCGCTCATCAGGAAGAACGCCGTATCGACGCGGCCGTCGTCCTCGATCACGAGATCGACTGCGGTCTCTTCCCACGATGTGCCGCGCATCTTCGCGACGTCCGCGAGCGTCTTGCCGGTCAGCGGTTTCAGCTTCTCGTTCTTGAAGCCGATCAGGAGGATGTTCTTCGGATCGCCCGCCGCGTAGCAGATGTTTTCCCAGTCTTTTCCGGGCGCGCCCATTTGCTTGACCAGCGTCGCGCGGATCTTCGGATCCTTGAGCCGGCCGATCCATGCTTCGAGCCCGCCTTCCTGCACGGCCGGCGGCATGCACGCATTGAGGCCGGTCGCGCCGGCCGTGTACGTGTACATGTTCGCGCTGACCGAAACGCCGCTCTTCTGCGCAGCTTCAATGTGCGCGATCGCTTCGCGCATCTTCGGCCAGTTGTCGCGGCCGGCGGCCTTCAGGTGATAGATCTCGCCGTGGATGCCGGCCGCTTTCGCGATGCCGACGAGCTCGTCGATGCCTTCGATGAGCCGGTCGCCTTCGCTGCGCATGTGCGAGATGTACGCGCCGCCGTACGGCGCGGCCGCCTTCGCTAGCGCGGTGAGCTCGGCGGTGTCGGCGAAGTTGCCCGGGAAATAGATCAGCGCCGAGCCGACGCCGAGCGCGCCTTCCTTCATCGCGTCGCTGACGAGACCCTGCATCTGTTCGAGCTCGGCCGGTGTCGGTTTGCGATTTGCGTTGCCGACGACGTATTGGCGCACCGTGCTCGCGCCGACGAAGCTCGCGATGTTCGGCGCGACGCCACGCTTCTCGAGCGTCTCCATGAAGCCGCCGAGCGTCGACCAGGTGACGTCGTACTTGATATCGGTCTGCTGCTCGATCATCTCCTTCTTCATCGCATCGTTCAGCGGACCGTACGACCAGCCTTCGCCGAAGAGCTCCAGCGTGACGCCCTGCAAGCTGTCGGACTCGCCGCGCCCGTCCGCCATCAGCGAATCGGGCGCCCACGAAAGCACGTTCACGAAGCCCGGCGCGACGGCCATGCCGGTCGCATCGACGGTGCGCGTCGCCTTCGCCTTCGAAAGGTCGCCGATCGCCGCGATGCGATCGCCGCGCACGCCGACGTCAGCGCGCACCGGCTCGCCGCCGGAGCCGTCGTAGACCGTGCCGCCGCGGATCACGAGATCGAAGCTGCCGCCGCCGGGAGGCGATGTCGCGCAGCCGGCCGTCAGAAGGAACGCTGCCAGAGCCGCCAGACGGACGCGAACGCGCATCGAGACACCCCTTCGCCAAAGCCCGAAGCCTAAACGATAAGCCGCGCCGCACGCTGGCATCAAATCTGCATCGATACCCGGCAGAGATCAGAGGGGAATCCGCATGAAAGCGTCGACCAACGAACTGCTGCTGGCATTGCGCTCGCCGTCTTCGGGCTGGCTCGCCGCGCTGATCTGCGCGCTCGACGAGGCCCTGCAGGATCCCGCGTTTTCCGATCACCAGCGCGATCTCGTCCGCGGCCTGCTCGACGCGGGCCAGGTGCCCCAGCCGGTCGCCGTGGCCGCCAATTCGCGCCTCGAAAGCTTCGAAGAGACCGTCAAGGATCTCCAGAGCTACCTGCTCGAAGCGATCCCCGCCCCGCAGGCCGTGCCGGTCGCGGCGCGTCCGAAACTGACAGTTTGCGGCGGCACGGGCTGACGCCATTCGGCCGTCCATCGGCCGTTTTCCAGGTTTCCAACGTTTGACAGCGCCCGCCGGAGTCGGTCAGCGTAGCGACGTGTCGTCCGCCGTTCGCCGCAGCCTCGCGCTCGTCTCCATCCTTCTGCTCGCCGGCTGTGCCAGCGAGCCTCGCCGTCCCGAACCGCCGCTCGAAGCCGGCTCGCCGCGCGCCGACGCGGCGAACGCGGTGCTGTTTCGCGCGATCGCGCTGGTCGGAACGCCGTATCGCTATGGCGGCAACACGCCCGATTCCGGGTTCGATTGCAGCGGGCTCGTCGGGTATGTGTTTCGCGATGCGGCGGGGGTCGTGTTGCCGCGCACGTCGGGCGAGATGAGCGATCTTCGCGCCCGCGCGGTGGATATGCGCGATTTGCAGGCGGGCGATCTCGTGTTCTTTGCGGATGGACGGCGCGTCAGCCATGTCGGCATCTATGTCGGCGAGCAGCGGTTCGTGCATGCGCCGAATACCGGCGGGACGGTGCGGCTTGATCGGCTCGATGCGCCTTATTGGGGCTCGCACTTTGTTTATGGCAAGCGGGTGCTTGAGGCGCGTGGCTGACGGCCCTGTTGCTCCCTGCTTTAGCCCTCCCCTTCAAGGGGAGGGTTGGGTGGGGATGGTGTTGGGTTTGTCGTTTGGCTTTGTCGCGAGAACCGACTCACGTCCGTGTGTGTTATGTCGGCCATCCATGGCCGCCAGTTACTTTCTTTTGCTTGCCCAAAAGAAAGTAACCAAAGAAAACGGCACCCTCGGATTCGCGCCCTCGGCTTCGCCGAGGGTTCGCTACGGGTGGACGGGTTCGGCCCACAGGCCATCCATGGCCTGTTGTCCGAATCGGCGCGATCCCTCGCGCCGCCCGCGCTTCGCGCGGCTGGTCCGTCCGCCCTCCGCCGCTGCTCAGAGGGAACCCGAAGAGCAAAGCGAAAAAGAAAGAAACCGACGTGTCGGATATATCCGGTGTCGCATATATCCGGTGCTTCTGCGGCAGGGACTGCCGCGCTCTGCCCTTCCGGGTTCCCTCTCGGCCGCGGCGAGCAGGTGGAGGAAATAGCCGCGTGCACCGCACGCGGGCGCGCGCAGGATGCGCGCGCGTCCGATCTCGGCACAGGGATGTGCCGTGAGCGGACCCCGGAGCCTGCTCGCGTAGTCACGCGGGCATGGATGCCCGCGTGACCGCGGCCGCGAGGGTGCCTTTTTCTTTGGTTACTTTCTTTTGGGCAAGCAAAAGAAAGTAACCGGCGACCATGGATGGTCGACGAACCACACACGGACGTGAGTCGGTTTTCGCGAGCAAGCTCGAAACCCAGAACCAACACCATCCCCACCCAACCCTCCCCTTGAAGGGGAGGGCTAAAGAAGCGCGATTCCGGCGCCACCCAACCAAACAACCTAGTGATTGTGACCATGCCCCGCAGCCCCATGCGCATGCCCATGCGCAAGCTCTTCAGCGGTCGCATCCCGCACGTCAATGATCTCGACGTCGAACGTCAACGTCTTCCCCGCCAGCGGATGATTGAGATCGACATCCACCACACTCGATCCAACCTTTTGCACCGTGACCTGACGCTGTCCGCCGCCGCTCACGCTGAGCACGGTCAGCATCCCCGGTTTCAGATGATCCGCATCGTGGAAATATTTCTTCGGCACGCGCTGCGTGTAATCGTCGCGGCGTTCGCCGTACGCCTCGGACGGCGCGACGTCGACCGAAAACTTCTCGCCGGCCTCGCGGCCCATCAGCGCTTTTTCGAGGCCCGGGATCAACGCGCCCTTGCCGACGAGGAATGCGAGCGGCTCGCCGCGGTCGTGCGAGGACTCGACTTTCTCGCCGCCTCCACTGACGCCGCTTTCGCTGACTGTGTAGTGGAACACGACGATCTTGTTTTCTTCGACTTTCATGGGGTCCTCCGGGCGAGGCGCGCGAGCCTACCAGCTCGGCGCCGGTCCGTCATGCCTCGGCCGCAGCGGCGTGCGTGCCGAACTCAGCACCGCGCGCTTCGGGGCCGAACGCGGCGACGAGCGCGAGGAAAACTGCGACGCACGCGATGAACACCGACATCGCGAACGCATAGTCGTTGTCGCGCGCCGCGGCGACATGCGTCAGGAACGGCGCCGTGAACGACGCCAGCAGGTTGCCGCCCTGATACGCAAAGCCGGGCAGCGTGCCGCGCACCGCGTCGGGCGAAAGCTCGTTGAGATGCACCGGCACGACGCCCCACGCGCCCTGCACTGCAATCTGCAGCATGAAGACGCCGAGGCCGAGCATGACGACCGAGCCGCCGTACGCCCACAGCGGAACCATCGGGATCGCGAGCAGCGCCGCGATCACGATCGCGCGCCGGCGCCCGATCTTCTCCGACCACGCGCCGAAGAAAAGCCCGCCGACGATCGCGCCGAGATTCAGCACGACGGTCAGCGTGCCGACCGTGCGCGTATCGAAATGCAGCTGCTGCTTCAGGAACGTCGGATAGAGATCCTGCGAGCCATGGCTGAACATGTTGAACGCCATCATGAGCACGACGAGATACGCGAAGAGCTTCCAGCGTCCGCGCATCGTTTCGGCGAGCGTCGGTCGCACGGCCGCTTTCGTGTGCGTTTTCCAAACCGGTGATTCCGGCACGTGGCGCCGGATGTACAGCACGAGGATCGCCGGAAGAATGCCGAGCGCGAACATGCCGCGCCAGCCGATGTGATCGAACAGCGCAATGTAGAAAAGGCCGCCGATCAGGTAACCCATCGCGTAGCCTTCCTGCAGCAGGCCCGACACGGCGCCGCGCGCTTTCGCCGGAATCGACTCCATCGCGAGCGACGCGCCGATGCCCCACTCGCCGCCCATCGCGATGCCGAACAACGCGCGCACGATCAGCAGCACGGTCAGCGACGGCGCGAGCGCCGACGCCGCTTCGAGCACCGCGAACAGCACGATGTCGACCATCAGCACCGGGCGGCGTCCGTAGCGATCGGCAAGCCGACCGAAGATGAAGGCGCCGAGCGGACGCATCGCAAGCGTCAACGTCAGCGAGAACGTGACTTCGGCAATGCCGACGTGGAACTCCTTCGCGACTTCCGGAATTACGAACACGAGCAGGAAGTAATCGAACGCATCGAGCGTCCAGCCGAGGAAGCTCGCAAGGACGACCTTGCGCTGCGTCGTGTCGAGCTCGCGCAATACCGAAAGAAATTGCATGCGTGGACTCCTCGCCATCGGTCCCGAAATTGCGCCGAGCATAGAGCGAAACACATGCGCCGACACGTCGGCTTGTGCGCTGCGACCGGCGCATCCACAATCGTCGCCTACTCACGATAACGAGGCGAACCGATGCCGACCGTTCCGTTTACGCGCCGTCAGTTCGTCTGCGCTCTCGCGGCCGGCACCGTCGCAGCCGCGATGCCGGTCGCACGCGCCGCCGACACACCGCCGAAATGGCGCAACTATTCGAAGCTGACCGTCATCGACGCGCTCGGCGGTCCCGGCAATGCGAACAAGCCGGACAAGCCGCTCGACGCGGCCGACCTCGCCGACGTGCGCGCGTCCGGCATCACGGCCGTCAACCTCACGGTCAGCGGCGTCGGCAGCTACGCGCACGACTACGACAAGACCATCGCGCAGATCGCGCAGTGCGATCGCGAGATCACGTTGCACCCGGATGTCCTCATGAAGTTCAACGACGCGCGCGATTTCGCGATCGCGAAGCGTAGCGGCAAGCTCGCGATCATCTACGGCTTCCAGGACGCCACGCCGCTCGCCGAGGATCTCGACCGGCTGGACACGTTTCGCGGGCTCGGCGTGCGCATCATCCAGCTCACCTACAACCGCCGCAATCTCGTCGGCGACGGCTGCCTCGAGGCGGGCAATGCAGGCCTCAGCCAGTTCGGCAAGACGCTCGTCGAGCGCATGAATGCGATGAACATGCTCGTCGACCTGAGCCACTGCGGCCAGCGCACGACCGACGAGGCGATCGCCGCGTCGAAGAAGCCGGTCGCGATCACGCACGCCGGCTGCGCAGCGGTTTCGAACCTGCCGCGCAACAAGAACGACGCGACGCTGCGCGCGCTCGCCGATCGCGGCGGCGTCGTCGGCATCTATTTCATGCCGTACCTGCGCACGTCGGGGCAACCGATGGCGGCCGACGTCGTCGCGCACATCGAGCACGCGCTCGACGTCGCCGGCGAAGATCATGTCGGCATCGGCACCGACGGCGCGATCTCGGCCGTCGAGCTCACCGACGACTACAAGAAGGCGTTCGCGGACGAAATCGCCCAGCGCCAGAAAAACGGCATCTCCGCGCCCGGCGAAACGACGGCGGTCTACACGTTCGTTCCCGATCTCAACACGCCGCGCCGTTTCGAGACGCTCGCGACGCTGCTCGCCAAACGCGGGCGTCCCGAGCGCGTGATCGACAAGGTGCTCGGCGGCAATTTCCTGCGCCTCTTCAACGAGACCTGGCCCGCCGCTTGAGCAGCCTCGCGCGAGACGGCGTCGATCGTTCCGCACGCGCGGCGGCGATCGAGCGCATCGTCGCGCGCTTCCGGCGCTGGCGCCATCGGCGCTACGTGCGTGGAAAACTGAAATGGGATCCGCTGTTCGATGCGGCCGTGCCGCTGTTCGCGCGATCGACGCGCCCGCTGCTCGACATCGGCTGTGGGCTCGGGCTGCTCGGCCAGTATCTGCACGAATGCGGAAACCGCGCTGCCTACGTCGGCGTCGATCCCGACGGCGCGAAGATCGACGAAGCGCGCGCCGCCGCGATGGCTGGCGCGCTCGATTTCGATTTCGCGACCGTCGACGCGGCGTCGTTGCCGCCTTTCAGCGGCGATGTCGCACTGATCGATGTGCTGCACTACTTGCCGGAAGGTCTCCAGCAGCAGGCGCTCACAAACGCGGCGTCGCGCGTTGCGCCCGGCGGCACGCTGGTGATCCGCAACGTGCTGCGCGATGCGTCGTGGCGATTTCGTGTCACGGTCGCCGAAGAGCGATTTCTCGCCCTGCTCGGCTGGATGCGCTTCGCAACGGGCCACTTTCCGCGGCGCGAGGACATCGAATCGCCGCTCGCCGCGCTCGGCTTTGACGTGCGCGTCGAGCCGCTCTGGGGCGGCACACCATTCAACAGCTATCTGATCGTCGCGCGGCGCGCGCGTTCGGAGTGACGATCAATGCTTGGCGACGCGCGTGCGTCGCCGGCGCATCCGCACGTGCAGCTGCTTGCGGCGCTCGGCAAGGCAGCGAGCGTGCAGCCGGCGCTGCTCGGAGTCGCCCGGCATCGCGGCGAGCGTCGTGCGGTATGCGCAGAAATCGGCGTATGCGTTCAGCACGCGACGGAGCCGGCGCAGCAGAATCTCGAGCATGATCGCATCGTCGAGAAGGCCGACGACCTCGATATCGTCCGGAATCAGATCGTCCGGATCGCTGAAATACGCGAGCGTCTCGACGACATCCGATCGCTCGGGATCGTTGAGCGCCCACGCCTCGTCCTCGAGCATCAGGATCAGCCGCTGCACCTCGACGAGACGCCGCCGCACATAAGCCGGCGCCGTGCTTGCCGAAAGATGATCGAGCGCGTACTTCGTCGCGTCGATGACGTCGACCTCGTCGGCGCAGCGCGTCGCGCGGCGCGACTTCTCGAGCGCAGCCTGAAAACGCTCGATGTCCGCGTCCGAAAGCTCGAAGGTGATTCGCATGGCGCGCGCAGCGTACGCGCGCGGGTCGTGCCGGTCAAAGGCCGATCGGTGATTTCGCGAAGCGGCGCTGAAGCGCCACGCTCAGTGCGAGAAGTAATGCTCGATCGGCACGTCGACCGACGTCCACGTCGCTTCCGCGAAAAGATCGGGCAGCGGCATGTGCTGCTCGGGCGACAGCATCTCCGGCATCGGCTCGCCTTCCTGCGCGAGCAGGCGGCAATGCTCGTCGATCGCGCGGCGCGCGTAGAGCATCGCCTGATGACGATTGCGGCCGACGGCGCGGCAGCCCGGCAGATCCGGGATCATCACGCAATGGAGGTCGGCATCGACCTCGCGCAGTGCCACGAGGAAACGCATGCTAGTGCACCGCAACGGCAGTACGGTTGCCCGAAGCCGGACTTGTGTCCGACAGATATGTGCGAGCGCCATCCCGGCGCGCGCCAAGCCATGAACTCCGCATTGCTCATCCTTCAGCCGCCCGAACGGGGCGGAATATCCCTGCCTGCGTGTTCAGGTTAGTTGTCGCGATGCAGCGAAGGCGTGAAAACGCGAGCGGACGCAACCGTTGCCGGGGCCCGCTCGTCGGCGAAAAACATCCGCGACGCGCGTTGTATACGTTTACTTTTCGCGCCGCGTACACGCTCTCCGCCTTCAGGAGGAGTGCGTTCGATGTCGTGTAAGCTCTGCGCGCATCGACTGCAAGGACACGATCAGCATGAAGATGTCATCGCTCGTCTTTTTCGCAGTGCTCACGTTACCCGGCTCCGCGTTCGCGGCCGGTGCGGTCACGTTTGCGCTGTCGGTCGCGACGTCGAAGGACGTGCACTACGTCTGCAAGGGCAACAAGGACGTCATGGTGTCGTACGTCAACGCGACCAACGGCGATGCGTTCGCGTATCTGCCCGTCGACGGCACGCCGCACGTGTTCGTCGCCGTCACGTCCGGTTCCGGCGCGCGCTACGCGTCCGGGCGCTATATCTGGTGGAACAAGGGCGACACCGGCACGCTCAGCATCGACGGCAGTCGCTCGTCGCCGCTGCTCGCCGACTGCACGGCGCAGAAGTAGGCTCGCCGACTACGCGGACGCGGCGCCGACGAGCAGGAAGCGGATCGGTTTCGACTCGTCGCGCGAGCTGTGCTTCGTGACGAGCGTCGGCAGCGTCTTCAGAGCCGATGCGAACAGGATCCACGCGCGCTGATTGAGGAGCAGCGTGCCGCGCTCGGTCACCGCGATGCTCGCGCCCCTCAAGGTATCGGGCGTCTGGTGGATCTCGCGAGCGAGCACGTTGAGCGCGTCGACGATCGGGCCGACGACCTCGACCCAGAGGTCCACCGGATCGAGCCCGCTCGAAACGTCGGCGGACGGAGCACTATCGAGGATCATCTGAAAACGCCTGTTGCGAGCCAGGTTGCGCGAGGCTAGCCGCGAGCACCTGAACGCCGGGATGCTGGAACGGCGAAAAAACACCCAGATTCTGCGACAACGTTTGCAATATCCGTCGTTGCCGTTGGCGGGCTCGACCGTTGTACGCGCGAGCAAGAAGCTACGTATCGATCGGCTCGACCAACCCTGGCGCATCGTTCTTCGGCGAGCCAACGGCTTTCGAAACGGCATGGTAGGTCAGTGTCGGCTCGTGTACGCGCTCGAGAACCGCGCTCGCACCGGCCACATCTCCACTTAGCCAGATATCCCATGCGTCGTCCGGCAGCATCACCGGCGCGCGGTCGTGGATATCGCCCGAGACGACGCCCGGCGGCCCGACGATGATCGTGTACGTGTAGAGCGGCTCGGCTTCCTTCGTCTCGCGCCACGCTTCCCAGAGGCCCGCGAACATCAGCAGCGTGTTGTCCGGATCGTGGATGAAATACGGCTGCTTCGCGGCGCCTTCGGGCTTCCACTCGAAGTAGCCGCTGGCCGGCACGAGGCACCGGCGGCGCTTGAACGCCTCGCGGAACATCGGTTTTTCGGCGACGGTCTCGGCGCGCGCGTTGATCGCCTTGTGGCCGATCTTGGTGTCCTTCGCCCAGTACGGAACGAGGCCCCAGCGCGCCTCGCGAATCTTCGGCGCGCCTTCGCGGCTCGTGCCGACGACCGGCATCGGATCCGTAGGCGCAACGTTGAAGCGCATCGGACGCGCGTTGATCGTGTCGGCGAGCGCCGCCCACCACTCGGGCAGCGCCTCGTCCGGCATCTTCCGATGCCGGGAAATCGGGCCATAGAGCGCGTAGCGGCCGCACATGGCGCCATCGTAGCAGCGCATCCGCGCCGGCCGTATGCGACGCCGGCGGTCGGTTCGGCGGTGGAATCGCGCAGCCGGCGCCTGTGCTAGTGTGCGCCGCTTCAGGGGAACGTCCGGAAACACGCACATCCTCCGATCGGGAATCGGTCGATGCAGGCCTATCTCGCCGCGCACGACGCGTTCGTCGCGTGGCTCGACAAGCTCGACATCACGCCACCGCCCGAGGAAATCGAGCGGCGCCTGCACGCGCTCGCGCTGACGGCCGCTCGCCGTGGCATGACGAGCACGCACTGGACGTTCGTGGTCGACGGGCTCGTCGCATATGTCAGCCGGTTGCCGCTCTGCGACGCGCTCGTGGCGAGCTACATCGCGAGAGGGTTCGACCTCTGCTCACGCTGGAGGGAATTGCAGGTCGAAGTCGCCGCACTCGCACCGAGCCCTGCAGGTTCCTGATAAAAAGTAGAGAATGGCGACCCCCGTTGGGGTAGCGCTTTGATTCGGCCGAGCAACCAGACCGCGACTTCACCGCTCCGCAATGACCGACGCACTGACCCGATTGCACGAGATCGAAGCCCGCATCCGCACGGCGCAGGCCGCGGAGAAGGCTGCGCTCGCCAAGCTCTCCAATCTCAATCGCGACGGCCGGTTCGAGCTCGTCGAGTTCAACTTGCGCCTGCGCGCGGCGAAGAACGCGCGCCTCGCCGTCAGCGAGGCCGAAGCCGAGCTGCAAGCGCACCTGCAGCGCTTCTATCGCAAGGCGTAGCGAAGGCTTCGACGATGAAGTCGCCTGCCGATACCGATCCCGCGCACTGGCATCGCTTCTTTGCGGCGAGCGCGAACAACGTCGCGTGGACGCTCGCGGAATTGCCCGGCGTCGAGCTCGATTCGAAGGCCCTGCTCGATGCGGCGCACGCGGCGGCCTGGCACTGGCAGCTGGTCGGCAACGAGTTGAACCAGATGCGAGCGCGCATGCTGCTCGCGCTGGCGCACGCGCGCGCGGGACTCGGCCCGACAGCGCTGGCCTATGCGGACGAGGTGCGCGCTTTCTTCGCGACGCGCGAAAACGTTGCCGATCTCGAAACCGCGTTCATTCACACGATCCATGCGTACGCGGCCTTCGCGGCGGGCGACAGCGCGAAGCACGCAAGCTCGTACGCCGAGGCAACCCGCGCTTACGCCGCGATCGCGGGCCAGCAGGATCGCGATGTTCTGCAACGCGTGCTTGTCCACGTTCCGGCGCCCTGATCGGCGTTTAGAACCCTTGAACCGTGCCGCGAACCGCAACGCCAGAAGCGTCGGCAGCTCGGCTTAGTGCCGGCGGCGGCGCGGGGCGTGTTCGCTCTGCAGCGCGACGCGGATCAACTCGCCCGCCTGCGCGGTGCCGTTGAGCGCCGCGATCGCGTTCCGCGCGGAGTGCCCTTCCATCTTGAGCTCTGCGAAGCCTTTGCATTCGCCGCTGAAGAGATCCTTTGCGAGGCGCATCTCGAACACGCGCCCAAAGGGCTCGAACAGTTGCTGCAACGCCGTCTCGGTCATCGATTTCGGCAGGCCGCGGACATTCAATGTCAGCATGACGTACTCCTGTGCTTCTCAGCGGCGACCGTGCGTTTTGGGCTTGGGCATCGGCGGCGGCAGCGGATCGACGCCATTGAGGATGACGCGAAGATCCACGACGGTGCGATTCGCGCCGCTGCCGTCGAGATCGAGCGAACCCGGTCGCCTTGCGCTTGAGCGATTCGGTGTTGATGTAGATCTCGCGATCGACCTCCGGCGGCCGTTCCGCGCTGCAGAGCTTCCGATCGAACTTGAGCAGGCTCGTGCCGGGACGATGCCACGGCTCGGACGGAAACCACTTGTGGACGAGACTGCTATCGAGCTTCACGGTGACCGATTCGTCCGTGAGTTCTATACAACGGCCTAAGCCGACATCGAATGACATCGAGGTGCTCCTGAGAGACGTGAGAAGTGCGACCGGGCCTGCGATGGTCCGGTGGCAATTCACAGGGAGATACGGGCGGCAACCACCCGGAAGGTGGCTGTGGATAGGGCGCAGGATACGCGCGCAGATGTTAAGGGTTCGTTGGATCGTCGCTACGCGCGGTCAAGACGGGCTTTTTTCGATCCCGAGCGGAAGACCAGGGCCGGGTTTCTTTCTTCGTTCTGTCGGGCGCGTCAGGCGTTCAGGGGCCCTGCTCTTCTGCTGCTGCCCGTTGTGGATGTTGATGGCGCTGTCCCAAAATTGTCCCATGCGCGCCATGAGCCTTCATCGTGCACAGGCGGCGTCCGCACGAGCTTTGGCGATAGGTCTTGCCGTCGCACTCGCCAATGCGCGCGCGGGCACCCGTTGCACCGACACGGTCTTCGTCGACGGATTCGACGGCGCATCACGCGCCGGTGCGGGCGCGACGATCGCGCTTGCGTCCGATGGCTTCAACTTCTTCACGCTCGACGTACAAGACCCGGCATCGCTCACGGTCATCGGGTCGTCGCAGGGCGCGGTCTTCCGTCTCGCGTTCGTCGACGGAAACTTCGATCGCGCATTTGGACTCGCGCAACCCTACGCGGTTTCGCCCGATCTCCTCGCAACCATTCGTCTCAGCGATGCAGCCATCACTCCGATCGGCACGGCAGGTTCGCAAAACGGGGACTGGACGGGATTCAAGCAGGATCCGGTGAGCGGCGAGCTCTATGTCGCATCGGGGTGCCCAAGCTCCTCGACCCTCTACACGATCGACCGAAACACGGCCGCGCTGCACGTGATCGGCAAGCTCGCCGGCATTCCTTGCGCAGCAGCGATCGCGATCGATGTCCATGGCGACATGTATGCGATCGACGCGATCTCCGACGAGTTGTTTGCGATCGACAAAAGCAGTCTCGGCGTAACCCCAATCGGCCCCGTGGGTTTCGACGTTGGCGAGGTCGACATGGATTTCGCCAGAGCGGACGGTGCTCTTTACGTGGCCGGCGCCAACAATTCGACAGACCGCGTTGAGCTCCGCGAGGTCGACCCGCAAAGCGGCGCATCCACGTTGGTCGGCGTGATGCCGGTCGCTGGCATCACGGGGTTCGCGATCGAGAATCCTGTTGTTTGCTCGCCGTGACGGCAATTCGTCAGTCTGAATCCGTAGCGCTGGTCGAATCAGTCGGGTGGTGTTCTTTCCGGACACCGAAGAACTCGAACTCCGAAGCAGAGCGCCAGCCGCGCTCGACGGTGCCAGCCAACTAGCCTCTTCGGGTGATCGCCGAAACGTCGGACTAGTTCGCGACTACGTTGTATCCACGGCCAGCCATGCAACGCGAGACGATCGCTTGCTGCTCTGCCGTTCCATAGGCAGCGCCCTGAAGGCCACCGTTAGCGGCTCCCCAAGCGGCTACGTTCGCCACGTCATTGCCACGCAGACCCACCGCGACGCCCAAGAGCGCTCCAAGCACAGCGCCTACGGCCGCGCCACCGACAGCCTGAGCTCCCGCAGGGCGCTGATTCGCCCATTGCTGACACTCAGTGACGTCGTCTTCGTAGTTGCCGCGGCTGACGCCAGAGTCCACTAATGGACGGTATTGTGTTGCGGCGCAGCCACTTAGAAGGGCAGTCGCCAAGATCATTCCTGTCATCCTGAGACGCATGTCCGATTTTCCTCAAAGGCCAAAAAATATGGAGCATGAAGCGTGCCGCCTGCGGACTGCGCGAGATTAACGCGTTATGCGATAGCTACGTTCGTACGCGGTTTTTCAGGGCGCGCCGCCAAACCGCTCATTCGCTGACAGTCAGCGGTCGCTAAGCCGCATTCGAATAGCGTTCCGAGGCCTTGGAGCCGGGAGTGACGCAGCTATGGACAGCGCCATCGCGGTCGTTCGTGCCTGCCTGAAAGCGTACGTCGACAAAGATCGAGCAGCGATCGAGAAACTCATCGCAGACGAGTACCGCTTTACGAGCCCATTGGACAACGCGCTGGACCGGGCAACGTATTTCGAGCGTTGCTGGCCGAACAGTCAGGACATGGCCGCATGCACCGTCATTTACGAGGCCGCCGACGGTGAGCGCGCGTTCGTCACCTACGAGGCGCGCACATCCGGAGGCAAGCGTTTTCGCAACACGGAACTGCATACGGTCCGCGACGGCAAGCTAACCGCCACCGAGGTCTACTTCGGTTGGGACGTGCCGCACAAGGCAACGTCAGGCGGCTTTCTCAAACAAGCGAAGCCGGCATGACACGCTCGCACTACCGTCCCTGTCGTGTTGGCCTTAAAGGGAGGATAGTCGGCGACGTCTCATCGACCAGGACCCGCTAGCAGCGCGTTGGAGATGCCACGAAATCCGTCAGCTGCAACGGAGCGGCGGTCGGATCGCCCGGATCGTGAGGACATGCTGTGCAAACGTATCTCGCAAGCGTTATGGCCTTGGCAAGAAAACCAAGCGCGCTCGTGCCGCTCGCAATGTCCACAGCCGCGCTTCTGCTCGTTATTGGCGTCGTCTCGTTTTACGGAGTCGTCAGAGATCCGGACGAAGGCACGGCTGCGCACGTCTGGCAGCTGCTGATGCTGGGTCAGTTTCCGTTTCTCGCCTGGTTCGCGATCAAGTGGCTTCCCCGCGAGCGCAAGGCCGCGCCGATCGTGCTGGCGCTTCTGCTCTTGGCTGCAGTCGTCGCGGCAGCGCCGGTCGCAATTCTGAGCCTTTGATTTTTTGGAACCAGCGCGCAAGGCGTCAAGCGTTCGCGTCCGAACCTCATCTGTGAGGGTTCGTGAGCGTGAGCGCGATCAGCACCGCGGTTGCGGTGACGTGGTCTTGCAGCAAATCTCTGGCGTTTGACCGGCATCATTCATCGCTATCGTCTCGTATCGCAGCCAACGCCCTCACCGCGATGGCGGCGATCAGCGAGGTCAGCAGCACACCACACAGTCCGATGAAGACCGCGAGCATGCGCGCGAGCAACGTCTTGGGGGCAAGATCGCCGTAACCGATCGTCAATGCGGAGACAAACGCGAAATAGATGGATTCCTGCACGGACCAGCCTTCGCGCAATCCGGCGATGACGCCGAGCCCGACGATGGCGACGAGCAAGACTGAAAGGATCGGCCAGACGATTCGCAAGCCCAAGAGCAGGCCGGCGGCGAAGGTGCGCCTCATTGTGTTCGCGGCCATGGAGCCGTTCTCCCATTGTTGAGGTGTGGACTACTCCCTGCATGTCGTCGATGTAGTCGTCGGAGCGACGTTGAAGCGCATCGGGCGCGCGTTGATCGTGTCGACGAGCGCTGGGACCACGTGCGGACGACACAGCAAGACCCTCGGAGCGCCGTCATAAGTGCCTGTTTTTGGTGCCCGGAGCCAGACTCGAACTGGCATGACGGTGTCCCGTCGAGAGATTTTAAGTCTCTTGCGTCTACCGATTTCGCCACCCGGGCGCGGACGTAAGGATCGCAGACTCGACAGGCTGCGGCCAATGAAGCGCGCAAGCGCCGTTACGACCGCGCCGAGCCATTCTCGCCGGCGCGCACGCGCGTCAGCATCAGGGTGGTCTGTCCGACGACCAGCACGTCGCCTTCGACGATCTCGGTCACGAGCGACTGGCGGTTGTTGACGCGCGTCTGGTTCGTCGAGCCGAGATCGCGCACCCAGCAGCGGCCCACCGTGCACCAGACGACGCAGTGATGGCGCGAGACGGTCGGGTCCCGGATCTGCAGGTCGACGCCGGTGCTGCGGCCGATGACGGTCGGCGCCGGACCAATCGCGATGCGCCGCCCGGGCGATTCGCCTTCGATGACGGCGAGTGCGAATGCATCGGTGCCCGCCTCGGCGCGAACTGCGGGCGACACGCATCGCGGCGCCGAAATCGCTTCGTCGACTAGCACGCTCGAACCCTCCACACGCGATCCATTGATACGGATCGTAAAAACGCCGCGATTCCCGCCATCGGCGCGCGGCATCCGCGTGTGCGCACAAGCCGCTGGCGGATTCGGCCGCCGATTTCCGTAATCACGTCAAACAGCTCGCGCGCATCGCGCGAGCCGAATCACCGAAGGAACGTTTGACACCGATGCCAATGACATCGAACGACCGCCAGCGCCTCGCCACAAGCTGGCTGCTGATGCAGAAAACGCCCGAACTCGGCGCGACGCGCGAGGATCTCGCCTGGGTCGTCGAGAAAGTCTGGGATCTGTGCGACGACGCGCCGAACGATGCGTTCGAGTTCATCCTCGCCGTGCTCGATCGCGACGCCTCGCACGCGACGCTCGCGATCCTCTGCGCGGGCCCGCTCGAAGCGCTGCTGCGCCGGCACGGGCCGCGCATCATCGGTCGCGTCGAGCGGCGCGCGCGGCGCGACCCGAACCTTTCGCGGCTGCTCGAGCATGTCTGGCAGAGCGCGCTGCCGAAGACGATCTGGGCGCGCGTGCAGCATATGCGCGAGCGCCAGCTGGCGCGCGACGTCGCCGACACGTATCGCGTCGGCGCGGCCGCGGGTTATTGATCGGCCGGGTGGCGGGAAACGGCACCCGGTTCCGTATCGAACAGGGAGCGTCCGTCGCGCGTCCGCATCAGCGTGCGTTCTCCAGCGCACGGGTCCGTTGACGAGTCCCGATCCTCGTACGGATCGCCGCGGCGGGCGCTCGCTGCCGCGCAGACCAGGTCCCTCGGCGCGCTCCCTTGGCTTTCGCAAGCTTTCGGCTGTCGCAAGCTTTCGTCTTTCGCGAGCTCTCGCCGAATGCACCGCGCGTCGCGCCGATCCGGATCACGGCGCGCGCATCGTGCGCAGCCGGAGCGAACGGCTCGTCACCCGACGGCAACGCGTTCGTTCGACAGAGAAGTCATAACCGCCCGCCACGACCGAGCCTCCGCACTCGGTCGCGGGGACGGGATTGCACGCAAGCGTGCTCTCACGACCGTATTTCGGAAATACGGGGTCGAACCCGCCACACGCACGCAGATTTATTTGCCGATCCCGGAGTGAGCGCCCGCCGGACGACCCATCGATAGTGTGCTTGGGGGATATCGACGGGCCAGCGCAATTGTCGTGGCAAGACGATCAGTCCGGCGGGCACTCATTGTTCATATACGAGAATCGGGGACCGATCCCGCCAAATGTCGCGAAACGGCGTGACCCCGCCGCGCGAGGCGCCGCGTTTCACAATCCAGAGTCCCGGCCGTGACGGCTTCCGGTCCGATGACTTAACCTTTCGGACATGGGGTCCGACAAGACCGACGAGGAACTGATGCTCGCTTACGCCGGAGGCGACCTGCTCGCTTTCGAAATGCTTTACCGGCGCCACCGCGGCACGCTGTACCGCTTCCTGATGCGCACGCTGCGCCATCGCGCCGACGCCGACGAGCTGTTCCAGGACACCTGGAGCCGGCTCATCGCGGCTCGCGAGCGTTACCGGCCCGAAGCGAAGTTCACGACGTTTCTGCTGCAGATCGCGCACAATCTCGTCGTCGACCGGTTCCGGCGGCTGAAGCCACAGGCGTCGGACGAGGAAACCGAAGCCGTGTTCCGCCAACTCGATGCCCCAGAAAGCGATCAGCCGGAGCACGCACTCACGGAGTTCGAGCAACGCCGTCGTCTTCAGATCGCGCTCGAGGAATTGCCCGAAGAACAGCGCGTCGCGTTCCTGCTGCGCATCGAAAGCGGCCTCGGGCTCGACGAAATCGGCGAGATCACCGGCGCCGGCCGCGAGACCGTGAAATCGCGCCTGCGCTACGCACTGGCGCGCATCCGTGCGAGGTTCGCGCCATGAGCGCGCGCGATCCCGACGACCTGCTGCGCGACGGCGGCGGCGAGATCGGCGATCTCTATCGTCGCCTGCCGCGCTACGAGCCGCCGCGCCGGCTCGATCGCGCCGTGCTGAACGAAGCCGCACGCGCAGTGCTCAGCGGCAAGCCGCCGCGACGGCAGCGCTGGATCATTGGCGTCGGCTCTGCGGCCGGGCTTGTGCTCGCGGCCGGTCTCGCCTGGCGAATCGGGCACGAGCCGATCGGCCAGAACGCGCCCGTCGCACCGACCGCTGCGCCGATTGTCGTGCCGGTGCAGCCGATCGACGAATCGTCGCGCGCCAAGCGCGAAGCGCCCGCCCGCGGTGAAGCGGCGCCGGCCGAAGAATCGCCGCGCTCCGAACCGCCACAGGCGGCGGGCGCCGTCAGCAATCGCCAGGATCAATTGAAGGCGGTGCGCAAACAGCGCGCCGAGAGCAAACCCGCGTCGCCACCGATGCAGAATGAAGCACCGCCTCCCGCTGCAGCCGCAGTACCGACGCCAAAACCGTTCTCGGCCAGCGAGCAGGATCTCGATCAGCCAAAGGACGTGGAAAAGGCCGGGGCCGCCAGCGCCGGTAGCGCTGCGCAGACGCCGAGCGCCGCGTCCGCGGACAAGCGCGCCGCGACGAACGTGCGCGGCCGCGCGTCGCCGACGCTGCCGAGCAGTTCCATCGAATTGCAGCGCGACATGCAGCTCGCGCCGCCGGACTGGCTCGCGCACGTCCGCGATCTCATGCAGCAGGGTCGGCGCCAGCAGGCGACCGAAAGCCTTCGCCTCTTCGTGCGCACGCACCCGGAGCACCGCGTGCCCGCGGATCTTCGCGAGTTGCTCGAATAAACCGCAGCGGTTACGGCGCTTCGAGCGCGCCGGCGAACCGACCCATGAGCGGCCGGTAGTACTTCAGCTCCGAAATCGAATCGCGCACGTCGCTCAATGCCGTGTGCGTCGACTCCTTCGCGAAGCCGCGCGCGAGATCGGGCGACCAGCGCCTCGAGAGCTCCTTGATCGTCGACACGTCGAGATTGCGGTAGTGGAAATAACGCTCGAGCCGCGGCATCAGGCGATAGAGGAAACGCCGATCCTGGCAGATCGAGTTGCCGCACATCGGCGACTTGCCGGCGGACACGAACTGCGTGAGAAACTCGCACGTCAACGCTTCGGCCGTGCCGAGATCGATCGTCGATTCGAGAACGCGCTGCCAGAGGCCGGACTTGCGGTGCTGGTTGCGGTTCCAGTCATCCATCCCCTCGAGCCGCTCGAGCGAATGGCGCAATGCGAACTCTGGGCCTTCGGCGAGGAGATTCAGGTCCTTGTCGGTGACGATCGTCGCGATCTCGAGGATCGAATCGCGATCGGGATCGAGGCCCGTCATTTCGAGGTCGATCCAGATCAGGTTGTCCTCGTACAGCATGCGCGACTCCTCCGATGTGCGTGGCGCCTCCCCGACAGGCCCGTCGCGCCGAGTTTAGCAGGCGGCGGCGATTGTCAGGCGCAGGTTCGCGCGGCTACGCTGGCGCGACCGGCAACGGACGCACGATGCAGACTTTCCTCTGGCACGACTACGAGACGTTCGGCGCCGATCCGCGCCGCGATCGTCCGGCTCAATTCGCTGCAATCCGCACGACACCCGAGCTCGAGATCATCGGCGATCCGGTCTCGATCTTCTGCAAGCCCGCGCCCGACGTGCTGCCCTCGCCCGGCGCGTGCCTCGTCACCGGCATCACGCCGCAGCGCGCGGACGTCGAGGGCATCATCGAAGCCGAGTTCGCGGCGCACGTGAACGAAATCCTCGCCGAGCCCGGCACCTGCGGCGTCGGCTACAACTCGCTGCGCTTCGACGACGAGTTCACGCGGCACCTGCTCTACCGCAACTTCTACGATCCTTATGCGCGCGAATGGGAGCACAACAACTCGCGCTGGGACGTCATCGATCTCGCGCGCATGTGCTATGCGCTGCGCCCGCACGGGATCGAATGGCCGGTCCGCGACGACGGCACGCCGAGCTTCCGGCTCGAAGATCTCGCGCGCGCGAACCACGTGCCGCAGCGCCGAGCGCACGACGCGCTTTCCGACGTCGAGGCGCTGCTTGGTTTCGCACGCATCCTTCGATACAAGCAGCCGCGCCTGTGGGACTGGCACTTCGCGCTCCGCAAGAAGCAGCGCGTGTTCGAGCTGCTCGACGTCGTCGCAGATGACACCGCTGCTGCACGTATCGTCGCGCTATCCGTCGAGCCGCGGCTGCCTCGCGATGGTCGCGCCGATCGCGGGCCATCCGACGTCGCCGAACGGCGTCATCGTTTACGACCTCGACAGCGATCCCGCACCGCTGCTCGAGCTCGACGCCGACACGATCGCCGACCGCGTGTTCACGCGCCGCGCCGATCTCCCGGAAGGCATCGAACGCATTCCGCTCAAGACCGTGCGTGCGAACCGCACGCCGGCGCTCGCGCCGATCAGCGTGCTGAAGGCGACGGACACGACGCGAATCGCGCTCGACGTCGAGAAGAACCTGCGTCACCTCGAACAGCTGCGCGCCGCCAGCGGCCTCGCCGAGAAAGTGCGCCGCGTGTTCGCGCGCGAATCGAAGCCGGAACCCGCTCTCGACGCCGAGGTCGCGCTCTACGACTGCTTCATGTCGGACGACGACCGCCTATTGCTGCGCTCGGTCCGCGAAACGCCGCCGGAGCAACTCGGCGCGCGGCCGTTCGCGTTCAAGGACACGCGTTGCGCCGAGCTGCTATTCCGCTATCGTGCGCGCAACTGGCCGCAAACGCTGACGGCCGACGAATCGGCGCGCTGGCAGGACCTGCGCCGGCGCCGCCTCGAAACAGCGACTTCGGCGACGCCGCGCACGCTCGACGAATACTTCGCCGAGATTGCCGAAGCCCGCGCCGACGAGAGGACGACGGCCGAGCAGCACGTCGTGCTCGACCAGCTCGAAGTCTGGGGCCGCACAATTCTGTAGAGGACACCATGGCCGAGCAGTACTTCACCGCGGCGACGTTCAAGTTCCAGCGCGATCTCGCCAAGAACAACAACCGCACGTGGTTCGCCGCGAACAAGGCGCGCTACGAGGATGTGCTGCGCGATCCGTTCCTGCGCCTGATCGAGGACATGCAGGCGCCGCTCGCGAAGATCAGCAAGCACTATCGCGCCGATCCGCGTCCGAGCGGCGGCTCGATTGTTTCGCATCTATCGCGACACGCGCTTTCGCAACGACAAGACGCCGTACAAGACATGGGCCGGCGCACGCTTCGGCCACGAGCGCCGGCGCGAGATCTCGGCGCCATCGTTCTATCTGCATATCCAGCAGCGCGACTGCTTCGCCGGCGGCGGCCTCTGGCATCCCGAGCCGCCGACGCTGAAGAAGATCCGCGAGTTCCTCAGCGACAACCCGGCCGCGTGGAAGAAGGCGGTCTACGGCAAGGCATTCCGCGAGCGCTTCGAGTTCTGGGGCGAAGCGTTGACGCGCCCGCCGCGCGGATTCGATCCGCAGCACGAGCTGATCGAGGACATCAAGCGCCGCAACTTCGCCGCAGGTGCGGTGATTCCCGATGCGATCGCGACGTCGGATGAGTTGCTGCCGGCCGTCGTCGACACGTTCAAGCGGATCGCACCGATGATCGATTACCTCTGCGCGGCGCTCGAGCTCGAGTTCTGAGCTGTATCCGCGGCGGCCTCTCCCGCAAGCGGGAGAGGCGAACGGCGTGTACGTCATCGTTCATGGCCGCTGTACGGTATCGGACGGTCGGCCGGCCCATGGATCTCGACGCAATCTTGGAAAGCCTCGTAACAGGCTGTTTAAGCTAAGTATTACGTCGTACTGAAATCGAGCGTATCCACTGGCACGCCCCCTGCTATTGCAGGGCCATGGATATCGCCCGCCCCGAGCTCAAGAAAAAGAAACGCCGCCGCCAGTACGTCATCGGCGGCGCCGTCGCAGCCTGCCTTCTCGTCGCCGTCGCCGGTCTCGCGGCGCTGGGCCCCGCGATCCCGTCGGTCGAGCGCTCGAGCGTGCTCGTCGATCAGGTCAAGCGCGGCGAGCTGCTGCGCGAAGTGCGCGGACCCGGCACGCTGGTCCCGAAGGAAATCCGCTGGATCGCCGCCGAGACGGCCGCGCATGTCGAGCACATCGTCATCAAGCCCGGCGCGATCGTGAAACCCGACACCGTGATTCTCGAGCTCGCCAATCCCGAAGTCGACGATCAACTCCTCGCGGCCAAGACCGCCGTGACGGCTGCGCAGTCCGACCTCGCCGCCAAGCGCACCGATCTCAACTCCAAGCTGCTCGACGAGCAATCGCAACACGCGCAGGCGAAAAGCGAATACGAAACCGCGCGCATGCAGGCCGAGGCCGAGAAACCCGTCGCCGAGAAAGGCGTCATCCCGGCCGTGCAATACAAGAAGAGCCTTGTCGTGCTGGAGCAGTCGAAGAACCGCATGGATCTCGAGGAGCAACGCGTCGTCGAGTTCCGCCGCAATATCGAATCGCAGCTCGCGGCCGAAAAGGCGCGCCTCGACCAGCTCGTCGCGACGCGCGAATTGCGTCAGCGCCAAGCCGATGCATTGCACGTCCGCGCCGGCATCGAAGGCATCCTGCAGCAGGTGCCGGTCGAGGAAGGCCAGCAGGTCGCCGCCGGCGCGAACCTCGCGCGCGTTGCGCGGCCGGGCGAGCTCATGGCCGAACTTCGCATCGCAGAAACGCAGGCGAAAGACGTCACGCTAGGCCAGCCGGTCAAGATCGACACGCGCAACGGCATCATCGAAGGCAAGGTGCTGCGCGTCGATCCCGCCGTGCAGAACGGCACCGTGCAGGTCGATGTCGATCTCGAAGGCAAGCTCCCGCCCGGCGCGCGTCCCGATCTTTCGGTCGACGGCACGGTCGAGATCGAGCGCCTGCCCGACGTGCTCTACGTCGGCCGCCCGGCGTTCGGCCAGTCCGATTCCGAAGTGCGCCTCTTCAAGCTTGATCAGGGCGGCGACGTCGCGAGCCGCGTGCCGGTCGAGCTCGGCAAGAGCTCGGTGAATCTCATCCAGATCGTCAAGGGCCTCAACGTCGGCGACCGCGTGATCCTGTCCGACACGAGTGCGTTCGACCAGCACGACCGCGTGCGGCTCAAGTAAGTGCTCGATCAAGGCAACGCGAGTAGACGTTTCGGCATCCAACCGCATCCAAACCCCAACTTCAAATCCTCAAGGCACGATCCCGACGATGAACACCGCCACGCAGAACGACCCGCTGATCAAGCTCGACAGCATCAAGAAGGTGTTCCTGACCGATGAAGTCGAAACGCACGCGCTCGCCGGCGTCCATTTCGACATCGGCCGCGGCGAATACGTCTCGATCTCGGGACCGTCGGGCTGCGGCAAGTCGACGCTGCTCGCGATCCTTGGCCTTCTCGACACGCCGAGCGACGGCGCCTACATGCTCAATGGCCGCCAGGTCGCCGACATCGGCGCGAGCGAGCGCGCGCTGATCCGCAACAAGGAAATCGGCTTCGTGTTCCAGGCGTTCAACCTGATCGGCGATCTCACGGTGTTCGAGAACGTCGAGCTGCCGCTGACGTACCGCGAAGGCGTCTCGAAGGCCGAGCGCCGCGAACGCACGATCGCCGCGCTCGAGCGCGTCGGGATGGCGCATCGCGTGAAGCATTTCCCGGCGCAGCTCTCGGGCGGCCAGCAGCAGCGTGTCGCCGTCGCGCGCGCGCTCGTCGGCCAGCCATCGATCCTTCTGGCCGACGAGCCGACCGGCAACCTCGACTCGAAGAACGGCGAAGCGGTCATGCAGCTTCTGGACGAGCTGCACAAGCAAGGCTCGACGATCTGCATGGTCACGCACGATCCGCGCTACGCGGATTTCGCGGACCGCAAGATCTTCATGTTCGACGGCCGTGTCGTCGACGAGGAAACGATGCATCGCCTGCGTCACGAGGAGGATCAGCGATTGATGCGCAAGCCCGCGTCGAGCGGCGCGTCCGCATGAACGCCTGAAGCGTCCCGAAGCCCGCTGATCCACGAGGAAGCCGCATGCTGTCGCTCCTTGCTCTGAACGTCCGCTACGCCGCACGCCAGCTCGCCGCACATCCGGGGTTTTCGTTGTTCGCAGCGTTTTCGCTCGCGATCGGAATCGCCGCGAGCATCACGCTGTTCAGCGCGGCCGACGCGCTGCTGTTCGCACCGCTGCGCGGCGTCGGCGCGCCGGATGATCTCGTCGAGCTGACCAGCGTATCGAAGACACGCAGCACCGATGCGTTCTCCGCGCCGGATTTCGAGGACTACGCGACGCGCGCGTCTGATTTCGCCGAAGTATTCGCCTATCGCCATCAATGGATGAACGTCGACGTCGCCGGCAAGCCCGAGCGCGCGTTCGGGCTCATCGTCAGCGGCAACTACTTCGATGCGCTCGAAGTCGGCGCCTATCGCGGACGGCTGCTCGGCAAGGACGACGATCGCGCGGGCGCGCCGCCCGTCGCCGTCGCCACGTATGCCGGCTGGCGCAAATACCTCAACGGCGATGACACCGCGATCGGCAGAACCGTATCGATCAACGGCCAGAGCTTCACGCTGGTCGGCGTCGCAGCACCCGACTTTCACGGCACGGTCGCCGTCCTGACGCCGGCGTTCTATGTATCGCTCGTACAGCAACCGCTGCTGCAGCCTGGCGCCGCGGATCTGCGCGAACGACGGAGCGCGACCTGGCTCTCGCTCGCAGCGCGGCTGCTGCCGGGCACGACGCGCGCGTCGGCGCGCGAGCGGCTTTCAACGATCGGCACGCAGCTGGCCACCGACAATCCGCGCAAGGGCAACGAGGGCGGCATCAAGATCACCGTCGAGCCGCTGCGCGGCGTGCCGGGCGAGGTGCGCGGCGGTCTCGTGGCCTTTTCGGCGCTGCTGTTCGTGCTGACCGCGTTGCTTCTGCTGGTCGCCTGCGTCAACGTCGCCTCGCTGTTGCTCGCACGCGGCGAAACGCGCCGCCACGAAATCGCGATGCGGTTCGTGCTCGGCGCCGGACGTGCGCGCGTGATGCTCCAGCTCATGACCGAAAGCGCGCTGCTGTCGCTCGTCGCCGGCGCGCTCGGCCTCGGCCTCAGTGCGGCAGCGTGTCGCGCACTGTCGCATGTCGATCCGCCCGTTCCGGTGCCGCTTTCGATCGACGTGCCGATCGACGCAGCCGCGCTCTGGTTCGCGCTCGCATGCACGATCGCGACGGCCCTCGCATTTGGCCTGGTGCCGGCATTGCGGGGCTCCTCGTACGCACCGGCCACCGACGCGACGCTGTCCGGCGCGCGCGCGACGGGTGGTCGCTCGCGGCTCGGATCCGCGCTCGTCGTCGCGCAGATCGCGCTCACGATGATCCTCCTCACCGGCGGCGGTCTTTTCATGCGCGCGATGCAACGCGCCGCCGCCATCGATCCCGGTTTCGACGCCAACGGCGTGCTCACCGCCGACTTCAATCTCGAACCTAGCGGCTACTCTGAAGCGCGGCGCCTCGCGCTGGAAAACTCGATCATCGAGCGCCTCGAGTCCGTGCCCGGCATCGATGCCGCCGCCGTGGCCGCACTGGTGCCGCTCGATTTCACGCGGATGCAGGAAGGCGATTTCCAGGTGCCCGGCCAATCGGGCGATGCCTTGAGCCCGTTCGTGAACCTCGTCTCGCCCGGCTACTTTCGCGCGCTCGACATCAAGCTCAGCGGTCGCGACTTCGACGGACACGATCTCAAAGGCGCCACAGAAGTCTGCGTCGTCAACGCGACGCTCGCGCGCACGCTCGCGGCGGATGGCGACGTGATCGGGCGGAGCTTTGCATTCGGCGACGGCGACGACCATCACACGTTGACCGTCGTCGGCGTCGTTCCGGACGGCAAGTACGCCTCGCTGGACGAGACGACCGGACCCTTCATGTTCCTGCCGCTGGCGCAATGGCCGCGCGCGGAAATGGCGCTCATCGTGAAGACGCGCCTGCCGGCAAACACGCTCGCCACCGAGCTTCGCGAAGCGATGCACGCGACGGATCCGTCGCTGCCGCCGGCGCAGGTGCGCTCGCTCGCGGACATCCTCGCATTGTCGCTGCTGCCGCAGCGGATCGCCGCGCTGGCCTCGCTCGCGCTCGGCGCGATCGGACTCCTGCTGGCCGCCGTCGGCCTCTACGGCCTCATCGCGATGTATGTCACGGCGCGCACGCGCGAGTTCGGCGTGCGCCTCTCGCTCGGTGCGACGCCGGCGCGGATCCTGTCCGACGTCATCCGGCGCGGCGCCGTCTTGTCCGCGGCGGGCCTCGTCATCGGCACCATTCTTTCGCTCGCAGGCGGCACGCTGGTTTCGGGGCTCCTGTACGGCGCGACGGCGGGCGATCCGCTCGTGTTCGTCGTGGCCGTTCTGCTGCTCGCCGTCGTTGCGCTGCTGGCGAGTTACCTGCCCGCGCGACTCGCGGCGCGCACCGCGCCGATGGTCGCATTGAGGCACGAGTAAGCCGCATGAGCCACCCCAACCGATTGAAAGGCATCGCCTGATGAATGTGCTCCGGGACCTCGGCTTCGCGGTGCGCAGCCTTCGCTCGCGCATCGGCACGGCGCTCTTCGCGACAGCGACGCTTGCGCTCGGCCTCGGCGCCGCGCTCGCGATCTACGCCGTCATCGATGCCGTATTGCTGCGCGACCTGCCGTACGCCGCCGCCGATCGCCTCGTCCAGCTTCGCGAGATCGCCGACGACGGCCACGGCATGAACTTCGCGTATCCGAACTACACCGACCTCGTCGCGAGCGTCGACGCGTTCGACGCAACCGCGTTCTACGCGAGTGGCGACGGGCCGGTCTCGAGCGGCGACAGCGCGAAGCGCGCGCTCGGCACGATCGTCGGCGGCGATTTCTTCCACGTGCTCGGCACCGCGCCCGCGCTCGGCCGCACGTTCGACAGGAACGAGCACGACCACGTCGCCGTGATCTCGCACACGCTGTGGCAAAGCCTGCTGCACGGCCGCGTCGACGTGCTCGGCCAGCAGATCGCCATCACCGGCGAAACCGCGACGATCATCGGCGTGATGCCGCCCGGCTTCGCGTTTCCCGAGAACAGCGCGGCGTGGATGCCGATGCTCGACGATCCCGGCACGTCGCGCAGCGCGCACAACTGGTCCGCGCTCGCGCGACTCAAGAGCATCGACGATCTCGGCAGCGCGCGTCTCGCCGCGAACGCGCTCGCGACGCGGCTTCGCCAGCAGTTCGGCCGCGACACCGACGCCGCCGCATTCGGCATCACGCCGCTCGCCGATGCGATCGCAGCGCCGGTCCGCAGTGCCTTGCTGCTGCTCGCCGCCGGCACTGCGTTTCTGCTGTTGATCGCCGTCACGAACGCGACGAATCTTCTGCTGACGCTGAATACCGCTCGCTCGCGCGAGCTCGCGGTCCGCGCCGCGCTCGGCGCAAGCCGAGCCAGCCTCGCGCGCCAGGTCTTCGCCGAGTGCGCGCTGATCGCCGGCATGGCGTGCGTGCTCGCCGCCGCAATCGCGACCGCCGCGATCCGGCTCCTCACCTACGGCGGCGGTACTCGCCTGCCGCGCGCTGATGAAATCACGATCGGCGCCGGCGGCATCCTCGCCGCGATCGTCGCGGCGCTCGCGATCGCGTGCGTCACAACCGCCGCCGTCCTATGGAGCCAGCGCCGACGCTCGACGATCGCCGAGCTCCGCGAAAGCGGTCGCGGCCAGTCGCCGGGTCGCACGCACCTGCGCATGCGCCTCGTGCTGCTGATCGGACAGACCGCGCTGACGACCGTGCTGCTCGTCGGCGCCGGCCTGCTCGGCCGGAGCTTCCTCGCATTGCTCGCGATCGATCCCGGCTTCGACGCGAACAGCGCAATGAGCATCCAGCTCTCGCGGCCGTGGACGCGCGATCCCGCCATCGCCGCCGCGACCGCGCAGCGTTACGAAACGCTGATCACATCGCTGCGCGCATTACCCGGCGTAACTGCAGTCGGCGGCGCCAATGCATTGCCGCTCAGCGACGACGGCGCCAACGGCGCGTTCTGGGACGGCAGCGTCACCGACATCTCGCACGCGCCGAAGCCGATCGGCTATGCCGAGTTCCGCGTCGCGAGCACCGACTACTTCAAGGCGGCCGGCATCAAGCTGCTTGCCGGCCGCGCGTTCGACGACACGCGACCGCGCCGACGGCGAGCAGACCGCGATCGTCAGCGCCGCCGCCGCGCACGCGACTTGGGGCGACGCCGACCCGATCGGCAAGCGCATCCAGTACAGCAACATGGACGGCGACGCGCACGTGCTGACGATCGTCGGCGTCGTCGGCGACGTGCGCGAGCATCATCTCGATCGCGCGCCGGCCGGCGCGGTCTACGTCAACCTCGCGCAGCGCCCGATGACGGCGGCCGAGTTCAACCTCGTCGTCCGCTCGACGCTTCCGCTCGCGGCGCTCGCGCCGACACTGCGCGGCGTGCTCGATCGGCAGGCATCCGACATTCCGCATTCGCTCGCGCCGCTGACCGAAGTGCGCGCAGCCGCGCTCGCCGATCGCCGCGTTGCTCTGATGCTGCTCGGCGCGTTCGCCGCCGTTGCGTTCACGCTCGCGGTCGGCGGCCTTTACGGATTGATGGCATTCGCGGTCGGCCAGCGCGAGCACGAGTTCGCGCTGCGCCAGGCGCTCGGTGCGACACGCAAGCGCGTCGCGCGGCTCGTGCTCGGCAACGGCCTCGCGATCGGTGGCATCGGTGTCGCCGCGGGCCTCGCGCTTGCGCTGGCCGGCGCACGTGCGATCGGCGCGCAGCTCTACGGCGTCGCCGCCACCGATCCGCTGACGCTCGCCGGCGTAGCGATTCTGCTGCTCGGCACGATCCTGCTCGCCTGCCTCGTACCGGCGCGCAAGGCCTGCGCGGTCGCGCCACGCGACGCGCTCAACTGAGGACATGCGCATGATCGACGTCAGGCAAGCCGGAGCCGCGCTGCGCAACGAGACGAAGGCCGCGTTTCGCGCGGTCGCGAGTCAGCCCGGATTCTCGGCGCTCGTCATCGCCGTGCTCGGCGTCGGCCTCGCCTGCACGATCTTCATGCTCGTCATGGTCAACGCGTTCGTGATCCGCCCGTTGCCGTTCCCAGCGCCGGATCAGCTACTCAATGCGGGCCTTGCAAACCCGCACATGGGCGGCGACTCGCTCGACGATCTTGCCGGACGCGACGTCATCGAGCTCCGCCGCGCGCTCGACGGCAAGGCCGACATCGGCGGCTTCACGCAGTCGACGACTACGCTCAGCGACATGGACAAGCCCGAGCGCTACGACGGCGCGATCGTCACGGCGAATCTCTGGCGCGTGCTCGGCATCGCACCCGCACTTGGCCGCGATTTCACCGACGACGACGAGCGCGTCGGCGCGCCGGCCGTCGCCATGCTGTCGTGGGACGTCTGGCAGCAGCGCTACAACGGCGATCCCGCGATCATCGGCCGCACCGTGCGCGTCAACTCGGCGCCGGCGATCGTGGTCGGCGTCATGTCGCGCGGTTTCGCCTATCCGTACAAGGAAAAAGTCTGGCTGCCCGCGCAGCTCGACGCGACGAAGGCACCGGTCGAGGACGGCTACGTCACCGTGATCCGCCGCCACGCCGATACGAGCGAAGCCGCGGTCCGCGCGACCATCGACGCCTGGTTCGCCGAAGCATCGCGTCAGGCGCCTGATCGCCTGCGCGGCCTCTCGATCGGCGTACAACCGCTCAAGTATTTGACCGTCAGCCGCACGACGCGCGCCGTGCTCGGCATCATGCTCGCCGCCGTCGTGCTCGTGTTGCTCGTCGCGTGCGCGAACGCCGCGAACCTTCTGCTGACGCGCACGATCGGCCGTCGGCAAGAGCTCGCCGTTCGCGTCGCGCTCGGTGCGAGCCGCGCGCGGCTCGTCGTCCATCTGCTCGCGCAGAGCCTCCTGCTGAGCCTCATCGCGACCGCGATCGCGCTGCCGCTGGCGCTCGCGCTGGTCGCGTATCAGCAACGCTCGTTCCTCAGTGCCGAAAGCGGCCCGCCGCACTGGCTCCGCTTCGACGTCGACGCGAACGTGATCGCCATGGCCCTCGGCGCCGCGCTCGTGACTGCGCTCGCGACCGGCATCCTGCCCGCGCTGCGCGCTGCCGGCTCGGCACCGGCCGGCGCGTTGCGCGATGGCACGCGCAGTGTCGCCGGCGGCGCGTTCGCGCGCGTCAGCCGCGTGCTCGTCGTCGGCGAGATCGCGCTCTCGTGCCTGCTGCTGATCAGCGTCGGCACGATGGTGCGCGGCGTCTCGGCGCTCGACCGGCTCGACCTCGGCATCGACACGAATCATCTGCTGACGGCGCGCGTCGCGCTGTTCACGAACAAATATCCGACCGGCGCCGACCAGGTTCGCCTCTTCGACCGCGTGCTCGAACGCCTGCGCACCGATCACGATGTCGCCGCAGCGGGCGCCGGCACCGTGTTGCCCGCACGCATCAGCACGATGCGCGAAGTCGTCGCGAGTGGAACGACGCCCGCGAGCGATCATGCGGCGCCGCACGTGGAGTACGGTGCCGTCGACGACGGCTTCCTCGCCGCGTACGGCATCGCGTTGCAGGAAGGCCGTTTCTTCGACACGCGCGATACGCCCGACGGCGAGCGCGTCGCCGTCGTCGATCGCCGCTTCGCCGAGCGTTTCGGCGACGGCAGCTCCGTCGTCGGCAAGCGATTCAGGCTCGACCCGAGCGATCCGAAAGCGCCCACCGTCACCGTCGTCGGCGTGATGGGCACATTGACGCTGAACCAGCCGTCGGACACGCCGGATCCGTCGATGCTCGTGCCGCTCCGCCAGGATCCGGGCCGCATCGTCAGCCTCGCGATCCGCACGCGCGGCGACGCGAACGCATTCGCGCCGCGACTCGCTGAGATCATGCGCGAAGTCGACGCCGACACACCGCTCTATTGGGTGCGCGACTACCGCACGCTGATCCAATCCGTCACCTACGGCGAGCGCGTCGTCGCGCAATGGTTCGGTGCCTTCGGCCTCGTTGCGCTGCTGCTCGCCGGCGCCGGACTCTACGGCGTGATGGCTTTCAGCGTCGGCCAGCGCATCCGCGAAATCGGCGTGCGCCGTGCGCTCGGCGCACCCGATGCACGCGTGCTGCGCAGCCTCTTCGCGCGCAGCGTCGTGCAGCTTTTCGTGGGGCTCGCGATTGGGCTCGCGCTCGGCATTCCCTTCACGAACGCGCTGACCGGCTGGCTGACCAGCATCGAGCGCGAGAACACCGGCGTCGTGCTCGCCGCGCTCGCGGTGCTTGTCGGCGCGGCATTGCTCGCGACGCTGATTCCGGCGCGGCGCGCGCTCCGCGTCGATCCGATGGTTGCTTTGCGGTACGAATGATCGACGCGCGGGGACGCACGATCCAAGGAGGATCCATGTTCGACAGTTTGTTCCAGGACCTGCGCTACGGCATCCGCTCACTGACCGCGCGCCCCGCATTCACGATCGCCGCATTGCTGACGCTCGCGCTTGCGATCGGCGCGAACACGCTCGTGTTCAGCCTGATCGACGGCATCTATCTCACGCCGCTGCCCTACCGCGACGACGCGACGCTCGTCGACGTCGAGAACCGCTACCCGAGCATGGGCCTCGACACGACCGGCGCATCGATCCCCGACTACCTCGACCGTCGCGCCGGCGTGCCGGCGATCGCCGAAAGCGCGCTCTATACGAACGACAACTTCAATCTCGCGATCGAAGGCGCGCCCGAGCGGGTTCACGGCATCCGCGCGACGCCGACGCTGTTCGCGACGCTCGGCGTCGGCCCGAGCCTTGGCCGCGCGTTCAACGACGACGAAGCACAGACCGGCGCCGATCGCGTCGTCGTGCTCGGCGATACGATGTGGCGCAACCGTTACAACGCCGATCCAGGCATCGTGGGCCGCGATATCCGCCTGAACGGCGAAAGCTACAAGGTCCTCGGCGTCATGCCGCAGAGCTTCATGTTCCCGAATCGCGAGACCGCGCTCTACGTGCCGTTTGCGTTCACAGAGAAGCAGAAGTCCGACGACCAGCGCGGCTACGAGTTCTCGACAAGCATCGCACGTCTCGCGCCCGGCGCGACGCTGGGTGACGTCAAGCAACAGGCCGACTTGATCATCCAGCGTAACCTCGATCGCATCGGCGCAGTCGGTGGCGGCGGCACGCGCTTCGCGGCGTTCATGAAGTCGGCCGGCTTCACGGTCAATGTGCGGCCGCTGCGCACACTGCTCGCGGGCGAGCACTCGCGCATGCTGTTCCTGCTGCAGCTCGCGGTCGGCCTCGTGTTGCTGATCGCCTGCGCGAACATCGCGAATCTGTTGCTGACGCGGCTGTCGGCACGCCAGAAAGAACTCTCGGTGCGCACCGCGCTCGGCGCGAGTCGTGCGCGCGTCGCGCGCCAGTTGCTGATCGAAGCGGTGCTGCTCGCTGTCGCTGGCGCCGCGCTCGGCGTCGGCTTCGCCGCGATCGGCCAGCGGCTCGTCGGCATGTCGGGGCTGCTGCCCGACTGGGTTTCACTCGCGCTCGACATGCGCGTATTGATGTTCACGCTCGCCGTTGCGATCGGTGCCGGCCTTTTGTTCGGCCTCGCGCCGGTGCTGTCGACCGGCCTCGGCCAACCGCAGCAGGTACTGCGCGAGTCGGGCCGCCTCGGCGGTGGCGGACGTCATGCACGTGCCGTGCGCAGCACGCTGGTCGTCGTGCAGATCGCGCTCGCGGTTGCGCTGCTCGCGAGTGCGGGCCTGCTCGTGCGGAGCTTTGCGAAGGTCGTGCGCGAAAGTCCCGGTTTCGAAAGCAGCGGCGTGCTGACGGCTGCGATCGCGCTGCCGAAAGCGAAGTATGCCGACGATGCTTCGCGAGCCGCCGTCATGGCGCGCTTCCTCGACGCTGCCCGCAACCTACCCGGCGTCGTCGCTGCTGGCCTCGCCGACGCGCAGCCGATCTCGGACAACGATGCGGGATCGAGCTATCGCATCGAGGGCGTCGATACCGATGCCGCGACACCGCACGCATTCACGCGAACGGCCGACGATGGCTATCTGAAGGCGATGGGCATCCCCCTGAAGCAAGGGCGCTGGTTCGAAGCGAGCGACTGGAGCAGCCCGAACAAGGTCGCCGTCATCGACGAGCTCTTCGCGAAGAAGCGCTTTCCGAATGGCGATGCAATCGGCAAGGTGCTCGATCTCGAGCGACCCGGCGTCTTCGACCACAGATTCACGATCGTCGGCGTCGTCGGCACGGTCAAGAACGGCGATCTCGGCGAGGACGTCAAGCAGGAAACCTACTATCTCAACTACGGACAGATGCCGGCCGATACGGTCGCGCTGATCCTGCGCACGTCGGGTGCGCCGGCGGCGCTCTCGCAGCCGCTCCGCGAAGCGATCCACAACGTCGATCCGGATCAACCGCTGTTCGATCTGATGACGCTCGATCAGCGCGTGCAACTTTCGCTGACCGGTCGGCGCGTACCGATGCAGCTGATCGGCGCGTTCGCGGCGCTCGCGCTGGTGCTCGCGGCGATCGGCATCTACGGCGTGCTCGCGTTTGCCGTCGCGCAGCGCACCGGCGAGTTCGGCGTGCGCATGGCGATCGGCGCGGACACGCGCGCGCATTCGCCGCCACGTGCTCGGCGACGGCGCGCGCTTGGTCGGCATCGGGCTCGGCATCGGCGTCGTCGGCGCGATTGCGCTCGGCTTCGTGCTGCAGAGCCAGCTGTTCGGCGTCGGCGCTGTCGATCCTGTCAGCCTCGCGGCGGTCGTCGCGGTGCTCGCGCTGACGTCGTTGGTCGCGTGCTGGCTGCCGGCGCACCGCGCCGCACGGACAGCACCGCTCGAGGCGTTGCGTTACGAGTGATTCGTCTTTGCGGGAGGGTGGAACGATGTTCGAGACAATGTTCCAGGACTTGCGCTACAGCCTGCGCACGCTGATCGCACGGCCGGGTTTCACAACGGCCGTGCTGCTGACGCTCGCGCTTGCGATCGGTGCGAACACGCTCGTGTTCAGCCTGATCGACGGCATTTACCTCAAGCCTTTGCCGTACCGCGACGACAAGGCGCTGATCGATCTCAGCAACGATTACGCCAAATCGGGGCCGATCCACGCCGGCGTTTCGATTCCGGACTATCTCGACCGGCGCGACGTCAAAGCACTCGCCGACAGCGCGCTCTATACCGACGCCAGCGTCAATCTCTCGATCGACGAGACGCCCGTGCGCCTGCACGCGCTCCGCGCGACGCCGTCGCTGTTCTCGACGCTCGGCGTCGGCGCCGCGATCGGCCGCACGTTCACGGACGACGAAGCCCTCGCAGGCCGCGACAAGGTCGTCGTGATCGGCAACGCGCTGTGGCGTAGCCGTTTCGCCAGCGATCCGTCCGCCGTCGGCCGCGACCTCATGCTCAACGGCGAAGCGTTCCGCGTCGTCGGTGTCATGCCGGCCGGCTTCATGTTTCCGGATCGCGATACCGCGCTCTTCATACCTTTCGTCTTCACCGAAAAACAGAAGGCCGATAACGAGCGCGGCCACGAGTTCGCGAGCAGCGTTGCGCGCCTCGCGCCCGGTGCGACATACGCCGCAGTCAAGGCCGAGTGCGACGCGCTTATCGCACGCAACGCCGATCGCATCGGCGCGACCGGCGAGGACGGCGCTGGCTTCCGCACCTTCGTCAAGGCATCCGGTTTCACGGTCGGCATTCAGTCGCTCCGCGCGCAGCTCGCCGGCGACCACGCCGACGTGCTGTTCCTGCTGCAGGGCGCGGTCGGGCTCGTCCTGCTGATCGCATGCGCGAACATCGCGAACCTCCTGCTGACACGTCTTTCGTCGCGCCAGAAGGAGCTCTCGGTGCGCGTCGCGCTCGGCGCCGGACGCGCCCGCATCGCACGCCAGCTGCTGATCGAGGCGCTGCTGCTGGCGGCGATCGGCGGCGCGCTCGGCCTCCTCGTCGCATTCGGCGGCGCCGCGATCGTGCTCGGCTCCGGGCTGCTGCCGGACTGGATCGACGTCGCGCCCGATGCACGCACGCTCGGCTTCGCGCTCGCGCTGTCGTTCGCGACCGGCCTCTTCTTCGGCGTGATGCCGGCGCTTTCCGCGATCGCGTTCCGGCCGCAGCACGCGCTGCGCGAAGCGGGGCGCCTCAGCGGCGGCGGCCGCGGCGCGCGCCGCACGCGCAACGTGCTGGTCGTCGTGCAACTCGCGCTCGCGGTCGTGCTGCTCGCCTCGTCGGGCCTGCTCGTGCGGAGCTTCGCCAAGCTGATCCAGGAAAATCCCGGCTTTCGCTCCAGCGACGTGCTCACCGCTGCGATCTCGCTGCCGAGCAAGAAATATCCCGACCGCGACGCGTGGTCGCGCGCGTTCGGCCGCATCGTCGACGACGTGCGCAAGCTGCCCGGCGTCGAGGCGGTCGGCGTCGTCGATGGGCTGCCGTTCGCAGGCTACTCCGGCGCGAGCTTCCGCATCGCCGGCCGTCCGACCGAAGGTGACGTCCCGCACGGCCACGTGCTCAGCGTCGGCGACGGCTACTTCAAGGCGATGGGCATTCCGCTCAAGCGCGGCCGCGACTTCTCGCGCGCCGATTGGGATACCGGCGCGAAAGTCGTCGTCATCGACGAGATGTTCGAGCGCAAGCACTTCCCGAACGGCGATGCGCTCGAGAGCCGGCTCGACATGGGCAACCCGAGCAAGCCCGATCTCTACACGATCATCGGCGTCGTCGGCACGACGAAGGACACCGACCTCGCCAACGAGCCGCGCGAGGAAACGTATTATTTCGGATTTGCCGATTCGCAGACGCCGACCGCGCTGCTCGCCGTACGCACGTCGGTGCCGCCATCGACGCTGGTCGAACCGCTGCGCGCCGCCATCCTCGCGTTCGATCCGAACCTGCCGCTCTTCGACGTGCGCACGATGGCGCAGCGCATCGATGGGTCGCTGACTTCGCGTCGCGTGCCGTTGCAACTGATCGGGCTTTTTTCTGGCCTCGCGCTGCTGCTCGCGGCCGTCGGCATCTACGGCGTGCTCGCGTTCGCGGTCGCGCAACGCACCGGCGAGTTCGGCGTGCGCATGGCGATCGGCGCGAACGCCGCCGAGATCGAGCGTCAGGTGCTCGGCGATGGCGCGCGGCTCGTCGTCGCCGGCCTCGTGATCGGCGTTGCCGGTGCAATCGCGCTCGGGTTCGTGTTGCGAAGCCGTCTCTTCGGCATCGCAAGCGTCGACCTGCCGAGTCTCGCGGTCGTCACGCTCGTGCTCGACGGCGACCGCGATGGCCGCGTGCTGGCTGCCGGCGCGACGCGCCGCGCGCACGGCGCCGGTCGAAGCGCTGCGCTACGAGTGACGGAGGCGAAGACGATGCTCGCGGACTTCTGGAACGACGTGCGCTACGCGACGCGGCGCATCACCGCGCGGCCCGGCTTCACGCTTGCGGTCGTGCTGACGCTCGCGGTCGGCATCGGCGCCAACGTGCTCGTCTCGGACCTGATCGACGGCGTCTACTTCCGCGGCCTGCCCTATCGCGACGACGCCTCACTCGTCTACATCGAGGACAGCAACGCGAAGCAGGGACCGAACGCCGACGGCGGCATGGAGTCGATTCCGGACTATCTCGACCGCCGCCGCGACGTCAGCGCGCTTTCCGACAGCGCGCTGTTCCTCACGATCGACCTCAACCTGCTCGGCCTCGGCGTGCCGGAACGGCTGCGCGCGCTGAAAGTGACGCCCTCGCTGTTCTCGACGCTCGGCGTCGGCGCCGCGCTCGGCCGCACGTTCACCGATGAGGAAGGAACCGTCGGCAACGACCGCGTCGCGGTGCTCAGCAACGCGCTCTGGCGCAATCGCTTCAACGCAGATCCCAACATCGTCGGCCGCGATCTTCGCCTGAGCGGCGAGACGTATCGTGTCGTCGGCGTGATGCCGCCCGCGTTCCTGTTTCCGACCGCGGACACCGAAATCTTCGTACCGTTCGCGTTCGGCAAGGACGACGTCACCGACGACAAGCGCTTCACCGGGTTCTCGCAAGGCATCGGCCGCCTCGCGCCCGGCGCGACGCCGGCGGACGTCAAGGCGCAATCGGACCTGATCGTCCGCCGCAACATGCAACGCCTGAGTGCGAGCGGCCCCGACGGCGGCTGGTACGCAGACATCGTCGAATCGAATGGCTACACGATCAAGGCGACGCCGCTGCGCGAGTATTTCTCGGGCTCGACGACGCGCGAGCTCGCGCTGATCCAGGTCGCGGTGGCGCTCGTGTTGCTGATCGTCTGCGCGAACGTCGCCAATCTCATGCTCGTGCGCTGGTCTGCGCGGCAGAAAGAGCTCGCGGTGCGCGCGGTGCTCGGTGCGAGCCGGAAGCGCATCGCGCGGCAACTGCTCGTCGAGGCGATGCTGCTCGCGCTCGTTGGCGGCGCGCTCGGCCTCGGTTTGGCGCTTGCCGGAGGCCAGCTCGTCGCGGCGTCGGGATTGCTGCCGGACTGGGTCAGCGTCACCCCGAAGCCGTCGATGCTCGCAACGGCGCTCGCCTTGTCGCTCTTCGCCGGTGCGTTGTCCGGCGCGTTGCCGATTCTCTCGCGCCCCGACCCGCAGGCGCACGGCAGCATGCTGCGCGAAAGTGGACGACTCGCGAGCGGCGGACGCGGTGCACGCCTGACCCGCAATGCGCTCGTCATGGTCCAGCTCGCGCTCGCGGTTGCGCTCCTCGCGAGCGCGGGGCTTTTGCTGCGCAGCTTCGCGAAACTCCTCGATCAGAATCCCGGTTTCGACAGCGCCGGCGTGCTGACCGCAACAATCGCGCTGCCGGAAACGAAATATGCCGACGAAGCCGCGCAGGCGCGCGTGTTCCGGCGCATGCTCGACGAAGTGAAGGCAATTCCCGGCGTGACGGCCGCCGGCCTCACGACGACGCTGCCATTCTCGGGCACGAACGCGGGCCAGATGTTCCGCATCATCGGACGCCCGACCGAAGGCACGAACCTGCACGCTGCGCTGCGCCGCGTCGACGAAGGCTATTTCGCCGCGCTCGGCATCCCGCTCCTGCAAGGCCGCACGTTCGCGCGCAACGACTGGAATGCAGGCTCGCACGACGTCATCGTCGACGCGCTGTTCGCGAAGAAACACTTCCCGAACGGCGACGCCGTCGGCAGCACGCTCTATCTCGGCTCGTCCGGCGATTCGGACGTCTACACGATCGTCGGCGTCGTCGGCAACGTGACGCACGGCAACCTCGCCAAGACCGCGAGCAAGGAGACGTTCTATTTCGATTTCGGCGCGCGGCCGAACCCATGGGGCTGGCTCGCGGTGCGCACGGCGGGGCCGACATCGAGTCTGATCGAACCGCTTCGCAACGCGGTCCGCTCAGTCGATCCGGACCAGCCGATGTTCAACGTCGCGACGCTCGATGCGCGCGTGCAGCAGTCGCTTGACCGGCCGCCGCGTGCCGCTCGAGCTGATCGGCCTCTTCGCTGCGCTCGCGCTCGTGCTCGCGGCGATCGGCATCTACGGCGTGCTCGCATTCGCGGTCGCCGAGCGCACCGGCGAGTTCGGCGTGCGCATGGCGATCGGCGCCGATGCATCGCGAATCCGGCGTCAGGTCCTTGGCGACGGCGCGCGCATCGCCGGCGCGGGCCTCGGCTTCGGCGTCATCTTTGCGCTCGCGCTCGGCTTCGCGCTGCGCAGCCAGCTGTTCGGGATCGGTGTCGTCGATCCGCTGAGCCTCGCCGCCGTCGTCGCCGTGCTCGCCGTGACCGCGCTCGTCGCGTGCTGGCTGCCCGCGCGGCGCGCCGCGCGCACGGCGCCGATCGAAGCGCTGCGCTACGAATGAACCACCAAAGGCGAGTCCGATGATGCTCGACACGTTGCGCCGCGATTTCCGCTTTGCGTTCCGCTCGCTCGCCGAGCGGCCCGGTTACACGTTCGTCGTGATCCTGACGCTCGCGCTCGGCATCGGCGCGAACACGGCGATCTTCAGCGTCGTCAAGACCGTGCTGCTCGACGCGCTGCCGTTCCACGAAGCGAGCCGCCTCGTCGCGATCGCGCAGCGCAATAGCGACGCCGACGGCAATCCGATCTCGGTCGGCTATCCGACGCTGCTCGACTGGCAGCAGTCGGTGCCGTCGTTCGAAGCCGTCGCTGCGAGCGCCGACTGGCAGCCGAACCTCGCCGCCGACAGCGGCGCCGAGTTGCTCAAAGGCCAGAGCGTCACGCGTGATTTCTTCAAGGTGCTCGGCGTGACGCCGGCGCTCGGCCGCGCGTTCACGGCCGACGAGGACCAGCCGAACCGCAACGACGTCGCGATGATCAGCCATGCGCTGTGGCAGCGCCGCTTCAACGCCGATCCCGCGGTCATCGGTCGCCGCGCGCAGTTCGGCGAGCGCTCCTACACGATCGTCGGCGTGCTACCGGCGGATTTCGCACCGCTGCTCCCCGCGACGCGCAACCGGCCGCCCGACGTCTGGCGTCCGCTCGGCTACGCCGCGCCCGACGCGCCCGCGTGCCGGAGCTGCCTGCACCTGCAGGCAATCGGCCGGCTCGCGCCGAGCGCGACGCTCGCGTCGGCGATGGCCGAGCTCGACCGCCTCGCGCCCGCGCTGATCCAGGCACACGCGAACGACTATCCCGCAGCAATGCGCTTCGAGTTGCGTCCCCTCCGCGACGCACTCGTGGGCAGCGTCGATCGCTCGCTCTGGCTCGTGTTCGCCGGCGTCGGCATCGTGCTGCTGATCGCGTGCGTCGACATCGCGGGCCTGATGTCGCTGCGCGCCGCGTCGCGCAGGCACGAGCTCAGCGTGCGCGCCGCGCTCGGCGCGAGCCGCCGCAAGCTCGCACGGCTGATGTTCGCCGAGAGCCTCGTGCTCGGCATCGCCGGTGGCGCGGCTGGCATCGCGCTCGCGTACGCGCTGACGAACCTGATCGCACGGGACGGGCCGTCGTCGATCGTGCGGCTCGCGGATGTGCACGTCGATGCCAACGTGCTCGCGTTCGCATCGCTGCTGACGCTCGCCGTGACGTTCGCCGCCGGCGCGTGGCCGGCCTGGCGCAGCAGCCGGCCCGATCTCGGCGACGCGCTGCACGATGCGACCCGCGCATCGCCCGGCCGTTCGGCGACGCGACTGCAATCGACGCTCGTCGTCGCGCAGATCGCGCTCGCCTGCGCGCTGACGCTCGGCGCCATCCTGATGGCGCGCAGCTTCGGGCGGCTGCTCGCGGTCGATCCCGGTTTCGCGGCAGACAACGTCACGACGATCGAGCTCGCGATCGTCGGCGCGCAGTACGTCGATCCGAAGAAGATGGCCGCGTTCCTCGAACAGCTCGAAACGCGCGTGCACGCATTGCCCGGTGTGGAGCACGCAGGCGCCGTGACGCCGCTGCCACTCGGCGGCGGCTGGGACACGGCTGGCTTCCACGCGAAGGACAAGCCCGAGCTCGGCGCCGAGGCGCCCGAGTTCGACCGCGTCTTCGCGACGCCCGATTACTTCGCGACGCTCGGCATTCCACTGCTGTCGGGTCGCCTGATCGCCGCGAGCGACCGCGCCGATCAGCCCCCGGTCGCGATCGTCAACGAAGCGCTCGCACGGCGCGAATGGCCCGGCGAAAGCGCGATCGGCAAACAGATCCAGCTCGGCGACCGCGACGAGAAGGCGCCGTGGTTCACGATCGTCGGCGTCGTCGGGAACGTGCGCCAGCGCGCCGTCGATCTCGCACCGCTGCCGCAGATCTATCTCGCGCATGCGCAGAGCGCCGATCCGCCGAACTTCATGACGCTCGCGGTGCGCTCGACGCTCGCGCCGGCCGCGCTCGGCGCCGAAGTGCGCAGCATCGCCGCGTCGATCGACCGCGGTGTGCCGGTCTACGGCACGACGACGATGTCGGCACGCGTCGCCGATTCGCTCGCGCGCCGCAGTTTCCTGCTGCAGCTGTTCGGCCTCTTTGCCGGCACCGCGCTGCTGCTCGCCGCGCTCGGCGTGCACGGTACGATCGCGCACGCGGTGCGCCGGCGCACGCGCGAGTTCGGATTGCGACGCGCCGTCGGCGCATCGGATGCGCGCTGTGCTTGCGCTCGCATCGGCGCGCACGGCGCGCTGCTTCGCGGCCGGGCTCGCGATTGGCTTGCCGCTCGCGTTCGCATGGGGCACCGTGATGTCGGCCGAGCTCTACGGCATCGGCCCCTACGATGCGGTCAGCGTCGCTGCTTGTCGTGCTCGCGCTCGCAGTCGTGATCGTGCTGTCCACGCTTGCGCCGCTGCGCCGCGCGCTGCGCATCGATCCCGCGATAGCGCTTCGCAACGAATGAGCCACGGAACTGCCCAATGACCGCACTCCTTCACGATCTGCGCGACGCGCTGCGCTCGACGCTGAAGAACCCCGGCTTCGCCGCGCTCGTCGTCGGCGTGCTCGGCGCCGGACTCGCCTGCGTGATTTTCATGGTGACGCTGCTCGACGGCTTCATCCTGCGGCCGCTGCCGTTCGCCGAGCCCGATCAGCTCGTGCAGGCCGGCTTCTTCGGCGACGGCGGCCTCGGCGACGTCTTTCCGGTGCGACAGCCGTGATCTCGCGCAACTGCAACGCTACGTCGCGACCAAAGGCGAAGTCGCCGCGGCAGCGCGATCGACGATCAACTTGAGCGACATCGACCGTCCCGAGCGCTACCACGGCGCCACGTGACAGCGAACCTGTTCCACGTGCTCGGCGTCGCGCCGCTCGCTCGGCCGCGACTTCTCCGATGCCGATGCGAAACCCGGCGCGCCGCCGACGGCGATGCTCGTCGTACACGCTCTGGCAGTCGCGCTACGGCGGCGATCGTTCGATCGTCGGCCGCACGATCCGCGTCGATGGCCGTCCGACGACGGTGATCGGCGTCATGCCGATGGACTTCAGCTATCCGCGCAACGAAGACGTCTGGGTGCCGTCGACGACGATCGCAGACGCGCTACCGGTCGATCCGTTCGCGTACTGGGTCATCGCGCGGCGCCACGCCGACGTCGAGCGACGCCGATCTCGCCGCCGCATTCGACCGCTGGTTCGCCGACGCCGCGCACGCCGATCCCGAGCGCTTTCGCGGCCGCAGCTTCCACGTCGAGCCGCTCGCGCACATGGCCGCGGATCGCACGACGCGCGGACGCTCGGCATCATGCTCGCGGCCGTCGTCATGGTGCTGCTCGTCTCGTGCGCGAATGCGGCGAATCTGCTGCTGACGCGCACGCTCGGCCGCTCGCACGATCTCGCGGTACGCGTCGCGCTCGGCGCGAGCCGGCGCCGGCTCATGCGCGCATGCTCGCGAAAGCCTGTTGCTGACGCCGCTCGCGACCGCGCTCGCGTTCGCGCTCGCACGCGCGGGCGTTGCTGGCAGCCGGCGCTGATGCGCGAAACGGAGTTCTTCCCGCTCTGGCTGCGCTTCGACGTCGATCTCGGCGTCGTGCTGTTCGCGTTCGCGGCCGCGACGTTCACTGCGCTCGCCGCGGCCTGCTGCCCGCGCTTCGCGCCGGCCGCATGGCCGTCGGCGGCGATATCGGCAAGGTTCGCGCGGCGTCGCGCGGCGCTCGTTCGCGCGCACCAGCCGCGTGCTCGTCGTCGGCGAGATCGCGATTGTCGTGCGCGCTGCTGATCTGCGTCGGCACGCTCGTGCGCGGCATCGACGCGCTCGACGGCGCTCGATCTCGGCATCGATACAGGAGCGATCTGCTGACCGCGCGCGTCGCGCTTTCGACGGCGCGCATCCGACCGCAGCCGAACAGGTCCAGGTGTTCGACCGCATTGCCGAACGGCTGCAGCGAAGACGCCGGCGTCGTCGATGCCAGCGTCGGCACGGCGCTGCCGGGCACGTTCTACAACAGCGTCCATTTCGTGCTGCCCGAAGGCACCGCTCCCGGGGACGCCGATCCGCCGACGTTCTACTCCGGCGCCGTCGACGCGCACTTCCTCGGCGCATACGGCGTCAAGCTGCAGCAGGGTCGCTTCTTCGACGATCGCGATCGCGCCGACACCGAGCGCGTCGCCGTCGTCGACCGCAAGTTCGCCGAGCGCTTCGGCAGCGGCAGTCCGATCGTCGGTCGCCAGTTCCGCATCGATCCGCGCGATCCCGACGGCACGACCGTGACGGTCATCGGCGTCATCGCTCCGCTGACGCTCGACGCGCCGGGCAACGCGCCGGCGCCGCGCTGCTGCGTCCGCTGCGCCAGGATCCGTTCTAGATCGCGACGATCGCCGTGCGCACGCGCGGCGATGCGCTCGCGTTCGCGCCGCGGCTCAGCGCGATCGTGCATGACGGTCGATGCGGACGCGCCGCTCTACTGGGTACGCGACTACGCCGGCGTGATCCGCGCGTCGACGGTCGGCGAGCGCATCGTCGCGAAGAGCTTCGCAGCGTTCGGCCTGATCGCACTCGCTGCTCGCGGGCGCGGGACTGTACGGCGTCATGGCGTTCGCGGTCGCCCAGCGCACACGCGAGATCGGCGTGCGCCGCGCGCTCGGCGCGCCGACGCGGAACGTGCTCGGCGATGTGTTCGGGCGCAGTCTCGTCGAGCTCGGCGTCGGACTCGCGATCGGCGTCGTCGCGGGCATCGTGTTCGCACGCATGCTGACGCGCTCGTTGCGAACATCGAGACGGTCGGCGTCGCAGCCATCGTCGCTGCGCTCGGCGTGCTCGTCGCGGCCGTGGCGCTCGCCGTCATCGTGCCGGCACGGCGCGCGCTGCGGCGTCGATCCCGCCGTCGCGCTGAGGCACGAATGAACCTCATGGAGAACTGTTGATGCAACCTCTGGTCCGCCTCGTCGACATCGAGCGCTCGTATCCGCTGGCAGGCTCGAAGTCTGGGTGCTGCGCACGTCAACCTCGAGATTGGCGCCGGCGAGTTCGTCAGCGTCATGGGCCCGAGCGGCGCGGGCAAGAGCTCGCTGCTCAACGTGCTCGGCCTCATGGACAACGACTGGCGCGGTCACTACGAGCTCGACGGCGTCGCGGTCGAAAAGCTCGACGCAAAGCATCGCCAGGCCCTGCAGCGCGACAAGATCGCTTTCATCTTCCAGCACTACCACCTGATCGACGATCTCAAGGTGTGGGAAAACCTCGATTTGCCGCTGCAATATCGCGACGTGCCGGCGAAGGAGCGCCAGGCGCAGGTCGCCGACCTGCTCGACCGCTTCGCGATCGTCGGCAAGAAAGATCTTTATCCGAGCCAGCTTTCGGGCGGCCAGCAGCAGCTCGTCGCGGTCGCGCGCGCGGTCATCACGCGGCCGACACTGCTGCTCGCCGACGAGCCGACGGGCGCGCTGCATTCGAGCCAGGCGCGCATGATCATGGACCTCCTGCACGAGCTCAATCGCGGCGGCATGACGATCGTGCAGGTCACGCACAACGAGGATTTCGCGCGCGAGGCGCAACGGATCGTCACGCTTTCCGACGGCTGGCTCGACAAGCCCGCGCCGCAAACGGGCTAGACTTCGACCCATGACAGTCAATCGAACACGCATCCTCGTCGCCGACGATCAGCGCGAAGTCCGCGAAGCACTGCGTCTTCTCTTCAAGGCCGAAGGCATCGACGCTGCGAGCGTCGACAGTCCGCGCGCGGCGCTCGACGCGTTGAAGAAGGAGCGCTTCGGAGCGGCGGTGGTTGATCTCAACTACACACGCGACACGACCTCCGGCGCGGAAGGCCTGGAGCTTCTGCGCGACATCCGCAAGCTCGAGGCCGATCTTGCCCGTCGTCGTCATGACAGCGTGGGGCACGATCGATCTCGCGGTCGAGGCGATGCGGCTCGGCGCCGGCGATTTCATCGAGAAGCCGTGGGACAACCAGCGGCTGATGAGCGTGATCCGCAACCAGCTCGCGCTCGCCGATTCGCGCGGCGAAGCGGCGCGCCTCAAGCGCGAGAACGAAATCCTGCGCGGCGACGACGACGAGCCGTTCATCGCCGAATCCGCCTCGATGAAGAGCGTGCTCGCGCAGCTCGACCGCGTCGCGCCGACCGACGCGAACGTGCTGATTCTCGGCGAGAACGGCACCGGCAAGGGCGTCGTCGCGCGGCGCCTGCATCGCGCGCTCGCAGCGCGCGTCGCGGCCGCTCGTCAAGGTCAACATGGGCGGCATTCCCGAATCGGTGTTCGAGGCCGAGATGTTCGGCCACGTGCGCGGCGCGTTCACGGACGCCAAGACCGATCGCATCGGCCGCTTCGAGCTCGCCGACGGCGGCAGCCTCTTCTGGACGAGATCGCGAACATTCCGCTCGCGCAGCAGCCGAAGCTGCTGCGCGTGCTCGAGGACGGCGAGCTCGAGCGCGTCGGCTCGTCGCGCACGCTGAAGGTCGACGTGCGCCTGATCTCGGCGACGAACGCCGATCTCAACGCCGAGATCGCGCGCGGCGCGTTCCGGCGCGATCTGCTGTTCCGCCTCAACACGGTCGAGCTGAAGCTGCCGCCGCTGCGCGAGCGCGACGAGGACATCGCGCTCCTCGCCGAATCATTCCTCGCGCATTTCGCGCAAGCGCTACCAGCGCGACGGGCTCAAGTTCGCGCCGTCGGCGCTGCGGCACTGCGCAGCTATGCGTGGCCCGGCAACGTGCGCGAGCTCTCGCACGTGATCGAGCGCGCGGTGCTGATGCTCGACGGCGACATGGTCGACGACGCGGCGCTGAACCTCAAACCCGAGGCGACGCATGCGCTGTCCGGCGCAGCGGCGCTCGCGGCGACCGGCTCGATGACCGTCGACGAGGCCGAGGAGCAGCTCGTGCGCCAGGCCCTCGAACGAACCGGCGGCAACATCCAGCGCGCCGCGACGCTGCTCGGTCTCAGCCGGCCGTCGCTGTACCGGCGCATGGAGAAATACGGCATCGAGTAGCGCCGTTGCCGCTACCATGCCCGCAATGCGCGGCGATCCTTCCCGCTGGAACTACGAAACGCGGCTCCTGGCCGGCACGCTCGTCGCGGCGTCGCCGGCATTGCTCGCGCTCGCGATCGCGCTCTGGTTCGCGACGGGCGACGTCTGGCGCGCGCTCTGGATCTGGGTCGCGATCGCGCTCGTCACGCTCGCGCTGATCTTCGAGGCACGCCGGCGCGCGGTCTATCCACTCAACACGCTGTCGAACCTGCTCGAAGCACTGCGCGAAGGCGACTACAGCCTGCGCGGCTCGCGCGCACAGCGCGGCGATGCGATCGGCGAGGTCGTCATCGAGATCAACACGCTGTCGCAGACGCTGCGCGAGCAGCGGCTCTCGTTCGAGGAGAAGAGCGCTCTGCTCGCGAAGGTGATCGCGGCGCTCGACATCGCCGTCATTGCGTTCGACGAGCGGCGCTGGCTGAAGCTCGCGAACCCCGCCGCGGAACGCCTGCTCGGTGCACGGTTCGCGTCGCTCGACGGACGTTCCGCGGATGCGCTCGGTCTAGGCGACTGGCTCGACATCGTCGACACGCGGCTCGTCGAGCGCGCGTTCCCCGGCGGCAGCGGGCGCTGGGAGGTCCGTCGCGCGCAGTTCCGCGAAGGCGGACGGCCGCACGATCTGCTCGTCATCACGGATCTCAGCCGCACGCTGCGCGAGGAAGAACGCCTCGCATGGCAGCGCCTCCTGCGCGTGCTCGGCCACGAGCTCAACAATTCGCTCGCGCCGATCCGCTCGATGGCCGCGACAATGTCGAAGCTGATCGCGACCGAGCCGCTCGCGGACGACTGGCGCGACGATGCGGGCAATGCGCTCGACATCATCGGCGACCGCGCCGAGGCGCTGGCGCGCTTCATGGCGCGCTACACGGCGCTCGCGCGGCTGCCGCCGCCGCATCCGCGGACACCGCGTTCGACGAGCTCGCGCGACGCACGGCGAAACTCGAGCAGCGGGCTCCGGTGCAGGTCGATGACGGTCCCGCCGTCCGCGTCGAGATCGACGCCGACCAGATCGCGCAGGCGCTGATCAACCTGATCCAGAACGCGACCGACGCGGCGCTGTCGACCGGCGGCGACGTGCGCCTGCGCTGGCGCGTCGAAGGCGGCGCGCTGATCGCCGAGGTCATCGACGGCGGCCCGGGCCTGCCGCCGAGCGAGAACCTGTTCGTGCCGTTCTTCACGACGAAGCGCGGCGGTTCGGGCATCGGGCTCGTACTCGCGCGGCAGATCGTCGAAGCGCACGGCGGCTCGCTGACGCTCGAGAATCGCGACGACGCGCCCGGCTGCGTCGCGCGCCTGCGCCTGCCGTCCGCGACGACGCAGGTCACGCGTCCGCAAACGGAAACGCGATGACGTCGGCGATGTCGTCGGTGTCGGCGAGATGCATCAGGAGCCGCTCGATGCCGAGCGCGACGCCGGCACAGGCGGGCATCTGCGGCAGCGCATCGAGAAAGCGCGCGTCGATCGGCACGTCGCGCTGACCGCGCGCGCGGCGGCGCGCGTTGTCGTTCTCGAAACGCGCGCGCTGCTCGTTGGCATCGGTGAGCTCGTGATAGCCGTTCGCGAGCTCGTAGGTGCCGAGAAACAGCTCGAAGCGCTCGGCGACCGGCGGATCGCCGTCGCGGATCTTTGCGAGCGCGCATTGCGATGCCGGGAAATCGTAGACGACCGTGATGCGGTCTTTCGGAAACGCGGGCTGGATCCGGTGCGTGATCAGCAGGTCGAGCCAGTCGTCGCGCGAGAGTCCCGCCGGATCGATGCCGAACTCCGCGAGCGGCACGCGCAGCGCATCGATCGGCGCGACGAGGGGATCGATGCCGAGCCCGGCGAAGAGATCGCGGTAGCTCGTCTCGACGACGTCCGCCGACCACCCTTTCGACGCGAGCGTCGCCAGCACGAGCGCCGCCGGTCTCGCGCATCAGCCGGCGATGGTCGAAGCCGACGCGATACCACTCGAGCATCGTGAACTCGGGATTGTGCCGCCGCCCCGCTTCGCCATTGCGGAATACGCGGCCGATTTCGTAGCAGTCGCCGACGCCGCTGGCGACGAGCCGCTTCAACGCGTGCTCGGGCGACGTGCGCAGCCAGCGTTCGGGCGAGCCTGCCGCAACGTGACCACCGAACATCGTCGAGAAGCTTTCGATGTTCGGCTCGGTGTTGCCGGCTTCGCTCAGGATCGGGGTTTCGACCTCGAGCACGCCGCGCTCGGCGAAGAACGTGCGTACGACCGAATAGAGCTTCGTGCGCAGCTTGAACGCCCGGCGCGCGGCCTTCGCGTCACGCATGGTGCTTCTTCAGGAACGCGACGAGCTTCGCCTCGTCCCAGACTTCGACGCCGAGCTCCTTCGCCTTGTCGAGCTTCGAGCCTGCCGATTCGCCGGCGACGACGAACGATGTCTTCTTCGAGACGCTGCCGGCGACTTTCGCGCCGAGCGTTTCGAGCCTGCCCGATGCGTCGTCGCGCGTCAGCGACGTGAGCGTGCCGGTCAGCACGACGGTCTGGCCATCGAGAGGCCCGGCTTTCGCTTCGGCCGCGCCGTGCATCGCCTTCTGCAATTGCTCGACCGCTTTCGCGCAACGCTGAGCGAGCGCGCGTCCTTCGTCGGAGTCGAAGAATGCCCGTACGGAATCGGCGGTCTCTTCGGGCAACCCGGCTTCGACGAGCGCCGGCGTCTTCGCCTTCGCCACTGCCGCAAGCGAATCGAATGCGCCGGCGACCTGCTCGGCGCGCTTCTCGGTCAGCTTCGAAATCTCGAGCTCGGTCAGCACGCTCGCAAGCGACAGCGCAGGCCGCAGCTTCGCGCTCGGCGCATGCGCATCGCAGATCGTGACGCCGCGCTTCAGCAGATCATCGATGACGCGCTGGTTGCCTTCCTGCTGGAAGAACGCATCGATCGCGCGCGCGACCTCGCCGCCGATGTCCGGCACGAGCTTCAGGATCGGCCACGGCAGATGCCGGATCAGCTCGATCTCGCCGAACCATGTCGACAGCGCCTTGGCGGTGCTCTCGCCGACGTGCGCGATGCCGAGCGAATACAGGAACCGGTCGAGCGTCGTGTTTCGACTGTGATCGATCGCCTCGATCAGATTGTCGGCCCACTTCGTCGCGACCTTGCCGGCCTTGACCGTTTCCGGCGTCGTGCCGTCACGCTCGTCGGCGCGGACGCTTCATTTCGAGCAGATCCTCGAGCGTCAGCTTGTAGAGATCGGCCACCGACTTGACGTAGCCGAGCTCGCCGAGCTCGTCGATGTAGCGCTCGCCCAGGCCTTCGATGTCCATCGCGCGGCGCGACGCGAAATGGAACAGCGCCTGCGTGCGCTGCGCGGCGCAGGTCAGCTCGCCGGTGCAGCGCGCGACGGCCTCGCCTTCCTCGCGCACGATGTCCGAGCCGCAGATCGGGCAATGCGGCGGCATCGTCCACGGCTTCGTCTTCGGCGGCCGGTCCTCGATGACGACACGCACGACTTCCGGAATGACGTCGCCCGCGCGGCGCACGATGACCGTGTCGCCGACGCGAACGTCGAGCCGCGCGACATGGTCGGCGTTGTGCAGCGTCGCGTTCGTCACGGTGACGCCGCCGACATAGACCGGCTTCAGCCGCGCGGTCGGCGTCGCGGCGCCGGTGCGGCCGATGTTGACCTCGATCGCCTCGACGACCGACTGCTGCTCCTGCGCGGGAAACTTGTGCGCGATCGCCCAGCGCGGCGCGCGACCGACGAAGCCCATCTCGCGCTGGTCGGCGAGATCGTCGAGCTTGTAGACGACGCCGTCGATGTCGAACGGCAGCTTGTCGCGCTGCTTGCCGATGCGCGCGTAGTAGTCGAGGCAGCCGTCGGCACCTTTCGCCGTGTCGATCAGGGTGCTGACCGGCAGTCCCCATTTGCGGAACTCGGCGAGCGTCTTGGAATGCGTCGACGGCAGCGAGCCGCCTTCGACGACGCCGAGCGCGTACGCGTAGAACGCGAGTGGGCGTTTCGCCGTTTCCGACGGGTCCTTCATGCGCACGCTGCCGGCTGCGCCGTTGCGCGGATTGACGAGCACCTTGCCGCCGCTCTCGCGTGCCGCCGCGTTGTATTTTTCGAATGCAACGCGCGGCATGTAGACCTCGCCGCGCACCTCGACGACGGCCGGCCAGCCCTTGCCGTGCAGGCGCAGCGGAATCGCCTTGATCGTGCGGAGGTTCGCCGTCACGTCCTCGCCGGTCGCGCCGTCGCCGCGCGTCGCGCCGCGCACGAGCACGCCGTCTTCGTAACGGAGGCTGATCGCGAGGCCGTCGAACTTCGGCTCGACCGAGAAAACCGGTTCGCTCTTGTCGAGCCGCTGCTCGATGCGGCGCACGAAATCGCGCACTTCGTCCTCGGTGAACGCGTTCGCGAGCGACAGCATCGGAATCCGGTGTCGGACCTCGGCGAACGTGCCGTGCGGCACGGCGCCGACGCGCTGCGTCGGCGAATCGGGCGTCGCGAGCTCCGGGTGCTCGGCCTCGATCGCCTGCAGCTCGCGCATCAGCTTGTCGTATTCGATGTCCGCGATGTCGGGCTCATCGAGCACGTGGTAGCGATGGTTCGCATCGTCGATGCGCTGGCGCAGCTCGGCGGCGCGCGCGGCGGCGTCTTTCGAGTCGGATTTTCGGCTCATTCGGGAAGTGTACCGGCTCGCCGCGCTGCGGCGTGGCGGAACGCGGCCTACGCGTTCAAACTGTCGTCATCCGCGACGAGACGAAGGAACCGACGATGGCGAAGAAGGCCTGGGCCGCGTTTCCGCATCCGAACAAGGCGTTCGACTACGACGGCGCGAAGCTCGCGAAGGCGTGGCCCGCGCTGCATGCCGGCGATCAGGAGCCGTTTCCGGACGAGAAGCGTGTCGCTGCGCTGCTCAAGAAAAATCCGAAGCTCGGCAAGGATACGGCCGTGGTCGCCGATGCGCTGCAGGATGCATGGCGTGCGTTCCATCGCGGCGATTTCGAGGCCGCATACGACGGCGGCGTCGCGCTGAAAGCGCTCGGCGCGTCGGTTGCGATCAAGGCCGGCGGCATCCACGCGACGTATCTCGTCGACGACGCGGCCGCAAAGACCGCGCGCTATGAAAGCCTGGTCCGCCTCGCGGACGAGGCGGTCGCCGCGCTGCCCGGACGAGGCGAACTCGCACTACCGGCGCGCGTTCGCGATCGGCAGGCTCAGCCAGACGATCTCGATCGGCAAGGCGCTCGCGCAGGGCCTCGCGGGCAAGGTGCGCGATTCGCTCGATGCGACGCTCGAGATCGCACCGAAGCACGCCGAGGCGCACACGGCGCTCGGGCTCTATCACGCGGAGATCGTCGCGAAGGTCGGCGGCATGCTCGCGAAGCTGACGTATGGCGCGAATGCGGCCGACGCCGAGAAGCATCTCAAGCAGGCGCTGAAGCTGACGCCGGAGTCGCCGATCGCGTGGATCGAGTACGGCAACGCGTTGCTTCTGCTGCATGGCGACAAACGCGAGGACGATGCGGCTGAGGCGTTCGACAAGGCTGCGAATCTGAAGCCGCGCGACGCGATGGAAGCGCTCGACGCGGCTTGGGCGAAAGCGCAGCTGGAATGAGATTCCCTTCTCCCGCTGGCGGGAGAAGGTGCCGGAGGCGGATGAGGGCGCTCTTGCGACGGCGCTTCAAGGCTGCCCTCACCCTACCCTCTCCCGCAAGCGGGAGAGGGGAAAGACGCGAACGTTTCTTTACATCTGGCGATCCTGAATCGGCTGCACTTTTCACTCCCGGGCGCTGTTTCGCCGAATCCGCCGCCGCTATGATCGGCCGTCCTATCGGGGGTTGATCATGCGCAAGGTTTTGCTGGGCATTGTCGTCGGCTTGACGTTCGCAGGCGCCGCAAGCGCCGACGAATGGGTCGTAGAGGCACACTTCACCGATCAGGCCGCGTTGCAGCGCGCGGCGCGTCACTTCGATCATGTCATCGTCGACCGCAAGCGCAACATGCTGCGCGTCGAGACGACCGGCAAGGGCATCGAGGCGCTCGAAGCCGAGGGCCTCGCCGTCACGGTCGACACCGCCGCGACCGCACGCCTCGAGGCCGCGAACGCGCGCGTCGCCGCGGTACGCGACCGCCTCGCGCGCGAAGGCAAGTCCACGGTCGTCAACGGATCAGGTTACGACTCGATCCCGGGCTACGAATGCTTCCGCACGGTCGAAGGCACGTACGCGACGATGGACGATCTCGTCACCGCGCATCCCGACATCGCCTCGATCGACGACATCGGCCCGACCTGGAAGAAGACGCAGGATTCGACGCAGGGCTACGAGATGCGCGCGATGCACATCACGAACCTCGCGACGCTGCCGGGCGATCCGGACCGCCCGAAGTTCGCCGCGTATTTCTCGATCCACGCACGCGAGTACACGCCCGCCGAGATCGGCACGCGCTTCTCCGAGTGGCTCGTCAACAACTACGGCACCGATCCCGAAGCGACGTGGCTCGTCGACCACAACGATTTCCACCTGATCGTGATGGCGAATCCCGATGCGCGCAAGGAAGCGGAGCAACAGATCTACCATCGCAAGAACCTGGATGATGCGTACGGCGACGTGAACCAGTGCGGCGACGACGAGTTCTCGCAGTTCGGCGTCGATCTCAACCGCAACTTTCCGTTCCACTGGAACATCACGCTCGGCCAGGGCTCCGACGACGACAGCTGCAGCCAGACTTATCACGGCCCGTATCTCACGGGCAGCAATCATCAGCAGCACATCCAGGGCGATCCCGAACCCGAGACGGTCAACCTGTTCGGCTATGTCGGCGGAACCTGCGCCGCCGACGGCACCTGCAGCGGTGGCCTTTTTGCAGATCGCCGCACAGGCACCACGGACCCGATCGACTGCAACGGCACGGGCAACTGCGACGACGGCGGCGCCGCGCCAGCCGACACCAGCGGCGTCTTCGTCGACATGCACAGCAACGCCTCGCTCGTGCTGTGGCCGTGGGGCGACACCTCGAACGACTCGCCGAACGTCACTGACCTCACGACATTCGGCCGCCGCATCGCATGGTTCAACGGCTATACGCCCGAGCAGTCGAACGAGCTCTACTTCACCGACGGCACGACCGACGATTCGATGTACGGCCTCCTCGGCGTTGCCTCGTACACGATCGAGACGAACGGCTTCGATTTCTTCGAGGATTGCGCGACGTTCGAGAGCAATACGGCGCCGACGAACCTCGAGGCGCTGCGCTATATCTCGCGCTCGCTGCACGCGCCGTATCAGCTGCCCGCGGGGCCGGACACGGTCGACGTCGAAATCAGCACCGATCTCGTCGTGCCCGGCGACACGGTCGCCGTCACGGCGCATATCGATTCGAGCCGCTTCAACCAGTCGAACGGCACCCAGACCGTCAACAACATCGCCAACGCCGGCCTCTACGTCGACGTGCTGCCGTGGGACACCGACGCCGTGCAGCCGATGGATCCGACCGATGGTGCGTTCGATTCGCCGGTCGAGACGGCCACCGCGAACATCGTCGCGGGCTGGCGCGGGTCGGCACTTCGTCTACGTGCAGGCCGGCGACGCCGCGGCGCACTCGGGTACGCCGAACGCGGCGTTCTTCGACGTCGCCGATGCGAGCCAGATCGGCACTATCAGCGGCACCGTCACCGACCACGTGACGAGCGATCCGCTGAGCGCGAACATCGCGCTGCACAACCCCGGCAACAACGAGTCGCACACGGCGATCAGCGATCCGACCACGGGCGCGTACGCAGCGCATGCGTTCCCCGGCACGTTCGACGTCACGGTCACCGCGCCGCACCACATCGCGCAGACGCTGAGCGGCATCGCGCTCGCGGCCGGCTCGACGCTGACGCAGAACTTCTCGATGCTCGCGGACTGCGTCTTCTTCGACGACGACGTCGAGAACGGCAGCACGCTCTGGACCGCGCAGGCACCGTGGGTCATCGCCTCGAACGTGCCCGGCAACACGACGCACGTCTGGAACACGCCGAACTACGGCGACGGCATCGATCGCAGCCTGACGACGGCCGCTTCGTACGACCTCACCGGCTACAGCGGCGCGACGCTCGATTTCGACGACCGCTGCGACACCGAATCGGGCTTCGATTTCGGCTACGTCGAGTTCAGCGCGAATGGCGGCAGCTCGTGGACGCAGCTGTATTCGTGCTCGGGCCAGTCGACGTGGCAATCGCATCATCTCGAGCTGCCGTCATCGGCCGACAACGTGTCGGCGCTCAAGGTCCGCTTCCGCCTGAATAGCGACGGCTTCCAGAATGCGCCGGGATGGGCCGTGGACAACATCCGGCTCGCCGCTGGCGGCGCCGCGTGCATCGCTCAGCAGCAGAACGACGAGATCTTCGCGGACGGGTTCGAGCCCTGACGGCATTACCCCTCTCCCGCTCGCGGGAGAGGGCTGGGGTGAGGGCAATCTCGTGGAAGCGTTACACGCACGTGCCCTCACCCTCCCCTCTCCCGCAAGCGGGAGAGGGGAAATGCGAGAGCAATGAACGTTCGCTTCAAGCTGTCGGCCGAAGCCTCGCTGCAGCAGGACGTGCGCAAGAGCCGCTTCGTGGCGCGCGCCGCACCGGTCGAATCGGTCGACGCCGCCATCGCGTTCTTCGCGCGCGTGCACGAAGCCGACGCGACGCACAACTGCTGGGCCTATCGCATCGGCGCAAGCTACCGCTTCAACGACGACGGCGAACCCGGCGGCACCGCAGGCCGGCCGATCCTGCAGGCCATCGACGGACAGGCAATCGATCGCGTCGCGGTCGTCGTCGCGCGCTGGTTCGGCGGCATCAAGCTCGGCGCCGGCGGTCTCGTGCGTGCCTACGGCGGAAGCGCCGCCGAGTGCCTGCGCCTTGCACCGAAATCGCCGCTCGTCGAGCGCACCATCGTCGTCGTGCGCTGCGACTTCACCGCCGCTGGCGCGTTGCGCGGGCGACTTGCCGACTACGACGCGACGAAGCGCGACGAGCGCGCCGACGCCGATGGCGTCGAGCTCACGATCGAGCTGCCCGCGGCCCGCGTCGATGCACTCGCGCAGCTCGTCCGCGACCTCACGCGCGGCCGCGGCCGCGTGCTGCCGATCGTGGCCGCGAACGACGATTGATATGCTTCGCGCTTGAACGCTCCGCCGTCACCCGCATGTCCTCCGGAGCGCACCGGCCTTCCCTGATGAGCGAACCCACGCAATCCCCGCGCCGCCTCAGCGCGTTCACGCGGCTCCTGCCGCAGCTGAAGCCGCACAAGGCACTCATCGCCGGCTGGCTCGGCGCGCTTGCGTTGTCGTCGACCGCGACGCTGACGCTGCCGCAGGCCGTACGCGTCATGATCGACCGCGGGTTTGCACAGGCCGACGCCGCGACGATCAACGCGAGTTTCCTCGGCCTCTTCGCCGTCGCCGCCGTCCTTGCGGTCGCAACCGCCGCACGCTTCTTCTGCGTCGCGCTGCTCGGCGAGCGCGTCGCGGCCGATCTGCGCCGCAGGCTCTACGATCACCTGCTGACACTCGATCAGGCGTTCTTCGAGAAGACGCGCACCGGCGAGCTCGTCTCGCGGCTCGCCGCCGACACCGAGCTCGTGCAGACCGTCGTCGGCTCGACGCTGTCGGTCGCGCTGCGCAGCTGCGTCACGCTGCTTGGCGCTGCGGTCATGATGATCCTCTCGAGCCCGCATCTCGCCGGACTTTCCGCGCTGGTGATCCCGGCTGTCGTGCTGCCGATCGTGATCTTCGGTCGCCGCGTGCAGAAACTTTCGCGCGAGAGCCAGGATCGCATCGCCGACGCGTCCGCGATCGCGAGCGAATCGCTGAACGCGATGCACACGGTGCAGGCGTATACGCGCGAGACGCGCGAATCGGAGCGCTATTCCGGCGCCGTCGCGCGCGCGCTCGCGACCGCGCGGCGGCGCATCGCGATGACGAGCACGCTGACCGCGCTCGTGATCCTGCTGACGTTCGGCGCGATCACGCTCGTGCTCTGGGCCGGCGCAAAAGCCGTCATCGGCGGCACCATGGCCGCGGGCGTGCTGAGCCAGTTCGTGCTTTACGCGATCCTCGCCGGCGGCTCGGTCGGCGCGCTGACCGAAGTCTGGGGCGAAGTGCTGCGCGCCGCCGGTGCGCTCGGCCGCATCGGCGAGCTGCTCGACACGCGTGCCGAGATCCGCTCGGCCGAACCACCCGAAACGCTCGCGAAACCCGTGCGCGGCGCGGTGCGCTTCGAGCACGTCGAGTTCCGCTATCCGTCGCGCCCGGACCGCGCGGCGCTGCACGATTTCTCGCTTGCGATCGAGCCCGGCGAAACGGTCGCGCTCGTCGGTCCTTCCGGCGCCGGCAAGAGCACCGTGTTCCAGCTGCTGCTGCGCTTCCACGATCCGCAACAAGGACGCATCACGCTCGACGGCGTTGATCTGCGCGCGCTCGCGCTGCCGGATCTTCGCGGGAGTTTCGCGCTCGTGCCGCAGGATCCCGTGCTGTTCGGCGCGAGCGCTGCCGACAACATCGGCTTCGGGCGCAACGGCGCCGATGCCGACGCGATCGCCGCGGCCGCCCGCGCTGCCGAAGCGCATGAGTTTCTCGACGCGTTGCCCGAGCGCTACGAAACCTATCTCGGCGAGCGCGGCGTGCGCCTTTCGGGCGGACAGCAGCAGCGTGTCGCGATCGCGCGCGCGTTGCTGCGCGATGCGCCGATCCTGTTGCTCGACGAGGCGACATCGAGTCTCGATGCGCAGTCGGAGCATTATGTGCAGCAGGCGCTCGAGCGGCTGATGCGCGGGCGCACGACGCTGGTCATTGCGCATCGATTGGCGACTGTGCAGCGTGCCGATCGCATCGTCGTGCTGGATGCGGGGCGCATCGTCGCGCAAGGGACTCATGCGGAGCTCGTGCGGCAGGATGGGCTCTACGCGGAGCTTGCGCGGCTGCAATTTGCGGCGTAGCGCTTTAGCCCTCCCCTTCGAGGGGAGGGTTGGGTGGGGATGGTGTCCACCACCCTCGTCATTCCGGCGGAAGCCGGAATCCATTTTGATTTTTGCGTTCGGTTTTCGGGGTTTTCGCGATAACCGACTCACGTCCGTGTGCGTTTCGTCGACCATCCATGGTCGCCGGTTACTTTCTTTTGCTTGCCCAAAAGAAAGTAACCAAAGAAAAGGGCACCCTCGGATTCGCGCCGCTCGCGGAGCGAGCGGTTCGCTACGGGCGGACGGGTTTCGGCCCACAGGCCATCCATGGCCTGTTGTCCGAATCGGCGCGATCCCTCGCGCCGCCCGCGTGCGGTGCACGCGGCTGTTCCGTCCACCCTCCGCCGCTGCTCAGAGGGGACCCGAAGAGCAAAGCGAAAGAAAGAAAAAGAAACCGACGTGTCGCATATATCCGGTGTCGCATATATCCGATGCTTCTGCGGCAGGGACTGCCGCGCTCTGCTCTTCCCGGGTTCCCTCTCGGCCGCGGCAAGGACTCGGAGGAAAAGCCGCGAAGCGGTGGCCGGCAGGATGCCGGCCACTTCGACGAGAGCACACGGATGTGCTCCCGGCGAAGCCCTCCGAGTCCTTGCGTAGTTTGCCGGGCATGGATGCCCGGCAAACCGCGACCGCGAGGGTGCCTTTTTCTTTGGTTACTTTCTTTTGGGCAAGCAAAAGAAAGTAACTGGCGGCCATGGATGGCCGACGAAACCACACACGGACGTGAGTCGGTTATCGCGACAACGCCAACAACGCAAACCCAACACCATCCCCACCCAACCCTCCCCTTGAAGGGGAGGGCTAAAACAGAGACCCGATCCACATCCAACCAACAGTCCACTGCTATCCTCCGAAAGCAGGCGCGGGGGAGACCGCCCATGGCCGACACCTCGGCCGACATCACCGAACTGCTGAACGCCGCCCAATCCGGTGATTCCGACGCGCAGGAAACCGCCTACGCGCTCGTCTACGACGAGCTGAAACGCTGCGCGCGGCGCCAGAAGGCGTTCGTGCCGGGCTCGTCGCTGTCGCCGACGGCGCTCGTCAGCGAGCTTTACCTGCGCCTCAGCGGCCACGACACCGACCGCATCCGCAACCGCGCGCATTTCTTCGCGCTCGCGGCGCGCGCGATGCGCCAGATCATCGTCGACCATGCGCGCCGCCGCACGAGCGTCAAGCGCGGCGGCGTCGCCGATCACACCGACGTCGCGACGCTCGATCTTGCGACCGCGACGGCCGAACAAGCGCTCGAGCTCGATGCGGCGCTGACCGTCGCTCGCCGAGCGCGATGCCGATCTCGCGCAGCTCGTCGAATGGCATTTCTTCGCCGGCCTCTCGTTCGAGGAAATCGCCGACGAGCTCGGCCGCCACGAGCGCACGGTGCGCCGCGATTGGGAGCTCGCGCGCGCCTGCCTGCAGCAGTCGATGTCGGTCGTCGGCGACCGGCGTGATGCGCGCTGGGATCGCGTCAAGGCGCTGTTCCTGCGAAGCGCAGGATCTGCCCGACGGCGAGCGCGCCGCGTGGCTTGTCGGCCGCATGCGCGGACGATCGCGACGCTGCGCGAGGAAGTCGAGGCGCTGCTGCGCGCGCAGCGCGGCCGGCGCCGATCTTCGCGAACGACGGCAGCGGTCTGCTCGACAGCATTGCTCGACGACGACATCAAGCCCGAGGACTTCGCCGGCCGGCGCATCGGCGCGTACCAGCTGCTGCGCCTGCTCGGCGAAGGCGGCATGGGCCAGGTGTTCCTCGCCGAGCGCGAGGACGGCGATTTCGCGCAGCGCGTCGCGCTGAAGCTCATCCGCGCCGATTTCGCCGGCGCCGAGACGCGCGCGCGCTTCCTGCGCGAGCGCGAAATCCTCGCGCGGCTCGTGCATCCGCACATCGCGCAGCTGCACGACGGCGGCGTCGCCGACGACGGCACGCCGTACTTCACGCTCGAATACGTCGAAGGCGAGCCGATCACGCGCTAGTGCGATGCGCGCCAGCTCGACGTGCGCGCGCGGCTCGCGCTGCTGCTGCAGGTCTGCGCGGCGGTCGCGTATGCGCATCGCAATCTGGTCGTGCATCGCGATCTGAAGCCTTCGAACATCCTCGTCACCGCCGACGGCAACGTGAAGCTGCTCGATTTCGGCATCGCCAAGCTGCTCGAAGCCGAGCCCGCGCGCCGGCCTGACCGGCACGCAGGCGCGCCGTGATGACGCGCGAATACGCCGCGCCCGAGCAGGTGCTCGGCGAGCCGATCACGACGGCAACCGATGTCTACGCGCTCGGCGTCCTGACCTACGAGCTCCTGACCGGCCACCTGCCGTATCCGAACGCCGAGGCCGGCCAGACCAGCTTCGCGAAGGCGATCGTCGAATACGCGCCCGAACCGCTGAGCCTCGCGCTGCGCCGCACCGCGACAGCCACTGAAAGACGGCGACAAGCGCTCGAACGCATCGATCGCTGCTGCGCGCGCCGCGACGCCGCGACGCGCTGCGGCGTGCGCTGCGTGGCGATCTCGAGCGCATCGTTTCGCGCGCGCTCGAGAAATCGCCCGAGGCGCGCTATCCGACCGTCGGCGCATTCGCAGACGATCTCCGCGCCGTGCTCGAAGGCCGCCCGATCGTCGGCGGCATCGCGCGGCTATCGCGTGCGCAAGTTCGTGCGCCGGCACTGGCTGCCGCTGACGGCGTTCGCCGCCGCGATCGCTCGTCGTGCTCGCCGGCGCCGCCGTCATCGCGTTCGAAGCACGCGAGCGCGAGCGCGCCGCCGAGCGCGCGTTGCGCGAGGTCGAGACGACGGCCGCGGTCAAGGACTTCCTGCTCGGCCTCTTCGCCGGCGCCGATCCGCGCGCGAACGCGGGAAAGCAGGTCAGCGTGCGCGATCTGCTCGACAAGGGCGTCGAGCACATCGACAAGGACCTCTCGCGCGCAGCCCGCGCTGCAGGCCGAGCTCAAGGCGACGCTCGGCGGCATCTATTCGCGGCTCGGCCTCTATCCGCAGGCGATCAAGCTCGACGAGGAAGCAATCGTCGGGCTCGACAAGACGGACGACCAGGCGAAGCGCTCGCCGCGCTCGACCGAGCTCGATCTCGCGACAACGGTGCGCTCGAACGGCGACAGCGCGCGCGCGCGAAGACGCTGCTCGACGAGACGCATCACGCGCTTCGACGCGCTGCCGTCGCCGCCGGTCGACAAGACTCATCCGCGCGTTGTATCTGCGTACGTTCGTCTCGATCAGCGCGCATCGTTTCGACGAGGCGCTCGCCGACGCGAATCGCGCCGAATCGATCGCGCGCGCGCATCCGGAATATCCGGAAGCTACTCGGCGATGCGCTGCACGCGAAGGCCTCCGCGCAATGGGGCCTGCATGCCTACAAGGACGCCGAGGCCGAGCCTCAAGGAAGCGATCGAATCGCACACGAGAGCGGGGCCCAGCTTCAAGATGGCGCTCGGCGCCGACCGGCAGACGCTCGCGCTGATCTATTCGGAGACCGGCCGCTACGCCGAATCGCTCGCATCTGAACGAGCAGGTGCTCGCGCAACGCGCGCTCGATCATGGGCGAAAAGCATTCGTACGTCGCGCAGATGATCGTTGCGACGGCGAACGATCTTTACCACCTCGGCCAGTACGCCGAAGCGGAACGGCGCCTGCGTCAGGCGATCGCGACGCAGCATGAGCTGCTCGACCGCCGGACAGTCCCTATCTCGGCGAATCGCAGGATGCGCTCGCCACGGTGCTCGTACGGCAGAGGCACTATGACGAGGCCGAGCAGACCTATGTCGCCGCGCGCGACGTGTGGACGAAGCGTTACGGCACGGATTACTCGTACGTCGTCGGCGTGCGCGGCGATCTTGCGATGATCGCGCTGTCGCGCGGCAAGCCAACCGATGCCGAGAAAGAGCTGCGCGCCGTGCTCGCCGCACGCGAGGCCGCGCACGAAAAAGACATCGCGATCGACGAAGCGCGGCTCGGCGAGGCGGAGCGACGCAACGGCGAGCTCGATGCCGCGGTCGCGAGCGACACCGCGGCGCTCGCCGACGCAACGGCGATTCACGGCGAGCGATCGTGGGAGCATGCGCTCGCGCAGCGCTATCTCGGCACCGCGCTCGCCGACGCGGGCCATTTCGACGAAGCTGCCGCGAACCTGCGTGCCGCGATCGCGTTCTACGATGGCCTCGTCGGCACCGGCGACCATCCGCTCGCCGCGGCGACGCGCCTGACGCTCGGCGAAATGCTGGCGCGGCGTCGCCGAGACGCGCGCCGAAGGCATTGCGATCGTCGAGCGCGCGGCGGCCCAGCACGAGCGGCTGTTCGGCGCGACCGACGTGCGCACGAACGAAGCGCGCGCGTTGCTCGCGGATTTGCGCACGGGAAAGGCAAAGGCGCCGTCCTCGATGCTCGCGATGGCCGATCCGTAGTCGCATTCGCCATCGCGCGTCGACTGCGGTTATCGTGCGCGCATGTCGGATCCGATCGAACAGCAGCTCGCGACGGCATCGCGCCTCGCGCAGGCGGGCGCTTGGCGCGAAGCACGCGATGTGCTGCAAGGCCTGGTTGCGGCGCATCCGGATGCCATCGCGGCACGGCGTGCGCTCGTGCATTGCCATCTTCGTCTCGACGACGCGGACGCTGCGCTCGACGTCGCGCGACATTCGACGCTGCTCGACGACGCGTCGGCCGTCGGCGAGACGCTCGCCGATTTCGGCGCCGCGGGCGCGCACGAACGCGTATGTCGAGCTGCTGCGCGCCCGCGCCGAGCGGCATCCAGACGACTATCGCGCCGCTGTCGCGCTCGCCGCTGCATTGCACGGGTTCGGACGGCCGAGCGAAGCGCTGCCGTGGGCGACGCGCGCACAAGCGCTGCAACCCGGCGAGCGGCAGCCGATCGAGATCCGTGCGGCCGCGATGATCGATCGCGGTGACGTCGAAACCGGTCTTGCGCTCTACCGCGAGCTGCTCGCGCGGAGCGACGATCGCGAAACCGCGGCGCGCCACCTCGTGCTGATGCACTACGACCCGACGCAGACGAACGAGAGCCTGTTCGCTGCACTGCGCGCGTTTGCAGAGCGGCATCTGCGTCCGTCGGGTCCGCCATTCGTGGCGCGGCACGATGCGAACCCGAAACGCGCACTCCGCATCGGCTGGCTGTCGCCGCGGTTCACGGAAGGTCCCGTTCCGGTGTTCCTGACCGGCCTGCTTGCGCGCGTTCGACCGCAGCCGTCACAAGCATCTGCTGATCGCATTGCAGCCCGGCGGCGACGCGGCGACGGCACGACTCCGCCAGCTCGCCGACGAATGGTTCGACCTTTCAGGCCTCGACGACGCGATGCTGCTGCAGCGCCTGCGCGCGCTCGAGCTCGACGTGCTGATCGATCTCGCCGGTCATTCGACGGCGAACCGGCTCGCGGTCGTCGCGCAGCGCGTCGCGCCGGTGCAGGTGTCGTGGCTCGACTGGTTCGACACGACGGCGGCGCCCGCGATGGATGCGTGGATCAGCGATCGCTGGCTGACGCCGCGACGAATCGACGCAGCGGTACACCGAGCGGCTGATCCGACTCGACGCGGGCCGCTTTTGCTACACGCCGTCCGACGATGCGCCGCCGGCGACGTATGTGGGCGACGATGCGGTCGTGTTCGCGTCGTTCAACCGGCTCGCGAAGCTCAATGCAGGCGTGCTCGAAGCGTGGGCGAGGATTCTGCGGCGCGTGCCGAACGCGCGCCTCGAGCTCGGCGCGCGGCTGCTCGACGATCCCGCGACGCGCGCCTACACGTTCGAGCGATTCGCCGCGCTCGGCATCGGTGCAGATCGGCTGAGACTCCACGGCCAGCGCCCGTATGGCGAGCTGCTGGCCGCTTATCGCGGAATCGATATCGCGCTCGACCCGTTCCCGTTCTCGGGCTGCACGACGACTTGCGATGCGCTCTACATGGGCACCGCTGTCGTCACGCTGCCGGGCGAGACGTTCGTCAGCCGGCAGAGCGCGAGCCTGCTGCAGCGGGTCGGACGCGACGCGTGGATTGCGCGCGATCGCGACGACTACGTCGAGCGCGCCGTCGCGCTCGCTTCAGATGCCGCGGCTTTACGGCACTCTCGGGGAACGTTGCGCGCGGACGTCGTCGCGCACCTCTGCAACGCGGGCGCGCAGGCGCGCGACTTCGCGGCACAGCTCGGCGCCCTCTGCGATCGCTGAGCCCAACGCGCCCTGTGCGGGCGTGTGCCGCGACAAAAAAAGCCCCGCAGTGCGGGGCTCATAGAAAATACGGATTCGGAAGCACTTACTTGATCAGCTGCACCCCTGCAGCTTGGGAACCCTTCGGCCCCTGGACCACCTCGAAATTGACTAGCTGTCCCTGCTGAAGCGTGCGGAATCCCTGCGAGTTGATGGCCGAGTAGTGAACGAACACGTCCTCGCCGCCTTCTTCGGGTGCGATGAACCCGAACCCCTTGGCATCGTTAAACCACTTCACTGTACCGGTACGCATCGATGGAGCCTCTAAGCTGTTGGACTGCGTGCCGCGCGATGAGCACCCCCAGCAACGTCATTCGGAGTCTTTTAGCGCGACACAACATCAGTATAACAATTGCTTAACTTGAAGAATCAAGCCCTTCCGGTGACTTTCGAAGGGTGCGGGCCACTGAGCGACCGGTGGACGCGTGGCATGCGCGCCATTTTTTTCTATAGCAAAATCAATTATTATAGCGCGGCAACAGTTCCGAATAAGCTTTTATCGCTGGTATGGAGTGCGCGCACTTCGGGCTGAGTTCGCGCAGCACTGGTAGGGCGACTCGATGTCCGATCGCTGGCTCCGCCTGCGGCCGCTGCTGGACCGGCTCTCGATCTCGAGGGCGAGCCGACGCAACGCTATCTCGATTCGCTGCCGGCGCGGACGCGGAATCTGCGCGTCGATCTCGAGCGGCTGCTCGCCGAACACGAAGCGCTCGGACCGCAGATCTGGCCCAATGCGATGGAGCTTGCGGCACTCGCCGTCGCCGAGCGGATGCACGACGATGCCGCATCGGATGAGTCGCGCGTCGGCCAGTCGATCGGCCCGTACCGCCTCGTGCGACTGCTCGGCACAGGCGGCATGGGCGCGGTCTATCTCGCCGAGCGATCGAAGGACGGCTTCACGCAGACCGTGGCGCTCAAGGTCGTGCGCAAGTCGCTCGGCAGCCAGGCCGCGCGCGATCGCTTCGAACGCGAGCGGCAGATTCTCGCCCGGCTCAAGCATCCCGGCATCGCGCTGCTGTTCGACGGCGGCCAGACCGCCGAAGGCCAGTCGTTCTACACGATGGAGTATGTCGACGGCGAAGCGATAACGGCTTATTGCGAGCGTCACGCTGACAACGTCGCTGCACGCGTGCGCCTGCTGATGCAGGTCGCCGACGACGCTGGCCTATGCACACCAGAACCTGATCGTGCATCGGGACATCAAGCCCTCGAACGTGCTCGTGACTGGCGATGACCGCGTCAAGCTCGTCGATTTCGGTCTCGCCAAGCTGCTCGACGAGCACGTGATGCCGACGATGACGCAAACCGGGCTCGGACCGATGACGCCGGTCTACGCAGCGCCGGAACAGTTCCTCAACGGAGCGACGACGGTCGCGACCGACATCTACCAGTTCGGCGTGCTTTGTTTCCTGGTCCTGACCGGCCACCTCCCCTATCGCGCTGATCCCGAACGACAACCTGCGCTGGGCGCGCGCGGTCACGGAGGAGGAGCCGATCGCGCTGCGCACAGGCGGCCGCAGGTCCCGCGCACGAACGCGGAGACTTCACGCATCCGGTGCCACCGCGCTTCGCGCGCCAGCTGACGCCGCGATCTCGATGCGATCGTGCGCAAGGCCTGGCGAAGGTTCCCGAGCAGCGCTATCGCTCGACGGACGCCATGATCATCGGATCTCGAAGCGTTTCTCGCCGCATCGGCCGGTTAGCAGCGCGGCACGCGGGGCCGCTTTATTTCGCGTGGCGCTTCGTACAGCGCCGGCGCTATGCGGTCGGCGCGACGGTGCTCGCGTTCGCCGCGCTCGGCGCCGCGGCATTGTCGCGCTGCGCCAAGTCGCAGTCGCCGCCGCAGCAGACCGAGCGCGCGGAGCGCGAAGCCGCCGTGCGCGACGTGACACGGGCGATGCTGACGGATCTGTTGCGCGTAGGGCCAGCCGAGCGCCGCCGACCGAACGGCCACCTCGGCACTCGAAGCACTCGACCAGGGCACGGAACGCACGTTGAAGGCGCTCGGCGCGAATCCTGAAGCATCGCGCAATGGCCGTCAGCGTGCTGGCGGAGAGCTATCTCGAGCTCGATCATCCGAAACGCGCACGTGAGTTGATCGAGCGACGTTGCCGATGCTCAGCGGAGTCGAAGACCTACCGCGCATCGATGACACTGCAGCTCGATCTGCTACTGGCGCGCGCCGCCGCCGAGCTTGGCGAGATCGCGCCGAGCCAGCCGCCTCGACAGAGCTGGACGCGGCGAATGCTAACCATCGATGCGCTCGGATTGCCCCAGGATTCGCCCGTTCGCTCGCGGCCGGCTCGTCGACGTACAACTTGCAATCCACGAAGGCCACCAGGAGAGGCTCGCTGATCCGCTACGCAGCTTTTGCGCGAAAGTGATCGTCCGGCGACTGAATGGGACGCTGGAGTTCGCGACCTGCTACGCATGCATGCACCGTACGTCGACGATGATGTCGGAGTTAGGCTTTGCTTCAGCGCGCATGGAGGATCTACCGCGGCGCACTACGGCAACGAACAGCCCTGCTGCGCTTGCGGAACCCAACGACTCATGATCGAGGAGGATCTGAAGGGACCCCATCGTCTTGATGACGATCGACTACTTTCCGAACAACAGGCACAGGTACGCGATTCATTCGGCGAAGCAGTCGCTCGACTATGCCGACATGCTTGAGACTTCGCTGCGACCAGAGCGAGGCAGCGCAACAACTACGCCGAATGCGGAGACGTGCTGGCGCCAAGTGCTATCAATTTCTGACGAGAAAGCGCCCGACAGCGAGATGACTGCTCGCCACCGCAAACGACAATCTCGCGGCGGATCTTGATCCGGCTCGCACAGCCGGCCGAAGCACTGCCGTTCTATCAACACGAGCTCGCGATCCGTTCAACACACTTCGCGCCGAGCAAACCCCAAAGTCATCCATTCTCGCTTGCAGATCGCGAGACCCGCTGTCTTCTCGGCGAGATCGACGTCGCGCTGCGCGAGTTCAACTCAGCGATCGTCGATTACGTCGCATCGGTAGGCCCACAGCATCCTTACGAGGCGGTCTACGCGGCGTCGCTTCGCGCGCTGCCTGCTCGACGCGATCGCTCTGAGGCCGCGCGGTCGTCTGGAAAGCCACGCGCGCCTTGATCCGCCGCGCAAAGACATGACCGAAGACGATCGCGCGGACGTCATCGCGGTCTGGAACGTCTCGCGCTCTGACGAATCGGAGCTTACGCGCTACGCTCCACCCGGTCCAGCATCGCTCCGACGATCTTCGGCACCGTCGGCGGTTGCCGCTTCGAGATTCGCGAAGATCTCCGGCAGGCTGATCTCGACCGTTCGTCCCCGCACCCCGCCGCCCAGTTCGCGACCAGCGCGAGGCAGGCGTACTCGCAGCCCGAGCTCGCGCGCGAGCGCGGCTTCCGGCATGCCGGTCATGCCGACCAGGTCGCAGCCGTCGCGGCGCATGCGCGCGATTTCGGCGCGCGTTTCCAGGCGCGGCCCCTGCGTCGCGCCGTAGCAGCCGCCATCGACGACGGCCACGCCGGCCTTCCTCGCCGCCGCAATCAAGGCTGCGCGCAAGCCCGCCGAGTACGGCTCGCTGAAGTCGATGTGCTTGACCTCGACGGCGGTGTCCGTGTCGCAGATAGCTCGTGAAGCGGCCGCTGCGTGTAGTCGATGATCTGATCCGGCACCGCGATCACGCGCGGGCCCATGTCTTCGCGGATGCCGCCGACCGCGTTGACGCCGACGATGCGGCGAACGCCGAGCCGGTGCAGCGCCCAGACGTTCGCGCGGTAGTTGACCCGGTGCGGCGCGATCGAGTGGCCTTCGCCGTGGCGCGCGAGGAACGCGACGCGCTTGCCGGCAATCGTGCCGACGACCGGCGCCCGACGGCTTGCCGTATGGCGTGTCGACGTCGATGGCGCTCGATGTCCTCGAGCCCCGGAAAGCGATAGAGGCCGGTACCGCCGATGACCGCAAGCTCGATGCTCATGCGTCGACCGCGTAGATCGCGGGCAGGTTGCGCCCCTGCTCGTGGTAGTCCATGCCGTAGCCGAACACGTAGCGGTCCGGCACCTCGACGCCGACAGAAGTCCGCGGCGATGCCGGGCACGCGGCGCGTCGTGGCGCTTCTCGCACAGCACGGCGATCGAGCACGCGCGCCGCGCCCTGGTCGAGGCAGAAGTCGCGGATCGCCCTCAGCGTGTAGCCTTCGTCGAGGATGTCGTCGACCAGCAGCACGGTCTCGCCCGAGCAGCGCGCATGCGGGACGCTTGATCCAGGCAAGGTCGCCGCCGGCGCGTGGCGCCGCGATAGCGCGTCGCGTGCACGTAGTCGAACTCGAGCGTCGGCCGCAATCGCCAGCGCGAGCTGGCCGCGCGAAGACCAGCGCGCCGTGCATGACGGTCAGGAAGATCGCGCGTTCGCCGGCTAGAACGCGGTCGATCTCGCCGCCGACGCGCTGGATCGCGCGCATCGAGCACGTCGCGATCGTGCACGCGCTCGGCGCGTGCGAGCGCGTCCGCGAGGCGCGGCTGATTGGTCTCCATCTCAGGCGACTCCTTCCGTGGTGGCATCGAGCGAGTCACGCGCGCGACGAACGCGTCACGCTGCGGATTGTCGAGCGAGCGATTGCCAGGTCTGCGCGACGGCGCCCTGCAAGCGTCGCGACTTTCGCGCGGCGGCGCACGGCTCCGCATGTCGGCTCGCCGCGAGCGCTTCGGGCACGATGCCGGCGCTGCACACCAGCACGAGATCGCAGCCGGCGAGCAGGTGCGCGTCGATGCGCGCGCCGATGCCGCCGAGCGATTCGGCCGCGGCCATGCCGATGTCGTCGCTGAACACGACGCCCGCGAAAACCGAGCTCGTCGCGCAGGATGTCCTCGATCCAGATGCGCGAGTAGCCGGCCGGGCCGCGCGTCGACCGCGGGATACGTCACGTGCGCCATCATGACCGCCTCGGCACCGGCGGCGATGCCGTCGGCGAACGGCACGAGATCGGTCTCGCGCAGTTCGTCGAGCGTGCGCGGATCGATCGCGGCGTCGAAGTGCGTGTCCTCGAGCGACCGATGCCGTGTCCCGGAAAATGCTTGATCGTCGCGGCCATGCCGGCGAGACGCATGCCGCGCAGATACGCCTGTCCGAGCTCGGAGACCATCGCGGGATCGGCGCGAGAAAGCGCGCTCGCCGATCGCACGATTGCCGCGCGCGAGATCGACGACCGGCGCGAAGCTCATGTCGATGTCGATCGCGCGCATTTCGCTCGCCATCAGCCAGGCATGTTCTTCGGCGAGCGCAAGCGCCGCGCCGGATCGCGCGCGTACAGCTCGCCGATGCGCGCCAGCGCCGGCAAGTCGCGTGAAGCCGTCGCGGAAGCGCTGCACGGGGCCACCTTCCTGGTCGACGCAGACGCAGGAACGGATCGGGCCGCGTCGGCGCGAAGGTCGTCGATCAGCGTCGTCACCTGCTCGCGGTTGTCGAAGTTGCGCGTGAACAGGATCACGCCGCTGACCTGCGGCGTCGCGAGCCAGTCGCGATCTTGTGCGGTCAGCGTCTTTCCGGGCAGGCCGATGATCAGCATTCGCGGGCCGATCGAGCTCTTAGGACCCGTAGTCTATCGCGGGCGCTCAGTCGGGCGCGCGCTCGGCCTCGCTCCAGCGCGAATACGGATGGCTCGCGAGATTCACATTGTAGTAGCGCGCGATCGGCGCTGACTTCGCGACCGAGCCACGCGGGCCGCTCGAACGGCTCGTCGGCTGCGACAAGCTCGAGTCTCGGCGACGACCAGGCCGGCATTGTCGCCGAGGAATTCGTCGACTTCGAACAGGTGTCCGGCGACGATCACATGATGCCGGATTTTCTCGACGCGCTCGCCGCAGAGCGTCGCGAGCATGCGCTCGGCGTCGGCGAGCGGGATCGCGTATTCGTATTCGTCGCGCTCGACGCCGAGCGTCGCCGACTTGATGTTGAGCCACGCGTGCTCGCCGGCGATGCGCACGCGCACCGAGCAGCGCGAAACCGGCGGACCTGGCGAGATAGCCCTGCACCATGCGGCTCGCTGCGCGTCGACGTCGCGCGCGCCACGCGTCGCCGACGACGAGGAACTTGCGTTCGATTTCGACGGCCATGCGGTCCTACCGCTCGAACAGCGCGATCGATTCGACGTGCGCCGTGTGCGGAAACATGTCCATCACGCCGGCGGCGCTCGAGCTTGAAGCCGTGCTGTTGCACCAGCGTGCCGGCGTCGCGCGCGAGCGAGCCCGGATGACACGAGACATAGACGATGCGCTTCGCACTCTTGCGCGGCAGGTATTCGAGCACGGCGGCCGCGCCCGAACGCGGCGGATCGAGCAGCAGCTTCTCGTAGTCGCGCACGGCCCACGGCGCGCCGCGCTGGTCGGCGGCGAGGTCGGCCGCCGCGAACTCGGCGTTCGTCGATGCCGTTGGCGGCCGCGTTCTCGCGTGCGCGCGCGACCAGTCCGGCCTCGCCTTCGACGCCGACGACGCTGCCCGCGCGGCGCGCGATCGGCAGCGTGAAATTGCCGAGGCCGCAGAACAGGTCGAGCACGCGATCGTCCGGCTGCGGATCGAGCAGGTCGAGCGCGCGCGCGATCATGCGCCGGTTCATGCCGGCGTTGACCTGGATGAAATCGAGCGGCCGGAACTCGATGTCGACGTTCGCGTCCGTCGATACGGAACGACAAGCGCGCACCGATTCCGGCCACAGCGCGTGCACGCTGTCGGGGCCGCCCGGCTGCAGCAGGATCGCCGAGATCGTGTCGCCTGGCCGAATGCGACGAGCTTCGCCGGTCGGACTCGCGACAGCGGTTGCAGATGGCGGAAGACCAGCGCGACCGTGTCGTCGCCGGCCGCGATCTCGATCTGCGCGATCGTGCGTTTCGCTTCGAGCGATGTCGACCAGCTCGCCGATCGCCGCGATGCGCGTGCCGACTTCGGGCAGCAGCGTATGGCACTCGGAAAGATCGGCGACGAAGCGCGGATTGCTCCTCGCGGAAGCCGACCAGCACGCTTGCCCTTCTTCGCGACGCATTTGACCGAGAGCCGGCCCTTGCGGCGATAGCCCCACGGCGTCGTCGGTCAGCGGATCGAGCCAGCGCGCTGCGGCTCGACCTTGCCGATGCGCTCGAAATTTTCGGCGAGCACGCGCTGCTTCGCGGCGATCTGCGCCGTCGGCGCGAGGTGCTGCAGCGCGCAGCCGCCGCAGTACGCCGAAATGCGGGCAGCGCGGCTCGACGCGGTCGGGCGAGCGCGTCAGCAGCGTCTCGACGCGTGCTTCGTCGAAGTTGCGATGGCGCGCGGCCATGCGGACGACCGCACGCTCGCCCGGCAGCGCGCCGGTCACGAACACGGCCTTGCCGTCGATACGGGCGACGCCGCGGCCGTCGTGCGAAAGATCGGTGATTTCGACTTCGTGTGTCTGCATTCGGTGGTCAGTCGTTGTGGATCGCAAGAATCGTCACGCGGGCGCGTTACGGGCGACACGCCGTGCCGGATCGTCGCCGGCGCGCATTGACGGTCTGCGGCGCGGGCGCCATTCTGCCAGCGTTGCCCCTGCTCCGTGTGCCGACCGCCGTGCCGAACATCCTCGTCGCCGACGACAATCCGGTCAGCCTGCGTTTCTTCGCCGATGCGCTCGCCATGCTCGGCGTTTCGAGCGAGCTTGCGCACGATGGCATCGAGACCGTCGCGCGTGCGGGCCGAACGCGATTCGATCTGCTGCTGCTCGATGCGCGCATGCCGGGGCTCGACGGCGCCGAGGCGCTGGCGCGCATTCGCGCAGAAGCGGGCCCTTCGCAGAGCGCGCCGGCGCTCGCGACGACGGCTGAAGCGGGCGAAGCGGCGCGTTTGCGGCTCGCCGAAGCCGGGTTTGCCGGCGTGATCGCCAAGCCCGTCACCGTCGATGCATTGCGAGCGGCGCTCGCGCGATATCTGCCCGATATCGGCGGCAGCGCGCGATCTGCGAAGTCCAGCGCTGACGGACTCGACGACGCACGCGCACTCGCCGCGACCGGCGGCGATGCATCGATCCTTGCGGCGTTGCGCGGCTTGCTGATCGCGGAGCTCGATGCGCTGCCGGCCGAGATCGCGCGATTTCGGCGCACGCGGCGATGTCGCGGCATTGCACGACCGGCTGCACCGGCTCGACGCATCGGCCGGCTTCTGCGGCGCGCCGGCGCTTGCCGATGCGTGCGCGGCGTTGCGCACGGCGTTCGACACCGGTGCTGAATGGCCGGTCGCGGCAATCGACACGTTCCTTTCGACCTGCGCGGATGTTCGCGCCCAGCTCGTGAAATCGACGCTAACCATGCGCGGCTAGACGAAATCCGGCGAGCCGTCCGGCTTTCGCGCGTGGTCGATCGCCTCGACGATCCGCCGCGACGACAGCGCCCAGGCATTGAGCTCCCCGCCGACGAGATCGCGGATGACCGAGCGCATCAGCCGGCGCAGATCCGCCAGGTCCGTTGCGCCCGGCCGCTCGTCGCGATCGAGCGCGAGCAGCGCCGAGCCCGCGACGCGCACGAAGCCGCTGCCTTCGCGCCACGCAACCGGACCCGAGTCGCCGATATACGCGTACGCCGCGTCGCCTTCGATCGGCACGCCATCGGCCGTGTGCGTCAGCATCAGCGCATAGCCAAGATCAGCGAGCAGCTCGCGCTCGAAGCGGCGCAGCGTCCATGCGATGTCGTCGTCTTCGGCGAGTCGCGCGAGGCATTCGGTGTACGCGGCGAACGCGTGCGGATGCGCGTCGTTGCGGCTCGACAGGCGCAGCACCAGCTCGTTGACGTACATGCCGGCGAAGAGCACGTCACCCGAGAGCCGCCACGGCGATCCGGTCTGCTCGGCGCAGGTCAGCGTGCCGAGCTCGCCGCGCGCGCTCCAGCCGAGCAGCAACGGCTGCAAAGGCTGCAGGCTCGCGCGCGCGAAGCGGCTCTTCGCGCTGCGCACGCCGCGCGCGACGAGGCCGACGCGACCGTGATCGCGCGTGAACGCCTCGATCAGCAGCGAAGTCTCGCGCCACGCGCGCGTGTGCAGGATGAAGGCAGGCTCGTCTTCGATGCGCATGTGCGAGCCGGGAGTCCGCTAGTCCGAATAGCCGAACTTCCGCAGCGCCGCTTCGTCGTCGCTCCATGAATCCTTGACGCGCACCCAGAGCTCGAGGAACACGCGACGGCCGAACATCTCCTCCATCGCGCGGCGTGCGCCGGTGCCGATCGCCTTCAGCGCCTGGCCGCCGGTGCCGATCACGATCGCCTTCTGGCCTTCGCGCTCGACCCAGATCACGGCGCCGATCCGCGCGACGCCGCCGGCATCCTCGAAGCGCTCGATCTCCACGGCGGTCGCGTACGGGAGTTCCGCCGAGTAGCGCAGCATCAGCTGCTCGCGGATGAACTCGGCCGCGAGGAAGCGTTCGCTGCGGTCGGTCATCTCGTCTTCGCCGTAGGCGGCTTCGCCTTCGGGGAGGCGCGCGACGATGTCGTCGAGCAGCGCAGGCACGCCGTCGCCGCGGCGCGCGACGATGAAATGCACGGACGTGTAGTCGCGCTCGCGGGTGATCTCGGCGGCGTGCGACAGGAGGCGCGTCTTGTCGTCGAGGCGGTCGACCTTGTTGACCGCGAGCAGCCTCGGCTTCTGTTCCTTCGCGATGAGTCGCCAGACGTCCTCGTCTTCGTCGGTCCAGCGCACGCCATCGACGATGTGCACGATCACGTCGGCCTCGCCCGGTACCTGCCGCGCCACGCGGTTCAACTGACGGTTCATCGCGCGCTTGTCGCCCTGATGCAGGCCGGGCGTATCGAGGAAGACCAGCTGCGCGTCGGGCCGCGTCACGATGCCGGCGATGCGATAGCGCGTCGTCTGCGCCTTCGGCGTCACGATGCTGAGCGATGCGCCGACCAGCGTGTTCAGCAGCGTCGACTTGCCGACGTTCGGCCGGCCGATCAGCGCGACGTGTCCGAAGCGATGCGCGGATCCGCTCATATGCTCATGCCTCCAGCGCTTCGAGTGCGGTGAGTGCCAACTCGGCCGCGGCCTGCTCGGCGCCGCGGCGCGTCGAACCCGAGCCCGACGTGCGGATGCCGAGCGACTCGATGCGGCATTCGACGTCGAACATCTTCGCATGCTCGTCGCCATGGCTCGCGACGAGGTCGTAGAGCGGCAGCGGCAGCGCGCGCGCCTGCAGCGATTCCTGGAGGCGGGTCTTCGCGTCCTTCGCGGTGTTTGCGCCGGCAGCGCTGCGGCCTTCGAACAACGCGCGGACGATGCCGCGGCACGCGGGCCAGCCCGCATCGAGATAGATCGCGGCGATGACGGCCTCGAACGCGTCGGCGAGGATCGAGTCGCGGCGGAAGCCGCCGCTCTTGAGCTCACCGGGCCCGAGATTGAGACGGTCGCCGATCTCGACGTCGCGCGCGATCGCCGCGAGCGCCGTGCCGTTGACGAGCGCTGCGCGAAGACGCGTCATCTCGCCTTCGTCGGCGCGCGGGTGCTGCTCGTAAATGAGCTCGGCGACGATGAGGTTGACGAGCGCGTCACCGAGGAACTCGAGCCGTTCGTTGTTGTGCTGCCCCGCGCTCCGGTGCGTCAGCGCCTGCGCGAGCAGCGCGGGGTTCGAGAATGCGTGTCCGAGCGCGCGGGATGCGTCAGTCGGCACCGGCGTTCGTGAGGTTGACCGACTTGTCGAACGAGGCGACGAGATCGATGTTGTACATGAAAGGCACGCGCTTCTCGTACGCGATGCGCAGCACCGGGCCGGTCGCCTCGCGCTTGACCTGGATTGCCTGCGGCGGGATGTCGTGCTCGTCGACGTACTGCAGGTCGAACTTGACGTTGAGGTCGCGGCGGATCTCCTCGACGGATCTCTGCGCGGCGCCGGGTTCGTTCTTGACCTGCTCCATCGCCTTGACCACGCCGAAATACTCGACGTAGACCGGCACGAGCTTCATCACGATGTACGCGAAGAAACCCGCGACGCAGAGCATGATCAGGAACCCGATCAGCGTGATGCCTCGGCTGTAGCGGTGGGCTTTCATCGTTCCCCCTTCGTTCCCCAGTAAGCGGTGCGGCGTTGCTATTTGATCACCGTACCGACGCGGCCGAAATCGATTCCGTTGTCCCAGTTCATCCAGATGACGAGCGCCTTGCCGACGAGGTTCGCCTCGGGCACGAAGCCCCAGAAGCGGCTGTCGACGCTATTATCACGGTTATCGCCCATCGCGAAGTAGTAACCATCCGGCACTTTCCACGTTCCCTCGTGCCCGATCTGGACCGGCAGCTCCATGATACGGTGGTCGACGTCGCCGAGCTGCTCCATCTTGACCTGCGCGCCCGTCATCCGGTTGGTCGGCTCGGACGGTCCCGTGTACGGGCCGAGATAGCTCTCCGGGATTTCCTTGCCGTTGATGAAGAGCGTCTTGTTCCGGTACGTGATCTCGTCGCCGGGTAGGCCGATGACGCGCTTGATGTAGTCCTCCTTCGGATTCTCGGGATAGCGGAACACGAAGACGTCGCCGCGCTTGGGCTCGCCGACGCTCACGATCTTCGTGTTGAGCACCGGCAGGCGAAGGCCGTACGCGAACTTGTTGACGAGGATGAAATCGCCGACGAGGAGCGTCGGCATCATCGATCCGGACGGAATCTTGAACGGCTCGGCAATGAACGAGCGAAACACGCAGGATCAGCAGCAGCACCGGAAAGAACGAGCGCGCGTACTCGATGACGATCGGCTCGCGGAGCGCCTCGTCGGCGCGCGTCTTCCGCTCCGCAGCCGGGAGCGAGGACATGTTCTCGAGCGCGGCGGCGCGCTTCTTCCTGACCGGAGCGAGCAGCAGGCGATCGGCGAGCCAGAGCACGCCGGTGACGCCGGTCAGGATGACGAGCAGCAGGGCAAAATCGAAATCCATCATTCGTTCCTTGTGAGTTCCTGTCCCAAGCTTACTTGTCGACCTGCAGCACGGCGAGGAACGCCTCCTGCGGAATCTCGACGCGGCCGACCTGCTTCATGCGCTTCTTGCCTTCCTTCTGTTTCTCGAGCAGCTTGCGCTTGCGCGAGACGTCGCCGCCGTAGCACTTGGCGAGCACGTTCTTGCGCAACGCCTTGACCGTCGAGCGCGCGATGACCTGCGCGCCGATCGCGGCCTGGATCGCGACGTCGAACTGCTGGCGCGGGATCAGATCCTTCATGCGCTCGACGAGCTCGCGGCCGCGGCGGTCCGCGAGCGTACGATGCACGATAAGACTCAGCGCGTCGACGCGCTCGCCGTTGATCAGCACATCGAGGCGCACGAACGGGCCGGCCTCGAAACGCTCGAAGTGGTATTCCATCGACGCATAGCCGCGCGAGACCGACTTCAGCTTGTCGAAGAAGTCGAGCACGACTTCGGCGAGCGGCAGCTCGTAGCTGATCTGCACCTGCGTCGCGAGGTAGTGGATCGAGCGCTGCACGCCGCGCTTTTCCTCGCACAGCGTGATGACGTTGCCGACGTAGTCCGGCGGCGTCAGGATGTTCGCGACGATGATCGGCTCGCGGATCTCCTCGACGTTCTGCGCGGGCGGAAGCTTGGCCGGATTGTCGAGCGTCAGGATCGAGCCGTCGGTCTGCAGCACTTCGTAGACGACCGTAGGCGCAGTGCTGATCAGATTCAGGTCGTATTCGCGCTCGAGACGCTCCTGCACGATGTCCATGTGCAGAAGGCCGAGAAATCCGCAACGGAAACCGAAGCCCATCGCTTCGGACGTCTCGGGCTCGAAATGCATCGCCGCGTCGTTGAGCTTGAGTTTTTCCAGCGCTTCGCGGAGCGCCGGATAGTCGTCGGCGACGACCGGAAAGAGGCCCGCGAACACGCGCGGCTGCACTTTCTGGAAACCGGGCAGCGGATGCGGCGCAGGATGCCGTGCCTGGGTCAGCGTGTCGCCGACCGGCGCGCCGTGTACGTCCTTGATTGAAGCCGTGACCCAGCCGACTTCGCCCGCGGCGAGTTTCTCGCGCTGCGTGCGCTTGGGCGTGAATACGCCGACCTGCTCGACTTCGTGCGTGCGCCCGGTCGACATCACGAGCACTTTGTCGCGCGGCTTGATCTCGCCCTGCATCACGCGCACGAGCGAGACAACGCCGAGATAATTGTCGAACCACGAGTCGATGATCAGCGCCTGCAGCTTGTCGGTGTCGCGCGGTTTCGGCGGCGGGATGCGCGCGATGATCGCCTCGAGCACGGCCTCGACGTTTTCGCCGGTCTTCGCGCTGATCGCGATCGCGTCGTCGGCGTGGATGCCGATGATGGCTTCGATTTCCTTCTTCGATTTCTCGATGTCGGCGGTCGGCAGGTCGATCTTGTTGAGGATCGGCACGACCTCGAGACCCATCTCGACGGCCGTGTAGCAGTTCGCGACCGACTGCGCCTCGACGCCTTGCGACGCGTCGACGACGAGCAACGCACCCTCACAGGCGGCGAGCGAGCGGCTCACCTCATAGCTGAAGTCGACATGGCCGGGCGTATCGATGAAGTTGAGCTGGTAGACCTGGCCGTCCTTCGCCGTGTACGGCAGCGACACCGACTGCGCCTTGATCGTGATGCCGCGCTCGCGCTCGATCGGATTGTTGTCGAGCACCTGCGCTTCCATCTCGCGCTCGGTGAGGCCGCCGCAGATCTGAATGATGCGATCGGCGAGCGTGGACTTGCCGTGGTCGACGTGCGCGATGATCGAGAAGTTGCGGATGTGCTGCATTCGGGATTCGTGCCGGCCCGGCCGGCGGCGGACATAGAGCGGAATTATCGCAGAAATGAGGGGCTTGCGCCGTTGGGCTTGTTGGCGCGGGGCGTTGCGCTGGTCGCCTTGGCGCTGCCCTTCAAGGGGAGACTTTCTTTAGCCCTCGCCTTCAAGGGGAGGGTTGGGTTGGGTGGGGATGGTGTTGGTTCCTTGTTTGGGGTTGTCGCGAAGACCGACTCACGTCCGTGTGTGGTTTGTCGGCCATCCATGGCCGCCAGTTACTTTCTTTTGCTTGCCCAAAAGAAAGTAACCAAAGAAAACGGCACCCTCGGATTCGCGCCGCTCGCGGAGCGAGCGGTTCGCTACGGGCGGACGGGTTTCGCCCACAGGCCATCCATGGCCTGTTGTCGAAATCGGCGCGATCCCTCGCGCCGCCCGCGCTTCGCGCGGCTGGTCCGTCCGCCCTCCGCCGCTGCTCAGAGGGAACCCGAAGAGCAAAGCGAAGCAAGAAAAGAAACCGACGTGTCGGATATATCCGGTGCTTCTGCGGCAGGGACTGTCGCGCTCTGCTCTTCCGGGTTCCCTCTCGGCCGCGGCGAGCAGGCGCAGGAAATAGCCGCGTGCCCCGCACGCGGGCGCGCGCAGGATGCGCGCGCGTCCGATCTCGGCACAGGGATGTGCCGTGAGCGGACCCCGGAGCCTGCTCGCGTAGTTTGCCGGCATGGATGCCCGGCAAACCGCGACCGCGAGGGTGCCTTTTTCTTTGGTTACTTTCTTTTGGGCAAGCAAAAGAAAGTAACTGGCGGCCATGGATGGCCGACAAAACACACACGGACGTGAGTCGGTCCTCGCAACAGCGCCGCAGACCGAAACAAGCCGACCCACACAAAAAGAATGGGCGCCGACATCGGCGCCCATTCAAAGAGAAAAACGCGTGCGCGCACCTACCCCTTCTTCGGAATCGGCACCGCAATAAAGCTAGTCGCATCCTCACGCCGCACAAGCAGCATCACCGAGTCACCCGGCTTGACACCCTTCACCACCGTATTGAACTCGGCAACCGACTTCACCGGCTTCCTGCCGACCATCAGGATCACGTCACCCGGCGCGAGCGCTGCGCGCCGCGCGGCAGCGCCGGTGATCTTCGTGACGACAACGCCATCCGGCGTGTCGAGCCCGATCTGCTTGCGCTGGTCGGCCGTGATGTCGTCGACGACGACGCCGAGCGCGTTCGCGGGCGATGCTTCCGGGTTGTTGCCGAGGCTCGCTTGCACCGCCTTCTCCGCCGGAAGCTCGCCGACGGTCAGCGGCAGCGTCATGTCCTTGCCGTCGCGCGAGACGATGAGGTCGGCCTTCGTGCCGGGCTTCGTCGAGCCGACCAGCGGCGGAAGATCGGCTGAGGTCGCGATGTCGCGGCCGCCGAACGAGAGGATCACGTCACCGACCTGCACGCCGGCCTTGTCGGCGCTCGAACCCGGCGTGACCTTGTTGACGAGCGCGCCGCCGATGCGCGGAAGGCCGAGCGCCTTCGCGTTCTCGCGGTCGACGTTCTGGATCTGCACGCCGATCATGCCGCGGCTGACGTGGCCGGTCGTCTTGATCTGGTCGACCGCGTTGAGCGCGATGTCGATCGGGATCGCGAACGAGACGCCCATGAAGCCGCCGGTGTTCGAGAAGATCTGCGAGTTGATGCCGACGACCTGGCCGTTGAGATTGAACAGCGGGCCGCCCGAGTTGCCGCGGTTGATCGGCACGTCGGTCTGGATGAACGGCACGTATTGCTGGTCGGCGCCGCCGAAGTTGCGGCCGACTGCGCTGACGATGCCGGCGGTGACCGAGTGATCGAAGCCGAACGGCGAGCCGATTGCGACAACCCACTGCCCGGCCTTGACGCCTTTCGAATCGCCGAGGCTGACGACCGGAAGCGCCGTCGCGGTGAGCTTCAGGAGCGCGATGTCGTACTGCGCGTCGGTGCCGACGACTTTCGCGTCGAGCACGCGCCGGTCGGAAAGGCTGACGGTGACGTTGTCCGCGCCATCGACGACATGGTTGTTCGTCAGCACATAGCCGTCGGCCGAGATGATGAAACCCGAGCCCATCGAGATGCGCTGGCCGCCGCCGCGCGGATGCGGAACCGGTGCGTTCGGGCCGAAGAAGCGTTTGAAGATTTCGGGGACCTCCTGGTCGTCGCCGGTTTCGGATTCGTCCGAATTGCCGGTGGCCTGCACGTTGACGACGGCGGGGCCGTATTTGTCGACGAGGCCCGTGAAGTCGGGCAGGTCCGCCGCAAACGTGCTCGACGAAAGCCCACTCGATGAGAGCAGCACGAGCACGATCGGTGCGATGAGCCAGCGGGACGTGATCCCTGTTCTCGCTATGGTCATGGTCTTTTGTACCTCTGAGATCCCTGATTCCTGGAAAAATAATGTCGAAACGAAAACGGAGCGATTATCGGGCAGCCGACTCGACGGTTGCGCATCATCGATGCGAGCCGCAATCGGCCCGGCGCGCCGACACGCCCTGACAGCCTATTTTGACGGACCCGCCTGCACAAAGTTCCAATCAGCTCCGGCCGGCCGTCACTTCGTTTAAGCCATCAGTCAGCGCGCGTCGACGCCGAACGCACGCCGCGCGCCATGGCCTCCACCGTCGCGGGCGGCACGTCGCCGAGCGCCGTGACGCGCACGCCGGCGGCGTCGACCGAGTGGATGCTGAGCGCGCCGTGCATCGTCGCCGATTCGACAGCGACCGGCGCCGACAGCGCATGCGGCTCGATGTAGACCGAAACGCTCGCGAGACCGTCGGTGTAGACGAGGTG
>CAWGBQ010000004.1:0-433244 GCA_963820885.1 uncultured Gammaproteobacteria bacterium
GCCATTGGTCTTTGAGCCTCTCTTCCGTATTGGAGGATCGTTCTCTCATTGCGTTTTTTTTCCGACTGGTCAGTGACAATGATGCCTACTGTTGCCAGTTTGGGTTCCAGGGAAGTAAGTGAAATATATACCGGAATCAGTTTGTCTGCCGGCACTGAGCGTAATTTCTCCCTTACTTCTTCCGGATAAAGATTCTTTGAAAAGCTGTTCAAATTTTTCTTTCGATTCCTCATGGATAAATTCGCTGATAAATTTTCCGATTACTTTTTCATAGGGTAATCCCAGCAATTCAATAAAAGATGAATTGGTATAAACAATCAATCCGTCTTCAGTGGTATTGACAGCCCCTTCACCGATTTCTTCAATCAGTACCCGGTAAGCATAGTCGCCACTTTGAAGGGTATATATTTCAGGCTGATTATTTTTATTCACCGCAAAAGCATCCACTTCACCGGCCTTGATGGCATCAATCAGCTGCTCGGAATCGGCCAGCCGGCTTTCCAGGCTTTCAATTTTTAACAAAAGCTCATCGATGCTTTCCGTCTTCATTCATTACTCTTTGATCGTAATTCCCAAACCCCTGATCACTTTTTCGGAGTCAGAAAAAGTTCCTATCAATGTTTTCTTTGGAAGCGGATGACGTTTTATAAGGGACGGACTAAAAACGATTTGTTGTTCGGATGCGAGTTCCGGATGTTTATAGAGATCTATGATTTCCAGCTGAAATGAATCTTCCAGCAGTTCGGAACATAATTTTTGAATATTTTCAATGGCTTCCATGGATCTGGGTGACATACCTGAAACATAGAGCTGCAGGACCAGTTTATTGTCTGAAATGACAATCGGTATGTTTTTTCTTCATGACGAACTTTTTTTCAATTCAGCGGGCCTGATATTAAGCCCGACCAGCACTTTTTCCTCATTCGACAGATCGCCGATGATCTTTCGCAGGGGTTCCGGAAATTTTCGTACCAGGGTCGGGATCGCAAAAATCTGATCGCCTTCCGCCAGCTGCGGGTTGACCAGTAGATCAACAATCTCAATGGTATATTGACCCTCCAGGTGTTCCCTGCAATATTTGGTTATGTTTTTGAGTGCAAGAACGGATTTTGGGGTCTGACCCGCGATATATAATCTGAGTTCCCAGATTTCTTTTGCCATATGACTTTGCCTTAAGCCTTTTCTTTAGATTTTATTAATTTAATTCCTTTATCCTGGATAGTAAATTTCCATGCCTGATTGGAATGCCCCATGCCCCTGGATTTCACGATACTCAGGATCCTCGTCCGGATATCATTTTTTTCCTCATTGGAAACCTCGATCCAGGTATCGGCCAGAGAAGAAACGGCATCGACGGTCAGATCACTATACTCATTTGATCTTTCATGTGTCAGGGAAGTAAACAGGGCATTAATCTGATTTATTTTCAGCATATCCATCAGGCGCACCAGCATTGCCCGTACTTCACTGGTATTGCCAACCGTTACCAGGCTGCTGATCGGATCGACGATGACTGTTCTGGGTTTTAGTTCCTTGATGAGTTTATGCAAAACCAGCAGATGCATTTCAAGACCCTGTAATGAAGGCCGGGAAGAATGAATATAAAGCAATTTAGATTTTATATAAGGCTTTAAATTGATGCCGATAGACTTCATGTTGCGGATCAGCTGATCGGGTGACTCTTCAAAAGAAAAGAAAAGAGTGGATTCTTTTCTCTGACAGCTGCTTAAGGCAAAATAGGAAGCCAGGGTAGTTTTCGAAGTGCCGGCTGAACCCGTTATCAGTGTACTTGTTCCCCTGAAAAATCCGCCTTTGTCAAATAGTTTATCGAGTCCCTCATGTCCGTAGGACAGTACTTCAGAGGAAGTTTTATGTTCCAGTTTCAGTGAAGTGATGGGCAGAACAGAAATTCCGGTTTCATCTATCAGGAACGGATATTCATTGGTTCCATGGGTGGATCCCCTGTATTTCACGATCCGCAGCCTGCGGGTGGCAATCTGATCAATTACCCGGAAATCGAGCAGGATAACACAATCGGATACATATTCTTCCAATCCCTGACGGGTCAGGGAACTTTCACCCCGTTCACCGGTAATGATTGCCGTCACCCCTTTGTCTTTGAGCCATTGAAATAATCTTCTGAGTTCAGACCGGAGGATCGTTGCATTATCCAGACCTCCGAAAAGTGATTCAATGGTATCCAGCACAACCCTTTTTGCACCAATGGTATCGATCGCATGATTTAGTCGGATAAAAAGACCTTCCAGGTCATATTCGCCCGTTTCCTCAATCTCATTTTTTTCAATCTGAATATGATCGATCTTCAGTTTATTCTGTTTGATTAGTGTATCCAGGTCAAATCCCAGGGACCTGACATTCTGGGTAAGATCTTTGGCGGTTTCTTCAAAACTCATAAATACACCGGGCTCATTATATTCTGTAATCCCTTTTACCAGAAACTGCAGGCCCATCAGGGTTTTTCCGCAACCGGCGCTGCCGCATATCAGGGTTGGACGACCTTTTGGAAACCCGCCTCCGGTAATTTCATCCAGTCCATCAACACCTGTTTTGGACTTTGGAAAAAATTCTGTTTTATCCTCTCTCATGTAAGATTGATTATCATTTAAAAGTATTCATTTAAAAATGAATATTAAGGAAATATCACCAATTCTTAAGGATAAGAAGTTTTAAAATCTGTGGAAACAAATACACACTTAAAACCTATGTATCAGGTTCAAGTGCAAAAAGGAAGGTATTGTTTAGCTCCGCAGTCTCACCATGCATTTCACATCCTTTTCATTGAAATACCATTCAACACAGTATCCCTCAGGGTCGATCCCGGGATGACCAAGAAGTTCCTGAAAGACTTCTCTGAACCGCTGCATGGCTTTCATGTAATCAGGAATATCAGCGGAAATATATCTTCCCGACTCGATAATGATGGTGTCACAATTATATTTCTTCCCCTCGCCCGGAGTTCTTTCTTCTACGGCTGCTTTATATTCGATGGCTCCGTTTTCTTCAGGTCGCGAAAGACCGTAATAGGTCCTGCTCTCCGAATCCGGAATCAATGCTTTGAGTTTCTCGAAGGCGGCCATGACACCAGCCGGGAAGGACTCGGCCTGGATGTAAAGAACCCGGATATCATCTTTGATGGTAATGACCTCCATGAGGATTAATTATAACTAATATTCTTAAAATATCGGGCCAACAAAAAACCCCGGACTTTGCCGGGGTTTTTTGTTATTCAATTATCACGAATCAGTTAAGAAACGGCTTCCGTCTTTACTTCTGCCTTTGCCTCCGGTTTTGCTTCTGTCTTTTTCTTATCGGGTTTCTTTTTATCATTTTTTGAAGTTGCTTTAACGGGATGTAATGCAACTAAATTAGTCAGGATCTTTCCCGCTTTACGAATGGTTTTTTTGTATTTTTTTTCGCTGATTTTCTTTGGATAATCCTTTAGCGACTCCGTAAGTTTCCCTTCAATCTGCCTCAATAAGGTCTTTTTAAGTGATTTCTGGGATGTTTGCTTGATTTTTTTAGCCATAATAATAAAGTTTAATAACAATTTGATCATCTCAATTTAACATGATTCAGGTGGATCCCATGTTAAATCTTTAGGAATATGTTACTCATCCGCATTCAGGGTAAGCTTCTTTCATTGCTTAAGTAATTATGTATTAGGTCAATGTAACCTGGTGTTTTGGATGTCTTTTATGGGAACGCCGGTATAAAATCTCCACGATCAGCGGGAAGATCAGCAGGGTCAGGATGGTAGAACTGATCAGACCCCCGATTACCACAATCGCCAATGGCTTCTGCGTTTCACTTCCGATTCCTTTTGAAACCGCGGCAGGCAACAAACCGATAGCAGCCATCAGAGCCGTCATGACAACCGGTCTTACTCTCGACCTCACCCCCTGGATAACCGATTGTGCAAGCGGAATTTTATTATGGAGGTTTTGCTTGAATACAGAAATGAGTATCACGCCATTTTGAATACAGATACCAAACAGCGCAATGAAACCGATACCCGCCGAAATACTGAACACCGTGCCGGTAATATGTAAGGCAAGAATTCCTCCGATAATGGCGAAGGGAACATTTAGTAAAACCAGCGATGCATCGAGTCCATTGCCAAAAGTTATAAAAAGGAGAATGAAAATAAGTACAATCACCACCGGCACAACCTGCGACAAACGTGCCTGGGCCCTGACCTGGTTTTCAAATTCCCCGGCCCATTCAATACTATATCCCTTTCCCAGCGCTATCTGATCTTCCACTTTTTCCTGGGCCTCGGCAATGGTGCTTCCCATATCCCTGTCACGGATCGTAAACTTTATTGCAATGAAGCGGGTGTTCTTATCCCTGTATACAAAAGCAGGACCGGTGATTGTTTTTATTTCGGCAATTTCTTTCAACGGTATTTTCGAACCGTGTAAAGTAGGAACACGAAGGTTTCCAATGGCCTCTTCGCTATTACGGTATTCATCCGGATACCGGATACGGATACCAAATTTTCTTTCCTGCTGGTAAAAGGTGGAAGCTTCTTTTCCCCCGATGGCCATTTCGATTACCGAATTGGCATCGGCGGTTGTGACGCCGTACACACCCATCTTTTGTTCGTCGAGAACTATACTTAATTCGGGCTGACCCAGATTGCGCATGATACCCAGGTCCTTTATTCCGTTCACTGTTTTTAAAATATTATATGTGCTGTCGGCGAGCCTGTCTAATTTTTCGAGATCATTCCCAAATATTTTAACTGCAAGATCTGCGTTTATTCCGGCTACGGCTTCATGCACATTATCAATGATCGGCTGGGAATAGTTGTACACGACACCCGGGTACTGTCGCAACCTTGCATCCATTTCATCCACGAGTTCTTCGACGCTTATTTTTCGTTTCCAGAATTTTTTCTGTTTCAGATTCACCTGGCATTGCACATAGTAGAAGCCGGATGGATCCGTACCATCATTGCTCCGGCCGGTCTGCGATAATACGCCGTCCACTTCATCGAAACTGTTTAATATTTTCCGGAATTCGGTTACAAAATTTACTGTCTCTGTAAGTGAGCTGCTCATAGGTAATTTGGCTTCCACCCACAGAGCCCCTTCATTCAGTTCCGGAAGGAATTCACTGCCTAAAAATTTAAATGAGAACAGGGTTAGCCCCATCACGACAAAGGCAAGGAGCAGGGATATTTTTTTATTGGCCATGGTGAATTTCAGGCCCGACATCACGACGCGGTTGAAAAAGTTGACCAGTGGATTATTTCTTTCCCGGGTATCCTTCTTCAATAATATGCTGGTTAATACCGGTACCAGGGTTAGCGTAAACAGTAATGCGCCCAGTAAAGCGAAACTGAGTGTCCAGGCCAGGGGAGAAAACATCTTGCCTTCCACTTTTTCGAAGGCGAAAATCGGGATCAGACAGGTGATGATGATCACCTTCGCAAAGAAAATTGCCTTAGCCAGGCTGGATCCTGTTTTACGTATGATACTCAGCTTGGCCATTTTATTATATTTCTCCATCCCGACTTCATGGGCTTTCATGGCGAGGACCACAAATAATCCTTCCACCATTACAACGGCGCCGTCTATGATAATTCCAAAATCTATCGCACCCATGGAGAGCAGGTTGGCCGTCATGCCCTTTATCTTTAAACAGATAAATGCAAAGAGCAGGGAGAGGGGAATGATTATGGAAACGATCACGGTGGTGCGCCAGTCGACGTACAGTTCTACGCCTCGCCAGTGCTGCTTGCGGACATCTGGCGCGATTACGGCAATGACGATCTGATCGTCGTCTCGCCGGACGTCGGCGGCGTCGTCCGGGCGAGAGCGCTGGCGAAACGCCTCGATGACGCGGACCTCGCGATCATCGACAAGCGCCGCCCGCGTGCGAACGAAGCGACGGTGATGAACATCATCGGCGAGGTGAAGGAAAAGGTCTGCGTTCTGATCGACGACATCGTCGACACCGCAGGCACGCTGTGTGCGGCGGCGGCGGCGCTGAGGAGAAACGGCGCGCGCAAGGTCGTCGCGTACTGCACGCATCCGGTGCTGTCGGGGCCGGCGATCCAGAATCTCAATGGGTCGGCGCTCGACGAGCTCATCCTGTCACCGACACGATTCCGTTGTCGGAGGCGGCAAGAAACTGCCCGAAGATCCGCCAGCTTTCGGTGGCGGAGCTTCTGGCGGAAACGATTCGAAGAATCGCGTTCGGCGAGTCTGTGAGCTCGCTGTACGTGGACTAGCAGTGAGAAAGTAAGCAAGAGCGAAAGAGTTAGAGAGTTAGCAAAGCAGGCTGCAGGAGTGTCGTCGCTCTTCTAACTTTCTGACGAGGCCGCGAAGCGGCCGACCTCACGTTCTAACTGCATTTGTTCCAACCCTCTCCTGGTCGCGGGAGAGGTCCCGTCGTCGCAAGACGACAACACTGAAAAGGCAACAAGCAAATGGCAACCACACACAACATCAACGTGCAAAAGCGCGACGACGAGGGCAAGGGTGCGAGCCGCCGCCTGCGTCGCGCCGGTCATGTTCCAGGCCGTCGTGTACGGCGGCGAGCTGAAGCCGGTCTCGATCCAGCTCGAGCAGAAGGACGTCTGGCTCGCGAGCCAGAACGAATGGTTCTACTCGTCGATCCTCGACTTGAACCTCAGCGGCGACGTGCAGAAGGTGCTTCTGCGCGACATGCAGCGCCATCCGTTCAAGCAGCTGTTCCTGCATCTCGATTTCCAGCGCGTCAACGAGAACGAGGCGCTTCGCGTCCGCGTGCCGCTGCACTTCCTCAATCAGGAGAAGTCGCCGGCCGGCAAGAAGTCGGGCGTCGTCATCACGCACGAGCTCAACGACGTCGAAATCTCGTGCCTGCCGAAGGATCTGCCGGAGTTCATCGAAGTCGATCTCGGCGAGATCGATCTCGGCGACATCGTGCACGTGTCCGATCTCAAGCTGCCGACTGGCGTCGAGATTCCGGAGCTTCGCCTCGGCAAGGAGCACGACCACGCGATCGCGGTAGCCCAAGAGATCGAGGAAGAGATCGAGGAAGCACCGGTCGCTGCTGAAGGCGAGGCGGGTGCGGTGGCTGCCGCGCCGGCCGCGGGTGCTCCGGCTGCGGGCGCTGCCCCGGCTGCGGGTGCCGCTCCGGCCAAGAAGGAAGAGAAGAAGTAATCGACGGAGCTTCGCGCTGCCGCTGGCTTTCTCGCCGGCGCAGCGCGTGGTCGAAACGATGGCCGGCCTGCGCCTCATCGTCAGGTCCGGCGATCAGGGCGCCGAACATCCAGGAGCCGGCCACAACGCCGGGTTCTCGTTAGTCGATGCGCTTGCGCGGCAGGTGGGTGGGCGCTTCGGCGCTGGATCGAAACTGGGCCGAGGGCGCGAAGATCCATTACGCGGATCAGAGCCTCTGGCTGCTGAAGCCGACGACCTACATGAATGCGAGTGGCGCATCGGTCGCGGCCGCGCTGCGCTACTGGAAGATCGAGCCCGACGAAATGCTCGTCGTCCACGACGATCTCGATCTCCGCCGGGCGCGGTGGCGCGGCTCGACTTCGGACGCGGTGGCCTGGGTGATGAAGCGCCTGCGCGACGTTTTCGCCCTCGGTACCGGCGCATTGCGTCGCTGCATCGGCAGCCGGACATGCGGCCAGCGGCAACAAGGATCGCGTGACGCCGTGGGTGCTCGGACGGCCTTCGGCGGTCGATGAAGCGGCGATTCTCGATGCGATGGGGCGGCTCGCGTTCGACGTGCTGCCGCTCGTGGTCGAAGGCGTTCGAAAAGGCGATGCACAAATTGCACACGCCAGAAGAAAAAGGCTAACGGAAGATCATGGGCATCAAATGCGGCATCGTCGGCCTGCCGAACGTCGGCGAATTCGACCCTCTTCGACGCGCTGACCAAGGCCGGCATCGCGACCAGGTCAACTTTCCGTTCTGCACGATCGATCCGAACATCGGCGTCGTGCCAGTCACCGATCCGCGCCTGCAAGCGCTGGCCGACATCGTCGATCCGCAGAAGATCATCCCGACGTCGATCGAGTTCGTCGACATCGCGGGCCTCGTCGCCGGCGCATCGAAGGGCGAGGGGCTCGGCAACAAGTTCCTCGCGCACATCCGTGAGGTCGACGCGATCGCGCACGTCGTGCGCTGCTTCGAGCATCCGGACATCGTGCACGTCGCCGGCAAGATCGATCCGATCTCGGACATCGAGACGATCGACACCGAGCTTGCGCTCGCTGATCTCGAATCGGTCGACAAGGCGCTGAACCGTGTCGAGCGCGAGGCGAAAGCGAACGTCAAGGAAGCGATCGCGCGCCGTCCGGGCTTGCAGAAAGTGCGGGCGGTGCTGAACGAGGGTCGTCCAGCGCGTTCGGCTGATCTCAGCGATGACGAGAGAGCGCTGCTGCGCGATCTCTTCCTGCTGACGCTGAAGCCGCTGATGTACATCGCTAACGTCAAGGAAGACGGCTTCACGAACAACCCCTATCTCGACAAGGTGCGCGAGCGCGCAGCGCAGGAAGGCGCCGAGGTCGTGCCCGTTTGCGCTGCGATCGAAGAAGAGCTCGCGCAGCTCGACGACGCGGACAAGCTCGCGTTCCTCGCCGACATGGGCCTCGACGAGCCGGGTTTGAATCGCGTTATCCGCGCTGGCTACAAGCTGCTCGGGTTGCAAACGTATTTCACGGCGGGCGAGAAGGAAGTCCGCGCGTGGACCGTCAAGCGCGGCTCGACCGCGCCGCAGGCGGCCGGCGTGATCCACACCGATTTCGAGCGTGGCTTCATCCGCGCCGAGACCGTCGCGTACGACGACTACATCGAGTTTCCGCGGCGAGTCGGGCGCGCGCGATGCGGGAAGGCTGCGCCTCGAGGGCAAGGAGTACATCGTCAAGGAAGGCGACGTGCTGCATTTCCGCTTCAACGTCTGACGCGCGGGCAGTGCGGCGATAGCTTTTGCCGCGGTTTTCCGTCTGGTTCTGGTCGACACGGCCGAATCGATGGAGAACCGACGATGTGCGAGTTGCTGCTTTGCACGCTGATCCTGATCACGACCTCGACGAAAGCCGCGCAAGCGGCCGCGTTGCCCGCGCCCATGTCGCGCGACGCCGCATTCGCGGTCATGAAGCTCGAGGAGGGCGTCTGGGACGCCGCGATCGAGTTTCCGCCCGCGAAGCCCGGCGATGCGCCGACGAAGGCCAGTGGCGTCCAGACGAATACGTTCGTGACCGGCAACGGCTGGATCCGGAACGATTTCGCCGTCGACGCGAAATACGGCGGCCACGGCACGTGGGGCTACGATCCGAAGAAGGGCCGCTACGTCGGCATCTGGGTCGACTCGAACCAGGACTACATCCGCCTCGATGAGGGCACGTTCGACGCCGACACGCAGACGATGACGTGGACGAGCCGAGCTGCGCCAGCCTGATCCGTATCCGCCGGCGAAATACCGCATGCTCGAGGTGTTCGAGGGCGATACGCGCGTGCTGACGATGACCGCGATCGGGCCGAAGAGCGGCAAAGAGGTTGCCGCTCGGCCGGATGGTCTGTTCACGCGCCGGAAATGAAGCCGGCGGCGGACTCTTTCGGCAGCCGCCGCCTTCGGGGTCTCACCGCGGCGCGACGCGGCGCAAGACTCGCGCTGCCGCGGCATCGCGGTCGGTTCCGCGCGGAGGTTTCCCGTCATGGCGACTCGAAAGCGCACGCGTTCGACCAAACGCGCGGCGAAGACGCGCGCGACGAAACGCCGGCCGGCACGCAAGGCCGCGGCGACGAAGACGCACGCAAAGGCTGCGACGCGCAAGTCGACGAAAGCTGCGGTGAAGCGGCCTGCCCGCAAGACGCCGGCTGCGAAGTCCGCCGCGAAGACGAGCGCGGCCCGGCCGAAAGTCGCGACGAAGCGAGCGGTGCCCAAAGCATCGGCGGCGCCACGCGCCGAACGTGCGCGCCGCGCGCCGCCGAACATCGACACCCTCGCTGTTCCCGTGCGGCGACGACGCGCTTCGCGCCGCGACCGGCAAGGGCTGGAACGAATGGCTCGCGCTGCTCGACAAAGCCGGCGCCGCGGCGCCCGGCCTCGATCATCAGCGCATCTGGGATCTCACGATGCAGTCGCTGCCCGAGACGGCCGGCTGGTGGGGTCAGATGGGTCAGCGTCGGCTACGAGCGCGTTCGCGGCCTACGCGAGAAGCACGAAAGCTGCGACGGCGAGTTCCAGGCGACGCTGTCGAAGACGTTCTCGGTGCCGCTGTTCGCTGCATTCGCCGCGTGGGCCGATGCGAGCATCCGCGGCGAATGGCTCGACGCGCCCGATCTCTCGTTCACGAAGCTCAATGCGGGCCGGAACATCCGCGCGCGCTGGCCGGATGGCTCGCTGCTCGATATCCGCTTCAACGCGACCGGGCCCGACCGCTGCCAGATCGTCGTCGATACGATGAAGCTCAACGACGGCGAGGCCGTGCAGCAGGCCAAGGCTTTCTGGCAGGCGCAGTTCGAGCGTCTGCAACACTATTTCAGGGTTTGAACACGCGGCGTCGCGCAGGATTCGCGGCGCATCACCGTCCACTTGGGGGAACGATGTCGATTGCAAGCCAATTTGCGCGGAGACTCTTCGCCGGCGCCTGTCTCCTGTTTCTGCCGGCACTCGCGCAGGCGATCGCGGTGAGCGCGACGACGCCGCACGGCAACGCGAACAACGTCGCGCGCGGCACGGCGATCTCGATCACGTTCGACACGGCGCTCGATACCTCGTCGATCAACGGAACGTCAATCCGCGTCTGGGGCACGCAAAGCGGCCCCGCGGCCGGAACGACCGCGTATACGAACGGCCGCGCGCATCGGGCTCGCGTTCGCGCCGACGATCGAATGCGAAAGCTGGATCGAGACCCATTCGCCCGGAAAGAATGGATGCGACGGCGTGAACGTCAGCGTCGCGTTGCCGTTCGTATACGCGGTCGTTCCGGCCGCGGGGCCGCTTTGCGCGCCCCAGACGCGGAATGACGTTCCGTTGATCGACGACGTATCGAGCGCCGTGTCGAACGTGATCGAGATCGCCGTGCCGCGCGCGACATTGTTCGCGTTGCCGTGCGGCGTCGTCGCGCTGACCGCGATCGCCTGCGCGAGTGCCGGCAGAAACAGGAGACAGGCGCCGGCGAAGAGTCTCCGCGCAAATTGGCTTGCAATCGACATCGTTCCCCCAAGTGGACGGTGATGCGCCGCGAATCCTGCGCGACGCCGCGTGTTCAAACCCTGAAATAGTGTTGCAGACGCTCGAACTGCGCCTGCCAGAAAGCCTTGGCCTGCTGCACGGCCTCGCCGTCGTTGAGCTTCATCGTATCGACGACGATCTGGCAGCGGTCGGGCCCGGTCGCGTTGAAGCGGATATCGAGCAGCGAGCCGTCCGGCCAGCGCGCGCGGATGTTCCGGCCCGCATTGAGCTTCGTGAACGAGAGATCGGGCGCGTCGAGCCATTCGCCGCGGATGCTCGCATCGGCCCACGCGGCGAATGCAGCGAACAGCGGCACCGAGAACGTCTTCGACAGCGTCGCCTGGAACTCGCCGTCGCAGCTTTCGTGCTTCTCGCGTAGGCCGCGAACGCGCTCGTAGCCGACGCTGACCATCTGACCCCACCAGCCGGCCGTCTCGGGCAGCGATTGCATCGTGAGATCCCAGATGCGCTGATGATCGAGGCCGGGCGCCGCGGCGCCGGCTTTGTCGAGCAGCGCGAGCCATTCGTTCCAGCCCTTGCCGGTCGCGGCGCGAAGCGCGTCGTCGCCGCACGGGAACAGCGAGGTGTCGATGTTCGGCGGCGCGCGGCGCGCACTTTCGGCGCGTGGCGCCGCCGATGCTTTGGGCACCGCGCGCTTCGTCGCGACTTTCGGCCGGGCCGCGCTCGTCTTCGCGGCGGACTTCGCAGCCGGCGTCTTGCGGGCCGGCCGCTTCACCGCAGCTTTCGTCGATTTGCGCGTCGCAGCCTTTGCGCGCGTCTTCTTCGCCGCGGCCTTGCGTGCCGGCCGGCGTGTCGTCGCGCGCGTCTTCGCCGCGCGTTTGGTCGAACGCGTGCGTTTTCGAGTCGCCATGACGGGAAACCTCCGCGCGGAACCGACCGCGATGCCGCGGCAGCGCGAGTCTTGCGCCGCGTCGCGCCGCGGTCAACCCGAGGCGGCGGCTGCCGAAGAGTCCGCCGCCGGCTTCATTTCCGCCGCGTGAACACGATCGTGCCGAGCGGAAACTCCTTGCCGCTCTTCGGCCCGATCGCGGTCATCGTCAGCACGCGCGTATCGCCCTTGAACACCTCGACCATGCGGTATTTCGCCGGCGGATACGGATCAGGCTGGCGCAGCTCGCTCGTCCACGTCATCGTCTGCGTGTCGGCGTCGAACGTGCCCTCATCGAGGCGGATGTAATCCTGGTTCGAGTCGACCCAGATGCCGACGTAGCGGCCCTTCTTCGGATCGTAGCCCCACGTGCCGTGGCCGCCGTATTTCGCGTCGACGGCGAAATCGTTCCGGATCCAGCCGTTGCCGGTCACGAACGTATTCGTCTGGACGCCGCTGGCCTTCGTCGGCGCATCGCCGGGCTTCGCGGGCGGAAACTCGATCGCGGCGTCCCAGACGCCCTCCTCGAGCTTCATGACCGCGAATGCGGCGTCGCGCGACGTGGGCGCGGGCGACGGCGGCCGCGTGCGCGGCCGCGCGTCGAGGTCGTGATCAGGATCAGCGTGCAAAGCAGCAACTCGCACATCGTCGGTTCTCCGTCGATTCGGCCGTGTCGACCGACCATACGGAAAACCGCACGAAAGCTATCGCGCGTGCAGAGATCGCGAACGGTGGGCTGAAGCCCACCCTATGAAGGCATAGGGTGGGCCTTGGCCCACGCGAATCAGACATTGAAGCGGAAATGCAGCACGTCGCCTTCCTTGACGATGTACTCCTTGCCTTCGAGGCGCAGCCTGCCCGCATCGCGCGCGCCCGATCTCGCCGCGGAACTTGATGTAGTCGTCGTACGCGACGGTCTCGGCGCGGATGAAGCCACGCTCGAAATCGGTGTGGATCACGCCGGCCGCCTGCGGCGCGGTCGAGCCGCGCTTGACGGTCCACGCGCGGACTTCCTTCTCGCCCGCCGTGAAATACGTTTGCAACCCGAGCAGCTTGTAGCCAGCGCGGATCACGCGATTCAGACCCGGCTCGTCGAGGCCCATGTCGGCGAGGAACGCGAGCTTGTCCGCGTCGTCGAGCTGCGCGAGCTCTTCCTCGATCGCAGCGCAAACGGGCACGACCTCGGCGCCTTCCTGCGCTGCGCGCTCGCGCACCTTGTCGAGATAGGGGTTGTTCGTGAAGCCGTCTTCCTTGACGTTAGCGATGTACATCAGCGGCTTCAGCGTCAGCAGGAAGAGATCGCGCAGCAGCGCTCTCTCGTCATCGCTGAGATCAGCCGAACGCGCTGGACGACCCTCGTTGAGCACCGCCCGCACTTTCTGCAAGCCCGGACGGCGCGCGATCGCTTCCTTGACGTTCGCCTTCGCCTCGCGCTCGACACGGTTCAGCGCCTTGTCGACCGATTCGAGATCGGCGAGCGCAAGCTCGGTGTCGATCGTCTCGATGTCCGAGATCGGATCGATCTTGCCGGCGACGTGCACGATGTCCGGATGCTCGAAGCAGCGCACGACGTGCGCGATCGCGTCGACCTCACGGATGTGCGCGAGGAACTTGTTGCCGAGCCCCTCGCCCTTCGATGCGCCGGCGACGAGGCCCGCGATGTCGACGAACTCGATCGACGTCGGGATGATCTTCTGCGGATCGACGATGTCGGCCAGCGCTTGCAGGCGCGGATCGGGCACCGGCACGACGCCGATGTTCGGATCGATCGTGCAGAACGGAAAGTTCGCCGCCGCGATGCCGGCCTTGGTCAGCGCGTTGAAGAGGGTCGACTTGCCGACGTTCGGCAGGCCGACGATGCCGCATTTGATGCCCATGATCTTCCGTTAGCCTTTTTCTTCTGGCGTGTGCAATTTGTGCATCGCCTTTTCGAACTCGCCTTCGACCACGAGCGGCAGCACGTCGAACGCGCGCCCGATCGCATCGAGAATCGCCGCTTCATCGACCGCCGAAGGCCGTCCGAGCACCCACGGCGTCACGCGATCCTTGTTGCCCGGCCCTGGATGTCCGATGCCGATGCGCAGGCGATGGAACGCGCCGTGACCGACATGCGCGAAAATGTCGCGCAAGCCGTTCTGACCGCCGTGTCCACCGTCGAACTTGAGCCGCACCGCGCCCGGCGGGAGATCGAGATCGTCGTGGACGACGAGCATTTCGTCGGGCTCGATCTTCCAGTAGCGCAGCGCGGCCGCGACCGATGCGCCACTCGCATTCATGTAGGTCGTCGGCTTCAGCAGCCAGAGGCTCTGATCCGCGTAATGGATCTTCGCGGTCTCGCCGCGGAGTTTCGATTCGACGCCGAAGCGCCCACCCACCTGCCGCGCAAGCGCATCGACGAACCAGAACCCGGCGTTGTGCCGGGTCCTGAGATGTTCGGCGCCCGGATTGCCGAGCCCGACGATGAGGCGCAGGCCGGCCATCGTTTCGATGACGCGCTGCGCCGGCGAGAAAGCCAGCGCAGCGCGAAGCTCCGTCGATTACTTCTTCTCTTCCTTCTTGGCCGGAGCGGCACCCGCAGCCGGGGCAGCGCCCGCAGCCGGAGCACCCGCGGCCGGCGCGGCAGCCACCGCACCCGCCTCGCCTTCAGCAGCGACCGGTGCTTCCTCGATCTCTTCCTTGATCTCTTTCGCCACCGCGATCGCGTGGTCGTGCTCCTTGCCGAGGCGAAGCTCCGGAATCTCGACGCCAGTCGGCAGCTTGAGATCGGACATGTGCACGATGTCGCCGAGATCGATCTCGCCGAGATCGACTTCGATGAACTCCGGCAGATCCTTCGGCAGGCACGAGATTTCGACGTCGTTGAGCTCGTGCGTGATGACGACGCCCGACTTCTTGCCGGCCGGCGACTTCTCCTGATTGAGGAAGTGCAGCGGCACGCGGACGCGAATCGCCTCGTTCTCGTTGACGCGCTGGAAATCGAGATGCAGGAACAGCTGCTTGAACGGATGGCGCTGCATGTCGCGCAGAAGCACCTTCTGCACGTCGCCGCTGAGGTTCAAGTCGAGGATCGACGAGTAGAACCATTCGTTCTGGCTCGCGAGCCAGACGTCCTTCTGCTCGAGCTGGATCGAGACCGGCTTCAGCTCGCCGCCGTACACGACGGCCGGAACATGACCGGCGCGACGCAGGCGGCGGCTCGCACCCTTGCCCTCGTCGTCGCGCTTTTGCACGTTGATGTTGTGTGTGGTTGCCATTTGCTTGTTGCCTTTTCAGTGTTGTCGTCTTGCGACGACGGGACCTCTCCCGCGACCAGGAGAGGGTTGGAACAAATGCAGTTAGAACGTGAGGTCGGCCGCTTCGCGGCCTCGTCAGAAAGTTAGAAGAGCGACGACACTCCTGCAGCCTGCTTTGCTAACTCTCTAACTCTTTCGCTCTTGCTTACTTTCTCACTGCTAGTCCACGTACAGCGAGCTCACAGACTCGCCGAACGCGATTCTTCGAATCGTTTCCGCCAGAAGCTCCGCCACCGAAAGCTGGCGGATCTTCGGGCAGTTTCTTGCCGCCTCCGACAACGGAATCGTGTCGGTGACAACGAGCTCGTCGAGCGCCGACCCATTGAGATTCTGGATCGCCGGCCCCGACAGCACCGGATGCGTGCAGTACGCGACGACCTTGCGCGCGCCGTTTCTCTTCAGCGCCGCCGCCGCCGCACACAGCGTGCCTGCGGTGTCGACGATGTCGTCGATCAGAACGCAGACCTTTTCCTTCACCTCGCCGATGATGTTCATCACCGTCGCTTCGTTCGCACGCGGGCGGCGCTTGTCGATGATCGCGAGGTCCGCGTCATCGAGGCGTTTCGCCAGCGCTCTCGCCCGGACGACGCCGCCGACGTCCGGCGAGACGACGATCAGATCGTCATTGCCGTAATCGCGCCAGATGTCCGCAAGCAGCACCGGCGAGGCGTATACGTTGTCGAGCGGGATGTCGAAAAATCCCTGGATCTGATCCGCGTGCAGATCGACGGTCAGCACGCGGTCGGTGCCGACCGACCCGATCATCTTCGCCGCGACCTTCGCCGTGATCGGCACGCGCGCCGAGCGCGGGCGACGATCCTGGCGCGCGTAGCCGAGGTACGGAATCACCGCGGTCACGCTCGCCGCCGATGCGCGCTTCAGCGCATCGACCAGCGCGAGCAGCTCCATGAAGTTGTCGGCCGTCGGCGCGCACGTGGGCTGCATGACGAACACTTCCTGGCGCCGCACGTTTTCTTCGATCTCGACCTGCACCTCGCCGTCCGAGAACCGGCCGACCGTGGCCTTGCCCATCGGCACGTTGAGCTCGGCGCAGACCGCGGTCGCCAGCGGCCGGTTTGCGTTGCCGGTGAAGACGAGCAAACCTGACGCGTTCACGTTGGTGTTCACCCGCTCACCTCGTCAGGCCAGACCGCAATAACCTTCTTCCAAACCCCTTGAGTCAAGGGGTACCGATCGTGCGCGGCTGCGCGCGATCGGCGGGGTTGTGGAGACACGCTTCCCAGCCAATCAAGACGCCCGCGTTGCGGGCGTCTTGATTGGCTGGGGCGGCAGGACTCGAACCTGCGAATGCGGGGATCAAAACCCCGTGCCTTACCAACTTGGCGACGCCCCAAGATTGTTTCAGCCGTCCTCCGTGACGGCAAAGAACAGACCAGCATCCTGCTGGCCATTTCAGAAAAGCCGCATCCGGTGCCTAAGCTGCGACTCGTTGACGCCGAGGACGACCCAACCACGAAATCCGACTGGCAAATCCCGGAGGACCGCGTCGCCCGCGTCGCGCGATGACACCGCCGCGAACACTGCGCCGCCCGATCCGCTGAGCCTCGCCTCGCCGTGCCGGCCGAGCCAGTCGAGCGCCGCCGCGACCGCCGGAAAGCGGCCGCGCACGACGGGCTCGAACGCATTGCCCGTCGGGACGCCCGAAACAAAGAGCGGAATTGTCAGCTGCGGGGAGTTTCGTGTCAATTCCGGCACTTGAAACAAGTCCCGCGTCGGCACGGAAACGCCGGGATCGACGACCACGAACCACCGCTCGGGCAGCGCAAGCGGCGTCAGGCGCTCGCCGACACCCTCGGCCCAGGCACTCGTGCCGCGGACGAACACCGGCACATCGGCGCCGAGGCCGAATCGCGATGTCCGCGAGCGCATCGTCGTCGAGGCCCGTGCCCCACAGCGCATTCAGCGCGACGAGCACGGTCGCCGCATCGGAGCTGCCGCCACCGAGGCCACCGCCGATCGGCACGCGCTTCTCGATCGCGATGTCGGCGCCGAGCCGGCAACCGGTCGCGCGCTTCAGCGCATGCGCTGCGCGGACGCCGAGATCGAGATCGTCCGGCACGCCCGGCAGCGGATCGACGCGACAAATCTCGCCGTCGTCGCGGACGCGAAGGCGAACCTCGTCGCCCCAGTCGAGCAGCTGGAACACGGTCTGCAGCAGGTGATAGCCGTCGTCGCGACGGCCGACGATGTGCAGGAACAGATTCAACTTCGCCGGCGCCGGCCAGCGCGTCCACGCATCCGCGCCGCTCACGAGAGTGTCGCCTCGATCAGCAGCGACAGCGGCCGGCCGCTTTCGGCATCGACGGGCTCGACGATGCGCTCGATCGCGAACCGCGACGCGCCGATGGCGTCGACCCATGATGCGAGCGTCCGGAAATACCACGGCATCGGCGCCGTGAAGCCGCCGCCGAAGCTCGCGAACGTCTCCTCACGCCAGCCGTCGACATACGGCGCGTCGCCGCATGCAACCCACGGATGCACGGTCTGGATCACTAGCCGTCCACGTGCCGCGAGCACGCCACGCAACGCATCGAGCACCGGTGCCAGCTCAGCGTCGAGCAGCGAGAAATTGCAGACCGCGACATCGAATGGCGCGCCGATCTCCGCAGCGCGCACGCCGATCGCTTCGTACTTCATCGCGACGAACGTGCCGCCACCGAGACTCCGCGCCGACGCAACGAGCGCTTCGCTCCCATCGATGCCGACAACGCGACACCGCTGCGCCGCAAGCGCACGTGCAAGCCAGCCTTCGCCGCAACCGACGTCGAGCACGCTTGCAGGCTTCGAGGCCAGCACCGCCGCGACGATCGCATCGTCGGTACCGGCACGGCGGCTCGCGATGCGCCGTTCGCGCACGGCGTCGGTCCACGCATCGGCATTGCTGTCCCAGCTCTGCAGCATGCGCGCCGAGCGATCGGCCACGTCCACGCTCAATGCCACTCGCTGACCGAAAGGCGCACGCGATAATCGCCGCGGCTCGCAAACACCTTGCGCGGCAGCGGCGGCTGGTGCGTCTCGTCGTAGTCGGGATATTCGATTTTCCAGCCGTCCTGCTGGATCACGGCCGGCAAGCCGTCGCTACGAAACTCGATCTGCGCTTCGCCTTTCGCGCGCGCCGCACGAACCCATTCGGTCAGCTGCGCGACCGGTACTTTCCAGCCGAGCTCGCGATCGAGCAGCGCCGCCGCGTCGTCGCCTTCGACCGGCTGCTCGCGCAAGCCTTCGAGCACGACACGATGCGCGTCGCCCGCGAGCACCCACGTCTTGCCGGTCACCGGCGCGTGCACGCTGAAGCGGAACGCATCGCCATCCTGCTTCCATTGCAGCGATCCGCTGCCGGCATCCTTCGCGTTCGAAACGCCGAGCCGGCCCTGAAGCTGCCAGTTCGGCTGGCTCGCGAGCGCATGCTCGCGCTCGCCCTGCCGCGCGAGCATCGCATCGTCCGTCTTCACGCGCGGGGCCGCGCACGCGGCGAGCACGAGCGCGCACGCAACGAGCGCACATGCACGCGCCCGCAGCCGGATGCATCCGCTCACGTCGTCAGCCGCTTGATCGTTTCGAGCAGCGCCTTGTTCTTGGCGTCTTTCTTGCGGCCCTGCTCCCAGACGCGGCGCGCTTCTTCGCGATCGCCCTTGACCCAGAGCACCTCGCCCAGGTGCGCCGCGATCTCGGGATCATTCTGCTTCTCATAGGCCTGACGCAATGCCTTCAGCGACGCATCGAGATCGCCCATGCGATAGCGGACCCAGCCGAGGCTGTCGATGATCGCGGGCTCGTCGGGTTTCAGCTTGTACGCGCGCTCGATCAGCTCGAGCGCTTCGGCACGACGATCGGTGCGATCGGCGAGCGTGTAGCCGAGCGCGTTCAGCGCCTCGGCGTCGTCGGGTTTGAGCTCGATGACGCGACGCAGATCCTTCTCGGCCGCCGGCACATCGCTCTGCTCGGCCGCGAGCAGCGCGCGCGCATAGAGCAGGCGCGTATCGTCCGGCAGCGTCTCGAGCCCGCGCTGATAGACGCCGCGCGCCTCCTCGCTGCGACCCTTGCGCGTCAGGAGATCCGCTTCGAGCAGGAACACGTTGCCGAGTTGCGTCGAGTCTTCGCCGGTCTGCGCCTGCAGCTCGCGCAGGAACTCGAGCGCCTGATCGGTGCGGCCGAGCTGGTCGAGCACGACGGCCTCGCGCGTCTGCGCGTCGAACCAGTGCTCGTCGTCCTCGTCGATCTCGCGATACCAGTTGAGCGCGTCCTCGCGCTTGTCGATCAGCTCGGCGACCTGGCCGAGCAGATACAGGCGGCTTCCGGTACGCGCGTTCTTGTCGTTGTCGAGCTCGCGATAGAGCGAGGCGAGCGCGATCTTGTCCTCGGCGCGCGCGGCGTAGGCGGCGCGTGCGGCATACGTCGTATCGTCCTGCGGACCTTGCGCGAGCGCGCGCGCCGCGCCCGCGTTGTCGCCGGAATCGGCGAGCAGCGCGGCGTAACCGCCGCGCAGGCGCACGCTCTTCGGATCGTGCTTCAGCGCCTCGGCGTAAAGCGCACGCGCCTTGACCTTGTCGCCGTGGTCGATCGCGAGCCGTGCGCTCCATGCGTACGAGTCGCCGCCCTTGAACCGCTCGACGGCGCCATCGGCGATGCGCTGCGCGGACGCCTTGTCGCCGAGCTTGAACATGAGCTGGCTCACGGCGACCCAGTTCGACTCGCTGTTGCCAAGGTGCGCCGGCGTCGCGACGCGCCCGAGCAGCCGCGAAGCCTCGGCCTTGTCGTCGGCACCGAGCAGCGTCTGCGCGACGAGCCGCCAGCCGATTTCGTCGCCGCGCGAAGCGAGCTTGTCGAGATCGCCGAACGCATCGTTCGTGCGCGCCTCGGCGATCGCGATCCATGCGCGCGCCTGCAGGATGCCGGGATCGTCCGGCGCGAGCGCTTGCCAGCGCGCGAGCGAGGCCTTCGCGAGCGGCCAGTTCTTGACGGTCAGCGCGAGGCGCGTCGCCTCGTCGGCAACCTCCGGATCGTTCGAGAGCGCCGAGGCCTCGGCGAAACCCTTCGCGCCGCGTTCGAGATCGTTGTCCTGCAGCGCGAACTGCGCCGCGAGGAGCTTCGCCATCAGGTCCGACTCCGGCGGCACCGGCTGCGCGATGAGCTTGTCCGGCGTCGATGCCGGCGCCTTCGGCTGCACGTTCGCGCAATCAGCGAGCGCGAGCGCCAGCAGGCCGACTGCGACAACGTGTCCGAGGCGTGCGGGAAATCGGAGGGAAACGGCGTGAAATTGCATGCAACGCCTTGTCTTGCTTGAAATTGCGCTTGCTTGATATTGCCCCGGCGCGCCCGCAGAATGCGCGGCGACCGCGGCAGGCAACCCTGCACCGGCCGGGGCGGCGAGCCATCCGGCTGGCGCCGCGACTAGCTTATCCGATTGCTCCGATGACCGTTGTTCGCCCTGTTCATATTTTCGCCGCGCCGGCGCGCCGTCGCGCCGCGCCGTGACGACATGGCGCTCGTAGCCGTCGGCCTCAATCATCTGACTGCGCCGCTCGAGTTCCGCGAGCGCGTCGCGTTCTCGCCCGAGGACACCGCCTCGGCGCTCGCCGCTCTTACGGCCGAACCCGGCGTCAAGGAAGCCGCGATTCTCTCGACGTGCAACAGAACCGAGCTTTATTGCTCGGTCGAAGGCGGCGCCGAGACGACACCGGCCGCGTGGCTGCAACGTCATCACCAGTTGACCGGCGAGAGGCTCGGCGAGTTCCTCTATCTGCACACCGACGCCGACGCGGTGCGGCATCTCTTCCGCGTCGCGACCGGCCTCGAATCGATGGTGCTCGGCGAGCCGCAGATCCTCGGCCAGGTCAAGGACGCTTACGCGCTCGCGCGCGGCGCGCACACGTTGAACGCGCCGCTCGAACGCCTGTTCCAGAACACGTTCGCGGTCGCCAAGCGCGTGCGCTCGGACACGCGCATCGGCGCGAATCCGGTATCGGTCGCGTTCACGGCCGTGCGCCTCGCCGAGCGCCTGTTCGCCGACTTCGAGCCAGGCCTGCGTGCTGCTGATCGGCGCCGGCGAAACGATCGAGCTCGCCGCGCGCCACCTCACCGAAGCACGCGTGCGGCGCCTGATCGTCGCCAACCGCACGCTCGAAAACGCGCAGGCGCTCGCGGGTCGCTTCGGCGGCTACGCGATCACGCTTGCCGACCTCGGGAAGCATCTCGCCGAAGCCGACGTCGTCATCGCATCGACGGCAAGCCGCGAGCCCGTGCTCAGCCGCGACACGGTCGCCGCCGCGCTCGCGCAGCGGCGCAGGAAGCCGATGTTCCTCGTCGACATCGCCGTGCCGCGCGACATCGATCCCGCCGTCGCGACGATCGAAGACGTGTTCCTCTACACGATCGACGATCTTCGCGCGGTCATCGACGAAAACCTGCGCGGCCGCCGCGAAGCCGCGCGCGATGCCGAGGCGATGATCGAGCTTTCGGTCGAGCACTTCATGGGCTGGTGGCGCGCACTCGACCTGCACAATCCCGTCGACCGAGCTTCGCAAACACGCCGAGGCGAATCGCGACGAGGTGCTCGCGAAGGCGCAGGCGATGCTCGCGCGCGGCCGGCCCGCGGACGAAGTGATGGCGTTCCTTGCCAATACGCTGACGAACAAGCTGCTGCATGCGCCGAGCGCGAACCTGCGCGCGGCGGCGTTGCGTGGCGACGCCGATCTGCTGCGTGCGGCCGAGCGCCTGTTCGAAAGCGAACCGACGCCGCCCGGCGATCGCGAAGCCTAGGTTTGCTCCTCACGTCGTCGTCCCGGCGAATCAGTCGCCGCGCTGCGCATCCGCGATAATCGAATCCATGCAACCCACGATCCGCCGCAAACTCGACCAGCTTGCCGAGCGCCACCAGGAGCTCGAGCACCTGCTCGCGAGCAGCGAAGTGCTCGGCGACCCGAAGCGCCTGCGCGACGTCTCGCGCGAGCACTCGCATCTCGGGCCGCTGACGGCGGCACTTCGCGCCTACGACGAGAACGGCAGCGCGCTCGAATCGGCGCGCGCGATGCTCGAGGATCCCGAACTGAAGGCGCTCGCGACCGACGAGATCGCTTCGCTCGAAGCCGAGCGCGAGACGCTCGATCGCGAGCTCAACGTGCTTTTGATCCCGAAGGACGAGCGCGACGACGCGAACCTTTTCCTTGAGCTGCGCGCCGGCACCGGCGGCGACGAGGCCGCGATCTTCGCCGGCGATCTCTTCCGCATGTACGCGCGCTACGCCGAGCGGCGCGGCTGGCGCGTCGAGATCCTCTCGACGAGCGACGGCGAGCACGGCGGCTACAAGGAAATCATCGCGCGCGTCGAAGGGCGCGGCGCGTTCTCGCGGCTCAAGTTCGAATCGGGCACGCATCGCGTGCAGCGCGTACCGGAAACCGAGGCGCAGGGCCGCATCCATACGTCGGCCGCGACCGTCGCGATCCTGCCCGAGGTCGACGCGATCGACGACGTCGAGATCAACCCGGTCGACCTCAAGGTCGACACGTACCGCTCGTCCGGCGCCGGCGGCCAGCACGTCAACAAGACCGACTCGGCGATCCGCATCACGCATCTGCCGACCGGCATCGTCGTCGAGTGCCAGAACGAGCGCTCGCAGCACGCGAACCGCGACAAGGCGCTGAAGCGTCTGAAAGCCGAGCTGCTCGAGCGCGAACGCGATCGACAGCAGACAGGCCGAAGCGGCGGCGCGAAAGCTCCAGGTCGGCTCCGGCGATCGCAGCCAGCGCATCCGCACGTACAACTATCCGCAGGGCCGCGTCACCGACCACCGCATCAATCTGACGCTGTATCGCCTGCCCGAGATCCTCCAAGGCGATCTCGACGAATTGATCGACGCGCTGACGCGCGAGGATCAGGCGGACCAGCTGCAGCGCGTGACCGCCGCGCCGTGATTGCGCGTTTTTCCTAGAGCGTCCGGCCGACGACGACCGTCTCGAGGATTCGCGGATTCATCAGAGCACGCGGTCCGCGATGTTCGAATCGAGCCGCACGATCGGATCAATCGACGTCGGGCCGCCCTCGCCGATCTCGCGATTGGAGCCCGGATCGACGAAACGGCACTCGAACGTTCGCGGCTCGACCGAGAAGCAGATCGGCACCATCACGGAAGCCGCCTTCGGATGCCCCGCGATCGATTCCGGACGAAACGTCCAGTGCTTGACCGAAGCGAGGGCCGCATGCCGGATGTCGTTGCCGACCTTTGGCGATCCGCCTTCTACGACGGTCGCGTCGGTGACGCGGCCGTCGCTGTCGTAGTCGACGCGGAGCAGCACGCCGCCGCCGCGGTGCGACACGAGCGCGCCGTCCGGATATTTCGGCGCCGTCGTCGTGGCGTAACTGCCGCCGGCACCGGCGTTGCGCAGGTTGAAGCGATAGCCGCCTTCGGTGGGTTCGAGGCGGAGATTGACCGTCAACGTCGTCTCGGCCGGCGCGGCCACGCCGTCGACTCGGCCCGCGCTGAAATGCCATTGATGGACCTCGGCGTCGAGGCGGCGGATAGAGCTCGGCGTTCTTGTCGTCCAAGGGTTTCATCGAGACGATCCCGCCGTTCGCGTCCAGGCTCAGGTGCCACTGGAGCGTCAGGTCGATGGGCTTCTTCACCTCGTCGGCCGCAAGTGCGCCAGACGCCGCACAGCCGAGAATCAGCGCGAATGCAAGCTTCATGAGGATCCCTCCCGGACTCCGCGGAAAGCTTACCGCGGGAATGTAAAAGTGGAAAGACGCACCCGCTGGCGCGCGCGCGCCGTGTCGGCTAGCTTGGCGGAATGACCTCCGCATCCGCCCGCGACCGTGCGCTCGATGCGATCGCGGGACTTCTCGCCGCGGGACGCAACGCCGATGCCGAAGCGGCAGCGGCGGCGCTCCTGCGCGAGTCGCCGAATGACGCCGAGGCGCTTCGGCTCCGCGCGATCGCCGAGCTCCGGCTCGGCCGCGCAGGCGCCGCGCACGCGACGCTGATTGCGGCACTCGAGATCGCGCCCGATTCGGTCGAGCTGCTTTGCAATCTCGGCAGCGTCGAGCTCGCGCGCGGCGATGCGGATGCCGCGCTCACGGCGCTCGATCGCGCGTTCGCGCTCGCGCCCGCACATCCGGCCGTGCTGCTCGGACTCGGCAACGCGCGACGCGCCGCCGGCGATCTCGCGGGCGCGTTCGACGCGTATCGCGCGGCCACGCGCGCGGATGCGCGTCACGCGGGCGCGTGGCTCAATCTCGCGGCCGTCGAGCTCGCGCTCGGCGACACCGCCGACGCCGAGCGCGATGCGCGATATGCAATGACGCTCGCGCCCGGTCATCCCGAAGGATTGCTGCTGCTCGGACACGTGCTCGCCGCACAACGCCGTTTCGCCGAAGCGCAGGCAGCCTACGAGGCCGGCGGCCGCGCGGCGCCGGCCGACGCCCGCTTCGCGTATCAGGCGGGCCTCATGGCCGAGGAGCAGAAACAGCTCGCCGCCGCTGCAGCGCTGCAGTCGCGTGCGCTCGCGCTCGATCCGTCGCTCAATCATGCGCTCGGCCAGCTCGTGTTTCTCAAGCGTCAGCTTTGCGACTGGCGCGACCTCGACGCACTGTCGAGGCAGCTTCGCGCGCGTGTCGCCGAGCGCGCGCCGGGCATCGCGCCGTTCGCATTCCTGTCCGAGCCAGCCGGACCCGGCGAGCAACTGACGTGTGCGAGCACGGCCGCCGCCGGCATCGAAGCCGGCGCATCGGCGCTGCGGCGGCAGCTCGCGTTCGCGCATCCGGCGCGGACATCGGAGCGTCTGCGCATCGGCTTCGTCTCGAACGGCTTCGGCAATCATCCGACGGGACTTCTGATCGTCGCGCTGATCGAAGCGCTGCGCGATCGGCTCGACGCCGTGTTGCTCTCGACGTCGGCGCGCGACGACAGCCCGATCCGGCAGCGCCTGCGCGATGCGGCGGCGCAATGGCACGACGTCGGCGACCTCGCGCCGATCGCGCTCGCCAAGCGGATTCACGCGGCCGATCTCGACGCGCTGATCGACCTGCGCGGCTACGGCGGCGGCGGCATCGCCGAAACGCTTGCGCTGCAACCGGCGCCGCTCCAGATCAACTGGCTCGCCTATCCCGGCACGTCTGGCGCGCCGTGGATCGACTATGTGATCGCCGACCGCGTCGTGCTGCCCGATGCGCTGCGCCCGCATTACAGCGAAGCGGTCGCGCGCCTGCCGCGCTGCTTCCAGCCGTCCGATCCGACGCGACGCGTCGGCGAGCCGCCGTCGCGCGCTGCATGCGGCCTGCCGGCCGAGGGCACCGTCTACGTCTCGTTCAACAACAGCTACAAGCTCAATCGCGAAAGCGTGCAGCGCATGCTCGCGGTGCTGCACGCGGTGCCGGGCGCGACGCTGTGGCTGCTGTCCGGGCCCGAAGGGGCCGACGACCGGCTGCGTCAGTTCGCCAGCGCGAACGGCATCGACGCACATCGCCTTGTCTTCATGCCGAAGCTGCCGCACGACGAATACCTCGCGCGCTATCGCCACGCCGATGTGTTCCTCGACACGACGCCGTACAACGCGCACACGACCGCGTCCGATGCGATCTGGGCCGGTTGTCCCGTGTTGACGACGCCGGGCACGACGTTCGCGGCGCGCGTCGCGGCGAGCCTCAACGCGCATCTCGGCATGCCCTCGCTCAACGTCGCCGACGATGCCGCATTCGTCGAAACAGCTGTGCGCATCGGCCGCGACGCGGCGCTCCGCGAGGCGCTGCGCGCCGAAGTCGCCGAGCGACGCGCATCCAGCGGGCTCTTCGACATGCGCGCGTTCGCGAACGATTTCGCGGCGCTGCTCGGGCAGATGGTCGAACGGCGGCGCCGCGGCCTCGCGCCCGCCGACCTCGACTGACCTTCGACGCGCGCGCTACGCTCGCGCCATGACCGCGCAAGCCGATTTCGTACCGCTGAACCTCTGCGTGCTGACCATCTCGGACACGCGCACGCCGGAGAACGACACGTCCGGCGACTACCTCGTGCTCTCGCTCGGGCAGGCCGGCCACAAGCTCGCCGAGCGGCGCATCGTCAAGGACAACCGTTACGTGATCCGCGCGATCGTCGCCGCGTGGATCGCCGACGAATCGATCCATGGCGTGCTCGTCACGGGCGGCACCGGCTTCACCGGCCGCGATTCGACGCCCGAGGCGATCCTGCCGCTGCTCGACAAGGAAATGCCGGGCTTCGGCGAGATGTTCCGCGTGCTGAGCTTCGAGGAGATCGGCACGTCGACGATGCAGTCGCGTGCGTTCGCCGGGCTTTCGAACAATACGTTCGTGTTTTGTTTGCCGGGGTCGACGTCGGCGTGTCGGACGGCGTGGGATCGGTTGATTCGGGCGCAGTTGGATGCGACGACGCGGCCGTGCAATCTCGCGGGGTTGATGCCTCGCTTGCGCGAGAGCTAGTTTTTTCTCTCGTCATTCCGGCGGAAGCCGGAATCCATTTTGATTTTTGCGTTGTCGGCGCTGTCGCGACAACCGACTCACGTCCGTGTGTGGTTTCGTCGACCATCCATGGTCGCCGGTTACTTTCTTTTGCTTGCCCAAAAGAAAGTAACCAAAGAAAAGGGGCACCCTCGGATCCGCGCCCTCGGCTGCGCCGAGGGTTCGCTACGGGCGGACGGGTTTCGCCCACAGGCCATCCATGGCCTGTTGTCGAAATCGGCGCGATCCATCGCGCCGCCCGCGTGCGGAGCACGCGGCTGGTCCGTCCGCCCTTCGCCGCTACTCAGAGGGGACCCGAAAGCAAGAAGCAGATGGATTCCGGCTTTCGCCGGAATGACGGCATGTCGCATATATCCGGTGCTTCTGCGGCAGGGACTGCCGCGCTCTGCTCTTCCCGGGTTCCCTCTCGGCCGCGGCGAGCAGGCGTAGGAAATAGCCGCGCGCACGCGGGCGCGCGCAGGATGCGCGTGCGTCCGATCTCGGCACAGGGATGTGCCGTGAGCGGACCCCGGAGCCTGCTCGCGGAGTCACGCCGGGCAGGGATGCCCGCGAGACCGCGACCGCGAGGGTGCCTTTTTCTTTGGTTACTTTCTTTTGGGCAAGCAAAAGAAAGTAACCGGCGACCATGGATGGTCGACGAAACACACACGGACGTGAGTCGGTTATCGCGCCAACACGCCGAGTATCACAGAAGTCAAAGCGGATTCCGACCAGCCCGACCGAATCACTTCCCGAAACGTCAGATTGATGCGCGCACCAGCCCGCGCAGTCTTCGGCAAATCGTGGTGATAAAGCCGCTGCGTCGCCCCACGCATCACGAGCAGGCTCCCCGACCCGAGATCAACCGCGAGCACGACCCGTTTCGTCTCGCGCGAGCGAAACCGGAACCGCCGCTCGACGCCAAAGCTCAGCGACGCGATCAAAGGTTCCCTGCCAAGCTCAGGCTCATCGTCGCTGTGCCAGCCCATCGAATCGCGCCCGTCGCGATAGAGATTTGCGAGCACGCTGTTGAAGCGAAGATCGAACCGCTCCGCGAGCTCGTCGCGGAGCGCGGCGAGCGTCGGCGTCCACGCGTGCGGCTCGAACAGCGTGCCGGAATACTTGTACGCGGTGCCTTCGTCGCCGACCCAGCACGAAAGTCGCGGCGAGCCGACGTCGCGCCCGAAAATCCGCAGCCGATGCTGCTCCCACGGCGTCTCGCGATGCAGCGCCTCGAACAGCGCATCCGAGCGCGACGCGAACGCATTGGCGTCGTAGCGAATGTCCGCGCCCTGGAGCGGAATGATCTCCAACGCAGGATCAGCCTCCGACCGGATACTTCGGCGTCGCGTCGAGCGTCGCCGCGCAGATCTCGGCGAGCTCGAGCAGGCGCAAGTCCGAGCCCGGCGCGCCGACGAGCTGCAGGCCGGCCGGCAATCCATCCGGCAGCGTGCCCATCGGCAGGCTGATCGCGGGACAGCCCGCGACGCTCGCGAAGCTCGTGAGATCGCCGTCGTTCGCGCGCTCGCCGGCCGCGAGCGGATACGGGCCGTGCGGCACCGTTGGCAGCACGAGCACGTCGACGTCCTCGAACACGCGACGCGCCTTGACGACGCCGGCGTCGAGCTGGCGATCGGCTTTCGCGTAGTCGGCGGCCGATTTGCCGCACGCGTAGTCGATCATCGAGCGAAGGCGCGGCGACACCGGATGCGCGGCATCGGCGAGATCGCTCGCGAGCTCGATGGCGAGCTCGCTTTCCATCACGAACAACGCCGCACGGCGCATCTTCGCGAAATCGTAGTCCGAGAAATCGACCGCGCAGTGCTCGCCGAGCTCGTTGCCGAGCACGGACACCGCGCGCTCGAACAGCGCGCGCACCGGCGCCGTGACGCCCAGCGATTCGAGATCGGGCAAAAGACCCGCGCGAAGGCGGCCCGGCTCCCAGTCCGGCGTCGCGAGCGGCACGCGGCGGCGGCGCGAGCGCGGATCGTTCGCGTCGAATGCGTCGAGCACCTGCAGCACGATCGCGATGTCCTGCACCGAGCGCGCGAGGATGCCGACCGTGTCGAGCCGGCGCGCGCCGCGCACGATGCCTGTCGTCGAGATCTGGCCGAGCGTCGGCTTCAAGCCGAAGATGCCGCAATGGCTCGCCGGGATGCGCACGGAGCCGAGCGTGTCGGTGCCGAGCGCGAACGACGCGAGCCCGGCAGCGACCGCGGCGGCCGATCCGCCCGACGAGCCGCCGGCCGTGTAGCCGAGCCGCGCGGGATGCTGCGTCGGACCCGCGTGGAGGCTCGCGGTCGTCGTGCCGAGCGCGCCTTCGTCGAGCTGCGTCTTGCCGAGGATCACCGCGCCCGCGGCGCGAAGACGCGCGACGGCGGCCGCATCGCGCGCGACTGCGCCGCGCCGGCCCGGGAGGCCAGCGCGCGTCGGCATGCCGGCGACATCGATGTTGTCCTTGATCGCGACCGTGAGCCCGTCGAGCCGCCCGATCACGTTGCCCTGGCGGCGTCGCGCGGCGCTCGCGGCCGCGGCGGCGAACATGCCGGCGTCGAGATCGACGTACGCATTGAGCCGCGGGTTGGCGCGGTCGATCGCGGCACGATAGCTCGCGGTCAGCGCCGTGCTGCCGAGGCGCCCCGTCGCGAGCCAGCACAGCTGCTGGAAGGCCGTGGCGCCGCGCAGCACGTCGTCTGCGATGGCGTCTGTTATGTTTTCCTTCATCGATGTCCCCAGGTCGAGCCCGCATTATGACGCACGCGAATGACGCGACCCGGAATGGCTTCAACGATGGCCGCGCTCATATCGCACGCGGCGTGCGCAAGCCGCGCTATCAGCAGATCGCGGACACGCTGCGCGAGGAGATTCGCCGCGGCGACGCACGCGGTCGGACGGTTTCTCTCAAGCGAAGCCGAGCTCAAGGCGCGCTTCAAGGTCAGCCGCCACACGGTGCGCGATGCGCTGCGTGTGCTCGACGAGCTCGGGCTCATCGCACGCCGCCGCGGCGCCGGCAGCGTCGTGCGCAACGCCGAAGTGCACCGCCATTTCGATCTCGCGCTGCATTCGATCGCCGATCTCCTGCAGTACGACGAATCGAGCGATTTCCATGCGCGCTACACGGACCGCATCGTCGCGAACCAGGAAATCGCGGGCTGGCTGCAGACGCGGCTCGGCACCGAGTGCATCCTCCTGCACGGCGTGCGCATCGGGCGGCGCACGCGGCGGCCGATCGCGAGCGTCTACGTCTACCGGCGCGAAAGCTGGCATGGCCTGCCGACCGGATTCGACCGGCAGGAAGACGCGATCCGCGCGCTGCTCGAGGATCAGTTCCTCGCGCGCGTCGGGCGCGTCGAGCAGACGCTTTCCGCGATCGCGACGCCGGCCGAGGCCGCTCTGGAAGTCGAAGTCGTCGAGGGATCGCCGGCGCTGCGGAGCCTGCGCCGCTATTTCGATGCGCGCGACCGGCTGATGCTCGCGGTCGATCTCGATCCACCCCGGCGGCACGTATTCGTACCGCAGCGAGTACCGTCGCAGTGACATCGCGCCGCACGAATAGCGGCGCCACGGCGCCGATTGGCCTCGCGGCGGCGAATCCGCGAAAATCGACCCCCTGCCCTTCGCCCGGAGCCCGCATGACCGACCGCGACATCATGGAATACGACGTCGTGACCGTCGGCGCCGGCCCCGCCGGGCTCGCGTTTGCGATCCGGCTGAAGCAGCTGAAGCCCGACATCCGCGTCTGCGTGATCGAGAAAGCGTCGACGATCGGCGCGCAGATCCTGTCCGGCGCCGTCATCGAGCCCGAGCCGTTGAACGCGCTGCTGCCCGAATGGGGCAAGAATCCGCCGCCGATCTGCGTGCCGGTGACGAAGGACGAGTTCTGGTTTCTGCGGACGGCGCGCGCGGCATCAAGTCGCCGATCGTGCCGCCGCAGATGCACAATCACGGCAATTTCATCGTCTCGCTCGGCGCGCTGTGCGCGTGGCTTGCGCCGCAGGCCGAGGCGCTTGGCGTCGAGATCTATCCGGGATTCGCCGCCGCCGAAACGCTGCACGACGAAAACGGCGCGGTCTGCGGCGTGCGCATCGGCGACATGGGCGTCGCGAAGGACGGCTCGCACAAGCCGGGCTACACGCAGGGCATCGACATCAAGGCGCCGCTGACGGTGCTCGCCGAAGGTTGTCGCGGACATCTGACGAAGCAGCTGATCGCGAAGTACAAGCTCGACGCCGAACTGCGATCCGCAGACCTACGGCATCGGCATCAAGGAGCTCTGGCAGTTGCCGGCCGGGACGCGGCGAAGCCGGCAAGGTCGTGCACACGATCGGCTGGCCGCTCGACACCGCGACCTATGGCGGCAGTTTCATCTATCACCTGGACAACGATCGCGTCGCGATCGGCTTCGTCACCGGGCTCGATTACGAAGATCCGAAGCTGTCGCCGTTCGAGGCGTTCCAGCAGCTCAAGAACCACGCGATGGTGAAGCCGCTGCTCGAAGGCGGCTCGATCGTCTCGGCCGGCGCGCGCGCGATCGTCGAAGGCGGCTACCAGTCGCTGCCGAAGGTCGAGATGCCCGGCGCGATGCTGATCGGCGACACGGCGGGTCTGGTCAACGTGCCGAAGATCAAGGGCACGCATCAGGCGATCCGCTCCGGAATGCTCGCTGCGGAGCATGTCGTCGCGACCGGCAAGGCAGAAGGCTGGGACGCGAAACTCCGCGCGTCGCCGGTCGTCGCCGAGCTGCAGGAGAGTCCGCAACATCCGTCCGGGGTTTCAACAAAGGACTCTGGCTCGGCCTCGCGAATGCCGTCTGGGAAACCGGCACGCTCGGTCTCTCGCCGTGGACGTTGAAGAACCACGCGGACTGGGCATCGCTCAAGCGTGTCGCCGACTACGAAGCACCGAAGCGCGACGGCGTTCCCGATGACGTAGCCCGCAAGCCGGACTACGTGAACGCACGCTGCCGCCACGCGACCGCGTCGCCGAAGTTTACTTCGCCGCGACCGAGCACGACGAGGACCAGCCGGTCCATCTGCACGTGGCCGACACGAACATCTGCATCACGCGCTGCGCCGAGGAATACGGCAACCCGTGCCAGCGCTTCTGCCCGGCCGCGGTCTACGAGATCGTCGAGGACGCCGCCGGCAAGCGCCTGCAGATCAACGCGGCGAACTGCGTGCATTGCAAGACGTGCGACATCAAGGATCCGTACCAGATCATCGACTGGGTGACGCCGGAGGGCGGCAGCGGTCCGAATTATCAGAATCTTTGACTTGCGTCGGTGTAGCCACGTGGCTACACTCGGCTATGCGGATCGAGACCCGCGGGCATTCCGCGAATGGATTGATAGCCTTCGTGATCTCATCGGGCGCGCGCGGATTCAGGCGCGGATCGAGCGTCTTGCGTCGGGCAATCCGGGCTTGTCTCGCGTGCTGAACGACGGCGTCTGCGAGCTCAAGATCGATACCGGACCCGGATACCGTGTGTATTACGTGCAGCGAGGTCGCGTGTTGATCGTGCTCCTCGCTGGGGGCAACAAATCGACGCAGCGCGACGACATCGCGCGCGCGATCGCATTGGCGAAGAACCTGTGAGGCGCGACGTGGCAAAGACGAAGACGAAACGCTACGACGTCGCAGACCACCTGCGCACGCCGGAGGAAATGGCGCTTTATCTCGACGCCTGTCTCGAGGAAAGCGACGGCGACGCCGCATTCATCGCCAAAGCACTCGGCGACATCGCGCGCGTGCAAGGCATGTCGCGCGTCGCGCGTGCAACGGGACTCTCGCGCGAGAGTCTCTACAAGGCGCTCTCCGGCGAGCGAAGTCCCGACTTTTCAACGGTTCTCAAAGTGGCGCGAGCGCTCGGCCTCAGACTGCACGCCGAAGCCGCATGACGGCGGTCGCGCTGGTCACGGCGGCCGCCGCGCGCGATCTCGACGAGGATCTGCCGCCGCTCGAAGCCGCGCTGCGCGCGGCTCCGGCGTCGCACCGTCGATCGTCGAACTGGGACGACGCCGGCGTCGACTGGTCGCGCGTTCGATCTCGCGCTGCTGCGCTCGACCTGGGACTACTCGCAGCGCCTGCCCGAGTTCCTGCCTGGGCCGAGCGCGTCTCGGCCGCGACCACGCTTGCTCAATCCGCTGCAGGTCGTGCGCTGGAACACCGACAAGCACTACCTGCGCGATCTGGCGAAGCGCCGGCATCGCCGATCGTGCCGAGCACGTTCGTCGAGCCCGGCGAAGACGCGGCCGCGCGCTCGACGCAGTTTCTCGATGCACACGCGGCCGCCGAGTTCGTCGTCAAGCCGAGCGATCGGCGCCGGCTCGCGCGACGCGCAGCGCTACGGCGGCGACGAGCGCGACGCGGCGCTGGCGCACGCGCAGCGCCTGCTCGACGCGAGCCGCAGCGTGCTGCTGCAGCCGTATCTCGACCGCGTCGACGAGCACGGCGAGACCGCGCTGATGTTCTTCGCCGGTGAGTTCAGCCACGCGATCCGCAAGGGTCCACTGCTGCGCCGTGGCGAAGGCCCGACCGCGCGCTGTTCGCGGCCGAGCACATCACGCCGCGCACGCCGAGCGCGCGACGAGATTGCGGCTCGCCGAGCGCACGCTCGCCGCGATGCCGTTCGCCGAGCTCGCTGCTCTACGCCCGCGTCGACCTGATCCACGACGCCGACGGCGCGCCGCGCGTGCTCGAGCTCGAGCTGACCGAACCGTCGCTGTTCTTCGCGCACGCACCGGGCTCGGCGGAGCGTTTCGCGCGCGCGATCATCGAACGCGCGAGGCCGGCCAGCGGCGGCCCAGACCGGCTCACGATTCCACGTTGCAATTCGCGCCGCCAGCCCGCCGCGCCATCGCGGAATCCCGAGGAATTTCAGGACCATGAAGATTCTGGTCGGCTACAAGCGCGTCGTCGACTACAACGTGCGCATCCAGGTCAAGCCCGACGGCTCCGGCGTCGTGACCGACGGCGTGAAGCTGTCGGCCAATCCGTTCGACGACATCGCGCTCGAAGAGGCGCTGCGCCTGCGCGAGAAGGGCGTCGCGACCGAGGTCGTCGTCGCGACGATCGGCCCGGCCGACGCGCAGGCGCACCTGCGCAACGGCCTGGCGATGGGCGCCAATCGCGCGATCCACGTCGTCACGAGCGAGCGCGATCCAGCCGCTGACCGCGGCGCGCGCGCTGCTCGAAGCTGATCGAGAAGGAGCAGCCGCGGCCTCGTGCATCCTCGGCAAGCAGGCGATCGACGACGACTGCAACCAGACCGGCCAGATGCTCGCGGCGCTGTGGGATCGCCCGCAGGCGACGTTCGCGTCGAAGGTCGAGATCAACGGCAACGAGGCGCGCGTCACGCGCGAGGTCGACGCCGGCCTCGAGACGATCGAGGTCGACCTGCCGGCCGTGATCACGACCGACCTGCGCCTGAACGAGCCGCGCTTCATCAAGCTGCCGGACATCATGAAGGCGAAGAGCAAGCCGATGGAGACGATCGACCTCGGCCGACCTCGGCGTCGAGCGCGCGACGACACGCTGCAAGACGATCAAGGACTCGAGCGCCGCCGCCAAGCGCAGCAAGGGCGTGATGGTGAAGGACGTCGGCCGAGCTGGTCGCGGCGCTGAAGAGCGCAAGCGGGAGTGATCTGCATGAGCAAGGTACTGATCGTCGCCGAGCACCTCGACGGCAAGCTCAACTGCCGAGCACGGCGCGCTGCGTGACGCTGCGCGCAGGCGCTGAAGGCCGAGCCGAGATCGACGTGCGTCGTGCTCGCCGCCGACGCCGCGACGCGATCGCCGCGCGAGGCCGCGAAGATCGACGGCGTCGCGCAAGGTGCTGACCGTCGCGCAGCGCCGCGAACGCGCACGCGCTCGCGGCGGTCTCGCGCCGCAGGTCGCCGCAGCTCGCGAAGCCGGCTACACGCACGTGCTCGGCCCGTCGACGACGTTCGGCAAGGACCTCGCTGCCGCGCGTCGCCGCGCTGCTCGGCGTCGCGCAGGTGTCGCGACATCATGGCGGTCGAAGGCGCGCACACGTTCAAGCGCCCGATCTACGCCGGCAACGCGATCGTCACCGTCGAGGCGCCGGCGGACAAGACGCTCGTCGCCACCGTGCGCACGGCGTCGTTGCGCCGCGCGGCCGGTGCGAGGCGCGCGCGCCGGTCGAGGCGCGAACGCTCGACGCCGCGCTGCCGACGCACACGCGCTTCGTCGAGCTTGCAGCAGGGCAAGAGCGATCGGCCGGACCTGCAGAGCGCGCGCGCGCGTCGTCTCCGGCGGCCGCGCGCTCGGCTCGGCGGAGAACTTCAAGATCATCTACGCGCTCGCCGACAAGCTCGGCGCCGCCGTCGGCGCCTCGCGCGCCGCGGTCGACGCCGGCTACGTGCCGAGCGACCTGCAGGTCGGCCAGACCGGCAAGATCATCGCGCCGGAGCTCTACATCGCGATCGGCATCTCGCGGCGCGATCCAGCACCTGACCGGCATCAAGGACGCGCGGCACGATCGTCGCGATCAACAAGGACGCCGAGGCGCCGATCTTCGAGATCGCCGACTATCGGCCTGGTCGGCGATCTGTTCAAGATCGTGCCGGAGCTCGAGCAGGCGGTCTGATTCAATCCTTCTCGCACGAGAGATTCGACGAGGACGAATCCTCTGTCATCGTCGTCGTCGCAATCCTCGCAGTCCGAACCTGCATCGGGCGCTTCGCCGGGACAGACGCCGTTCGGGCAAAGATCCGGATGCGCGGCGGCGAACTTGATCGCCGCATCCTCGGCCGCCGTGATGCGATCCACCGTGTCCGGATGACTCGAAAGATAGGCGACGTGCGAACGTCCGCTGCCCGGATGCGCCGCCTGTAGCACATGCATCGCCTCGGCGAACCAGTGCGGCGATTCGCCGTGCCGCGCAAGCAGGTCGAACGCGTAGTGATCGGCCTCGTCCTCGAACTCGCGCGAGTAGTGGCTCGTCAACAGGAACGTCGGCACGGCGACGACGACGGTGCCGGCCGAGCTCACGTCGCCGGCAAAAAACGCGGCGAAGATCGCGACGATCGAGCCGCGCAGCGTCTGCCGCAGCGCATGGCGACGCTGCTGATGACCGATCTCGTGCGCGACGACCGCATCGAACTCGCGATCGTCTTCGAGCTTGCGGACGAGCTGGTCGGTGACGACGACCGTGCCGCCCGGAATCGCGAACGCATTGGCGCCGACGCCCGGCGCATCGCGGAACGCGAGCGTGTAGTGTCCGCCCGCATCGGCCGCAAGCTTGTCGAAGCGTTCGACGAGTGCCTCGCGGCGCTGTGCGGGGAGCGTGCTTGCCTTCAGCCCGAAGCGGTCGAGATTTTCGAGCACTTCAGCGCCGAGCGACTGCTGCACGCCTGGCGGAATCTTCATCGCGATGCTGTCGGCGGCGCGCGGCACGCCCCAGATCGCGCCGATCGCGAGCGTCGCGACACAGACGAACACCGCCGCGCCGATGACGGGCGCGTGGCGCTCGAGCCGGTCGATGAGCGCCTCGAAGCGCCCTTGCCGCGGGAACCAGCCGTCGATCGCGGCATCGTGCGCGACGAGCACGCGTGCGCCGTCCGCGAGCTCGACCGTGCGTGCCACGCGCGCAAGGCGCGGCGTAATTGCGAGCGTCGACAGCACGCCGCCGCGCACGACGCCGTCGCCTTCGATCGCATAGTGCCCCGTGCCGACGCGGCGCAGCTCGACCGCATGCGCGCGTCCGCTGACGCCGTCGTAGTAGGTGCCGGCGAAGCGATCGCTCATAGGCCGATGTCGATGTCGAAGAGGCCGTCCATCTCGGCGGCGGTCGCGTCGACATCGGCGCGGCTTTCGGCGCGGAAGTCGTCGAGATCGCCCGCGGCGAGCAGCGAAAGGCTTTCGGCGCGATAGCGCGCGAGGCGCACTTTCGCCCACGGAATCAGGAAGCCGGCGCTCGCGAGGATCGCGACCGTGTTGATCGCGTAGATCTTCAGGAGCGGCCATCCCTGCAGCGTCGAGCTGAAACGGTGCGCGCCGAGATCGACGTGGTTGTACATGAGATTCGCGAGCGCGGCCGCGAGGAACGCCCAGACGACGAAGTAGCTGCCGTAGAGCGGCACGATGTACGCGTAGACGAACCATTCCGGCGGCGCGCTGCCGCTGCCTTGCGTGGCGAGCCCGACCGCGATCATGCCCGCGACGAACGACAGCACGAACATCATCGCGACCACGACGCCCCACGCGATCAGATACGGCGGATAGAACTGGCCGGGCGTCGCGCGGAACGTGAACCACGTGCCGCCGTAGCGATGGTGCTCGACGAAGAACGCCTTCTGCTTCGCTTTCACATACGGATAGAGCAGCCCGAGCGAGAGGATCATCGGGATGCCGAGCAGCAGATAGCGGATGTACGCCTCGCCGTAATCCGGCACGAAGCGGAAATTGATGCCACGCCACGCCGAGTAGCGCGCGCGAAACGCGGCGCCGCGCACGATCAGCCACGGCGTCAGCAGCCCGATCACGCCGGCTGCGCCAAGCTGCAGCTTCCAGCCGAAATGTCCGGCGAGCACGTAGCTACCGAACAGCACGACCGCAATGATGCGGCCCTTCAGGATCGGCCACGGCTTCGCGAGGTATTCGAACGGCTCGCCGGCGACGCGCGTGTTGCCGTAGAAGTAGCGTTCGCTGCGCACCTTCGCCCAGGCCGAGAAGATGCCGAGCGTGACGATGCTCAGCGCGAGGTTAACGACCCAGATGCGGAAATATTCGCGTGCGTCGCCCGAAAACTCGAAGCGATGCTCGATCCGCGGCGGACCGACGCGCTCGGGCATCGCCAGCGGCCACGACGGCGGCGGTGGCGCGAGGTTGCGCCTCCACCGCGATCAGCTCATCCATCCCGTGAACGCCTTGCGGCGCCTCGTTCCCACTCCCGCAACGAGTCTAGCAGCGCGGCGTCTTTGCGAATGTGCAGCCTATGTCGAAATTCACGAGATCGGCGGCGCGCTCGGCGATGACCATGGTCGACGCGTTCGTGTTGCCGCCGATCAGCGTCGGCATGATCGAAGCGTCAGCGACGCGAAGGTTCTCGATGCCGCGCACGCGAAGCTCGCTGTCGACGACCGCGAGCGCATCGTGACCCATGCGGCACGTGCCGACCGGGTGGTAGATCGTCTCGGCCTTGCGGCGCACGAACGTTTCGAGGTCGGCGTCGGTCTTCGCCTTCGGACCCGGAAAGAGTTCCTCGCCGCGGTACGGCGCGAACTGCGCCTGCGCGAAGATCTCGCGCGAGATGCGCGCGCCTTCGATCAGGAGCTTCAGGTCGTAGCCATCGGCGTCGCCGAGATAGTTCGGCCGGATCGCCGCGTGCGCGGCCGGATCAGCCGACGCGAGCCGGATCGTGCCGCGGCTCTTCGGCCGGAGCGCGCACGCGTGCAGCGTGTAGCCGTAGCCGTCGAGCCGGTGCTTGCCGTGCTGGTCGAGCAGCGCCGGCACGAAGTGGAACTGCAGATCGCAGCGCGCGTCCGTCGCGTGGCGCGAGCGCACGAAACCGCCCGCTTCGGCGATGTTCGACGTGCCGATGCCGCGCCGCTGCAGCAGGAACCTGAGCGCGACCGCGACGTCGTTGGTCTTGTCGTAGGTCACCGGCTGCGTCGAGCGCACCAGCGTGCAGATATCGAGATGATCCTGCAGGTTCGCGCCGACGCCCGGCAGATCCCGCGCGACCGCAATGCCATGCTCGCGCAGGTGATCCGCGGGACCGATGCCGGACAGCATCAGGAGCTGCGGCGAGTTGATCGCACCGCCGGCGAGAATCACGCAGCCGGCCTCGGCACGCTCGGTGCGTCCGCGATGTCGATATTCGACGCCGACGGCGCGCGCACCTTCGACGAGCGCGCGCGAAGTCAGCGCGTGCGTCAATACCGTCAGGTTCTCGCGCTGGCGCACCGGCGCGAGATACGCGTCGACCGCCGAGCAACGCGCGCCGTCGCGCTGCGTGACCTGATAGAAGCCGAAGCCTTCCTGCGTCGCGCCGTTGAAGTCGGCGTTGCGCGCAAAGCCTGCTGCCTCGGCCGCGTCGACGACGACATCGGACAACACGTTGTGATGCCGCAGATCCGACACCGACAACGGACCGCCGCTGCCATGAAATGCGTCGGCGCCGCGCGTGTTGTCCTCGGCGCGCTTGAAGACCGGCAGCAGCGCGTTCCATGCCCAGCGCGGATCGCGGGTCGCTTCGGCCCAATCGTCGTAATCGCCCGGCGCGCCGCGCGTGTAGCACATCGCGTTGATCGAGCTCGATCCGCCGAGCACCTTGCCGCGCGGCCACCAGAGCCGGCGATGCGCGAGCGCCGGTTCGGGCTCGGTGTAGTAATCCCAGTTGATGCGCTTGTTGTTGACGAGCTTCGCGAGCCCGGCCGGCATGTGGATGAACGGATGCCAGTCGCGGCCGCCGGCTTCGAGCACGAGCACGCGTCTGGCCGGATTGGCGCTGAGCCGGTTCGCGAGCACGCAGCCGGCGGAGCCGGCGCCGACGATGACGTAGTCGTAGGTCATTGCGGGGCGCGGTGTGGGAAGCATCCGAGACTAGGTGCGGCAGCTAGAGCAGATGCTCCACGCGAAGCCGGCGTCAGGCGAGCACTTCGACCGCGTCGCCGACGCGCACGGTGCCGGTCCCGCGCGGAATGATGTTCTGGCCGAACGTCACGCCGCGCTCGCCGCGGCGATACGTGATCAGCGTCTTCAGCGGCTCGCCCGAGGGATCGAACTCGCCGCGGTCGAAATCGACCGTCGTGAACACGCAGCGCGAGCACGGCTTGACGACGTCGAACTCGACATCGCCGACGCGCACGCGCTTCCAGCCATCCTCCGCGTGCGGCGCCGTGTTGGCGACGACGAAGTTCGGCCGGAAGCGCAGCATCGGCACTGGCGCGGCGAGCTTTTCGTTCAACGCATCGAGCGCGCCCTGCGAGATCAGCAGCAGCGGAAACGCGTCGGCGAAGCTGACTTCGTCGCCCGGCTTGGAGTAATCCGGATTGACGGGCCGCGCGCACGCATCGTCCATGTAGGCGAAGCGCGCCGGCATGCCGAGGAACGCGCTGATCCACGCATTCGCGATGTCGCTACCCGCCAGCGCCGCGACCGTGTTCGCCCAGACGACGACGTCGACGCGCGCACCTTCGGCGGGCGCTTCGAGACGAAGCGGTGGCAAACCCGGCGCCGACAGCGCGATCGCGTCGCGATCGGGCATCGCGTGCAGCAATGTCAGGCGCGGATGCTGGCGGCCGGTCAGAAACTTGCCGCTCGCGTCGGTGACGATCCAGCGCCGGTCGTCGCGCAGGCCGCGCGGCTCTACCGTGGCCGCGTCGAGCACCAGCGGCGCGCAGGACTTCACCGGGAAGATGTGCAGCGCGGAGAGCGTCGGCGTCATGCGCCTAGTATGCCGGTGCGGCAATGCGAAATCCGCATGCTAGGCTTGCGCGCCCCTTCCGAACGGAGCCGACGTGGCCGCCCGTCCCGCCATCCAGCGTCACGAGTGGTACGCGGTCGCGGTCGCGTTCGTCTATTTCTTTTGCGTGCTCGCCGCGTATTACGTGATCCGGCCCGTGCGCGATCAGCTGTCGGCTTCGGTCGGCTCGACGTCGCTGCCGATCTTCTACGCGGCGACATTCGCAGCGACGCTGGCGCTGACGCCTTTCTTCGGCGCGCTGGTCGCAAGGTTTCCGCGGCGCAAGTTCGTGCCGATCGTCTATCTCTTCTTCATCGCCGGCATGGTCGCGTTCATTCCGGCGTTCCAGATGCAGGACGTCATCGGCGCGCGTGTGCTCGGCTCGGTCTTCTTCGTCTGGGTCAGCGTGTTCAATCTCTTCGTCGTCGCGGTGTTCTGGAGCTTCATGGCCGACCTCTTCGACGCGGAGCAGGCGCGCCGGCTGTTCCCGATCATCACGCTCGGCGGCGCGATCGGCGCGCTGGCCGGACCCGGCATGACCAAGGCGCTCGTGTTCCTCGTCGGCGTGTCGGGCCTTTTGATTGTTTCCTCGCTGCTGCTCGGCGCCGCGATCGGCTGCATCCTGGCGCTGTCGCGCTGGTCGCAGGGCCATCCGGTTGCGGGCGAAATGCAGCGCGACGAGCGCGTGATCGGCGGCGGCTTCTTCGCCGGCGCCTCGAGACGCTGAAATCGCCGCTGATGCGCAGGCTCGCGCTGCTGATGTTGCTCGGCGATGCGGTCGGCACCGTGATCTATGCGTTGCTCGCCGACTACAGCGGCGCGACGTACCCGACGCGCGAGGCGCGCATCAACTTCGCGGCCGGCATCGATCTCTACGCGAACTCGCTGCAGATGATCTTGCAGCTCGTGCTGACGCGCCCGCTGATGGTGCGGCTCGGCCCGGCGGCCGCGATGGCGATGGACGGCGCGCTGAAGGCGATCATGCTCGCCGCGCTCGTCATCTTCGGCGGCGGCTGGATCGCGATCGTCGCGGTCATCACGCGCGCGAGCGCGTACGGCGTGTTCAAGCCCGCATCCGACAGCCTCTATACGCGCGTCGACGCCGAGACGCGTTACAAGACCAAGAACTTCATCGACACGTCGGTCTGGCGCTTCGGCGATGTCGTCGTCACGAGCACGTTCAACCTGCTGCGCGCGTTCGGCGCAACCGTGTCCGGCTTCGCAGCGTTGGCAATGATCGCTGCCGCAAGCTCGGGCTGGATGGGCTGGCGCATCACGCGCACGCCGGAACTGGCTTCGGACAGCGCATTGCCAGAGCGCACGTAACGTGGTTTCCTCGCGCGCCTGAGCCGATCGCGCGCTCACTCCTGAAACAGGAACGACGATGAGCATCGAGACGATCTCCGAGCAGCGCTGCTTCGGCGGCGTGCAGGGCTTCTACAGGCACGCATCCACCGAGACCGGCGGCACGATGAAGTTCGGCGTGTTTCGTCCGCCGCAGGCCGCGAAAGGCAAGGTGCCGGTGCTCTATTACCTCGCCGGACTTACGTGCACCGAGGAGACGTTCGTCATCAAGGCGGGCGCGCAGCGCATCGCGGCCGAGCTCGGCCTCATGATCGTGACGCCGGATACGAGCCCGCGCGACACCGGCATCGAAGGCGCGACCGGCGACTGGGAGTTCGGCGAAGCAGCGGGCTTCTACCTCGACGCGACGACACCGGCATTCGCGAAGCGCTTTCGCATGTCGAGCTACGTGACGAAAGAGCTGCCGGCCGTGCTCGGCGCGAGCTTCGCATTCGCCGACATGAAGCGCGAGAGCATCTTCGGCCACTCGATGGGCGGGCACGGCGCGCTGACGATCGCGCTGAAGAATCCGGAGCGCTACAAATCGGTGTCCGCATTCGCGCCGATCGTCGCGCCGAGCGAAGTACCGTGGGGTCAGAAAGCGCTGCCGCGCTATCTCGGCGAGGATCGCAAGACGTGGCGTCCGTACGATGCGTGCTCGCTGATCGAGGATGGCCAGCGTTTTCCGGGCACGATCCTCGTCGACCAGGGTTACGCCGACAAATTCCTCGAAGTGCAGCTGCAGCACTGGCGTTTCGACGCCGTCTGCCGCAAGGCCGGCCAGGCGCTGACGCTGCGCGCGCACGCCGGATACGACCACAGCTATTACTTCATCTCGACGTTCGTCGAGGATCACCTGCGTCACCACGCGCAAGCGCTCGCGTAGCTCCCAAGCCCTCCACTTCAAGGGGAGGGTTGGGTGGGGATGGTGTTCGACCGCGCGTGTTCGCGCCTACTCGAACCCATCCGCAAAAATCGTATCCCCACCCTGAATCACGAGCATATTCGCCGACATCGCCGCCAACGCCGGCAGCGTCAACGTCGTCCCGGAAACGCTGCCGTTCGCGATCGCATGCACCGCATTGCCGGCATCGAATCCGTACAGCGTCCACGATCCGACCGCCGCGCTCGCGAACGTCAGGTTCGCATCGTGCGTGACGATGTCCTTGTTCGTCAGCAGCACCATCGTGCGCCCGCCGCCGGTGAACGCGTATGCGCCGAGCTGATCGACGCTCGCGCTGATCGCCGACACGCTGTCGCCCGAAACCTTCGATCCCGCGCCGTCGTAGTTGAGGAACAGCGTGTATGCGCGCTCCGCGCGCGTGTTCGCATCCGGCGCGACCCAGCGCGTCGCAAGATCGACGCCTTCGCGCGCGAAGATGCCGAAGAGCTCCGCCTGCGCGACGGCGCCGCTCGACGTGCCGTCGTTGCCCCAGTTGTATTCGGTGATCGCGAGCTTCGTGCCGGGACAGTACTGATCGATCCACGCGCGCACGCGCGGGATGAGGTCGGGTTTGTCGTAGTGGTTGGCGTCGGTGTCGCCAAGATCGGAGATCCACGACTCCGACACCCACGCCGGATCGTAGAGCTCCTTCAGCGAGCGCAGGCGCCGCGCCGATGTCGCCGGCGAATCGTCGTCGCTCAGCGCGACGTTCTGGCCTTGCGGGTAATAGTGGAGATCGGCGTAGTCGACGACATGCACGCTACCGGCGAGCGGATTTGCGCAGACTTGTCCGAGGTACCACGCAACGAACGGCACGCCGCCGTGCGCCTGGCGATCGGGTCCATCGAGGCAGTTGTCAGCGGCCGAACCGAAAAGATCGCAGTAGCCCCATGTGACCGGACCCGTGACGAGAGCGCCCGGATCCTGCTGCTTGATCATGCCGCCATAGCTCGCCGCGTTCGCCCAGGTCTCGTCGTAAGTCGTCGGATCCGGATGCACGTCGCGATGCGTCGAGTTCCACAGCATGACTTCGTTGTCGAGCGAGTAGAACCGGACGCCGCCGCTCGCGGCGGTGCCGAACGTCGACTCGATATGCTGGACCCAGCCCTGCTGGAATGACGCGTCGACCGCGGTCGATGTGTCGTGCGGATCGTTGCCGGTGATCGGCGAGCCGTCCGTGTGATTGCCGTTGCCGGCGTCGGTGTCGTACGGATCGACGGACTGCTGCGCGCCGTATCGCGCGACCGAGAACCCCGCAAAATACGGATGCATCAGCGGGCTGTCGGCGCGCGGCGTCCAGCCGATCGTCGGGATCGTCATCAGCGGCTGGATGCCCGCGCCGAGCGCCGAGCCGACGAACGCATCGGCGTCGTTGCCGATCGGCGGCACCTGTGTGCGGTCGCTCGCGCCCGGGATGTTCTCCCAGTAATAGTCGGACGCAGTCGAGTGCACATCGACCTGCCAGTTGTAGCGCGTGACCGAGTTGCCGCCCCAGCGATCGACCGTGTAGCCGACCTGTGCGTTTCGCGTCGCGTCGCCGAACGCGACGCCGAAGATGTTCGGCGAGAACGGATGCACGTTCGATGACGTGTCGATCGTGACCGCGACCGGATCGCCGCCCGGCGGCGCAGTCGTGCGCTCGTCGAACACGATGTCGTCGATGTAGAGCGGCTGCTGCAGCGTGCCGGTGCCGTCCATGATGTTGAGACCGTTGAACGTGCCGCTCGTGAGGCCCTGCGCGTCGAAGTCGAGCGTCGCCTGCTGCCAGGTGTTCGGTTCGATGACGCCGCCCGGCACGAGCGTCGCGACGTCGATCGTCGCGCTGACCGCGATGTAGTTGTCGGTGACGACGACCCAGATCGTCTGCGCGCCAGCGCTGCCGCCGTGGACCCAGAACGTGAGGTCCTGGTAGTCGATGAGATTGAACTCCGACCCGTTCGCGACGAACTGGAGCCCGCCCCAGCCGTTCGGCGTGAAGCTGATCGAGTCGGCGCCCGAGTGCACGGGCGACGTATTCAATAGATCGTAGTCGCCTGCGTTGGCCCAGCTCTGGTCCGCGAAGCCGTTTTCGAGCGCATCGGCGTAGATGCCGAGCGACGTGGCGCCCGCAGTGGCGGAAGTCGCGGCGACAAGCACTGCAAGAAGCACGAGGCGATTGCGCATGGCGGCTCCGGCGGCGCGCTGATCCTGGCCGGACGCTAGCCGCGCGGCTGCACGGCGTCCCACGAAACCATCACAATACCGCCGCATGAAACGACAGACTGCGGCTCCGGAACGGAATATTCACGCGAACGCCGCGACGGGTCTCCTCGCGTACTGCCGCCCGGGCTTCGAGGGCGAGTGCGCACAGGAGCTCGCGCGCGACGCGAGCGGATTCGTGCGCGCGGAGCGCGGCAGCGGGTTCGCCGAGCTCGTGCGCAACGAGGGCGCGGTCGCCGTCGGCGACGTGACGTGGCGCGAGCTGATCTTCGCGCGGCAGCTGCTGCACGTGCTCGGACGCGCGCAGGCGATGTCGCGCAACGATCGGCTCGCCTCGCTGCTGCCGATCATCGAGCAGGGCGCGCAGCACTGGTGCGATGCGTGGGTCGAGGCGCCCGACAGCGATGCGGGGCGCGAGCTCGCGCCGCTTTGTCGCGCGCTCAATTCGGCGCTCGTCACGGCACTGAAGAAAAAGCGCGCGCTCGATCCGGCCTCTCCGTTGCGCCTGCACATCTGTCTGACCGCGGCCGACGCCGCGATCGTCGGCTGTGCCGACGTCGCGACGAGCGCGCCGTGGCCCGGCGGCATTCCGCGTCTACGCTTCCCGCGCGGCGCGCCGAGCCGCTCGACGTTGAAGCTCGAAGAAGCGTTTCTCGTCCTGCTCGACGACGACGAGCGCGCGCGCTGGCTGAAGCCCGGCATGACCGCGGTCGATCTCGGCGCCGCGCCGGGCGGCTGGACGTGGCAGCTCGCGCACCGCTCGATCCGCACGACCGCGATCGACAACGGGCCGATGGACGCGACGCTGATGGACTCGGGCGTCGTCGAGCATCGCCGTGTCGACGGTTTCCGCTATCGGCCGCCGCGCGCGGTCGACTGGCTCGTCTGCGACATGGTCGAGCAGCCGCGGCGCATCGCCGAGCTGATCGCGCGCTGGCTCGCGGAAGGTCTGTGCCGGCGCGCGATCTTCAACCTGAAGCTGCCGATGAAGAAGCGCTACGATGAAGTCGAGCTCTGTCTCTCGATCGTGCGCGAGGCGCTCGGCGGCGCGGCAGACGTTCGCGCGAAGCAGCTTTATCACGATCGCGAAGAGATCACGGTGTTCGCTTCCGCACGACGTTGAGGCGGATCGCGCGAAATCGGCGAATGCGACGACCGTGGCGCGCAGCGCCGATCACGACCGCTTCGTCGTCACGATGCGGCTTCGGAACTCAGAAACTTCGCGATTCCGGACGCGGCCGCTGCTGACGGCGGTCGCGTCCAGCCGGTATGCTTAGGAACGCGGCGCTGGGGCGCCGCGTCGTCGTTTCGAATCCGGGATCGTCGCGGTCCCGAATCCCTGTCCCAATCCCGGCTTCCGATGAAACGCCTGCGCGCATTCCTGCCGCTCATCGTCCTCGTCGCCATCGGCGCGGCGCTGCTCTTTTCGGGCGCGCTCGATCGCTTCCAGCCGTCGCGGATCGGCGCCGAGCAGGAGAACCTGCGCGTGCTGATCAGCGACTACCCGCTGCTCGCGCGGCTGACGCAGGTCGTCATCGTCATGCTCGGCATCTCGACCGGCATTCCGGGCGTCATCGTGCTGATCTTCGCGGGCGGCATGCTGTTCGGCATCGTCGAGGGCACGATCCTGTCCGCTATCGGCACGACGATCGGCGCGACGATCCTGTTCCTCGCCAGCCGCTCTGCGTTCGCGCACGGCACCGGCGGCGGCGTGCCGATGCTGGTCGAGCGCCTGCGCGCCGGCTATCACGCGTATCCGTTCAGCTACACGATGTTCCTGCGCCTGGTGCCGTTCTTTCCGTTCGGCGGCGTCACGGTCGCGCTCGCATGGCTGCGCTGTCCGCTGTGGCTGTTCCTCACGGCGACGGCGCTCGGCGGCACGGTCATGATCGCGTTCGAGACCGCGCTCGGCGCGGGCCTTGCCACCACGATCGCGCGCGAAGGCGCCGTCTCGCTCGGCATCTTCGCGCACAAGCGCGTGATCCTGCCGCTGCTCGGCATGGCCGTGCTCGCGCTTGCGCCGATCGTGCTCGGGCAGCTCCGGCGCTTGGGCGAAAAAGCAGGAAGCGACGAGCGGGAACGAGGCGTCAGCAACGGAAAAAATCGAGCCGTAACCGAGTGTTGAGGCAGTTCCCGGTTCCCCGTTCCCTGTTCCCCGCGCGCTTCCCGCTATCCTGCCCGCCGCTTTCGCCGCCGCGCCGAGACCCCGTTTTGAACAGCCGCCCCGCGCCCCCGCCGGTCCGCAAGTCGTTCTGGCGCGCGCTGACGCTGACCGTCGCTCGTCGCGGCGCTGAACGTCGGGCTGTGGGCGTTCCTCAACCGGCCCGTGCAGATCGCGGACTGGCACGGCGAAATCGGCGGCTTCGCCTACAACGCTTCGCAGCGCTATCAGGACCCGACGCGCGGCATCTTCCCGAGCGAATCCGATCTCGACGGCGACATCCGCGCTGCTGTCGAAGTACACGAAACGGCTGCGCACTCTATCCGTCGACGGAGACGCCGCAGGTGCCGCGTCTCGCGCGCTTCTATGGCATCAGCGTGATGGCCGGCGCCTGGCTCGACAAGCGCATCGAGCACAACGAGAGCGAGCTCGACGCGTCTGATCGCGCTCAGCCGCAAATACGACAACATCGATCGCGCGATCGTCGGCAACGAGACCGTGCTGCTCGGCAATCTTTCGGCGCAGCAGCTGATCGGTTATCTCGATCGCGCGCGCGCGCAGCTCAAGATTCCGGTGTCGACCGCCGAGCCGCTCGACACGTGGCAGCGCCATCCCGAGCTGATCCGCCACGTCGACTTCGTCACCGTGCACATCCTGCCGTACTGGGAGTTCATACCGCGCAAGGACGCGATCGGCTGGGTGCTCGGCCAGTATCGCGCGGTACGCAAGCTCGTCACCGATCAGGGCTTTCCCGGACAAACCCGTCGTCATCGGCGAAGTCGGCTGGCCTTCGAACGGCGACCGGCGCAAGACCGCGCAGCCCTCGCTCGCGGACGAAGCGCATTTCCTTCGCGAGTGGTTCAACGTCGCAAAGAAGCGAAAAGCTCGACTACTACGTCATGGAGGCGATCGACCAGCCGTGGAAGGCGGCGAACGAAGGCCTCGTCGGCGCGTACTGGGGCGTGTTCAATGCGAACCGCGCGCAAAAGTTCGCGTTCACCGGCACCGTCATCGAGGATCCGAGCTGGCCGTGGAAAGCCGGGCTCGCATCGCTGATCGCGCTGATCCCGATGTTCTGGGCTTCGCGCGGCACTTCATCCGCTTCCGCGCGCTCGGCCTCGTGTTCTTCCTTGCGCTGCTCCAGGTGTCCGCGTCGATCCTCGTCTGGATGGCGACGCTGCCGTACGACTTCTATCTCGACCCGCTCGACTGGGGCATGCTCGTGCTGCTGTTCCCGGCGCAGCTCGCGATCATCCTGATCCTCCTGATCAACGGCTTCGAGTTCACCGAAGTGATGTGGCGGCCGAGATGGCTTCGCGAGTTCAAGCTGCTGCCGCCGGATCCCGTCGACACGCAGCCGTTCGTGTCGATCCATCTCGCCTGCTACAACGAGCCGCCCGAGATGGTGATCCTGACGCTCGATTCGCTCGCGGCGCTCGATTACGAGAACTACGAAGTGCTCGTGATCGACAACAACACGAAGCACGAAGAAGTCTGGAAGCCGGTCGAGGCGCATTGCGCGAAGCTCGGCGCGAAGTTCCGCTTCTACCACCTCGATCCGTGGCCGGGCTTCAAGGCCGGCGCGCTGAACTTCGGGCTCAAGGAAACCGATCCGCGCGCCGAGGTCGTCGCCGTCGTCGATGCCGACTACGAAGTGCGCCGCGACTGGCTGAGCACGCTCACCGGTTATTTCGACGATCCGAAGGTCGCCGTCGTGCAGTGCCCGCAGGCGCATCGCGATTGCGAGCACAACGCATTCCGCCGCATGACCAACTGGGAGTACGACGGCTTCTTCCGCATCGGCATGCACCATCGCAACGAGCGCAACGCGATCATCCAGCACGGCACGATGACGATGGTGCGCAAGACGCTCGCTCGCCGACACGGGCGCGTGGTCGGAATGGACGATCTGCGAGGACGCCGAGCTCGGCCTGCGCCTGATGCACGAAGGCTACGATCTCGTCTACGTCGACGAAGTCATGGGCCGCGGCCTGACGCCGGCCGATTTCACCGCGTACAAGTCGCAGCGCTACCGCTGGGCATTCGGCGCGATGCAGATCATGAAGGCGCGCTGGGACTGGATGACGTCGAAGGCGTCGACGCTGACGCGCGGCCAGCGCTTCCATTTCCTGACCGGCTGGTTCTCATGGTTCGGCGACGCGCTGCATCTCGTGTTCACGCTGATGGCGATGCTGTGGACGCTCGGCATGGTGCTCGCGCCGAAGTACTTCACGCTGCCGATGTATCTCTTCCTCGTGCCGCTGATCGGTTTTTTCATCTTCAAGGCCGCGTTCGGCATCATCCTGTATCGCGTGCGCGTGCCGTGCTCGTGGAACGACACGATCGCGGCGTCGATCGCGAGCATGGGCCTCACGCACGCGATCGCGCGCGGCATCTTCCTCGGGCTCTGGCGCAAGAAGGGCGAGTTCGTGCGCACCGCGAAGAGCCGGCGCATCGGCAAGAAGCCGAGCGCGTTCGTCTCGGTCAGCGAGGAATTGCTGCTGTTCCTCGCGCTGATCGCCGGCATCGTCGGCATGATCAACTCGATCGGCATCAACTACGTCGAAGGCAAGCTGTGGATCGCGATCCTCGGCGCGCAGGCGATTCCGTATGCGTCGGCGCTGATCGGCGCGTGGGTCGCGCATCGTTCGGGCGACGCCGTCGGCTGACGTCTCGGCGCTCAGTTGTCCCACACGCCGCGCCGACGTTCGGCGCGCCGTTCCGGTTTCACCCTCTCGTATCTATGGCACGAACAAGGTGGCGCGCCCGCCACTTGCCGTATATACGGAGTGCATATACGATATGGATGTCCGATTCATATGGTCGGAAGCCAAGCGCGAATCGAACCTGGCGAAACACGAGCTCGACTTTGCCGATGCCGTACCGATTTTCACGTGCAGGACGTTCACGTTCGAAGACACGCGATTCTGCTGCAGCGAGCGCCGCTACATCACGCTCGGCCTGCTCCGCCACGACATTGTCTCCATCGTTCACACTGAAAATGCCGAAGAAATCCGCATCATCTCGTTCCGTAAAGCAACGCGTCGCGAAGCTCAACTCTTCTTCGAAGAAGTCGCGGACTAATTGGCGCTTCCTGCATTCCGACGAACCGGGGACGCCGACGCCGGAGCATCCGGAAGTCGATGTTCGTTACATCGTTCGCGGCGTCGTCCGCCAGGGCCTCGTGCCCGTGCCGCCGAAGACGTCGATCGCGCTCCGCGTCGACAGCGACGTGCTCGAGTGGTTCAAGGCCCAGGGCCGCGGCTACCAGACCCGCATGAACGCCGTGCTGCGCGCGTTCCGCGACGCGTCGACCTGATCCGAAGGAGAAGCACCATGCCGACAACGATTTCGCCCGCGAGCATCGCCGCCGCGCTGACCGAGCTCTGGTCGCCGCGCGTCATCGCGGAAGTCGACGATTCGTACATCAAGGTCGCGAAGGTTCAGGGCACTTTTGGCTGGCACGCGCACGCGGGCGAGGATGAGCTCTTCCTGATCCTGAAAGGCCGCCTCCGGATCGAGATGGAGCAAGGCCCGGTCGAGCTCGGAGCCGGCGAGATCTTCGTCGTGCCGAAAGGCGTGCGCCACAATCCGGTTGCCGAAGAGGAATGTCACGTGATGCTGATCGAGCGAAAGTCGACGCTGCACACCGGCGACACGGTTACCGAAAAAACGCGCTCGCTCGTCGACCAGCTGCGCCCGGTCTGACCGCTAGCGCTTGAACGATTTCTTGAGGCGCCCGAGAAGTCCTTTCTTTGGGTCCTCGACCGGCTCGCCGCCGCCGCGCGGCGAGCGCGGCTGCCATTCGATGAGCCCGATCGCGTCGTAGGCGTTGACGACGTCGAACACGTCGGCCATCGACGCGTGGCTTGCGGCCGCGATCTCGTGCAGGCGGCCCGGCTGCAGCATCGTCGATGCAATGCGGAAGTAGTCGGCGAAGTCGCGCTCGATCTCGATCCAGCGCGCGAGCTTGTACGTGCCGCCGGGATCGAGATGCCGCGCGAGCTTTCCCTCCGAGTGCAGCAGCACGTACAGCCAGACGAGCTTGACATACGGCTGCGGCGGCTCCGCGGTGCGCAGCTCATTGAGCTCGGTCGACGTCAGCGCCTGCCAGTCCGCCGGACGCAACGCTGTCCGGCAATACGGCTCGAGCGTCGCGAGGCGGCCCGGCGAATGGAACACCTTGAGCTTCGGATCGAGCACGAGCGGCGGCGCATCGGGCAGCGTGATGCGCGCGGGACCGCCGAGCAGGTTGCCGTCGAGGTAGAGGCGGAGATTGTGGCGCGCGAGGTCCGGCTGTGCGCCGGTGCGCCGCACGAGCACCGATTCCGGCGGCACGTCGGAACGGCCGCGCTGGAGCACATCCGGCGATTCCCTGCCACGCACTTCGCTGCGCGCGGTCGGGCCCGCCGTGCCGAACACGGTCGTGTTGGGGTCGAACGCCGTCTTGATGCGCGCCGCATCGCGCACATCGACCGGATCGATCCGCAACAACTCCTCGAGCCCCGGTGCGGCGTTTGGGTCGCGCGCCAAGCCGGGCGATTCGTCGAGCATTGCGGACGCGTCGTCGTCGCCGCCCTCCTCGAGGCCGACGTCCTGGAAATAAAAATCCTGCTTCTGCGGAGCGATGCCTTCGCTCCGCTCGGCCATGCGCGCCGCGCGATTGAGCACGTCGACGACATTGGCGGCCTTCAGCGGCCGGCGCAGCGCGAGCTCGGTGCCGGCAACATCCGGATCGTCGCTGAAGATCGCGCAGCGCATGCCGCCCGACTGCGCGCGGTTGCGCGCCATCTGGCCTGCGAACGAGGACGGATCGACGACGAGGAGATCAGCGTTCGACTCGCTGCCCCACTTCCATGCATGGCTGAGCTCGCTCGTCCCGCGCCGCATCAGGAGACGCAGGTGCGCGGTCTCCTCGTCGGAGACGCCGACTACGGCGATCCTCTTGTCCTCGAGACTCACGGTTGCCGGCTCTCCCCCGATGCTCGCAAAACCGCGGAAAAGGCCCGACGCCTCGCGATGCCAGTCATTGTTCCGCAAGATCGCATGCAGGAACTGCGAACTGGTCCGAACGCCTTGCCGCGCCCAGCGTGAAACGGACGCGCCCGGCGCGTCAACCGGCCGGCCATTCAGGGAATCGGCCGGCCCGGCTAGCGCGGGCGGGCCCGCTTCGGCTTCAGCATCGTGCCGATGCAGCGCCGCGAGCCGCAGCGGCATGCCCAGAGCTGCTTGAGGCGCGGCGTGAGCCGCTCGCCGACGTCGATGCCGTAGTCGTAAGTCAGCTCGTCGCCGGCGCGCAGTGCCCGGATCGTCTCGATGAGCACGCGATCCTTGCGCCGGTCGCCGTCCTCGTTTTCCTCGATGACGGCCTGGCAATTCGGCTTGCAGCTGTGGTTGATCCAGCGCGCGATGTTGCCCTCGACATTCGCGTCGATGACGTAATCGTCGTTCAGCGTGAAGAGAAACGTGTGGCCGTTGTCGGGCACGCTCGCGTATTTCCTGTCGATCTGCGCGTGCGTCATCAAGCGGCCGCGGTATTCGAGCAGCTCGGTGCCTTTCGGGATGTCGGCGACTGCGAAAACGCCGTTGCCGTGGATCGGCGAGCGGCGCAGGGCGATGCGTTTCGGCATGAGTCGTTGGGCTGGTGACGTTCGAGCCCGCGATGATACCGCGACGAGCCGCCCTGCTGCGCACCCGCCGTGCGCGACGTTGAGACTCGCCGCGACTCACGGTAGCGTTGCAGCTCGCGGCCTCGGCCGCCGCCGGGAGATCGAGATGCGCGTCCGCCTTTCACTGATCATCGCCGTCGTGCTCGCGGCGTGCGTCGGATCGTCGACGCTCGACGCGAAGTCGGGATCGAAGTCGTCCTCGCACTCGCACCACAAGGCCAAGGGCCCGTCGCAATCGGGCGAGAAGGGCGAGTTCGACTATTACCTCATGGCCCTCTCGTGGTCGCCGAGCTTCTGCGAAACGCATCCCGACGTCGAAGAGCAATGCCAGCACAAGGGCTACGGCTTCGTGCTGCATGGTCTGTGGCCGCAGTACGACGGCGGCGGCGGTCCCGAGAATTGCGCGACGACGGACGAGGTCGACAAGAAGACCATCGAGCACACGCTCGCTTTCATGCCGAGCCGCTCGCTGATCACTCACGAATGGCGCACGCACGGTGCGTGCAGCGGCATGTCACCGGAAGACTATTTCGCAATCGCCGATCGCGCGTTCGCAGCGGTGCACGTGCCGCGCCGAGCTCAGTGCGCCCGAAAAGCCGGTTACGACGACGCTCGATGCGCTGCGCGCTTCGTTCAAGCAGGCCAATCCGGATCTCACCGACGACATGATGAGCCTGCATTGCAGTCGCGGCGAGCTCGTCGAAGTGCGCGTCTGTCTTGACAAGAACGTCACGTTGCACACATGCGGCAAGCGCACGCAGACGCGATGCCCCGCGACTGCGACGATCACGGTGCCGGCCTCGCGCTGACGTTCAAATCGATTTTGCCGCTCCGTGCACAATGAACACGCTGCGGCTCATCGGCCGTAAAGTCTCGCGCCCCTAGCGTGCGCTGCGCGGAGACGCGCTTTCGCTCGCACCTCTTTTCGAGAGCGCTCCGCCGACGCGGCCGTCGCGCGGCCGTGCATCAAAAGGAGTAATGGACATGCGCAAATTGACGATTGCGACAGCGTTGTTATTCGCGCTCGTGGGGACAGCGCAAGCACAGAAACCTTCGGCATCCGCGGGACCCGCGGACGTACTGGCCGATCAGCAGGACTTGACCAACGAGATCCAGTCGATGGATCACTTCGGCAACCGCAAGATCCTGACGTTCAGCACGATGTACGGGGTCGACGGCCCGTTCATCGGTGACGCCAATCCGATCCGCGACGTCATCGGCGACGAGCTGCCATGGGATATCGTCGGCTTCGCCTTCGGCGATCTCGATACGCGCGGGCATCTTCGGATCCTCGTGCACGGGCTCGTATTCGCAGACGATCCGTCGGTGCCGCCGAATCTCGTCGGCACGAACGACGAGCCGTTCTTCCGCGGCCTCGTGAGTTGCCTCGTCGAAGCCGACGACGGCACGGTGCAGACGCAGAACATCATCACCGACGGCTTTCCCGCGACGGTGCACGGCGATTCGTTCATCCACGCCAATGTCGATCTGCCGGACTCGTGCGTCGCTCCGATCGTGATGATCCTTGCGGGTTCCGAGGACAAGTGGTTCGCGGTCACTGGTGCCGAGCTCCAAAGCGGCGGCGGCGACGGCGGTGGCCAGGGCACCACGCACTGACGCTATCGCAACGCGCAGCAGGCTCGACAGCACCGCCGCTGTTTTTCTGATTTCGGGCTGAATCGCTGCGCGCGGCGCGATACCGGGGAACGGCGCACCGGCGCACAATCGATGCGCGCCGGTGCGGCGCCTGCGAGGGATTGCGCCATGCGTTCGCTCATCGCCTCATCGCTCGTATCGATTTTTCTCTGCGCATCCGCCACGGCGCAAACCGACGCGCAGCCCGGCGAATCGTTCACGCTGGAGAGCACGACGTTCGGCTCGAACACGACGCTCGCGACGACGCAGGTCTACAACAGGGGCGACTGCAACGGCGGCAACCAGAGCCCCGAGCTGCACTGGAAAGGCGCGCCCGGCGACGCGAAGAGTTTCGCGATCACGATGTTCGATCCCGACGCGCATGACGGCGCCGGCTGGTGGCACTGGCTCGTCTACGACATCGACGCGAAGACGACGTCGCTTGCGGTCGGCGCCGGCAATCCGGTCAAGTCACCGGTCGGCAGCATCAGCGGCAAGAACAGCTTCGGCGACGACGGCTACAGCGGGCCGTGTCCGCCGCGCGACGACAAGCCGCATCGCTACGTGTTCACGATCTACGCGCTCAAGGTCGAGCATCTCGGCCTCGCGGCCGGCGCGGACTCGGGCGCAGTCAAGGCCGCGCTCGAATCGAACACGCTGCTCAGCACGACGCTGCAGGCGCAATACGAGCGCTGATCCGCGCGTCCGGTTGCGCGGTGCGGCGATCGCAACTCCCGAAATTGCGACCGCCGCACGCCCGATGCTCCCCCAACCTTTTTGCGTCAGTGCGCGCCGAACGTGTAGCGCGCGGTCAGCCAGTACGAGCGCGCCGGCATCAGGTAGAACGCTTCGGGACCGAGCTCGCTCTCGGAGATCGGATCGCGGCGATCCGACAGGTTGTAACCGTCGACGCGCACTTCCCAGCGGTCCCACGCGTAGCCGAAGCCCGCGTCGAACGTCGTGTAGTCGGGAACGCTGACGTCGTTGTCGCGATCGAAGAAGCGCTTGCCGACGTAGTTGGCGACGGCGTAGGCGCGAAATCCCTGCGGCGGCGTGAACATGAGGCCGACGCTGGCGAGATGCTGCGGCGACATCTCGAGCAGGTTGCCCTTGACGTTGTTGTCCTCGCCGGCGTCGTTGGTCTGCACGAAGCTGCCGAAACGTGCGTCGTGATACGCGTACGTGCCGACGAGGCTGAGACCTTCGTCGAAATTCCAGCGCACCTCGGTTTCGGCGCCCTTGAACTTCTCCTTGCCGGCATTCGTCAGCGCAGGCAGGCCGTCGACCGATTGCGCGACGACGAGATGATTGAAATCCATGCGGAACACCGACAGGTCCCACTCGAAGTGGCCGTCCATATTGCGACCCTTGAGCCCAATCTCGGCGCTCTGCGCATCTTCGGGCTTCAGGATGTCGAACTCGGCTTCCGGCCCGAAATCGACGACGGCCGGCTTGAACGTGTCGCGATAGTTCGCGTAACCGGTCAGGAAGTCCTTGCCGTCCTGCCAGAAACGGTAGCTCGTGCCGAACGCGCCGGCCCAGCGGTTGTCGGTGTGCTCGTCGCTGCCGCTGTTGGTGACGACAGGCACGTCGCCGGTGAGATCCGTTTCGAGCCCGTTGGTCTTCTCGTTCGTGTGATTGAAGCGCACGCCGAGCTCGAGACGCCACGCCTCGGTGATCGCATATTCGAGATCGGCATAGAGGCCGAGGAAGTTGCGCTTGTCGTCGAGCGCCGTGGTCTCGTCGATGTGCAGCGAATGCCAGTCCGGCGCGTTCGCGCCATTCGGCAGCACGGCGTATTCGAAGTTCTTGCTGTGCTGTTCGCCCTTGCCGTAGAGGTAATCCATGCCCCAGACCAGCGTCGCCTGCTCGGTGACCGGCGTGGCGAAGTGGCTGTCGAAATAGACCTCGGTGCGATCGACGTCCTGCTGAGAAGCCGTCGGCGTTGTGCGTGACGCCGTCGTCGGAGAAATCCGGACGAAGGAATCCGCGCACGTTGTCGGCGTTGCTCTTCGCGTAGGCGAGGCGCGTGCTCCAGTCGCCGATGCTGGTCGGCAGCACGTAGCCGAACGCGAGCTGGCCGCGGTTCTCGTCGTTCTTGGCGCCGCGCGGATTGATGTTCGCGTCGTTCGGAACGCGATCGGACAACTGATCGTCTTCGAGCGGATGCGGGCTCGGCGGATCCTGCTTCAGCCACGAGCCGTCGGCATCGACCGTGAACTGGCCGCCGCCGACCTCGCCCGCGCCGCGATAGAGCAGGTGCGCGCGATCCCAGCCGGCGCGATCGGTGCTGAGCCCGACCGTGTCAGCGTCGAACATCAGCGACTGCTGCCACGGCGCGCCCGCTTCGGAAAACGGCAGGTACGCCGAAACGCGCGCGCTGCCGCGTGAACCGATGCCGGCCTCGACGCGTGGCGTGCCTTGCCCTGCGGCGTAGTGGATCACGTGGATCACGCCGACGAAGCTCGTCGCACCGTAGCTGACCGGCGCCGCGCCCTTCAGCACTTCGATGCGCTCGACGTTCGCGACGTCGAGCGAAGCGAGCGCCGGCGTGAACGCGCCGCCCCACGGAATGCCGTCGACGACGAGCAGGAACGCATCGAACTCGCGAAGGCCCCACAGCGACGGCACCGACGACGGTCGGACCTGCATCGCCACCGGGCGCGATGTCGACACCCGCGACCAGCGACAGAGCCGTGCGCAGGTCCGTCGCGTTCCGCGCGCGGAGCTCATCGCCCGTGACGATCGTGATCGTCGCGGCGGCGTCGTTGATCGAAATCGGAATCTTCGCGGTCGTGACTTCGACCGGCTCGAGCTGTTGCGTCTCCTGCGCGGAAACGGCCGTCGCGAAGACGGCAAATGCCACTGCGCAGGCCCGGACGGCCTGCGACCGAAATTGTATCGCTCTCATTTTGAGCTCCCTCGCCCAATGATTAACGAATTTCTAATTCGATAGCCTAGGCTGGCAGCGTGGCTCGCATAACGGTCCATAGGCGGGACGGATATCGGTCTTGAGACCTATCGGCCCCGTCGCGCGCGCCACGGGTATGCTTGCCGCTGATCCGGACGACTCCGATGCGATGACCGTTCTCCGACCGCAACTGCGCGGGCTCGTCTCGAAGCTCGCGCTGTTCTATGTGCTGCTGTCGTTGCCGACGCTGCTCGTCGTCGAATCGGCGATCCTGATCTTCGAGTTCGGCCAGTTCATGCGCGGCGTCGCCGACGGCAGCCTCGATCGCGCGGCCGGGCGCGGCGCGGCCGATCTCGCGGCGCAATGGCCGCACCTGACGGCGTCGGGCGACAGCGATCCCGTCGCATTGCGCACATGGCTCGACGGCTGGGTGTTGCGCCTGCAACAGCCGCGCGGCGGCCTGACGCCCGATGAGTCCTACGTGCTGATGGAGCTGGCCGACGCGCCGCTCGCGGCGTCGATCGTCGCGCCGAACGGGCGCGAGCTCGCGCGCTCGATCGGCGACGGCCGCTGGACGCCGACGACGCCGACCGCCGACGAAGTCGCTGCGGTCACGGCATCGGCGAACACCGCCGTCAGCGCGCTCGCCGGCGCCGAAAGCCCGTATCGCATCCGCCGCGTGCTCGCGCCGGTGCGCGATGCGTCCGGCAACCTGCTCGGCCTCTTGTTCGTCGAATTGCGCCTGCCGCTGCCGTGGCGCCACCTGCTCGTCGATTCGAGCTTCGAATCGCCGACCGTGTTCGGCTTCCTCGTCGTATTCGGGCTCGCCTCGTCGATCTTCCTCGCGTGGTGGGTCACGCGGCGCCTCAATCGCGTCGCGCGCGCGGCGACTGCGTGGAGCCGCGGCGATTTCTCGGACCGCATCGCCGACCGCTCGCGCGACGAGCTCGGCGGCCTTTCCTCGCTGCTCGATCGCATGGCGCTCGATCTTCGCGGGCTGATGCGCTCGCGCGCGCAGCTCGCGACGCTCGCCGAGCGCCAGCGCCTCGCGCGCGATCTGCACGACACGGTCAAGCAGAAGGCCTTCGCGCTGAACCTGCAGCTCGCGACCGCACGCCGCGTCATCGGCGAGACGCCGGGCTCCGAGCGTCTCGAACAGGCGCAGCGGCTGACGCAGCAGATCCAGCAGGAGCTCGCGCAGATTCTCGACGAGCTGCGTGCGTCCGACACCGATCTTCCGCTGAGCGAGCGCGTGCGCCAGCGCGCGATCGAGTGGTCGCACACGAGCGGCCTGACGCCCGCGTTCACGCTCGACGACGTGCCGCCGCTGCCGGCCATGCAGGAGGAATCGCTGCTGCGCATCGTCGACGAGGCGCTCGCGAACGTGCTCCGCCACGCCGGCGCGACGCGGATCGAGATCGCGCTCCGCCGCGAGGCGGATCGGGTCCGCCTCGCGATCACCGATAATGGCCGCGGCATCGCGGCCGATCACGTATCCGGCATGGGCCTCGGAAACATGCGCGAGCGTGCCGAGTTCCTGCCCGGCGGCCGCTTCGAGCTCGATGCGCCCGGCGGCAAAGGCACTCGCGTCGCCGTCAGCTTCGTCGTCGTTGCGGACAGGGCGGCTTGACGCCGCGCTGCCGGAGAATTGTGTACCTTCGGATCGGTGCGATGCGAAGGTGAACTGGAGACCGATCGCATGAACGCTTCCGCCCCCACGACGTCAGCCCCCGTGATTCGCGTCGTCATCGCCGACGACCACGTGCTCGTCCGCCAGGGCATCCGCGGTTTCCTCGAGACGCACTCGGATCTTTCGATCGTCGGCGAAGCCGAGGACGCCGACGGCGCCGCGCAGCTGTGCCTGAAGCACCATCCGGATGTCGCGCTCGTCGACCTCGTCATGCCGGGCGGCGGCATCGAGGCGACGCGCAGCATCCGCTCGCTGAGCCCCGCGACGCAGGTCGTGCTGCTGACATCGTTCGAAGACGCACAGCAGATCGTCGCCGCGATCCAGGCCGGTGCGCTGTCGTGTCTTCTGAAGGACGTCGATGCCGATGCGCTCGCCGAAGCGCTGCGCAAGGCGGCGGCCGGCGAAGCGGTGCTGCATCCGCGCGTCGCGGCGCGGCTGATGGATGCGCTGCGCCGCGGCCCGTCGCCCGGCAGCGAAGCGCTCGAGTCGCTGAGCCAGCGCGAGCGCGAAGTGCTGGCGCTGATCGCCGAAGGGCTCAGCAACCAGGCCATCGCCGAGCGCCTCGGCATCGGCGAGAAGACCGTGAAGACGCACGTCAGCAACGTGCTCGGCAAGCTCAATGTCAGCGACCGCACGCAGGCGGCCGTCTATGCGTGGAAAAGCGGCCTGAAGCAGCGGCCTGGACAATAGCTTGCTACGATTTCCCCCGGCCCGTTGCAGCCAGGGGGAAGTCACCATGCGACGCATCCTTGTACGGACGGCGGCGACGCTGTTCGCGATCGTGCTCGTCTTTGCCGCGTTCGTGTTCGCGCGCAGCGAGCTTGCGCTGCGCAAGGTCTGGAACGTCGGCGAAGCGTCGCTGACGATCCCGGCCGGCGACGACGCCGTCGCGCGCGGCGAGCATCTCGCGATCACGCGCGGCTGCACCGACTGCCACGGCGCCGATCTCGGCGGCCACGTCATGATGGAAGTGCCGGCGATCGGCCGCATGGCCGGGCCGAACCTGACGCACGGCCCGGGCGGGCTCCCATCCGGATTCGGCGACGCGGACTTCGAGCGCGCGATCCGCCACGGCGTGAAGCCGGATGGCCATGCGATCCTGTTCATGCCGACACGCGATTTCGCCGCGCTGTCCGACGCGGACACGGCCGACCTGATCGCTTACGTGAAGTCGAGGCCGCCGGTCGATCGCTCGCTCGCGCCGAGCTATATCGGCCCGATCGGCCGCACGCTGTTCGCGCTCGGCCAGCTGCCGATGCTCGAAGCGCGACTGATCGACCAGCACGCGGCGCATGTCGCGCGCATCGAGAACGCGGCGACCGTCGAGTTCGGCGACTATCTCGCGCGCGCGTGCACGGGCTGTCATGGCCAGCACTTTTCCGGGCGGGCCGATTCCCGGCGTGCCGCCCGATTTTCCGATTCCGGCGAATATCACGCCGGATGGGGCGACTGGCATCGGTGCCTACACCAAAGACGACTTCTATCGCGTGTTTCGCGAAGGCAAGAAGCGCGATGGGACTGCGGTGAATACGTTCATGCCGTGGCAGGCGATGGGACGGTTCACCGATACGGAGCTTGATGCGCTTTGGGCGTATTTGCGCACCGTTCCGGCGCGGCCGAAGGGGCAGCGCTGAGGTTTTGCTGCGACGTTTGTCGCGATAACCGACTCACGTCCGTGTGTGGTTTGGTCGCCATCCATGGCGACCAGTTACTTTCTCTTGCTCGTGCAAGAGAAAGTAACCAAAGAGAACAGCGCCCTCGGATCCGCGCCCCTCGCTACGCGAGGGGTTCGCTACGGGCGAACGGGTTCGGCCCACAGGCCATCCATGGCCTGTTGTCCGAATCGGCGCGATCCATCGCGCCGCCCGCGTGCGGTGCACGCGGCTGGTCCGTCCGCCCTTCGCCGCTACTCAGAGGGAACCCGAAAGCAAGAGCAGATGGATTCCGGCTTTCGCCGGAATGACGGCATGTCGCATATATCCGGTGCTTCTGCGGCAGGGACTGCCGCGCTCTGCTCTTCCCGGGCCCCTCTCGGCCGCGGCGAGCAGGCGGAGGAAATAGCCGCGTGACCGCACGCGGGCGCGCGCAGGATGCGCGCGCGTCCGATCTCGGCACAGGGATGTGCCGTGAGCGGACCCCGGAGCCTGCTCGCGTAGTTTGCCGGGCATGGATGCCCGGCAAACCGCGACCGCGAGGGTGCCTTTTTCTTTGGTTACTTTCTTTTGGGCAAGCAAAAGAAAGTAACCGGCGGCCATGGATGGCCGACGAACCACACACGGACGTGAGTCGGTCTATCGCGAAAACGCACCAAAAATCACGCAAGCGCCTTATGCAACACAACCTGCACCTTATTCCGCGCATACCCCGCCCGCTCATAAAAGCGATGCGCCCGCTCGCGCACATCGCGACTACGCACACGAATGCGCACGCACCCTTCCGAGCGCGCCCACTCTTCCGCCGCGCGGATCAACGCAGCGCCAATGCCGCCGCCGCGCGCCGATTCGTCGACGACAAGCCCGAGAATTTCCGCGCAGCATTCTTCGGTGAGCTGCGTGCGCGCCGCGACGTGCAGCCATCCGACAACGCGACCTTCGCCGTCCTCGGCGACCAGCACGCGGCTCGAAGGCTCCGCTTCGACGCCGGCGAGCCGCGTCGCGATCTGCTGCCGCGTCGACGGATAGCCGAGCTGCGCGCCGAGCTCGGCGATCGCCTGGGCGTCGTAGGTGCGGGCGGCGCGGATCGTGGTCATGCGACGAACGCTACCGCGCGCATTCGGGCCGAATTCGGGCAGGCGCTGGCGATCGCCGTGCCGCAATCGACGGACTCGAATCAGCAGCAGCCGTCGCCGCCCTTGACCGTGTGCGCGCCGCTCGCTGCGACGCCCTTCGTGAGCCCGTCCTGCGCGGCCTTGTAGTGATCGGCGACGACGCGCGCGACGCACATCGACATGCGCTTGCCGGTCGGGATGTGCAGGAACTCGTTCGGACCGTGCGCGTTCGAGTGCGGACCGAGCACGCCGGTGATCAGGAACTGCGCGCCGGGAAACTTCTCGCCGAGCATGCCCATGAACGGGATCGAGCCGCCCTCGCCCATGTACATCGCCGGCTTGCCGAAGAACTCCTGCGACGCGTCATCGAGCGACTGCTCGAGCCACGGCGCGAGCTCCGGCGCGTTCCAGCCGCTGCCGGCCTTCTCGAGCTCGAAGCTGACCTTCGCGCCGTACGGCGGATCGTTCTCGAGCAGCTTCTTGACGAACTCGCCGCCGCTTGACCGCATCGAGCGTCGGCGGCACGCGCAGCGACAGCTTCACCGCCGTGAACGGGCGCAGCACGTTGCCGGCCGAGTCGAGCGGCGGCAAGCCGTCGACGCCGGTGATCGAGAGCGCCGGGCCGCCACGTGCGATTGAGGACCAGCTCGGCGAGATCGCTCGCCATCGGCTTCATGCCGTCGACCAGCGGAAACTTTGCGTAGACCTCGTCGCCGAGCACCTCGCGCCGTGCGCTTCGCCTGCGCGACGCGCTGCGCGGGAATCTCGACGTGCAATTCCTTCGGCTTGATCTCGCCGGTCGTCTCGTCCTCGAGCCGCGACAGCACCTGACGCAGGATGCGGAAGCTCGACGCGACGACGCCGGATGCGTCGCCCGAGTGCACGCCCTCGTCGAGCACCTTGACGACGAGGTTGCCGCCGGTGAGGCCGCGCAGCGACGTCGTCAGCCACAGCTGATCGTAGTTGCCGCAGCCGGAGTCGAGGCAGACGACCAGCGACGGCTTGCCGATGCGCTCGGCGAGGTGATCGATGTAGTACGGCAGATCGTAGCTGCCCGATTCCTCGCACGCCTCGATCAGGACGACGCAGCGCGCGTGCGGAATGTTCTGCGACTGCAGCGCCATGATCGCGGTGAGCGAGGCGAAGATCGCGTAGCCGTCGTCGGCGCCGCCGCGGCCGTAGAGCTTGTCGCCCTCGATCACCGGCTTCCACGGGCCGAGGTCGCTCGCGCCAGCCGGTCATCTCGGGCTGCTTGTCGAGGTGGCCGTAGAGCAGCACGGTGTCGCTCGCCCTGCCGCCGGGATCTCGATGAAGATCAGCGGCGTGCGTCCCTTGAGGCGCACGACTTCGAGCTTCATGCCCGGAATCGGCTGCGCGCGCGCCCACGCCTCGATCAGCGCGACCGCGCGATCCATGTGGCCGTGCTCGGCCCACTGCGCGTCGAACATCGGCGACTTGTTCGGGATCCGGATGTACTCGGTGAGCTGCGGGACGATCTCGCCGTCCCACAAGCCGCCGACGAAACCGCTGAGAGCTGTCGAATCCATGATCGAAACCGCGCTGGTCGATGAGACGAGGCCGCTGAGTCTACCCCGCGGCCGCGTTCATGACCCCTGTAGGAAGTTTCCTACAGGCCCCACCGGCGATTTCCGACGCAGCTCTTCGCGATGCCGCCCTGCCGGTGCTTTCGCGTCATGCGTAACCTTTGCAGTGCGCGATTGCGCCTTTCGTTTTCGTATCTACTTTCCCCTTTTGAATCCCGAGTCTTGAGTCCCGAAATGAAGTTAATCGTCCGATTCGTTTTCCTGATCCAGATGCTTTTCGCCGGCGCCGCGTTCGGCGCGGTGCAGGTCGACATCAACACCGCCGACGCGGTGACGCTCGCGCGCGAGCTGTCCGACGTCGGCCTCGTCAAGGCCGAGGCGATCGTCGCCTATCGCGACGCGCACGGCCCGTTCACATCGTTGGACGATCTCGCCAAGGTCAAGGGCATCGGTCCCCGCGTGATCGAGGAGAACCGCGAGCGCATCGTGTTCGGCCGCTCGCGGCCGTCCGGCGGCAGCAGCGAGATGGGCTCGCCGGGCTCGCACGCGGCCTGGTAAGCGGCCGCGGCGACTGCGCCGCGTTCTGCTAGACTCCGCGCCCGCCGTCAGGCGGTGCGCACATGATCATTCCCCGCTACCACATCGGCCCGTCGAAGATCGCGGGCGCAGGGAAAGGCTTGTTTCTCGACGAGCCGGTCGCGCGCGGCCGCGTGATCGTCGCGCCCGACGCGATCCCGCGCGTGCACACGATGGCCGAGATCGACCGCATGCCCGACGCCGCGTCGCTGCTGCCGGCCACCGTGCGCTGGTTCGAGGACGCCTACACGGTCACGCCCGAGTGGCCGGACGAGTGCTACGTGAACCACGCGTTCGCGCCGAGCGGGCTCTGGCATCTCGGCTTCATCTTTGCCGCGGACGATCTTGCCATCGGCACCGAGCTCACGGTCGATTACCGGCATTTGCTCGCGCCGGGCCAGGAAGAGGAGTTCCGCGATTCGGCCAGCGGCGAGCGCATCGTCGGCTTCAGCTGGGAAGAAAGCCTCGGCGCCTCGACGCGCGCGCTCGCCGGCCTCATCGCCTGAACGGATTCATGGTCGACATTCCGATCATCGAGACCGATCGCCTGCGCCTGACCGCGTTCGGCGAGCGGCATTTCGAGGCGTACGCATCGATGCTCGCCGATCCCGGCAGCACGAAGTTCGTCGGCGACGGCGAGCCGCTCGACCGCATGAACGCGTGGCGCTCGATGGCGATGCTGCTCGGCCACTGGCAACTGCGCGGCTACGGCATGTGGGCGATCGAGCTCAAGGACTCCGGCAAGTTCATCGGGCGCGTCGGCCTGCACCGGCCGGAAGGCTGGCCCGATCTCGAGCTCGGCTGGATGCTGACGGCCGAGCAGCGCGGTCACGGCTACGCGACCGAAGGCGCACGCGCAGCGCTCGAGTTCGCGTTCAACGAAGTCCATCCGCAGCGCGTGATCAGCCTCGTCCGCATCGACAACGCAGCATCCGAGCGCGTCGCGCGGCGTCTCGGCGGCCGCCAGGCGACGACGATCGACTTCCTCGGCGGCTCGACGCTCGTCTACGTCTATCATCCGCCCGGCTGGGACTCCTGAGCGGGCGCGAATGACGCGACTGACGCTGCTGCACGCGAACGACTACAAGCGCGTGCGCTGGAAGAACGACGGCGGCTGGACCACGGAGATCGCGCGCGAACCGGCCGATGCCGCGAGCGACTTCCTCTGGCGCATCAGCATCGCCGACATCGAGAGCGACGGGCCGTTCTCGTCGTTTCCCGGCGTCGCGCGCGAGCTGATCCTGCTCGCCGGCAGCGGCATCGAGCTCGACATCGACGACGCGCCGCCGCTTCGGCTCAGCGAGCGCTTTCAGCGCGCACGCTTCGAGGGCGAATCGCGCGTCGAATGCCGCTTGCTCGCCGGACCGACGCGCGACTTCAACGTCATGACGCAACGCGACGCCGCGCACGCCGAAGTCATGGGCCGGCCGCTGGTCGGCTCGATGGTGCTGTTTCCGGAAGCGGGCGTCGTCTGGCTCGCGCATCTCATTTCGGGCGCCGCGAGAGCGCGCTCCGGATCGGATGTTGCGGAGATCCGCATCGGTGACACGCTGCGCATCGATTTCGCATCGCGCGACGATGGCCGCGTCGTCATCGAAGGCGGCGGCGAGATCGTGCTGGTGAAGCTGATGCCCGCTGCCGTTTCCCCTCTCCCGCTTGCGGGAGAGGGTTAGGGTGAGGGCAATCTCGGTTCGACCTCACAAGAAGGCCAGTCGAAGCGCCCACTCCGTCCTGCCCTCCCCCGGCCTGTCCCGCAAGCGGGAGAGGGGTCGAGCGCGCTCGCGGTAAATGCGTCGCAATATCAATCCCGAGGCGGATCGGCTGTCGCGAACCTTGTGAATCCGCTGCGGTCGCTAGCAGCGGGAGCGCGCCGCGCGCGCAAAAACATGCAACGATCGCCGCAAGGCGAGGACTCACGATGCGCATACTGATCATCGAGGACGACGCCGCGATCGCCGACGCGATCGTCGCCGCCCTCACCCGTGCCGGCCATGCCGTCGACCGCCTCAGCGGCGGCAGGCAGGCCGACGCGGCGCTGCAGGCTCACCCGTACGATCTGATCGTGCTCGACCTTGGCCTTCCGGAGATGGACGGCGTCGAGCTCCTGAAGCGCCTTCGCGCACGCGCGGACGCCGTGCCCGTGCTCGTCGCGACCGCGCGCGAGGCGCTCGATGAGCGCGTGCGCGCGCTCGACCTCGGCGCCGACGACTATCTCGTGAAGCCTTTTGCGCTCAGCGAGTTCGAGGCGCGCGTGCGTGCGCTACTGCGACGGCGCACGACGCAGGGCGTGCCGGAGCTGAAATTGGGACGTCTGCGTCTCGACCTGCCGCGCCGCCGCGCGCATATCGACAACACGCCGCTGGAGCTCACGCCGCGCGAGTTCGGCCTGCTCGAAACGCTCGTCGCGCGGCTCGACCGCGTCATGAGCCGCGAGCAGCTGATCGACGCACTGTGCACCTGGGACACGAGCCTCACCGACAACGGCCTCGACATCGCGGTGCATCGCCTGCGCCGCAAGCTCGAAGGCAGCGGCGTGCGCGTGCGCACGGTGCGCGGTCTCGGATACCTCCTCGAAACCGAGCATGCGCCGACCGCCTAGCCTGCGCCGGCGCCTGCTCGCGTTCCTCGCGGCGCCGATGGTGCTCGCGTGGATGGCGACCGGCGCACTCGTGTATCTGCTCGCGCTGCACTACGCGAACACGAACTACGACCGCGCGCTGACCGATCTTGCGAGCGCGCTCAAGCGCGTGATGAAGAGCGAGGCGCGCTACCAAGCGCTGAATCCGCAGGCGCGCATCCTGTTCGAGGTCGATTCGGAAGATCCGAACTACTTCACCGTGCACAGCGTGCGCCACGGCACGCTCGCCTCGAACCTCGAGCTGCCGTTGCCCGATCCGTTGCCGACGCCGGGTGCGAAGCCGCGCGTGCACTCGATCGTGCTCGGCGATCGCAGCTTGCGCATGGCGTCGCTTTCGGTCGAGGGCGACGAGCCCGGCGATGTCATCGTGATCTCGGTCGCGCAGACGCTCCGCGAGCGGCACGCGCTCGCGCGCGAGATCCTCGTCGGCGTGCTGCCGATCGTGCTCGGGCTCATCACGCTCGTGCTGATCCTTGTCTGGTTCGGCGTCCGCCGCGGCCTGCACCTGTTCGACCCGCTGACGCGACATCTCGCGAGCCGGCGCACGCGCGATCTTTCGCCGCTCGACCAGAGCATCGTGCCGGTCGAGATCCGGCCGCTGTCGCACACGGTCGATCTCCTGTTCGCGCGCCTTCGCGGCCTGCTGGAACTGCAGGATCGATTCATCGCGGACGCCGCGCATCAACTGCGCACGCCGCTTGCAGGCTTGCGATTGCAGGCCGAGCGCGCGCTTGCCGATCCGAGCCCGGACAGCGTGCGCGAGGCGCTGATCCATGTCGAACGGCTATCGGCCGGCGCCGGCCGCGCGGCGGGCCAGCTGCTCGCGCTCGCGCGCACGCAGTCGAACGTCGACGATCCGACGCTCGCGCCAGTCGATCTTGCGCATCTGTCGCGCGAGCACGTCGCCGAAAGCGTGCCGCGTGCGCTCTCGGCGAACATCGATCTCGGCTACGCGGGACCGAACGCCGACGCGATGGTCGCCGGCGACGGCGTCATGCTGCGCGAAGCGCTCGTCAATCTCGTCGACAACGCGCTGAACTATGTCGGCGCGAACGGCAGCGTGACGGTCGAGGTCGCGCGCGAGCTTCGCACGGTGTCGCTGTCGGTCGAGGACGATGGACCCGGCGTCGGCGAGGAATGGTGGCCGCGGCTCGGCGAGCGGTTCTTCCGCGCGCCCGGCACTGCGCGCGAAGGCTCGGGGCTCGGGCTTGCAATCGTGCGGCGCATCGCCGAGCGGCATCGCGCGGCGCTCGTGTTCGCGCATGGGCACGAAGGAAAAGGCTTGCGTGTGACGCTGCGGTTTCCGGCGCTCGATCAGCTGGCGTAGACGATCAGTCCGACCGATCGTCGCGCGTATAGACAACGCCGTCCTCGACCTTCACCGGAAACGTCGCCGTCGGCTCGTACGCTGGCGGCGACAGCGCTTCGCCGGTGACGATGTCGAAGCGCGCGCCGTGGCGTGGGCATTCGACTTGCCGTCCCTCGATGACGCCGCCCGTCAGCTCGCCGCCGTCGTGCGTGCAGATGTCTTCGATCGCGTAGAGATCGCCTTCGATGTTGAACACCGCGATCGGCGTGTCGCCGTCGTAGACGACGCGGTATTCGCCGGGCAGGAGATCGGCTGTCGGGCCGACGCGGACCCAGTCAGCCACGAGCGGCTCCGCGCGTCACAGCGCCTTGACCAGCAACTCGAAACGGAGATCGTCGCGTTTCGGGATGCCGAAGCGCTCGTCGCCGTAAGGAAACGGCGAATGGATGCCGGTGCGTTTGTAGCCGCGACGTTCGTACCACGCGATCAGTTCGTCGCGGACCGAAATCACGGTCATGTGCATCTCGCGGCAATGCCAGTCGTCGCGGGCGAGGCGCTCTGCTTCGGCGAGCGTCGCGCGGCCGATGCCGGCGCCCTGCAGGTCCGGTCGCACCGAGAACATGCCGAAGTAACCGGCCTCGCCGCGCTTTTCGAGGTTCGCGCACGCGAGCAGCGCGCCGTCGCGCTCGGCGAGCAGCATGCATGATCCGGGTTTTCTGATGAGCTCCGCGACGCCGGCGGGATCGGTGCGCTGTCCGTCGAGCAAGATCAGCCTCGGTCGTCCAGCCCTTGCGGCTGACATCGCCGCGATAAGCCGACTCGACGAGCGGGACGATAACGGCGACGTCGCCCGGCGTCGCGAGACGAAACGTCGCCACGGTTCGTTCGAGGGTCGAGCTCATGCGGTTTCCGTGCTGACGCGAGCGGTGCCTTCGAGCGCGGCACGCAGCGTTGCCCACGGCAACTCGGCGCATTTGCGCCGCAACGGATGCCGGCGCAATTCGGCGAGCGCATTGAGTGGTCCGAGCGCGTCGTCCGCCTCGACTTCGCCGCGCAGCAGCTGGCCGAACGGCTCGTTCAGCGCGGCGACTTCCGCGGCGCCGAAGCCCGCAACGAGCTCGCTCAGCATCGACGCCGTCGCTGTCGTGATCGCGCACGCCTCGCCCGAAAAACGCATCGTCGCGATGCGATCGCCCGCGCAGACGAGCTCGACGCGCAGCGAATCGCCGCAGAGCGGATTGACGCCGTCCGCCGCGTGCGTGCAGCCGTCGAGCGCACCGCGATTGCGCGGGTTCTTGTAGTGATCGAGCACGACTTGCTTGTAAAGGCCTTGATCGGGCATCGCTTCGCTCACGCGAGCAGCTTGCGGACGCGCGCGATCGCGTCGACGAAGCGGTCGACTTCATCGCGGGTGTTGTAGAACGCGAACGACGCGCGGCACGTCGCCGGCACGCCGTAGAACTGCATCAGCGGATGCGCGCAATGATGGCCCGAGCGCACGGCGATGCCTTCCTGGTCGAGCAGCGTTGCGAGATCGTGCGCATGCGCGCCTTCGACCAGGAACGAAATCACCGACGCCTTGTTCGCCGCCTCGCCGAAGATGCGAAGGCCGGGCACCGATTTCATCGCGGCGGTGGCGTATTCGAGCAAGTCGTGCTCGTAGGCAGCGATGCTCTCGCGGCCGAGCGATTCCATGTAATCGATCGCGGCGCCTAGCCCGACGAAACCGGCGATGTTCGGCGTGCCGGCTTCGAAGCGGTGCGGCGGATCGGCATATGTCGTGCCATCGAAGCGCACTTCGCGGATCATCTCGCCGCCGCCGAAGAACGGCGGCATGTCGCGCAGCAGTTCCTTGCGCGCCCAGAGCGCGCCGGTACCGGTCGGGCCGAACATCTTGTGGCCGGTCAGCGCGTAGAAATCGCAGCCGAGCGCCCGCACGTCGACCGGCATGTGCGGCATCGCCTGCGAGCCGTCGACGAGCAGCGGAATGCCGCGCTTCTTCGCCGCGCGCGCGATCTCGGCGACCGGATTGATCGTGCCGAGCACGTTGGACACATGCACGATGCCGGCGAGCTTGACGCGCGGCGTCAGCAGATCGATGTATTTCTCGACGAGGAGCTCGCCCTTCTCGGTGATCGGCGCGACCTTGAGCTTCGCACCGGCGCGATCGCCGAGGATCTGCCACGGCACGATATCGGCATGGTGCTCCATCGTCGTGATGACGATCTCGTCGCCGGGCTCGAGCCGCGGCAAGAGATAGCTGTACGCGACGAGGTTGATCGCCTGCGTCGTGCCGCTGGTGAACACGATCTCGTCGCGCGACGGCGCATTGATGAAGCGCGCGAGCTTGTCGCGCGTCGCTTCGTACGCGCTCGTCGCCTCCTCGCCGAGCGTGTGCACGGCGCGCGAGACGTTCGCGTTGTGACGGCGGTAGAAATCATCGACGGCTTCGATGACCGCGCGCGGCTTCTGCGACGTATTCGCGTTGTCGAAGTAGACGAGCGGCTTGCCGTTGACCTCGCGCGACAGCAGCGGGAAATCGGCGCGGACGCGCGCGACGTCGAGCGGTGCCGGCGTATCGTTCGGTCGCGCGTTCATGCGGCGTCTCCGACATCTTCGCGATCGCCGTGCGCCTTCGGCACCGAGACGACGAGGAAATGCACGTCGGCCTCCGATTCGTTGCGGAACTGGTGCGCGGCGCCGGGCGGAATATGGATGCCCTGTCCCGCGCCGAGCGTGTGGCGCACGCCGTCGATCTCGAGCACGGCGATGCCATCGAGCACGTAGAAGAACTGGCGCGAATGCGTGTGACGATGACGCACTTCGCGGCCTCCTGGCGGCACGCGTTCGCGGATCACGCTGAGATCGTCGCGACGAAGCAGATGCCAGCCGTCGGACGTGCCGCCCCAGCGGTAGTGCTCGGCGGTGTCGGTGCCGATCGGGGCGATCGTGTCGTGCGCGTCCATTCAGGCGTCTCCGATGTTCGGCAGGCGCGCGGCGAGCATCGCTTCGAGATGTGCGCGCAGGTTCGCCGGGACTTCCGCAAGCGCCGTCGCGCAGAACGCAGCGATCAGCAGGCGCCGTGCCGCGTCCGGCGGCAATCCGCGCGAGCGAAGATAAAACAGCGCGCGCTCGTCGAGCTGTCCGACCGTCGCGCCATGCGCCGCTTTCACTTCGTCGGCGTAGATTTCGAGCACCGGCTGCGTGTCGATCTCGGCGTTCGGCGACAGCAGCAGGTTCTTGTTCGAGAGATTCGCATCGGCGCCGTCGGCGCCCTGCGCGACCGTGATCGCACCATGGAACACGCCGCGCGCTCGCTCATCGGCGACGCCGCGCCAGACGATGTCGCTCGCGGTATCGCGGGCGTCGTGGCGGATGTCGAGGTGCGTGTCGGCGTGCTGGCGGCCGCGCAGCGCGAAGACGCCGCGCGAAACGAAGCGCGCGCCGCGGCCACGGAGGTCGACGTCGAGGTCGTGGCGCGCGAGGCGCGCGCCGATTTCGAGCACGTGCGAGGACAGCGTCGCATCGTCGGCAAGCGAAATCTCGCTGCGGCGAATCAGCGTCGCGTCGGCCGCGGCGTCCTGGATCTGCACGAGATCGAGCCGCGCACCGGCGCCGAGCGAAGCCTGTACGACGATGTTGCCGAGCTGCGCGGTCGCATCGGCGCCGACATGATGCTCGACGACACGCAGGCTCGCACGCGCGCCGAGCTCGATCAGCGCGCGTGCGTTCCACGCGATGTCGCGGCCGGCGCCGACGAAGACGAGGTGGATCGGCGCGTCGATGCGAGCCGACGGCGCGATGCGGATCAGCGGACCATCGGCCGCCATCACCGTATTGAGGCGCGCGAAGGCCGCGTCGACGCTTTCATAGGTTCGCGCGAGCAACGCGCGCCACGGATCGAGCTCGCCGTTCGCGGTCGCACCGAGCGTCGAAATCGAAGCGCCTTCGATCGACTCGATATGCGAAAGATCGGCGCGATAAACGCCATTCACGAAGACGAGCCGCGGGCCCTCGATCGGCAGCGCAAACAGCGATTCATCGACGACGCGCGTCGCCGCTTCGCTGTCGCTCCTCGGACGCGACTGTTCCAGCGCGCGCAGGCTCGTGTACTTCCACGCCTCGTTGCGCGCGCCCGGCAAGCCTTCGCGCGCGAGCGCATCCGCGGCCGTGCGACGCGCGTCCGCGAGCCACGCGGGCCCGCGCGACGCCTCGTCGCGTTCGAGCAGCGCTTCGAGCAACGCGCTCGCCATCAGGCCGCTCCGGCTCCGATTTTCTCGGGCATCTGGCGTTCGGCGATCCACGCGTAACCGTGCTCCTCGAGCTTGTGCGCGAGCGTGCGATCGCCGCTTTCGACGATGCGTCCGTCGGCGAGCACGTGCACGAAATCGGGCACGATGTAGTCGAGCAGGCGCTGGTAATGCGTGATGACGACGAACGCGCGATCCGGCGCGCGCATCGCGTTGACGCCGTCGGCGACCATCTTCAGTGCGTCGATGTCGAGGCCGGAATCGGTTTCGTCGAGGATCGCGAGCGTCGGCTCCAGCAGCGCCATCTGGAAGATCTCGTTGCGTTTCTTCTCGCCGCCCGAAAAGCCTTCGTTGACGGCGCGATGCAACAGCTCGTCCTTGAGATGCAGCACGGCGAGCTTTTCGCGCACGCGCTTCAGGAACTGCATCGAATCGAGCTCGGGCTCGCCGCGATGCCGGCGCTGCGCATTCAGCGCCGCGCGCAGGAAATAGGTGTTGTTGACGCCCGGGATCTCGACCGGGTACTGGAACGCGAGGAACATACCCGCGGCCGCGCGCTCTTCCGGTTCGAGATCGAGCAGATTCCTGCCGCGATACGCGATCGAGCCTTCGGTGACTTCGTAGCCTTCGCGGCCAGCGAGCACGTTGCCGAGCGTCGACTTGCCGGCGCCGTTCGGACCCATGATCGCGTGCATTTCACCTGCGTTGACGCGCAGCGAGACGCCTTTCAGGATCTCGCGACCGGCGACGCGGACGTGCAGATTTTCGACATCGAGCAGCGGGGCCATCGTATTCACTTCGCCGGACTCAACGGACGCGCCATGCGATACGGCGTGTCGTCGCGCACGACGCGCGTGACGAAAGGTCGCGTCGGCTTCGCATCGCACGAGCGGAATGTCGGATCATTGCGGCCCGGGTGCGCCATATCGCAGTTGAGCTCGATCGCCACATTGCGATCGACACTGGCCTCGACCGGTGCGAGCTTCTGCGGCGAAAGTACGTTACCGGTTTCGAGCCAGAACCGGAGCGGCGTCTTGTCCGTGTCGGCCGTCAGCGGCGAGCGGCGGACCGGACCCGAACCGATCAGAAAGTGGCCCGACGCGTCGACGTAGCCGCAGCTGCGGATCTCGCTGTCGCTCTGGCGCAGGCAAACGTTCGACGCGACCGGCTGCTTGCCGCTGGTCAGCATGCCGTGGATTTCGGGCGTGTACGTCTTCGGTTCGCCGGCCAAAACGGCGGCGCATGCGAGCGCAAACGGGAGCAGGAGAACGCGCTGCTTCATCCGACTGCTCCTTCGAGCGAAACCTCGAGCAGCTTCTTCGCCTCGACCGCGAACTCCATCGGCAACTCGCGGAAAACCTGCTTGCAGAAACCGTCGACGATCATCGACACCGCATCCTCCTCGCCGATGCCGCGCGCGCGGCAGTAGAACAATTGATCCTCCGAAATCTTCGACGTCGTCGCTTCGTGCTCGACGATCGCGCCCGGATTCTTGACTTCGATGTACGGAAACGTGTGCGCGCCGCACTGCTTGCCGATCAGCAGCGAATCGCACTGCGTGTGGTTGCGCGCGCCCTCGGCGCCCTTCTCTACGCGCACGAGCCCGCGATAGGTGTTCTGGCCGTGGCCGGCGCTGATGCCCTTCGCGACGATCTTCGATTTCGTGTTGCGGCCGATGTGGATCATCTTCGTGCCGGTGTCGGCCTGCTGGCGGTGGTGCGTCAGCGCGACCGAGTTGAACTCGCCGACCGAATCGTCGCCGCGCAGGATGCAGCTCGGGTATTTCCAGGTGATCGCGGAACCGGTCTCGACCTGCGTCCACGAGATCTTCGAGCGCGCGCCGCGGCAGTCGCCGCGCTTCGTGACGAAGTTGTAGATGCCGCCCTTGCCGTTCTCGTCGCCGGGATACCAGTTCTGCACGGTCGAATACTTGATGCTCGCATCGTCGAGCGCGACGAGTTCGACAACGGCCGCGTGCAACTGGTTCTCGTCGCGCATCGGCGCGGTGCAGCCTTCGAGGTAAGAGACGCTCGCGCGCTCCTCGGCGATCAGGAGCGTGCGCTCGAACTGGCCCGTGTCGCGCGCGTTGATGCGGAAATACGTCGAAAGCTCCATCGGGCAGCGCACGCCTTTGGGCACGAAGACGAAACTGCCGTCCGAGAACACGGCCGAGTTCAGCGACGCGAAATAGTTGTCGGTGATCGGGACGACGCTGCCGAGGTATTTCTTGACGAGATCCGGATGCTCGCGGACCGCCTCGGACATCGAGCAGAAGATCACGCCCGCCTGTTCGAGCTCCTTGCGGAACGTCGTGCCGACCGAGACCGAGTCGAACACCGCATCGACCGCGACGCCGGCGAGACGCGCACGCTCGTGCAACGGTACGCCGAGCTTTTCGTAGGTTTCGAGCAGCTTCGGATCGACCTCGTCGAGCGATTTCGGCCGGTTCTTCGGCGCGGCGAAATAGCTGATCGCCTGGAAATCGATCGGCTCGATCCGGAGCTTCGCCCAGTGCGGCGGCGTCATCGTCAGCCAGTGCCGATACGCCTTGAGGCGCCACTCGGTCATCCACTCGGGCTCGTTCTTGCGCGCCGAGATCGCGCGCACGACGTCTTCGCCGAGGCCGGGCGGCAGCGACTCGGTTTCGATGTCGGTGACGAAGCCGGCCTCGTAGCGGCGGTTGATCGCGGCCGCGACCGCGTCCGGCGTCGGCGGGCGTTCGCGAAGCTCGTTCTCGACGTGTGTGCGTTCGGTCGCCATCTCAGGTCACCGCGACGCGCAGCGGAATCGACGTGCGCTGCTTCGGTACGTGCAGCATGTCGGCAAGCGTCACGTTCGCGAGCGCATTCGCGATCGCGTGGTTGATGCGCTGCCAGTTGACGCGCACGCCGCAATGCGGCTCGTGATCGCAAAGGCCCGCCTGCGCGCTGCATTCGGTCATGCCGATCGGGCCTTCCATCGCGGTCACGATGTCGGCGATCGTGATGCGCTCGGGCGGACGCGACAGGCGGTAGCCGCCGTTGATGCCGCGCGTCGACGCGACGAGCCCGGCCTGCGCGAGCTGCTTCAGCAGCTTGCTGACGGTCGGAAGCTCCAGGTGCGCACGCTCGGCGAGCGCCTGCGCGCTCGTGACGCCGTCGCCTGCCGAAGCGAGGCAGGTCATCACGGCGGTGGCATAGTCGGTGAGCTTGCTGACCCGAAGCACGGGGGTTTTCATCCTGGTTTTAAATCAGGACTGAAATAGTACTATTTCGAGCCGGACAGGGCAAATCCGCGAGCCGCTAGAATCGCCGGAACGGCCCGCAACGGCCTCGAAATGAGCTCCCATGACCGTCATCCCACCGCGCGCTGACGCGTTGCGCCGCTTCGCCGAATCGGCGCTCGCGACGACTGGCCTTACGATCGAACCCGCGTCGGCCGACGCTAGCTTCCGCAGCTACTGGCGCGTGACCGGCGCGGCCAGCACGCGCGTCGTCATGGACGCGCCGCCCGACAAGGAAAACATCGAGCCCTGGCTCGCGATCGGCGCGCGTCTGCGCGCGGCGGGACTGCACGCGCCGGAGGTGTTCGCGATCGATCGCACGCACGGCTTCGTGCTGATGGAGGATCTCGGTGCGCGGCTCTATCTGCCCGAGCTCGACGACAAATCCGTCGACGCGCTCTACGCCGATGCGCTCGACGCGCTGCTGCGCATGCAGACGCACGTCGATCCGGCGGGCCTTCCGCATTTCGACGAAGCGTTCGTGACGATGGAGCTCGAGCTGATGCCCGAATGGTTCCTGCGCCACCATCTCGGCCATGCGGTCGAATGCGACGAGTGGGACGTCATCGAGCTCGCATTCCGCGCGCTGATCAACGAGGTGCGCGCGCAGCCGCAGGCATTCATGCATCGCGACTACCACAGCCGCAACCTGCTCGTGATGCCACACGCGGCGACGCCTGCCGATGCGATGCTCGAAAGTCCGGGCATTATCGATTTCCAGGGTGCGATGAACGGGCCGATCGCGTACGACCTCGCATCGCTGCTGCGCGACTGCTACATCGCGTGGGACGCCGAGCGCGTCGAAGGCTGGCTCGCAGCCTACGGCCAGCGCCAGCGCCACGCGCATCTGATCGACTCGCATATCGACGACGCACGCCTTCGCCGCTGGTTCGATCTCGCGGGACTGCAACGTCACATCAAGGTGCTCGGCATCTTCTGCCGGCTGTGGTATCGCGACGGCAAGCGGCACTACCTCGCCGATCTGCCGCTGACCTGGCGCTATGTGATCACGGTCGCGCGGCGTTATCCCGAGACGGCCGCGCTCGCTGATCTGCTCGAGCGCGCGCTCGGCGACCGCGACATCACCGTGCCGCGCGACGCGGCGACGGCTGCATGATCCGCGCCGCGATGATTTTCGCTGCCGGTCGCGGCGAGCGCATGCGTCCGTTGAGCGACGCGACGCCGAAGCCGCTGCTGAATGTCGGCGGGAAGCTGCTCATCGAGCATCATCTTGAAAAGCTTGCGGCGATCGGCGTCCGCGACGTCGTCGTCAATACGTCGCATCTCGCGGAGCAGTTCCCGGCTGCGCTCGGCGATGGTGCGCGTTGGGGCGTTCGCATCCGCTACAGCTACGAAGGCGAGAAGCCGCTCGAAACCGGCGGCGGCATCAAGCGCGCGCTGCCGCTGCTCGGCGATGCGCCGTTCATCGGCGTCTCTGCCGACATCGTCAGCGACTACGACTACGCGAAGCTGCCGTCGGAGCCACGAGGGCTTGCGCATCTGGTCATGGTGCCGAATCCGGCGTTTCATCCGCGCGGGGATTTTTTTCTCGATGGCTCGCGGCTCAACGAGGAAGGCGTGGGCGAGAGGCTGACGTTTGCGAACATCGCGGTGTACCGGCCCGAGATGATCGCTTCGGAGGGCGCGACGTATTTCAAGCTGTTGCCGCTGTATCAGCGTGCGATGCGTAATGGAAAGCTGAGCGGCGAGCGGTTCGACGGGTCCTGGGCGAACATCGGCACACCTGAGCAGTTGCGCGAACTCCGCAGTATTTGAAGTGAGCATTCCACTCTCCCGCTTGCGGGAGAGGGGAAAGACGCGCGGGAGAAGGGAACTCAAGACTCGAGCAACTTCTTGAGAAACGGCACCGTCACGCGACGCTGCGCCGCGAGCGATGCGGCGTCGACGCGGTCAAGCACGCCGAGCAGCGAGCCGAGATCGCGCTTCTCGCGCGCGAAGAGCCAGTCGAGCACCGATTCGTCGAGCTCGATCCCTCGCACCGCTGCCCGCGCGCGCAGGAGCTCGCGACGCTGCATTTCGGCGAGCGGCTTCAGCACGATCTGCGTGCACGCGCCGAGCCGCGAAACGAGGTCCGGCAGCGCAATCCCGATTTGCGCCGGCGCCGCGCGCGCGGTGAAGAGCAAGCTCGCACCTTCGGCGCGGCAGCGATTGTAGAGATCGAACAGCGCGTGCTCGGCAGCGCCGTTGCCGGCGATCGCGTCGACATCGTCGATCGCGAGCAGCGCGCTGCCGCCGAATGCGCGGATCGAGGCATCCGCATTCGCACGCAGCGACGCGAGCGGCAGGTACTGCGCGCTGCGCTCGGCCGCGTTTGCGGCCGCGCACGTCGCGATCAATAGATGCGTGCGCCCGCTTCCCATCGGACCTGAAAGATAAAGCGAAGCCTGTTCCGATTCCGACGCCGCGCGACGCAAGAGATCGACGGCGACGCCATTGTCGCCGACTTCGAACGCCTCGAATCGCTGATGTGCCGGCCAGCGCAGCGTCAGCGGCAGCTGTGCGCTCATGAACCTTCGGACGGCGGCGTCGGCTTCTCGACGACGACGACGGACGCGTCCGCGTTCTCGCCGCCGACGACGAGGATCACCGGCTGCTGATCCGGTGCGCGATAGAGCTCGCTCGCCGTGTAGCGCTCGTGCGCGTAGCGAAGCAGCACCATCACGACCGACGCAACCGGCAGCGCGAGCAGCACGCCGACGAAGCCGAACAGCTCGCCGCCCGCGAGCACCGCGAAGATCACGGCGACCGGATGCAGGCCGATCTTCTCGCCGACCAGCCGCGGCACGAGCACGTAGCCTTCGAGCGTCTGCCCGATCGCGAACACGATCGCGACGTACGCGACATGCTGCCAGTCCTGATACTGCACGAGCGCCGCGATGAGGCCCATCACGACGCCAGTGATCGCGCCGAGATACGGCACGAAGCTGATCAGGCCCGCGATCATGCCGATCAGCGGACCGACGCTGATGCCGGCGATCCAGAGCCCGACGCCGTAGATGATGCCGAGCACCACCATCACGCTGAGCTGGCCGCGCAAGAATGCGCCGAGCACTTCGTCCGACTCGCGCGCGAGCCGCGTGACGACCGGCTCGATCGAGCGCGGCACGAGCGCATGGATACGCGCGACCATGATGTCCCAATCGCGCAGCAGATAGAACGCGACGACCGGAATCATGACGATGTTGAGCGCCCAGCCGACGATCGTGAGGCCCGACTTCGACACTTTCGCGATCACCGTCGTCGCGAAGCCGCCGGCTTCCTTCCAGTTGTCCTGCAGCACGCCGATCAGCTTCTGCGTGTCGAGCACGTCGGTCGAGACGCCGAAATGCTGCTCGAGCCACGGCGCGGCCTTGGTCTGGAACCAGTCGATCCACGTCGGCAATTGCGCGAGGAAGTTCGAGATCTGGCGCTCGATGAACGGCACGAGCACGAGCAGGATCGCGACGAAGACAACGATCATGACGAGGAAGACGAGGCTCACCGCGACCGGGCGCGGCATGCGCTTTTCGAGCCGGTCCGCGATCGGATCGCCCAGATACGCGAACAGCGCCGCGAGCACGAACGGCGCGAGCACCGGCTTCAGGAGCCAGATCACGAAGCCCGCGATGCCGATCAGGATCAGCCATTGCCAGCGGATATCGAGCCCGCCTTCGTGCCTGTCTTGATGCCGCTCTCCGCTCACGGCTGCCTCTTTCCGCCCAAGGGCCGGGTCCGCCACGCGCGCGCGCTCCATACGATGACATAGTGCAGGCCGCTCGCGATCGTCAGCGCAGCCGTGATGCCGATCGCCGCGTTGCGCACGTTGTCCGGCATCTCTATCCAGCGTGAAAGCCGAAGCAGCTCGGCGAGCACGAACACGATCTGCACGACCGTCGTCAGCTTCGAGAGCAGGCTCGGCGCCGCATCGAAGCGTCCGATCAGGCCGTAGTAGGCGACCGCGCCGCCGACGATGACGAGATCGCGCCCGATCACGAGCGCCGCGAGCCATTGCGGCACGTCGCCGACGAACGCGAGCCAGAGGAATGTGGCCATCAGCAAGAGCTTGTCCGCGATCGGATCGAGAATGCCGCCGAGCCAGCTCTGCCAGCCGTAGTGCTTGGCGAGGAAGCCGTCGACGCGCGTCGCTGAAGCCCGCGATTGCCGCGATCACGAGCGCGCCTTCGTAGCGGCCCTGGTCGATCAGCCAGCAGAGCGGCACGACCAGCAGCATGCGCAGGATCGTGACGAGATTGGGCAGGTGGCGCAGCATCAGCGCCGTGCCTCAGGGACCGAGTGCAAGCGTCGCATCGATGCCGTCGACCGGCGGCGAGCCGTTGACGACGCTGAGCTGGCGCTCGATCGTCACGGCATCGAGGAAGTGCTTGAGATCGGTCGCGAGCGAGAGCTTCACGAGCATGCCGTCGCCGCGCGCCTGCTTGGGCTGCGCGCTCTTGATGAGATTGCTCTTCGCGAAATAGCCGATCACGCGCGCGTAGTCGTCGGCCGATCGGATGCCGCCGATCCAGACCATGACGTCGGTCGGCGTCGCGTCGATCGGCGCGCCGGCGACGCCGGCCGACTGCAGCCCGAGGTTCTGAAGCATCTTGTCGACGGCCGCGGCGTCGAACTCCGCAATCAGCGTCAGCCTCGGCGCGCCGGTGTCGGCGGCGCCGGCGTTCTGCCGGTATTTGAACTGCAGCACGTACCGATCGGCCTTCGCGAGCTGCGCTGCGACATCGGATCGCGACAGCGCGCCGGCATCGCCGGTCTGGTCGATGATGACGTTGGCGAGCGCGATCTTGAGCGCCTCGAGACGATCGTCGTCCGACTGCGAATCGACCGGCGCCTCGGCCGTGTAGGTCGGCGGTGCGGCTCTGGCCGGTGCCGGCGCGAGAGTCGCGAACGCGAGCGCGAAAAGCGCGACGAAAGCCTGCAGCCCGCGACGCGGGAGACGGCGGACAACGGTTTCCGGTGAGCGCGCGCGCACGTTCGTATTCCGTTACGTCGGAGCCTCGAAGTCTGCCGAAAGGCTCCGGCGAAAGCGAGCGACGCGGCCGCCCTGCTATCATTCGCGGCCCGCAAAGCCAGCCTCGCCGACGATGTCCGCCGACACCGAATCCCTGAGCTATCGCGCCGCCGGCGTCGACATCGACGCAGGCAACGAGGTCGTCGAGCGCATCAAGCCGCTGGTCAGGCGCACGTACCGGCCCGAGGTCATGGCCGGGCTCGGTGGTTTCGGCGCGCTGTTCGAGCTCGCGGGCCGCTACAAGGATCCGGTGCTCGTCTCCGGCACCGACGGCGTCGGCACGAAGCTGAAGCTCGCGCAGGATCTGAAGCGCCACGACACGATCGGCATCGATCTCGTCGCGATGTGCGTCAACGATGTGCTCGTGCAGGGCGCAGAGCCGCTCTTCTTCCTCGATTACTTCGCGACCGGCAAGCTCGATGTCGACACGACCGTCGCCGTCGTCGGCGGCATCGCGAAAGGCTGCGAGCTCGCCGGCTGCGCGCTGATCGGCGGCGAGACGGCCGAGATGCCGGACATGTATCCGCCGGGCGAATACGATCTCGCCGGCTTCTGCGTCGGCGCGGTCGAAAAATCGGCGCTGATCGATGGCTCGGCGATCAAGGCTGGCGATGCGATCGTCGGCATCGCATCGAGCGGCGCGCATTCGAACGGCTATTCGCTCGTGCGCAGGATCGTTTCGCGCGCGGGAAGTCCTTACGATCTCGATCTCGGCGGCGTCAAGCTCGGCGACGCATTGCTCGCGCCGACGACGATCTACGTCAAGCCGATCCTGAAGCTGATGCGCGAGCAGCCGGTGCACGGCATGGCACACATTACCGGCGGCGGGCTCAAGGAAAACATCATCCGCGTCGTGCCCGATGCGCTCGGCATCGCGCTCGACAGCAAGGCGTGGCCGCGTTCGCCGCTGTTCGACTGGCTCGAGCGCGAGGGCCGCGTCGAGCGCGACGAGATGTTCCGCACGTTCAACTGCGGCATCGGCTACACGCTGATCGTGCCGCAGGAATCGCGCGAGACGATCATCGGCTGGCTCGCGAAAGCCGGGCTCGATGCGTGGACGATCGGCGAGATCGTTCCCGCGCGCGGCGACCGCGTCGAGATCGCGTGACGCATCCGGCGATGCGTGTCGTCGTGCTCGCATCCGGGCGCGGCTCGAATCTGGGTGCTTTGATCGCGGCGCAACGCGAACCGGATGCGCGTTTCGGGATCGTGCTCGTCGCCGGCGACAAGCCTGAAGCACAGGCGCTCCGCCTCGCCGAAGATGCCGGCATCGCGACGATCGCGCTCGATCCGCGCGGCTATGCCGATCGCGCGAGCTTCGATGCCGATCTCTTTGCGCGGGTCGCCGCGAATGCGCCCGACCTCATCGTGCTCGCGGGCTTCATGCGGATTCTCGATCCCGACGTGCTTGCGCCGTGGGTTGGCCGCATGATCAACATTCATCCGTCGCTGCTGCCGAAATATCGCGGGCTGAAGACGCATGAGCGCGCGATCAAGGCCGGCGACACGGTGCATGGCGCGAGCGTGCATTTCGTGACGCCGGAGCTCGATGGCGGCCCGGTGATATCGCAGATCGAGATTCCCATCGAAGCCGGCGACACGCCGGCCTCGCTCTCGGCGCGCCTGCTGCCGCTCGAGCATCGCCTGCTTGCGGCGACCGTCGATCTTCTCGCGCAACGCCGCTTCACGCTCGACGGCGACGGCGTCCGGTTCGACGGCGATCCGCTCGCCGCGCCACTTCGCCTCGCCGGCCGATCGCTCGCGGCGTGAATGCGCCGTTCAGCCGCACGCGGCAACACTCGCGCGGTCGAGTCCGCCGGAATCACCGCATGAAACTGCTGTTTGCCGCTCTCGCTCTCGCAGCGTCGCACGTTGCGTTCGCCGACGAGGCCCCGCTCGCGCCGTTCCGCGCCGAATACGATGCGTTGCGCAACGGCGACGCGCTCGGCAAGACGACGCTCGCGCTCAGCGACAATCGCGACGGCACGTGGACGCTGCGCAGCGAGACACGCGGCACGTCGGGACTCGCGAAGCTCGCCGGCGTCCACATCGTCGAGACCTCGCGTTTCCGCTGGCACGACGGGCGCCCCGAAGCGATCGACTACAGCTACAAGCAGGACAGCGCGATCAAGAACCGCACGCGGCGCGCGTCGTTTGCGAACGGGAAGGCTGAGGTCGAGGAAGGCGGCGAGACGTTCCACTACGCGATCGTGCCCGGCCTCATCGATCGCCATGCGGTCACGCTCGCGATCGCGACCGATCTCAAACGCAATGCGCAGACGTTCGACTACAAGGTCGCAGTCAAGGATCACGTCGAGGACATGCGCTACGAGCGCGGCGGCAACGAAAGCCTCAACGTGCCGGCCGGCACGTTCGACACGGTGCTGATGCGTCGCGTCGGCGAGCCCGGCACCGATCGCAAGCGCGTCGCGCGGAGCTGGTTCTCCGAAAAACTCGGCTGGATCCCGGTCGAGATCGAGCAGTCCGAGAAGAAAGGCGACACGATCACGCTGAAGCTCGCCGCGCCTCCGCAGCGCTGAAGCTGCGAGGGCGTTCGCGCCGCCGCGCCGCGACCGGCGTATGCTGGCGCCGTGCGGACCCTGGGGAGGGATGCGCGATGCGTACGCGTCGTCTGCTGTTCGCTTTTCTTGTTGCGTTTTCGACGATCGCCGTCGCGGCCGATGCGCCGCCGGCGGCCGATTTCGCGTGGCCGAATCTCACCGATTTCCTGAAGCAGCTGATCGCGAAAGTCGGCGCGCCGGTCAAGGTCTACAAGCTCGAGATCGATGGCGACGGCAAGGTCGATCTGTGGATCCAGGATCAGCGCAAGCCCGATCTCGTGGACAGCTACGAATACGACCACGGCGTTGTGAGCCCGCCGATACCGGTCAAGTTCGAGCACTACCCGAGCGTCGCGGCCGTCGATCATCACGTCATCGAGCTCACGACGATCGACTTCCAGCGGCTGCCGTCGATGCTCGCGTCGGCGAAGGCGAAGCTAGGGCTGCCTGATGCGCGCGTCTCGTCGATCGGGCTCGAGCGCGGCGATTCGAGCGGATTCTTGACCTTCAGCGACATTCCGATCTGGACGTTCAGCCTCTCGACGCCGCGGCACGACGGCCGCGTCGAGCTCAGCCTCGACGGGAAGGTGCTCGATGCCGACAAGGATTGACGTGCGTTTCGCCGCGATGCTCGTGCTCGTCGCGTGCGCGCCGGCGTTCGCGGCTGACGTCGTCGCGCCCGCGCATCCGCTCGACGATCCCGCCGCCGTGAAAGCCGCGTTCGCCGCGCGCATCGGCCATCCGGTCCATGTACTGAGCTTCACGTTCGGCGAGCACTACGCCACCACGACCGTGCAGAACGACGCCGCGCCCGATGAGTTCGACCGCTTCGAAATGTCGCCGGGCCAGCCGATGAAGGAAGGCCAGCCGCAGAAGAATGGCGGCATCGACTGCAAGAAGAAGATCGCGTTTGCCGACGTCGATCTCGCGATCGGCGCGCGCGTGCTCACCGAGGCGCGCGCGATCGCGGCGGCGAACGGCTATTCGAAGCCCGAGAACGTCGAGCTCGGTGCCGATATCTTCTGCAACGATTTCGGCTGGCGCGCACTGATGACGAGCGAGGCGAACTCGGACGCGATGCTCGAGATCGTCTGGACGCCGACTGGATCGGCGCCGAAAGCGCGCCAGATGAAAGGCGACAGCTGGGCCAAGGTCGACATGAAGACGCTCGCGGCCGGCAGCGCGAAGGCGCCTGCGCCCGCGCCGAAGAACGAGCCCGCGCCGACGCCGGGCGACGGCCGCACGCACGATTTCACGCGCGGCATCGAGGCCGATCTCGCGCGCGTCGAGGCAAAGATCGGCGCGCCGCTCGCGTTCAAACACATCAGCGTCGACAAGGAACAGCTCTCCGTCGACGTGTTCGAGCCGAACAACAAGAAGCGCGTCGCGACCTGGATCGTCGAGAGCAACGGCGAGATCAAACTCTGGCGCGAGGACGACACGATCCCGTTCGACTGCAACAAGCCGTTCGCGGCGGGCGACGTGCCGATCGCGCAGCTGCCCGCGATGATCACCGGCGCGCCGGCGCTGATCCCGCCGATGGCTCAGGGCTGGGTGAAGAGCGTGCACATCTACCGCAGTGGGCTCTGCGGCTCGCCGCACGTCTACATCGAGATCGAGGACGATCGCGGCTACGGCAATGTCGAGTACGACGGCCACGGGAAGCTGATCAGCGCCGAAGTGCAATGATTTCGTTTTTTCAAGCACATGTTCGTGTTCGGACGCGCTGCGCTTAACGCTTTGCTCAGGCTCGCCGTGGCATATCGTCGTCCATGGAGACGAAATCGTTTCGTGTCATCTACGCCGAGGACGACGCGCTCGTCCGTGCGGGCGTTGCGCAGATGCTGGTCGCGCACGGCCTTGCCGTCCACGAGTGCTCGAACGGTGACGAAGCCGCGCAGCTCTGCTCGGTGTTCCGTCCGGACGCAGTGCTGCTCGATCTTTCGATGCCCGACGTCGATGGCTGCGAGGCCGCGCGGCGCATCCGCGGGCAAGGCTATACGAACCGCCTGATCGCGCTGACCGGACGCGGCGAAGGCGCGCTCGAGGCAGCGGCGCGGGCAGGTTTCGATGAGTTCGTGCGCAAGCCCAGCAGCGTCGCGACGCTGCTGGGCGCGCTCGGCTGTCCGCCCCAGCCGGCTTAGCTCAGGACGGCAGGCGCCGGATCCGCGCGCCGAGTCCGCCGAGCTTTTCCTCGATGTTCTCGTAGCCGCGATCGATGTGGTAGATGCGGTCGACGACCGTGTCGCCGCTGGCGACGAGGCCCGCGAGCACGAGCGAGGCCGAAGCGCGAAGATCGGTCGCCATCAGCGGCGCGCCCGACATCTTCGCGACGCCGCGCACGATCGCCGCGTTGCCTTCGAGCTGGATGTCGGCGCCGAGCCGCTGCAATTCGAGCGCATGCATGAAGCGGTTCTCGAACACGGTCTCGGTGATGACGCCGACGCCTTCGGCGACGCAGTTGAGCGCGGTGAACTGCGCCTGCATGTCGGTCGGGAACGCGGGATACGGCGCGGTCGTGATGTTGACGGCCTTCGGGCGCCTGCCGCGCATGTCGAGCTCGATCCAGTCCTCGCCGGTCGAGATGTGCGCGCCGGCGTCCTCGAGCTTGCCGAGCACCGCATCGAGCGTCTTCGGGCGCGCGCGCTTGGCCGTGATCTTGCCGCCGGTGATCGCGCCGGCGACGAGGAACGTGCCGGTCTCGATGCGATCCGGCAGCACTTCGTACGTCGTGCCCGAAAGCCGGTCGACGCCTTCGATGACGAGCGTGGCGGTGCCGGCGCCGGAAATCCTGGCGCCCATCGCGTTGAGGCAGTTCGCCAGATCGATGACCTCGGGCTCCTGCGCCGCGTTCTCGATGACGGTCGTGCCTTTGGCGAGCGTGGCCGCCATCATGATGTTCTCGGTGCCGGTGACCGTCACGAGATCCATATGGATGCGCGCGCCTTTGAGCCGCTTCGCGCGCGCCTTGATGTAGCCGTTCTCGACCGAGACCTCGGCGCCAAGCGCCTGCAGGCCCTTGAGGTGCAGGTCGACGGGACGCGAGCCGATCGCACAACCGCCCGGCAGCGACACGTCGGCCTCGCCGAACCGCGCGACGAGCGGTCCGAGCACGAGGATCGATGCGCGCATCGTCTTGACGAGATCGTACGGCGCGAAATACCGCTTCGCGGGCCGCGGATCGACGTGGATCTTCATGCGCTCGTCGATGACGAGCTCCACGCCCATCTGGCCGAGCAGCTCCATCGTCGTCGTGACGTCGTGCAGATGCGGCACGTTGCCGATCGTCACGGGTTCATCCGCGAGGAGGCACGCCGCCAGGATCGGCAGCACGGCGTTCTTCGCGCCCGAGATCCAGACATCCCCGTTGAGGGGTTCGCCGCCGTTGATCACGATTTTTGCCACGCGTGCTTCCTGTCTAGTGCCGCCGTCCAAGCTCTACTGCTCCGTGTTTCGAAAAGAATACGTCAGTGATGCGTTCGCACCACAGGGTGTTGCCTAACTGCCGCGCGACGCCTCCTCGGGGGTCAATGTGCGCAGCGAAAGCGCATGGATCGCGCCGCCCATCAAGTCGCCGAGCGTCGCGTACACCATGCGGTGACGCGCGAGCGGCAACTTGCCCGCGAACGAGGGACAGACGACGAGCGCCTCGAAATGCACGCCGTCAGGTCCGCTCACCTCGACTTTCGCGTCGGGGAGGCCCTGCTGGATCAGATGCTGTACCGTCGTCGTGTCCATTTGCGGCGCTATAAGGGGCGGTCGAGTGGCGAAGGTGGAGGGTCTGCGACGCTGGCGCCGCTCCGGCCGTCCGGAGCTTGATCCAAATCCGGCTTGATCCAAATCCGGCATGAAATCCGGCTTGATCGAAACCCGATTTGATCGAAACACTACGCAAAAGCTGGCGTTTTTCCAGCGCCCACCGGGCGAAATCCGGGGCTAACCGCTACAATGGGGGCGGCGAATGGTACTCAAAAACCTGCGGCGCAGAAATCAGGAGTTCGCCGACCTCGCGTTTTCGTACCAGGATTCCGGCCCGATGAATGCCCAGTTTCAAGCTGCCTCACTGCCGCTCGGCCCGACGCCGGATGGCACGATGCTCGACGGCGCGAAGCTCGTCCGCAGCGCGCGCGCGGTCATCGCGACCGAGGCACGCGCGATCGAGGTGCTGCACGATCGCATCGACGGGCGCTTCCTGCGCGCCTGCCAGCTGATGTTCGAGTGCCAGGGCCGCGTGGTCGTCTCGGGCATGGGCAAATCCGGCCACATCGCGCGCAAGATCGCCGCAACGCTCGCCTCGACCGGCACGCCGTCGTTCTTCGTGCATCCGGGCGAAGCGAGCCACGGCGATCTCGGCATGATCACGCCGAAGGACGTCGTGCTCGCGCTCTCGAACTCGGGCGAGACCGACGAGCTCCTGACGATCCTGCCGCTGATCAAGCGTCAGGGCATTCCGCTGATCGTCATGAGCGGCAACGACGAATCCTCGCTCGCGCGGCTCGCCGATGTGCATCTCGATACGAGCGTGCCAGCCGAAGCGTGCCCGCTCGGCCTCGCACCGACCGCGAGCACGACCGCGACGCTCGTCATGGGCGATGCGCTGGCGATCGCGCTCCTCGAAGCGCGCGGCTTCACCGACGAGGACTTCGCGCGCTCGCATCCGGCCGGCAGTCTCGGCCGCCAGCTGCTGGTCAAGATCAGCGACGTCATGCACATCGGCGACAAGGTGCCGACCGTGAGTCCCGATGCCTCGCTGACCGAAGCGCTGGTCGAGATGACGCGCAAGGGCCTGGGCATGACCGCGATCATCGACGACGAGCATCGCCTGCTCGGCGTCTTCACCGACGGCGACTTGCGCCGTGCGGTCGACGACGACGACATTGACCTTCGCGCTACGCCGGTGACGCATCTCATGACCGCGAGGCCCAAGACGATCTCGGGCGAGAAGCTCGCGATCGAGGCGGCGCGGCTGATGGAGGCGCACAAGATCCATGCGCTGCTGGTCGTCGACGAGGCCAATCACGTCGTCGGCGCGCTGAACATCCACGACCTGCTGCGCGCCCGCGTCGTCTGATCCTTCGATGCCGTCATTCCCGCGAAAGCGGGAATCCACCTTTGCTTTGCGGCCCGACAATGGATTCCCGCTTTCGCGGGAATGACGGCGTCCGGGAGTCTCCACCGGGCCTGCAAGGTGTCCGCAAGGCAGCGGCCCTATAATCTGCGCATGCTGCCCTCCGACCTTCCGAACGACATCCGCGACCGCGCCGCACGCATCAAGCTCGCGATCTTCGACGTCGACGGCGTCCTCACCGACGGCCGCCTTTTCTTCGCGGCCGACGGCCACGAGCTGAAAGCGTTCCACGTCCACGACGGGCTCGGCCTGAAGCGCCTCCTCGCCAACCACGTCGAAGTCGCCGTGATCACCGCGCGGCACAGCATGATCGTGACCGAGCGCATGGCCGAGCTCGGCGTCGCGCACGTCTACCAGGGTCAGGACGACAAGCTCGCGTGCTACGAACAGCTGCTGCATGCGCTGAAGCTTGATCCCGGCGAAGTCGCGTACACCGGCGATGATCTCCCCGATCTGGCGGTCATGCAGCGCGTCGGCTTTTCAGTCGCCGTGGCCAATGCGCATCCGTGGATCCGCGAGCGAGCGCACTGGCGCACGCGCCTGCCGGGCGGCTCGGGCGCGGCGCGCGAGGTCGCCGACCTGATCCTCGCGGCACAGGGCAAGGCCGAAGCCGAGCTCGCCGCGTTCGTCCGGTGATGTCGCCGCAATGACCGATCGTCGCCTCTGGCTCGTCGCGGCGCTGCTCGCGCTCGCCGGCATCGCGCTCAACATCGTGTTCTGGATCACGCGCCAGCGCACGAACGTCGAGACGTTCGAAGGGCCGCCGCGCTCGGATTACACGCTCGGCAACTTCACGCTCAACGCGCTCGATGCCGAGGGCAAGCTCTCGTTCCAGACCATCGGCCCGTTCCTCGCGCGGCGCAGCGAGGACGGCTCGATCTTCGTGACGACGCCCGACTACGTCCTCTTCGACGGCAGCGGCAACGAGTGGAAAGGCAAATCCGAGTCGGCCTGGGTCAACAAGGAAGGCACGATCATGAAGCTGCTGGGCCATGTCGAGATGCATCGCCAGCCGGCCAAGGGCGTGCAGCCCGTCGACGTCGTCACGAGCGATATGACGACCTGGCCGAAAGACAAGAAAATGGAGACCGCGGCGCCCGCAACGATCGTGCAGCCCGGCTCTATACTGCGCGGCATCGGCATGCGCGGCGATCTCAACACCAAGGAACTGGAGCTCCTCTCCGATGTGCACGCAACGATCGAACCGAAGGACAAGCGCGACGCGGAGCGGGTCAAGTAGCGCCGCGATGTTTTCAGCTGCTCTCGTTCTCGCGCCGCTCGCGGCGCACGCGCTGACCAGCGACAAGCAGCAGAACACGCTGATCAACTCCGATCACGCGAAGATCGTCCAGAACAAGGAAAACAACCAGCCCGGCGTCACCTATCTCGACGGCAACGTCACGATGGACCAGGGCACGACGAAGGCGCGCGGCGACGAAGCAACGATCTATCAGCACGCGGCCGACGCGAAGGACGCGCAAGGCAAGGACATCTCGGGCGACGTGCAGCGCGTCATCATGATCGGCAAGAAGAAGCAGGCGCACCTCGAGCAGCAGCAGGACGCCGGCGGCCTCATGACCGCCGAGAGCGACAAGATCGACTACAACGCCGACACGAGCATTGCGGTGTTGACCGGCAACGTCGTCGTGAACCAGCCGGGCCGCGGCCAGTTCAAGGGCGCGTACATGACCTACAACACGAACACCGGCGAGATGGAATCGGGCGACAAGACGAGCGACAGCCAGCGCGTGCAGATGGTCATCGTGCCGAAGAACAAGGCCCCGGCCGACGGCGCGGCGCCGAAGCCCGCGACGCCGCCGGCGAAGCCTGAATCAAAGCCGGATTCGAAGCCCGCGAGCGACCAGCACTGATGCTGAGCGCCACCGGATTGCAGAAGAGCTTTCGAAGCCGCACGGTCGTGCGCGGCTTCGAGTTTTCGCTCGACGAGGGCGAGATCGTCGGCCTGCTCGGCCCGAACGGCGCCGGCAAGACGACGTGCTTCTACATGGTCGTCGGGCTCATTCCTGCCGACGCCGGCACGATCCGCATCGACAACGTCGACGTCACCGAGATGCCGATGCATTCGCGCGCGCAGCTGGGCGTCGGCTATCTCCCGCAGGAGCCGTCGGTGTTCCGCCGGCTCAGCGTCGCCGACAACATCCTGGCGATCCTCGAGCTTCGCGAGGATCTCAACAACGCCGGCCGCAACGCCGAGCTCGAATCGCTGCTCGACGACCTCCAGATCGGCCACATCGCCGACCAGAAAGGCCTCAGCCTCTCAGGCGGCGAGCGGCGCCGCGTCGAGATCGCGCGGGCGCTCGCGGCGAGGCCGCGCTTCATGCTGCTCGACGAGCCCTTCGCCGGCATCGACCCGATCTCGGTCGTCGACATCCAGCGCATCGTGCTGCAGCTGAAATCGCGCGGGATCGGGATTCTCATCACCGATCACAACGTGCGCGAGACGCTCGGCATCTGCGAGCGTGCGTACATCATGAGCGATGGCGCCGTGCTCGCGCAGGGCGCGCCGGCCGAGATCCTGGCCAACGAGCAGGTGCGCGAGGTCTATCTCGGAAAAGAGTTCCGGATGTAGCCGCGGCGCCCGCACAGGGCATCGTCGGACGCCGTGAACGGCGTCCCCAATCGGCCGAGCGTCCACCCTCGCAATCGTGACGTCAAGCCTGCCCGGCACACTCAATTTGGCGCTACGATGGGCCGACTTGGGGGGTTGGCACGATTTCGGCATGAAACCCGCGCTTCAGATACGACTCAACCAGACGCTCGCGCTGACGCCGCAGCTCCAGCAGGCGATTCGGCTGCTGCAGCTATCCAGCATGGAGCTCGAGCTCGAGCTGAACACGGCCATCGAATCGAACCCGCTGCTCGAGCTCGAAGCCGATCGCGAGGACGTCGACACCGGCGAGGCCGAAACCATCGATGGCGTCGAATCGGCACCCGAAACGCCGGCCGAAGCCGCCGAATCGGCCAACGAGAGCGACGACGGCCCGCTCGACCTCGAGCTCGAGCGCAGCGAATACCGCGGCACTGCCCTCGACGAGGACGGCATGGAGCCGCAGGACGCCGAGGTCGAGGACCTCCGTGATCACCTGCTCTGGCAGCTGAACCTGACGCCGATGTCCTCGCGCGACCGCGCGATCGCCGCCGCGATCATCGAAGCGATCGACGACGACGGTTACCTCACCGAATCGGATGAGTCGATCCAGACGAGCCTCGCATCGATCTACTCCGTTTCGGCCGATCAGATCGAGGCCGTGCGCCATCGCGTGCAGCGCTTCGATCCGGTGGGCGTCGCGAGCCGCTCGCTGAAGGATTGCCTCGGGGTACAGCTCGACACGCTCGACAAGTCGACGCCGGCGCTCGCGCTCGCGAAGACGATCGTCGGCGAGCATCTCGAAGCGCTCGCGCGGCAGGACCGCGCGCGGCTTTGCCAGCGCGTGCACGCGACCGAAGAGGATTTCGATAGCGCCGTCGCGCTGATCCGCTCGCTCGTGCCCAAGCCCGGCGTTGGCTATTCGAACGCGAGCGCCGAATACGTCGCGCCCGACGCGTATGCACGCAAGATCGCCGGCCGCTGGCAGGTGGCGCTCGCGCCCGGCTGCCAGCCGCGGCTCGGCATCAACGAGCATTACGCGAGCCTGATCGCGAAGGCACGGCGCGAGGACGCGTCGTACCTGCGCGGGCAATTGCAGGAAGCGCGCTGGCTGATCAAGAGTCTGAAAACGCGCGCCGAGACGATGCTGAAGGTCGCCACCTCGATCGTCCGCGCGCAGGAAGGGTTCCTCGAGTTCGGCGCCGAAGCGATGCGCCCGCTCGTGCTGAAGGACGTCGCCGAGGAAATCGGCATGCACGAATCGACGGTCAGCCGCGTCACGACGCGCAAGTTTCTGCACACACCGCGCGGCACGTTCGAGTTCAAATACTTCTTCTCGAGCGGCGTCTCGACCGTCGATGGCGGTGCCGCGTCGGCGACCGCGATCCAGGCCATGATCAAGAAGCTGATCGGCGACGAGCAGCCCGCGCGTCCGATGTCGGACCAGGCGCTCGCCGCAGAGCTCAACAAGCGCGGCATCAGCGTCGCGCGCCGCACGGTCGCGAAGTACCGTGAGGCGATGAACATCCCTTCATCGAACGACCGCAGCCGTCTCGGTTGAGGATTGCGCATGGATTCGTGCCGCGCCACCCCGCGCGATTCATCGATTCTTCCGGCTCAGGAACCGTTCGGCATCGCACGGGTCTCATGGTGTGAAGCCGGCGCTTTCGCGCCGCACGACAGGGAGGATGCCGCCGACCTCTGACGATTCGAAGTCCGGCGCGAGCCGGGCTCCGGCGCCTTCCGATGTGCATCGACTGGGCGCCGACCACGCAGTACGCGTCCGGCGCTTCCGGACGTTCGCAAAAAAGGAGTCCGTCATGCAGATCACGATTCAGGGTCACACCGTCGAAGTCACTCCTGCGCTCCGCGACTACTGCACGAGCAAGTTCGAGAGGATTACGCGACACTTCGACCATCTGCATGAGCTCAGCATCGTGCTGGGCATCGAGAAAGTACTGCACAAGGCCGAGGCCACGATGCAGTTCGCCGGCAGGAAATCGGGGCGCAAGCTGCATGCGGTCGCGACCGCAACCGACATGTACGCAGCGATCGACGCGCTCGTCGACAAGATCGACAAGCAGGTGCGCAAGCACAAGGAAAAACTGACCGATCATCACGCCGAGACGGTGCGCTCGACGCGATACAGTTGACCCGCGTTCGCGGCTGAAGCCGCTCCTGCGACGGTCAATCGAGTTTCCGCAGCAGCGGCTTCAGCTGCGCGCATCCGCCGCGCGCCCAAATCCTCCAAACGCCGGTACCATTAGCCGCCCGCCGCCGCGAGCGATACGGAGAGGCCCCTTCCGCTCATGCCTTTTCTCGATCTGCTGCCGCAGGAGCGGGTGCGGACGGATTTCGTCGCGAGCGACAAGGCGAGCCTGATCGCGCGCCTCGCCGAGCTTCTCGCAGGCGAGGACGACGTCCGCACGGTGCAGGCGGCGCTCGAAGCGCGCGAGCAGCTCGGCTCAACGGGTCTGGGCCACGGCGTTGCGATCCCGCACGGACGGAGCGCCAGCGTCACCGAGCCGCGCGCCGCGTTCGTCCGGCTCGAAAAGCCGATCGACTTCGGCGCCGACGACAAGAAGCCGGTCGACCTCGTCGCCGCGCTGATCGTCCCGGAACACTTCACGGACCAGCACCTGAAGCTTCTCGCCGAGCTCGCGGAGCTTTTCTCCGACACCGAGCTCACGACCGGGCTTCGCGCCGCGCCCGACGCGCGCGTGCTCCGCGATCTCCTGCACAACGCGAAGGCCGCCGTCCGCTGAAAGCGCGTCGCGCGGTGCCGTTTCAGCGCGGTCGCGGACGCCGCAGGCCCACACCCGTACACTATGGCGGTCTGGCGCTCCGGATCGGCGCCTGCCGAAGACGCCAAGCCGATTTTTTGGGGTTCCGCACGATGGAGAGGCTTTCCGCCCGTCAGCTGTTCGACGCAGTCTCGGAGCGCATGGCGCTCCGCTGGGTCGCCGGCATGCGTGGCGAGAACCGCACGTTCGAGCCCGGCACGACGCAGTCGCGGCGGCCCTCGCTCGTCGGCTACCTCAACATCATCTACCCGAACAAGGTGCAGATCATCGGCACCGAGGAGCTCAACTACCTCGACGGCCTCGATTCGCGCCAGCGCTGGGAGACGGTCGAAAAGATCATCGCGTACCGCCCGACGGCGGTCCTGGTGACCAAAGACCAGACCATACCGGCCGATCTTCGCCAGGCCGCCGACGAATCGCAGACGCCGCTCTGGATCAGCCCGAAGCGCGGCCATGAGCTCCTGACGTACCTCCAGTACCACCTCGCGCGCGAGCTCGCGCGGCAGGTCACGCTGCACGGCGTCTTGATGGAGGTCTACTCGATCGGCGTGCTGATCACCGGCGAGAGCGGCACCGGCAAGAGCGAGCTCGCGCTCGAGCTCATCACGCGCGGCCACCGTCTCGTCGCCGACGACGCGCCCGAGTTCACGCTGATCGCGCCGGACGTCATCGACGGCAACTGTCCCGACATGCTGCGCGATCTTCTCGAGGTGCGTGGCCTCGGTGTGCTGAACGTGCGCGAAATGTTCGGCCAGACGGCCGTCAAACCGTCGAAATACCTGCGCCTCATCGTGCACCTGAAGCCGCAGAAGCTCGATACGCCGGGCGACGGCATGGCGCGGCTCACGGGCGACGTCGGCTATCGCGAGGTGCTCGACGTGCAGATTCCGTGCATCACGATCCCGGTCGCGCCGGGCCGCAACATCGCGGTCCTTGCAGAAGCGGCGGTGCGCAGCCATATGCTGAAGAGCAAGGGTTTCGACCCCGCCCAGACGTTCATCGATCGCCAGGCGCATCAGCTGCGCCGGCTGCCACCATGGTAGACACACCCACCGACACCAGCACCGCGCCGACGGCGAAGCCAGCGGAAACCGCGGCTGAGCTCATCATCGTCAGCGGACTTTCCGGCTCCGGAAAGACCGTTGCGCTGCGCACGCTCGAAGACCTCGGCTACTACTGCGTCGACAACCTGCCCGCGGCGCTGATGCCGGCGTTCGTGCAGGCGATCTCGCAGGGCGCCGCGACGCTGCACCACAAGCTTGCGGTCGGCGTCGACGTGCGCAACCGCGCCGAAAACCTGAATCGCCTGCCGGCGATCCTCGCCGAGCTCGCGCAGGCCGAGATCGCCTATCGCATCGTGTTCCTCGACACGCGCGATGACGTGCTGATCAAGCGCTATTCGGAAACGCGCCGGCGCCATCCGCTCTCGGCCGAAGGCCTCGGCCTCGCCGAGGCGATCGCGACCGAGCGCCGACTGCTCCGGCCGATGGTCTCGATCGCCGATCGTGTCGTCGACACGAGCGATCTCAACGTGCATCAGCTGCGCCGGCTGATCATCAACGAGATGGGCCTCGCCGCCGGCGGCCTCACGCTGCTCTTCGAATCGTTCGCGTACCGCCGCGGCGTGCCGACCGACGCCGATTTCGTGTTCGACGCGCGCTGCCTGCCGAACCCGCACTGGGATTCGCGCCTGCGGCCGCTGTCGGGCAAGGACGCGCCCGTGCGCGAATGGCTCGAAGCAAAACCCGACGTCATCGCGTTCCGCGACGATCTGGCGAAGTTCCTCGACACATGGCTGCCGCGCTTCGAAGCCGAAGGCCGCAGCTACGTCACGATCTGCATCGGCTGCACCGGCGGCCGCCATCGCTCCGTCTATCTCGCCGAACAGCTCGCCGATCACTACCGAGCCACGCACCGGCAGGTGCTGAGTTATCACCGGGAGCTCGAATGAGCGTCGGCGTACTGCTTCTCACGCACGAATCGATGGGCGCCGCGCTCGTCTCGGCAGCGAGGCACGTGCTCGGCCGTCTGCCGCTGCCGGTCGAGGTGCAGGAAGTCGCGGCGAACGCGGATCCCGACCAGATGCTGTTCGCCGCAGCCGCGCGCGCGCGCGATCTCGACGGCGGCGACGGCGTGCTGGTGCTCTCCGATCTCTACGGCGCGACGCCGTGCAACGTCGCGAACCGCTTGCCCAAGCTCGGCGTGCGCATGCATTGCGTGTCGGGCCTGAACCTTCCGATGCTGCTGCGCGTGCTCAATTATCCCGAACAATCGCTCGACGACCTCGCGCAGACGGCGGCGACCGGCGGGCGCGGAGGGATTTTCGTAGACACGCCGTAGTCTCTTGCAAAAGCCGGCCGTTCGACCCATTCGCCCTGACCCGAAAGGTACGCATGCTCGATAAGGACATCACGATCACGAACCGCCTCGGCCTGCACGCGCGCGCGTCGGCCAAGCTCGTACAGGCACTGCACGGATTCCAGTCGGCGACGTCGATCGCGTATCGTGGCAAGGAAGTCAACGCGAAAAGCATCATGGGGGTCATGATGCTGGCCGCCGGGCTCGGCGCCGAGATTAAGCTGCGCGCCGACGGGCCCGACGAAGAAGCCGCGATGGCGGCGATGGTCGATCTCTTCGAGCGCAAGTTCGACGAAGGACAATGAAGCCGGTGGGCCGAGGCCCACCCTATGGATCTCGATAGGGTGGGCCTCGGCCCACCGCACGCAACGGGACTGAGACCGAGGCAGGGCAAGCGACGTGCGATTCACTCTTACCGGCAATGGCGCAGCGCGAGGCATGGCCCTCGGCCGCGCTCGCCTCGAGCAGCCGAGCCGGTACCTGATCGACGAGCGCCCGCTCGCCGCCGAGGAAATCGAAACCGAGCTCGATCGCCTGCACCGCGCACTCGCACTCGCGCGCGCCGATCTTGCGGCGCTGCGCGAAAAACTCTCCGGCGTGTTCGCGCACGAAGTCGCCGAGTTCATCGACGCGCACAGCCTGATCCTCGCCGACCGCGAGCTCAACGCCGGCCTCGCCGACCTGATCCGCGTCGGCCGCTACCGCGCGAGCGCCGCGCTCAAGATGCAGCGCGACCGCCTCGTCGCAGTGTTCGAGGCGATGGACGATCCGTACCTGCGCAGCCGCAAGGAAGACATCGATCACGTCATCGGCCGCGTGCAGAACGCGCTCGTGCGCGAATCGAGCGTCGAGGAACGCAAGATCGCCGCGCGCGTCGGCGAGATTCTCGTCGGCGACACGGTCGCGCCCTCCGAGCTCGTGCCGCTCGCCGAGCATGGCGTGCTCGGCGTCGTGCTGACGTCCGGAAGCCCGCTCTCGCACTCGGCGATTCTCGCGCGCTCGCTGCGCCTGCCGATGATCGTCGCGGCACACGAAGCGCTCGCGCACATCCAGGACGATGATCTCATCCTCATCGACGGCGAGCGCGGCGAAGTCGTCGTGCATCCGACCGCGCAGGACATCGCGCGCTACCGCACGTGGCAGCGCGACGTCATCCAGCGCGGCAAGCGCCTCGCGCTCCTTCGCGACGTCGAGACGCGTACGCGCGACGGCACCACGATCCATCTCTACGCGAACGCCGAGCTTCCGGCCGACATCGCGCAGGCGCGCGCGTCGGGCGCGGCCGGCGTCGGCCTCTACCGCACCGAGTTCCTGTTCCTGCAGCGCAAGGAAATTCCCGGCGAGGAGGAGCAATTTCTCGCCTACCGCGACCTCGTGCTCGGCATGGGCGGCCTGCCCGTCACGATCCGCACGCTCGATCTTGGCGCTGACAAAGCCGATTCGACCGGCATCGTGCTCGACGACGAAGACAACCCCGCGCTCGGCGTGCGCGGCGTGCGCCTTTCGCTGCGCCGGCCGCAGCTGCTGATTCTCCAGCTCCGCGCGATCCTGCGCGCGTCGAACTACGGCCCGGTCCGGATCCTCGTGCCGATGGTCGCGACGATCGAGGAAATGGCCGGCGTCCGCTATCTGCTCGACCAGTCTGCGCGCGACCTTCGCTCCGCCGGCCACGAGATCGCCGAGCACATCGAGCTCGGCGCGATGATCGAGGTGCCCGCCGCCGCGATCGCGCTGCCGGGCATGATCAAGAAGCTCGATTTCATCGCGATCGGCACGAACGATCTCGTGCAATACACGCTCGCGGTCGACCGCAACAACGATCACCTCGCGAACCTTTATGATCCTCTGCATCCGGCCGTTCTGCGTCTGCTCGCGTTCGTGATCGCGACCGCGCGCCGCGCCGGCCGCCACGTGACGCTCTGCGGCGAGATGGCCGGCGACGTGCGCTATACGAGCCTCCTGCTCGCGCTCGGGCTCACCGAGTTCAGCATGCACCCGGGCCTCCTGCTCGAGGTGCGCGAGCAGGTCAACGCCTGCGACCGCGCGCGTCTCCTCGCCGAGACGAAGACGCTGCTCCGCGCGGTCACACGCGAGGGCATCCTGCACGTGCTGAGGCGGCTCGAAGCCTGCGTCGAGAAGCCGGCCGACGGCGTCACCGCCCCGGCATAGCGCGACCTGCGCGCTTGCGCGCGCGCCGTCGAGACGGCACGCTTCGCCGCTGCCACGAAACGACGGCGAGGACGGCTTGGATATCGCGGAGATTGCAAAGAAGGCCAGCGCGTATCGGGGCGAGCTCGACGCGGTCAAGCAGCGCCTCGCGCCGGCCGAGTACGGCTGGTATCCGTACGGCACGCTGTCAAACTTCTTCCTGCTCGAAAAGTTGCTGCGCGGGACGAACCGCAACCTGCTCGATCTCGCCGGCGATGCGCCGATCGCCGACATCGGCGCCGCCGACGGCGACACCGCGTTCTTCCTCGAATCGCTCGGCCGTCGCGCGCACGCGGTCGACTATCCGCCGACGAATTACAACAGCTGCCGCGGTATTCGCCTGCTGAAGGAAACGCTCGGCTCGTCGGTCGAGATCCGCGAAGTCGATCTCGACAGGCACTTCGAGCTCCCCGGCGAGCGCTACGGCCTCGCGTTCTTCCTCGGCATCCTCTATCACCTCAAGAATCCGTTCGGCGCGCTCGAAAGCCTCGCCGGCGTCGCACGGCACGCGGTCGTGTCGACGCGCGTCGTGCGCTACAACCTCGCGCCGAAGGCGCGCGGAACGAACACGATCAATCGCGAGCGCATCGAGCTTCGCACGGTGCCGGCCGCGTATCTCGTCGCCGCCGACGAGACGAACAACGACGCGACGAACTACTGGATGTTCTCGGATACGGGCCTGCGCCGCACGCTCGATCGCGCCGGCTGGGACGTGCTCGACTTCACGACGTTCGGCAACGACAAGACGTCGGACCCGGCGACGAGCGAAGGCGACGAGCGCGCGTTCTGCCTGCTGCGCAGCCGACTCTGCTGAAGCCGGGGCGCGCGATGAACGCCGAGGCTTCCCGCGCACTGAACGATCTCGAGGCAACGTCGTTGCGCACGCGCATCGCCGCGCACGCGCCGTCGCTCGTCATCGCCGCTGCGCTCGCCGTGTTCGCATTCGCGTACGCGATGGACTGGCGATTGCCCGGCCTCTACATGGACGCGGTCAATCCCGAATACATCATCCCGGGCATCTTCGATCCGAAAGCGCCGGGCCATCACCCGTGGATCGTGCCGGGCAACGTGATCCTCGGGCGCTTTCCGCTGTTCACGGGCCAGATCTACCACGGCAGCACGCAGATCTATTTCGCGCTGCCGCTGATGGCGCTGTTCGGCGTGGACGTCGGCACATTGCGCATCACGCAGGGCGCGGCCGGGTTCCTGATCGTGCTGCTGCTCGCGCTGGTCATGCGCCGCGCCGATGCGCCCGCAAAAAGTGCGATTGCGGCCGCCGCGATGGTGCCGCTCGCGCTCGATCCGTCGTTCGTCGTCGCGCTCCGCACGCAGGCCTACAGCTGTCTTTTCCCGATGATGCTGCTGCTCGGCGCGATGCTGCTCCTGCGTGGCTGGCAATCGAAGCCGCGACCGGCGCTGCGGCTCCTCGCAAGCGGGGCCTTGTACGGCCTTTCGGTTTTCAGCTATTTCATTTTCGCGTTCTTCTTTCCCGCGATCATCTGGTTCCTGCTGACCGAGCGCGAGCGAAAATCGTGGCGCGACCTCGGTTACATCGCGCTCTGGCTTCTCGCCTGCGCCATCGGTTATTTCCCACTGATCGGCGGCCTCTTCCGCGTCAGCCAGGCGCTCGGCAGCTTCGAGGCGATGCTGCACTGGCTGCATAGCCACGGTGACAGTCTGCATCCGATCGGCAACGCCGGCAGCGCGCTCGATCGCATCGACTGGGTGATCACGACCTCGCGCGGCGTCCTCACGGGCCGCTGGCCGTGGCTGATGGTGCTGCGCCATCATGCGGGCGATCTGTTGGGTTCGCTGAAGGCGGCGCTGCTGCTGATCGTGCCGATCGTCATGCTGGTCGCCGCGCGCGCGATGCCGCGCGACGACCGCCGCTCGATCGCAACACCGCTCGTCTTCGTCGTCTCGTTCCTCGGCTTCGCGTCGATCTTCGGCAGCCGGCTCGACGGCCATCACTACACGACGATCCAGCCATTCATCTACGCTGCATTCGGCGCCGCGTGCGCCGTCTTGTGGACGCGTTCGCGCGAATCCGCATCGGCGCGCATCGTGCCCGCGACCGGCATTGCGCTGCTCGCCGTCGTAGCGGTCTTGAACGCGCTCAATCTCGCGCATTTCCACCGCGACCTCGAAGCCAGCGGCGGCGCTGCGATGTATTCGGACGCGATCGACCGCTTCTCGCACCACGTGGCGAAAGACGATCCCGATGCAACCGCGTATTTTCCCGACTGGGGCTACGTGATGCCGTTCGTATTCGTCTCGCGCGCGAAGGTGCCCTGGCTCGACAGCGTCGATCCGAATCGCCTCGAGCGCGAGAGCTGCAGCGGCAAGCCGCAAGTCGTCGTGTTCACCGGCGCCGACAACGCCGCGAAGTTCGACGTCGTCACCTCGCTCGCGCATCAGTCGCAGCCCGAGATCACGACGTGGGCGCAACGCGACGGCGTGCCGGTATTCCAGTCCGCGCGCTACGCGCCGCGCTCCGATTGCGCCGACGTCCCCGGCACTGGCGCGCCGCCCGCGCCGGAGATCGGCCCCGGACCGGTGATCGCCGTCGCGCCGGCAGCCGCGTCCGATTGCGATTTCCTCTCGCCATTTAGCGCGACTGCACGCTGGGATGCCGGCAATCCCGCTCTGGCGTATGTCGAAGCCTGGATCGCCGCGCCCGGCGGCAAAGCCAAACCCTGGACCGGCGGTGAGGAGCGTTCCGAGTACTCGACGACGCAATGGGCGGTGCCGGGCATGGCCTTCCTGCTGATCGACCCCGTCACGCAGCAGCCACTCGCGCGCACCGAGATCGCGCGCATCGCCTGCCCCGTGCACTGACGCACGCACGGCTATCGCGCCGCGCTGCGGGTCCGCATAATCGCGCGCGCCCCGTTTGCGAGCCCTGCCGATGGCCGAAGGTACCCGCCCCGAGAAGACCGCGCGCCAGCTGCGCATGCTCGCCGAGGCGATCGACTCGGGCCGGCTCGGCGCGGTCAAGCGTCTCGTCAACACGCTCTCGCCGGCCGAGATCGGCAACCTGCTCGAATCGCTGCCGTCGGACCGCCGCGCGATCGTCTGGGGCCTGACCGATCCCGAGGACGACGGCGAGATCCTCGTCCATGTCGGCGACGACGTCCGCGAAGACCTCCTCAAAGCGATGGACGCGGACGAAATCGTCGCCGCGGCCGACACGCTCGACATCGACGATCTCGCCGAGCTCATGGGCGACCTGCCCGACGCGGTCGCCGATGAAGTCCTGAAGTCGATGGAGCGCGAGGACCGCGAGCGCCTCGAGCACATGCTGACGTACGACGAGGACACCGCGGGCCGCTTGCTGAACCCGGACCTCGTCACCGTGCGCGCCGATGTCACGGTCGACGTCGTCTTGCGTTACCTGCGCCAGCGCGCCGAATTGCCCGAGCAGTCGCATCACCTCTATGTCGTCAACCGCCGCCGCCAGTACCAGGGCCGCATTCCGTTCGCTCAGCTGCTGATCTCCGATCCCGCGACGCCGGTCAACCAGCTGATGGACATCGAGCAGCCGGCGATCGACGCGCACACGCCGGTCGCCGAACTCGCGCAGCAGTTCGCCGACCACGATTGGGTCTCGGCGCCGGTCGTCGACGACAACAACGTGCTGCTCGGCCGCATCACGGTCGACGATGTCATCGACATCATCCGCGAGCAGGCCGAACACCGCGCGATGAGCGCCGCTGGCCTCGACGAGGATGAAGATCTTTTCTCGCCGGTGCCGCGCGCGGCGCGCCGGCGCGCGATCTGGCTCGGCATCAATCTGCTGACCGCGTTCCTCGCCTCATGGGTCATCGGCAACTTCGAGGCCGTCATCGCGCAGGTCGTCGCGGTCGCGGTGCTGATGCCGATCGTCGCGAGCATGGGCGGCATCGCCGGCACGCAGGTGCTGACGCTGATGGTGCGCGCGCTCGCGCTCGGGCAAGTCGGCTATTCGAACGCATTGCCGTTGCTGCGCAAGGAAATCCTCGTGGCGACCGCGAACGGCGTTCTCTGGGCGCTCGTCGTCGGCGGCACCGCGTTCGCCATTTACCGCAACACGTGGCTCGCAGTCGCGTTCGGCGCCGCGATGATCATCAACCTGCTCGCCGCCGCGCTAGCCGGCGTCGCGATTCCGTTGATCCTGCGGCGCATGGCGATCGATCCCGCGCTCGCGGGCGGCGTGATCCTGACGACGGTGACCGATTGCTGCGGCTTCGCGTCGTTCCTCGGCCTTTCGACGCTGTTGTTGATGCACTAACGCCGCTGCTGCTCCGCGAGCGTCAGCGCGACCTTGTCGCGCAGGTACACCGGCTGCACGCGATCCGCCGCGATGCCGCCGCCGGCCGACGCGACCGGCGCCGCGAGTCGCGCGACATCGGCCGCTTGTGGATAGCGCGCGCCGTCGGCCCAGCGCGGTGACGCACCCATCGCCGCTTCGATTGCGTCGCGATAGCTCGACCAACCGGTGCCGATCACGTTCAGCGGACCCGCCGACAGCGTGTGCAGCGCGCCGGCCGATCCGACGGTCTCGTCGCTGATCGCTTCGACGCGATCGCCGCTGCGCCGGAAAAACCCCGCGTAGACTTCGCCCATGCGCGCATCGATGACCGCGAGCACGTCGCCGCCATCGTCCGGCGCCTGCATCGCGAGCGCCGCGAGCGAGGACACCGGCACGACCGGAATGCCGAGCGCAAGCGCGATGCCCTGGGCGGCAGACACTGCGAGCCGGACACCGGTGAACGCGCCGGGTCCGCGACCGACTGCAAGCGCGTCGAGATCGCGCCGTGCGAGGCCGGCCTCGGCGAGCACCTCGTCGCACATCGGCAGCAACAGCTCGGCGTGCCGACGCGGCGCGAGCTCGCTGCGCTCGATCAGGCGCGCGCCGGCAAGCAGCGCGACGGAGCAGCACTCGGTCGCGGTTTCGATCGCGAGGAGGTTCATCGCGCGATTCTATCGGGTACGCGCTATCGGGTGCGCGCCGGACGAGGCGAATCAGGGCAACTCGCCGGACGAATGCGGGTCGATCGAGTACGGATACATCGTGGCGAGAAAACCGGGCTCGGCCTCGACGCGCCCGATCCACGCGGCGACATTCGCGAAATCGCCGAGCGGCAGCTTCGCCTCGTTCGCGCGGCTCGTATACGCGAACAGCGAGATGTCCGCGATCGTGTACGTGTCGCCCGCGATGAACGGCCGCGACGCGAGCTCGCGATCGAGAATGTGCAGCGCCTTCAACGAGCCCGCGCGCCGCGACTCGATCAGCGCTTCCGTCCGGCGCGCATCCTTGCCGGTCATGATCCAGTGCCGCAGCGTTCCGATCGAGGGCTCGACATAGTTGCCCTCGAACGAGAGCCACTGCAGCACCTTCGCGCGGCCGAACGCGTCGCCCGGCAGGTATCGTGTGCCCTCGGCGAGGAACGCGAGGATCGCGTTCGATTCGGCGAGAACGCGCCCGTCGTCGAGCCGGATCGCCGGCACGGCGCCGGTCGGATTGACCGCGAGATAGTCCGGCCGCTGGCCACCACCTTCGAAGATGCTGACGTATTCGGTTCGATACGGCCGCTGCAGGTGGTTCAGCAGCTGGCGGACTTTCCAGGCGTTCTGCGAAGGCAGGTAGTCGAACAGCGTCAACATGGAATCGCTCCTTGCGCGATCGGATGCACGGCATCATCTTCGACACCATGGCCCTCGCCTATCCGGTTCTTGCTGCCATTTTCCGGTGGACACGTTTCGCCGAATTGCCGCGCAAGAAGCGGATAGCCGCGTTTCGGGCGGCGCGATTTACTGCGCCGAACCCGATAGGAGGTCCGTCATGAACAACGAATCCGAAATCCGCTGGAATGCCGTCGAGACGCGCGATGCGTCGAAGGACGGCGAGTTCTTCTACGGCGTGCTGACAACCGGCGTCTACTGCAAGCCGTCGTGCGCGTCGCGCCGGCCGCTGCGCAAGAACGTGCGCTTCTATGCGACAACGGCCGAAGCCGAGCGCGACGGCCTGCGCGCCTGTCGCCGCTGCAAACCGGACGTCGCCGCGAAAAGCAACGCCGTCGACGCGCGTATCCGCAAGGCGTGCGAATGGATTTCGAAGCATGCCGATCAGCCGCTCTCGCTGAAGCAGATCGCTTCGGTTGTCGGCATGAGCGCGTTCCATTTCCAGCGCACCTTCAAGGCGAGCATCGGCCTCACGCCGAAGGAGTTCCACGACGCCGAGCGCGTCAGGAAGCTGAAGTCCGGCCTCAAGACCGGCGGCAGCGTCACCGATGCGATCTACGATGCCGGCTTCGGCTCGTCGAGCCGCGTCTACGAGCGCGTCGACACGCGCCTCGGCATGACGCCGCTGCAATATCGCCATGGCGGCCGCGGCCTTTCGATCTCGCACGCGAGCGCGAAGACACCGCTCGGCATGCTGATGATCGGCGCGACCGATCGCGGCATCTGCTTCATCCAGTTCGGCGACAGCGAACAGGCGCTCGAGAAGCAGCTCGTCGCCGAGTATCCGCAGGCGACGCACGCGCCGATGCCGAGGGCGCAGGCTGCGACGTTCGATGCGTGGATGCGCGCGCTCGGCGATTACCTAGAAGGCCATCGCACCGCGCTCGATCTCCCGCTCGACGTGCGCGGCACGGCGTTCCAGATGCGCGTCTGGCGCTATCTGCAATCGATTCCGTACGGCGAAGTGCAGTCTTATGGCGAAGTCGCACGCGGCATCGGCCAGCCGAGCGCGGTGCGCGCGGTTGCGCAGGCGTGCGCGCACAACACGATCGCGCTCGCGATCCCGTGCCATCGCGTGATCCGCGGCAACGGCGAGCTCGGCGGCTACCGGTGGGGCCTCGCGCGCAAGCGCACGCTGATCGATCGCGAGCGCGGGCCGCGGAGCGCGCGCTCGTGAACGCGATGCTGCGGGAATGTCACGCTGTCGATGCCGTCGACTGGAATGCCATCGGCGCTGCGCTCGACGCCGACGGCGTCGCGATCGTGCCGAACCTCTTGACGCGCGACGAGGCGCGCGATCTCGCCGCGAACTACGACGATCGCGAGCGCTTCCGCTCGCGCGTCGTCATGCAGCGACACCGCTTCGGGCGTGGCGAATACCAGTATTTCCGCTATCCGTTGCCGGAGCTCGTGCAGGTATTGCGCGAGCGGCTCTACGAAGCACTCGTGCCGGTCGCGAACCGCTGGGCCGAGCGCCTCGGCAACGGCAACGCGTTCCCGCCGGGCCTCGACGCATTCCTGCATCGCTGCCGCGACGCAGGACAGAACCGCCCGACACCGTTGCTGCTCCGCTACGACGCAGGCGACTACAACTGCCTGCACCAGGATCTCTACGGCGAGCACGTGTTTCCGCTGCAGGTCGTGATCCTGCTCAGCGAGCCCGGTCGCGATTTCGACGGCGGCGAGCTCGTGCTCGTCGAGCAGCGCCCACGCGCACAATCGGCGGCGCGCGTCGTCGTGCTGCGGCAAGGCGATGCGGCGATCATCGCGACGCATCACCGTCCCGAGCAAGGCGCGCGCGGCTGGCATCGCGTGAACCTCAAGCATGGCGTCAGTCGCATCACGCGCGGACGCCGCTGCACGGCCGGCATCATCTTCCATGACGCAGCCGGTCGTGCAGACGGCGACTGAGCTCAGCGCGTCGCTGCGCTCGGCGTCAACGCATACCAGTCGACGCGGCGCGTGAGATACATCAGCGCGGCGACCGCGGCGAGCAGCGCGAGCGATCCCATCAGCAACGCGTAGTCCTCGCTGACGACGAGGCCGTAGAGCAGCCCGTAGATCACCGCGACAAGCGCGCCGAGCACGAGCCCGGCGCGTCGCGCCGCGAGCACGACACCCGCGTAGCCGCCGACCATCGCGACAACGCACGCGGCCGCGATTGCGTACGCGGGCCCGAAGCCGATCTGCTCGGACAATGCGAGCAGCACGACGTAGAACGTGCAGAGCGCGAGCCCAACAAGAAGGTACTGCACCGGATGCACGCGCAGGCCGCGTAGCACCTCGAACAGGAAGAACGCGACGAACGTCAGCGCGATGAAGAGCACGCCGTATTTGCCGGCGCGCACGTTCTGCAGATAGCTGCCCGCCGGCTGCGTCAGCGTGATGCCGAACGACGTTTCGCCGAGCGCACCCGGCGCCTCGCTCTCGCGCCACTGCTGCGCGAGGCGGCGGTTGAGATCGAGCACCTGCCAGTCGGCGTCGAATCCGTTCGCGCCCACATGACGCGACGCGGGTAGAAACGCGCCGTCGAAGCCCGGATCCGGCCACGGGCTCGACAGATGCAGATCCGTCTCGCGCGCAAGCGGGAGCACGGCGAAGCGTTCGGTCCCGGCGAGCGTCAGCGTGAACGAGAACGGCAACGTCTCGCCGAGCTTCGCCGCATCGAGCGGCGCCGACGCGCTGACCGCGGCGACGGTCGCAACGCCGTCGCCGCTCGGGCCGAACGGAAGCTCGCGATCGCCGAAATGCAGCGTCGAAATGCGCCGGATGCCCCGCACGTCGGCGACCGGCACGCGCAGCTCCGCGCGCTGCCATTGCGGCTCGACGCCGGGCGCTGCGAGCGCGGCCACATCGGCCGGGCTGAAACGGCCTTCGACACCGAGTTCGGCCGTGTAGACGGCCGTCTCGTAAATGCCGTAGCGGCGCAGCTCCGGCGCGAGCTTGCCGGTTACAGAGGCGCGATCGGCGAGCACGTACATGCGCTCCTCGACGGTCGTCCATTCCTTGTCGTGCTGCACCTGTTTTCGCACCGGCACGACGAGCACCGGCGCTCCAACGAGCTGCTGTGCGCCCCAGCGTTCGGCGATCTTCTGTGTCGCTTCGCGCGCGCGGCCCTCGCGCTCGCCGACGAGCGCGTTCACTTGCGCGAGCGGTATCAGCATCACGAGCGCGAGCGCGGCGATGCCGAGCACCTTGAACGTCGCACCTTGCAGCGGTCGTATCGTCATTCCGTCCTCCGTTCGTTCGGAGGCTCGAATTGCGCACTCCGCCCGCGGCCGGCACGGGGCAGCCTCGGGGCGGAAAGCGGGCGAGTCCTGTCGCGTCGCGGCGCTCGGCCGCGCGGCGGATTGCTAAACCGATCACGAAAACCGTAGCGTCTCCGTCTCGACGCGTGCGACGGAACCGGAGGACAATGCTGCAACTTCGGACGCCTCGCGCGGTCCATGATGTCCGGTCGGGTTCGGTGATTCCCTGATGACGCAGTCGAAGACCAGCGACGAGCTTTACAACGAAAAGCGACGCCAGCACGCAGCGGAGCTGATCGGCGCGATCGTGCGCAAGCGGCGCCGCATCACGACGGACGAATCGCTGCTCGACCAAGAGGCGCTGCGCGCCGCTGCCGAACGCGCGGCACGCAAGGAAGCTGAACGCGCCGAGTGATTGCGCCTGCCCTCTCCCGCAAGCGGGAGAGGGGAAAAACCATCTAGAAAATCAGCCTCGCGCTCAGCTGCACCTGATTGTCCGTCTGCTGCGGCGAGATCCCGTCGTCGAGCCGCTGGTTGCGCCAGCTGTAAACGCGCAACGCCTCGCCCGTCACGCGCATCCACGCGTACGGACGCCAGTTCAGCGCGAACGTGATCGCGTTGCCGTGCTCGCGCCAGCGGCCGTCGAGGCTGCGCGGCAGCTGATCGGTCGAGAACGCATCGAAGCGCAGCGTCGGCCGCAGCACGCCGCGATTCCAGCCGGCGAGCAGGTACGCCGCGCGGAAATCGGTCGATGACGAGAAGAACGGCGACGGCACGATATCGGTCGAGCCCTTCATCGCCTGGCCGAGGAACACGATGTCGCCGACGTCCGCTTCGGCGCCGAGGCTCCAGAAGTCGGTCCGCCACGAGAATGTCGGCGATGCGCCGTTGCTGTGCGAGGAAGGATCGGCCTCGTTGTCGTAGCGCAGCAGCTGCACGCCGCCCGCGCCGGGCATCTTCCAGTCGGCGCCGACGTACCAGCCGGTGCGGCCGTCATTTTCCAGGAACGGATTGAAGCGCAGCGGATACGGCACGCCGTTGGATGTCGCGTATGCATCGGGCTCGCGCACGCGGCTACCGATGCCGGACGTCAGATCGCTGAGCGACCAGCCGCGCGCGGCGAGCAGCTCGCCGGCGGGATCGTTGTTGCGCACGAGCCCGACGATGCCTTCGAACGTGTTCGTCGCGCCGCGCCACTCGAGGCGGCCTTCGGCGCCGATCGTGCGGAACTCCTCGCCGAGCCAGCTGTTGATCGCCGACGGCGTCAGCGTCCACGGGCTCGTCCAGCCGATCGCGTCGTTCTCGAGCGAGACCGGCATGAAAAACTCGCCGACCTTGATGGACCAGCGCAGCGGCGTCGTCGATACCGGCCGATAGCGCAGATACGCTTCGAGCGCCGAGAACGCGTTCTTGTCGGTCGTCTGGTACTGCACGTCGGCGAGCGCGAGCAGCGCCGGCGTCAGCTGCGCGGTAACCGTGAGATCGGCCTGCACGCATCCCGCCGAAAATCCGCCATCGCCGAAGCGCGTCTTGCCAAAGCCGCCATCGGCCCAGCTGCGCTCGCTCGCGCGCGAAATCAACCTGCAATCGACGTAGCCGTGCGCCGAGAAATCAGTTGCCGCTACGATGCGCGTCGCGCCGGCGCATGCGAGCATGGCCAGCGCGATGCGGCGTTTCACGGTTTCGCCCCGGCTCGCGTGAAATCCCATTCGCGCCGCGAGAACAGGCGCTCGACCGTGTCGGACGCGAGCGCGCGCGCGATCAGAAAACCCTGCGCATGATCGCAACCGATCGAAGAAAGATAGTCGATCGCAGCACGCGTCTCGACGCCTTCGGCCGTGACGCGATAGCCGAGCCGGTGGCCGAGCTCGACGATCGAGCGGACGAGCGTGCGGTCGCCGACGTCCTCGCCGAGCCGCTGCGTGAACAAGCGATCGATCTTGATCTCGCGCACCGGCAAGCGCCGCAGATACGCGAACGAAGACTGGCCGACGCCGAAATCGTCGATCGCAAGATCGATGCCCATGTCGGCGAGCCGCTTCAGCACCTGCACGGCGAGCTCGGGCTCGCCCATGACCGCGCTTTCGGTGAGCTCGAGCACGATGCTGCGCGGCGACACGCCATGCAGCGAAAGCAGATCGCCGATGCGACGCGGGAGCTCGGCGTCGCCGAGGTCGCGCGCCGAAAGGTTGACCGCGATGCGCACGAGATAGCCGCGCGCGGACCATTCCTGTGCCTGCGCGATCGCGGTCGCGAGCACCCAGCGCGTGAGCCTTCGGATATTGCCGGTGCGCTCGGCGAGCGCGATGAACGTGTCGGGCGGCACGCTGCCGCGCTGCGGATGGTCCCAGCGCACGAGCGCTTCGACGCTGTCGATGCGGCGGTCCGTGAGGTTCAGTTTCGGCTGGTAGTGCAGACGCAGCTGATGACCGTCGAGCGCTTCACGCAGGTCCGTCATCAGCGTCAGCCGTTCCGGACGGTGCGGATCGGTCGTCGGATCGTAGACCGCGACCGGATCGGCTGAATCGAGCGCCGCGATCAGCGCGACTTCGGCGCGACGCAGTAGCGCGCTCGCTTCGCTGCCGTGCGCGGGATAGAGCGCGATGCCGATCGCGGGCGCCGTGTCGATCGAGAGATCCGCTTCCTGGTACGGCACGCCGAGTGCATCGAGGATGCGGAACGCGACCGCGATCGCGTCGGCCTTGCCGGTGTTGGCGAGCCAGACCGAGAACTGCGCGTCGGTCGCGCGCGCGACGAAGCCGCGCGCGGCGAACGGCGAAAGGCGTGCGCCGGCATCGTGCATGACGCGGTCGCAGATCGTATGGCCCATTGTCTGGATGATCTCGGGCAGGCGCGCGAGGCCGACCATCAGCAGCACGCCACTCGCGGTCGACGCCTGCGCGAGCGCTTGCTGGATCGCGCTCTCGGCCGCCTTGCGGTTCGGAAGGCCCGTTACCGCGTCGTGCAGCGCCTGATACCGGATGCGCTCCTCGCGCTCGGCGATCGCGTGCGTCATGGTCGTGAACGCGGCGGCGAGCTGGCCGATCTCGCTCGTCGCGTGGATGTTCGCGGGCGCCGTGTAATCGCCGGACTCGACGCGATGCACGGTTGCGGCGAGCGTCTCGATCGGATGGGCGACGCTGCGCGCGATCAACATCGCGACGATGAGCCCTGCACCGAGCCCGAGTGCGACGAGGCTCGCCCATGCGAGCGCGACCGAGCGATAGGGCCTCAGCGCATCATCGAGCGAATAGCCGAGCACGGCGGCGACCGGCGCGCTCTTCTGCGATTCGCGAAGGCGCGTCGCGAGCGCGACGTACTCGCGCCCGTCCGCACGCACGAGCGTCGGCGTCAGCGGGAGCGCTTGTCCGGCTTCGCTCAATGCGCCGGCGAGCGAGACCGCTTCGGTGCCGCGCGCAACGTCGATCCAGTGATTGCCGCCGGTATCGCTGACAAGCTCGATCGTGTTCGGCAGCGCCGAAAGCTGCTGCAGGCGCGCGAGCAGCGGATTGTCGACCGGAATGCCGGCCGCGATCAGTGCAATGGGCTCGGGCGCATAGACCGGAACGACGATCATCCAGTACGCCTTGCCGTCCATCGCGACGACGGCCGCAGCGGGCCGTTCGAGCGCAGCCTCGGCGAGGTCCGGGAACGGAAACTTGCCGGCATCCGCGGCGTTCGGATTCGACGTGTCGGAACGGATCGTATCGTCGAGGCCGATCAGCAGCATGCGATCGGCGCCGATGCGGCGGCCGTGGTTGCGCAGCGCCGAGAGCACGGTGCTCTGGTCGCGCTGCGCGATTGCCGAGCGCAGCGCGTAATCGAGCGAAAGCACCTGCACGTTGTCGGCGACACGGTTCGAGATGTCGTCGAGCTGGCGCGCGACGGCCGCGGCGCCGGCCGTCAGCTGGCGCTCGCCTTCGGCGATCAGCGCGCGCCGCGCAACTGCGTAGACGAGCAGCGCCGTGAAGATCTGCACCGCGACGAGCGTCGCGACGAAGAGCAGCGAGAGGCGCAGGCGAAAGCTCATCGTCAGTACCGTGCGCGATCGCTTTGCCGGGGATCCGGCAACAGCGAGACCGTCAGCGAAACGCTCGACTGCGCCGCGTCGATCGTGACGGTCTTGCTCGGCCCCGGCTTGCCGGGCCGGAGCTGCGGATGCCAGACGTCGACGCTGTAAGTGCCCGGCGGCAACTGATCGAACACCGCGCGGCCGTCCGCCTTCGTGCGCGTGATCCATGGCGCATTGGAGACATAGAGGTGCGTGATCATCTGATCGTGGATGTTGCAGCCGACCGGAATCTCGCCGACGCGATCGAGCGTGACCGGCGGCGCGCTATCGCCGGGCGCGATGACGAACTCGAAGCTCTTGCGCGGCCGCGAACGAATAGACGTGATGGCGTGTCGTGTCGCTGTTGCGGAACACGACCGAATCGCCGGGACGGAATATCTCGACGTACGGAATGAACGTCTCGTCGCGCTGGTCGACGATCTTCGTTTCCGGCGCGCGCACATCGGCGCGCTGCGCGTTGTCGCTTCGCAGCGTCACGACCGCATCACCGGCTGGATGTCCGTGGCCATCGTCGATCTGCACGGTCAAGTCGCCCGCCGTCGCTCGCACAACCATCGACATCAGCAGTACGACTGCTGGCAAGGCGCGCATCAACCCCCCATTCGGCCAAGACGCGTCGCAGTCTAGCGCACCTGATTGGTTCGATCCGTGAGTGAAAATGCCCACAGTGGACTTGGCAAAAGACGTGCGTCGTGAAGGACATGCGAAAAAACGGAGCTCGCGATTCGTCGACCCGTTCGCACTACGGTTCGTCGCGCGGCGCGCCCTGACGCGAAGCGAAAGCCACGCGAAACCCGCGCATGGCAGGGTGGAGTACGATCTTGGGGTTCGTACACATCCGAAGGGGATTCCATGAAAGGCCGCCTTGCTTCGGTCCTGCTCGCCGCAGGATTTCCTCTTGCCGGCATTGCAACCGGCGCGACGCTCGAATCGCTGACGAATCAGCCGCCGGCCTACGTCGGCCTTAACCCGCCGTTCCTGCTGACCGATGGCAGCGTCCTCTTCCAGGACGACTCGTACACCGGTTTCTGGAAGCTGACGCCGGACGCGAGCGGCAGCTATCTCGACGGCACGTGGACGCAAGTTGCGAGCCTGCCCTCCGCGTGGAACTACGGGCCATATGCGGCCGCGTCGGCCGTGCTCGCTGACGGCCGCGTGCTGATCGAAGGCGGCGAATACAACCTCGGCGGCCCGTTCTCGCTGACGAACCAGGGCGCAGTTTACGATCCGGTCGCCGACGCATGGACACAGGTCGATCCGCCGGCTGGCTGGGACTTCATCGGCGACGCATCGTCGATCGTGATGCCGAATGGCAAGTTTCTTCTGGGCAACAAGCTCGACCAGCGCATCGCCGAGCTCGATCCCGCGACGATGACGTGGACCGCGCTCGGCTTCGCCGGCAAGGGCGAGGACTTCAACGCCGAGGAAGGCTGGACGCTTTTGCCCGACGGAACGTTCATCACGATCGACGTATTCGCGGCTCCAAACACCGAGCGGTACGCCTACACCGACGCCGAGAACGCGGGGTCGTGGACGAGCCTCGGCCCGACGCAGGGATCGCTCGCGTGGGACTACAACAAGCCGCCGATCATCTTTCCGGGCGGCACGTACACTCCGCCGGGCGAAACGGGCCAGTGCATCCTGCGGCCCGACACGTCCGTGTTCTGCACGGGCGCATCGGACGATCAGGCGGCCCATATCGCGCACACGGCGATCCTCGACACGACGACGATGACGTGGACGCCCGGCCCCGATTTCCCGCCGGGCGATGACGATGGCGACACGAGCGCCGTGCTGCTGCCGAGCGGCAACGTGCTCGTCTCTTCGCATTCGGGACAGCTCTACGAGTTCGACGGCACCGCACTCAACCCGACGCTGTCACCGGGTTCGTCGGCGCTTCTGGTCATGCTGCCGAACGGGCAGGCGCTCGTGAACGGATTCGATGTCGAGGTCTACACGCCCGACGCGACGCCGATCCCGAATCCGGCGTGGACGCCGCAGATCACCACGGTTCCGCAGACCTTGATCGCGGGCAACACGTACCGCGTCGACGGCACGCAGTTCAACGGGCTTTCGCAGGCACAGGCGTTCGGCGACGAGATCCAGGCGCCGACGAACTATCCGCTCGTGCAGATCACGAACGCAGCAAGCGGCGACGTGTTCTATGCGCGCACGCACGATCACAGCTCGATGGGCGTCGCGACCGGCACGACGCCGGTGTGGACGTTTTCGACATGCCGGCCGGAATCGAAACCGGTGCGAGTCGGCTCGTGGTCATCGCGAACGGTCTCGCATCGCCGGATGCATGCGTCACCGTGCTCGCGGCCGACGTCATCTTTGCCGATACCTTCGACCTGTGTTCGCCGTGAGCGACTAAGGCGCCGCTGCGCGGCGATAGGTCTCGCGAACGCCGTCGGCGAGCGTCTTCAGCGACGCCGCGTCGTGCCATTGGCCGTGCGCCATGACGCCGAGCGGCGCGCGCAGCGTCGCGAGCGAATCGAGCGGATTGCCCGACGTCAGCACGAGATCGGCTCGATAACCCGCCGCGACGACACCGAACGGATCGCCGCCTTTCGTGCGCGCGATGAACGCGCCGGGCGCGCGCGTCGCGGTCGTCAACACCTCGAAACGTGTGAGACCTGCGGCTTCGAGCGCGTCGAGATCGTCGTGCAGCGAGAAGCCCGGCAGCATGCCGGGCACCGCCGGCGCGTCGGTGCCGGCGACGAGCTCGACGCCGCCGTCGGCCATCGCCTTGATGAGCTTCTCGAGGAACGCGAGCTTCGCATCGAGCTTCGCGGTCTTCGCGAAATAGCCGCTCGCCTGCCAGGCCATGCGATCGTTCGGCGAGAGCAGCGCAGCCTCGGGCTTGGCGAGGATCGCCGCGACGTACTCCGGGTGCTGGATCTGATGCGCGATCGCCGCATACGTCGCGAGATCGGCCGTCGCCGTGGCGCCGTACTTCTTGGCGAGCGCGACCGCCTCGGGAATGCGGCTCTCGGCGGGCGGGGTGTCAGTTTCCTCGACGCCGGCGGGCGTGAAGAACGTATAGAAGAACTCCTCGGCATGCGCCACGAGCACCTGCCCTTCGGCGAGCTGGCGCTCGAGACGCACGGCCGTCACGCCGTGGCCGACGAGCGGCAAGCCTTGCTTGCGGCCTTCGTCGGCTAGCGCGTCGAACACGTCGGGCGCGAGGCCGACGTAGACTTTCATGAAATCGTAGCCGTTCGTTTTCGCGAGCCCGACGATCGCGCGCGCTTCGTCAGGCGTCTTGATCACGAAGCCGTTGTAGTCGGCGTTGCCGTCGACGAGGAAGCTCGCGTAGACGTGCGGGCCCGGGATCGCGCCGCGATTGACGGCCGGCACGGTCTTGTCGACGAAGCTCGCGCGCGCGCCGCCCATCTGCAGCACGCTCGTGACGCCTTGCACGAGATAAACCGCAAGGTCCTGCTTCGATTCCGAATGCGTGTGCATGTCGGCGAGGCCCGGCGAGAGCCAGGCAGTGCCGTGGCCGTCAATGACCTGCGCATTTGTCGGTATCGCCGTCTTGCGACCGACCGAAACGATCTTCCCGTCGGCGACAATGACCGTCTGATCGCGCAGCACGCGCTCGCGATCCATCGGCACGACATTGACGTGCACGAACACCGTTGACAGTGCATCGCCGTGAGCGCGAGCCGCGCCGCACGCGCAACAGGCAGCCGCGAGGCTGAACAGGATATTCCGTGAACGCACCTCGATTCCTTTGCGGCTGGCGCGGTATCTGCGCGTGCCAGGTGAGATGCGGACAGACGGCAATGCGTTTAATCGGATCGTCGCGCGTCGATGCGCGTGCGCGCGCCGCGAAGATTGAGATCGACCCGAAGCCGATCGCCTTCGCGGACGTATTCGACCGGCAGCAGAGCGCGCCGTGCGCCGACGCTCATCGACACGGCGACACACGGCTCGCCTTCGGCGGCCCCTTCGAGCTTGCCTTTCGCGGACGGTCCGCGCAGCGCGCACGCTTCGAGCGACAGCCAGCCGGACTCGTCGAACGACGCCGCCGACGGCGGTGTTTCCTGTTTCAACTGATAGTAGGGAATCAGCGCGTAGCTGCCGTCGTACTCCTTGCGCAGCTGCATCGCCCAGGTCTGGTCGAACGATGTCGCCGCGTCGGTTTCGACGTGGACGGCCCAGAGCGTCCATTCCGGATTCGCCGCCGGCGCGATCGTAACGACGACGTGCGGCACGCTCGCATCGGATTTCGTCTGCTCGATGTTGTCGAACTTGCCTTGTAGCAGCGCGTTCGCGTCGGCCGGCGCGGCGGCGCCGGCATGTGCAGCGAGAAACGCGGCGAACAGCACGCCGTTGAGGAAGCGAAGCGTCATCGGGTTTCTCCGGCAGTTCCTGACCGGAGCATCCTACGCCTCGCGCAGCGGCGCGCCAGGAGGGCCGCGCGGTGATGCCGCGCGGCTCTCGTCGATGCACTAGAACTTCACGGTGACGCGGCCCCAGTAGTAGCGGCCCATGAGATCGAAGTCGCTCGGGTCGGTGTTCGCGTTCAGCGTGTTGTTCGCGTAGAGGAACGGCGGCTGCTTGTCGGCGACGTTGTTGATGCCGACGTCGAAGCGCGTGTTCCATGCCTCGAGGTTGTAGCCGAACTGCAGGTCGTTGTAGACCGTCGCGCCGTACTTGATCACGTAGCCGTGCAGCGTGCAGTAGTCGCCGTAGTAGCACGTGCCGGCCGGGAACTGATCCTGCGAAGGCGACTGCGATCCCATCTGGAAGCGGCCGATGTAGCGCATGCGCCATGACGCGTCGAACGCGCCGAGCTGCCAGTTGACCGAGCTCTGCGCACGCCAGCGCGGGAAGAGGCACACGCCCGCACCGTTGCCCGGGCACGCGGCGGCAGCGCCGGAGCCAAACGCCATGAAATGGCCGGGATAGTGGTAGACCGTGTTCGCTGCGGTGCCGGGCGCGGTCGAGATGTCGTACTTCTCGAGGTACGTCGCATTGAGCCCGAGGTTGAAGCGGCCGAACGAGAACTCCGGCAGGCGGTAGTTCAGCGCGAAGTCGACGCCCTTCACATCGACGCGGCCGAGGTTGCCGGTCGGCTGATTGATGAAGTCGATCTGGCCCTGGTTCTGTCCCGACGCGAAGCGGTGGATCAGCGGACAGTATGCGGTCTGCCCGGCAGAGCACAGATCGAGCACGCTCTGCGCGCCGACGCTCGTGATGTTGTTGTTGAGATAGAGACGCCAGTAGTCGGCGCTAACCGACAGGCCATCGATGAAATGCGGATCGTAGACGATGCCCCAGTCGAATGACTTGCCGAACTCAGGCCCGAGCGGGAAGCCCGCGAACTGCGAGCCCGACACGATGCCATTGATCTGCAGCTGCTGCGCGACGTTCTGGTTTACGAAGGTGCCGTCGGTCGGCACGTTCACGCAGGCGGGATTGGCCGGGCTCCCGGTGTAGTGATCGCACGGATCGTTCGAGAGCTTCGGCGCGTTCGTCGCGGCCGCCGCGAAGAGGTTGCCCACGGTCGGTGCACGGAACACTTCGGACACCGTGCCACGCAACAGCAGATCTTCGATCGGACGCCATTCCAGCGCGATCTTGCCGTTGTTCGTGTTGCCGAAGTCGTTGTACTTCGAATAGCGCTCGCCGATCGTGACGTTCAGCGCGTGCACGAACGGCAGGTCCTTCAGGATCGGCACGAAGAGCTCGGCGTAGAGGTCCTTGACGTTATAGCCGCCCTGCAGCGCGGACACGCACTGGCTGCCGAGCACGCACGTGCCGGTCGAGGGATCGATCAGCAGCGACGTGTCGCCGTTCGAATGCGTGTACTCCTTGCGGTACGACGCGCCGACGGCGAGCTGCATCGTGCCGGCCGGCAATTCGAACAAACCGCCGTTCAAGTCGGCGCGCCAGACCTTCTCCTGCGTGAAGAAGTTGCTCGACGCCGGCGCGCCGACCTGCCTCAGGACTGCGATCGTGTTCGGATCGTCGAGGTTGAACAGGTTGACCGGCGTGCAGCCGTTGATCGGCGCGTCGGCCGTGCCGCAATGGACGACACCGTCGTCGCCGAGGAACGACGGACCGGTCGCCTGATTCAGGACGTTGAGATTCGGCAGGCCGGTGGTCGTCGTCGCGACGCTGACGTGGCCGTAGTCCATGCCGACTTCCCAATTCCATTGCTGGTCGTTCCAGACGCCGAACGAACCTTTGAATCCCGTCGAGACCTGATCGGTGTTCGTGCCGTTGCCGGCCGTGCGAAAACCGAGCGTGGCAAGCCGCGTCGTGAACGTGAGGCTGCCGCGGCCGAAGCGCTCGTGGAACGGGTTGTAGTAGCTGTCCGCCGAAATGATGGCCTGCGTCAGTGGCGCCGGCGCAAGCTGCGCGAGCGAGGACGTCTTGCTATGCATCACGGACAGATACGCCTCGACGGTGTCGGTGATCTTGTAGTTGCCGTTGAGGAAGAGGCCCGTGCGCTCCTGCGGCGTCAAAATCAGGTTCACTGTCGCGAAGTTGTATTTGTCGCTTGGGCCGTACGTATCCGGATTGTTGCGATAGCAGTGGTAATCGGTCGCGACGTTGAGGCCGCTGGTGCCCGGATTGCGCGCGAGGAATCCGCTGGTGCATCCGGGAAAGAGATCCGCGAACTCGTCCGGAATCTGCACGTGGCCGAACGGCGATGACGTCGAGCCGCCGAGGAGGCCGCGCGGCGGGGTGTTCACGGTGCCATAAAGCGAGACCGAGTTCTTCGAGAAATCGCGGTGTCCCGCGAGTACCTGATCGATCTTGTTGTAGTTGATGCCGGCCATGATCGAGCCCTTGTCCGAGCTCTGGCCGAACGTGAACGAGTAGCCTTTGCTTTGCCCGTCGTCCTTGTCCGAGATGCCGTAGTTCGTCGAGAACTCCGCGCCCTGGTAGTCGCTGCGCAAGATGAAGTTCACGACGCCGGCCACCGCATCGGAGCCATACACCGACGACGCACCGTCGGTCAGCACCTCGATGCGCTCGACCATGTTCGCCGGAATGTCGTTCGGATTTCCGCTGAGATAGCGGTGTCCGTTGATCAGCACCAGCGTCCGCGGCGAGCCGAGACCGCGAAGTCCGATCGACGAGAACCCCGTGCCACCGCCGTTGTTGACCTGCGGATTGATGTTCGGACCCGTGACCGCGGGCAGCTGTTGCACGAGATCGCCGAGCGTCAGCTTGCCGGTCTTCTGGATCGCCGCGCGGTCGATCGTGATGACGGGATTGGATGTTTCGATGTCGACGCGACGGATGTTCGAGCCCGTGACCGTGATCGTCTCGAGCTGCTGGTTGTTCTGGTCCTGGGGCGCATCCTGCGCGAAGGCCGCTGTCGGCACGAGCCCAAGGGCTGCCAATGCCATGGCGGATCGAGCGCTCTGCGGCGCCATTGCGATCGCGGCGCGCGCAGCCAGTGCGTGCCGGATCGACTGTCGGAGCAGCGTTTGTTGCATGAAGTTCTCCTGATCGCCGAACAAAATCGCGCGGCGACAGAGGTCACCGGCGTCCAACGACATTAAGAAAACGTAGCCTCGGAGGCTGAGTCGTTTCTTTTGAGAAGACTTGGGAAAAATTGAGTTGTGGGCTACCAATCGCTGAGCGATGCGCTCATTCGCAGAGCGCGACGGAAGCAAGCCTGCGCTCGCGAACGGCCGAAGCCGTTTCGCCGTAACGGCGCTTGAACGAGCGCGAGAACGCGCAGCGATCCTCGAATCCGCTCGCGTGCGCGACTTCGGTGATGCTGAGCGCGGTGTCGTTGACGAGCCGGAGCGCGCGCTTGAGGCGCTGCTCGATCAGCACCGCATGCGGCGTCTTGCCGTACACGGTGTTGAACGTGCGCAGAAAATGGCAGGGTGAATAATTCGCGACGCGCGCGAAGCCCGCGATGCCGAGATCGAGATCGCTGTTCGATTCCATGTAGTTGCACACGCGTTGAAGGCGAAGGAATACGCCGCGACGCTGGCCGAGCGTTCGGCCCGGGCAGCGCGCGATCAGCGGGTCGAACATCGACTGCAGATCGAGCAGCAACGCGACGAAACGCAGCACCGCGCCTTCGGAGCGTTCCGACGATGCGTGATCGCGCGCCTCGCGCGCGAGGCGCACGGCCGCGCGCACGATCGTCCGGTCCGCGACGTGCGTCGCCGGCAGCAGCACGGGCGCCGGAATCGTCTGCTCCGAGATCACGTCGACGAACTGCCGCCACGCGCCGGGCGGCGCTGCGAGCGCCATCCAGAGCGAATCGCCGCCGCCGATGATCTGCACGCGCTGGCCGCCGTCGCCGACGAAAAGCTGGCCCGCGTGCAGGAGCCGCGTGCTGTCGCCTTCGGTCAGCTTCACGCGGCCGCGCAGCGGAATCAGCGTGATCGGCAACTCCGCGCTGTGCAGCACGCAGTCGCGTCCCGCGCCGACGAGCACGCGGAACGTGCGCTCGCCGTGCCGCCGGTCGGAGGCCTGGTTGATCGTGCCGCGCGCGAGCTTCTCGAGCTCGAGGCGTACGGGCCTCGGACGCTTCCAGATGTCCATCGCTGCCGTCGTGTCGTCCATGGTGAACTGCTGCATCCCGTTCGCTCCGTAGTCAGCCAGTGCGCGAGCGCGCGACGCGCGTCCGCTCGATGCAAGAGAGCGCGAGGCTCACGGATATTCCCCGGCCGCGGCGAGCACCGTCGCGGTGTCGACGACGGCACCGAACTCGCCGTGAATATCCGAGAGCGCGATCGCGTGGATCTGCTCGGCTGTGTAGGTAATGCCGTCGGGTCCTACGCGATCGAACGTCGCCGTCGCGTCCGACACGACCCATGCCGCGAAGCCGAGATTGCCGGCCATTCGCGCGGTGGTGGAAACGCAGTGATTCGTCATCAGGCCGACGATCACCAGCGTGTCGAAGCCCTGCTGGCGCAATTCCGCTTCGAGCGGCGTTCCTATGAAGCAGCTGTGCACGCGCTTCTCGACGACCGCTTCGCCGTCGATCGGCGTGACCTGCGCGCTTGAAATCGTTGCCCGGTTGTCCGGGCCTTAGCGGTGAGGTAGGGTCCGCCGACATGTGCTTGGCATGAATCACGGGACGACGGCTCGCCCGCCACGCGGCAAGGAGCTCGACGATGCGCGATTCCATCTCCGGATTGTTGCGGCGTCCCCAGTTGGGCGCGTCGAATCCGTTCTGGACGTCGATGATCAGCAACGCTGCGTGCCGCGAGAACGTCTGCATGTATATCGGGACATCGCCGGTCTGTACGGCTGGGTTCGTAGATGCACCGTACGCGCGGCGCTCCGGCGTTCCAAAACGGCGATCGGTCAGATCGGTAAAGTCGATGGATGAGGCGCACTCGTGAAGACGGACCTTGAGCTGCGACAACTGCGGGTCTTCGTCAGCGTCGTCGAAGCGGGCGCGCACGCGCCCGCGGCGCGCTCGCTCGGCATCTCGCAATCGACGATCTCCGAGACCTTGAGCGCGATGGAGCGCACGCTCGGCACGGCGATCTTCAAGAAGTCGGCGAAAGGCTCCGTCCTGACGCCGGCCGGAGACGCACTGCTTCCGTACGCGAAACAAATGCTCGCGCTCGCGAGCGAATGCGTGACCGAAGTCGCAAAAGTGTCGACGAATGTCAGCGGCACGCTCGTCGTCGCTGCCGTCGAGTCGCTGAGCGCGTACGTGCTGCCCTCGCCGCTCGCCACGCTGCGCGCGCGATGGCCGAAGGCGCGGCTAGAAGTCGCGACCGGCGTCTGCAGCGAGATCCGCGCGAGCGTCGCCGCGGGAAAATGCGATCTCGGGCTCATCATCGAGGCCGAAGCCGGCCAGGACGAGAGCTCGATCCTCGCGAAGGCGCAACTCGTGATCTTCGGATCGCCCGCGCATCCGTTCGCGAACCGCGGCGCGTCGCCGGATCAGCTACAGCGCTGCGATTTCTACATGAGCGATGCGGCGGGCGACTATCACCAGGTGCTGCGACATTATTTCGAGGCGGCCGGCACGCCGCTGCCGCGCATGCAGGCACTTGGGACGGTCGAGGGCGTGAAGCGCGGCATCCTCGCCGGCGCCGATGCGCTGGGACTCCTGCCTTCGCACGCTGTCGAGCAGGAAATCCGCGACGGCGTGCTCGCGGAGGTCAAAGTGAAGCCGCCGCTGCGCGGGCTCGTGATGCGCGCCGTGCTTTCGCCGGGCGCGGCGAAATCGCCGATCGTCGAGGACCTCATCCAGATCCTGCGCGACGCGCCGCTCCGCACCGCCGCGGCGTAACGCGCTAGTTCGCGTCGAATCCGTTCGCGAAGACCGTGTCGTCGGCCGTGCCGTACGTGACGATGACGTTGTCCGCGCCCAGATGCGAGCAGGCATCGAACGTGATCTGCTCCGGATTGACGATCCAGAAGCGGATGCCGTCGATGTTGTGCATGAGGTCCTGCCACGTGTAGTTGAGCTCCGGCGGCGCATTCAGCACCCAGCCCGGCGGCACGTCGGTTGCGCCCGAGTCGATCGTGAAGGTGACGGTCATCCACGGCCAGAAACCTGCCGGCGAGTCCGGACCGTCGTCGTTGTGCGCCTCGATCACGCCGCCGCCGGAATCGCTGTGCATGTCGAAGAGCCCGAGCGAAAACGTGCTCGCTTCGGTCGCGGTCGGATGGCAGTTCGTGACGTCGGATGTATCGAGGCGCTCGACGTCGAATTGCGCCGCAGACAACGTGCCGCTCGCGAGCGCATCGCGAAGCGCGGTGCCATCGGGCGGCAGCGAGGTCAGGTTCGGATGGTCGGAGAAGTACGGCACGCCACTGTCGAGCCACGCGCCCGGATTGCCGCCGTCGGGCTCGATGATGAAATTGCCGCCGCCGCCGTTGGTCCAGCCCCACTGGTTCGGGTTCGTGCCGGACTCGAAGTCGTCGACGACTTGCGTCGCGCAGGCGGACGCGACTGGCAGGACGATGGACGCGATAGCGGCGAGCGCACGTTTCATGGCGAATCTCCGGGACATGGCCGATCCGTCGGATGATCGCGCCGCAGCGCGGCGCGAGTCATTCCACTTCGATTCCACCGCCGTTTTCGCCGCGTGACTCCCGGCCGGGACCGCCGGCTCAGGGCGTCAGCTGCGACCAGTACACCTCCCACTCGCCCTCGTAGCCGCGGCCGCTCTGCCAGTTCATCTTGCCGGAATGATCGACGTCGACCTCGCGATGCGTCGGCGACGAGAACTTCGCTTTCGCGCCCGCGTAGCTCGTCGTGATGCCGACGTCGATGTCGAGCGCCGACTCTGCATCGACCGGCTTGATCACCGTGAGAATCGAATTGGGCGTCGGCCGCGGCGGCGGCCAGAGATTGACCTCGATCGGATCGCCCGGGTAGTAGCCGGTGATCCAGATTTCGGTGACGTCCTCGATGCCGCCGCCATCGCGCGTGCGCCCGCGCGTGTGCGCCATCAGGAACGGCGGATGGATCTCGGTCTTGAAGGGCGAATGGCCGCAATCCATGATCCAGCGGCCGTTCGCATAGATCAGGTCGCCCGCGATCGGCCAGCCCCAGCCGACGAAGAAATAGAGCGCGTAGTATTCCTCGAACTCGATCTCGAGGTAGGTCTGGTCGAACGTCGAGATCGAGCCGTACGGCGCGATCGGCAGCACGTACACCTGCCAGTCCGACGGCGTGATGCCGCCGACGACCTCGTTGCAGCGTGCGCCGTCGTTGCTCATGATGTTGTCGTGCGTCAGCGGATTGTCGATGCACGACATCTGCGAGGCATGTACGAAGCCGCCGATCTCGCTCGCCTCGTATTCGGTGTGCAGCATGCGGTGCCACTCGGTCAGCGAGGTCTCCGGATACTTGCCGTCGCAGAAGCGCTCGCCGTCGCTGATCGTCGGCCCCGTCGCGGGTTTCGTGACCGTGCACGGGCCGAGGTTGCCGTCGCACGGAAACGTGCGGTACACGGTCGGCGTCGTCGGGAACATCGTGATGTCCATGCTGGCGAGCTCGCGCCCGCCGTCGCCGACGCGCTCGACGAAGAGCTGCGGCGGCGAGCCGCGGATCTCGAGCGTCGACGGCTCGATCGTCGGGAAATCGAGACGGGCGAAGCGCTGGAACAGCCACGTTTCCATCGCGCCGCTCGATTCGGTCGGATCGGTGACGGGGATGCCGACGAGCTTTTCGTCGAGCGTATCGAGCGCATCGCGAAATACCTCGGGCACGTACGCGGTCGACGACGCCGTCGCGTAGATGCGGCCGTGCTGGAAATCCTGCGCGCGCGATCCCGCCATCGCATCGCGTTCCTCCGCGATCGGACAACCGAGCCGGCTCATCATCGGATTTGCAGCGTCGCGCGTCGCGAGCCATTTCTGGAAGACCGCGCCCTGCACGATGAACGTCTGTCCACCGACGAGGCCGATCAGTCCGTTGTCGTAGATCGCGGCGACGCAGCCCGGTGCCGACGTGCCGAACTTCAGCGCACCGAACGTCGCGGCGCCGCCGGAGGCGTCGTAGCGCGCGCGGATCGCGTCGGGCAAGCTGCTGAAATGCACGGTCGCCGTGCCTTGCATGTTCGCGGTGTTCGTCGCGATTGCAGTGACCGTGTACGCGCCCGTGATGACGTTGTACGGCAGCGTGAACGTGCGTGTCGTGCCGGTTCCGGAGAGCGATACCGCGTTGTCGGACGGCGGCGCCGTTGAATCGTCCGGAAGCCCGAGCTTGACGCGCAGCGTGATCGGACTCAGCAGGCCGTCGCCGGTGACGGTACCTGTGATCGGCACCGGACCCTCGGCGACCATCGCGTTGTCGGCGGGCGCGGTGATAGCGACGACCGGCGGCGACGTCGGCAGCGTGCCGGTCGTGCCTTCGACGGTGAGGTCGTCGATGAGCTCGAGCGCGGAGTCGTCGATCTGGAACTCGGCGCGCACGGCGTTCGCCGATGTCAGCGTCACCTCGAAATGCGCCGTGAACACGTCCGCCGGCACCGGCTTCGGGCCGTCCTGCCCGAGCACCGTTCCGTTCGCCGCGAAGAGCCGCAGCGTGCCCTGCCCCGTGCCGCCGGTGTAGTTGCCGGCGAAGAACGCGACGTGCGCTTGCGGGCTCGTGAACGTCAGCACGAGCGGCTGCGGCGTGAACACCTCGGCCGACGGCGAGATCGAACGCAAGACATGCGTGCCCGAATGCGCATGCGGTGCGTGTCCATGTAGTTGGAGAACAGCACGAGGCCACGCGGCGCGTATTGCGTCGTCACCGTCGCGCCGACGGCGAGGTCCTCGAAGTCGAACTGCTCGGCGCGTGCGGCGCTCGTGGCAAGCAGCGCGCACATCATGAAGGCGATTCCGATCCGGTTGCGAACGTCCATGTGCGTCGTCCTCAATGCGAGGTCGGCAGGACGCCGACGTAGAGCTTGATGGGGATCGTCTGCGACGCCGCGCTGGTGACGTCGATCGTGAGCTCGCCGGGTTGGGTCACGTGGACCGTTGTCACGGCGCTCGTTGAGCCGTTGAACATCTTCTTCGGCGTCACGTGCGCAAGCGGCGCGCCGGCGCGATGCACGTCGATCGCGACGTCGGCCGTCGAGGTCCACTCGGCCTTGATCATCACGGACGCCGGCTTGGCCACCACGACGCGGTGCGTGCCGCTGCCGCGAACGCGAAGCGTCGCCTGCGTCCATTTCGCCGATTCCCAGGACTGCTCGCCTTCCTCGTCTTCTTCGGCGACACGCTTGGGCCGGAACGCGGCAGCGGGCAGTTTCGCGGACGCCGGTGCGCGCGGATCGACGGCCGGATCGGACGCGACGGGCGGTCGCGTCGTCGTGACTGCATTCTTGACGTCGGCCGGCGGCGCGGCGGACGCGGTAAACAGGGCAAGCGCGAGCGGCGCTGCCAAAGACCAGCGGTGGTGCATGAGAGTCCCTCCCCAGTTGTACGCCCCTGGAATGAGGAACGCCGAAACGCGGCGGATTGCGACATCGGACGCCAGTGCCGGTTCAACTGCGGTGCGGTACGGTCATCCGTCAGGCCGCATCGAGGAGAGACCCATGCGAAAGATCATCGTCGGAGCGCAGGTGTCGCTGGATGGAGTGATGCAGGCCCCGGGCAGGCCGACGGAGGATCCGACCGACGGCTTCCGATTCGGCGGATGGGCGATGAGTTATTTTTCCCACGAGAGCCGCGAGGAGATCGATCGCCTCTTCGGCGAGAAGTTCGATCTTCTGCTGGGCCGCAAGACGTACGAGATCTTCGCTGCGTACTGGCCCGACTACGACGAAAACGGCCCCGCCGGCGAGATCGCGAAGCTCTTCAACCGGATCACGAAGTACGTCGTCTCGGGTTCGGGCGAGGTCGATACGAGCTGGCGGCGATCGGAACTGCTGCGCGACATCGCAGAAGTAAAGCGGCTGAAGCAGGAAGACGGTCCGAACCTCGTCACCCACGGCAGCACGGTGCTGGCGCATGCGCTGCTCGCGAACGATCTGGTGGATGAGATCAAGATCTTCCTGATACCGGTCGTGCTCGGCGGCGGCAAGAAACTCTTCGCGGACGGGTCGGCGCCGCATGGTTATGACCTGATCGATTCGCGCGTCACGAGCAACGGTCTCGTGATTGCGCACTACGCGCGCGCGGGCGAGGTCAGGATCGGCGACGCAGGGTTCGCGAATCCGGGCGAGGCTGAAGCGGCGCGGCAGGAGCGGATGAAGCGGGAGAGCCAGTAGCTGTGGCCTGCATCATCAAGATGTGCTGAGAGGGAGGGTCGCGTAACAATTTGGTGGGCCGTGATGGCTTCCAACTGTGACAGCAAGCCGTTGCTAGTATTAGCTTTATCAAGCTCTCGTCTGTTGCCGTATCCCCATAGGTATCCCCACCACTCTTGGGCTGCTCGTCATCACCGTTGCGGGTCTATCCCGGCGTTGCGCCAGACAACGGTCGACGATGCGGCAACGATTCGCCGGGACGGTAGTAGTAGGTGCCCGTGACGTTGCCGACGTCATAGACGCCGCGACCGTCGGGACTTAGCACTACATCGCCTTGCCGGATGCCTTTCAATACTGTCCATAGCGCGCATCAGACGAGTCCCGCGGTCACGCGGGACTTACCTGGATGCGATTCCATGAAATGGGGGCATACGCGACGTTGAATGGCCGCCAGTGCTCGCCGAGAGTCTTAGACAGATCCTCCTGAACCCCGAGTCCGTGCTGGATGAATCCGTCCTCGAAACATTCCTTGGCGTAGATGCTCTGGCGTCCAAGCATTACTCGGTAAAATGCGGTCATGGGACCTCCGTCCTATGGCAGCCTCGCGGGCCTGAGTCTGCAACCCTCGCGCGCCTTGCTCCATGGTTGTGAACTCAAATACAGACGGATGATCCGGGAGGCGCCGCTGATGGCCGTTGAAGGCGCAACGGTCCGAAGAGGAGCTGGCGCGGTTCGAACATCCTCACTGAGCCGGAACCGAAGCTGAGGACTGCCGAAGAGGCCGAGGCAAAGAAGGTCTGCCGGGAGCTACTCGGAACGTTCACCTGCGAGAAGTTGGTGCCGGATTGGCGAGAGAACATCAGGCCCGCGCGGGCGTGATGCAGGCAGTCAGGCTCGGCCTACGCGGCCCGGCCTCCTTACTCGAGACATGGCGAGGGGAAACGCAGGTTCGCGCTTATGCACATTTTTTTGGAACGCTACCTTGGCGCCGAGCAGAGCATTTATGCGCATGCCTGATGACCGCGAGAGCGCGGTTGTATTTGTCGGGCACGATCTCGAGCAATCGCACAGCTAACCACGTACAGCTCGCGGAATCTTCGACGGCGAAATTATTGCCGGCACCCCAGGGAGGACTTGGCAGCCCCTTCACACAGCTCGCGGACCCTGAACTTGAGTTCGCGCTACTCCATGCCACGCTGCCATCGGACACCGACAATGCCAATGTGTGCCGGTAGCGCCGAAACAGCGCAAACGCTTGCACTTCGACCGCGCAGAAATACGAATGAGTACCGCGCGAGTGGCCCTGAGCAAGCGAGGGCGCGCTAACCATGATGGTTCCAAGTTCACTTCTGCAAGCAGGCACTTGACACGACATTAGGCGTGTTGGTAGGTCTATGGCGTAGGCGAGTCGACTGATTTGGGTCGGCGTTCAACCCTAAAGGGATGCGGCCCTCGCAACGGCGGTCGCATGGAATGAGCATCTAGCCCACCCTGCATGCAACGTGCAGAAATGGCGCTTTACCCATATGTTTTCTGGAATCCCCGACCGTCAATTCAATTGACCGCGGCCGCCATCGAATGCTTTCCCCCCACTCAAATCGCTAAAACGTGCCGGTGGCGACGGACGTGCGATAGCAATGAACTCTAGGAGACTTGCATATGACCAACCAAGACCTAACGACGGAAGAGTGCGTCTTTCTAGTCCACCAGTTGAAATGTGCTCTTCGAGCCACGAGCCGCACTCTAAAGAAGTGGCACGGCCAGCCGCCCACGAAGCGAGATCTGGATTACCTTGTTATGAACATCTGGGTTATTGGTGATGTTGCGCGTGATCTGGGCGCGGACGCACGCCTGTTCCGCTAAGCGAAAGTCGCGGGATCAAAGCGGAATCGTCCACAATGTGCGATATCCGGCTCGGCCATCATTAGAGCGCAGACTCGATGGTGGTCGGGCCGACTGTTTTGGTGCGTGAATTGCGAATCGCATCGCTTGCAAGTATTCCTCGTGATCCGCTAGCGTAAGTAGCGGACAGCCAGCACAAGCTCATTTCTTCTTCGATGCATGGCGTCATGCGCGCGCTGCTAGTTGACACGCGCAGACAACAGTTGGTAGCGTCGGACATGTACAAGTCGCAATGTACCATTTAGCGAGGCATCGGCAACCGAGCCTCGCACACTTCCGACTTAACACGGCGTTCAACCCCATTTGTATGGGGGTGCAATACCTCCGCAATGGGGGGTCTGCACGGAGTGATGGTGTCCGCTTGCACGCGATGTGCATCGCCCGGCCCCAAGCCATGTCAACCCACACGTTCAACTTGGAGTGTGAGATATGGCCTATTCCTGTTTGTCGAACTCTGCGCGCGCGCCGCTTATGCATCTGGATCAACCAGGGCACCTGCACATCAGCAACTTGATGTACCTCTACCAGTGCAGCCGGCAGACCATCTATGCACGCTTGGGGAACGGCAAGTTACCCAAGCCCGACGGGTTCGACGGGCGTCGACCTTTTTGGAAGACGAGCAGCATCCGGCCGTTCTTCTAGCACTCGATAGTCTGGTCCGATATTTCTCGTTAGCCATAGCCGAATTAGCGAGTGGCAACGTGAACTCAAGTTCATCAAGAGCTAGTCGCCGCGCGGTCCGCCGTTCGCGCCGCACATGCCATAATAAGTAAGTAGTATTTATCAAAATATGAAAAACAGCGATAACCCACCACAAATTGCGCTGAAAATGGACAAATGCACCTTCGGGTATGCCATCAAAAGGTCCACCGTCGGTGGCAGCGATCTTGATCAAATCCGATGGTACATCGGCGAACTCTATCGATCGGACGCCTTCGGCGAAGCAAAAGTGTGGAGCAGTCACAAGTATAAGTGGACATTTGCCTCCCTAAAGTTATCAGCAAGTAAACTGCGGATTGCATACGGCTGCACCCGTGCGGGTAAGGTGCTGAGCTTCAGCTTCAACCCGAGCAAGTTGACGCTCTGCGATCTCCTCGCCTTGCGCGTGCATTTGGGATTCTGCCTATTTCTTGGTAGTCCCGCGTTTGTCTCCAACTGCCACCTGATCCAATGTGAGCTGGCTGCAGATATCCCGGGCGCCTATTTTGGCGATTACTACTACGTTGATACCCGCGCTAAAGCCCATTACGACCGTTACGTTTCAAGCGGCACTTCATACTTGGGCGCAATGTCGTCCGGTCGGCGCCTCGCGATTTACGACAAGGCGAAAGAACAAGCCGACCGATTTGGCCTCACCCTGTCCACACAGCTGCTGAGGATCGAGGCTCGCCTTCGGCTGAAGGGGTCGCTCGGACTTGACGCCCTACGCGAACAGTCCAATCCTTTTGGATCACTACTGCCCGTCGACAAGAAGCTGCTGCAAGATCACCGATCGGACCCATGTATCAGTTCGTTCGCGCGACTCGTCCTCGATGAGCAGGCGCCACCGCAGCATGCATTTAACACCGTTAGCGCGCGGGGCCCGGCGTCTCGACGCTTACTGAAGAATAGACTGAAGGACCTCAGACCCGCATGGTGGTCGCCTGACGATTTGTGGCAGAACGCGCCATCGGCACTTGAATGGGCCGACTCGTTGCGTCACCAGTGTTGACGCTCGAATGTGATGTCGGGTCCGAGCTAAGGCGTTTGGAACTTGAGTTCACTGCAAAGGCTTGACCTGGCCCGCGACACGCTTCGCCGGTTAGCGACTGGACGCGACCTCCCACCGCCGCCAGGTCCGTCTGTTTGCCGCCTACTACGCTGCGCCCCGACGGCCGCTGGGTGGAAACGCGAGCGCCCTTGAGCGCCTTGTACGCACTCACGGAGCGCAGGCCTATCGCATACCACCTTTAGGCGAATTCCGTTCGGGCGGATCTAGTGAACTCGAAAGACGTCAACACTCCGTTGTCGAAGTACATAAACGTCGGCACGTTGTCCGAGCCACAGACCCACCGCGCGTGAACACCAGACGCGTTGGTCGTCCTATTCTTGTCGTTGCAGTACATCCAGTCAGTGTTATGTGTGTACTTCTGGTTCTTCAAAAGCATGGCCTGGGCTTCGTCGGTCGTCATCCCGACCTTCGGCTCGCTTGGCGCGGCATCGATTGCAGCTTGTTGGGCGGCTGCTTGTCGGCTTTGGCGCGGGCCGCCACACTACGCGTGTACGCCGAGCCCTCAACACGTTGCCGAGCATTCTCCGCGTCGAGCCTCGCCTCGTATCCCGCCGCAGATGTATCCAGCGGCGCGGTGCTCTTCGCCGGAGCAGGCGAAGGCCTCATTTGCTTTGGCGTTGGCGCCGGATGACGACAGGCTTCGATGTCGGCGTCGGTCATCACGTCCTTGTAAACGCACGTCTGCGCGCCGGCGGCCCAAGCGCACCGCAACCATCCCATTGCGCGATCCAGACGACATCGTCATTTCTGGTGGGCTGAGCGGGTTCGACACGAGGATTGAAGAACGCCGGCGGCTGCAACGCGCCAGCAATAGCGCAGAGGGATGTGAAAAAGAGAAACATCGCCAACCATGCCGATCGCATGAGTTCCTCCCCGGTCGCCCGCCAATCTTACCGCCTGAGACGCCGCCTCATATCCTCGGCGCTGGGACAGCGCAGGAAGCGCCAGGAATGCCCTCCACAATCGCCGAGGTCGGAAAGCTATTCGCGGAGGGCGCCCAGTCCGTCACCCTCACGCGCGCCGAATGGGAGTCGATTCAGAAGCCCGAAAGGCTACTTCGCGAATCGCGTCGATTCCAACCACGGCCGCTCTCGTGGCGTTGCCTGGCGCCTTGGCGGTGTAGGCGGACAATGCCGCGCGACTCTATAAGTGGACAGCAGACGTCATTTTGGTTTGGTAGGCCACACTGGCACGTCGCTATCAGGATCTGGATCGAGGACCTCAAATGCCTTCGCTGTCGGACCCGCCGACAACGTTACTTTGTCTCCATCGATCGCGTACGAGTAGCCGCTGCCTCTGAGGAGGACAGGGATGGAAAAAAATGGTCTGCCCCAAGCTTTGAGCGTGCGCGTTTGACGCTTGAAGAAGCTGATGTCTTCCTCCCCGTTTTGTTCTAGCTTCGCTCGAAGCGCGTCGTCGCTGTTGTCGATTACGAATGCATCGGGCGTCATCTTCAACTGCTTCCCGCGAATGAATTGAGCTGCGGCGAACCATTCGAATGGCTCCTGCGGCTCCACCGCGTCCCAGTGCTCCCACGTGATTTGACAGTCGAAGTGGACGCACAGGTCGCGCAGTGCTGTGATGCCAAGCAACATCGAGCGGAAACCGCGGAATGCTTCGATCGGCGTTGCTAGCGGCATCTCTCCAAGGACCTTTGTCTGGTCCTTGACGCGCAGTCCCAGTACCAACGAACCGGCTCGCAAGACGCCTTGACACAACTCAAGGAGCGCATCTAGATAGGGGAGATCAGCAACTCTCTGCCCGCACCACTCGTCATACTTCAGGTTTAACTGAGTCTCGTTGTCCCCGCTTGTCGGGATGGCCTTCACTGTGAGCTGCAATGGCAGTCCAGATTTTTCCAGTTTGATGACGACACCCCGATTGCCGCTGAAGATCTGCGCATCTTCATCAATGATCCAAGTGGGTCGCTTGTCCGCACCGTCCGTCCAAAACCCCAAGTACAAACGCCTTTGGCGTGTCTCTCCGACCAAACGTAACTCCTGAGCACCGAGAGTTGCTCGAATAGAGCGGATCCAGTGAAGTCGAGTGAGAGCGGTCTGAAGCCGTGAGGCAGGCCGAACTCGACTGCTTCTCTGAAGCGCTCCGCGTCTTCTGACCGCAGAGCCAACTCGAACGAAACCTCGGTGGGCTCATCCCCAACCGGGTTGATCCAGTAGCTGATCGTGTCACCGTGTACGGCGGCATCGACTTTGAACCGCGGATCTTTTTCTTCGAGCTGCGCTCGCCGGTAATTCAGGGCGGCCACGGGATTCCCGTACATCGCATCGAGACCGAACTGCGCGGCGCGCACTGCAAGTTCGAATCGGGCTTTGTCCGACTTCCCCAATGTGTCCGTTGCTTTGAGCGAAAAGCTGACGGTCTTAGATAGGGCCGGCGACGCACGACTCGGGATAAGGGCTTGCGCATCTCTGACTTCGCACCAGCGAGCCTCACCTGTCGATCGATCCACGCCAATGAGAAAGACGGGATGCCGGTTTCGCAGATGACTTTCGTATCTCTCGCGCTTAATCGATACGGACCACGATCCGTTCTTCCGCCGCCGCACATCTTCCCCAGTCTTTACCTGCGCCAGGAACCGAAAGGACGGCATTGTTTTAGTTGCGGGGATCTCGACGTTGTAGTCGATGCCCTTGTCGATCGTATCCTTCCGCGGCGTCCACTCGAAATCGTGGTCGAATCGCTCTTCAATAAAGCGTTCGCCGGACCTGCCCGTGCGATTGGCTTTCTCACCGCGTTCCGATCGCAAACTCATACAGTTTCCCCGCCCGGCTCGCCCAAAATAGAAAATACACCCGCGGGCAGAGAGTCGCAGTGGGTCCGAGAGGTCCGCCAAACGAAGCAGCTATTACTGACGCGTTCGCGCGAATACCTCGTGCAGCTCGGCGAGACAGTGGCGCAGTCCTTCTTCCGAATCTCGGACGGCATCGACTCTTCGGGGCCGACTGGAGAGTACGGACCAGGCGTAACCCAGTAGACGCCTTCCTTCCCAAGCACGAAGTTCGCGGCGCGATTGATGACGAACACGCGCAGATCAGCGGTCTCGCGCTGAAGCATGCGTCGATACAAAGCCAAGTAGTGCTTCTCGACGTTCGCGGCGAACTCTCGACTGAGCGCCATTTCGGGCGTCGCCGGGAATGCTCGTGGCCGGTATTGAATCGCTGCCACAGAGCTAGGAGCAGAAATCTCAGGCGCTGTGCGAACGCCGCCTTCTCGGCCTTCGTTCGGTAGCCACGCTCCTCGAGCGTCTTGCTGGCGTCGATGATCGCGAGCTGCAGCTCAGCGAACGTCGCTTCGCGGAAGGGGTTGGGGACTTCGGGGCGCACCCCGCGAGACACCGTACGAATGTACGTATCCCGTAACGCACTGATCCGAGATAAAAAGCCGGAATGGACCCTCGAACTCAGCTAAAGGTTTTTGCTATCGCCGTCTTGATGGTAGTCGGCGCTGTCGGGTGGTTCGTTCCGCTCACACCATCTCACGTCGAGGCACCACCAGCTGGGCACCTCCCGCTCGACGCGATGTTTCGAAGCGCAGGTGTGGTGCTCTGGCGGCTGTTGCCGTTCGGACTCGCGCTTCAGATCTTCTCGTCATCAGGTCCGAGTCGACGCCGTCGGCGTTGACGGAGCGCTTTCACAATCGCACGCATTTCCAGCGGATGAGCAGCGACCGCTCGGCCTGAACGGCTGTGAGCACTTGGGATCATGCGACAGGAGCGAAATGCTGGTGGAAGCCTAGCTGCTCGATCTGTGCGTCGGAGAGTGCGAACTGCACATTAGCTTGCTTGGCCTGAGCGGCGAGTGCATGCCCGAGCTGCTCTATGAGTTGCGAATGGGCCGTAACCAAGTCCTGGGAACGCTTCGCAAGGTTCGCGACTTCCGTGTCTAGTGCTGTTGTCGCTCCAACGGATCACTCGGAAGCGGCTTTCTCGTTCCGGCGAGTAGATGAATCAATTCCTTCAGTTTGCCCCAATCATTCTGGGCGCCGAAATTCTGCAGGCTGCTCATAGCGGACGCCGCATCGATCTGTCCGTTCGACAGCGCCTCACCGTAGCTCCCGCGTACAACACTTGAACCCGTCGTTCGAGATAATCGATCAAAGCGTCGGTGGAGACTATCAGCGGTTCGAGCTCCACCTCGGCACCGCCGGAATGGCCATTCTTGTTCTGAATCGTCATCGCGATTCCCTTCGTAACAAACCCCAAGGCTCGCCCGGCGACGTAGTGGCCAGCCTCATGCTTGCAGTGAGGAAGGGCGAGCTTAAAGAGCCCTAGGTTCTTCGGTGCCGTGATCGAGACCATCAGTTTCCCTAGCTGTTACGAAAAAGCCGGCCTGACGAAGCCGGCTTCAATTTAGCTATGACTTCAACTCGAAATGATAGTTATTGAGGGTCGGCGGAAACGTGTCGCCAGCCTGCACGCGCTTATCATGATCAGCGCCGGCGTAGTTCCCGTTTGTGTCGTGATACTGGCCATACGTGCCGCTCTTCGGACACTTCTGTCCCGACCAATACTTGTCAGCCATAAAGCCTCCCCATGCGCAGGCCGGCGAGACGATCGCCGTTGGACCAGGCGCCTTCGTACACTATTCCACATGGTCCGGAACGTAAGTAGGAGGACGACCTGGGCGCTTGTAGGAGATTTCCTACAAGGTCCGCCATGGCTTCGGCAGCGGAATCGCACCTTTCTTTTATAGACGGGACTTGATGCGGGTATTCGTGAGGGTATATCGAGCCGAGCGACAGCAATTTGCCTCCATGATTCAATAGCTTGGGCGTCTAATCAAATGCCTCTCCCGCCCATGGTCTTCCCGAGCCTCTTTTTGGAACTCAAGTTCAACCGGGAGTCGTTCGCCCTAGAACCACACCTAATCTTGCTCTTCGCCCGACCGCAGCTTCAGTGGGCCGCGAGATGGCGAGCACGGAGCCGAGGTGAGTGCGTCAAGAGCGAGCCTTTCGTGACCGACTTTGCGCCCGGGTTGATCGTTTTTTCTTGGTCATTTTACGGGGCTCGTGCATCTGTTCGAGGCGCGCGCGCGCTTCCTTCTTGCCTAGGGATCGCAAGCCGACGATCGCAGCCACCTGGCTGCGTCGAGGTGCCGCCTTCTTCCACTCCCAGTTGTAGACCGATTGCATGCTGACGCCGAGAAGTCTGGCGAGATCCGTGGCCGAGATACCCAAGCGTCGGCCGCCTTCGACCCCTTGCCGTGCGGCTTCGAGGTCCGCTTCCTATAGCGCTTCCACTACATCGTCGGTGCGCAAAATAACCGTCGGGTGGCGAATTGCGGGAGCGGTTGCTCGCGCGCAGCAGGGGGCGACAGAGTCGAAATCGATCGCCCCGGATGAGCCCTCTGAAGCTATCCACGTAGCGGCCGTCGAAGGCAACGATCACAGTTTCGCACCCGCCAAAGCGAGTTCCGACCAGCGCAGTCTTTCTAGCATTTATCTGTGGGAAATTTCCTACAAAGAAGGGAGTACGCGTAGCAGGATAGCGCGCCCTGGCGTCGTCGGCTTGTAGTAATGTATAGCTGTACTATCCTGACTCGTGGAAGGCTTGGAACGCACCGCGTTGGGTGCTCGCAATTCACACGCGATCTGCAGGGGATGGGGATATGAGCAAGTTCGCATGCGCGATGATCGTCGCGCTCGTGTTTAGTTGTCTCTCCCCCTCCGGGCACGCGGAGTTCGGAATCCCATATATCACACCTGATCACCCGTCTCCGGGTGAGACGGTCTACATGAACATATTCCAGGGAGGCTGCGACGGAATTGTCGGAGCTGATCCGCCCCAAGTTACGCAAACGGGCAGCTTGATCTACGTTCTCGCTCAAGGGGTCCGATATACGAACCCTGAGCTGTGCACGCTCACCTACGGAATCGCCACGTACGCCATCGGCGCCTACCCCGCCGGCGACTACACGATGCAGCTTGACCTCCGATATCCGACGATAGGAGGCGATTTTGTAGTTGAGACACTCGGCATAGTCGGTTTTTCTGTGGGCGGTGGGCCTGGACCGCCGACGGCTGTCGCTGCCCCAGCTCTGGATCTCGTCGGGTTGGTTTCTCTCGCAGCGTTGCTCCTAGTGGTCGGTGCTCTTGCCGGGTGCGCGCGTAGGCGGCAACACGCATTGGTTGTGGCCGCACTCTGTTCCGGCCTCTGCTCTCAGGTCCGTTGCGAGCAAGTCGCGCCGCCGACGAGTAATACTGATCACATTGTCGAACTGTTGCTGACAAGCGCTCCTTGGGCGCCAACGCCAGAACAGATCGTCGCCTTCTATCAAGATCCGCGAGGAATCCCCCCGCTTGCCTCGCTCAACGTGATTTCTCCGCTGGGGGTCGATTTTTTGCTGCCTGATCGTGCCGATGGCGATTTCTTAAGGAATCTTCAAGAAAATCCGGACTCACCGAGGGCGATGCTCGAAAGGATGCTGCTTGTTAGATACGCGGCGGAAATCGACCTCACGCAGGTGCTCGATACGCTACGACTTGATCCGCTGGTGGAAGGTGCGGTCGAACCGATTCCCCTCCACTTCAGTTCCGCCGTGTTGCTCAATTTTGGTATCAACCCTCTCGGATCGGAGGGACAGTACGGCCGCGATACGATGAACGTTGACGCTGCGTGGCAAATCGCCGGCGGGTATGCGCTCATCGGTCAAATCGATACCGGCCTGTATACGTCGCACGCCGCGCTCGAGCAATTCTCCGGCGCCACCTACGTCGGAGGCAATTTCATACCCGCGGCGTCACTGGACATCGGTGGGACCGGCCTCAGTGGAATACCCGACAGTCCGAACGTCGATGAGCTGCGCCCGATACACATCACCGATCCGAATTGCAATCCCACTGGATTGCCGCAGCAGTCCCCGGTATTCGCGGGCCATGGTACTCACGTCGCTGGTCTGATCTCAGCGAACGGGGCATCAATGGACGTCCTCGGAATTTGCAAGCATTGCGGAATCGCGATGTTCAAGACAACACATCCGGCATGCGACCCGGTGGCGCATCAAGTGATTCCTATTGTGAACACGGCTGCGCAGTCGCGTGGCTTGACCCTAGCCACCGATCAGGGCGCACAGATAGTCAATATGAGCTTCGGTGACAACGAACCGGACTTTGACTTTTGCCAGACAAATCCGACGGACGCTTTGTGTATAGCTATTGCGCATGCAGCAGCGCACGACGTCGTCATGGTTTCCTCTTCCGGAAACGCTCGGAGGAAGCTGGACGTTCCGGCCGAAGACGCGAGAGTCATAGCTGCAGGTGGTTTTGAAGAGAACCTCGCGATCTGGGACGAATCGCCCGGTGGGATTTCGAATTGCCCACAAACGCCGGATGGCTTGCAGCAGTGTGGTTCCAACTATACGACGCCGGCCAATGGGCCTTTTCAGGAGCTAATGGGCTCGGCTCATGCTGTGTGGTCCACAACTTATCCTAACTACAACTGGAATCCAGACTTGAAATGCGGGGATGGCTTTCCTGGTCCCGCATTTGGAGGCGGTGTCGGTCAATGCACCGGCACTTCGATGTCGGCTCCTCAAGTTTCCGCCGTCGCCGGCATAGTCCGTTCAATCAATCCGCTGGTGCTTGGCGGTCAACCCGGTCCCCCTGGAGGCGCGGCTGCCGGCGTCCGCTATGTTCTCGCTCAAACAACCTTCCAATCCCAAGCAGGGCAAGGTTGGAATCAGTTGTATGGTTTTGGGATACCAGACGCTGCAACCGCAGCGAAGAGAATGATCGGCACGATCGCAGGATCGCGCGTGAGGAATCGGGCGACACCGTTGTTTCGTCTCTATAACGCAACGTCGCACGACTACGCGGACGTTACCTCCCCACAGTACGCAGTGGCACTCATGATCGCGCAGAAGGCGACATGGCAGCCGGTGGCAACGTTGCCGACGGTGCCAGGCTACTTAACGTTTCCACACGCAACGGGCGAAACCGTCGGAACACCTCGCGCATCCGTTTACGTGTTGACTACCGAGGTCAAGCCACGGTCGGAATGGCCTAGCTTGGTGCCTTTGTACCTGATGGACAAGGACTATGCGGGCGGCAAGGACTACATGCTCGCAACAACTACTGCAGAGGTCCAGCAAGCACATACCAACGGATACAACTTGCGAACCATTCAGGGATACATCTATCAGCCGTGCACACCGGACCCAGCTTGTATTCCACCGGGCGCTCAGAAATTGTGGCGTGAGTTCAAAGCGGCAGATAACGACTGCGCGACGTTTCTTGAATCCGAACGCGCGACATTCGAGGGCGCTCTCTTCACTGCCGCGTGTCCGGCAGGCGTGGCGAAGATGATCGGTTATGCGTACCCCGCGACGGATACTGACGGCGACGGGCTTCCTGACGGTTTCGAATACGCAGTTGGAACCAGTCCAACGCGCGCGGACTCTGATGGTGACGGTGTGAACGACGCAACTGAGCTTCCGCTCGCGGGCCTACCCGTCAGCGACCCGTGTGCGGGTGGCGTTGGCGCGATCTACTGCGGTGCCAATGTCATCTTCAAGAACGGTTTCGACCCACTCTGACAATCGCGGGGGTGAGTTAGAGATAACCCTCGAGTCAGCGACCCCGCAGCCACCGGATGTGAACTTGAGTTCACGACACCTGGAGTTGAACTTGAGTTCACGACAAACGCCGTCCGGGCTGGCCCGAAGTGAGTCGGCGACCGACACTCCCTCAGCTTGGCGTTATCCTTTCGGGATGTGCGGCCGCTACGCCCTCTTCGGTCCGATCTCGCGGCATGGGGGCGGTGACGCTATCCTGTAACGCATGTGCTATTCCGCCCAAGTCCGCGCCAGCTACAAGAAGTACGTCCGCGAGTTCGGCGCAGACGTCTCGCTGAAGCAGTTCTTCCGCCTCTACTGGCTGCGCAGCCAGGGCGCCAAGATCAAGATACCCGAAGGCGATGGATGCGGCGTTCTCGGAGCCGGAGACGGACGAAGAGCGCGAGATCAAGGCGCTGATCGATGCCTTCGACGCCGAGCAAGCGACGAAGCTCGAACAGGAGCTGTTCAAGCAGCGCAAGCGCCTGGCCGATGCCGAGCGCACGTTGCATACCAAGACGACGAAGGCGGCGCTTGAGAGCAAGCGCATCGCGGGCGAGAAGGTCGAGTGGTGCCTGGGCAAGTTGAACGACCTCCGCCGCACCGATCTCAACGACGAAGACCACCGCATCTTCCCCGGCTGGTACGCGCCTGTCTTGGTCGAGCGCGCCGGGCGCCGCATCGTCGTCCCGATGCGCTACCAGTGCCGCCTCGCGGGCAAGCCCGCGTTCTACGACACGAAGTACCCCGGCACGTACAACGCGCGCAGAGACAACCTGGAGGGCTTCTGGAAGGATCAGTTCGGATCGCACCACGCGATCATGGTCGCGACGGCCTTCTACGAGAACGTCAGCCGCCACCGCATGGAGCAACGCGAGCTACGCGAGGGTGAGAAAGAGGAGAACGTCATCCTTGAGTTCCGCCCGCGCCCTACACAGGACATGCTGGTGGCCTGCCTCTGGTCACACTGGCAGGACGGCGAGGACTCGCTGCTCTCGTTCGCTGCGATCACCGACGAACCACCGGCAGAGATCGCCGCGGCCGGTCACGACCGCTGCATCATCCCGATCGAGCGGCAGAACGTCGATGCGTGGCTTGATCCGAAAGGCGACTTGCAGAGCGCCTATCGCATCCTCGACGATCGCTGGCGGCCGTACTACGAGCATCGGTTGGCGGCCTAGGCGAAGTTGGGACGGGACGGAAGACGCATGAAGTTGTGTGCCGCCATCGCTTTACTCGGTCACATCATCATGCCGTTCATGGGTACCGCGAGCGCGCAAGACGCGGCCAGTAACCAGATACGAACGTGCACGCTTCTTGGCTGTGGCCCGGATAACTTTGCCGTGAGCGTTCACATCGCCGATGGAAGCGCACCGACCATGTTGCCCGATGTAGTCGTTGACGTGGATGGCAAAGTGGCAACGTGCGCTGGGTTGACCCCGGACCCGACTGAGCTATACGGCACACGATGCAGCCAGAACAGCAACGTTCGCATGTCGATAGAGCCGGATTTCGATTGCGCACCAAGCGGCGAGTGCACCGCCACGGGCAAGAATGCACTACGCATCCTCGTGATAGGTACACCCAAGAAGGTGCGCGTGAGCATGGTTGCTACGCCAGCCGAGCACGCGACGTTCGAGCCAAAATACGAGGATCACTTTCCCAACGGGGTTGACTGTCCGCCACCATGCCGCGTTGCACGCGCGGTTTGGAACGTCAGCCGGGCATGGTGACGACGGTGAACAGCGGCCGCCACGCCCTCTTGGGCACTCTGCTTGGTCTTCCTGTGATCCTCGGGCTTGATGGGTGCGCTGGAAGCAAAGTCGCGCCGGAGATCGCCCTGCGGGCTGCTGATCCGGATTCCGCAATCGTCGAAGCAGCTGCTTCGGCCTTCATGCTGAGCCCCGAGTGTTCCGAGGGCACAGGACACAGTGGGATTCTGGTCAACTCCGCGACCGAGGCGCTTGCAAACCTCCCGTCGGATGAGTGGATTCGTGCGAGCCTGCCTCCTGAAATCTGGCGCACGGCGTACCCGCTTCTCAGAACGCTCCGCGAGCGAAATCCCCGCGATGTCCTTCTCGACTGGCATTTCGAGAATCGGGCCGATATCCGTGTCGCAGACTTAAGAAACATTGGGCAACTCGGCCAGTGGAAGGCTGCAGAAAATGTGCGATGCCTCGCTTACTTCGGCTTACCGGCGATCGCGTCTGACGGACAGTCGGCGCTGGTCGTGTTCGACGTCGGCCCTGAGCAGCACGGAAGAACGGTCTTCTGCATCATGCGGCTCGACGGCGACAAGTGGACCGTTGCTGCGCGCCACATCCGTGAGTACATCTAGGCTCATGCGTTGCTGCTGCGCCTTCTACGGTCTCTTTGTCCTGTCCGCAGGATTCTTCTCGTTCGACCTCTGTTCCGCCCAGACTTACGCCGGCTTCAATCCGCCCAATAAGGAGGACGAAGTCGACGGTGCGCGCGACCTGATGATCCGTAAGGCAAGCGGCGAGACGATCTCCGCTCCCAAGCTTACTGAGCAAGTCGGTTTCGAGGACGTACGAATATCGGCCGATGGGCATCGCATCGGGTGGCTGACGCTCATGCCCAATGATGGAGCGAGCTATCCTGTCCCATTGAAGCTCGTCATCTTTCGAGGTGACAAGATCGAACTCGTCGTGAGCGAAGGCACCTGCCTCGGCGGCTGGACCTTCCTCGAAAATGGCGCCCAAGTCGCCTACGTCCTTGAGACATGCCACTTTTCGACGGGCAAAGATGCTGAGCTTCGCGACACGCAATATGGAGGGGTGCTTTCGAAATACGCGCTCAAGCGAGTCGACGGAGACATCCCACCTGACTCTCTGAGACGCGCCCCAGCTTGGGTACGGGAAATCCCGGACATCGATAGATAGCCGCGCAGGAGCCGCGGTCGACCTACTATCCCGTCCGAAGGCGGTAGGCTCGCCAAAAAATGATGTGCCCAGCATTGGTTGTGCCCGTCAGCTCGTAGCGAGGACGACCTGGTGAAAAAGGTCAGGCTAAATCATCTGATAGTTGCCGGTTCCGTTGTCGCGTTCTCGGCCGGGTTGTATTCGTTCCTTTGGGCAATCAGCGGCATCGAACTCGCCTTTGTAGACTGCAACGGCACATACCGGCTCCACGCATCGAACTTTAGATGCGAACGGCCGGTTCTACTGATATATGCATTCTGGTTCTTCATCGCGCTTGCAGCCGCGCTCGCATTCTGGGCATGGACGCGGTCACGCAACAGCGGCGACAAGAACTAGGAACTGAGACGCAGTCGGGTCGCCGAAGAACGATGCGCCCGATCTCGTCGATTGAACCGACACATCTCGGAGAGCATTCGTGACCCAACCAAAACGCATCGAGGGCGCTCGCCTCTGCTTGTCCCTCACGCGCTCTGGCCTGAAAGCGTACGGCAATCGCGAATCCTTAACCGAGCTCGCTAGGTGGCTCGATTGGATCGCTCAGCATGACCCGGCGGAGCACTTCGAATGTCACGTCCGATGGCATCTTGAAGACGAGGAGTCGAAGTTCGAAGGCAAGCGTCCGTCTAATGTGTGGGTAGTGACGGAGGGCGATCTGGCCGGCGTGTTCGAGCAGGAAGTCCAGATCGACGAAACGACTCGACAAGCGGGCTTCGAACTCACGTTCATGGCGGTGACTGAGAACGATCTCGACGAGATGGCCGCACCTGGTTGGCAAGAGATTGCCGTCGAATGAACAGGCAAGCACTCGCCGCGAGGCTCCTACGAGATCACTTCACCGCAACCGCGGCGCTGATCGCGTTCAAGCGCATTCGAAAGGTATTCTTGCGTTTCGTTGTTGTCGGCGCTGTCTGCGCCGTCGCGGGATGCGGCGGGTTTGCCCCTAATCGTCGAGAATCCGCGGCGCTAGCGCCCTGCACGCTCTCGGAGACCCGACGGTCCCTTTTGCCGATCGAAGCACGAGGCGTCCGCCTCGACCTGCCCGACGATTCCTCCGGGCCCTCGTATGACTCTGACGACTGGAACGCGTCATGGCCCAGTTGGACGGGTAAACATTGGAGAGTCCATTTGGTCTATGGAAGCGGTGGCCTAACCGAGTTCGTGAGCGGAGACCGTTGCTGCACTCTCGACGACAGTGACGTGCAGCGTCGCGTGTGCATCGGCGAGTACATGCAATACGGAGTCGTGGCCGATGTCTCGCGGGTTTCATCGCCGAACAAGATATCTTCCGCTCTGTTAACCCTTGAAGCCGACGGCATCACCGAACCGGATGCGTTGAGGATCATTTCGAGCATGGTCACCACGTGGGAGCACTAATCGTGGATGACGACGAGATTGCAGGCAGGTTGCTAAGCGACCACTTCGAAGGGTCAGCCGCGCTGATCGCGCTCATGCTCAAGGATTTGCCCGAGTTCGTTTGGCACGCACGCTCGCGGCTGTGCGCAAACGCTTCAACGTCGCAGTTGGCGACCGGGGCGTGACCGGATGACGCCAAAGCACATCACTTGGATAATTCTTGCCACCGGATTCTGCCTCGTTTTTGGCAGCCAGGTGCCAGGCTGTTTTAGCGCAGATTCTCCTAAGCGCGGTTCAGTGCTCGACGCTTCGACGGGACAACCGATTGCAAATGCAACGGTAATTGCCTCGGCGCACTTCTACGCTAATGGTCTACTCGGCGGCAGCGCATCGAACTACCCATACCGTTACATCACCACGACGAACGCGGAAGGCGAGTTCACAATTCCTCCGCAATGGGCGCTGCGTCTTGCACTCCCTGGTATGCAGAGCCATGAGGAATGGCTAGTCACTGCGATCAAGGTTGGATACGTGCTTACGGGCGACGAGATCGCTTGGAGCGCCTTTGACGCACGCGGCCGAGCGAAGTTTTCGCCTCCTTCTACTGCCCAAAGTCCATCTGGGAGCTTCGGCGACATCACCATGGTGATTGAGCCGCTACGCATGCACGAGGCGAATCTCACGCTCGCGCAGTTTGCGACCTACTACCAAGCGATTCAGCGACTCGGCGATCCTATCCTGGAAGGAAACGTCACCTCAGAAGACGAGCAATTGCGACGCGAAATATCGAACTTCCTGACCCCTCGGGTCTGCGCGCTCGAAACGTCGGAAGAGCTGCTGCCCGGGACGGCTGAGGCCATCCTTTTTTTCGCCGTTGACAGGCAGCTGGTCGACACAACTTTTCGAGACGAGGTACTTCGTGACGTTCGGAATGGCACAATCGACAAGCGCACGTATCAGAGCGGCCGTGTTTGCCAAGTCATGAAATCGATCGGATGGAAGACCACGAACTAGCGGCGAGGCTCCTGCAAGATCACTTCACCGCGACCGCGCCGCTGATCGCGCTCATGCTCAAGAACCTGCCCGACGATGTCAGAACTCGAACGCTCGACGCCATCGGCAACGGCACCGGCAAGCGTCGAGCTGCGAACGCGCGTGGACACTAACGAGACTGTGCTCGTGCTCGTGCCGACTGATGGGTCGGAGGCGATGTGGTCGGCGAGAACGCCTGCCTGATTGCGATCAAGTGTTCCCGCACGGAACGACTATGGCCTTCCGTCTTCAACTTCGAGGCGCACGATGACGCCATCGACGTGCTTGATGCGGACGCGCAGACCGTCATGGATTGGACCGCCGTGCGAACTCGCGTTGTTGAAGCCGCCGGTGATGTTGTAGTCGGAATAGGCGAAGCACGTCGAGGAAACACAGAACCGCTCCAGCGCGTGGCCGGTGTACGGCATCGGTACGAACTGCGAAACTACGCCTTCTACCGTCTGGGCGGATGTGCCTTCTGCAGCAATAAGGCGCGCCTCCTTTGCATAGATGACGTAGATCACGATAGCCCCGAACACAAAGGCGACGGCCATGATTGCTATCACAACGTAGGGCAACGAGAAGCCAGCCGAATCATCCCTTGATCGACTCGATGCGCTCTCTACGATCTGTCTGGAATAGGCGAATATCACCACACCGACGAGGGCCACGATGATGACAACAGGCCACCAGGCGACCCCGGTACTCGCGAGATCAAATACGACGCGATAAGACGTTGTGTCCGGCATCGAATGACGCTGCCTGTGGCGACCCGCGCGTCCCATCTTACCCCTGAGGCCGCTCCGACTAACCTCCATCGCAGACACGCACGGAAACGGTCTGGATGCTCTCCACAATCGCCGAGGTCGACAAAGCTGTTCGCGGCCGGCCCCTAGTGTGAAATGCCGGAGAGTGCCGAAAGCAGGTACATCACGAACAAGCCAGCGTTGAGGCACGCAGCGGCCCCACAGGCTTTAGGAACGGCACCTTTAAAGAGGCCGATGACGCCAAAGCCGAACCCGCCGAGCCAAAACGCAAACGGGGCCATAGGACTTCCGGCTGCGAGTACGACAAATCCGAGTGGGACAGTAGCCGCAGAAACCACTGCGAAGAATGCTTCCCCTTTGGCGTTATCGGATGTCGGCTTTTCGTCATTCACCGTGACTGCTTCCTAAGTCGTGAGACGCCGCCGACTATTTTCCCTTTCAGGCGACGCGACAGGGAGGTCGGCCACCAGATCACACGCGCGGAACGTAAAGACTTTCGGGCCTCAGGCTCGGATGTTCTCTGTAAAGGGGATTCATGACTTCTAAGAGTAGCTCTCCCAGAACCCTGCCTATCGATTGCTTATACGCGTCGGCCTCCTCATCGGACGACGATGCAACGACCAGCGCGACCGTCTCATCAAGCAACCGCCCAACCTCGAGTACTCGCGCGCTCACCTCGCGAGCGACGGATTCATTCATAGATGGACCCTCCGAGAATCGGACGCAATCTTAGCCCCTGAGACGCCGCTCGCCTATCCTCCCTGTCAGGCCAACACGACAGGGAGGTCACCATGGCTCGCCGAACAAAACGCTGGCGCGCGCCGCCGCCGAAGGTTCTCTCGCTGCCGACGTCGAAGCATACGGAGCTGTGCTACGCGTTCGAGGGTAAGGCGCACTATCACGGCCCGCTGCAAGGCGAGCGCGTAGAGCTTCTCCTGATCGACCAGGAGCGACATGTGCGATGGGTGAACTCGCCTGTGCGCTCTTACTCGGTCGACTATCCGGTCGACGAAGACTGCGACGGCTGGCGCGTGCTCGGATGGCGACTGCCGAGCGGCGAACTCAGGCACGGCGATTACGACGTCGTCGATCCCGATCTCGCGGACTTCGATCGGCTGCCGGTGCCGAACTCACGGCGCAATCTCGGACATTCATGCGGTGCGTTTCCGCCGGGGACGACGCGGTACTAGAGACCTGCCGGCGAATCATCCGAAGAGGATGGTGGATTGGCGGCGTTGATCCGACCCAGATCCTCTGCCGGTGGCGCCCGACGAACTAAGAACTGTGTGGCACCGTAGACGGCGAAAGCGCACCCCATACCAACACTCAACGGACGCCAGAGGATTGAATCGGCAGGACCCCAGCCGAGGCGGTAAGCGGCCCATCTGACCAAGAATGTGGCCGCAACCTCGAGAGTGCCGACAAACAGGAAAAAAATTGCGAGTTCGCGCGCTCGACCTAATTTGATGATCAGGATCGCGAGCGTCGCGGCGAACGCCAACGAACCGAGGACGAAGAAGACGACGATTGCTTCAAGCTGTCATCGAGAGCCCCGCACTACCGAATCAGCAGCGACCGTTCCGTCTTGCCTTTCCTGAGCGCCGCCTTGAACCAGCGCGGCTGACGTCCACTCGCGAGATCATTCGCAGCCGAGGCCTGCTGGCATCGTGATCCGTGTCAGGTCCATATGCCCGAATCCGAAGGCCTCCTCGTTGCTCGCGTTTGCCGTGAAGTCGACTCGTCCATGATTGCAATCGCTAAACTGCAACATGAGCGTGCCCCATGGGATCAGGCGAAAGGTGGATGGGTTGAAGTTCGGAATCCACGCGCCGCCCAAACCTGAGTCGACATTGAGGATCGCAAGATCGTTCTGAATATCGCCAACCCCGCCGAACCAGAATTGTTGTCCGTACTGATCAAACGTGAACCAGTAGGCCAGCAGCCGATTTCCTTCGAGTACCTCCAGGAACAGTCCGTGGCCGCTCTGGTTCGGGTCGTACCATGCGCCCGTGAATGCGGAGGTGATCGGAATGGGTGCGTCGAGCGCGATTTGGTCGACTTCGAGATCGAGACAAAGAGACGATCCAATGACCGCGTTTTGCGGATAGTCGTTCACGAAGACGCATCCGGCAACCAGATAAACCGCTGCCGCGCCGCCGCCAACGAATGCGGGCGCAGCCGCGACGCCGTTCGCATCGGTCACAACATGGCTCGCGGCCGTCTGATCGGCGAACTGGCCATAGAGGTCCCCCGGCGCACAGATATTCAGCTGCCCGCCAAAGGTCCCGCAGCCGTCAGGGACGAACTGCACGACGAGACCAGGCATCGGCGCTCCCTGTGCATCGACCAGACGCACATGGAAGAGCGGATTGGCCGTCGCGCCAGGCGCGAGGCGAACGGCGGGTCCATCAATGATCGATAGCGTCGCGTTTGGATTGCTGCGGATCTGTGCAAATGACGTTGTGCAGGCAGCGGCACCAAGAACCAAGAGCGCCACCTGTAAGAGGCAGGATCGGAAGCTCATGAGCGCATCCAAGACTTAACTTGTATGTGCATGGGACAATTTTGGGACAGCGCCGTCAACAACCCACAAAGCGCGGCAGTGGATTTCGCGCTGCTGGCCTTTCAGCACCCTCCCGAACGGCACGATAAGTGCTTGAGTTCGGTCGGAGGGTTTCGAAATGCTCGTCCGACTGTTGGCCCTGGTCCTTGCCGGCGTCGTCTGCGGCGTCCTGACGCCTACGCTTGCGCGCGCCGGCTCGATGATCACGTGCTCGTATCAGGTCGGCGACCGTGCCGTCCCCGGCTACGTCAACAGCGACGGCCGCTGCGTGCCGCGACCCGAGAGCAACTCGCACGAGGGAAGCCTGCCCGCGACCGCGCAATGCCGCGACGGGTCTTACAGCTATAGCCAGCATCGAAGCGGTACGTGCTCGCATCACGGGGGTGTCGCGCAATGGATGCCTGCCCCGACGTCTTCGCCCGCGACGCCGCAGCAGGAGAAAGTGGTCAACGGCACCGTTTGGCGCTGTCAGCGGCCCGATGGCGTGACGCAGTATTCGAACGTCAAATGCGACGGCGGCACTCCGATCTTCAACTACAAGGCGAAGCAAGCGAGTCGGTGATTTGGATGGGGGTACCGATGGGGGTATCCGCGCGTAGCCAACAAGCGAAACGGCAGCGGTTGCAAGGCTTTGGCGCGCCGATTCGATAGCCGTCGCCTCTTCGGACCGCCGGCGTCCGAAACGGGCGCGGCGCGCGTGAACTTGAGTTCAGTTTGAACTTGAGTTCACGGAATTTGTTTCGCATGCCTCGGTGCGGCGGTTCGGCGTTGTTCGCAGACCCTGCTATCCAGCCCGCGGGCGGCGATGCAACCGCGCGTTCGAATCTCACCCGCTCCGCCAATGACCTAGCAGGTCGGAGACGGCGTCTCCCGATGGCCCAGGTGTCACGCTAATCGCGCGCAACTAGCGGAATCGGATCCGGCGGAAATCTCATACGAGCTCGGATTATTCGACAACCATGTGTGGCGCTACGCCCTCTACGATCCGATCTCCCCGCACCGCACCGACGTTCTTCGCCGACGCCGCCTACCTCTCGCCCAGCCAATCCGATTGTTTGTAGGAGATTTCGTACACGTCGCTAAAGGCGATGGCGCTAGGATTCGTCCGGCAGTCCGTCCAAACTAGATCGTGTTCTTAGATCACGCGCACCCGGTCGCAGCAATAGACGGGAAGGGCGACATGAAGCAGACGCTGGTTGGTCTCATCGTCACGGTCCTTGGTGGTGTTCTTATCTATTGGTTGACGGTGGGATTCCCGCGACCTGATCAACATGCTGATCACGACGGCAGCGGACGAAGAGAGGGGCCGATCGGCTCAATGGCGCCGCTTGAAGGCGGGACGAATCGTCAGGGCTTCGACCTGTCGTCTGTTGGGATTCAGGCTAACAGTGCTGCGGAGTGCTCGGATATGTGCGCGCGCAACTCGAGCTGCCGAGCAATGACCTTCGTCAAGCATGCAAACCAGAATGGAGGGATCTGCTGGCTGAAAGGGACTGCCGGAAGTCCCAGTCCAAACGCGGAGATGGTGTCCGCGGTAAAGCTCTGAAAAATTGTGCGTGAGGGCCCGCATGAGATCTGTTACTACAGCGCACGGTGTCGTCGCACCTTAGAGTCGCAAGGGCTGGTCCCGCCAAAACCTGGCAGCCCATGGGACTTGGCGTGACGGCGCTCCGCCGCGAATCGGAGGGCGTGTCATGGGATTCAACAATGTTCAGCCAGCCAGCGGTCCGTTCTACCTCGGACCGGGGGAGTCCACGGGAATCGTAATTTGGTTCGGCGACCGCTACGAGAGCGACGACCACGGCGCGCAATGGATCATGGCGCACCCGTTGAAGGGCGAACCGCCCACGGCGCTGGAAGTGTCAGGTTTTCAGAAGATCCTGGGGTACTCGGTGGGTTGGGTGACCCAGAACGGCGGGACGCAATACGGCTACGACCCCGACAGCGCCTATTACGAGTACAAGGTGACAGTCACGAACCGCGGCACCCAGGGGGTCCGGTTCAACGTCCAGGGCGGCGGCAACAGCTAAGGAGGGCCAAAACATGGCCGAGTCGAGAACGCGACGCATGCTATTCCTCACGAACGCCGAAGGGCGGGTCGTCGGTGCATCGCCCCTATCCGAGAAATCGAAGGCCGGCGTGAACGCTACGTTTGCACCGCTTCCGGGGCAGCAGGTCCATGAAGTGACCGTGCCTGTCGAGATCGCCGAGCTGCGCGGCGGCGACTTCCATCGCGCCGTGTCCGAACTGCGCATCGTTCCCGGAAGCGAAATGCGGCTGTTCCGTAACATGAAGGTCAAACGGCTCCCGCATTGATCGGGAAGCGTCGCGCCCCACGATTTTTACGGGGCGCGCGATAGTTGGTCCTGCGAGGGGTCCGCTTATCCAAGTTCCAAATCCTAGTCGGCGCTGCTATTCGCGCGCGCCCAAGAATTGATATGAAGTGGCTCGTAGCACGCGAAACGTCTGTCAGTTTCGCCTTCAAGTGGCGCGCAATTCATCCAACTCCGCAGCGCTGCCAGCAGTTTGTCGTCGTCGAGTGTCCCGCTGGTATTCTTGTTTCATGTGCGGCCGCTACGCCCTCTACGCTGCGATATGAGCAAAGACTCCTGCGCTCCGGCTACAACCGATACGATGCGGTTTCGCGCCCTACCGAAGTTCCAGTGAGCGGCGCCTGAGATCGGCACTCCGCAACTGGCTCCGCGCACAACGGCACCAGCAAGATCGAGTTGCGAACGTGCGTGGAGTCGAATGAGACGGAGCTCGTGCTTGTGCCGACGGATGGGACGGAGGCGCTGTGGATGGCGCGCGCGGGCTGAGGTCATCACCCGAGGCAGCATCGTCCCAGCGCCTCCCCTTCACGATCAAGCGGCCACGCCAAGGCCCGCGAAGTACTTCTTGAACGCCTCGATGCTCATGGCGAACACGCCGTTGGCATTCAGCGGAGTCACACGCATCCAGCTGCGGTCATAGGCGTCCCAATTGCCGCCCAGAGTCTCGACCTTGCCCTCGTGCATGCCCCAGGGGTTGCGCAGCACGATATACCGTGACCATGGCCGCGCGACACGGGCCTCAGTGATCCAGCCAAGCACGGAGTAGGCGTGGGAGGCGACGACGCCGCTGTCCCAGTCGTAATCCACGCGGTCCGGCGACTCGTCCTTGGAAGCGTAGGTCCAAGCTGTCATCGGATTGACGGTTCGCCCAGCGCGGTGCAGCGCGACCCACGGGCCGCCGGGGTTGAAGATGCAGTTTGCGGTCAAGGTCTGCCAAAGTTCGTCGGCGGAGTGGGTCCTTGTTTCAACGTAGGTAGCGGTCAGGCCGGGAACGAGGCGCGTGCACGCGTCAACGGTATCGCCGCCCGCCAGCCAGCGAAAATCGGGCTTATCGGTCAAGTTTCCGGTGCGGAGCTTCGCGTAGGCCTTCTCGTAAACACCGGGCCATATCTCGCCGGCTTCCGCTGATCGCGCGTACAGCGGCCAGCTGCTGCCGGTGTAGACAGGCAGCGTCTCGCCGACCTCGTAGGTTTGCACTTGACCATCGTAATATTTCATGTCGATCGCATCGACGAAATCACTGCCCCCGGGTCCTGTTGCCCTGTTCCGCTGGAGAATGGCGTACGGCCGCGACCACGCCACTGATGACAGCGCAGCGATAAGCCAGCAGTCGCCGAGCGCGCCTTGCACAGGATCGGCGAACTCGGTGCCTTCCTCGAAGAAATCGCCGATGTCAGTCCATGTCGCGCCCGGATACTCGGTCTCGCGAAAAATTGGGCTAGGCAACAGTATTTCGGCGAGCCGTGCCTTCAGCGCCTCGCTCATGCTCGAGCCGAGATCGAGCTTGTCCGGGAGCTCGAACGGCGGACGCCCGCCGTCTCGGCCCCGCGCAGGCCCTTCATCGACTTCGCGAATGCCGTGCTTGAGTGCCCGATGCATGGCGAACACGGGTGAACCCGCTTCGGTGTCAAACATGCGCTCGATCGGCGTCTCGAGCGTGCGCGCCAGAAGTTTGGCTGGATCCTTTATCCGAGACCATTTCACCCGGCGACGCAGCACTGCTTCCACCAGAGCATAGGGATTGATTGCGTCGGCAAACGACTTCGTAGCCATAAGAACCTCCGTTCACATGTGCGGGAACTCTTGTGCAACGCCCATTTGGGCATTAAGGAGTGTGCGCATGCCGGTCCCCTTTCTATATGGATAGTTAGCTACAAATGGCGTAGGAACAGCACTCCACATCTCTCAACTTTCGGGTCGGCCAGATATGACCCTAAAGGGGGACTCTGGTTAGCCCTGCAAAAAGGGTCCTTGCAGAACACGCTGCACGGGCGTTCCGTACGTGGGGATGTCGCGGCTATTGAGACGCTCTCGACTATCCTCGTGTCAGGAAATCGACAGGAGGTCACCGTGGTCCGCCGTACACGTCGCTGGCGCGCGCCGCCGCCGAAGGTTCTATCGCTGCCTACGTCGAAGCAAACGGAGCTCTGCTACGCCTTCGAGGGCAAGGCGCACCATCACGGCCCGCTGAGCGGGGAGCGCGTAGAGCTTCTCGTCGTTGACCAGGAGCGGCATGTGCGATGGGTGAACTCGCCTGTGCGCTCCTACTCGGTCGACTACCCGGTGGACGAAGACTGCGACGGCTGGCGCTGCTTGGATGGCGAATGCCAAGCGGTGAACTCAGGCACGCTAGTGCGGAACTCGTCGATCTTGAGCTAAAGAGCAGTCGCCGCGAGGAATTCCGCCACGGCAGAGCACTACGCGCCGCACGTGAACTTGAGTTCACGACCAGCGAGCGTGAACTTGAGTTCATGGAACTTCGCATGCCGGAGGTGCGGCGGTTCGCCGTCGTTCGAAGACCCTGCTTTCCGCCCCGGGCAGCGATGCATCCTCGCGTTCGAATCTCACTCGCTCCGCCAACGACCTAGGTGTTGCGATTCGATAGGTTGTTCATCCGGCAGTTGATTCCCTGATTGTTCGCTGCTCCTTCGGTGTTGTCCGCGCCCTTTATGCAAAAGCGCTCCGCCTTATCCGATCTTCGGCCCGCGAGCTGCAGAGTAGCGTCACATACAGAGAATGGAATTGGGCGGCCCCTATAATATGGGGCCCGGCGCGGATGGAACTCCCTGCTGCAGGACGATCGTGACATCCTCGTCGGTATTGCCCACGTTCGCGTTCCGGCCCGGTAAGAGGTAGACGCTGGAAAAAGGAGCGAGGATATTCGCAGCGGCTGCGACCGTTGAAAGCAGGCTTTCAACGGTGCCAAGCACGGTTGGAATACCATTTTTCCCCATCAATTCGTCCAGAATGTGATCCGTAAAGAGTCCGCCCTCGACCCACGCACCCCATGCATTGAGCGGAGCCTGGAGCAGTCCATTTTGATCGGCGAACGGCGCCACCCAAAAGCGAATTTCCGCATCGTAGTCGAACCAGTTCGGCACAGAGACGCCGATTGGAACTCGAAGATAGATATACATGCTCTCCGGTTCGTTCGGATGGCCATCCATACCTATCGGAAATGGGTCCCACGTGAATATGGGAGCGCCTCGCGAGTAGATTCCCGGCGTTGCCGCAACAAGCGCATCGATAGTGCCAGGTGGCACGAAGTCTCCAACCGGCAAAATCAATTCATTGGCAAACTGGCGGTAGATTAATATCGACGTCGTGTCGTCGTTGATGAAGCCGCCCACGAAGGCTTGGTCGGTTTCTGTGCCTGATGCTGCGTTGACCTGGATGTAATTGCCGACGTAACGTTTGTCCCCAAAAAGGAACACGCGACCGCCGATTTCATTCGAACTTACCTGCAAAATGAGCGACGAAATCTTGTCGTTGAAGTCAACGACGTCGAGATCAACCCATCCTGTCAATGTACCGCCGAACGGGAAGTTTGCGAAAAGCTGGCTTCCATGAAAATCCGCATGTTCAAAGAGAGTGACGGCGATGTTGTCGCCCTTAAACTCGCTGTCACCGTTGTCTTTCGTTCTTTCCGCAAGAACCGCGATAGCCCTTTTTATAAGTTGTTTTGTTTCGGGGTCTGGGGCGCCCTTGAGACCGAGGCGATTGATCGCCATTTCCAGCCGATTTGCACTCGCGAATGACGGCTCTTCGCGGTACTGGTCAATTAAGAAACGCAGCGCCTCAGATGGGTCCTTCCGCTCGCCGGCACCTGTCGCCCGATAAATATCATTGAGTGAATAGGGTTTTGGGGAATAGCGCGGGATGTGGCGGGTCTGCAACGTATTCCGGCTACTTGACGGAGGCGACAGCATTTGCAGTCGTGTCGCGGCTGCCATTGACGTGCGTTTCGGCGAACAACAAGCCTTGCGTTCCTCGCAAAGGCGCTTCAGTTTGTCGCAATCAAGAAGAATGGCTTCGAATTCAGCTTTTTTCATGTGACACCTCCCTATTGGGAGCTCTCTCGCTGCGCTAAGAAGACTCCCGTTGTTGGTTCTTGGGCGTTATACGGGCCCGGTTAGTTGCCCCGCTCAACAGTTGGGGCAGGAACTGTTATTCCTTTCTCGCCAGAAGGAAGCCCCTAGCGCTCGCGCTTTGTAGCCTGACGCCCCAGCCAAAGTGTGGCCGCGTCGGAGCGCCGTTGATGCGCGATGATTGAACGCGTGTTGAATCCCGACCGAGGCGCTCATTGCGAGCTTGCGGAGCAGATACGGCCGCGCATAGAGCCTCCGGACGGTAACGGCTGCCAGGCTGTTGATGCAGAGCGAGTAGTCATTAAGGCGCTCGCTCACTTTCCGCCACTGGTCAGATGAACTCGCGACCCTGGCGACCCTACTTAACGCAGCCACGCTGCGCCTTCGCCGCATAATCGTCTAGCGGCTTTTTGCGCAACTGGCTGTAAGAGATTCCCTACAGAACTGGTTCGCGGGAGATACAAGCTGCGCGTCGCTGGATGGCGAAGGCTGGGTGATGATGGTCGAAAAGCGCGAGCACGGCCTATTGTGCGGATCAACTCCTTAGGCACCCGTCCCGGCCTTCTGACGATTCGCCTTTTGGAACATGCTGCGTCGTAGCTCAGAAATGGGTGTTTCGACCGCTCGATCGTTCCTGTTCTCTTCCCAGATCGTTCCCTGCTCCCTCCCTGTTACCTTCCCTGTTCCGCTGGAGACAGATTCTCCGGTGAGCGAACGTGAACTTGAGTTCACGGCAGTGCGGATTCGAGTTGGACTGACGGCGAGAGAGGGATTGGCTTTCAGTCCTGATCTGACCCACGACAAAATGTCGAGTCTTCTCGCTCATGAACGTCCTTAAAGTATAGGAAAACGTTAATGCATCTTTTCGGACGTTGCATCTCAGCTTCGGTCACAAGACGTTCGCAGACGTCCTGCGCGTCGCCAGTGCGCTGGATGCTGAAATCGGCTCGCAACTCGGGCACAGCGGCGGCACCATGACCGAACGCTATGGGAACGTCTCACAAGTCATCCTAGCCCGTCGTAGCGCGCTCGTGAACGCGACCGAGTTCGAGCAAGTGAAGCCACCGCCAGCGCGAAGCCGGTCGGACATCTTGAGCAGAGTTTTCGGCCGTCGCTAGGCGGTGAACGAAACTATTCGGAGCCGCTGGCCCCTCGGCGGCTTCACTACCCTATAAAGCTTTGGCATCGGCAAACGCCGCGACCTTCGTTCGTCTAAAAGCGCTCTGACCAAAGCAACGCCTTCCTCCTCAACACGAAGGCCGAGTATTAGGCCCGTGAGAGCCTCGGGACGGAGACTGCGCACGTAGTCTGACTTCGCGGGGTCAAGGAGTCGCCACTCTCTCTCGTGTTGCCAGTCAATCCCTTTCCGCTGCAGCAGGTTGAAGATTTTCAGGTCGCCCTGCAGACCGAAGCCGTCTACGACAACCGGATCGGGCGTGTAGATGATCTTGCGCGCGAACAAACCCGCGGGATCTAGGGCAGGGGCATACTGCAAGACGATCCCCTGACTGGAGCCGCCGTAGTAGCTCCACAGCTGGACATTTCGAGGCGTACTTGACAGCGAACAAACGCCGACGTGCGCTGCCAGGTCTTGGTGCGTATCGTTCAACAGCTTCCGCGTTTTTGCGGGGTCGGCAACATAGTCGGTCGGCACGAGTGCCGCGGCCTTGGCTTTCGAAATGCCAAAGGTTAAGCGTAAGAAGTCTGTCCAAGCACGTCGCGCTTCGGCGCCGGTGAGGTTCCACCTGTGTTCAATGTGAGAATCAAAGGGGTCATTGAGGGTCGGCGCGCTTGCCATCCAAAGACTTGTGTTGACGATCAGATCGCGCAGCAGTTGCACCTGCGATTCGTCCTCGCGTCGAGGAAGCCCTCGATACTTGTATAAGAAGCGCGGAACGCCCTGAGCTCGAAATTGCCGCCTCGCATCCTTCGACGATAACGCCCGAAGGGCGACGAAGCTCGATTCCATAGCCGCTCGCTGATCGGCCTCTTCGCGCCTGCTGGCGTGTCGCCACTCTTCGCGTATGCGCTGGAGTTTCTTCATATCGCGAGTGTCGCTCATCGTGGAAGCGGATGATCCGCAGTCAGCCGAAATGCCAGAGGATGAGCCGAAGCAGGCTTCGGCATATGGCGATCTAGACAGTGCGTGCACCTCTTCAGAACGCGCGGCCCGCTGCGCTGAAGGGCTGTGAATCCCCGCTTACATGAAGTCGGCCGAGCCTACCGGGCTACCGTCTCCGCTGTCGAGCGGGCAAGGGGAACGCTTGGACGGCTGCGCGCATGTGGCGATCCGTTCCCGCCCGAAGCTCGCCAGTCTCGATAGCGCCGGCGATTTCGAAGAAGGCTGAATCGAGACGTCCTCCCGGCTCTGTCACGGGTAGCGCTTGAGTCAAGATCGCCCGCCGGACGTTCGCATATCCGCCCACCCACCCGTAGGCCACGTTCCTGACAAGCACTCCCAGAACTCCCTTGCGTGAGACCTCGTCGTAGTCGAGTGCGCCCATTACGTAGTTACGCATGAACGACGTGGTTTGCTGGTCCGCGATGTCAAGGAAGTCAGGCGCAGTTGCCGCCTCGATGAATCCAAAATGGCGCCGCGCAGCAGCGCTGACGTCAAGTACGATTACACCTGAAGATTCGGTCTGCTCGGCGGGTTCTAGCTGCCCTACGGCTTCTTTGACTCGCTGCCGAACGCGATCGATGCTTGAGATGCGCTTTACCTCTGCTGGAAACTGACCAGAACGCGTTCTGAGTTGAACGTCGCCCCGAGCGGCCGGCGGATCGCCTAGACCCCCGAGTATCTGGCTGCGTGCCGCCACCTGCAGCTCCACAGCCGCATCTCGCGCGCGATCGGCACGCGAAATATCCTCAACTACCGCACCAGCGTTCAGCACTTGAATCTTCTGCCGTACGGCCAGCAAGTAGGTGTCTGTCAGCGTCGCGATGTCGATCATGATCGACGCCTCGCATAGGGCATTTGCCAGCTCCAGCCGTTGCTCAGGGGTAAGCACTGCCTCATCTACAGACGTGAGGTCGGCGATCGTCCTTTCGTAGCTGTTCAAACGGTCTGCGGCATGAGAGCGCAGTCCGAACGGCGCGAGGCGAGCCAGCGCCAGCCGGTAGGCCTCCAAAGCCTCGGTGGTCGGAACCACTCTGTCACTTGGAAATGGATCGGGCATGGGCGTCGGCATCGACAATCATCTACCTGTTCGAGTCCCGCGTGTCGTGCAGCGCGCGCAGCAGCATCTCCGCCGTGAGGTCCTCAATGGGACGAACATATTTTGTCTTTACCCAGCCGGTGTACGAGAGGCCCTCCTTCGCGGGGTCGATGTACTCCACTTGTGTCCAGAGCTCTTTCCGCTTCAGCTCTCGCAGCATCTGCCCTTGCAGGACGGTCGTTAGTCGCGTTTGCGTGGTGCTCGGACCGGACCGAAGTACGAGCGCAGATGCGGTGACTACTAAAAGTGATGCAGGTGCTTCGGACTCGGCTGCGCCTGCGGATTCGACCCTGTCCGGCCGGTTGTCATCCCCGAGGGCGTCTCTGATCTGCCGTTCGTAGTGAATCACGAGAATCGCGCAGATCAAATTTATCAACACTGCAACAAACCATTCGGCGACCCGCCACCCAATGGGAGTGCCGGCTTTGAACATCCCTTGCTCAGCAGCTCGATCAAGCGCCGCGGACACTGCCTTGTCGAGGGACTGTTGCACTGCCGCCAGGTCTGCCGCACGCAGCGCCGCCTCTAGGTCGTTGACCGACTGCAAGCTCTCGTCGGCGGGCAAACGTTCTCGAAGCCGAGCGCCGCCGGCGGTGGCCGCGTCGGAGATCGCTTCGAAGTCGATCCCGGCCAGAAATTGATCTACGAACCCTTCGTATGGGCTCGGAAGGTTAGCTTTAAGAAATTCATTCGCATTCTGCGAGAGGCGGTCTGCCGCGAATGCGCTCCCTACTAGGACCGCGCTCCCTAGCCCAACAGTGAGACGGGCATTGAGTGCCAGGTCGCGGCTGTACGCCTTCGCCGCCGCGCTGACAGCCAGGAAGTCCCTCGGTATTTCAACATGAGCAAGGTCCGCGAGAGACGCTGCTGTGGTCTTGTAGTAGCTCAAATCGGCTGTGATGCCCACTCCAAGATTCGCGGTGTGCCTCGCGTGCACAGCATCGAGATGGCGGAGCGCCTCGACTGCCGTAGACGCACCGACGGAACGGGCGAAGCGTTCATGTCTGCGTAGCTCGCGATGCGCGACGTCCTGGACGCTCTCTAGGTATTTGATCTGCTCGCGCGCACCAGCGAGCCCAGCCAGCTGGCCTCGTATTAGGTCCAACCCGTATTGCAGATCGAGCGGGTTCTTGGGCATAGATCGCTTTGTTCGCTATGGCTGCATTGTGGATGATCCGCATCCAAGCATCGATGTCCGGGGATCGCTAGAATTTATCAAAACATGAACGCTCGTTTATGGCCGACGAGCACTCACCAGCAACCGGCCGATGACGCGTGGAGCCCTCGCCGATAAAGAGAAGTCAACGCGAGGAATTCCGCACAGCAGTAATGCGCGCCGCGCGTGAACTTGAGGTCACGACCTGTCGCTCCGCCTCGTGGGGCCAAGCGGCGCGGGCGTGCTGTTTCGAGCCGCCTGGGCTAGTTCGCTGGGCAAGGCTCAGTCGCGTTCGAACGATCCCTGGGTCATCACCTACCGCGAGCTCCGTCCAACCTGCGCGCCTAACCTACTCGCCGCGGCAAGACCTATTCGAGTGTAATGTCACGACCGGTCGATACGCCGACAGGTACTTCTCAGCTTCGGCCATCCGTTGGAAATTGCGGTGAAAGTCCTGGAAGCGCCAATGAACTCTAGCGCGTGAGCTCCGACGGCTTACGAGTCTAGAAATATCTTCTGCAGTGCCGACGTGTAAGGTGACATGGCCTTCGGTCCGAAATTTGTCCGGCAGCAAGACGTGAACTTGAGTTCACATCGCCCGGCCCCCTATTTATTGGAGTCGGAACAACACAGCGACGCAAACCGGGGATGACCTTATGCGCGTGAAGCACCCCACACCAGCTGTCTCTGATCTTGCCGATACGGGGCAAGACACGACGGCAGTCAAACCAGCGAAAGAGAAATTGCAGCCCTTCTTGGATAACGGCCAACTGGTGGAAAGCGACGAGATTGACGGAATCGCCTTCAACCCCATCCCGCCGAGAAGTCGTCCCTTCAAATAGGGCAGTGGCGGAGGCGGACCTTGCTTCCTTTCTCGGCTATGCGGCGAGTTCACGTGCCCTTATGGGCGTCACGCTTGCACCCGACCGCAACCCATCGAGGTAATCCGCCCAAGCCTGCATCATCTTCTTGCGCTCAGCGAGATACTCAGCCTTGTTGTACACCGCGCGAATCCCTCGCCCTTTGTGGGACAGCTGCCGTTCGATGGCGTCTGGATTCCAGCCCAGCTCGTTGAGCAATGTAGATGCCATGTGCCGGAACCCGTGTCCTGTCATCGTCTCGCCGTCATAGCCAAGACGTCGAAGCGCAGCGTTAATAGTTACATTAGACATGGCTCTCTTCGCATCGCGTGCTCCCGGAAACAGGTACTTCCCGTGCCCTGTCAAGGCGTGCAATTCGCGCAGCGTGTGTATCGCTTGCTTTGGAAGAGGCACCACGTGGGGTGGTACGTTTGGGTCTTCTTTAAATCTCTTTCTGAGCTTCCTGCGGATCGCCGGAATCCTCCATTCCGCGCCTTCCAGATCGATCTCCGTCCATTCCGCGCCCCTTAGCTCTCCCGGCCGCACGAATAGCAACGGCGCCAAGCGCAGAGCGCACGCGGTCGTGAACTGACCATTGAACCCTTCAATAGCGCGCAACAACTGGCCTACGTCGTCCGGGCTCGTCAAGCTCGAATAGCTCCGTTGCGAGTGCTCCGGGAGGATGCCCGCGAGGTTGCGCGCCGGATCCCGACTCACTCGGTCATCACGCCCTGCATACTGGAACACCGCGCTGATCTGCTGACGAAGTCGATGGGCCATGTCGACCGTCCCCCGCTCTACCAAGCGATCGAGCAACGGTCGAATATCCGCTGCGATGAGATTCGCGATAGGGGTCTTGCCGATCCACGGAAACGCGTGCAGCTCCAGCCGCCGTCGCTCTTTCGCCTGCTGAGACGCGACCCAGCCCGTCTGCTTTACAGAAAGCCACTCACGTGCGACGGCCTCGAAAGTATTGGCAGCGGCAATTTTCTGCCGCATCAACTCGGTGCGCCTCACCATTCCCGGATCGTTGCCGGCGCGGACTTCGCGACGGGCAGCATCGCGTGCTGCGCGTGCTGCTGCCAGCGTGACCTCCGGATACGCGCCGAGGCCGATCCGTTTCTCTTTTCCGACGTGGCGATACTTCAGGCGCCACCACTTGCCGCCTGTAGGCGAAACCGTGAGATAGAGACCGCCGGAGTCGTAAATGTTGTACGGCTTCTGCTCTGGTTTTGCCTGGCGTACGCGTGGGTCGGTAAGGGCGTGCTGCTTGGTAGGCATGGCGGGAATGGGGATACCGAATGAGGCAGAATCTCTATATGCGGCCTCGGTATCCCAAACGGTATCCCCAACCTGCTTTGGCCGCAAGTTGACAATGACGAACATCGATTGACAAAAACGATAGGTTTAACTGCATGTTACGCCGATCCGGCTATACAGAAAGCGACGAAGCTGGACGGCAATAGACATCGACATGGTGGGCCGTGATGGGATCGAACCATCGACCAATGGATTAAAAGTCCACTGCTCTACCGCTGAGCTAACGGCCCACTGAAGGATTCGCGCATTGTGTACGCGTGCCCGCACGTGATCACGCCGGACGGTGCGCTCGAAAGTGTCGACGTGGCCGTCGATTCCGGGCTGCGTATTGTAGCGGGTTCGCGCGTTTCCTGAGCGGGCGCGCCAGCGGCGAATAACGAAGCCCCCGCCCATCCAGGCGAGGGCTCGTCCCCACTAACGGCCGGGCAGGGGCCCGGCCGGTCCGAACATCATTGCGTGATCGTCGAGCAGCTCGCGGGCGTGCTGCCGAGGCGCGACAGCGGAATCGTGTCGCTCTGCCCGGCGAGCTCGCCGGCCGTGATCGAGTAGTCGAACGTCGCGGTCGTGCAGCTCGTGAATGTCAGCGTCGCGGTGCCGATCGGCATCGTGCTGACGGTCGTGGCGCTGGAATCGAACGTGCCGCCGGTCGTGTCGTAGAGCGTCAGGTCGACCGTGTCCGAGCCGACCGTATACGGCGACTGCGCGGTGATCCAGCGCTGGCCCGCAGCGCCGGCCGTCTGGCCTGCGAGCGCGTACGTGTACCAGCCGACGAACGCGTACGCGTTGTCAGGATTGACCTCGATCAGCATGCCTTGTCCCGCCGTCGCCGGATCGTAGTAGGTGCCCGAGAGGCCGAAATCGCTCGGCGTGATCGTCGGCGTGCCGGTCTCGACGCAGTTGACGTTCGGCATGATGCGCGTGAGCGGGATTGTGCCGACGCGTCCGTCGTCGAATGTGTACGTGAACGTGCCGCTGGTGCACGAATCGAACGCGAGCGAGCCCGTGCCGATCTGCACCGCCGTCGTCGCAGGCGGCGCATCGAAGTTGCCGCCGGTGTTCTGGTAGATCGGGAAGTCGACGCTCTCGGCTGCGGTCGTCAGCGGCGCCTGGATCGTGTACCAGCGCTGCGTGCTCTCGTCGCCGGCCGACACGTCGAACGTGTACCACGTGCCGAACAGCGTGCCGACGCCCGGCGTCGAGTCGTCGGGCGAGAACGTGAACTGCATGCCCTGCCCGTTCGTCTGCGCGTTGTACCAGGTGCCCGAGAGACCTTCCTGGTTGACGTCGACGAAACCCGGCACGGTGCCGGTCGGGCCGAGCTCGATGTGATCGAAGTTCGCGTCGCCCGCGCTCGCATCGCTGCCCTCGGTCGCCGTCAGCACGACTTGCGCGCTTCGCGACCCATTCGGCAGCACGATGTTGTCGAGCGTGTACGTCGTCCAGGTCTGGTTCGCCTGCACGGGCGAGCTCACGATCTGGCTCAGTGCCGTGGCGCATGCGCTATCGCTGAACGTGTCGATCTCGATCATCGCGGCGCCCGCGTTGCCGCGGAGGTTCGCGAACAGATCGACGTTCTGGCTATCGTCGACGGCGACGCACGAGGAGAAGACGCTGACGTCCGTATTCGCCGGCGTCGCGACGAGCCGCACGGACGGTGCATCCGGCAATCCGGTCGTCGTGTCGAGCGTGGCGGTGCCACTGCCGGTCGTTGACATCGACCAGCCGGTCGTGCCGCCGGTGAAGTCCGGATTCGGGATCAGGTTGGCGGCCGTCGCCGGCAGCGCGAGCAGGCTGCCAATCGCAAGAGCGAGCGCGTGTTTCATTTGTATACCCCTATACGGAAAAGGTCCGCGGAGTATCGCTGCCCAAATCTGTACGCTTTATGGCTGGCGTTCTGCTGAGGCTGCTGTGGAGTCAGTCAGCAGAGTGGATGCCGCGTGAAACGCGACGCGTCAGGCGCGGTAGCGCGTCGGATCGGCGACGTTCGCCGCAGCAAAGCCCTGCGCGCGAAGGCGACAGGCGTCGCACGCGCCGCACGCGCGGCCTTCCGCGTCGGCCTGATAGCACGACACGGTCGTCGCGAAATCGACGCCGAGCCGCATCCCTTCGCGCACGATGTCGGCCTTGCTGAGACGGATCAGCGGCGCATGGATCGAAAGCGCGCGGCCCTCGACGCCGGCTTTCGTCGCGAGATTCGCCAGACGCTCGAACGCATCGATGAACTCGGGCCGGCAATCGGGATAGCCGGAATAGTCGACCGCGTTGACGCCGCAGAAGATGTCGCGCGCGTCGAGCACTTCGGCCCAGCCGAGCGCGACCGCGAGCATGATCGTGTTGCGCGCCGGCACATACGTAACCGGGATGCCGGCGCCGCCATCGGTCGGCACGTCGATGTCGGCCGTGAGCGCCGAGCCGCCGATGCTGCGCAAATCGACATGCACGGTCTTGTGCGCAACGGCACCGAGCGTCTTCGCGACGCGCGCGGCCGCAGCGAGCTCGGAGAGATGACGCTGCCCGTAGTCGACGCTGAGCGCGTAGCACGCGACGCCCTGCTCGCGCGCGAGCGCAAGCGTCACCGCGGAGTCCATGCCGCCCGATACGAGCACGACGGCCTTGCGCATCGTCGCGCTCATTTACCCGGCGTCTCGCCCCAGAGCGCCTTGTGCAGCTGCATCTGGAAGCGCACGGGCAGCCGGTCGGCGAGGATCCATTCGGCGAGCTCGCGCGGCGCGAGCTTCGTGTAGACCGGCGAGAACAGCACCTGACAGCGCGACGCGAGATCGTATTCGGCGACGCGATCGCGCGCCCATTCGTAGTCGGCGCGATCGGCGATGACGATCTTGACCTGATCGCGCGCACCGACGTGATGGAGATTCGAGAAGAGATTGCGCGCGACTTCGCCCGAGCCCGGCGCCTTCAGGTCGACGACCTTGCGCACGCGCGCGTCGACTGCGGCGACGTCGATCGCGCCCGACGTTTCGAGCGAGACTTCGTAACCCGCATCGCAAAGCGCGCTGAGCAGATCGATGCAGCGTTTCTGCGCAAGCGGCTCGCCGCCGGTGACGCAGACGTGGCGCGCGCCGTATTCGCCGACCTTCGCGACGATCTCATCGATCGTGCGCCACTCGCCGCCGTGGAACGCGTACTCGGTGTCGCACCAGACGCAGCGGAGCGGACAGCCGGTCAGGCGCACGAACACGGTCGGCCAGCCGACGGCGTCCGCTTCGCCTTGCAGCGAATGAAAGATCTCGGTGATTCGAAGGCGCGCGGCGACACCGGCATCGGCGTCGCGCGAAACGGTTTCGCTCAGCGCCGGCTTTCCGACTTCAGCGCGCGCAGGCGCCCCTGCGCGAGGTGCGCTACGGTCGTGTCCGGATACGTCTGCACGACCTGATTCAACGTGGCTTCGGCTTGATCCCACTGTTTGAGCTCGTACTGGCTGTAGCCGACCTTGAGCAGCGCGTCCGGTGCCTTCTGGCTCTCAGGATACCGTTGCAGGAGCGTCTGGAACGACTGCAGCGCGATCTTGTAATTCTGCGTCACGTAATACGATTCGCCGAGCCAGTAGTACGCGTTCGACGCGAGCCCGCTGTTCGGATACTGATCGAGAAACGACTGGAACCGGCGCGCCGACTCCGCATAACGGCCGTCCTTCAGTGCCGCGAAAGCCGCATCGTAGGTCGGCTGCTCGCCGGCCGCATCCGCCGGAGGTGCGCCGCGATCCTGCGCGCCGCCCGGCGGCGCATTGAGATCGCCGCGCTCGTCGTCGCGAAGCTCGCCGACGTTGCCGCGCGCGTTCTGCGGCACGTCGCGCGCACTGTTCCGCGGAGGCGGCTGCTGCTGATCGCCGTTGCCACCGCCGAGCTGGATGTCCGGCGGCGGCGCATTGTCGCGCGCGTTCGCGCCGGCTGCCGGCGGCGGTGCGCCGTTCGGCGCATGGCCTTCCATGCGGCCGATGCGCGAATCGAGATCGATGTACTGGTCCTTGCTCGCGCTGCTTGGCTTCGTCGAGCTGGTGCTTCAGCTCCTCGACCTGGCCCTGCAGCGACTGCACCTGCTGTTGCAGCGCCTGGTTCTGATTGACGAGATCGACGGCGTTGCCGCCCTGCCCGCTCGCCTGCTGCTGCTCGAGACGCTCGACGCGCTCGGCCAGCGAAAGCCGTTGCGCGCTCGCGGGCAATGCAACGACGGCGGCCCCGAGGACCGCCGCCGTCATCAAGCCCGAGCGCAGAATCTGCGCTGCGTTCATGGGTATCACTTCGCGGTGTAGATGATCTCGACGCGACGGTTCTTCGACCAGCACGATTCGTCGTGCTGACGGCAGACCGGACGCTCTTCGCCGTAGCTCACGACATTGAGCTGCGAGGACGAGCCACCGGCGCCCGAGAGCGCGCTCTGCACCGCGTTGCCGCGGCGCTCGCCGAGGCCGAGGTTGTATTCGCGCGAACCGCGCTCGTCGGCATTGCCTTCGAGGCGCACGCGCGCTTCCGGGAACTGGCGCAGGAACGCCGCATGGCACGCGATCTGGGCCTGGAACTCGGGCTTGATCACGGTCTGGTCGAGATCGAAATAGACGACGCGCTGGCGCAGGCACGAATCCGTGTCGAGGCTCTCGCGCGTGTACTTGCCCATCGACTCCGTCGCCTGCGTCGTCGTCGTGACCGGCGCTTCCTCGACCGGCGGCGGCGGCTTCACGGCCTTCTTCGCGCAGGACGCCACTCCGGCGACCAGCATGGCGGCAAAAATCACTCGTGCAATATTCTTCATGGGTTACCCCTTTCTACTTTGAGGAGGTTGGGAAATCGGGTAGCAAGGCTCTTCGGCTCGTTGGCGTTCAGCCTTCAGCAGCGCTCTTATTGCATAGTTTGATTAACGCTGGCGGAATGGACCCCATGCGGGTTCGCGCACGTCGCCGTCGGCGAGGACCAGACGCTGCCGGACACGGCCATCGGCGGATACCGCATAGAGCACGCCGCGCGTGCCTTCGCTGGTCGCGTAGAGGAGCATGCTCCCATTTGGCGCGAAGCTCGGCGACTCGTCCAGGTTGCCCGGCGACACCAGCGTGGTCTGATTCGTCGCACGGTCAAGAACCGCAATACGATACACGTTTCCGTTGCCCTGCACCATTGCGATCTTCTTGCCTTCGCATCGACGACGCTCGCGCGTGCGTTGTACTCGCCTTCGAACGTGACGCGATTCGGCTCGCCGCCGGACGACGACACCTGATAGATCTGCGGCTTGCCGGCGCGATCGGACGTGAAATAGATGCTCTGCCCGTCCGGTGCCCAGACCGCCTCGGTGTCGATCGCGAAGTGCTTGGTGATCTGCGTCAGCGAGCGGCTGCCCAGATCCATGACGTAGATGTCCGGATTGCCGCCCTTGGACAGCGTCAGCGCGAGGCGTGCCGCCGTCCGGCGAGAACGCCGGCGCGCCGTTGATGCCCTTGGACGCCGACACCTGACTCGCGCGAGCCGGTCGCGATCTCCTGGATGTAGATCGACGAGTTGCCGCGCTCGAACGAGACGTAGGCGAGCTTGCGGCCATCCGGCGACCATGCCGGCGACATCAGCGGCTCGCGCGAGCGCACGACGGTCTGCGGGTTGAAGCCGTCGGAATCGGCGACCATCAGCGCGTACTGGATGCTCGGCGCCAGGCCCGTGGCGGTGACATAGGCGATGCGCGTCCAGAACGCGCCGCGCACGCCGGTGATCTTCTCGTAGATGAGGTCGGCGATCTGGTGCGCGACGTCGCGCAGGTCGCGTGCGCTGGCCGCTGATCGCAAGCGCCGAGCATGCGCTGCTGCTTGCCGACGTCGAACAGCTCGAACTCGACGCGCACGTCGCCGCTCGCGCCGTCGTCGGTCGCGCGGCCGACGACGATGTAGTCCTGCTTGAGCAGCGCCAGGTCGGGAACTTGATGTCGTCGCCGCGCGTCGGCGTACTCGACGATGTCGCTCTTCGGCAGCGTCCGGAACTGGCCGCGAGCGCGCGAGATCGGCGCGGACGACGTCGCCGACGTCGGTCTCGGGCGGCAGTGCCGCCGCCGTCGAAGCCGAACGGCACGACGGCGACCGGAATCGCCGAGGAATTGCCGTTGATGATGTCGATGCCGAGTTGCTGGGTTTGTGCATGAGCGGGCGCCGGCACGAGCGAGAGAAGGCCTGCGACGCTGACGAGCACGAGCGCGAGGAACGCGCGAATCGGAGATCTCTGGATCATTGTTTTCATCCGTCGTATCTGAAATTGAATCGGATCGCGCGCTGGAATACTTTCTCGTAGCCCTTGTACGGCAGCGGCGCTGCCTTGCGTCACCGCCTGATTCGATCGAGTTGCGCGTGACCTGATCGGCGTTGCAAGGGCTCGACACCGACACGTTCAAGACGATCTCCACCCGGAATCTGCATGATGATGATCGTGCAGCGCAGCCCAGCCTGCGCGTTATCCGGCCGGTTCCAATTGTTTGTCACGGCACTCTGAATCGCAGCGCATAGCGCGCCGAAAGACTCGTCGTCCTGCCCGTCGGTGCCGGTCTGCGCCTGCTCGGCCTCGCGCATCGGCGGCAGCGCCTGCACGCGCTGCTTCTCGTTGTCGCGCGATCGGCTCGCTGCAGATCTTCGAGCTGCGCCAGTTTCTGCTGCTCGAGCTTGCGCTGTCTTTTCCGCGGCCTCGCGCTGCTTGCGGATGTCGTCGAGCTGCTTCTGGCGCTCCTCGTCCTTGCGCTGCTGCTCCTCGAGCAGCGCCTGCTGCTGGCGGTGCTTTTCCTCTTGTTCCTTCTCCGCCTGCTCGGCCTTCTCGGCCGCGAGCGCCGGCGATGCGCTCCTGATCGACTTTGTCCTGGTGCACTTCGGTCGGCGGCGGCGTCGGCGGCTGTGGCGGCTGGATCTTCGCGGGCTCCGGCTTCGGCACGTCGGGTTTCGGCGGCTCGGGCTTCGGCAGAACCGGCTTCGGCGGCGCCTTCACGCTCGCGCGGCGACCGGACTTCGGCGCCTGCGTCGGCCCGATCAAATCCACCTCGATCACCGGGCCGGGCACGCTCACGGGCCGCGCCTCGGTCGTCCACCAGAGGCCGATCAGCATCGCGAGCGATGCAGACGACGTGGATGGCGAGCGCGAGGCCGAACGCGCGCAGCTTGTCGCCAAAGGTTTCCATCGAGGCCTATTGCGCGGCCGGTTGCTGCACCGGCTGGCTCATCAGGCCGACCTTCGCGACGCCGGCCTGCTGCAGCAGCACCATCGCCTGATAGATCGCGGCCGTAGTCGACGCGCTGATCGCCGGCGACCAGGACCGGCACGTCCGGATTCTGGCGCACGAATGCGCTCGACCTTTGCGACGAGTGCGTTCGGCTCGATGACTTCGCGCGGCGCGGTGCCGAGCGTGAGATAGAGCTTGCCGTCCTTGTCGACGCTGACGACGACCGGCTCCTTGTCGTTCTGCACCGATTTCGCCTTCGACTGCGGCAGCTGGATGTCGACGCCGAGATTCAAGCAGCGGCGCCGTCACCATGAAGATGATCAGCAGCACGAGCATCACGTCGATGTACGGCACGACGTTGATCTCGGCCTTGAGCTTGCGGCGTTTTCGGAGGCGGCCGTATGTCTGCATCAGAACGCTCCAACGGACGCGGGCACGCGGCGGGGTTCGATCGTCGCCATGTCAGACCACATCGTCGACGTGCGCCTGACGCTGCAGGATCGACGAGAACTCCTCGACGAATGTCTCGTAGCGCGTGCTGATGCGCTCGAGCTTGGTCGAGAAGCGGTTGTACGCCCACACCGCGGGGATCGCCGCGAACAGGCCCATCGCGGTCGCGATCAGTGCCTCGGAAATGCCGGGCGCGACCATCGCGATCGTCGCTTCCTTGACGTTCGCGAGGCCCTGGAACGCGATCATGATGCCCCAGACCGTGCCGAAGCAGGCCGACGTACGGGCTGATCGAGCCGACGTTGGCGAGGAACTCGAGGTTCTGTTCGAGCCGGTCGACCTCGCGCGTCGCGGCGACGCGCATCGCGCGCTGCGCGCCTTCGAGCAGCGCGCGCGAATCGACGCCGCGGCGCTGGCGCAAGCCGCGCGAATTCGCGGAATCCGGCTTCGAAGATGCGTCGATGCCGGTGATGCGCTCGCCCGCACCGTGATCTCGCTGAACAGACCCGCAAGATCGGCGCCCGACCAGAAGCGCTCCTCGAACTCGTCCGCGCCCGCGTTCGCGCGATCGATGAGCGCCTTCTTGCGGAAGATGATGAACCACGATGCGATCGAGAAGCCGATCAGGATGCCGAGCACGAGCTTGACCGGAAGGCTCGCGCCGAGGATCAGGGCGAAGACGTTGAGTTCGCAGTTCATGATTTCGCTATGACGTCGAGGAGATGTTCGGGAATCGGTCGCGGTCGAAACGCGGCCGCGTCGAGGCAGGCGACACGCACGCGGGCTTCGACCAGCGCGCGCGCCTCGGGTTCGCGCTTGAGCGTCTGCGCGACGATGAAGCTCGCGCTGCGACGCTCGACCGGAACGACCGTCGCAGTCAAAAGATCGTCGAGCCGCGCCGGCGCATTGAAGCGGATGTCCATCGCATGCACGACGAAGACGACGCCGTCGCCGGCCCTCAGCTCACTGTTGGCCGAAGCCCGCGGCACGCAGCCACTCGGTGCGCGCGCGCTCGAAAAAGTGCAGATACCGCGCGTGGTAGACGACGCCGCCGGCGTCGGTGTCTTCCCAGTAGACGCGAACCGGCCATGCGAAGACCGGCGCTCCGGTCATCGGATCGCCGGATTCGTGCTCTGTGAGTCGGGAGAGGGAGAGATCGCGACCCGGACGATGCGCCGTCATGTTCCGTGCCTCGCGTCGCTTGGCTTCGGTTGGGGCCTTCAAGTCTTCGGGCTCCCCGAACCCGGGGCTCATCGAACATGTCGTCGGTCGCGCGGCGCTTCGGCGGCGCGAGACCGAGGTGCCGATACGCCTTCGCGGTCACCATGCGCCCGCGCGCGCGTGCGCACCAGGAAGCCCTGCTGGATCAGGAACGGTTCGAGCACGTCCTCGATCGTGCCGCGCTCTTCCGAAAGCGCCGCCGCGAGCGACTCGACGCCGACCGGGCCGCCGTCGAAGTGCTCGATGATCATGCCGAGCAGGCGCCGGTCGATCGCGTCGAAGCCTTCCTGATCGACCTTGAGCATTTCGAGCGCCGCGTTGGCGACCTCGACGTTGATCACGCCGGCCGCCTTGACCTCGGCGAAGTCGCGCACGCGACGCAACAGGCGATTCGCGATGCGCGGCGTGCCGCGCGAGCGGCGCGCGATCTCGGCGGCGCCGTCGTCGTCGCAGGCGATGCCGAGGATCTTCGCCGAGCGGCGCACGATCGCCGAAAGCTCCAGCGGCGAATAGAACTCGAGCCGGTGCACGATGCCGAAGCGGTCGCGCAGCGGCGCGGTCAGGAGGCCTGCGCGCGTCGTCGCGCCGATCAGCGTGAACGGCGGCAGGTCGAGCTTGATCGAACGCGCAGCGGGGCCCTCGCCGATCATGATGTCGATCTGGAAATCCTCGAGCGCGGGATACAGGATCTCTTCGACGATCGGCGACAGGCGGTGGATCTCGTCGACGAAGAGGACGTCGCGCGGCTGCAGGTTTGTCAGCAGCGCCGCGAGATCGCCCGGCCGTTCGAGCACCGGACCCGACGTCGAACGCATGTTCACGCCGAGCTCGTTCGCGATCACGTGCGACAGCGTCGTCTTGCCGAGGCCGGGCGGGCCGAAGATCAGCACGTGATCGAGCGCTTCGCCGCGGCGCCGCGCGGCCTCGATCGAGATCGCGAGCTGTTCGCGCACGGTTGGCTGGCCGAGATAGTCGGCGAGCCGCTGCGGACGGATCGACGCCTCGACGACGTCGTCGTCGGGATTCGCGGCGGTGGCGATCAGGCGGTCGGTCATGCGAGCGGATCAGTCGTCGATGGCGCGATTATGAGGGCTGAACGCTCGAGAATCCGTACGGCGAATGAACGGCCGTTCAGCGCCAGCGAACAATCGTCGTTCCGGCGACGCGCAAGCTAGATCTCGACCTGCGTGCCAAGCTCCACGAGTCGATTGCCCGGAATCTGGAAAAACGCCGTCGCCGGCGTCGCGTTGCGCTGCATGAAGACGAAGAGCTTGTCGCGCCAGAGCGCCATGCCGGGCCGGTCGGTCGCGACGATGCTCTCGCGGCTGAGGAAGAACGTCGTGTCCATCAAGTCGAACGGCAGGCCGCAGGCCTGGATCGATTCGATTGTGTCGGGCACGTCCGGATCCTCGGCGAAGCCGAAGCGGAGCGTCAGCTTGTAGAAGTTGTCGTCGAGATTCTCGATCGTCACGCGCTCGTCGTCTTCGGCCGTCGGCGTTTCGAGCACTTCTACCGTCAGCAACACGTTGCGCTCGTGCAGCACCTTGTTGTGCTTGAGGTTGTGCAGCAGCGCGTGCGGGACCGCGTCGAGGTTCGCGGTCAGGAAGACCGCCGTGCCGGGCACGCGCAGCGGCGGATGCGCCGAGATCGAGCTGATGAAAGGCTCGAGCGCGAGGCCGCTCTGGCGGATCTCGCGCATGACGAGCTCGCGGCCGCGGCGCCACGTCGCCATCATCGTGAAGATCACGGCGCCAAGCACGAGCGGGAACCAGCCGCCGTGCTCGATCTTGTCAGCGTTCGCGGTGAGGAATGCCGCGTCGACGATGAGGAACATGCCGCCGACGATCGCAACGTGCGGCTTCGACCAGTTCCACATGCGCCGGAACACGATCATGACGAGGATCGAATCGATCGTCATCGTGCCGACGACCGCGATGCCGTACGCCGCGGCCGAGATTGTCCGACGAGCGGAACCCGACGACGACCGCGAGCGTCAGCACGAGCAGCATGCGGTTGATCCACGGCAGGTAGATCTGCCCGCGCGTCTCGCTTCGACGTGTGCCGCACTTCCATGCGCGGCAGATAGCCGAGCTGGATCGCCTCGCGCGTCACCGAGAACGCGCCCGAGATCACCGCCTGCGAGGCGATGACCGCGGCGACCGTCGCGAGCACGATCATCGGGATCAGCAGCGACGACGGCACCATCAGATAGAACGGATTCTCGGCCGCGGCTGGATCGGCGATCAGCAGCGCGCCCTGCCCGAAATAGTTGAGCACCAGCGCCGGCAGCACGAGTCCGAACCACGCAGATGCGAATCGGCCGCTTGCCGAAATGACCCATGTCCGCATAGAGCGCCTCGGCACCGGTGATGCACGAGCACGACCGCTGCCGAGCGCGAAGAACGCGACGCCAGTGCTCGTGCACGAAGAACTGCACCGCGTAATACGGCGAGATCGCGCGCAACACGCCGGGATTTTCGACGATGTGCCAGACGCCGAGCACGGCGAGCACGACGAACCAGAGCGACCATGATCGGCGCCGAACACGGCGCCGACGCGACCGGTGCCGCGGCTCTGGAACGCGAACAGGAAGAGCACGATCACCGCAGCGATCGGCACGACGAAATGGCTCAGCTTCGGCGCCAGCACTTCGAGGCCTTCGACCGCGCCGAGCACCGAGATCGCCGGCGTGATGACGCCGTCGCCGAAGAACAGCGCCGCGCCGAAGAGGCCGAGCACGATGATCCACGCAGCGCGCCTGCTGGCTCGAGCGGACGCTGCGCTGCGCGAGCGCGATCAGCGCCATGATGCCGCCCTCGCCCTTGTTGTCGGCGCGCATGATGAAGCCCGACGTACTTGACCGACACGACGAGGATCAGCGACCAGAACATCAGCGACAGGATGCCGAGCACGTTGTCCTCGGTCGGCGGCACCGCCGTGCGCGCCGAATGTCTGCTTGATCGCGTACAGCGGGCTCGTGCCGATGTCGCCGTAGACGACGCCGATCGCGCCGAGCGTCAGCGTCGAGAAGCGCGCGCGCGTTTCCGAATCGGCCGTGGTGGGTTCAACGTGGCTCATGGGTTTCCAATGTCAGCGCAGCGCGGCCTTGAGCGCCTTGCGGATGATTTCCTCGGCGCTATCGCCCGGCGCCGCGGCGTCGCGCACGAGGCGCGCGACTTCGGCCGGCTTGTAGCCGAGCTGCGTGCAGCGCGACGGTCGCCTCGGCAACCGGATCCTTCGGCACCGCGCCATTCGTCGATCGCCGCGGGGCCGAGATCGCTCGACCCGATCGCGTAGCTCGACCACGATGCGCTCGGCGGTCTTCTTGCCGATGCCTGGAATGCGCGTGCAGCGACGGCGACGTCGCCCTGCTGGACCAGACGCGCGAACTCGTCCGTGCTGACGCCCGACAGCACCGCCAGCGAGATCTTCGCGCCGATCCCGCTGACCTTCTGCAGCGCGCGGAACAGCGTGCGCTCGGCTTCGCGCAGGAAGCCGTACAGCACGACCGTGTCTTCCTTGACCGCGTAGTGCGTGAACAGCGCGACCTCGCGCCCGTCTCCGGCAGATCGAAGAACGTCGACATCGGCGCCTCGAGCTCGTAGCCGACGCCGTCGACGTCGACGACCAGCGCACGGCGGCTGCTTGGCGAGCAACGTGCCGCGCAGGCGTCCGATCATCGGCGCCGTCTCCATGCCAGGCGCGGCACGCCGAGCCGCGCGACACTCGCGCGCACGTGCGCATGCGTCAGCGCGATCGCGAGCGCATCGGCCGCGTCGGCCTGCAACTTCTCGTGCAGGTTCAAGCAGCACGCCGACCATGTGCTGTACCTGCGTCTTGTCGCGCGGCGCCGGTGCCGACGACCGACTGCTTGATTTCCTTGCGCCGCATATTCGGTGATCGTGCAGGCCGCGCTGCACCACCGCGCAGATCGCCGCGCCGCGCGCCTGCCCGAGCTTCAGCGCCGAATCGGGATTGCGCGCCATGAACACGCGCTCGATCGCGACTTCGTGCGGCGCGTGCTCGTCGATGATCGCGCACGATCTCGTCGAAGATCTGCTTCAGCCGCGCGGGAACGAATCGTTGTCGAGCAGGTTCAGCGCCGTGTGGAACACGTGGCGCGAGCGGCCCGCTCGCGTCGACGTCGATGATGCCGATGCCGGTGCGCTGCGAGCCCGGATCGATGCCGAGGATGCGCACGACCGCAGCGCTCGCGTGCGAGCCGGAAACCGGAGTGACCACGCGTGCGCTCATCGCGTCGGCGGCGCGAAGCGACCGTTGCGGAGGAATCCGACCGTGAGGTCGGCGACGTCGGACGAGAACAGGAGACCCGTGTGCGTCGCATCGACCGTGCAGTGGTCGGCAAGCCCGCCGAGCCGCGTCTCCTCCACGGTGACCGTGCCATCGTGCGGCGCGGCCAGCGCGCCGATCGTGACGCCGAGCCCGAACGGCATCTGGCCTGCGACGACGCCGACCGGCCGGCTGCCGTCCCAGCGCTTGACGCCTGCGACGAGCGTGTTGCGGTTCGAGCCGAGCATCCAGCGGCCGACCGGGAAATGCGCGAGCAGTCGCGCGATCGAGCTTCCCTTCAGCGGCGGGCCGAGACAGACGATGCTGCCGCGCGGCAGGTCGCGCACGCGACGCGTCGCTTCGAGCGCGACGATACCGCCGAGGCTGTGTCCGACGAGGTGCACGCGCTCGGTGCCGGCTTCGCGCATGCGCGTGCGCAGCCGCTCGCAGGTGCGCGTCGTGTCGCCGAAGACGCTCGCGTAGTCGAAGACGTCAACCGTGTAGCCGGCAGCGCGCAAGCGCCGCGCAAGCGAGAACAACGTGAGCCCGCGCATCCACACGCCGTGAAGGAGGATCACGTGCTCGGTCATGGGCTTATTGTACGCGCGTCGCGGCGCGCGCACGCTCTTGCGTGCACGCATGCGAGGCGTAGCCGTCTTCGCGCCGGCCGGCATCGTCGCGTCAGCTCTTTTCCGCCGGAACGGTGCGCACGTGAAGCTCGGCGAGCTGAGCGTCGCCGACGGTCGAGGGCGCCGCGGTCATGAGGTCCTGCGCGGTCGTCGTTTTCGGGAATGCGATGACGTCGCGGATCGATTCGGTGCCCGCCATCAACGCCGCAATGCGATCGATGCCGAACGCGATGCCGCCGTGCGGCGGCGCGCCGTGGTTCAGTGCTTCGAGCAGGAAGCCGAACTTCGCCTTTGCTTCCGCAGCGCCGATGCCGAGCAGCTCGAACACCGCGCTCTGCATCTCCGGACGATGGATGCGGATCGAGCCGCCGCCGATCTCGTTGCCGTTGAGCACCATGTCGTAGCCGCGCGAAACCGCGATCGCGGCGTTCGCGTTGAGGTCGGCGATGTCGTCGACCTTCGGCGCGGTGAACGGGTGATGCAGCGCGACGTAGCGCTTCGCGTCGGCGTCGTACTCGAACATCGGGAAGTCGACCACCCAGAGCGGCGCCCACGTGTTCGCGACGAGGCCGCGATCGCGCGCGACCTTGATGCGGAGCGCGCCCATGAAATCGGAGACGGTCTTGTAGGGGCCGGCGCCGAAGAAAATCATGTCGCCGCCAGTCGCGCCGGTCGCATCGAGGATCTTCGCGAGCGTCGCGTCGTCGAGAAACTTCGCGATCGGCGAGTTGACGCCGTCCTTGCCTTTCGCGCGGTCTTCGACGCGCATCCAGGCGAGGCCTTTCGCGCCGTATTTCGCGACGAACGCGCCGAGATCGTCGATCTGCTTGCGCGAAAGCTCGGCGCCGCCGGGAACGCGAAGCGCCGCGACGCGGCCGCCATCGCTGTTCGCGGCATCGGCGAACACCTTGAACTCGACGTTCCTGACGTGCTCGGCGAGGTCGACGAGCTCCATCGCGATGCGAAGGTCGGGCTTGTCGGAGCCGTAGCGCCGCATCGCCTCTTCGTACGTGATGCGCGGAAAGGGTTCTGCAAGCTCGACGCCGACGACTTCCTTGAACACGGCGCGGATCATCGCCTCGACCGTGTCCTGCACGGTGCGCTCGTCGACGAACGCGAACTCCATGTCGAGCTGCGTAAACTCGGGCTGGCGGTCGGCGCGCAGGTCCTCGTCGCGGAAGCAGCGCGCGATCTGGTAGTAGCGGTCGAAGCCCGCGACCATCAGGAGCTGCTTGAAAAGCTGCGGCGACTGCGGCAGCGCGTAGAAATGCTCAGCGTGCACGCGCGAGGGCACGAGGTAATCGCGCGCGCCCTCGGGCGTCGCCTTGGTCAGGATCGGCGTCTCGATGTCCTGGAAGCCGCGCGCGTCGAGATGACGGCGCAGCGCAGCGACGAGGTGGATGCGAAGCCGCATCATGCGCTGCATCTCGGGCCGGCGAAGGTCGAGATAGCGGTACTTGAGCTTCAGGTCCTCGTTCGTGTGCTCGTGCAGCGCGAACGGAAGATCGCGCGCGGGGTTCAGCACGTCGATCGATTCGGCGAGCACCTCGAACTGGCCCGTGCGCACCTTGTCGTTGACGCTGATACGCCGGCGCACCGTGCCGGTGACGCGAAGGCAGTACTCGTAGCCGACGTCGCTCGCGGTCGCGAACGCTTTCGCGTTGTCCGGATCGACGACGATCTGCGCGATGCCTTCGTGGTCGCGCAAGTCGATGAAGATCACGCCGCCGTGATTGCGGCGCGTGTCGACCCATCCGCAGAGCGTGATGGACCGGCCGAGCAGGGTCTCGTCGACGAGACCGCAATAGTGGGTACGCATGCAATAGGAGTTTTTGCGCCGGACAGCGCCGGGAAGCGCGAAATGCTACGGAGGAAGTTGCTGCACTGCAACGTCGGCGCTCGCGCGGGCCCTGAAACACGAACGCCCGCTTGCGCGGGCGTTCGCTCCGGCCCGGTTTCGGGCCGATGTCAACTCACGCGATCAGCGCCAGCGACGCTCGACCGCGAACACGGCTTCGCAACCGGCGTCGACCCAGACGCCCGCGCGATTCCAGCCCCAGGTGCGGCCTTCGACGCACGGCGTCTTCGAGACCTGCCGCGAAACGTAGACGCGGCTGCCGCGGCCGGTATCGACCATGCACATGTTGTACTGGTAGTTGCCGCTCTGGCAGTGGATCTGGATCGTCCTATCCCAGCCCGCACCCGGACGCCACGGATCGCCCGGTCCCGGACCCGGACCACCTTGCGGCGGGCCGCCGGCCCAGCGCCGCTGCACGCGGAACACGCCCTCGCAACCGGCGTCTACCCAGATGCCGGCGCGGTTCCAGCCCCAGGTGCGGCCTTCGACGCAGCGCGTCTTCGAGACCTGCTGCACGAGACGCACGCTGCTGCCGCGGCCGGTATCGACCTGGCACATGTTGTACTGGTAATTGCCGCTCTGGCAGCGCACGTCGATGTCGCGGTCCCAGCCGGGACCCGGCTGCCACTCGCCGCCGTACTGCGCGGTGGCTGCGGTGTCGACGAGTGTGGCGATGGGCGCCGCATTCTGTGCGGATGCGATGCCGACGGCACCGGCACAAAGCGCGGCGGCGGCGGCGATGATGACTGGCTTGATCATGAGTCTCCCCAAGTGGCTGCTCTGGTCAGTGAAGCCGCGCCAGTCTATTGAACGTGCATGAACGGACAGCAAAGGCCGCGCGGGCGGCTCAGGCGCTGGCGGCGCCCTCGGACTTCGGCTTCGCGGCAGCCGGCTTGGCTTCGTTGCTCTCGGCCGGTTTCGCGGCCGGCTTCGCCTCATCGGGCTTCTTCGAGCCGCCGTCGTCCTTTGAATCCGATTTCGGCGCCTCGTCCTTGCCGGCGAGATTGCGCTTCGTGTCGCCGTCCTTCTTGAAGTCGGTCTCGTACCAGCCGCTGCCGGCGAGGCGAAATGCCGGCGCGGTCAGACGGCGCTTCACGCGCGGCTTGCCGCAGGTCGGACAATCGGTCGGATCGGGATCCGAGAGCTTCTGCAGGCGTTCGAAGCGCTCGCCGCAGTCGGTGCATTCGAACTCGTAAATCGGCATACCATGGATCCTGGCCCGCGGGGACGGGCCGGTGCTTGAGACCCGTCAGGGTGCGGGTCTCGCCGGAAAATGCAAGTCCGGGTCGGGCCGCCGCGCGGTTTCGCGACGATCCATGCGACAGCGTCGTCACTTTCAGGGGAGCCGGACGGTGGATCTCAAGCATTTCGCAGCCGCGCTTGCGCTCGTGGCGTCATTCGACCTCGCCGCCGCCTCGGCGCATCACGAGCGCGTGCGCGACGGGCGCGACAGCACCGGCTCCGCGCTCTATGTCGTCGATCGAGCACGCGACGGCACGCGCGTCGTGCAGCCGCTGCTGCCGACGACGATGCGCACGACGCCCGCGGGATTTCCGTTCGCGCCGGCCGGCGACCCGGTCTGCGGCGCCGACGCCGTCGCGTACGAAGGCCAGCCGATGCCGCCCGGCGAAACCGGCACGCTCTCGACGCTCGCGTTCGCGCGCTCGGCGAACATCAACCAGCTGGGGCGTATCGCGTTCGTCGCGCAGGTCGACGGCTCGACGCGGAACCAGGGCGTCTTCACGGCCGATGCGGACGGCGTCGCCGTGATCGCAATGGGCTGCGGCAACGGCGGCGGCTCGGGCTCGACCGACGGCTGCGGCGATCCGACGCCGCTCGGCGGCACGTTCTCGGGCCTTTTCACCGACACGTGGGCGACGCCGCCGATCAACGACTTGGGCGATGTCGTGTTTCTTGCCGACGTCGCCGGCGGCACGTCGCCGCGCGCGCTGTTCCTCTATCAGGCCGCGACGGACACGATCGTCAAGATCGCCGCAGTCGGCGATCCGTCGCCGCTCGGCGGCACGCTGACCGCGATCGGCCCCGGCGCGATCAACAACGCGCAGACCGTCGCGTTCCTCGCCAGCACCGACGGCGCGCAGCCGTCCGACATCTTCCTCTGGCAGAGCGGCATCGTTTCGCACTACGTCGCCGCCGGCGATCCGGCGCCGGGCGGCGGCACCTTCACGTTCATCGGCACCGAGAGCTTCGGCTATCTCGACGGCACGACGATCCCGAGCGGTCCCGCACCGGCGATCAACGAAAGCGGACAGATCGCATTCAACGGCATCGCCAGCGGGCCGGTTTCGCGTGGAGAGCTCGTCAGCACGAACGGCGTGCACACATGGCAGGTCGGCGCCGGCGACGACGCGCCGGGCGGCGGCACCTATCTCGATTTCGAAGCGCCGCTGCTCAACGACAACGGCGACATCGCGTGGTTTTCCGATCTCTCGGGCAGCGCCGCCGGCGCGGGCTGGTTCGCGGGATCCCCCGGCAATTTCCGCCGCGCGTTCGCGTTCACCGATCCGATCGGTGGCGGCATCGTCTGGGGCATGGCCATTTCGCGCAATCCGTTTCGCGCGCTCGACAACACCGGCGATCTCGTCGTCTGGGGCTCGCTGCAGCTGCCGGACCAATCGCAGTACGACATGATCGTCGTCAGCCGCGGCGACGGCGTGCAGGAGATCGTCGCGCTGCAGGGCCAGCCGACGCCGCTCGGCGGCACGTGGAACGGCATGGACGGCTGGCCGGTCATGAACTCGACGAACCAGGTGCGCATGGGCGCCGGGCTCGCGGGCGCGCCGTTCGTGAACGCGCACGTCGTGCTGACGCTCTGCGCAGTCGCGGCGCCGGTTTACGTCTCGGCGCCGCCGCCGGATACGACGCTCGATTTCGGCGATGTCCGGGTCGGCACCACCTCGGCGCCGCTCGGCATCGACATCGGCAATCACGGCACGGGCCCCGCACCGGGCTCGGATCTCACGATCGCATCGGCCGTCGCCGACGATCCGGCATTCGTCGTGACGATTGTTGACGCGGGTCCGTTCCCGGCCGGCACCGATCCCGACGGGAACGCCGACATCGAAGTGCGCTGCGCGCCAACCGCGCCGGGCCAGATCACGGGCACGTTGCACGTCAGCACGAACGATCCCGCCGAGCCGCCGGGCGGATTCGCGTACCCGCTCGCGTGCAACGCGTTCGACGACACCGTCTTCCGCGACGGGTTCGACGGCCCTTGAGCGGAACGTCGGACGCGTCGCAGTGATACGCGTCCAAGATCCGCAAAATCCGGTTTGACAATGCGGTGACGTATGGATGACAGTGCGCCGCATCGGAGGGGAACGTTCCGCGCGGAGCGCGACCGGCCGGCCGGGGTGACAGACCACGCATGAGTGCTGCCGCGAGCGCCATCGGCTCACCGTCCGAAGCCGTCGCCGCGCTGCGCCGCATCGTCACCGCCGATCCGTTCCGCCCGCAGGCGTGGCGCCAGCTCGCCGACCATCTCGATGCAATCGGCGATCGCGAAGGCGCGGCGGACGCGTACTCGCAGCACGTGCGGCATGCCGTGCGCGATCCGGTCCTGCTGTCGGCGGCGACCGCGCTGCACGCGAATGACATTCCGAATGCCGAGACGCGCCTTCGCCAGCAGCTGAAGCAGGCGCCGACCGATGTCGTCGCGATCCGCATGCTCGCGGAAGTCGCCCTCCGGATCGATCGCGCCGAGGACTCCGAGCGGCTGCTGCTGCGCTGTCTCGAGCTCGCGCCGGGTTTCCGCGAAGCGCGCTACAACTACGCCGTCGACATTGCACCGGCTCAACAAGCCGGCCGAGGCGATTGCGGAGCTCGACACGCTGCTGCGCGATGCGCCGTCTGAACCTGCCTACCGGAACCTCAAGGCCGCGGTGCTCTGTCGCACCGGCGATTACGAGCCCGCGATCGCGATCTACGCCGCGCTGCTCGGCGAGCAGCCGTCGCAGCCGCACGTCTGGCTGAGCTACGGCCACGCGCTGAAGACTGCGGGCCACACCGACCGCGCGATCGATGCGTATCGCCGCTGCGTCGCGCTCGATCCCGATTTCGGCGAAGCGTACTGGAGCCTCGCCAACCTCAAGACGTTCCGCTTCGATGACACCGCTATCGCGCACATGGGCGCGGCGCTCACGCGCGAGGATCTTGCGCACGAGCACCGGCTGCACATCGAGTTCGCGCTCGGCAAGGCGCTCGAGGACCGCAAGGACTACGCGACGTCGTTTGCGCACTACGCGCGGGGCAATGCACTGCGCCTTGCGCAGGTGCCGTACAGCGCGGACGACACGAACGCGCGCCTCGCGCGCGCACGCGAGCAGTACACGCGCCGATTTCTTTCGTGCGCGCGAAGGCATGGGCGCGCAGGCGCGCGATCCGATCTTCATCGTCGGCCTGCCGCGCGCAGGCTCCACGCTGATCGAGCAGATGCTCGCGAGCCACTCGGCCGTCGAAGGCACGATGGAGCTGCCGGAGATCATCTCGATCACGCGTGCGCTTCGCGCGGACGCACGCGGGAGCACGTATCACGACGCGTTGGCGCGCATGAACGCGGACGAGCTCCGCGCGCTCGGCGAGCAGTACATCGAGCGGACGCGCATCCATCGCAAGCTCGGCCGCCCGCTCTTCATCGACAAGATGCCGAACAACTTCATGCACGTCGGCCTGATCCGGCTCGTGCTGCCGAACGCGAAGATCATCGACGCGCGCCGGCATCCGCTCGCGTGCTGCCTGTCCGGTTTCAAGCAGCATTTCGCGCGCGGGCAGAACTTCAGCTATTCGCTCGAGGATCTCGGCCGCTACTACCGCGATTACGTCGCGCTGATGGCGCATTTCGACGCGGTCGAGCCCGGCCGCGTGCATCGCGTCTTCTACGAGAACATGGTCGAGCACACCGAGCGCGAAGTGCGGCGGCTGCTCGACTATTGCGGCCTGCCCTTCGAAGACGCGTGCCTCAACTTCTTCGACAACGACAGACCCGTGCGCACGGCGAGCTCCGAGCAGGTGCGCCAGCCGATCTACACGAGCGGCGTCGATCAGTGGCGCCGCTACGAAGCGTGGCTCGATCCGCTGAAGGCCGCGCTCGGGCCCGCGCTCGAGGATTACGAGGCTTCCAGAACGACCGCTTGACGCTCCACCATTTTTTTCCTGACGCAACCTTGGGAGGAAGGCCGTGCAGAAGAACCGGACCCCGCATTTCAGACGCCGCATGCTCGCCGCGGCGATCCACGTCGCCTGCTTCGCGCCGGCGTTCGCGCTCGCCGCGGACGACGATCAGACGACGGCGACACCGTCGCAGGACGACAACGACAAGGCGCCCGAGCAGCGCAAGGCGCAGGAGCTCGGCGGCATCACCGTGACGGCGCAGAAGGTCGCCGAGAACGTCCAGAAAGTTCCGATCAGCATGGACGTGCTCGACACGGCGAAGCTGAGCGAGAACAGCGTCAAGGATCTCGACGACTACGTGAAGCTCCTGCCGAGCGTGTCGATCCAGCACATTTTTCTAAGCGGCACGCAGGTCTACATGCGCGGCGTCGCGAGCGGCAGCAACGGCAACCACTCGGGTCCGCAGCCGAGCGTCGGCATGTACCTCGACGAGCAGCCGATCACGACGATCCAGGGCGCGCTCGACATCAACATCTACGACGTCGAGCGCGTCGAATCGCTGGCCGGTCCGCAAGGCACGCTGTATGGCGCGAGCTCGCAGTCGGGCACGATCCGCATCATCACGAACAAGCCCGATCCGAGCGCGATGTACGGAAGCGCCGAGGCCGAGGTGAACACGGTCGACCACGGCGGCATCGGCTACGTGACGCAAGGTTTCGTCAACGTGCCGATCAATGCGTCGACCGCGCTCCGCGTCGTTGCATGGAGCCGCCAGGACGCGGGCTACATCGACAACGTGCACGGCACGCGCACGTATCCCTCGTCCGGTATCACGGCCGACAACGCGAACGTCGCCAAGGACGACTACAACAGCGTCAACACGCAGGGCGGCCGCGCGGCGCTCAAGATCGATCTCGACGAGAACTGGTCGATCACGCCGACGGTCGCGGCGCAGAACTCGAACGCGCAGGGCATCAACGCGTTCGATCCGAACGTCGGCGATCTCGAGCTCACGCACTTCTATCCCGAGAACTTCAACGACCGCTGGGCACAGGCCGCGCTGACCGTGCAGGGCAAGATCGGCAATTTCGATATCGTCTATGCGTACGCGAACCTCAATCGCGACGACGCCTATCATCAGGACTACAGCGACTACTCGTTCTGGTACGACACGCTGTACGGCTACGGCGCGTACATTCACGACAACGCCGGAAACCTGATCAATCCCGCGCAGCACATCACCGGCAAGGACGACTACCGCAAGATCAGCAACGAGCTGCGCGTCTCCTCGCCGCGCGAGGAGCGGCTTCCGCTTCGTGGCCGGCATATTCGACGAGCGGCAGACGCACAACATCAACCAGCAGTACCTGATCGACGGCCTCGGCTCCGATCTCTCGATCACCGGCCATCCCGACACGTTGTGGCTGACGCAGCAGGTGCGCGAGGACGACGACAAGGCCGTGTTCGGCGAGATGAGCTTCGACTTCACCGAGCAGCTGACCGGCACGCTCGGCGGCCGTTACTTCTGGACCGACAACAGCCTCAAGGGCTTTTACGGCTTCGCCCCCGGCTTCAGCACCTCGCAGGGCGAGGCGACCTGCTTCGATCCGAATCCTTTCCACGGCGCGCCGTGCATGGATCTCGACAAGAGCACGAGCGAAAACGACCTGCTCGGCAAGGCCAACCTGACCTACAGGCTCGACGCCGACAAGATGATCTACGCGACGTGGTCGCAGGGCTTTCGTCCGGGCGGCATCAACCGGCGCGAGGCGCTGCCGCCGTACAAGGCCGACTATCTCGACAACTACGAGTTCGGCTGGAAGACCGAGTGGCTCGATCATCACCTGCTGTGGAACGGCGCCGTCTTCCAGGAGAACTGGAAGGACTTCCAGTTCGCGATCCTCGGCCAGAACGGCCTCACCGAGATCAAGAACGCGAACCAGGCGCGCATCCGCGGTCTCGAAACGAACGTCGGCTGGGCCGCGACCTACAACCTGACGCTATCGACCGGGGTCGCGTTCTATCACTCGGAGCTCACCGAGAACTACTGCGGTTTCACCGATGACGCCGGCAACCCCGTGACCGACTGTCCAGAGCCGCTGGCGCCCAAAGGCACCCGGCTGCCGCTGACCGCAAAGTACAAAGGCAACGTCACCGCACGCTACGCGTTCGATTTCCATGGCTGGAACAGCTACTTCCAGGCCGCCGGATTCTTCGAAGGCCGGCGCACGTCGGACCTGCGCCTCGCCGAGCGCGAGATCATGGGCGACATGCCGGGCTACGGCACGGTCGATCTCTCGGTGGGCATGAAGAAGGATCTCTGGAGCTTCGACGTGTATCTCAAGAACACGTTCGACAACCGCGGCGAGCTCGCGCGCTACGCCGAATGCGCGACGGCTGAACTGCGGACAGTCGACGTACATCGTGCCGGTGCAGCCGCGGATGCTCGGCATGCGCGTTACGCGCGATTTCCAGTAAGGCCGCGCGCTCTCCCGCTCGCATTGTTCCCCCTCTCCCGCTTGCGGGAGAGGGGACAAAGATGAGCGCGAGAGAAACGAGAACTCAGCGCTTCGCGAATACGAGACGCCCGCCGGCCGCATCAACCGCAACCGTATCGCCCGGCTGAAACTTCCCTTCGAGAATCTCCCTCGCCAGCGGATTCTCGAGCTGCTGCTGGATCGCACGCTTCAGCGGCCGCGCGCCGTAGACCGGATCGAACCCGACATTGCCGAGCAGATCGAGCGCCTTGTCGGTGAGCGTGAGCTTGAGCTGCCGCTCCGCGAGACGCTTGCCGAGATAGTCGGTCTGGATCTTCGCGATCTTGCGGATCTGCGCCTTGTCGAGCGCGCGGAACACGACGATCTCGTCGAGCCGGTTGATGAACTCGGGCCGGAAGTGCGCCTGCACGACGCCCATCACGGCCGCTTTCATCTTCGTGTGGTCTTCCTCGCTGTCGCCCGCGTACTCCTGGATCTGCTGCGAGCCGAGATTCGATGTCATCACGATGACCGTATTGCGGAAATCGACCGTACGCCCCTGCCCGTCCGTCAGGCGCCCGTCGTCGAGCACCTGCAACAGCACGTTGAACACGTCGTGATGCGCCTTCTCGACCTCGTCGAGCAGGATCACGCTGTACGGCCGGCGCCGCACCGCTTCGGTCAGATAGCCGCCTTCCTCGTAGCCGACATAGCCCGGCGGCGCGCCGATCAGGCGGCTCACGGAATGTTTCTCCATGAACTCGCTCATGTCGATGCGCACCATCGCGTCGGTCGAATCGAAGAGGAACTCCGCGAGCGCCTTGCATAGCTCGGTCTTGCCGACGCCGGTTGGACCCAGGAACAGGAACGACCCGTTCGGACGATTCGGATCGGACAAGCCTGCGCGCGAACGGCGGATCGCATCGGCGACCGCGTGCACCGCTTCATCCTGGCCGACGACGCGCGTGTGCAGCTCGTCTTCCATGCGCAACAATTTCTCGCGCTCGCCTTCGAGCATCTTCGAGACCGGAATGCCGGTCCATCGCGCGACGACTTCGGCGATTTCTTCCGCGGTGACGCGATCCTGCAGCAGCGTGAAGCCTTTCGTCTCGGCTTCCTGCGCGGCCTTGAGCTGCTTTTCAAGCTCAGGCATGCGGCCGTACTGGATTTCGCTCATCTTCGCGTAATCCTGCCGGCGCTGCGCGGCCTCGAGCTCGAGCTTGGCCTGCTCGATCTGCTCCTTGATCTTCGTCGCGCCTTGCAGCGTCGCCTTCTCGCTCTTCCACACTTCTTCGAGATCGGAATACTCGCGCTCGAGCGAGCCGATTTCCTTCTCGAGATCGGCGAGCCGCTGCTTCGATTCCGAATCCTTCTCCTTCTTCAGCGCCTCGCGCTGGATCTTGAGCTGGATCAGCCGGCGCTCCTTGCGGTCGAGCTCCTCGGGCTTCGAATCGATCTCCATGCGGATGCGCGACGCGGCCTCGTCCATGAGATCGATCGCCTTGTCGGGCAATTGACGATCCGGAATGTAGCGATGCGACAGCGTCGCCGCCGCGACGATCGCGGGATCGGTGATCTCGACGCCGTGATGCACGGCATATTTTTCCTTGAGGCCACGCAGGATCGCGATCGTGTCCTCGACGCTCGGCTCGCCGACATAGACCTTCTGGAAGCGCCGCTCGAGCGCGGCATCCTTCTCGATGTACTTGCGGTATTCGTCGAGCGTCGTCGCGCCGATGCAATGCAGCTCGCCGCGCGCGAGCGCCGGCTTCAGCATGTTGCCGGCGTCCATCGCGCCTTCGGCCTTGCCGGCGCCGACCACCGTGTGCAGCTCGTCGATGAAGAGGATGACGCGGCCTTCCTGCTTGGAAAGATCGTTGAGCACGCCCTTGAGACGCTCCTCGAACTCGCCGCGAAACTTCGCGCCCGCGATCAGCGAGCCCATGTCGAGCGACAGGACGCGCTTGTCCTTCAAACCTTCGGGCACTTCGCCGTTGACGATGCGCTGCGCAAGGCCTTCGACGATCGCGGTCTTGCCGACGCCGGGCTCGCCGATCAGCACCGGATTGTTCTTCGTGCGCCGCTGCAGTACCTGGATCACGCGGCGGATTTCCTCGTCGCGGCCAATGACGGGATCGAGCTTGCCTTTCTCCGAGCGCGCCGTGAGATCGATCGTGTACTTCTCGAGCGCCTGACGCTGATCCTCGGCGCTCTCGCTCTGCACCTTCTCGCCGCCGCGGACCTTCTCGATCGCGGCCTCGATGTTCGCCTTCGTCGCACCGGCCGATTTCAGCGCACCGCCGAGATCGCCGCGATCGTCGAGCGCCGCGAGCACGAAGAGCTCGCTCGCGATGAACGCATCGCCGCGCTGCTGCGCGAGCTTGTCGGTGACGTTGAGCAGGCGGTTGAGATCGTTCGAGACATTGATGTTGCCTTCCTGCCCGGCGATCTTCGGCAGCCGGTCGAGGATCTGCCCGATCCGCGTACGCAAAGCGGGCACGTTGACGCCCGCCTGCGCGAGCAGCGGCACCGTCGAGCCGCCCTGCTGGTCGAGCAGCGCGGCCATGAGGTGCGCGGGCTCGAGCATGTTGTGATCGCGCCCGATCGCCAGCGACTGCGCATCGGCAATCGCCTGCTGGAAACGCGACGTGAGTTTGTCCATACGCATGCGTGCTTCACCCTCCGAAGCAAGCGGTCAAAAGGATTGCACCAACATGGGGAGGAACGCGAGCGGTTTCAACAGGCTGGCGGCCGATATCCGCGGCCGCGCGACTTTTTCGCGAATCAGCCATCTGCCGCGGCGAGCCAGCCTTCGTAGTGCACGACGTCGCCGGCAAGCGGAAATTGCGCACGCGCCTCGAAGCGATAGCGGCCATCCGCTTCGGACTCGCGCGCGAAGACGCCCGTGAACCAAGCCGGCGGCAGCCGCAATCCGAGAAGCCGCGCTTCGCGCACGCGCCAGCACAGCGCGCCCGCTTCGGCCGACAGCGCGAAACCGAATGTCATCGGCCCGAACCGCTCGCGCAGCAGGCCGCGCTCGGACCAGAGATTCGTGCTGAGCACGCCGGTGCCGAAGCGGCGCGTCCACATTTCGTGTGCGGCGCCAGCGTCGATTTCGACCTCCACCGGCGTGTTCGGTGTCGCGCCCGGCATGTCTGCGAGCCAGCCGCAAAGACGCGCGAGCCAGCCACGGCCGCGACGCACGGTAGCGGCGCCGCGCCAGCGATGCGTGCCGGCGCGACGATGCAGCTCGCGCACGCGCGGCATGAGCGTTTCGAACGCGTCGCCGAGCAGTCGCGCGAAAACCGGTTGCAATGCGTCGGCGCCGTCGATCGCTGTCGCCTCTTTTTCCTCGCCTGCGCGCACTTTCGCAGGCTCGATCCAGATCAGGCTGGCGAAGCGGCCGGTCTCGCGGTCGCGGCGATACGAATAGAAACGCGCGTCGGCGAACGTGTCGAAGCCGCCGCCGGCGACGCGTGTCACGCCCGCGCGGGCGAGACGTGCGCGGGCGAGCGCGTAAAGGTCGCAGGTCCAGTGGCCAGGCCGCGTCGGTGCGAACGCGTCGGCATCGTTTGCGTCCGCGTCGACGAACGCCGCGCGCACTTCATCGCCGACTTCGTACGAGCGCGCACCGATCGCGGGACCCAGCCATGCGACCAGCGACGCCGGCGCGACGCCGAGCTGCGCGATCGTCGCCTCGATGACGCCGGCGGAAAGCCCGCGCCAGCCCGCATGCGCGATGCCGACGGCGGTGCCGTCTTCCGCGCAGAGAAACACCGGCATGCAATCGGCCGTCAGGATCGCGAGCACGCGTCCCGGCCGATGCGTAACTGACGCGTCGGCTTCGGGATCGACGTCCGCGAGCAATGCATCGGCATCGTGCACGTCGCTGCCGTGCACCTGCCGAAGCCAGCGCGGCGTTTCGGCAAGCTCGAGCATCTCGCCGAGTGCCGCGCGATTCGCGACGACGGCGGCGGCATCGTCGCCGCAGCGGACGCCGAGATTGAACCGGTCGAACGGCGGTTTCGACGCGCCCGGCAGGTTGCGCGTCGTGACGACCGCGCGGATGTTCGGCGGCGCAGGCCAGTCGGGGATGACGAGGCCGTCGCGCGGTTTCACGACGTCAGCCTGCGTTCTCGCGCGCATCGAGGCGCAAGGCCTCGACGAGCGCCGCCATGTCGGCCGGCATCTCGGCCTCGACCGCGATCGTGCGTCCGTCGGCCGGATGCGCGAACTCGAGCCGTTCGGCATGCAGCGCCTGACGGCGGAATCCGCGCAGCGTTTCGGCGAGCGCGGCGCTCGCGCCTCGCGGCTGCCGGAGGCCGCCGCCATACTGCGCGTCGCCGACGAGCGGATGCCGCGCGTGCGCCATGTGCACGCGGATCTGGTGCGTGCGGCCGGTCTCGAGCCGGCATTCGATCAGCGTCAGCGCGCGGAACCGCTCGCGCACGCGGTAGTGCGTGATCGCTTCGCGGCCGTCCTCGCGCACGGCCTGCTTGATGCGATCGCGCGGATGGCGGCCCATCGCGGCATTGACGGAACCGCCGGCGACCAAGCGGCCGTAGACGACCGCGAGATATTGCCGATGCACGTCGCGCTCGCTCAACTGCTCGACGAGCGAGGTGTGCGCGCGAAGCGTCCGCGCGACGACCATGAGTCCGGAGGTGTCCTTGTCGAGCCGGTGCACGAGGCCGCCGCGCGGAATCTCGGCGAGCTTCGGATCGTGATGCAGCAGCGCGTTCTGCAGCGTGCCGGCCGGATTGCCGGCGCCCGGATGCACGACGAGGCCCGGCGGCTTGTTGACGACGATGACGTCGGCGTCCTCGTAACGGATATCGAGCGGGATTTCCTCGGCCACCGCGCCGATCTCGCGCTCCATGCGCACCTCGACGACGATCGCCTCGCCGCCATGCACGATGTGGCGCGGTAGCACCTCGGCGCCGTCGAGCCGCGCGGCGCCGGCCTTGATCCAGGCCGACAGGCGCGAGCGCGAGTAATCCGGAAAGAGATCGGCCAGCACCTGGTCGAAGCGGCGCCCGGCCGCGGTCTCCGGCACGCGTGCGTTCAGCGTCGATTCGGTTCCGCTCATGGGCATTTCCGTGCCGGGATGCGCGTTTCCGGCGTGCTCTGCGTTCGGGTTATCATGGCTGGTCAATGATCGCAGAGCCCGACGCCCGCATGCGAGTATCACGTTTGTCCCGACTCATCGCCCGCATCGCGCTGGTGACGCTGCTCGCCGCGCTCGCCGGCTGCTCGCTGTTCCACCGCGGCAAGAAGGGCGATCCGCTCGACACGCTGCCGGTCGAGCAGCTCTACGAGCACGGCGTCGACGCGCTGCAGGGCGGCAACTACGATCTCGCGTCGCGCTCGTTCGAGCGCCTCGTCGCGCGGTTCCCGTTCGGCCCGTACACCGAGCAGTCGCAGATCAACCTCGCCTACGCGCAGTACAAGGACGGCAAGCCCGACGATGCGTACTCGACGGTCAACCGCTTCATCAAGACCTATCCGACGCACCGGCACATCGATTACGCGTATTACCTGCGCGGCCTGATCAACTTCAACCGCTCGGCCGGCATGATCGAGCGTTACGTCGGCCAGGACATGAGCAAGCGCGACCAGGCGAACCTGCGCCAGTCGTTCGACGATTTCGGCGCGCTCGTGGCGCGCTATCCGGCGAGCGCGTACACGGCCGATTCGCGCCAGCGCATGGTGTACCTGCGCAACGTGATGGCGCAGTCGGAACTGCACATCGCGGTGTTTTACCTGCGCCGCAACGCGTACGTCGCGGCAGCAAACCGCGCGAAGGCGATCGTCGAGACGTATCCGCAGTCGCCGCAGGCAGGCGATGCGCTCGCGATCATGGTCGAGAGCTACAAGAACCTCGGCCAGCCCAAGCTCGCCGACGATGCCGAGCGCGTGCTCAAGCTCAACTATCCGGACCACCCGTTCTTTTCGGGCCATTGGCCGGAATACCGGTCGTGGTATTGGAAGCTGGTTCCGCTGTCGAATCGCGGTTGAGCTTCTTTGGACCTCCCCTTCAAGGGGAGGGTTGGGTGGGGATGGTGTTGGTTTGGCGTTGGCGTTGTCGCGAGAACCGACTCACGTCCGTGTGTGGTTTGTCGGCCATCCATGGCCGCCAGTTACTTTCTTTTGCTTGCCCAAAAGAAAGTAACCAAAGAAAAACCTGCTCGCCGCGGCCGAAGGGACCCGGAAGAGCAGAGCGCGGCAGTCCCTGCCGCAGAAGCAAGTGAAGCTCCCTCCGAATCGCGCTGCTTTATCCCCTCTCCCGCTTGCGGGAGAGGGCTAGGGTGAGGGCAAGCTGGCTCACCGCCGCGCCGCCTCGTCTTATGCCCGGAGGTCCAACGTCTTGCCGCGCATTCCGCCGGCTGCAGATGAGAGCAGCCACACGACGAATTGCGCCGCGTGATCGGGCTCGGGATGCATCAGCGTATCCTCGCCGTAATACGCCGCGCGGCGCAGCACGGTCCGCATCGGTGCCGGCAACAGCGCATGCGCGCGCACGCCGCTGCTTTCGGTTTCCTCGTGCACGATCGACGCGAGCCCCGCGAGCGCGTGCTTCGCGACGCCGTATCCGCCCCAGAACGCCTTTCCCGTGCGCTCGGGATCATCGAGCACGAACACGACCGCCGCGTCGCCCGACTTCCGCAACAGCGGCATTGACGCTTGCGTGATCTGAAACGGCGCGGTCAGGTTGACTTGCTGCGTCCGGAACCATTCCTCGGGCGTGTGCTGATCGAACGGCTGCAGGCCGTCGAAATGCGCGGCCGCGTGGACGATGCCGTCGAGCCTGCCGCACTCGCGCTCGATCGAGTCGACGAGGTCGGCGTAGTCGCGCGGCGTCGCGCCGGCAAGATCCATCGGATAGACGGCCGGCTGCGGGCCGCCGTTCTTTTCGATCTCGTCGTAGAGCGCTTCGAGCGCGCGCACCTTGCGGCCGAGCAGCACGACGGTAGCGCCTGCGTTTGCGGCGGCGAGCGATGTCGCGCGGCCGAGACCGCCGGTCGCGCCGGTGACGAGCACAACACGATCGCGCAGCGAACCTTCGGCGGGCGGCAGCGCGCCTTCGTGTCGCGCGAGCGGCAGCATGCTTATGCTTTCTGTGCGTCCTTGACGAGGCGGTCGAGCTCGCCGGACTCGTAAAGCTCCATCGTGATGTCGCAGCCGCCGATCAGCTCGCCGTGGATGAAGAGCTGCGGGAACGTCGGCCAGTTCGAGTAGCGCGGCAGGTTCGCGCGGATCTCGGGATCCTCGAGCACGTTGACGGAGAAGTAATCGGCGTCGACGGCCTTCAGCGCCTGCGCGGTGCGGCTCGAAAACCCGCACATCGGAAACTGCGGCGTGCCCTTCATGAAGAGCACGATCGGGTGCTCGGTCAACGTCGACTTGATGCGGTCTACGACTTCCATTGCGTTCTCTGATTGGTCCGGCGCGCCGCGCCACTGAATGCAATTCTACCAGCGCCGGCCCTTCGGGGCTTGCGCGTCACAGGGGCCTGCTAAACTTGGTGGTCCAACCCAAGGAGACGGACCGATGGCCATCGAACTGCCCCCGCTGCCGTACGGCACGGACGCGCTGGCTCCGCACATTTCCGCGGAGACGATCGATTACCACTACGGCAAGCATCACCAGACGTACGTCACCAACCTCAACAACCTGATCAAGGCACCAAGTACGAGAAGATGTCGCTCGAGGAGATCGTGCGCAAGGCGTCCGGCGGCATGTTCAACAACGCCGCGCAGGTCTGGAACCACACGTTCTACTGGAACTGCCTCGCGCCCAAGGGCGGCGGCGAGCCGAGCGGCACGCTCGCGGACGCGATCGACAAGGCGTTCGGCAGCTTCGACGCACTTCAAGAAGGAGTTCACGAAGACCGCGGTCGGCAGTTCGGCTCGGGCTGGGCCTGGCTGGTGAAGAACGCGGACAGGGCTCGGCCTCGATCAGCGACATCGAACGCCGAGACGCCGTTCACCGGCGCAAGACCTGCCGCTGCTGACCTGCGACGTCTGGGAGCACGCGTACTACATCGACTACCGCAACGCGCGGCCGAAGTACGTCGAGGCGTTCTGGAAGCTCGTGAACTGGGATTTCATCGCCAGCCAGATGGCTTGACCGCGGTCCTCGTGGACCGCTAACCAGCACGCTACGCAGCGAGCGCGGCGCGGACCGGTTCGATCTGCGCCTCGCGCCCGAGCGCTCGCGCAATGCGCGCGAGGCGCTCGCTGAGCTCGGCGTTCGTGCGTGCGCACACCGTCGCGTGGCCGACTTTGCGGCCCGCGCGCGGTTCCTTTCCGTAGTCGTGCCAGTGTCCGTCGGGCTCGCCGAGGATCGCGTTCGCGTCCGGGAGCTCGCCGATCCAGTTGAGCATGACGCTTGGATTGCGCAGCGACGTATCGCCGAGCGGCAAGCCGACGACCGCGCGCACATGGTTTTCGAACTGGCTGCAGACCGCGCCTTCGATCGTCCAGTGTCCCGAGTTGTGCACGCGCGGCGCGATTTCGTTGCCGAGCAGCTCGCCGTCGCGATCGAAGAGCTCGAGCGCGAACGTGCCGACGTAGTCGAGCCGCTCCGCGAGCGCGCGCGCATGCGCGAACGCGCGTTCGGCGAGCGCATCCGCGTGCGGCGCGGGCGCGAGGCTCGCGGCGAGGATGCCGCCCGAATGCCAGTTCTGCGTCAGCGGATAGGAACGGAACTCACCGGTCTGAGAGCGCACCGCGATCACCGAGACTTCGCGCGTGAACGGCACGAATGCTTCGAGGATCAGCGGCGCCGAGCCTAGAAGCGCCCACGCGACGTCGGCGTCCGTCTGGTTGCGAAGGACCGCCTGCCCTTTTCCGTCGTAGCCGAGCCGGCGCGTCTTCAGCACGGCCGGGAGGCCGATTGCCTCGATCGCGCGCGCGAGATCGTCGCGGCTGTCGACCGGCGCGAACGCCGGTGTCGGGAGGCCGATCTCGCGGAAGAGATTCTTCTCGGCGAGCCGATCCTGCGCGAGCGCGAGCGCGCGCGGATTCGGGAACACGCGCGTGTGCTCGGTCAGCCACTGCGCGGTGTCGGCCGGCACGTTCTCGAAATCGAACGTCGCGACGTCGATGCGCTTCGCGAAATCGGCGAGCGCGTCGAAATCGCGCCAGTCAGCAGTCAGGAGCGGCGCGACCTGGCTCGCGCACGCATCGGCCGCGCTGTCGACGACGAGGAAGCGCTGGCCGAGCGGCGCGCCCGCGATCGCGAGCATGCGCGCGAGCTGGCCTCCGCCCAAAATACCTATCGTGGCCATGCGCCCGTTCCCCCTCTCCCGCTTGCGGGAGAGGGCTGGGGTGAGGGCAGGCTCGGCTCGACGCCGAAAAAGCTTCCCTCATCCGCCTGCGGCACCTTCTCCCGCACGCGGGAGAAGGGAAAAGCAAAGGCGCTGCCGCGGCGCTCGTGCGCCGTCGTGTCGAATCGGACGTCCATCACTCGACTCGCGGGTCCGGCTTTGTCGAGCACGTCCTGCGTCTGCGTCGCGCGGAACGCATCGAGCTTCTTCGCGACGTCAGCGTCGCTCGTCGCGAGGATCGACGCGGCGCAGAGCGCCGCATTGATCGCGCCGGCCTTGCCGATCGCGAATGTGGCGACCGGAACGCCGGCCGGCATCTGCACGATCGAGAGCAGCGAATCCATGCCGTTCAACGCATGCGATTGCACCGGCACGCCGAGCACCGGAAGCCGCGTCTTCGCGGCGAGCATGCCGGGCAGATGCGCCGCGCCGCCGGCGCCCGCGATGATCGCAGCGAGGCCGCGGCCAACGGCAGCTTCGGCGTATTCGAAAAGAAGATCCGGCGTGCGATGCGCCGACACGACGCGAACATCGTGCGCGATGCCGAGATCGGCGAGCGTCGCCGCCGCATGCTGCAGGGTGTCCCAGTCGGAGCGGGATCCCATCACGACGCCGACGCGAGGACGGTCTTTGGCGGGCTCGCTCATGGAGGCTGCGCGGCAAAACCGGTATTGTACGCGCAAAGCTGCGCCGCCCTGCATCGACGCATGCGACGCACGCATTCCGCTACCGATCCTGCCAATTTCATGATCGACAAACGCCTGCTAGACATCCTCTGCGATCCGGTCACGAAGGCGCCGGTGCGGCCGCTTTCGGCGGACGAGCTCGACGCACTCGCACGCGCCGTGACCGCCGGCAAGGTCAGCACCGAAGGCGGCGTGCCGCTGAAAGCATCACCGGCCGCCGGGTTGATCACGCGCGATGGCCGCACGATCTACAGGATCGAGGACGATATTCCGGTCATGCTGCCGGACGAGGCGATCGCGACCTCGCAGATCGACAATTTTCCCCGTCTCTAAGCCGGCGTTCCCGAGCCGCCGCCGCCCGGCGGACTTTTCGTTCAGCCCGGCGGCCAAACGGGCCTTTCGTGACGAAAATCACGCCGCTTTAACAATTTCCCCCTATGATTCCGTGACGAGGTTCAGCGTCTCGCCGGCGAGATCGTTGAGCGAGGATCGACCGTTTAATGACCGCCCCTAACGACACACCGAAAGTCGTCGATCTGTCGAAGCGCCAGGCCATGCCGGGCGCGAACGATCGCATGGGCGATCTCCTGAAGCTCGTCCGCGGCATTTCGCAGAAGCGCATCAACGGGCTCGTCTCGACGCTGTTCGAGAACGTCGACGATGCGCTGTTCGATCTTGCCGAACGCGCGGGCTCGAACGCCTTGCAGACCGAGTTCTTCGACGGCATGCGCGAGGTGCGCAAGAAGCGCCAGCTCGTCGAGCGCCTGTTCCAGGAACAGGCTGCCAAGAACTTCACCGAGTTCGCCGAAGGCAAGTTGAAATCGGTTAAACCTGAGGTCGCGCCGCAGGCGAGCGGCGGGCTTTCGCTCGTCGACGATCAGGAGCTCGAGGAATCGCTTGCGGTGTCGAGCATGGTCGCGAAGGCCGAGAACCGCCTGCAGCGCTCGCTCTACCAGATCAACCAGCGCCTCGGCGTCATCATCGGCGGCGGCAAGGTCGACGATGCGAACAATCCGCTCGGGCCGGCCGTACTTGGACAGGCGTTCCGCACCGCGGTGCGCGACTTCCAGGTCAACATGCAGGTCAAGCTGATCATCTACAAGCTGTTCGACCGCTACGTCATGGCCGGCCTCGAGCCGCTGTACGAAGAGGTCAACATCGAGCTGATCCGCGCCGGCGTGCTGCCGCAGATCCGACACGTAGTGCCGCACGGCAGCCGTCCGATGCCGCCGCCTGCGGGTGTCGGCATGGGGCCGCTTGGCCCGGCGCAGTCCGGCATCCCGCTCGCCGGTAGCGCCGGCAACGCGTACTACGATCCGGCCGCGGCTGAGCTCCAGGCCGAGGTTTACAGCCAGCTGCGCAATCTTCTCGCGAGCCGCCATCAAGGCCGCGTCTCGTCGGGCGACTACGCAACCGGCGCGCCGGGCCTGTCGCCGACCGAGCTTCTGAGCGCGCTCACGATCCTGCAAGGCCAGGCGCCCGCGCTCCAGCGCGATTCGATGGCCGATGCCGCGCAGGCCGTGCAGGCGCTGAAGCAGGAGCTGCTCGAGCAGGTCCACAAGCTTTCGGGCGAAGCCAAGCCGCACCACGTCTCGTCGGCCGACGAGGACACGATCGATCTCGTCGGCATGCTGTTCGAGTTCATCCTGCAGGACCGCAACCTGCCGGCGCAGATCCAGGCGCTGCTCGGGCGGCTGCAGATTCCGTATCTCAAGGTCGCGATCCTCGACAAGCACATGTTCGCGCAGAAGACGCATCCGGCGCGCCGGCTGCTCGATGCGCTCGCCGATGCCGGCAAGAGCTGGAGCGAGGAATCGGACAAGGACCACCGCCTGCAGGATCGCATCCGGCAAGTTGTCGAGACGATCCTGACCGACTTCGACGACGACGTGGCGATCTTCGAGCGCGAGCTCGAGAACTTCGGCGGCTTCATGGAGCAGTACCACCGCCGCGCCGAGATCGCCGAGCAGCGTGCCGCCGAGGCGACGCGCGGCCGCGAAAAATTGCAGGACGCGCGCCGCACCGCGGCGCGCGAAATCCTCTCGCGCATCGAGGAACGCAACCTGCCGCCGGTCGTGCACGCGGTGCTGTCGCGGCCGTGGGCGAACTACCTCGTGCTGACGCTGCTGCGTCAGGGCGAGAGCTCGGACGAGTGGAAGAGCGCGCTGCGCTTCGCCGACGAGTTCGTGTGGAGCGCGCTGCCGAAGACCAACGATCTCGAGCGCACGCGCCTTCGCGCGTTGCTGCCGCAGCTCGAAAAAGCGCTGCGCCATGGCCTCGCGACCGTCGCGTACCACGACAACGACGTCAAGCAGCTGATGCACGAGTTGTCGCAGTTCTATCAGCGGCTGCTCGATGGCGAGAAGGTCGAGGTCAAGACCGCGAAGGAAGTCATCGCGGCGGGCGCCGCTTCGGCGATTCCGGGCGCCGCGCCCGCGCAGCCGGCAACGGCGACCGCTGGTACGCCACAGTCCGAAGCACCGCCAGCACCCGCGGCCGGTCCGGCGACGCAAAGCCCGGTCGAGGAGATCGTCCTCAATTCGAATCCGGTCGAGACGCCGGCGCCGGAAGAGAACTACGCCGAGGACGACGAGTTCCTGAAGGCCGCGCGCGAGATCAAGGTCGGCACGTGGCTCGAGTTCGCCGACGAGCAGGGCAACCGCGAGCGCGCGAAGCTCTCGTGGATCAGCCCGATCAGCTCGAAGTACCTGTTCGTGAATCGCCGCGGCCTCAAGGTCTGCGACAAGACCGTGTTCGCGCTCGCCGCCGAGCTTCGCCGCGGCTCGACGATCGTGCTCGAGGAAGTGCCGCTGTTCGACCGTGCGCTCGACGCGATCGTCGCGCGCCTCAGAAGCGCGCAGGCCGGCGCGGCCGAGTCCGCCGCCGCACCCAAACCGGCCGCCGCGGCGACCTGACACCGCCGTAACAGGTCTGCGCGATGTTTGCCGTATCCTCGGCCGCCCGGCCGTCGCCCCTTCCACCGATGTCGCCAGCCCTTCCCATCGTGGCGTTGCCTTCGCAGGCGTCGATCGAGCGCGACGTGCACCGCGCGCTCGACGAGGACGTCGGTGCCGGCGACGTCACCGCGGACCTTCTCGCGCCGGGCGCGATCGCACGCGCGCGCGTCGTTACGCGCGAGGCGGCCGTGCTGTGCGGCACCGCGTGGTTCGACGCGGTGTTCCACGCGCTCAGCGACAACGTGCGCGTCGAGTGGCTCGCGAACGACGGCGCGCACGTCGCGGCCGGCGCGCTGCTCTGCAAGCTCGAAGGTCCCGCGCGCGCGCTGGTGACCGGCGAGCGCACGGCGCTCAATTTCCTGCAGACGCTCTCGGGCACGGCGACCGCGACCACGACGTTCGTCGACGCGATCCGCGGCACGCGCACGACGATCCTCGATACGCGCAAGACCTTGCCCGGCATGCGCCTCGCGCAGAAGTACGCCGTGCGTGTCGGCGGCGGCGCGAATCACCGCATCGGACTTTTCGACGCGGTGCTGATCAAGGAAAACCACATCGCGACGGCGGGCTCGATCACGGCCGCGGTCGCGCGTGCGCGCGCGCTGCATCCGGGCATCATGGTCGAGACCGAAGTCGAGAACTTCAGCGAGCTGCGCGAAGCGCTCGCAGCCGGCGCGGATCGGATCATGCTCGACGAGTTCGAGCTGCACGAGCTTTCGCAGGCGGTCGCCGAAGTCGACGGCCGCGTGCCGCTCGAGGTTTCGGGCTCCGTCAGTCTCGATCGCGTGCGTGCGATCGCGGAGACGGGCGTCGACTTCGTTTCGATCGGCGCGCTGACCAAGCACGTGCGCGCCGTCGATCTCTCGATGCGGATCGAGCTCCTTCCGGCCACCGGAAGCGCGGCGAACGATTGAGCCGTCAGACGATCCCGTAGTACCGCGCCGCGAAGAATGCAATTGCCGCGACGACGACGATCGCGATCAGGATCCCGAACGCCTTGCCGCCCGAACCCGATGCTTCGGGCGCCGCCGCTTTCGCAGTGTCGACACGCGGGCTCGCCGCCTGCTGACGCGCATCCATGCCGGGCGCGACGAGCATGAAGCGCACGGCATCGAGGCGCAGCTCCTCGCCCGGCTTCAGCAATCCGTTCTGGACCCGCTTGTCGTTGATGAACGTGCCGTTCGCCGAGTTCATGTCCTCGACGAGCACGCCGTCGGCCGTGACCTGCAGCCGCGCGTGATGGCGCGAGATTTCCTCGGCCGGCACGGGAATATCGCTGTCGGCCTGGCGTCCGATGACCATCGTCCCGGTCAGCGCGAACGTCTTGCCGAACGTCGCACCGGAAACGCCGCGCAGCATGTACTTCGGCAGCGTGTTGCGCACGCGCGTGCGCGCGGCTTCGCCGGAACTCTTCTGCACGGCGGTGGCGGCGCAGTCGCGGCGGCCGGACGATCCGACGACACGCGACATCCGATGCGCGCGAACAGCACGAGGTCGCCCGGCTTCAGCGGCGTTTCCTGCGTGATCTGGCGGCCGTTCAATACGGTCGGCGCGCTCGCGTCGAGTGGCCGCACGACGGTAACGCCCGCACGCGTCTCGAGCTCGGCGTGATGCGCGGCGACACCGGGCGCGGACAACACGATCGCGCAATCGGACGCGGTGCCTACGCGCGCGATGCCTTCATCGAGCGTCGCGGGCGCATGCTCGCCATTCGGAAAAATCAGCTTCATCGCTTCTCCCCCTTAAGGAGCGGCTGGTCAGCAGCGGCGGCGAAACGACGCATCGGACCTGCAGCCCCTGTGCCGCGGTCCGACTCACCTTGCGCGCCTCGCCAACCCCTTGGTGCGATTGTAACCAAGACTTTCCGCCTCAAACCCGGCGCGCGGTCACGACCCGCCGGCACCGGCCTTGCCAGCGAACGCGACGGTATTCACACTCTGTCGATGCTTGGAACATGGCTTCTCCTGCTCGCAATCGCCCTCGCGGTCTGGCTCTGGATGGATGCGCTTGGCGCGCGCGAGCGTGCGATCCGCCATGGGCGCCAGCTTTGCCGCGAGGCCGGCGTACAGCTCCTCGACCAGACCGTTTCGCTGACGCGGATCCGCATCGCGCGCGTTGACGGGCTGCCGACGATCGTCCGGCGCTATGGGTTCGATGTCAGCCTCGACGGCAGCGATCGGCATCGCGGTCATCTCGAATTGCGCGGGCACGAGCTTGGCGCGTGGAGCCTGCCGCAGCTGGCGAATCTGCGCGCGGTGCCGGATTCGAACGTCGTGCCGATCAGGACGATCCAGTAGCGCCGCGCGAGGCCTACTTGACGACGCGAAGGTGCGGCTTCTTCGCCACTGCCTCGTCGGTTTTGGCGGTCGCCGGCGGCGGCTCGGGCGGCGCGTTCTCGGCCGGGAACATCATGCCCTGCCCGTTTTCCTGCGCGTAGATCGCCAGCACGCCGGTCATCGGCACTTCGACGCCCTGGCTGACGCCGGAGAAGCGCGCGAGGAAGCGGATGCGCTCGTTGTCGAGTCTCGAGCTGCGCGACCGCGCGCGCGGCGATGTTGAGCACGACCTTGCCGTCCTTGATCGCGCCGGGCGGCACGCGCACGCCGGGCTCGCCGCGTCGACGAGGATGTACGGCGTCAGGCCGTTGTCGCTGATCCACTCGTACATCGCCCGCAGCAGATACGGGCGGTTGGAGCTCATGGCCGACGGCTGGGTCATGTCGCGGATCCTGCAGCGGCGGTCGCAATGCGCGTGGAATGAAATGGCATCGGGGTCACGGTCGCAGCAGTTTCTCTTCCGGCGTCAGGCTGCGCGTGAAGCCCGGATTGCGGAAGATGCGCTCGCCGTATTCGTTGATCACGTGGGCCTCCTTCGGCAGCTGCACGCCGAGCGCGGCAGGCGCCAGATCAGCGGCGCGAGCGCGCAGTCGGCGAGGCTCATTTCGGGATTGAGGAAGAACTTCGCCGCCTTGAACAGCGGAATGCATTCGGAAGCAGCTCGTCGCGAAGCGCTTGCGCGCGGCTTCGGCGGATCTGCCGCCGGCATCGATCTGGTCGACGAACGGCAGCCAGTCGCGCTCGATGCGCACGATCGCCAGGCGCAGGCGCGCGCGCGACAGCGGATCGACCGGCATCAGCGGCGGATGCGGATAGCGCTCGTCGAGGTATTCGCAGATCACGCTGGTGTCGTAGAGCACGAGGTCGCGATCGACCAGCGTCGGCACCGAGTTGTACGGATTGAGGTCGAGCAGGTCTTCCGGCGGGTCGTCGGGATCGACCGGGACCAGATCGTAGATGACGCCCTTCGCGGCCAGCACGAGCCGGACCCGATGGCACTGAACGCAATCGCGGGACGAGTACAGGGTCAGAACCGTGCGCGAACGCTGACTCAAGGCCATTCTCACACCCCCTCCCGGGAATCAGCCGCCCTCCCACCCGAATGTACTACGCGCCCCGCAAAGCGCCTAGACGGCTTCCGGGCGCATCGCGGTGTTGCGGCGGTGCGTCATGACGCTGCGGGCGCGATGCTGCCGCAGTCCAGGTGAGGGGAATGAGCCGGGCAGCCCAAGCCGCCCGGCTCGGAATCAGTGTACGTCTTTCCAGTACTCGTGCTTCAGGAGGTACGCGAGGAACGTGAAGATCGCGAGGAACAGGATCACCCAGACGCCGATCGAGGTGCGCTTCAGCGCGGCCGGCTCGCCGACGTACGTCAGGAACGCCGTGATGTCGCGGACGTCCTCGTCGTACTGCGCTTCGCTGACCCGGCCCGGCGTCTTGATCTCGAGCTTCTCGATCTTCGCCTCGCCGCCCTCGCCCGCCTTCACGCCGACCTGCACGCCCTGCAGTTCCCACAGCGGGTTCGGCATCGACGACGTTCGGGAACACCGTGTTGTTCCAGCCGACCGGCCGCGACGGATCGAGGTAGAACGACTTCAGGTAGTGGTAGATCCAGTCCGAGCCCTTGGCGCGCGCTTCGAGCGACAGATCCGGCGGCGTCTTGCCGAACCAGGTCGCTGCGAGCTCGGCCGGCATGTTCGTCGCCTTATCGCCGATTCTTGCGCCCGTGAAGATCAGGCTCGCCTGCACTTCCTCGTCGTCGAGCTTCAGGTCCTCGGCCATGCGCGAGTAGCTCATGTACTTCAGCGAGTGGCAGCCCGAGCAGTAGTTGAAGAAGAGCCGCGCGCCGCGCTGCAGCGAGGCGACGTCGTCGACGCGGATGTTCGTCGGCTCCATGCCGCCTTCTTCGGCGGCGTGCGCGACGCCGGCAAGACTGACGGCGGCAAGCGCTGCGAACGCGAAGCGCTTCAGGAGGTTCTGGGTCGAGGTCACGATCGCGGTCTCAAGCATGGGTCGTCACCCGCTCCGGCACCGGCTTGGTCTTCTCGCGGCCCCACCGTGTGTAGACCAGGAACGCGAAGAACCCGAAGTAGATGATCAGCCAGAAGCGGCCGAAAGCGTTTTCGATCGTCGTGACGTTCGCGTCGGCGCCGAACCATTCCGGAATCTATTCGGCCGTGACGCCGGCGCCGATCGCGCCGAGCATGACGAACGAAATCGCGAAGAGGCCGAGCGCGATCTTGTAGCCGCGCCCGCGGTAGCGGATCGACTTGACCGCGCCGCGGTCCAGCCACGGCATCAGGAACAGCAGCACGATGCCGAGGAACATCACGATGACACCCGGCGCTTGGCCGGGATCACGCGCAACATCGCGTAGAACGGCGTGAAGTACCACACCGGCTTGATGTGCTCGGGCGTCACGAGATTGTTCGCCGGGAATGAAGTTGTCGTGCTCGAGGAACCAGCCGCCGAACGGTCGGCCGATAGAAGATGATGAACGCGGAGAGGAGCAGGAAGAAACCGATGCCGAACAGATCCTTGACCGTGTAGTACGGATGGAACGCGATGCCGTCGAGCGGCATGCCGTTCGCGCTTCTTCTTCTTCTTGATCTCGACGCCGTCCGGATTGTTCGAGCCGACTTCGTGCAGCGCGCCGATGTGCAGCACGACGAGCAGCAGCAGCACCAGCGGCAGCGCGACCACGTGCAGCGCGAAGAAGCGGTTCAGCGTCGCGTCGGCGGGCAGGTAGTCGCCCATGATCCACTGCACGAGCGTGTCGCCGATCGACCGGAATCGCGCCGAACAGCGAGATGATCACCTTGGCGCCCCAGAACGACATGTTGCCCCACGGCAGCACGTAGCCCATGAACGCCTCGGCCATCAGCGCGAGGAAGATGAGCATGCCGATCATCCAGACCAGCTCGCGCGGCTTCTTGTACGAGCCGTACATCAGCCCGCGGAACATGTGCAGGTAGACGACGACGAAGAACAGCGACGCACCGGTCGAGTGCATGTAGCGGATCAGCCAGCCCCAGTCGACGTCGCGCATGATGTATTCGACCGAGGCGAACGCTTCCGCCGCGCTGGGCTTGTAGAACATCGTCAGGAAGATGCCGGTCACGATCTGGTTGACCAGCACGACGATCGCGAGCGAGCCGAAGTAGTACCAGAAGTTGAAGTTCTTCGGCGCGTAGTACTCGCGTCATGTGCTTGCCGACAGGAACGAGCAGCCATGGCAGCGCGATCGTTGATCCAGCCGAGCACCTTGTTTTTCGGATGGAGGCGAAGAACGTTGGCCATTACGCGGCTCCTTCCGTCGGATTGACGCCGATCATGATCTGCTTGTCGTCGACGAACTTGTACGGCGGCACCGAGAGGTTGGCCGGCGCCGGCACGCCCTCGAACACGCGGCCCGCCATGTCGTAGCGCGACTTGTGGCACGGGCAGTAGAAGCCGCCCTTCCAGTTCGGATCGAACGGCTCGGGCTTGATCTCGGGGAAGAAATCCGGCGAGCAGCCCAGATGCGTGCAGATGCCGATCACGACAAGCCATTCCGGCTTGATCGAGCGGTATTCGTTCTTGCGCATAATCGGGCTGCTGATCGGCGTTCTCGGACTTCGGATCCTTCAGCAGCGCATCGACCGACGGCAGCGTATCGAGCTGCGGCTTGCGTGCGATTGACGATCCAGACCGGCTGGCCGCGCCACGCGAACGTGAGCCTTCTGGCCCGGCTCGATCTTGCTGATGTCGGCCACGACCGGCGCACCGGCGGATTTCGCGCGCGCGCTCGGTTCCCACGATTTGATGAAGGGGATCACCGCCGCCACGACGCCCGCACCGCCGACGACAGCCGTCGTCGCGGTCAGGAACCGGCGTCGGCCCTTGTTCTACGCCTTCATTCGCCATCCGATTACCTCGGTTTTTGTGCGGTCCTCCATGACCGCAAAGAACAGCGGTCCTGGCCGCGGAGGTATCGGCGCTCGTGGAACCAAGCGGTCCTGGCCGCGGATTGGTTACTTCGGCGGTCCTCCGTGACCGCAAAGAACAGAGCGGCCGTCCTGGCCGCGGATTCAAATAACAGCAGTCTTCGAGGGCGCTGCGTTGGTGCGAAAAAAAGCGCTTGTGCGGCGCGCTTCCCCCGCGCGCCGCGCCGCGGGTTTAGGGCGGGCCTCAAAATCGTGTTAGTTTAACGAACGCCCCCGCACCGCACAATCAAACCTGCTGCGGTCTTCGGTGCTGCCGACCGGCCGATCCCCTCCGAATCCGATGTCTCCCGCAACACTCCGCACCCTCGCCTTCGTTGCACGCTGCGTCGTGATCGGGCTTGCCGCCGCGTTCCTGCTGAGCGTGTTCGCGCCCGGCATCGTGTCGCGCCTGCGCGGCACGGCCGTCGAGCCCGCGCGCCCGATGCGCACTGCGACGATCGGACGCAGCCAGGGGCCGGCGTCGTATTCGGAGGCCGTCTCGCGCGCCTCGCCGGCCGTCGTCAACATCTATGCGAACAAGATCACGACTTACCGCCCGCCGACCGCGCAGGTCGTCGATCCGCTGACGATGCGCCTCCTCGGCTACGTGCGCGGACCCGCGATGAGCAAGCTTTCGCAGAACCTCGGCTCCGGCGTCATCTTCAGCGACGACGGTTACGTGCTGACCAACAACCACGTGATCAGCGGCGCCGACGACATCCAGGTCGCGTTCGACAACGGCACATCGAAGGCGACCGTCGTCGGCACCGACACCGAAACCGATCTCGCCGTGCTGAAGATCGACGCGAAGAACCTTCCGACGATCGACATCGCCGACGATGCCGCGGTCGACGTCGGCGACGTCGTGCTCGCGATCGGCAATCCCGTCGGCATCGGCAAGACCGTCACGATGGGCATCGTCAGCGCGACGGGCCGCCAGCTTCGCATGTCGAACTACGAGGATTTCATCCAGACCGATGCCGCGATCAACGCCGGCAATTCCGGCGGCGCGCTCGTCAATGCGCTCGGTGAGCTCGTCGGCATCAACACCGCGTTTTATCCGCGCACGCCGACCTCGGACGGGCGCAGCGTGACGCCGGGCGCCGAGCGTATCGGCTTCGCGATTCCGGTCGCGACGGCGAAAGCCGTGCTCGACCAAATCATCAAGCACGGCAAGGTGATTCGCGGCTGGATCGGCGCCGATTACATGGACGTGCAGACGCAACCCGGCGCGCCGCGCCAGCGCGGCGTCGTCGTGACACGTGTCGTTCCGGAAAGTCCGGCAGCGCAGGCCGGGGTCCAGGCCGGCGACGTGCTGCAGTCGATCGACGGTACGCCGATCGTCGACCACATCGATCTTGCGAACCGCGAAGCCGCGATCACGCCCGGCACGAAGGTGCATATCGAGGGCACGCGACGGAACCAGGCGTTCAACGTCGACCTGACGCTGGTGCAGCGCCCGGCGCCGAGCACGACAGGGGCGTGAGGTCGCCGCTGCGCGGCTCGTGAGGTCGGGCGCTTCGCGCCCTCGCGAGAACGTTAGAAAAGCGCGACTGCGTCGAAACCAACTGACGAGCCCGCGCCAGCGGGCGACCTAACGAGGGCGCGCAGCGCCCGAACTCACGAGCGAGCCGCAGGCGAGCGCCCTCACAGCGCTTTCTGATACCGATCGCGCAGCTGCTGCACGCGCTGTACGTAAACCTGCGTCTCGTCATACGGCGGCACGCCGCCGTACTTCTGCACGGCCGCCTCGCCCGCGTTGTACGCGGCCGTCGCGAGCTTCACGTCGCCGTTGAAGTCCTTCAGGAGCTGCGCGAGATAGCGCGCGCCGCCGTCGATGTTCTGCGTAGCGTTGAACGCATCGCCGACGCCGAGATCGCCAGCCGTGCCCGGCATGAGCTGCATCAGGCCCTGCGCGCCCTTGTTCGAAAGCGCCATCGGATTGAATGCCGATTCGGCGTGGATCACGGCGCGCAGCAGCGATACGTCGACACCGGTCGAAGCCGCCGCCGCCGCGATCTCGTTCTTGAATGCATCGAGGTTCAGCGCCGTCCTCGCGAAATCGATCTTCGAATGGACGTCGCACGCGATGCAGGTCGCGATATAGGTGAACAGCACCGCGAACGAAGCGCCGGTCACCGGCTTCACGTTCGTGTATTCGGTGATGCCGTTCGCGCGCTGCACGCGATACACCGCGCCGCGCAGGACCTTCGGCACCGGCTTCGCGGGCTCAGTCGCTGCCGCGTCGGCCTTCGCGATCATGTTCGCGACCTCGAGCGCAGCCGGCGACACTGCCTTGATCAGCGGCGCCGTGCTCTCGACGCCGAAGTCCGTCGCGCGAAGCGGCATCGCCGTGCTCGAGACGCCGAAGCGCGTCGACTTGAAATCGGGCTTCTCGTGAATGTTCTCGTGGTAGTCCCAACCGCTTGCGCTCGCGAGCGGCTTCTCGGTCGCCTCGGCGATGGCCGCCTTCGGCCTCGCAGCCGTGTGCGCCGATGTCTTCTTCACGGGAGCATCGGCGTAGCGCGAGAGCTCGGTGCACTTCGAGAAGTTCGCCGCCTTGTTCGTGTACGCGATCGAACCGTTCGGACCCTCGCACTTGTAGAGCACGCCGGCGGTCACGACCGGGCCGAACGCAAGCGCGCCCGCGACCCCGATGAGGGCCGTCAGCACGGACATGGCGAACCGGCGCGGCATGGACATCATTGAACCCTTCCTGGCGCGAGAGTTTCCACCGGCTCCGTCACGCTGCCAAGCACCTGTTGCAATTCAGGTTTTTGCGCCCCGGCCACTGGCGATGCCGTCCCGCACAACGTAAACTATTGGACCGACTGGGTTTTCCGAACATGAGCGGCAAGCTTTTCATCAAGACGCACGGGTGCCAGATGAACGAGTACGACTCGGCCAAGATGGCCGACGTGCTCGGCGCGGCACACGGCCTCGAGCTCACCGAGAACGAGGCCGAGGCCGACGTCATCCTGATCAACACGTGCTCGATTCGCGAAAAGGCACAGGAAAAAGTCTTCAGCCAGCTCGGTCGCTGGAAAGCGCTGAAGCAGGAAAACAGCGCCGTCGTGATCGGCGTCGGCGGCTGCGTCGCGAGCCAGGAAGGCGCAGCGATCGTCAAGCGCGCGCCGTTCGTCGATCTCGTGTTCGGCCCGCAGACGCTGCATCGTTTGCCCGAGATGATCGAAGCGCGCCGCGCGACCGGCAAGCCGCAGGTCGACATCTCGTTTCCCGAAATCGAAAAGTTCGATCGCCTGCCCGAGCCGCGCGCCGATGGCCCGACCGCATTCGTCTCGATCATGGAAGGCTGCTCGAAATACTGCACGTTCTGCGTCGTGCCGTACACGCGCGGCGAGGAGATCAGCCGCCCGTTCGACGATGTCGTCGCCGAAGTCGCGATACTCGCCGAGCAGGGCGTTCGCGAAGTCACGCTGCTCGGCCAGAACGTCAACGCGTATCGCGGGCCGATGCACGACGGTTCGATCGCCGATCTCGGCTTGCTGATCCACGCGATCGCCGAGATCGATGGCATCGGCCGCATCCGCTTCACGACCTCGCACCCGCTCGAGTTTTCCGATTCGCTGATCGACGCATATGCGAACGTCGGCAAACTCGCGAACTTCCTGCATTTGCCGGTGCAGTCCGGTTCCGATCGCATCCTCGCCGCGATGAAGCGCGGCTACACGGCGCTCGAGTTCAAGCAGAAGATCCGCAAATTGCGCGCCGTGCGTCCGGGCATATCGATCTCGTCCGACTTCATCGTCGGCTTCCCGGGCGAGACCGATGCCGATTTCGAGAAGACGATGAAGCTGATCGGCGACGTCGGCTTCGACCAGAGTTTTTCCTTCATCTATTCCAAGCGTCCCGGCACGCCGGCCGCGACTCTCGCCGATGAGACCAGCGATGCGATCAAGCACGAGCGCCTCGCGCGCCTGCAGGCGGCCGTCACCGCGAACGCGATGCGCATCAGCGAGACGATGGTCGGATCGACGCAGCGCGTGCTCATCGAAGGCGTCAGCAAGAAGCGCGCGAATGAGCTGACCGGCCGCACCGAGAACATGCGCTACGTCAACTTCGCCGGCGATGCGCGCATGATCGGCCACTTCGTCGACGTGACGATCACCGAAGCGCTCTCGAACTCGCTGCGCGGTCGCGTCGCGCATGCACGCGCGGAGGCTGCGCTCGCGCCGTGAGCGCGCTCGCGATCCGGCAGATCGACGCGGCAGAGTTCGACGCGATCTGGCCGCTGTTCCGCTCGGTGATCGCCGGCGGCGAAACCTACAGCTATGCGCCCGACATGCGATTCGAAGAAGCGCGGGCCTTGTGGACGACAGCGCCAAGCCGCACGTATGCCGCCGAGGAGAACGGCAGCGTCGTCGGCTGCTACATGCTGAAGCCGAACCAGCCGGGGCTCGGCGATCACGTCGCCAATTGCGGCTACATGGTCGCCACCGAAGCACGCGGCCGCGGCATCGCCTCGGCGATGTGCGAGCACTCGATGGACGAAGCGCGCCGCGCGGGCTTCACGGCGATGCAGTTCAACTACGTCGTCGCCTCCAACACGAGCGCCGTGAAGCTCTGGCAGCGGCACGGTTTTTCGATCGTCGGCACGGTCCCGCGCGCGTTTCGTCACGCGACGCTCGGGCCGACCGATATTCACGTCATGCATCGGTTCCTATGACTGCCCATCCAGACCAACGCGATTTCACGCTCGAGCCCGTCGACAACGAGCGGCTGGCGAACTTGAACGGCCCGTTCGACGAGCATCTGCGCCAGATCGAGCTACGCCTCGGCGTCGAGATCGCGAACCGCGGCAACATCTTCCGCGTGACGGGCGCCGATCATTCGGTGCGCGCGGCCGAGCGCGTGCTGCGCGATCTCTACGATGCGACCGAAAGCGAGGCGCTGACCGGCCAGCAGATCAACGTGCGCCTTTCCGAATCCGGCATCGACGCGCTCGATGCGAAGGCGGCTGAAGGTGCGCAGGACGTCGCGATCAAGGTCAAGCGCGGCACGATCCACGGCCGCGGCCCGAACCAGCAGCGCTACCTGCACGCAATCGCGACGCACGACATCAACTTCGGCGTCGGCCCGGCCGGCACCGGCAAGACCTATCTCGCCGTCGCGATGGCCGTCGATGCGCTGAACGACAACCGCGCGCAGCGGCTCGTGCTCGTGCGTCCCGCGGTCGAGGCCGGCGAGAAGCTCGGCTTCTTGCCGGGCGATCTGACGCAGAAGGTCGATCCGTACCTGCGCCCGCTCTACGACGCGCTCTACGAGATGCTCGGCATCGAGAAGGTCATGAAGCTGATCGAGCGCAACGTGATCGAGATCGCGCCGCTCGCCTACATGCGCGGGCGCACGCTCAACGATTCGTTCGTGATTCTCGACGAGGCGCAGAACACGACGATCGAGCAGATGAAGATGTTCCTGACGCGCATCGGCTTCGGCTCGGTCGCGGTCGTGACCGGCGACATGACGCAGAGCGACCTGCCGCGTCACGTGAAATCGGGCCTGCGCGACGCGATCGAGGTGCTGCGCGACGTCGACGGCGTCTCGTTCACGTTCTTCACCGCGCGCGACGTCGTGCGCCACCCGCTCGTTCAGCGCATCGTGCGCGCGTACGAGAAGCGCGACGCATCCGGCGGCGACGAGCCGCCGTCGCGATGAGCCAGCGGCTGACGCTCGCGGTCTCCGTGCAGAACCATGCCGGCCGCAAGGGCGTGCCGGTCGCGCGCTCGTTCGAAGCATGGGTTCGCGCGGCGCTCGCGGGGCGTCGCTCGGGCCGGGTCGAAATCGACATCGCGCTGTTCGGCGAATCCGAGGCGCGCCAGCTCAATCGCAAGTACCGCCGCAAGGACTACGCGACGAACGTGCTGAGCTTTCCCTGTGAAAACGTCCGCGGCGAGCGTTCGGCGATGCTCGGCGATCTCGCGATCTGTCCCGCCGTCGTCGCGCGCGAGGCCCGCGAGCAAGGCAAGCCGGTCCGCGATCATTTCGCGCACCTCACCGTGCACGGAACGCTGCACCTGATCGGCTACGACCACGAGCACGTGCGCGACGCCGAGCACATGGAAGCGATCGAACGGCGGGTCCTTGCGGGTCTCGGCATCGGCGATCCGTACGCCTGACCGGACGCAAGCGCCTGTCCGGCAAGCAAAAAATCCCTGTCACAACCATTTTGCTAAACTGCCTCCCCGCCCGCCTCAGGGTTTTTGCAACGCGTCAATGAGCGAGGACCCCCCTAGTACTCCTTCTCACCGAACCTGGTTCGCGCGCCTGACCCAGGCGCTGTCCGGTGAACCGCAGAACCGCGAGGAACTGATCGAAGAGCTGCGCCACGCGCAAGCCAACGGTCTCCTTTCGAACGACACGCTGTCGATGATCGAGGGCGCGATCCAGGTCGCCGAGCTCACGGTCGCCGACGTCATGGTGCCGCGCGCGCAGACCGTGTTCCTGCCGATCGACGTGCCGCAGAAGGACATCCTCAACATCGTCATCGAGTCCGGGCACTCGCGTTTCCCGGTGCACGACGGCGACAAGGACGAGATCCTCGGCATCCTGCTCGCGAAAGATCTTCTGCGCTGCCTCGCGAAGGGCGCGCCGTGCGACATTCGCGCGCTGCTGCGGCCCGTCGCGATGATTCCGGAATCGAAGCGCCTCAACATCCTTTTGAAAGAGTTCCGCTTGTCGCGCAGCCACATGGCCATCGTTGTCGACGAATACGGCGGCGTCGCCGGCCTCGTCACGATCGAGGACGTGCTCGAGCAGATCGTCGGCGACATCGACGACGAGCACGACATCGACGAGGCCTCCAAGCTGATCCAGCCGCAGCCGGATGGCCGCTTCCTCGTCAGCGCGCTGACGCCGATCTCCGATTTCAACGAGCGCTTTGGCACCGAGTTCAGCGACGACGCGTTCGACACGGTCGGCGGCATGGTCACGAGCGAGATGGGCCATCTGCCCGAAGCCGGCGAAGAAGCCGAGCTCGGCAGCTTCCATTTCCAGGTGACGAAGGCCGATGCGCGCCGCGTGCATCAGTTCGCGGTGCGGGTGGGGGATTGAAAGCCGGGATTCGGACTGTGAAGGCAGGATGCCGGAGCGAACAGCGAAGCTGGCCCGAAGGGCGAGCCGCGGACGCGGCGAGTCACTCGGGATTCGGGATTCGCGGCGCGCTGGCGCTTTTGCTTTTCGCATTCACAAGCGCGCTGGCGTCCGCACAAACGCCGCAGGCCGAAACAACGCCCGCCCAAATCCCGAATCCCGAATCCCGAATCCCGTCCCTCGAGATCAGCCTCCTCACGATCGGCCCCGGTCCGATCTTCTGGGAGCGCTTCGGCCACAACGCGATCGTGATCCGCGATCACGAAGCCGGCATCGAGGTCGCGTTCAACTACGGCATCTTCGATTTCGAGCAGGAAGATTTCCTGACGAACTTCGCGCGCGGCAACATGCGCTATCGCATCGCGGCCGACCGGCTCAGTGACGACATCGAGATGTACAAGGAGGAAAGTCGCTCGATCACCGAGCAGCGCCTCGCCTTCACGCCGGAACAGGCCGCCGCGCTCCGCGATTTTCTGCGCGACAATCTTCGCCCTGAAAATCGGTTCTATCGCTACGACTACTACCTCGCGAACTGCTCGACGAAGGTGCGCGATGCGCTCGACAACGCGCTCGGCGGCGCGATCAAGCGCGGCACCGAAGGCCGGTCGAGCGGCTACACGTATCGCATGGATTCGCTGAGGCTGATGGCCGCGGATCCGTTCCTGATGCTCGGCATCGATCTCGGCCTTGGACCCTATGCGGACCGGCGCATCGACTACTGGGAAGAGAGCTTCGTGCCGGCCGTGTTGTCGCGCGCGCTCGGCGAAGTACGCGTCACGGACGCGAACGGCGCGAGCGTGCCTCTCGTAGCCGGTGAAACCCTCGTCGCCAAGGGCACTATCGAAGAGCCGCCGTCGCTGCCGCCCGATTTGCGCTGGCCGTTCCTGATCCTCGGCATCCTCGTGGCGCTCGCGCTCTACGCGCTCGCACGCGCGCGCTCACGTGCCGCGCGCGTCCCCGCTGCGATCTTCGGCGTCGTGTTCGAGCTCTTCTGCGGCGTCGGTGGGCTTCGTGCTGCTGTTCCTCTGGTTCGGCACGGCGCATCAATCGGCGTGGCGCAACGAGAACCTGCTGTTGTTGAATCCGCTCTGCCTGCTGCTGATTCCGGCGATGGCGACGCTCGCGCGCGCGGTGCCGCGTGCGTCGCGCGTCGGTTCGCGTGTCGCATGGATCGTCGCGGTGCTCGCCGCGTTCGCGCTCTTCTCGAAGATCCTGCCGTGGTTCGCGCAGGTGAATCTGCACTGGATACTCTTGTTCCTGCCGCTCCATCTTGCGATTGCGCTCTGGGGTTTCGCGCAGAGGCCTCGGCACCGGCATCGCGCCCGCGTGAGCGCACGTCGCACGCTTGCGTTCGTCGCAGTACTCGCTGTGCTGGCTGCGCTTCTGGTCTGGCGCTCGCATCGAGGTGCCACCGACCCCCGCGCTGACGATCGATCCGCCGCGGCCCCATCGCACGCGCCGACGCCTTCGACCGCGAACGCGACCGATGTCGCAACCTCTCCCGACCATCCTCGCGGCACCCGCACCCGAGATGATAGTGCGCGATCCGGAAGCCGCCGCGCGACTCTGGCGCACGCGCGCGATAGACGTCCTGCGCGCAAAGAACACAAAAGAATACGGCGACGAAGTCGCGCGTCTGCTGGAGCTTCCGTACGACGAAGCGTGGGGTCCGCTGCTCGAGACGGCCAAGAGCGACGTGCATGCCGCGCTGGCGTTGACCTTCATCCGATCGATCTGCACGGGCGAAGCGACACGTCAAGGGCAGCCGCACGGAAGGGAGTACCCGGCGTCCGCTTTCTACAAGGATTTGCCGGATGCGATGAAGCCGTTCGTCGATCGGATAGCGGCATTGCAGGCGGACGACTACGAGCAGCGCGTCGCCCGTTGCAACGGCGTCGGAAATGCGGGCGATGTCGCGACGATGCTCATCGACACATACATGCGCCCGGACAACCTCGAAGCCCAGATCTATGTCGCCGGGGAGAACGACGACAAGCGCCAGGCGATCGCCGATATCCGCGCGATTCTGGCCAAGCAGGACATCGCGCGTGGCCGCGTTCTGCTCGGCGATCTTCTGATGCAATCCGACGATGCCGCCGAGCGCACGGAAGGTCGCGCGATGCTCGAGCAGCTCGCGCCCGACGATCCCGAAGTCGCGAACCGGCTTGCTTACTGCCTCCAGAACGGTTGCGGAGGTTCGGTGCCGGACCTCGTCGCAGCGCATTCCTGGCTCGAAGTTTCCGCGGGCATGGGCGACGAGGGCGGCCTCTCGGGCATCGAGCACGCGCTTGCAGATGCCGGCGACAACGCCGGTGCGTGGGCGTGGTCGGTTTATGCGCTCGATCTGGCGCTCGATGGTTGCTTCGAGATCTTCTATCCGTCCCATCGCCACATCGCGTCCGCCGCACAGACCGAAGCGCAGCGGAAAGCCGGCCTCACGCCGGCCGAGCAAAACGCCGGCCTCGCGATCAGCTACGCGATCGCGGGCCGCTGGGAAAAACAGGCGAAGGAACGCCTCTCCTGCGACTGAACGCGGCGTGCAGCGCCGTTTGCAAGGATTGCCGTTGTCACACCGCCCGGCGCATCATCCGGCCATGGACCAGCCCGTGACCGCGCTGCCGCGCGACCCCACCTGCACCGACCCGATGGTCGTCAACTGCGTCGCCTATTCGACCAGCGGCAAGAAGGTGCGCGACATCACGATCGACGAGATCAGCGATGTCATCAAGAACCCGGACATGTTCGTCTGGGTCGGATTGCACGAGCCGGATGAAGCGCTGCTCGAAAAGCTCCGCGAGGAGTTCGATCTGCACGAGCTCGCCGTCGAGGACGCGCATTCGGCGCACCAGCGTCCGAAGATCGACGTCTACGCCGATTCGCTGTTCATCGTCGCGCATACGGCGCAGGTCGTCGGCGGCAAGATCCTGTTCGGCGAAACGCACATCTTCATGGGCAAGAACTATCTCGTGACCGTGCGTCACGGCGCGTCGCTGTCATACGCGATCGCCCGTCGCAGTTGCGAGCAGACACCCGAGCTGCTCGGCCTCGGGCCGAGTTACGGCTTGTACTCCGTGCTCGATTTTATCGTCGACAACTTCTTGCCGATCGTGCGCAGCTTCCGCGAGGAACTGCAGGAGCTCGAGGAAGACGTCTTCGAGGAAACGTTCAAGCGCGACACGATCCGCAGCCTCTACGAGCTGAAGAAAGAGCTCGTCACGCTGCGCCTCGCGATGTCGCCGCTGCAGGACATCGTCAATCAGCTGACGCGGCTTTACCCCGGCCTGATCCGCGACGAAGTACGGCCGTATTTCCGCGATGTGTACGACCACGCCGCACGCATCAACGAATCGACCGACACGATGCGCGAGATGCTGACGGCGGCGCTGTCAGCGTGAATCTCGCGCTGGTCACGGTCGCGCAGGGCGAGATCGTCAAGCGCCTCGCCGGCTGGGCGGCCCTCCTCGCCGCGCCGACGCTGTTCGCGAGCTGGTACGGGATGAACTTCCACTACATGCCGGAACTCGACAAGCCGTGGGCGTATCCGGCGATGATCGCGGCGACGCTCGGCGTCTGCGGTGTGTTGTTCTGGCTGCTGAAGCGAGCGAAGTGGCTTTAGATTTTCCCTCTCCCGCTTGCTGAAGAAGCTGCCGAAGGCGGATGAGGGCGATCTTGGGGCGCCCTCTCAAGATCGCCCTCACCCTACCCTCTCCCGCAAGCGGGAGAGGGGAACGATCCGCTAGACGCCATTCGACCGCATCACGGCCGCGACACGCTCGCGCGACGATGACCGCGCTCGCAAGCAAACTCGGCTGGCTAGTCCTCGCGCTCTTCGGCGCGATTCTGCCTCGCGACGCTCGCGCTCCACCGCGGCGAGACGATCAGCGCGTTCTGGCTGGTCGCCGCGACGCTGTCGGTCTTCTTCATCGCGTACCGCTTCTACGCGCGCTTCATCGCCGACGATGCGCTCGGCCTCGACGCAACGCGTGCGACACCGGCCGTGCTGCGCAACGACGGGCTCGACTACGTGCCGACCGACCGCTGGGTCGTGTTCGGCCATCACTTCGCCGCGATCGCCGGCGCGGGGCCGCTCGTCGGCCCGGTGCTGGCGGCGCAGATGGGCTATCTGCCCGGCACGCTATGGATCCTGTTCGGCGTGGTGCTCGCGGGCGCGGTGCAGGATCTCGTGATCCTGTTCCTGTCGCTGCGCCGCGACGGCCGCTCGCTCGGCGACATGGTGCGCGTCGAGCTCGGCGCGACCGCCGGCGTCGTCGCGATGATCGGCGTGCTGATGATCATGTTCATCGTGCTCGCGGTGCTCGCGCTCGTCGTCGTCAAGGCGCTCGCAGCGAGTCCGTGGGGCACGTTCACCGTCGCGATGACGATTCCGATCGCGCTGTTGATGGGCGTGTACCTGCGCTTCGTCCGGCCGGGCCGCGTGCTCGAGATGTCGGTCATTGGCCTCGTGCTGCTGCTCGTCTCGATCTGGTTCGGCGGCAAGGTCGCGGCTGATCCGGCCTGGGCGCCGCTGTTCACGCTCGACGGACGCAGCTCGCTTGGCTTCTGATCGGGTACGGATTCCTCGCGTCGGTGTTGCCGGTCTGGCTGCTGCTCGCGCCGCGCGATTACCTGTCGACATTCCTCAAGATCGGAACCGTCGTGCTGCTTGCGATCGGCATTCTCGTCGTGATGCCCGATCTGCAGGATGCCGGCGCTCACGCAGTTCATCGACGGCACTGGCCCGGTGTTCTCGGGCGCGCTGTTCCCGTTCCTGTTCATCACGATCGCATGCGGCGCCGTGTCGGGCTGGCATGCGCTGATCGCATCCGGCACGACGCCGAAGCTGCATCGCTACCGAGAAGGACGCGCGACTCGTCGGCTACGGCGCGATGCTGATCGAAGCGTTCGTCGCGATCATGGCGCTGATCGCCGCGTGCGTGCTCGATCCCGGCGTCTACTTCGCGATGAATGCGCCGGCCGCCGTGATCGGCACGAGCGTCGACTCGGCTGCGCAGGCGATCCAGCACTGGGACTTCGTCATCACGCCCGAGGCGCTCGCGAAAACTGCGAGCGACATCGGCGAGACGACGATCCTCTCGCGCGCCGGCGGCGCGCCGACACTCGCGGTCGGCATGGCCGAGATCCTGCACAGGCTCGTCGCGGGCGACGGCATGCTCGCGTTCTGGTACCACTACGCGATCCTGTTCGAGGCGCTGTTCATCCTGACGACGGTCGACGCCGGCACGCGCGTCGGCCGCTTCATGATCCAGGAGCTCGCGGGCCTCGCGGTGCCGTCGCTGCGCAAGACCGAATCGTGGATCGGGAACATCATTGCGACTGCGCTCTGCGTCGGCTGCTGGGGCTGGTTTCTCTATCAGGGCGTCGTCGATCCGCTCGGTGGCATCAACACGCTGTGGCCGCTGTTCGGCATCGCCAACCAGATGCTCGCCGCGATCGCGCTGACGCTTGCGAGCGTCTGCCTCGTCAAGATGAAGCGCGAGCGCTATCTGTGGATCGCGCTCGTGCCGACGGCATGGCTCGCGATCTGCACGCTGACCGCGGGCTGGCAGAAGGTGTTGTCGACGAATCCGACGATCGGCTTTCTCGCGCATGCGCGAAAGTTCGCAGCGGCGCTCGGCCAGAACCAGATTCTCGCGCCGGCGAAATCGCTCGCCGAAATGCAGCGCGTCGTTCGCAACGATTACGTCGACGCAGCACTCGCGGCGGCGTTCAGCGTGCTCGTCGTCGCAATGCTCGTCTTCGGCCTTCGCGCGGCGCTCGCGGCGCGGCGTTCGGCATCGGCGACGGCGCAGGAAATGCCTTTCGTCGCGCTCGCCGGAGCGCGCCCGTGAGCGCGCGTCGCATCGCGCGAGCGTGGCGCGCGCTCGTTGCGGCTGCGCGGCGCATCGCCGGCATCCCGGATTACGACGCTTACGTCGCGCATCTGAAATGGCACCATCCCGAGCGGGCCATCCCGACCGCGGCCGCGTTCTTCGCCGAGCGACAGCAGGCGCGCTACCGCTCCGGCCAGCGCTGCTGCTGAAGCGCGACGATCAGAACGAGCAGATCGGACCGAGCCGCGAAAGCGTACGCGCGCCGGTGTAGTTCTGGTTGTCGCCGGACGTGAAGCGGTACGTCATGCTCACGCTCTCGCCGCACCACCCGAACGACAGATCGGCCGTGCCAACTTGTACCGTCGTCACCGGTGTCGCGTCGTCGAACGCGCCGCCGACGGTCGAATAGATCGGCACGTCGTTCACGATCGACGAGCCGGGCTCGACGTTCGCCTGCATCGTGTACCAGCGGCGATTGTCCGAGTTGATTCCAGTGGAATACGTGTACCAGCCGACGAACAGCGTGTTGGCCGTTGCGCTGACGTCGACGACGATGCCCTGCCCTGGCGCCGACGGATCGTAGTAGGCGCCGCTGTTCACCGCATTCGACAACCGGTTCGTCCACTGACCGTTGCGCCAGCAGGCGCTGCTGCCGGTCAGGCGCACGAGTGGAAACGAGGCGTCGCGCGAGCGCGCATCGTCGAAGTGATAGCTCAGCGTCGCTCGCGTGCAGGTCTCGAATGCGATCGTCACGGTGCCGATCCGGGTTGCGCCGACGGCCGGCGGACCGCCGAAGCGGCCGGCGACCGATTCGTAGAGATCGAGCATCGCGAGCTCGCTCGTCGCATCGACGTCGCCCTGGATCGAGTACCAGCGCTGGCCGCTCGTCTCCTGCGTCGCTGTCGTGACGTACGTGAACCAGCCGCCGAACAGCGTCGTGTGCGACTGGTCGGGCCAGCGCATCGCGGAAAGCACGATACCCTGACCAGGACTTGCCGGGTTGTACCAGGTGCCGCTGAGGCCGAACTGGTTGAGGTTCTGGTGCGTCGGACCCGTGCAGTCGGAATACCACGGCGATGTGTCGGTCGCCGCGTCCCACGCCGCATCGGGTGTCCTCTCGAAATCGTTCGGACAAAGCCGCGAATAGGCTTGCTGCTGAATTGCGTCGTTCGGTACCGGCGGCAGGCTGCCGTCGAGCGCGTTGGTGTCGATCCAGATGCTCTGCAACAACGGGCTCAATATCGGCAGCGGACCCGTCAGCGCGTTGTTGCTCGCGCCAAATCCGACCAGGTTCGTTGCGGCGGCGAACGACGGCACCGGACCTTCAAGCAGGTTGTCACCGAGTCCGATCGCGATCGCAGTTGCCTGTGGCGGCGGGATCGTGCCGGTCAGCTGGTTATCGGCGCCGTTGAAGGACGGCAACGCCATGTACTCAGACGGGATCGGGCCGATGAAGAGGTTGTAGCTGAAGTCGATGCGGACATCGGGGTTCGTCGGGTCGACGCCGAGGCGGGGGAGCGTCCCGCTCAGGTAGTTTTCGCTGGCGTTGAGGTACGTGAGCTGTGTCAGGGCCTCGAGCGACGGGACCGGTCCGACCATGGAGTTCCGGCTCACGTCGACGAACGCGAGATTCGGAGCGCCGGAGAAATCGGGGAATGGACTGCCGTAGTCGCTGCCACTCGCTACGAACTGCACCAGATTGTCGAGTCCTGCGAGATCGGGAATCGGCGGGTCGAAATTATTGCCGCTCGCGTTGAAGTACTGAAGATTCGAAAGACCCGTCAACGATGGGAACGGGCCCGTGATCCCGTCGCCGTACATGTCGATCTCCGTCAGCGCGGTCAGATCGTTGAGCGGCGGCAGTGGTCCGACGATCGGGTTTTGCGCGATGTACAGGTCCTGCAGCTCAGTCAGCTGGTTGATCGACGCCGGCAGTGGTCCCGCGAGATTGGTGCTGACGTAACCGCCATCGCGACCGAAATCGAGCTGCACGACGTGCGACTCCGTCGCGTCGCAGATGATGCCGAACCAGGTGCACTCGGTCCCGGGCGGTCCGTTCCAGTTGTCGTGTTCGCGCCAGTGATCGCCGTCGGTGCTGATGTAGAGATCGAGCAGCGCCTGCCGTTCGCTATCGGGAATCGTGGCATGCGCGATCGCGCACGCGAGCGAGAGCCCGGCGGCGGCGATGGCCGAAATCCAGGGCCGTGGCGACGAAGAACGGTCTTCGCGTGTCATCTGCGCGCTCCTCGCCGGTCATTCGCGCCGGGTTCGATCGCTGGCGCTGTTGCAGGAAAACCTTGCCGGACTGACGCGGAGCGCCAGCCCGGCAATCAAAACTTCACTGTCCGCCCGAAGTCCACTGCGTCAGCCACGCATTCACCGTGTCGTGCCAGAGCACGCTGTTCTGCGGCTTCAGGATCCAGTGGTTTTCGTCCGGGAAACGCAGGAACTTGCTCGGAATCCCGCGCCGCTGTGCAGCCGTGAATGCGGCGATGCCCTGCTCGACCGGGATGCGGAAATCCTGATCGCTGTGCACGACGAGGATCGGCGCACGCCACTCCTTGACGTGATTGACCGGATTCCACTTCTCGTAGGCTTCGGGATCCTCGTAGTAGGTCTTGCCGTGATGCTCCCACTCGTCGAACCAGAGCTCCTCCGTCGAGTACGACATCAGGCGGCTGTCGAACACGCCGTCATGCGCGACGATGCACTTCCAGGGATCATTCCAGTTGCCGGCGATCCAGTACGCCATGTAGCCGCCGTACGAAGCGCCGAGCGCGCACGCGCGATCGCCGTCGAGGAAGCGGTATTTGCGAAGCGCCGCGGCCCAGCCGGATTTCAGGTCCTCCAGCGGCGCGCCGCCCCAGTCGCCCGAGATCGCATCGGTGAACTTCTGGCCGTAGCCGGTCGAGCCGTGGAAGTTGATCGTGACGACCGCGAAGCCCGCGCCCGCGTACGTCTCCGGATTCCAGCGGTAGTGGAACTCGTTGGTCATCGCGCCTTGCGGGCCGCCGTGGATGATGAATGCGACCGGATACTTCTTGTTCGCCTTGAAGCCAGCCGGCTTCACGACATAGCCCTGCACGGTGTCGCCGCCGGCGCCCTTGAACGTGAACCACTCGTAGTCGCCGAACTTGATGTTGTGCAGGCGATCCGCGTTGAAGCGCGTCAGCTGCTTCATGCCGCGGCCGTTCGCGCCGGCGGCGTAGAGATCGGTCGGATGCTTCAGGTCGTGCCGCGCGATGACCATCGCCTTCTTGCCGACGTCAAAGCCCGCGACCGTGCCGTCGCCGACGAGACGATTCGCCTTGCCGGTCGCGATGTCGATGCCGAAGATGGCGTGATCGCCGTTGTCGTCCGTCGCCGTGAAGAGTGTCTTCCCATCGGCCGATTCCTTGAGGTTCGACGCCGAGCGATCCCACTGCGGATCGATCTCGCGCTTCGCGCCGCTCGAAAGATCGATCGCCCAGATGCCGAAGCGGTCGGCTTCGAAACCCGCACGTTTCATCGCGAGGTAGTACAGCGTCTTGCCGTTCGCCGACGGCAGCGGATAGCCGTCCCACGCGGGGTTGTCGGACGTGAGGTTCTTCGGCGCGCCCGAGCCGTCGGCCTGCACCGAGAAGATGTCGAAGTTCGTCGACCACGGCTCGGTCTTGCCGGCGATGCGCGCGTCGAAGTAAACGGTCGCGCCATCGGGCGAGAACGCGTATTCGCCGTCGTCGCCGAACGGCTTCGATGGCACATCGCCGTCGATGCCTTTGGTCAGAAGCTTCGGCGTGCCGACCTTGCCGTCGGCGACGTCGGCGATGAAGAGCTGCGAGCGGCGGCCGTCGGACCACGTGTCCCAATGGCGGATGAAGATCTTGTCGTAGACCATGCCGGTCGCTTTGTTCGCTTTTCGCTCGTCGAGCTTCTTCTTCGTGCAGGCGAGGATGCCGGCACTGTCGTCGGCGCATTCGTTGAAGACGTCGATCGAAAGCAGGATGCGCTTGCCGTCCGGCGAGAACTTGAAGTTGTTGACGTCCATCGCGAGCATCGTCGCCTGCTGCGCGCGCGCCGCCGCTTGCGCCGACGCGCCAGAGCTGCGCGGTGCCGTCCTTGGGCGCTGTGAACCAGACGCTGCCGTCGGCCGACCAGCGCGGGCTCGTCGCGTTGAGAGCCTTGTCGGTCAGGCGCACGGTCTTGCCGCCGCCGGCGGGCACGATCCAGATGCTGTTGACGCCCTTGTTCGCGTCGTAATCGGTCTCGCGGAGCGAGAACGCGACGAGCTTGCCGTCCGGCGAGAGCGACGGATCGCTGACGCGATCCATCATGACGAGATCGTGGACGTCGAACGGATGGGGACCCGACGCTGCGAACACGGGTGCGGCGGACGCGAGCACCAGAACGGCGGCGAACGATTTCATCGACGAGGCTCCATCGGATCAGGCGAAGGCCGCGATGGTACGGCGTGGACCGCGTCGCGCCAAATGCCAACTGGGTGGATCGCGACGCGTTGCGCGTAAAGGCGCCGGGCCTCCGGCTCGCGGCGGATATACTCGGTCGAACCGTCCCGGAACCCCGGCATGTCCGCCACCGCCGCCGCGCTCCCAGAACGAACCGACGAGCTGTTCGGCCATCCCAAAGGCCTCTACGTCTGCTTCTTCACCGAGATGTGGGAGCGTTTTTCGTTCTACGGGATGAAGGCGCTGCTGCTGCTCTACCTCACCAAATATCACCTCTTCACCGACGCGAACGGCTACAACCTCGTCGGCGCGTATGGCGGTCTCGTCTACGCGATGCCGGTCATCGGCGGGCTCGTCGCGGATCGCTGGCTCGGCATGCGCAAGGCCGTCGTGTTCGGCGGCATCCTGCTCGTGCTCGGCCATCTCGGCATGGCGATCGAAGGGCATCCTGCGTCGAGCGCGAACGGCGTCGTCACGCGCGACGCCGGCGCGATGCAGGTGTTCTACTTCTCGCTCGCGCTGATCATCATGGGCGTCGGATTTCTGAAGCCGAACATCTCGACGATCGTCGGCAAGCTTTACGTCGAGAACGATCCGCGCCGCGATTCGGGTTTCAGTCTCTTCTACGCCGGCATCAACATCGGCGCGACGGTGTCGGGCTTGCTCTGCGGCTGGCTCGGCGAAACGTACGGCTGGGGCTGGGGCTTCGGTGCGGCGGGCATCGGCATGCTCGCGGGCCTTGCGAACTTCCTCTACGGACAGAAGCATCTGCACGGACACGCCGAACCGCCTGATGCTGTGCGCCTGCGCGAGCGCGTGCTCGGCCCGCTGACGCGCGAGCAGGCGATCTATCTCGGCGCGCTCGCGGGGCTCGCTGTTATCTGGTTATTGATCCAGATGCATTCGCTGCTCGTCACGGTGATTCCCGGCGTGCTCGAAACGAGCCCGGTGATCCTGGCGATGCATCTCACGACCGCGTGCCTCCTCGCCGGCGTTCTCTGGTTCATGTTCACGAAATGCACGAAGGTGCAGCGCGAGCAGATGTTCGTCGTGATCGCGCTGATCGTGCTGGGGCTGATCTTCTTCGCGCTCTACGAGCAGACGTACGGCTCGTGGGTGCTGTTCTCCGATCGCGTCATGAATCATCGTGCGCTCGGCGTCGAATGGACCGCGAGCGAGCTGACTTCGCTCGGCGCGTTCTTCATCCTGATCCTCGCGCCGTTCTTCGCGTGGCTCTATCCGAGGCTCGACGCGCGCGGCATCAATCCGAGCACGCCCGCGAAGTCGGCGTATGGCCTTGTCCTCGCCGGCGTCGCGTTTCTCGTGCTGGTCTGGAGCGCGCGGCATCCCGATGCGAACGGACTCACGAACATCTGGTGGTTCGTGTTCGCGTATTTCGTGCTCGAAGTCGGCGAGATGCTGCTCTCGCCGATCGGGCTATCGGCCGTCACCGAGCTTTCGGTGCCGAGCGTCGTCAGCCTGATGATGGGCGGCTGGTTTCTCGGCACGTCGTATTCGGAAGTCGTCGCGGCGGAGCTCGGCAAGCTTTCTTCGATCGAGATTCCGGAAGGCGAGACGCTCAACATCGTCGAGGCGCTCGCGAAGTACGATTCGCTGTTCGTCTATTCGGCGAAGATCGGAATCGTCTGCGGGATTGTCGTGCTGGTGCTGACGCCGCTGATCAAGCGGTGGATGCACGGGGTGAAGTAGCGCCGCCCACGCCGTCATTCCCGCTTTCGCGGGAATGACGGCACTATTTTGCTGACGGTGTCGGTGCGAGCATCAGACGGAACGCCTTCAACGCGGCCGGCTGATAGATCGTCGCGTGCTTTTCCTGCGGCATCGGCTCGTAGTGCCACTTGAAGCCAGGCGGCGCGTCGGCCTTGAGGATCTCGGCAAGCGCTTTCGTCTGATCGACGTCGCCGATGAACTCGCTGCTGCTCGCGAGCCACAGCGACTTCGCAAGACGCGGCCGCGCGTACAGCGATGCCGCCGCGCCATCGACGAGCTTGTGGTCGTTCCACCAGAGGCTCGGATCGATCGCGATGTAGATATCGAACAGATCGGGCTCGAGGAAGAACGTCTCGACGACGAAAAGCCCCGCGAGCGATTCGCCGACGATCGCGGTCTCGTCGGTCGTGCGGTAGCGCTTCTTGACCTCGGGCATCAGCTCGTCGCGGATGAACTTGCGGAACAACACGGAGCCGCCGACGTGCGGCGCGATCGTCTTGTCCTTCGCGTTGTCAGTCGGGCCGGTCAGGTCGCGGCGGCGCTCGGTGTTCTCGATGCCGACCAGAATGAACGGCCGCATCGTCTCGTTGCCGACCGACACCTGCACGAGGCCTGCGACGTGCAGGAAATCCTCGCCGAGCCCGCCGTCCGGCATGTAGAGCACGGGCATCTTCGCGTCGGATTTCGCGTAACCCGCCGGCAGATAGACGTTGATGCGCCGCGTCTCGGCGAGCACCTTCGATTCGAGCGTGAACGTCTCGCCGATCACGAGCGGCTGCGCCGCAGCCGCGCCCGACGCAGGCGCTGCGTGCAATGCGGACGCCGCAACAGCGACGAGGCCGCACAGCGCGGCGCGTAACAGATAACGTGTTGCGATCATTCGGCGTCCCCCCGGGCGCAGCGACCGATTTTCTTTTACATCTTCGGCTTCGCGCCGCTGAGATACAGCAGATAGCCGACGACGCTCAGCACCGCAAGACCGACGATCTGGCCGAAGTGCAACGAGTCCGGAACCGCCAGCACGTCCGCGCGACCGGACAGCACGATCGGAATCGCGATCAGGATGCCCGTCAGCGCCTCACCGGTGATGAGGCCCGCCGAGAACAGCGTGCCCGGGCGATGCGCGTGCTCCTTCGTCTTCTCGTCGGCATTGACGATGCCGAGCTTCTTCTCGACGAAATACGAAAGGAGGCTGCCGAGAAAGATCGGCACCATCAGCTCGAGCGGCAGGTAAATGCCGATCGCCGCGGCGAGCACCGGCACGCGGAACGTCGATCCCTTGTGCTTGAGCCATTCGTCGAGCGCGATCGTGACGGCGCCGATCCCCGCGCCGATGCCGATCATCCCCCACGGCAGCTCGCCGCCGAACATGCCTTTCGCGACCGAGGCCATCAGCGTCGCCTGCGGCGCCAGCAGCGAGTGCGGATGTTCCGGCGTCGGCGGGCCGATGCCGAACGCGGCCGCGAGCAGGTTCAGCACGGGCGCCATGATCAGCGCGCACGAGAACGAGCCGATCATCAGCATCAGCTGCTGCTTCCACGGCGTCGCGCCGACGAGATAGCCGGCCTTCAGATCCTGCAGGTTGTCCCCGCCAACCGCGGCCGCGCAGCAGACGACTGCGCCAATCATGATCGCGGCGACTGCGCCGATCGGCGAATCGCGCCCGAGCAGCAGCACGAGCACGAGCGATGCGAACAGGATCGTCGCGATCGTGATGCCGGATACCGGATTGTTCGACGAACCGACGAGACCCGCCAGATACGCCGACACCGAAACGAAGAGAAATCCCGCGACGATCATGATGATCGTCATCGGAATGCTGACGAACCACTGCCCGACGATCGCCTGATAGAGCAGCGCGAGTGGAATCACGAACACGACGAGCGCGATCAGCATCCACTTCATCGGCAGGTCGCGGTCGGTGTCCTTGATCACTTCGCCGCTGCCTTGGCGCGCAGCGTGGAGGCCGCTGCGGATGCCGGAGATCAGCGACTTGCGCAGCGAGAACAGTGTCCACACGCCGCCGATCAGCATCGAGCCGACGCCGAGATAACGGATCTTCGCCGACCAGATCGCGCCCGCGATGTCGGCCGCGTTCGCGCCTGCGATGCGCGCTGCGAGCGCGGGATCGGAATTGAGAAAGAACGCGTGATAGATCGGAATCGCAATGTTGAACGAGAGGATCGAGCCCGACACGACGACGATGCCGACGTTGAGGCCGATGATGTAGCCGACGCCGAGCAGCGCCGGCGACAGGTTCGTGCCCATGTAGCCGAGATACTTGCCGATGAACGTCGCACCGATCGCGTTGTCCGGGATCATGTGCATGCCGCTTTCGGCAGCGAGCTTGAGCGCGGCGCCGATCGCGGCAGCCTTGGCCAGGATCTTGACACCCGGCCCGGGATTCTCGCCGGCCTTCAGCACTTCGGCGGCCGCTTTGCCTTCCGGAAACGGCAGCGGGTCCTCGACGATCATCGAGCGGCGCAGCGGCACCGAGAAAAGAACGCCGAGCAATCCGCCGAGGCCCGCGATCGCGAGCACCCACGAATAACGAAAATCCTGCCAGTAGTTCAGGATGATCAGCGCGGGGATCGTGAAGATCACGCCGGCCGCGATCGACGAGCCCGCCGAGGCGCCGGTCTGCACGATGTTGTTCTCGAGGATCGTGCCGCCGCCGAGCAGGCGCAGCACCGCCATCGAGACGACCGCCGCCGGAATCGCGGTCGCGATCGTGAGGCCGGCGAAGAGGCCGAGGTAGGCATTCGCGGCCGCAAGGATCGCGGCAAGTACCGCGGACAGCACGATCGCGCGGACGCTTAATTGCGGCGTGGCTTCGGACATCTCGTCAACCCCTGATTTGGCTGATCCCGCGATTGCGGACGCCGCATAGTAACGGACGAACGCGCGAACGCCACCGGCCGATCCGGGCCGGCGATGACGAAATCGCGCGAAATCCGCTCAGGGCGCCGCGCCCGAGCCCGCCGCGTTGCCGATGTTGCGGTCGAGGAACGCATCGACGCGATTCATCAAATCGGCGATGTTCTTTTCATCGTAGAAGCCGTGGCCCTCGGTACGCTGGTAGAGCCACTCGTGCTGGACGTGCGCCTTGTCGAGCGCGTTGTGCAGGTTCTCGCCGTGCACCGGCGGCACGCGCACGTCGGCACCGCCGACGATCAGCATGACCTTTGCCTTCAGCTGATCGAGATGCGCGATCGGCGAACGGTTCCACAGATCGGATTCGTCCGTGCCGAGCACCATCTTGAGATAGTTCTCGCCGAAGTTCGACTGCGGGATGTCGCCGCGCGTGTACATGAGGCGCAGGTCGTACACGCCGACGTAGCCGATCGCGCAGCGATAAAGATCGGGCTCCCTGACCGCGCCTTCGAGCGCGGCATAGCCACCGTAACTGCCGCCGTAGATGCACAGGCGCTTCGGATCGGCGATGCCTTCGGCGACGGCCCACTTCGTCGCGTCGGTGACATCGTCCTGCATCGCGCCGCCCCACTGATGGAAACCGGCGCGCACGAATGCGAGCCCGTAGTCGCCCGAGCCGCGGAAGTTGACCTGCAGCACCGCGTAGCCATGGCTCGCGAGCGACTGCACGTACGGATCGAAATCCCAGCGATCGCGCACGAAGTACGGACCGCCGTGCACGAACACGACCATCGGAAGATTCTTCGCGTCGGCCTTGCCGGGCGGCCGCGTCAGATAACCGTGCAGCGGCAGGCCATCGCGCGCCTTGAACGAGACCGGCTCCATCGGCGCCATCTCGGCGGCCTTGATCCACGGCCGGCGTCCGAGCAGGAATGTGAGCTTTCGCGACGCTTCGTCGTAGAGATAGAACTCGCCGGGATTCGTATCGCTCTCGATGCGCACGACGGCCTTCTTGCCGTCGGACGCGTAGCTCGTGAACACGACGGTCTGGCCCGGGAACTGCTGCATCAGCGAAACGAGCAGCTTCGCTTCCGGCGCGCTCTTGTCGATCAGCGTCATCGCGCTCCGGCCCGGCATCGAGGCGATCGCGAACGCATCCTTTTCATCGAACGTCCGCACGAGACCGGTGGCGCCGGACTCGGTGCCGCTCCATAACGTGGTGAGCTTGCGCGATTCGATGTCCCAGCGGCAGACGCCGCCCTTGCCATGATCGCCGCCGCAGCCGAAATACACGGTCTTGTCCGCGCGATCGAACGCGATCGGCGTGACGCGGAGGCGATCCTTGGTCTCGTCGAAGACGAGCTCCCAGTTCTTGCCGTCGCCGGCGCGGTACCAGACCTTCATCGCCTGGTCGACGTCGTTGCCGTACGCGAAGCGGACGACGTGAGCGTTGTCTGTCACGAACTGCGCGTTGCGAAGCGGCGAGACCGTCACCGGCGTCGTCGCGCCGTTGAAGATGTCGATGTGCAGCACTTCCGGAAACACGCCGTTCGGGCTCGATCGCGTATAGCCGAGATTCGCGCCGTTGACGGGGTATGACGCGATCAGTGCGCCCTTCGGATCGGCGGGCAGCTCGTCGATCAGCTCTCCGTAGGCGATCTTCTGCGTGCCGTGCTGAATGTGCGTCGCGCCCTGCCCGCCCATGCGACTGCCGAAGATCAGCGCGGCGCCGGTGCCGTCGGCGTTAACCGCGTAGAGCTCGCCGGTCGAGACCGGCGCCTCGAGCTCGCCGGTACTTTCGCCGACCGTGTACATCACGCGATGCGGCGCCACCCACCAGAACTCGGCGAGCTCGCTGTCGGCGCGCGGGCGCAGGTTCACGCCCTTCATGTCCTCGATGCGGATCAGCGAGAGGATCGTCTTGCCGTCGACGACGGCGCTCGCGGCGAGGTAGTCGCCGTCGGGCGAGATCTTTACATTACGGAATTGCTCGTGCTTCGCGAAGTCAGCGACCGGGACTTCCGCCGCGAACGCGGACATCGCAACGACGGTACAGGCGAATGCAAGAAGAACGCGCTCGACAAGCATCGGCGACCCACCTCTCGTCATCCCGGCGAAAGCCGGGATCCATTTTGATTCTGCTGATGCTCGCGACCAAAAGCAAAAAATCAAAATGGATTCCGGCTTGCGCCGGAATGACGGCAGCGTGGCCCGTCAGCTCTTCGCCGGCACGCGCCCGTAGCGATCCTCGAGCCGCACGATGTCGTCCTCGCCGAAGTATTCGCCGCATTGCACTTCGATCAGGTGTACGTCGCGATCGGTCGGGTTCTCGAGCCGGTGCACCGTGTTCATCGGGATGTACGCCGATTCGTTGCGGCCGAGCAGCATCTCCTGCTCGCCGATGCGCACCTTCGCGGTGCCGTCGACGACGGTCCAGTGCTCGCTGCGGCGATGGTGCAGCTGCAGCGACAGCACGTGACCCGGCTTCACGATGAGGCGTTTCACCTTGCAGTCGGTCGCATCCTCGAGCACCGTGAAGCTGCCCCACGGGCGATGCACGGTCTTGTGGAACGAAGCCGCGTCGTGATTCTCGGCGCGCAGGCGCTCGACCACGAGCTTGACCTGCTGCGCGCGATCGCGATCGGCGACCAGCACCGCATCGCCGGTGTCGACGATGACGAGATCCTTGACGCCGACCGCCGCGACGATGCGCGTGTCGGACTGGATGTAGCAGTTCTCGCACTCGACGACGATCGCCTGCCCGCGCACGCGGTTGCCCGGCGTCGTCGGCTTCGGTTTCGAGATCGCTCATCGCCTTCCACGAGCCGATGTCGCTCCAGTCGAACGAGGCCGGCACGACCGCGACGCGCGGCGCGCGCTCCATGATCGCGTAGTCGATCGAGATGTCGGGCTGCGCGAGGAATGCATCGCGCACGAACTCGATCGGGCTTTCGTGGTTCATCGCGCTTGCGTAGCACGCGCGTGCCGCCGCGAGCACGTCCGGGCAGACTTTCGCCGCGACATCGAGCAGCGCATCGGCGCGAAAGCAGAACATGCCGGAGTTCCAGACGTAGTCGCCCGACGCGACGTAGCTCTCGGCCGTCTCGCGATTCGGCTTCTCGACGAACGCGCCGACCGAGCGGCCCTCGCTCCCGTCGATCGCGTCGCCCATGCGGATATAGCCGAACCCTGTTTCCGGATGCGTCGGCCGGATGCCGAACGTGACGAGCCAGCCGTCCTTCGCGAGTGCCGCCGCACGCGCGGCATCGGCGACGAACGCATCGATGTCGCGGATCAGGTGATCGGCCGGCAGGATCAGAAGCGTCGCATCGGCGCCGATGCGATCGGTCGCATTGAGCGCGGCAAGCAGCACCGCCGGCGCCGTGTTGCGGCCGGCGGGCTCGAGCAGGAACGGCAGCTTGTCGAGATCGGCGGACGGATGGTTCGCGTATTCGTCGCGCGTCAGGAAGTAGTACTCGCGGCCGGTAACCGTCAGCACCTGCCCGTCGTCGGCGATGCGGAGCGCGCGGTCGAGCGTCTTGCGCAAGAGCGATTCGCCGTCGCCCATGCGCATGAACGGTTTCGGATAGGCGCTGCGCGACACGGGCCAGAGCCGCGTGCCGGCGCCGCCGGAGAGGATCACGGGTACGAGCATCGCCAAAACTCCAGCAGTTCTTCAGCCCACCCCTTCAAGGGGAGGGAATTGCGTCGCGACCTCGTCGAGCACTGATTCGAGCCCGCGCCGCCAATCAGGGAATTGTAAACCGAACGCCGCAACAGCCTTCGAGGTATCGAGCACCGAATAGGCCGGCCGCCGCGCGCGCGTCGGGTAATCGGCCGTCGTGACAGGCACGACGCGTGGGCGGCGCTCGATCAGGCCACGCGCGGCAGCACCGGCGATGATCGCGTCGGCGAAGTCGAACCAGCTGCAGTGGCCGGCCGAGACGATGTGGTACGTGCCATCGCGACGCGCGTCGTCATCGCCGAGCCACTGTCGCAACATCGCTGCAGTCGCGTCGGCGATGAGCCGTGCCGGCGTCGGCGCACCGATCTGGTCGGCGACGATGCGAAGCTCGTCGCGCTCGCGCGCGAGGCGCAGCATCGTGCGCAGGAAATTATGGCCGCGCGCCGCATAGACCCAGGCCGTGCGCACGATCAGGTGCCGCGCGCCGCTCGCGCGAAGCACCTCTTCGCCGGCGAGCTTCGAGCGTCCGTATGTGCCGAGCGGCGAAGTGGCATCGTCCTCGCGATACGGCCGCTTCGACGAGCCGTCGAACACGTAGTCGGTCGAGTAATGCACCACGCGCCTGCCGTTGCGCTTCGCCCACTCACCGATTTCGGCGACGGCGCGATCGTTGATGCGATCAGCGAGGTCGGGTTCGTCCTCGGCACGATCGACCGCTGTGTATGCAGCCGCGTTCACGACGACATCGGCGCGCGCTTCGTCGAGAGTGGCCGCGAGCGATTCTGGATTCGCAAGATCGGCGCGAAGCGTGCGCGCATTGGACGCATCGCGTGCCGCGGCGACGACATCACCCAGCGGCGCGAGAGCACGCACGAGCTCGAACCCGACCTGCCCATTCGCACCGAGCACGAGCATCCTCACGGCGAATACGTCGGCAGCTTCTCGCGCGCGATCTCGTCGAGAAACGGCGTCTTCTGGTCCTTGTCCGACAGCAGCGGCGCGAGATCGGCCAGTCGACCGCGATGCGCGCGTCGTTCCAGCGGATGCCGGCATCGGCCGCGCGATCGTAGAGCGCCGTGCACTGGTAGCAGAACGTCGCGTTCTCCGACAGCACCGCGAAGCCGTGCGCGAAGCCTTCCGGAATCCAGAAATGCCGCTTGTTCTCGGCGCTGAGAGACTCGCGGCAGCCCAGCGCCCGAACGTCGGCGAGCCGACGCGGATGTCTACCGCGACGTCGTAGACCTCGCCTTCGAGCACGCTGACGAGCTTGCCCTGCGGATTCGGCCACTGGTAGTGCAGGCCGCGCAGCACGCCCTGCGCGGAGCGCGAGACGTTGCTCTGCACGAACTTCAGATCAAGCCCAGCCTCGGCGAACGTGCGCGCGTTCCAGCTCTCGTAGAAATAGCCGCGCGCATCGCCGTGCACTGCGGCTCGATGACGACGCAGCCGGGCAAGCGGTCTCGATGATCTTCACCGGACGCTGCCCTGCTCGATCAGCTGCTGCAGGTACTGGCCGTAGCCGTTCTTGGCGAGCGGCGCCGCGAGGCGCAGCACCTGCGTCGGCGTCGATCCAGCCGTTGCTGGAAGGCGATCTCCTCCGGGCAGGCGACTCTTGAGGCCCTGCCGGTTCTCGATCGTCTCGATGTAGTTCGACGCCTCGCGTCAGCGATTCGTGCGTGCCGGTGTCGAGCCAGGCGAAGCCGCGGCCGAGCCGCTCGAGCATCAGCGAGCCGTCGTCGAGATAGCAGCGGTTGACATCGGTGATCTCGAGTTCGCCGCGCGGCGACGGCTTCAGCGCCGCCGCGATGTCGCAGACGCGGCTGTCGTAGAAATACAGGCCGGTGACGGCGTAGTTCGACTTCGGCTGCGCCGGCTTTTCCTCGAGGCCGACGACGCGCCCGTCCGCATCGAACTCGACGACGCCGTAGCGCTCCGGATCGCGCACCCAGTAGCCGAAGACGGTCGCGCCGCGTCGCGCGTCGCCGCGCGCTGCATCGATTCGGTCAGGCCGTGGCCGTAGAAAATGTTGTCGCCGAGGATCAGGCAGCTCGGCTCGCCGCCGACGAAATCGCGGCCGATGACGAAGGCCTGCGCCAGGCCGTCGGGCGCGGCTGCACGGCGTAGTGGATCGCAATGCCCCACTGCGATCCGTCGCCGAGCAGCGCGCTGGAACAGCGGCTGCTCGTGCGGCGTGGTGATCACGAGCATGTCGCGGATGCCGGCGAGCATCAGCGTCGACAGCGGGTAGTAGATCATCGGCTTGTCGTAGACCGGCAGGAGCTGCTTGCTGACGACCTGCGTCAGCGGATAGAGCCGCGTGCCGGAGCCGCCGGCGAGGATGATGCCCTTCGTGTCGCCACTTCGATGTCCGTCTCCGATGCCGTGACGCCGCCGAGCCGTTGCCTGCGGTACGACTGCCGTCGAGCACGCGCTCGCACCCAGTCGCTGATTGTCGAGATACCAGTCGACCGTCTTGCGCAAGGCCCGACTCGAACGTCTCGCGCGGCCGCCAGCCGAGCTCGCGCTTGATCTTCGCCGCGTCGATCGCGTAGCGCCGATCGTGTCCCGGCCGGTCCGGCACGTAGCGTGATCAGCGCTCGCGCTGCGTCGCCGTGCGGCGAGCGGCCGGCAGCTCGTCGAGCAGCGCGCAGATCGTCGTTCACGACATCGATGTTCGTCGCGCTCGCATCGCCGCCGACGTTGTAGGTCTCGCCGGCGCGGCCGCGTCTCAAGCACGCGCCGGATCGCGCGCGCAGTGATCGTCGACGTAAGAGCCAGTCGCGCACGTTGCGCCCGTCGCCGTAGACCGGCAGCGGCTCGCCCTCGAGCGCCTTCAGGATCATCGAGCGGGATGAGCTTTTCCGGAAACTGATACGGCCCGTAGTTGTTCGAGCAGTTCGTCGTCAGCGTCGGCAGGCCGATACGTGTGATGGAACGCGCGCACGAGATGATCCGACGCCGCCTTCGACGCCGAGTAGGGCGAGTTCGGCTGGTAGCGGCGATGCCTCGGTGAAGCGCCCGTCGGCGCCGAGCGAGCCGTACACCTCGTCGGTCGACACGTGCAGGAAGCGGAAGCGTCCTGCCGCTCGGCGGCAGCGCGCGCCAGTACGCCAGCGCGGCTTCGAGCAGCGTCAGCGTGCCGACGACGTTGGTCTGCACGAACTCGGCCGGCCCGTCGATCGAGCGGTCGACATGCGATTCGGCGGCGAAGTTGACGATCGCGGTCGGCTGGTGCTCGGCGAGCAGACGCTCGACGAGCGCGCGATCGCCGATGTCGCCGTGCACGAAGACGTGATCGGCGTCGCCGCGCAGCGACCGCCAGCGTGTCGAGATTGCCGGCGTAGGTCAGCTTGTCGAGATTGACGACACGCTGCGCGCCTCGTGCGCGAGCCGCGTCGAGCACGAAGTTGCGCGCCGATGAAACCGGCGCCGCCGGTGACCAGGAGGGTTTTCATTCGTCTTGGAAATCAGTGAGTTGCGGAGGTGCGCAACGCGCCGCGAAACGCCATCGCCATGCCCATCGTAGCCTCAACAGGCGGCCGAACGCGAACGCGCGGGACGCCGAGTTGCGGGCCCCGGAATCCCGTATCGGATGACCGAAAACGGCAATCCTTGCCACCACTAGAAGGGCTATCCAACGTTGGCACGCATGCTGACCCTCGGCGCACGCTCGTCACGGCCATCGCCGCGTAGCCGCGCCAGCCTTGATACAACCGCGCGCCCAATGATGTCGAAAACCTCGTCTCGATCGACAAGCGCATGCAGCGCGCTTTCGTCGATCGCGACGTCGCGACGCTCGAGAAGATCCTGACCGACGATTACGTGCTCGTGCTGCCGAGCGGCACCGAGCGCACGCGCGCCCCGATTCTGGCGGACGTCGCATCGCCCGACATCGTGTTCGAGATCAACGAGAGCAGCGGCTGGGAAGTGCGCGTCCACGGCGATACGGCGATCGTCGTCGCGCTGCTGCACCAGAAGGGCACGAGCCACGGGCAAGCCGTTCGACCACGTCGTGAAGTTCTCGGACACGTACGTCCGCGAGCACGGCGACTGGCGCAACGTCCACGCGCACGCGTCGACGCTCATCGATCGTCGAAACCGGCGGGCTGAGCGCGGCGTCCGACGTTTCGTTCGCGGGAGAAGGCGCGGCGACTCGTAGTAGACTCTCGGCGAACCGGCGCCCGAACGGATTCGGCGCGCCGTGCGTGCTCATCATCCGGGCGCCCTTCTCGCATCGTGACAGTCCAGCTCGCGGCGTCTCCGGTCTATCGCTTCGGCGCGTTCGAGCTCGACGCTGCCTGCCGCGAGCTGCGCCGCGATGGCGCACCGGTGGAGCTTCCGAGCAAGCCGTTCTCGTGCGTCGTCTACCTGATCGAGAACCGCCATCGCGTCGTCGATCGCGACGAGCTGATGCGCGCGGTCTGGGGCCACGTGCACCTGACCGAGAGCGTGCTCGGCCAGGCGATCCGTCACGCGCGGCAGGTGCTCGGCGATTCGGGCGAAGACCAGCACGTCATCAAGACCGTGCGCGGGTTCGGCTATCGCTGGACGGCACACGTCGATGCGACGACCGACGCGCCGCCCGTCGAGACCGCAGCCGTTGCAGTGCAACCGCGCACGCGCTGGTGGCGCGTGGTCGCGTTGCTTGCGCTGGTCATCCTCGCAGCGGCGTTCATTCCCGCGAGCACGGAACGCGACGCCGCGCTCCCGGTCGACGCCGCCGCAATGGCGCAGAACGCATCCGAGCCAATCGCGCTGCTGCTGCCCGTAGTCGGCGCTTCGGATCCCGACGACGCGTGGATCCGCCTCGGCCTCATGGAATATATCGCCAATCGCCTGCGCGCCGATGGCCAGCCAATGGTGCCGACCGACAGCGTGATCCTGCTGCTGCATGGCACGAACGGTACGCCCGGTGCGAACGCGTTGCAGTCGCTGACCGCGAGCACGCAGGCGCGCATCGTGCTCGAAGCCGACGCCGAGCGCGACGGCGACGAGTGGCGCGTCGCGCTGCATACGAGCGGCGACACGCAACCGGCCGTCGCGGCGACCGGCCACGGGCCGGACATCCTCGCGGCGGCGCGCCGTGCGGCCGACGACATCGCGATCGCGCTCGGCCGCGTGCCGGTCGCCGAGCCTGACGCCGCGCCCGATCTCGCGCTGCTCGTGCAGCGCATTCAGGCCGCGACGTTCACGCAGAACCGCGCGTTGGCGCGCAAGCTGATCGAAGGTGCGCCGCCGGCACTGCAGACGACGGCCGAGATCCGCTTCCAGCGTGCGAAGCTCGATTTCTACGAGCACGAGAGCGCGAAGGCCGAAGCCGCGTTCGCGAAGCTGCTCGACGAGACGCCGGCCGAAAAGGACCCGGTGATGCGCGCGCGGGCGCTCAACGGGCTCGCGGTCGCGCGCATCGTGCGCGGCGATCGTTCGGGTGCGGAGCCGATGCTCGAAGAGGCCGCGCGGCTCGTCGAGCACAACGACTCGAAGGCGCTCCGCGATACGCAAGGCACGATCTGGATGAACCTCGGCAACATCGCGCAGGAGCGCGGCGATCTCGATCTCGCGGGCGAGCGCATGGCGCGCGCGCGGCGCATGTTCGAGGCGACCGGCGACGTGCGCAATCTCGCCCAGCTCGAAGTCAACGTCGGCGTGCTCGAGACGCGCCGCGACCGCTACGCGGAGGCGCTGCGCCGTTTCGAGAACGCGGCGCGGCTCGACAATGCGATCCACGCCGCGAACGAAGAGCTGAAGGCGCTCTGTTTCATCGTGCAGGCGAACATGCGCCTGCTCGATCCCGCCGCCGCCGAGCCGCACGCGGCGCGCATCGCCGAGCTGTTGCAGTCGACGACGAATCCCGACCTCGTCGGCCTTGCGAAGCTGAGCCTTTTCGACCTTCACGACGCCGCCGGCCGCGAGCACCTCGCCGACCGGCTGCTCGATGAAGTGCTCGCGACGATCCCGCCCGATGGCGACCTGCCGACTGCCGGCTCCGATGCCCTCGCGGTGCGCGCCGAGCGCGCGGCCGCCGCGCACGACTGGGCGACGGCCGAGCGCAGCGCGAACGAGCTCATCGCGCGGCAGAAGCACGACTGCAGCGATCCGGAAACGCCGAACCTCGATCGCGCGGCGCTCGTGCTCGTACGCGCGCACATCGCCGCGGGCGCGCTCGATGCGGCTGGCAAAACGGCGGCGACGCTGCCCGCCTGCGCCGACGATCCCGGCGACATGGCGAAAGTGCAGGTCGCGCTCGCCGAGGCCGAGCTCGCCGCCGCGGCCGGCAACCGCGACAAGGCGACGGCCGCGTTCGAGCGGGCGCTCGCGCTCGCGGACGAGAGCCGCACGCCGACGCGCGTGCGTGAGGTCGTCGAGCGCTATGTCGAGTGGCTCGCCGCCGACGCCGCATCGCCCGACGACCGGCTGCTCCGCGTCAGCGAGCGCGTCGCCGACTTCGCGGATCGCGACTACGCGGCAGCGCTGATTCAGCTTCGCATTTATCGGAAGCTCGGGCCGCCGGCAGCGTGGCAGACCGCGCTCGGGCGCGCGCAACGACTGGCTGGCGAGCGCCATATTCCGGCCGAGCTCGTTCCTTCGGGCTAGCCGATCGCGGCTCACCGCGAGGTTTCATGAAGACATCATGCGGTCTTCATGCCTTGCAAGCGCAGCGCGGCACGCCCCGCGCGCAAGCTCCGCCGTTCGCGGGACGGCGCCGGCGCGCGCCGCCCGCGCAGATAGCAAACCCACCAGGAGGGACGCATGAACTTCTTTCGCAACCGATGCGCAACGCGTGCGGCGCTCGCGCTCGCCGGGACGCTCGCGATCGCACCCGCGATCGCCAGCGCGGACTGGGTCTGGCAGAACCCGCGGCCGACGTCGTACGACATCTGGGGCATCGACTTCGCCGACGCCGACAATGGCGTGCTCGTCGGCGAGGGCGGCCTCCTGATGACGACTGGCGACGGCGGCGCGACGTGGACGCCGCACGACAGCGGCGTCACGGTCGACGGCACGCTCTATCGCGTCCATCGCGTCGATGCCGAAACGATCGTCGCAGTCGGCGGCTACGTGACACTGAGCGCCGACACGACCGGCGTCGTCACGCGCAGCACGGACGGCGGCGCGACCTGGTCGGCGTCGCCGCCGCTGCAAAGCATTCTGTTCGCCGATGCGTACTTCAGCGACGCCGACCATGGCGTTGCCGTCGGCGGCGATTTTGCGCAGTTCGTGCCGACCGTTTCGCGCACGAGCGATGGCGGCGCGACCTGGGATACGCAGGACTTGAGCGGCGTCGGCTACCTGCTCGCGGTGTCGTTCCCCGCTCCGGACACCGGCTTCGCGGTCGGCTACGACTTCGGCGCGTCGCTCGCGATCGCAGCCGCGACGACCGACGGCGGCATGACCTGGACGCCGCAGTCGCTGACGTCGGATCAGGTGCTGAACGACGTTCGCTTCTCGGATGCGACGCACGGCGTCGTGGTCGGCAACGCGGGCGCGCTCTTCGTCACGTCCGACGGCGGCGCGCAGTGGGACGCGCGCGACAGCGGCACCGCCTACGACCTGCACAGCGTCACATTCAACGGCGACACGATCGTCGTCAGCGGCGGCGATTACGTCTCCGAGGGCGCGGTCATCTTCAGCACCGACGGCGGTACGACATGGTCGCCGGTTCCGGTCGACCGGAGCACACTGTTCGCGGTGTTCTCCGACGCTTCGAACGGCACCGCGGCGGGTTCGGGCGGTGCGCTGCTGCACACGAGCGATGGCGGCGCGAGCTGGACGTCGCTGCAGACCTCGATCAGTCAGCAGGGCCTCTTCGGCGTCGCGTTTTCGGATCTCCATACGGGCACCGCGGTCGGCGGCGCAGGCCTCATCGTCGCAACAAAGGACGGCGGCCGGAGCTGGCACGTGCAAGCGAGCAATACGGCGCAATGGCTCTACGGCATCGCAGCGCCGAGCGCCAATAGTCTCCTCGCGGTCGGCGGCGACATCACGAACTTCGATCACGTGATCGTCGGCACCGACGACGGTGGCACGACCTGGACCGATCGCACGCCGTCCGATTTGCTCGTGCCGCTGCTATCGATCGCGTGCACGGCCGTCGGCACCTGCACGGCCGTCGGCATGTGCGGCACGATCGTGCACACCGACGACGCCGGCGCGACATGGACGACGCAGCGCGCGACCGACTGCAACGCGCAGGTGACGCTCGAGAGCGTCGCGATGCGTGACGCGAACAACGGGGTCGCGGTCGGCGTGCAGACGATCCTCGAGACGACCGATGGCGGTGCGACGTGGAACTATCAGCTGCCGCCGACCGATCAGGATCTGCGCGCAGTCGTCTTCGTCGACGCCGACAACGCCTACATCGGCGGCGGCACCGACCACGGCGTGATCCTCCATTCGGGCGACGGCGGCGCGACGTGGTCGCCGCAACGCGACGACATCGCCACGCCGGTGCAGGGGCTCGCGTTTGCGAACGCGAATGAAGGCATCGCGGTAATGCTGGACGGTTCGATCATGCACACGCGCGACGCGGGCGCGACGTGGGTGACTGAGCTGCGCACGATCTCGAACCTCTACAGCGTCGCGTATCCGGACAACGCGACGGCGATCACCGTTGGGTTTTCGAACTACAACGCGGCGATTCTCGGCTGGAACGATCGCGTGTTCGGGGACGGATTTGATTGATTCTCGTCGCCTCGCGCCGTTCCCCCTCTCCCGCTTGCGGGAGAGGGGATAAAGAATCAGAACGGAATGTCGTCGTCCTCGAACGTATCCGCCGGCTTCTGCGCCGGCCGCGACGACGAAGGCGGCGCGGCGCCGCGCGGCGCCGCGCCGCCCGAGCGCTCGCCGCGATCGCGACTCCATCCACCGCCGCCGCCACCCTCGCCGCCACCGCCGCCCGGACCGCCGAGCATCTGCATCTCGTTAGCGACGATGTCGGTCGAGTAGCGCTCGATGCCTTCCTTGTCGGTGTACTTGTTCGTGCGCAGCGAGCCTTCGATGTAGACCTGCCGGCCCTTCTTCAAATATTCGCCGGCGATCTCGCCGAGCTTGCCGAACAGCACGACGCGGTGCCATTCGGTGCGCTCCTGGTTCTCGCCGGTCTGCTTGTCCTTCCACGCCTCGGATGTCGCCAGGCGGATGTTCGTGATCGCGCCGCCGTTCGCGGTGTAGCGCGTCTCGGGATCGGCGCCGAGATTGCCGACCAGGATGACCTTGTTTACGCCGCGTGCCATGGATCGTTATTCCTCTGCTGAAGCTCGACTTCGATGGAGCGAACGATACCCGAGCAGGCGCCCTGCCGCATCAAATAGCGCCGGCCCCGCGCGTCGGCGCGGGGCGATGCCGCGTGTCAGCGTTCGCCGCGCCCGTTTCCCGGCTCGTGACCGAGCGCGCAGGAGCGGGCGGCTATACTGGGGCGATCCGAGAGAGACCGCCTTGAGCTCCACCGCCACCGCCGCTTCCACACCGATTGCCGGCTTCGCCGACGTGCAGGCGTTCGTCGCCGCCGACATGCTGGCCGTGAACGCGCTGATCCGCGCGCGGCTCGCCTCGGACGTCGTGCTCGTGAATCAGGTCGCCGAGCACATCGTCGGCGGCGGCGGCAAGCGCCTTCGCCCGTTGCTCCATCTCGTCGCGGCGCGCGCAGCCGGCTATCGCGGGCGCGACCAGATCGCGCTCGCCGCGGTCATCGAGTTCATCCATACGGCGACGCTGCTGCACGACGACGTCGTCGACGAATCGGACCTGCGCCGCGGCCGCAAGACCGCGAACGCGGTCTGGGGCAACGCGGCGAGCGTGCTCGTCGGCGATTTCCTCTATTCGCGCTCGTTCCAGATGATGGTCGAGCTCGATCGCATGCGCGTGATGCAGCTCCTCGCCGACACGACGAACCGCATCGCCGAGGGCGAGGTGCTGCAGCTCCTCAACATCGGCAATCCCGACACGGACGAAGTGGCGTATCTCAACGTCATCGAGCGCAAGACCGCCGTGCTGTTCGCGGCCGCGACACGACTCGGCGCCGTGCTCGCCGGGCTTCCGGCCGAAGAGGAGGAAGCGCTCGCGAAATACGGCCTCGATCTCGGCTTCGCGTTCCAGATCGCCGATGACGTGCTCGACTACGTCTCCGACGCCGGTACGCTCGGCAAGAACATCGGCGACGATCTCGCCGAAGGCAAGCCGACGCTGCCGCTGATCTATGCGATCGAGAAGAGCGCGCCTGCCGAAGCCGATGCGCTGAAACTCGCGATCACGAACGGCGGCCTCGATGCGCTGCCGAACGTGCTCGCGGCAATCCGCGCGACGGGTTCGCTCGAGCGCGCGCGCGAGCGTGCGCACGGGTTCGCGCAATCCGCGCGCGATGCGCTCGCGGTGCTCGAACGCTCGCCCGCGCGCGACGCGCTCGCGGTGCTCGCCGACTACGCGATCGACCGTACGGGCTAGCGAATCACTGACATCGGGGAAGGGGAACAGGATGTTGCAGAAGCTATTGCTCGTGCTCGTGGTCGCATGCGCGACTATCGGCGCCGCGCGCGCAGAGGTCGTCGGTCCCCGCACCGAGCCGCCCGACCTGCTCGGTGCCGATGGCAACGGCGCCGACGTGCTCGTCAGCGCATATCGCGGCAAGGTCGTCGTGCTGAGCTTCTGGGCGTCGTGGTGCACCTGGTGCCTCAAGGAGCTGCCGGTACTCGAAAAGATCCAGCGCGTGATCGGCAAGGATCGCATCCAGGTCATCGCGATCAACATCGACAAGGATCGTGGCGACTACCTCAAGATGAAGCGTCAGCTCAAAAACTTCGAATTGACGATGGCGCGCGACGAAAATCACACGACCGCGGACCAATACGGCGCGAACGCGCTGCCGTTTCTCGTCATGGTCGACAAGTCGGGCCGCGTTGCGCACACGTGGAAGGGCTACCCTGGGAGCAAGCTCGACATCATCGTCGAGCAGATCAACGGACTTCTCGACGAACCCGAGGAGCCCAAGGCCGCGGGCGGCTAGCGTCCGCCTGCCTCGTCGGCGTCGACATCGTCGCAACCGATGTCGAGCCTGCCGTTCTCGATGTCCTCGCGCGCCTTCGCGGCGAGTTTGCGATAGCGCGAACGGATCGTGTCGAGCGTCTTGTCGTCGAGCTCCTCGAGATCGAGCAGCGCATTGTGTGCGCCCTTGAGCGCGCGGATCACCTCGTCCATCTTGACGTGCATCGCTTCCGAATCGCGGTTCTGCGTGTTCTGGATCAGGAACACCATCAGGAACGTCACGATCGTCGTGCCGGTGTTGATGATGAGCTGCCAGGTGTCGCTGAAGCCGAAGATCGGACCGGTGGTCGCCCAGATGACGACGATGATGACGGCGAGCACGAACGTACCGGGCCGCCCGGTCGCGCGTGAGCCGGCGTTCGCAAAGCGCGTGAACCAGGATGCGCGGTTCGGTCGCATGGCGGCGCCTCAGCGCGCGGCGAACACTTCGTCGAAGAACATGTGCATTTCTCGCTCGCCGCGCTTCGCCGCGCGCTCGTTGTAGAGGCAGCCGGGCACGGCGTTGTCGGCCTTCGGAATCGCGAAGCAGTGCACTGCGCCGCCGAACGCGAGGAACTGCCAGTCGACGTTCGCGTCGCGCATTTCCTTCTGGAAGTTCGCGATGTCCTCGGGCGTTTCGAACTTGTCGTCGGCGCCGTGCAGCACGAGCACTTTCGCCTTGATGTTCTTCGCGAGCGACGGATCGTCGGTCTTGAGATTGCCATGGAACGACACGACGCCGCCGACGTCGGCGCCGCTCCGCGCGAGATCGAGCACGGTGGCGCCGCCGAAACAGAACCCGAACGCGCCCCAGTGCTTGCCGTCAAGCGGCGCCTTGCCGACCTGCTTCTTGAGCTCGTCGAGCGCGCCGTTGATCCGCGCGCGCAGATCACTGCGATGCTCATACATGTTCTTCGTCGTGGCGCCGGCTTCGTCCGGCGTTTTCGGACGCACGTCGGCGCCGTAGACGTCGGCGACGAGGATCACGTAATCCTTGCCGGCCATTTTTTTCGCGATGGCAACATTGTCGTCAGTGATGCCGAGCCAATCGGGCGTCATGACGAGCCCCGGCCGCGGCGTCTTCACGGCGTCGTCGTAGACGAGCACGCTTTGCATCTCTTTACCGCCGACCTGATAGCGCAGGTCTTTGGCGACCATCGCCGCGTGAGCCGGCGCTGCGAGCGCGAAAGCAAGAGCGAAAGCGGCGAATGTCGTGCGCATGGCGATCTCCGGATCGATGGGCTCGGCGCATGGTAGTGCTTCCGCCACGCGGCGGACACCTTTTTACATGGCGGTAGAGACAATCGCTGCTGCTAAACTCGGGCCCGGTCGATTCCGATTGGAAACCACGATGGATGCTCCGATGCGCAAGACCGTGCTGGCAGTGACCACCGCTGCCCTCCTCTCCGTTGCAGTGACGGCCGCCGCCGTGAAACCCGAAACGGCGATCCACTATCGCCAGAGCGTCTACACGATGATCGGCTGGAACTTCGTGCCGATGGTCGACATGATCAAGAACAAGACGCCGTGGGACAACACCGAGTTCTCCAAGCACGCCGATCGCATCGCGTCGCTGACGCCGCAGCTGCTCGAAGGTTTTCCGGAAGGCTCGGACAAGGGCGCCGACACCGAGGCGAAGCCGGACATCTGGAAGAACATGGACGACTTCAAGAGCAAGATGAACGATCTCGTGCGCGAGACGAAGAATCTCTCGGACGTCGCGAAAGCCGGCGACGAAGCGAAGACGCGCGATCAGTTCAAGAAAACCGCCGGCGCGTGCAAGAGCTGCCACGACAAGTACCGCAAGGAAGAGTGACGCGCGCGTAGCGCTACGCGGCTTCGCCCCACGCGACCAGTGCCCATACCGCGACGCCGCTCGCGGCCAGAAGCGCGAGCGCGATCCAGATCGAGCCGGCACGCATCGGCGCCGTGATGGCGATGCGTTTGCGTCCGTGCACCATTGGCGCGACGAGGTTGTCGCGCCGCCACACCCAGTGCGCGAGCACCGCGCCGAGGTGCAGCACGATCAGCAGCAACAGGAAGTAGCGGTTCCAGTGGTGGATGCGCGTCATCCATTTCACCGTCGCTTCGGAGACGCGCGCCGCGAGCGGGCCGGTCGTGTCGAGATCGTCGGTCGAGAAAAGCCCCGTGACCGCCTGCAGCGCGACCGACGCGAGCATCAGCAGCACCGACCAGCCGCCGAGCGGATTGTGTCCGATCGCGCCTTGCGCGCGGCCGTGCAGCAGCGCAACCGTATAGCGCCAGACCACCGCGGGGCCGCGCACGAACTGTGAGAAGCGGCTCGTCGACGAGCCGAAAAAGCCCCAGAGGATGCGAAAAAGGATCAGCGCCAGCGTCGCGTAGCCGAAGCGGAAGTGCCAGTCCATCGACAGCAGGCCAAACTCGCCGCTGACGTACTGCAGCACGATCAACGCGACGAGAATCCAGTGGAACAGCCGCGTCGGCAGATCCCAGATCGTTACCGCATCGCGTCCGTGCGTCGCGCTCTCTCGATTCATGGCATCGAGGATAGCAGCGCCGCTCCGCGTCCGCCGAGCCGCTAAGCTAGCGGCATGGCTGCACCGATCTACCGATTCCGCAATTTCCGGCTCGACCCGCAGGCGCGCGAGCTCTATCAGGACGACGCACTCGTCGCGCTGCCGGTCTCGACGCTCGATTGCCTTGCGTATCTGATCCGCCATCGCGACCGCTCGGTCGGACGCGACGAGCTCACGGCGGCCGTTTGGGGACGTGCCGACGTCAGCGAAGTTTCGTTGAGCCACGCGATCATGCGTCTGCGGCGCTTGCTCGGCGACACCGGCAACGAGCAGAACAGCATCCGCACGTTGCAGCGGCTCGGCTATCGCTGGATCGTCGAGCCGACGATCGAGGAAGAAAGCGGCTCGGCGCCTTCGGCTGCGGCGAGCGCGACGATGCGGACGGAGCATGCGCCGTCATCGGTGCTGCGAAGACGGCCGCTGCTCATATTGGTCGCGACGATCGGTATCGCGCTGCTCGCCGTCGCGGTGGTGCTGCTCTGGCGGCGACCCGATGCGATAGGCGCCCGCAACGCAGCGCCGAGATTGCCGGCGATGGTGCTGCCGTCCGAGTGTCGACGCGCCGGGCGACTGGGCCTGGCTGCGCCTGGGTTTCATGGACCTCGTCGCGAATCGCCTGCGCGCCGGCGCGCTCGCGACGACGCCGAGCGAGACCGTGGTCGGCCTCGTCAACAGCAAGCGCATCGATCCCGAGACGGGATCCGTCGATCCGTCGGTCACGGACAAGGCGACGCTACTGGTCAAACCGCACGTCGCGCTCGCGAACGGTTTGTGGAACGTGCGCCTCGACGCGCACGACGAGGGGCGACAGTTGCAGGCCGAAGCGCAAGGCGAGGACGTGCTCGTCGCCGGGCGCAAAGCCGCGGACGACCTTTTGATCAAGCTCGGGCTCACGCCGCCATCGGGCGATCCCGACAGCCCGCGCGCGATCGAGGAGCTCGCGCAGCACATCAGCGCCGCCGTGCTGGCCGGGCAGCTCGAAGTCGCCAACACGCTGATCAAGGACGCATCGCCAGCGGCGCAGGCGAGCCCCGAGATTGCGCACAGCATGGCCTCGATCGAGTTTTTCAGCGGCGATTACGAAGCGAGTCGCAAGCAATCCGAAGCATTGCTCGATCGCCTGCACGGCGACTCAGCATGCGCGTCTGCGCGCCAGTGTCCTCAATACGCTCGGCGCGACCTATTTTCGCGAAGAGCGCGACGCCGACGCCGACGCCGCGTTCGCCGAGGCGATCCAGCTGCTCGCGCTCCAGAACGACACGGATGTGCTCGCGACAGCCTATACCGGACGCGGCGTCGTCGCGGGCCATGCGCTGAAGCTCGACGAGGCGGCCGCGTATCTCGGCCGCGCACGCACGCTGCACGAGATGAGCAACGACGCATTCGGCGTCGCGCGCGTCGATCTCAATCTCGGCGCGGTCGCGTTGGACCGCGGCCAGCCGGCGGCGGCCGCGACGATCTTCGAGGATGCCGCGCGCCGGTTCGAGAGCCTCTCGACGCCCGAAGCGCTGAACTCGGCGCTGCGCAGCCTCGCCGACGCGCAATCGATGCTGCTCGAGCACGACGCGGCGCTCGCGACGACCGACCGGTTCTGGCCGCCCGAAGCGCACAGCCGCAATCCGCGCGAAAACTGGTGGCTGACCGTGAGCCGCGCCGTCGCGCTCGCTGGCGTCGGCCGTCTGCGCGACGCCGACGCATTGATCGAGCACGTGCACACGTCCAGCGATCCGAACGCCGATGCAGCCGTTCGCGCCGAGGCCGACGCGCTCGCCGCCGACATCGCGCTGCTGCGCGGCGACAACGCGCGCGCGGCCGAGATCGCCTCGAAACTGCTCGACCGAGACGCTCGAGAACACGAACTGGCAGGACTTCGCATCGGCACGGCTGGCCTACATCATTGCGACTGCAGAAGAACGGCCACGTGGCGCAGGCGGCCGGCGAGGTCAAGCATTTGCGCGATTGGGCCGAGTCGACCGGCGGCGGCGATCGGCGCCTCTTTTACGTCGTGCTCGCCGAGGCGGATCAGGCCCACGCCGAAGGCCGCACGGACGAGGCGTTGAGCCGCTATGCCGATGCGATGGCGCGCGCCGAACGCCAGGGCATCCCCGAAGACATCGTCATCGTCGGCGAAACCTACGCCCGCGCGCTCGTCGACGCAGGCGAGATCGACCAGGCCAGCGCGGTCGCCGGCCGGCTGGCGCCATGGTCCGCCAAGGACATGCGCGCCGCATGGACGCAGGCGCGGATCTATCGCGCTCTGCGCAAGGACGACGCCGCACGCGAGGCGATCGCGCGGGCGAGCGCGATCGCCGGCGAGCGCGCGCTGCCGGACGACCTCTCGGCTGTCGCCAAGCGCTGAACACGCCGGACGAGCGTGTATCGGCAATAGTTCCGGCGCGACATCGGGTTGTACAAGTGCTCGGCAAGCCCGGCACAAGACTTCTACAAACACTGTGGACGCATCTCTGCGAGCGTTGCTGTCGCAGCGCCATTCCTATCGAGGTAAGAATGAGACCTTCCCTGTTCATCAGCCGGGCCATTCCGGCTGCCATCCTGACTTTGCTTGCCGGAACGGCATCGGCGCAGCCGCTGCCGCACACGAGCCTCAACAAGGCTGCCGCGGGTCGCGCCTATTCGATCGGGCCGGCGCCGGCGCACGTCGCGCGCCCGGCGGGAAGCTGCGCAGCCGACGGTCTCTGTCTCGCGGTCACGCTGGCGCTCGACGACGGCAATCCGAATCAATGCGGTGCCGCCACCGACCTCGCCGTCAGCATCGGCGATTCGGTCAACATCTGCTACACCGTCACGAACAACGCATCGACGACGCTCAATTACCACACGCTCGGCGACGATCACGTCGGCACCGTGTTCACGAACGACAACATCGCGCTCGCACCCGGCGCGAGCTACCAGTACAACCGCACGATCGTCGCCAGCACGAACCCGAACGGCGACACCGGGACGTTCACCTCGACGTGGACCGCGACCGACGTGCTGCCGGGCTACACCTCGACGACACCGCGACATTCACGTTCGTCGATGTCAGCGCGACCGGCACTCCGCTCGATCTCACCGACGACGGCGCAGCCGCGATCACGATGCCATTCGCTTTCTCGTTCTACGGCGCGAGCTCGTCGAACCTGTGCATCGGCAACAACGGCGGCATCTTGTTCAATGTCGCGAGCTGCTCTTCGTTCCCGTACAACAACCAGGCGCTGCCGACGGCGAGCCTCTCGAATCCAGCGATCCTGCCGTACTGGGACGACATGCTGCCGAACGGCACGGTCTACTACGGCGCCGTCGGCACCGCGCCGAACCGACAGTTCGTCATCGAGTACCAGAACAAGTTCGTGTACGGCGATTCCGGCGATCCAACCGGCCAGACCGGCGCGACGTTCGAGGCGGTCCTGAACGAAGCCGACGGCTCGATCGATTTCGAATACGAGACGGCGACGTTCGGCGGTGCCGGCGCGAACTACGACAATGGCGTCTCAGCGACGGTCGGCCTGCAGTCGACGTCGGCGTTCGCGAACCAGTATTCCTACAACACGGCGAGCCTTTCCGACGGCTTTGCGATCCATTGGACGCCGGTGCAAGCCATCACGTACTCGGCCACGGCCGCGGCTACGCTCGATGTCGGTTCGCCGACGATAATCACGACGCCGAACGCCGCGACCGGCTTTTCGCCGAACGTGACGACGGGGACCTCGACGACGAGCCCGCTGCTGATCGACAACATCGGCAACCGCGATCTCGACTGGAGCCTGACGCCGCCGGCGCCGAACGCGCACTTCCCGAAGACGCCGCGAACGGTCGCGCCGGTCGGGACTCCCGGCGTCACTGCGTCGATTTTCGGACAGGTCTCGACCGCGGGCGGCAAGGCAAAAGGTCCCGTGCCATTCGGAACGGGCGCGGTGCCGGTCTATGCGACGGATGTGAACAAGAACGGATCGGACTATGTCAGCTTCGATGCGCTCCAGCCCGGCACATTCAATACGATTCTCGCCAACTCCGTGACGCTATTCGGCATCACGTTCGTCGACAACGACTTCAGCCAGGAATACGGCGTCGACTATTTCCAAGGCGATCTCTACACGATCAGCACGCTCGACGGCACCACGACGCTGATCGGCAACACGGGCCTCGTCTCGTGCTGCATCGTCGTCGCATCGGGCATGCGTTGGGATCCGACATCCGGCATCACCTATCTCGTCATCAGCGACTACAACGCGCGCACGAGCATGCTCTACACGATCGACCTCTCGAACGCGTCGACGACGCCGGTTGGACCGATCAACGCGCTGATCCGCGACATCGCGATCGACAACAACGGCCTTATGTACGGCGTCGATTCGGATGCCGACACGCTCGTCGCGATCGACAAGACCAACGGTGCGGCACAGGTAATCGGCTCGCTTGGCATCGACGCGGTGTTCGGGCAAGGCCTCGACTTCGATGCCGAGACCGGCGTGCTCTATCTCGCCAGCATGGCTTTCGACCAATCGACGATGTACACGGTCGACCCCGCCACCGGCGCGACGACGCCGCATCGGCCTCATGGGCGGCGAGCTCGACGGCATGGCGATCGCCAAGGCCGGCATCCCATGCTCGACGCCAGCCGATACGCCATGGCTCAGCTACGACGTCGCGTCCGGCACGGTGACACCCGACCCCGACCAGACGCATCCGGCGACCGTCAACATCGGTTTCGACGCGACCGACCTCGCGCCCGGCACGTACACGGCGAACCTCTGCGTCTACACCAACGATCTCGCCCATAGCAGGGTCGCAATTCCGGTGCACCTGAGCGTCACCAATGGCGGTCCCGCCGACTCGATCTTCGCGGACGGATTCGACGGCTCCGGCGGCGGCGGGACGGCTGTCCTCTCGCAAACGAGCAGCACGACGCCGATCCAGGGCAACTCGGTCGCGTGCAACGACGGCAGCGGCACGACGTCCGACAATCAGTACTGGCGGCGCTATTACTTCGACGAGTCCAGCGTCACCTCGCCCGCGAGCGTGTCGAGCGTCGATGTCTCGGTCGAACAGACGGCCGGCGCGCCGCAAGTGACGGTCACGCTGTACACGATTCCGCACGGTGTTGCTGTCGACACGATCGATCTCGCTCAGCTGACCAAGATAGGTACGGCAACCGCGCCTGCGCCAGCCGACGCCGCGCTGACGAGCTTCAATGTCGCCGTGGCCGGCACGGTCGCGGACACGGCTTCGAGCGATCTCGTCGTCGAAGTCTCGACGCCCGACGGCAGCGGCGACGGCACCGGTTTCTTCATCGGATCGACGACGTCGGCCGAAACGCATCCGGGCTTCCTGAGCTCGGCGACGTGCGGCGTCACCGACCCGACGCCGGTCGGCGATCTCGGCTTTCCCACCATGCACATCATCGAGGCGGTCAACGTCTCGTATTGAAAGACGCTTGCGCAGCGTCCGCCGGCGTCGATGCCGCACCCTCCCTCGGCATCGACGCCGGACGCGACGCGAGTTACGCGATACCGAGTCCTTCGATCGCTCCGATCGCATCCGGATCGAACCCGGCGAGCGCGGCGAATGCGCGGCCGCGTTCGACGTAGTCGCGAAACTGATCGAAGCTCGGCGCGCCGGGTGAGAGCAGGACGATGCCGCCTGATGGCGTGATCCCGCGCGCCGCCTCGACCGCTTCGCGCAGCGTTGTCGTCGATTGCAGCTCATAGTCGCCGGATGCCTCGCGCAGAACATGCGCGATGCGCGCGCCGTTTGCGCCCATCGTGACGATCGCGTGCGGTGGATCGCGCTGCACGCCATCGGCGAACGCGTGCCAGTCAAGCCCGCGATCGTGGCCACCGACGAGCACCGTGACCGCACGACCTGCGAGACTCGCCAGCGCTTCGAGCGTCGCCTGCGGCGTCGTCGCGATGCTGTCGTTGATCCACGTGATGCCATCGTGCTCGCCGAGCGCCTGCAGCCGATGCGGCAGCGCGCGGAACGTGCCGATGCTGCCGAGCGCCGCAAGAGCATCTTCGCCGGCTGCTTCGATCGCCGCCAGCGCGGCGCAGACGTTCAGCGCGTTGTGCTCGCCGGGCAGCGGCAGCGTGCGATGTCGAGCACGCGCTGCGATCCGCGGCAGATCGCGCCGTCGCGGACATGCCATCCCGCCGCATCGCCGAACAGGATTCGCTGCGGATGCGCGGTCGTTCGCGTCAGCGAGCTCCGGCTGCAACGCGTTGACGACGAGCATGCGTGCAGCATCGGCGAGCGCGAGCTTGTCGGCCACGTAGCGCTCGCGCGTGCCGTGCCAGTCGAGGTGTTCTTCGTAGAGATTGTTGATCGACGCCGATCTCGACGCGGGCGCGGCTCGCGCGTCTGGAAACTCGACAGTTCGATCGACCCACCATTCCGGCAGCGCTCGGCGGATCGAGCAGCTCGAGCAGCGGCAGGCCGATGTTGCCCGCCAGCGCGGTGCGACGGCCGAGCGCGCGCAGCAGGTGCGCGATCAGCGCGGTGACCGTGCTCTTGCCCTTGGTGCCGGTGACGCGATCACGCGCGCTTCGGGATGCTCGGCGAACCACAGCGCCGTGCCCGACGTGAACTGCGTGCCGGTGCTGCGCCTCGAGAGCCGGGCCGGTACGCGCTGATGCCGGGCGACTTGATGACGACGTCGAATGCGCTCAGCGCGGCGGCGTCGGCCGCCGTGTCGATCGACCGCGTGCGCGCGTCGATCGCGCGGACGCCGTGTCGCGCTTCGGCATCATTGCAGAACACCGTGAACGTCTGGTCCGGCAAGCGCGCGCGCAACGCCGCAAGCGCGGCACGGCCCTCGCGACCGAAGCCCCAGATCGCGACGCGGCTGCTCGGCGAGATCAGCGATGCGCATCGATCAGCGCTCGCGCAGCGCGCGCGCGGAATGCGGTGCTCGCCCGACGGCACCAGCAGCGGCGCCAGCGCGAGATCGCGCGCATCGAGCTGCGGCAGGATTTCGTCGGCGAAGCGCGCGACCAGCGCGTCCTCGCGCCACTCCGGCGCGCGCGGCCAGCGCCGCCATCGCGGCGCGCGCTTCGCGCCCTCGCCGACGCATTCGAACGGCTTGTGGTCGCGATATTCCAGCAGCGCGTCGAAGCCGGCGCGAGCGCCGCGTCGTCGAGCAGGTTGCGGCCGAAGATCGCGAGCAGGCGCGGCTTCGGCATGAACGGCGCCAGCGCCAGGAACACGAAGTGGCACTTCGGACATTGTCCGCACCAGCGATCGGCGGGCTTCGCCGAGGATGCGGAAGTTGCGGTTGCAGCTGGAGAACACGTCGTCGTAGCGCGTCGTGCGCGCGAAGCGCCGGCGACCGCCAGTTCCGACAACGGCCGCAGCAGCGAGAAGTAATCCAGATCGCGCGGCGACGTGCGACTTGCAGCAACGCGTGGAAGCGCTGCTCGAACTCCCAGCCCTTGCTCCACTGGTGGTTCACCTGCTGGCCGTCGTATTCGAGCGTCGCGCTCGACGCCGAGCGCTCGTTCGAGAACGCGATCGTGTCGTATCCGTACAGCATCGCCGCGACCGCGAGGATCGCCGAGTTGATCGCGGTGACCGGAATGTGGCCGTTGCACGCGCCCTGCCGGTTGTACTCGAACAGCTCCGGCGCGAGCTTCGCGCCCGATGTTCAGCGTCGGCAGGCCGGTGCGCTCGGCGCACGCCGCGATCAGCGGCGAGTCGCCGATCCAGACCGCGGTCGCAGGCTCGCTCGCCGACGACTTGCAGCAGCTTCGACGCTGACCAGCGAATCCTTGCCGCCGCCGATCGGGACGAGCGTGCGGCGAATCAGCGCTGAAGCCCTCCCCTTCAAGGCGGTCTGGCGTGGCGATGGTTTCGCATCGAGTTTCCGTCCGATGTCAACGCCGCTCCCTTGAGCGCGGGAGAAAAGCGATGCGTCCGCGCAGATCGAGCTTGTTGTGATACGCGAACTCGCCCAGCCCATGCACGATAGAGCGCATCGAGCAACTCCGCCGTCTGCCGCATCGAGCGCGTGCGTCTCGACGCGGATCTCCGCCGGCACGCCGGCCTTGTAGTAGCTCACGCCGGCGATCAGATGCAGCAGGTCGCAGCGCCGCCTCGAACGCGTCGCGCGTCCGCGTCCGGCGCAACCGGCGCATCCGGAAACCCGATGCGCTCGACCAGTTCCGGACCGTCGTCGAACGCGTAGACGAGCGTCGCGACGCCGTCCGGCATACGCAGCGCACGCACGAAGCGGAACCGCCCGGCCTTGCGCGGATCGGCCAGAGTCATGGCAGCACCACTTCTTCGGCCGGCTCGCGCAGGTTGTAGTGCGACGCCATCACCGCGCCGTAGGCGCCGGCCTGCGCGATCAGCATCACGTCGCCTTCTGCGTCCGCGGCAGGCGCCGGTTCGTGCCGAGCACGTCGCCCGATTCGCAGATCGGCCCGACGACTTGCACGAGCTCGCCGTCGGTCTCGTCGAGCCGCGACAGGTTGACGATCTCGTGCCAGGCCTCGTACAGCGCCGGGCGGATCAGCGAGTTCATGCCGGCGTCGACGCCGACGTAGCGCACGCCGCCCTTGCGCTTGAGCTGCGTCACGCGCGCCAGCAGCACGCCGGCGTCGGCGACCAGATAGCGGCCGGGCTCCAGCCACAGTTCGAATTGCGGATACGCGCGCCTTGACCTCGCCGAGCGCTGCGCCGAGCGCGACGAGATCGAGCGGCGCCTCGTCCGGACGCGGCGGCACGCCGAGGCCGCCGCCGATGTCGAGCGACGTCGACGCGTGCCGATACGTCTCGGCGAGGCTGGCGAGCTGCGCGTACACCGTCGCGCCAGTGCGTCGGCGTCGAGGATGCCGGAGCCCAGGTGCGCGTGCAGGCCGACGATGCGTACGCCATGCTTGCGCGCGAGCGCGCGGAACTCGTCGAGCTGGTCCAGCGCGAGGCCGAACTTCGACTGCGCGCCGCCGGTCTTGACCTTGTCGTGATGGCCGCGGCCGACGCCGAGATCGATGCGCAGGTCGAATCTCGCGCCCGCGAACAGCTCGCCCCAGTGCGCCAGCGGATGCAGCGTTGTCGAGCGTGACGCGCACGCCGGCGTCGCAGCGCAGCCGCGTACTCCTCGCGCGGCGCGAAGTTCGGCGTGAACAGCAGGCTCGGGCGCGACGTTCGGCGACTGCGGCGCGCACGGCGTCGAGTTCGCCAGGCGAGACGCATTCGAACGCGAAGCCTTCCGTCGCCGAGCGCGCGCAGGATCTCCGGATGCGGATTCGCCTTGATCGCATAGAACCAGCGATCGACGGCAGCAGACGCTCGCGCAACGCGCGCGCGCTCGCGCACCGTGCGCAGGTCAGTAGACGTAGCGCGGCGAGCGCTCTCGTGCGCCAGCGCGAGCAACTCGTCGCGACGCTGCCGCCACCAGGCGTCGCGCTGCGGCGCCGCGGCTTCGTCGTACAGCTCGCGCCAGCTCGGGCCGAACACGGCGGCGTCCTCGACGCGCATCGCATCGGCGCTGGATCAGCAGCGCGTGCAGGCGCGGCACCAGATCGTCGGCGAGCTCCTCGTCGACGACGAAGGTGAGGTTGAGATTGTTCGACGACTGCGAGATCAGGTGCACGCGCAGCGCGCCGAACTCGGCCAGCACCGCCGGACAGCCGGTGCAGCATCGAGCGCATGCCGCGCCCGACCAGCGTGATCGCCGCGCACGGCGCGATGACCTTGACGCGGCAGACCTTCGCCAGATCGGCGCACAGCGCCGACGAGCACGTCGGAGTTGACGCAGGTTTTCGGTCGGATCGAGCGACACGGTGACGTTGGTTTCGGCCGAGCCGATCAGATCGATCGACAGGCCGTGGCGCTTGAAGTCGCTCGAACACGTCGGCGAGGAAGCCGACCTGCTGCCACATGCCGATCGTTTCCATCGAGATCAGCGTGATGCCGTTGCGCGAGCTGATCGCCTTGACGCTCGGCGCGCGCGTCGGCGGCGGCTGCGCCGATCTCGGTGCCGGCGAGTTGCGGGCGGTTCGGTGTCCTTGATCGCCAGCGGCACGCCGGCTCGCGCAGCGGATTGATGCAGCGCGGATGCAGCACCTTGGCGCCGGTGGTGGCGATTTCCTGCGCTTCCTCGTAGTCCAGCCGCGACAGCAGGCGCGCGCTTCGGGCACCTGGCGCGGATTGGCGCTGAACATGCCGGGCACGTCGGTCCAGATTTCGACGCGCTCGCGCTTTCAGCAGCGCGCCGAAGTAGCCGGCCGAGGTGTCCGAGCCGCCGCGGCCGAGGATCGACGGTCTCGCCGTTCGCGTTGCGCGCGATGAAGCCTTGCGTGACGAACACGTCGCCGCGCGCGGCGAGCGCGCGCGCCAATGCCGGATCGGGCGCCGTCGGCACGGAGGCCGAAAGATAACGGCCCCACGCATTCTGGTTCGGCAGCGCCACGCGCGCGCAGGTGCTCGCGCGCGTCGAGCCAGTGCGTCGCGAGCATGTCCTCGCCGGTGTCGGAAAGAAATGAAACGCCGAGCGTGCGTCGACATCAGTTCGCCGAGCGCCAGCACTTCGGCCTGCCACGGCGACGTCGCCGGATCGCGCGACGCGGATCGGCGACGAGCCGATCGAGTCGTCGAGCCAGACGATCGAGCGCGACGCGCGACGCCAGTTCGAGCTCGCGCACCATCGCCTCGTGACGCGCGACGATCTCGTCGCGCACGCGCTCGCAGCGCGCGTCGTCGGCGCGCGATTCGGCGATCGCCTTGAGCTTGTCGGTGATGCCCGACAGCGCCGAGACGACGATCAGCACGCGCCGGCCGCGCGCGCGATGCGCGGCGGCGATGCGCCGCGATGTTGTCCCAGCGCGGGCGCGTCGAAACGCTGGTGCCGCCGAACTTGAGGACGATCCACGGCGCGTTCGGCGCGAGCGCGGGCGCGGTTTGCTGGATCACGTTGGCCTTTTGGAGAGCAGCGGCTTGCGAGCCGGGCATTCTTTCTTGCGTCGCAGCAAAACGCAACGGAATGGCGCGACGCGGGCGGCCAGCGGCCCGGATGCGGGCAAGCGCGCCGTCGCCGTCAGGTCTTCTTCGGCGAGTCGTCGCGCTTCATGTGCAGGTCGTTGAACTTGCGCCGCTCGATCACCTCGACGACGCGCCCGGACGCATCGCGCCGGAAGATCGCGAGGTTGTGCTCGTCGCCGCCGGTCATGAAGACGTCCTTGCCGATCGCGTCGAGCGCGGTGTGCGGGCCGCCGGGCTTCGTCGTGTAGTAAAGCGCGCCGTTCTCGGCCGCGACCGACCATGCGCGACCTGGGCCGTATGCGTACGTGCCGGGATAGTCGCCGGGCACGAGCCCCGCGACGGCGAGTTTCGGCGGCTCGGTCGGCAGCGTGACGTCGATCGCCGCGGCGAGTTTCCACTCGCCGTTCTGCCGCACGAACGTGTTCGCGAAGATGTAGCGGACGACGAGGTTCTGATCGAACACGCCTTCCTTCTCGTACATCTCGCCCTTCAGCACGGCCGAGTCGCCGTGCACGCGGACCGACGGATCGCGAATCTCGATCGTGCCCGAGAATCCCTTCGGAAACGGATGCACGCTGTCGACCGCTTCCTTCTTGTCCTGGATGCGGCCGAACTCGTCGATGATGATCGCGTCGTCGGCGAGGATGCGCTGCCATGCGTCGGCGTTGCCGGGGATCAGCGCGTCCATCAGCTCCTGCGTCAGCGCGACGAGTTTGGTCTGTACGTCGGCGTCGGTTTCGGCGAGGGCCGGGGATGCCAGCAGCATCGCAGTGAGCGCGAGCGCGGTCTTGCGGAGCGGTGCGTTCATCGAAGGACTCCTCGAGCTGAGCGTCGAAGCCGTCGATGTAGTCGATCCGCCGGCGCGCGGCCTGTGCCGCCAGTCACTGACGCGATGCAGCGCACGCGCCGCGCGCCGATCCGACGGCTCGACACGGCCCGCGCGAGCGGCGATGCTTGCCCGAACCGGGGAAACGCATGAACGACACACCCGAAGTCAGCTACGCGCGCCGGCTCGGCATCTGGGACGCGATGATGGTCGTCGTCGGCGGCGTCATCGGCTCAGGCATCTTCCTGACGCCGGCGACGATCGCGCGCCAGACCGGATCCAGCGCCGAGCAGCTGCTCGCGTGGGGATTCGGCGGGGTCTTGGCGCTGATCGGCGCGCTCTGCTATGCCGAGCTCGGCGCACGCCGGCCGAACGCCGGCGGCGGCTACGTGAACCTGCGCGAGGCATTCGGGCTGATCATCGCGTTCGTCTACGGCTGGAACATGCTCGTCGTGAACTACTCGGGCAGCCTCGCCGCGGTCGCGACGATCTTCGTGCAATATGCAGCGGCCGCGCTCGGCGTCGCGCTGTCCGGCGCGGATGCACGGCCCTATGCGATCGCGACGATCGTGCTGCTCACGTTCGTCAACTGGTTCGGCATCCGCGCCGGCGCCGTCACGCAGAACATCCTGACCGTGCTGAAGCTCGCCGCGATCGCCTCGCTGATCGCGATCGGTCTCGTCGCGCGCGGCGCGCCGCCGCCGAGTGTGCCGCCGCCGCCGCTGAATCCGCTCGCGTTCGGCGGAGTCCTCCTGCCAGTACTTTTCGCATACGGCGGCTGGGCGTACATCAACAACATCGCCGGCGAGATCCGAGAACCGCAGCGCAATCTGCCGCGCGCGCTCGTCTTCGGCATGCTGCTCGTCGCGACGTGCTATCTGCTCGCGAACCTTGCCTATCTCCTCGTGCTCGGGCACGACGGGCTCGCCGCAAGCAAGGCGCCGGCCGCGGACCTGATGCGCCGCGTGCTCGGCGAACCGGGCGCGCGCGTGATCGCGCTCGGCATCGCGATCTCGACGCTCGGCTTCTGCAACATCTCGCTGATCGGGGCGGCGCGCGTGTTCCAGGCGATGGGCGCGGACGGCGTGTTCTTCCGCATCGCGGGCCGCCTCCATCCGAAATGGCGGACGCCGAACGTCGCGCTGATGATGCTGGCCGGCTGGGCCTGCGTGCTCGCCTGGACAGGCACGTTCGACCAGCTCCTGCTCTATTCGACGACCGGCGACTGGCTCGGCTACGCGGCGGTCGTCGCGACGCTCTTCTGGTATCGGCGCTACGACACCGCGGATACGACGCCGTTTCGCGCGCCGCTCTTTCCGCTGCTGCCGCTCGTGTTCCTTTTTGCAGTGCTTTGGGTCGTCGGCGTGACGATCGTGAAGTCGCCGCACGATGCCGGAATGGGTGCGCTGATCACGGTCGCGGGTTTGCCGGTGTACTTCATCTGGCGCCGCGTGCTCGACCGGCGCAGGGTCGAATGAGAACTGCGTCTCACCGGTTTCACGCTGCCGCGACGTGCGCTTGACGCATCGTTCACCGGCGCGCATCGACGCATTTTTCGATATTGCTACAACGCGCATCGTGCGCGCGTGAAAGTTCGCACTTTCATCCCTGTAAAGATCGACAGGTTGTCGCGGTCCTCCTCATGACTGATGCTGAGCTCGCAGGCAGTTTGTGGAGGATTCACCGATGGATCGTCATCACTCGCGTGGTGGTGGTGGGCGGCTGACTGCACTCGTTGCCGCACTCTCACTAGGCTTTGCTGCAGGGGCTCATGCCGAAACCGGCAGCGCAAACGCCAAAGACATTTCGGTTCACATCAATCTGCTCGGTGTCGCGCAACTCGACATCGATCCCCAGGCACCGGCGGGCTTTCAGAATGCCGTCGATGCGACCTACCAGCAGAATCTCCTGCCGTCGTTCGATTCGGGCGGCACGCTGCTGCATCTCTCGACTGGAACGCTCGCGTCCGAAGCGCAATACGTACCGGGCGTCTCGTTCTCGGTTGCCGGCGCGGACGTTGAGCTGCAGAACGTCAATCTCTCCGCCGTTGACGTGCTCGGCAATCCGCTGATCGCGCTCACGGCCGACGCAATCCGATCGCAATCGGTCGTGATGGGCTATTGCCTCCCGGCGGGGCGGCAGCAGCGCACGCCGATCGACGACATCATGTTCTTCTCGGGTTTCGACGCCGGCAATCTCTTCGCCGGCGGCGACGGCAACCCGTCGACCGGCGACGACACCTCGCTCAACGGCGTCGGCATCACGATCATGGGCACGCCGGTGCCGAACATTCCCGAGGTGCCGGCGCCGAACACGTCGGTCGATCTCGGCGCGCTCGGCATCGTTGGCGCGACGCTGATCCTCAACGAGCGCACGGTCACCGGCGACGGCGTCCATTCGATCTCGCTCGCGACGAATGCGATCCATCTCGCACTCAATGTGCCCGGGCTTGTCACGGCCGACGTCGTCTTCGCGCACAGCGACAGCACGCTCGACTGCACGCAGTAGAACGAAGCCCGCGCGGCACATCGCGCCGCGCGGGCATGCACGCGAGGCCGAAGGATCGGCCTTGGGTCCGGGCTCGCCCGGTACCGGACCGTCCCGCGACTCACTCCGCGGGCCGCGGACGCCGCGAGGCAGGAAGCTTCGCTTGCGTCCCAGGTGGCTTGCGCGCCGGGCGGCGGTTCCCGCCCATAGATCCACCCGCCCCCGCCCGGCGCGCACTTTGCGGGCGGCGCGATGCACGGACTGCATCGCGCCGCGAACGCCGTCATGACGTATTTGCGCGTCGGCGCGCGCCTGCGCCCTCGCCGCTCGCGCGTGCGGATGCGACAATTGCGTGGCATCGATTCCGGAGCCGCGCATGCAGAACCCGACCGAACGCCATCCCGCAGTCGCACCCGCGGCCGCGCCGAAACGTTCGCCGGCCGCGCCGCTCGCGATAACGATCAACGGCAAGCCGTACGAGCACGACGGCGATCCGACGATGCCGCTGCTCTGGTTCCTGCGCGACGCGCTGCGCCTGACCGGCACGAAGTTCGGCTGCGGCATCGGCGCGTGCGGCGCGTGTACGGTGCTCGTCGACGGCAAGGCAACGCGCTCGTGCCTCCTGCCGATGCAGAACGCGGCCGGGCACCAGGTGACGACGATCGAAGGGCTCGCCGGCGACGGGCTCCATCCGGTGCAGCAGGCGTGGATCGAGGAAGACGTTCCGCAATGCGGCTACTGCCAGGCGGGACAGATCGTCGCGGCAGTCGATCTCCTTTCGCGCAAGCCCAAGCCAAACGACGAAGACATCGCCACGATCTCGAACCTCTGCCGCTGCGGCACGTATCCGCGCATCCGCAAGGCGATCCTTCGCGCCGCCGAGTCGATCCGGGCGCAGAAGAAATGAGCGATTCGATCGATCGCGGCCGGCGCCGCTTCCTCGCGGTCTCACTGTCGGCATCGGGCGCGCTGCTGATCGGCATCCGTATCGCGAGCGCGCAGGACGGCGACACGCCGGCCGAATTGCTCGGCGACGACCTGACGCAGCTCGGCCCGTTCATCCGCATCGAGCGCGACAACCGCGTCGTGATCGGCGCGCGCGGCTGCGAGATCGGCCAGGGCGTGATGACTGCGCTCCCGATGCTGATCGCCGAGGAGCTCGACGTCGACTGGTCGCAGGTGCGCGTGATCCAGCTGCCCTACGGCTACGTCGAAACCGATCAGGGCGCGTCGAACAAGTACGGCGATCAGGGTGCCGGCGGCAGCACGAGCGTGCGCGACGGTTGGAAGGAGCTGCGCGAGGCCGGCGCGACCGCGCGCTGGCTGCTGGTGCAGGCGGCCGCGAGCGAATGGAATGTCCCGGCCGACACGCTGCGCACCGAGGCGGGCCAGGTCATCGGATCCGGACGGGCGCAAGCTCACATACGGCGCGCTCGCGCGGAGTGCGGCGGCGATCGACCTGCCGGCGACACCGCCGCCGCTGAAGAAATCCGAGCAGTTCCACATCATCGGTCGGCCGACGCGCGTCGCCGATGCGCACGACATCGTCACCGGGCGCAGCGAATACGGCATAGACGCCTATACGGCCGGCGCGCTGATCGCGGTCATGCTGCGCTGTCCATACCTCGACGGCACGCTCGACACGCTCGACGACAGCGACGCGCGTCGCGTCGCCGGCGTGCGCGACGTGATTCACATCCCAGGCCCGAAACCGGACGAGCCGTTCAAGGCGCAGCTCGCCGACGGCATCGCCGTGCTCGCCGAAAACACCTGGGCCGCGATCCAGGGCCGGAACGCACTCAAGGTCACCTGGAAGCAGGGTCCGTGGTCGAAGGAATCGACGAGCGCGCTCGCCGCGAAAGCGAACGAGCTCCTCGACAGGAACGAAGACGGCGTCGCCGTGCGTCGCGACGGCGACATGGAGAAGGCGAAGAAGCAGGCGCGCTACAAGGTGCAGGCGCGCTACGAGATGCCGTTCCTCGCGCACGCGACGATGGAGACGCCGGGCGCGCTGATCGATCTTCGCCAGGACAGCGCGCTGCTGGTTGCCTCGCTGCAGAGTCCCGACGGCGCGTCGGAGATGATCAGTTCCCTGACCGGCATCCCGCGCCGCGCGATCGAGATCCGCATGACGCGCGCCGGCGGCGGCTTCGGACGCCGGCTCGAGAACGATTTCGTCGGCGAAGCCGTGCTGATCGCGAAGGCGGCCGGCAAGCCCGTGAAGCTGATCTGGACGCGCGAGGACGATCTGCAGCACGATTTCTATCGCCCATTCGGCGTGCATGCGCTCGCCGCGACGCTCGATCGCAAGAAGAAAGTGACGAGCTGGTCGCACTGGTGCGCCGCGACGCCGCGGCCGTATCGCGAGAATGGACGCAAGCGCCGCATCTTCGACGGCTGCCTCGAGCCCGATGATTTTCCGGCCGCCCTCGTCGCGAATCTCGACAAGACATTCTTCAGCGTTCCGTCCGGCATGCCGCGCGGCTGGTGGCGCGCGCCGATCCACACGTTCCATGCGTTCTCGGTGCAGAGCTTCGTCGACGAGGTTGCGGTCGCGACGAAGCAGGATGCCGTGAAGCTCCGCCTCGAGATGCTCGGCGAGCCGCGGCAGATTCCGTACTCGGGTCACGGCGGACCGATGTTCGACACGGGCCGGCTCGCGAACGTGCTGCAGCTCTGCGCGGATCGGATCGGCTGGGGCGTCAAGCGCACCGACGGCCACGGCATCGGCATCGCGTGCCACTTCACGTTCGGCGGCTACTCGGCGCACGCGTTCGAGGTGTCGATGGAAGGCCGCGAGCTGCGCATCCATCGCGCGCTCGTCGTCGTTGATATCGGCCGCGTCGTCAATCCGCTCGGCGTCGAGGCGCAGATGATGGGCGGCACGATCGACGCGATCTCGAGCGCGCTGCATCTGGCGATCACGGTCAAGGACGGCGAAGTGCAGCAGAAGAACTTCACCGACTATCCGCTGCTCAAGATGGCCGATGCGCCGCTCGCAGTCGACGTGACCATCGTCGAATCGACGGCCGACCCGTCCGGCGCCGGCGAGATCGGCGTGCCGAGCGCAGCGCCGGCGCTCGCAAACGCGATCTATGCGGCGACGACGGTTCGCGTGCGCAAGTTGCCGCTCATGCCCGAACTGATGCGGAAGCTGTAGTCACAAAAAAAAGCGGGGCCTTTCGGCCCCGCTCTCGGGTCAGATGGACGGATTTAATCGTCCGGCTGGATCCGGTAGTCCGTGTCGACGCGAACGCGCATGCGCTCGCCCGGATCATGGTCCATGCGTGTGGTGAACTCGCGGCCGCCGTAGCGGTACGTCACCTCGTAACCCATGATGCGGTCCGAGTCGCGCCAGTTCGTGGTCGTGCGGCAGCGCTGCGACGGCGTGTTGAGCTGCTCGTACTGGCCCTGCACCGTCACGGCGGCCGGGCTGTCGTCGTCGTTGTCATCGCGGTAGTACGTGTAGCTCGGGCGATAACGATATGTCGTCGGCGTCTGCCAGCAGGTTTCGCGCGTCACCGGGTTGGACGCGTGGCTGACGATCGCATCGACCTTCACCACGCGCGCGAAATCGGTGCGCGCATCGTAGTCGTCGTCGCGATAGACCTGCGCTGCCGCAGGCAGCGCAACCGCTAGCGCGGCGGCAACGAGTGCGGGCTTCAGATAGCGATGCGTAGTCATAGTCTTCCTCCTTAAATCGCGTCCGATGAAAATGGTCGGACGCTCCAGGTGCGCCCATCTTGGCCCCGCGCGGTGAATCCGCTTTAAATTCGAATGTCGCGAGCGCGCGTTTCGCGCAACGCGGCGTAAACGCGCGCAGGTGTTCAATCGCGCGTCAGTCACCTGACTCGCGCAGGCATCGCATTCATGCTTTACATAAGCGCGCGCGTCGATCGACGCGGCGCCGCCGCGATCACTTGACCGGATCGCAACCTTCGGCCGCACGCTCTTCGCGCTGCTGCGCGCGGTGGCCGATCGCTTCGCCGTCGGCGAGGCCGACCCACTTGAGATATTTGCTCGAGACTTCGTCGCCGAGCGACTGGTCTGGCTTGAACACGCGCGCAAAACGCGTGCGCTTGCAGTCGAGCGGATTCTCGCCGCGCTGTTCCATCTCGGCCCAGCGCTGCTTGCCGGCGTCATGCTGGTTGAGCTGCCGTGCCGGTGCCGTCGCTGGCGCGAGCTTGATCGAGCCGTCCGGATTGAACAGTTGCGGTGCGCCACCGCCCGGCGCGCTTTCGCCGATGCGCGCGCGCATCGCGTCCGTATCTTCCTGCGCGGCTTGCGGCGGCGGCGGCAGCTCGACCTTCGGCGCTTCGACGCGCACCTTGGTCTGTTTCGGCGCGAACGGCGGCGGCTCGGGCTCGGGCGGTATCGGCAGCGTTGGCGGCGGCTCGATCAGCACGACTTCAATGTTCTGCGGCTTCGGCTTCGGCGCTTCGCGCGCGATCTGATCGCGCATGCCGATGCCAAAGCCGACGAGTTCGACGACGGTCAGCGCGATCGCAAAAAGAAGGCCGAGCAGGATCAGCCGCAGATCGCGCGGCGGTTTGGTCCAGCGCAGGCTGCGCTGCCAGGGCAGCCTGTCGGTGGCGAGACGGAGATGTCCAGGCTCCACGTGCGGACGCATGTCTGCAACGCCGGCGGGTTGACGCTGTGGGAGCGGCTGGCGGGGCTGGCGCTGTGGAATCACGAAGGCTCAGACGGCCGCGACGCGCGAAGGATAGTAAGCACCTGATGAGCCTGCGCTAAAGGTCGGTTAAACCTGGGGTTGCATGATGCGCTCGGCAAGCCAGTCGGAGGTTTCCGCCGCGACCGCCGCGGCGGTGCGGCCGAGCAACGGGCCGACGTGGCTCGCGCCGGGCAACGAGCGGAAATCGGCCGAAAACCGCACCGCAAGCGCGCGCACGGCGGCGGGCGGGAGATCGGCGTCGTCTTCGCTCGCGAGAAACAGCGTCGGACACCGCGGCGCCTCGACGGCGATGCCATCGCGCGCCTCGTTGAGCACGGCGCCCGATTCATCACGCCAGCGGCGCAGCGCGAAAAGCCGCGCGGCGTCGTCGGCATCCGGCATCGCGCGCTGCGTCGAGGCGAGCGAGCGGGCGCGCGCCCACGGGACGATCGCGGGCCATGGCTCATGCAAAGGCCGCGCGAGCACGCCCGCCGGCGGCAGCGGGTTGACCGAGGATCAGCGCAGCCGGCCGCACGGCCTGCGCGACCGCGAGCGCCAGCAAACCCCCGAGGCTGGAACCGGCGATGACGGCGCCCTCGCCGGCTCCGCGGCACCATTCGAGCACTTGATCGCGGTAGTCGGCGAACGAGGTCTTCTCGATGCCGGCGACCGACGGCTTCAAGTCCGGCGCGATCACGGCGAACCCGCGGTGCGCGAGAACGCGCGCCCAGATCGCCCATTCCCAGCCGCCGCCGCCGGCTCCGTGGACGCACACGACCGTCGCCGCGCCGTTTTCGCGCATTGCGTCTTGACCCCTGTCGGCGATGGGACAAGTCTATGGCTCCGGTGGGTCGTCTGCCATCCCGCCGGCAGTGTCCTCTCGTCCTCCGGAGGGTCTCACCATGTCCTATACGACCGACGATATCCGCAACATCGCACTCGCAGGCCAAGCGGCTGCCGGCAAAACCACGTTGTTCGAAGCCCTGCTGCATGCCGGCGGCGCGATCCAGACAGCAGGCTCGGTCGAGCGCGGCACGACAGTGTCCGATTTCGATCCGCTGGAAAAAGAACGAAGGCACTCGATAGGCACCTCGATCGCGTCGATCGATGCGAACGGTGTCCATATCAATCTGATCGACACGCCGGGATCGCCGGACTTCCGCGGCCCGACGCTGTCCGCACTCGCGGCGGTCGAGACCTGCGCGATCGTCGTCGACGCCGCCACCGGCATCGCGCACCAGACACGCCGGCTGATGGACCGCGCCAAGCAGCGCAATCTCTGCCGCATCATCGTCGTCAACAAGATCGATCACGAAGGCATCGATCTCGAAGGCGTGGTCGAGGCGATCCGCGACGAGTTCGGCACCGAATGCCTGCCGATCAATCTGCCGGCGAAAGGCGGCAGCGCCGTTGTCGACTGCTTCTTCCAGCCGAGCGGCGAGGCCGATTTCTCGTCGGTCGCCGACGCACACCAGCACATCATCGATCAGGTCGTCGAGATCAACGAGACCGTGATGGGCCACTATCTCGACGACGGCGAATCGGGCCTTTCGGGACAGGAACTGCACGATGCGTTCGAGCAGTGCCTTCGCGAAGGGCATCTCGTGCCGATCTGCTTCACGTCCGGGCGCACGGGCGTCGGCGTCAGGGAATTGCTGATGCTCGCGGCAAAGCTGATGCCGAATCCGAAGGAAGGCAATGCGCCGCAATTCGTCAAAGGCGTCGGCGCGAGCGCAGAGCGGATCGATGCCGTGCCCGATCCGAAGAAGCACGTGATCGCCGACGTCTTCAAGATCGTCAACGATCCGTTCGTCGGCAAGCTCGCGTCTTCCGCGTCCACCAGGGCACGGTCAAGAAGGATACGCAGGTCTTCATCGACGACAACAAGAAGCCGATCAAGCTCGGCCATGTCTTCAACCTCAGGGCAAGGATCACGTCGAAATCGAGCAGGCGATCGCCGGCGATATCGGCGCGGTCGCGAAGATCGAGGAAATTCATACCAACGACGTTCTGCACGATTCGCACGACGTGGACCAGGTTCACCTGAAGCCACTGGAGTTCCCGACGCCGATGTTCGGCCTCGCGGTCACGCCCGCGCACGGCGACGAGCAGAAGCTCGCGACTGCGCTGCAGAAGCTCGCCGAGGAAGATCCGTGCTTCCGCATGAGCACACCAAGGAATGAACGAGATCGTCATCAACGGCTTTGGCGAGCTGCACCTGAGGCTCATGCTCGAGCGCATGAAGGAGCGCTACGGCGTCGAGGTGAAGACGAAGCCGCCGAAGATCGCCTATCGCGAGACGATCCCGCGCGCGCCGAAGGCCATCATCGCCACAAGAAGCAGACCGGCGGCGCGGGCCAGTTCGGCGAGGTTTTCCTGCGCGTCGAGCCGTTGCCGCGCGGCGGCGGGCTTCGAGTTCGTCAACGAAGTCATAGGCGGCACGATCCCGGGCCAGTTCATTCCCGCCGTCGAGAAGGGCATGCGCGAGGTGCTCGAGGACGGCGCCATTGCGGGCTATCCAATTGCAGGACGTTCGCGTCACCGTCTACGACGGCAAGTACCACCCGGTCGACAGCAAGGAAATCGCCTTCATCACGGCCGGCAAGAAGGCGTTCCTCGACGCGATCACGAAGGCCAAGCCGCGTGCTGGAGCCGATCGTCAATCTCGACGTATTCGTGCCGGACGCACACATGGGCGACGTCACCGGCGGGCTCGCATCGAAGCGCGCGCGCATCAGCGGCACGGATTCGCTCCGCGGCGGCGAGATCATCATCAAAGCGCAGGTGCCGCTCGCCGAAGTGACCGACTATCAGACCGAGCTCAAGGCGATGACCGGCGGACAGGGCCGCTATGCGATCGAGTTCAGCCATTACGAGCCGGTGCCGGCGCAGGTGCAGAAGCAGCTGACCGATGCGTACAAGCCGCGGGTAGAAGAGGATTGATTTCTCCTCTTAATCGCTGTTCCCCCTCTCCCACCGGGAGAGGGTCGGGGTGAGGGTCCGCCGAAGCTGAAACACTGATCCTTGATGCAACCTGCAAGGGTCGCATCAATTTCCGGACCCCTCATCCGGCGCTTCGCGCCACCTTCTCCCGGCGGGAGAACGGAAAGATGGTCGTCGCACCCGAGAAACCTCCCGGCGCAAACGCGGCGCAGAAGTCACGCGCCGTCGCACACGCGCGCAACAATGCGCGCCGCGATTCCACCGACCGAGGCTCGCTCATGTCCCACTTCAAGACGAAGTTCACGACCGCGCTGATCGCCCTCTTCCTCGCCGCCGGCGTTTCGAGCGCCGCGCATGCCGACGCCTACGACGATGCGGTCGCGCATCCCGGCCGGCTCGCCAACGACCTCAAGCGCGATCCGATCGACAAGCCCGCCGAGATGCTGCGCCTCGCCGGCATCAAGCCCGGCATGCAGGTTGCCGATTTCCTCGCGGCCAGCGGCTACTACAGCGAGCTCCTGAGCTACGTCGTCGGTCCGAGCGGCCACGTGCTGCTGATCAACAACGCGGCCTACGACAAGTTCTCGCAGGATTCGTGGAAGACGCGCATCGAGAAGCAGCACCTTTCGAATGTCGAGCACCGCACGGTCGACTTCGCGAACATGAACCTCGGCGAGAACACACTCGACGCGGTCGTCATGATGAAGGTCTACCACGATCTCTACTGGGTCTCGGCCGAAGACGGCTGGCCGAAGGTCGACGTGAGCTCGGTGCTCGATCAGATCGTGAAAGCGTTGAAGCCGGGCGGCGTCGTGCTCGTCGTCGACCATTCGGCGAAGCCCGGCACCGGAAGCTCGGCGGCGCAGGATATTCACCGCATCGACGAGTCGTTCGCGCAGGAAGATTTCGAGTCGCATGGACTGAAGCGCGTGGCCAAGAGCAACCTGTTGCGCCGTACGGATGATGCGCGCGACGAGATCACCTACAAGGGCCCGATGGTCGGCAAGACCGACCGCTTCGTGTTCGTGTTCAAGAAGCCCTGACGGCACCTCGCGGCGGCCGGCCCTGAACGCGGGCCGGCCGCGACACCGCGTTCAGCGCGCAGAAATCTGCGGTTGTCCGCAAATTCATGCCGCGTTTGCTGCAATCATCCCCCACATTGGCCAGGAGGATGACCTCATGAAGCTGCGCGACTCTCTCATTGCGATGACGCTGGGTGCCGCCGTGATCGGCTCGGGCTTGATCACCTCAGGCAGCGCGCTGGCGCAAGGCCGCGATTACGATGAACGCTGCGGCAACTGCGGCACCGTGACCAGCGTGGAGCAGGTCAAGCACAAGGACTCGCACGTCGGCGCGGGCACCGCGATCGGCGCGATCGCGGGCGGCGTGCTCGGCTCGACGATCGGCAAGGGCGACGGCCGCACGGCGGCGACGGTCGGCGGCGCGGTTGCCGGCGGCGCGATCGGCCATCAGGTCGAGAAGAACAATCGCGGGGCGGACTATGCGTGGCGCTTCGGCGTGCGCATGGACAACGGCCGCTACGTGACCGTCATGCAGGGCGACAGCGCCGATGTCCGCGAGGGTGATCGCGTCCGCGTCTACAACGGCCGCCTCGAGCGGTACTAAGCGTCAGTGTTTTCCTGCGCGCCGCCGCCTCGCGCGGCGGCGCGCGTCGCGTAAAGGGCCGCATCGGCCCGCCGCAACGTCGACTCCAGCGTTTCACCGGCCTCGCGCACTGCGCAGCCGAGCGTGAAGCCCGACGGCGCGGATGACGCATCGGCGCGGAGCCGGTCGGCGAGTGCAATCAGCGCTTCGTCGCTCGCCGCATCGACGAGCAGCAGGAACTCATCGCCGCCCATGCGCACGACGATCGCGCCCGGCGGCGCATGCTTGCGCAGGAACTCCGCCTCGCCGATCAGCACCTGATCGCCGCGCTCGTGACCGTAGGTGTCGTTGATCTGCTTGAAGCGATCGAGGTCGACGACTATGCAACCCCAGCGCGCATCGCCGAGCTTGGTCGCGTGCTCGTCGAGATAACGCCGGTTGTGGCAGCGCGTCAGCGGATCGATCGTCGACAGCTCGCGCAGTTTCTGCTCGTAGTTGCGCCGCTCGGTAATGTCCTGCGCATGGCCGAGCACGTACGGCTCGTCGGCATCGCTATCGATGACGTTGTGGTACTGCCAGATGCGCAGCGTGCCGTCGCGCGCGAGGAGCGGCAGCAGGCCCGAATCGCCGCCCGCGGTCTTCAGGCGTTCGAGATACCGCGTGACCTCGTCGCGCCGCTCGGGCGGCATGAACTCGGCGAGGTTGTGGCCCAGCATATCGCCGACCGAATAGTCGAGCGCGCGCGCCGCCGCCGGATTGATGGAAATAAGGTTGCCTTCGAGATCGTGCGTGCAGATGAGCCCGAGGCTGTGCTGGAACAGCTTGCGGAAGCGCCCTTCGCTGACCTCGAGCGCGCGGATCGCGCGCTTCCTCATCGTAATATCGCGCGCGAGCACGATGCGCGCCTGACGGCCGCGGAAGTTGATCGACTGCGCGTTGATCTCGACATCGAAAACGCTGCCGTCCTTGCGCCGATGTCGCCACTCGTAGCCGACGAGGCCGGTCGCCTTGCCGGCCTCGATCGCGGGGATCAGCTTCTGCGCCTCCTCGGGCGGCTGGATGTCGAGCAGCGTCATGCGCTGGAACTCGTCGCGCGAATAGCCGTACTCGTGCACGGTGGCCTCGTTGACGGCGACGAAGCGCAACGTCAACCCGTCGTAGACCCAGACCGGAAACGGGTTGTTCTCGAAAAGCGCGCGATGCTCCTCGGCGCTCTGCCGGAAGCCGCCTTCCAGACGCTGGCGCTCGATCGCGTAGTGAAGCGCGCGCGACAGCGCCGCCGTATCGAAGCTGCCCTTGATCAGCATGTCCTGCGCACCGCTCGCCATCGCCTCGACGCCGAGCGCCTCCTCGTCGCGGCCGGTCAGGACGATGATGACGAGATCGGGAAAGCGCTGGTTGAGCGTCCTTACGGCCTGGACGCCGTCCGAATCGGCAAGCCCCAGATCGAGCAGCACGGCGTCGTACACGCACTGGCCGAGCGCGTCGATCGCGCCGCCGAGCGTCTCGGCATGATCGATGTGCGTGCACCCGATCTCGGGCGAGCCGAGCTGGCGGCGCAGCAGCATCGCGTCGAAGCGCTGGTCTTCGACGATCAGCAGCCACAACGCGCGAGGTGTCACCTGCCCGTCTGGAGTCTCGGTCGTCTGCATCGCAATGCCCGCCGCGCCTCGGCGCCGGGTGCAGATTGTCACAGAATGGACCGCGCCATTGTGAAGCCCCGCAACCTCTGGCCGGCGCGCGTTCCCGCGGCATTAATGGACGGCACGTATTTTACCGTGCGCTATCCTCGATCACCTGCCAAGGAGAACGAACCATGTCCGTGCACGTCGCCCTGCAGCCGCTCATCGCGCTGATCGCCGGTATCCTGATCCTGCTCGTGCCGCGCCTCCTGAACTACGTCGTCGCGATCTACCTCATCATCGTCGGCGTCCTCGGCCTTGTGCCGATGCTGCACCTTTGATTAGGCTGCCCGCCGCGCATCCAGCGCGTTTCGCGGCGAGGTGGATCATGGGTAGCAACAGCTCTTCGGGCACGGGCGCGCGCGTCGCGCTCGCGGTGGCACTCGCGACGTTTGCGGCATCGGCATCTGCAGCCGGCGCGCCGCTCGAGTTCTACAAGGTCGAGAACGGCCCGCCCGGCATGACGCTGCCGTTCTCCGAGGCCGTCCGTGCCGGCGACATGCTCTATCTCGCCGGCATGGTCGGCACCGACGCGTCGGGCAAGCTCGTCGCCGGCGGCATCGGTCCCGAAACGAAGCAGATCATGGAAAACATCGGCGCCGCGCTCACCAAGCACGGCTCGTCGTACGACCGCGTCGTGCAGTGCACGGTCGCGCTCGCCGACATCAAGGAATGGCCGGCATTCAACGACGCCTACAAGCCGTTCTTCAAGGAGCACTTCCCGGCGCGCATGGCGTTCGCGGCAAGCGGGCTCGCGCTCGGCGCGCGCGTCGAGGTGCAGTGCAACGCGGTCGTCGGGAAATAACGCTCAGCGCGTCAGCAGCGCGGCCGCAAGCAGACGCGCCGTTCCGGGCGTCGCGGCCGCGCGCGGCTTCTCGACTGTGGCTTCGACGGCATAGCGCGACTTGCGCGGTTCCCATTCGAGAAGACCGATCGCGTCGTACGCGTTGACGACGTCGAACACCTCGATCATCTTCGCGTCGGCCTTGCGCGCGATCTCGTGCATGCGCAGCGGGCGCAGCATCATCGTCGCGATGCGGTACTGCTTGCGGTATTCGCCGTAGACGCTGAGCCAGCGCTTGACGCGATACGTGCCGCCGGGATCGAGATGCGCGCCGAGACATCCGTTCGAGCGCAACAGTGCGCTCATCCAGTGCAGATGCACGAGCGGACGCCCCGGCGCGCTGCCACGCATTTCCTGGAGCCGCGTCGGACCGATCTGCCGATACTCGGCCGGCTTCAGCGGATCCAGGAAATACGGCTCGAGCTTCGACAGCGTCGCGTTCGTATGATAGTTGCCCGCGGCGGGATCGATGAAGAGCTTGGGCAGTCCCGCGCGCTCGATGACGACCGGGCCGCGCTGCGTCAGCGACGCGTAGTCGGTGCATGCCCGCGGTGCGCGCGGCGTTTCGAACGATGCGCGCGGCTCTTCCTCTTCCGCGACGTTCGCCGGCTGTTCCTCGTCATTGCTCGCGGGTGGCCGCGACGACACCGCGACATCGCAGCAGCTCGCACGGTTGAACATCTCGACGAGCGCCGGCATCGACAGCGGACGGCGCAGCACGAGCCAGGCCTCCGGCGCCTCGGCCTCGGCATCGACGACGACCGCGAGATTCGTGCGCTCGTTGAGCGCGCGAACGCGCGCGACGCGGCCGGCGAAGTGCTCGGGATCGATGATGACGAGGTCTGCCCGCTGGCCGCCGTCGTTCAGCACCCACGGCTCATCGAGCGTCGTGCCGGCCCGCGCCAGAAGGCGGGACAGTTCGGAGCGTTCGGTTTCGGCCAAGCCAGCCAATGCGAAGCATTTCATGACGGCTACTGCGATAACGATGAGTTCGACATGGCAAATAGGTGCAATTGGCGGGCCACCGCCGCGAAGCCCCGGTGCCAAGCCGATTTCACGCCGTTTTGCCGAATCGCGGTGCCACTCGTCACGCGATCTTGACGCCGCGGCGGAAAATCCCCCAGTCATGTTTCGGCATTTGTCGGCAAGTGACGAGGCGCGCCGCCGGAAAATCGACGCGCGCGCCAATGCGCAATGTCCGCGCCCGGACAGCGTCGACGCGGCGCTCGCCAAGCCCGCGGCCGCGGGCTACCGTTGACCGATGATGCCGGCCTACCGATTCGGCGATTTCACGCTGACCGCAAGCACGCGCGAGCTCCGGCGCGGCGACACGCCGGTCGCGATCTCGCCGCGCGCGTTCGATTGCCTCGCTTACCTGATCCAGCACCGCGACCGCGCGGTCGGCAAGGACGAGCTCGTCGCCGCGGTCTGGGAGCGCGTCGACGTCTCCGACACGCAGCTCGGCCAGACCGTGCTGCGTGCGCGACGTGCGGTCAACGACGACGGGCAGGCGCAGAACGTCATCAAGACCGTGTCGCGATTCGGCTACCGGTGGGTCGCGGATGTCGCGGTCGTCGGCGCCGCTGATGCAGCGCCGGCGCCGCAGCCAGACGCCGAAGTGCCAGCGCCGCCTTTGCCGGCACCCAATGTCGCGCTCGCGTCGCCGCGATCGATGACGCGGATTGCGGCACTCCTCGCGATCGCCGCCGTCGTGATCGCCGCCGCAATCGTCTGGATGTCGCGCGCATCGATGACGCGCCTGCCGACGCTCGCGACCGCGCCGTATGGCAGCGCCGTCGTGCTGCCGATGCGCATCGCATCGACGACGAGCGACACGTGGCTGCGCCTCGGCGCGATGGATCTCGTCGCGGAGCGGCTGCGTGCCGGCGGCCTCGCGGTGCCGCCGAGCGAGAACACGGTGGCCGTGCTGCAGAACCTCCCCGACGGCGGCGACGACGATGCAGCGATCCGCCGCGTCGCGCCGACTGCGCTGATCGTCGACGGCGACATCGCGCACGCCGCGAACGCATGGCACGTTGCGCTGCGTGCGGTCGCCGACGACGGCACGACGCTGACCGCCGAATCGGCACAGGACGACGCGCTCGGCGCGACGCGCGATGCAGTCGCGCGCCTGCTCGGCCGGCTCGGCCGCACGCGGCCGCCCGATCCGCCGTACGCGAGCGGCGTCGGCGAGCGGCTCGCGCGCGCGCAAGCGGCGATGCTGAGCAACGATCTCGATGCGGCTCGCGCGATCCTCGTCAGCGATCCCGGACTCGCGCACTCGGAACCGGAGCTCGGCTATCGCCTCGCGATGGTCGACTTCCGCGCCGGCGAATATGCGCGCGCCGAAGCGGCGTACACGTCGCTGCTCGCGGAGCCCGCGACGATGGATCCCGCGAACGTCGGCTTCCACGCGCGCGTGCTCGACGGCCGCGGCGCCGTGCGCATCCGCCAGGACAACTACGACGCCGCCGAGAAGGACTACGACGCCGCGCTTGCGCTGCTCGCCGATCGCAACGATGCCGCCGAAACCGGCCGCGCGCTGACGGGCCGCGGCGTCTCGCGCTCGATGCGCCGCGATTTCGCCGAGGCGCTGGCCGATCTCGGCCAGGCGCGCGTGCAGCTCGAGGAAGCCGGCGACACGCTGGCCATCGCGCGCGTCGACACCGACCAGGCCGCGCTCGAAATGAATCGCGATCGCCCGCAGGCCGCGCTCGGCTATCTCGAAAGCGCGGCGGCCGTGTTCGAGCGCTATGGCGCGATCAATGAGCTGATGGAAACGCTCGAGAGCATCGTCTCGAATCACATCGTGCTGCTGCAGCCGACAGCGGCGCTCGCCGCGAGCGACCGCAGCTGGGCGCTCGTCTCGCGAGTGACCGATCCGAATCAGCGGCTCAATCTCGTCGAAGACCGCGTCGAGGCGTTCCTGCTGCTCGGTCGCTTCCGCGATGCCGGTGCGCTGCTCTCGACGCTGCCCGCCGACACGACCGGCGCGAACGCGTTCGTCGCGCGGCGTCTGCCGGCGCTTCGCGCGCGTCTCGCGCTGGCGCAAGGCGACTACGCGAGCGCCGCGGCCGAAGCGAAACGCGCGCTGGCGTTGCCCGCGCCGAGCGACGATCTTGGCGAAGGCATCGCCGAAATCGCGCTCGTCTATCAGCGCGCGGTGCTCGCGCAGTCGAAGCCGGCTGCAGCCCCATCCAGCGCATGGATCGATTTCGAGAAGCCGGTCTATCCGGTGCAGGCACTCGCGATCGCCGAGTGGGATGCCGCGCACGGCGACGCATCGGCGAAGACAACCTACGAGAGTGCGCTCTCGATGGCGGAGACGCGCGGCCAGCCGTCCGATGTCGGCATCGTCTCGGCTTCGTTCGGCCCGTGGCTGATCGCGCACGGCGATCTTCACGAGGCCGGCGACGTGATCGGCCGCGTCGCGCCGTGGGCCGCGCAGGACTACGACGCCGCGCTGCTGCAGGTTCGTCTGTTCCACGCACTCGGCCAGCCGGGCGCGTGGTCCAAGGCGATCGCCGAAGCGCGCGCGCTCGCGGGCGAGCGCGCGATCCCGGCCGACGTGCGCGACGCGCCGCGTGCCGGCGACGTCGCCGCCGCGGCCCGTTGAGAAGTCCGTAGCGCGCCGGTTGAGCCCGCGAAACGGAAGTGGAAGCGAAGTGGAAAGACTTCGCGCGGCACACGGCGGAGGCTCCGGGACATTCACCCGATGAACCGGAGATCCGCATGAAGACGCTGTCCGCTGCCCTCGCCCTCGCGCTCCTGCCCACCGCCGCAATGGCGACGCAAGTGACCGACAACTTCGAATCCGGCACGAACCCGAACCAGTGGGGCTGGACCAACAACAGCGGCGGCGCGTACATCATCGAGATGGCCGGCGGCAATCCGGGTGCCTGGCTCGACAGCGGGACGCCGTATTTCTCCGATCATCCGAACCTGACCTCGATCCCGCCCGACGGCACCGACCTCAAGACCGCGCTCGCTAGCGGCACGCTGCATTCGGCGTCGTTCGCGTTCCACCAGTTCCGCTCCGGCTGCTTTCCGACGTACACCTCGCCGAGCACGTTCTCGCTCGAGCTGATTGACCTCCACAGCGATCCCGGCGGCGCCGTCATCGAAGCGCACACGATGAGCGGGCCGCCGTCGATCGGCGTGCTGCAGCCGGCGATGTGGGTGCATGCGAGCTTTCCGATCCCGAGCGACTCGACCGATCCGATCCCCGACGGCTGGGAGCTCAACGCGCCGCCCGAGCTCAACTACACGTGGCAGGACCTGATGCAGAACATCGACGGCATCCGCTTCTTCGTGATCAATCCGGACGACTTCACGTTCGATGCGTGCTGGCGGCTCGGCGCGGACAACGTGACCGTGACGTACGGCAGCTCGTTCACGCCCTCGAGCGCCAAATCGCGCTGACGGCACCCTCGACCGCGCGAGGCAGCAGGTAGACTCGGCATCCGCGCGCCCCGAAGGCGCGACGGATACCATGCGATGAGTGGTTCGAAGAGCGCGTTCTCTGCGCGCCTCGCGGAAAAGCTTCCCGAAATCCTGATCGAGGCGGCGTCCGTCGTCTTCGCGCTGGTGCTCGCGCTCGCGCTGAACCAGTGGAACGAGCGGCGCGAGCTTCGCGAGCGTGGCGATGCGGTGCGCGCCGCGATCCGCGCCGAGCTCGGCGAGAACCGCGCCGAGATCGAGTCGACGAGAGGGAACCTCGCTGAAATCCAGAAGCGCCTTCGCGACGTCCTCGATGGCAAGGAAACCGCGACGCACGAGCTGACCGTCAACCTCGGCGTCTCGCTGCTCTCGGCCGCGGCGTGGCATGCCTCGCTCGCGACGCAGGCGAGCGAGACGATCGATTTCAAGTGGATGACGACCGTCGCGAAGATCTACGAGCTGCAGGACAACTACCTGCACGTTCAGGCAGCCGCGGTCGATCAGCTGACGTCGATCCCGGCCGGCGGCGACAAGGACGCGAAGGCGATCGCCGCGTCGCTGATCGCCCGCATCGACGGCCTTTCGCAGCTCGCCGACGGGCTCTCGAAGGCCTATGACGGCGAGCTCGGCCCGGCGCCCGCGCACTGAGCTCGCGCATCGGCGTGCCGGATTGCGGCGTGCCTATCACGGGTCCGACGCCGCACCTGTTATAACTGCGCCCATGCGCACGTTCGACGGCAGGGAGACCCGCCAGCGCCGCATTGCTCGCCTGCTGCTGATCGGCGGGCTCGCCGCGGCCGGCAGCGCCGAGGCGGCGCACCTCACGGTTCAGCTCGACGGCGTCGAGGGACCGCTGCGCGACGCTGCGCTCGCTGGCATCGAGGTCAACCAGTACGCCACGCGCGACGTGACCGCCGCGCAGGCGCACCGGCTCTATGAGCGCGCCGCCGATCAAATCCGCTCGGCGCTCGAGCCTTACGGCTATTACCACGCCGAAGTCACCGGCGAGCTCAAGGACGGCGTATCCGACAAAACCGGTGCCGACTACATCGCCGTGCTGCACGTCGCCGCCGGCGAGCCCGTCCGTGTCGCGGCGCTTGAGATCAAGCTCGACGGCGACGCTGACGGCCAGATTCCGGTGCAGAAGGCGATGGCCGGGTTCGTGCCCGCGAAGGGCCAACCGCTCGACCACGCGCTTTACGAGAAGAGCAAGGCGACGGTGCAGGCCGCCCTCTTCGGATCGGGCTATCTCGAAGCCGAGCTCGTGACGCGCCGCGTCGAGGTCAGCCGCTCGGCGAACACGGCCGACATCCATCTCGAATGGAAAGTCGGTCCGCGCTTCCGCCTCGGCGAAACCGTGTTCGAAGGCGGCCAGTTTCCGGACGCGTTCCTCGACCGCTACGTGCCGTGGAGCGAGGGCGATTTCTACACGCAGGACAAGGTGCTGGAGTTGCAGCAGCGCCTGATCGACGCCGACTACTTCGCCGTCGCGCAGGTGCAGCCCGACATCGAGCACGCGCACGACGGCACCGTCCCGATCAAGGTCATGCTCGCGCCGGCCAAGCGCACGATCTACACCGGCGGCCTCTTCATCGGCACCGATACGGGCTTCGGCGTCCGCGGCGGCGTCACGCGGCGCTGGCTCAACAGCCGCGGCCACAAGGGCAAGGTCGAGGCGATCATCGCCGAGCGCCTGAAGACCATCAACGCGACGTACCAGATTCCGCTCGCGGGCCAGAACAACCACAGCCTCAACTTCGGCTTCAGCTACCGCGACGAGAACACCGATACGAGCCAGTCGAACACATGGGGCCTCGCGGCGACCGATTCGGCGATCTGGAACGGCTGGACGCGCTCGTACGGCATGAAGTTCATCACCGGCGATTTCGAGGTCGCGAACATTCAGGGCAGCACGACGCTGCTGTATCCGGAAGCCTCGCTCTCGCGCAAGCGCGCGGACGATCCCGTGTTCGTCCGCAAGGGCTACTCGCTGACGTTCGCCGCGCGCGCGGGCGCGTTCGTCGGCTCGACCGACTTCGCGCAGATCACCGCCGACGGCAAGTGGATTCGCGGCATCGGCGAGAACAGCCGCTTCATCGCACGCGGCTCGCTCGGCGCGACGACGGTGAGCGACTTCGACAAGCTGCCGCCGGAATTGCGCTTCTTCGCCGGCGGCGACCGTTCGATCCGCGGCTATGCGTACGAGACGATCGGCCCGCCGCTGCCGGACGAGCTCGTGCCCGAAGCGCTAGCGCGCTGCGCGGCCGACAAGAACCGCGATTGCCAGACGCTCGTGATCGGCGGCAAGTACCTCATCGTCGGCAGCGCCGAGTACGAGTACTACTTCAAGCCGAACTGGGGCATCGCGACGTTCGTCGACACGGGCGATGCGTTCTCGTCATTCAACGACTACCGGCAGAAGATCGGCATCGGCATCGGCGCGCGCTGGCGCTCGCCGGTCGGTTTGATCCGCGTCGACTTCGGGTTTCCGGTGCACGACGATCAGAACTCCGGCGTCGAGCTGCACCTCGTGATCGGGCCGGATCTATGAGCATGGATCATCGCCGGAGCCGCCGTCCGCTTGAGCCGCTCTCCTTGCGGGAGAGGGGTTGGGGTGAGGGTCCGCTCGAAGCGAAGCATGCAAGCTTGTCGCACTTGTCATCGCACCACTGCGCCCACACCCTCACCCGCGCCTTCGGCGCTCCCTCTCCTGGCGGGAGAGGGGGGCAACGCGGCTTCGCGAAGATGCGCATCCTGAAATGGATCGGCATTGCGTTCCTCGCGCTGATCCTCGTCACGGGCGCCCTCGCTCTTCTGGCTGCTCGGCACCGATTCGGGCGCGCGCTTCGCGCTCGCGCGCGCAGTCGGCGCGATGGAAGGCAAGTTCACGTTCGAGCGCTCGACGGGACATCTCGCCGGGCCGCTCTCGCTGGTCAACGTGCGCTACAACGATCCCGCGTCCGGCGTCGACGCGCGCATCGGCTCGGTCGTCGTCGACCTGAAGCCGTTCGAGATCCTTTCGCAGCGCGTTCATATCCTGAGCCTCGAAGTCGAGCGCGCCGATATCGCGCTGACGACGGTGCCGCCGAAACCCGAGACGAAACCGGCGACCGCGTTCTCGCTCGTCGCGCCGGTCGATCTTTTCCTCGACAAGCTCGCACTGAAACATGCGACGCTCTCACAAGACGGCAAGCCGCTCTTTGCCGCCGATACGCTCGACTTCGCCGGCGCGTGGACGCACGGCGGCGCGGTCGTGAAGTCGCTGGCGCTCCGCGCGCCCGATGGCAGCGTCGACGTGCACGGCACGATCTCGTCCGCGCCGGGCTATCCGGGCGACGGCGAGACGACGTTCAAATGGAAAGCGTCGGACCGCGAGATTTCCGGCACGCTGAAGGCGAAAGGCGACGGCAAGCACACGACGCTCGATATAGCACTCGGCGCGCCGACGCCGGCGACGGTCACGGCAACGATCACGCAAACGGCCGACGTGCCGTGGACTGCGAAAGTCACCGTGCCGCGCTTCGATCCGAAGACCGTGCAACCCGATTCGACGCTGACCGCGCTCGCGATTTCGCTCGAAGGCTCCGGCGACAAGCAGCACGGCGCGCTGACCGGCGAGATCGGTGTCAACGAGCATCGCGTCACGCTCGAGCCGTTCCGCTACGCGATCGACGGCGAAGTGCTGAAGATCGAGACGCTGACGCTGAAGACGCCCGAAGCCGCCGGCACCCTGCACGCGAGCGGCGATGTGCACATGGATACGCAGCCGCCGTCGGCGACGCTTGCGCTCGACTGGGACGGCGTCGAGCTCCCAGCCGATCTCGTCGGCCAGCCGCTCGCGACGCACGGCAAGATCGATGCGTCCGGCAGCTCGGAGAAATTCCACGCCGAAGGCGCGCTCTCGATCGGGCCGCCGGGCAAGCTGTCGGACATCGCGCTCAATCTCGACGGCACGCCCGACGCGATCGCACTGAAGCAGCTCGCGCTGAAGCAGGCGAAGGGCGGGCTCGATGCGCAAGGCACGATCACGCTGAAGCCCGCGATCGGCTGGCAGCTCACGGCGAAGGCGGACAAGTTCGATCCCGGCGCGTTCGCCGCCGAATGGCCCGGCGCGATCGATTTCACGCTGGCGACCGACGGCACGATGACCGACAACGGTCCCGACGCGACGATCAAGCTCGACAAGCTCGGCGGCACGCTGCGCAAGCGGCCGCTTTCGGGCAACGCCGATCTCAAGGTCGAAACCGGGCTACATCGTCGACGGCACGCTCGCGCTTACGTCGGGCAAGAGCCACATCGACGTGACCGGCCGCGGCGGCGGCGGACAGACCGATGCGACGATCAAGCTCGCGATCGCATCGCTCGCGGACTGGCTGCCCGGACACGGCCGGTAGCCTCAACGCCGATTTCCGCGTGCAGGGAAAATGGCCGAAGTTCGCGATCGCCGGTACCGCGCACGGCGCGAGCATCGCGACCAACGCAGCGCAGGTCGGCGTCGTCGACGTCACCGCGAACATCGCTGAGCTTTCGCCGCCGCAAGGCACGCTTACGGTGCGCGCGCAGAAAGTCGTCGCCGGCGGCATCGCATTCGACACGATCGACGTCGACGGCGGCGGCAACCAGCAGGCGCATCAGCTGAAACTCACCGCGACCGGCACGCCACTCGCGCTCAACGTCGCGCTGAACGGGAGCGGTGGCGACAACAACAACTGGCACGGCACGCTGTCGACGCTCGACATCGCAGTCAAGGACGTGCCGAAGCTCGCGCTCGAAGCGCCCTCGCAGCTCGCGTGGAACGGCAAGCAGTTCAGCGCGACCGACGTCTGCCTCGCCGGCGGCGGACCGAAGCTCTGCGTCGCCGGCAACGGCGGCAGCGACGGCTCGATGGCCGCGCACTATCGCATCGAGCAGTTGCCGCTCGCGCTGCTGATGAAGATCGCATCGCCCGATGCGCCGCTTCGCGTCGAAGGCACGATCGGCGGCAACGGCGACATCAAGCGCGACGCGGCCGGCGCGTTCAACGGCCAGGCGACGCTCGGTTCGGACAAGGGCAGCGTCGCGTATCCGGACAACGCGAGCCAGCCGCTGATCGCTTACACGAACCTCGCGGTCAACGCGAACCTCGCGCCGCAGACGATCCATGCGACCGTGAAGGCATCGCTCGATCACGATGGAAAAATCGACGGCGAGCTCGGGCTCAACGGCCCGCCGCATTCCGCGCAAGCGCTGTCGGGACGTCTCGATGCGACGCTGAACTCGCTCGGCTTCGTCGAATTGCTGACACCCGAAGTCGCGAACACGAAAGGCCGCGTCGAAGCGCACTACACGTTCGCCGGCACGACCGCCGCGCCGCAACTCGGCGGCGCGCTCTCGCTGAAGGAGTTCGCGACCGAAGTGCCGACTGCCGGATTGAAGCTGCACGACGGCGAGATCAACGTGCGCTCGTCCGATCAGGAACATTTCGTCATCGACGGCACGCTGAAATCGGGAGACGGCACGCTGACGGTCGCCGGCTCCGGCGGCATCGGCAAGACCGCGCCGGCGAAAATCACGATCAAGGGCGACAACTTCCTCGCAGCAGACATTCCCGCTGCGAAAGTCGTGATCTCGCCCGACCTCAAGATCGAGCGCAGCACCGATAACATCGACGTCGGCGGCAGCGTTTCGATTCCGAGCGCGAACGTCGATCTCGGCAAGCTTCCCGGCGGCGGCGTCAACAAGGCATCGCCCGACGTCGTCATTACGGACGCCGAGGAACCCGAACCGGGCAAGTCGCTGCCGGTCGTCGTCGCGGTCACCGTCAAGCTCGGCGACGCCGTGAAGCTCGCGGGCTTCGGCCTCGACGGCGCGATCGGCGGCGATCTCGCCGTGAATCAGCGGCCCGGCCGCATCGCCACCGGCACGGGCACGCTCAACGTCAGCGGCACGTACAGGGCTTACGGGCAGGATCTCAAGATCGAGAGCGGGCGCCTGCTGTTCGCCGGCACATCGCTCGACAATCCGGGCCTCGACATCCGCGCCGTGCGCACGATCATCGGCACGAACGGCGGCGAAGACTTCGGCGACGTGATCAAGGCCGGGTTGCAAGTGCGTGGCACCGCGATCGTGCCGGTGCTGACCGTGTTCTCCGAGCCGTCGATGGAGCAATCCGAAGCGCTGTCGTATCTCATCACCGGCAAGCCGCTGTCGGGTCTCAAGAGCGGCGAAGGCGACATGCTCGGCAGCGCGGCGCGTGCGCTCGGCAGTGCATCGGGCGATCTGCTCGCGAAAGGCATCGGCGCACGCACGGGTCTCGATGTCGGCGTCTCGGATTCGAGCGCGCTCGGCGGATCGGCGTTCACGGTCGGCAAGTATCTTTCGCCGAAGCTTTATCTCAGTTATGGCGTTGGGTTGTTTACGCCGGGTGAGGTTGTCAGTCTCAAGTATCTGTTCAATACGCGGTGGAATTTTGAGGCGCAGAATGCGACGACTGGTAATCGGGCTGGTATCAATTATCGGTGGGAAAAGTAGGTTTTCCGCTGAGCTTGATTGATATCGCTTCGCGAGAACCGACTCACGTCCGTGTGTGGTTTGTCGGCCATCCATGGCCGCCAGTTACTTTCTTTTGCTTGCCCAAAAGAAAGTAACCAAAGAAAAAGGCACCCTCGGATTCGCGCCGCTCGCGGAGCGAGCGGTTCGCTACGGGCGGACGGGTTCGGCCCACAGGCCATCCATGGCCTGTTGTCCGAATCGGCGCGATCCCTCGCGCCGCCCGCGTGCGGGGCACGCGGCTTTTCCGTCCGCCCTTCGCCGCTGCTCAGAGGGAACCCGAAGGGCAAAGCGAAAGAAAGCGAAAGAAACCGACGTGTCGGCATATATGCGGTGTCGCATATATCCGGTGCTTCTGCGGCAGGGACTGCCGCGCTCTGCTCTTCCCGGGCCCCTCTCGGCCGCGGCGAGCAGGCGGAGGAAAAGCCGCGTGCACCGCACGCGGGCGCGCGCAGGATGCGCGCGCGTCCGATCTCGGCACAGGGATGTGCCGTGAGCGGACCCCGGAGCCTGCTCGCGTAGTTTGCCGGCAGGGATGCCGGCAAACCGCGGACCGCGAGGGTGCCTTTTTCTTTGGTTACTTTCTTTTGGGCAAGCAAAAGAAAGTAACCGGCGGCCATGGATGGCCGACGAAAAGCACACGGACGTGAGTCGGCTATCGCAAAAACCCCAAAGCGCCAGAGTAAACTCATCAACAAACGCGCACGCAAGAACAAAAAAGAAGCCGAACGATGCCCGCGCCACCCAACGACAGAAAACACCTCGAAGCCGATATTTCGACGCACATTTTTTCGGCCTCGGCCGGCCTCGTCGGCGTCTGCCTCACGGTCATCGGCCTGATCCGCGTCGTCGTCGCCACGCTCAACGTCGATACGTTCGCCGACAACCTGCTCGCGATCGACGCGCTGCTGTTCCTCGCGTCGTGCCTGCTCTCCTACTGGGCGCTTCGCACGCGCAGCATCGCGCGCATGTATCGCGTCGAGCGCGTCGCCGACGCGATCTTCATCGCCGGCTTGCTGCTGATGACGGCGGTCTGCACGATCATTGCGTACGAGCTTCTGTAGCGGCCTGCGCTTCGCGCTGTTCCTCGGGCGTATCGAATCCGTCGCGGAAGATACCGACGATGTTGACGTCGCTAGCGCTATCGTTGTTCGGGTCGTAATCGACCGTGCCGCTCGGCGGCGCGACCGTCGCGTCGGCTTCGGCCGGGAGCTCAGGATTGGCAAGCACGGTCGCGGTCAGCGTGTAGACGAGGCTGCCGCCCATCGGAAGATTCACGACGTCGTTGATATCGCCGCTGCCTTCGGCTGCACAGCTTGCGCCGGCGCTGGCTGCGCACGTCCACGTCGCATCGAGAAGATTCGACGAAAGCGCGACCGACACGTGCGCGCCTGACGCGACCTGCTGGTCCCGCGTTGCGCACCGTGACGACGTAGCCGACGGCATCACCGCCGTCGACGAACGACGTGCCGTCATCGATCGTGACCGAGAGATCGGCGCCGACGCCGGCGCTGATGAAGAACGTCTGCTCCGGCGACGTATCGTTGCCGCCGTGATCGGTGCCGCCGTCATCCTGCAGCGCGACCGCGAGCGTCGCGACGCCGCCGTTGCCGGTCAGCGTGACCGACAGCGTGCCGTCGACCGCGATCGTCACCGGCCCGCTCAGCGTGCCATCTGGATCCGACACCGTGCGCACGTGCCACGCGAGCACGTTGTCATGCTCGTCGGGCGGACCCGAGCTCGTCATCGTCGCGAAGTTGGCCACCGTGTGCAGCCCGGTCGTACCGGGCGCGAACGCCGGGTTCTGCGCGAGCACGAACGTCGGCGGATCGTTGACCGGATGCACGGTGAGCGTGACGCTGCCCGTCACATTCTCGAAGCCGTCGCTGACGACATAGGTGAAACCCGCCGTGCCGTTCGCGTTCGGCGGCGATGCGTAGCTGAAGCTGCCGTCGGCGTTCAGCGTCACGGTGCCGCCGATGCCGCTCGCAGTCTGCGCGCCGGCGTTGACGATCGTCAGCGGATTGCCGTCGGGATCGGAGTCGTTCGCGAGCACACCGTTCGCCGCTGCAACGGTCAGCGGCGTGTCCTCGTACAAGGTGTAGGCATCGGGCGTCGCGATCGGCAGCTGGTTAACGTGGTGCTGCGCGGTGACGGAGCTCGACAGGAAATCCGCGTTGCCGGCGTAGCTCGCCGCGATCGGGTTCGTGCCGCGCATCGTCAGCGCGAGATTGCAGCTGCCACCCGATGCGGCGATCGTGCACGTCGCAGCGCCACCGTCGCCGCTGACCGCGATCGCGCCCGGCGGCACGCCGACGCCGGGCGGATCGATCGTGGCTGTAGCGGTCACGCTCACCGGCTGATTCGGCAGCGACGGATCGGGCGTCTCCGAAACGATCGCGACGTGCGTCGATGCGGGCGTCACCGTCTGCGTGATCGTCGGCGAGGTCGCCGGCGCGTGCAGCGTATCGCCTGCGTACGCCGCCGTCACCTGCCGCGCGCCCGCGTGCGCGAATGCGACGTTGCATGAGACCGAGGTGCCGGTGATCGGCGTCGTGCAGCTCGACGTGCCGTCGCCGACCGTGATCGATCCGGTCGGGTTCGAATCGGCCGTGCTGATCGCGACCGTGAACGTGACAGGCTGCGTCGTCACCGACGTGCTCGTCGGCGTCGACACCGCGAGGTGCACCGACTCGCGCACGATCGTGTGCGAGGCCGGCGCCGACGTCGCGGGATCGTAATTCGCGTCGCCCGAATACGTCGCGATCCAGTTGCGTGTGCCGAGCGAGCCCATGCTCGCGAATACCGAGCACGTCGCGTTGCCCGACGCATCGACCGGCGCCGAGCACGAAAGCACGCCGTCACTGAGACTTGACGCTGCCGGTCGGCGGCGGATCACCCTGTGTCGCGGCGCCGACATGGATATCGATCTCGAACGACTGCAATAGCTCGCTCGGGTCCGGCGTATCGGCGGTGATCGCGACCATCGCGGTCGGCACAACCTGGTGCGTCGCGGTCGCCACCGCGTTTTCGAACGCGACGTTGTCGGACGTATACGAAGCCGTCAGCGTGCGCTGACCGCTCGCGGTCGAGGCCATCGTGCAGCTGCCCGCGCCGCCCGTGAGCTCGACCGGGCCGCAGTGCGCGCCAAGGTCGTCGGTAACGGAGACGGTGCCGGTCGGCGTGCCGCTCGGCGCCGTCGCGGCGAACGACACGCTGTACGTCTCGCCGACATGCGAAGGCTCGGGCGCGACATTGGTGATCGCGAATGTGACGCCGGTGACGGCGGCCGGCGGCATCAGTGCGAAACCGATGCGACTCGCGCCGGCGATCGTGTCGAAACCGCCGCCGACGTCGATCGCGTGATCGGCGCCGATGCCGAGCGCGATCACGAAACCGTTGACCGCTGGAATCCACGCAGGATCGGCCGCGCCGGTCGTCCCCGAAAGACGCGCGAGCCCGGTCGCGGTTTGTCCGCCGATCATGCCGTAGCTGCCGCCGGCGTAGACGTCGCCGTCGGCATCGATGCCGACCGAGAAGACGGTGCCGCTCGCCTGCGCGTTGAGGCGGCATCGGCCGCGCCGGTGCCCGATGCGCTGAGGCGCGCGATCGAGGCCGCGTCAGGCCGCCGATCGTCGAGAACGCGCCGCCGGCATAGAGCGCGCCGTTGCCGAGTGCGAGCGAGTAGACGAACGAGTCGGCGGACGGGTTCCACGACGGATCGGTCGCGCCCGTCGAACCATTGATCTTGGCGAGCCGGCTTCGCGCGAGAGCCGCCCGCGTGCATGAAGTCGCCGCCGACAAGACCGAGCCGTCGCCGCGATCGCGATCGCGCGCACGATGTTGTCGAGCGTCGCATTCCAGCTCGAATCGACCGCGCCACTGCCGCCCGGCGCGAGCTTCGCGATGCCCGAGCGCGGCACGCCGCCGATGATCGTGAAGCCGCCCGCGGCATAGATCGAACCGTCGGTCGCGCGCGCAAGCGCGGCGACCTGCGCGCTCGGCGCGGATTCCAGGCCGGATCGACCGCGCCACCGCTGCCGAGCTTCGCGAGGCGGTTGCGCGCAACGCCGTCGATCGTCAGGAACAGGCCGCCGGCGTAGATCGAACCGTCGGGCGTCGCGAGCAGCGCGTCGACTTCGTCGTCGGCGATCGGTGCGAAGGCGGGATCGAGCGTGCGGTCGGGCAGAGGCGCAAGAGGTTCCAGCGCACGTCCTGCCCGGCCTTGCGGAAGTTGCCGCCGACGATCGTGCTGCCGTCCGGCTGCACCGTGAATGCGAATGCGTAGCCGCCGACCTCGGCGTCGGCCGAGAAGGCCGGCGACGCTGCCGTTCGGCGCGAGCTTCGCGAGCGCAAGCCGCGTTTCGCCGTCGATAAGCGCGAACTCGCCGCCGACGTAGAGATTGTCGCTTGCGTCGAACGTCAGCGCGTAGACCGTGTCGCTCGCCGATGCATTCCACGACGCGATGGCCCCGCCCGCTCCGGTCGGCGAGAGCTTCACGAGACGCTGGTGCGATGCCGCCGCCGACGTTCTGGAAATCGCCGCCCGCGTAGACGGCGCCGGTCGAATCGAGTGCGATCGCGCGCACGTCGCCGTTCGCGCGGGATTCCAGGTCGCGTCCGCGCCGCCGGTGCCGGCCGCCGCGAGCTTGGCGAGTGCGAGCGCGACCGTCCACCGATCGACGTGAACGCGCCGCCGGCGTAGAGCGACGTCGCCGCATCGCGCACGAGCGCGTACACGGTGTTGTTCGCGGTCGGATTCCACGACGCATCGGCCGCGCCCGTGCCGGTGCCCGCGAGCTTCGCGATGTGCGAGCGCGTCTGTCCGCCGATCGTCGCGAAATCGCCGCCGGCGTAGATCGAGCCGTCGGCGTCGGCCTCGAGCGCGAACACCGCTTCGTCGGCGTTCGGATTCCAGCTCGCATCGAGGTCGCCGGTGGTGCCGTCGAGCTTGGCGATGCGATGGCGCGCAATGCCGTTGACCGTCGTGAACGTGCCGCCGACATAGACGGCTCCGTTCGCGCCAATTGTGATCGCGTGCGAGACGCCATCGGCCGTGCTGCACGACCAGCCCGACGCGGCAAGGCCCGTCGCGCCGTCGAACTTCTGGACGAGGCACGTGAACGTGCCGTCGAGCGCCGCCCGCGACGTAGAAATCACCGGCCGTATCGACCGCGACCACGCGCGGATTCTCGGTGAGCGACTCGGTCGCGCCGGGACTCTGCAACGTGCCGTCGTCGGCGAAGCGCGCGATGTCGTCGCGCGGGCTGCCGTTGATCGAGATGAACGAGCCGGCGACGACGACGTCGCCGTCGGGAAGCCGCGCGATCGAGGTCACCGAGCCTTCGGACAGCAGCGGAAAACCTGGCGGCGACAACGGCGGCGGGCTCGACGCCGACGCCGAGGCGGCTATCGCCACGAGCACTACCGCATGCCACCGCGCAGACATCACTGAAAACGTCTGCCGTTCACGGCCGACGCGTGCGAGCGCACGCAGCCATGTTCCGATCATTCCATGTACCCCAATTTTTTCTGGTTTCGCCTTTGCCGCTCGCGCGCTCGGGAACGCACCAGCGCGCGCACCGATCGACGCGCGGTCTGCCAAGGCAACAGCGGCGGGAAAGACTGCAAGATTCGTGCGCGCGATGCGACACGCGCGCGACACGGATTATCCGCGATCCGTCGACGCGGGCAACGAACTCTTTACACGCAGGACGTAAACGCGCGCGCCGAAATCGTCATTTTGTGGCAATCGTTCAGCGCGGGTTTACGGCACGCGCATCGATGTGCTAGCGGCGCGCGACGCGAGACGACACAGAGACCGCTCGCCGCGCGGCGCGGCCGGCCGCGATCGACGCGAACAGCTGCTTGAGAGGCGCCACGCGATCGACGAGCGCAAGCCCCGCGCCGCGCAGATTCGGCGTCAGCGGATCGCTGGCGCCGAAGATGCGCTCGATCGCATCGAGCCCACGCGCGGCCATCAAGTTCTCGCTGCGGCGCTCGCGCTCGTAGCGGCGCAGCACGTGCGCGGCACCGATGTCGCCGCCGCGTTCGTTCGCATCGCGCAACACGCGACGCAGGCACGCGACGTCGCGAAAGCCGAGATTCATGCCCTGCCCCGCGAGCGGATGCACGACGTGCGCGGCGTCGCCGGCAAGCACCGAGCGGCCGGCGACATAGCGTTTCGCGAGCCGCATGCGCAGCGGAAAGGCGGCGCGCGCGGTCGACGATGCGATTTCGCCGAGCCGGAAATCGAATGCGGCGCCGAGCTCGGCGCGAAACGCCGCGTCGTCGAGCGCGAGCACGCGCGCGGCTTCGTCCTGCGGCAGCGACCAGACGATCGAGCTGCGTCCGTCGGCGAGCGGCAGGAACGCGAGCGGCCCGCTCGGCAGGAAACGCTGCCAGGCGGTGTCCTCGTGCGGCGCGTGTCGTCGCGACGTTCGCGACGACGGCGCGCTGTGCGTAGTCGCGCGTCATCGCAATCGATGCCGAGCGCTCTGCGCAGCGGCGATTCGGCGCCATCGGCGGCGACGAGCACGCGCGCGCGAAGCCGCGTGCCGTCGGCGAGCGTCGCGGTGACGCCGTCGGCGTCGTTCTCGACACCGGCGACTTCGGCCGGACAAAGGAGACGCACGTTCGGCTCGGCACCGATCGCGGCCCAGAGCGCGTGCTGGATCAGCGCGTTCTCGATGATCCAGCCGAGCGCGGCCTCGCCGTTCTCGGCGGCGTCGAACGCGAGCTCGCCTGGCGCCTGCGCATCCCAGACGCGCATGCGGCGATACGGCCCGATGCGTGCGCCGGCGATCGCAGGCCAGACGCCGAGATCCTCGATGAGCGCACGCGCATCGGCTGCGAGCGCGACGACGCGAAGGTCGACGTCGTCGCTCGAACGCCACGGTTTCGGCGCGCGGGCTTCGACGAGCGCGACGTCGAAACCGTCGCGCGCGAGGCCGAGCGCCAGCGCGGCGCCGATCGCTCCGCCGCCGACGACGATCGCGTCGAGCTCGCCGCGCCGGCTCATCGCATCAGCGCCAGCAGCGGCGTGTCGCCGCGAAAGCCCATGCCGCGCAGCGCAAAGCGGCGCTTCAGCGGCGCGATGCGGTCGAGCGCGTGGAAGCCGAGCGAGCGCGCGAGGCGCAGCGGCGCGAAATCGTTGGTCATCAGCCGCACGAGATCGTCGCTGAAGCGCGTGGTCGCGTCGCGATCGGCCGCGCGGCGTTCGACGTGCAGTGCGAGCAGCTCGTCGCGGCCCGGATCGGCGTTCGACTGCACGCACAAGCTCGGCGAGCGTCAGCGCGTCGCGAAGGCCGAGATTGAAACCCTGCGCGCCGATCGGATGCACGGTCTGCGCGGCGTTGCCGACGAGCACCGTGCGCTTCGCGATCGTGCGCGACGCGAGCGCACGCGCGAGCGGAAACGCCTTGCGCTTGCCCGGACGCGAGAACCGTCCTGCGCGCCAGCCGAAGCGTTCGTGCACGAATGCGACGAACGCGTCGTCGTCGAGCGCGCCGATGCGCGGCGCTTCGCTGGCCGGCACGCTGAGCACGAGACCCGCGCGATTGCCGCCGAGCGGCAGCAGCGCGACGGGGCCGGAATCGGTGAAGCGCTCGTACGCAGTGCCGTCGAGCGGTTTGTCGAGCGTCAGCGTCGTGACGAACGCGGACTGGCCGTAGTCGTGCCGCTCGACGCCGATGCCGAGCGTGCGCCGCACGAACGATTCGGTGCCGTCGGCGCCGACGAGCAATCGCGTTGCGACATCGCGCTCACCGTCCGGCGTGCGCAAGCGAACCGCGACGTGATCTTCATGCGGCTCGATCGCGACGACCTCGGCCGGCGCAAGACGCGCGAGACCGCTGCATCGATCGAGTCGTCGCAACAACGCGTTGCCGAGCTCGCGCGCCGGAATCGTCGCGCCGAACGCGGCGATGCCCATCTCGGCCGCATCGAGCCGGACGCTGCCGAAATCGCCGCGACGGCTGACGTGGATGCGCTCGATCGGCTGCACCGGCGCCGCCGGATCGAGTACGCCGAGCGCGCGCAGCGCATTGACGCTCGCGCCCGCGAGCGCGAGGTTGCGCTCGTCGTAGCTCGGCATCAGGTCCGCGCGCGGCGCGACCGCTTCGGCGAGCGCGACGCGAAGCCCTGCTCCATCAAGAGCAATCGCGAGACTCGCGCCGACGAGCCCGCCGCCGGCGATCAGAACGTCGTATTCATCGACCATGCCGCGATGATAGCGGCTCGGCGCGCCCGGCGCGTCAGGGCAGCTCGAACACGTAGACGCGACCCGAGATCTCCTCCGGGAACGAATCGTCGGCGCTGCCGATGTAGAGCTTGCCATCGATGACGGTCGGCGACGAGTTGACGATCTCCTCGTGCGTCAGGCCAGTCCAGATGTTCTCGCAGACGAAATCGCCGCACGGCTCGGCCGGCCACGCGAGCACCTCGCCGGTGTTGCGGCCCGCGTAGACGACACCATTCGCGACCGTCGGCGACGATTCGACCGCAGCCTGGAAGCCCGCGCCGAACAGGAGCCACAGCGGCGAGCACACGGGCGCGCCGCAGCCGTCGGCCGCATAGACGGCCAATCCGGACTCGAGCCCGGCATAGATGCGACCATACGCGATCGCCGGCGACCCGTTGAAGAATTGCTGCTCGTCGACGGCCTGCCAGAGCGGCGCGCAGGTTTGTGCACCGCAACCCTGCGCGTCGAACGCCGACAGCGCGTGTTGCGAGATCATGTAGACGACGCCGTTCGAGACAGCCGGTGTCGATTCGAATACCGCGCTGCCGAGATCGCCGGTCCAGAGCGGCGCGCAGGTCGCCCGGCCGCAGCCGCTGGCCGCGAACGCGTAGAGCTTGCCGTCGTCGGACCCGACGTAGAGAACGCCGCCGATGACGGTCGGCGACGATTCGATCGTGCCGCCGGTCGTTGCGGTCCAGACCGGACGGCAGAGCGCCGCGCCACAACCGCGTGCGTTGAATGCGTAGAGCCTGCCGTCGAACGCGCCGACGAAGACGAAGCCGCCGCCGACCGCGGGCGACGATTCGAGGATCGATTCCTTGCCGGCCGCGCCCTGCCAGAGCGGCGCGCAGACCGGTGCGCCGCAGCCGTTCGCGTCGAACGCGCTGAGGAGTCCGTCGTTCGAATCGAACGACGTCTGCGACCCGATGTAGACGATGCCGTCGACGACGGTCGGCGAATCGATGATCTGCGCGAGGTTCGTCGACTGCCAGAGCGGCGTCGCGCAGAGATCGAGCGCCGCAGCCGTCGGCGGGATACGCCCAGAGCGTGCCGTCCATCGATCCGATGTAGAGCACGCCGCCGACGACGGCGGGCGACGACGAGAACACGATATCGCCGAGCTGCGCCTGCCACGTATTCGAAAGCGAAGGCACGTTCGAGACATCGAGGATGTGCTCGAAGCGGTTGAAACCGGTGTGCGCCTGGTCGAGGCGGAACTGATGCCAGTCGAAATGCAGCGGCGTGACCGAGCGCGAGGCGGGCGCAGAAATCGCGCCTGTCGCGAGCGCGCAAAGCATCGGCAACGCCAGCATGACGCGAACGGAGATGCGCATGGTGCACTCCTTGTACAGCCAGCGGACGACTGCGGCGATCCTATGCCGCCGGCGCCGCCGATTCATCGCGCGTCCCGAGAAAAGAGTGATCCGCAACTTCGGCACAACCCGCGGCGGCGCACCGGGACGATGGTACGCTCGCCGGACCGCTCCCGAATTTCTGATGGACGTGAGCTGATGGTCGTGAGCCGATGGATCTGATCCTCGTCCGCCACGGCGGTGTCGATGCCGCCGCCGGCACCTGTCTCGGCCATTTCGATGTCGCGTTGTCCGCCGAAGGCTTCATGGCGACGCAGCGGCTCGCCGCGAGCTGGGGCGAATCGCCGCCGCGGTTCCTGTTCTCGAGCGATCTCAAACGCGCGCAGCAGTCGGCGCAGGTGTTCGCGGCAATGTTCGCGATCGAGCCGCTCGCCGACGCGCGGCTTCGCGAAGTCGATCTCGGCGCGTGGGACGGCAAGCGCTGGGACGAGATCGCAGCGTCCGATGCCGCGCGCTACCGCCACTGGGCCGAAAACTGGGTCATCCAGGAAGCGCCCGGCGGCGAGAGCTTCGCCGACCTGATCCGCCGCACCGGCGCGTGGTTCGCAGCGCTGCTCGGCTCGACCGGCGACAACGACACCGTGCTCGCGATCGCGCACGCGGGCTCGATCCGCGCGTTGCTCTGTCATGCGCTTGGCCTTCCGCCCGCGCGCGCGCTGGCGCTGACGGTCGACCATGCGCACGCGAGCCGCATCGGCTATCACGGCGGGCAGTTCGTGGTGCGCTACATGAATGCGCCGCGGATCCTGCCGAATGCCTGAGCGCCGCTCCGCCGCGACGGCCCAAGGCGCGCCGTTCGGATAGAATGGCAGGACGCATCATCCAGGATTCGTCCATGAGCCTCACCCGTTCGCAGCGCGCCGGCATCTTCCTGATCCTCGCCCTCGTCATGACGGCGACGCGCGTCAATCATTTCGCGGCGTTGCCGGATGCGTCGTGGGCCGTGTTCTTCGCCGCGGGCTTTTACCTGCGCGGCAGCGCGCGCTCCGCGTTTCCGCTGCTGATGGCGCTCGCAGTGCTGATCGATTTCTTCGTGATCACGGGCCAAGGCATCGATTTCTGGAGCCACTACTGCGTCTCGATCGCGTACTGGTTCCTCGTGCCGGCGTATCTCGCGCTGTGGCTTTGCGGCAGCCTGCTGCGCCGTATGTATCGCGGCCTCGGCGTGCGCGAGCTTGCGCTGCTCGGTGCGTTCGCGGTCGTCGCGATGAGCGTCTCGTACGCGATCTCGAACGGCAGCTACTACTGGCTGAGCGACACGTGGATGGCCGGCGGCAAAGTGCGCAGTTTCGGCGGCTGGGTCGAGAATCTCGGCGATTGGTATCTGCCGTACCTCCGCACGACGCTGATCTATGTCGCGATCGGCGCGGTGCTGCATGTCGCGACGGTGCTTGCCGCGCGCAGCATCGGTAGTGCGGCGCCTGACGCTGCGCGTTCGGTGCGTGGCTGAGCGAAACACCATCCCCACCCAGCCCTCCCCTTGAAGGGGAAGGCTTGAAGAATGGGTAACCGTCTCTCGAAGATCTACACGCGCACCGGCGACGACGGCACGACCGGTCTTGGCGACGGCACGCGCGTCGCGAAGGATTCGGCGCGCGTCAGCGCGTACGGCACCGTCGATGAGCTCAACAGCGCGATCGGGCTCGTGCTCGCCGGCACCGTGCCCGAGCGCATCCGCGAAGTGCTGACGCAGGCGCAGCACGATCTGTTCGATCTCGGCGGCGAGCTTTGCATTCCCGGCATGGCGATGGTCGAGGACGCCGACGTCACGCGCCTCGAAGGCATGCTCGACGCGTTCAACGAAACGCTGCCACCGCTCAAGGATTTCATCCTGCCGGGCGGCGGCATGGCCGCGGCGCACTGCCATCTTGCGCGCACGATCTGCCGCCGCGCCGAGCGCGAGGTCATCACGCTCTCGCGCATCGAGGATGTGCGCGGCGAGGCGATCCGCTATCTCAACCGCCTGTCCGATCTTCTGTTCGTGCTTGCACGTGTGCTCGCGCGCGAAAGCGGCCACGGCGAAGTGCTCTGGCAGCACGAGCGGCGCAAGCGCGGCCCGGCGAAATGAACGCCGCCGATGCGCTCCGCTTCGTCGAGCGGCACGGCGTCGTGCTCGAATCGGCGCAGCATATCCGCGTGCCCTCGCTTGCCGAAGCGGTCGCCGGCGCGCCGATCCGTGGGACCTGGTGGTCGCATCCGAAAGGCAAGGCGATCTTCGCCGCGACGCGCGCGGTGCGCGAAGCGCCTGACGTGCTCGTCTGCCGCATCGTCGACGGCAAGATCAGCTTCGCGCACGAGCGCGTGTGGCCTGCGCTCGTGAAGCTCGCGAACGAGTTTCCGCGCAAGGATCTCGCGCGGATCCGCGAGACGCACACCGAAAGCGGCGCGCATCGCGTCGAGAACGTCGCGTTTCCGAAATGGGTGCCGGCGACGACGTCGGCCGACGCCGAGCGCATGAGCGATGCCGACGCGCGCGCCACGCTCGCACCGCTGCTGCGCGGAGCGCGCGCCTGAGATGAGCGTCGCGATCTACACGCACGGCGCCTGTCTCGCGCACGACACGGGCCCCGGCCATCCGGAGTCTTCGGCGCGGCTCGCGGCCGTGCTCGAAGCGCTCGACGAACCGCGCTTCGCGTCGCTCGCGCGCATCGAAGCGCCGGCCGCGACGCGCGCGCAGCTCGCGCGCGTGCATACGGCCGAGCTGATCGACGCCGTGCTCGACGAGCCCGTCGAATCCGGCTGGCGCCGGCTCGATCCCGACACCGTGATGTCGCCCGCATCCGCCGAAGCTGCGTTGCGCGCCGCCGGTGCCGTCTGCGCAGCGATCGATGCGGCGATGACCGGCACGCAGGCCCGCGCGTTCTGCGCCGTGCGCCCGCCCGGCCACCACGCGACGCACGACACGCCGATGGGTTTTTGTCTCTTCAACAGCGTCGCCGCCGGTGCCGCGCACGCGATCGCAGCGCACGGACTCTCGCGCGTCGCGGTCGTCGACTTCGACGTGCACCACGGCAACGGCACGCAGGACATCTTCTGGTCCGATCCGCGCGTGCTGTACGCGTCGTCGCACCAGTGGCCGCTCTATCCCGGCACCGGCGCGCGCACCGAAACCGGCGCCGGCAACATCGTCAACGCGCCGCTCCGGCCCGGCGCGGGGTCGGCCGAGTTCCGCGCCGCGTACGACGACGTCGTGCTGCCGGCGATCGACCGCTTCGCGCCCGAGCTCGTGCTGATCTCGGCCGGATTCGACGCGCATCGGCTCGATCCGCTCGCGAATCTCAATCTCGTCGATGACGACTATGCGTGGGTCACGCAAAGGCTCGTCGAGATTGCGAACCGTCATGCGAAGGGTCGCATCGTTTCGAGCCTCGAAGGCGGCTACAGCCTGACGGCGCTGCGCGAATCGGTCGCGGCGCACGTCGCGGCGCTCGGGCTTTGAGCGTCGCGCGCCTGCTGGTCGCGACTTCGGTCCTCGCAACCGGACTCGCGCTGTCGGCGCCTGCGATCGCCGGCAGCGATTCCGCGACGCATTCCGGGTCGCGCGACGTTTGCCACGAACATTTCGGCGCCGACGACGACCCCTACAGCCGATGGATCGATTCCGTCGTGACGATGCTCTGCAACGACGGCAACGCGGATTCGAAGCTTGCCGTCTATCTCTTGTCGGCGCCCACGGTCGAGGGCACGCACGCGCAAGCGGACGACGCGCTGCTGGCGCGCGTGCTCGAAGGCATCGGCAGGCACGATGCGCCGCTCCTGTTCATCGCCGCGATGCGCGAAGGCGCCGAGTGCGACGACAGGATTGCACTCGCGAGGCGCCTGACCGACGCCGACGCCGGGAACGGACTCGCGTGGCTGACGCGTGCTTCCATCGTCGCGTCATGGGCATCGTCAAGCTGGATGTTTCGGCGCGGCTCGACGTCGAACGACGCGGTCTATGCGCTGGCGACTCGACATCGACGGCGAGCATTTCTGGGCGATCGGCACGGCCGCGCCGGCGCACGAACCAGCCGAATTTCATGGCCGTCGAGTTCGGCCTCAACGACACGATCTTCCGGCACGGTTTCGACACAAGCACGGCGCCGTAGACGAAAAGTCAGTGGCGAGCGAGCGCGTCGCGCCGGTCCAGTTCCGACGCGACGCGCTCGGTTTCGATACGCTCGATCGCACCCGGCAACAGCGCGGCCTCGATCGGCGGCATCGCGGCATCGAGCTTCGCGCGCGCGGCAGCGAGATCGCCTCGCGCGAGCAGCGCGCCGGCGAGACGCATGCGGACCAGCGCGACTTCGAGCGGCACCTTGCTGACGTGCGCCTCGGCGTCGGCGAATGCGTTGACCGCCGCATCGAGATCACCGTGCGCCTGGGCGATCATGCCGCGTAGCACGTTGAACTGCGCACGCAAGCTGTGCTCGGGCGGCAAGAGCGGATCGAGCGTAGCGATCGACGCGTCGAGCCCGGCAGCGGCGGCATCGAGCTTGCCGGAAATCAGATCGACGCGCGCAAGGCGGAATTGCGCGAACGCGTAGTCGAAGCTCTTCTCGCCTTCGCGCGCGGCGGTCGCGCGCATCGTGCGGTCGAGCAGCGCGCGCGCGCCGTCGAGATCGCCGCGCAGCATCAGCGTCCGCGCGAGGTTGCCGCGGAAGAAATCGATGTGCGGATCGTCCGGCGTCGCGCTGTCCATCGCGCCGATGCCCTTGCGCATCAGCGCCTCGGATTTCTCGTAGTCGCCGAGGCTCTCGTAGATGCTGCCGAGATTGATCGTCTCGAACGCGGCTGCGGCGACGTCGCCGGGACGCACCTGCTCGGTGATCGCGATCGCCTTCTCGAGATGCGGGATCGCTTCGCGGTAGCGGTCTTCGCCATTCAGCGCGACTGCGAGATCGTTTTCGACGTCGGCGACCTTCATGCTGTTGTCGCCGAGTGCGGCGCGCGCGACGCGAAGCGTCTCTTCGAGCATCGCGATCGCCGCAGCTGCATCACCGGCGGCGAGCTTCCCGTTGGCGAGCATGCGCATCGTCTCGATGCGATCGGGCGACTCGGCCGGCAGCGGCGCGAGCGCGGCGAGCGCCGCCTCGGCGTGCTGCACGCTCTCGGTCGCGCGGCCTTCCTCGTTGTCGAGATCGGCGAGGCCGCGCAGCACTTCGGCGCGCTCGATCGGCTCGACGTGCGCAGCTTTCGCGTATTCGGCGAGCGCGCGGTCGAAGAACGCGCGTGCCGCAGCGTTGTCGTGGCGGCGCACCGCGGCGGTCGCGTTCTCGGTCAGCGCGGTGCCGACCTTTTCGTGATCGTCGGGCGCGTAACGCATGCGCAACGCGAGCGCCTCTGCGCTTGCGCGCTTGGCGTCGTCGAAGCGCTCGGAGTTGTCGTAGGGCGCCTCGAGCGTCAGCAGGATCTCGGCACGCAGCAGCGCGCGCTCGGGCGTATCGGGCTTGACGAGCGCGAGCGCGCGCTCGCCGCTCGTGACGGCTGCCTTCGGATCGCCGAGCGCAGCGTAAACGCCGGCAATCGTGGAATCGAGCCGCGCGGCCGTTTCGGGCTCGTCCTTGAGCTCCTGTCCGACGTGCTCGCTGCCCTTGTCGATCAGCTCGCGCGCGCTGAGCGCGTGGCCGAGCGTGTTGTCCGGCGACGCGGCTTCGAACAGCGAGACGAGGAAGTCGCGCGAACGGCGCGTGCTCTGCACTTCGCGCTCGGCGTGTGCTTCGGCCGTGAGCGCGCGCGCCGTTTCGGCGTTGAGGCGCCAGACGAACGCGCAGAGCACGACGGCCGCGATGGCCGCGGCGAGCACGGCATAGCGATGCCGCGCGACGAACTTGCGCGTGCGGTACGCGACGCTGTCCGGCGCGGCGTTGAGCGGCCTTCCGGCGAGCCAGTTCTCGACGTCGTCGGACAGCGCCTGCGCCGATGCGTAGCGGCGCTGCGGTTCCTCGTGCATCGCCTTGCCGACGAGCGTGTCGAGCTCGCCGCGCAGCGCGCGTGCGCGCGACGGATCGGCCGCTGCCGCGCTCGGCGGCGGCGTGCGGCCGTTCTCGGTCACGTCGTGCAGCGCGCGGCCGCTCAAGAGCTCGTGCAGCACGCAGCCGAGGCCGTAGATGTCGGTCGCGGTCGTCACGGCGCGCCCGGCGATCTGCTCGGGCGCGGCATAGGTCGGCGTGAAGACGTGCGTCGCGGTCGCGTCGCGCGCGCTGTCGTCGATGAGCTTGCCGATGCCGAAGTCGAGCAGCACCGGCGTGCCGTCGTCGCGCACGAGGATGTTGGCGGGCTTGATGTCGCGATGGACGATCAGGTGCTGGTGCGCATGCTGCACCGCGCGGCAGATCTGCACGAACAGCGCGAGCCGCGCGCGCACGTCGAGCGCGTGCGCGTCGCAGAAGTCATGGAGTCCGGTGCCCTCGACGTATTCCATCGCGAGATACGGCACGCGATCGTCGCTCTCGCCCGCGTCGAGGAGCCGCGCTATGTTCGGATGATTGAGCTCGGCGAGAAGCCGGCTCTCGCGCGCGAGACGCTCGCGTGCCGGCGCGCTCGGGAAATCGCGGATCAGCTTCAGCGCGACTTTCTGGCGCGTCTCGCCGAGCGAGCGTTCGGCGAGATAGACCGTGCCCATGCCGCCGGCGCCGAGCTCGCGCACGATGCGGTACGCGCCGACGCGCTCGCGCACCGGCGTCGCGCTCTGGCCGATCGCCGCGTGCAACACGTCGCGCAAGCGCCCGTCGTTGCCGGTGTGATGCGCGAGCAGCCGCTCGACCGCCGCGCGAAGCTCGGGATCGCTCTCTTCGGCCGCAAGAAACTCCGCGCGCTCGTCTGCCGGCCTGCGCAGCGCGGCCTCGAACAGCGCCTCCATGCGCGCGATGCGTGCGCTGGTCATGCGGGCAGCCGCTCGCGCAGCCACGCGCGCGCGAAGCGCAGGTCGCGCTCGACGGTCGGGATCGAGATCTCGAGCGCGTCGGCGACTTCGGCTTGCGAGAGTCCCATCAGGAGCGACATCTCGACGACGCGGCATTTGCGCGCGTCCTCGCTTTCGAGCGCGACGAGTGCCGATTCCACGGCGAGCCAGCTCTCGGGCCCGGCCGCCGAAGGCTCGTCGGCCGCGTCGAGCGTGATCCAGACGACGTCGCCGCCGCGCTTCTCGGCCTGCTGGCGGCGCACCGCATCGACGAGCACCTGCCGCAGCGCGAGCGCGACCGTGCGGAAGAAGTGATCGCGGTCGGCGGCCTTGAGCGGATGCTCGAGCAGGCGCGCGAATGTCTCGTGGACGAGCTCGGTCGTCTGCAACGGCCTTTGCGCGGAACCCGCGAGACGCCGCGACGCCATGCGGCGCAGCTCGTCGTAGACGAGCGATGCCAGCGCGTCGGGCGCGGTCGTATCGCCCTCGCGCCACGCCGCGAGCAACCGGGTCACATCGCTGGCGCGTTCCTCGCGCATCGCCGACGCCCTGCCCTCCGCCCGGCTTCAGGTTAGCCCCTCGGCGTGACGGCGGCCACTTCCGCGTGATGGCTTGGGCGACCGCGCTGCGTGAAAGGGATCGAAGGCTCGCGAAACGATTGCTCGCGCGGCCTTCGACCCATCACTTCGAGAGCCCGCATGAACATGTCCAAGGAGTTCGCCCCGATCGGCCGCGCCCGCGCGGCTTCGCCCATGCGCCGGATGCGCCATTCATCTCGCTCGTTCCTGTTCACGGCCCTGCTGGCCGCGATCGCGTTGCCCTGCCACGCCGGGCTGCCGCCGGCGGTCTACAACCTCGGATCGATCGGCGGCAGCACCGGCGCGACGATTTCCGGCCCGGGCCTTGCCGCGCACGCGGGCACGACGCTCGTCGGCAACTGCGATTTCAACGGCGATGGCATCCCCGACTTCGCGGTCGGCGCTCCGCCGGCCGGCGCGGCGGGCGGTGGTGCGGTCTACATCGTCTACGGCACCGCCAACGGCGCGCCGCCGCCCTTCAGCCTCAACGATGCCGATGTCGCGATCTTCGGCGAGAGCGACGGCGACGCGCTCGGCAGCTCGCTCGCCTGCGGCGACGTCAATGGCGACGGCATCGACGATCTCGTGATCGGTGCGCCGGCCGCGACGGCGGCCGGCTATGCGTACGTCGTCTACGGCGGGCTCACGCTGCCGTCGACGCTCGATCTCACGGGGCTGACCGCGACACAGGGCATGCGCATTCCGGGCCTCGTCAGCAACACCGCGTTCGGCTGGGCCGCCGCGGTCGGCGACGTCAACGGCGACGGCATCGCCGATCTCATCGTCACGGCGCCGAGCGCGCGCTCGTCGTCGTCGAACACGGGCCAGGGTTTCGTGATCTTCGGCAGCTCGACGCTGCCCGGCACGTTCGATCTTTCGACGTTGAACGGCAGCAACGGCTTCGCGATCAGCGCGACCGATCTCCTGTCGCCGACGCCGGCCGGCGACTCGGTCGCGATCGGCGATCTCAACGACGACGGCTTCGGCGACATCGCGTTCGGCTCGCGCAGCGCGTATCCGAACGGCCTTTCGAGTGCGGGCGAAGTGTTCGTCGTGTACGGCCATGCCGGCGCGTTCGCGACGGAGCTCCAGGTCGGCAACTTGAACGGCAGCAACGGCTTCGCGATCGAGCCCGCGCTTGCGGGCGAGTTCGCGGGATCGAGCCTCGCGTTCGTGTCGGATTTCAACGGCGACGGCACACCCGATCTCGTGATCGGCGCGCCGGCCACGCAGGGCGGTCCGCAGTACGGCACCGCGTTCGTCGTGTTCGGCAAGGGCGGCAACAGCTTTCCGGCGCACTTCGGGCTCGGCTCGCTCGATGGCACGAACGGCGTCGCGCTCATCTCGCCGACGATCGGCGACTACACCGGCGCGAGCGTCGCGGGCATTCCGGACCTCAACGGCGACGGGCTCGGCGAAGTCCTCATCGGCGCGCCGAGTGCATCCGTCGGTGCGACGTATGCGGGCGGCGGATGGGCCGTCTACGGCCGGAGAATCCCGTGGCCCGCCAGCGTCAGCCTGTCGACCATGGACGGCGGCACGGGGTTCTTCATGCAGGGCGCGGCCGGGGCTGACGCCGCCGGCACGGCGGTCGCATCGGCCGGCGATTCGAACCGGGACGGGCTGCACGACCTCCTGATCGCGGCGCCGCTTGCGGACGTCAACGGCACAGTCAACGTCGGGCAGATCTACGTGCTCTACGGCAACGACCTGATCTTCGCCGACGGTTTCGACGGCGCGCCGTAGGGCCGATCCGGCCTCCGGACGAGAGGCGTAGACTCAAGACGACGCCATCGATGTGCGCGCGGGGACTCGTTCCCGCGCGCACACGCACGAGGGGAGGCTCGCGCATGCCGCGTCGGATGTCCGCTTGCTTGGTCATTGCGTTCGCGCTCGGCGCTCTCGCGCCGGCGTTGCTCTCGGCCGCGAGCGCAAAGCCCATTCTCGCGGTCATGAAGTTCCAGGACGAAACCGGCGCCATGCCGTTCCAGGGCGGCATCGGGCGCGTCGTCACGAACATGCTCGCAAGCGAGCTCGCGGCGCGCGATGCGTTCACGGTCGTCGAGCGGCGCAAGCTGCGCGCGGTGCTCGAGGAGCAGGATCTCGCGGAATCCGGCCTCCTGAAGCCCGGCGAAGGCGCGAAAATCGGTCAGCTGACCGGTGCGCAATATCTCGTCATGGGCACGATCACGGCGTTCCAGCCGGATACCGAAACGAAAGTTTCCGGCGGCGGCATGTTCAGCCGCGCGCGCGTCGAGCAGACGAATCACGGCTCGTATCTCGCGCTGGATCTTCGCGTCGTCGACACCTCGACCGGCGAAGTCAGCTACGCGCGCACGATCGAGGGCCACACGAACGGGCACGAGACGAAGGTCGATCTCACGCAGCGCGACGCCGGCATGGAGATGATCCAGAACGAAGCCGACGCGCAGGCCGTGCGCGGCGCGGTGCTCGAGATCATCGACTATCTCGAATGCGTGATGGTGCGTCGCGACGCGTGCGTCGCTCTGTTCGAGACGAAGGAAACCGAGCGGCGCGACACGACGCGCAAGACGTTCAAGACCGACTCACCGCAGCACTGAAGCGAGTTGCACATGACGAAAAGGACCGCTTTCATTTTCGCACTCGCCGCCGCGCTGCCCGCGATCGCGTTCGCCGACGACACGATCACCTATCGCAGCGAAGGCGGCTGCAAGGGCGATTTCGACCGGGTCGAGATGAAGTCGTATTTCCTGCGCGTTGATTCGGGCAACGGCGGCCACGCCGGCAGCATGATCTACGATCACTCGGAAAAACTCGCGTACTTCATCGACCACGGCTCGCACACGTTCATGCAGACCGAGCTCGACGAGGACGCGATCGATCTGCAGGGCGACATCATGAAAAGCCTGCGCACGAAGATGCGCAACCAGAGCGGCTTCGATCCATTCGAGATGGCGCAATCGCTCTGCCCGAACATGGCAGCGGCCGGCGGCCGCGATCGCCAGCCGGACGAGCCGATCGACTGCGGCAACGGCATGGCGATCGGCGGGCCGGCGACGGGCGCAAACGGAAAGCCGATGAGTCGCGAGGAGATGATGGCCGCGATGAAGAACGGCCAGATGCCGGCGATGGATCCGAACACGCAGCAGATGATGCAGAAAATGATGGAGCAACAGCTTGCGCGCATGACGCCCGAGCAGCGCGCGCAGGTGCAGCGCGGGCTCGCGAGCAGCGGCGGCTCGATGGGAATGCCCGGTATGCCGGGCGGCAACGCGACGCCGGCGCCGCCACCGCCGAAGCTCGAGCGCATCGATCGCGACGCCGGCGAGGCTGACGTCGGCGGCATCACGTGCATGCGCCGCGAGCACCTGCGCGGGGGCGAGCTCGTGCGCGAGGACTGCTACACGACCGCGGCCGGCCTCCATCTCGGCGACGTCGAGACGCGCCGCATCGCGCGCTTCACGAAGGCGATGCGTTCGTGGAGCCGGTCGCTCGTTCCGGACGGGGCGCAATCTGAATCCGACGATCGGGTGCTCGTGCGCCGCGTCTGCTACGCGGGCGGGCACGAGAGCGGCCGCGCGACGCTCGCGATCGACACGGCGCCGATCGCGGAATCGCGCTTCGAGGTGCCGGCCGGCTACAAGCCTATGGATCTCATGGGCTCGGCGGGCCGCCAGAGCAGCGACTGAACCGCCGCCCGCGCCTCGCGGCGCAAGGGTTTGCCGCCGGAGGCGGGTTTCCGGCAAGCTAGCGGCCTTCGCGTCCCGACGATACGGTTTTCCGTGCCCCCGATGCTTCGTCCTCCACGCCGCCTGCTTGCGGCGTTGCCCCTTCTGCTGGCATTCGGCGGCATCGCGCAGGCGGATGACGTGGTTGCGCAAGCGGAACCCGCCGCGGTGCAGAGCAAGGACGTGCCGAGCTGCCCGCTCGGCGTCATCAAGTGTCCGAAGCGACCCGTCGACTGGTCGATGTGCCACAAGAACGACCTGATGGATACGTACGTCACCGGGCTCCCGACCGACGGCGACCGCGGCTCGGTGAACGCGACGGTCGACGCGAACCGGGTCAGCAGCGCCGACGCGCAGCATTATCTCTTCGAGGGCGACGCGAAGTTCCTGCGCTTCGATCAGCTCCTGCGCGCCGACACGGTGCGCTACGACGCGGAAACGAGCGACTACGACGCCGTCGGCCACGTGCGCTACCAGGATCGCGGCCTGATCATGGCGGCCGACAGCGCCAAGGGCAACGCCGATCTCGACCAGTGCACGATGGACGGCAACGTGCGGTTCCAGCTTCTGTCCTCGCGCGGCAACGGCAGCGCCGACACGGCGGTCCTCGAGGACAAGACGCACGCGAAGATGACCCAATCGACCTACAGCACCTGCGATCTCTCCGATCAGCAGTGGTCGATCCATTCGAAGGATCTGAAGCTCGATCAGGAAGAAGGCATCGGCGCAGGGCACGACGTTACGTTTCGCGCGGGCGACGTGCCGGTGTTCTGGCTGCCGTACGCGAGCTTCCCGCTCGACGACCGTCGCGAATCGGGCTTCCTCTACCCGAGCATCGGCTACAGCAACCGGCGCGGGCTCGACCTCACGCTGCCGTATTACTTCAATCTTGCGCCGAACTACGACGCGACGCTGATCCCGCGCATCATGACCGAGCGCGGGCTCATGCTCGGCGGCGAGTTCCGTTATCTCAGCGAGACGTTCGGCACCGGCGCGCTCGATTTCGAAGTCGTCCCGAACGACCGCAAGGTCGACCAGGAAAACATCGAGAACAACGACGACACGCCGAGCTCGCGCTGGTGGTACAAGTTCACCGACGCGACCGGCTTCAACGACACACTCGGCGCATCGATCAACCTCAATCGCGTTTCGGACGACCGCTACTTCGAGGATTTCGGGCGCGGTCTTTATTCGTCGGCGATCAGCTTCCTGCCGTCGAGCGCATATCTCAACGCGCACGGCGACTGGTGGACGGCCTCGTTCGGCGGCGACGAATACCAGATCACCGATCCGACGATCCCGGACCAGTACGAGCCGTACCGCCGCCTGCCGCGCATGACGTTCAACGGCGAGCACGCGCTGCTCGGCGATCTCACCGGCGGGTTCAACGGCGAGTTCATCGCGTTCGACAAGACGCATGCGATCGAAGGCCAGCGGCTCGACGCGTTCCCGTATCTGGCCTATCCGATCGAGACCGCCGCGTATTTCTTCCGCCCGCAGCTCGGTTATCGCTACACGACGTACAGCCTCGATCAGATGCAGTACGCGCCGTCGCTGACCGACAAGCACCCGACGCGCGGCGTGCCGATCTTCAGCCTCGACACCGGCCTCGTGTTCGAGCGGAGCGTGATGTTCGGCGAGGACGCGTTCACGCAGACGCTCGAGCCGCGCGCGTATTACCTCTACGTGCCGTACCGCAACCAGAGCGACATTCCGATCTTCGACACGCAGGAAATCCCGTTCTCGTTCGGAGAGCTGTTCCGCACGAACCGGTTCGTCGGCGCCGACCGGCAGATGGACGCGAACAATCTTTCGCTCGCGCTGACGACGCGGCTGCTCGACGACGCGACCGGCGACGAGCGCCTCTCGGCGAGCCTCGGCGAGATCCGCTACTTCGACAATCAGCGCGTTCAGGTGCCGGGCCTTCCGCCGAGCGACTACGACGGATCGACGTACGCCGGCGAGCTCGACCTTCGCATCAACGAGCGCTGGCGCGTCACGCTCGACCAGCAGTGGAATCCGAATACGGAGCGCACCGATCTTTCGGCCGTGACACTGCAGAACCGCTTCGGCTCGGGCGGCGTCGTCAATCTTTCGTATCGCTTCCGCCGCGATTTCCTCGAACAGGTCGACGCGTCCGCGCTCGTCCCGATCACGCCCGAATGGCGATTGATCGCGCGCTGGAATTACGCGCTCAACAATCCGCTGGCGCTGCCGACGGATCCGCACGGGACGAAGGGCCGCACGCTCGAGCGCTTCTTCGGCTTCGAGCACGACAGCTGCTGTGTCGCGTATCGCCTGCTCGCGCGGCACTGGATCCACAACGCCGAGGGCGCCGCCGACAACGCGCTCTACTTCGAGATCGAGTTCAAGGGCATCGGGTCGTTCGGCCAGAAGTCCGACGACTTCCTTCGCAAAGGTATCCTTGGTTATCAATGACTTGGCGGCGCCGCACCACGCCCGGCGGGCCTTGACCGTCTCTTAGCGCAGAACGTTCGCCGAGTCTGCGAAACTATGGGGATGGGCCCGCCGCGGCCCTTTCACTCCGGAAATACGATGAAGAACCTGATCACTGCTTTCGCTTTCGCCGTCGCCGCGCTCGCAGCGCCGCATTTCGCCCGCGCGCAGGCGCTCCCAGGCGAGCCGCTCGACCGCATCGTCGCCGTCGTCGACGAGGACGTCGTCCTGAAGAGCGAGCTCGACACGCAGGTCAACCGCGTCATGGCGCAGTACGCGAACTCGCCGCAGCAGCTGCCGCCGCGCGACGTGCTGGAGCATCAGGTGCTGGAGCGCCTGATTCTGCAGAAGCTGCAGCTGACGCGCGCCGACTCGAGCGGCGTCAAGGTCTCCGACGCCGACATCGATCAGGCGCTGACCGGCCTCGCCGCGCAGAACCATCTCGATCTCTCGCAGCTGCGCCAGGCGGTCCAGGCGCAGGGCATGGACTACGAGCAGTTCCGCCGCAGCGTGCGCGACGAGCTGATCGTGCAGCGCCTTCGCCAGCGTGTCGTGCAGAGTCGCGTGCAGGTCAGCGACGCCGAAGTCGACACGCTCTTGAAGAACGGCGCGCTGCACCGCGGCCAGCTCCATCTCGGCTACATCCTGATCTCCGTGCCCGACGGCGCGACGCCGGAGCAGATCGAAACGGCGAAGAAGAAAGCCGACGCTACCAAGCAGCAGATCGACGGCGGCATGGATTTCGCGGCGGCGGCGATCCGCTTCTCCGACGCGCCGAACGCGCTCGAAGGCGGCGATCTCGGCTGGCGCAACATCGACGAGCTTCCACCGGCGTTCGCCGACGCGAGCGACTCGATGCAGGAAGGCCAGGTGTCGGCGCCGATCCGCGGCCCGAACGGTTTCCACATCATCAAGCTGCTCGGCAAGAAGAGCGACAACGCGGCGCAGCTCGTCACCGAGTTCCACGCGCGCCACATCCTCTTCAAGATCTCCGAGCTCGTCTCGAGCGAGCAGGCGCAGAAGGAAGCCGCGGACGCGCGCCAGCGCATCGTCGGCGGCGAGGATTTCGCGAAGGTCGCCAAGGACAAGTCGCAGGACACCGCGACCGCGCGCCTCGGTGGTGAGCTCGGCTGGTTCTCGGGCGACGCCTACGGCTCGCGCGTCGCCGCGATGATCAAGGACATGAAGGCAGGCGAGATCTCGCAGCCGTTCCAGACCGATGCGGGCTGGCACATCATGCAGCTCGAGGACACGCGCTCGACCGACAAGACGAGCGAGCTGCAGCGCGACCAGGCCAAGAACATGATCTTCCAGCGCAAGGCCGAGGACGATTACGAGAGCTTCCTGCGCCAGATCCGCAGCGAAGCGTACATCGAGGTTCGCCTCCCGGGCGCCAACACGAACGGCACCGCACCGGCCGCCGGAGCGCTCTGATTCCTGCGCTGCCGCGCCTCGCCATCACCGCCGGCGAGCCCGCCGGCATAGGCCCGGAGCTCGTTGCGAAGCTCGCCGCGACCGATGTCGCGGCGGATCTCGTCGTCGTCGCCGATCCTGACCTCATCGCGGGCGGCGCGCGCGCAGCCGGCGTCGCGCTCCGCATTCAGAGCTACGACGGCAACGCGATCGAAACGCGCGCACCGGGCGACATCCGGGTCGTGCCGATGTCGCTCAGCGCCGCCGCAGTGCCCGGCACGCTCGACCCGCGCAACGCCGCGTACGTGCTCGCGACGCTCGCGCGTGCCGCCGAAGGCGCGACGACCGGCGAGTTCGCCGCGATCGTCACCGCGCCGGTGCACAAGGGCATCATCAACGACGCCGGCATTCCGTTCACGGGCCACACCGAGTTCTTCGCGCAGCGCGCGCGGCGCGCCGTCGTCATGATGCTCGTCGCGACAGGCGATCACGGCGCGCGCAACGGCGGCGATCTGCGCGTCGCGCTCGCGACGACGCACCTGCCGCTCGCGGCCGTGCCGGCAGCAATCACGCGCGCGTCGCTGGTGCGTACGCTGCGTATCCTCTGCGACGATTTGATCCAGCACTTTCGCATCGCCGCGCCGCGGATCGCCGTGCTCGGGCTCAATCCGCACGCCGGCGAAGGCGGCCATCTCGGCCGCGAGGAAATCGATGAGATCGCGCCCGCGATCGCGCAGCTGCGTGCGGCCGGTTTCGACATCGCAGGTCCTCTGCCGGCCGACACCGCGTTCGTGCCGGCACAGCTCGCGCGCTTCGACGCCGTGCTTGCGATGTATCACGACCAGGGCCTTCCGGTGCTGAAATACGCGGGCTTCGGCCACGCGGTCAACGTGACGCTCGGCTTGCCGTACGTGCGCACCTCGGTCGATCACGGCACGGCGCTCGATCTCGCAGGCACCGGCACGGCCGATGCCGGCAGCCTCGTCGCCGCGACGCGCATGGCGCTGCAGCTCGCCGGCAACGGCGCGCGCTGAGCGACGCCGTCGCGATGCACGCCCATATTCCGCGCAAGCGCTTCGGCCAGCACTTTCTGCACGATGCGGGCATCCTCGCGCAAGATCGTGCTGGCGATCGCGCCCGAGCGCGGCGACAACGTCGTCGAGATCGGCCCCGGCGAAGGCGCACTGACGCTGCCGCTTTTGCGCGAGCTCGGTCACATGACCGTCATCGAGCTCGATCGCGATCTCGTGCCGCGCCTCGCAGCGGCAGCCGAAGGCGTCGGCACGCTCGACATCGTCAACGCCGACGTGCTCACGGTCGATTTCTCGGCGCTCGCCAAAGCGGGGCCGCTCCGCGTCGTCGGCAACCTGCCCTACAACATCTCCTCGCCGATCCTGTTCCACTGCCTCGAGCACGTCGACGCGATCCGCGACATGCACTTCATGCTGCAGAAGGAAGTCGTCGACCGTATGGCCGCGGCGCCGGGCAGCAAGGTCTACGGGCGGCTCTCGGTGATGCTGCAGCTCGTCTGCCGCGTCGATCCGCTGTTGCGCGTGCCGCCCGGCGCGTTCCGACCGCCGCCGAAGGTCGACTCGGCCGTCGTGCGACTGACGCCGCGCGCGCCATCCGAACGCGCGTTCGACAACGCGGCGCTCGTTGCGCGCGTCGTCAAGGCCGCGTTCGGACAGCGGCGCAAGACGCTCTCCAACGCGCTCGGCGAGCTCGCGAGCGCCGACGCGATCCGCGCGGCCGGCATCGATCCGCGCGCACGCGCCGAGCAGCTCGCACCCGATGCGTTCGTGCGCCTGGCCGCGACGATCGAGAGCGCCTGACCCTCGCCCCCGACCCCGCGCTGTTTCCGCCCGGAAATCACGCCGCTTCGACGGACCGCGCCCCACCTTGCCCGAACGCCTCCCGTCGCGGAAAATCGCGCACATGAGTGGCAAGAAGCCCTACGACATCGCTATCTCGGTCGATACCCGCTTCCTCGATGACCAGTCGGCGCCGGGCGACAACCGCTACGCGTTCGCCTACACGATCACGATCGAGAATCGTGGCTCGGTCGGCGCGCGGCTGTTTGTCTCGGCATTGGGTCATCACCGACGGCAACGGCAAGGTGCGCGAGGTGCGCGGCGACGGCGTCGTCGGCGAGCAGCCGTGGGTGCGCCCCGGCGACGACTACGCATACACCTCCGGCGCCGTGCTCGAGACCGCGCTCGGCACGATGCGCGGCAGCTACCAGATGGTTGCCGACGACGGCACCCAGTTCGACGCCGACATCCCGGCGTTCGTGCTGTCGATCCCAAGGACGTTGCACTGATGGCAACCTGGGCTATCGGCGATATCCAGGGCTGTCACGACGAACTTGTCCGCCTGATCGAGAAGATCAAGTTCGATCCGCGCGCAGGACACGCTCTGGTTCTGCGGCGATCTCGTCAATCGCGGCGGGCAATCGCTCGCGGTGCTGCGCTACGTGCAAGGCGTTCGGCGACACGGCGATCGTCGTGCTCGGCAATCACGATCTCTCGCTGCTCGCGGTCGGCGAGCGCAAGCGCGAGGATCAGCAGCGCGTCAATCCCGAGCTCCGCGAAGTGCTGTTCGCGCCCGATCGCGACGAGCTGCTCGAATGGCTGCGCACGCGAAGCCTCGTGCACATCGACCGCTCGCTCGATTTCATGCTCGTGCACGCGGGCCTCTTTCCGCGCTGGACGACCGACCAGGCGATCGAAGCCGCGCGCGAGATCGAAGAGCGCCTGCGCGGCGAGGGCTATCGGCGACTCCTGAAGCAGCTCTTCGGCAACAAGCCCGACATGTGGAATCCGAAGCTGCGCGGCATCGATCGCTTGCGCGCGAGCATCAACGTGTTCACGCGCATGCGCTACTGCGACGTGCGCGGACGCATCGCGTTCGGCGAGAAGCAGGCGCCGGGCACGCAGCGGCCCGGGCTCTATCCGTGGTACGAGGTGCCGGGCCAGCAGCAAGCGCGACATCCGCATTGTCTGCGGGCACTGGTCGACGCTCGGGCGCTTCGCGGGGCTCGGCGTCTACGTGATCGACACCGGCTGCGTCTGGGGCGGCTGGCTGACGGCGCTGAGACTCGACAGCGCGGAGCCCGAGTTCGTCGCGATCAAGTCCGATCGCAAGCCGCCGGCGGGCAAGGACGCCGATTAAACCTGCACGTCAGGCCCGCACGTAGTCGACGAACGCGAACGCGTGATCATGCCGCGCATCGGCGGGATGCTCGATGCGCACGGTCTCCTTCCACTGGCGCGCATCGAAGTGCGGAAAAAATGCATCGGCGCGTTCGACGGCCGCATCGACCCACGTGAGATACATGTGCGTCGCACGCGGCAGCGCGAGCGTGAAGATCTCGCCGCCTCCGATGACCGCGAGCTCGCCGTCGCCGGCGATGCGGATCGCTTCGTCGAGCGAATGCACGACGCGCTGACCCGGATACGGCGGCGCGTCGCCGCGCGTCATGACGAGATTCTCGCGGCCCGGTAGCGGACGGCCGATCGCGATCGCAGTCTTGCGGCCCATCAGCACGGGCTTGCCGAGCGTCAGTGCCTTGAAGCGCTTGAGATCGTCCGGAAGATGCCACGGCATCGCGCCGTCGCGGCCGATGGCGTAGTTGCGGTCGAGCGCGACGATCAGGCTGATGTCACCCATGCGCGATCAGACCGCGACCGGCGCCTTGATCGCCGCGTGCGGCTCATAGCCCGTGATCGCGACGTCGTCATACGCGAAATCGAACAGCGAATGCACGTCGGGATTCAGCACGAGCTTCGGCAGCGGCCGCGGCGTGCGTGAAAGCTGCTCGCGCGCCTGCTCGAAATGGTTCGAGTAGAGGTGCGCGTCGCCGAGCGTGTGCACGAAATCGCCGGGCGCAAGGCCGCACACCTGCGCAATCATGTGCGTCAGCAGCGCGTAGCTCGCGATGTTGAACGGCACGCCGAGGAAGATGTCGCCCGAGCGCTGATACAGCTGGCACGAAAGCCTTCCGCCCGCGACGTAGAACTGGAACATCGTGTGGCACGGCATCAGCGCCATGTGCGGCAGGTCCGCGACGTTCCACGCGCTGACGATGAGCCGACGCGAATCGGGGTTGCGCCGGATCTCGTCGACGACCCACGCGATCTGATCGACCGTGCGTCCGTCGGGCACGTCCATGACGCGCCACTGCTTGCCGTAGACCGGGCCGAGCTCGCCGTCGGCGTCGGCCCATTCGTCCCAGATCGTGACCTTGTTGTCGGTGAGGTAGCGCGATGTTGGTCTCGCCGCGCAGGAACCAGATCAGCTCGTGGATGATCGAGCGCAGGTGCACCTTCTTTGTCGTGACGAGCGGAAAACCTTCGCCGAGATCGAAGCGCATCTGCCAGCCGAACACACTGCGCGTGCCGGTACCGGTCCGGTCGGCCTTCTCGGCACCGTGCTCGAGGACGTGACGCAGCAGCTCGAGATACTGGCGCATCAAGCCGCCTTCCTTTCGGGAATATCCTGCACCGCCGACGTCGCCGGCGGCAGCAGCGTCGGCGCGCTCCGCGAGAGCCAGAGCAGCCAGAGGCCAATCGCGATCAGCGGCAGCGAAAGGATCTGTCCCATCGTCAACCAGTCGAACGCGACGAAGCCGAGCTGGACATCGGGCTCACGCACGAACTCGACCGAGAAGCGGAAAAGGCCATACAACAGCGCGAAAAGTCCCGACACGGCATAGCGCGGCCGCGGCTTGCGCGAATAGATCCAGAGCACCGCGAACAGCACGACGCCTTCGAGGCAGAGCTCGTAGAGCTGCGACGGATGCCGCGACGCGCGATCGAGATCGCCGGCGAGATACATCTGGTAGAGCTCCTCCTTCGACTTGCCGAGCGCTTCGAGCGCGCGCGGAAAGATCATGCCCCACGGCAGATCCGTGTGCCGGCCCCAGAGCTCGCCGCCGATGAAGTTGCCGAGCCGCCCGAGCCCGAGCCCGATCGGCACGAGCGGCGCGACGAAATCGACGACGTCGAAGAAATTGAGCTTGTTGCGTCGCGTCCACCAGAGCACGGCGAGCAACACGCCGAGCAGGCCGCCGTGGAACGACATCCCGCCTTCCCAGACGCGGAAGAGGCTCAGCGGATGCTGGATCAGCTCCGCCGTGTCGTAGAAGATCATGTAGCCGATGCGTCCGCCGAGGATCACGCCGAGCGCGCCGTAGAACATGAGATCGGAGAACTGATCCGCGCTGACCGGGAGGCGCCCCGCCGCGCGCCGGCGATTGCCGAGCCACCACGCGACCGCGATGGCGATGACGTACATGATGCCGTACCAGCGCACCTGCACCGGGCCGAGCGAGATCGCGATCGGGTTGAGGTCGACGAAGTAGTGGGTCACGAGTCGGTTGCGGGCGGCGAAAGCGCGATTGTGCCCTGACCGCCCGCGCTGGCGCATCCCCTGCGCGCGATTGCGGCGCGGCAGCGACCGTCAGATACTGGCGCGAGCAATTCAGGGTAGCGGTTCCATGTCCTTGACGCGCGATGGATCGGTGATTTCGAGGGCGTGGGCCGCGCTCGCATTGATCGCGTGCTGCGTGCTCGCGTCGCCCCGCGCCGAGGCCGGCATCGTCGCGCTGTCGGGCCATGTCACCTCGCATTTGACCGGCGAGCCGCTCGCCGACGTGCGCGTCAGCATCGAGGTGGCGACGGGCTTTGGCCCTCCCCACGAGATCGGCGACGCGTATACCGACATCGACGGCGCTTACGGCTGGACCGGCGACTGCGAATCGCCGTTCATGGTTTGCGATGTCGCCGTGATCGATCCGCCGTATCTCAGCAGTGGCGGCGCGTTCGACCAGGACGCCGGCATCGCGATCGTCGACGTCGCGCTGCTCACGCCATCGACGCTATCGGGCATCCTCCGCTTTCCGGGCGTTTCCGTCACCGAGATGGGAGTCGAAGCGGACCGGTTCGTTCCGGAAGCCGGATCCTGGAGTTCGGTCGGGTTCGCTGCCGTCGGCGCCGACGGCAGCTTCGTCATCGGTTCGCTTCCGCCCGACACGTACCGCGTCTGCACGACCTACGATCAGCGCGGCGACGTGCGCCAGTGCTTCGATCACGTCGACGTGCCGCCGCTCGCCGTCGATCCCGACGCGACGCTCGTCGACGTCGCCGAAGGCACCGCAACGGACGGCATCGATTTCGATCTCGTCGAAGGCGGCACGCTGAGCGGCACGATCTACGACGGTTACCTCGGCATCGCGCTTGCGAACTCGGGTGCGCAGGTCCAGGCCTTCGATGCGAACGGCACGCTTTTCGGCGTCGCCGGCGTCGAGGCGAGCGGCGCGTTCCACTTTCGCGGCCTGCCGGACGGCACGTTCTATCTCGGCATCAACGTCGGCGAAATCTTCTCCGACGGCGTGCAGTTCTATCCCGACATCGTATGCACGTTCGACAACTGCCCGTCGCCGACGAGCGGCACGCCGCTGACGATTTCCGGCGCCAACGAGGTCGCAGGACTCGACTTCACCGTGCATCCAGCCGTCGTGGTCCGCGGACGCGTCGTCGACGCCGTGACGGGCGAAGGCATCGGCGGCGTCGATGTCGGCACGTACTATTCCGACGGGCTCACGCTCGCAACGTCCGCCACGGACACCGGCGCGTACATGTTCTACTGGTACTCCGATGCGGCGTTCGAAGTCGGCGCGTTCGACGCGCCGCCGCGCGTCAATGCCGTCTATCCCGGCGCGAGCTGCATCGGCAACTACTGCGTCGGCGACGTGACGCCGCTGTCCGAATCGAGCGGTACGGTGCTGGACGACATCGACCTTCCGATGCAGCTCGGCGCCGTGATGTCGGGACATCTGCTGCGCTCGGACAACGGCACGACAAGCGGGATGGCCGAGATCGTGCTCTATGACGGCGCCTACAACGAGATCTGGGTTACGCCCTCGTTCGATGGCTCCTACTCGACCGACGCGTGGCTCCCTGGCACGTACTACCTCGAAGCACTGGGCGAAGTGCAGCTTTCAGGCTGCGCGTTCTACCTCGACCGCCCGTGCCCCGACAGCGGAAATCCGGCGGACGTGGACCCGACGCCGGTCACGGTCGCAGCGGGCGAAACGCGGACGGGTATCGATTTCCACCTGCCGCCGGCCGACGAAGTGTTCTTCGCCAGCTTCGAGTTCTAGCGCGCTCTATGCCGGCAGCACGCGGCAGACGAAGCCCTTGAGGTATTCGGTCTCCGGAATCGCCGGATGCACCGGATGATCCGGCCCCTGTTGCAGCTGCATCAGCATCTGCACGCTTCGATCGAGATGCCGCGCGCCCTGCTGCACCGTGTCGAGCAGCGTCGCGCGCGGCATGTGATACGAGCACGAGCACGTGACGAGCACGCCGTCCTTGGCGAGCACCTGCATGCCAAGCTCGTTGAGGCGCCGATACGCGATCCGGCCCTCGGCGAAATCCTTCTTGCGCTTGACGAACGCCGGCGGATCGAGAATCACGACATCGAAGCGCTCGCGCGCCTCGCGCAACGCCTTCAGATGATCGAACGCGTCGGCGCGGACCGCATGCACGCGATCGGCGAGACCATTGCGCTCGGCATTGCGGCCGATCGCATCGACGGCGGACTGCGATGCATCGACGCAGACGACCTCGCTCGCACCGAACGCCGCCGCGCGCAGGCCCCACGCGCCTAGATAGCTGAACATGTCGAGCACGCGCTTGCCTGTCACCAAACGCGCGAGCCGGTCGCGGTTCTCGCGCTGGTCGTAGAACCAGCCGGTCTTCTGCCCGCCGACCGGATCGATCTCGAACGTGAGCCCGCCCTCGCGCACGATCGGCGGTGCGCCGTACTCGCCGTGGCCGAGATCGGCATAGCTCGGCAGGTTTTCGAGCGCACGGATCGACGCGTCGTTCTTCCACCAGAGCTGGCGCGGCTTCAGCACCTTGACGATCGCCTCGGTGATCGCGTCCTTCAATCGCTCCATGCCCGCGGTCGTCGTCTGGCCGACGACGACGTCGCCAAAGCGATCGACCGTGAGGCCCGGCAATCCGTCGGATTCGCCGAACACGAGCCGGTAATACGGCTCGTCGTAAAGCCGCTCGCGGAGCGCCAGCGCGACGTTGAGCCGGTGCACGATCAGCGAGCGATCGACTGGGTGCGCGAGCCCGCGCACGACAAGCCGCGCAGCGATCAGCGACGCCGGATTGACGTAGCCGAGGCCGATCGGCTTCGCCTGATGATCGACGATCGCCGCGATTTCGCCGGGCTCGAACGCGGTCAGCGGCGAGCGCGCGACGTCGACTTCGTTCGAGAACACCCATAGGTGTCCGGCGCGAAGGCGCGCGTCTTCGTTGCGCTTGAGATAAAGCGCCGGATATTCGACTTCTTCGTCCACGCGAGGTCCGGTTCAGCGGGTTCGATGCACGGTATCGGCTCGACGCGCGCGCGACAAGCGCGGCGGTTAGACTCGATCGATGCCGAACCGACTCGCCCGCGAGACCAGCCCGTACCTGCGCCAGCACGCGGACAATCCGGTCGACTGGTGGCCGTGGAGCGATGAGGCGCTCGCGCTCGGCACGGCGCGAGCAGACAAGCCATTCTGCTGTCGATCGGTTATGCCGCGTGCCACTGGTGCCACGTGATGGCGCACGAGAGCTTCGAGGACGCGGCCACGGCGCGCGTCATGAACGCGCTTTACGTCAACATCAAGGTCGACCGCGAGGAGCGGCCCGACATCGACAAGGTCTACCAGCTCGCGCACCAGGCGCTCGCGCGACGCGGCGGCGGCTGGCCGCTGACCGTGTTCCTGGCGCCGGACGATCTCTTGCCGTTCTTCGCCGGCACGTATTTTCCGAAGACGCCGCGCTACGGCTCGCCTGCATTCGTGCAGGTGCTCGAAGGCGTGCGCGCGTGGTTCGATTCGAAGCCGCGCTGAAGTGCGCGCGCAGAACGATGCACTAGCAGGTTTTCTCGCCGATTACGACCGCGGCGATGCGTATGCGGCACCGCTCGACGCCGCGCCGATCCGCGTCGCGCTCGAACGCACCGCGGCAACATTCGATCGCGAGAACGGCGGCCACGTCGGCGGCCGAAGTTTCCGCATGCGGGCGTGATCGAGCTGCTGCTGCGGCACGCTCACGAGAGCGCGCGTGAGCCCTTCGCCGCGCGAAATGGCGTATCGGACGCTCGAGCGCATGGCACTGCGCGGCCTCGACGATCATCTCGGCGGCGGCTTCTTCCGCTATTGCGTCGACGCGCATGGGAGATTCCGCACTTCGAGAAGATGCTCTACGACAACGCGCAGCTGTTGCCGGTGTACGCGGATGCCGCCGCCGTGCTCGACGAGCCCGGCTTCGAGCGGCCTGCGGACGCGTGCGCGACGTGGGTCGCGCGCGAGATGATCGCGCCGGACGGTGGTTTTTTCAGCTCGCTCGATGCCGATTCGGAAGGGCACGAAGGCCGTTATTACGTGTGGCAGCGTGACGAGGTTCGCGCGCTGCTCGATGCCGACGAGTTCGCGATCGTCGAGTTGCGCTACGGTCTCGATCGTCCGCCGAACTTCGAGGGCGAGGCGTGGCATCTCGTCGTCTCTGCCGATTTCGACGAAATCGGCACACGCACCGGGCTCGACCCCGTTGAGGCGCGCCGCACAGCTCGGCAACGCGATCGGCAAGCTGCTCGCTGCGCGCGCCAAGCGCGTGCGCCCCGGCCTCGACGACAAGATCCTGACCGCGTGGAACGCGCTGATGATCGGCGGCGTCGCGCGCGCGGCGCGCACGCATCCCGATCGTCCGCTGCTCGCCGAGGCCGAACGCGCGCTCGATTTCCTGCACGCGAACGTCTGGCGCGACGGTCGACTGTTCGCGTGCCACGCCGGCGGCGTCGCAAAGTTTCCGGCCTATCTCGACGATCACGCGTTCCTGCTCGACGCGCTGCTCGCGATGCTTGCACGTGCGCTGGAGTCGACGCGACCTCGACTGGGCGATCGCGCTCGCCGATGCGCTGCTCGCGCGCTTCGAGGACGCGGAACGCGGCGGCTTCTACTTCACCGCGCACGACGCGGAATCGTTGCCGCAGCGCCCGAAGCCTTTCATCGACGAGTCGCTGCCGTCCGGCAACGGCATCGCCGCGCGCGCGCTGCTGAAGCTCGGCCATCTCGTCGGCGAGTCGCGCTATCTCGACGCCGCGGAACGCACGCTGCGCGCCGCGTGGTCGACGCTCTCGGAGCTGCCGCACGCGTGTCCCGCGCTGCTGCTCGCGCTCGGCGATTTCCTCGAGCCGCCACCGCACATCGTGATCCGCCATCGCGGCGAAGATGCAGCGCAACGCTGGCGCGATGCGCTCGCCAGCGCGCGCCCGCGCACCGACGCGTATTTCATCGCAGCCGATGCCGAAGGATTGCCCGGCGTTCTCACGCAGCAGAACACGGCGGAACCGGTCGTCGCCTACCTCTGCCGCGGCACGTCCTGTGATCCGCCGCTCACAAGTCCCGAGGCGTTCGCGGCAGCATTGCAACGACTCGACGCCTGACGGAAACGCGATGATTTACCGCCTTGCGATGCCCTGCGCCGCCCTCGTCGCGTGCTGCGGCATCGCGCGCGCGACGGTCATCGAGATCAGTCCCGGCGACGACTTCCGCGGCGCGATGCAGAACCTCGCTCCCGGCGACACGCTCGTCATGCACGGCGGCATGTACACGCTTTCGAGCTACTTCGAGCTCGATCTCGCCGGCAGCGCAAGCGCACCGATCGAAATCCGCGCCGCGGACGGCGAGCAGCCCGTGATCCACTACGTCGACGGCGGCCAGAACATCGTCAACATCGCCAACTCGGCGTTCCTCACGATCGACGGCATCGAGTTCAGCGGCGGCTCGCGCGGCATTCGCCTCATGAACTCGTCCGACATCACGATCCGCAACTGCCATGTCCACGACACGGCCGCGAACGCGATCAGCGCGAACGACGGCGGCAACGTCTACGCGCGGCTCACGTTCGTGCACAACGAGATCGACCACGCCGGCGACACGGCCGAAGGCTTCTACCTTGGCTGCAACGACGACGCGTGCCGCATCCACGACTCGCTCGTCGCGAACAATTACATCCACGACTTGAACGGCCCGACCGTCACGCAAGGCGACGGCATCGAGATCAAGGCCGGCAGCTACGCGAACGTCGTGCGCGACAACGTGATCCACGACACCGGCTATCCCGGCATCACGCTCTACCACACGAACGGCAACGGCGCGCCGAACGTGATCGAGCGGAACCTCGTCTGGAACTCCGGCGACAACGGCATCCAGGTCACCGGCGACGCGATCGTGCGCAACAACATCGTGCTGAGCGCGGCCGCGGCCGGCATCGGCATCCACGCATCGCAGGGCGGCACGGTCCAGAATCTCGTCATCGTCAACAACACGGTGCTGAAGGCGAGCGGCGACGCGCTGCACATCAGCGACGTGGCCGGTGCCGTGCTCGTCGCGAACAACGCGCTCTATGCCGCGAGCGGCAACGCGGTGTTCGCCGGCGGCTCGTCGAATCTCGTCACGATGATCGCGAACGTCGGCACCGGCTCGCTGAGCGGCGTCTCCGGCGGTTTCGATGCGAGCGGCGACATCGCGGCGGATTTCAGCGACGCGAGCTACTCGGGCGCGCCGCCGCAGGATCTGGTGCCGCGTAGCGGACGTCTCGTTGGGACCGCCGACGCCGCGACGCTCGCCGCGGATGACTTCAATCTCGTATCGCGCGTTCCGATGCTCGACGTCGGCGCATACCGCAACAATCCGGCCGGCAACCAGGGTTGGCCGTTGCAGGCGGGTTTCAAGCAATTGTCCGACAAAATCTTCGCCGACGGCTTCGAAGGCTAGGCGTCAGAGCAGGACCGGACGATCCGGCAGCTCGTCGCGATTGCGCTGCCCGTTCGACGGAAAGTGCCGCACGAGCACGTCGGTGATCGCGGCGACGCCGGCGAGCGAACCCTTTTCGTAATCCCCAGTGGCGAAATCGCGCTGCATCAGCGCGCAGATCGCGCGCCATTCGTCCTCGCCGACCTTCGCGGCGATGCCGCGGTCGGCGACGATCTCGATCGCGTGGTCGGCGATCAGGATGTAGACGAGCACGCCGGTGTTGTGTTCCGTGTTCCACACGTGCAGGCGCGCGAATGCGGCTTCTGCGCGCTGGCGCGGCGTGCGGCCCGCGACGACTTCGCCGAACGGCATGCCGCCTTCGACCGCGAAGCAGATCTCGCCGAGATGACGATGCTCGCTGTCGGCGATCGCATGCTGGATCGCGTCGAGCGTCGTCGCCGGGAAATGCCGCTCGGCGCCCATGCGTGCCACGAGATGCTTCAGCCAGCGCATCGTCCTGCCCTCATTGACGCGGCCTCACCAGCTGCCCGAAGCGCCGCCGCCGGCCGACATGCCGCCGCCGCCGCCGAAACCGCCGCCGCCACCGAACCCGCCGCCGCCAAATCCTCCGCCACCGAAGCCGCCGCCACCGAAGCCTCCCCAGCCGCCACGGTTCGCGAAGCCGCCGCCACCACCGCCGGCGAGGCCGAGCACGAGCCCGACGAGACCGATGCCGATGCCGAGCGGCATCAGCCCGCTCAGCACCCACGCCGCACCGCCCGACGCTGCGCCGACGAGCCCCGCACGCGGCGCCGTCGGCAGGCGGCCGAACATCGCGCGCACCCAGAGCCCGATGAAGAACGCCCAGACGATCGCGTTGAACGTGTCCTTGCCGGCGCGCTTGTGATCGCGCTCGTCGGTCAACGGCGGCGGCAGTTCCTCGCCGTCGACGAGCTTGGTCAGCGCGCCGGTCGCGTCATGTATGCCGCCGAAGAAATCGCCAGCGCGAAAACGCGGCGTGATGTATTCGCGGATGATGCGCGCGGACGCGGCGTCGGGAATCGCGGCTTCGAGCCCGCGCGCGACTTCGATGCGCACGCGACGATCGTTCTTCGCGACGATCAGCAGTACGCCGTCGTCGATGTTCTTGCGGCCGAGCTTCCACTGGTCGAAGACGCGGATCGAATACTGCGCGATGTCTTCGGGTTCCGTCGTCGGCACGAGCAGCACGGCGATCTGCGCGCCCTTGCGCTGCTCAAGTGCGGCGAGCTCGGATTCGAGTTGTTGTTTCTGTTGAGCGTCGAGCGTCGCCGTGAGATCGGTGACGCGTGCGGTCAGCGGCGGGATCGGTTGCGGGTCGCCTTCGGCCGCGAACAACGCGAGCGGAAGCAAAAATGCGCAGAGCGCGAACAGGAAGCGGTGGAGGTTGCGCACGCTTGCCCTCACCCTACCCTCTCCCGCGAGCGGGAGAGGGGAAAGGCGGGCGATTCGTTCACGCCGCACGGCGCCGCGTCAATGTTGCGGCTGCGGGTCGGCTTTCGGTTGCGCGGGCGGCTGCTGCGCTGCCGGTGCCGGCTTCGAGAAGTCGACCGTCGGCGCCGTCGAGATCTGCTTCTCGTTCTCGACCGTGAAGTTCGCCTTCGCCTTGTAGCCGAAGATCATCGCGGTGAGGTTCTGCGGGAAGCTGCGCACGAACGTGTTGTAGTCCTGCACGGCCGTGATGTAGCGGTTGCGCGCGACGGTGATGCGGTTCTCGGTGCCTTCGAGCTGCGCCTGCAGATTCTGGAAGAGCCCGTCGGCCTTGAGCTGCGGATAGTTCTCGCTGACGGCCATGAGGCGCGACAGCGCGCTCGAAAGCTCGCCCTGCGCCTGCTGGAATTTCGCGACGGCGGCGGCGTCGTCGAGCTGGTCGGCGTTGATGGTCACCTTGCCGACGCTCGCGCGCGCCTCGGTGACTTTCGTGAACACTTCTTCCTCGTGCGTCGCGTAACCCTTCACGGTGTTGACGAGGTTCGGCACGAGATCGGTGCGGCGCTGGTACTGGTTCACGACCTCGGACCACGCGGCCTTGACGCCCTCGTCCTTCGACTGGATCGAGTTGTAACCGCAGCCCGACAGCAGGCCGATCAGGACGATGAGGAATGCAATGCGAAGCATGAAACTCCCTCCTCTTGGCATGTACACACTGTGGAGACTGCCGGCCCGCTCTGCAAGCCCGGCGCGCGTCACCAGCTGTCCGACGCGCCGCCGCCACCCGAGCTTCCGCCGCCGCCGCTGAAGTCGCCGCCGCCCGAACTGCCGGAGCTGCCGCCGCCTCCGCCGCTGTCGGATGACGACGATGATGACCCGCCGCCGCCGCCCGAGAACTCGCGCCGCTTCGGCGGACGCGAGAGATTGACGAGCGACGCGAGCGTACTGCCCGCGGCGAACGCACCGAGCGCCGCCATCGGATGGCGGAACAGGATCGCGATCGGCACCGTCGCGAGCGCGCCGAACGCGTAGGCACGCGCGCGCCCGGGAAAGTGGCCGAGCAGGAGGTTGTAGATCGGACGCACCATGACGAGGAGCAGCAGCAGCGTCGCCAGGATCGCGCCGAACATGATGCCGACGACGAGCTGGATCGGGCTCCACCACGGCTCGTCGTCCATCACGACGACGTTCCTGCCGCGCGACGACGGCGCCGATGCAGGCGGCGCGGGCAGCGGCTCGTCGTCGATCAGCGCGGTCAACGCCTCGACGCCGGCGTCAAGGCCGCCAGCGAAATCACCGTGGATGAAATGCGCCGACATGTAGTCGTGCGCGACCCGCTTCGCGGCCGCATCCGGAATCGCGCCTTCGAGGCCGTACGCGACTTCGATGCGCACGTGCCGGTCGTTTTTCGCGACGATCACGAGCACGCCGTCGTCGACGCCCTTGCGGCCGAGCTTCCATGCATCGAAGACGCGCGTCGCGTATTGCTCGATCGGTTCCGGCTGCGTCGTCGGCACGATCAGCACGGCGAGCTGCGCGCCCTTGCGCTGCTCGAGCGCGGCGAGCTTCGCTTCGAGGCTCGCCCTTTGCGGTGGCGTCAGGGTCGCGGTCTGGTCGGTGACGCGCGTGTGCAGCTCTGGCACGGACTGCACGTCCTGCGCGATCGCGCACGCCGCGGTCAGCAGCGCAAGGATGCCGAAAAGCCATCTGAACATCGTCGTCACGAACCCTCCCCGCTCGCTACGACATTACGCAAACGCGCGCCCGAACCGGGCACGGCTCAACCTTTGGTGTCGCGCTTGCGCCGCTGGCGCTTCACCAGCAGGTTCAGCGACTCGACGGCGGCAGAGAACGCCATCGCGAAATAGATATAGCCGCGCGCGATGTGCACGCCGAGCCCGTCGCAGACCAGCGCAATGCCGACCAGGATGATGAACGCGAGCGCGAGCATCTTGATCGTCGGGTTGCGATCGATGAACTCGCCGATCGGATCGGCGACGAAGATCATGACGAGCACGGCGAGGATGATCGCCGCGACCATGACCGGCACGATGTTGACGAAGCCGACCGCCGTGATCACCGAATCGAGCGAGAACACGATGTCGATCAACGCGATCTGCGCGATGACCATGCCGAAGCTCACCGATGCGCGTTTGTCGGCGATTTCCTCCGGCGTGCCGCTGATCGACTCGAGGATCTCCATGATCCCCTTGACGACGAGGAAGATGCCGCCGCCGATCAGCACGAGATCGCGGATCGAGATGATCTGGCCGAACAGGTGAAACAGGCTCGACGTGCGATCGTCCATGCGCGCGAGGTGCGCGAGCGAGAGCAGCAGCAGGATGCGCGTGATGCAGGCGAAGCCCAGGCCGAGCTTGCGCGCGCTGGACCGCCGTTCGTGCGGCAGGTTGCCGACCGCGATCGAGATGAACACGAGGTTGTCGACGCCGAGCACGATCTCGAGCGTCGAGAGCGTCAGCAGTGCGATCCAGGCCTGCGGGTCGGAAATGAATTCCAAGGACGCTCGTCTCCGCTGGTGCCCTAATCGCGCCTTACGTGAAGCGCGGCCAGAGTATCAGAGCCCAGCACAACATCACGTTGACCATGAGGAACAGCACCGCGGCGGAGCCCATGTCCTTGGCGCGGCCGGCGAGCTCGTGGAACTCGGGGCTCGCCTTGTCGGTGATCGCCTCGATTGCCGAGTTCAGGAGCTCGGCCGACAGCACGAGGATCAGGCTGCTGCACAGGATCGCTTTTTCGATCGGCCCGTGGCCGATCCAGAGGCCGAGCGGAAAGAGAATCACGACGAGATAGGCTTCGAGGCGGAACGACGCTTCGTGGCGCCACGCGGCGCGCAAGCCCTTCATCGACCAGATGAAGGCCTTGTAGATCTGCTTCGGACCCCGTGACTCGGTGCTCGGCATCGCTCTCCCCTGACGGCCGCGGTCAGATCGCCGACGCGGCCTGCGGCGCCATCTGCAGATGCGGTGCGTGCGGAGATTTCCACGCGACGTCGAGCTCCCTCGCGGCCTTGACGTCGTCGAGCCGTCGCACCGGCGTCGAGATCGGCGCGTCCTTCATCGCCTGCGGATCGCTCGACGACAGCGCGAGCAATTCGCCCATGGCTTCGACGAACTCGTCGAGCGTTTCCTTGGATTCGGTCTCGGTCGGCTCGATCAGGAGGCACTCCGGCACGAGCAGCGGGAAGTAGTTCGTCGGCGCGTGGATGCCGCGGTCGAGGAGGCTCTTCGAGAAATCGAGCGCGGTGATGCCGTTCGCCTTCTTTTGTTTGGCGACCGTCACGATGAACTCGTGGCTCGCGCGGCGCTTCGGATAGGCGAGATCGAAGCCCTTCTTCGCAAGCTCGGCGGCGAGGTAATTCGCATTCAGCGTCGCGTACTCGGCGACGCGGCGCATGCCCTCGCGTCCGAGCAGGCGCGCGTAGATGTAGGCGCGCAGCAGCACGCCCGCGTTGCCCGCGAACGTCGTCAGCCGCCCGATCGAGAGCGGACGATCTTTCTTGCGCACCCAGCCGTACGTGCCGTCGCTGCACTGCTCGATCATCGGAATCGGCAGGAACGGCTTCAGACGCTCCGAAACGCCGACTGCACCCGCACCGGGACCGCCGCCGCCGTGCGGCGTCGAGAATGTCTTGTGCAGGTTCATGTGGATCGCGTCGAAGCCCATGTCGCCCGGACGCACCTTGCCGAGGATCGCGTTGAGGTTCGCACCGTCGTAATAGAGGAGGCCGCCCGCCTCGTGCACGAGCTTGGCGATCTCGACGATGCGTCGCTCGAACACGCCGATCGTCGACGGATTCGTCAGCATGATGCCGGCCGTCTTCGGGCCGAGCACTTTCTTCAGCGCATCGAGATCAATGTCGCCGTCGGCTTGCGTCGGAATCTCGCGCACCGTGCAGCCGCACATCGAAGCGGTCGCCGGGTTCGTGCCGTGCGCCGCGTCGGGCACGATGATCTCGGTGCGCTCGTTGTCGCCGCGGTGGCGGTGGTACGCCATGATCATCGCGACGCCGGCGAGCTCGCCCTGCGCGCCGGCCATCGGCGCGAGCGAGACGCCGCCCTTCATGCCGGTCACGTCGGCGAGGATTTCCTGGAGCTCGTACATGCACGAGAGGAAACCCTGCGACAGCGAATCCGGCGCGTACGGATGCCGCGCGAGAAACCCGTCGAGCATCGCGAGCGCATGGCACGCGCGCGGGTTGTACTTCATCGTGCACGAGCCGAGCGGGTAGAACTGCGTGTCGATCGAGAAGTTCTTGCGCGACAGGTTGGTGTAGTGGCGCAGCGCCTGCAGCTCCGAGACCTCGGGAAGGCCGATCGGCGTCTTGCGGCGGAACGCTTCGGGAAGGTCGGCCGGGACGGCCGTGTCGGCGGAAAGCTGCGAAGCCGCAGTGCGGCCGGGCTGGGAAAGCTCGAAGATCAGCATGGAGGCTGCGGAGGCTAAAACGAGGCGCCGTATGATGCCACAAGCGGCGCATGACGACCGTCACCTGCACGGCGGCGGCAGCCATGGCAGAGTCGCGTCGCATGGATCTGCGATTCCTCGTGATTGCCGCGCTCATTGCCGGCGCCCTCGCCGCCTTCGGCTTCGCCGGTCTCGATCGGCCACTCGCCGAATGGGTGCACGCAAGCGGCTTGGAGAACGCGCGCTTCTTCGTCTGGGGTCTTGCCGCACTCGACGTCGTTTCGGGCCTGCGCGTCTGGATCTGCGCGCTGCCGTGGGTCGCGATTCTGATCGGCACGATCGAGCTAAGGCTCGAGCGGCGCATGCGTCTCGGCTACGCGCTCATCGCGGCTGGGCTCGTGCAGACAGCGGCGATCGAAACGATGATCACCGCCAAGGACCTCTTCGGACGGCTGCGTCCGTTCAAGGTGTTCGAGGCCGGCGACTGGTCGCATGTCTGGTTCGTCGGCGGCGATTCGTTTCCGTCCGGACATTCGGCGTTCTATTTCGGGCTGCTGCTGCCGCTCGCAGCCGCGTGTCCGATTCGTTGGTTGCGCGCCGTGCTCGTTGTGATCCCGGTCTATGTCGTGCTTGCGCGCATCGACATGTCCAAGCATTTCCTGTCCGACGTTTCGACGTCGGCGCTCATGGTCTCGGTCTACGCGCTCGTCGCCGCGTGGCTCACCGCGCGCTGGCTGCCGCCGCCGGCGCGCGCCTGACTTCTTTCGTTTCGACCCGGAGCTTTCGATGGCGCAATGGTTCTTCAGCTACAACGGTCAGCAGGTCGGCCCGCTCGACGATGCCGCGGCGATCGCGCAGGCGCGCAAGAATCCGAACGGTTTCGCGTGGCGTGACGGCCTTTCCGCATGGATGCCGATCGGCGAAGTCGCCGAGCTTTCGTCCGCAGCCGGCACGAGCGTGATCCCGGCCGGCATGCCGCCGCCGCCGAGTGGTGCGCAGCGCTCGGACGAAGTCGACTACAAGATCATCGGCAACGACATGCAGTTCGTCGAGATCGAGCTCGATCCCGGCGAGAGCGTCGTCGCCGAAGCCGGCGCGATGATGTACAAGGACGCCGCCGTCGAGCTCACGACCGTGTTCGGCGATTCGTCGTACGCGACGCAGAACGGCACGTTCATGGACAAGCTGCTCTCGGCCGGCAAGCGCGTCATCACCGGCGAAGGGTTGTTCACGACGCTGTTCACGCACCGTGGATCGAGCGGCAAGGCGCACTGCGCGTTCGCGGCGCCCTATCCCGGCACGATCCGCGCGATGAAGCTCACCGACTACGGCGGCCGCATCATCTGCCAGAAGGACAGCTTCCTCTGCGGCGCGCGCGGCGTGCAGCTCGGCATCTTTTTCCAGAAGAAGATCCTGACCGGACTCTTCGGCGGCGAAGGCTTCATCATGGAGCAGCTGACCGGCGACGGACTCGTGTTCGTGCACGCAGGCGGCACCGTCGTCGAGCGCGAGCTCGCGGCCGGTGAGCGCGTCGACGTCGACACCGGCTGCGTCGTCGCGTTCGCCGGCAACATCGACTTCGACGTGCGCGCGGTCGGCGGCATCAAGAGCATGCTGTTCGGCGGCGAAGGCGTATTCCTCGCCACACTGACCGGCCCCGGCAAGGTGTGGCTGCAGTCGCTGCCGTTCTCGCGGCTCGCCGGACGCATGCTCGCATCGGCGCCGCAGCGCGGCGGGCATCGCGACGAAGGCTCGGTGCTAGGCGGCTTGGGCAACATCCTCGGCGGCGATCGCGACTTCTGAGCGCGCTTTTTCCTTCTCCCGCTTGCGGGAGAAGGTGCCGGAGGCGGATGAGGGCAATCTTGCGACGGCGAGCCAGCGTGCCCTCACCCTGCCCTCTCCCGCGAGCGGGAGAGGGGAAAGCGTCACGATGTGCAACCGCACACGCGAAACACCGCGCCTTGCGCTACGCTCGCCTCGATTTTCCCTCCGCCGGATTTCCCCCATGAACGCCGTAGCCGCCCGAAGCGCCAGCCAGACCCGCTCGTTCTCGACGATTTTCCTGATCGAACTGTGGGAGCGGTTCGGCTACTACGGCATGGCGGCCATCCTCGTCCTGTTCATGGTCGAGAAGGTCGGCTTCGACGACTCGAAGGCGAACCTGATCTGGGGCGCGTTCACCGGCCTCGTCTACGCGGCACCCGCGATCGGCGGCTGGATCGGCGATCACGTCATCGGCACGCGCCGCACGATGCCGATCGGCGCCGCGATCCTCGCGATCGGCTATCTCATGCTGTCGATCCCGAGCGAGAACCTCTATTTCCTCTACGCCTCGATGGGCGTCATCGTCGTCGGCAACGGCCTCTTCAAGGCGAACGCCGCGAACATGGTCCGCCGCATCTACGAAGGCGACGACGCGAAGATCGACTCGGCATTCACGCTCTACTACATGGCCGTCAACGTCGGCTCGACGGTCTCGATGCTGCTGACGCCGTGGATCAAGGATCACTGGGGCTGGCACGCCGGCTTCACGGTCTGCTGCGCGGGCCTCCTGCTCGGCCTCGTCAACTACGTGCTGATGGTGCGCACGCTGAAGGGCATTGGCTCTGCGGTCGACGAGCAGCCGGTGCGCTGGGATCGCCTGGGCATCGTGCTCGGCATCGGCTTCGCCTGCGTCTTCGTCGTCGCGTTCATCGTGCAGCACAAGGACGTGACCGATCTCGTGATGTGGATTGCCGGCCTGATCGTGCTCGGCATCTTCGGCTACATGATGGTGAACGGATCGAGTGGCGAACGCGCCGGCCTCATCGCTGCGCTCGTGCTGATGGTCGAGACGCTGCTCTTCTTCATCTTCTACGGCCAGATGTCGACGTCGCTGACGCTGTTTGCGCTGCGCAACGTCGATCTCGACCAGCATCTGTTCGGCATGACGCTCTGGACGTGGTCGCCCGGCCAGTACCAGGCGCTGAATCCGATCTGGATCATGCTGCTCTCGCCGCTGCTCGCATGGGCGTACACGCATTTCGGCAAGACCGGCCGCGATCTTCCGATCGCGGCGAAGTTCGCGCTCGGCTTCGTCGTCGTCGCGCTCGGCTTCTTCACCTTCGGCATCTCGGGCGGCACCGCGGTCGAGGGCAAGATCTCGTCCTGGTACATGATCTGGGGCTACGGTTTCTACTCGCTGGGCGAGCTGCTCGTCAGCGGCCTCGGGCTCGCCGTCATGGCGCGCTACGTGCCGGCGCGCATGGGCGGCTTCATGATGGGCGCGTACTTCGTCGCGACCGGCATCTCGCAGTATGCGGCGAGCATCGTCGCGAACTACGCGAGCATTCCCCAGAACCTGACCGATCCGCTGCAGAGCCTTTCGATCTACACGAGCCTCTTCAACAACCTCGGCTTCCTCGCGGTCGGCGGCACCGTGCTGGCGTTTTTGCTGCTGCCGCTCATGAAGAAGCTGTCGGCGACGCACAGCGCGAACGAAGTCATCGAGCATTCGGCCGCGGGCGGCCTGCGCGCCGTCACCGCCGAAGAGTGACGCGCACGACGCGCGATGCCGGCTAGCCGGCCGGCGTCGCGCCCGCGGTCTTCGCCGCGCCACGATCGAACACGCGTGCGATCTCGCGCGCATCGCTTCGGAGCGACCGCAGGCGTAAAACTCTGCAAAGGCGCGCCGCCGCAAGGAAAATCCTCGGTCCGGCCCGCCCGGGGGCGCTATCCTTTGTGGCCATGAGCCGCTATCGCATCCTGCTGGCCGACGACGACCAGGAGCTTGCCCAGCTTCTGCGCGACTTCCTCACGCGTGACGGTTTCGATGTCGTGCTCGCGCACGACGCAGACACCGCGATCGCGGCCGCACGCAACGAGACCTTCGACGCGCTCGTGCTCGACGTCATGATGCCGGGCCGCTCCGGCCTCGACGTCCTGCGCGAGCTGCGCCGCGAAGCCGCAACGCCGGTGCTGATGCTGACCGCGCTCGGCGAGGACATCGACCGCATCCTCGGCCTGGAGCTCGGCGCCGACGACTACATCCCCAAGCCGTGCAATCCGCGCGAGCTCGCGGCGCGCCTGCGCGCGGTGCTGCGCCGCGCGCGCGGCGAAGGCGGCGAGGCGCTGACCGATCTTCGCAACGGGCCGATCTGGCTGCGCGCCTCGTCGCGGAGCGTCACCGTCGACGAGAAACCGGTCGCGCTGACGGCAACCGAGTTCGACCTGCTCGCACTGCTGCTCCGCGAAGCCGGCCGCGTCGTCAGCAAGGAGCGCATTTCGCAGTCGGTGCTCGGCCGTCCGCTCGGACCGTTCGACCGCTCGATCGACGTGCACGTGTCGAACCTTCGGCGCAAGCTCGGCAATACGTCGGACGGCACCTCGCCGATCACGACGATCCATCGCAGCGGCTATCTGTTCCGGCAGCTCGGGGAGCCGGCATGACCGATGCACCAGGGCATTCACCGAACGCATGATGCGCCGCCTTTTCTGGCGCATCTTCGCCGCGTTCTGGCTCGCGACGGTCGTGGTGCTGCTCGCGTTCGCGTGGATCATATCGAGCAATTTCGAGACCGAAAAGATTCCAGGCCTCGGCGTCACGCGCCTGCAGGCGGCGATGGACGATCTGCTGTCGCGCACGTCGCACGAGCTTCGTCACGAGGGCGAGGAGGCGACGCGCAAGTGGCTTCGCGGTGCGTCCAACTTCGGCCCGATCAGCATCTATGTGTTCGACTCGGACGGCAACGAGATGCTCGGCCGCACGCCGCCGTCGACGATCAGCGACGCGGCCGGCGAAGTCATCGTCGAGGCCGGCCAGCTCGCCGACGACGGCTCGCTGATGCCGACGCACGACGGCGATCGTCTTCGCGCACGCGCGATCCGCGTCAAGGACGACACCACCCGCGTCGATATCTACGGCGCCGTCGCGAAGCTCGAAGGCACGTTCTTCACGCGTCTGATCTCGCGCCGGCCGATCACGTTCTGGTCGAACATCGCGACCGGCATGATCGTCAGCGCGCTCTTCAGCTTCCTGCTCGCATGGTATGTCGCGGCGCCGCTGACGAAGATCCGCGACTCGACGCGCCGCTTCGCCGAAGGCGATCTCGACGCGCGCGTCGGCGAGCTCAAGTTCGGCCGCAGCGCCGAGATGACGGCGCTCGCGTCCGAGTTCGACGATATGGCCGCGCGCATCAAGGCGCTGATCGAGAGCCATCGCCGGCTCGTGCGCGACGTCTCGCACGAGCTGCGCTCGCCGCTCGCGCGGCTTCGCGTCGCACTCGAGCTCGCGCGCGACGGCGACGAGGCGCAGGTGCACGCCTCGCTCGATCGCATCGAAAAGGAATCGGCGCGGCTCGAAGGCATGCTCTCGCAGGCGCTCGAGCTCTCGCGGCTCGAAACACAGCGCAGCGCGGCGCAGGACACCGTTGCCGTTGATCAGCTGCTCGAAGACGTCATCACGAACGCCGACTACGAAGGCGCACCGCGCGGCCGCAAGGTCGTGCTCGCCGACTGCGAGCGGCAAGTCCTGACCGGCTCGAGCGATGCGCTCTACAGCGCGTTCGAGAACGTGATCCGCAACGCGCTCGCCTACACGCAGGACGGAACGACGGTCACGGTGCGTCTGCTGCGCGATCCGCGCGATCCGCGCTACGCGCTCATCACGGTGCGCGACCACGGACCCGGCGTCGCCGACGCGGAGCTGAAGCGCATCTTCGAGCCGTTCTACCGCACCGATTCCGCGCGCACGCGCGCCAGCGGCGGCACCGGTCTTGGCCTTGCGATCGCTCGCAGCGCCGTCGAGTGGCACGGCGGCAGCATCTGCGCGCGCAATACCGAAGGCGGCGGCCTCGAAGTCGCGATCAAGTTACCGACGCAGCCGATCGCCGCAGCGACGGCGCGGATCTGATTTTCCCGCGGCCGGCACACGCCGGCTGCACACGTGGTTCGGACGCGCATGAACGACGCAACGCGATACCGCACCGGTTTCCACAACGCACGCGAGCTGACCTGGACGCTCGCGTGGTTGCGGCTCTGCGCGGTCGCGGGGCAGGCGTTGACCGTCATCGTCGTCGCGTTCTGGATGCGGCTGCCGATTCCGGTCGGCGGTCTTGCCCTCGGCATCGGTCTCCTGCTCGTTTTCGCTGCCGCCGTATTCTGGCGCCTGCGGCAGCCGTGGCCGGTGACATCGCTCGAAGCGGTCGCGCACATCGCGGTCGACATCGCTGCGTTGACTTGGCTCCTGTATCTCACCGGCGGCGCGACGAATCCGTTCGTCTCGCTGCTGGTGCTGCCGATCACGCTCGCCGCCGCGGCGTTGCCGCTCCGGCATGTCGCGATCGTCGCGCTGCTCGCGGCTGCGTGCTATCTCGTGCTGATCCCATGGCACGTGCCGCTGCCGATGCTGCACGCACACGAGGGCGGCGATTTCAACCTGCACATCCTGGGCATGGCGATCAACTTCGTGATCACGGCCGCCGCGCTCTCGTTCTTCGTGACGCGCCTCGCGCGCATGCTGCGCGCGCGTGAGCGCGACGTGCAGCGCGATCGCGAGCGCGCGCTCCGCGACGAAGGCATCCTCGCGATCGCGACGCAGGCCGCCGGCGCTGCGCACGAGCTCAACACGCCGCTCTCGACGATGCGCACGCTGCTCGCCGAATTGAAGCGCGAGCACGCCGACGACCGCGGGCTCGCCGACGATCTCGAGCTCCTCGCAGGACAAGCCGAACGCTGTCGCGACATCCTGCGCGAGCTCGTCGCGCTCGGCACGCGCCAGCTCGCCGGCACGCCGCAGCGCATGCCGCTTGCGGCGTTCGTGCGCGACAGCGAGTCGCGGTTTCATCTGCTCCGGCCCGAGGTCGATCTTTCTATCCGCATCGAAGGCGATGCCGAAGCGCGCGAGATCGAAGCGGAGCCGAGTCTTCGCCACGCGCTGATCAACCTGCTGAGCAACGCGGCCGACGCATCGCTCGCGGCCGGCAGCGCGCGCGTGGAGCTCGCGGTCGCCGCGAACGCGGCGCAGGTCGAGTTCGGTGTCCGCGATTTCGGCGCCGGCACCGAGGCCGAGCTCGTTGCGCGCTCGGCGTTCCAGTCGAGCAAGCGCGACGGTCTCGGGCTCGGCCTCGCGCTTGCGCATGCGACGGCCGAGCGGCTCGGCGGCGAGCTCCGCGCGGAGCTCCAGCCCGATCGCGGCCTGCTGCAGCGCCTGCGCGTGCCGCTGCGCGGCCGCGTCGCTAACGCCTCGCCGCGCGCGTAGGCGACAATGGCGGCATGACCGAGCGCGTGCTGCTGATCGACGACGACGAAGTGTTCACGCGCGTGCTCGCGCGAGCGCTCGCTGCGCGCGGCTTCGATGTGCGCGTCGCCGCGAATCGCGCCGACGCGCTCGCCGGCGCGCGCGAGCATCGGCCCGATCATGCGGTGCTCGACCTCAAGCTCGGCGAGGAAAGCGGGCTTGCGCTGATTCCGGAATTGCTCGACATCCGGCCGGAGCTGCGCATCCTGCTGCTGACCGGCTACGCGTCGATCGCGACCGCAGTCGAGGCGATCAAGCGCGGCGCGTGGGACTACCTCGCAAAGCCGGTCGACGCCGACCAGGTCGTGCAGGCGCTTCGCGGCAGCGGCCACGCAGACGACGACACGGCCGCGCCCGTGTTCGCGGCGCCACCGCTGAAGCGGCTCGAATGGGAGCACATCCAGCGCGTGCTGGCCGAGTCCGACGGCAACATCTCGGAGGCCGCGCGCCGGCTCGGCCTGCACCGGCGCACGCTGCAGCGCAAGCTCTCCAAGCGGCCCGTCCGCGAATCGGGTGGCTCACCGGGTTGATTCCCGCGCCTCGCGTGGGTGAATCCCTTCACGAAAACCGCAGGACCCAGAGCTACCATGCTCGCGCGCGGCGTTTCGCCTCAGCCGCGCGCGTCCGGGGATTTCGCATACTTCGCGCATGACGATCCGCAAGCTCGAACGGCAGCGTTGCATCGCGTGGATGGCCGTGCTGGCCATCCTGCTGCTGTCGATCGTGCCGACGATTTCGCAGATCCTCGCCGGCCACGCGCCGCACGTGCACGCGTCGATGACGGCGGCCGAGCACGCGCGCCACATGGGCCACGCGCCGGCCAGCGGTGATGATCAGGGCCGCGATCGCGACGACGATTGCTGGCGCAAGTGCGGCTACTGCGACTTCCTCGCGCACACGCCGGCGCTTGCGACGATCGCATACCTGCCCGCGTTCGCCGGCGCCATCGCGCCTGCGCCGATCAACGAAGAACGCGCAGAGCCGCGTTACGCAAAGCCAACCCGCGTCGCACAACCGCGCGGCCCGCCCGAGGTTCTCGCCTAGAAAAGCCAACGACTCCGCGGACGGCGCAGCCGTTCGCACCGCTTTCCTGCGAGAACACGATGAAGACGATTGCAATCCGATGCGGCCTCGCGGCCGCGTTTCTCCCGGCCGCGTTCGCGGCGCACGCGTGCGATCTGTGCGCCGTCTATACGGCCGGCATGGCGCACGGCGAAACATCCGGCTGGTATGCCGGCATCTTCGAGCAGTTCACGAACTATGACGAGCTGCGCGACGAAGGCCACGTGCTCCACGACGATTCTGGGCAGTATCTCGACAGCTCGATCACGCAGCTCTTCGTCGGTTACGGTGCGACCGATCGCCTCAGCCTGCAGCTCAACGTTCCGTACATCTACCGCACGTTCAAGCGGCCGGAGGACGGCGCGATCGAGCACGGCGTCGAATCGGGCCTCGGCGATATCACGGCGCTCGCGCAGTACACGCTCCTGCGTCACGACGACGAAGACGAGACGTGGGTCTGGCGCGCGCTCGGCGGCATCAAGTTCGGCACGGGCGACACGGACCGGCTCACCGAAGAGCTCGACGAAGGCCCGCGAGAGCGCAGCGGTGAAGCACGGCGGCCACGACGACGGCGAAGCGATCAGCGGCATCCACGGGCATGACCTCACGCTCGGATCGGGCTCCACCGATTTCCTCGTCGGCACGTCGGGCTTCTATCGCCGCGGCCGCTGGTACGGCGAAGCGGACGTGCAATACGCGATCCGGCAGACCGGCGATTTCGATTACCGGTTCGGCAACGATCTGCAGTGGGTGCTGTCGGGCGGGCGCTACCTCGTGCTCGAACACGACCACACGGTGTCGCTGCAGCTCAATCTTTCCGGCGAGGACAAGGATTACGACGAGGTCAACGGCGTGCGCGCCGACGACACGCAGTCGCGCGTGCTGTTTCTCGGGCCGCAAATGGGCTTCACGTTCGGGCCGCGCTGGTCGCTGGAGCTGCGCGCTGATTTTCCGGTGCACATCGAGAACAGCTCGATCCAGACGACGGTCGGCTGGCGCGGGCAGGCGGCGTTCGTCGGGAAGTTCTAGGCGCTAATCCTTCAGGATCGCGACGTGCACCTTGCCGTCGCGATCGACCCAGCCGCGATACATGCCTTCGGTGTTGAACGGCATCGCGAAGTTGCCGTCGGCGTCGAGCGCGATCACGCCGCCGTCGCCGCCGAGCTTCGGGCACCACATCCATCACGACCGTCGTTCGCCGCGTCCGCGACCGGTGTCGTTCGCGTATTCGACGCGCGCGCAGATGTCGTGCGCGGCGGTCGCGCGGATGTAGAACTCGCCCCAGCCGGTCGCCGATACGGCGCAATGCGCGTTCGCGTACGTGCCGGCGCCGATGATCGGCGAATCGCCGACGCGGCCCCAGCGCTTGTTGGTCATGCCGCCGGTCGATGTCGCCGCGGCGAGATGGCCTTGTGCATCGAGCGCGACCGCGCCGACGGTGCCGTAGTGGATCGCGCGGCCGAGCGTCGACGTCTGCTTGTCTGCTTTCGGCTTTCAGCGCTTCCTGCAACTGCTGCCAGCGCTCCTCGGTGCGGAAGTACGACGGATCGACCAGCGTCGATGCCGACTTCGCTGCGCGAACTCCTCGGCGCCGTCGCCGACGAGCATCACGTGCTGCGATTTCTCCATGACCGCGCGCGCAAGCAGGATCGGATTCTTGACGCGATGCACACCGGCGACCGCGCCGGCGCGCAGCGTCGCGCCGTCCATGATCGAGGCGTCGAGCTCGTTCTTGCCGTCGTGCGTCGAACACGGCGCCCTTGCCGGCGTTGAAGCGCGGCGAATCCTCGAGGACGACGATCGCCTTCGCTAACGGCATCGAGGCTGCTGCCGCCGCTTTTCAGCACGGCGTAGCCGGTCGTGAGCGCCTGCTCCATATCGGCGCGCACGAGCTTTTCCTTTTCGGGCGTCAGGTCCTTCTTGATGACGCCGGCGCCGCCGTGCATGACGAGAACGGGCGTTGCGGCCATCGATGCGTTCCAGATCAGCGAGAGCGCGAACACGATACAACGGCGCACGGAGGTTTCCTCGAATCGGCAGGCAACGAGTATAGCGACGCGCGCTGCGGGGCCGAGCCCGTCAGAGCCGCTGCGTTTCCGGAAACGTCACGGTCACCATCGTGCCGACACCCTGCTCGCTCGACATGGCGACTTCCCAGCCGAAGCGGTCGGCGAGCCGCTTGACGATCGTGAGGCCGATGCCGTGTCCGCTGCCGCGGCCCTGGTCGCCGCGGAAGAACGAGACGAAGGCGCGCTTCAACTCCTGCTCGCTCATGCCCGAACCCGTGTCGCGCACGACGACGCGGTCCGCTTCGACCGTCACCGTGACGCGCCCGCGATCGGTGTACTGGCACGCGTTGCGGATCAGATTGCCGATGAGCACGCTGAACGCGCGCGGCGACGAATACAGCACAAGCTCGGCGCGCTCCTCGCGCAGGATGTGCACCGGCTTGCCGTCGCAGAGCGGCTCTGCGCGCTCGATTTCGTCGCGCACGGCGTCGTTGATGCTGAACTCTTCCTCGGGCAGTCCGGCGTCCGATTCGCGCGCGAGGATCAGGAACGAATCGATCAGCGATTCCATGTCGCGCACGGAACGAAGAATCCGCTGCGCCGCGCGCTGCGTGAACGGCGGCGAATCATCGTCGGTCAGCATGTCGGCCGACGCCTTGATGACCGTCAGCGGCGTGCGCAGCTCATGGCTCGCATCGCGCGTGAACTCGCGCTCGCGCTCGACGAACTCCTCGAGCCGCGTCGCGAAGCCGTGCAGCGCGTAGGCCAGGCTTTCGACGTCGCCATCGGCGCGCACAGGCAGGTTTTCCGGCAGCAGCGCGTCGAGGTCGGGCCGTTTCGGATCCCAGTCGCGCACCACGTTCGCGAGCGCGATGACCGGCGACAGCGCGCGACGCGAGGCGCGATAGGTCATCCATGTCGTGAGGTAGACAATGACGATGATGACGCCGCAGAGCGTGAGACCGAACATCAGCACCATGCTGTGCGTGCGCGTCGCGTCGAGGCTGAGATAGAGCCGGCCTCGGCGGAATCGGCGACGTAGACGATGCTCGTCGGCTCGTTCGCGCGGTGATAGCCCGGCACGAGGCCACGGAACGAGTCCGGCACGGCGTCGGGATCGCTGCCGGGCCGTGCGAGGTACCCGCTCATGAAATAGGTGTTCGGCGGCGGCGTCGACGGATCCTTCGCGTTGAGATCCAGGAAATAGTCCGCGTCGTGCTTGAGGATGCGCTTGACGAGCACGTCCTCGAGGACCGTCGCGGCGCGCGTAGACGCCGAGCACCGTCGCGAAGCTGATCGCGGTGATCTGCAGGATGAAGGCGACCCAGATCTTGCGTCGCAGGCCGCTCTTGTTGGGCATTGGCAAGGAGCAGTGAGAAAGTTAGGAGTGAGAAAGTCAGTTAACAGCGGGTCGCGTGCTCGGCATTGCTGACTCCCAAACTTTCTAAGTCCCTTACTTTCTAACTTTCTAACCGCTTGTCACGCTGTCGTGCGCTCCGTCGCGAGCTCGGAATCGAGATCGGCGAGCCGGTAGCCGGCGCTGTGGATCGTGTGCAGCAGCGGCTTCTGGAACGGCTTGTCGATAATTTTGCGCAAGTTATACAGATGGCTGCGCAGCGTGTCCGAATCGGGCAGCAGATCGCCCCAGACTTCGCGCTCGATGTCGCGCCGGCTGACGACGCGCGGCGATTCGCGCATCAGGATCGTCAGGAGCTTCACGCCGATCGGCGAAACCAGCAGTTCCTGGCCGGCGCGCGTCAGGCGCAAGCTCGCGGTGTCGAGCACGAGATCGCCGACGCTGAGGAGTTCGGCGCTGACCTGGCGGCGGTCGCGGCGGATCAGCGCGCGGACGCGCGCTTCGAGTTCGCGGATCTCGAAGGGCTTGACCAGGTAGTCGTCGGCGCCGGCGTCGAGGCCGACGAGCTTGTCCTCGAGCGTGTCGCGCGCGGTCAGCATCAGCACCGGCGTCGACTTCTTCGCTTCGCTGCGCAGCTTCCGGCAGAGCTCGATGCCGTCGAGGCCGGGCAGCATCAGGTCGAGCACGATGACGTCGTAGCTGTTGGTCACCGCGAGGTGCAGGCCGGTGACGCCGTCGGCGGCGTAGTCGACCGAGTAGCCGCGCCGTTCGAGGAATTCGCCGACCATCTCGGAAATGCCGCGGTTGTCCTCGATCAGGAGGATCAGGCCGGACTGATCGTCGCGCTTTCCCATGTACGCCCCCGTTACGCCGTCTTCACCGGCGAACCCTAGCGTGAAGATACGCCTTTCAGCGGAGTCAGCGCTACGCCCCTCTCCCGCTTGCTGGAAAGGGAGGGCCGTTCGGAGTGGGGCGTTTCGGGGAGGCTGTCGCGAGATTGCCCTCACCCTACCCTCTCCCGCGAGCGGGAGAGGGGAAAGGCCGCGAGACTATTTTGCGGTGGCCGCCGCGGACGACTGCGTCGATGCGGTCTTGAGTCCGCGCTCCTCAAGCAGCGGCTCGACGCTCGGATCGCGGCCGCGGAAGGCGCGGTACAGCTCGCGCCATGTCCTTCGTGCCGCCGCGCGACAGGATCATGTCGCGGAAGCGCTGGCCGTTCGCGCGCGTCATGCCGCCGTGCTCCTCGAACCAGTAGAACGCGTCGTCGTCGAGCACCTCGCTCCACAGGTAGGCGTAGTAGCCGGCCGAGTAGCCGCCGCCCCAGATGTGCGAGAAGTAGCGTCGTGCGGTAGCGCGGCGGGACCTGCGGGCACGTCGACGTTGAAGCTGCTTCAGCGCGTCGGCCTCGAACGCGTCGACGTCCTGCGTCGGCGCGTCGGCCGGCAGCGTGTGCCAGGCCAGTCGAGCAGCGCGGCGGCGAGGTACTCGGTCGTCGCGAAGCCCTGGTTGAACGTGCCGCGACTTCTTGATCTTCTCGACCAGCTCCTGCGGCATCGGCGCGCCGGTCTGGTAGTGCTTCGCGTAGTTCGCGAACACGCTCGGCTCGAGCGCCCAGTGCTCGTTGAACTGCGACGGGAACTCGACGAAGTCGCGCGGCACGTTCGTGCCGGCGAGCGTCGGGTACTTCACGTTCGAGAACATGCCGTGCAGCGCGTGGCCGAACTCGTGGAACATCGTCGTCACGTCGTCGAAGGTGAGCAGCGCCGGCTGGCCCGCGCGCGGGCTTGGTGAAGTTCGCGACGTTGAAGACGACCGGCTTCGTGCCGAGCAGGCCGCGACTGATCGACGAAGCTGTCCATCCACGCGCCGCCGCTCTTGTTGTCGCGCTTGAAGTAGTCGGCGTAGAAGAGCGCCAGCGACTTGCCGTCGGCGTCGAACACCTCGAACACGCGCACGTCCGGGCTGGTAGACCGGGATGTCGTTGCGCTCCTTGAACGTGAGGCCGTAGAGCTGGTTCGCGGCGAAGAACACGCCGTCCTGCAGCACGTGGTCGAGCTCGAAGTACGGCTTGATCTGCGCTTCGTCGAGGTCGTACTCCGCCTTGCGCACCTGCTCGGCGTAGAACTGCCAGTCCCACGGCGCGAGCTTGAAGCCGCCCTTCTGCTGCGTCGATGAGCTTCTGCATCTCGCGCCGCTTCGCCGCGCGCCTTCGCGCGTCGCGGCCGGGCACCATGTCGGTCATCAGCTTGATCGCGCGTGTCGCGGCGTCTTCGCCATCTGGTCGTCGAGCGATGTAGGCGGCGTAGGTCGGATAGCCGAGCAGCTTGGCGCGCTCGCGCGCGGAGCTGGGCGAGGCGCGCGATGATCGCGCGCGTGTCGTTCGCGTCGCCGTGCTCGGCGCGGTGCGTCGAGGCCTCGAAGAGCTTCTCGCGCGTCGCGCGGTTCTTCAGCGTACGCCAGCGCCGGCTGCTGCGTCGTGTTCTGCAGCGGGAGCACCCACTTGCCGTCGAGCTTGCGCTCCTTCGCCGCCTCCGCCGCGGCGGCGATGTCGGCCTCGCTGAGGCCGTCGAGCTCGCTCTTGTCGTCGACGACGAGCGCGCCGCCGTTCGTCGTCGGCGAGGAGCTTGCTCTGGAACTCGGTCGTGAGCGTCGACTCTTCCTCGTTGAGCGCGCGCAGCGTCGTCTTGTCGGCGTCGGTGAGCTGCGCGCCGGCGCGGACGAAGTCGCGGTAGTAGCGCTCGACGAGGCAGCTTCGACTCGGGTCGAGCCCGAGCGCCGTCGCGCTGCGTCGTAGATCGCCTTGACGCGCGCGAACAGCTTCGGATTGAGGTAGATCGCGTCGTGGTGCGCGGCGAGCTTCGGCGCGACCTCGGCCTGCGATCTTCTGCAGCGTCGTCGTTGGTGTTCGACTGCGCGAGGCCGAAGAACACCTTCGCGACGCGCGTCAGCAGCGCGCCCGAGCGCTCCATCGCGACGATCGTGTTGTCGAACGTCGGCGGCGCCGGATCGTTCGGCGATCGCCTCGATCTCGGCCAGCTGCTGCTTCATGCCCTCTTCGATCGCCGGCTGGTAGTCGGCGTCCTTGATCTTGTCGAACGGCGGCGCCTGGAACGGCAGCGTCGAGTCGTTTGCGAACGGATTGTCGGCGGGCAGCTTGCTGCCGCCGGCGGGTGTCGTCGTCGCGCCGGCAAGGACCGACGTCGTCAGGAAGGCAAGGGTCATGGCAGCCGAGAGACCGCGTGCTCGCATCATGGGATCGATCCTCTATCGAAATCAGGCTGCGACCGGCCGGGACAAGCGACGGTCGCTGAACGGGTGGCCGAGCGTAGCCGCGCCGGACTGCCGACGCCATGTGCCGTTAGGCCCGGTGGCATGCCCGATGGCCACGGCCCGGCTTATCGCGCGCGCAATCGGGCGCGAACGCGCCCGAATGAACGGCGGGACCCACTGCCGCTACCATGCGTCGCCTCCCACCACGGACGACGACGATGGCGAACTACCTGACGCCCATCCTGTTGCTGATCGGCTCGAACGTATTCATGACGTTCGCCTGGTACGGGCATCTGAAGTTTACGGACCGCCCGCTCTGGCTCGTCATCTTCGTCAGCTGGGGCATCGCGTTCTTCGAATACTGCCTGCAGGTGCCGGCGAACCGTTACGGTTACGCCGTCTACAATCCGGCGCAGCTGAAGGCGATTCAGGAAATCGTCACGCTGTGCGTGTTCGTGGCGTTTTCGGTGCTGTATCTCGGCGCGCCGGTGAAATGGAACCAGATTGCCGGTTTCGCCTTGATCGTCGTCGCTGCCTTCCTGATTTTTCGAGACTGACATTCCATGCATTCGATCATCCCGCTACGCCGTCTCGGCGTACTCCTCGCGGCGCTCCTCGCGAGCGCGTGCTCGCAGACGCCGCAGAACGACGAGCGGCGAGGCGACGTCCGCATCGAGCGCACCGACAAGGAGTTCGACCTCGATACCGGCATCAAGCGCGTCGCGATCGACAACCCCTGGGGCGAAATCAACATCCGTAGCCGCGACGAGCGCGAGATCGGCTTGCACGCCGTGATCCAACGTCTGCCGCCGAAGTCTGCGGACGTCGAGTTCAAGTCGCATCGCGAGGACGACACGCTGCATATCGACGTCGTCGTCGCCGGCGCGACCGCGACGAGCGATCGCGCGAGCGCGGGCGCACGCGCGGACATCGCGATCTATCTGCCGACCGATCTCGCGCTGAAACTTTCGACGCGCGACTCGCGCATTTTCGCAACGCGGCGCGCCGGAGCGATCGAGGCGACGACGGACTCCGGCGAAATCCACGCATCGTCGCTCGACCGGCTCACGCTCAAAAGCAACACCGGCCAGATCCGCGCCGTCGCGATCGGCAAGGACTGGCAAGGCCCGAGCGAGGTCGCCACCGAGTCCGGCCGCATCGTGCTGCTCGTGCCGACGTTCGGGAACGTTGCACTGAACGCCGATACGGGCGGCGCGCTCAGCACCGGATTCGGCCTCAGCGTCCATTCGCTGCCGAATGGCGGGCACGAGGCGCACGCGCGCTACGGCGCCGGCACATCGTCTTTGCGGGCGCACAGCACAAGTGGAGAAATCGTGCTTGAACAACTGGTCCTGCTGGGGGACGATAAGGTGTTGCCGGAGGATGACGATTGATTCGGCCGCCAGGCTGAATCGAGGACGTAGTATCCGGTGCATCGAACTCCGGCCATTGGGGATTCCGTAATGAACCTCTTTCTGAAGCTGGCGGCCGCGTGTGCGGTCGTCCTTGGCGTGTCCGCGATCGCGGGCGCCGCACCGGGCCCGGCGCCCATCTCGCATGGCGCCGACTATGTCAGCCCGCCTGCCGCGCCCGAGCGCATCTTTCTCGACGCGCGCACGCGTCCGCGCGTCCCGGACTGGCGCCCCGGCGATCCGATCCGCGAAATCCCGCGCCAGTTCCACGGCGAGGAAGAGCTGCAGAAGCATCCGCCCGCGCCGGCCAATCCGGTCACGCACGGCATCGACATCCTCGTGCAGCTGCAGCGCAGCGCAGGTCCCGGCACCGACGGCGGCGGCTTCACGACGCCACTGATCAACCTCGATGGCGCGAACGCGACCGGCGTGTTCCCGCCCGATCCGACCGGCGACGTCGGCGGCGGCTACTACGTGCACGTCTACAACGGCGGCGGCGGCGCGCTGATCACGATCTACAACACGACCGACGGCAGCGTCGCGGCAGGCCAGTTCTCGATGGACGGCCTCGGCAGCGGCGGCCCGTGCGCGCAGGGTCTCGGCGACGGTGTGGTCGTGTTCGACCAGCTCGCGAATCGTTGGCTCCTGACCGAGTTCTCCGGGTCGAGCAACACGCTCTGCCTTTATCTCAGCGACGGCGACAATCCGGTCGTCACGACGTGGACGCGCTACACGTTCAACACGCCGAGCTTCCCGGACTATCCGAAATACGGCGTCTGGAGCGACGCGTACTACGTCGGCGCGAACGAAGGCCCGGCCGTCTACGCGATCGATCGCGCCAGCATGCTCGCCGGGCTCTCGGCGACGCTGCAGCGCAAGGCGGTGCCGCGCCTCAACGGCCTCGGCTTCCAGATGCTGCCGCCCGCGTCGGTGTTCGGCGCGACGCCGCCGCCGGCCGGCGCGCCCGGCATCTTCATCCGCGACAACGACGACGAGCGCAACAATCCTGGCAACAACGATCCGAACCACGATTTCCTCGAGCTCTTCGCGCTGACGGTGGACTGGGTTACGCCGGGCAACACGACGCTGTCGGGCCCGGTGCAGATCGAGGAAGACGAGTTCGATTCCGAGTTCAACGTGACGAGCGGCTTCGGCGCGATCCATCAGCCGGGCACGTCGCAGACGCTCGATCCGCTGCTCGAAGTGCCGATGGTGCCGGTGCACTACCGCAACTTCGGCGCGTACGAAGTGCTCGCCGGCAATCACGTCACGCGCCTTGCCGACGACACGACCGACAACATCGCCGGCGTGCGCTGGTTCGAGCTGCGCCGCACGGGCGGCCCGGCGAGCGATTGGACGCTCTATCAGGAAGGCACGTTCGCGCCGGCCGACACCGGCGGCCAGATCAGCCGCTGGATGGCCGCGCTCGGCATGGACGAGTCCGGCAACATCGCGATGGGCTACAGCGTCGCGCGCGATCCGGGCGTGTTTCCGGGTCTGCGCTATGTCGGCCGCGAGGCAACCGATCCGCTCGGCGTCATGACGACGGCCGAGACGACGCTCGTCGACGGAGCAAGCTCACAACAAGGCATCGACCGCTGGGGCGACTACTTCGGCATGGGCGTCGATCCGGCAGACGGCTGCACGTTCTGGTTCGGCGCGATGTACCTGCCGGCCGGCGGCAACTGGCGCACGCACTTCGGCGCGTTCCGTTTCGATACCTGCGGCACGCCGACGTTCACGACGGCCGGCGACAACCTGACGCAGGGCGTCTGCGCGTCGTCGGCGACGCCGGTCGCGCTCGATCCGATCACGATCAACGTCAACGCGCGCAACGGCTTCACCGATCCCGTCACGATGAGCTTCGAGCCGGGCCTGCCGACAGGTTTCAGCGGCGACTACTCGGTGAACCCGGTCAATCCGCCGGGCACGACGGTCGCGAGCCTGTCGGTCGACAACACGGCGACGCCGGGCGCGAACTCGTTCGTGCTGCGCGGCACGTCGGGCAGCATCCAGCGCGACCTCGCGCTCGACGTCAACGTCTCGACCGCGATTGCACCCGCGCCGAACCTCACCGCACCGGCGAACGGCGCGACGAACGTGCCGGCGCAGCCGACGTTCACGTGGGACGCGTCGGCACAGGCGGCTTCGTACCTGATCGAGATCGCGACCGATGCCAGTTTCAACAACATCATCCTGTCGCAGACGGTTACAACGACGACGTTCCAGCCTAGCGCGACGCTGCCGCTGAACACGCAAGTCTGGTGGCGCGTCACCGCGAACAACGACTGCGGCGCGACCACGAGCTCCGTGTTCACGTTCACGACGCAGCCCGGTCCCGGCCAGTGCGGCACCGGCTCGACGACGCAGGTGCTGTTCGACGACAACGTCGAGACCGGCGCGAACGGCTGGACGCACGACGCCGCGCTCGGCACCGATACATGGACGATCTCGGGCAGCCGTCCGTTCGACGGTGGCAACTCGTGGAAGGCCGTCGATCCGTCATCGATCGCCGACCAGCGCCTGACCTCGCCGGTCGTCACGCTGCCGGCCGATCTGACGGGTATGAACTTCCAGTTCGAGCAGTGGCGCCTGATCGAAGGCACGCGGCGCGACCTGCGCCGACGGCGGCATCCTCGAAGTCGCGATCGACGGCGGCGTGTTCAGCCAGGTGCCGAGCGCGCAGATCCTCGTCGGCGGCTACGAAGGCACCGTCTCCAGCGGCTCCGGCAACCCGCTCGCGGGCAACCCGGCCTGGTGCGGACTTGCGACGGCGTACGAGCCCGTCATCGTCGATATTTCGAGCTATGCCGGCCATGACGCGCAGTTCCGCTTCCGTCTCGGCAGCAACAACACGGCGCCGCGCGAAGGCTGGTACATCGACACGATCAAGGTGCAGGGCTGCTCCGAAGGCGGCCCGCCGGCCGATCGCATCTTCGCGGACGGCTTCGACGGCGTGACGCCGCCCTGATCCTGCTGTCACTTGATTGACTCAAAGCGCCCGCATTCCGCGGGCGCTTTTTTTTGTGCCGCCGCAGAGCCCCGCACGTTCATGCGATCGAAAGCAGCCTGAAAGGCGGCGCGGCTAGCGTGATTTTGCTGCCCTTTCCGCACCGAGCGGTGCGCATGCGGGCACGCGGTGCGCTCATGTCTCGCGCACGATCATTCACCGACTTGGGAGGGAATGACGTGAAATCTCTCGTTTCGATCGCTATCGCATCGATCACCATGGCACTGGGGTTTTTCGCCACGGCAACGGCTTATGCCGCGGCGCCGGCGAGTGCGCCGGCAGGCACGACCGGCCAGTGCAAGGACGGCAGCTTTACATCCGCAGCCGCGAAGAAAGGCGCGTGCCACGGGCACCAGGGCGTCAAGGAGTGGTACGCCGCCGACGCCGCTTCGACCACGACGACATCGGGCAAGGACACGGCGTCCTCGTCCTCGATGAAGAAGAGCGCCGACAAGTCCGCGGCGGCGACGAGCTCAACGGCCGCGGCTTCGCCAACCGCGATGAAGCCGGCCGATGCGACCGGCCTCTGCAACGACGGCACGTACTACACGGGCGAAAACAAGAAAGGCGCCTGCCACGGCCACAAAGGCGTGAAGGACTGGTACGGCGCAAGCACGCCGTCGAAGACGGCCGCTGCAATGCCGGCTGCGACGCCCGCCGCGACGCCCGCACCGGCGACGATGCCGGCGCAGACGTTCCCGAAATCGACGCCGACGACGATGCCGAACGCGAACACGCCGACGACCGGCACCGCGATGGGCACGCAAGGGCACGATGCCCGGCGGCACGACGCCGACGGCGATGCCGGCAGCGGGCGGCGGTGCGGGCAAGGTCTGGGTCAACAGCGAATCGAAGGTCTACCACTGCCAGGGCGACCGTTATTACGGGACGACCAAGCATGGCGAATACATGAGCGAAGCCGATGCGGCCGCGAAGGGCAATCGGCCGGCGCATGGGAAGGTTTGCTCGCAGTAGTGATCGACATCTGAACGGTTCGATTGAGATCCGCGCTGACTGCTGCGCGTCCGACCGGCAGAGCGCGATGACCAATCTCTCCCGCAAGCGGAGAGGTTGGTGGAAACGACAGCTCTTTGAAGCTGCTGCGCGCGCGCAATCGCGCGCAGGCATCGGCATCAACCGCGTTGATAGCGCAGGATGCGGACAGCGCCCCATCCACAGAAGAAGGTAGTGCCCAAGAGCAGCAGCGGCTGCAGCATGAACAAGAAGGCGACGAAGAAGAAAACCCCTACCGCGACATACGACCAGCCCCAAACCGCCAGCACGAGTGGCGCACTCCTTTCCGTGTCTTCGGCTCCAGGTGACGCGGTGTCATCCTTCCGGCGCTTGAGGTGCTCGCGGTCTTCCTCTGCAGTCAGCAACCTTGAGATCAGCGCAAGCGTGAACGCGAGAACGACCTGTCGCGGTCACGATGAGTGCGAGGTACCTTGGTCCACCTGTCCACATCGCCGCCTCGTCGGGGGCCAGCAAAAGGCGCAAGTACAGCTTGGCCTTCAACGCGAGGCTGAAGCCGCAGATGAAACACCACAGCACGAAATGCGCCAGGAATTCGAGGTCGAATCTCATTACGTCAATAACTGCATTGCCAGGTCACAATGACCGTCGCGATTACTTCGCCGGCGAACCAGATCTCTCCAACAAAGGGAACCATGTGGGCCAGCGCCCTGTTTAACCAATCCTCGGCAAAGTCCTTCGCGACCTCAAACGCCTCCTCTTTGGCGTGATGTTTGAGCAGCGCGATCATGATCTCGGGAAAATCGTCTTTGTCGATGTTGATATCGAGGAAGACCTCGGCCCCAGCCCAGGCGGCGCAGTGGAAGATCTTCTTTGCGAACTCGCACTGAGCGATCGCATGATAGCCCTCGTCGCGCTCTCCCTGAGCGTAGTACCATCCCCATTGATAGCAGCTCGGATCGGACAGGCATTGGAACGGATTGTTGCCGCCCATTAAACCGTGGCGATCGAATATCTGAAATGGGTTCCCGAGCGCGTAGCCGTAGGTATTCGGCCCTGCCATGAGACCAACGGGATCGCTCTGTATGTAACGGCCGATGCCGGGCTGATAGTCCCTGTGATAGTTGTAGTGCAGCTTGCTTTCGCTGTCGTAGTACTGACCCGGATATCTCAGTGGCAGCGTCGTCGCGACGCCATCGCCGTCGGCGTCTTCGTTGGGCGCGGCCTCACCGAACGGATTGCCCGTGAGCGACCACGTCCAGACCACGGCACCAGCCGCCGACGTCAACGCGCGCGGCGTTCCTAGGTGATCTGTCCAGATGTATCGGGTGCTGCTCGAGTCGACGACGCCGACCGGCGTCGTATCGACGTAGACGTAGCTTCGTATCGGCGTGCCGGTGCTGGTGTATTCGCCGAGCAAGCTTCCGGCTTCGTCGTAAAGAAAGATCGTCGTCGTTGGGGAGGCCGTCTTGCTGACGCGCTGGCCGCGCCCGTTGTATTTGTACGAGGCGCTTCCGAGCGTCGACGTGATGCCGGTCATCCGCTCGCGATCGTCGTAGCCGTACGTGCGGCTGTCTGCCGCGTCCGTCTTCGTATTTCCGTCGTTGTCGTACGTGCGCGTCTGCCCGGCAACGCTCTGCAGCTGATGGCTGGTCGGCGAATACGCGTAGGTTTGCGCCGGATTGGTGCCGACCGTCTTGGTCAGCCGGTCGCCGGTCTTTTCATAGGTATACGACTCTACGTTGTTGTTGGAGCCGTCGTGCACCGTTTGCAGACGATAGAGCCCGTCATACGTGTAGCGCTCGATGACCGTGCGACCGCCGGCAGAATCGAGCGCACTGATAAGGCCCGACGCATTGCGCTCGATGTGATAGTTGATCCCGTTGCCGGCGAGATCGGAGATACGATAGTTCTGATCGTAGGTCTTAGTGAGCGTCTGGCTTCCAGGGAACGTGTAGTTCGTCGGAGGTCCGAACGGCACGTACGTGATGCCCGTCGCGACCGGGTTGTAGACGAGCGCGCCGTAATTGACGCCCGTGATGCGGCCGTCGCTGTCACGCGTATACACCGCGGATCTGCCGCCCGGATAGTCGATTCGCGTCACGTGATCGGCGAGGTCGTAGGTGTACTTGACGGTCAGCGTCGTCGATCCGACCAGCTGCGTCTTCTGAGTCTTGTTGCCGCGCCGGTCGTAGCAATAGGTCGTCGTGCCGGTCGAATCCAGCATGCGCGTCAGGCGGCCCACCGGGAAAGAACCAGTGCACCCGGTCGTGGCATCAGGCTCGTCGTAGTGATACGTGACGTTGAGGGAGGCGGTCGGATACTGCATCGTCAGAAGACGATTCAGCGCGTCGTACGTATACGTAGTCTGCACGTTGCGCGCATCGGTCTCGCTGGTGCGATTGTCCGCGGCATCGTACGTATAGCCTGTCGTTCCCGTGTCCGGGCTGGTGAGCGTCATGACGTTGCCGCGCGCGTCGTAGACGTATTGCGTCGTCAGATTCTTCGAGTCGGTGTACTGGACGACATGGCCGGCCGCGTCGTACTGGTGCTTCAGCGCCGCGGCGATGCCACCGGAACCCGAATCCAGCGTGGTTGTCGTCGGCCGATCGAGATCGTCGTAGTCGTGGTTGACCTGATGACCCAGCGGATCGGTCGAGAGGTCTGTTTGGCCATTTGCAAGATACGTGTAATTCGTCGGATTGCCCTGCGCGTCCTTCTTCTGGGTGAGCTCATTCAATTTGTCGAACGTGCGGCTCTTCGTGCGTGTCGGCGTATTCGAAGGATCGTACGTATCGTCGCGCAGCCGGTTTCCTTCGGAGTCCAGCGCATAGTGGATCCTGTTACCGTAGCCGTCCGAGATTTGGGTCAGCCGATGGCGGGTGTCGAAGGTGTAGGTGATCGAAGCACCGTCGGGCCGCGTTTCGTGGGTGATGTCGCCGACATCGTCGTACACATACGACGTGATCGCGTCGTCCGTCTCCACGCTGTCGTTAGTGCCGCGGACCTTCTTCGTGAGCATCCGTCCGCGCACGTCGTACTCGAAATCCGTAACGACACCGTTCGGATCCTTGACTTCCGCGGCGCGCCCGGCCTTGTCGTAGCGCACGTACTCGGTGACCTGCGACAGCGCATTCGTGATCTTCCAGAGCTGTCCCTTGCGATGACAGGCGCCGAGGGGCTTGGTCGAACAGCCGCTCACGTCGGTCGCGGGATAGTAGACGTAGCTGGTCACGTCGCTGACGTCGGTACGCGGCCCGTCGACGGATTTCAGCAACCGCAGATACGGGCATGTCGAGTTCGGCAATCCCACGTCGATCATCGTGCAATACGTGTACGTCGTGGTCGAGAAAGTCCCGTCGTCGTTTCGCCTCTGGACCGATTGAATGGCGACGGGCGTCGAACCGAGGCCTCCCGCGCGCACGAACGTGTATTCGGTGCGGAAGATCTTGGCCGGATCGGCGGTGGAGACGAGCTGCTCGCTCGATAGCCAGTTCTGATCGTAGGTGGAGCTCTTCGTAATCGTCGCGCCGCCGTCCGCGGCATCCAGCGTCACGCTCTCGCTCGTCGGATGCGCCATGCCGTCGAAGCCGTAGTGAACCTGCTTCTGCACGACGTTCGACGCGTTGCGCAGCTCGGTGTAGTCGACATCCATGTTCGCCGTGTAGAACGTCAGCAACGTGTTGTTGTTGGCGTTCTTTTCCGAGGTCGGATATCCGGACGCGTTCCATTGGTAGACGCTGACCGCGCTCGGCAGCGCATTGCCCTGATCGTCGAAGATCTGGCGCGTGACCGTCGTCGACTGTTCCGGCGTCGTGTAGGTGAACGTCAGGATCGTCGCGCCTTCGACCTGTTGCGCGACGCGATCGCTCGTATCGTACGTGTTCTGTATCGGCGTGCTGTTCTGTCCTCTCTGATCCCACGTTACGTTGTGCGCGTCGTGCGCATCCTCGTACTTGTACAGGAAGAAGAGATCGCCGAGCCCATCGACCTGCGTCAGGTTGCCCATGGTCAGGTTGGTTCCGACGACGTCGTGCGTGTAGTGAACCTCGCGCCCGTCGTCGGTGGTCAGCTTGGTCAATCGTCCGGTGTTCTCGTCGTAGGTGAAATCGATGGCGTAGCCGGTCAGCTGGCCGTCCGCGCTGCGCTCCTGCATGCGTGTCAAGCGCGGCATGTAAGCGACGACGGCCGGCTGCGTCGGGTCGACGCTGAATGGCGACGTGCCGACCAGCGGCAGCTTGCCACGCGAGTCGTAGAGAAACTCGTGCTGATCCCCTTCTTTGCTTTGCTCGGCGATAAGACGGCCGTCGGCGTCGTAGACATCGAGGTCGCCCGTGCCATAGCGGAACTGATACGTGCCGTCGGGCTGCTCGGTCAGCGTTCCCTGCACGCCATCGCGCGGCGCAACGAAGCTGCCGCCCGCCAGCGTGAACGTAGCGCGGACGCCATTCGCGAGCCGCAGGACGATCGATCCGTCCGGATACTCGAACAGGCGGCGGTCGAACTCGAACGACCAGCCGTAGCCGAGCGCCGTATCGAATTGCGCCCTGCTGTCGTAGTGGCGCCTGATCGCGATCGGAAAGATGCTCTGCATTTCGATGTCGGTCGCCGTGATGCGCTCGGCGCCGGTGAGCGTATTGATCGGATGCCCGACGTTCGGGCCCGAGAACGGCGGGTTGCCGGGGCCGTCGCACGCACAGGGGCAAGGCTTCTTGCATGGCGGATTGTCAGGCGGCGGATCCGGCGGATTGGGCTGCGAGTTGCCGCCGAAGTCGTGCGCATGAACCGTCGCCGGAACGCCGGCAACAGCGAGAAATGTCAGGATGGCCAGTAGCGCGCCACTCAGTCCTGCCTTCTGTCCGCCAGCCATTTCGTTCCCCTTCTGTCCTCGTTAGCGCGTGAAGTGCGATTGCGATCTAGCGGTGCCGCAACGTCCGGTAGGCAGCGAACGCGAGTTCGGCCTGAGTGGGCTGTCCATCGTTCTGTAGCGCCTGTCCGAGACTGAGCCAGATCTCGGGCTTGCTCGAATCCGCCTGCGCGGCGGCAGCATAGCTTTCGGCGGCCGCATGCCACTCGCCGCGCCGCGCGTGCACCGTGCCGACGACGGCCAATGCGGCGCCCTTGCTGGCGCCGTCCTTCGAAATCGGCTGCGCGATCGCTAGCGCACGATCGAAATCGCCAGTCACGACATAGCTCTGCGCAAGCTCGAGCCTGCGGCTCGCGCCGAGCTGCGATGTCGTGTGCTGATATGCGTGGATGGCCGAGTAGTAGTCGCCCGCCAGGAACGCTTCGTGGGCGTTGCGAGCCAGCTCGTCCTCAGCCTGCGCGGCCGGCGCACGCACAAGAACAGCGAAGAGCAACAAAGAGGCGATCGCTTTCATGGAATCTCCCGATCCAATCCGATCAGTGCTGCACGCGTACCTTCAGCGTAGTCATGCCGAAGTTTCCTTCGTATCCGCGGATATTCACCGAGATGTAGTGAATGCCCTCGTTGACGCTGCGCGTATCCCAAACCCAGTTGAACGGCAGGTAGCCGACTTCGTTCTCGAAGGCGAACGCGCCGTCGATGAAGAACACCGGCTCGAACCTGCGCTCCAGGACGCGCTGCCTGTCGACGGCTTTCACATCGAGCCGCACCGGCACGAGGCCGCTTCACCACGGGCACGTCGCCCGGCCCGTGCGCAGCATTCTGCGGAACACTGACCTCGACGGCGACATCACCGCTCGATTCGATCGGCTGCTGGCTGTGGTAGTGCATCATCTTGTGCTGTGGTGTGTCCTGGCGCGCGCGCGACTGGCGCCCCCACGGCAGGTCCTGGATCAGCGCGATGCGGTCCGGCGGCGGGCCAACCAGAATCGTGTTGCGGCCGAGCGCGTACGCATCGACGAACACGCTGAGCTTCGGATGGTGCGAGAGATCGAGGACGTGCGCTGCGTCCCAACCGTCCCAGGCTTCCTCGTTGTCGCCGGGCGGCCGCGCGACCCAGTCGACGATCGTGCGCAGCAGCGGACCGTTGTCGCGCAGGCCGACGCGGATGTTGACGCGCGCCATTTCGGCGATGCGATAGCGGATGCGGCCAGTGTCGGCGTCCCACGCGACATTCTGCGCGTCGATCTGCTGCCCTGCGGCGGCGTCGCTTACGTCGTACGTCACGCTGGCGCCGCCGTCGTCGGTGGCGAGCAGAACGTAATGGTATGCCTCCGGCGGCACGGTCTTCCCGGCGATATCGCGACCGTCCCAGCGCAGCGACGCGTCGCCGGCGGCTAGCTTCGCGCGGACGCTCGCGATCAGGAACTCGCGGGCGTCGAAGAAGCGGGCTTCGACGCTCGCGGCCTCGTCGATGTGGAACTTGATTTCCGCGCTCTCACGCTTTGCGGGATCGAACACGAACCGATCAGTGCGCACCTGGCTGATTGTCAACGCTACGGTATTCGTCGACGCGATCGCCAGGAGGACGCACAACGAACCCGCGAACATCGATGACGCAGCCGTTCGAGATGCGGCTCGCGACGGTACGGCGGCGGATCGGCGCGAATCCATCGCGAGCCTCATCGCTGCGTCCCGCCGCTGCGCCAGACCGGAAAACGTGCGGCCGCGGGTCCGCTCGTCAAGCGCGCGCGCCCACTGCCGTCCGCATTCATATGCCAGAGCGAGAACTGGCCTTCGGCCGTCGAATCGAACGCAAGGCGCGTACCGTCGGGCGACCACGTCGGATGGCCGTCGAGCGCAGCGTCATCGGTCAGCTGCAGCAGCTTGCCGTCGGCCGTGCGCACCCAGATGTCGTAGTTTCCCGATTTGTTGCTCGAGAACACCATGTCTCCTTTCGAGCTGATCGACACGTCGAAGTGATAGAGCTCGTTAGCGGTCAGCTGCTCGGCGTGGCGCCCTTCGAGGGAGATCCGCCAGATGTCGTGTGTCTGTCCGCCGTTTCCGGACAGGAAATAGACGTAGCGGCCGTCGGGACTCCACGCGGGCTCGTGCTGGAGCCACGGCATCGACGTCAGCTTCTGCGGGCGCGAGCCGTTTTCGTCGAGCATCCAGATGTCGTGATCGTCCACGCTGTTGGACGTGCTCAGCGAAAACGCGAAGTGCTTTCCGTCCGGCGACAGAGTCGCGTCCTGGAATCCCCTGAGTTCGGTCGAGATCGGCGTCTCGATGCCTTTGTCGAGATCGACGCGATAGGCCCTGCCGTCGCTGCCGCTGACCAGCAGTCGCCGGCCGTCCGGATACCAGGACACCCGCATCTTGTCCTGCGGCGAGCGCGTGAGCTGACGCGCGCCGGAGCCGTCCGAGCGCATCACCCACACCTGCCAGAAGCCGTCGGTCGACTCGAGGAACGCGAGGTCGGCCTCCGCGGGTCCGGTGGCGCGGAGCATCGCTGTGACGACGAGAGCCATCATGTGCATCCCGCTCGACTCCTATCGCCTGATCTGCAGGACGCCGCGATACAGCGTCGTCAAGTTCGTCTGCTGGCTGCGCGCCTGGATCGTGAACGTGAAGACGCCCTCGCCGCTGGTCAGGACGAGGTTCGGGTTGCTGCTGTCGTACCCGAGCCATTGAACGGTGTGGTCGAGCGGCTGTCCGCCGCCGTCGAGCGCGGTCTGCAGCTGGTTGTCGACGAGCGTGATCGCCGCCGCGTTCGAAGGATCGTAGATGCCGGGCGGCAGCATCTTCACCGTCACGTACGAGTCGAGGTCGATGTGGTACGTGAGATGGAGATCTGCTCGTAGCTGTGCGTCACCAGGTACGGGTCGGACTTGACCTCGATGTTCGGCGCCGCGCCGGTGCCCGTAATGGTCGTTTGCGTGCCGCTCACGACGAACGCCGTGGGACGCAGCGGAATTGGCGGCGGGAAGAACGGATAGACCTGTTGCGTCAGGATCTGCCCGCTCGGATCGCGGCCGTCCCAGTAGATCCAGCTCGCCCCCGCCGCGTAATACACGTTCGAGAGCTCGTCGAAGATCAGCGTGCCGTTGTTGGGCTGGTGGATTTCGAGCGTCAGGAGCCCTGCAGGGGCCATCGTGACCTGGATCTTCCAGAACTCGTTCCTGAAAGGGTTGTAGGTCTGCGGAACGCTGCCGCTGACATTGAGCGGATTGGTTGGTTGAGGCGCGTCGTAAGTCGCCTGTGAGCTGCCGTTCGTTGCCTGGAAGACCATACGGTACAAGCCGACCGGCTGCGTATCGCCCGCCGTGCCGGTGCCGTCCCACGAGAAGGGATACGTGCCGCCGCTCGAGTACGGCTGCGAGTGCGAGCTCACGATCGCGTTGTCCGAATCGCGATGCACTTCGAACGTCACGGTCGCCGCGGTGCTGATCGAGAACGTGCCGGTGCCGACGACCGCGGACAGGGGCTTGACCTGGAACTGGTCCACCGAAGCGCCCAGGATGGCGACGAACGGGGAGCCCCCTGGACCGTCGAGGAAGTCGAGGAAGCTGACGGTCGGCGAGGAGGAGGAATCGGTGTGGTCCCAGATGTTGACCGCGATAGTCGCGGCGTCGGTCGTTCCCCACCAGTTCCCCGTTGCATTCAGCACTGTCGTGCCCGCGTTGCCGAACGAGAGCGCGCGGTAGTCATCGCCTGTATTCGAATAGAGCGAGTTGCCGGTCACTACAGGCATCGGATTCTGCGCCGCGGTGCTGTTGCCTTGCACGTAGAGGCCGTAGACGTTCGCCGTGATCTCGTTGCCGTTGGTGATCGTCGGCGACGCGTTCGGAGCCAGCACGTTGATGCCTTGCGTGTTGTTGCGGATCAGCGAATGCGTCACCGTTCCGTTGCCGCCAGTGAAGTAGAGCCCGTTCGTGGCGTACTCGATCTGCGCGTAGTCGATCGACACGCCCGTCGCGGTCGATGTGATCTCAATGCCCGCCCAGTTACCCGCGGCCGGCGGCGTCCTTCCCGAGGTGAACACGGCTCGCTGCGTGGACGTCCCCTGCACGACGAGCGTGCCCTTGATGCGCAGCGTGTAGTTGCTGGCGAACAGCAGGCTCGCACCCGCAGGAACCGTGAGGGTCGCGCCCTGTTCTACTTCGACGATGCCGAGCACCTGATACTGTTGGGCGGTCAACGTCGTGTTGCTGGCGATCGGGCCGTCCAGCGTCGGTCCCGGGAAAACCGGCGTGCCGCCCGCGGCGCCGAGATATCCAGCGTAGTTGACGATCGGCGCCGTGACCGTGTCGGTCCAATCCGAGATGTGGGAGGCGATCACGACCGGATCGGCCGTGCCCCACCAGTTGCCCGTCGCGTTCAGCACGGTCGCGCCCGGGTTGCCGAACGAGAAGGCGCGATAGTCGTACGTCGTGTTCGCATAAAGCGAATTGCCGGTCACCACCGGCATCGGGTTCTGCGCCGCGTTGCTGTTGCCCTGGACGTAGAGGCCGTAGGTGTTCGCGGTGATCTCGTTGCCGTTCGTGATCGTCGGCGAAGCGCTCGGCGCCACCACGTTGATGCCCTGCGTGTTGTTGTGGATCAGCGAATGCGTGACCGCGCCGTTACCGCCGTTGAAATAAAGCCCATTCGTCGCGTACTCGATCTGCGCGTAGTCGATCGAGACGCCGGTCGCGGTCGACGTGATCTCGATGCCCGCCCAGTCGCCGCGCGTAGGCGTGGCCTCTCCCGATGTGAAAACGGCGAACTGCGACGCGGACCCCTGCACGACCAGCGTGCCTTTGATGCGCACGACATAGTTGCTGGTCACGATCAGCGTCGCTCCCGCCGGAATCGTGAGGGTCGCGCCCTGCGCGACTTCGACGATGCCTAGCACCTGATACTGCTGCGCGGTCAGCGTCGTGCTGGTCACGATCTGGCCGTCTAGTGTCGGACCCGAGAACACGACGGCGCCGCCGGCCGAATCGAGGTAGTGGCCGTAGTCGACCACGCCCGCGCTGGTCGCGTCGGTCCAGTCGTTGATGTGCGAAGCGATCACTTCGGGGTCCGAAGTGCCCCACCAGTTGCCGGTCGCGTTCAATACGGTGAAGCCGGGATTCCCGAACGAAAGCGAACGGTAGTCGTACGAGGTATTGGCGTAGATCGAATTGCCGGCGACGACCGGCATCGGGTTCTGCGCCGCGTTGCTGTTGCCCTGCACGTAAAGGCCGTAGGTGTTCGCCGTGATCTCGTTACCGTTCGTGATCGTCGGCGAAGCGCTCGGCGCCGCTACGTTGATGCCTTGCGTGTTGTTGCGGATCAGCGAATGCGTCACCGTGCCGTTGCCGCCGTTGAAGTAGATTCCATTCGTCGCGTACTCGATCTGCGCGTAGTCGATCGAGACGCCCGTCGCGATCGACGTGATCTCGATGCCCGCCCAATCGCCGCGTGCCGGCGTCGACTTGCCCGATGTGAACACGACACGCTGCGAGGACGTGCCCTGCACGATCAGCGTGCCCTTGATGCGCAAAACGTAGTTCGCCGGAAACAGCAGCGTCGCGCCGCCGGGTATCGTCAGCGTAACGCCGGACGCAACCTCGACGGTGCCCAGCACCTGATACTGCTGCGCGCTCAGCGTCGTATTGGTCGATATCTGGCCGTCAAGGGTCGGGCCGGTGAAAACCGGATTGCCGCCCGCCGCGCCGAGATACTGGCCGTAGTTGACGACCGCCGAGGTCGTCGAGTCCGTCCAATCGAAGATATGAGTCGCGATCAGACTCGGGTCGGTCGTTCCCCACCAGTTGCCGGTCGCGTTCAGCACGGTGGTGCCGGGATTGCCGAACGAGGCCGAGCGGTAGTCGTTGGTCGTGTTGGAATAGATCGAATTGCCGGTGACGACCGGCATCGGATTCTGCGCCGCGTTGCTATTGCCCTGCACGAAGACGCCATAGACGTTCGCCGTGATTTCGTTGCCGTTGGTGACCGTCGGCGATGCGCCGGGGGCCACGACGTAGATGCCTTCGGTGCTGTTGCGGATCAGCGAGTTCGTAACGGTGCCGGTGCCGCCGTTGAAATAGATGCCGTTCGTCGCGTATTCGACCTGCGCGTAGTCGATCGACACGTTAGTTGCCGTCGTGGCGATCTCGATGCCGGCCCAGTCGCCGCGTGCCTGCGTGGCCCTTCCGGATGTGACGACGACGCGTTGCGTCGAGCTGCCCCAGACCACGAGCGTCCCCTGCACGAGCAGCTTGAAGCTCGATGTGAACTTGAGCGTTGCGCCGGCCTCGAGCCACAGCGTCACGCCAGCGGGCACGGTTACATTGCCGGTTATCGAATACGGCGTGCCATCGCCCGCGGTCCACGCCGTATCCTGGCTCAGCGTGCCACTTTGCGTGCGCGAGACCTGATTGGTGTAGTCGACGGCCACCGTGTTCGACGCGGGACTCTGGCCGCTCGTATCCTGCGCGATGCCGTAGATCGAGTTCGCGCCGTCGACGAGCGGCACGTGCAGCGAGAAATGGCCGTCTCCACCCACTGTTCCGGTTTGGACCTGACGCGTATTGACGAACAATATGATGGTGACCCCCGGCGTCGCCGTACCGGTCACCGTGATCGGATTGGTTGTCGCGGGCGACGCCGGCTGGTCGAGCACAGGCGCGGTCAGCGAATCGATCTGCGAAGGCGTCGCGGTGTCTAGCCTCTGCCTGGAATCGCCGCGCAGCCACGGCGCGTATTCGACGGCGACGCTTTGCGAACTTGCGCCCTCGCGCCCGAAATCGACGGCCACGACCTTGATCGAGTTCGATCCGGGGTCGAGCGCGATGCCAGCCGCAAAATCGCCGACCTCATTGCTGCGGGTCTCGGCAACGACGGCGCCCTGCCGGTAGATCCGCAGCATCTGGTTCGAGCGGCTGATGCCAGCCACGTACAGCTGCGAGTCAATGACCCGCGCCGGCAACGGCGCGATTACCGGATCTTCGTCAGCGCTGAAGTCGGAGGCACCCTGCGCGACACCCGGCGAAGCGCTGGCCAGCCAGAGCACGAGGCTTCCCAATATCGCCAGAATCATTCGACCGCTGCGAACCGCCATTCCGCTTCGCAGCCGTCGTACGCCATCGTAAGGCACGTGCATGACTCGCTCCCTGCAGCGTTTTCGCGTTGTCGAGATTGCCTATCGGGTGCTGCCTGACTCCGGACCGACCGACGCGGTGAGCTTTGTCGCCGCGGACTTCTTGCCGTAGAACTCGTCGAAGCGGCGCTGCAAGGCGTCCGTCGCCTCGCTCGCATGGCATCCGCCGCTATTGCACGAAGAAGGCCCTTCGAAACGGGCGCCTTCCTCGGGCGAGGTAATGCCGGGCGCGTGGCTGTGGAGCGCATAGGTGCCGCCGACCTCGACGGTGATCGGCATGTGGCAGTTCGCGCAACCGACGTTCGCGCTCTGCGGGCACGGGACGTGCTCGCTCAGCGCCACCTGACTGTGATGGAACGGACCGTTGTCGTGGCAGGACTCGCAACTGGTGCGCAACAGATCCAGGTCACCGTGGACGTTGTGACAAACCGCGCACGTGATGCCGTTTTTCGCGTCGCCGAGCGCGACCGGTTGAGGGCGCACCGCGCCTTCCGCCGAATGGCAGCGAAGGCACTCTGGCGAGGCCGGTCCGTAGCGTCCGTCGTAGCCTTCGGTAATGGCTTTCAGCGCGTTCGCATGACCGCCGCGGCGCCAGGCCGGATACTCCTGGTGCCGATCGCGCTCACGACCGTTGCCCCACCACTGCGCAGAGTTCTGCAGGAAGTCCGCCCGTATTTCCTTGAAGGAGGTATCGAGCGACGATCCGAGCTCGTAGCTCACCGGGAAGAAGAACGGCCCCTCCGTCGCGTGCCCACGCGTGTGGCACTGGCCGCACACCTCGCTGTCGAGCTGCGTGTAGATCGGTCCGTGTCCGTAGGCCTCGGTATGCCACTCGCCCTTGCCGTGACAGGATTCGCATCCGATTCCCGCTTCGGTGAAATGGCCGGTCGACGTGTTCAGCCCGACGACGTGGCAACCGTGGCAGCGCTCTTCCGGCACCGGAACCTGCCATCCGTCCCAGCCCTGTATCGCCCAGCTCTTCAGACTGACGGACCATGCGCCGGCAAGCATCGTGTCCTTGCCGGCCTCGTGCCCCATGAATTGCTGCTCCCACTTGCTGCCGACGACCCAGACCGCGTCGCCGGCGGAAAACTGCGGCTGTGGGCCGCCCGCATCCCATTGCGCAAGCACGGCGCCGGGTTCGGAAGTGCGGCGCATCATCTTGTGATGGAGCGATCTTCGCCACGACGCGGAGATCTCGCGATGACAGACGGCGCACGCGTCGGACCCGATGAACTCGTTGGGAGTGTCCGGCTTCAGGTCGCGCAGCGCCCTGCCCGCCAGCACAAGCACGCCGGCGGCTATGACGACAAGAAGCGAATACGCCAGCCCGCGCAGGACTTTCGAGGCATTCATATGCCTCTCCCCGGCCAGCCGCGCGAGAACGCTCTATGCCGCCCCAAGAAAGTCCCCGACAAAGTAGATTTGTCCCCTGACGGGGGAAGCTACCCTACTCGGGACTTTTTTTCTATATCGCTAGGATGCAAATTTTACAGGATGCCGACGCGAGCCCATGCAGCGGAGGCGCACCGGGGATTGCCGGAGTGCGCGCCTGTCAGCGATCGCGTGTTTGCAGGAACCGTCCTAGCCCTGCGGCGGCAACGTCACCTTGCCGCCGACATTGCGCTGATGAATCTCCCCGCTCGACCCGGACTTCGCGCCGACCGTGAAGTTGCCTTTGACGCCATCCGCCGTGATGTCGCCCGAGCCGTCCGCACCGACGACCGCGTCGCGGCCGACGTCCTCGAACGTGATGTCGCCCGAGCTGTCGCGATCGACGCGCGCATCGCCGCCGATGTGGCGCATCACGATGTCGCCGGAGCTGTCTTCCTGCACGACCGAGCTGCCCTTGACGTCGTCGATGTTGATGTCGCCGGAGCTGTCCGAGATCACGGTGAAATCGCCGCTGATGCCTTTCACCTCGATGTCGCCCGACGTGTCGGTCACGTTGACCGCGCCGGCGATGTCGCGCAGCTTGATGTCGCCCGAGCTGTCCTTGAGGTCGAGCCCGTTCGTGAGGCCCGAAACCTCGAGATCGCCCGACGAATCGCGAAGGTCGAGTTTCACGCCCGACGGCATGCGCACGTGCACGTCCATGTACGCGTAGTGGCCCGCGCCGAAGAAGCTCCAGTTGTCGCCGAGGTCCGGAATCTTCGTCGCGGCCATCGAGGTCGCGCCTTCGCGCTGCTGCGTGAACTGGATGCTATCGAGCAGATCCTGCGCGCTCGCGCAGGCCTTGCCGCGAAGCTCGACTTTGGCAAGGCCGGCGACGCCTTCGACGATCAAATCGCCCGCGCCCGTGTCGAGCTTCAGGACGCTTAGCCCCTTCGGATCGATATCGAGCGCGCGATCGGCGCGGAATGCGCAGTCCATGTCGGCCCACGCAAGAGCTGGACCTGCCGCGAGCAACAGGAAGACGACAACGCGCCGCATGCGAACCTCCACCGGTGGATGTGGGTATCGATCAGATCGGATGCAGCGGACGCGCGCAAGGTTTAGTCCGATCGCGGCCCGGCGGCGCGGTTTCTAGCTCTCGAACGAGGTCCGCAGGATGAAGTCAACGATGCCGCCGAGCTCCACGGCGCCGCTGTCGCAGCCCTTGCCGACCGGTCGGATCGCGCTGCGCTCGTCCCAGCGCGGGACCGGATTGCACGCCCCCGGCGGAATGTGGTCGATCGCCGCGCTGTCGGACGCCGGCGGTTGCGTCAGCGACGAACCGCCGTAGTCGCCGAGCTCCATCAGCGGCAGCGTCGCGTTGAGCACATCGCCGGTTCCCGTGAACGCCGCGGCGCAGCCGTCGTCGTCGCTGAGGTTGTATCCGTTCGACGTCACGACGCCTTCGCAGTTGCCGCCCACGTTCGCGCTGACGATCGAATGACCGATCCCTATTGCGCCGCTGCCGCCGCCGTGAAGGCCGCCGCCGGTCTGCGCCGTGTTGGCGTCAAGCGTCGCGAAATCGATCGACGCGGAAAGCGTGCCGGCCTGCGCGAGTGCGCCGCCGCCGTCATTCGCGACGTTGCCGTTGAACGTGCCCTCGGCAAGCATCAGCGCGCATTCGCTGTAGATGGCGCCGCCGCTTGCGCCGGCATTGTTGCCGGCGAACGTCGTGTAGTAGACATCCGTGATGCCGGAATCCATCACGCAACTGACACCGCCGCCGTCCATCGTCGCGCTGTTGTCCACAACGTCGCTGTTCTCGAGATCGATGAACGACGCCTCGAGACGGATCGCGCCGCCGGTTCCGTCCGTCGCGTGGTTGTCGGCAAGCGTCGACGCGAACACATAGACACCGCCGCCGAACGAATCGACTGCGCCGCCGGCCGTCGCCTTGTTGCCGTTGAGCGTAACGTCCGTGAGATACGTAAACGCCGCGTAGTTGTAGATCGCGCCGCCGGTCGATGTCGCCGTGTTCCCTTCGAACGCCGAGTACGCCACGACAAGGACGCCGCCGTTGCCCATGCCGCCCGGTGACCCATTCGTGTTCGAGATCGCACCACCGGTGCCGCCCGACGTGTTGCCGCCGAACGTACTCGCGAGGACGTCCATCCGGCCGTAGTTATATACGGCGCTCTCGGTCGACGTGGTCAGGATCATTTGCACGTCCCAGAGCCTGAGGTGACCCCAGTTCTCTAGCGCATGCGAGCCCGCGAACGCGCCATGCTGCAACGTCACGTGCTGCAGCGTCGCGCTCGCGCCTTCCGCTATGTAGAAGAACGCCGACGTGTCGCCGCCGTCGAATGTGATGTGGTTTGCGCCGTCGATCGTCACGGCGTTTTGGATCGTCTTGAAGCCGGTCAACGCGAACGTCGCGTCGCCGCAGTCGAACGTGATCGTGCCGCCTCCGCCGCCATCGACCGTCGCGAGCACGCTCGAGAATCCCGCTTCGTCGCAATTGTCCGGCCCGACGACGCCGTCGATGGCGCCGGCGTCCGCGACCATGCAGAACGCGCACACGAGCCCGAACCAGCGGTTCACGATCGATATCCCCTGTCGAAGCGCCGTTCGGGCGCGATCGCATCCTACGGACGGACGTATGAACGCTACGTCGCCGCGTTCTTTTCCTCGGCTTTCGCCTGGTCCCAGAGCGCATCCTGCTCGGCGAGCGACTTGCCCGCCAGCGTTTCGCCTGCGTCCGCCGCGAGCGCTTCCATGCGCCGGAAGCGGCGCTCGAACTTCGCATTGGCATGGCGCAGCGCGCGCGACACGTCGACCTTTGCATGACGCGCGAGATTGACGCAGACGAACAGCACGTCGCCGATTTCGTCGTTGAGCCGCTCTGCAGTCGGCGCCGCTCGCAAATTCGACGCGGACCTCGTCGAGCTCCTCGTGCAGCTTGTCGAACACGGGATTGACGTTAGGCCAGTCGAAGCCGACGCGCGCGGCACGCTGCTGCAATTTCAGCGCACGCTGCCATTCGGGCATGCCGCGCGAGATGCCGGCGAGCGCGCTCGTGTCGGCATCGCCCTTCGCCGCGCGCTCGTCGGCCTTGATCCGCTCCCAGGCTTCGGTCTGCTCCGCGACGTTCGCGAACGACGCATCCGCGAACACGTGCGGATGGCGCGCGATCATCTTGTCGCAGATCGCCGCGACGACGTCGCCGAAGTCGAAATACGCCGCTTCCTTGGCCATTTGCGCATGGAACACGACCTGCAGCAGCAGGTCGCCGAGCTCGTCGCACAAGTGCGCGCGTAATCGCGCCGGTCGATCGCATCGGCGACTTCGTATGCTTCCTCGATCGTGTACGGCGCGATCGTGTCGAAGTTCTGTTCGACGTCCCACGGACAGCCGCGCTCGCGGATCGCGCAGCGTCGCCATGATGCGGAGCAGATCGTCGATCGTCGGTTTCATTCAGGGCCCGGCAAAAGAGCGGAGACCAATCCGCCGACGGATCGCCGATCGCGACGAAATCCGGATTGAGCAGCGAATCCCTCGTGTTGTAGCGCAGCGGCTGGCCATCGAGATCGAGCACCGCGCCGCCGGCTTCCTCGAGCACGCACTGCCCTGCCGCGGTGTCCCACTCCGACGTCGGCCCGAGCCGCACGTAGAGATCGGCCTCGGCCGCGGCGATGCGGCAGGAATTTCAGCGACGAGCCCATCGGCAGCTTCGCGTGATGCCCGAGCCGCGCGAGGATCTCGGTCTCGCGCTCGGACGCGTGCGAGCGGCTGCCCGCGACGACGAACGGCGATTCGCGCTGTCGTGTCGTGCACGCGCCGCGCTTTCTCGCCCGGCTTGCCGATCCACGTGCCGCCGCCGCGCCACGCCGCCGCGAGCTCGCCGCCGACCGGCGCGCTACACGACGCCGAGCACGGGCACGGTGATCCTCGATCAGCGCGATGTTGACGGTGAACTCGCCGTTGCGCTTGACGAATTCGCGCGTGCCGTCGAGCGGATCGACGAGCCAGTAGCGCGACCAGCGCGCGCGCGCCGACCACGCGATGCCGGCCGATTCCTCCGACAGCACCGGCACGTCCGGCGTCAGCGCGCCGAGCCCGTCGACGATGATGCGGTGCGCGGCGAGATCGGCCGCGGTCAGCGGCGAGCGGTCGTCCTTGTGCTCGACCGCGAAATCGGAATCGTAGACATCGAGGATTGCCACCGCCGCGCGCTCGGCGAGGTGCGCGATCTGGCGCGCAAGCCCGCGCAAGATCGAGGCTCACGGCACCGGCCTGAAGCGCCCGGCGAGATATTCGCGCGCGATGAACAGCGCGGCGATCGAGCGGCCCTCGGTGACGTCGGGCTCGCGCGAGCAGCGTGTGCAGCTCGGACAGTTTCCACGGCACGACTTCGAGCTCCTCGGGCTCGTCGCCGGGCAGCCGTTCGGGATACAGATCGCGCGCGAGCACGACGTGCGTCATGCGACGTCATGTAGGCCGGCGACAGCGACAGCTTCGTGAGGATGTGGAGCTCGCGCGCGCCGTAGCCGATCTCTTCCTTGAGCTCGCGGTTCGGCGCCCTGCTCGACGGTCTCGTCGCGATCGAGCCGGCCCTTCGGCAGGCCGAGCTCGTAGCGGTCGATGCCGGCGCCGTATTCGCGCACGAGCAGCACGGTGTCGTCGTCCGCATCGGCACGATGATGACGGCGCCGCAGGCCCGAGCCTTTCAGGCGCTCGTAGGTGCGGCGCTCGCCGTTCGAGAATTCGAGATCGATCAACTCGACGCGCAGGAACCGGCTCGTCGTCGCGGGCCGCGTGGCGTGAACGATCGGAGGTTTGCGCATCCGCAATTGTAGCGTTCGCGCGCGGCCGCGCGACTATACGACCGGATCAGGGATTGAACGCCCGCAACGCCGCCGCGTGAAGCGCGGGCGGACCGGCGAGCGCGCTCTGCACCTCGAGGCCGACGTCGCGCGCCGTCGAGATCGGTGAACACGCCGCCGGCCTCGCGCACGATCACGCACGAGCGGCGCGATGTCGAGGATGTTGACGTCGGATTCGACGACGAGATCGATCGCGCCGCGCGCGAGCAGGTGGTAGTGCACGAAATCGCCGTAGCCGCGAGTGCGGCCGCTCGCCGCACGAGATCGCGCGAGCGCATTCCAGCGCGGGCCGCGCGGCAAGCGTCTTGACATTGCCGATCGAGATCGCCGTCGTCGCATCGAATGCGTCGCGCTGCGACGCGCTGACGCGACGCGGTCGCCGCCGCACGTGCGAGAAACGCACCGCCGCCGCGCGCGCCCACGCGGTCTCGCCGTACTGCGGCGGCGCTCGAAACGCCGAGCGACGAGCTCGCCGCGATGCATCAGCGCGATCTGCGTCGAGAACATCGGATAGCCGCGCACGAACGACTTGGTGCCGTCGATCGGATCGATCAGCCAGAGGAAATCGCCGTCGCCTTCGCGGCCTTCCTCCTCGCCGTAGAACGCGTGATCCGGAAAGCACGGCGCGCAGCACGCGCTTGATCGCCGCTTCGGCGCTCGCGATCGGCGATCGGTGACCGGCGTCTCGTCGGCCTTGGTCTCGACCGAAAAATCCTGCGCGCGGAAGCGCGGCAGCGTGATCGCTTCGGCCGCATCGGCCGCGCGGTGCGCCGCATCGAGCGCGCGTGCGAGAAATGCGGCATCGAGCGTCATGCTAATAGAGCTTGAACATGCGCCCGCGGATCGCGACCTTCGACGAGCCGTCGGGCTGCGGCTCGCCGACGTGGCGCAGCGTTTCCTGCACCTCGGGATCGTTGTTGCGCGCACGCAGCACCGCGTCGGCCGTGAAGCCGTCGAGCGCGGCGCGAAACGTTGCGTTGACGGCGAGATTGCCGGTGCCGTCGTCGTGCGCCGTGCCGGCGATGCCGCCGTTCGGCTGCGCGGCGAACTCGCCCAGGATGTCCGCGAAGCGCGCGTCGGCCGCGCCGCTGACGCCGGCCTCGCTCCAGCGCCCGTTGCCGGCCGCGCTTTCGACGAGGCCGTTCTGCACGGTCGCCGTCGCGACGACGCCGCTGACCGCGCCGAGCAGCGAAAGGTCTTTCACATCGAGCATCGGTGCGAGCACCTCGGCAGGAAAGCGGAAATGCACATCGCGCAGGATCAGCGCGCCGCTGCGCTCGCGCTCCACGAGCCCGGCGGCGTCAACGTCGGTGCCCTGGATACGCACGTCGGCCGCCATGCTGCCGCGAAGGAGACTGCCCTTCGACATGCGCCAGTCCATCTCGCCCAGATCGCGACCGAGCACGCTGACGCCGTCCGCATGGCCGTCCCAGAGCGTGCCGCGCACGCCGCTCAACACGACGGGCCCTAGGAATCGAGCGCCCTGCCGATAGGCGACGTCGGCCGGCAGCGTCCACAGCACTACGCCGCCGACGACGAGCAGCAGGATGACAAGCGCGAGCAGGATTTTCAGGAGACGCATGGAGGATTCTGGCTGGATTCTTGTTGTTCGGTAGACGCGTGCCGGAAGCGTTTGGTTGCGCGAAAACAGCAATCTACGCGCCGCCGCCTTCGGCGACTGCGACTCGCCCCGTTGCGTACCGACGTTTCGCCCCGTTACGGTGCATCCTGCAACGTGACGCGCGCGTTGACCAGTCCCACGCCATCGGCGCGGTCGGCCGAGACGTCGATGGCCTCGATGCCATAGTCGCGCGTCAGGCCTTCGATCCACGCGATCAGCGCATCGAAGCGCGCGACCTCGAAGCTGACGCGCACGCTCGCAGCGCCAACCGGCTCGACGCGCTTCAGCGCGCCTTCGAGCCCGGCGTCGCGCGCGCTCGCGTCCGCAAGCGCGAGGAGCGAGCGGCCCTGGCGGTCGCGGCGGCCCGCTTGCCGCTCGCGCGAAAGCGATCGACGTCGGCCGCTGCGACCCGTACGAACGCGAGATAGCGCTGCTGCGCATCGACCGCGTCGCGAAGTCGGCACGCTTGACGACGAGCGGATGCCAGACGAAGGCCCAGCCGAGCATCAGCACGACTGCGAAGCCGCCGATCGCTACGAGGCGCTGCTCGCGTTCGGCGAGGCCGTTCCACCACGCGCGCATCACTTCGCGCCTCCGCCGCTCGCGGCGTTGTCGTTGCCGCTGCGAGATGCGTACGTCGGTGCCGCTCTCGCCGGGATTCGCCGCCGTCACGGTGACGCTGAGTCCCGGCTGTGCGGCGAGGCGTTCGCGCACGGCGTCGAGCGTCGCGACATCCGGCGCGCGAAGGCCGAGCTCGAGGGTGCCGTTGCGGAACTCGATCGCGCGAGTCTGGATCTGCGTCGTCGAGCCGAGCACCGGCCCGATTTCATTGAGAACGCGCAGGAAGCCGCTGCTTTCGCTGCCGCCGCGCAAGCGTTCGATGCGGCGCCGCGCGATCTCGCCCGGTGTCGCGCGCGCGAGCTCGGCGCCGTCGACATCCGGAAACGCCTTGCGCACGGCATCCTGCGCGGCCGCGTCGAGCCGCGCCGACGTGCGCGAAAGCTGCAGCACTTCGAAGCCGAGGTCGAGCACTGCGAGCGCGACGACAGCGGCTGCGAGCGCCGCCGCGACGCGCCACCAGCGCGCGCCGCGCACGGCGTGATGCTGCGGCGCGAACGCGCCGTGCAAAAGATTCAGCGGCGGCTTGCGCAGCGAGCGTGCGAGAAACGCGAGCGGATCACGCTGGCGTTCCTGATGCCGTCGTCGGCACGGCGACGCGTGCACTCGCGCCATCGCGGAAATCGAAGACATCGAGCGCTCGCGCGGTGCCGTCGCTGCTCGCGCGCTGCATCCACGCGGCAAGCTCCGACGGCGCGCAGACGAACGCCGACGACGGCGCGAGCCGAACGAGGGCGTGATCGTTTTCGACGAGCACGGTTGCGCGATCGGGTGCGAGCGGCACCGCGAGCGAGTCGGGCAACAGCACATCGGCACGAACGCCGTTTGCGGCCAGCCGCTCGAGCCAAGCGCGCAGCGTTGCCCGCGAGACGACCGCGACACCGACCGCATCGCCGGCGCCCTCGGTCGCGGCGAACTGCAGGTCCTCGACCGGCGCGAGCAGCTGATCCTCGACCGCGAATGGAAGCGCCTGCATCAGTTGCGCACGGCTCTTTGCCGCAACGCGCGCCTCGGTCAGCAGCACGGCCTCGGCCGGCACGAGCACGACGATCTCGCCGGCACCCGCGAGCACCGCGGCGGGCGGCGCCGCGCGTCGAACCTGCGGCCGCGCGGCCGTCCGCACCCTGGCGCAGCCAGCTCGGATCGCCGGCGGAATCGAGGCGCAGCAGCAAACGATCGGGCATGGATGAAACCTGCGGAAAATCGCGGCGATTGTAGTCGAGATCGCCCGCACCCAGCGGGCTCGCGTCAGTGGCTCGTCACGTCCTTCGCTGCCGGCGCATCCCACACGGCGGGTGCGGCGTCGCTGCCGCGGCTGCGCTCGACGACGATGAGGCCCGGCCGCTGGATGACGCTGAAGAACGTGAACTGGATGCCGTCGAGGTCGATGTCGCTGCGGGCAAGGAAATAGTGGCTCTCGACGCCGATCGCATCGTCGCCGACGTCGAGCACGATGCCCTGGTTGCCCCAGGTCGTCCGGAACTGGTTGTCATAGCTCGCCTGTCCGTTCTGCCAGAGGCTCTCGGCCTGCGCCTCGGAAATGTTGCGCCGAGCGTCCGCAGCACCGGCACGCTGGCGGTGTTGACGTTGAGATGCGAGCCGATCGGCAGCGCGCAGACGTACGGCGCGAGCCGCGCATAGACATCGCTCGTCACGCCGCGCACGAGGCGAAGCTCGGACACGTGCGCGAACACGCGTCGCGCGCTCCGCGACGGCACCGGTTGCGCGAGGTAGTACGCATCAGTGGTGCTGGCGTCGTTCGAGTTCGGCGCGCCGAGCCAGTCCAGCACGGCGCCGCTCCACCGACGGGATCGACGCCGCGCACGTTCAGCAGGCGCCCGAACACGTTCGCCCAGGTCGCGGCGGATGTCATGGCTCAGAAGATTGTTGAGGTTGAAGCAGCCGTTGAGATCGCGCATCGACGCGCGGATCATGCCGCCCGGCACCAGCTGCGGCGGCAGTGGCATCGCCCAGATATCGGTGTTGGTGTCGCCGCCGCCCTGATCCAGATCCTTGAGCAGCACGCGCGCGGCATACGCTTCGAGGCCTTGCGCGTAAGCCTGCGCCTGCTCGCCGCGCAGCGCGTTGCGCGTGCGCGCGAGCGCGAGCTCGCCGCGATCGAGCAGGCCCGCGATCAGCACGACCGCTAGCGCAACCGTGAGCAGCGCGATCAGGAGCGCGATGCCGCGCTGGCGACGCGGGCCGTTCATCGCGTCCTTCCGCCAGCCGCGGCCTGAGGGCATCGACGGCGGCATCCGGAAACGACGACGGCAACTCGACGACGCGGCGCAGCTCGCCGACGTCGTTCGTCGCGATGCGGAACTCGATCGCGCGCGGCAAGCTCTTACGTCTGCGTGCGCTCGGACGGTGCGTCCGACGGCGGCCAGTGCTGCGCCACGCGCCGTCGCTGCCGAGGTAGCGGAAGCTCAGCATCTGCGCACCGTCGAGCACCGCCGTCGCGACAGGCGTGTCGCCGGGCGCGCGATCGAGCACCGCATAGCGCCCGCGCTGCAGCTTCTGCGCGTCGAGCGCGTAGGCGACGCGCTCGAGATTGCTGCGCGGCTCGGCGAGCGGATTGGCGAAGCCGACGCGCGTGAGCTCGATGCGATCACCGGTACCGGCGAGCGCGGGCAGCCATTCGCCGCTGCCGTTGCCGCGCACGGGCCGCGATATCGCCTGGCGCAGATCGCGTTCGAGCATCGACACGGCACGCACAACCTGCGCGAAACGATCCTGCTGCCTGGCGAGCGCGCCACGCGTCGCGCGATCTGCGCGAGCCCGCCGTACGCCGCCGCCGCGAGCGCGGCGAACACCGCGAGCGCGACGAGGAGCTCGATCAGCGAGAAACCGCGAATGCGCAGGTTCATGGGCTTATCGTCGCTCCGGCAAATCCGCTGAGGCTCGCGACCGAATCCTTCGCCTCGCCGGCGAATACGCGGATGTCGAGGCGGCGGATCTCGGGATCAGGCGTCGCGCTGACGTCGCGCGTCCAGCGCCACGCGCGTCCGCCGAGCTCGACGCGGCCGTCGCTCGTGCCGGTCGGCGGCAACGCGCCGGAAAGACGTGTTTCGGCGAGCACATTCGCGGCGACCCAGCCGGCGAGCGTGCGCTCGCGCAATGCATCGAAATCGCCGACCTCGATCGCAGCCGTGCGTGTCAGCGCGAGCAGCGCGAGGGCGACGACCGCGAGCGCGATCAGCACTTCGATCAGCGTGAAGCCGCGTCGTGCGCGCCGGATCATCGGCGTGCCTCGACGCGATCGCGCTTCGTCGTGCCGTCGTCGCTGCCGGTGATTCGATACGGGTTTACATCGCCGAGCGCAAGCGTCAGCGCGAACGGCGTCATTTCGCCGGACGAGAAGCAGACGATCTGCGGCGGCGCATTGCGCGCGTCGAGATCGACGCCGCGGCCTTCGCGCGAAAGCGCGACGCGGATGCCGTCGAGCCACTCGCGCGCGCGGAGCTCAGTGTCGCCGTCGACGTCCTGCCACTCATCGCCGGCGAGCTGCTGGAACGAGAATCCGCCGGCGCCAACGTCGACGCCGATCTCGCGGCCGGTCTGCTCGGCCTTCTCGCACGCGAGTCGAACGAGGCTTTCGAAGCGATCGGTTTCGCGCAGGAGCTGGCGATCGGCGCTGCCGGCGACCGACAGCGTGACGGCGAGCGCGAGCACGGCGACGATCACGACGACGACGAGCAACTCGATCAGGCTGAAGCCGCGTGGCGCAGAGATTCGGTGCATCGATGGCGTCATCGTTGCGACGGCCGCCGAGACGACGTGCCGCGGTCTACTGATCCCAGTTGCCGACGTCGGCGTCCTCGCCCTCGCCGCCCGGCTTGCCGTCGGCGCCGTAGCTGAAGACGTCGATGTCGCCGTGCTGGCCCGGATGCAGGTAGAGGTACGGGTGGCCCCACGGATCCTTCGGTACGCTGTCGAGGTACGCTGCGCCAGTTCGGCGCTTCCGGCTGCCCGCTGGGCTTGCGTGACCAGCGCCTCGAGGCCCTGCTCCGGTGCTCGGATAGACGAAGTTGTCGAGCTTGTAGATGTTGAGCGCCGTGACGATGCTCGCGATGTCCTGCTTGGCGCGCACGACGCGTGCGTCGGCCCGGCTGCTCCATGACGTGCGGCACGACGATCGTCGCGAGGATGCCGAGGATCACGACGACGACGAGGATCTCGATCAGCGTGAATCCGCGCGAGGCGCGCGGATTCGCAATGAGCGGAAGCCACGGATTCGACGCATCGGACGGCTGATTTCGACGGGCACGGGGCATGGCGAGCTTGTGCAGACGTGGCAATGGCCGGCGATCATAGCGACCATGAACTCCTCGCATTGCGAACCCGCCTCGCCGCGCGCGATCTCGCCGTCGTCTGGCATCCGTGCACGCAGATGCACGATCACGCAGCACGCTGCCGATGATGCCGATCGCGCGCGGCGAGGGCGCCTGGCTGATCGGTCATGACGGCAACCGCTACCTCGACGCGATCAGCTCGTGGTGGACATACCTGTTCGGCCACGCGCATCCGCGCATCGTCGCGGCGCTGAAGGATCAGCTCGACCGACTCGACCACGTGATCTGCGCCGGCTTCACGCACGAGCCGGCGATCGAGCTGGCCGAGGCGCTCGTCGCGATCGCACCGCGTGCGGCGAACGAGGACTGGCGCGCTCGTCGCGTGTTTTACGCCGACAACGGCTCGAGCGCGGTCGAGGTCGCGCTGAAGATGAGCTTCCACTACTGGCGCAACTGCGGCCGGGACGAACAAGACGCGCTTCATCGCGCTGACCGGGAGCTATCACGGCGAGACGCTCGGTGCGTTGTCGGTCACCGACGTGCCGCTCTATCGCAAGACCTACGCGCCGCTGCTGCTCGAGCCGATCTTCGCGCCGTCGCCCGATGCCTATGATGCAGCGCCCGGCGAAACTGCGGCCGCGTGCGCTGAGCGTCGGCTCGGTGAGCTGCGCGCGATTCTCGAACGCGAGGGACGCACGGTCTCCGCGGTGATCGTCGAGCCGCTCGTGCAGTGCGCCGGCGGCATGCGCATGTACGACCCGGGCTATCTCGACCGGCTTGCGCGCGCTCTGCGACGCATTCGGCGTGCATCTGATCGCCGACGAGATCGCAGTCGGCTTCGGCCGCACCGGCACGCTGTTCGCGTGCGAGCAAGGCGCGATGGCGCCCGATTTCCTCTGCCTGTCGAAAGGACTCACCGGCGGCTACGCTGCCGCTGTCGGCCGTGCTGACGACGAATCGCGTCTACGATGCGTTCTACGCCGAATATTCGAGCCGGCAAGGCGTTCCTGCATTCGCACAGCTACACCGGCAATCCGATCGCGTGCCGCGCGGCGCTCGCGACGTTGTCGGTGTTCCGTGACGAGCCGGTGCTCGAACGCAATCGTACGCTCGCGGCGCATCTTGCAAAGCGCATCGCGCCGCTTGCCGCGCATCCGAATGTCGGCGACGTGCGACAGACCGGCATGATCGCGGCAGTCGAAGTCGTACGCGACAAGACGACGCGCGACGCCGTTTCCGGCATCCGAGCGCCGTGGATTGCGCGTTTATCGGCACGGCCTCGAACGCGGCGTCGTGCTGCGGCCGCTCGGCAATGTCGTCTATTTCATGCCGCCGTTTTGCGTTACTGCGGAGGAGATCGACCTCATGGTCGATGTTGCGATCGAAGGCATCGACAAAGCGGTTGGCTGAAGAACCTCGCGGCGGTGGTCTTTTCGACGGCCTGGTTCGCGAGGATCGCTACTTTTTCGCGAACTCGATGCGCCGGTTGCTCGCGCGTCCTGCGGACGTGGCGTTATCGCCGATCGGCTGTTCAGCACCGTGTCCCGCTGCGACGAGCCGGCCCGCATCGACACCCTTGAGAATCATGTACGCACGCACCGATTCCGCGCGCGCTTGCGAGAGCTTCACGTTGTCGTCGGCCGTGCCGATGTTGTCCGTGTAGCCCGCGATCTCGTAGTTGCCGCTCTTGAGGCAAGGCGCGATCGCATCGAGCAACGCGCGGCCTTTCGCGTCGATGCGGCTCGATGCGGTCTTGAACGTCACCGCCGCCGGCATGCGCTCGGCGCAGCGCACGTCTTCGGGACGCGTCACCGGCTGGGTCGGCGCAGGAACATCGATCGAGTTGACGACCGCCGTGTCGGGACCGAAGAACTCGTGCGCCCAGCGCTCGCGCGAGGCCCTGTCGGCATCGCTGATCGCCTTGCCGCTCAACGCGACGCCACCGCGCGTGTCGCACGCGATGCCGATCGGCGGATCGGTCTTCAGCGCGGCGAACAGCGTGTCGGCTTTCGTGGCGCATGGCGACGATGCGATCGTCGCGTCGACTCCGACGCGATCGACGACGTTCGTTTCGCCGTACGCCATCGTTGCGGCCTGCAGCACGCGTTGCTTCGTCGGCTGATCGGTGACCGTGCCTTCGATCACGCGCTTGTCGCCGTCGAGTCGAACCGCGAACGGTCCCGGCGCTTTCGCGGTGCTCTGCATCGGCGGCGGCGGTGTCAACGCGGGCGCCATCGCGGCGGCCGTGTCGGTCGAAGCCTCGGCGCCGCAGCACGGGCCTTCGGCCGGACCGAGTCCGGTGAACCCGAGAATCGCGAGGACGACGACGAGCAACGCGGCGACGATCCACGTCGTGCGCGAGTAGCGCGGCCAGTCGAGCGAATCGTTCATCGCCTCGCTCCTCGCCGCTCAAAAACCGCCGGATGGACGACCGCTGATCAGTTCCTCCTGCAACCGCTTGAGCTCGGCCCAGCGGTTCTCCGATGCGAGCGCCGCCTGCCGCGCCCACGATCCGGGATTCGTGAGCCGGAAATGCGGCCCGCCGCGCTCGAGGATTTCGAGGATCTCCGGCACGCCGAGCCGTGCGAGCTGCGCGAACGAAACGATGCCGTTCTGATGCAACAGCTCGTCGATGCGCGGGCCAATGCCTTCGATGATCGTCAAGTCGTCGTCGTGCTTGATATTGAACCCCGCCGCGCGCGCCGCACCGACGTCGATGACACGCGCCGGCGGTGCCCCCGCAGCTTCCACGATGGCATCGTGATGCGCGACGGCGGCGCGCTCCGCGGCTTCTTCGTCGACGCGCGTCGCGGTGGATGGGTTCTTGCGGAACATTTTCGACAGCAGCCAGTTGGCGAGCCAGCCGAGCACGAAACCCAGCACGAGCCACCAGAAGCAACAGGCGATCTGACTCATCGCGTTCTCCGGAAGGGGCCGCTTGCCGGCCGAGAATACTCCTACTTGGACGGGCGTTAACTTCCTGTCATCTGCGTGTGCTTGCGGGTTCGGCCACGTTGCCCACTACCGATCGAGGTCGCGGCGCGGTACTGTCCACGCACGGGCACGCCTCCTCACCCGGACGTCGCCTGCCGGTCGCTGCACGGAGACGCCCATGCGCATTCCCCGCATCTACGTGCCAGAGCCGCTTCGCCCGGGTCGCGAGGTCGAGCTGCCGGTTCAGGCCGGTGAGCATCTTGCGCGGGTTCTTCGCCTCGATCGCGGCCATCCGCTGCGGCTTTTCGACGGCAGCGGCGATGAATACGAAGCCGAGCTCGCCTCGCTTGCCAAGCGTTCCGTCACGGCGCGCGTGCTCGAATCGGCCGAGGCCGAGGACCGCGAAAGCCCGCTCCGCATCACGCTTGCGCAGGGCATCGCGCGCGGCGAGAAAATGGACTGGATCCTGCAGAAGGCGACCGAGCTCGGCGTCGCGCGCATCGTCCCGATCGTGACGGACCGCACCGAGGTCAAGCTCGATGCCGAGCGCGCCGAGCGGCGCGTCGCGCACTGGGAAGCCGTCGTCGCGTCGGCCTGCGAGCAATGCGGACGGCGGCGCCTGCCTGAGGTCGCCGAGCCGGTAAAGCTCTCCGACTGGGCCGCATCGCTCGACGAAAGTGCCGGCCTTCGTCTCGCGCTGAATCCGCACGGCGACATCGCGCCGCGCGATCTTCCGGCGAGCGCGCAGGCGACGCTCGCGGTCGGACCCGAGGGTGGCCTCTCATCGCACGATCTCGCTGCACTCAATGCCGCGGGTTTCCGCGGGCTTCGGCTCGGTCCGCGCATCCTGCGCACCGAGACGGCCGGCCTTGCCGCGCTCGCGGCGATGCAGGCGCTGATCGGAGATCTGTAGCATCCGCCCGGTTTCCCGCGCTTTTTGCGTGATATGACCTGCAACCACCACCAAGGGAGCACGTCAGCATGAACGCGCGAATCCGTACCTATGCCGGCCGCGCCGCGGCCCTTCTACCCCTGACAGCAATGCTCGGCGTGGCGTTCGCCGCGCTGCCACCGGACAGCGATGCGCCGCGGCAATCGGCCGACACGATGGTCGCGCATGGCACACCGGTCGCGCCGAAGCCCGGCACGGAGACGACCGCTCCGGCGTCGACCGACGATACGGGCGATCCCGATTCGTTCGGTCGCAGCCTGCAATGGCTCGGCCTTGCCGACGGCGAGGTCGATCTCGCCGCCGACTGCACCGGCGATACATTCCCATGCACGGTGCTCGCGCCGGCGCCGGCCGTGACGAACTTCAGCTACACCGATCTTGGCCACATCACGCTGCCGGCGAAATCGGCCCATTCGCTGATCTGCTACTGGTTCTCGCCGTTCCTGACGGTCGGTTACGGGAACGCGGGCGCCGCGCCCGTCGTCGCCGTGCTCCATTACACGCCGACCGTGACGATCGAAAATCCGCTGCTCGACGATCCGTCGCTGATCGATCCGACGACCGGCGTACCGTTCGGCGGACAACTCCTGACCGGGATGACTTCGCAGCAGCATTTCGAGGAGCCGCTGCAACCCGGCGTGCATATCACCGAGCGCACGCGCGATTCGGCGGTTTGCATCGCGGGCCTGATCAGCCGCGACACGCTCGTCCGGTTATACGGCCTGACCGACGCGCAAGCGCGCGACTTCTTCAAGCACCAGATGACGCTTCACCTCAACGTCCAGGGCAACGCGCAATATCTCGATTTCGCGACGCTCTATTTCGGCTGGCGCCTCGTCGGCGACTAGCGCGCGAGCGACTTGCGGAACACGACGAGCGTCTCGACTTCGCCGAAGCCGAGCGCTCCGTGCGCGACGCGGCTGAGACGATTGTCCGCGTTCGCGTCGGAGCCGAGCTCGTCGTAGCCGTGCTCGCGGCACCACGCTTCGACGGCGCGCAACAGCGCGCCGCCGATGCCGCGCCGGCGCGCGTCGTCACGGACGTACCAGCCTTCGACATACGGTACCGGCGATCCGTCGCAGCCTTCTGCGTGCGAGCGCAGGCTGATTTCGATGAATCCGGCGAGGCGTCCATCGTCGTCGGCGACGAAGACGACGAGCGGCGATTCGGCCGCGATCGCGGCGCGGCCTTCCGATTCGAGCTCGGCGCGCGACTGATCTGGCCATAGTGCGGCGCGAAGATCGACCCATTCGCCGATGTCGGCGCGATCCAGCGGGCGGATCTCCATCGCGCCTCGCCTCGCGCAGCCTAAGCGGTGCGCGATGCCGCGCGCGCCGCGAGCGCGATCGGCAAGCCGAACAGCACCATGTGCGCGACGATGTTGATCGCCATGCGCGTCGGCGTGTGCGTTATCGGCGTCGGAAACGCCGAGAGCGGCAGCACGACGAAGTTCATGACGAAGTAGACGCAGATGCCGTAGAGAAGACCCGCGAGCACCGCGCGCTCGGTCATGAACTTGAGGCGCCGGCTCGCGAACCAGAAGATCGCCGCAATGATGAAAGCCATCGAGTAGTGGAGGCAGACGCCAAGAAACGCCGTCGCCGCGCCGCCTTCGTACGCGCGCTGGCCGATGAGACCGCTCGCCACCGACTGCATGATCGTGATCGGCGGCACCTTCGCGCGGATCCACGAGTAGACGATCGCGTAGATCAGGTCGAACGTCGCAGCGATGGCGCCGCCGACGAGGATGGCGAAAGCGGCTGGATTGCGACGCATCGGTATCTCCCGGGTGTCCGCGAACACACCGGATCGTCGCGCGCTACGGCTCGCGTGCGCACGCCACGATCGGACGCACTGTGTGGCAGTGCGTCGGCAATAGGTGCCGAGATGGCGCGGCCGATCTGCGAGCCAGATGATCGTCGATTTCGTTGTGGCGAGGCACGGCTAGCGACGGTTCGTTGCAATTGTCGCGCGGACCAGAATGCGCCCACCCTCTCGAAGGAGCTCGCATCGGTGGCGGATTTCGGTGGCGCAGCAGAACGCTGCGGCTTTCCGTGACCGCGATCGGAAGTTCCTCGTACCACTCCCTGAACGGGCGTCGCGCGCTGTCTCCGCGCGGTTGAGCTCGATCGCCTCGGCGAGCGTCACGCGCGCGACTCGCGCCAGTTGCTCGCGTCGTTTCCGGCAATTGACTCCCGGCGAGCTTCCTCGATCCAGCCGATCCACCCATCGGCTTCCTACTTCACGAGGCTGTATAGGTCTGCGCCACGTCTCGAGTTCCTTGCCGCGCTTGCGCGAAGGATACTTCGATCGGTGTTTTGCGATTGGCCCATACGGGTCTTCGCGTTGCTGACTCACGCGCGCGATGCGCGCGCTGTCGCTAACTCGTACGCAAAAGTCGGAAGCGGCGAACCCGCCAGCCGGATCAGGCCGAGACAGCCTCGGCAACCATGCCTTCGATCAACCCCAGATCCGGAATCACCGCGCGATCATCACGCACGAGCACCTCGGCGCGGATGCCGACCGGATGCGCATTCTCGTCACCGGTCGGAATCAGCGAATCCGGCGTGATCGTCGTCAGGCGCGGGAAGCCCTGCGCAAGCAGCGCGAGGAACGGCATCTTCGCGTTGCCGCCGAGCGCCTTCAGCACCGCGACGCGCGCGTTCGTGTATGTCTCGTCGGCGACTTCGCCGGTCAGCATCGGGAACGAGAACAGCGGCAGGCGCCAGCCACGCCATGAGAGACGACCGAGCAGCCAGCGCGGTGCGTTCTCGATGAGCTCGGGCTGCGCGTAGGTGATGACCTCGGCGACGGTCGCATTCGGCAGCAGCACGCGGCCGCCGGTGACCGGGATCATGACGCCGCGGATTTCGCGTGGCAGGTCGGGCATTGCGTGATCCTCAGCGCTTGGGTTTCAACGGCGGTTGGGCTTGGGCGTTCACGATGCCGGCGAGCTCCTTCGGCGCGCCGAGCACCTTGACGATGCCGGCTTCGACGATGCCGTCGACCATCGAGCTCACGACGCACGTGTCGGGATGCTGCGCGTAGACCGCGCCACCCTTCGAGACGAGGTATTTCGCGCCTTCGACGGCGTCGGTCGTCATGCCGGAGAAGATGATCGCGCTCGCGGCGGCACCGTAACGGTCGGCGACATCGCGCAGCACGCGATCGATCGACGGACTGTAGGCGTTGTCGTTGCTGACGCGTTCGAGCAGCACGACGCCGTCGACATCGACCTGCAGTCGATGCGTCGTCGGCACGATGACGACATCGCCGTGGCCAACGCGCTCGCCATGCGTCGGCGTGCGCACCGTCAGCGGCGTCGCCTTCGCGAGCTGCTGCGACATCAGGTCGACGAACTCGGCGCCCATGTGCTGCGCGAGGAGGAATAGCGCGGGATAGTCGCGCGGCAAGTCGGCGAGGAAATCGCGCACCGCCTCGGGCCCGCCGATCGATGCGCCGAGCACGTAGACCTTGCGGATCTTCGGCGGCACGACGACCTTGTCGGGATCGAGCCACGCTTCGTGCGGCTCGCGCTCGACGGCCTGCGGCGCGACGGCTTCCTCGAGCGGCATCAGCTCGAGCGAGAAGTCGGATTCGGGCTCCGGCGGCGGCGCGGTGTTTTCCTCCGACGGCGCGAGATATTCGGCGGCAGGAACCTTCTCGATACCGAAATCGGCGCGTCCGCTCGGCGGCGGCGCCGCCGGCACATCGCCTTCGAGCATGTCCTCGAGCGACCAGTCGGCGGCCGCGGCGAGATTCACCATCGACGGCGGCAGCAACGACGCTTCGGCCGGCATGGCCGGCTTGGGCGAGGTCGGCGCCGGAGCGGCATCGACGTCGTCGATCTCCTCGAGCGAGAACCCCGAGATATCGGGCACCTTCGCCGTCGCTTCGGCGCGTGCATCGCGCGTCGCCGGCACAGCCGCGGCGAGCTCGTCGCTGCCGAGATCGCCGACGTCGATGTTGAACGGCTCGTCCGGAACGTCGGGGCTGGTTGTTTCCGGCGTACCGAAAAGCTTGTCGAGCGCATCGAGATCGAACGCGGAGAGATCGCTCGCCTCGATCGCTTCGTCGGACGGCTCTTCGGCCGCGGGCGGCGACGACGCGGCGATCGGCGCCGACGGAATGGCGTCGAGCTCCGCGACGAAGTCCTTCGCCTCGGCGTCGAGCGAGGCGATCGCGCCCGGCGCGTCGGATCCGGATTCGGACTCTGACGGCGGTGCCGGAACGGTCGTCAGCGCCTCGAGCGTCGAGAAGTCGAAGCCGTCGTCGGAGGGCGGCGTCGACGTCGGAAAATTGGCCGTCGCCGGCTTGTGCATGTCTTCGTAGCGCGACTCGAGCAGGTCCTGCGGATCGGCAGCGCTCGATGCTTCATGCTCGAGCTGCTCGTTCGCGTTCGCGATGATCGATTGCAGGCGCGCGTCATAGCCGGCCTTCGATTGCGCGGGGAGCTCGATCTCGTCGGACTCGGGTTCCGACGAGAGCTCGATCACTTCTCCGGCGGGTTCAGCCGTCTCGGCGACGACGCGCGGCGCCGGCACCGCCTCCGCGCCTGCGGGCCGCGGCGGATCGATGTTCGCATCGCCGATGATCTTCGACGCAAGATGGCGCGCCCAGCGCGCCTGGTCCCAACCCGAGAGCGAGCTCGACGCCGATGCGTCGTTGAAGACGACGCAGTAGCGATCGTCCTCGAGCAATCCGTAGACCTCGTCGAGATGCTCCTCGACTTCGGAATCGAGATTGACGACGACTACACGCGCACCGGAGCTTTCGAGCGCGGCAAGATCGAGATCGGCGGGCGATGCCTCGTAGACGATCGGCGTGCCCATCGACGTCAGCGCATCGCGCAGATGGCGGCCGAGATCCCTTGCCTGGACCAGCGCGACGGCGGTGTGACCTTCGGAGTTACGCACGATCCATTCTCAGTATTTCCTGCACGTGGCGCAGCAGGTCGGCTTCCTGGTAGGGCTTGCCGAGATAGCGTTCGACACCGATTTCGAGCGCGCGCTGGCGATGCTTCTCGCCGGTGCGCGAGGTGACCATGATGATCGGCACGTCCTTGAGGCGCGCGTCGTTGCGCATGTATGTCGCGAGCTCGTAGCCGTCCATGCGCGGCATCTCGATGTCGAGCAGCATGAGGTCGGGCACTTTTTCCTGCAGCTTCTCGACCGCATCGAGGCCGTCTTTCGCCGTGATGACATCGAGCTCGGCGCGCTCGAGCACGCGCGTCGTGACCTTGCGCATCGTGATCGAGTCGTCGACGACCATGATCAGCGGATGACGGCGCTGTTCGTGCAGCGCCTGCGGCGGCGTGTAGACCGGCATCTCGACGGCGCCCGATTCGACGCGCAAGCGGAGCGCGGCCGAGCGGCGCACGAGCGGCGCGAGATCGAGAATCATGACGACCGAGCCGTCGCCCATGATCGTCGCGCCGAAGATGCCCGGCACGGAGCTGATCTGCGGGCCGACCGACTTGACGACGATTTCGCGCGAGCCGACGACCGCGTCGATGCGGACGGCTGCGCGCTGATCGCCGGTGCGCGTCATCAGGAGCGGCAGCTGCGTCTCGTCGATCGCGCGGCCCTGCGCCACGCCGAGCAGCTGCGAGAGCTCATAGATGTTGAACTCCTCGCCGGCGTAGCTGTATTTCGGATTGCCGGTCACGAGGCGCTTTTCGAGATCCTCGCGCGCGATGCGCACGACGCCCTGCACCGACGACATCGGAATCGCGTACGTGTTGTCGCCGAGCTTGACCAGAATCGCCTGCGTCACGGCCAGCGTGAACGGCAGGCGGATCGTGAACGTCGCGCCCTTGCCCTGCACCGAATCGATGATCAGCGAGCCACCGAGCTGCTTGATCTCGGTGTGGACGACGTCCATGCCGACGCCGCGGCCGGAGAGCTGCGTGACTTGCTCCGCCGTCGAGAAGCCGGTTTCGAGCACGAAGCCGTAGAGATCGCGGTCGGACAATTCGACGTCGGGCTTGAGCAGGCCGCGCTCGATCGCCTTCTTGCGGATCGCCTCGCGGTCCATGCCGGCGCCGTCGTCGGAAACGCGCAGCACGACTTCGGTCGCTTCGCGGCTGACCGCGATGTTGACCGTGCCTTCGGCCGGCTTTCCGGCGGCGAGGCGTTCTTCCGGCGCTTCGACGCCATGGGCGAGCGCATTGCGCAGCATGTGCTCGAACGGCGCCTTCATGCGCTCGAGCAGGTTGCGGTCCATTTCGCCCTGCGCACCGTCGACGCGCAGCTGCGCGCGCTTGCCGACTTCCTGCGCGGCCTGGCGCAGCGTGCGGCGGAGGTTCGGCACGAGCGAATCGAACGGCACCATGCGCGTGCGCATGAGGCCTTCCTGCAGATCCGAGCTGACGCGGGACTGCTGCAGGAGCAGTGTTTCCGACTGGCGCGTCAGATCGTCGAGCAGGCCCTGAATCGAGACCAGATCCGAGACCGACTCGCCGAGCGCACGCGACAGCTGCTGCAGCTGCGAGAAGCGGTCGAGCTCGAGCGGATCGAACACGATGTTGCCCGGCTCGTGATGCTCGCGCTGGTAGCGCGCGATGATCTGCGCTTCGGTTTCGATCTCGAGCTTGCGCAGCTGCTCGCGAAGACGCGAGACGGTCTGCTCGAACTCGATCAGGTTGAAGCGGAACGTCGAGATCTGCTGCTCGAGACGCGAGCGGTAGATCGAGACTTCGCCGGCGTAGTTGACGAGCGAATCGAGCAGCTCCGAGCGCACGCGGATCATTTCCTGCGGCGCGCGCGGCTGGTCTTCGTCGTCGAACGTCAGCGTGCGCGGTGCCGGGCGCGGACCGGTCGGTGCCTTCGGCGCTTCGGCAACCGGTGCGGCTTCGGCGGATCCGGTACGTGCCGGCTCCGCGAGTGATTCGGCGGATTCGATATCGAAAGTCGGCGCGACATAGCTCGGCATCTCGCCCGCGGCGAGACCTTCGAAGCGCGCGATTGCGTTGTTCGGCATCGCAATCGCCTGGCGCTGCGCGACGCGCTGCACGAGCGAGTGCAGGCGATCGAAGCCGCGCTCGAGTGATTCGACCGCGATGCGATCCATCGGACGATGACCTTCGCTGACGAGATCGATCAACGATTCCATCGCGTGGCTGAGATCGCCGATCGGCGCGAGGCCGGCCATGCGTGCGCCGCCCTTCAGCGTGTGCAAGTCGCGCTGCAGGCCGACGATGAGGTCGCGATCGCTCGGCGCTTCGCGAAGGCGCGCCATGACCGCGTCGGAATGATCGAGGATGTCGGCGCCTTCCTGCACGAAGATCTCGAGCAGGTCGTCGTCCAGATCCGGCAGCTCGAGCGCGCCATCGGGCTGCGGATCGTCGGCGATCGGCGGCGCTTCTGCGCCGGTGAGCTTGCTGACGGGCGGCACCGGTGGCTCGACGCTCGCCTGCGCAATGGGCGCAAGCACGATTTCGTCTTCGATCGGCGTCTCGTCGGCAAGCTCGATCGACTCGATGTCGTCGGCATCGGCGATCGGCTCGACTTCGCTGAAGTCGTCGACGTCGTCGGCTTCGAACGCGACGGCCGGCACTTCGTCGTCGGGCACGTAGAGATCGGGTTCGTCTTCGATCGGCGTCGCGAGCTTTTCGGTCGTGATGACCGGGTCGATCGTCTCGCTGAAAGCGCTCGCCGCTTCGGGCTCGACGTCGGCGTCGTCGAACGCCGCGAGCAGCGCGGAGTCGACGAGCGTCGCGGAGCTGCCGAACGAAAGCTCGGTGCTGTCGTCCTGCGCGACGACCGGCGGCTGTTCGCCTTCGGGTGGCGCAGGATGCTCGAGATCGAAATCAGACAGCGACGCCGCGATTTCAGGCGGCAGCTCGGCGAACGGCGCGACTTCGGCCTCCTGCGCGTCGAACGCGCGGATCAGCGAGCCGGTGAGATCGTCGTCGACCGCGACGGCTGGCGTCGCGTGATGGCGCGTGATGTCGTCGTCCACGAGCGCGAGCTCGTCGTCGACGGCGCCGAAATGCGTTTCTTCCGTGGCGATTGCGACCGGCGCTTCGATCTCCTCGAGCCCGGAACCCGAATAGAGATGCAGCGACGTCTCCGGTTCCGGCAACGCGTCGCGAAGCGTGGTCACGCGGAGTACGAGATCGGTCGAGTCGGGCATTTCGCCGAAGCCCATGTCGAGGCGCTGCACGACGTCGCGCGCGAGCGCGACCGTGTCTTCGAGCACGGCGATGCCGTCCGCGCCCGGCGCGGCGGCGATGCCGCGCAGTCGCTTGATATAGCCTTCGAGCGGCGCGAGCACGTGGCCGAGCGAGGGAATGTCGACCATCGCGATCGCGCCGTTCAGCGTGTGCACGGCGCGCAGCAGCATCTCGCTCGCGACGACCGGCGTCGGCGCGCAGCGGTCGAGATAGTCGCCGATGACGCCCAGATGCTGCGCGACCTCGCTCTTCAGGATGTCGAACAGCACGGGATCGATGTTCGCCGCAGGACCGGCATGCACTTCGGGTGGCGTTGCCGCGAATGCGCTTTCGATGTCGAAATCCTCGGCCGGCATCGGTGTCGGCGGCGCGGCGATGGGAACGCGGCGGCGCACGACGCGGCGGATCTTGCGCGTCACGGCGCGCACGGGCACGTGCGCATCCTCGCCGTTCGCGATGCGATCGGCCGTGGTCATGATGCCGTGCACGTTCGCGGTCGGCGCGGGCCCGCCGCGCAACGCCGCGAGCAATTCGGGTAGCGCGCCGATCGCATGCTCGACGAGTGAAACGACCGCATGGCTCGGCGCGATCGTGCGGTCGAGCACGCGGTTCAGCATGTTCTCGACCTTCCAGCTGAACTCGCCCAGCGTCATCGCACCGACGAGACGGCCGGAGCCCTTGAGCGTGTGGAACGAGCGGCGGATCGGCTTCAGTGAATCGAGGTGCTCGACGTCCGCCTTCCAGATCGGAACGTTGCGCTGCATGTTCTCGATTTCTTCCTGCACTTCCTCGACGAAGACCTCGCGGATCTCGTCGTCGATGTCATCGCTCGGCAGCATCTGGAAGCCGGCGTCGTGCGTGTGCTCGACCGGAACCTCTTCCTCGATCTCTTCCTCGATCTCGGTCCAGCCCGGCTCGATGTCGTTCGTCTCGGCGAAGCGAAGGCCGGCGAGATCGTGCGCCGAGCGCTCGGGCTCGATCGCTTCGCCGATGATCAGATCACCGATGTCGTGGCCGGGCGCGATCTCGACCGCGCTCGTGAACTCGTTCTCGGCATCGTTCGACGCGTGCGTCTCGACCGGCTCGCCGGTCCATTCGCTGGCGCCGAGGTCGACGTCGAGATCGGGAAGATCGACGCTCGGAAAGTCGTCGCTCCCGGCGCGCTCTTCGCTTTCGCCGCGAAGGCCGTCGCTGCGGCCGCTTGGCAGGTGATCGCCCCAACTCGGGAACTGCTCGGGCGGCAGATCGAAGCGCAGCGATTTCAGATCGCGCTCGGCGCCGAGCGAAGGCGTCGCGTGCGACGTGTCGGTATAGGCGAGTGCAGCGGCCGCGGCGAACGCGGCGGCATCGGCAGAGACCGGCTCGGGCGTCGGCAGCGGCGGAACGAGATCGTGCGCCGGCGCCGGCGACGGCAATGCTACGCCGCTGCCAGGACCGCCACCACCGCTCGGCAACGGCCAGTAGCCGAGCGCTTCGAGGCTTTCGCGCGTGACGTTGAGGATCTTCTCGCGGTTGCCGCGCTGCTCGCGCGTCGCTTCGAGGTAATACTCGATCGCGGCGAGCGCGTCGGCGAGCTTGTCCATCTGCTCGGCGGTCGGCACGCGGCGGTGCTGCAGCAATTCGGTTTCGACAAAACGTACGATGCCGGTCATCAGCTGCGCGGCATCGGAAAGGCCGAGCATGCGCAGCGCGCCCGAGATCTCCTCGAGCAGGCGCGGAATCTGCTCGACGCGCGCGTGCTCCCACGGCGATTCGATGAACGCGATGATGTCGTGCTTGGCCTGCTGGATGTTGACAGCGGCCTCGCGCATCAGCGCGTCGAGGATCTTGCGAACTTCGGCCTTCGGGAGCTCGAGCTCGCCTTCGTGCTGCTCTTCGCTTTCGCCGCCGGCGCCGAGGCGCTCGATGTGATCGTCGAGCGACGCTTCGACGTAGAGCAGTGCGCCCGCGACGTCGAGCAACGCACCTTCGTCGATCGGACGGCGATTGTCGGACATCTCTTCGATGACCGTGCGCTGCTCGCTGACGACTTTGCGCGGCATGCCGAGACCGAGCATGCCGAGCGTGTCGCCGACACGATCGAGGATCTCGGCCTGGCTGGAAAGATCGGCCGGGTTCGCGTCGGGACTGCGCAGGAAGATGTCGAGCGATTCCTTGACGCGCAGCAGGTCGTCCTTGATCGCGATCGAAACCGTGTCGAGAAGGTTCCGGTTGTGGCCCGTCATCGAGCCTTGCGCGTGCTGCAATTCCTTCTGCGTCGGCAGCAGCGTGTCGAGGCGGTACGTCGCGCGCACGTCGCGCGCTCGCGCGCCCTGACCGGTCGAGTGAGCGATGTAGTAGAGAAGATTCTTGACGAGATCGCGCGGAGGCGTCGATGCAAACACGGCCTCGCCACTCTCGGCGAAGCGCTTGATCTCGCGATCGACGCCGCCGAACAGCAGCTTGACCGCGATGCTCGGCTCGAGGCCGCCGATCGCGCACGGCTTCGATGACGCCGCCGCCGATCCACCAGACGCGCCGCGGCTCGCTGCCGTGCGAGACCTGCCGCAGGCGATCGAGCACGTTCGACAGGCGATCCAGATGCTCGGTCGCGCCTTCGTCGCGGAACCACTTCAGCAATGCGGCCTGGAACGCGAGCCGCATGCGCAGCGCCTGCGATCGCAGGTCGGACTGCGCGAGCGGCGACAGTGCGCCGTCGGCGGAAACCGGAAGATCGGCGTGCAGATCCGGCGAGAACAGCGCCGATTCGGTCAGGAGGTTGTCGCCGCGGCACGCGCGAAGATCGTTGAGCAGCGGCAACAGGACGATCGGAATGTCCTTGTGGCCGCTCTGCAGGCGCTCGAGGTAATCGGGGAGCTGCACCATGCCGCGCATCAGCACGGAATAGGCTTCGTCGCGCTGCTTGATCGTGTCGTCGAGCAGCGCCTTGGCGACGCGCTCCATTTCCTCGACGACCATCGCGGCGCCGTAGAGCTCGACCATGCGCAGCGTGCCCTGCACCTGATGCAGGTGCACGGCGCAGCTTTCGCGCATCAACGCGACGTCGGACGGACTGTCGACGTACGCCTCGAGTGCGTCGCGCGCCTGCTTCAGGGTCGCATCGAGCTCATGCTTGACCCAGTTGAGCGCAGTGAAGTCGATGTTGTCTTGCAGTTTCATGCCCACCCTCGATCAACTCTCGGCGGCGTCAGGTCGCCGTCGTCTGGAGCCTCCCCGGCTCCGTCTCAACCCGGCAGCTTGAAGTCCGCGACCGACCGGCGAAGGTCGGACGCAAGCTGCGCGAGGTTGCCGATCGATTCGGCGGTCTGGCTTGCGCCGACCGACGTCTGCGTGGTGATTTCCTGAATCACGTTCATCGTCGCCGAAATGTTCGTCGCAGCCGCCGACTGCTGCCGCGCGGCGGTCGAGATGTTCTGAATCAATTCCGCGAGCGCGTTCGACACCTTTTCGATCTCGCCGAGCGCGAGGCCCGCGTCCTCGGCGAGGCGCGCGCCTGAGACCACTTCGGACGTCGTCTGCTCCATCGAGCTGACCGCTTCGTTGGTGTCGGACTGAATCGTCTGCACCAGCGTTTCGATTCGCTTCGTCGCGCCCGACGCGCGTTCGGCGAGTCGCTGCACTTCGTCGGCGACGACCGCGAAGCCGCGGCCCGCTTCACCGGCCGATGCGGCCTGGATCGCGGCGTTCAACGCCAGAATGTTGGTCTGTTCCGCGATGTCGTTGATGAGCTCGACGATCGAGCCGATTTCCTGCGACGACTCGCCGAGGCGCTTGATTCGCTTCGACGTCTCCTGGATCTGGTCGCGGATCGAGTCCATGCCCTGAATCGTCTGGCGCACGATCTGCGCGCCGTTCGCGGCGATCTGCACCGAGCGCTGCGCGACTTCGGCCGACTCGGCCGAGTTCTTCGACACGTTGTCGATCGAGGTCGCCATCTCGTTGATGGCCGCCGATGCCGACGTGATCTGCTGCGCCTGATGCTCGGCGGCTTCGGCGAGGTGCATCGCGGTCGCCTGCGTTTCCTGCGCGGCGGCCGACACCTGCACGGCGGTTTCGTTGATCGTCGTGACGAGAGAGCGAAGCGCTTCGACCGCGAAGTTCACCGAGTCCGCGATCGCGCCGGTGATGTCTTCGGTGACGGTCGCCTTGACCGTGAGGTCGCCTTCCGCGAGCGATCCCATTTCGTCGAGGAGGCGCAGAATCGCTTCCTGGTTTCGCTGGTTGAGCTCCGCGGAAACCTGGTAGCGGCGCTGCTGGTCGCGGATCAGGTTGACGCCGAGGAACAGCAGCAGCAGCAGCGCGAGACCGGCGGCGATGACGCCAAGCCAGGGACTCCTGAGGATGTTCTTCGACGGAATATCGTCGATCAGCTGCGCGACGTTGCCGGCGGCGAGCAACACGCTCTGGCTGTCCGTGAAGCTCGCGTCCGCCGCGTCCTTCACGGTCTGCAGGTTCGTCGACGCTTCCTGGATCTTCTGGATCGGATCGGCGAGGCCGGTCCACTGCTGCGAGATGTCGCCGAGGATCTGCTTCGCGTTCGGATTGTCGAGCGCGCGGATGTTGAGCTCGGGCGCGCCGTTCAGGAGACCCGACACGACCGTGCCGTAAAGGCGCGCGTCGCGCGCGAAGCCGTCGGCCGACGCCTGCGCGTCGGCACCGCCGGCGAGAATCTTCGTGACGCGGCCGCCCATGCGGTCCGCGAGCTGCATCTGACGCGAGGAGATGTAGACCTGCGAGGCGCTCGCATTCTTCTCGGTGAGGATGTTGACGACCTCGTTCATGCGCGAGTTCAGCGCAGAGAGCTTGTCGGTGAAGTCCTTCGCGCTGGTCGCGGCGCCGAGGACGAGCGGCTGGTTGTCGACGATCTTCGTCGCGTTGGTCTGCAGCGACGCCCACGCCTTGTTGAGGCGATCGAGCTCTGACCTGACGCTCGGCTGGTCCTTGTAGCCGGCCATGCCCTTCTTGTCGCCGTCATTCAGATTGCGAACGAACTGGTCGATGCTGTCGCGCGAGCTCTTGAGCTCCTGGAACGCGAGCTCGTTGCCGCCGACGGCTTCCGAGGCGTACTTCGCGAGGGCCTGCGAGAGAACCTGGATCTGCGTCGTATACGACTTCGCCTGGCTGTCTTGCTTGCCGACGAAGTAGAGGTAACCGAAGTCGAAGATCGCGAAGACGAAGAGGAGGCCCAGCACCACGAACAGGACCGTGTTCGTGCCGCCGCTCCTCTCTCTGCCCAGTGCGCCCGAAGTCGTGCTCATGCTCCACCCCTTTGTGATTCGTCTCGAAAGGCCGGCCGCCCACCGGCCCGCGCGCCAACGCACAAAGACCCGATCCGCGGCACCTGCCGCGTCGGGCCTTCACGTCGGGCACGCGTCGGCACACCGTGCCGCAGAGGTTTCATCCGCCTCTTTCGCGTGCTCGCGAATCCATCCGCAAGTGAAGATTGGGAGGCAACTTTCATGCCGATCCCTGCTGGAATTCCGCGGCCCTGACCAGCGCCGCCATGCTGAAAAGCCCCCACAGCACGTCGCCGAGCTGGAGGTTCTCGCCGACGAAGCGCTGGTAGCGCTCGTCGGCCTCGCCGACGGCCTCGTGGCGCTGCTCGTCGGTGAAGCTGCGCTGGCCGAGCACCTCGTCGATCAGCAGGCCGACGCTGCCGGCGTGCTGACGCACGACGAGCACGCGGCTCGACTCGGTCAGCACACTGCGCTCGCCCTCGACGAAATCGCGAAAGTCGATGATCGGCACGAGATTGCCGCGCACGTTCGCGACGCCGAGAAGCCAGCGGCGCGTGCCGGGCACCTGGGTCAGAAGCGGCGGCGTCAGGATTTCGTTGACTTCGGCGATGACGCTGACGAAATAGCGAACGCCGACGCGAAAGCCGATGCCGCGCCACAGGCCCGGCGCCTCGATCTGATCGGGCAGGCCCGCCACGTGCGCGAGACTGCGCCGTTCGTAGTCGGCAAGGACTTCGAACGGCGTTCCCACGATGTGGTCGGCGGCAATGGCCATGTCAGCTCGGCAGGAGGTCGTTGATCCGCGCGAGGAGATCCTTCTCGCGCACCGGCTTGGTCATGAAGTCCTTCGCGCCCTGGCGCAGGCCCCACACACGGTCGGCTTCCATCGACTTCGTCGTGATGATGAGGATCGGGATCGAAGCGGTCTGCGTGTCGCGCGAAAGATCGCGCGTCGCCTGGAATCCGTTGATGCCCGGCATGATCACATCCATGATCACGAGGTCGGGCCGCTCGCGCTTGACCAGCGCGATGCCCTGCTCGGCACTCGGCGCGCTCGAGACGCGATGGCCGCCTTTTGCGAGCATCGTGCTCAATGCGTGCACGTCAGTCGGTGAATCATCAATGATGCAAATGTGTGCCATCTCATCCCCTGTAGATCGAATGGCGTCGTTGGCCATTCTTATTGGACGTGCCGCCGGATCGCGCCGAGAAGCTCCTCGCGCGTGAACGGCTTGGTGAGGTATTGCTCGGAGCCGACGATGCGGCCGCGCGCCTTGTCGAACAGGCCGTCCTTGGAGGACAGCATGATCACCGGCGTGCCCTTGAACATCTGGTTGTTCTTGATCAGCGCGCAGGTCTGATAACCGTCGAGGCGCGGCATCATGATGTCGACGAAGATGATCTGCGGCTGCTGATCGGAAATCTTCGCGAGCGCCTCGAAGCCGTCGGTCGCGGTGACGACCTCGCAACCTTCCTTGCGCAGCAGCGTCTCGGCGGTCCGGCGGATGGTCTTCGAGTCGTCGATGACCATGACCTTGACGCCGGTCAGGCTGCCTTGTTTCGTGTCATCCACCTCGAACCCCCTGCTACCGACTGCTTGAAACGGATTACCGGCATGCGAAAAGCATGCCGCGATCGCACAAAACCGTGCCGTGGAATGCGCGCTCCCGGCACGGGCGAAACCGCTACTTCGCGTGATTCGGCCTTCTTAATCAAAACTTAGCGAAGCGTCAAGTTGTTCTCGTAAGCTCTCGAAAAGCAACGAGAACCAGCGCTCGTTTTGCGCGCCCCACCCAAGGCCGAGTGTAGTATAGGGAACCCCGCATTGCTGCGACGACGGTCGCGGCCCGCCGTGCCGCCGGAGCCCTTGATGAAGCGCACCCTCGCCGTGCTGATGGACCCGATTGCGGCGATCCATCCCGAAAAGGACTCGACGCTGGCGATGCTGCTCGAGGCCCAGCGCCGGGCGTACGAGCTCCTCTACACGGTCCAGGGCGGCCTTGCGATCCGCGGCGGGGAGCCGTGGGCGAAGCTCGCGCCGCTCGAAGTCCGCGATGACGACGACGACTGGTTCACGCTCGGCGATGCCGCCTGGCGCGATCTTTCGACGATCGACGTCATTCTCGCGCGGAAGGATCCGCCGTTCGACGACCAGTTCCTCTACGACACGATGGTCCTCGAGCTCGCCCAGATGAAGGGCGCGCTCGTCGTCAACCGCCCGCAGGGCCTGCGCGACGCCAACGAGAAGCTCTTTTCGCTGCATTTCCCCGAGTGCGCGCCGCCGACGATCATTGCGCGCGAAGCGGCCGAAATCCGCCGTTTCGCCGCCGAGCACGGCGAGGTGGTCCTGAAGCCGCTCGACGGCATGGGCGGCCGCTCGATCTTCAGGAGCCGCCACCACGATCCAAACCTCAACGTCATCATCGAGACGCTCTCCGACAACGGCCGTTCGTTCGTCGCGGCGCAGCGCTACATCCCCGAGATCACCGAGGGCGACAAGCGCATCCTGATGATCGACGGCGAGCCCGTGCCCTACGCGCTGGCGCGCGTGCCGCAGGGCGACGATTTCCGCGGCAATCTCGCCCGCGGCGGCAAGGGCGTCGGCGTGCCGCTCTCCGAGCGCGACCGCTGGATTGCAGCCGAGGTTGGGCCTGAGCTCAAGCGTCGCGGCATGCTTTTCGTCGGCCTGGACGTCATCGGCGCTTACCTGACCGAGATCAACGTCACATCTCCGACGTGCATCAGGGAGCTCGACAAGGCATTCGGGCTTAACATCGCCGGCCAGTTGTTCGACGTCATCGAAGCGAAGTTGAAGTAGAAATGGTTGCACCCAGCACGAGCGCCGATCGTCTCGGCGTCACGCTGTTGTTCTCGCTGATCGCGCACGGCGTGCTCGCGCTCGGCCTCACGTTCGAGTACGAGAAACTGGCGCCGCAGCTGCCGTCGATCGACGTGATACTCGTGCAGTCGGCCAATTCCGAAAAACCCGAGAAGGCCGACTTCCTCGCGCAGGCGAACAACGCCGGCGGCGGCACGGCCGAGACGGCGAAGCGGCCGTCGGAGCCGCTGTCGAGCTCCATCCCGAAGGCCGTTGCCGGCATCGCGCCGGTGCAGCTCGAGAACGGCGCGCCGCGGCCCGAGGCGCCGACCGACGCCGAGATGCTGACGACGAAGCACTCGAAGTTCTCGGTCCGCACCGACACCGCGAAGCCCGACACGCCGACGCGCCCCGCCGCCGTCGAGCGCGAGGACGACCAGCGCAAGCTCGAGATGGCCAAGCTCGCGCAGGAAATCCAGCGCGAATCCGAGCAGTACGCCAAGCGCCCGAAGCGCAAGTACATCTCCGCGAACACGAAGGAATACGAGTTCGCCGCGTACATGCGCGCGTGGGTCGCGCGCATCGAGCGCATCGGCAACCTCAACTACCCGGACGAAGCGCGCCGGCAGCAGATGCACGGCCAGCTCGTGCTGACCGTCGGCCTGACGCGCGACGGTCACGTCAAGAGCGTCGACGTGATCCAGTCGAGCGGTCACAAGGTGCTCGACGACGCCGCGATCCGCATCGTCCACCTCGCCGAGCCGTTCCCGGTGCTGCCCGAAGACAAGGAAAAGGTCGACGAGCTTTACATCAGCCGCACGTGGCAGTTCCTGCCGGGCGACATCCTGCGCAATCGCTGATCGCATCGCCGTTCGCGCAACGTTCGGCCGCTACGGCATTTACGGCGATCCCAACACCCCGTTCAGCGCCGTCCAGTACAATCGCCGCATGGCCGACTCGAGCCCGCTGACGAACCAGCTCCTGATCGCGATGCCGGCGCTGCGCGACCCGAACTTCGCGCGCGGCGTCACGTTCCTGTGCCAGCACGGCGAGGACGGCGCGATGGGCCTCATGATCAATCGGCTCAGCGAATATCGGCTCGGCGACGTGCTCGCGCAGATGAACATGTCGAGCGAGCTCGCCGAAGTCATCGACGCGCCGGTCCTGATTGGCGGCCCGATGCAGCCCGAGCGCGGCTTCGTGCTGCATTCGCCGCAGGGCGAGTGGGAATCGTCGTTCCGCATCTCGGACCGCCTCAGCGTGACGACCTCGCGCGACATCCTCGTCGCGATGGCGACCGGCGAAGGTCCGCGCCACGCGATCGTGACGCTCGGCTATTCCGGCTGGAGCCCGGGCCAGCTCGAGCAGGAATTGCGCGACAACGCATGGCTGACCGCGCCGGCCTCGGAAGAGGTGTTGTTCTCGACACCGCTCGAGGACCGCTGGGAAGCCGCGGCGCACATCGTCGGCGTCAACCTCGTCCAGCTCACGAGCTATGCCGGACACGCCTGACACGTCGGCGACGTCGTCCGCCAGCGTGCTCGGCTTCGATTTCGGTACCCGCGTGATCGGCGTCGCGGTCGGCAACCGGTTGACCGGTGCGCGCGCGCTGACGACCGTCGGCCACGGCGACGACGCACCGGATTGGCAGCGGCTCGACGCGCTGATCCGCGAATGGCGACCGGCGATGCTCATCGTCGGCCTGCCGCTCACACTCGACGGCGGCGAGCAGGCGATGACACGCGCCGCGCGTGCATTCGGCGATGCGCTCGGCGCTCGTTACGGCCTGGACATCGCGCTCGTCGACGAGCGCCTCACCACGCACGAAGCGGGGCGCCGCTTCGCCGCTCGTCGGGCGGCCGGCAGCGCGAGACGCAAACACGCGGCGGAGATCGACGCGATCGCCGCCGAAGTCATCCTCGAAAACTGGCTCGCCATCGCCGACGCATGAATCCGACCGACGCCGCGCAACTCGATTCGAACGGCCGCCTGCGCCACCTGCTCACGCTGAATGGGCTCGGGCGAGCGCGCATCGTCGCGCTGCTCGATCGCGCCGCCGCGCTCCGCGAAACCTGGCGCGACGGTGCGCTGCCGCCGATCCTCGCCGGCCGCACGGTCATGAACCTCTTCTTCGAGGACTCGACGCGCACGCGCACGAGCTTCGAGCTCGCGGCACGCAGGCTCGGCGCCGCCGTCGTCAACTTCGACATCGCGCGCTCGTCAACGAGCAAGGGCGAGACGCTCGAGGACACGCTCGCGACGCTCGAAGCGATGGAAGCCGACGCATTCATCGTTCGCCACAAGGACAACGGCACGCCTGCGCGCTGCGCCGCGCACGCGCGACGCGCCGCGATCGTCAACGCCGGCGACGGCAACCACGCGCACCCGACGCAGGGCCTGCTCGACCTGCTCACGATCCGCGATCACAAGAAAGACATTGAAGGTCTCAATGTGACGATCTGCGGCGACGTGCGCCATTCGCGCGTCGCCCGTTCAGACATCGACGGACTCGCGGCGCTCGGCGCCGGCGAGATCCGCATCTGCGGGCCGGCTCCGCTGCTGCCGGAACGCGCGGAGTTTCCTCGCTGCCGCGTCATCGAGGACTTCGACGACGGCGCTCGCGGACAGTGACGTCGTCATCATGTTGCGCCTGCAGAAGGAGCGCATGCAGAGCGCGCTCGGCCTCACCGAAGCCGACTATTTCGCCGCGTACGGCCTCACGCCGGAACGGCTCGCGAAGGCGCGAAAGGACGCGCTCGTCATGCATCCTGGCCCGATGAACCGCGGCGTCGAGATCGCCGACGCGGTCGCCGACGGATCGCAGTCGGTGATCCTGGAGCAAGTCGCGAACGGAATCTTCGTGCGCATGGCCGTGCTCGCGGAGCTGCTCGGCGATCGCTGAAGGTCGCGCTGAAAATCACGCCTTCGAAATCGCGCCTTCTAAAATCGCGCCTTCGGGCGCGGATGAAACAGCAGATCGAGATGCACGCGGCCATCCATCGCGGCGGCCTCGTTGACGCGCCGCCACGCGAGCATGACCGCGCCGGCGTCGGTGAAATCCTCGGTGCTGCCGTCGCGATGCAACACGCTGATGCGCCCGTACCACTCCGATAGCCACTCGAGGAAATCGAGCGGCGACTCGCCGGTCGCGCGCTCGATCGCCCACGGATGGAACTCGCTGATCAGGATCGGCTGGAAGCGCTCGATCATCCGTTCGAGCCCGCGCAACACGCGCGGCTCCATGCCGGCGACGTCGAGCTTGACGAGATCGAGCCGGTCCAGATCGCCGAGCGCATCGTCGAGAACGACGGCCGGCACGCGCACGGTCGAACCGGTCTCGGCGCGCAGACGCTCACCCGCTGCCGCCGGCGTCGCCGCGTTCGACGTGCTCGCCTCCGTACGAAGCTCGATCGTGCCGGCGCGATCGGACGCCGCCGCGCGGATCACGCGCACCTGGTCGAACCCGTTGCTCTGGCACGCGCGCTCGATGAGCTCGGCGTTGCGCGCGATCGGCTCGACCGCGACCACGCGACCTTTTGGTCCGACGACGCTTGCGCCGAGCGCCGTGAACACGCCGATGTTCGCGCCGATGTCGACGAACGTCGCGCCGGGCTTCAAGTGCGCACGGAGCGCCGCGTCGACGTTCGCGTCATGCCCGAATCCTGCGATCAGCGGCGCGCCGATCGCGACGTCGCTCGCGCGCGCATACATGCGATAGCCGCGCGCCGAGACTTCGACCGGCACCTCGTCGTCGTTGACGACGTACCAGCGCCGGCCGCGCCAGCCGGGACCTGCCGACGGATCGTCGAATGCCTCGAGGAGACGCAGGTGCGAATAGCGGTCGAGCACCTTGATCAGCTTCGCTTCGTCGAGCGCATGCATCTCGAAGACCGCTTGCCGCCGCCACGCGAGCCGACGCAGCGGATTGAGCCAGCGGTTCGGCACGCGCGCAAATAGTCTTCCGCGCAGCGTCTCGTCCGGCTCCGACACGAAGTGGAACGACGCGACGCCGCCGGGTGCCAGCACGCGGAAGAACTCCTCGACGTAGCCTTCGGCAAGGCGCGCCGGGATGTGCTGCAGCGTCATGATCGAATAGATGAAGTCGACGCTGGCGTCGGCGATGCCTTCGAGCTTCGGCGATGCGTTCTCGCGGAAGTCGATGTTGGCGATGTCGGCATTCAGTGCGCGCGCGGCGTCGAGCATGCTCGCCGAGACATCGACGCCGATCACGCGCTCGAAATGCGGCGCGAGCGCGCGGCTCAGCCTTCCGGCACCGCAGCCGAAATCGAGCGCGAGCGCGTGCCCCGCCGGCCAGCCGCGCGCGGCGATCATGTTGAGCTGCGTTTCGATCTCGGCGCGCCCGGTCGCGAGGAACTCGTCGGGCTTCCAGCGCCGGCCGCGCTTGTCGGCCTGCGAGAGAACAGCCCACAGCGGATCGTCGCGGCCGAGCGTCTGCCAGACGCGGCGCAGGTGGTCGAGGTCGGAGTGGGACATCCAAACGTGTGAGCGGTGAGCGTGAGCGGCCAAGCATACGGCGTCGCGGAGTTCTCCGCTGACCGCTCACGTCATCTCGATGCTACGAGCTCTCCACGAGCTCGACGCCATCCAGGCCCTGCGACAGCGTATGCGCATCGCCGCCCTGCGCGAGCTTGATCTTGAGGCGCACCTCGTTCGCGGAGTCGGCGTGGCGCAGCGCATCCTCGTAGGTGATCTCGCCGGCCTGGTACAGCTCGAACAGGCTCTGGTCGAACGTCTGCATGCCGAGGTTCGGTCGATTCCTTCATCACGTCCTTCAGCTTGTGGATTTCGCCCTGCGGATGTAGTCGGAGCACCAGCGGCGTGCCGAGCATCACTTCGATCGCGACGCGGCGCGCCTTGCCGTCCGGCGTCGGAATCAGCTGCTGCGCGACGACGCCCTTGAGGTTCAGCGACAGGTCCATGAAGAGCTGCGAGCGGCGATCCTCGGGAAGAAGTGGATGATGCGATCCATCGCCTGGTTCGCGTTGTTCGCGTGCAGCGTGCACAGGCACAGGTGGCCGGTTTCGGAGAAGTTGACCGCGTGCTCCATCGTCTCGCGCGTGCGCACCTCGCCGATCATGATGACGTCGGGCGCCTGGCGCAGCGTGTTCTTCAGCGCGTTTTCCCAGCTGTCGGTGTCGATGCCGAGCTTCGCGCTGCGTGATGATGCAGCCGTCGTGCTGGTGCACGTATTCGATCGGGTCCTCGATCGTGATGATGTGGCCGGTCGAGTTCTGGTTGCGGTAGCCGATCATCGCGGCGAGCGACGTCGACTTACCGGTGCCGGTCGCGCCGACGAAGATGATGATGCCGCGCTTGGTCATCGCCAGCGACTTGATGATCGGCGGCAGGCCGAGCTCCTCGATCGTCGGAATGCTTCGTCTCGATCCGGCGCAGCACCATGCCGACGCAGTTGCGCTGATAGAAGCACTGAACGCGGAAGCGGCCGACGCCGGTCACGCTGATCGCGAACTGGCACTCGTGGGTCTTCTCGAACTCGTCGCGCTGCGAGGGCGTCATCACGTTCAGCACGATGTCGCGCGACTGCTGCGGCGTCAGCGCGTTCTGCGTGATCGGCGCGACGCGTGCCGTTGCACCTTGATCGACGGCGGCGACGCCGGCCGTGATGAAGAGGTCCGACGCCTTCTTGTGCGACCATCAACTTCAGGAACGAGGTGAAATCGACGCTGCTGCTCATGGTCCTGCTCCCGCATAGGGTGGGCCTTGGCCCACCACGCGCGACGGTGGGCCGAAGCCCACCCTATTTGAAGATTTCCTTGTTCTTCGCGTAGCCGATCGCCTGCTGGCGCGTCACGAGGCCACGCTTCACGAGGTCCTGCAGGCATTGATCCAGCGTCTGCATGCCGTACTGGCTGCCGGTCTGAATCGACGAATACATCTGCGCGACCTTGTCCTCGCGGATCAGGTTACGGATCGCCGGGGTGCCGACCATGATCTCGTGCGCCGCGATGCGGCCGCCGCCGACCTTCTTGAGCAGCGACTGCGAGATGACCGCGCGCAGCGATTCCGACAACATCGAGCGCACCATCGTCTTCTCGTCGGCCGGGAACACGTCGATGATGCGGTCGATCGTCTTCGACGCCGACGACGTGTGCAGCGTCGCGAACACGAGGTGTCCGGTCTCGGCGGCGGTGAGCGCGAGGCGAATGGTCTCGAGGTCGCGCATTTCGCCGACCAGGATGATAGTCGGGGTCTTCGCGCAGCGCCGAGCGCAGCGCCTCGGTGAACCCGTGCGTATCGCGATGCACTTCGCGCTGGTTGATCAGGCACTTCTGCGAGGTGTGCACGAACTCGATCGGATCCTCGACCGACAGGATGTGCGCGTATTCGTTCTTGTTGACGTGATCGACCATCGCCGCGAGCGTCGTCGATCTTGCCCGAGCCGGTCGGTCCGGTCACGAGGATCAGGCCCTGCGGCTGCGCGATCAGTTCCTTGAAGATGCGTGGCGCATGCCGAGATCCTCGAGCGAAAGCACCTCGGACGGAATGGTACGGAACACGGCGCCGGCGCCGCGGTTCTGGTTGAACGCGTTGACGCGAAAGCGCGCCAGCGACGGAATTTCGAACGAGAAGTCGACTTCGAGGAACTCTTCGTAGTCCTTCCGCTGCTTGTCCGACATGATGTCGTAGATCAGCGAGTGGATCTGCTGTGGTCGAGCGCGGGCATGTTGATCCGCCGGACGTCGCCGTCGACGCGGATCATCGGCGGGAGGCCCGCCGACAGGTGAAGGTCCGAGGCCTTGTTCTTGACCGAAAAGGCCAGCAGCTCGGCAATATCCATGCATTCCCCCGACAAGACAGCGCGCGGCCGGCTATGCCGCGGTTTCCCCGAGTATAGCCGCCCCACCGCCCGCGGGAATTATGATCAGGCGGCGACGGTCGGAGTCACTGTGACGTCCTTCACGATCGTTTGACGCCGCGCGCGCCGATTTCACAGGATTCTCGATGGAAAACAAGGCACGGATCGCCGCGGCAGGACGCTTCGCCGCCTATGCGTGCGCCGTCTACATCGCGGCCTCGACGGCCGTTTTTGCGTGGCGCGGCACACTTTTCGTCGCGACTGCCGACGCCTGGAGCTTCATCGCGACGTTCCTCGCCCGCTACTACGGTGGCGCGCTGACGCTCGCCGACTTCTTCGCCAAGCGCGACGCCCTCGATCACTCGCAGCCGCTGCAGAAGCTCCTGTTCCTCGTCTATGCGCGCTGGTTCGACCTCGATTTTTCGTACGAGGCGGCGACCGGGATCGTGTTCGGCCTCGCGTTCATCGCGGTCATCGTCGCGATCGTACGCGCCGACACCAAAAGCCAGCCACGCTCGAAGACCGTCGTCGCGCTGACGACGCTCGGGATCACCGCCGTCACGCTCTCGCTGAGCGACGACGGCATCTTCGCCTGGTCGCTCGCGACGCTGTCGCTGTTCTATCCGCTCGGCGTCGCGCTGATGCTCGTGTTCGCGAACCACTGCATCGCGCGCAATCGGCCGTGGCTGCTCGCGGCCGGAACTCTCGTCGCGTGCTTCCTGCTCGACACGTCGGCGATCCTCAGCGCCGGCGCGATCGTCGCGATGATCGCGTACCGCTGGCGCACGTTCGCGACGGTGCGGATTCCGGCCCGGCTCATCGCAGCCGTCGGCATTGGCGTCGCGGTCTACGTCGCCGGTTACGCGCTCGCGTTTCCGGACGTGCAGTCGAGCGTCACGATGAGCGGCCGACTCGACGCGTACATCGCGCACGTCGGCGAAGCGTGGAAGCTGCTCGTCGTGCCGCTCGGCGCGGCGATCGCCTCGCCGCACCGGATCAAGGTGCTCTACGGCGTCGACGCGTTCTGGACCTGGCTCGTGCCCGCGGCGATCGTGATTGCGGCGGGCCACGTCTGGTTCTGGCGCGAGATCGTGCGGCGCGACGACACGCGGCTCACGTTCGTCGCGGCCGGCCTCATGCTGTATTTCTACGCGACACTCGCCGGCATCCTCTGGGCGCGCGTGCCGCGCTACGGCTTCGACTATTTCATGCAGTCGCGCTATCTCGTGTTCTACGCGATGCAGCTCGTCGCGATGCTGATGGTCGCCGCGTCGAACGCCGCGCGCAGCGCGCGTTCGGCCGATCCGTTCGCCGCGTTTGCCGCGAGCGTCGTCGTCTGCGCCGCCGCGGCGCTCGTCTACGGACGCACTGTCACGTTGCAGGCGAACCTCGACTTCAACCGCATGCTCGATGAGAAGGCGATCGAGCTCGCCGAGGATCCAACGCACCTCCCGCCCGATTGCCCCGCAAACCACCTGACGGTCTGCAAGTGGGTGCCGAGCGTCCGCGTCGCGACGATCGACCTGCTGCGCCGCCAGCAGCTCAACGTGTTCTCGCCGCGCTTTCGCGAGCGCCACGACCTGCCGCCGCTGCCGCCCACGCTGCAGCCGCCGCCGGCCGCGCGATAATCGCCGGCATGACCACCGACGCGATCGCCGCCGCCTGGACCGACGTCAATACGCGCATCGCGCGGGCCGCGCCGCGCGGCGGCGTCACGCTCGTCGCCGTCGGCAAGACGCATCCGCCCGAATCGATTCGCGCGCTTGCCGCGTGCGGCGCACGCGCATTCGGCGAAAACTACGTGCAGGAGGCGCTGGGGAAACAAGCCGCGCTCGCCGATCTCGCCCTCGAATGGCACGCGATCGGACCGCTGCAATCGAACAAGGCGCGCGAGGTCGCGCGGCACTTCGACTGGCTGCAGACGCTCGACCGCGCCAAGCTGGTGAAGCCGCTCGCGCGCCATCGCGACGCGGGCTTGGCACCGCTCAACGTGCTGATCCAGGTCAACATCGACGACGAGGACAGCAAGTCCGGCTGCGCGCCCGACGAGGTGCCGGAGCTCGCGGACCTCGTGCTCGCGCATCCGACCCTGCGCCTGCGCGGTCTCATGGCGATCCCGGCACCGCTCGACCTCGCGCGACGGCGTGAGGCATTCCGCCGTATGCGCGCGATGTTCGATACGCTCGCATCGGCGCACGCCGGCATCGATACGCTCTCGATGGGCATGTCCGACGATTTCGAGCTTGCGATCGGCGAAGGCGCGACGATGGTCCGCGTAGGCTCGGCGCTGTTCGGCGCCAGGGGCCGGGATCCTGGATTCGGGATTCGGGATTCGAAGTAACCTTGCCGGCGCGCTTCGGGCTTTGCGAGCGCGCTTGATATGCTTGTCTCACAGTAGCTGCGCCGCGCTCCGATGCCGCCGAATCCCGAACCCCGAATCCCGAATGCCGACCCCATCGCCTTCATCGGCGGCGGCAACATGGCACGCAGCCTGATCGGCGCACTGATCCGTGGCGGCGTCGCGTCGTCGTCGATCGCGGTCGCGGAACCCGATGCGGCGACGCGCGATGCGCTCGCGCGCGATTTCGGCATCGCGGCCCATGCGGGCAGCGCCGATGCCGTGCGCGGTGCGGCGACGATCGTGCTCGCGGTCAAACCACAGGTGCTGCCGGCGGTCTGCGCCGAGCTCGGCAATGCGATCGGCGCTACGGAGCCGCTGATCGTCTCGATCGCGGCGGGCATTCGCATCGACCAGATCGAGCACTGGATCGGTCGGCCGCTGCCGGTCGTCCGCGCGATGCCGAACACGCCGGCGCTGATTGGCGCCGGCGCGACGGGCCTGATCGCGAACGCACGCGCGAGCGCCGGCGACCGTGCACGCGCCGAAGCGCTGCTCGGCGCGGCCGGCCGCACGGCATGGATCGAGCGCGAGGCGTTGATGGATACGGTCACGGCGCTCTCGGGTTCGGGGCCCGCGTATTTCTTCCTGCTCGTCGAAGCGCTCGAAGAAGCTGCCGTCGCAGAGGGATTGCCACGCGAGACCGCGCGCATGCTCGCGAGCCAGACCTGCCTCGGCGCCGGCCGCATGCTCGCCGAAAGCGGCGAAGCGCCGTCGACGCTGCGCGAGCGCGTGACGTCACCCGGCGGCACGACGGCCGCAGCGCTCGCAGCGTTCGACGCGGGCGGATTGCGCAAGCTCGTCGCGACAGCCGTCGCTGCCGCGACCGAGCGCGGTCGCGAATTGTCCGCACGCCCGACGTGATCAAAGTGAGCTAGCCAACAGGACGCACGATGGGTTATTTCGCCAACGCAGGACAGATCGTCATCCAGTTCGTGTTCGGCGCGCTGATCGCGCTGATTGTCCTGCGCGTCTTGCTGCAATGGGTCCGCGCGAACTTCTACAACCCGATCTGCCAGTTCATCTACAAGGCGACGAACCCGGTGTTGATGCCGCTGCGCAAGGTCATCCCGGCATGGCGCAACCTCGACATCGCCGGCATCGTGCTCGCGTGGCTCGCGACCACGCTGAAGCTCGTGCTGCTCTACGCGACGGTCGGCCAGACGCTCGGCGTGCTCGGCCTCGTGGTGCTCGCGCTCGCCGATCTCGTCGACTTCGTGCTGCTGCTCTACATCGTGCTCGTGCTCGTGCGCGTCGTGCTGAGCTTCGTCGGCGCCGACAGCTACCACCCGGTCGTGCCGCTCGTCATGCAGCTGACCGAGCCCGTGCTGAAGCCGTTCCGCCGCCTGATCCCGAACGTCGGCGGCATCGACTTCTCGCCGATGGTCCTGCTGCTCGTGATCACGCTCGCACGCGTGCTGGTCGCGAAACCGCTGCTCGATCTCGGCCTGCGTCTCGCGCAGGGCTGACGCGATGCGACTCGCGCTCGCATTCATGCTCGCGTTGCTGCCGTTCGCCGCGCACTCGCAGTACGAACAGACGTTCGGCGACGCGACCGTGCACTACAGCGCGCTCTCGACCGAGCGGCTTTTGCCGGCGATGGCGAAGGCCTACGGCATCACGCAATCGGCGAGCCGCGGGCTCGTCAACGTCGCGATCCTGCAGAAAGCGGCCGATGGAAAGACGACGCCGGTGCGCGCAACGGTCGCCGGAAAGGCCGCTTCGGTCGGCGGCGACAGCGCGCAGCTCAAGTTCCGCGAGCTCGTCGAAGACGGCACCGTCTCGTACATCAGCGAGTTTCCGCTGAGCGCGCCCGACACCTACACGTTCACGATCACGGTCACGCCCGAAAGTGCGGCACCTGAAAGTGCGGCGCCGCCCTACACGCTGAAGTTCAGTCAGGATTTCGTCGCGAACTGATCCGCGTCACCGCTGCGCCCACTTCGCAAAGATCGCGTGCATCGCATCCAGCCCGTCGAACAGCGCAGCCGGCCCCGGCTGCAGGATGATCGGCGACTTGATCTCGTGCAGCTCGCCATCGCGCACCGCCGGGATCGCCTACCAGCCCGGCCGCGCGGCGACGCGCTCGGGCCGGAACTTCTTGCCGCACCACGAGCCGAAGCATGATGTCGGGCGCGCGCCGCACGACCTCGCTCGCATCGGCGAGGATGCGATCGCGCGCGAGCGGCATTGCGGCGCGCTCGGGAAAGACGTCGTCGCCGCCGGCGATCCGGATCAGCTCGCGCGACCCAGCGGATGCCGGTGATCAGCGGCTCGTCCCATTCCTCGAAATAGACGCGCGGACGGCGCGGCAAGGCGCGCGGCCGCGCGCTCGACGTCGCCGAGATGCGTGCGCGCCTTCGCGGCGTACGCATTCGGCCGCGTCCGCTGCACCGACCAGCGCGCCGAGCCGACGCATGTAGTCGAGGATCGCCGTCGACGCGTGCGATGGTTGCTGATCCAGACCTCGACGCCGGCGCTGATCAGCTCGCGCGCGATGTCGGCCTGGATGTCGGAGAAGCCGATCGACGAAATCGGGCTTCAGCGCGAGGATCTCGTCGATCTTCGCGCTGGTGAACGCCGAGACCTTGCGGCTTTTCCTCGGCGCGCACGCGGCGGGCGCACCGTGAAGCCCGAGATGCCGACGATGCGGCGCTCCTCGCCGAGCGCGTAGAGCACTTCGGTCGGCTCTTCGGTCAGGCAGACGATGCGTTGCGGACCGCGCGTCACGGATACAGCATGCCGCTTGCGCCACGCGTCGCCTTCGCGCATCGTACGTCACGCGCTCGTGCAGGCGGAATCGCGCGCCGTACCAGAACTCGATGCGGTCCGGCCGGACGACATAGCCGCCCCAGTGCGGCGGACGCGGCACCGGGACGCCTTCGAAGCGCTTCTCGAACTCGGCGACGCGTTGCTTCGAACGCGTCGCGATTCGGCAGCGTCTGCGATTGCAGCGACGCCCAGGCACCGATCTGGCTGCCGCGCGCGCGCGTCGCGAAGTACGCGTCGGAATCGTCGTCGGACGTTTTCGACACGGCGCCCTCGATGCGCACCTGCACGCCGTCGCGCAGCAGCTTCCAATGGAAGCACAGCGCAGCCTGCGGATGCGCCGCGAGCTGCGCGCCCTTGGCGCTGTCGTAGTTGGTGTAGAAGCGGAAGCCGTCCTCGTCGACGCCCTTCAGCAGCACCACGCGCGCCGAGACGCGACCCGCGCCGTCGGCGGTCGCGAGCGTCATCGCGGTCGGCTCGCTGTCGCCGCTCGTACGTGCCGCGTCGAGCAGCCCGTCGAACGTCGCCAGCGCCTCTTGGTAGAGTGCGAGCGAAGTCTTCGCGCGAGGAGTCACCGTTCATGCGCCGCGATGCTAGCACGCGCGCCGGTTACGACCGTGCGGTCGTCAACGCGTTACTCGACGCGCTGGTCCCTCGCCTGCCGGCACGGCATGCGGCGCTGGTCGGGCTGTCAGGGCTGCAGGCGAGCGGGAAGTCGACGCTCGCGTCACAGCTCGCCACGACGGCACGCGAAGGTGGCGTCTTTATCGAAGTGCTATCGCTCGACGATTTCTATCTCGGCCGCCGCGACCGCGCCGCGCTCGCGCGCAACGTGCACCCGCTGCTCGCGACGCGCGGCGTGCCCGGCACGCACGATGTCGCGCTGATTCTCGAAACCGTGCGGGCGCTCCGCGCCGCATCGCCGCAACGACCCGCGCGCATCCCGCGCTTCGACAAAGGTCGCGATACGCGACTGCCGCCGTCGCGCTGGCGCCACGTGACGTCGCCGCCGCGGCTGATCCTGCTCGAAGGCTGGTGCATCGGCGTGCCGCCCGAGGCACAGCGCGCGCTTACTCGCGCCGTCAATTCTCTCGAGCTTCGCGAAGATCCGGATGCGCGCTGGCGCAGGTGGGTCAACACGCGCCTCGCCGGCGCATACGCCGCGTTGTGGCAGCGTCTCGATGCGCTGATCGTGCTCCTCGCGCCGAGCTTCGAGATCGTCTCGCGCTGGCGCGACGAGCCTGAGCGCGCACTGCGCGAACGCGGCGCGCCGCGCGCGATGTCACGCGCGACGCTGCGCCGCTTCCTGATGCACTACGAGCGCCTGAGCCGACACGCGCTGCGCACGCTGCCCGCACTCGCCGACATCGTCGTCACGCTCGACGCATCACGCCGCGTCGAAAGCATCCGCGCTAGCGCGCCGGCTCGACGACCACTGCCGTCCCGTACGCGAGCACTTCCGTCACGCCCTGCGCGACCTCGTTCGCGTCGTAGCGCATCGCGATGATCGCGTTCGCGCCCATCTGCGCCGCGTGCTGCACCATGAGGTCGTAGGCTTCGTCGCGCGCGTGCTCGCAGAGCTCGGTGAACAGCGTGATGTTGCCGCCGATGAGTGTCTGCAGCGCCGCGCCGAAGTTGCCGATGATGCTGCGCGAGCGCACCGTAATGCCGCGCACGATGCCGACATGGCGCACGACGCGCCAGCCCGCGATCTCGTTCGCGGTCGAGATCATTTCACGCGCTAACGCCGCCATTGCCGCCTCCGTTCCAACCTGCGCTCGCTGCCTGCTGCATTACGTGGACGAACTGCTCGACGTTGAGCGGCTTGGTCAGGTAATGATCCGCGCCCGCGCGCAACGCCGCCTCGCGCGCCTCGCTCGTCGCTGTCGCCGACAATGTAACGATGCGGCCCTTGTAACCGCGCGAACGCAGCTTGTACACAGCCGCGTTGCCTGAAAGGCCTGAAAGCTCGACGTCGATCAGCAGCACGTCGGGCCGTCCCGCGATCGCCTCGACGACTGCGCTCTGCGCATCGCCGACGACGCGCACGCGAAAGCCGAGATCGCCGAGCAGCGCTTCCAGCAGATGCGCGATGTCGGTGTCGTCGTCGGCAACGAGGATGCTGCGGCCTTGCAGCCAGAACCGCGGCGCGATCGCATCGTCGGGATGCGACGCGTCGCGCTCGCGCGCGCGCGGCAGCGTCACGCGGAACGCGCTGCCGCGGCCGACTTCCGATTCGAACGCGAGCGTGCCGTGCATCTGGTCGATCATGCGTCGGACGATACTAAGCCCGAGCCCGGCGCCCTTGCGCCCCGCGTGGCCACCGCTGTTGAACGGCATGAATACGCTGTCGCGATGGGCGGCCGCGATGCCGATGCCGGTGTCGCTGACGACCGCCGACAGCTCCTCGCCGCGCCAGACGATCTCCGCCGCGATCTCGCCGTGGCGCGTGTAGCGCACCGCGTTCGAGAGCAGATTCACGAGGATCTGTCGCAGCCGGATTTCGTCGAACACCGGCTGCGCGGTGTCGTCGATCGTCAGTGTTACGCGGAAATCGAGGCCTTTTTCTTCGGCGAGCGGTCGGAACATCGCGTCGAGATCGGCCGTCAGCGCTTCGAGATCGACCGGTGTCGGATTCAGCAACGGCGCCGCGCCGTCGCTGCGGCCGTATTCGAGCAGGTTCTCCGCGAGCGTGAAGAGATACGTCGCGTTGCGACGCACCGCGTGCAGCGCTTGACGCAGCGACGCATCGTCGTTTGCGCGCCGGTCGGCGAGCTGCAGATACCCGAAGATCGACGTCAGCGGCGTGCGGAACTCGTGGCTCAGCGTCGCGATCAGCGCGTTCTTTAGCGCGTGCGCTTCTTCGAGCTTCGCGTGCTGGCGCTCGAGCTCGGTGCGGATCTGCTTCAGCTGTCCGATCGCCTTCGACTTGATCTGACTCGCGAGCGCCTGCTCGTTGCCGAGCTGCTGCGTCGCGCGCTGGCGGTCGCGCTCGGCGGCAGCGTCGAGCAGCAGCACGTGGAATGCGTCGCGATCGGGAATAAGGTGCAGATGCGCGCTCGTACCGTTCGGAAGCTCGACGAAAGGCAGGTCCTGCGGCTCGTCGACCGAGAGGCCGAGGAAGATGTCGCGCAGCATCTGCACGCTCGCCTCAGGTTGGCTGCCGTCGACACCGTAGTAGATCGCATCGCCGCGAATATCGCGCAGGCGCCAGCCCGCATCGAACGTCAGCAGCAGCGCGCGCACGCGCTGCCAGAAAAGCTCGCAAAGATAGTCGCTGACGCGCGACGGGACGCTCGGAAAGTTCGGCGCGCTCATGCCGTGAGCCTCGTCGCGATGTCGGCGAATACGGCCTCGACGCCGGCGCCGGTGCGCGCGCTCGTCTCGTGCACCGGCAGCGAGCGGCGCAATTCCTCGATCGCGGCCGGCGCGACTTCCCACTGCTCGACGAGATCGAGCTTGTTGACCGCGAGCGCGACAGTCGCGTCGGGCAACAGCGTGCGCGACTGCATCAGGAGGTTCAGCGCCGCGTGCAGGCTCCGCTCGCGCGTGCCGTCGGCGACGAGCAGCAGCGCCGACGCGCCGCGCAGGTAGGTCATGTTCAACGAATCGAGCTGGCTGCGCCCGGCGATGTCCCAGAGCACGAGCTTGCAAAGCGCGCGGCCGGGCAGCGCGACTTCCTTGCTGTCGACCTTGACACCGACGGTGGTGAGGTATTTTTCCGAGAACGTCGAATGCACGAAGCGCGCGACGAGGCTCGTCTTGCCGACGCCGAAATCGCCGAGCATGCAGAGCTTGTGCGCGACGGCGTTCATGGCGTCGTGCGCCGAGAGCCGGAGGAACGCGCCGCGCTGGCGTGTGTCGCGCGCGGTCGGGTCGTCGTCGGGCGCGGTAACGACGTTGGCGATGCCGCGCGCGCGAAGCGCATCCGCGAGCCATTGCGCGCGCACCGTGCGGACCCGCGCGTTCGTCATGTCGCTGCCGGGATCGTCGTTCGTGCCGGTCGCGATCCACTGGATTGGAACGCCGGCCGTGGCCGCGAGCGCCGCGGCGCGTTGTGCGTCGGCAACGATCGCGTCGAGCACCGATACGGATTCGGCGGACGGCTCGGTCTCGCGCGCGAACGCGATGCGCTTGTCCGGCATGGTGCGCGCGATCTCGGCGAGCGCAGCGCGCGCAGTCACGACCGCATCGTTCTCGCGTGCGACCTGAAAATCAACGCGGCGCACGCCCGGCACCCACGCGGCGCGCGCCCGTGCTTCATCGACCCACGCTCCGGCCGCGCGGCCACCGAGCGCAAGCACGCTGTCGTGCGCTTCGATCGTCACGCCGGCCGGTGCATCGAGCAGCCGCCGCGCGCGTCGCGCGACGATCGCGTCGTCGGTCGAGACGTAGCCGACCGCGTCGATCTTCAGCGCCATCCGCGCACGAGCGCCGCCGATCGTCATGGCGTCGAGCGGCTCCGCGTCGGGATCGAGCAGGCCGTGCGCGGTCAGCACGCCGCCGGCGCGTTCGACTCGGGTCGGCACGAAGCCCGGATGCGCCGCGAGCGTCGCGCGCACCTGGTCGATCCACGCATCGTCGCGTATGCGCTGCGCGATGAACCACGCGACCAGCGCGACCGCGACAAACGCGATCAGGTAAACGGGCCAGCGCGACTTCGCGCCCGGCGCCGACGCGTCGACGCGCGCATCGCGCATCAGCACATCGGGATTCAGTGACTGCCGCGTCGCCTCGTCCGCTGCATCGTGACCGTCGGCGAGCGCCGCGTGAATCGCTTCTAGCCTTCGCTCGAGCACGGCGTAGAGGTTCGCCGGCGGCACGCCGTGAATGAAGCAGGCGAGATTCGCGCGCGGACCCTGCACGACCCAGAGCAGATGCTCGCCGACGCGCGCGGCGTCGAGCGTGCCGCTGCCGTCGCGGCCGACCGAATCGCGCACGAACGCGCCGATCGCGGTCAGCATTCCCGCAATCGCGTCGGCGTCGAGCTCCGGCAGGTGCGGCGCCGATTCGCGGTCGAGCACAAGGCCTGAGTCGCGCTCGATCAGGAAGACGTGGTCGATGCCGTAGTTCAGCGTGTGCTTGAGCACGATCTGCGCGTATGGCACACCGCTTCGCCACGCTTCGATGCGCCAGCGGATGCCGCGCGGCGTCAGGCTCGATTCGATCGCGCCGTTGAGATCGGCGACGAGATTGCGCAGCGCCTCGGCGATCGCCTTGCGAATCGCGGGGCCAATAACCGGGAACAGCACATCGACGATGAGCTGCCGGTTCTCTTCGACGGCGCTGCCGAGCGCATCGGTGACCGGTCGCGCAAGCGCTTTCGACATGCGCGATGCGCCGGCGCCCTGCTGAGCCCGTTCGATCGCGCCCGGCAATCGCGACGGCAGATCCTGCTGCGCCGCCTCGACTCGTTCGACGCGCGCGTCGAGTGCTTCGAGCGTGCCGCGCTCGTCGCCGAACAGGATCGTCTTCAGCCGGTCGAAATCGTTCGGATCTTCGGCCGGCATTGGCGTTTCGAGCGGCAGGACTTGCACGCGGTCGCCGTCTGCGGATTCCGCGGGCGCTAGCGATGCCGGCACGCGAGTGATCGTCGTTCTCCGCTACTTGGCGGGCGGAAGCTCGAAATCGCCCTTGAGTCGCAGCGCGATCTCGGCGAGCAGCGCCGCAAGATCCTCGCGGCCGACCTTCTCGTCGCGAAGCTCGGCGGCGACGCGCGCGACGACGCCTTCGACTTCGCCGGCACGCGCGTGCGTCGCCTTGTGCACGTCGGCGACGGCGGTGCGCAGGCGCTCGTCCGTCGCGGCGAGCTCCTTCTCTTGCGCGTCGAGCGAGGCCGCGACCTCGCCGCGCGCAGTCCGTGCGGCCTGTTGCAGGCGCGATTCGAGATCGTCGACGGAACGGTTGCGATCCTGCACTTCCTGGCGCAACAGCTTGCCGATCTTGTCGAGCTGATCGTCGACGCGCTTGTCGATCTGGGCGAGGCGCTTCTCGTGCGCGTCGCGCATGCGAGCGAGCTCGGCTTCGAGGCGCTGATGCAGCTCCTGAAAGCGGCGCTCGTAATCGCGCATCTGTCCGCCGAACAGGATGTCGCGGATCTGGTCGACGTTGCGATCGGCGCCGTCCGTCGCCTTCTTGCTCTCTGCCATGGCCTTGGTCCTCGCTTGCACACGCGTGCGCCCGGTGCTCGGCGCGCGCGCGCGCAGGCCGGCCGGCTTCTTCCGTGTCGGTGTCGATGCCTTCTTCATGACGACTCCCCCGCTGCCGATGCGTTGCCGCGCATCGTCTTTCGTCCATCTTGACCGGCCCGCTAGACCTGCTCGAGCCGGTATCCGTGCTGATAGATCGCGGCGAGGCGCCAGCCGTTCTCGCCGTTGAGGTCGAGCTTCTTGCGCAGCCGGCTCACGTGCGTGTCGACCGTGCGCGTCGAGACGGCTGCGGAAAGGTTCCACACGTGCTCGAGCAGCGCATCGCGCCCGACGATGCGCCCATGCCGGCGGAAAAGGAAGTTGGCAAGATCGAACTCGCGCTGCGTGAGCTCGATCTCGCGCCCGTTCAGCGCGATGCGGCGGCGCTGCATGTCGATGCGGTACGGCCCGAGGTCGAGCTCGTTCTCGCCCGATCCGTTCGCGCCGTGCCGGCGCAGCAGCGCGTTGACGCGCGCGAGCAGCTCGCGGCGCTTGGCCGGCTTTACGACGTAATCGTCGCCACCGCTCGCGAGCGCGCGCACGAGGTCTTCCTCGGCGTCGCGCGCAGTCAGGAAGATCACCGGCAGCCGGCTGTTGCCCGACGCGCGGATCCAGCCGAGGACATCGATGCCCGCCGTGTCGGGCAGGACCCAGTCGAGCAGCAAAAGGTCGATCGATTCCGCGCCCTGGCGTCTTCGGAACTCGGCGGCCGTACGGAACACGCGTACGGTATAGCCCGCTTCTTCGAGCCATAGTGTGACGATCGCGGCTTGATCCGCGTCGTCCTCGAGCAGTCCGACCACGAGATCGAGTTTGTCCACTGCGCGCGCCTTCGCCCGCCGGCCTTCCAGCCGGCGACGCCTAGATCATTCCACGATGAAGTTGATCCGCATGTTCACGCGCCACTCGATGACGCTGCCGTCTTCGCCGGTGATCGCGCGGATCTCGTTGACCCATGCGCTCTTGATGTTCTTGACGGTCTTGGAGACCTTCGCCAGGCCCACCTGGACAGCATCCTCGATGCCCTTGCTGGACGAACTCGATAGCTCAATCACCTTCGAGACTGTCATCGGCGAATCCTCCGCACGTCGAGCCGGAATCCAATATAGCAAAGCCTGCACCCGGCGCCAGCGGGCGGAAAGGCCGGCTTTTCCACATGTTGCGGAAACTTCGCCGTTCGCGTGTGAACATGCCGCGAACGCGCGATGGCCGTGGCGATGTGCTCACGCCGCCCTCGCGGCGGGCTCGCGCGGCAGGTAGCGCAGCCATATAAGGAAGGCCACCAGCGCGTCGAGCACGATCAGCGCCTGCCAGAGATAGAGGTGGAACCAGTCGAACCAGGTCTGGTTCCACTGGCCGAGGTAGAAAAGGCTGATGATGCGGACGAGGTTCAGCGCCTGGATCGCAACGAAGCCGAGCGCGATCCCGATCAGCCGGTTCTTCCACGGCGCCGGGAACGCGAGCATCGCCGAGACGAGAATGATGACCGCCTCGACGCCGTTGCAGCCGCGCACGATCAGCAGCGCAAACCCCGTGGTCGTGCTCTGCAGCGCGTTGCCGACGGCGATCGCGTGCGCGTCGAAGAGACTGACGATCCCGACGCTGACCTTCGCGATCAAGGCCGTGAACGGCATGATCACGTAGTGATCGACCGGCGGAACGAGCTCCAGCGGGAACAGGATCGCGATATAGACGAGGAAGAGGATGATGAAGCGGAGCATGGGACGATGCTAATGGGAACGGGGACGATTTGCTCTTTCCCGTTCCCCGTTTCCCTGTTCCCCGTTCCCCGCTCCAGCTAGCATCCGCCCATGAACCCCGCGCCCAACCTGATCTTCATCGGCCCGATGGGCGCCGGCAAGACGACGGTCGGGCGCAACGTCGCCGACCTGCTCGGCCTCCCGTTCCTCGACCTCGACCACGAGATCGAGGCGCACACCGGTGCAGCAGTCAGCCTCGTCTTCGAGCTCGAAGGCGAAGCCGGCTTCCGCAAGCGCGAGAGCACCGTGCTGGCAGAGGTCGCGGCCGGCAGCGGCATCGTGCTCGCGACCGGCGGCGGCGCCGTGCTCGCCGAAGCGAACCGGCATGTGCTCCGCGAGCGCGGGTTCGTGATCTGGCTCGACGCGACGATCGAGGCGCAGCTCGCACGGCTCGCCCGCGACCGCGCGCGGCCGCTCCTGAACGCGCCGGACCGCCGCGCGCGTCTCGAAAAGCTCGCGAGCGAACGCAATCCGCTTTACGAGGAAATCGCCGACCTCCGCATCGCGTCGACCGGCACCGGCAACAGCGCGCACACGGCACGGCAGATCGTGGGCCTCCTCGACACGCACTGGCAGCGCGCGGGGGCCGAGGCATGAGCGCGACGATCGAAATCGACGTCGCACTCGGCGAGCGGCGCTATCCGATCCGGATCGGCACGGGCCTGCTCGACGACGGCAGCTGGCGCGACGCGTTGCGCGGGCGGCACGCGCTCGTGGTCACCGACGATCGCGTGGCGCCGCTCTATCTCGCGCGCGTCGAGGGCGCGCTCGGCGCGCTGACGCACGCTGCGATCGTGCTGCCGGCCGGCGAAGCGTCGAAGACACTCGATGGAACGTCAGCGGTGCTGGGCGCACTCGCGAAGCTCGGCGCGAGCCGCGACGCGGCCGTGATCGCGCTCGGCGGCGGCGTCATCGGCGATCTCGCCGGCTTCGCGGCGGCAACGTGGATGCGCGGCATCGATTTCGTGCAGTTGCCGACGACGCTGCTTGCAATGGTTGATTCGTCGGTCGGCGGCAAGACCGGCGTCAACATCGCGGCCGGCAAGAATCTCGTCGGCGCATTCCATCAGCCGCGCGCGGTGTACATCGACACGCAGACGCTCGCGACGCTGCCCAAGCGCGAATACGCGGCCGGCCTCGCCGAAATCGTCAAGTACGGCGCGATCGGCGATGCGGAGTTTTTCACATGGCTCGAAGCGCACGCCGATGCGTTGAACGCGCACGACGAAGACGCGCTCGCCGAAGCGATCGCTTTCAGTTGCCGCTACAAGGCCGGCGTCGTCGCACGCGACGAGCGCGAGCAGGGCGAGCGTGCGCTGCTCAATTTCGGGCACACGTTCGGCCATGCGTTCGAAGCCGAGCGCGGCTACGGCGACCTGTTGCACGGCGAGGCGGTCGCGATCGGCATGGTGCTCGCGGCGTCGCTGTCCTCGCGGCTCGGCCGCGCGCCGGCCGAGGATACCGAGCGCCTGCTGCAGTTGCTGTCGCGTTTCGGCCTTCCGGTCGAGCCGCCGCGTGCCAGACCTGACGCGCTGCTCGCACGCATGCGGCTCGACAAGAAGAACGTCAGCGGCCGGCTGCGGCTGATCCTCTGGCGCGGCATCGGCAAGGCCGAGATCGTGCCGGATGTCGACGAAGCGTCGGTTCGCGCCGTGCTCGCGGCGCCATAAAAACCGCGGCCGCGGCGAAAAAGTCGCGGCTGACGCCGCTCCTACGTAAAATCGGCGGTCTATGCGATTGTTCATGCAGTCCAGCACGACGGGCGCCGAAGCGCCGCGCTACTACCAGATCGTCCTGCAGCAGGACCTGCTCGGCGGCTGGACGCTGTTCCGCGAATGGGGACAGCAGGGCGGCCGCGCGAGCAGCAAGCGCGAGGTATTCCTCGAGCGCGATGCCGCGCTCGTCGCGTTCGAGCATGCGCGCGATGCGCAGATCAAGCGCGGGTTTCGCGTGATGTTCAGTCAGGGGCTCGACGGGCCGCGGCCTGGTTAATCGTTTCCTTCTCCCGCGGCGAACCGAGCCTGCCCTCACCCTACCCTCTCCCGCAAGCGGGAGAGGGGAAAACAAGAATCAGATGAATGCAAAACAATAGCTCGAACGATCACCGCTTCCTGCGCGCGTTGCGTCGCGAGCCGGTCGACATGCACGCCGGTCTGGATCATGCGTCAGGCCGGTCGCTACCTGCCCGAATACCGCGCGACGCGCGCGCGCGCCGGCAGTTTCGTCGCGCTGTGCGAAGACGCCCGAGCTCGCGTGCGAAGTCACGCTGCAGCCGCTCGACCGGTTCGCGCTCGACGCCGCGATCCTGTTCTCGGACATCCTCACGATTCCCGACGCGATGGGCCTCGGCCTCCATTTCGTCGACGGCGAAGGCCCGACGCTCGCGCGCCCGCTGCGCAGCGCCGCCGATATCGAGAGGCTCGGCGTGCCGGAGCCGAGACGCGATCTGCGCTACGTGATGGATGCCGTGCGCCTGATTCGGCGCGAGCTCAACGAGCGCGTGCCGCTGATCGGCTTCTCCGGCAGCCCGTGGACGCTCGCCTGCTACATGATCGAAGGCGAAGGCTCGGCGAGCTTCGCGCGCGCGAAGGCGCTCGCGCTGGGACGACCCGAAGCTGATGCACACGCTGCTCGAAACGCTCGCGCGCTCGGTCGCGGCGTATCTCGCGGCGACAGGCGCGCCGCCGGCGCGCAGGTGCTGATGGTGTTCGATACGTGGGGCGGGCTGCTCGGCCCCGACGCAGTTCCGCGAGTTCTCGCTGCGCTGGCTCGGCGAGATCGTCGCGCGGCTCAAGGCCGATCCGGTTGCGCGCGATTTACCGATCATCCTGTTCCGAAAGGCGCGAACGCGCATCTCGAAACGCTCGCCGACACCGGCTGCGCCGCGCTCGGCGTCGACTGGACGATCTCGCTCGGCGAAGCGCGCAAGCGCGTCGGCGATCGCGTCGCGCTGCAGGGCAACCTCGATCCGGTCGCGCTCGCCGCGTCACCCGAGGCGATCAAGCGCGAAGTGCGCGCCGTGCTCGACGATTTCGGCGCGCATCCGGGCCACGTGTTCAATCTCGGTCACGGCATCACGCCGGACATCAAGCCCGAGCACGTCGCGGTGCTGGTCGACACCGTGCACGCACTGAGCGCGCGATCAGGGTAGCTGGCGCGCCTCGTCACCGGTGTCGAGGCCGACGACCGACGACAGTGCGATCGCCTCGCCCGAACGGACTGGTTTCTTGTCCGGCCGCGGCCTCCAGTGGCATTCCGCAGTGGGACTCATCATGAAGCAGATCGGCACGAGCGCTTCGCTGGCAACGCCGCGCCCGCCGACCGTTTCGGTCCGGAACGTCCACTTCTTGACGGCGTCGATCGCCGTTTCGACCAGGAGCGGTGAGATATGGTCCGCGCTCATCTGGGGTACGTTCTTCGCGGAGACGATGCGGCCATCGGCGTCGAAGGTCACCAACAGCATGACCTCGCCCTCGTCGTGCGAGCGCTGCGCCGCCGTCGGGTAGTGGGGCGCGACGAGGTGCCGGTACATCGGGCCCGTGGCGGCCGACGCGATATGCACGCGATAGCTCAGCGGGTTCGCCGCATCGGTATCGAACCGGACTGAAACATTGAGCGTCGTTTCGGTCGGAGCGGGTTGGCCATTGATCTTTCCCGGCGTGAAATGCCAGCTCCGAACGATCGGCTCGATCTGCTTGCGCACTTCGGGCAGATTTTCGCGGTCGATCGGCTTCATGCTTTCGATCTTGCCATCCGCGGCCAGCGAAAGCGTCCACTCGATATTTTTTTCGATGGGCTCGTTCCCGGCGGCACGCGCCGCGACGGCGAGCAATGAAAGGACGACGATCAACAAGACTCGCATGGCAGCTCATTCCGTCCCGTTGTGGAAGATTGAAGAATAACCCGCCGGCCGGCTATCGGCCAGGGTCAGAGCGGCACGAGTTTGTGCGCGATGTCCGTGAACGTGCGATCGAGGCTCGTCAGCACGAGCCCGAGACTCAGCGTGTCGTAGACGCCGTGCACGACGATGTTGAGCCAGAGATTGCGCCCGCCGTACGCATAGACGCACGCGAAGATGAGCCCGAGCACGCCGGTGATCAGGACGCCGGTCGGGCCTTGATACGTGTGCGCAAGGCCGAACAGCACGCTCGATAGCAGCACGGCCGTCGCGGTCGCGATGCGCGACGCGCCGCCGAACGCCGCTTCGAGCCGGCCGATCAGGAACGCGCGGAACACGATTTCCTCGCAGATCGCGGCGCCGAGCCAGATGCGCGGCATCAGCTCGAGATACGGCGCGAGATTGCCGCGCACGAACTCGAATGCCGAGAGATCGCGCGGAATGCCGGTGATCGCTTCGGCGATCGGCGTCAGCAGGAGCTTCGAGAAGAACAGCATCGCCAAGCCGCCTGCGATGCCGAGCGCGATCGTGCGCATGATCGAGCGCGGGCGGCCGAGCCCGAGTTCGCGCAGCGGCGCGCGCGTCTCGAACGCAACAATCGCGATCGCGATCAGCGCGACAAGGAAAATGATGAAATCGGAATCGACGAGCGCGAACAGGGTCGCGACGAGCGCGAGCCAGCACAGCTGGCGGAGGCGAAACAGCACGTCGCGCATCGTCGAAGCCTGCGTCACGCGGCGCGCTCGCGCGCGGCAAGCGCGGCGCCGATCGCCGCATCGAGCAGCGCGCTCGTCACGGGCTTGCGCAGAAGTCCATCCATGCCCGCCGCCCGAACCTGCATGTCCTCGTCGCCGATCGAGCGCGCCGTCACCGCGATCATCGGCAGATCGGGCTGCACGGCGCCGGCGCGAATCATGCGCGCGAGCTTGAGCCCGTCCATGCCCGGCAGATCGAGATCGAGCAGCGCGATGTCAAAGCGCGCGTCCTTGAGCTCGACGAGCGCGGCGAGCCCGTTCGGCGCGTGCTTCGCGCGGTGGCCCATGCCGGCGAGAAGCCCGAGCAGCACTTCGGCGACGGTCGGATCGTCCTCGACGAGCAGGATGTCGAGCGCGCCGCCGCCCGCGGAACGCACGGCCGCCGCTGCGCGCGCGGCACTCGTCGGCTGCGCTTCGTAGATCGGGAGATCGAAGTCGAACGTGCTGCCTTCGCCGGGTGTCGACGTCACCGAGATACGCCCGCCCATCAGCAACGCGAGATGCTGGCTGATCGAAAGCCCGAGGCCGCTGCCGCCGTAGCGCTTCGTTACGCCTTCGGCCTGCTCGAAGCGGTTGAACAGGCGCGCACGGACGTCCTCGCTCATGCCCGGGCCGGTGTCGTCGACACGAAACCGCAGCTGCTCGCCGCCGACGCGCGACAGCGCGAACGCGATGCCGCCGTGCTCGGTGAACTTGAGCGCGTTGTTCATGAGGTTCAGGAGGATCTGCTTGATCCGGTGCTCGTCGCCCCAGACCGACGCGGGCACGTTCGGCGCAATCTCGATCGCGATCGAAAGTCCCTTGCGCTCGGCGAGCGGCTGGCCGTGCGCGGCAACCTCGCGCACGAGCGCGGCCGGATCGAGCCTGCGATCGTCGAGCGCGAACTTGCCGGCCTCGATGCGCGCGATGTCGAGACTGTCGTTGACGAGCCGGAGCAACAGCTCGCCCGACTGGTGAATCGCCTTCGCGTAGCCGCGCTGGCGATCATCGAGCGATGTCGAGAGCAGGAGCTCGCTCATGCCGAGCACGCCGGTCATCGGCGTGCGGATCTCGTGGCCCATCGTCGCGAGGAAGTTCGACTTCGCCTCGGCGAGTTGCTCGGCGCTTTTGCGGCGCGTCTCGGCGAGCGCCAGCGCGTGCCGGCGCTTGATGCGCATGCGGTACGCGTAAAGCAGCGCGAGCGCGATGCCGACCAGCACGAGCAGGTACGCGACGAACGCGGCCGGCTTGGCCCAGAGCGGCGGCTCGACCGTAACCTGGATCGGCTTGAGCGCATTCGATGCGCCATCCGCGTTCTCGGCACGCACCTGCAGCGTGTACGTGCCGGACGGGAGCTGCGAATACGTGCGCTCGCCGCGCACGGAATCGATCCATTCGGGATCGAAGCCGGCCATCTGGAACCGGTAGCGGTTCGAGTTCGGGTTCGCGTATGAAAGCGCGCGCACGGAGATCGTGAGGTCGATGTCGTCCTCGAGCAGCTCGACCGGCGCGCCGGGATCGAGCGCGACGACGTGTCCGCCGCGACGCACGCTGAGCGCGACGAGCTGCAGCGGCGGCGCCGGCGTATCGGAGTGGAGGTGCGCGGGATCGAACGCGACGACGCCGTCCTCGGAACCCGCGTACAACGTGCCATCGCTGCCGCTCGCGAGCGCGCCGTGCAGGAACTCCTGGCTCGGCAGGCCATCGTTCGTATCGAAGCGGCGGATCACGCGCGTGCGCGGATCGGCGCGCCAGAGCCCGCGCGACGAGGTGATCCACGCCGCGCCGTCGGCCGCGATTGCCATCGCGTCCGCGTGCATCGTGGGCCAGTCGTCGGTCGATTCGAAACGCAGCGAGCGCAAGGCCGTGACGCCGTCGATGCGATAGCGCTCGAGCGCGCCGAGACGGTGTATCCAGAGCTCGCCGTCGGCCGCGAAACCGAGCGCGTCGATGCGCTCGTGCGGAATGCCGGCGATCGAGACGAAGGAACCCTGCTCTTCGTCGAGACGCTCGACGCCGGCGCCCGTCGCGATCCACGGCATGCCGTGCGCGTCGAGCACGAGCGCATGGATGTCGGCGTCGCCGATCGTTTTGTCGGTGACCGTGTAGCGGCGCAAGACGCGCGGCACGCCGCCCGGCTCGGGCGGCGCGAGCAGCGACACGCCGCCGCCGAACGACACGGCCCAGACGTTGCCGTCGGTCGCATGCACGAGTTTCGTCACGTTGCCGGGCGGCGGCAGCGCGTCCGCCCGCGTGAGATCAACCGGCACCGTCACCGACGATCCGCCGGCGAGGTCGTGCAAGGAAAGGCCGTTGCGGTCGCCGAGCCAGATCCGGTGACGATGCTCGGGAAGGATCGCGCTAAGGAAATCCGACGAATCGACCGTGCCGCGCAAACGCCGCCCGATCGTGCCGCTGACCGGATCGACGCGATCGAGCGCGCCGCTCGCGGTCGCGACCCATGCCGCGTTGTCGTCGTCGAGCGCGATCGCGCGCACGCGCGGCGAGCTCAGGCTCGCGGTTTCGCCCGGCACGTGGCGGAAGCTCGCGAAATCGCGCCAGTGCGGCGGCAGATGCGCCAGACCCGCGCCGTCGAGGCCGAACCAGGTGCCGCCTTCGGCGTCGCGCAGGATGTCGTGCACGCGCACCGACGGCATCGCGCCGGCGACCGATTCTTCGCCGGCATAGCGCTGCACGCGCGTGCCGTCGAGCTCGACGACGCCGTTCTGCGTGCCGATCCAGATTTCGCCGGCGGCGCCGCGCGTCATGCTGATGATCGAGGGCGGCTGCGACGCGGGCGCTGCGACCTGGCCGAGATACGCGAGGTTCGCGTCGACGCGAAAGAGGCCTTTGCTCGTGCCGACGAGCATCGTGTTGTCGTTGTCCGGCATGAACGCGGCGACGGCCGATGCGTCCTTGCGCGCATCGAGCGGCGGGATGTCGACGTGCACGATGCGGCCGTCGCCTTCGCGTACGTCGAGGCCCGCATCGGTGCCGATCCAGAGGCGGCCGCCCCGGTCGGCGTAGAGGCTCACGATGTTGCTCGAGCGCAGGCTCTCCGGTTTTTCGGCGTCGTGGTCGACGTGCAGGAAGGTTTCGCCCGGTTGCAGGCCATTGAGGCCGCCGAGATAGGTGCCGGCCCAGATCGTGCCGTTGGTGTCCTCGGCGAGCGCCTTGACGTCGTCGTTGCCGAGCGTCGTCAGATCATTGGGCGTGTGCTTCCAGCGTGTGAAGTGCTCGCCGTCGGCGTCGAGTCGGTTGAGGCCCGAGCCTTCGCCGCCGCACCAGAGCCGGCCCTTGCTGTCGATCAGGAGCGCCATCACGTTGTTGCCGCCGATCGAGCGCGGCTCGGCCGGATCGTTGCGGAGCACACGGAAGCTGACGCCGTCGTAGCGCGCGAGGCCGTCGTGGGTGCCGATCCAGATGAAGCCGTCGCGATCCTGCGCGAGCCGGTAGACGGTGCTCGACGGCAGGCCGTCTGCCACGCTCGTCATGACGAACTGCGGCGGCGCCGGCGGTGGGCCAGCCGACGCGAAGCCTGCCAGCGCGATCAGCGGCAATGCGGCGATCAGCGGCAGCGTGGAAAAGCGATACATGATCCTCCGCCCACGGATACTGCCATGGGGCGGGCTCTGCCGCAGCCCCTCGAAATTGTTGACTTGGTCGCATCCTCGATAAGCCCTCCCTTCAAGGGGCAGGGTTGGGTGGGAATGGTGTGGGTTCTGTTTTGCGGTGTTCCGCGATAACGGGCTCACATCCGCCCTTCGCCGCGGCTCAGAGGGGACCCGAGGAAGAGCAAAAGCAGTGGTTAGAATGGGTTGTGCCCTCGCCTCGCCTGCCACTGCGTCTCGTCTTCCTCGCCGCGCTCGCGATCGGCGCGGCGCTCGTGCTCGGGCTCGTCGTCGCGACGTTGAACAGCGTGCTCGAGTTCTATCAGCGGCTGTCGGAGCTTCCGGTCTGGCTTCGCGTCCCGCTGATCGCACTCGGTGCGGCGCTTCTGGTCGTTATCGGCTGGCTGATCTGGCGTCTTGCGCGGCCGGCGGCGCGGACGGCCGGCACGACCGCGCCGCCGGTGTCGCGGAGCGAAGTCGAGACGCGCATCGATCATCTGCGCGCGCGCAAGGCCGAGACGGCAGCGCTCGAAGCGGAGCTCGTCGAGCTCGATCGACGGCGCGCGAGCGGCGAAGTGCACGTCGCGCTGTTCGGCGAGATTTCGACGGGCAAGTCGAGCCTGATCCGCGCGCTTGCGCAGGACGCAACGGCCGACGTCGACGTGCGCGGCGGCACGACGCGCACGGTCGCGCACTTTCACGGACATCTGCCGGACGGACGCGAGCTCGTGCTCGCCGACGTGCCGGGCAGCGCCGAGGTCGAAGGCCGTCTGCGCGAGCAGATCGCGCGCGACGAGGCGTTGCGCGCGCACGCGGTGGTCTACGTGACCGCGTCGGATCTGACGCGTGCGCAGGATGCGGAAATCGCCTGGCTGCGCAGGCTTCGGCAAGCCGCTCGTGATCGCCGTCAACAAGGCCGATCAATACGACGATACCGAAATCGACGCGCTGGTCGGCAAGATCAGCGATCGCTACGACGATCGCGCAGCCGCGGTCGTCGCGATCAGCGCCGGCGGCAGCGAGCGTTACGAGCGCACGCTCGCCGATGGTCGCCGCGAGCGCGTCGAGCGCGAGCGCGCGCCGACGATCGTGCCGCTCGTCGATGCGCTCGAACGCTTGACGGCGCCGGGCGCGAGCGGTCTCGAACCCGCGCGCGAAGCCGCCGTGCTCGCCGAAGTCGGACGGCGCGGCGATGCGCTCGCGCGCGAGGTGGCGGCGCGCGAATCGGCCGAGACGGTCGCGAAGTACACGCGCCGCGCGATCATCGGCGCACTCGCCGCCGTCGCGCCGGGCAGCGACATCCTGATCCAGGGCGCGCTCGGCACCGCGCTCGTGCGCGAGCTCGCGCGCATCAACGGCGTGCCCGTGCGCGAGCTCGACGTCGAAGCGCTGCTCGCGCGGCTCGGTCTCACCGTGCGCAACACGACCGCGATCGTGCTCGCGATCGCCGGCAACGCGCTGAAGGCGTTTCCGGGACTCGGCACGCTCGGCGGCGGCATGCTGCACGCGGTCGCGTACGGGCTCGTGTTCGACAGCGTCGGACGCGCGCTCGCCGCGACGCTCGCGCGAACGCGCCGAGCTCGATGCGGCCGACGTCGAGACGCGCGTACGCGTGCTGCTGCGGGAGCCCGCGCGCGATCGCATCGAGCGCGTCGCGCGGCTCGCGCTCGAGGCCGCGCGGGACGGCACTCAGCGCACGCAAGGCTAAACACCCAGCGGACGGTGCGTTCAGCGCGCGTAGCTGGTAGCGGACACGCGTTTTTGCCAAGCTGGCTGCATGAACGCTCCAATCCGCTACCTCGCCTTTGCCGCATACGGCCGCGATCGGCGCATGGTCGCTCGACGCGCGCGCCGCGCCCGAGACCTATCGCTTCGATCCCGTGCACACGCAGATCTGGTTCGCGGCGAGCCACGAGAATCTTTCGCATCCGCTCGGCCGCCTGCATGTGAAGGATGGCTGGTTCCAGTTCGATCCGGATGACATCGCGAAGGCGAAGGTCTATGTCGAGATCGATCTCGCGTCGGTCGACATGGGCGACCAGAAGTGGAGCGACACGATCCGGTCGGGCCAGTTCTTCGACACGGGCCGCTTCCCGACCGCGCGCTACACGAGCACGAGCGTGACGCCGAAAGACAAGACGAGCGGCACGATCCACGGCAACCTGATCCTGCACGGCGTCACCAAGCCGATCGACGTCGATTTCAAGTTCAACCGCGTCGGCAACGATCCGTACACGTTCAAGCGCAAGGCCGGTTTCTCGGCGACGGCGAAGCTCAACCGCAACGACTTCGACATGAAGCGTTTCCAGGACGTCGTCGGTCAGGACATCGAGCTGACGCTCGTGATCGAAGGGATCAAGGACGATGGCGCGGCCGAAGCAGAGCGACGCCAAGCCCGACGAGAAGAAAGACGATGCCGGCAAAGAGTGATGCCTCGCGCTGGGGCAGCGCCGCGAAGTTCTTCCACTGGACGATCGTGATCGCGATTCTCGTGCAGGCGACGATCGGGCTCGTCATGGTCGAGCTGCCGAAGCGGCCGAGCACGATTCCGGTCTACACGGTCCACAAGTCGCTCGGCCTCACGATCTTCGCGTTCGCGATCCTGCGCCTCGCCTGGCGCGCGTTCGATCCGCATCCGGCGTATCCCGCGACGATGCCGCGCTGGCAGGTCGTCGGCGCGCGCGCCGGGCATGTGCTGCTCTACACGCTGATCTTCCTCGTGCCGCTGTCGGGCTGGCTGTTCGATTCGGCGACGGCGTTGCGGCCGTTGTACTGGTTCGGGCTTTTTGAGGTGCCGAGCCTGACCGGCGGGCGCGACGATGCGATCAAGGATCTCGCCGAAACCGCGCACATCACGCTGTTCTGGATCCTCGCGACGGTCGCCGCGGGTCACGCGGCGGTTGCGCTCTGGCACCACTTCCACGAGCGCGACGACATTCTGCGCCGCATGCTCCCGGGCCGCCGCGGCGCCATCCGGCCGGCGAAACCGCTAACCTAGCGCGAGCGCCGCTATTTCCCGTCTCCCGCTTGCGGGAGAGGGCTAGGGTGAGGGCACGTTGGTTCGCCGTCGCAAGATCGCCCTCATCCGCCTCCGGCACCTTCTCCCGCAAAGCGTGAGAAGGAAAAGAATGCGCTCAAGGAGAACGCCATGTGTCGCCTGCTGATCTCGCTCCTCCTGATGCTCCCGACTGCCGTTCTCGCGCGCGACTGGCAGGTCGATGCCGCGAAAAGCACGCTGACGTTCAAGGGCACGTACCAGAACGAAGGCTTCGACGGCAAGTTCAAGAAGTTCGAGGCGACGATCGCGTACGACGCGGCCGATCCGACGAAATCGAAGTTCGACGTCACGATCGATCTCGCCAGCGTCGACTCCGGCAGCGGCGAGCGCGACGACACGCTTGCGACGGCCGATTTCTTCGACACGGCGAAGACGCCAAAAGCGCACTTCGTGACCGAGTCGTTCGCGAAGAACGGCGATGCGGTCGATGCGAAGGGAAACCTCACGATCCGCAACAAGACCAAGCCGGTCACGCTCAAGGTCAAGTTCGCCGAGAACGGCAACGCGGCGACGCTCGACGTCGACACGACGCTGAAGCGCGCCGACTTCGATCTCGGCAACGGCGGCGACTGGGCCGACGTCGGAGCCGAGGTGCCGGTGCACGGGCATCTCGTGCTCAACGCCAAGTGACGCCGCGATAACGCATACGATGGACTGGTGGCTGCGCCTCCGCGAGCGCCTGACCGGCGCCGCGCCTGCCGCGACGTCCGACGGCGCCGCACACAGCGTGCAGGCGGCGCAGAGCGTGCGCGCGCTGCTCGATGACACGCACATCCCGCCGGCGATCCGCTCGAATCTTTCGGCCGATTTCGCGCGGCTCGAATCGATGCTCGACAAGCTCGAGCGCGGCGAGCTGCACATCGCGGTGTTCGGGCGCGTCAGCGTCGGCAAGTCGGCGCTCGCCAATGCGCTCCTCGGCGAGGACGTCTTCAGCGTCGGCGTGCTGCACGGCACGACGCGCGATGCGAGCGAGCGCGCGTGGCGCGAGGTCGCCGGCAGCGGCGTGCACCTGATCGACACGCCCGGCATCGACGAGCTCGACGGCGAGTCGCGCGAGAAGCTCGCGTTCGAGGTGGCTTCGGTCAGCGATCTCGTCGTGTTCGTCGTCGATGGCGACATGACGCAGCGCGAGCTCGATGCGCTTGCGCTGCTCGCGCGCACCGAGCGCCCGCTGCTGCTCGCGCTGAACAAGGCCGACCGCTACGGCGAGGACGAGCGCGAGCGGCTGATCGAGCGCCTTCGCGAGCACGCGCGCGGGCTCGTGCGCGCGGACGACGTCGTCGCGGTCAGCGCGCGGCCGGCGCCGCAGAAGCGCATCCGCGTCGAAGCCGATGGCAACGAGCGCATTGAGCTCGTCGAGGTGCCGGCCGACATCGCGGCATTGCGCGACCGGCTTTCGGTCATCATCGAGCGCGAAGGCAAGACGCTCGCGGCGCTCAACGCGAGCCTTTTCGCGGGTCGCGTTTCCGATCAGGTCGCGCAGCGGATCGCCGACGCGCGGCGCGAGCTCGCGACGAAAGTCATCCGCCAGTACTGCATCGCCAAAGGCGTCGCCGTTGCGCTGAATCCGATTCCTGTCGCCGATCTCCTCGCTGCCGCTGCGCTCGATGCGGCGCTCGTCATGCATCTCGGCCGCGTCTACGGATTGCCACTGACGAAGAGCGAAGCCGGCTCGCTGATCGCGGTCATCTCGGCGCAGCTCGCCGCGTTGATGGGCGCGATCTGGGGCGTGCATCTCGTCGCGTCGGCGCTGAAGGGCTTCAGCGCGGGATTGTCGACCATCGTTACGGCCGGCGCGCAGGGCGCGCTCGCATGGTATGCGACGGAGCTTGTCGGCCGCGCGGCCGAGAAATATCTTGTCGCCGGCAAGTCGTGGGGCGACAAGGGACCCAAGCGCGTCGTGACCGAGATCGTCGAGAGCCTCGATCGCGAGTCGATCCTGCGCGAGGCGCGCGACGAAATTCTCGCGCGGCTCAGGCGCGGCGATAACCGCGCCTGAGCGTTACGCCAGCCTCATTCGAATCCGTTCGCGAAGATGCGGTCGCCGCGTACGATCTGGATGCCGTTGAGCGGCGCGTGAGTCGCGGAACTGTCGATCGCGGAAACGGCCATCGTGAACCCGGTGCCGCCGACCACGAAGCTCGTGTAATTGCCGGCATAGACGTACGTTCCGCTGAAGCTGACGCCTTGCGGATCGACAATCGTCCTCGAAATCGGCGCCTCGGCGTCGTTCGGCGTGACGACGTAAGAGGTCGTGTTGTCGAGCCCGTCCACGTCCGTTCCGTCGCCGTACGCGTAGATGACGTAGCCACCCGGCGACGCCGGCAGGTTCGAGATCGTCACTGTCGTGACCGTGCCGGGATCGCGCGTCGAGATAGCCGTTCATCATGGCGAAGTTCGGATCGAGCCCATCGAGGCCGAGCGAGGAAACGCCCGACGCGGTCCACGTCAGCGTCGCGCCGGTCGGCGCGCCGCTCTCGTCGACGAGCGCAAACGAACCGCCCGTCGCATTCATCGCGTCGTTCCAGTTCGGTTTCGCGACGACGCCGGCGACGCCGGTCGCCGCGAACGTCGCACCGCCACCGACGAAATCGATGCTGATCGCGCCGTTGCCTGGCGCGGTATCGGTGACGTAGAGCCCTGCCGACACCGTGTGGTCGAGCGTGTCGCCGCCAGCACTGACGACGATCGGATATTCGCCGAGCGGCGTCGACGGATCGGTCGTGACCGTCAGCGTCGTCGTTGCGGGCGGCGCGACGTCGTTCGGCGCGAACGTCGCGATCGCGCCGGACGGCAGGCCTTCGACGTCGAAATGCACGGGCGCGGCAAAAGCCATTCGCCGCGGTCGTCGTGATCGTGTAGGTCGCATCGCCGCCGGGCGCGACGCCGGGATTGTCCGGCGTCATCGCGAGCGCGAAATCGGGCTCGGCCAGCAGGCCGTACACGTTGACCGTCGCGTCGGCGACGCCGTCGATCGGAAACGAGGCGAGGTAGACGCGCCCGTTGACGACGCTCGGCGCGCTGAACTTTGGCCAGTTGCCGGCATCGTCACGACCGTGGTTCTGCTCGGAGTTCCAGAGCTCGGTCGAGAGATCGTCCGCGTCGAACGCGCGCAAGATGCCCGCGTGCACGTTGCTGTTTCCGTCGCCGCTTTTCACCATCGATGACCAGAGGACGCCGGAGCCCGGCGTGCTGCCGTTCGCCGACAATGTCAGCACGCCGCCCGACGAGCCGCACTGCGAGAGGACCGTGCTCTGCGAGACCGGCGGCGTGTCGAATGTCGTGCCGTTGAAGTTGTATGCGTTGAAGTGGTTGCAGCCGTCGGACCAGACATACATCCAGGGGCCGACGCCGCCCTCGCGGTTCCAGTAGACCGGGCCGCCCTTGATCTGGTCGTTCGAACCCGCGGGATTGCTGTTGTCGAACGACTGCACGATGCCGACGTCGTTCGTCGTTCGATGGCCCATGTCGGCCGTGTGCGTGACGTAGAAAACGCCGCTTTTGCCGCCGCTGATGATGAGATCGGTGCCGGGCACGAGAATCGGGCCCGAGCCACCAAGGTCGAGATCCGTGTTGTTGAGGAAATCGACGTCGTCGGGCGTGAACCAGTCGAGCAGCGGCGTGTCCGGTGTCGGCCCGAACTTCACGAACGATTCGCCGAAGTTCGTCACGCCGTCCCAGGTGCCGTTGCCTGTCGTGTAGTAGACATTGTTCGAGGCGTCGATGACCGGAGCGCGACCGGCCATCCAGATGCCGCCCCCGTTGAACGGGGTGCCGTCCGGCGCGGAGGACCAGATCATCGTCTGCTGCAGCGTCGCGGCGTCGTAGACCATGACCCAGCCGTGATAGGCGAACTGGTCGCTGTGCCGGACCACGCGACGAACACGCGCCCGTTCGAGAGCGCGAGGCTCGAGCGCTGGTCCTCGATTTTCGGATTGAATGTCAGGGTTCCGTTGATGCACGCGGAACCGCCGGCGCCGGGGTTGCAGGCGACGCTTCCGCCGAGCAGGACCGGACTGCCCGGCCGTTCTTCGAATGTCGTCAGGTCGAGCGCGTGCAAGCGTTGGAGGAACGTCGGGTTCGATCCGCCGCACTGGCCGGTGTCCGTCGTTTCGGCGCGCGCGACGAAGTAGATCGTGTTCGTCGAAAGATCGACGACGGGCGAGCCTTCGATGCCGACGTTGCCGATGATGTTGTCGTTGTAGCCGAGCACGTCGATGATGCAGGGCGGGAACTCGCCCGGCACTTCGCTTGTGACATCGAGCGAGTAAAGCGGCGCGTCGATCGGCGAATCGGCGTCGAACGCGTAGATCACGTCGTTCATCGTCGCGACGAAGAGCACGTTGTGCGTGCCCTGGCCCGGCACGGCGAGGTCGTGCACGTAGAGCGGCTGCGCGTAGACCGAACCCGAAACCGAGTACGACCAGAGCTTGCCGAACGTCGTGCTGTTGACGTTCGAGGTATTGAGTGCCGTCTCCGCCAGATTGGCGCCGGACCGGGAGTCGTCGTAACGCTCGGTCAGGATGTCGATCTGTGCGAAAGCGGTTCCGAACGGCACGACGACGCCGAGCGCAAACCCTAGCAGCGGCGCGACGCCACGTCTTGAGCGAAGCATGTTCTGTCCCCCTTCCTTCCAGCCGCGAATCCTAGCCGAATGGCAGTCTGCGCGGCGTGGATTTACGCGCCTTGACGGCACGTCCAGCGGTGCGCCGCGTGCGTCGGCCGAGGGCGCCCGGCGCTGACGCTGGCGCGCAAACCTGCGAATATCGACCCGCGGCTCCCGCCGCATCCCGTCCGGTGTTCGCGCCGGCCCGATCCGCAGGAGTCCGTATGCCCGCCCCTTCCGCCATCCGCCGCGACGTCGGCCCATTCGCCCTGTTGTTCATCGGGCTCGGTTCGATGATCGGGTCGGGTTGGCTGTTCGGGGCGTGGCGCGCCGCGGGCGTTGCGGGCCCCGGTGCGATCTGGGCCTGGGTCGTCGGCGCGCTGATCATCACGACGATCGCGCTGACCTATTCGGAGCTCGGCGCGATGTTCCCGGAGTCGGGCGGCATGGTCCGCTACGGCCACTATTCGCACGGCTCGCTGGTGGGTTTCATCGCGGCTTGGTCGAACTGGATCGCGATCGTCTCGGTGATCCCGGTCGAAGCCGAGGCATCGGTGCAGTACATGGCGTCCTGGGAATGGGACTGGGCGCACGCGCTCTACATCGCGCATCCGGGCGCGCACGGCGAGCTGACGACGCCGGGGCTCGCGATCGCCGCGGCGCTGGTCATCGTCTATTTCCTAGTCAACTTCTGGAGCGTCAAGCTCTTCGCGCACTCGAACTCCGCTATCACGGTGTTCAAGCTTGTCGTGCCTGCGCTGGCTGGCCTCTCGCTGATCGCAAGTGGCTTCCATCCCGAAAACTTCAGCGTCGGCGTGCACGGAGAAGCGCATGCGATTGATTTCGCCGCGATGCTGACCGCGGTCGCGACCGCCGGCATCGTGTTCAGCTTCAACGGTTTCCAGATGCCGGTGAACCTGGCCGGCGAAGCGCGCAATCCGGGCCGGAACATTCCACTCGCGGTGCTGGGCTCGATCGCGCTGGCGACGATCGTCTACCTGATCTTGCAGGTCGCCTATCTCGGCGCGGTGCCGCCCGAGCTCCTGGCCAAGGCAGGCTGGCACGGCATCGAGTTCTCCTCGCCTTTCGCGCAACTCGCCAAGCTCCTCGGCATCCAGTGGCTCGCCACGCTGCTCTACTTCGATGCGTTCGTCAGCCCAAGCGGCACCGGCATCACCTACACGGCGTCGACGGCGCGCATGATCTTCGGCATGGAGCGCAACGGCACCATGCCGAAAGTGCTCGGTCGGCTGCATCCGGTCTGGGGCGTGCCGCGTGCGGCGATGTGGTTCAACCTCGCCGTGTCGTTCGTCTTTCTGTTTTTCTTCCGCGGCTGGGACACGCTTGCGGCCGTGATCTCGGTCGCGACCATCATCTCTTACCTGACCGGACCCGCGAGCGTAGTGAGCCTTCGCCGCACGGCGCCGGAGCTGCACCGTCCGTTCAAGCTGCCAGGCCTCTCGGTGATCGCGTTGCTCGCGTTCGTCTTCTCGGCAGAGCTGCTCTACTGGGCGAAGTGGCCGCTGACCGGCGAGATCATTCTGCTCGTCGTCGCGGCCCTGCCGCTCTACGTGTACTACCAGGCAAAGCAGGGCTGGCCCGATTTCGCGCGCCAGCTCGCCGGCGCCTGGTGGCTGCTCGCCTACCTGCCGATCATCGCGCTCGTTTCCTACGCCGGCAGCCGCGAGTTCGGCGGCAAGGGCTACCTTCCGTTCGGCTGGGATCTCGTGCTCGTCGCCGCGATCGGCGTCGTCTTCTATTTCTGGGGCATCAACTCGGGCTGGCGCACGCCGGCCGTCGAGGCCGCGCACGGCGAGATCCCGCCGCTTGACGATCCCGACGACGCCGGCGGAGCCGATCGGCGTCGACAACGCGCCGATCCGAAGGATGCTCCCGACCGCCGGAATCGCGCGAAAATCCCTGTCCCCTCGGACCCGGAAGGAGCGCGCCATGAAGTCCTGCAGGACCTCGATCGCCTTCGTCGGTTGTCGCCGGCACTCGCGCTGCGTATCGGCCGTCACGCAGCCGCGCAGGATCTCGGCGCGCTGAAGAACGCCGCTGTCGCCGGCGGCTCGATCGGCTCGCTGACGCCCGGCAGCGCGAGCAATGCCGCAGGGCATCCTCGACTTCTGCGTGGCACGCAATAACTTCTTGGAACGACTTCGCGATGCGGGCACCCTCAAGGACAAGCTCCTCGCCAAGGCCGGCGGTGCCGGACGCCGTGCAGTCGAACGGCATACCGCGACGGGCGCGCAGCGGCGTCGTGATCGGGCAGCGACGGCAGCGAGGTCGACCCATCACCAAGCTCGGCAGCCTCGAGGGCACCTTGACGCAGACAGGCGTGAAGCGCGGTGCTGCGAGCACGCATCGTCGCTGCTCTGAAGCTTCCAGCTCGGCGTCGCTCGATAGGTACGTCAGCCGGCCCGAGAAACGCGCGACCTCGTCCGCATCGAACGGCCAGCCGAGCTCGCGGCCGCTCGCCTCGTCGCGCAAGCACCGGAATGCGCTCGCCGTAGCGCGCCTCGAGCGCCGCATCGTCGTCGATGAATACGCTGTCGAAGTCCGGCGCGCGCGCAGTAGCGAGCACCGCGAGCGCCTCGTCGCAAAGCTTGCAGTCGTCGCGCTGGTAAAGAACGAGTCGCATGCGGCGGTGCGGATGTGCGGGCGCGTAGAATAGCGTCCTTCGCGTCCCCATCTTTGCGCCATGGCCGTCAGCGTCTTCGACCTCTTCAAGATCGGCATCGGGCCGTCGTCCTCGCACACGGTCGGGCCGATGCGCGCCGCGGCGCGCTTCTGCGAGCGCTGGCTCGCCGAGCCCGGCATCCTCGCCTCGGTGAAGCGCGTCCGCTGCGAGCTCTTCGGCTCGCTCGCGCTGACCGGCCGCGGGCACGGCACCGACAAGGCGATCCTCTGCGGCTTCGAAGGCGAGTGGCCGGACAAGATCGACCCCGAATCGATCCCCGTGCGCCTGAAGCGCATTCGCGCCGAGAAGAAGATTCGCCTGCTTGGCCGCCACGAGATCGCGTTCGACGAGAAGACCGATCTCGTCTTCAACAAGCGCCAGAAGCTGCCGTACCACTCGAACGGCATGCGCTTCTCGGCGTTCGGCGACGACGACGCACTGCTCGCGACGCGCGACTACTACTCGGTCGGCGGCGGCTTCGTCGTCAATCAGGACGAAGCGGCCGAAGACCGCATCGTCGCCGACACGACGCCGCTGCCGTATCCGTTCATGAGCGGCGAAGCGCTCCTCAAATATTGCGAAGAAAGCGGCAAATCGATCGCCGGCGTCATGATGGAAAACGAGAAATCGTGGCGCAGCGAAGCCGACATCCGCTCGGGTCTGCTGACGATCTGGCGTGCGATGCAGGGCTGCGTCGCGCGCGGCATCCGCGAGAGCGGCACGCTGCCCGGTGGCTTGCACGTCAAGCGCCGCGCGCCGGAGATGTACAAGGAATTGCGCGACCGGCCCGAAGCCGCGCTCCGCGATCCGCTGACGATCCTCGACTGGGTCAACCTCTACGCGCTCGCGGTCAACGAGGAAAACGCCGCGGGCGGCCGCGTCGTGACGGCACCGACGAACGGCGCCGCCGGCATCGTCCCGGCGGTCATGCACTACTACGAGCGCTTCTGTCCGAAGGCGAGCGACGACGGCCTCATCGAGTTCCTGCTCACGGCCGGCGCGATCGGCATCCTCTACAAGGAAAACGCGTCGATCTCCGGCGCCGAAGTCGGCTGTCAGGGCGAAGTCGGCGTCGCGTGCTCGATGGCAGCCGGCGGGCTCACGGCCGCGCTCGGCGGCAGCATCTATCAGGTCGAGAACGCGGCCGAGATCGGCATGGAGCACAACCTCGGGCTCACCTGCGATCCGATCGGCGGCCTCGTGCAGATTCCGTGCATCGAGCGCAACGCGATGGGCGCCGTGAAGGCAATCAACGCGCAGCGCATGGCGTCGCGCAGCGACGGCAAGCATCGCGTGTCGCTCGACAAGGTCATCAAGACGATGCGCGACACCGGGCGCGACATGAAGGACAAGTACAAGGAAACGTCGCGCGGCGGGTTGGCGGTGAACGTCATCGAGTGCTGACGCCTTTTCCCTTCTCCTGCTCAGCCGTCTCACCCTCTCCCGCTCCGCCTTTTCCCCTCTCCCGCTTGCGGGAGAGGGCTAGGGTGAGGGCAAGCTGGTTCGACGCATCAAGAGCGCCCTCATCCGCCTCCGGCACGTTCATTCGCGCCATCCATGGCGCTCACCCTTCGGGCGGCTCCGCCGTGCAAAACGGCAATCCTGCCGTTTTGTCTCCCGCAAGCGGGAGAAGGGAAAGCGCATCAACCTGGCAATTCCACCGTCGCCACGAGCGGCAAATGATCCGAAGCAACGCGCGCCCGCCGGCTGCGATGCACCGCGACATCGACAATCGACGCGCCGTGCAGCGCGAAGATCCTGTCCAGCGGCAACATCGGCGCAATCGACGGGAACGTCGCCAGCGCATCGTGCTTTCCGAGATGCGCGACGTGCGCGCGCAATTCGCGCGCGCGCCCGCGCGTCATGTTGAAATCGCCCGCCAGCACGGTCGGCATATCCGGTGCGGCCTTCACGATTTTGATCAACCGCGATAGCTGCTCGCTGCGTTCCGCGCCGCGCAGCCCAAGATGCGTCGCGATCACGCGAAGCTCGCGCGTATCGCGCCCGATCGTCGCATCGATCGCGCCGCGCGGCTCGCGCCGCCCGACCGTCAATCCGTGCTCGGCAAAATCGAGAATCGGCCAGCGGCTGAGCAGCGCATTGCCGAACGTGCCGCCGGCGAGCTGCATCGTCGTCATCGTGACGAGATGGAGCCCGCTCGCCTCGCGCAAATGCGCGTGCACGTCCACGCCACGCACGGGCGAGAGCACTTCCTGCAGCGCGACGACATCGGCGCAAAGCTCGTCGATCACCGCGGCGATGCGCTCCGGCCGGAAGCGGCGGTCGACGCCGACGCCGCTATGCACGTTGTACGTCGCTACGCGGATGCGTGTCACGCGCCCGCCTCGCGCGCACGCGAGCGCAGGTGCAGGCGACGCAGCAGCAACGCGACCGCGACGATCAGCAGCAGCGCGAACAGCAGCATCGCCCAGCTCAGCGGCCGCGGGTCGGCGATGACCTTGCGCGCACGATCGGCGAACAGCGCGTAGAGCACGATGCCGGGCAACATGCCGATCGCGGTGCCGACGAAGTACGGCAGGCGCCGGATGCCGGCGATCCCGGCGGCGAGGCTGACGGCACTGTACGGCGCGACCGGCAGCAATCGCACGACGGCGACCGCGATCAGGCCGTGCCGCGCGACGCGCTCGCGAAGCAGCTCGGTATGGCGGCCTGCGAAGCGCGTGAAGGCATGCTCCGGAAACGCCATGCCGATCTGGTGCAGCACGCCCGCGCTGGCGAGCGATCCCGCGAGCGCGATCACGGCGCCGGCGATCGGTCCGAATACGACGATCGACGTCGCGATCAGGAGATTGACCGGAAACACGACGAGCCCGCCCACGACGAAACAGCCGAGCATCGCGAGCATCGCGAGCGGCGAATCGCGCCACGCGGTCATGCGATCGATGAACGCGGGCAGGTCGCCCCACGCGAACGTGCGCGCGCCGACGATGATTGCGATGACGACCGTCAGCAGCGCGCAGACGATTGCTGCGATCAGGAGCCAGCGCAACGCGCGTCGCCTGCGGCTCTGCACGACAGGCGCTTCGTCCGGATCCTCCGCCATCGATTTCGCCTAGAGCTGATCTTCGATCGGCAGCACGCGCATCATTTGGACGCGCGCGCGCGTCAACGCCGAGGTTTCCGGATCGTGATCGAACTTGATCGGTTTTCCGTCGTCGACCGCGATCCAGCGTAGCACCGGTTTCTGGTCGGGCTTGCCGTCGGGCCGCTCGAGCACGACGTGGAACGCGTTCTCGGGCGTGGTCGCGCTGTCGAAATATTTCGAGAGCGCCGCGGCGAGCTCGGGCAATCGACGATGACGCCCATCTCGGTGTTGAGCTTTCGCGAGCGCGGATCGAGATTCATCGAGCCGACGAACACCGTGCGCTTGTCGACGATCATCGATTTCGCGTGCAGGCTCTCGCCGGACGACGTGCCGTGCGCATCGGTCGGAGGCGGCTTGCCGGGCGCGGGCCGGAGCTCGAAAAGATCGATGCCGGCCTCCAGCAGCGGAATGCGGTAGTGCGCGTACCTGGCATGCACTTCGGGCTCATCGGTGGCCGCGAGCGCATTCGTCAGGACCTTGATCGTCACGCCGCGCCCGGCCATTTCGGCGAGGTGCTTCACCCCGTTCTCGCCGGGAATGAAATAGGGCGAGATCAGCAACGCCTCGGACTGTGCGCCGTCGAGCATCTGGCGCAGCTGCGAGCCCATCGGCCGCGTTTCGCCGTCGCGATCGGGATCGGCCTTGTCCGGATTGTCGGCGATGAACTTCGCCGGTCCCCAGAACCAGTAGCCCTTGCGATCGGCACTCGGGCCGTTCGGCAGCGTTTCGGAGAGCGCCTGCGCGTAGTCCGATTCGGCGAACGCGCGCGCGTCGTGCGCGAGCGCGACGCGCAGGTGCGCGAGATCCTCGGCGCTGGCGTGGATCGACGTGTACGCGGTCACCGGATACGACATCTGCGAGTTCCAGTAGCCGTCGAACATCGCCGAAATCTTCGGCACGACCGGGCCGATCGCGAGCACGTCGAGATCGCGGAAATGGATCTGGTCGCCGGCGTCGAAGTAGGCATCGCCGATGTTGCGCCCACCGATGACCGCCTGCATGCCGTCGACGATGAACGCCTTGTTGTGCATGCGCCGGTTGAGGCGCTTGCCGTCGACGACGAACTGGCCCATCTTCGAGAAGATCGAGCGGCTGCGGATGTGGAACGGATTGAACAGGCGCACCTCGATGTTCGGGTGCGCGTCGAGCGCGTCGAGCACGTTGTCCTGGCCCTGCCCGGTGATGTCGAGATCGTCGAGCAGGATGCGCACGCGCACGCCGCGATCGGCCGCCGCGACGATGCGCTGCGCGACGAGCCGGCCGGTCGCGTCGTTGTCGAAGATGTAGTACTGGAGGTCGAGCGAATGCTCGGCGTGATCGATCAGCACGATGCGGCTCATCAGCGCGTTCGTGTTGCTGATCAGCGCGCGAAATCCGGATGCCTCGCCGTGCGCGTTCGTCTCGGATGCGACGTAGCGCGTCGACGGCGTATCGGCGACCGGCGGCAGCGCCGTCGAGGGCTCCCTCGGAACATCGGTGCGCAGCGTCGCGCAGCCGGTCGCGAGCGCGCCGAACACGGCGAGCGCGCCGAGGCGAACGAGGATTCTCCGGGGATCGAGGGCGAACATCGGCGGCAGTATTTGCCGTCCGCATGCTGAACCGCACGTTGCCGGCCGCGCGAGTGCGTGTCCGCGCGCTCAGGCCGCTTGCGCGACCGCGAGCGCTTCGCGCGTCTCGATCCGGCGGTAGAGGCGCCAGCTGCCGAAGCCGAGCGTCGTCGCGATCGCGGCGGTCAGCGCAAGGCTCATCGCGCTGCCGGAAACGAGCGGCGAGATCGCGCCGGCGAGCGTCGCGCTGATGACGAGGCTCACGAACGCCTGCACCGACGACACCGCGCCGCGATGCAGCGGGAAGCGGTCGAGCAGCAGCAGCGTCAGCGTCGGGAAGTTGATGCCGATGCCGATCGCATGCAGGCCGACCGGCAGCACCGACCACGGCACTTTCGGTTCCGGCAGTACGAGCGCGATCAGAAGATTCAGCGCCGACGCACCGAGCATGATGATGTAACCGAGCCGCACGGTCGCGCTCGCGCTCAGCTTTCCGGCGAGACGCCCCGACAGGAACGCGCCGATCATCATGCCGCTGATCGCCGGGATGAAGAGCCAGGCGAAATGCTGCGCATCGAGCTTGAGCAGATTCAGGACGAACGCCGGCGCCGACGCGATGTAGACGAAGAGCGCGTTGAAGTTCAGCGTGCCGGCGAGCGCGAGCGGCAGGAACGCGCGATCGAGGCCGATGCGGCGATACGTCGTCTGCAATTCGGCGACCGAGAGCGGCACGCGCCGTTCCCGCGGATGCGTCTCCGGCAGCCACGCGAGGCAAACGAGCCAAAGCGCGAACGCGAACGCGGCGAGCAGCCAGAAGATCATCGGCCAGCGCGCGAAAGCGACGACCCAGCCGCCGACGATCGGCGCAATCGCGGGCGCGATGCCGAAGATCATCGAGACGGCCGACATCAGTCGCTGCGCTTCGACGCCTTCGAAGCAGTCGCGGATGATCGCGCGGCCGACGATGAGGCCTGCGCCGGCCGAGATGCCCTGCAACGCGCGGAACGCGAGCAGCGAGCCGATTGAACCCGCAAGCGCGCAGCCGATCGATGCGAGCGTGAAGACGGCGACGCCGGCGAGGATCACGCGACGGCGGCCAAGACTGTCCGACAGCGGCCCGTGGAACAGCGACATGAACGCGTACGCGATCATGTAGACGCTGATCGTCTGCTGCATCGCGATCGGCGTCGCGCCGAGCTCTTTCGCGATCGCCGGGAACGCCGGAAAAATCGTGTCGATCGAGAACGGCCCGAACATCGCGAGCGCGGCGAGCATCGGTGCCAGTCGGCGCCGGCGCGGGGACATCGGGACGGTCATTTCGAAGTGCGGCTTGTGATGCGGCAACGCGTTGGCGTCTGCGTGCCGGTTTGCTAGCATAACGTCGCAATCAGGAGATGGCATTCCTCCTCGAACCGCCGCAAGGCTGATGATGCCTGACGAGCTCCCGGAAACACCGGGGCGCGCAGGTGTCGTGGGTTGACCGCCGACGCCTTGCACGCTGCGGTATTTCCGGGTCCGATCCACGATCCGGGAGCATCATGAACCTCATCTCGTTCTTCGCCGTCGGCATCGGGGCCTCCCTCGGTGCCGTCATGCGCTGGCTGCTCGGCATCGCGCTGAATCCGATCCTGCCGGCGCTGCCGCTCGGCACGCTCGCGTCGAACCTCGTCGGCGGGCTCATCATGGGCCTCGCGCTCGGTTTCTTCGCGCACTACGAAACGCTGCCGATCGCGTGGCGGCTCGCGATCACGACCGGCTTCCTCGGCGGGCTCACGACGTTCTCGACGTTCTCCGGCGAAACGGTGACGCTGTTCCTGCGCCAGCAGTACGGCTGGACGGCAGCGATCATCGCGGCGCATCTTGTCGGCTCGCTGCTGCTGACGCTCGCCGGCATCGGCATCGCGCGCATGATCCTGCGCACGTGACGACGGAGACGCACATGAAAGGCTATTCGCTGCGTTTCTACATGCACGAGAACCAGCGCCACCGCGGCGTGCCGCTGTACGAGTGGCTTCTGTCGCAGGCGAAGCAGCGCGGCATCGCCGGCGGCTCGGCGTTCCGCGCGATCGCGGGCTACGGCCGGCACGGCGTGATGTCCGAGCAGCACTTCTTCGAGCTCGCGGGACAGCAGACCGTGCTCGTCGAGTTCATCGTCTCCGAGGAGCAGGCCGACGAGCTCTTGCGCATCGTGCGCGAGGACGGCGCGCCGCTCTTCTACGCGCGCTTTCCGGCCGAGTTCGGGCTTGTAAGCGACGCCGCGGCCGCGCAGCGCTGAACAGTCGCTGCACCGCACCGAGCGCGGCTTAACGAACGGCCACGCGAAGGCGCTATTCTTCGCACATGCTCATTCAGGGGCTGCCGACGACACGCACCCGTGCGCACGCGCGCATCGAGGCGCTGCTCAACTTCGCCGGCGTCGAGATCGACGGCAACGCGCCGACCGACATGCGCGTCAACGATCCGCGGCTCTATTCGCGCATCCTCGCGCACGGCTCGCTCGGGCTCGGCGAAGCGTACATGGACGGCTGGTGGGACACCGGCGATCTCGACGGATTCCTGTTCCACCTGCTCGACACGCGGCTCGACGAGCGCGTCGGCGGCTTGGAAGACGCGTGGCTCTACGTCAAGGCGCGCTTCCTCAACCTGCAGCGCGGGCAGCGCGCGTATGAAGTCGGCGAGCGCCATTACGATCTCGGCAACGACCTCTTCCAGGCGATGCTCGGTCAGCGGCTCGTCTACAGCTGCGGCTACTGGAAGGATGCGGATAATCTCGACGACGCGCAGGTCGCCAAGCTCGAGCTGATCTGCCGCAAGCTCGAATTGAAGCCCGGCATGCGCGTGCTCGACATCGGCTGCGGCTGGGGCGAGGCGCTGAAGCTCGCCGCGGAGCGCTACGGCGTTTCCGGCGTCGGCGTCACGGTTTCGCAGGAACAGGCCGATTACGCGCGCGGAATCTGTGCGGGCCTCCCGATCGAGATCCGCCTCGCCGACTACCGCACGCTCGACGAGACATTCGATCGCGTGTTCTCGATCGGCATGTTCGAGCACGTCGGCCTCAAGAACTACAGCACGTACTTCGATGTTGCGCGGCGCTGCACGTCCGACGACGGCTTGTTCGTCCTGCATAGCATCGGATCGAACGTATCGTCGAACCACACGGATCCCTGGATCGCGAAGTACATCTTTCCGAACTCGCTGATTCCGTCGGCCGAGCAGATCGCGGCCGCGAGCGAAGACATTTTCGTCATCGAGGACTGGCACAACTTCGGCGCCGACTACGACCGCACGCTGATGGCGTGGCGCGCGAACTTCGATCGCGCGTGGGTGGCGCTTTCGTCGCGCTATAGCGAGCGGTTTCGGCGGATGTGGCGGTTTTACCTGTCGGCGTCGGCGGCGGTGTTTCGGGCGCGGCGCAATCAGCTGTGGCAGTTGGTGATGTCGCCGCGGGGGGTGCGTGGCGGGTATCGGGCGCCGCGCTAGGCCTCTCAAATGGAGACTTCTTCAGCCCTCGCCTTCAATCGGAGGCTGCTGTAGCCCTCCCCTTCAAGGGGAGGGTTGGGTGGGGATGGTGTTGGTTCTGTTTGCGGTGTTTCGCGATAGACCGACTCACGTCCGTGTGTGGTTTGTCGGCCATCCATGGCCGCCAGTTACTTTCTTTTGCTTGCCCAAAAGAAAGTAACCAAAGAAAACGGCACCCTCGGATTCGCGCCGCTCGCGGAGCGAGCGGTTCGCTACGGGTGGACGGGTTCGGCCCACAGGCCATCCATGGCCTGTTGTCCGAATCGGCGCGATCCCTCGCGCCGCCCGCGTGCTGGTGCACGCGGCTGGTCCGTCCACCCTCCGCCGCTGCTCAGAGGGAACCCGAAGAGCAAAGCGAAAGAAACGACGTGTCGGATATATCCGATGTCGCATATATCCGGTGCTTCTGCGGCAGGGACTGCCGCGCTCTGCTCTTCCCGGGTTCCCTCTCGGCCGCGGCGAAGGATCGGAGGAAATAGCCGCGAAGCGGGGCGCGGCAGGATGCCGGCGCACTTCGACGAGGCACACGGATGTGCTCCCGGCGAAGCCCTCGGAGCCTGTGCGCAGTTTGCCGGGCATGGATGCCCGGCAAACCGCGACCGCGAGGGTGCCTTTTTCTTTGGTTACTTTCTTTTGGGCAAGCAAAAGAAAGTAACCGGCGACCATGGATGGTC